>CAWFYL010000004.1:0-590290 GCA_963820025.1 uncultured Acidimicrobiia bacterium
GGGCCGAGGACACTGATCCCACCTGGCGACTCAGAGAGTGGGCGTGAGATCACGCGGCGAAGCGGGCCATAGAGACTGAGTCTCACTGGCGGATCGTACCGTGGTCGGTTGCTTCTAAGAACAGTTGGGTCGGCGGGCCGAGGATACCGAGTCCAGCTGGCGGGTCCGGGAGTCGGTGAATACCAGTAGATGACGGGGCCGGAGAGGCTGCTCCCCACTAGAGGATTCTGCCATGGTCCGACGCCTGGTGAAGAAGGAATTGAGCGATATCATTCACCGTCAGGTGTGGCAGCTTGGACGCGAAGCGTGCGCGGCCCAGCGTTCCTCACGCCAGGCTCTGGGGGGAAACGAAATGCACTGGGCAGCATTGCTTACGACGGGCTTCGCACTAGTCGCGGCAGTGGCAGCGGTCTACACGGCCAATCAGGTTCGTTTTGCTAGGCGAGCTTTCCTGCTAAGACGCGCAATCATTGTGGGATCAATGGCACGACCTTGTGCCTTCGAGAAAGCTCGTCAGCGGGTTCACTCCGGCGGAGTTGCCCGATTTCATCGAGAAGGAGTGGACTAACAACACCGACAAGTTCTACCTGGTAAACCAGCTCATGAACTTTTTCGATCAACTTGCCATTCTTGTTCAACATGGTGGCGCCGACGAGAAGTTCTTGGAGGAGTCGCTCGGCGGTGCACTCGTAGCGTATTGGAACGACCTCTATCTCGGGATCGTGCGTCTCAACCAGCTAGAAGCCAAGAGGTGGGGACCCGTCTCGCCGGACCGGACCAAGAAATTCTGTCGACACTGGGAACGACTGGCAGAGAAGACGGCGGAACATCTCGGTTTGCGCTTTGATCCGATGCCCCCAGCGTCCGCCGACATGCCTCCCCGAACCGTGAAGACGTCGATGCAACTCGCACACCTGCACCGCCCCATACCTGCAGAAAGTCTCAACCTGCCGGGCGGCCCGAACAAACCGATCCCACCTGGCGGCTCCGGGAGTGGGTGAAGATCAGTGAGGTGACGCGGGCCGAGGACACTGATCCCACCTGGCGACTTAAGGGGTGGGAGTGTGTATCACGCGGTGAAGCGGACCGGGAGAGGCTGACCCTCACTGGCGGATCGTGGCCGTGGTCCGTAGCTTCGCAATAGACAGCAGTTGAGTCGTCCGGCCGAACCTCGACAAGTCGACTGGTTGATCACACGCTCGGCCGTAGCCCCCTAGATCACAGCCAGCTGCAGGTACACGGTATCGAAAGCTTCGCGCACGTTCAAGATATGGCGGTTGGCTGAATGAAACCGGATTCCCTCGGCTAGCACTACACGACAGACTCAGAAAAGCACGCGGCGCTGATGATTCGTGAGGTTGCTCCGCTGCATCCATTGCAGGACATGCTCAGCTAGCACCACATACGTGTTGGGACTTGAGGACCCTCGCACGTCAATGATGTCGAAAAGGATTCCAAGCGCTTCCTCGAACCACTCAGGTGCTTCCTCTGCCAGTGGGTCGCGGCAAGCCCGCTCCATCAGGAGGTATGCCCACTCGGTCTCGATCATGAAGTCGTCGGGCCTGATCCCCCTCGCTTGTGACAAGAAGTTCTCAGCCCTCCCGATCTCTCCACGCTCGAGCTCCCAACTTCCGCGTTGAAGCCAATAGTGGGGGTCCTGGTCAAGTAGCGGCTCCAGCTCCGCGTACATCTCCTCCGCCTGGCTGCGGAGTGTGATCTGTCGTCCTACGTAATCGTGGTTCATGAGGGTGTTCATCAGGCGGCACTCCGGGGACATACGCCTGTCCGACAACCTTCGCGCGAGAACAAAGGCGGCCGGGTAATTGCCTCTCCAATCTGGCCGGATAACCCGTAAAACTTCAGCGCCTCGCGCGCCACCACAGGGTGCCGAGCAACCAGTGCGCCATCAAGCCACGCGAGGAGAAGATGCTGGCGTAGCAAGCGATCGGCAACTTCCAATCCGGACGTCGAAAAATCGGATAGGGCCGCGAGTAGGTCGTCCCGACGTAGGGGTAGCGCTGTGAAGTCGCAAGTACGACGATTGCGTAGCCCAACGCCAGGTCGGGCGCCAGCGCCTCACACTCCTGCGCGATCTTCTCCTCGAACCTAACCCCGCTCGTCGCTTCGAGAAGGGCGACGAGCAACTGGCGTTGCGCACGCGCCTGAACCGCCGGAATGCTCCTCGCGGTCCTTCCCTGCGAGCGCCCCGAGACGACGGGCCGCGGTCGAGCATCAATCAGGCTGTCGATATCGCTGTCGGTCAGCAGCGGAACAGGAATCGAGGCCAGCCCGTGCCGACGAAGGTGATCCTCGATGCCTAGCTCGTCGAAGCTGATCGCTGAATAGCACACGATCACCCTTGGAGCGTCGGTGGTCTCGGCGAGTTCCTTCAGCATCTCAACACCGCGTGCGCGGAATCGCTCCGCGGCATCGACACATACAAAGCCACCTCTGCACGGATCGCCGCCGACGCGATCTGAGCTACTGGCTGGCTGGCATCCTCACGAAGCCAGAGCACTCTGTGGCCCCGCGCGAGGAGCGTAAGTGCGAGGCGCCGAAGCGTTGTGGATTTTCCGGAGCCAACAGTACCGGTCAGCACCGTCGTGCGAACGGAGCCGTCCTCTGCTGCCTCAAGGACTGCCTGCTCGAACGCCCGCTCGATCGCGAACCCCTCCCGCACATCCGACCACGTCGGTTCTCTACCAAGGAGGAAATCGGCTCGACTCTCCACAGACTCCGTCGGAAGAACGTCCAGTGTCACAAAGGGCGAGTTGTCTTTGGAGGCAGCAACGGACCTGGCTGGGCGATGCTCGGCAACGTCTCGCACGTATCGCTCGCAGAATTCTTCTGCACTCATCGGGACATGCTCGATGTTGAACCGCTCCAGCATTGTTCGGCGCGCTAGGGACAGAGATGGAGTAACAAGGAATGAGCGTGGGCGCAGCTCCCTTCCAGGGGGCCGGTCACCACGCAACGTGATGTACTGCCAGAACGGGGGTTCGTCCATCTGGGTCCCGATGAAGATGCAGCAATGAGACAAGAGATCCCGGCGCAAGGACGAATACCCATCGTCAGCGCGGGTCGCCCGCGCACCGTACTCGGGGTGGCGAGAACGTGCATTCCGGGAAGTCGGCGAGTGTCCCATTGAGGTGAACCATTGTCAGAGTTTCCGGCGGTGGAACTGGCGACTTCAGCGCGGAGACAACGGTAATCTCCCTCGGAAGCGAGAAGTGACGCTGGGATGCTGGGATGAGGTCATCAAGATTGACTGTATACATGCGAAACCAGGGAAGACTCATATATGACTCATAGAAATCTGGAAGCGAAGAAGCGTCTACGGTCAACTGCTCCCTGAGGATCCGCTCCGTCTCAGTTCGGCGCAGCCGAACAGCAGCGTCATATACCTCGCCAAGACGCGATTCGTCATCGGGTTCGTCAGGAAACGTGGAACGCCACAGAATGTCTCGAAGCTGACGGCCGGTGGGAACGTTCGAACCTGCGATGTTGAGAGCGGCGGCCGAGAAACCAGCTCCGGTGAACAGGACAGGAACATTCGCGAGTGCTCGCCGGAGATACGCGGCGACGCCGTCCGCCATCTGATAACTCACCGGCGCTGTCATCGTTTATGTACCTCGCTACTCGGGTTTGAGATCTTCTGTGTCGAGATCGCTCGAGGAGATGCGCCATCGTCTCATGTGGGACAACCCCACGACCGATGTTGCAAGGCGCGGTCAAGGCCGGAGCAAAGCGACGCCCGCAGGGCTTGGGCCTTGACCGTGTCGAGAGATCCGCTCCGCACAATGCCGTGACGAGGAGCTTCTCATGCTCCTCCTGTCCGCGAGACGGCGAACTACAAGCCTGTTGTCCTGATTGCCCGATTTCCGGTAACCTGCTCGCAGCGCCGCAAAACCGTGAGCCTGTGGCGCTGGTCTAGGCGGATGCCTAAGGACGGCCCTGCCGGGAGAGGGGCTCACGGTGGAAACCCGGTGCAACAGCGGGACCTGGGAGAGACAACCCAGGGACTGGGGTCACGTCGGCGCCCCGAATCCGCAACGTTCCCATTCGTTGCGCATTCGGAGGATCAGATGTCAGACCCGCACTCGTTGGGCGACGCCGAAGGCGTCGCCACTTCACTTGAAATAGCAACGAAACTGGCCCGGGAGATCGAGGCGGGCTGGGTCCTCGGTCTCTATCCCGATGCGGGAGAGGTCGCCGGGACGTTCCAGTACCCGCGCGGCCTGGCCGGTGCTTGACTCCGGGTCCCGCTCTGGACCCGGAGCGTTCGCGATCAGAAGCCGAGCGGCGTGCGCGGACGAAGGTGCGTCGATATACGGCGGCGAATCGGCTCGATCGGCTGGGCACCCTGACGTACGCCGGGGAAGGGCTGCACGATGAGCGCGAGCTGCGGCGCAACGTCGGGCACTTCTTCAAGCGTCTGCGCATGCGGCTCGGTGACGAGCGGTTCCCGTACCTCTGGGTTCCGGAGTGGCACAAGACAGACCACGGCCTCCACGTGCACTTCGCGGTCGGCACGTTCATTGCTCAGCCGGTTCTGTCGGAGACGTGGGACCGTGGATTCGTCCACATCAAGCGGTTGGCGAAGCGCGGCGACGTTGGTTCGCTCGGTAGCGCCCGCGCGCGGCGGCGTACCTGTCGAAGTATGTCAGTAAGTCGTTCGACCGTGACCGCACTGCTGGTCTTCATCGGTACGAAGTGGCCCAGGGCTTCGCACCTCGCGTGGAACGCATCGTCGGGAGGAGCAAGTACGAAGCGCTGGAGCTTGCGAGCGAGCGGATGGGCAGGCAGCCGAGTCGGGTGTGGACGTCGGAGGATTCCGACGATTGGAAAGGTCCTCCACGGTGTGGGCGGGTTGGGATGACTGAGCAGGAACCGCAAGTGCCGAATTGGACGCGGGTAGCGTCCACGCTCATCACGATCGCTGCTCGGATGACCGAGTGCGATGCTGAACAGGGAGGTCTCGATGCTGACGGTGGCGTACTGCCGAGTGTCGACAGAGGAACAGGCGGCCGAGGGGTTCTCTATCGAGGGCCAGGCCGAGCGGCTGACGGCGTACGCCAACCTGCACGAACTCGGGCCGGTGACAGTTGTGACCGATCCGGGCCTGTCGGGGAAGAATCTCGACCGTCCGGGGCTACAGGAAGTACTGGCGATGATCGAGCGGGGTCATGTGAGCCACGTTCTCGTGTGGCGTCTCGATCGCCTCTCGCGAGATCTCGGCGATCTGCTTCTCCTGGCTGACACGTTCGGAAACGCAGAGGTTGCTCTGCACTCGTTCTCCGAGCGGATCGATCTCTCATCCGCGACGGGCCGGATGTTCTACAGCGTGCTCGGTGCCTTCGCGCAGTTCTACCGAGAGCAGCTCGCAGAGAACGTTCGGATGGGTATGAACCAGGCGGTGCGTGAGGGGAAGTGGATCAACCGACCAAAGACGGGCTACGACCTCGTTGACGGGTGCCTCGTTCCGAACGAGTCCGCGCCGGTCGTGCGGTTGATCTTTCGCATGCGGGGCGAGGGGTGCAGCCAGGGGCGGATCGCTGAGGCAAGCGGGGTCAAGTACTCCACGGTCCGCTCGATCCTTCACTCGCGCATCTACCGGGGCGAGGTGCTCCTCAACGGCGAGTGGTACCCCGGTCGGCATGAACCACTTGTCTCTGAAGCGGAGTGGCAGGCTGCGCACCGCGGACGAATCAAGGGGCGGCGCCGCGGTCGCGGACATCCTCGCCGGTCGCGTGCGCTGTGGACTCTGCCAGCGTCGGATGACAATGGAGGACAACGGCAGCGGCCACGTGCACTACCGGTGCCGCCACCGCGGCGAAGGGTGCGCACTTCCCCGTCGCTCGGTTCGGGGACTCGTACGCGCCAGTGTGTTGGGAATGCGGCTGATCGCGCAGGACGAAGATCTGCAGGCTGCAATCCGGGAGGAGCTGATCGGAGCCGGACCACAGGCCCGCCAGGGCCGAGGTCCGGCCCGGACGGCCCCACCCGACACAGTCGCAGCTCTCGAGCGGGATCGGCGGAAGCTCCTGCAGTTGCACTACGAGGGGAAGATCAGCGCAGACCTGTTCGCAGCCGAAGAGGCTCGGATCTCGCTCCTGATTGGAACGGCGACCGCCGAGCGGAGGGCCGAAGCCGAGCGGGAGGCCCATGCAGGCGGGATCGCGGGCCGGTTCGACGACATCGTGGCGCACCTCTCCGAGCTGGACGTCGAGGCGCTCTGGGAGGCCGCGACCGAGCAGGAGCGCCGGACCCTCGTGGACGAGCTGGTCGAGGTGGTCGAGGTGCACGTCGACCACCTCGAAGTGACTCTGCGGGGAGCACCAAAGCTCAACGTGACGCTCGCAGAGGCCGGGCTCGGGAAGCCTGGTGAGGATCAGTCGTGTCGGAGGAACGCGTTGCTCTGATAGCCGACCGGCTCGGTTGCGAGGAGAGATCACCGCAACCGGCACTTTCTCTCGAGGCGGTCCCCGTGCTCGATCACACGCAGCCGGTCAAGCCTCCGACCCTTGAGTTCTCACGGTCCGCCGATGCGGCGACGCTCCGCACGGAGCACACCGTCGACGCCGGCGGCCCCGGCAGTTCAGGGCCTCGCCGGAGGCGGAGCCTCTGCGTCGGGCGCCCGCATGGCGGTTGCTCGACGACGGGCGATCTGGGCCGCACGATCGGACGTCGCCTCGTGGTGCGCGATCCGGTCCGCCAACCGGTCGATCGGCACGGTCTCCGATCGAGGGCGGTGTTCGGGCGGCAGGGCCGTAGGGAGGCCCTGCCAGCGCATGAACAGGATGCACTCGCCGTGATCGCCCGGGTCGAGCCAGTTGGGCACACCGGGATCGTCGGGACACACCGACGATCATGCAGGTCCCGTCAGGGTCGAACTCGAGTTGGGACAAGTTCAGGCTGGAGATCTGGTCCCAGTAGTCGACCGAAATGAACTCGAGCGTTCCGAGCTGGATCCCGACGTAGCTGGCCAACCCGTGGCCGAGCCGGATCAAGCAGGGCGTCGTCACCCGCGACGTATCGCCCCGGGGCACTGGTCTGCTTCGCCAGGCCACCCGGCGTCGGGTTCACCGAACCGACGGCGTTTGGCGGCATCCCCCGGAACGCCTCGACGATCGGCGGCCAGAACCGGGCCTGGAGGAGCGCTCGCGACCGGGTTCGATCGACGAGCTCAGCAGACGAGGTCGGCGGAGCGAGCGCCGGTGACGAGTCCAGCCGCTCGACCGTCAGTGCCATCGGCTCCAAGGACCAGTCGGCGAGGGTGTCACGGACGGTCAGCTGGGCTGCACCTGGCCGGAGCTGGATGTGGTTCGGCCGTGCGGCGGCGGGCTCGCCGTCCAGCGTGATCCGGAAGCGGCCGTCGTCGGCGACATGCAGGTCGGGAGCCGGGAGGAAGGCAAGCTGCTCGCCGATCACGCCGTCGCCCTGCCAGGCGTCAAACAACTGGAACGAGACGTCGGTGGAGGTTTGACGTCGCCCCTCGATGACGTAGCGGTGCGCGGCGTCGACCGGGACGAAGCGGTAACGCGTGTCCGGATTGTCGAGCCCTGCCCTCGCACCGGGGAAGAGACTCCAATGGATCCGCGGCCGCGACGGATCGCTGTTCACCGATTGCATCGCTGTGCAGAGCAGCAGCTCTCTGGCCGCTGATCGACGACGCCCCGACGACGCCGAGCCCGCGTTCGGGCCCAGCAGTTCCGCGACCTCGTGCAGCGTGCGCTCTCCGAGCTGTTCGACGACACGAGCGGCCTCCGACTCGACCTCGGACTGGTCCTCGGTCGCCAGGACGTCGGGAGCGCGGTCGGTATCGGTCGGCATGGGCGCACGGTACAGCTCGCCTGGCTAGGTCAGCCCGACCGGCGGCTCTTCGTGGAAGCCCGGCCTCGTCAGCGAACAAGCGTGTCGGAGGGGGGACTTGAACTCGTGCTCGCGGGCGTGAGGTTGGTGTCGTCGCTTGTCTTACTGTCGTTGTGCGGCAAGGGATTCCGGGCGATCGTGATCCTGGGGCGTTCCAGTGATCACCGGTCTGTATCGGGCCGTTCTCGTGAGTTGTGATGACGAAGTGATGACAAGCCGCGGATGAGCGACCTGCACGGTTGTCGCGAGACCGCTATCCATCGACGGCGGCGTCCCCGCGCACGTCGACGCGGTACGGAGCGAGCTGGCGGAGGACCGCGAGGTGGGTCAACCAACCGCGCGTGATCGGATCGACGAACGCCATGTTGAGCTCACCGAGCGGTGGCACGTCCTTCTCGAAGATGTCAGCATCGCTTGCGCGTCCCACCAACACACACCCGTGGCGGTGCCGGGTCAGCATCACAGCTAGTCGTGCGGGATCTCCACGGAAATCGTCGAAGCTCGATTGGCCAGCGAGCGGGTACCACACGACGGTCAGGTCGAACTCCAGTCCCTGGAGCGAGTTGGCCGTCCCGACGACGGGACGCGGGGCGTCTCCGAGCCGGTCGGTGAGCCGCGGTCTCGACCAACTGACGCTGGTTGTTCGCGCGCCACCAGAACAGCGATGCTGCCGGCGTCGAGAGGTGACCACTGCCCAGCTGTCGCCTCGGGACGCGAGACGGTGTGCCCCAGCAACAGCAGCGACGGCGACGTCCGCGACGGCCGCGCTCATTTCTGGGTCCGCGTCGTCACGAGAGGGATCCGGCGGGAGGCGGACGTGTCGCCAACCGTCGGCGAGAGCGGACTGCACGAGACGGGCGCTGGATCTACAGGCACGACGGAGCGGTCCACGATCCGCGTCTGGGGCTGCGCCCAGCCGTCGAACGGATGGTCGGGATAGAAGAGACGGGCGACCGACACGGCAGGTGCCGGAAGCCGACGGGTGATTGGCATGTGGAACCTGGTGATGGTGTCGCCGAAGTTGGCGACGACCATCGCGGCCGCCGACTGCGTGGGATCCTCCGCCAACCCTTGGAGCTCGACACGCGTACGGATCTGTCGAGAAGGGCTTGAGTTGGCCGGGGTCGCCGACGAGCAGGAGTCGAGGGCACGCCGCGGCAACGGCGGCGAACACCGGGCCGGAAGCCTGGTACGCCTCGTCGACGACCGCCAGACCGAACGGGCGGCTGCTCCGTCCCGAGGTCCTTCGGGGAGTGCGCATGGTGGCGGGTGACCATCAGCTTGTGGAGCGTGCAGATGACCACCTCAGCGCCGACGAGCGCGTCAGCGTGGCCGTGACGGTCACCCCGACGGATCGGAGCTCGCCCGCGACATCACCGAGCTCACCCTTTCGATGCAGGACCCCGACCGCGCCGGCCGCACCGCCGAGCACCCGTGCGGTGCGCACCGGGCGAGCTCGCCCAGCTGGTCGTTTCCCGGGGTCACGACGAGCAACCGAATCCCTGCGGCGTGGGCACGGCGGACCACCTCGGTCACGAGATCGTCTTTGCCCGCGCCGGCGGGCGCATCGACGAGGGTGACGTGCTGGCGGTGCGTTCCCACCGTGTCGACCACCGTGACGTTCATCGGGCCGCTCATGGCCGATGTGATCGTGGCGTCGATCACCTCGGCGGCCGCGTGATGGGCGGCGGCGTTGAACCACGCCGGGTCATCGGGCACCAGCCCTGCCGGCGGCAGCTGGCCCTCGTCGATCGGAACCCTTCGGCGCGCGACCCGGCGGCTCATTGCGTACTCGCGATACCGCGTCGGATCCCGCGGCGACGATCGCGGAGACCTCGACATCGCCGGCCTCTTGCTCGGCGCTGTCGGCTGAGGGCTCGGCGGCGGAAGAGCGGGTAACTCGTCGCGCCTGGGGGCCATGGTGATTCCGGTGAACGGAGGCTTCTCGACCAACCACGCGTCGCCCTGGCTCGGTTGAGCGACTTGAGGACGGTCGCCGGCGCGGCCACGTGGATCGACACAACACGGCCGACGACGTCCGTGACGACCCCGGCCACCTTGAGGCCGGGGTCGGCTGCACGCAGAGGCATGAGTCGCCGACTCGGGGAAGGGTGATGGCGTCGTAGACCTCGATCGTGATGTCCCAGACGCCGGTCATCTTCGGCTTCCCGGTCGGCGTCGTCCCGCCCGCAGGGACACGGTTCGGTGTCGCGGCAGTGCACGTGCCGTCGAACGCCGCGCCCGTGGCCCACAGCGGTGCACGGAGTTTCGGCTCGACGGCCAGGCGCCGCAGTTCCATGGAACGTCAACGCACGCTCACGGTCGGTCATCGTGCGGTGGTTGTCGAGGATCGGCCGAATCGCTCGTCCCGGGCTCGTCCATCCCACCGCTCGGGATCCGGCTTCCGCGTACCGACGGAGGTCTTCGGCCCGCCGCACCACGGCGATGCTTCGGCTCGTTGGGAATGGCCGCGGCGAGGGTCAGGCCCCGCACGCAGGCGGCGACCGTGTCGGACGCCAACGCTCCGTATCGCGACGCAGAGGCTGGCACGTGTCGCTGCCACACTCGGACCGTTGGTCACCTTGCCCAGTCGCGTCGGGTCGCGCAGGTGGTTGTGGCGTTCCCACAGATCGTCCTGGGTCTCGGCGTCCGGGATGGGTCCGACGAACCCGGACTCGTCGATCCAGGCTTGCGCGGCACCGGTCTCGATCGCAGCGCACACCGCAGCCAGGTGGCCCTGCTCCTCCTCGGGCAGCGGCACGGTGTGGAGCTCGCGCAGACCCCACGGCGAGTACATCGACGATCTGGCTCTGGCCGGCGTACTTCGCCAGCGCCGCGATCTCACGCAACCACCGGCCCCCGGCGCGGACTGTTCGACGGTGGCGATGGTCGCAGGTCGGCGTCGTCCGGGGCGTTGAGGTAGGTGAAGGTGGCCGAGGAGCTGCTCAGCTCGCGAGCGTCTGCTGGTTTGCGACCACGGAATTTCGCGGGAGGCGGTCGGCGAGAACTTTCATGTTTCGGGCTTCGATTGGCGTCCCGTCAGCCGTGCGGTTGACGTGGGGTCCCGTGAGATGGTCGGCGATGGCACGGCACATCGGCACGGCGGCGCGAAGGATGCGACCCGGTCCAGGGGGTGATCGACGACATCGACGTGGAGATCCACGTCCCCGGTTTCCGGGTCCATCGGGCCCCACAGGTACGCCCCAGGATGGGAAGGCTCTGCCTGGAAGGTCACGACGCCGAGGAACAACGCGGGGTCGGCGGCGGTCGGTGGCACGAAGATGCCCGTGTCCCGGTGGCGCCATCGGGTCGCCGAAGTCGGCTGATGAGCGACAACCGCCTCGCTCACCCGCAGGAGATCGAACGTCTTGGCGAAGACTGCTTCGCTCATGATGCACCCGTCGATGCGGTGCCGGATGCGCCGGAGATCCTGTCGGCCAGGGCGTCCAGTTCCGGCGCGACCGAGGGCAGCCGCTGGCGCAGCTGCGCCAGCCGGCGCGTCCTGGGGCCGTTGCGCCACGCTCACGACCTGGGCGAAGGTGGGCAGCTCGGGTCCCGCCGTACGGACCAGCGCTCGGTCCACCAACACGATTCGGCCGGCATTGCGCTCGCGACACAGCTTGTAGAGGTCGCAGTTCCCGAGGCAGTGAGGACCGAAGTCGTGGCCGAGGGCGTCGAGGATCTCACCGACGATGGCCGTTCGGGCCGCCTTGGTCTCCTCGTCGACGACGGTCGGCAGGGACGCCGGCCACAATCGTTCCTCGAGGGCGGTGAGATCGCCGGCGCCGTCGACCGTATTGAGCCGCTCCAGCGTGAGCTCAGCCGTGCGCGATGTCGTCGCGCAGGTCGAGCGGCAGCCCGATCGGGTACAGCCCGGTCCCCTTGGAGACGACGAGGAGTGCATCGGTCGAGACCAGCTCGCCACCGCCGGCAACCGAGACACCCCGACCCCGGACGTCGGCAGCGATCTCGTCCAGGAGGGCGCGCACCAGGACGAGGTACATCGTCATCTGGAGCTTCCAGCCCCGGATGGGTCCGCCGACCAGCTGACCGTTGACGAGCTGCTTCGACTTGATCTCGAACAGCCGCAAGGTGCCACCGACGACGAGCCCGAGGACGTCCGCTTCGGCGTACACAGTGCGACTCCCGATCTGGTACGGGATGACCGCGCCGTCGAGGAAGTTCGCTGCGTCGGGATCGCCCCGCAGCCACGCTTCCAGGTGGCGGCGAGTCGCTGCGGCACGACGCACCAGTCCGTCGCTGTTCGGCGGAAAGCCCACTCGCAGGTTCGCCGGGATCACATTCGTCACGTCGAAGTCGAAGTGCTCCCGGGCTAGACGGATCACGTGTGCGTACTCGTTGTCGCGGAGCATGCGCTCGAGTGCCGCTCCCCGTCCACGGGCCACGGCAGGCACACGGGCTGGATCATGGAAGTCTGTGCCCTCGACAAGGCGCGCCGTCTCCAGCCCGGTTACCGCAGCAGTCATCGCCGTGTGGCACGTCGAGGTGGCGGCGAGCTTGGCCGCCCGTGCCATCGAGAACGAGTTCTTGTGCGTGGCGCCCAGAACGTCTGCGACGCTGGGCTCCGGCGCTGTCATCGGCCACTCTCGACCACTCGGAGCCCCTCGCTGCCGAACAGCTGCTCCATCGGTGAGAGACGGGCGGCGCGATCCGCCGCCTCGCGTCGCTGTGGCAGATCGACCTCCAGCAGGACTTCCAGCTCGGCATCGATGGCGCCGGCTGCGGTATCGACGTCCAACGACGTCCATGAACCAGATGTGGCGCCGGGAACGGTTCCGCGACGTCGCCAGCGAGCCGTTCGACCTCTCCCGCCACCGACGCCTCTGCCTCTCGCAACCACGGCAGCTTCGTGATCATCATGCGCGTGGCCTGGAGGAGAAACACGCGCTTCGACCTGGGCGCGACGATCCGTGATTCGAGGGGCCAGTTGGACCGAGCCAGCAGCCCCGGAACGGCGGTGAAGTGTGACGAGTCGAGGGCCGCCACGAGCGAGGAACGGCTGAGAGCCAGCTCCCCCGAACGACGTTCATCCCGCCGAAGCGATGCATATCGGCTGGTAGGCAGCTCCTGGCCGAACCGAGCGGCGAGGTAACGCGACATCATCCGCCCCTCCACCGGGGCGCCGAGCTCGGCGAGCGCGTCGAGAATCAGGTTCCGCGTTCCCTGCGGCGCGGGCCGATCGTCACGACGGACCGCGCTCCGCGTTCGAGGACGCGCAAACGGTGGAGCGCCGTCGTCATCTCCTCGTTCAGATCCTTGATGCGTTCCGTGTCCCCCGTCGCCACGGCCTCCTGCAGGGCCGCGGCCCGCTCCGCCAACGTTGCGGATAGGGCAGTGATTTCGGCGTCGCGATCGACCATCTGCCCAGTAGAGCACATACATATCCTGCTTGTCCAGCGATTGCCATGCTTCTCCATGCCACGCTGTCCAACCTGCCGGAGCCCGGACTGTGACGTCAGCGTCGGTCGGGGCGACCAGCACCTTGAGGAGAACATCGCCATGCTCTGGTGCGAGCACCTGCGACGCAGAGAGGAACAAGTCGGAAGCTCAGTGGTGAGTCCACGAGGCCGGCGATGCAACCGACCCGAGCGTCCTTGAGCTCGTTGCGATCGAGTCCTCAGTACCCGAAGAGGAAGAGGCCGCGCACGTTGGTGTAGTTCCGCTCCTCGAAGAAGGTCGCGAGCCGCTTCCGTACCGTGGCGAACTCGTTCCGGGGCGTCATCGTCGGGTTCTGACGAAGCTGCGTCGGCACCAGCAGGATCAGGTAGTGCGCATGGTCGCAGATGTGGCACTTCCAGAAGTCGAGCAGGTCCATGTTGTTGATCGTCGTCTTGCCTCGCTCGACCTCGAGGAGGATGCCGGTGTCATCGAGCGGGATGAAGTAGTCCGGGCGTAGAGCACTCAGGTAATCGCTGAACAGGCCCTTCGACTCGTCCTTGAAGCCGAGCCGGCGCGCATGGTCCAAGAAGACGCTCTGGACGTCGGCGCTCGATCGGCCCGGCTGGTTCGCCTCGAGAATGAGCGCGGTCGCCTCCGCCGAATCCAGATGCTCGTAAAGGGCGTCAACGATCGCCACGACCGCCGAATGCTCGGGAGTGCCGAGAACATCGGCTCTCGCGAAGTCCGCCCGCTCCATGGCGGGAGCTCAGCCGATCGAACATGAGCTCGCAAGTCGCTGATCGACTCGCGGAATCACCCTGGTTGAATTGGCCTGGGTCTGCCTCAAGTTCCGCGGGCGCGGCATCCCGAGAGTTCGCACACGTCGGCCCCTCTTAACGTGCGGCCGACGTGTGCCACAGTTCTCAGTCCGACAGGTCGTCGAGCTCGGACTCCTCCGCAAGCACCGCCCACTCGATTCCGGTCGAGTTCCGCGACGTCACGAGTTCCGCCAAAGTCCCGACGAGGGTGTCCAGGTCCATCGTCATGTCCGTCGACGGCCGTCCCGTACGTGGCGGGTTGTCCTGTACATCGAAGAACCGAAGTTCGCCTCGGCGATTTGGGTCGTCGTACTCGTACAGACCAACGAACAACTTCTCTGTCAGATCGAAGCGGTCGAAGCGCCGTTCGTCGGGATCGAGCGCTCGGCCGGTTCGGACCCGGAGCCGCCGCACGATGCTCGCGAACGACGACACCCCGCGAGTGTCCGATGTCGAGTCACGATCGCCGTCGTCGCACACGGTGAGGGGGACGAACAGCAGCGCAACCATCACCGAGTACGGCTGACGTCGGTGGACGACGTCGGCCTCATCCTTCAGCTCGAGCCCGTTCCGCTTCACGTTCTTGGTGTATCGACCGGCGACCTGCTTCTTGTTGTCCCAGTCCCGGAAGCTGTAGGTCTTGATGCTGACAAGCAGCTGCAAGCCGAGCGTGTCGTCCCACACCTTGACATCCAAACGCTTCTTCCCCTCGGAGCTTCCGGTCAGCGACTCGTGGCCGACGTCGTCCTCGGTGGGCAGGACGGTCGGGAACCTCGAACGCAACGCGGCGGCGATTCTCACGGCCAACTTCCGCGACAGCGCCGACGCGTACGCGTGCTTGTCTTCGCGGCTCGCTTCCACCGCTGGTTTCGGTTCGAGCCGCGTCCAGGACGTCGCGCAGCGCGCGGTCGAGGGACCCGGAGCCCTCAGGCTCCACGGAACCGCACGTCGTACTCGTTCGCGATGCGCAGGATCATCCGGTCGTAGTCGTAGTTCGTCGGGACCTTCGGCTCGTCCGAAAGCGTCACCGGGCTCCCGTCGTTGACGAGGTCGACGAGGATGATCCCGAGACCGTCGTAGCCGATGCCTTCGTCTCCGGATCGCCGCGGCAGCTGCTCGACCTTCTGGATCGCCCCGAGCGCATCCTGCGGCTGGTTGTGGGGGTTGCGCTCGCCGACCGGCGACACGAACTCGTCGGCGGTGTTGATGATGGCGAGACCGACGGCCAGTGCCCGGTTCGACGCGCCGTGGATCACGGCGTGCGAGCTGTTCAGCTCGTCGTACAGCCGCGGGTACGACTTCGAGAAGGCCGTCATGCACGCCTTCGCCTCGAGCGCAAGATGCACGGCGCCGACCTCACCCTCGAGCGGATCGGGCAGGCCGGCGAGCTGAGCCTCTTGGCTGTCCGTGAGCACCATGTCGTAGATCGCCGGGAGCTCCGAGAACGTCCGTGGAGCCCGCTTCTTCGTCCAACCCGTCTCGTGCGGTCTTGCGATCACGAGATCGAGGTTCTTCGATCGGTTCGCCTGGTAGTCCTGCATCTTGTGGTCGAGACCGAAGACGACCTTGCCGGCCGCGACGTGTTCACGCAGCAAGGTCGAGTGGACGAGCAGGTCGAACAGCACACCCCAACACGACGTCAGCGAGTGCCGCGCCCCTCGTGAGTGGTACTGCCACATCGCCGGAGTTCTTCGTCCTCGTCGGCGCCGGCACCGACAGCGTCTGCGCCAGGATGCGAGGCCCTTCCATGGCAGAACGCTACTTTCCGACACGTCGGCCGCCGGTGATCCTCAGCGTCGCGCCGGTCAACCGTCGCTCCCGAATGACTCCCTCGACGCGGTCTGCGGCTTCCTCCGGATCCTCGTGCTCCCAGATCCGTACGACCTGCCACCCTGCCTCGGCGAGGCGTCGGTCGGTGTCGCGATCGCGCTCGACGTTCGCCGCGAGCTTCTCCTCCCACCACTTCGCGTTCGCCTTCGGTGCTGTGGCGTGGAGAGGGCAGCCGTGCCAGAAGCAGCCGTCGACGAAGACGGCGACCTTCGCTCGGGTGAAGACCAGGTCGGCACGTCGCCGACGGCTTCCGGGAGCGGAGTGAGATCGACGCGGTAGCGGAGACCGCGACGCCACACCGCGCGCCGAACCGCCATCTCGGCCTCGGTGTCGCGACGCGCCTGGCGCTCCATCCGGCGCCGCACCTCCTCGGAGGAAGCGGCAGGACGTCGACCGGCGCTCAGGCGACGGAGAGCTCCTCGGACATGAAGGCGACGTGCTCGTCGACATCGTCGAGGAACCCGTCGACGAAGCGCAGGTTCCCTCGCCGGGCCCGATCGAGGAACCCGGCCGCGCGCTCGCGCCGACAGCGGCTGTGCGTCGTCGAGGTCGACGACGTCGCGCAGGTGCTGGTACGGCTCGAGCGTGGGCCACATCGACACGTCGACGGCCCACACCTTGCCCTTTGCGCCGAACGCGGCTGTCGGCCAGCGGTCGCCCGGGCTTCACGGCGACCCGTCGAGGATCGGTTCTCCCGGGTTCCGGAGTCGGCTCCCGAACCACGCCGAGACGCCGACCGTGACCGCGTTGCCGGTGAGCTTCCACCGGGAGCCCTTGCGCCGGCGGACCTCGTCGGCCGGCGCCGTCCAGTCGCGTGGGAAGCCCTGCAGCATGTCGGCTTCGTCGACAGCCGGCACCACGATCCGCTGACCCAGCTTCGCCGGACGGATTCCAGATCGCGGGCGGCGACGGGATGCCGATCGTCGAGCCGCCCTTGAGCGTCGGGACCGCATCCCGCGCCCAGCCGAGGCCCCGGAGTCCCTCGGTCCAGTAGAAGCCGAAGACGTCGTCCGGCGTATCGGCTCTCCGGGCGGCTCACCGGCGTCGTCGGCGAAGAGGACGCGCCGCGGATCGATCGTGCGCGAGGCGAGGAAGATCACTCGCTGTCGCCGCTGGGGAACACCGGTGAAACGCGAGTCGACGAGCCGGTACGCCCACCGGTACCCGAGCGCCTCGAGCTCGTCCACGAGGTACCGCATCGCCGTGCCGCCGTCGAGGACGAGCATGTTGCGAACGTTCTCGAGCACCAGCATCGGTGCACGAGGGCGCTTGATCAGTCGGAACACCTCGCCCACGAGTCCCGATGCGTTGCCGCTGATGCCGCTCGTTCGGCCGGCCTGCGAAAGGTCGGTGCACGGGAACCCGGCAGCCACGAGGTCGACCTTCGGGAGACGTCGCAGATCTCGGACGTCCTCGACGAGCTCCACGTCCGGGAAGTGCTCCGCGAGCACGCGGTGCGCCGGCTCCCACCACTCGCACAGGATCTCGGCTCTGCCGCCGTGCTGGCCGAGTCCAGCTCGATGCCTCCGATGCCGGCGAAGAGCCCGGCAACACTGAAGGTCGTCGGAGGCACTCACGGCGCCCAAACTACATCGATGAAACTCGGCATCGAGCGGAGCCCTCTCCACCGTCGGACGGGATCGAACAGACGTTCGTCATCGTAGTTGGTGGCGTGCTCGGTTCTGTGGCATCGCTACCCCCACGGGTCGATCGGCGTCAGCCGTTCAACTGCGGGGTAGATTCGGCCACCTCCACCCGAGAGCCCAGAGCCGAGCCGGTTCTGGCGGCGAGCACTCGCAGAGCGCGTCGCCGGACGAGTCGACCCTAACGCGTGGTTGCAGGGCTTCGACGGCTACGCCTCTCGGCCAGGACGGTCCACCAGGGACCCAGAACAGGAGGTTCACCGGGAGGTTCCGCGGGAGGTCGGTGTCCGGCGCGCCGACGGGACGGCCCACAGACACCACCAGAGAGGACGCGGCAAGGAGGACTTCGCAGTACGGGCAACGGCGGGGCCCAACGGCCGCGGCGCCGCCGAAGACGATCTTGAAATCCCGCGATCCGAGGATTGAACGGGAGGTCTTGCAGGTGCCCCGTAGGGGAACCTGCAAATGTGTGCGCGCCGGACCTGCCGCTTCGAGACCAGCTCGCGGACACAGCGGGACGCTTCCTCCGCCGGTTATGCCCGGGATGGTTTCGTCGTTCGGATCGCGTCTTGGCCGCCGCGTGCGGTCTGTCACCATGTGCCTGCGCTCCGATCGCTTCGGCTCGCCTGACACCGCGGTCGGCCCTCGTCGGCGGGGCACGTCGGCCTCCCACTGTCCGGCTCGGGCGAACCCAGCCGCCGGACCGGCCCCTGTCGGGAGGCTGCGATGGCCGCGAGCCGCAACAACGTCCGCAAGCGCGGATCGACTTGGACGTACTACGTCTACGTCACCGACGGCGACGGCCGCCGGCGCCAGGTGCCAAGGGCGGATTCCGGACCCGGACAGGAGGCCGAGGCAGCCCGGATCGAGGCGCTCGGCTCGCTGCAGAACGGCACCTGGGTCCGCCCCGAGCGTGTGACGGTGCGGGAGTTCCTCGAGGACGAGTGGCTGCCGACGCAGGCGCCGCCGACGCTGGAGGAGAGCACCTACCGCTCGTACACGCGCAACGTCCGGCTCCACGTCGTACCGCACATCGGTGGCATCGCGCTCCAGCAGCTCACGCCGCTCGACCTGACGGCCATGTACCGGACGCTGCTCGAGTCTGGTCGGCGGCCGCCAAGGCACCCCGACACGCGGTCCATCCACCCGGAGGTCGGCGAGCTCGTCGACGAGCTGCGATGCCGACGGGCATCACGTGGCAAGCGGTTGCCGACGAGGTCGGCCGAAGCCTTCCCAGACGAGGCCGGGATCACCCGTCACGCCGTCGCCGCGCTCCACCGGCGGCGCCATGCGCCGCCGACTCCGCGCAACGACGCCAGCCGGCCTGCAGCCGCGGACGGTGCTTTACGTCCACTCGATCGTCCACGCCGCGCTCAAGGACGCCATGCGCTGGAACCGGGTCGCTCGCGAACGTCGCCGACGCCGCCACTCCCCCGCCGCATGGGCTCGACGCTGCGCGGTCGGCGCACCACGTGGACCGCCGCCCAGCTCCGACGGTTCCTCGACTTCATCGCCGACGGACCGCTACCTCGCGCCGTGGATCTTCCTCGCCACGACCGGGTGCCGGCGCGGCGAGTGCCTCGGCCTGCGGTGGGCCGACCTCGACCTCGACGCGCCCGACGGCGATCGTCTCCCGCCAGGTGACGTCGATCGACCACGAGATCGTCGTCAAGGAGCTTCCCAAGACAAAGCGCGGCCACATGGTCACCCTCGACTCCGAACACGGTGGCGATGCTACGGCGCGTGGCGAGCCGCAGCAGAACGAGGAGAAGCTGCTCGTCGGGCCCGGCTACGTCGACGACGGCTACGTGTTCTGCAAGCCCGACGGGACGCGTGTACGACCCCGACCGCTTCAGCCGGGAGTTCATCCGCAAGCAGGAGCAGTACAACCGCGCCCACGCCGACGAGCCGCTACCGCGGCTGACGCTCCACGGCCTGCGCCACACCTGGGCGACGCTGGCCCTCCAGGAGGGCATCGACATCAAGGTCGTCAGCGACCGGCTCAACCACTCGAGCACCTTCGTGACGAGGGAGATCTACACGCACGTCACCCCGCCGATGCAGAGCGACGCCGCGGAGCGAGTCGCGAGATCGATCTTCGGCTCGTGCTGAGTTGAAGAACGCGGAACTTGGCATCGCAAAACGCGAATCGGACGAGCACGTGAACTCCGGCGAAGATCGGGCTTGATGCCTCAACCAGCGTCGCGCAGCTGGTGTGGGCAGAGTTCGAGGACTCCTACGCCTGCCGCAGCCAATCCCACCCTCGCCTCTGAGTAGTCGCTGTCGAGCGCGTTCACCACGACAGCATCTCCGTGTGTTGCTGCGAGAGCGACAAACTTCCGATCGGCTCGATCGAATGCTCGTAGCTCCTGGGCGTCGGGGAACTCCTCGTAGCCGCGTTCATCCTCGGGATGCAGCGGTATTCGGGTCAGAGTCGCCTGGTTGTCGAATGCCCAACGAAAGAACTCGTCGCCTATTCCTGGGGCGCCCCTGAAGTTCATCAGGGCCTGGTACTCCGCCAGAACCTCTCGACCGGCGTCCAGGAGCAACGACTTCTCCGACTGAACGGCGATCAGTTGCGCGATCGCTCCGCGCCGGCACTCCATGTCAGCGTGCGTCCCTCGGCCGTTTGCCGCGACAAGCACATTCGTGTCTACAGCGTGGTGGCCCACGCTTACGAACGTCGAGCCTGGCGACGCAAGCCAGCCTTCACGATCGCCGCAGTCTCGCCGAATGGGTCGCCGAAGAAGCCTTCCGGCCAGTTCTCGATCTCACCCAGAAGGTTCAGTGCGAGCCTCTCCGCCCGAGACTGCTTGCCATCGAATTCACAGAAGTACAGGGCGATCTCGTCGGGAGTTGCCTCGGTCTCAGCCACTCGGCGTTGCAGACGGCGAAGAAGGTGCTCGCTATGACTCTCGACGATGACCTGCACCCGCCTCGCCCGGGCTGTCTCGAGGATGACATCGGCGAGACCGGCCTGCACGGAGGGATGCAAATGGATCTCCGGCTGTTCGAGCACCACTGTGGACCCCTCAGGCACATATGCAAGAAGAACAAGGACCGGGAGGATCTGCGAAACGCCGAAGCCCACGTCCGTCAGCAACACAGGTACGTCTGAACCGAAAGGACTCACCACGACGCGGTAGAGGTTTGTCACGGCCGAGATTCGTTCAACGCCGAAGTCGGCGATGAGGCCAAGGTCATGTAGCCAGGCCGCTACGTGTTCCTCGACTGTGATGAGCCGAATCGGATGTCCGCTCTTGTTGCGCTTTCGCGTGTTGGTGCGTCCCCGGGTCCACGATGCCAGCAGCGCTTCAACCGACCGTTCACCTCGCTGCCCGACGTCTACCGGGCTTAGGCCCTGCCAGTGATACTCGCGGGCGGGATAGCTGCGTAGCGGGCCAAGGTAGAAGAGCCGGTCGCCAAACTGCCGCTCAAGCTCGAGTTCGATCACGTTCACGAAACCCGAGTTCTGAAAATAGCCGACCGCTTCGTCTGGGAACCCGTAGCACTTCACAGGACGAGGCAGCGGCCACGACCTTCCGGTGACCTTCCTGAGGTAGTGGGAGTTCCCGCGGATCGTCGCCTTCAACTCGTACTCCTCGGGCACTCTCCTGACGCTCGGGCCCTTGGTCTGTTGCATCTCGATGAAGTTCCCGTCCAGGTCGTAGCGGAAGCCATCGACATAGAGCTGCTCGCCCTTCATGGCGAGCGAGGTACGGAACGAGACATCCTTGGCCGAGAAGAGTTCCACGTCCTCCGTGGTTGGGTCCGGAACGCTCAAGCCCTCCGGTGGACACCACGAGTACGCGAGGGTCATCGTCTGGTCGACGTCGTGGCGATAGAAGGCATCTCGCGGCAGACCCAGCGAAATTGGGGAGCGTTCGTCACCGCCGAGGTTCAGCACTTGACGCCGGTCGGGCGCTGCAGTCGTCTGCTTCATGAGCAACAGAAGCTGAAGCAAACTCGTCTTGCCCGAGCTGTTCGTGCCGAAGAAGCCCGTCACTGGCGCGAGTGCCAGCTCATCAAGCTCAGCCCACGACTTGAAGTTTCTCGCTGCGATGCTTCGAAACACGCTGTAGTTTCGCACGAACCCTGAACGGCTGCCGACACACCTAAGAAGCAGTTCGGAACCGCAGCCCGGCACCGGAGGCCCGCGGCGGCAGCGCATCCAGTCTTGCCGCAGCCCTCGCCCGTGAGAGTTGTGGATTGTTGGCCAGACAGACGGCAAGACCCAGCAGCGCAGACTGCAGCGACCGATGGTTGGGAGCTTTGACCGCGCTTTCGCTGATGACAATTCGCGGACAAGGAGCCTGATCTGCTCTCGCCGCGCCCACCCTGACCTGCACCCTCGCTGTGTCGGAGGGGGGACTTGAACCCCCACGCCCTTGCGGGCACCAGCCCCTCAAGCTGGCGCGTCTGCCGTTTCCGCCACTCCGACGTGGAGGGGTGATCTTAGCGATCGGTGTCGCGCGATCCGGGAGCCTGTGGACAACGTCGAACCTGTGGACGGCGTTGCGCGGGGCGCACGACGTGGACTACACGACCTGCATCTCGGCGGCGAAGTGGCAGGCGACGGGGTGGCCCTGGCCGCGGTCGACGAGCGCGGGCTCCTCCGCGGCGCAGATCTCCTCGGCCCGCCAGCAGCGGGTCCGGAAGCGGCAGCCGCTCGGCGGGTTGGCGGGGCTCGGCACGTCGCCCTCGAGCACGATCCGGCGCCGCTCGCGCTCCTTGCGCGGGTCCGGCACCGGCACCGCGGAGAGCAGCGCCTGGGTGTACGGGTGGCCGGCGTGCTCGTACACTTCATCGGCGTCGCCGATCTCCACGATCTTGCCCAGGTACATCACCGCGACCATGTCGCAGATGTGGCGCACCACGGACAGGTCGTGCGCGATGAACACGTACGCGAGCTGCAGCCGCTCCTGCAGGTCCTCGAGCAGGTTCACGACGCCGGCCTGGATGGACACGTCGAGCGCGGACACCGGTTCGTCGAGCACGACGAGGTCGGGATCCAACGAGAGCGCGCGGGCGATGCCGATGCGTTGGCGCTGCCCGCCGGAGAACTCGTGCGGGAACCGGTTGAAGTGCTCGGGGTTGAGGCCGACGGTCGCCATCAGCTCCTTCACCCGCTCGAGCCCGTTCCCCTTCCAGGTCCCGTGGATCCGCATCGGCTCCGACACGATCGACTGGACGGTCATCCGCGGGTTCAGCGACGCGTACGGGTCCTGGAAGACGATCTGCACCTTCCCCCGGGTCTCCCGCAGCTGCGAGCCCTTCGCCGCCAGCAGGTCCGCGCCGTTGAACCGCACGCTCCCCGACGTCGGCTCGATCAGGCGCAGGATGCACCGGCCGGTCGTCGACTTCCCGCACCCCGACTCCCCCACCAGCCCGAGCGTCTCGCCCCGACCCACGGAGAAGCTGATCCCCGACACCGCCTGCACCTCGCCCACCTTGTGCTTGAACAGGCCGGCGCGGATCGGGAAGTTCTTGACCAGGTCCACCACCTCGAGGATGGGCACCGGCGCGGCCGCGGCCGGCGTCGACGGGTTCGGGTCGACCGACGTCATGGTGTCCCCTCCGGCGCGCCCAGCGCGAGCGCGGCGTTCTCGGCCATCCTCTCGGCGAAGTGGCACGCCGACCAGTGGCTCGGGCCGACCATGCGCAGCTCGGGACGCTCGGTGTCGCAGATGCCCGGTACCTCGGCCAGCGGGCAGCGGGGGTGGAACGCGCAGCCCGGCGGCAGGAAGATCAGCGACGGTGGCTGGCCCTTGATCCGGTGCAGGCGGTTGGTCTTGTCCGAACGGCGGTCCAGCCGCGGGAGCGACGCGAGCAGCCCTTCGGCGTAGGGGTGCCGCGGCTCGTAGAAGATCTGGTCGACGCTGCCGACCTCGACGTGGCGGCCTGCGTACATCACGATCACCCGGTCGGCGACGCCGGCCACGACACCGAGGTCGTGGGTGATGAGCATGATCGAGGACTGCGTCCGGTCCTGGATCCGCTCGAGCACGTCGAGCACCTGGGCCTGGATCGTCACGTCGAGCGCGGTCGTCGGCTCGTCCGCGATGAGCAGGTCGGGGTCGTTCGAGATCGCCATCGCGATCATGGCGCGCTGGCGCATCCCACCCGAGTACTCGTGCGGGTACTGGTCCACCCGCTGGGTCGGGTTCGGGATGCCCACGATCTCGAGCAGCTCGATCGTGCGAGCCCGTCGCTCCGCGGCGCTGATGTCCTGATGGACCTCGATCGCCTCTTCGATCTGCTTGCCCACCTTCTGGACCGGGTTCAGCGCGGCGAGCGCGTCCTGGAAGACCATCGCGATCTTCGAGCCCCGCACCTTGTCCAGCTTCTTCTCCGGCAACCCGAGGATCTGCTCGCCGCGGAACGCGACCTGGCCGGTGATCGTCGCCGAGGTCGGCAGGAGCCCGAGGATCGCCATCGAGGTGACGCTCTTGCCCGACCCCGACTCCCCCACGATGCCCAACGTCTCGTTGTGGTGGACGTCGAACGAGACGTGGTCGACGGCGCGCAGCAGGCCGTCATCGGTCTTGAACTCGACGGTCAGGTCGCGCACCGAGAGCACCGGGACGGAGTCGTCCGTGATCCGCGGCGCCGTCCCGTCGAGGGTCATCTCGACCGGCTGGAGGTCGTCGTCCGGCGCGGTCACCGCTCAGTGCTTCTCCGACTGCGGGTCGAACGCGTCGCGCAGACCGTCGCCGATGAAGTTCACCGCGAGCACCGTGATCAGGATCATGATCCCGGGCGCGTAGATCAGGTACGACTTCGACGTCCCGACGTAGCCCTCGGCGTCGGACAGCATGGATCCCCACGACGTCTGCGGCGGCTGGACCCCGAAGCCCAGGAACGACAGCGTCGACTCGGCGATGATCGCGGCGGCGACGCCGAGCGTCGTGTTCACCATGATCGAGCCGAAGATGTTCGGGATGATGTGGCGCACGATGATCCGCGTCGGTGACGCACCGGCCGCCCGTGCGGCCTCGATGAACTCCTTCTCCTTGAGGGAGAGCACCTCACCGCGCACGATGCGCGCGACATACATCCAGAACAGACCCGCCAGTACCAGGATGATCACCGTGTCGGTATGCCCCCAGAGCTGGAGGGCCATCGCCAGGATCGCGATGCTCGGCACGATGAGGAACAGGTCGGTGATGCGCATCAGGGCCTGGTCGGTGGCCTTGCCGAAGTACCCCGCGACCGCACCGACCGCGGTGCCCACGAACGTGGAGATGATGGCGACCGCGAACCCGATCTTCAGCGAGATCTGGCCCGCGTACAGGATGCGGCTGAGCTGGTCCCGTCCGAGCTCGTCGGTGCCGAACCAGTGCGTGCCGTTGGGCGACACCGGGCCGAGGAGCAGGTCCTGGTCGGTGTTCTTGAACGGGGCGAAGAAGTTGGCTCCGAAGCAGACGACGACGAGGAACAGCAGCACGAAGATCGAGAAGATCGCGACACGGTGGCGGAAGAACCGGCGCCGGAACAGCGACCACTGCGAGTGCGCCTTCGGCTCGGCGTGGGTCGCGCTCTCGAACTCGCCTCCGGACGACGGGATGAAGCCGGATGGCCCGATGCCGGTCGGCGCCATCTCGTCGCGCAGGTTGCGCCGCCCCTCTTCGAGGTCGTGCTCGGTGCTCATGTGAGCCGGATCCGGGGGTCGAGGACGCCGTACAGCACGTCGGCGATCAGGTTGAACAGCACCACGAAGATCGCGGTGACGACGGTCCACGCCACGAGCACCGGCGCGTCACCGGCGGTGAGCGCGTCGATGAAGAGGCGGCCCATCCCGGGGATCGAGAAGATCTCCTCGGTGATGATGAGCCCACCGAACAGCGCTCCGATGTCGAGCGCCATCACCGTCACCAACGGGATGAGCGCGTTGCGCAGCGCGTGCTTCACCACGACCTTGCGCCGGGGCACACCCTTTGCCCGCGCGGTGCGGATGTAGTCGGCGGACATCACGTCGAGCATCGAGGCCCGCTGGAACCGACTCCACTCCGCGATGATCTGCACGGTCAGCGTCAGCACCGGGAGCACGAGATGCCGGGCGTAGTCCAGGTTGACGCCCGTCTTCCCGCTGCCGTGCAGGCCGACGAAGTACAACCACGGTTCGTCGAGATGGAACCAGGTCTTGGGACCGACTGCAAGGAATTGGATCGCCAGCAACCCGAACCAGAACGGCGGCATCGCGAGCCCGATGAACGAGAGCGCGGTGAACGTGTAGTCCCCGACCGAGTACTGCCGTATCGCCGAATAGACGCCCAGGGCGATCGACAGGATGGCCGAGACGAGGATGCCCCAGAAGATGAGCTGCACGGTGAACCACATCGCCCGCTGCAGCATCGACTGGACCGAATCGTTGGTCCGCTCGCTCTGGCCCAGGTCGCCGTGTACGGCGTCGCCGAGCCAGCGTCCGAACTGCGTCGTCACCGGCTCGTCGAGGTGGAATGACGCCCGGCACCGCGAGACCGCGGTGACATCCTTGCTGGCCCGGGCCCGCGCGCACGGGTCGAAGCTCGAGCGCACGAACCAGAACAACAGGAAGGCCGCGATCAGGATGACCGGGATGGAGTACAGCGTCCTCCGGGTGATGTACGTCAGCATCGCGGTGCCGCGCCCCCGTCCTCGCCCCCCGGCTCGTGACCCGGGCCCGGCTCCGTGAGAGCCGAGCCCGGACACAACGTCATGATGCTGATCCGCGCTCGTCTAGCCCGACAACGTCCACTCGTTGATGTTCCAGAACATCGACAGGATCGGGTTGTCGCCGACCGGGCCGCTGATCTTGTCGCTCCACAGCGAGATGTTCGGCAGCGGGTCGACGGGCAGGCTCACCTGGTCCTGAGCCATGACCTGGTCGGCCTGCTTCGAGGCCGCGATCCGCTCGGACTGCACGATGCTGGTGTCCACCGTCTGGAGCAGCGGGTCCAGGGTCGGGATGTTGATGCGCTGCCAGTTCTGGCCGCCGAACTCGTTCGCCTTCGACGGGATGTTCTTCGAGCACGCGATCGGGCACAGGCCCGGGTTCAGGCTGGTGGCCGTCTGCGCGTAGAGGGACAGCTGGTAGTTGCCGTCCGCGAGCACCTTGCCGAACAGGTCGTCGGCCGACGGGTTCTGGATCGTGAGCTTGAAGCCCTGCTGCTTGAGCTGCTCCTGCAGGATCTGCTCGGTCAGCTCACGCCGCTTGTTGCCGGCCGTGCTCTTGATCACGAAGGCCGCGGTCTTACCGCCCTTCGTCCAGTAGCTACCGGACTTCGTCCAGCCGTCACCCTGCATCAGGCTCGTCACCTTCGACGGCTGCAGCGTGTAGTTCGACCACGCCGTCGTGTCCGCGAACCTCGACACGATCGGTGGGTTGAGGGTCTGGACCGCCTTGGTGACACCGAGATCGCCGAACAACCGCTTCACGATCGCGTCACGGTCGATCGAGTACGCGACGGCCTGGCGCACCGCCACGGAGTCGAACGGGAACTTCGCGTTGTTCATCCAGAGTGCTTCGACGTTCCCGGTGTCCGCGGAGTACACGCTCTTCGTGCCCTCGAGGCCACCCTTGATCGACGCGATCGCCGACGGTTCCGGCTGCGGGTAGATCGCGGAGACCTCGCCCGACTTGAACGCCTGGAACTCGGCGGCGGTGTCGGTCAGGATCTTGAAGATCACCTTCTTGATCGTGGGCTTCGGTCCGTACCACTTCGGGTTCGGGGTGAGGGTGACGCTGACGCCCTTGTCCCACTTGAAGAACCACGGCCCCCCGGACCAGGAGTAGCCGTTCTTCATGAGCGCGTCCCGGTCCTTGCCCTCGAGAATGTGCGACGGGAAGATCCCGTAGTCGGCGCTGAACAGCGCGGTCCACGACGCGAACGGCTCCTTGAACGTCACCACCGCGACCTTGGGGTTCGTCGTGTCGACCGACTCGATCTTGTCGTACCCGGTCGGGTCGTAGATGTTCTTGCCGTGCGCGATCTGGTCCCACGTGTACTTGAAGTCCTCGGACGAGATCGGCTGCCCGTCGGACCACACCGCAGCCGGGCTGATCGTGTACGTCACGGTCTGCTTGCCGTTGACCGTCGTCGCGGTCGGCATCGACGCCATCGTCGGGCTCGGCACCTCGGTCCACTCGCCGTTCGATTCCTTCTGGTAGTTGAAGACCCGAGGCATGGTCTGGTACCCCATCATCCACTGGCCCTCGGCCGAGCTCGCGCACTGGTCGACCCAGTCGGCGCACGCCGCGTCCTGCTCCGCACCGACCGTGAGCGTCCCGCTCGCGTTGCCGGACGGCGCCGCGGCCTTGGTCGTGGAGGATCCTCCTCCGCTCTTGTCACCGCCGCTGCTCCCGCAGGCGGCGAGCAGGAGCGCCAACACGGCCAGCAGCGCGGTCACGCTGACGGAGCGCTTCGTTCGAGTCACTCTGGACCTCCCCGGTTTCGTCCATCTCGGTCGGACCCTCCGGGGATGCGTGCGTCAACCAACGCGCAGCCCGAGGAGGATCGTCGTGAACGTGAAGATCAGCGCCGTGATCACGGTGATGCGGTCGAGGTTGCGCTCCACGACGGTGGATCCGGCCATGGAGCCCCCCAATGACCCTCCACCGAACATGTCCGAGAGGCCGCCGCCCCGCCCCGCGTGGAGCAGGATCAGGACGATCAACGTCAAAGACACGATGATGTGAAGCACGAGCACGATCGGTGTCAACACGTGGTACGGGCCTCCTTCAAGACGCGTGCACGCTAACAGGCATTCTCGGCAGTTCTTGGCAAATCCTAAACGTCGGGGCTGGTCAGGGGCCGATCACTCAGCAAAGCGGACGATCCGCGCGAAGTCCTCGGGATCCAGCGAGGCACCGCCGACGAGCGCCCCGTCGATGCCCGGGCGTGCCATGAGCTCGGCGATGTTGCCGGGCTTCACGCTCCCGCCGTACTGGATGCGCACCGACTCGCCCGCGGCCTCGCCCGCGGCCTCGACGACCGCGCCGCGGATGACCGCGATCGTCGCCTCGGCGTCCTCGGGCGTCGCGTTGCGACCCGTCCCGATGGCCCAGATCGGCTCGTAGGCCACGACGCTGCCGCCGACCGCGTCCTTGGCGACCCCGGCGAACGCGGCCGCGACCTGGCCCAGCACCTTTCCCTCGGTCGCGCCGGCCTCACGCTCCTCGAGGGTCTCGCCGACGCAGACGATCGGCGTCATCCCCGCGGCCAGCACCGCCCGCACCTTCCGGTTGACCCACTCGTCGGTCTCGCCGAAGATCTCGCGCCGCTCCGAGTGCCCGACGATCACGTAGCTGACGGTCAGCTTGGCGAGCATCGGCGGGCTCACCTCGCCGGTGAACGCGCCTTCCTTCTCCCAGTAGCAGTTCTGCGCGCCGAGCTTGATCGGAAGCCGGTCGCTGTCGATCGTCGTCTGCACCGACCGCAGGTCCGTGAACGGCGGGCAGAGCACGACGTCGACCTGGTCGTAGTCCTTCTTGTCGAGCAGGTAGGAGAGCTTCTGGGTCACCTGGATCGCGGTGAAGTGGTCGTGGAACATCTTCCAGTTGCCCGCGATGATCGGCTTGCGGTCGGCCATCAGCCCTTCCTTCCCTTCCGGAGCGCGGCCAACCCGGGGAGGTCGCCCTTCTCGATGAGCTCGAGCGACGCGCCGCCGCCGGTGCTGACGTGGTCGACCCGGTCGGCCAGGCCGAACTGCCTGATCGCGGCCGCGCTGTCGCCACCGCCGATGACCGTGAACCCGCGGCACTCGGCGACCGCCTCCGCGACGGTGAGGGTGCCCGCGGCGAACGGCGGCAGCTCGAAGACGCCCATCGGACCGTTCCAGAGGACGTTTGCCGCGCCCGCGATGGTCTCGGCGAAGATCGCCGCGGTCTCGGGCCCGATGTCGAGGCCCTTCCAGCCGTCCGGGATCCGTGACGCGCTCACGTGCCGGGTCTCGGCGTCCGCGGTGATGTCCCGGGCGATGACGACGTCGACGGGCACCTTGACCCGCCCGGTGTCGAGCAGGTCCTTGCACGCCATGATCCAGTCGGGTTCGAGCAGTGAGTCGCCGACCTGGTGACCCGACGCGGCGAGGAACGTGAACGCCATCGCCCCGCCGATGAGGATCGTCTCGCACTTGTCGAGCAGTGCGCCGATGACCCCGATCTTGTCGCTGACCTTGGAGCCCCCGAGCACCGCGACGAACGGCTGCTCGGGGTCGCCCAGCAGCGCCGACAGCACCTCGACCTCCCGGAACAGCAGACGGCCACCGGCGCACGGCAGGACCGCGGGCGGACCGACGATCGACGCGTGGGCCCGGTGCGACGCACCGAACGCCTCGTTCACGTAGACGTCCGCGAGGTCGGAGAGCTCGACAGCGAGCGCCGGGCTGTTCTCGGTCTCGCCCGGCTCGAACCGGAGGTTCTCGAGGAGCATGACGTCGCCGGAGTCCAGGCTGGCGGCCATCGACACCGCGGTCGGGCCGACGACCTGCGGCGCCAGCGCGACCTCACGGTCGAGCAGCTCGCCGAGGCGCGCCGCGACGGGCGCCATCGAGAAGGCCGGGTCGACCTTGCCCTTGGGACGACCGAGATGGGCGCAGGCGATGACCGCCGCGCCGTGCTCCCGGAGCCACTGGAGCGTGGGCAGCACGGTCGCGATCCGGAGATCGTCCTCCACCCGCCCGTCGCGCAGCGGCACGTTGAAGTCCGCGCGCAGCAACACTCGGCGGCCGTGCAGCTTCGGGAGATCTTCGAGACGCGGCAGGTCGATGCTCATGAAGGTCTGGTGGGCGTGGCTGCGCTCAGCTGGCGCCGATGAAGCCGACCAGGTCGAGGAGACGGTTCGAGTAGCCCCACTCGTTGTCGTACCAGCCGAGCACCTTGACGAACTTGCCGTTGGCCATCGTGTCCACCGAGGAGTAGATGCACGACGACGGGTTGCCGACGATGTCGGCCGACACGAGCGGTTCGTCCGAGTACTCGAGCACACCGCGCGTGCTGGGTGCGGCCGCCGCCTCGGCGAACGCGGCGTTGAGCTCCTCGATCGACGCCTCGCGCCCGAGGTTCGCGACCAGGTCGGTGATCGAGCCGACCGGCGTCGGGACCCGCAGCGACGTGCCGTCGAGCTTGCCCTTCAGCTCGGGGAGGACGATCCCGATCGCCCGGGCCGCCCCGGTGCTGCTCGGGATGATCGAGAGCGCGGCGGCGCGCATGCGCCGGAGGTCGGCCTTGCCGCTGCGCGTCGCGGTCGCCTGGTCCTGGAGCTGCTGATCGGTCGTGTAGGCGTGGACCGTCGTGATCAGGCCCTGCTCGATCCCGAACTTGTCGCTCAGGACCTTGGCCATCGGCGCGAGGCAGTTCGTCGTGCACGAGGCGTTCGAGATCACCGTGTGGGCGGTCGGGTCGTAGACCTCGTCGTTCACGCCCATGCAGATCATGGCGTCGGCGTCGCCGCTCGGCGCGGAGATCACGACCCGCTTCGCGCCGCCGGTGAGGTGACCGGCCGACTTCTCCCGCGCGGTGAACAGACCGGTGGACTCGATGACGACGTCGACGCCGTTCGCGGCCCACGGGATCTCGGCCGGGTCGCGCTCCTCGAGCTTCTTGACCTCCTGGCCGTCGATCGAGAAGCCGGACGCGGTCTCCTTCACCTCGTTGGGCAGGATGCCGCCGACCGAGTCGTGCTTGAGCAGGAACGCCATGGTGGCGGCGTCGCCGAACGGGTCGTTCACCGCGACGAGCTCGATCCCGGCGGACTCGCCCCGAGCCAGCAGCGCCCGGGTGAATGAGCGGCCGATCCGGCCGAATCCGTTGATGCCCACCCGTACCGTCATGACGCCTCCGTGTCGATCATCGTTGACCTCTCCTGCCTCGGACTACAGCAGAGCCCGCAAGGCCTCCGCCAGTTGTACGGGATCATGGGCCAGCCCATCGGGACGGGCAACGGAACCGGCCACCGGCTCCACCCCGGACCGCCGGATCCAGTCCTCGTCGGCGGCGAGGATCCCGTCTCGCTCGTAGAGGAAGCGGTCCACCCGCCCCCCGTGCTCGAGCACGGCGCGCAGGTGGTCGGTCGCATCCAGGCCGTTCGTCTCCGGGACCTGCGGCCGCAGGTTGCAGACCTGCACCACCGGCGCCGCCGCCCGGGCGAGCTCCTCCCGGAGCTGGAGCACGCAGAGCACCGGGACCAGGCTCGTGTACAGCGAGCCGGGGGCCAGCACGATCTGGTCGGCGTCGCGCACCGCGGCGAGAGCGTCCTCGGACGCGGGCGCGTCGTTCGGGATGAGCTCGACCCGCCGGATCCGGCCGGCGGAGTTCTGCACCGCGACCTGGCCCTCCACCGCCTCGCCCTCGATGTCCGCTTTGAGGACGACGGGCTCGGTGGTGGCGGGCAGCACGCGGCCGACGGCGTTCAACAGCCGGCCGGCCTCGTCGAGCGCGCCGCAGAAGTCGCCCAGTGACTCGGCCAACCCGACGATCACCAGGTTGCCGAGGGCATGGCCCTCGAGATCACCGGCGCGGAAGCGGTGCTCGAACGCCTCGGGCCAGACCGTCCCTTCGCCGGCCACCGCGACCAGGCACTTGCGGAGATCGCCGGGAGCCGGGACGCCGAAGTCACGGCGCAGCCGTCCGGTCGACCCGCCATCGTCGGCGACACTGGCGACCGCGGTGATCTCCCCCGCGTACCGGCGGACGCCCCGCAGCGTCATCGCGAGGCCGTGGCCGCCGCCGAGCGCGACGACCTTGGGACCGCCCGGGGTCAAGCCGTCAGACACGGTCGACATCACGATGCCGCACCGACGGGTCCGAGCCGAGCGGCACGAGGAGCGCGGCGAGCTCCTCGGCGATCGCCACGCTGCGATGCCGGCCGCCCGTGCACCCGACCGCGATCGAGAGATACGACTTCCCTTCCCGTTCGAAGGCGGGGAGAGTGAGCGCGAACAGCCGGCGCAGCTCCTCGAGGAACGCCTGGGTCTCGGGCTGGCCGAGCACGTAGTCACGCACCGCGGGGTCGCGCCCGTCGAGCGGACGCAGCACGTCGATCCAGTGCGGGTTCGGGAGGAACCGGCAGTCGAACACGAGATCGACGTCGAGCGGGAGCCCGTGCTTGTAGCCGAAGCTCACGATGCTGACCTGGAGCGCCTGGGACGAGAGCTCCTCGCTGAACAGCTCGACCAGACGGTCCCGGAGCTGGTGCACGTTGAGCTGTGACGTGTCGAGCACCACGTCGGCGCTCCCTTTGAGCTCTCCGAGCAGTGCCCGTTCCTTCTGGATGCCCTCGTGGACCCGGTCCGTGACCGCGAGCGGGTGCCGGCGGCGGGTGGCCTCGAACCGGCGAACGAGCGTCTCGTCCGACGCGTCGAGGAACAGGACGCGCGTCCGGGCGCCGCTGGACCGCAGGTCGGCCAGCGCGGCGCCGAGATCGTCGATGAACACCCCGGACCGCACGTCGACCACGAGGCCGTAGCGATGCGGACGCCCACCGCCCCGAGCGAGCTCGGCCACCTTGCCGATGAGCGCCGGCGGCAGGTTGTCGATGACGAAGAAGCCGAGATCCTCGAGCACGTCCGCGGCCTCCGAGCGACCCGCGCCGGACATGCCGGTGATCACCGTGACGTCGAGCCCCGACGGGGGCGGCGAGCCGCTCATGAGGACTCCAAGGATGGCAGACCACCGGTGTGCCGCGGCGCCAAGGAGGCGGGTCCGCCGTGGAGATGGTCGTACAGGTCGCGCGCCACCGCGTCGGGCAACCACGACAACGCCGTGAAGGTCTCGAGCTCCTGCTCGCGCATCTTCTTCACCGACCCGAACTCCTTGAGCAGCCGCTTGCGCCGCGTCGGGCCGAGACCCGGAACGTCGTCGAGGACGGAACGGGTCATCTGCTGGTCGCGCCGCTTGCGGTGATAGGTGATCGCGAAGCGGTGGGCTTCGTCGCGCACCTGCTGCAGCAGGTAGAGCGCCTCCGAGTCCCGGGGGATGCGCACCGGGTCGGGGAGGCCGGGCTTGTAGACCTCCTCGAACCGCTTGGCGAGGCCCACCACGCAGATGTCCTCGAGCCCGAGCTCCTCGAGCACGCGCACCGCGACGTTGAGCTGGCCCTTGCCCCCGTCGATGACGAGCAGGTTCGGCGGGTACGCGAACCGGCGACCGGCCCGGGCCCCTTCGTCGCGCTCCTCGAGGTAGCGCCGGAACCGTCGGCCCAGCACCTCTTCCATCGCGGCGAAGTCGTCCTGGGTCTCGTGGCGGACCTTGAAGTGCCGGTAGTCGGACCGCTTCGGGAGCCCGTCCTCGAGCACGGTCATCGACGCGACGATCTCGGTCCCCTGCAGATTGGAGATGTCGAAGCACTCGATGCGCAACGGCGCCTCCGGGAGGTCGAGCGCCTCCTGCAGCGCGAGCAGCGCCCGGGCGCGCGCGTTGTGATCCGACGCACGCTTGAGCTTGTGCCGGGCGAAGGCCTCCTGCGCGTTGAGCGTGACCGTCTCGAGCAGTCGCCGCTTCTCACCGCGCTGCGGGACGCGGATCCGCACCTTGGTCTTCTCACGAGTGAGCGTGAGGAACTCCTCGTACAGGTCGCGCTGATTGGGCTCGACCGGCACCAGCACCTCGCGGGGTACGTCATCGGCGGGCGCGTCGCCGTAGAGCTGCTCGAGGATCCGGGCGACGAGCTCCGGCGGATCCACGTCCTCCACCTTGTCGACGACGAGACCCTTGCGTCCCGTGACCCGACCGCGGCGCACGTAGAACACCTGGACCGATGCCTCGAGCGGATCCTCGGCGAACCCGATGACGTCGAGGTCCTCCTCCCTGGCACCGACCATCTGCTGGCGCTCGATGACCTTGCGCACCGAGAGGAGCTGGTCCCGGAGTCGCGCCGCGCGCTCGAACTCGAGCGCCTCGGAGGCCTCGTGCATCTGCTTGTCGAGCCGGTCGAGCACCGGGGCGGAGTCGCCCTCGAGGAACGCGATCAGGTCGTCCACGAGCCGCAGGTAGGCGTCGTGCTCGATCGCGGCGACACACGGGGCGGCGCACTTCTCGATGTGCGCGTACAGGCACGGCCGACCGAGGCGCTCGTGACGCTGGAACTTGTTGTTGGTGCAGGTACGGATCGGGAAGGTCCGCAGCAAGAGGTCCAACGTCTCGCGGATCGCGTACGCGTGCGCGAACGGGCCGAAGTAGCGGACGCCCTTGCGCTTCTTCCCCCGCATGACGAGCGCGCGGGGCCACTCCTCCCCCACGGTGACCGCGAGGAAGGGGTACGACTTGTCGTCCTTCAGCCGGATGTTGAAGCGGGGCTTGTGCGCCTTGATGAGCTCGTTCTCGAGGAAGAGCGCCTCGACCTCGTTGCGCACCTCGATCCACTCGACCGACTCGGCCGACGTCACCATCTGCCGGGTGCGCGGAAGCAACGTCGCCGGGTCGCCGAAGTAGTTGTTCAGCCGGCTCCGCAGGCTCTTCGCCTTGCCCACGTAGATGACCCGGCCGTCCTTGTCCTTGAACTGGTACGACCCGGGGGTGTCGGGGATGGTGCCGGCGGGCGGGCGGACGACCATCAGCCGCTCCGCAGCACGGCCAGGACTCGGTCGATCACCTCGTCCTGCTGCCCGGTCGTGAGGTGGGCAGCGCACGGGAGGCAGAGCACCCGGTTCGCGATCGACACCGCGGTCGTGCCGCCGAGGACCGGCGCGTCGGCGTACGGCGCCTGCGTGCGCAACGGCGGCCAGATCGGCCGAGCCTCGATCTGCACCGCGTCGAGCGCGTTGCGCACTGCGGCTCGCGTCTCCCGATCGGGGAGCACGACGCTCGACAGCCAACCCGTCCGGCGCGCCCACGGCAGGTCCGGACCGCTCGCGAGCCCGAGTGGCGCGAACGCGTCGCGGTAGCGCGACGCGATCGTGCGTCGCTGTTCGACCAGGTCGGGTAGGCGGGCGATCTGGTGGGTACCGATCGCCGCGGCGACGTTCGACATGCGGTAGTTGAACCCGATCTCGTCGTGGACGTAGTCCGAACCCGCGACCTTCGCCTGCGACCCGAGGTGCCGTACCCGCGCGAGGTCCTCGGCCGCCTGCGTGACGACCATGCCTCCGCCACCCGTCGAGATCACCTTGTTGAAGTTGAACGAGTAGATGCCGAGCCGGCCCACCGTCCCGGGTGCCCTGCCCGCGAGGTCACCGGACGTCCACGTGCTCCCGAGCGCCTCGGCCGCATCCTCGACGATGGTCACGTCGGCGTCCGACGCCGCCGCGAGGATCGGTTGGAGATCGGCGGGATGCCCGAGCAGGTGCACCGGCACGATCGCCCTCGGGAGCGGCTCACCGGCTCGACGCCGTCGCGCCAGCTCGTCCACGACCACGTTCGGATCCAGGTTCCAGCTCTCGGCCTCGCTGTCGACGAGCGTCACGCGGGCCCCGCACTGGTGCGCCGCGTTCGCGGTGGCGATGAACGTGAGGTCGCTCACCCACACCTCGTCACCGGGTCGGACGCCGGCGACGAGCAGGGCCAGGTGCAGCGCCGCCGTCCCGGTGGAGACGGCCACGGCGTCGTCGGCCCCCACCGCGGCCGCGAGCCTGGCCTCGAAGGCCGGCAGGTCCGGTCCGAAGGTGAGCTCCCCCGCGGCCACCGCGCGCGCCGCGGCCTCGGTCTCGGGCGGACCGACGGTGGGCTCGGAGAGGCGGATGCGTGGGTTCACGACCCCTCCATTGTCCCAGACCCGGGCCATGCGCGAGGCGGAGCGGACCGGTCGAGGACTCGTCGCCGTTGGGTGAGCGGAGCGTTCCGCCGGGGGAATGGTCGTCGGCCCGGTCCGCAGGACCGAGAGCGGACACGATGGGGCCGTCGGCGAGCCGGTATGCTCGCAGGAGGCCGGTCCTGGTTTCTCCGGTCACATATCGGCTCCGAGGCCGACAACCCCGCGGTGTGGCGACCAGGCTGTCCCCGCCGGCCAGTATCGGAGCCCTTCCCCCGAGGGGGCAATCCATGTTGCGACTGCAGGCTCCGCTGCCGGACCGCTACACCATGACCGGCCCCGAGGCCCTCCGCGCCCGGATCCGCGACGCGAAGGCCGAGCTCGGCTCGCGCCTGCTGATCCTGGGTCACCACTACCAGCGCGACGAGGTCATCGAGTGGGCCGACATGCGCGGCGACTCGTTCAAGCTCGCCCGGTTCGCCGCGGACAACACCGAGGCCACCGACATCGTCTTCTGCGGCGTGCACTTCATGGCCGAGTCCGCCGACGTCCTGACCGGTGACCATCAGCGGGTCGTCCTCCCGGACCTGAACGCCGGGTGCTCCATGGCCGACATGGCGAACATCGACCAGGTCGAGGAAGCCTGGGAGGAGCTGGCCCGCGTCACCGACGTCGACCGCATCGTCCCGATCACCTACATGAACTCCTCCGCGGCCCTCAAGGCGTTCGTGGGCGAGCACGGCGGCGCGGTGTGCACCTCCTCCAACGCGCGGGCGGTTCTCGAGTGGGCCCTGGACCGGGGCGACCAGGTGCTCTTCTTCCCCGATCAGCACCTCGGCCGCAACACCGCGATCGACATGGGGCACTCGGAGGACGAGATGCTCGTCTGGAACCCACACACGGACCTCGGTGGCCATGAGGACCACGAGGTGAAGCAGGCCACGTTCCTGCTGTGGCGCGGGTGGTGCTCGGTGCACCAGCGCTTCCGTCCCGAGCACGCCGAGGCGTTCCGGGCCGAACACCCCGGCGGTCAGGTGATCGTGCACCCCGAGTGCGCGCACGATGTCGTGGCGATCGCCGACCGGGTCGGCTCCACCGAGCGCATCCTCGAATGGGTCGAGCAGGCGCCCGCGGGCGCCGCGCTCGGCGTGGCGACCGAGATCCACATGGTGCAGCGGATGGCCCGTGAACACCCGGACAAGACCGTCGTCTCGCTCGACCCGCTCGTGTGCCCCTGCTCCACGATGTTCCGCGTCGACGCGCCGCACCTCGCGTGGTGCCTCGACGAGCTCCTCGAAGGACGCGTCGTCAATCAGATCGTCGTCGACCCCGCGACCAGCCGTTGGGCGCGCGTCGCGCTCGAGCGCATGCTCGAGATCACCTGAGGGGTGCCGACCACCTCCACGGCGATCATCGTCGCCTTCGCGACGACTTCGCTCGACATCTCCTGGCTTCCGGATGAAGCGGGACTGGTCATCGTGCACAACGACGATCTGCTCGACGACTGGCTGGTCGACCATCCGGGCGTCGTGCACCTCCGCCCGGGACGCAACCTGGGCTTCGGGGCAGCCGTCGACCAAGCCGTCGAGCGCGTCGAGACCGACCGGATCGTCCTCGTGAACCCCGACGTCGAGCTGACGTCGGAGCACTGGAAGGCGCTGCAGTCGGGCAGCGACGACGCGGTGATCACCGTGCCGCTCGTCGACGCCGAAGGCCGGCCCACGTCAGTCGTCAGCGCGTACCCCACGCCCGCGAGCCACGCCGTCAGCGGCTTGCGGCTGGGACACCTGGCTCCGCGCGGCGGTGCCGTTCGACGGCTCGCGTCACCGGTGCTCGGCCGCTGGGGTCGCGCGCACGCAGAGTCGCTCAACGGCACGAGCGGGCGGTGGCCCCTGTCGGAGCGCTGGGTCTCGGGTGCGGTGATGTCCATCTCTCGCGCCCGCTTCGACGCGGTTGCAGGCTTCGATCATCGCTACTTCCTCTACTACGAGGATGTCGACCTGTGCACCCGGCTGGCCAGGAGCTTTCCCTCGATGGAGGGCGTCGTTGCCGACGTGGCCCCGGGGCACCATGCGGTCGGCGCCTCGGACCGGGACGATCAGCGGAACTCGCCGGTCGAGGGCATCCGGCTGGCGTCGGCCATCACGTACGCCAGGAGCCGGCCCGGCCCATCATGGCGGGCGTGCTCGATGCTGCTCGAGGCGCGGGACCGGTGGCGGAACCGCTGAAGGTCGCGCTCGTTCACCTCGCCCGGACGCAGGCACGCGGTGAGGTCCGCCGCGTCGCGAGCTGGCGCACGATCTTCGAGGCGGTCGGCGCGGACGTCGTCGACGTCGCATTGACACCCAGTCGCATCCCTCGGCCCGACGCCCTCGTCCCCCTGGCCCGAGGTCGAGCCGTGCCCGAATCCCTGACGTGGTCGACCCGACGGCTGCTCGAGCGCCTCGAGGAGATCGGGCCGGCCCTGGTCGTCGTGGTCTCGACCAGGGCATTCGACCTGCGGATCGCGGACGGGCCGTGGTCGACGGTTCTCGACTACGTCGACAGCCTTGCCCGGAGCTACCGCGACCGGGCGGCGGTGCTCGGCGGCGTCCGGCGCGTCGGGTACGCCGCGCTCGCACGGAGCCACGCGCGCGCCGAGGCGACGCTCGGCCGTCATCACCTCCACACGGTCGCCGCGGGGTGGGCCGACGCTCACCGCCTCGGGGCGGAATGGGTCCCAGTCGTCGTCGATCCCACGCTCACCCCACTGCCGGCGTCAGAGCCGCGGTTCGACGTGATCTTCTTCGGCACGCTGCGCTATCCCCCGAACGTCGACGCGCTTCGCCGGCTCTCGGCGATCTGGCCACGCGTGACCGCGACCCGCCCCGGTACGTCCGCGCTCATCGCCGGTGCCGACCCGTCGCCCCAGGTGCGCGAGCTCGCACTCAGCAACGACTGGGAGCTCGTGTCGAACTACTCGTCGCTCGCCGAAGTGGCAGCACGGGCTCGCATCGCCGTCGCACCGCTCAGCCGCACCGCCGGCATCCAGATCAAGGTGCTGGACGCGGCCGTGCTCGAGCTGCCACAGGTGGTCACCACCGCAGCGCTCGCGGGGCTCGCGCCCGGCCTTCCCCTCGACCCGGTCGACGAGGACGACGCCTTGGTGCGCGAGATCCTGCGCCTGCTGGAGCATCCCGCCGACGCCGCCGCGGGCGCCCGGGCGCTGCGAGTCCGCGTGGCAGAGGAGTACGGGGTCCCGCGGTGGGCCTCCTGGGCGAAACGGGCCTTGTTCGAGAGCTCGTGAGCGGCCGGCACCGCGTCAGGTCGTACCCGCATCCGACGTCCTGCTGCGAGCGGAGTCGAGCAACAGAAGTCGCAGCGGCCCGAGCAGCACCGAAACACCAAGGCTGACTCCGAGGCACACCGCGAATGCAGCGAGCACCGGGCTGACGGTCCCACAGTAGGACGCTCCGACGGTCACGAGGAGGAAGCCGCCCGTCGTGCCGAGCACCGTCGGTACCTGCGCACCTCCTCGCATCGAGCGAGCCGCGATCCAAGACACGCAAACGAGCCCGAGAGACTCCGTGACGATCGAGGCGACCGCGGCTCCCCTGGCCTGGTGCGATGGCACGAGCAGCAGATTGACGCCCACATTCACCACCAAGAGCCCAACCGCGACGCGCATCAGCGCTCGGGCGCGGTCATGCACCAGCGCAAGGTGGGCGGGCACCATATTGAGCAGTGACACGACGAGCACCGGCGACAGGAGGCGCAGGAGGGGCGCAGCGCTCCGATAGTGCGGGCCACCGAGCACGAGAACGATAGGAGACGCAAGCCAGAAGACGAGGATTCCGAGAACGAACGCGAGCGCGCCGACCAGGCCGCCGAACATGACACCGATGTCGGCGCGCTCGTCACTCGTTGCCCGGCCCAGAACGGGAAGGGCCACGGTGGCAACGCCCAAAGCTGCGGCCAACGAAGCATCGACCACCCGATAGGCGACGCCGTAGCTCGCCAGCGCACGCCGAAAACCGAACAGACTCAAGACAACCTGGTCGATCCTTGAGTGGACATACGACGCACCGTTTGTCAGACCGATCGGCAGTGCGTCCCGAATCAGCGACCATGGCCGACCTTGCTTCGTCGGCCGGACGCCGATGTTCGCGAGGATGAAGAACGACACCAGCGACCCCGTGAGCAGAGCACCCGAGAGGACCGCGAGCCGAGCCGAGCCGTTGAGGCCCATACCAAGACGCCATCCGGCGAACATGAAGGCGGTCGCGGTCATACGCCCGATGGCGTCCGCGGCAGCGATCTTCGAGAAGCGGTGCTGCCACTGGCAGAACCCGATGAGCGGGAGTCCGGCGCGCGAGACGACGAACCAGGGAACGAGGCAGAAGAAGGCCCAGAGATCGTCACCGAGCACGAACCACGAGGCGAGGGCCGCGCCAAGCAGAGCGAACGCACACAGAATCCCCGAGGCCTTGATCGCTTCCGACAGCACTACGCGAGGCGCCCTCCCGCGGGAGAGCGACAGCACGATCGTGTTGGTCAGGCCGAACTCGGCGAAGGCTCCGGCGATGCCCAGCACGGCAAGCGCAGCAACGAACGTCCCGAGATCCACAGGAGAGAGAAAGCGCGCCGCTACGGCCAGCTGGGCCGCGAGCGCAAACAGCGCGACAAGTCGCCCGGAGACCTGCATGACCGATCGTGGCGCCAGCCGTACGCCTTCTTGGGGCTCGAGGGCCGTCATGATCGCGGCTCAGCGACGCGGCGGAGATTGCGTCGCGCACTTCGTGCCAGCCAGGCGCCGAGGTCGTGCAGTGTCATGGCATCGGGGTGAAGGCGACGAACCAGCCAGTGCGCACGCAACGCCGCGAGGTGGCTCACTGTGTTGCGGGACCCGTTGACGTGGCGTCGATACTCGAGCCAGCAGTCCTCCACCGGAACTGCTCGGCTGCCGTGCGACACCGCGTTGACGAAGAGCTCCCAATCCTCGAGTCCGAGGCCGTCCAGCTCGGGCCGGAAACCACCCGTCCGCTCCCAGACCGACCGCCGCATCATGGCCGAGCCGTTGATGTAGTTCTCGCGCATCAGCTCCCGACGATCGAACCTCCGCGCCGGTATGACTCGAGACTCGGCGCCGAAGAGCCGCACCCCGGAATACGCGATGTCGGCTCCCGTACCGACAATGCCCTGCTCGAGACGCTCGAGATACCCCGCCGAGAACCGATCGTCAGCGTCGAGCTTCACCACCAGGTCCCCAACCGCACGCTCGAACCCGAGGTTGAAGGTCGCGGCGGGACCGAGACGCTCCTCATTGCGGAGGTAGACCCCAAAGGGGGTGTCGGCGACCCAACGAGCTGCCACTGCGGACGTCTCGTCGGTACTCGCGTCATCGACGATCACGACCTCGTCGGGAAGGCGGCTCTGGGTACCGATGCTTTCGAGCGCTTCGGCGAGGAACCGCCCGTAGTTGTGCGAGACCACAACCACCGAGAGGGTCTCCGCGCGCCGTCGGCTCATCGACCGCCCCGCCCGATGAGCTCGCGAAGCGTGCGCACGCAGATGCGTGCGTCGAGGCCGAGGCTCTGGTGGCCCAGGTAGAAGAAGTCGTACTGCAGCTTCTCGAGCGCGTCGCGCTCGTCCCCCGCGTAGCCGAACTTGACCTGGGCCCAGCCGGTCAGACCTGGCCGAACGAGGTGGCGAAGCTCGTAGAACGGGATCTTCGAGGTGAGCTCCTCGACGTACTGCGGTTGCTCGGGCCGTGGGCCGACGACCGAGAGGTCACCCTTCAGGATGTTGAGCACCTGCGGAAGCTCGTCCAGGTGCAGCCGGCGCATGATCCGGCCGAACGGCGTGATGCGAGGGTCGTCCTCGGACGTCCATTCGTTCGGAATTCCGTCGGGGGCCGCGCGCATCGTGCGGTACTTCAGGATCGAGAAGCGGCAACCGTCACGACCAACTCGTGGCTGACGGTAGAAGAGGGCACCCCGGTTCGCGCAGACGTTCCCGAGCAGCACGATCGGGACGCTCACCAGGAACACCAGCGACCCGACCAACCCGAGCGCGAAGTCCAGCATCCGCTTCACCCGCGCGTACCGCTCGTGGTGGAGCTCGCGGATGTCGAACATCAGGGACACGCGTTCGAGCTCGGCGACGGGCAGCTTGCCCAACCACTCCTCGTAGAATGCGGCGAGCGTCCGGATGCGCAACCCGGCTTCATGGAGGGCTGCGACCTGGTCCACGACGTTCGGATCGTCCTGCGCATCCCGCGCGAGCACGAGGACCGTTGCATCCTCCGCGATCGCTCGATCGACGAGCGGCTCGCTCCCGTTGCCGTCCCCCGCGGCCTCGGCGACGCTCAACATGCCGACGACGACCGCGGGATGCTCCGCGCCGTCCGCGAGCTCGAGTCGGAGGGTTTCCTGGTCGTTGTGCCCGCCCACGACCACCACCCGGTCTCGCACCGCGGCCCGGATCTGGCCACCCGTCGCGATGATCGTGCACACGACATACCAGGGGACGAGGATGATCGCGCTCCCGAACACGACGAAGCGTGGGAGCAGCGCGTCGCCGACGAAGAGCTGCGCGATGGAGATCGTCATCGCACCGAGTGCGCTGGCTGCCGCGACGGTCAACCACAACGTCCGCCGGCGCCCGAGGTCAGGGATCCCGAGGGCGTACGCGCAACCCCAGAGCAGGACGATGTAGAGGATGGCCCAGCTGAAGCGGAACGACCCGTGGAAGACGTAGTGGTGCCGGACCGCGTGGAGCTTGCTCAAGCCGAGGACCACTCCGATGATCCCGAGAGGGACGAGCGCACGCGCCAACCGCCGCATCCGCCGTGTATCGGCACCCTGAAAGGCCCGCCGTAGCCTCAGGAGCCGGACTTCACCGTCCGTAGCGCAAGCAGTCGCGGGATGGTGGCGGACTCGGCGTACTCGGGGGCCTGGGCGATGAACCCGGGCGGCGGTGCGGGCTCGACCATGTGCTCCACCAGCAGCCCGACCGCGGACAGCTGGTTCACATAGCGTGACAACGGCCGGTGCACGAAGGGCAGGACGACACCCGGCGCCAGCTCCTCGAGCGTGACGTCCTCGGTCAGGTAGGGGCCGATCCGCCAGTACTGCTCGCCGAGGATCTGGTCGTCGATCCAGCCACTGCCCGGCACCTGCAGCAGCGGGTGGTTCAGGAGGAACAGGAAGACGCCCCCGGGCCGCAGGACCCGCCCGACCTCGGCCAGTGCCTCGTCGACGTTCGTGATGTGCTCGAACACCAGGCACGCGACGACCGCGTCACAGCTGGCCGAGGCGACCGGCAACCGGTCCGCGGCGGCGCGCACGTAGCGCGGCCCTCCCCCACGCTCGGCCGCGACTTCGAGCTGCGCGACCGACGGGTCCACGCCGACGACCTCGCTGCCCGCCACCGTGTCCGTCACGTGCCGAGCGACCTGCCCCTCGCCGCAACCGACGTCGAGGACCCGGGCCGCGCCCTGCAGGTGCTCCGTCACCAGCGGGAGGATCTGCTCCTCGTACTCCGGGTCCGCGCCGTCGGTGAACTGGTCCTGCCACCACCCGGCGTGGGTCTCCCACGCGTCGTCGGTCAAACGTCGAGCACCGGCGCGAGGTACTGCCCGGTCCACGACCCGGCCGTCTTCGCGACCTGCTCGGGCGTGCCCTCGGCCACGATCGACCCGCCGCCGTCCCCACCCTCCGGTCCGAGGTCCACCAGCCAGTCGGCCGACTTGATGACGTCGAGGTTGTGCTCGATCACCAGGATCGTGTTGCCGGAGTCGACCAGGCGCTGCAGCACACCGAGCAGCCGGCTCACGTCCTCGAAGTGCAGACCGGTCGTCGGCTCGTCGAGGATGTAGATGGTCCGCCCGGTCGAGCGCTTACCGAGCTCGGTCGCGAGCTTCACCCGTTGCGCCTCGCCCCCCGACAGCGTCGGCGCGGGCTGGCCGAGACGCACGTACCCGAGCCCGACGTCCACGAGGGTCTGGAGCCACCGCGCGATCGTGGGCTGGTTCTCGAAGAAGCCGACCGCTTCTTCGCACGACAGGTCGAGCACCTCGGCGATGTTCTTGCCCTTGAAGGTGATGTCGAGCGTGTCGCGGTTGTAGCGAGCGCCCTTGCACACCTCGCACGGGACGTAGACGTCGGGGAGGAAGTGCATCTCGATCTTGATGGTGCCGTCACCCGCGCACGCCTCACACCGGCCGCCCTTGACGTTGAACGAGAACCGCCCGGGCTGGTAGCCGCGCACCTTCGCTTCGGGCGTCGCCGCGAACAACGTGCGCACCTTGTCGAACACGCCGGTGTAGGTGGCCGGGTTCGAGCGCGGGGTCCGGCCGATCGGGGACTGGTCGATGTTGATGACCTTGTCGAGCGCGTCCACACCGTCGATCGACTTGTGCTTCCCCGGCACGGTGCGGGACCGGTAGATCTTCTGCATCAGGGACCGGTACAGGATGTCGTTGACGAGCGTGCTCTTGCCGCTCCCGCTCACGCCCGTGATCGACACGAAGCAGCCGAGCGGGATGCTCACGTCCACGTTGCGGAGGTTGTGCTCCCGCGCGCCGCGGACCTTGATCCACGCGTCGCCGGGCTCGCGGCGGCGCTCGGGCACCGGGATCGTCCTCTCACCCGAGAGGTACTGGCCCGTGATCGAACGGGGCTCCGCGAGCACGTCCTCCAGCGTCCCGGCGACCACGATCTCGCCGCCGTGCTCACCCGCGCCCGGACCGATGTCCACGATGTGGTCCGCGACCCGGATCGTCTCCTCGTCGTGCTCCACGACGAGCACGGTGTTGCCCAGGTCCCGCAGCCGGATCATCGTGTCGATCAGGCGCTGGTTGTCCCGCTGGTGGAGCCCGATCGACGGCTCGTCGAGCACGTACAGCACGCCGACGAGGCCGCTGCCGATCTGGCTCGCGAGCCGGATCCGCTGGGCCTCGCCGCCGGCGAGGGTGCCCGCGTTGCGGTTGAGGCTCAGGTAGTCCAGGCCCACGTCGAGCAGGAAGCGCAGGCGCTCGTTGACCTCCTTGAGGACCCGCTCCGCGATGAGCCGCTCGCGCTCGTTGAGCTCGACGTCCTCGAAGAACGCGGCGGTCTTGCGGATCGAGAGGTTCCCGACCTCCGAGATGTTCTGGCCCGCGATCGTGACTCCGAGCGACGCGGGTCGCAGCCGGGCGCCGTCACACGCGGTGCACGGCACCTCGCGCATGTAGCCCTCGATCTGCTCGCGGCTGCGGTCGCTGTCCGCCTCGGTGTAGCGGCGCTCGAGCCACGGGATGACGCCCTCGTAGCGGGTCTTGTACTCCCGCTTGCGGCCGTACCGGTTCTTGTAGCGGACGAGCACCTGCGTCTTGCCCGCCCCGTAGAGCACGACCTTTCGCTGCGCCTTGGTCAGCCGCTTCCAGGGTGTGTCCACGGTGAAGCCGTACTCGTCGCCGACCGCGTCGAGCACCCGGTTGAAGTAGTCACCCCGGTAGCCGCTCCAGGGCGTGAGCGCACCGTCCCGGATCGAGAGGTCGTCGTCCGCGACGATCAGCTCCGGGTCCACCTCGAAGCGCGTGCCGAGACCGTCGCAGCGCTCGCACGCGCCGTACGGGGAGTTGAACGAGAAGTTCCGCGGCGCGAGCTCGTCGAACGACAGGCCGTCGTGCGTGCACGCGAGGTGTTCGGAGAACGTGAGCGTCTCCGGCTCGACACCCTCATCGCCGTCCTTCGGGACGATCTCGACCTCGGCGACGCCCTCCGCGAGCCGGAGCGCGGTCTCGAGCGAGTCGGTCAGCCGCCGCTCGATGCCGGAACGGCGCACGAGGCGGTCGACCACGATCTCGATCGTGTGGTTCTCGTAGCGGGCGAGTCGGTCCGTGGCCCGGTCCGACAGCTCGATCACCTCGCCGTCGATGCGGGCCCGGGTGAAGCCCTGCTTGCTCAGCTCGGTGAGCAGGCCCTCGTACTCGCCCTTCCTGCCGCGCACCACCGGCGCGAGCACCTGGAAGCGGGTGCCTTCGGGGAGCTGCAGCACCCGGTCCACGATCTGCTGGGGCGTCTGGCGCGTGATGACCCGCCCGCACTTCGGGCAGTGCGGCACACCGATGCGCGCGTACAGGAGGCGCAGGTAGTCGTAGATCTCGGTGATCGTGCCGACGGTCGAACGCGGGTTCCGGCTCGCGGACTTCTGGTCGATCGAGATCGCGGGCGACAGCCCTTCGATGAAGTCGACGTCGGGCTTGTCCATCTGCCCGAGGAACTGGCGGGCGTACGACGACAGCGACTCCACGTACCGGCGTTGGCCCTCCGCGTAGATCGTGTCGAACGCGAGCGACGACTTCCCCGACCCGGAGAGCCCGGTGAGGACGACGAGCTGGTCGCGCGGGAGGTCGATGTCGACGTCGCGCAGGTTGTGCTCGCGCGCACCCCGCACCGCGATCAGGTTCGGCTCGCCCACCGGCACGACCGGCGGGGTCCGGCGTTGCGCCTTCGGCGGCGCCTTCCGCGTGGCCTTCGCCGCCGGCGCCTTCGCGCCACCCTTCGGCACGGCCTTGGCGACGGCCTTCGACGGCGCCTTGGCACGGGTCGACGCCGCCCGCTCGGGCGCGTCGCCACTCCTCGACTGGGTCCCTCGCCGCTCCGCCATCGTGCCGGCAGTCTACTCCCTGTCGAACAGGTGTTCGTAGCTCATCTCGGCCGTCAGCTGACGGCTTTGCGCTCGCGCTTCAGCTCGTTGATCTCGTCCCGCAGGCGGGCCGCTTCCTCGAAGCGCATCTCCTTCGCCGCCTCGTGCATCTCCTCCTGGAGCGTGAGGATCAGCCGGCCGAGCTCCTCGGGCGGCACGCCGCGCATGTCCGCGAAGACCGCGCTGCCCTTCCGGCTCCGACCGCGGCCCCGCGACGGCGCGGCGTCGCCCGTGTCGCGCAGCCGGACCATCTCGAGGATGTCGGTGACCTTCTTGCGGATCGTCTGCGGGTCGATCCCGTGCTCCGCGTTGTACTCGAGCTGGCGCTTCCGGCGACGGTTCGTCTCGCTGATCGCGTGGCGCATCGAGTCCGTCATCTGGTCGGCGTACATCACGACCTGACCCTCGACGTTGCGGGCGGCGCGCCCGATCATCTGGATCAGGCTCGTGGCGGAGCGCAGGAAGCCCTCCTTGTCCGCGTCGAGAATCGCGACGAGCGACACTTCGGGGAGGTCGAGTCCCTCGCGGAGCAGGTTGATGCCGACGAGCACGTCGTACTCGCCGAGCCGCAACGAGCGCAGCAGCTCGACGCGTTCGAGCGTGTCCACCTCGCTGTGCAGGTACCGGACCCGGATCCCGAGCTCGACCAGGTAGTCCGTGAGGTCCTCGGACATCTTCTTGGTCAGCGTCGTGACCAGGACGCGCTGGTCCTGCTCGGCCCGGGCGTTGATCTCGGCCACCAGGTCGTCGATCTGGCCCCTGGTCGGGCGGACCAGGACCTCCGGGTCCATGAGCCCGGTCGGGCGGACGATCTGCTCGACGACCTGCTTGGACACGTCGAGCTCGTACGGGCTCGGCGTCGCCGACATGAACACGACCTGGTTGATCTTCTCGCCGAACTCCTCGAAGCGCAGTGGCCGGTTGTCCAGCGCCGAGGGCAGCCGGAACCCGTGCTCGACGAGCGTGTCCTTGCGCGACCGGTCGCCCTCGTACTGACCGTGCAGCTGCGGGACCGTCACGTGGCTCTCGTCCATGACCACGAGGAAGTCGTCGGGGAAGTAGTCGAGCAGCGTGTACGGCGCCTGGCCCGCGGCCCGCCCGTCGAGGAAGCGCGAGTAGTTCTCGATGCCGGAGCAGAAGCCCACCTCGCGCATCATCTCGAGGTCGTAGGTCGTGCGCATGCGCAGGCGCTGCGCCTCGAGCAGCTTGTTCCTCTGCTCCAGCCACTCGAGCCGCTCCGCCAGCTCGGCCTCGATGCCCTCGACCGCCCGGCGCATCTGCTCGTCCTGCGTGACGTAGTGGGAGGCGGGGAACAGCACGAGCGTGTCGAGCTCCTCGAAGATCTCACCGGTCAGCGGGTCCACCGAGGCGATGCGCTCGACCTCGTCGCCGAAGAGCTGCACCCGGATCCCCCGCTCCTCGTACGCCGGGAAGATCTCGATGGTGTCGCCGCGCACGCGGAACTTGTTGCGGACGAACGACTGGTCGTTGCGCTCGTACTGGAGCTCGACGAGCCGGCGCAGGATCGCCCGCTGGTCCCGCTCCTCCCCCACGCCGAGGGTCAGGAGCTGCTGCGAGTACATCTCCGGGGAGCCGAGCCCGTAGATCGCCGACACGCTCGCGACGATCACGACGTCGCGCCGGCTGAGCAGCGCGCTCGTGGCCGAGTGGCGCAGCCGGTCGATCTCGTCGTTGATCGACGAGTCCTTCTCGATGAAGGTGTCCGTCGACGGGAGGTACGCCTCGGGCTGGTAGTAGTCGTAGTACGAGACGAAGTACTCGACCCGGTTCTTCGGGAAGAACTCCCGGAACTCGGACGCGAGCTGAGCCGCCAGGCTCTTGTTGGGGGCAAGGATCAGCGTCGGGCGCTGCACCTCGGCGATGAGGCCGGCGATCGTGAACGACTTGCCGGAGCCGGTGATGCCGAGGAGGGTCTGGTACTGGTCGCCCCGCTCGACGCCCGCGGCCAGCTCCGCGATCGCGCGCGGCTGGTCCCCGGCCGGAGCGAAATCGGAGACGAGCTCGAAGTTCGGCACTGCCATGACCCTAACGGCAGGGTGGGACAACAACATTCCGGGTCGCTCCGGCCTGCGCTCCTACTCCTCGGGAGCGGCCTCGGTCCGGGCTTTTGCCGCCGCCCGCGCGGTGAGGTCGGCCCAGAGGGTCTCGACCTGGGCCTCGAGGTCGGCGCGGGTCCCCCGGTTGTCCAGCACGTGGGTGGCCACCGCACGCCGCTCCTCGTCCGTCGCCTGGGCGGCCATCCGGGCCTCGGCGTCGACCCGGTCGAGCCCCCGCTCCACGAGCCGGTCCAGGCGCAGCTCGCGGGGTGCCTCCACGACGATCACGACCTCGTAGCCCCGGTCGGCCGCCTGCTTCGACTCCACCAGCAGCGGCACGTCGTTCACGACGATGCCGTCGGGCGGCGCCTCGCTCATCTCCCGCAGGAACTCCGCGGCGATCGCCGGGTGGGTGATCGCTTCGAGCGCGGCCCGCTCCACCGCGTCCGCGAACGCCCTGGCCGCGAGCTTCGGCCGGTCGAGCGTGCCGTCGGCGGCCAGGACGTCCGCACCGAAGTGCTCGACGATCGCGGCCAGGGCGGGTTGGCCCGGCTCCACCACCCGGCGCGCGATCAGATCCCCGTCGATCACGATGGCACCACGCTTCGTGAGCAGGTCGGCCACGGTCGATTTCCCGGCCCCGATCCCACCGGTCAAGCCCACGAGCAGCACGGTCGAGGATGGTAACGGGCCACACCGGCGGCGCCCCGCCCCGGGCGGCCACTCGCCACCAGCGACCCGAGGGAACCGACGTTGACCCAGATCCCGACCCACGTTCCGGGGTCGAGCCCGAAGCAGCCGGCTCCAGGTCGCCGCGCCCGGCAGCCCCGGGACGCATCCCGGGTGGCCGGTGTCCGCCGCGTCCCGCTGGGCCCGCGGCTGGATCCACGCTCCGTGACCGGCCTCGGCCATCTCGGGCCTCTCGTGACCTTGCTCCGCTGGCTGAGCCTCCTCGTCGGCATCGCGCTCATCCCGACGACGTCGGACCCCACCAGCCCCGCGCTCATCGTCGCCACCCTCGCCCTGCTCGCGAACACGATCTTCCGGACCATCCGGCCGTTGCGCCTCCAACCGGCCAACTGGCGCGCCGAGGGGATGCTGCTCCTCGACCTCGCGCTCGCGGTCTTCATGATCACGCTCACCGGCGACTGGGCAAGCCCGTTCCTCCTGACGCCGGTACCCACCGTGATCCTCGCCGCGTACGGCTGGGGATACCGCGAGGGCCTCGCGACCGCGGCAGTCACCGGCGCGACGCTCGCGCTGGCCGACGCCCTTTCCGGCGTGTCCGAGGACACGCTCCGGACCGGGGTCCTCGCGTCGGTCGTCGTCCTGCTCGCCGCGCTGGTCGGTGGCTTCACCCGCCAGCTCTGGCTCGAGTCCGAGCGCCGCCAGCAGGCGACGCTCGACCAGGTGACGCGCATGGCGGTCGCCAACGACCTTCTGCACGCGCTGCACGACATCGTCCAGACCCTCCCGTCCTCATTGGATCTGAGCGAGGTCGTGACCTCGGGACGCGAGTCCTTTCGCGAGCTGGTCGACTCGACGGTCGCCGTCGTGCTGGTGCCGGACGACACGTCCGACACCTGGCACGTGGAGCTCTCCGAGGGAGTCCGCATCCCGACGACGATCGCACCCGCCGAACTGCCCGACGTGCTGGTGCAGGCGCTGCGCTCCAAGACCGTGGTGCGGTTCGACGACCTCACGCCGGCGACCGGCGCCGCGTTCGGTGAGGCGACCCGAAGCGCGCTCGGCACCGCGCTTCGTGCCCACGACCGGATCGTCGGCCTGGTCATGATCGAGCACGAGGTCGAGAACGCCTACACCGACGAGGACGCGAGCATGATCTCGGGGCTCGCGTCCTCCCTGGCTCTCGCCGTCGACAACGCGCGGTGGTTCTCGCGCCTGCGCACCCTCGGGGCGGAGGCCGAGCGGGCCCGGATCGCCCGGGATCTTCACGACAACGTGGCCCAGTCCCTGGCCTACGTCGGCTTCGAGCTCGATCGACTCGCCACGGTCCACGACGATCCCGAGCTGTCCGACTTGTACGCGGTCGTCCGGGGGGTGGTCGCGGAGCTGCGCGAGACGCTCTACCAGCTACGGGTCACCGTCGGTCAGACCCAGGATCTGGTAGATGTCGCCCGCGAGTACCTCGAGCGCTGGTCGCTCCGTACCGGGGTCGAGGCCGAGTTCCTGCCCGACACCCACGGGCGGCGGGTCCCGGCCCAGGTGGAGCAGGAGCTCTGGCGCATCCTGCAGGAATCCCTCACGAACGTCGAACGGCATGCCGATGCTTCTCACGCATGGGTGAGCTGGAGGATCGATGAGCAGCACGCGCGACTCGAGGTTCGTGACGACGGACGTGGGATCACGACCGATGAGCCGAACGAGCGCTACGGGCTCGTCGGGATCCGCGAGCGCGCCGATGCCGTCGGAGCCCACGTGACGCTGACGAGCGAACCGGAACGCGGGACATCCGTTCTCGTGGAGCTGGAGGTAGCCCAGTGACAACCGTCGTCATCGCCGACGATCATCAGCTGTTGCGCCAGGCACTTCGTCGCGCCCTCCTGGACGCCGGCTTCGACATCGTCGCCGAGGCGGGTGACGGCGAAGAGGCGACGCGCCTCGTCTCGCGTCTGCGTCCGGACGTCGTCGTCATGGACGTCACGATGCCCGTGCTGGACGGGATCGAGGCCACGCGCCGCATCCACGCCGCGACCGGCCACTCGAAGGTGCTCGTCCTGACGATGCACGACGAGGACGCGCTGCGGGTCCGCGCGCTGCGTGCGGGCGCGGTCGGCTTTCTCACCAAGGACTGCGCGATGCACGAGGTGGTCGAGACCGTGCGTCAGGTCGCGGCGGGCGAGACCGTGTTCTCCCCCGAGATCGCAGCGGCGATGATGGCCGAGTTCCCGACCAACGGCGACGCGCTCCCGAAGGGTCACGCGGCCGTTGCCGTCGCGGTCGAATCACCGTTGACGAAGCGCGAGCACGAGATCCTGCAGCTCGTGGCCGACGGGCACTCGACCACGGAGATCGCACGCACGCTCTTCATCAGCGCCAAGACGGTGAAGAACCACCTCGCGTCGATCTACGCCAAGCTCGACTCCCGCGACCGGACCCAGGCGGTGCTGAGCGGCATGCGGATGGGGATCGTGCAGCTGCAGTAGCCGCACCGGCCGTCACCCGGCGGCGGCCTCGTCGCCGCCTTCGGGCACCGCATCCGGTGCATCCGCGGCATCCGCCGCAGCTTCCCCTGCCGCACCGGCTCCCGCTTCGGCGCCTGCACCTGCGGCCGCGTCGGCCGCGGCCTGCTCCTCCTCGGAGTAGTCGGGGCCGATGTAGTTGCCCTCTTCGTCGTAGGCGTGCTCGCCGAACTGGTCCTGGTACTCGGCGGCGACGATGCCGCCCTCGGCGGCCTGCTTGATCGACAGCGAGATCCGCCGCCGGTCGAGGTCGATGTCGATGATCTTCACCCAGAGCTCCTCACCCGGGGTGACGACCTGCTCGGGCGCCTCGACGTGGTGCACCGCCATCTCGGAGATGTGCACCAGGCCCTCGATGCCGTCGCCGACCTGGACGAACGCACCGAACGGCACCAGCTTGGTGACCCGGCCGTAGACCAGCTCGCCGACCTGGTGGGTCGTCGCGAACTCCTGCCACGGGTCCTGCTGGGTCGCCTTGAGCGAGAGGGAGATCCGCTCGCGCGAGAGGTCGACGTCGAGCACCTGGACCGTCACCTCGTCGCCGACCGTGACCACCGAGCTCGGGTGGTCGACGTGCTTCCACGACAGCTCGGACACGTGCACGAGTCCGTCCATGCCACCGAGGTCCACGAACGCCCCGAAGTTCACGACCGAGCTCACGACGCCCTGTCGCACCTCGCCCGGCTTCAGGTTCGCGAGGAACTCGTCGCGCTGCTCCCGCTGGGTCTCCTCCAGGTACGCGCGACGCGAGAGCACCACGTTGTTGCGATTCTTGTCGAGCTCGATGATCTTGCACTCGATCGTGCGCCCGACGTAGGGCTGGAGGTCGCGCACGCGTCGCAGGTCGACCAGCGACGCGGGCAGGAACCCGCGCAGACCGATGTCGAGGATCAGACCACCCTTGACGACCTCGATCACCGGACCGGACACGACGCCTTCATCCTCCTTGATCTTCTCGATCGTCCCCCACGCGCGCTCGTACTGCGCGCGCTTCTTCGAGAGGATCAGCCGACCGTCCTTGTCCTCCTTCTGGAGGACGAGAGCCTCGAGCACCTCGTTGAGCTGCACGACCTCGTGCGGGTCGACGTCGTTGCGGATCGACAGCTCCTTGGACGGGATCACGCCCTCGGACTTGAACCCGATGTCGAGCAGCACCTCGTCGGAGTCGATCTTCACGACGGTGCCGGTGACCAGGCCGCCTTCGTCGAACTCGACCAGCGTGGCGTCGATCGCGTCGGACAGCGACACGCTGCCGAGGTCGTCGAGCACCACGTCGTTGGTACCGCCGTCCTCGGCGAGGTCGGGCATGGCCGTGTCGTCGGCGCCGCCCTCACCGGTCGCGCCGGTCGGGGCACCGCCGTTGTCGGTGGCGGGGGTGCTGGGTGCGGGGGGTGCGGTCTCGGTAGCGACGGCACCGGTCTCGGGGGCGTCGGCCGCAGCTGCGGCCTGCTCGTTCTCGGGCAAGGGGAAGGACTCCTGGGCAATGGGGCGGTCGGGCGCCGCGCTTCGCGAGAGGAAGGCGACGCGTCGGATGGTCGAAGCCCGGAATTCCGGGCCCGACGAGGCTACCGGGCTTCCGGCCGCCATGCGAACAGCAGGAGCTCGGGGTGGTCGAGGGTCGGCGGCGCCGCGGTGTACGCACCCGGCCGGACCCCGTGGACCGCGGCGACCTCGAGGCCCGCGGCCCGGGCCATCAGGGACACCTCACGAGGCGTGAAGCACGTGGTCCACATCTCGAAGACCCGCTCCTCTCCCGCTTCGTTGCGGACCGCGGCGTGCTCGTGGAACACGCCCGTCCCAGGGTCGAAGTTCTCGCCCTCCTCGAGCCAGCGCACGGCGAACGCAGCCGAGAACGCGCTCACGGCCACCCGGCCACCCGGTCGCACCGCCCGCGCGATGCAGCCGACGATCGCATCGTCGTCACCCCCGAGCAGCCCGAACCCGCCCTGGCAGAGGCAGAGGACGGCGTCGTACTCCCCGTCGACCGTGAGCTCGCGCACGTCGAGCTCCTCGAAGGTCGCAGGCAGCGCCTCCGTCTCCGCTGCGGCTCGGGCCAGCGCGAGAAAGTCGGGCGAGAGGTCGACGCCGTGCACCTCGATGCCCCGACGAGCCAGCGCGAGCGCATGCCGACCCGGCCCGCAGCCGACGTCGAGCACCTTCATCCCGGGTTCGAGACCGAGCTCGTCCACGATGAACCCGACCTCGTTCTCGGTTCCCCTGGTGAACGCGTTGCGCAGGTACGCCGGCCCGAGGAACGCCCCGATCTCGTTGAACCACGCGCCGCCCGGGTAGCCGAACGGCCCCGTGTCCCCCATAGGCGTTGAGGCTAGAGGCCAGGCACTCCGCGTCGGCCCATGTCCGAACCCCAGCCCGAGGTCGAGCGGGAGCTAGAAGCGCCAGCGGGTCGCGCCTCCGGGTTCCTCGGTGAGCACGCCCGTCGCCTCGCGGACGGTGACGCGGTAGACGAACCAGGGCGGAGGGCCGGCGGAGGGCGCGCTGTACTCGGCCGTCAGCGCGACCCCGGAGTCGTCGACCCGCGCGGGCCACCCCTCGTCGGCCCAGCGCGCGGCCATGGCGGCGACCGTGGCGGGGTCGGTCACGAGCTCGGCATCGCCGTCGACGACGAGGTCGAACTCCTTGGTCGCGACGCTCAGCGTGCATCGCGGGTCCCGCGCGAGGTTCCGACCCTTGCGCGTCGTGTTCCCGGTCTCGAACCAGAAGGCGCCGTCGACCCAATTGGCGCCGATACCGGTGACGTGCGGGCTCCCGTCGGCGTTGATCGTCGCGAGCCAGCACGTGTGCCGGTTCGGACCCCCCGTCCCCGGGGCCTGGGTGACGCCGCGCTCGAGACGAGCGGTGATGCGCCCCCAGTCGAGCAGTGGGGACCCGTACAGGTCAGCGAGGTTCTTCGGTTCCATCTTCGGTTCCATGCGCGTGCTGACCCGCGGCGCACCGGGAACTCATCGCCTCCTTCTCGTTGCCGCGCCGACCGCTACTTCGCCTCGGCCCAGTTCGTCCCGAACCCGAGATCGACCACGAGCGGCACCCGGAGCTCGATCGCCGACTCCATGACCTCGCGCACCAACGCCTCGACCGCCTCCCGCTCGTCGAGCGGCACCTCGAAGACGAGCTCGTCGTGGACGGTCAGGATCATCTTCGTGCGGAGCTCGCCCTCGACGAGGGCCCGGTCGACGTCGATCATCGCGAGCTTGAAGATGTCGGCCGCCGAACCCTGGACCGGCGCGTTCTGCGCCATCCGCTCCCCCATCTGCTTGATCCGGAAGTTGTCCGACGCGAGCTCCGAGATCTGGCGGCGCCGACCCAGGATCGTCGTCGTGTAGCCCCGCTGCTTCGCCTCGCTGACTGTCCGGTCCATGAACTCGTGGACGTTCGGGAACGACTCGAAGTAGCTGTCGAGGATCTCGCGCGCCTGGTCGGTCGGGATGTTCAGCCGTTGCCCGAGACCGTAGGCCTCCATCCCGAACGCGAGCCCGTAGTTGACGACCTTGGCGAAGCGGCGCTGGAACGGGTCGACCTTCGCCTCGTCGACGTCGAAGACCTTCGCCGCGGTGATCGTGTGGACGTCCGCACCGCGGGAGAACGCGTCGATCAGGCCCGGATCCTCGGCCAGGTGCGCGAGCACCCGGAGCTCGATCTGCGAGTAGTCCGCCGCGAGCAGGCCCGCACCGTCGTCGGCGATGAAGGCCCGTCGCATCTCACGCCCGCCTTCGCTGCGGACCGGGATGTTCTGCAGGTTCGGGTTCTCGCTGGAGATCCGGCCGGTGGTCGTCGCGATCTGGTTGAAGGTGGCGTGGATGCGCCCGTCGGACCCGATCAGCGGCGGCAGCGCGTCGGCGTAGGTGCTGCGGAGCTTCTCGACCTCGCGGTAGCGCATCAGGTCGTCGAGGATCGGGTGCGCGTTCGCGGCGGCCATCTTCTCGAGCGAGTCCGCATCCGTCGACGGGCCGGTCTTCGTCCGCTTCACCGGCGTGAGCTCGAGCTTCTCGAACAGGATGCGACGGAGCTGCGGCACCGAGTTGACGACGAACGGTTCACCCGCATGCGCGTGGATGCGCCGCTCGAGATCGTCGCACTGGTCCTGCAGCTCGGAGCGCAGCTCCTCGAGGAACTCCCGGTCCATCTTGACGCCCGCGGATTCCATCCGGGCGAGCACCCGGACGAGGGGCCGCTCGACGCTCTCGTACAGCTCGGAGAGCTGCCGGGCCTCGAGCCCGTCGGCCAGCGACGCAGCCAGACGCAGCACGACGATCGCCCGCCGGCCGGTGTCGTCGGGGCCCGCGTCGCCGTCGAGGTCGAGCGTTCCCTCCTCGCGATCCGGTGAGGTGAGCTCGAGCTCGAGGAAGCGGAGCGCGAGCTGCTCCAGGTCGTACTTCCGCTCTCCAGGATCGAGCAGGTACGCCATGACGGCGGTGTCGAGCTCGAGCGACCGCAGGTCGACGCCGAGCGCCTCGTCGAGTCCGTGCATCAGCTCCTTCGAGCGGTGGGCGACGAGCGGCGGGCCGTCGGGCCCGAGGAGCGCGCCGAGCTCCGCGAGGACGGGCTTCGTCCGGAGATCGTCGACCGCGGCGTAGATCGCGTCGTCGGTCGACTCCGTGATCGCGAGGCCCCGGAGGACGCGGCGCGGACCGGCGGTCTCCCATCGTGGCTCGACCGCGTACCGCTCGCCCCGTTCGGCGATCGCCTCCAGGTGCTTCACGATCTCGTCCGCGTCGTGCAGGACGCGCACCTCGGCCTCGAGCGCCGCGCCGGTCGGTGCCGCTTCGCCCTCGTCACCGAGCGCTTCGAGGAGCCGCGGATAGATCAGCCGGAACTCGAGCTGCTGGAACAGCAGCTGCACCGCGTCGCGGTCCCAGCCGCCCATCCGGAGATCGTCCGGGTCGAGGTCGAGGTCCAGGCCGGTCCGCAGCACGGACATCTCGCGATTGTGGAAGACCTGGTCGCGGGCCTCGCCGAGGTTCGTGCGCTGCTTCGGCGGCAGGTCGTCGAGGTGCTCGTAGATGCCTTCGAGCGTGCCGTAGGTCGTCACCAGCTTCGCCGCGGTCTTCTCGCCGATCCCCGGCACGCCGGGCAGGTTGTCGCTCTTGTCGCCCCGGAGCGCGGCGTAGTCCACGTACTGCCGGGGCGTGACCCCGGTGCGCTCGAGGATCCCGGCCTCGTCGTACAGCGCGTACTCCGAGACGCCCCGCTTGTTGTAGAGAACCTTGAGGTGCGGGTCGCGTACCAGCTGGTACGAGTCGCGGTCGCCAGTCACGACGATCACGTCCATGCCCTGCGCGGCGGCACGGACCGCGAGGGTGCCGATCACGTCGTCAGCCTCGACCCCGGCCACCTCCAGCACCGGGACCGCCAGCGCCTCGAGCACCTGGCGGATCAGCGGCAGCTGGCTCCGGAACAGGTCCGGCGTCTCCTTGCGTCCCTGCTTGTAGGTGGCGTCCATCTCCTTGCGGAAGGTCTTCGCCGGCGCGTCGAACGCGACGGCGAGGTGATCGGGCTTCTCGTCACCGAGCACCTTCACGAGCATCGACGTGAACCCGTACACCGCGTTGGTGACGGTGCCCGACGAGGTCGCGAGGTCCGTCGGGAGCGCATAGAACGCGCGGTAGGCCAGCGAGTGACCGTCCAGGAGGAGGAGCTTGCTCACACGCGCATGCTACGTGCCGGCACCCGCGGCGCGACCGGCCTGCCGGCCCGCCTGCTCGATCGCCGGGAGCAGGTACTGCATCGCCCAGACCGCCCCCTGGGGCGAGAAGTGGCCGCCGTCGCTCGGGCGGGACGAGATGCCGTCGACCTTGGTCGGGCACGGCGACGGACCGGGGCAGACCTTGTTCGCCAGGTCGACGAGCGTGACGGTCTTAGGATGCCGGGCGGCGAAGCGCAGCAGCTGCAGGTTGAGCCGGTCGTACGAGGCGCGCTGCGACGCGATGTCCCCGTCGTTCATCTGGTGGAACACGGCCGGCACCTCGGTCGGCTGCGTGGTGAGGACCACGTGGGCGCCGGAGCGGGTCAACCGCTTCACGACCGCGTCCATCTTGTGCTGGACCGCCCGCTCCCACGCCTTCGTCCCGGCCTTCAGCGTGCGCTCACCGACCTTCAGGTCCGCGCGCTCCCAGCTGGACAGCACCAGCACGACATCGGGTCGGTTCGCCCGGACACCTCCCAACGCGAAGTCGACCAGGCCCGGGCACTCCGAGGTGTTGGTCGGCACCGGGGTGTCGCCTGCGACCACCTCCCCGCTCGAGAGCCCGCACGCGATGACCGCGTTCTGCGACACCCGAAGCCCCGCGGCCTTCCCCACCGCGATGAGCCCGGGCCAGAGGCTGCACGCCACCGAGTCCCCCACCAGGTCGACGCGCAGCCCCGGGTCCTTCGGGACCGCGGCCGCGCCACCCGACCGGCGCAGGGCGGCCTCGGCCTCCGCGACCGGCTTCCCACCCGACGGCGGGCAGGCGTACGGGTGCGACGCGTCGCCGAACAGCGGCGGAACGCTGGTCGCGCCCGCGGTCGAGATGACCAGCGTGAGGACGACCAGGAGGACGCCCGACGGCACGACCCAGCGGAGATGGGCCCGCCGGAGACCGAGGAAGCGACCCTGGCGGATCGGCCGCTCCAGAAGGAAGAAGGAGACGATCGCGAACGCGAACGTCACGCCGAAGCGAAGCGCGTTCAGCCCGTTCCCGCCAAAGCCGGTGCGCGACTCGACCAGCCAGACGTACACCGGCCAGTGCCAGAGGTAGAGGCCGTACGAGATCATCCCGATCCACCGCAACGGCGTCCACGACAGCGGCGAGCGTACGAACCCGCGCCCCGGCTGGACCGCGGCGGCGATCACCGCGGCGACGCCGAGCGCGAAGAGCAACGACCCGAACCCGTAGTAGTCCCGCGACAGGTCGCTGACGTCGTGCAGCGCCCAGGCCACGCCGAGCGCGCCCGCGATGCCGAGCACCTGCACCGCGATGCGTGCCTGGCGCGACGTCGGTGTCCAGGTGAGCAGCAGGAGCGCGAGCAGGCACCCGATCAGGATCGTGTGCGCACGCGCGTCGGTGCCGTAGTACGCGCGAGAGGGGTCGTCGGACTTGAACAGGGCGTCCATCAGGTACACCGAGAGCGCGGTGCCCGCGACGCACACCCCGACGAGCACCCGCAACCGACCGCGGGCAAGGCACAGACAGGCGAGCACCACGAGCGGCCACACGAGGTAGAACTGCTCCTCGATCGCGAGCGACCACAGGTGGCGCACCGGCGACGGGGTGCTGAACAGCGTGAAGTACGACTGGCCCGAGATGATGAAGCGCCAGTTCGCGAAGTAGAAGAGGCCGGACAGGCTGTCGACGCGCAGCCGGTCGAGCTCGTACGGCGGGATGACGAGCATCCCGTAGATGGCCACGAACACGACGACGAGCAGGAGCGCCGGGAGCAGGCGGCGGATGCGCCGGCCCCAGAACGCGAGGAGCCCGATCGACTCGAGGCGGCGCCACTCGAGCACCAGCAGCGTCGTGATCAGGAAGCCGGACAGCACGAAGAACGTGTCGACCCCGAGGAACCCGCCCTTCGCCCAGTCGTAGGGCGTGTGGTACGCCATCACGGCGAGGACCGCGATCGCCCGCATCCCGTCGAGCGCGGGCTGGTAGGCGAAGGTGCGCGCGGGCGCGGCCGTCACCGGCTGCGGCGGCGCCTCCGCGTCAGGCAGGGTCGGGCGCGAGGTCACCGACGATGACAAGGTTCGCCACCTCGTGGACCTTGGTGCGTCGGTTCATCGCTTCGGTCTGCAGGAAGCGCCATGCCTCCTGCTCGTTCTTCCCGTGGCGGTCCATGAGGATGCCCTTGGCGCGATCGATGACCTTCCGGGCCTCCAGGCGCTCGGCGAGATCTCCCACCTCGGACTCGAGGCTGGTCAACTCCGCGTGCCGGCCCAGCGCGACCTCGATCGCGGGAATCAGGTCGCTCTTCTGGAACGGCTTGACGATGTAGCTCATGGCGCCGGCGTCCCTGGCCTGCTCGACCAGGTCGCGCTGCGAGAACGCGGTGAGGATCAGCACCGCGGCCAGCCGCTCCCCGGCGATGTGCCGGGCGGCCGAGAGCCCGTCGAGCCCGGGCATCTTGATGTCGAGGATCGCGAGATCCGGGCCCAGGGTACGGACGAGCTCCACGGCCTCGTCGCCGCGGCCGGTCTCGCCCACGACCTCGTAGCCCTCCTCCTCGAGCAGCTCCTTCAGGTCGAGCCGGATGATCGCCTCGTCTTCGGCGATGACGACTCGGGTCGGCGCGTCGCTGGCAGTGGGCACGGGGTTCCTCAGCGGGTCGTGAGCTCGGCGGCCATGCGGTCGAGCAGGTCATCCTGCTCGCGGACGAGTGCGGCGATCGAACGAACCAGGGCGTCGCGGTGGCGGCCGAGGGCGTCAGCGTGCTTCCGGGCGTCGCGGGCCTCGGCCTCCCCGAGGGGCGTCTCGGCGACCAGGGCTCGGAGCCGGGCGTCCTCGGCCTGCTCCTCCAGGAACGCGAGCTGCTCCTCGGTCACGGCGAGCTCGGCGCGGGTGCGCTTCAACCGGTCGCTGGCGTCCACGAGGCGCCGCTTGAGGATCGATTCGCTCACGGCCGGCAGTCTACGGGGCTGTCTGACCGGAACCACGTCGAAGTATCGGTCGCCGTCCGTGGGCAGATCCCGCCGGGCGGCCGTCCGTGGCTCACCACACGGCAGAATGGGCGCGTGGGCCACTCGCCGATCTACACCCAGGAGCACGACGAGCTGCGCGACGCGGTCCGGCGCTACGTCGACAAGGAGCTTCGCCCCCACGTCGACGAGTGGGAGGACGCCGGGTACTTCCCCGACGACGTGTTCCGGCGCTGCGGAGAGCTCGGCTTCCTCGGGCTGCACTTCCCGCAGCGGTGGGGCGGATCGGGCGGGGACCTCACCTCGGGCCTCGTCTTCGTCGAGGAGCTGGCCCGCTGCGGGTGCGGAGGGGTTCCGATGGCGATCTCGGTCCAGACCCACATGTGCACCCCGGCGCTCGGCGAGTTCGGCAGCGACGACCTCCGCGAGCGCTACCTCCGTCCGGCGATCGCGGGCGAGAAGATCGGGGCGATCGCGATCACGGAGCCCGACGCGGGCTCGGACGTCGCCGGCATCAGCACCCGTGCGGTGCGCGACGGCGACAGCTGGGTGATCAACGGCACGAAGATGTTCATCACGAACGGGGTCCGGGCGAACTTCCTGACGCTCGTCGCGCAGACCGATCCCGGATCCGGTCACCGCGGCGTCTCGCTGTTCATCGTCGACACCGCGTCGCCCGGTGTCTCGGTGTCGCGCAAGCTCGACAAGCTCGGGATGCTGTCGAGCGACACCGCGGAGATCGCGCTCGAGGACGTCGTCGTGCCGAACGCGAACCTGATCGGGGACGAACCGGGCGAGGGCTTCGCGCAGCTGATGTGGCAGCTGCAGTACGAGCGCCTGTCGGGCGCCGCAGGGTCGATCGGCGCCGCACAGGAGATCCTCGACCAGACGATCGCCTACGCGCGTGAGCGGCGCGCGTTCGGGCGTCCGATCGCGGACCACCAGGTGATCGCGCACAAGCTCGCCGATGCCGCCACCGAGCTGGAGGCGGCACGTGCGCTCTTCACGTCCGTCGTCTGGCGGATCCAGGAAGGCGAGTACCCGGTGGCCGAGATCTCGATGGCGAAGAAGTACGCCGCGCAGGTCTCGAACCGCCTCATCGACGCGTGCGTCCAGGTCCACGGCGGTGCCGGCTACATGGCCGAGTTCCCCGTCAGCCGTGCCTACCGCGACGCGCGGCTCTGGCGCATCGGTGCCGGGACGGACGAGATCATGAACGAGGTCATCGCCAAGCGCCTCGGCATCTCCGGCTAGCTGACCTGTGGAGATGCGAGTTCCATAATGCCGGTATGCCCAAGGTCCTGACCCACATGTGCATGTCACTGGACGGCTTCGTCGCCCAGCCCGACGACGACCCGGCGGAGTTGTTCGACTGGTACTGGAACGGTGACGTCGTGGTGCCGAGCGCGCAGGAGGGCATGAGCTTCTCCGTCGACGCCGCGAGCGCCCCGATGCTTCGGGAGCTCACGTCCGGCTGCGGCGCGGTGATCGCCGGCCGTCGGCTGTTCGACCAGACGAACGGCTGGGACGACAACCACCCCGCCGGCGCGCCGGTCGTCGTCGTGACCCACCGGCCACCGCCCGAGAACGCAGCAGCGCAGTTCCCGCGGACCACCTTCGCCGGCAGCGTCGAAGGGGCGATCGCGACGGCCAAGGAGCTCGCGGGCGACAAGTTCGTCACGATCGCCAGCGCCGACATCATCCAGCAAGCGCTCAATCTCGGTCTCGTCGACGAGCTCTGCATCAGCCAGGTGCCGGTGCTGTTCGGCACCGGCATCCGGTACTTCGGCGAGCTCGTCGGTGACCACGTGATGCTCGAGGACCCCCTCGTGGTGCAAGGCGCGCGGGCGCTCCACCTCCGTTACCTCGTGCGATGCTGACAGCCGCCGCGCCGACCCCGGCGAAAGCACAGGTGAACCAGGGCTGACCGGGGGTTGACCGACGGCGGGATCGATGCCGCCGGACGCGCCCCGACGCGTCGAGGCCCCGACGCCGATCGGGCAGGGTCGGGGCCTGCAAGACGCTCACGCACCGCGCCCCGGGCAGGCGGGAGGCAGGTGCCGTGACCTTCGGGCCCCGTCCGCCCTGACCGCCGGTGCGGAGAACGAACGTTGCCCTGTGACGCTCACGGTACCGACGTCAGGTGTCCGGCAGGTGAGGTGCACCTCGGAGATCGGGTAACGATGTGGTGAACGATCCGACGCGACCACCGGAGCGCGCGTATCTTCCCGCTGCGGTTCGCACCGGGCAGGTGCCGCCTCCCGCGAGGGGCAACAACCGCGCGTCGGGAACGAACGGCCTCCGGGTCAGACCTCGGCGCGCCCGGGCGCGCTCTGGCTCACAGCGCGCGTCGACTGTCCGTTCTAGGGGTGTCGCGGTCCGGGCGGGCGCACCTCGCAACGATGGATCGGCTTTCCGTTCGCGGCGACGATGCGGACGTTGCGCTTCCCCAGGGTCCCTGCGACGACGGTCAGCACCGCGCCCTCCGCCACGTCCAGGCGCGCGCCGCAGCGCTCGCAGATGTAGCTGCCCTCCATGGCTTCCACTCCGCTCCTCTAGCCCCAGCGGGACTCTACGAGGGTCGCCCCGACGAGTCGAGACCCGGCCGCGATGCTCGGAGGGTCACTCCCCTGTCCTGATCCGGAGCACGTCGCTGACGCCGGCGGCCTCCATCACGAGCCGGACCGCCACCGGGACCGCAGCCGGCCCGAAGCTGATTCCCTGCCCCCGGGGGCGGGAGAAGCCGGGTCCGTCCTCGCCCGTGCCCGGCCGCACGGGCCGGGCGAAGCGAGCCGGGCTAGCCGCTGGCGCCCGCGGTCCTGCAGTACTGGGCAACCGCGTCGCGCGGCTCCGGCGGGATCCGGAAGGTGAAGTTGCGGAAGGCGTCGCCCAGGTTGTCGACGAAACGGCCGGCATCCATGGTGCCCGACGAGTCCGCGATGAAGTCCTGCAGCTCTCCACACTGCAAAGCCTTGCGGGCATCGGCGATGCGCGCCTGGAAGGGCTCCCCGCCCGGATGGTCGAGGTGGCCGGCGACGAAGAACGCCGGCAACGTGAAGTCCTTCTCGGACAGGTGCGAGCTGTCCGAGGTGAGGCGTGCCGCGATCCAGGGGAACGGCAGCGGCTTCTCGTGGGCGACGACGCCGCGGTGCGCGAGCTTCAGGTGCGAGGTGAACGCGTCGCCGAGCCCGAGCAGATCGAGGACGTAGGTGTCGGCGCCCTGTGAGTAGGCCAGGATCCCGACCCCGTAGCCCGTGAGCCCGGGATCGTGCGCGCCGGGCGTCGCGGGCAGCTTGTGCTCGAGGAAGTACACGCCCTTCCCGTCGTACCAGGTGAGCGCGTGGCCGCCGGGCCCGTAGCCGAACTGCTCGGCCGTGACCAGGTTCTTGGTGGCCGGTCCGAACGTCGCGGGCGAGTCGCCCGGCGAGCGCAACCAGACCAGCGCGATGAACGCCCAGGGCACGAGCAGCAGCGCAGCCGCGTACGCGCGCCGGAACGGGACGACCGCGACCGGCGCCGCGAACGCGAAGAGCGCGGGAAGCAGCAGCCGGGCGCGCATGAAGTCGCCCCCGACGCGCACGATGTAGATCGCGTCGACGAGCGCGGTGATGACGAGCACGATCACCAGCAGCAGGCCGCGCCGGCGCCGATGGCGATGCAAGTCGATGCAGAGGGGCGCGTACGCGGTTGCCGCGAGCAGCACCAACGGGATCCAGAGGACGTAGGGCTCGGTCGCCTGGCGGAGGTAGTGCCACCCGGCGGACCAGTAGGGACGGCTGGCTTCCTTGGCGAGCGCCGAGTTGGGCACGAGGCTGGCGAAGAATCCCATGCGGAAGATCTCGTACGCGAACGGGAGCGCGAACGCCGCGCCCAGCAAGGCAAGGCGGCGGGGCCAGGTGTCGTCGCGCCACTGGCCGACGAGGACGGTGCCGAGGAAGGCCAGCGTGAAGAGGCCGATCTCGGGGCGCACGAGCGGGCCGAGGCCGAGCAGGACCGCCGCCGGGTACCGCAGGCGGCGGTCACCGGAGGACCAGACGGCGAGCACCGCGAAGCACCCGCCGAGCCACGCGAACGACAGTCCGTTCTCGAGCCCGCTCGACGCGAACTTCCACATCGGCGGCATGACCGCGACGAGGAGCGCACCCACCGGCAACCACCAGGTGCGGGGGCGGGCGACGTCGGGAGACAGCCGGATCGCGCCGAAGATCGTGAGCCCGACGCCCAGCACCGTCAGCGTGATCCCCATGAGGACCGCGATCCACTCGAGTCGCAACGGCAGCACGATGTCGGCGACGACGAGGAACGCGATCCACAGCGGGCTGGTCGACGCCTCGACCCGTTCTCCGGGGTTGAAGACGGGCCCGTGTCCGGCGAGCACTTCGCGCACGACCCGCAGGTCGATGAACCCGTCGTCGGACATGAAGCGCGAGTGCCACGCGCCCGCGGCGATGATCACGAGCGGAACGAGCAGGACCAGCCCGGTCACGATCGTGGTCCGGTCGATCGACCGGCGCCCGCGGGTGACCGTGTCCGGGGCCGGAGCCGTTGCCACCACGGGCGGAGGTTAGGCCGAGACCTCTGCACTCCCGCGGTCGGCGGACACGCTGCTACGGGACGATGCGGGTCGCGCCGGCGAAGCCCTCGGCCGGGTCGGTGCGGATCCCCGCGACCACGACGCCGTACGCCCGGCCCTTCGCCTCGACATCCAGGCTGGCGCCGATGGACATCGTGACGTGCTCGGATCCGTCCGGGCCGTATGTGAGCAGGTCGCCCGGGCGCAGCGCGTCCGGAGCGACGGGCAGGCCGACGTGCAGCTGCGCACCCGAGAAGTGCGGCAGGCCGAGATGGATCTGCGCGTACGCCGCCTTGGTGAGACCCGAGCAGTCGAACGTGTCCGGCCCGTCAGTGGCGTAGACGTACGCCTTCCCCACCTGCCGGAGCGCGAAGAGCATGGCGTGCACGACGTCGGCCGGCGTCGTGTCCCACGACTGCTCGAGCGCACCGGCCGTCTCCGCCGCGTCGACACCCGGCTTGGTGGTGGCGATCTGGGTCGCGAGGTCGTGTCGCGCCGACAACCACCGCTGGTCGCTGGCGCGCAGCTCATGCGTGAGCATCAGGCGGGACAGCTCCTTGTCCGCGGCGTCGGCCATGAGCGCAATCGGACTCGGACCGGTCGGCACGTACGTGGGGACGCCGTTGACGATGCTGATCGTGCCGGCGCTGTCCGCCAGCTTGTCGAGCAGCCGGTTGACCCGGGCGATCGCGGCATCAAGCTGGGTCCCGACCTTCACGCGCTCGACCCGCTCGGCCCCGAGCTGCTGGGTCAGGTGCGTGACCGCGTGGTCGAAGCTCTTGATCTTCTCGCGCGTCGCCATGTCCGCGGCACCGACGAGGTACAGCGCCCGCTCCTCGTCGAGGCCGCGGTCGGTGATCGCGCCGAGCCGCCAGCCCGACGACTGTCCGCGGTAGGTGGCCAGGGCCCGGTCGAGGCGCTCGGTCTCCTCGCGCTTGCGCGCCTCACGGATCTTCTTGAGCTCCTGGTCGTGAGCCTGGATCGCCAGGTCCAGATCGTCGCGGTGCTTCGCGATCTGCTCCACGCTGGCCCGCTCGAGATCGAGCTCCGCGGTCGCGGCGGCCAGCGAGTCGTCGGGCAGCACGATCCCGGCCTTGGCCAGCTCCGGAGGCCCGGCGTTGGCGGTGGGGTCGGAGCCGGGCGTGGTGGCCGCGGTGGACGGGGGTGTCGTCGTGGTCGTCGTCGTGGAGGGCTTCTTCCGGGGCTTCGTGGTCGTCGTCGTGGAGGAGCTGGTGCTCGAACCGTCCGGCGGCGGGCTGGTCGGATCGCTGACCCCCGGCGGGTCCGCGACTCCGGACGTCGTGGTGGCTGCGCTCGCGGGCGCGGCGAAGGCCACCGCGAGCGCCACCGCTCCGACCACGGAGAGTGAGAACCACCGCCTGGCCCTGTTCGACGTCGAACCGCGCAAAATCCGCCCCACGAGTCTTGTGAGCCCCATCCCGGACTACGGAGAGTGGCAAGTGGACAGGTTAGTCGGTGACCGTTCCGGGACGTGCCCGGGCCCAGGCACCGTTCACCCGCTGTTTTCCGCACCGTCCGACCCGATCCCGGCGTCGGCGGCACCCTGTGCTTCGACGCTCGCGGTGCCCGACCTGAGGGCTGCATGGTCGTCGTCGCGAACTCTCAGGGTGCCATCGGGGCTCATCGGCCTCGAGCCATCCAACCGGCGGCCCGCGGCGTAGTACCGGTGAGCGTCTTGCAGGCCCTGACCCGACCGTCCCCCCGAGCCGGCGTCAGGGCCTCGACGCGCGTTGGCCAAGCGCCTGCGCCATCTCGAGGACGACCAGCCGGCACAGGGCGACACGCGGCAGGCCGCCCTGCTCTCGGAGGCCGTCGCTCAGGGGTGCCCGGGGCGGGACTTGAACCCGCACGCCCTTGCGAGCAACGGATTTTGAGTCCGTCGTGTCTGCCATTCCACCACCCGGGCCCGGGTGCTCCCGCCGGCCCAGCGGGCGTGGGGAGTGGGCCGCTCATCCTGCCACGACCCGCCGCGGATCCGTCGACAATCTGGACGAAGAGGTCCGGGGCGATGGACAGTGTCGCCTGATGAGACGAGACCGGCGATGACCATCGAGCAGGCCCGGGCGATCCTCGACGACCGCCCGTTCGTCCACCGGGACCGGCTCGGCAATCCCAAGGACGGCGGACTCAACCGGCAGATGGGTGAGCGCTTCATCACCGAGATCTCGGCCGTCGAACGGCCCCGGATCGCCGAGACCGGCACCGGGCTGTCGACGCTGCTCTTCCTGGCCCTCGACCCGGAGATCGTCATCAGCGTGTCGCCCGCGCCCGAGCTGCACGAACGCACGCGCGTCGAAGCCCTCGGCCGCGGCATCGACCTCACGCCGCTGCGATTCGTCGACGACCGCTCCGAGACGGCGCTGCCGCTCCTCGCGCTGGTCGAGGGGGTCGAGCTCGATGTCGGCTTCATCGACGGCAACCACGGTTGGCCGGCCGTCTTCGTGGACTTCTGCTACCTGAACCGGATGCTCCGACCCGGTGGTCTCATGTTCATCGACGACGTGCAGGTCTACGCCGTCGCGCAGCTCGTCTGCCTGCTGCGCGAGCAGCAGCCGCACTACGAGTTCGTGTCGGTCGACTCGAAGATGGCGACGTTCCGGAAGGGCCTCGACCTGCCCTACCTTCCGGACTGGCGCATGGAGCCGTTCATCACGTCGAACACCGCGACCGCGTAGCCCGGGTTGCGCGTCGGCGAGTACCTTGGGCCCATGTGGCGCTTCCGGAGGCGCAACGGTGCCCAGTCGGGGGACACCGACCTGGCGGTCCACGACGAGACGGCCCGCGAGGATCCGCTCGAAGCCGCTGATCGGCTCGCGAGCCAGCACCGGTACGGAGAAGCGGTGCAGCTGCTGACCGATGCGAACCGGCAGGCCCGCGACCGGGGCATCGAGCAGCGGCTCGTGGAGCTCCGCCACACCGCCTTTCGGGCCGCGTCCTGGCCCCAGGTCCGGCCTGCCTGGCCCTCCGTGCCGGACCGGTATCCCGGCGTGGGGATCCCCGAGATCCGCGCGGACGAGCTCTCGGTCGAAGCGCTGCGCAGCGCGATCGCGCACCACGGGGCGCTGATCGTCCGAGGACTCGTCGGCCCCGACGCGGTGCAGCGCCTCATCGCGGACATCGACAACAGCCTGGCCGCCTACGACGCGCAGGCGGACGGTGAGGACCGCCCCGAGCTCGCCGGCTGGTACCGGCACTTCGAACCGGATCGCGTGAGCGACCGGGCCCGGAAGCGGTTCCGGGGCGCCGTCATGACCGTCGAGTCGCCACCGACGCTCTTCGACCTCCTCGACACCTTCGCGCGCGTCGGCCTCGGTGAGCTCGTGCGGAGCTACTTCGGCGAACCGCCGATGCTGCTGGCCCGGAAAGGCACGCTCCGGCGGATGGACCACGGCGGGCGGACGGGCGGCTGGCATCAGGACGGCGCGTTCATGGGCGCAGACATCCGTTCGCTCAACATCTGGCTCGCGCTGACGCACTGCGGCGACGACGCACCCGGCCTCGACGTGGTCGGTCGCCGCCTCGACGGGCTCGTCCGGACGGGCGATGGCGCCTTCGCCGACTGGGCCACCGACCCCGAGGCGGCCGAGCAGGCCGCAGCCGGCGCGATCGAGCGGCCGATCTTCGACCCCGGCGACGTGCTGCTCTTCGATCAGCTCAACCTGCACCGCACCGCGATCGACCCCGGCATGGACACCGATCGGTACGCGATCGAGACGTGGCTCTTCGCTCCGTCGACCTACGAGCTCATGACCACGGCGCTCGAGGACGGCTACTCGCCCCGGGACCAGCTCCCTATCTGGTTCTGAACGGGCGGTCCGGGAGTTCGGCGCTGACCCGCGCCGCGAGTGTCCGCGCGAAGGTCGCGGTCAGGTGGTTGCGGTCCCGCTTGACGATCACGTCGTCGATGATCGGGTCGCACGTCGGCCACCGCGGGCAGACCATGTGATCGAGGTCGACCGAGGTCGCGCCCAGGGCGCGCGCCTTCGTCCGGTAGAAGCGTTCGAGCGGGGTCGGCTGGGTCTCGGCGCGATACGTGCAGGTCGCCGGGGCCTGGCCCGTCGAGAGGCAGGAGAGCGGATCGAAGTCCGGCGGGGCGTCCGGGATCGGCTCGATGATCACGACCTTGCGCCCGTTCCGGCTGAGGACGTGAAGCGATTGCTCCGTCACGTTCCGGAGCAGGGGCTCGAGCTGGGGCGAGCCGGGCCGGGCGACCTGACCGTCGGGCCCGATGAAGGGCAGACCCCGCTCCGGGTCGTCGAACGCCTGATGGGCCACGATGACGAGGTCCGGATCGACCTGGGGGATCACGCGCCGGTACCAGTCCGTCTGCGCGACACCACAGGCCTGCCGAGAGGGGAACCAGACCTCCAAGCCCTGTTCCCAGGGACAGGTCGGGTACGCCGCGACGGTCAGGCTCCAGCCCTCTCGCTTCGCGATCTCGACGAACGTGGGGATCAACATCCATGCGTTGCTGTCCCCCATCAGGACGACCCGGGGACCGTGGCCCGCGACGACGGTGCACCGGGACACCGGCTTCCCGACGCAGTACGGGAGCTTGGTCCGGTCGTCCTTCGCGACGCGCCAGTCCAGGAGCCGCTCCGCGCGGGGTCGACCGGAGTCCGGGAGGGCCGCCACGGTGGTGTCGCCGCGCTCGAGGATCGCGGGCATGAGGAACACCCCGAGCACGATGCTCGTGGCGAAGCCCGCAACGATGACCGGCGTCCTCCAGCGCTCCAGGGTGCGGGACAACCGGATCGGTCGCTCGATGAGCAGGAACGAGAGCGCCGCCAACCCGGTGGCGATCGCGCCCGAGATCACGAACCGCGCGACCGGGCTGAAGTCCCGCTCGTGCTCCATGATCACGACGACGGGCCAGTGCCACAGGTAGATGCCGTAGGAGATCGTGCCGAGATACACCATCGTCGGAGTCGAGAGGACCCGCGACGCGAGCCCACCGCCGGACCGCTCGAGCGCGGAGAGCAGGAGCACCGTGATGATCGTGACCACGAAGCCCCGGACGATCTGGTTCATCGCGAACGCCGACGTCGCCAGGACGAGCACGGCGACGAGCGACAGGTTCGCGACCAGCCGACCGATCGGGCGCCGGCCGAACCGCAGCAGCTGGGGGGTCATCGCCAGCACGGCTCCCGCCAGCAGCTGGTACGCACGCGCGTCCGTGCCGTAGTACGCCCGTGAGAGGTCGTAGCCCCGCAGGTGGAGAGCGAGGATCGCCGATGCCAGGCCGGCGGCGACCACCAGGCCCCGCAGCGCCCACCAGCGCCACCGGCCGACCCGTCCGCACAGGGCGAACCCGGCGGCGAGCAGGACCGGCCACACCAGGTAGAACTGCTCTTCGATGGCGAGCGACCAGAACTGGAGCACGGGGTTGCTGTTGACGTTCGCGGCGAAGTAGTCGGTCGACTGCCGGATGAAGTACCAGTTCGCGACGTACAGGAACGCGGCCCGGAACCCGCCCAGCGCATCGAGCATCTCGGCCGGCGTCGCGACCATCGAGTAGACGACGGCGGAGATCACGAGGGTGCAGATCGCCGCCGGAAGGATCCGCCGCACCCGCCGGAAGTAGAACCGTCGCGCCTGCAGCCGGCCCGTGGACGTGAGGCTCCGCAGCAGCACCTGGGTCACCAGGAACCCCGACAGGACGAAGAAGACGTCGACGCCGATGAACCCGCCGCTGAAGGCGCCCAGCCCGGCGTGAAAGGCCACGACGAGGTACACGGCCACTGCCCGCAGGCCGTCGAGGTGGGCTCGGTACCGCACCGGCTCCTCAGCGGCCCCGGTCCGGTCTCCCGGAGGGTGCGGCTCGCTCAGGATCACGTCTGCCCCCCAGGCTGCACGAAGTGACCGGATTGTGCGGCGCGCATCGTATCGGTCGTGAGGTGACCGACGACCTCGCGCCGGGCGCGGCGGGGCACCGTCACATCGCTGCGTCGAACGCACGTAGCCTCGGGGAGGACGTTCGAGAGAGGGGCCGATGAGGTCACGTGCCGGGGTGGTCGCGAGTGCCGTCGTCGTCGCGATCACGGTGGTCGCGCTCATCCCGACCGCCGCCCGCGCCGCCGGTCATCGCCGCTCGCGGCCCCCGGCCCCGGTCCTGCACGCCACGTTGACGTTCGTCGACCACCGGCGGCCCACCGTGGACCCGAGCGGGACGCGCCGCGCGCCCACGCGCACCCTGGTGACCCAGGTCTACCTCCCGAGTGGGCGAGGCCGGCACCCGCTGGTCGTGATGGCCCACGGCAACGCCGGCAACCCGGGCAAGCTGAGCCAGCTGCTCACCGCGTGGGCGCAGGCCGGGTACGTGGTCGCCGCGCCGACCTTTCCGCTCACCAACGATCTCTCCGGCCAGCCCACGGTCATCCCGGACTACCTGCAGCAGCCCGGTGACGTGAGCTTCGTGATCAGCCGCGTCCTCGCGCAGTCCCGCCGGCGCGGCACTCCGCTCTTCGGCCACGTCGACCCCGGGCACATCGGGATCGCGGGTCACTCGCTCGGCGGCGCGACCGTCTACGGCGTCGGCTTCAACTCGTGCTGTCTCGACCGGAGGGTGGATGCGGTGATCGCGATGGACGCGGTCAAGCTGCCGTTCGGCGACCACACGTTCGACTTCGGGCGCGGGACACCCTTGCTGCTCATCCACATCAGGGGCGACCCGGTCGTCTCGTTCTCGTTCTCCCAGGACGTGTACGACGCGGCGGCGCCACCGAAGTACCTGATGACGCTCACGCAGGGCATCCACTTCGAGCCGTACGAGAACGCACCCAGCCCCCACGACCAGGCGGTGATGGCCGCGACCACCACCTTCTGGAACGCGTACCTGAAGGGCCGCATCGCCGATCGCCGCCGCGTGATCCGCGCCGGCACCGAGCCCGGACTGAGCTCGGTCGTGGCGAAGCTGCACTGAGCGTCGGACTTCGCACGGGTGGTGGCGGCATTGGCGCAACGGCCCTGAGACCCATGTCACCCGGTCCCGCGAAACGGTCTTCGACCCACTTCCCGGGCGGTACCCTGGCGCGGGGAGAGCGGGAGCGGAGTGGAGTGAGGAGCAGGGGCTATGGACGTACCGGTACCGGTGCTGATCGTGGTGGGGCTCGCGTTCGTGACGCTCGTCGCGATCGTCATCGCCCCGTCGCGTCGGGTTCGGTCGGAGCGGCGCCTCCCGAGCGAGGTCGAGACCCGCGTGCTCATGGGCGAACGACCCGGCGACATCGAGGCGGCCACCCGACCGCACGAGGAGCCGGCGACCTCCGAGCCGATGCCGCCGGCGAGCTGATCGCAGAGTTCAACCGCCGGAAACCCACCCAGGGGTACGCTCCGCCCAGCCCCCGCGGGCCTGCGAGCCCGCGCCCCTCCCAGCGGAGCACGTCTGCGTGGACACCGCCGTCATCTTTCCCGGTCAGGGCACCCAACAGCCCGGCATGGGGGTCCAGTGGCGTGACCACGACGCCTGGTCGCTGGTCGAGCGGGCCGAGGCCGCGCTGGGCGAGCCGCTCGCCCCGCTCCTCCTCGACGCCCCGGCCGAGACGCTGGCCCGCACGAGGGAGGCCCAGCTCGCGGTCCTGCTCACGTCGCTGGTCATCTGGGAGTCGGCCCGACCCACGCTCGGTGAGCCCGTCGCCTTCGCCGGGCACTCGCTGGGCCAGGTCAGCGCCCTCATCGCGTCGGGAGTGCTGACCCTCGAGGACGGGGTTCGCCTCGCGGCCCGACGCGCCGAGCTGACCCAGGCCGCGGCGGACGCCCACCCCGGGCGCATGGCCGCGCTGCTCGGCGCCACGCTCGAGACCGCGCAGGATGCGTGTACCGCCCGGCCCGACGCGGTCTGGCTCGCCAACGACAACGCTCCGGGGCAGGTCGTGATCGCGGGCACGCCCGACGGCGTCGAAGCCGGCGTCGCCCGAGCCAAGGACCTCGGGGTCCGCAAGGCGATGCCGCTCAACGTGGGCGGCGCGTTCCACACGCCGCTGATGCAGGACGCGGCCGATTCGCTCGAGGGCGTCATGGCCGACGTCGAGCTGCACGCGCCCGTCGCGCCCGTCGTCTCGAACGACGACGGCGAGGCGCACTCCGACGGCGAGGGCTGGCGGGGGCGGACCGCACGCCACGTCGCGGTGCCCGTGCGCTGGCGCGAGGCGCAGCTCACCCTCGCGGGCCTCGGCGCGACGACCCTCTTCGAGGTCGGCCACGGGACCATGCTCGCCTCGTTGGCGAAGCGGACGATCCCCGACGTCGCGGTCATCGGCCTGGCGACGCCGGAGGACCTGCACGCCCGCCTGGAGCGCGCATGAGCGGGATGCGGGTCGAGCGCCGCCGCCTGCCTGGCCGAGAGCGGGAACGATGAGCAGCCGCGCGTATGTCGCCGGCTGGGGTGCCGCGGTGCCCGAGGGGATCGTCACCAACGCGGACCTCGAAGCGCGCCTCGACACCTCCGACGCGTGGATCGTCGAACGGACCGGGATCCGAGAGCGCCACGTCGCGACGTCGGATGACACGACCGCGAGCCTCGCGATCGCGGCCGGTGCGGCCGCGATCAAGCGGGCGGAGCTCACGCCGGACGCGATCGACCTCCTCGTCCTCGCAACCGCGACACCCGAGCAGCCGATCCCTCACACCGGCGCGTTCGTCGGCGAGGGCATCGGCCTGCGGTGCGGATCCTTCGACCTCGGCGCCGGCTGCGCCGGCTTCGTGTACGCCCTCGTCGCCGGCGCCTCCATGCTCACCGCCGGCTCGCTGGACCACGTGCTCGTCGTCGGCGCGGAGACCCTCTCGCGCATCGTGAACCCGCAGGACCGCTCGACGTGCATCCTGTTCGGAGACGCGTCCGCCGGGGTCGTGCTCGGCCGCACCGAGGAGGGCGGCCCCGGTCTGCTCGCGTGGGACCTCGGTTGTGACGGCTCGGCGACCGCGTTGCTCGAGATCCGCGCGGGCGGCAGCCGGCGGCCGACGAGCGCGGAGACCCTCGCCGCGGAGGACCAGTACCTGCGGATGGCCGGCCAGGAGGTCTTCCGGCGCGCGGTACGAGTGGTGGTCGAGTCGGCCGCCACGACGCTGCGGCGCGCCGAGGTCGACCCGGCCGACGTCGACTGGTTCATCCCCCATCAGGCGAACGTGCGCATCATCGAAGCCGCGAGCAAGCGCCTGGGGATCCCGAGCGACAAGACCATCGTCAACATCGACCGCTTCGGCAACACGTCAGCCGCGTCGATCCCGCTCGCACTCGCGGAGGCCGCCGAGGACGGTCGCCTCCAGCCCGGAGAGCTCGTGCTCTTCTCGGGGTTCGGCGCGGGCATGGCGTGGGCGAGCGCGCTCATCCGCTGGGGCACCCCGTGAGCGCGGCGCGGAGCGGGCACGAAGTGCGGCGCGCGAGGCGGCCCCGAGCGGTGGAGCGGGCATGATGAGTGGGGGAAGAGTCGCGTTCGTCACCGGCGGCTCCCGCGGCATCGGGCGCGCGACCGCGGTCGAGCTCGCAGACCAGGGACACCGGGTCGCGTTCTGCTACTCGCAGGACGAGACCGGCGCCAAGGAGACCGTGCACGCGATCGAGTCGGGAGGCGGCACTGCGCTCGCCGTGTGCGCTTCCGTTGACGACGTCGACGCGGTGGACGCGGCGTTCGGTGAGATCGAGGCCGCGCTCGGCCCGGTCGAGATCCTGGTGAACAACGCCGGGATCACCCGCGACGGCCTGCTCATACGCATGACCGACGAGAGCTGGGACTCCGTGCTCGATGTGAACCTCGGAGGCCCGTTCCACACCATCCGGCGCGCGGTGCCGAAGATGATGCGCGCCCGCTTCGGCCGCATCGTCAACGTGGCCTCGGTCGTCGGCCACGCCGGCGGCGCCGGACAGGCCAACTACGCGGCGGCCAAGGCCGGCCTGCTCGGGCTGAGCCGCTCGGTCGCCCGGGAGCTCGGCTCGCGGGGGATCACCTGTAACGTGGTCGCGCCCGGGCCTATCGTGACGGGCATGACCGAGGCGATGGGCGACGACTGGCTCGCGGGCGTGGGCGCCCTCGTGCCGCTCGGGCGACCCGGCACTCCCGAGGAGTGCGCCGCAGTCATCTCGTTCCTCTGCTCCGACCCGGCCGGCTACGTGACGGGGGCCCTGGTGCCCGTCGACGGCGGGCTCGGTATGGGAGCCTGATCGTGCTCGTCCCGACCCTGTCCCCCATCCACACCACCACCCGAGGAGAGACCCTGCATGGAGCGTGACGTGGCCCTCGTCGCCATCCGCGATGTCGCCGTGGAGGTGCTGAGCGTCGAGCCCGACGCCGTCACCGAGCAGGCCCGGTTCAAGGAGGACCTCGACGCCGACTCGCTCGACCTCGTCGAGCTCGTCATGGGCCTCGAGGAGCGGTTCGACGTGACGATCCCCGAGGAGGACCTCGAAGGGGTCGCCACCGTCGGGCAGGCGGTCGACCTCGTGCTGTCCAAGGCCAACGGGACGGCGTGACCCACTGCCTCGAGGAGCAAGCACATGAGTGAGCACCTCGACCATCGCGGCCGCCCCCGGGTGGTCATCACCGGTGTCGGGCTGCAGACGCCGGCCGGAGCCGGGCTGGACGACGTCTGGGCCGCGCTCCTCGCCGGCCGTTCGGTCGCCGCGACCATCGAGCGCTTCGACGCGTCGCCGCTCTCGGTGCGCTTCGGCTGCGAGATGGTGAGCTTCGACCCCGTCCCGTACCTCGGCCAGAAGGAGAGCCGCCGGGTCGACCGCGCCGCGCAGATGGGCTTCGCCGCCGCCGTGGACGCGCTCGCGGACGCCGGCGACCCAGGTATGGACCCGGCGCGTGCGGGCGTCATCGCGGGGACCGGCATCGGCGGGCTCATCACCCTCGAGGAGCAGGTCAAGACGTACATGGAGAAGGGCCCCGACCGGGTCAGCCCGTTCTTCGTGCCGATGATGATGGCCAACGCCACCGCGGGGATCATCGCGATCCACCTCGGCTGGCGAGGCCCGAACCTCTGCATCAGCACCGCGTGCGCGGCGAGCGCCAACGCGATCGGAGAAGGTGTCCGCCTCATCCGGGACGACCTGGCCGACGTCGTCATGGCCGGCGGCACCGAGTGCGCGATCACACCACCGGCCGTCGCCGCCTTCGCGCGGATGGGTGCACTGAGCAAGCGCAACGACGAGCCCGAACTCGCCTCGCGCCCGTTCGACGCGGATCGCGACGGCTTCGTGATGGGCGAAGGTGCCGGCATGGTCGTCCTCGAGCGGGCCGACCGGGCCGAGGCCCGGGGCGCCAAGATCTACGGCGAGATCGCGGGGTACGGGACCAACAGCGACGCGTTCCACATCACGGCGCCCTCCCAGGGCGGTGCGGGCGCGGCCGCGTGCATGCAGCTCGCGCTCGACGACGCCGGGATCACCGCCGACGCGATCGGTCACGTGAACGCGCACGGCACCTCCACCGCGCTCAACGACGCGGCCGAGGCCGAGGCCATCCGCAAGGTGTTCGGCGACACCGCGCCGCCGGTCACGTCGACCAAGGGCGTCACGGGGCACCTGATCGGAGCGGCCGGAGCCGTCGAAGCCGTCGCGGCGCTGCAGGCCGCACGTACCGGTCTCGTCCCGCCCACCGCGAACCACCACCGGCTCGGCGACGACGTCCCCGAGATCGACGTCGTCCACGGCGAGGCGCGCGCGGTCGATCCGGCACCCGCGATCTCGAACTCGTTCGGGTTCGGCGGCCACAACGCCTCACTGGTGCTGGTCCCCGCGACCTGATGCTGCTCGACGGCAAGCGCATCCTGGTCAGCGGCGTACTCAACGACGCCTCGATCGGCTTCGGCGTCGCGAAGCTCGCTCAGGAGCAGGGCGCCGAGGTCGTGCTCACGTCGTTCGGCCGCGTGATGAGCCTCACTCGCCGGACCGCGCGCAAGCTGCCCACGGAGCCGGAGATCGTCGAGCTCGACGTGACCAACACCGACGATCTCGAGGCGCTGGCCGGTCGGGTCGACGGTCGGGTCGACGGCGTCCTGCACGCGATCGCGTTCGCACCCGAGTCCTGCCTCGGCGGCGGGTTCCTCGACGCGCCGTGGTCCGACGTCGCCGTCGCGTTCCAGGTGTCCGCGTACTCCCTCGCAGCCCTGGCCAAGGCCACCCTCCCCCTCATGAGCGACGGTGGCGCGATCGTCGGGCTCGACTTCGACAACCAGACCCAGGCCTGGCCGGTCTACGACTGGATGGGCGTCGCGAAGTCCGCGTTCGAGGCGACCGCCCGCTACCTCGCCCGCGAGCTCGGGCCGCAGGGCATCCGGGTGAACCTCGTCTCCGCCGGGCCGATCCGGACCCTGGCCGCGAAGAGCATCCCGGGCTTCGAGCAGTTCGAGGCCGTGTGGGCCGAGCGCGCGCCGCTCGGGTGGGACATCCGCGACCACCACCCGGTCGCGCAGGCCGCGGTGGCGCTCCTGTCGGACTGGTTCCCCGCGACGTCGGGCGAGATGGTCCACGTCGACGGCGGCTTCCACGCCGTCGGCGCCTGACCCCTCGGCCGGTCAGGTCACCGGTAGTCGAGCTCCTCGACGACGTCGAGGTTGTAGAACGTCGGGTCGCCGTTGCCGAGCGCCATCATCTTCGCGGCGAATTCCTGGGTGACCGGGAGCCCCGAGTTCCGTTCGGCATCCTCGGCCGAATCGAAGAACACGATCTGGAAGTAGCGACCGGCGTCGTCGCGGTCGGCGCACAAGATGCCTCGCTGGGCAGTGGCCCCTTGCGCCTTCGCCCGGTCCCGCCACTCTCCATCGAGCCTGCGCATCTCGTCGACCTTGTCGGTCCGGAACTCGATGATCTGGATGAACGCCACGGTGCTCTCCCTCGGTTCGGCCGTGCTGCCACCCGACCTCTCCGATGGATGAGACACCCATCCTTCGATCGTGTCTAGCCCTCGTCCCGCGGTTGACGTGGAGGGGCGACGTCCACGAGGTTTCCGGCCGCGTCGTAGATGTTGAGGCTGCCGTCCAGGTTCCGACTCAGCCCCACGGGCGGAAGGGTGCCGGTCCCCTTCGACCAGTAGATGAGCGACTCGCGACCTTCGGTGGACGTGGCCGGGCGCTGCCACCGTTCGAGCTCGACGAGCCGAGGGTTGGTGCCCACCCGTGTCCGTGTCTTCTCCATCAGATCCCCCTGGATGAATGACGCGGTGGTAGTTACACGGATGGTAGCAAGCGCACACGCCGTGGAGGCGTCTAGCCCAGCGCCGTCAGCGCGTCCTGCGCCTTCCCGAAGGTTGCCTTGGGGCTGACCTTGTAGAACGCGTCGGCGACCTTGCCCTTCTCGTCGATCACGAACGCGGACCGGATGATCCCCTGGTACTTGCGCCCGTACATCGACTTCTCTCCCCAGACGCCCCACTTCTCGGCGACCGCGTGGTCCTCGTCGGCGAGCAGGGGGAATCCGAGCTTGTACTTCTTGTCGAACTTCGCCTGCCGCTCCGGCGAGTCCGGACTGATGCCGATCACCGATGCGCCGAGCTTGGTCAGGTCCTTGCGGTGGTCGCGCAGCTCGCAGGACTGCGTCGTGCACCCGGGCGTGTCCGCCTTCGGGTAGAAGTACACGACGACCCGCTTGCCCTTGAAGTCGGACAGCTTCACCTTGTCGCCCCGTTGGTCGAGAAGGGTGAAGGCCGGAGCCTTGTCGCCCGCCGACAGCTGCGCCATGCCATCTCCTCCAGTTCGCGTGCACTCTCCGAACGCGCCGTAGCATGCCGCGGTGCGGCGCCGGGCGACAATCCACGTCGACGCGTCGTACGACGTCGTCGCTGCCGCGGCGCGTCGCGAGCTGGCGCTCGACGACGACCTCGCCGGCACCACGACGGGAGACGCCGCGATCACCGTCGTCGTCACCCCGACGAGCCCTGACGGGTGTGAAGTCGAGGTCGTCGTCACCGACGACCTCTACGTGCCGTTCTTCCAGTGGTTCTTCGGACCACCACACCGTCGCTCGCTCACGCGGGCGGCCCTGCACGCCGCGGCGACCATCGCCGCGGGCGCGACGGGCGGCCGCGCTCCCGAACCGCTGCGCCGCTCCCTATTCCTCCCCCCGGTGACGTTCACGCCGAAGCAGGCGGGCCTGATCGCGGCGGTCGCGCTCGCGGCCACGCTCGCGGGGTTCGGCTCGGCGCTGTTCGGCCAGAACGTGGACCCGATCGCCAAGAGCTTCGGCGTCTCGAACTCGACGCTCGGGGTCTCGCTCGCGGTCACCCGGGCCGGTGTCCTGTTCGCGCTGCTCGCCACCGCGCTGGCCGACCGCCGCGGCCGCCGGATCGTCCTGCTCTGGTCCGTGGCCGCGGTGTGCCTCGGCAACCTGGTCTCCGCGGTCTCGCCGAACATCGAGATCTTCACCGCCGCGCAGCTGGTCGTGCGGGCCGCGGTCAATGCGGTTGTCGTCGTGGGTGGCATCGCCGTGGTCGAGGAGGCCCCCGAGGGAGCCCGGGCCTTCGCCGTCGCGATGCTCGGCCTCGCGGCCGGGGCCGGCTTCGCGATCTCCGTCGCCCTGCTCCCGGCGGCCGACCTGGGGACCGAGGCCTGGCGTGGTGCGTTCGCGGTCAGCGCACTGAGCATCCTCATGATCCCGTTGCTCGCACGGCACCTGACCGAGACCCATCGGTACGAGCAGGTCGCGGCGCGAGACGTGGAGCGGGGCCGGGTCCGCGAGGTCGTGGATCGCAGCTACCGGCGCCGGTTCTGGCTCCTGGCCGCGATCGGATTCCTCACGAACATCTTCAGTGCTCCGTCGGCGCAGTTCACGAACCGGTTCCTGTCCGACGAGCGCGGGTTCTCGTCGTCGGGCGTGGCCGCGTTCCGCGCGGTCACCGCAGGGCTCCCCGGCCTGTTCGGCATCCTCCTCGCGGGCCGCATCACCGAGACTCGCGGCCGCCGACCGGTCGCGGTGGCGAGCCTCCTGGTGGGCACGCTGTGCACCGTGGTGTTCTTCCTCGGGAGCGGCGCGGTGCTCTGGATCTTCATGACCATCGCGATCGTCGCCGCCGCGCCTGCGGCCCTCTCGATCGGCACCATGGACGCCGAGCTCTTCCCCACCGAGGTGCGCGGAACTTCGAACTCGGGTCTCCTCGTCGCCTCGGTGCTCGGCTCCGTCGTCGGCCTCGTGGTGGCGGGCCAGCTCTCCGACGCGATCGGCGGGCTCGGCAAGATCATCGCGTTGTGCGGCATCGCGCCCATCGTCGCCGCGATCTTCCTCGTCCCCGGCCTGCCCGAGACGGGCGGCCAGGCGCTCGACGACGTCAGCCCGTCGGAAGTCTGAGTACGCTCCCGCACCCATGGCCGACCACCGCGACGCGCTCGACCGACTTCGAGCAGAGCACGTTCAGCCACGACGGGACGACCCGCACCGTCTACCGGCGCGGCACCGGTCCGGGGATCGTGATCATCCACGAGGTGCCGGGAATCACCCCCGAGGTGGCCGACTTCGGTCGCCGGGTCGCCGACGCCGGGTTCACCGCGGTGTTGCCGGTCCTGCTCGGTGAGCCCGGCCGGCCGCTGTCCGCCGGCTACGCGGCCCGGAGCTTCTTCTCGGGATGCGTCTCCAAGGAGTTCGCCTCGTTCGCGACCGGGACGACCAGCCCGGTCACCGTCTGGCTTCGCGCGCTCGGAGCGAAGGTCCACGAGGAGTGCGGTGGCCCGGGCATCGGCGCGGTCGGGATGTGCTTCACCGGCGGCTTCGCGCTGGCGATGATGGTCGACGACCGCCTCCTCGCTCCCGTGCTGAGCCAGCCCTCTCTTCCGTTGCCCCTCGGCAAGAAGCGCGCCGCGGACCTGGGCGTCAGCCCCGAGGACCTCACCCGCGTGAAGGAGCGTGTCGCCGAGGGCACCTGCGTGCTCGGGCTGCGCTTCACCGGCGACCGCGCGGTGCCACCGGCCCGCTTCGAGACGCTCCGCCGCGAGCTGGGTGACGGCTTCCTCTCGGTGGAGATCGATTCGTCCGCCGGCAACCCGTGGAACATCAAGCGCACGGCCCACTCGGTGCTGACGAACGACCTCGTGGACGAAGACGGCCACCCCACCCGGGACGCGCTCGACCAGGTGCTCGCGTTCTTCCGCGAGCGGCTCCTTCCCCAACCTGCGGCCGACTGATCCGCAACCGGCAACCGGCGGGCCGGCCGCCGGTCAGGTCGTCGGGAAGCGCGCCGCGCAGAGGACCGCGCCACTCGAGTCCACGAGCCGCACCATCGCCAGCGCATCGTGCCCACCGGACGCCGGGAGCTCACCGGCCCAGGCACCGTGGCCGCCGGAGACCGCCAGGCGCCCGAGCGCCGTCACCCGGTCCTTGGCGTCCACTGCCTCGATCCGGTACATCCCGCTCTTGGCTCCGAAGTTGACGTCGACGAAGACGTAGCGGTCGTGGCCCGACGTGGTGAAGGCGTCACCGGCATACCGGCCGCCGTTCCCGACCATGTTCGCCGAGGCAACGTCCGTGTCCGACGAACCCGAGCCACCGCGGGCGTCGATGATCCGCACCGCGGCGACGCTGACGATCACGGCGGCGGCGACGATCGCGGCCACCGCGAGGACGCGCTGCAACCGGGGCCGGCGAGCGACCTTGCTCCGGTCGGCCTTCAGCCGCTCGAGCGTCCGGGCCTCGAAGCCGGCCGGCGGCTCCGCCTCGCCGAGCAGGGTCGGGAAGACGTCCACCATCGCGGCCCAGTCCGCCGAACGCTCCCGGCAGGCCGCGCACCGGTCGAGGTGCGCCAGCACGTCGGCGCGCTCCGTGCCCGACAGCGTGCCGAGCGCGAGCTCGGGAAGCAGCTCCGAGACCGCCACGCAGTCGCTGATCGGCGTCGGGTCGTTCATTCGCTTCCCTCGGTGTCGTCCACGAGCGCGGCGCGCAGGCGCAACATCGCCGTGCGGATGCGGGTCTTCGCGGTACCGAGCGGGATCGACTCGCTCTCGGCGATCTCACGCGCGGTCTGGCCGAAGAACGCTGCGAGCACGAGCGCGCGGCACTGGTCGGGTGGGAGGTCGGCGAGGGCACGCCGGAGCCGCTCGGTGTCCGAGCCGAGCACCGCGAGGTCGTCCGGGCCGCGTTCCTGGTTCGGGTCACGCCGGGCCAGGATCTCGAGCGGGTCCACGATCACGACCCGACGCAGCCGGATGGTGTCGATGGCGAGGTTGCGGGCGATCGTCAGCAACCAGGCGGTGACCGTCCCACGTCGGGGATCGAACGCCGACGCCCGTTGCCAGGCCCGCAGGAACGTCTCCTGCGCGACGTCCTCGGCCAGGCGGGTGTCGTTCACGATCCGCAGGGCGACCCCGAAGACCCGGCGCTGGAACCGCTCGATGAACGCTGCGGTCGCGTCGGGGTCACCGGTCGCCAGGCCGTCCAGCAACGCATCGTCGGAGACCACCCACACGCCCGTACTACGGGCGCCGAGCGGCGCCGGATTGCGGGCAATTCACACCAAGGACGCTAGCGGGCGGCGCCGGGCCCTCTCGGTGCAATCCAGTGGCGCGCGTCACCCGTACACGCGCCCCGGAAGCATCCGACCAAGGGAGCCCCCCATGCGCAAGGTCCTCGCCGCCACCGCTCTGCTCGCCGTCGCCGCGCTGGGGCTCTCCGCCTGCGGCAGCAGCTCGTCCGACTCCTCGGGCTCGTCGAAGAGCACGACGACCACGAAGCGCGGCCGCCAAGGCCCCGGTCACGCTGTCCGGGACGGTCAACAACAAGGGCACCAAGGACGTGAGCACCAAGGGGAGCACCGCCGATGTCGACCTGGACCTCTACAACTTCTACTTCGAGCCGACGTTCGTGAAGGTGGCACCCGGGCAGAAGCTGACCGTGTCGCTGCACAACGAGGGAAGCGTGCCGCACACCTTCACGGTCCCGTCACTCAACATCGACAAGGAGCTCCAGCCCGAGCAGAAGGCAACTGTCACCGTCACGGTGCCGATGAGCGGCACCGTTGCGTTCTACTGCCGCTTCCACAAGGACAACGGCATGCAGGGCGCGATGTTCATGACCGCGAGCTAGCGACCGAGCAGTCCTCCTCAAGTTCGGTTCGGGCTTTCGTCGATAGCGCAATTGCCCGAACTCCTCGAGGGGGACTGCTCTGCCCACTTCAGCCGCCGACGTTGCCCTCCTGCTCCGACGAGCCGGCTTCGGCGGGAAGCCCGCGCGAGGTCGACGCGCTGACGCCACTCGAGCTCCCGGCGATCGTCGACCAGCTCCTCGACTTCTCCCCCAATCCCGCGGACACGCCGCCCGCCAGTCTCGGCAGCCCCACGGTGGCGGACTGGGAGCAGGTCGTGGCGCTCCAGCAGTGGTGGCTGGACCGCATGACGACGGTCGCCCGCCCACTCCAGGAGAAGCTCACCCTCTTCTGGCACGGCCACTTCGCGACGAGCCAGGAGAAGGTCAACAGCGCGGTCGACATGTACGCACAGAACAAGCTGTTCCGGGCGGAGGGGCTCGGGAGCTTCGAGAACCTGGTCCAGAAGATGTCGAAGCAGGTCGCGATGCTGATCTACCTCGACAACGACCCGAACGAGAAGGGCTCGCCGAACGAGAACTTCGCCCGCGAGCTGATGGAGCTCTTCACGCTGGGCGTCAACCAGTACACGCAGGACGACGTCGTCGCGTCCGCACGCGCGTGGACCGGCCACAACGTCGATTACAACGCCGTCCCGCGCGCCTACCACTTCTACCCCGAGCGTCATGACACAGGGAACAAGACGTTCATGGGGACGACGCAGAACTGGGACGGCCCGCAGATCATCACCCGGATCCTCACCGTCGAACCGCAGCGCACGATCGCAGCCCGCTTCATCGCGAAGAAGCTCTGGACGTTCTTCGCCTGCCCGAACCCGGCCGCGATGCTGCTCGACGACCTGACCGCCGCATTCGTCGGGTCGAACCTCGACGTCGCAACCCTGCTGCGCGCCATCTTCCTGCGCCCCGAGTTCTACTCGACCGAGGCCCGGCAGGGCCTCGTGCGCAGCCCGGTCGAGTGGGTCGTGACGTGCCTCGGGGGACTGGGCGTCACCGCGGCGGCGACGAACCCCCAGTGGTGGATGGACCAGATGGGTCAGCAGCTCTTCTACCCGCCGAACGTCGCCGGCTGGAAGAACAATGCGTACTGGGTCAACAGCACCGCGCTCTGGGCCCGAGCCGACTTCGCGCGCTACCTGACCTGGAAGGCGGACCAGGCCGGCTTCCTCGCTGAGATCATGCAGCGCAACGCCTCCAACCAGCACACGATGACCGCCGCCGACGCGATCGACCTCGCGTACCGCAAGTTCGGACTCACCGCCGCGAGCGGCACCGTCTCGCCCTACGTGCGCGGCGTGCTGATGACCTGGCTCGAGGGTCAGTGGGCGAGCGAGTACGCCCCGACGTACTCGTGGAACCACTGGGCCCCGATCGATCTCACCACGATGATGATGCTGACCCCCGACATCCAGCTCGCGTAGGAGCGATCGATGCTCGAAGAGGATTTCGACGACCTCGCGCGCCAGCGGCTGTCCGTGCCCGCCCGTGCGCCGGGCGGCATGTCACGCCGCCGCTTCCTCCAGCTCACGGGGGCGGGAGCCGGCCTGGCCGTGGGCGCGTCCGCGCTCGGCCCGATGCTCGACCAGATGCGCGCCTTCGCCGCGCCCCCGATCGGCCCGACCGACGGCGTCCTCGTCCTCCTCATGCTCGACGGCGGCAACGACGGGTTGAACATGGTCGTCCCACGCGGCGTCAGCAGGTACTACGACCTGCGCCCGCACATCGCGATCCCGCCGGCCCAGGTGCTCCCCCTGAACGCGAGCACCGGTCTGCACCCCAACCTGAGCCGGATCAAGGCCCTCTACGACCAGGGGAAGGTCGCGGTCGTGCAGGGCGTCGGCTACCAGCCCCCGGACCTCAGCCACTTCACCTCGATGGGCATCTGGATGAACGGGTGGGGTGGCGGGAGCCAGCCCGGCGGTCCGACCGGATGGATCGGCCGCTACCTCGACGGGCTCCCGAACGCGGCCAATGAATCCCTGTACGGCGTGGTGATGGGGAGCTCGGTGCCACTCCACATGGTCGGGGCCGTCGCCGCGCGCCTCGGGTCTGCCCCAGAACATCGGCGGCGCGTTCGGGATCGACCGCTCCCAGACCGAGGACGCGCGGATGTTCGACACCATCTCGGCCTTCGGCGCGGTCCGAGCCAGCTCGGCCAGTGGGGCGATCTGATCGCCAAGACCGAGCGCAACACGCTCGATCTCTCCCAACGGATCCAGCCCGCGTACCAGGGCACCCTGCCCGCCAGCGACCTCGGCCAGAAGCTGGTGCTCTGCGCACGCCTCATCAACGCGAACCTCGGCATCCGGGTGCTGAGCACGAACCTCGGCGGCTTCGACACCCACTCGGACCAGGCGACGACGCACGCCGACCTCATGACCGACCTCAACGCGTCCGTCGGTGCCTTCTACGACACCCTGTCGACGACGTTCCGGTCCCGCGTCACGTTGATGACGTTCTCCGAGTTCGGTCGACGGCCCGAGGACAACGACACGAGCGGCACCGACCACGGGACCGCCGCACCGCACATCGTCATCGGCGACCAGGTCAACGGCGGCCTCTACGGTGCGCAACCGTCGCTCACCAATCTGGACGCCAACGGGAACCTCGTGAACGCGGTCGACTTCCGCCAGCTGTACGCGACGATCCTCGACCAGTGGCTGAAAGCCGATTCGCGCGAGGTGCTCGGCTACAACTTCGGCAATCTCGCCCTCTTCAAGGCGACCGGTCCCGCGACGGGGGGTGGCTCCGGAAGCCCGGGCGTCCCGAGCCGACCCGTCCGGCGCCTGCGCAAGCGACTGACCTCGGCGTAGTGGTGCGGCGGCCCTCAGCTGGTCGTGCGCTTCAGACCGTGACCGAAGAAGCCGCCCTTGGGCCGGGCGTGCGCGTGGTAGTGGTCCGGGATGTTGCGCATGTTGTCGTCGACGTAGTGCTCGAACTCGAAGTGCTCCGCGACGACCCCGGCGAGATGCCCGTGCATGTGCGCGAGGTCCTCAGCCGGCGGCTCGATCCCGTGATGGCGCCAGACCACCATCGGAACGGCGCAGATCTCGCACTCCGCGATCCAGCACACATCGTCCTCGTGATACCAGCGCGTGATGCGGGCGGCCTCGCAGAGGTCGCAGTCGTCCGCCGGCGGGAGGTGGGTCACCGGGCACCGCCCGCGAGGTGCCGGTCCAGCCAGTCCAGGGTCCGAGGCCACGCGTCCTCCGAGACCGAGGCGTTGTAGGCCGGCCGCTCGTCACAGAAGAAGCCGTGCTCCGCACCCGGATAGCGCACGATCTCGGTGGGCACCGCGGCGTCGACCAGGGCGGCGCGCAGCGTCTCCACGTCCTCGACCGGGATGCCGCCGTCCTCGTCGCCGAACAGCCCGAGCCACGGCGTCCGGAGCGTCGCGCTCTCCCCGACCAGCGGAGGGAAGCGCGGCAACCGCGCGGTGACGATGCCACCGCCGTAGAAGCCGACGGCAGCCCCGAACGCGCGGCGGGCCGCGGCGAGAAACGTGACCCGACCGCCGAAGCAGAAGCCGACCACGCCGATGGATGCCATGTCGTGGCCGAGGGTCGCGAGGTGGGCGAACGCGGCGTCGAGGTCCATGAGGATCCCGTCGTCGGTCAGCCCCTCGTACAGGGGCATGACCTTCGAGAAGTCGTCGTACGGCGCGGTCCCTCCTCCGGCCCGGTGGAAGAACTCGGGGGCAACGGCATCGAGGCCGGTCGACGCGAAGCGCTCGGTGACCCGCTCGATGTAGGCGTTCACGCCGAAGGCCTCCTGGACGACGATCACCGCCCGGGTCGCCGGGGTCGACGGGCGGGCCTCGAAGCACGCCATCAACCCGTCGGCCGTGTCCAGCTCGACGCTGCGTGGGTTCACCGGTTCGGTCATGCAGCAGCTCCTCGCGGCGCGGTCACGGCTTCGGATCGGCGTCGAGCCTGGCGCGCAGCATGGCGATGAAGGCACCGGCCTCCTCGGGTCCGCCTCCTTCGAGGAGGCGACGCACGAGTGCGCTCCCCACGATGACCCCGTCGGCGGCGGCCGCGGCTTCGGCCGCCTGCTCAGGGGTCGAGATGCCGAGGCCGAGCAGGACCGGCTTGTCGGTCGCGGCCTTGCAGCGCCGTCCCATCACCTTGGCCTGGTCCTCGAGGTGCTCGCGCTCGCCGGTCACGCCCATGAGGGCGACGCCGTAGAGAAAGCCGCGGGTGCGCTCGCCGATGCGCCGCAGGCGCTCGTCGCCGGTGGTGGGTCCCGCCAGCAGGACGGTCTCGATGCCGGCTGCGTCCGCCGCGTCGCCCCACCCGTCGAGCTCGTCGAGCGGGAGATCCGGCACGATCGCCGCATCCACCCCGCCGTCGACGAGCGCCGCGGCGAACCGCTCGTGGCCCATGTGCTGGACGGGGTTGTAGTACGTCATCACCACCAGCGGGACATCCACGTCGACGCCCGTGAGCTCCGCCGCGATGCCTGCGGGCGTCGCGCCCAGGTCGAGCGCTCGTTGCGAGGCTTCCTGGATCGTCCGGCCGTCCATCACCGGGTCCGAGAAAGGGATGCCGATCTCGATCGCGTCGGCACCCGCGAGCGCGACCGCACGCACGACGTCCAGCCACGACGCGCCGAGCCCTCCCGTGACGTAGGGGACCAGGAGCTTGCGGCCCTCGTCACGACGAGCCCGAAGCCTCGACTCCAGGTTCATTCGAGCGGCTCGCCCGTGAGTCGCTCGGCGACCTGCATCGCGTCCTTGTCCCCCCGGCCCGAGAGCGTGACGAGCACGGTCGAGCCGCGAGGGACGCTCACACCGACTTCGCGGGCCAACCAGCCGATCGCGTGCGCGGGTTCGAGCGCGGGCATGATCCCCTCGGTCTTGGTCAGCAGCACGAAGCCCTCGAGCGCTTCCTCGTCCGACGCCGAGCCGTAGGTGGCCCGGCCCCGTGCCGCGAGCGCGGCGTGCTCGGGGCCGACCCCGGGATAGTCGAGACCGGCGCTGATCGAGTGCGCCTCGAGGATCTGACCGTCCTCGTCCTGGAGGAAGAGCGAGCGCGCGCCGTGCAGCACGCCGGGCACGCCACGGCTGACGGATGCGCCGTGCTTGCCGGACTCGAGCCCCAGTCCGGCCGCTTCGACGCCGACCAGCCGGCTGCTGGTGTCGATGAAGCCCGCGAAGGTCCCGATCGCGTTCGAACCGCCGCCGACGCACGCGACGACGTAGTCCGGGTCCGCGCCGCCGAGGATCGCCCGGCACTGCTCGCGGGCTTCGTCGCCCACGACCCGCTGGAACTCGCGCACGATCCACGGGTACGGGTGCGGTCCGACGACCGATCCGATGCAGTAGTGGGTGCTCTCCACCGACGCGACCCAGTCCCGAAGTGCGTCGTTGATCGCGTCCTTCAGGGTCGCGCTCCCCGATCGCACCGGCACGACCTCCGCGCCCAGCAGCTCCATGCGGAAGACGTTCAGCGCCTGGCGTTCGACGTCGACCGCACCCATGAACACGATGCAGTCGAGTCCGAAGAGCGCGGCCGCCGTCGCGGTCGCCACGCCGTGCTGGCCCGCACCGGTCTCGGCGATCACGCGCTGCTTGCCCATGCGCCGGGTCAGCAACGCCTGGCCGATGACGTTGTTGATCTTGTGGGAGCCGGTGTGAGTCAGGTCCTCGCGCTTGAGCAGCACGCGGACCCCGAGCTGCTCCGACAGCCGTCGGCATTCCGTGACCGGCGTCGGCCGGCCCGCATAGCTCCCGAGCAGCTCGGCGAACTCGGCCCGGAACCCGTCGTCCACCCACGCGGCGCGGAACTCGGCCTCGAGCTCCTCGAGCGCCGGGATCAGCGTCTCCGGGACGAAGGCGCCGCCGTAGTCACCGAACCGGCCGGCCTCGGTCGGCGGAGGGCCAGGCGGATCGAGTCGGACCTCGTCGCCGCGAACGGGCGCGGACATGCATGCTCCTCAGCGGGGCGGACCGGGCGCCGTCATGTTACGGGAGGCGGTGCAGGCACCGGCCACCGCGAAGCCGCACGGCCGCTCAGAAGTGCTCGGTCAGCTCGTCGATCTGCCAGTCGTACGGACCCGACGGGTTGGCCGCCTGCGGGCGTTCGTCGTCCACCATCGCGTCGCCGGCCTCGTGGGCGGCCTGGATGAAGCGGCGCAGCTTGCGCGCGTCCTTCTGCCCGGGCGAGATCTCGACCCCGCTCGAGACGTCGACCCCCCACGGGCGCACCCGTTGGATCGCTTCGGCGACGTTGTCCGGGGAGAGGCCGCCCGCCAGCATCAAGCGGATCCCGCCCGGCGCGCCCTCGGCCAGCTTCCAGTCGAAGAGGCGACCCGAGCCCGGGTCGGGCGAGTCGATGAGGATCACATCGGCGGGACCGTTCGCTGCGCTGCCGAGCGCCGGGTCCCCCGCCGCGAACGCCTGGATCACGAACTTCACCCGCTGCCGCACCCAGCGCACCTCCGAGAGCGGCTCGCGGCCGTGGAGCTGCGCACCGGTGAGCCCGACCTGGTGCACGGTCTCGACGAGGCGCTCCGGGCGCTCGTCCCGGAACACGCCGACGGTGACGGTCTCCGGCGGCAGCCGCTTGATGATGTCCCGAACCGCGTCGGGCCGGACCAGCCGCCGGCTGCCCGGCGCCATCACGAATCCGAGCGCGTCGGCGCCCATGGCGACCGCGAGGAGGGCGTCCTCCTCGCTGGTGATCCCGCAGATCTTCACGAACATCGCTCGCGACGGTACCGGACGCCGGGACCGATAGCGGGCACTTCTCCGGGGGTTCGGACCCGAGGCGCCGGCATCCGTTTCCTCTTTGGTCGGTGCAGCGATTGCTCCCCCGAACGGGGAGATCGATGGCTGGGAACGACGAGGGCGAGGGCGAGCTGCTGCGGCCGAGCGAGGTCGCGGCCGCGTTCGGGGTCACGGCTCGGACCGCGAGTCGCTGGGGCCGGACCGGGGTGCTGCGGACGCTTCGCACGCCCGGTGGTCACATGCGGTTCTACGCCGACGAAGTTCGCGCGTTCGCGACGAAGCGCGGCGACTTCGGCCCTCGCTCGCTCCGGTAGCGGACATCGCCGGTCGGGCGTCGTTCCCGGCGCCTGGACGCAGACGCCGGGAACGTTCTCCGGATGTTCAGCCGTCGATGAGGCGGTCGTGGAGGAAGTCGTCGTATGCGGTGAGGTCGAGCAGGCCGTGGCCCGAGTAGTTGAACAGGATCACCTTCTCGTCACCGGTCTCCTTCGCCGCCAGAGCCTCGTCGATGGCAGCTCGGATCGCGTGCCCGGTCTCCGGCGCGGGGATCTTCCCCTCCGTGTTCGCGAACGTCACGGCAGCCTCGAACGTCTTGCCCTGCTGGTAGGCGATCGCCTCCATCCGGCCGGCCTTCACCAGGTTCGAGATGATCGGCGCGTCCCCGTGGTAGCGGAGCCCACCTGCGTGGATCGTCGGCGGCATGAAGTCGTGCCCGAGCGAGTACATCGGCAGCAGCGGTGTCGTGCCGGCGGTGTCCCCGAAGTCGTAGTCGAACCGCCCTTCGGTGAGCGTCGGGCAGGACGCGGGCTCGACCGCGACGAGCCGCACCTCCGCATCGGTGAGGAACGGCAGCGCGATGCCGGCCAGGTTGGAGCCGCCGCCACACGACCCGATGACGACGTCCGGGCGCGCCTCGCCCGCGAGCGCGAGCTGCTCGCGAGCCTCGAGCCCGATGACCGTCTGGTGCAGCAGGACGTGGTTCAGCACCGAGCCGAGCGAGTAGTGGCTGTCCTTGCGGGTCGCGGCGTCGCGGACGGCGTCCGAGATCGCGAGGCCGAGGGAGCCGGGGCTCGACGGGTCGTCGATCGGCGAGGGCACGACCTCGCCGCCCCAGGTCTCCATGATGATCTTGCGGTACGGCTTCTGCTCGTAGCTCGACCGGACCATGTACACCTTGCAGTCGATGTCGAACTGCCGGGTCGCGAACGACAGCGCGGTCCCCCACTGCCCGGCTCCGGTCTCGGTCGTGAGCCGCGTGATGCCCTCGGCCTTGTTGTAGAAGGCCTGCGCGACCGCGGTGTTGGGCTTGTGCGATCCCGCGGGTGACACCGACTCGTCCTTGAAGTAGATCCGCGCGGGTGTCCCGAGGTGCTGCTCGAGCCGCGTCGCGCGCACGAGCGGCGTCGGCCGCCACAGCCGGAGGATGTCGAGGACCTCGCCGGGGATGTCGATCCACCCGTCGGTCGAGACCTCCTGCGCGATGAGCCCCATCGGGAAGAGGGGCGTGAGGTCGTCCGGACCGATCGGCTCCTTGGTGCCGGGGTGCAGCGGTGGCTGCATCGGCTCCGGGAGATCGGGCAGTGCGTTGTACCAGGCGGTCGGGATCTGGTCGGTGGTGAGATCGAAACGGATCACGCGCTCCCCCTCGTTCGTCGACTCTGGCGTTCCGCAGCGCACCGACGAGTCCGGCCGCGTCGTCGGATCGGACGAGCGCCTCGCCGACGAGCACCGCGTCGAAACCGGCCGCAGCCATCCGGCGTGCGTCCTCCGGGCTCCGGATCGCGCTCTCCGCCACACCGATGACCTCGGCGGGGATGCGCGGCGAGAGGGCTGCGACCAGGTCGAGGTGCTCGTCGAAGGTCGACAGGTTGCGGGCGTTCACCCCGACGATCCGGGCACCGACGGTCACGGCACGGTCGACCTCGTCCGGGTCGTGCGCCTCCACCAGCACCGCGAGCCCCAGCGACCAGGCGAGGTCCTGCAGGTCCCGCACCACGGCGTCGTCGGGCAGCGCGGCGAGGATCAGCAGGATGGCGTCGGCACCGATGGCCCGGGTCTCGTACACCTGGACCGGGTCGATGATGAAGTCCTTGCGCAGGACCGGGAGCGAGACCGCGGCCCGCACCGCCTGGAGGTCGGCGACCGTCCCCCCGAAGAACCCGTGGTCGGTGAGCACGCTGATCGCCGACGCACCGCCCCGCTCGTACTCCTTCGCGCGCCGCGCCGGGTCGAGGTCCGGCGCGAGGTCGCCCTTCGAGGGCGAGCGCCGCTTGATCTCGGCGATCACCGCGACGGACTCATCGGCGCGTCGCAGCGCGGCGGCGAAGTCCAGGGTCGGGGGCGCGTCGAGCGCGGTCCGGCGCAAGAGGTCGTGGGTCTGCGGGCGGTGCAGCACGGTCACCTCGTCGCGCTTGACCTGCAGGATCTCGTCGAGGACGCCCATCGAGCGCCGAGTCTAGGGTTCGCGATATGACGATCACCTTCCCTGACGGGTTCCTCTGGGGGACCGCGACCGCCGCGCACCAGGTCGAGGGCGGCAACTGGAACAACGACTGGTGGCAGTTCGAGCACACGCCCGGTACCGCCGCGAGCGAGCCGTCCGGTGACGCGTGCGACCACTTCTGGCGGTACCCGGACGACATCAAGCTGCTGGCCGACCTCGGATTCGGCGCGTACCGCTTCTCGCTCGAGTGGTCGCGGATCGAGCCCGAGGAGGGCGAGTGGTCGACCAACGCGCTCGACCATTACCGGCGGATGATCGCCTCGTGCCGCGAGAACGACCTGCTCCCGGTCGTCACGTTCCATCACTTCACGACCCCGCGTTGGGCCGCAGCCGACGGTGGATGGGACAACCCCGAGATCGTCGGTCGGTTCGGTCGGTTCTGCGAGCGGTCCGCCACGCACCTCGGCGCCGACATCGGGATCGGGTGCACGATCAACGAGCCGAACGTCGTCTCGTTGATCGGGTACCGGCTCGGCGCGTTCCCGCCCGGCGTGAACGACCGCGCCGCGTACGACCGGGTGAACGAGAACCTCAAGGCCGCGCACCGCACCGGGTACGACGCGATCAAATCCGGGCCGGGCGACTTCCCGTTGGGCTCCTGCGTCGCAATGGGCGACTGGTGGTCACCCGAGGGGTCGGAGGCGATGCTCGCCGACTTCCGGCACATGCACGAGGGCCAGCACCTCGAGGCCGCGCGCGGCGACGACTACGTCGGAGTCCAGGCCTACTCGCGCACCCGGCTCACGGCGGACGGCAAGCCGCTCGGCCCCGAGGACGGGGTCGAGAGGCTCGACATGGGCTACGAGTACTGGCCGCAGGCGCTCGAGGCCGCCATCAGCTACGCGGCCGAGGTCACGGGCAACCCGATCTACGTCACGGAGAACGGGATCGGCACGACCGACGACGAGCAGCGCGTCCGCTACGTCCGCGACGCGCTCGGCGGCGTCGGGCGCTGCCTCGACGACGGGATCGACGTGCGCGGCTACTTCTACTGGTCGCTCCTCGACAACTTCGAGTGGGCGTTCGGTTACCGCCCCCGGTTCGGGCTCGTGGGCGTCGACCGGGAGACCCAGGCGCGCACGATCAAGCCCAGCGCCACGTGGCTCGGAGGCATCGCCCGGGCCAACCGGCTGGATTGACCCTCACCCGCCGATCCGGGCCGACCGACAACATCACACTCCGATAACAACGGCATCATGGAGAGCCGCGTCTGTGATGAAACGGTGAGGGTATGGAAAAGGGGACGATCCTCGTCGTCGAGGACGAGGCCAACATCGCCGACCTCGTCGAGCTCTACCTCTCCCGTGAGGGGTACCGCGTGCTCAAGCAGAGCACCGGGGCGGCCGCGCTCGACGCGGTCCGCGACCAGCGCCCGCGTCTCGTGGTGCTCGACATCGGGCTGCCGGACATCGACGGGCTCGAGGTCTGCCGGCGGATCCGGTCGTCGGGGAACCTGCCCGTGATCTTCCTCACCGCGCGCGGCGACGAGGTCGACCGCGTGCTCGGGTTGGAGCTCGGGGCCGACGACTACCTGACCAAGCCGTTCTCCCCCGCCGAGCTCGTCGCCCGGGTGAAGGCCGTCCTGCGCCGGGTCGACGGCGTCGCGCCGGTCGAGATCGTCCAGGCCGGTGGGGTCGCCATCGACACCGGCCGACGCGAGATCCGGGTGCACGACGCGCCCGTCGACTTCACGACGAAGGAGTTCGACCTGTTGCGCTTCCTCGCGGAACGGCCCGGACTCGCGCTCAGCCGACAGCAGATCCTCGATGGCGTCTGGGGCTACGACTGGTTCGGTGACGTGCGGACCGTCGATGTCCACATCGCCCAGGTGCGCAAGAAGCTCGGCGACGCGTGCACGATCACGACGGTGCGCGGCGTGGGCTACCGCATGGACAGCACCGCCCCGACGCGATCGACGTGAGCCGGTCACGCCGGACGTTGCGCACGAGGCTCGTCCTCGCGATGGCCGGGATCGCGATCGGCGTGCTCGTCATCACCGCGGTCACCACCATCAGCCTCGCCCGGCGCAGCTCGGTCCGGACCGCGCAGCACCAGCTCGAGGACAACGCGCCCCAGGTCGCGAGCCAGCTCGAGGCACTGGGCGCGCGGCTGCGCAACCGCGAGCAGCGGGGCACGAACAGCCGCACGCTCAGCCGACTCGTCGTGTCGACGCTGCGCATCTCGAACGGCGGGCTCGTCACGGTGACGCCCGACGGTGAGGTCACCGACGGCGTGCTCGGGCTGAGCAACCTGGTCTTCTCCCAACCGCAGAACGCGCCACTGCTCCAGATGCCCGACGGGCTCGGCGTCAGCGACCTCGACACCAAGGCCCTCCTCGCCGGCCGCGAACAGGTCGGAACGGCCGGCGGCATCGTCTTCGTCGCGCAGCCCCTCACACCCGGAGCGCGCGGGACACCGGTGCTCCTGCTCACCCAGGAGATCGACCAGGCGACCCGGCAAGCCCGGGGGTTCTTCCTGATCGCCGCGCTCATCTCCGTCGGGCTCGCGATCGCGCTCGCCGTGTTCCTCGCCCGGCGGCTCACCCGCCCGCTCAAGGCCATGCGCGACACCGCGCAGTCCATCGCCTCGGGAGACCTCGCGGCTCGAGTCGACCTCGGTCGCCACCCCCAGGACGAGCTCGCCGACCTGGCTCGGACGCTGAACGCGATGGCCACGCAGCTCGAGCACGCCCGCGGCCTCGAGCGTGCGTTCATCCTCAGCGTCTCGCACGACCTGCGGACACCGCTCACGTCGATACGTGGGTACGCCGAGGCGATGACCGACGGGGCCATCAGCACCGAGGACGAGCACGCGCATGCGGCCCGGGTCATCACCGCCGAGGCGCGCCGCCTCGAACGCCTCGTGTCCGACCTGCTCGACCTCGCGCGACTCGACGCCCGGCAGTTCTCACTCGCGGCGCGCCCGATCGACGCGGCCGACACGGTGCGGACCGCGGTCGACGCGTTCCGGCCCGCCGCGACGGACCTGGGCATCACGCTCCAGGTCGACGGACCGGAGACCCTCCCGGCCGACGCCGACGCCGACCGGCTCGCGCAGATCGTCGCGAACCTCGTCGAGAACGCGATGAAGTACTCCACGACCCGGATCGTCGTGGAGCTCGCGGCCTACGGGACGGGCGACCTGGACGTGCGGGTGCGCGACGACGGGCCCGGGATCGACCCCGCCGACCTCCCGCAGGTGTTCGACCGGCTCTACGTCTCGCGCACGACCCCCGGGCGCAGCGTCGGCACCGGCATCGGGCTCGCGATCGTCCGCGAGCTCGCGGGCGCGATGGGCGGCCGGGCCTGGGTCGACCCGGCCGAGCGCACGGGCGCGACCTTCGTCGTCCGCCTCCCGATCCTTCGCCCCGCGACCGTCCCCACCCCCTGACCGCTCTCCCCACACGCTTTTGGCGTCACTTACCCACCAGGGAGGGGGGTACGCGACGCCAAAGCGGGGGGGGTCAGGCGGACGGGAGGGGGTCGATCGTGACGGGGATGCCGGCGACGGTCGCCGCCGCGGGCGGGTCGACCTCGCGGCGGACGTAGCCGAGCGCGAGACCGGCGACCGCGCTCGTGACCGTCCCGACCGCGGCACTGTCGACGATGATCTCCCCGCCCGGCGCCAGCGCGGCCGCACCGTCGCCGGCTCGGAGCAGGCGCAGCTGACGGTTCACGTGACCCCGGGAGTCGATCCGGGCCACGAGCTCCTGGCCGAGGTAGCAGCCCTTCGTGAACGAGACCGCGTCGCGCTCGAGCCCCGCTTCCTGCGGGATGACGCGGTCGTCCAGGTCCCGGCCGAGCCGAGGCACACCGGCCTCGATCCGCATCCGCTCGTAGGCGTCGGCGTCGAGCCCGTCGGCCGCCGCGGGCAGATCGCCGAGCGCGGCATGCGGGCCGATCACGTCGATCCCGGCTGCGGCCGGCCACGCGACCGGCAGCACCGCGCCCGACTCGGGTGGAGCAGGAACTGCGTGCACCGCGGTGTGGCCGCGGAGCGCCAGCATCCCCCACGGCCCGTCGGGGACGGTGATCTCGACCTTCACCCGCAGCTTGAACCGCTCGAGCGCGGCCCGCAACGCGTCGCCGAACCCCGCTTCGACGTCGAGCCACGCGTCGTCGCCGATCCGCACGAGCCGGAAGAACGAGTCGATCTTGCCCTTCGGGGTCAGCAGCAGCGATGGCACGACTGCGCCGTCGGCCAGCCCCTCGACGTCCTGGGAGACCAGGCTCTGCAGGAACGAGAACGTGTCCGGCCCGCTCACGACCACGACATCCCGTTCCAAGATCATGAGCGCGCCTCCAGTGTGGCGAGCTTGCGCGACGCGGCGGCCGCGGTGAGCAACGCCTTCGCCTTGTTGCGGCATTCCAGGTCCTCGAGCTCCGGGTCCGAGTCGGCCACGATCCCCGCGCCCGCCTGCACGCTCGCCTGGTCACCGCGCCAGACCATCGTGCGGATCGTGATCGCGGAGTCGAGGTTGCCCGAGAAGTCCAGGTACCCGACGACGCCCGCGTACGGCCCGCGCTTCACCGGCTCCAGCTCGTCGATGATCTCCATTGCCCGCACCTTCGGCGCGCCGCTCACCGTGCCCGCCGGGAAGGTGGCCCGCAGCACGTCCACCGCCGTACGGCCGCCCGCCAGCTCGCCGGACACCTGGCTCGTGAGGTGCATCACGTGCGAGTAGCGCTCGAGCGTCATCAGCTCGTCGACCTGCTCGGTGCCGAACCGCACGACCCGCCCGACGTCGTTGCGCGCGAGGTCGACCAGCATCACGTGCTCGGCCCGCTCCTTCGGGTCCTCGCTCAGCTCCGCGGCCATGAGCCGGTCGTGCTCCTCGGAGCGGCCGCGGTACCGGGTACCGGCGATCGGGCGGCTGATGACGCGACCGCCGAGGACCTGGACCAACGGCTCGGGCGACGAACCTACCAGCGTGGCCTCCTCGTGGCGCAGGAAGTACATGTACGGCGACGGGTTCACCTGGCGCAACACCCGGTACACGTCGAACGCCTCGTAGTGCCCCTCGAGGTCGAACCGCTTGGCCAGCACGACTTGGAAGATGTCCCCCGCGAAGATGTGCTCGCGCGCGACCTCGACCGCCTGCATGTACTCGGCCGAGCTCAACGACGTCGTGAACGGCGGGAGCTCGTCGAGCTCCGAGGCCGGCGGCGGCGACGGGACGTACGGCAACGGACGTGCGAGCTCCTCCACCAGCTCGTCGAGTCGGGTCACCGCCCGCTCGTACGCGGCGTCGACCGCGGCCGCGCCGGCATCCGCGTCCAGAAACACGTTCTCGATGAGGTAGAGCCGCTGGCGGTAGTGATCGAACGCGGTGACGTGCCCGGTGAGCGAGACGACCGCGTCGGGCCAGCCCAACGGGTCCGGTGGGACGTCGGGGAGGTGTTCGACCTCGCGCACGACGTCGTAACCGAGGTACCCGACGACGCCTCCGTGGAACGGGGGCAGCTCGGGCAGGCGCGGCGCGCGGTACCGGGTGAGGAGCGCCTCGATCGCGGCGAGCGCGCCGCGATCGAGCGGCACGTCCGCCGGGACCGCGCCAACGGCTTCCACGGTGCTCCCCCGCACCACGAGGCTCAGCGCCGGGTCCCGTCCGATGAACGAGAAGCGGCCCCAGTGCTCGCCGTGCTCGACCGACTCGAGGAGGAACCCGTCGCGGTCGCCGACCAGCTTGACGAAGACCGAGACCGGCGTCTCGAGGTCGGCGAGCACCTCGCGCCAGACCGGGACGACCGTGTGATCGCGCGCGAGCGCCCGGAACTCGTCGAGCGACGGTCTGACCGTCGGATCGCTCACCATGCCCGCTCTCGGCTTCGCCGGGCCGCTCGGGCCCCGCTCGCACCTCGCCACACCGCGCGGCCCGCCGGGTGCTCGCTCACACGGGGCCGGGCTCGGCCCCGCCGCCGAACGCCCGGAAGAAGCAGCTCCGCTCGCCGGTGTGGCAGGCCCCACCGCCCTCCTGTTCGACGACGAAGAGCAGGACGTCCATGTCGCAGTCGTAGTAGGCGCCCCGCACGTACTGCCGGTCCCCCGAGGTCTCGCCCTTGCACCAGTACTCCTGGCGGCTCCGGCTCCAGAACCAGGTGCGGCCGGTCTCGAGCGTCCGGCGGAGCGCGTCCTCGTTCATCCAGGCCAGCATCAGCACCTGGCCGGTGGCCTCCTCCTGGACGATCGCCGGCACCAGGCCGTCGCCGTTGTAGGCGACCGCTGCGATCTCGGCGTCGGTGGCCGCGATCGGGGTGACCGACGGCGAACCGGGCGACGGTGCGGTGGGAGGTGCGGTCGACATCGGGAAGCAGCGTACCCGTCGCACCCCGGAATCCCGGGGCCGTTTCCCCACCCCGTCGCAGGCGCGATGGCAGACTGCCCCTCCATGCCCGACGCCCCCCCTCCTCCCGTCGCGCCCCGCCGTCCGGTCGAGCTGACCGCACACGGCGACACCCGCGTCGACCCCTGGTACTGGCTCCGCGACCACGACGACCCCGAGGTGACCGCGCTCCTCGAGGCGGAGAACGCGTACCTCGCCACCGCCCTCGACCACACAGGGGGGTTCCAGGCGCGGCTCTTCGAGGAGATCCGAGGGCGCATCCAGGAGACCGACGTCTCCGCGCCGGTCCGGCACGGCGCGTGGGACTACTTCGCCCGGACGTTCGAAGGTCGCCAGTACGCGGAGCACGGCCGCCGTCCCGCCGGTGCCGCGCCGGGAGACCGGGAGACGGTGCTGCTAGACGAGAACGCGCTCGCCGGTGACTCGCCCTACTTCTCACTCGGCGGACTCGCGGTCGCGCCGTCCCATGACGTCATCGCCTACTCCACCGACTACTCGGGGGGTGAGCGCTACACGCTGCGCTTCCGCGACCTGGGCACCGGCCAGGATCTCCCCGACACGGTCGAGAACGTCTACTACGGGCTCGCGTGGGCGGACGACAGCCGGACGATCTTCTACGTGCGGCCCGACGACGCGGTGCGCCCGTACCAGGTCTGGCGCCACGAGCTCGGCACCGGCACGGACGCCGACGCGCTCGTCTTCGAGGAAGCCGACGAGCGCTTCTTCGTGGGCGTCGGGCGAACCCGCAGCGGGCGCTACGTGCTCATCGCGTCGGATTCGAAGACCTCGGGCGAGGTCCACTTCGTGCCGACCGCGGCACCGACCGAGGCGCCCCGGATCGTCGAGGCGCGCACGCCGAACCTCGAGTACTCCGTCGAGCACCACGTCGACGACGAGCACGGCGACCGGTTCTTCGTGCTCACCAACGCGGACGGGGCCGAGGACTTCAAGGTGATGGTCACCGCGGTCGCGGATCCGGGACGGGGCGCGTGGACCGAGGTCCTGCCGCATCGCCCCGGCGTGCGGGTCGGCGACGTCGAGGCGTTCGCCGGGCACCTGGTGGTCTCCGAGCGCGAAGGCGGCCTCGAACAGCTCCGGGTCCGGCGGATCGCCGACGACGATGAGCACCTCGTTGCGGTGCCCGACCCGGTGTACTCGATGTGGGCCGGCGAGAACGCCGAGTTCGAGACGACGACGATCCGGTACGGCTACAGCTCGCTCGTCCGACCGACCTCCGCGTTCGACTACGACCTCGAAGCTCGGAGCTCCACCCTGGTGAAGCAGACGCCGGTGCTCGGCGGCTACGACCCGGCCGACTACACGTCGGCACGGCTCTGGGCCACCGCGGCCGACGGCACGCAGATCCCGATGTCCGTCGTGCACCGCACCGACGTCGCGCTCGACCGCACCGCACCCGCGCTGCTCTACGGCTACGGCTCCTACGAGCTATCGATCGACCCGACGTTCTCGTCGGTCCGGCTCAGCCTCCTCGACCGCGGCTTCGTGTTCGCGATCGCGCACGTCCGGGGCGGCGGTGAGCTGGGACGCCGGTGGTACGAAGACGGCAAGCTGATGCACAAGCGCAACACCTTCACGGACTTCATCGCCTGCGCCGAGCACCTGATCACGTCCGGCTACACCGCACCGGAGCACCTCGCGGCACACGGCGGGAGCGCGGGCGGGCTGCTCATGGGCGCGGTCACCGAGCTGCGGCCCGACCTCTTCCGGGCGGTCGTGGCCGAGGTGCCCTTCGTCGACGTCGTGACGACGATGGCCGACCCGTCGATCCCGCTCACGGTGACCGAGTGGGAGGAGTGGGGCAACCCGATCGAGGACGCGGCCGCCTACGCGTACATGAAGTCGTACTCCCCCTACGACAACGTCGTCGCGGCCGACTACCCCGCGATCTTCGTCTCGGCCGGGCTCAACGATCCCCGTGTCGCGTACTGGGAGCCGGCGAAGTGGGTCGCGAAGCTGCGGGCCACGAAGACCGACGACCGGTTGCTCGTGCTCAAGACCGAGATGGGCGCGGGCCACGGCGGACCGTCCGGCCGCTACGACGCGTGGCGGGACGAGGCCCAGGTGATCGCGTTCCTCGTCGACCAGCTCGGAGGTGACCTGACGTGAGCGGTTCCGGCACCGGGCTCGAGGGATTCTCGGCGATCGTCACGGGTGGCGGGAGCGGGATCGGGCTCGGGTGCGCCCGCCGGCTGGTCACGGACGGCGCGTCGGTCACGGTCGTCGGCCGGACCGAGGAACGCCTGGTTGCGGCGGTCGCCGAGCTGGCGCCGCTCGCGGCCGAGGGCGCAATCGTCCAGCACGCGGTCGCGGACGTCACCGACGAGGACGCGATCGCCGCCGCGGTCGGACGCGCCACCGAGCCGACCGGGGGACTCGACGCGGCCGTGGCGTGCGCGGGCGGCTCGGAGACCCTCGGCCCCCTGACCCAGATGGACACCGACGCGTGGCGGCGCACGATCGATCTGAACGTCACCGGGACGATGCTCACGATCAAGCACGCGGCCCGCCCGATGGCCGCTGCGGGCCGGGGATCGATCGTCGGGATCTCGTCGATCGCGAGCGCGCGCACCCACCGCTGGTTCGGCGCCTACGGCGTGGGGAAGGCTGGCATCGACCACGTGTGTCAGCTCGCGGCCGACGAGCTCGGCGCGAGCGGCGTACGCGTGAACTGCATCCGGCCCGGCCTCGTGGACACCGACCTCGTCGGCTTCGTCACCGCCGGCGGTCCCGTCCTCGACGACTACCTGGAGAACATGCCGATCGCCCGCGTCGGGACCGTCGAGGACATCGCCGCGCTGGTCCGGTTCCTGGTGGGCTCCGAGTCGACCTGGATCACCGGTCAGGTCATCGGCGTCGACGGCGGCCACCACCTCCGCCGCGGCCCCGACTACCGCTCGATCGTCGAGCCCATCTACGGCCCCGACGCCCTCCGCGGCCTGGTCGACCCCAACCCCTCGTAACCAGCCCGACGGGCCGCGGCCACCACCAGGTTCCCGCAACCACGCCCTCCGCGAGCTCGGCGCCCAGGGCCGATGCGGGTGTCGGTCCACCGAGCGAGTTCTGCGAGCGCCCCTCAGCTCGCAGAATGTTTGAGCGAATGGACCGATGTTCCCGCATCGGCCCGTGATCCCTCGGCGCTACCCGAGCGGCAGGATCGTGGCCAGCTGACGGGACTGGGCCAGCAGCGTCCCGTCGGGCGCCCAGATCTCGCCGTCCTCCTCGAGGAAGCCGTCGGCCGCGACGTTCGTACGGAACACCGCGAGCACGAAGGCGTCCGGATCGAGGCCCGGGTGCGGGAGCGCGGCCCGGAAGTGGATCGTGAGATCGACGGTCGGCACGACCACCGCCGGTTGGATGCGCGAGAACGTCGGTGGGAGCCACCCGTCGGTGATCGCGGCGGCGAGGATCGGGTCCACGACCCGGGACTCCGGCAACCGGATCCACCCACCCGCGACGGCCCGCGCCCCGCTCGGCACCCCGGGGACCGGTGGATGCCCGATCGCCCACCGGGTGTCGTACCGGGTCGCGATCGGCGGCGCGTCGGCCGGCGGTTCGCGCATCGGCGCGTAGAACTCGGGCCCGGGCACCTGTGGCATCACCACGTCGCAGAACTCGGGACCTTCGCGCGGCTTCGAGAACGCGGCGACCGCCAGCGCGACGAGCGTCCCGCCCTGCTCCATCCGGCACGTGCACGTCGTGAGTGATCGGCCCGTCCGCTCGATGACGGTGTGCATCTCGACGTCGCCCTCGATCGGCGCGCTCGTGTAGTGGACGGTCAGCGACCGGGGTGAGCGCTGCGGATCGTCGACCGCGTCGGTGAGCGCGCGCAGGATGATCGCGGCCAGGTATCCACCGTTCGGACCGCGCACCACCCACCAACTCGTCGCCATGGTGGCCGAGAACCGGCCGGGACCGAGCCGGGTGACCGCGGTCTCGCGGTCGAAGGTGGTGTCCACGGGGCAGTGACACTACCCGGGTCCCGTACGCTGGCCCGCCGATGCCGATCGAGCCCCTGACCCTCACGACGAGTGACGGCGTGTCGATCGAGGCCGAGCTCGCGACGCCCGACGGCGAGCTCCCGATCCGCGCCGGCATGGTCCTCTGCCATCCCCACCCCATGCAAGGCGGCACGATGCGCTCGATCGTGATCTCCGCGCTCTTCGGCGCGCTGCCCGACGCGGGCATCGCGTGCCTGCGGTTCAACTTCCGCGGGGTGGAGGCGAGCGGCGGAGAGCACGACTTCGGCGATGCCGAACGTCGCGATGCCCGGGCCGCGATCGAGTCGATCAGCCTCCGCCTGGCACCCAGCGCCCCCCTGGTGCTGGCCGGGTGGTCCTTCGGTGCCGACGTGACGCTCTCGGTGCACCACGACCGGCTCGCAGCCTGGTTCGCGATCGCCGCGCCACTGCGCTTCGTGTTCGACGTCGACGCGATCGCATCGGACCCACGTCCCAAGCTGCTCGCGCTGGCGGAGCGGGACGAGCTCCGGGCACCGGCCGACGTCGAGGCCGCGGTCGCAGGTTGGACCAACACCACCGTCACGGTGGTCAGCGGCGCGTCACACTTCTTCATCGGGAAGACGGACCCGCTCGTCGCGCACGCACGCGCGCTCGTCGACCAGCTTGCGCGCTGACCGGAGCAGAGCCGATCGCTCCGTTCGTGCGTGATCACGCGTCCAGCGCGCATCCACGCAAACGGCGGCTGTGGGTCTAGGCGCTGGCGGTGATGGGACTGAATCCCTCGCGGTCCAGGAACGCCATCCGCTTGGCCACGGTGCCCTTCCAGGACTCGAGATCGAGGTCGTAGTGGGCCCGGTCGCCCTCTTCGACCGCGTGCTCCAACTCGTCGAATGCGGCGTCTTCGGCATCGAGGAGCTCGCGATACCGCCGCAGGAACCCGTCGTCGATCACACCGTCCGCACCCATACGCGACCCCCTGGTACCTCGGGGCACTCCCGACGGGAGCGCCGTCGATCAGTGCGACGACCGTACCCGACCGGGCAACCCTTCGCTCACGGCCGCAGCGCCGCGAGCCCGTCGGTGACGGTGAAGCGCTCCTCGTAGAGCGCCCGCCCGACGATCGCGCCGACCAGTCGGCGCCCGGCGATCTCGAGCCCGTCGAGCGCGCGGAGGTCGTCGAGCGTGCCGACGCCGCCGCTCGCCACGACCGGGACCTCGATCACGGCCAGGACGCCGGCGAGCTGGCCCAGGTCCGGCCCCTCCAAGGTGCCGTCGCGACCGATCTCGGTCACGACCAGCGCGGCCACGCCCGACGCCGCGAACCGTCGGCCGATCTCGACGAGATCGCTGCCACTCCCCTCGACCCAGCCGCGCACCGCGACGTCCTGACCGCGCGCGTCGAGGCCCACAGCGACGCGGCCCGGGTAGAGGGCGCACAGCTCGTCGACCAGCTCCGGCCGTTCGACCGCCGCGGTCCCGACGACGACCCGGCGGACGCCCGCGTCGAGGAGCCGCGCCGCGGCGTCCGCGCTCCGCACCCCCCCGCCGACCTGGACCGGACACTCGACCGCGGCCGCGATCGCCGCGACCGTCGCCAGATTGACCGGTTCGCCGGTGCGAGCCGCGTCGAGGTCGACGACGTGGATCCAACGTGCACCCTCGGCCGCGAAGCGCTGCGCGACGCCGACCGGATCCGCGTCGTAGACGGTCTCGGCCGCGAACTCCCCGCGGAGCAGGCGCACCGCGTTCCCGCCCCGCACGTCGATCGCGGGGAAGAGGTCTACAGCGTGCCCTTCGTCGACGGGAGCTCGGCTCCCTCGATGCGCACCGCGTCGCGCAGGCAGCGGGCGACGCCCTTGAACGACGCCTCGATCACGTGATGGCCGTTCTTGCCCGAGAGCGAGCGCAGGTGGAGGGTGATCCCGGCCGCGAACGCGAACCCGCGCCAGAACTCCTCGGCCAGCTGCGGGTCGAACGTGCCGATCCACTCCGCGACGGGGTCGATCTCGTAGACGAGGAACGGCCGGCCGGAGAGGTCGACCGCGACCTGGACCAGCGCCTCGTCGAGCGGGAACAGCCCGGACGCGAACCGGCGGACCCCGGCCTTGTCGCCCAGCGCCTGCTTCAGGGCGGTGCCGACGACGATCCCGACGTCCTCGACCGTGTGGTGGGTGTCGACCTCGAGGTCGCCGGTCGCCGCGACGACGAGATCGAAGCCGCCGTGCTTCCCGAGCTGCTCGAGCATGTGGTCGAAGAAGGGGATGCCCGTCGACGCGGACGCCTTGCCGACCCCGTCGAGGACGAGGTCGACCTCGACATCGGTCTCCTTGGTGACACGGTGCTCGTGATCGTGGCGGATCGTCATCGGGGTCCATGCTCGCGCAGGACGTCCGTCAGCGCAGACAGGAACGCCGTGTTCTCCCGGGCGGTGCCGATGGTGACGCGCAGGCAGTCCTCGACCCCGGGCCAGCGCGAGAAGTCACGCACGAGGATCCCGCGCTCGACGAGCGCTTCCCACACCGCGTGGCCGGATCCGCCGTCGCCGGGGCCCGATCGGTCGATCCGGAACAGCAGGAAGTTGGCGCCGGACGGGAACACGGTGACGCCGTCGAGGTCGTCGAGTGCGGTGAACAGCCGCTCGCGGTCCTCGACGAGGAACGCGACGCGCGCCTCCATCTCGGCGTGGAAGCGCAGCGCGGTGATCCCCGCGAGCTGTGTGCTGACGTCCAGGTGGTAGGGCAGGACGACCTTGTCGAGCTCGGCCACCACCCAGGGCGGCGCGACGCAGAACCCGAGGCGCAGCGCCGCGAGCGACCAGACCTTCGAGTAGGTCCGGGTGACGACGAGCGCGCGCTCGTCGTCGGCGAGCGCGAGCGCGGAGTCGCGGGCGAACTCGCCGTACGCCTCGTCGACCACGACGAGCCCGGGTGCCACCTCGAGGATCGCCTCGACGGTCGCGAGCGGCTCGACGGTGCCGCTCGGGTTGTTGGGGCTGCAGAGGAACACGACTTCGGGCCGGTGACGTTCGATCAGCGCCCGCGCCGCATCCGGGTCAACGCCGAAGTCGTCGCGCCGCGCGCCGACCACCACCTCGGTGCCGGTGAGTCGGGCGATGTGGGAGTGGAGCGCGTACGTCGGTTCGAACACGAGCACCCGCCGGCCCGGGCCGCCGTAGGTGAGCAGGAGGGTCTGGAGCACCTCGTTCGAGCCGTTGGCACAGAACACGCGGGCCGGCGGCTGCCCGATCGACGTGCCGATCGCGTCGCGCAGGTCGCGTGCGGCCCGGTCCGGGTACCGGTGGAGCGGAGCGGTCGCGAGCTCGCCGAGCCACGCCTCGACGAAGGCCGGCGGGGGCGGGAACGGGCTCTCGTTGGTGTTGAGCCGGACCGAGACGTCCAGCTGCGGCGAGTGATAGCCCTTGAGCGCGCGCAGGTCGTCGCGCGGCTCGATCCGGCGGCGTCCGGTCACCGGTTCGCCCGGAGATCGAGCGAGTGTGCGTGCGCATCAAGGCCCTCGGCCCGCGCGACGATCGCTGCGGCACGGCTCAACGCCGCCGATCCCTCGGGAGTCGCGCGCACGACGTGGACGTGCTTGCGGAAGTCGTCGACCCGAAGCGCGCTGGCGAATCGCGCCGACCGCCCGGTCGGGAGCACGTGGTTGGCGCCGGCCGCGTAGTCGCCGAGCGCGGTTGGTGCCCCCGCGCCGAGGAACACCGCGCCCGCGTTGCCCACCAGCGGCACGAGCGCGTCCGGATCCTCGGTCACGATCTCGAGGTGCTCCGGCGCGAGGAAGCTCGCAACCTCCATCGCCTGGTGCGCGTCCCGGACCAGGACGATCCGGCCCCCACCGTCGAGCGTCGTCGTCATCTCGTCGCGGCGCGTCGCGCCGGCGACGATCGCCGTCAACGCCGCGTCCACCGCATCCGCGACGGAATCGAGCCAGGTCACGAGGATCGCGGTCCCGCCCGGTCCGTGCTCAGCCTGCGCGGCGAGGTCCGAGGCGACGAGATCCGGCGGTGCGTGCCCGTCCGCCACGACGACGAGCTCCGACGGCCCGGCCGGCGACTCGATGCCCACGACCCCCGCCCCGGCGACCTCCCGCTTGGCCACGCTCACGAAGACGTTGCCGGGCCCGACGATAAGGTCGACGGCCGGGATCGACTCGGTGCCGTACGCCAGCGCGGCGATCGCCTGGGCCCCGCCGACCCGGTACACCTCGTCCACGCCGGCGATCGCGGCCGCCGCGAGCGTCACCGCCGGAACCTCGCCGTCACGGTCCGGCGGGACGCACAGCGCGACCTGCGGCACGCCGGCCACCGCGGCCGGGATCGCGGTCATGAGGACCGACGACGGGTACGCGGCGCGCCCGCCGGGGACGTAGAGGCCGGCCCGGTCGACCGGGCGGAGGATCTCTTCGACCGCGACGCCGTCCACGTCGAACCGCACGGGCCCCTGGGCCGCGGCCTGGGCCTCGTGGTACCCCCGGATCCGGGATGCCGCGACCTCGAGCGCGCCGCGCAGCTCCGGTTCGGTCCGGGCGAGCGCGGCCTGCACCTCGGCGACCGGGACGCGGAGCTCGTCGATGTCGCACCCGTCGAATTTCGCCGTCAGCTCCCGCAGCGCGGCGTCACCGCGGGCGCGGACGTCGGCGATGATCTCGCGCACCAGCTCGACGGGCTCGTCCTCGGGAGTGGACGCGACCTCGAGCGCAACCCGCGGGTCCGCGTCCGGGTCGCGCAGGTCGAGACGCGACAGCATGGCCTGGGGATCGTACCTGGGCCCCGGTTTCTGTCCGATGCGAATTGCCCGATCCGGTGGATGACGCAAGGCTGGCCGCGATGGCCGACCCGTCCGCCCACGCGGAGCTGAGCACGCTGCACTCGCAGATCGAGGAGCTGACCGTCCGGATCGTCGCGGTCGCCGACCGCTACCGGGACACGCCCGACTCGGCCATCACCGCCGAGCTCGACGGCGCCGAGCGCAACCTGCTCACCGCCCGCCGCGCCGTCGAGCGGGCCCAGCGCAACCTCGCCTGACCCCCGCCACCGCTCCCACCCCCGCTCCGTTTGTGCGCTGAGCGACACTCCACGCGCCTCGGCGCACAAACGGCGGGTGGGGTGAGGGTCAGAACTCGTCGACCATCATCGGCGCCGGGCCGGCGAAGATCGCGTCGAGGGCACGCCGGTCGGCGTCGGTCGCGTGGTGCAGCGCGCCGGCCGCCAGGAGCGCCGTGGTCGACGCCCATCCGGTCGACAGCGCGCTGAACCCGTTGATCGTGAGCTGCACCTGCCCGGTCCCGCCGGCGACCAGCTCGCCCCGGCCGCGGTCGACGCGCAGCACCCAACTGCCCTCGTTCCACGGCGCGAGGCGGTCGTGCAGGCCCAGGTGCACCTCGGCGGAGACGTCCGGCGGATAGCCACGCGCCGCGATCGCGCGGGGCGCGTCGACGATGCGGTGCATCCACCGGTTGTTCCCGACGATCTCGACATCCTGCTCGGGAAGGACGAGGAGCAGCTCCTCGATCGGCGCGACCTGCACGCCGACGTGCTCGACCTGCATCCCGTGGCCGCCGAGGAAGCGCCACAGGGTGATCGCCGCGGACGGCTCGCGCGCCGTGAGCTCCTCGACCGCGATCGTGTAGCCCCACCGGTCGTTCGCCTTCTGCGTGAACACGAGGTACCCGTCCAGCCCGTCCTCGCCGTCGACGCCGTACACGAAGGACTGATCGACGAAGTCCTCCTTCGCGAACAGGTCCCAGAGCCAGTCGGGCCGGTCCACCCAGCCCGAGTGCCGGGCCGCGACCTCGTCGTAGCAGGCCCGGACCGCCGGCCAGTCGGCGACCGTGAGCCGGCGCAGGTCCTCGGACCGGCCACGGGGCAGGCGTTCCAGCGATCGGGCCGGGATCCGGTACGACGCCAGGTCGCCCGCGATCTCCCACCCGGCGGCGCGGTAGACCCGGGTCGTCGCCGGGTGCAGCGTGCTCACCGGCAGGCCGCGCTCGCGCATGCGCCCGAGCGCGGCCTCGAGGAGGCGGCCGGCCACACCCTCGCCGCGGTGCTCGGGGAGCACGACGACGCTGGCGATGCCACCCATCGGGACCGGGCGCCCGCCGAACCACTGTCCCATCGCCAGGACCCGCAGCGACCCGACGACCTTCGCGCCGAGGAACGCGGTGAGCATCTCGGAGGGGTCGACGAGCGACGTCCACCGCTCGCGATCGTCCTCCTTGACCCCGAACGCCTGGGCCCGGACGTCGAAGATCGCGTCGACGTCGTCACGCGTCGGAACCCGGATCTCGATGTCCATGAGTCGGAGGTTAGTGACGCACCGCTACGGGGCGGCCGAGGGGCAGATGTCGACCAGGACGCACGCCGAGCACCGCGGCTTGCGCGCGATGCAGATGGCGCGGCCGTGCAGGATCAGCCGCAGCGACAGGGCGCCGCGCTCCCCGGGCGGGACGATCCCGTTCAGGTCGAGCTCGACCTTCACCGGGTCGGTCTCGTTGGTGAGCTTCAGCCGGCTCGAGAGCCGCAGGACATGGGTGTCGACCGGCAGGCCGGGCAGCCCGAACGCGACGGACCGGACGACGTTGCCCGTCTTGCGTCCGACGCCCGGGAGCGTGACGAGATCCAACAGCTCGGTGGGGACCTCACCCCCGAAGCGCTCCTCGACCGCCGCGGACATGCCGATGATGCTCTTGGTCTTCTGCCGGAAGAACCCCGTCGAATGGATGATCTCCTCGACGTGCTCCGGGTCCGCGTGCGCGAGCTCCGCGGGTCCCGGGTAGCGGGCGAACAGCGCCGGCGTGACGGAGTTGACCATCTCGTCGGTCGTCTGCGCGGACATGATCGTGGCGACGAGGAGCTGCCAGGGCGAGTCGTGCACGAGCGCGCACAGGGCGTTGGCGTCGCCCGGGTACTCGAGCGCGAGCCGTTCGATCGTCGTCTGCGCCCGCGCCTTCGCCCCTCTCGGTCTCGGCATGCGGGCGAGACTAAACCGCGGCGCGGCGGCACCGACCGGTGAAGGCGGGGCCCGGAGGGCGGCACGGTCACGGGTACCGTGGACCATGGTCTCGATCCGGGTCGAACAGCCTCCCGCGCCCGAGACCGCCGGGATCGCGCGAGAGCTCGAGACGGTGGCGAGCCGCCACGACGGGCACGAATCACTGGCGTCGTTCGTCTGGCGCGATCTCGCCGCGCCGTCCGCGGAGACGTCGGGGATCGTCGCGACCGTCGGGGCCCGGCCGGTCGGGTACGCCCATCTCGCCCGGAGCGACTCGGACGCCGACCCGCACCTGGTCGCTGCCTTCGTGCGCGATCCCGCGGTTGCCGACGACACGGTCGCGACCGCGCTGCTCGAAGCGCTGGTCTCCGAAGCGCACCGGCGCTCGGCCCGCATCGTCCTCTGGGTCAACGGCGTCGACGACGAGCTGGACATGCTCGTCACCGCCGCCGGCTTCGCACGGCTGAGCGAACAGCTGCAGATGGAGGTCCCGCTGCCGCTCGCCGAGCAGCCGAAGTGGCCCGACGGCGTCACGATCCGCACGTTCGTGCCCGGCTCGGACGACGCCGCATGGCTGCGGGTCAACAACCGGGCCTTCGCCACCCACCGGGACCAGGGCGGATGGACCGAGGCGACCTTGCAGGCCCGGATGGCCGAAGCGTGGTTCGACCCCGCGGACTTCCTGCTCGCGACCGACCGTGACGGGATCGCAGGCTTCTGTTGGACCAAGGTCCACACGCCCGGGCCACGAGACACCGGGCGGGTCGGCGAGATCTACGTGATCGGCGTCGACCCCGACCGCCAGGGCACCGGCCTCGGGCGCGCCCTCACCGTGGGCGGGCTGCACCACCTCGCGACCGATCGGCGCTGCCCGACCGGGATGCTCTACGTCGACGGCGCCAACCCCGCGGCGCTCGGCCTCTACCGCTCGCTCGGCTTCACCACCCACCACCGGGACCGGGCCTACCAGCTGGGTCGCTCCCCGCGGTCCGCGCCGTGACGACCCGCTACGCGGCCACGCGCGCGGAGCTGGCCGCATGGTGCGCCGAGCGCGCGCTCCCCCGCTACCGCGTCGACCAGGTGCTCGACGCGCTCTATGCGCAGCGGATCCCCTTGGAGGACGCGTCGCCGCTGCCGCTCGCGCTCCGCGGTGAGCTGGCCGAGGCGTTCCCTCTCGCGTTCGAGCCCATCGTCGTGTCCACCGGGGACGACGGCGAGACGGTGAAGTGGCTCTGGCAGGGACACGGGGACGCGCAGGTCGAGACCGTCCTGATGCGCTATCCCGAGCGTGCGACCGTCTGTGTGTCGAGTCAGGCCGGCTGCGCGATGGGATGCACGTTCTGCGCGACCGGCCAGGCCGGGTTCGTGCGCCACCTGGACGCGGGTGAGATCGTCGAGCAGGTGCTCCGGGCGGCGCACGCCTCGCCGCAACCGGTCGGCAACGTCGTGTTCATGGGGATGGGCGAGCCCCTCGCGAACTACGACGCGACGTGGGCCGCGGTCGAGCGGCTGCACGGCGACGTCGGGCTGTCGGCGCGGCACCTGACGATCTCGACCGTCGGTCTCGTCCCCGGCATCCGCCGGCTCGCCACCGAGGACCTGCCGGTCACGCTGGCGATCTCGCTGCACGCCCCGGACGACGAGCTGCGCGACACCATGATCCCGATCAACCGGCGGTACCCGCTGGCCGAGGTGATGGACGCGGCCGGTGAGCTCGCCGCGGCCCGGGGGCGCCGGGTCACGTTCGAGTACGCGTGCATCGCCGGCGTGAACGACCTGCTCGAGCACGCCCGCGCGCTGGTCCGGCTCCTGCGCCCGCTCGGCCCCCGGGGCTCGCACGTGAATCTGATCCCGCTCAACGCGACCGACGGGTACGAAGGCAGTGCCCCGGTCCCGGTACGGATGCAGGCGTTCGCCACGGTCCTGCGTGATGGTGGCCTGACCGCCACCGTCCGGCGCAACCGCGGCACCGACATCGACGCGGCCTGTGGCCAGCTGCGCTCCCGGGTCAGCATCGGCGGCGCCAGCTGATTGCTGAGCGGCCCTGGCGGGTCGCTGCGACGGCCGGGAAGCATCGGCACGGACCGTCGTTGCGACGGGCGCGGCTGGCGCCGCTCAGAACCGCCGTCCGCACTTCGGGCGAATCGTCGGCAAGAATGGCCCCGTGAACGATTTTCGGTGGGTCAACCAGTCGCAGCCTCAGACGCTCTACGGCGCGACCATCCTCTGCTACATCGACGCGGTGTTCGGGCTGATCACGTTCAACCCGATCGTCGTGCTGATCGCCATCGGCCTCGGATTCGGCGGGTTCGGCATCGCGAACGAGAAGAAGTGGGGGTACACCGTCGCGGTCGTGGCCGCGGTGATCCAGGTCGCCCTCCTGCTGCTGATCTTCGGGATCAACGTGCTCGGCTTCCCGCAGATCCTGAACCTCATGTTCGACGGGTTGCTCGTCGGCCTTCTCCTCCATCCGATGAGCCGCGACTACCAGCGCATCTGGTTCCAGTAGCACCCGAGCCGGCGATGCCCCAGGTGGAACCCCTCGTCCGGGCCGTCACGGCCCGGCTCCGGCCGCTCGAGATCGCGGCGAACCAGGCATGGTGGCTCGCCAGCACCGCGGTCTCGGACGAGCACGAGCGACGCCGGGTTGCGGCGGACATCGCGCTGCGTGACGCGCTCGGCGACGTCACGACGTTCGGCGAGATCCGCGACGCGCTGGCCGCGACCGACGACAACACGGATCCGCTGGTCCACCGCCAGCTCGAGGTCCTGCATGACCGGACGCTCCCCCACCAGGTCCCCGCCGACCTCCGGGCCCAGCTGGTCGAGCTCGAAGCCGAGGTCGACGCGACGTTCAACGCGTTCCGGGGCCGGATCGACGGTGAGCCCGTGGACGACAACACCATCATGACGATCCTGCGCACGAGCGACGACTGCACCGCACGGCAACGGGCATGGGAGGCATCGAAGCAGGTCGGCGCCGAAGTCGCCGAACAGGTGCGCGAGCTGGCGCGCCTCCGCAACCGCGCCGCCGCGCCATCTCGGATCGCGTGACCACTTCGCGCTCGCGTTGGAGACGAGCGAGCTCGACGAAGCGCGCCTGTTCGCGACGCTCGACGAGGTGGAGCAGGCGACGATCGCGCCGTTCCGGGCCTGGAAGGACGCGCTCGACACCGACCTCGCGGCGCGCTTCGGCCGCCGCGTCGACGAGCTGCGCCCCTGGCACTACGACGACCCGTTCTTCCAGGATCCGCCGATCGCCGGGTCGGTGGACCTCGACCGGTGGCTCGAGACCCAGGACCTCGAGGCGCTGACCGTGCGCACCTACGACGGTCTCGGGCTGGACATCCGGGCGGTGCTGGCGCGCAGTGACCTGGCGCCGCGCGCGGGCAAGAGCCAGCACGCGTTCTGCATCGACGTCGATCACGAGGGCGACGTCCGGGTCCTGAGCAACAACGTCGCGTCCGAGTACTGGACCGGGACGATGCTCCACGAGTTCGGGCACGCGCTCTACGACATCCGGGTGGACCCCGACCTCCCGTGGCTCTTGCGGACGATGCACCCGCTCACCACCGAGGGCGTCGCCATGTTGTTCGGACGCCTGGTCCGCGACACCGAGTGGCTCGGTGCGGTTGCAGGAGTCGGCGAGCCCGACCTCGAGGTGCTCGTCCCGCAGCTCGAGCGGGCCCGGCGTGCGTCGTTGCTCACCTTCGCCCGCTGGGTCCTCGTGATGACGCACTTCGAGCGCAGCCTCTACGCCGATCCGGACGCCGACCTCACCGCCCGCTGGTGGGAGCTCGTCGAGCGCTTCCAGCTCGTGGTCGGCCCGGACGGCCGCGACGCGCCCGACTGGGCGGCCAAGATCCACGTCGCGCTCGCGCCCGTCTACTACCAGAACTACCTCTACGGAGAGCTCGTCGCCTCACAGCTCCAGTCGACGCTGCGGGCCCGGGCCGGCGGGATCGTCGACCGCCCGGCGGCCGGTGCGCTCCTCGTCGACGAGCTCTTCGCGCCCGGCCTCACCCTGCGGTGGGACGCGCTCATCGAGCAGGTGACGGGCGAGCCGCTCACCGCGCGACACCTCGCCGCCGAGTTGGCCTAGGCGAGCGGCACCCCGATGTGCGACTCGCTCTGCGTGGTGCGCCCATCGGGCACGCTCTTCGCGAAGAACTCCGACCGTCCGCCGTACGAGAGCCAGGTCGTGCAGGGTTTCGCGCGCCGGGCCCCGGGTGGCGACCTGGCCACCCAGTACCTCCGGGTGCCGGACGCGGGCGCGCACGCGCTGCTCGCCTCCCGGCCCGCCTGGCTGTGGGGCGCGGAGCACGGGGTGAACGAGCACCGGGTCGCGATCGGCAACGAGAAGGTCTGGACGATCGACGATGCCGCGAGCGCACCACCGGCACTGCTCGGCATGGACCTCGTACGGCTCGCGCTCGAGCGCGCCACCACCGCGGACGCGGCCCTCGACGAGCTCACCGGGCTCCTGACCGCGTACGGGCAGGGGGGCAGCGGCGAGGAGGACCATGCCGAGCCGTACTTCTCGTCGTTCCTGCTCGCGGACCCGACCGGCGGGTGGGTCGTCGAGACCAGCGGGCGGACGTGGGCGGCGAAGCCGGTCGGGCCGGGCGCGGCGATCTCCAACCGGATCTCCCTCGGTGCCGACTGGACCCGGGCCTCCGCGGACGTGACGCCCGGACGCAGCTTCCAGGACTGGCGCGACCCGTCGGTGCCGACCGCGATCGCCGACCGTCGCCTGGCCCCGACGTCTGCGTGCGTCGCGGCCGGCATCGCCGCGGATCCCGACAGCTTCGGTCCCGCGGACCTCGTCGCGACCCTGCGCGACCACGGGACCGGCCCCTGGGGCGCGCCGGGTGCCCCGTCGGGAGCGGTCCCGCCACCGCCGGCGGAGGTCGACGCGGACTGGAACGGCATCACCGTCTGCATGCACCTGCGCGCCTACCAGGCGACGACCGCGTCGATCGTCGCCGACCTGCCGACGGACCCGGACGCGCCCCTGCGGGCCTGGGTCGCGCTCGGCAGCCCCTGTGCGAGCGTCTACGTCCCCGCGTTCCCTCCCTTCGGCGTACCCACCGAGCTCGGCCGGACCGACACCTGGCGGCGGTTCGCCCGCCTGCGGGACCGCGTCGAAGCCGATCCCGCGGCGCTCGCGACGATCCGGGAGCGCTTCGCACCGGTGGAGGCTGCGCTCTGGGCACGCGCCGACGAGGTGGTAGCCCGCCGTGAGCCCGCCGCGCTCGACGAGTTCGTCGCGGGCGCCTGGGCCCCCGTCGAGCGCGCGCTCGTCGCTCTCGATGCCTGAGGGTCACGACGCTGACACAGCCGTCAGGTCGACCATCCGGCTGAGGCGTCACTAGGTTCGGTCGGATGGAGTTCAACCTCGCCGACCTGTGGGAACGGGTCGTCGACACCGTCCCAGAGCGCGAGGCGCTCGTCGACGGTGACCTCCACCTGACGTACGCGCAGGCCGACGACCGGGTCGACCGGCTCGCGCACTTCCTCGCCGGCGAGGGCGTCGGTCCCGGCGACCACGTCGCGCTGTACCTGCAGAACGGCGTCGAGTACCTGGAAGGGATGCTCGCCGCGTTCAAGGTCCGCGCGGTGCCGATCAACGTGAACTACCGGTACGTCGAGGAGGAGCTGCGCTACCTCTTCGACGACGCCGACGCGAAGGCGGTGCTGTTCCACCGTGAGTTCGCCCCGAAGCTGCTCGCGATCCGCGACCGGGTGCCCGAGCTCCGCACGTTCGTGGCGGTCGAGGACGGCACCGCGACCGACGTGTCCGCGCTCGGCGCGGCGCGGTACGAGGACGTCATCGAGCAGACGCTCGGCGGCCGCGACTTCCCGCCCCGCTCGGCCGACGACCAGTACATCCTCTACACCGGCGGCACGACCGGCATGCCCAAAGGGGTCATGTGGCGCCACGAGGACATCTTCTTCGGGGCGTTCGGCGGCGGCGACTTCGCCGGTCGGGCGATCAGCACGCCCGAGGAGATCGCGGAGAAGGCCACCGGCGGGCGGACCCGCTGCCTGCCCGCGTGCCCGTTCATGCACGGCACCGCCCACTGGATGGCGTTCACCACGCTGTACAGCGGCGGGACCGTGGTGATCTCGCCCGACCGCCACCTGGACCCGGTCGGGCTCTGGGAGCTCGTGTCCCGCGAGCACGTGAACTTCCTCGTGATCGTCGGCGACGCGTTCGCCCGGCCCCTGGTCGACGCGCTCGACGAGCTCGACGGGCGCGTCGACCTCTCCGAGCTGGTGGTGATCCTCTCCGGTGGCGCGATCCTGTCGCCGACGGTGAAGACCGCGCTTGCCGAGCGCCTGCCGGGCTCGATGATCATCGACGGGTACGGGTCGTCAGAGGCCGGCGGCCAGGGCCAGTCGGTGACCGTCGCCGGCGCGGCGCCGAGTGACGCACCGCGGTTCCGCGTCAACGACGAGACGACCGTGCTCACGGCCGACTTCGAGCCCGCTGCCGTCGGTGTCGTCGGAAAGCTCGCCCGCCGCGGCCACATCCCCCTCGGGTACTACAAGGACCCGGAGAAGACCGCGGCGACCTTCCCGGTCGCGCGCGGTGTCCGGTGGTCGATCCCCGGCGACGACGCCCGCATCGAGGAGGACGGCACGATCACCCTCCTGGGTCGCGGCTCGGTGTCGATCAACACCGGCGGCGAGAAGGTGTACCCCGAGGAGGTCGAGTCCGCGCTCAAGGCGGACGACGACATCATGGACGCGATCGTGGTGGGCGTTCCCGACCCACGCTGGGGTGAGCGGGTCGTCGCCCTGATCGAGCCGCGCACCGGGCACTCGGTCGACCCGGCCGAGGTCGACCGCCGGGTGCGGCGCCACGTCGCCGGGTACAAGGCGCCCCGACACGTCCTCGTGGTCGACTCGATCGTGCGCTCCCCGTCGGGCAAGCCCGACTATCGCTGGGGGAAGGCGACGGCGATCAGCATGCTCGCCGAGCAACCCGCGTGAACCGGCTCGCGTCCGAGAGCAGCCCGTACCTCCGGCAGCATGCCGACAACCCCGTCGACTGGTACCCGTGGGGTGAGGAGGCGTTCGCGCGCGCCGCGTCGGAGGACAAGCCGATCCTCCTGTCGGTCGGTTACTCCGCCTGCCACTGGTGCCACGTGATGGCGCACGAGTCCTTCGAGGACGAGCAGGTCGCCGCGGTCATGAACGACCGCTTCGTCAACGTGAAGGTCGACCGGGAGGAGCGGCCGGACGTCGACGCGATCTACATGGACGCGGTCCAGGCGCTGACCGGTCAGGGTGGCTGGCCGATGACCGTCTTCCTCACCCCCGAGGGCCGGCCATTCTTCGGCGGGACCTACTTCCCGAAGGACGACCGCCAGGGCATGCCGGGCTTCCTGCGGGTCATGGACGCGATCGACGACGTCTGGCGGAACCAACGCGAGAGCGTTGCGGACCAGGCCGAGCAGCTCACCGGGGCCATGGCCGGACGCGGACTGCGCGACCAGCTCGGCCCGGGCGACGGTGACCTCTCCCCCGCCGTGCTCGACCAGGCGGAGGACGCGTTCAGCGCCGCGTTCGACGCGCGCTACGGCGGCTTCGGCACGGCGCCCAAGTTCCCACCGTCCATGGCGATCGACTTCCTGCTGCGCCGCTTCGTGCGCACCGGGGCGCCCGAGCCACTCACCATGGTGACCACGACGCTCGACGCGATGGCGGCCGGCGGGATCTACGACCACGTCGGCGGCGGGTTCGCGCGGTACTCCACCGACGAGCACTGGTTGGTGCCGCACTTCGAGAAGATGCTCTACGACCAGGCGCTGCTCGTCGGCGCCTACCTGCGGGCCCACCTCGCCACCGGCTCGCCCCGCTACCGGCGGGTCGTGGAGGCCACGATCGACTACGTGCTGCGCGACCTGCGGCACGTCGGCGGCGGCTTCTTCTCGGCCGAGGACGCGGACAGCGAGGGCGTCGAGGGGAAGTTCTACCTGTGGAGCCTCGACGAGCTCGCCGAGGTCTGCGGCGACGCGGCACCGGAGGTCGTCCGCGCCTACGGCGTCACCGCGGCCGGCAACTTCCGCGACCCCCACACCGGGTACGCGGGCACGATCCTGCACCTGGTGGACCGCGACGAGGAGCCGAGCGCCGAGATCGCGGCTGCGCTCGGGCGGCTGTTCGACCGTCGGGAGCAACGGGTGCGGCCCGGGCGGGACGACAAGGTGCTGCTGGGGTGGAACGCGCTGTTCCTCCGGAGCCTGGCCGAGGCGGCCGCGGCGTTCGAGCGGGCCGACTGGATGGACGCGGCCCGTGCGAACGCCCGGTTCCTCGGGACCGCGCTGCGCCGCGACGACGGTCGGCTGCTCCGCTCGTGGCACGAGACCAGCGGCGGGCGGCACCTCGCGGTGGCCGAGGACCATGCCGCGCTGCTCGAGGCGTACCTGACGCTCGCCGAGGTGGACGACGTCGCGTGGCTCGCCGAGGCGCGCTGGTGCGCGACCGAGCTGACACGGCTCTTCGCGGACGAGGAGAGCGGCGGGTTCTTCACCACCGGCTCCGACGCGGAGGCGCTCATCGTCCGTCCGCAGGACCTCTTCGACAACGCGACCCCGGCCGAGAACTCACTCGCGGCCGACGGCCTCCTCCGGCTGGCCACGCTCACCGGCGACGAGGGGTACGCGACCGGGCCGCGCCGGCTGCTCGGGTCCCTCGCCGAGCTCGCGGGCCGTCACGCGACGAGCTTTGCCTTCCTGCTCGGTGCCTACGAGCGGGCAATCACCGCGCCGATCGAGATCGCGCTCGTCGGAGACGAGCCGACCCTGCGCCGTGAGGTGTTCGGCCGGTTGATCCCGGTGTCGGTCGCGGTCCAGGCCGAGCCGGGCGCGGGCGGCGAGGTCACCCCGCTGCTCGCGGACCGGACGTTGGTCGACGGGAAGCCCGCGGCCTACGTGTGCGAGCGCTTCGCGTGCCGTCTGCCGGTCACGACCCCGGACGCGCTGCGCGCCGAGATCGACGCCGCCCTCGCCCGCCGCACCCCCTGACCGACCTCGTTTCGGTGCGACCTGCACCCCCTCCAGGGGGCTTTGCACCACAACCCCTCCAGGGGGTGGAACGCGCACCGAAAAGCCGCCGGAGGGCGCCGGCCGTCTCGGAGTGCGGTGTTCGCCCTCCGGAGATCCTCGGAAAGGAGGCGGGTCTAGTAGTGGCCGAGGCCGTTGGCCAGGGCGTCGGCGGTCGCCCAGCCGAACACGATCACCGCCTCGCCCCGGGTGACGTCCACCACGCCGACGACCTCGTTGGCCGCCTTGCCGCCGCCCTTGACCGTGCTCGCGTCGAGCACCGCCTCCGGGTTACCGGTCGGCGCGAGCCGGAACGCACGGTCGTCGTACCGGCCCTCGCAGCCGAAGCGACGGGCCAGGCGCCGGCCCCAGGCCCGCTCCTCGCCGGTCGGCGAGTAGTTCGGGCGCGGCACGACGTCGGCGAGGCCGCTGATCAGCGAGTACGCGGCAGGGTGGGCGATCCGACCGGCCACCAGCACGTCCTCGTCGGGGAACGAGATCGCGGCCCGGCGGTAGAGCTCACCCACGAGGCCCTTGACCGCGGCCCCCGACTGGCGGCCCCGGCGCACGGCCCCGAGACCCCACAGGATGCACGGCGTCCCGCCGACGCGTTCGAGGGACCCGAAGAGGAATCCGTGGTTGCCGGCATCCTCGAGCGCCATCACGACCAGCGGGAAGTGCTCGACGTGAGCTTCGAGCTCATGGTCCATGCCGGAGAGACCGACGGAAGCGAGGAGCTGGCCGAGCTCATCGAGCTCGGCCGGCTTCAGCGAGATGGAATCACGGGATTCGACCTGCATCGCCCGGTCATTCTTGCCGACGGACGGGGGTTCGGGCCAGTCGACTTCAGAACGCGACGCCGCGCGCCCGGTCGAGACCGGGCCACGGCGCCCCGGAAACCGGTGCTCGGGGGGCCGGTCCGCCGATCCGGAACGGGTGCAGACCGCCCGACCGATCCACGACGTAGCCGCCCGAGCCGTTGCGGACGAGCGTGATGCCGCGCGCTATGTCCTCGGTCGGCCAGCTGATCCCGCGGCTCTGCTTCGCGGGCAGGCTCGCGCCGCCGATCGCGAAGCGGTAGAGCGCGCCGTGGGCGTCCACGAGGTATCCGCCCTGCCCGGAAGCCGCGATCGCGACGCCCCGGCCGAGATCGGACTTCCAGCGGGGGCCGGCGGAGACCCCGGGCGGCCTCGGGTGATCGCCGATCGAGAACCCGTAGAAGTGGCCGAGCCCGTCGATGACGTAGCCCCCGCTGCTGTCGGGGAGGATCGCCACCCCGCGCGCCCAGTCGCGGCTGCGGTCCACCCAGCCGCCGGTCGCCGGCGGCGGCGCCGGGTCGCCCCCGATCCCGAACGGGTGCAGCTGCCCGAACTGGTCCAGCACGTACCCACCCGTGCCGGCGGGCAGCAGCGCGACACCGCGGGCCCGCCCGTCCCCCGCCGCGAGGTCGGTCGGGCTGGGCGCCGACGGCTTCGGACCGGTGCTCACGACGACACGAGCCAGCCGCCCGGCCGAGTGAACCACGTAGCCGCCGCTCAGCGAACGACCGGTGGCCGGCGCCGCGGTGCTCGCGCCGGACGCGTTGCCGGCCTGCACCGCGAAGTGCGCGTCCTGGTTGTCGGCGAGGCCGCCTACGGTCAGCGTCCGCGCTGCCGCGCCGAGGCTGTGCACCCCGTCGGGTGCCGTCACCGTGTACCCGGTCACGCCCGTCCCGTTGCCGTTGGAATCCGGTCGCGACCACGTCAGCGACGCCTGGCCGTGGGCGACGGTGACGTGGACCGCGGTCGGCGCGCTCGGCGGCTTCGCGGCCAGCGCGCAGCCGGGCATCGCCTTGCACACGTCGAGCCGGCCCCCGCTCACGACCTTGCCGGACAGGTTCGACTGCAGGTCCACCGCGTGCACGATCACGGTCCGCAGCTCGGTCATGGTCAGGCCGGGCTGCGCCGCGAGCGCGAGCGCCGCCGCGCCCGACACCATCGGCGTCGCCATCGAGGTTCCGTCGAGCGAGCAGTACAGGCTCATCCCGCAGCCGGGAATCACGCCGGGCGGGACGGTGGAGACGATGCCCTCGCCCGGTGCCGCGAGGTCGACGTGCGTGGCGCCGAAGTCCGAGAACGAGCTGAGCTTGTCGTCGCCACCGCTCGCGGCGACGCAGATCACGTTGGGGAGGCCCGCCGCGCACGGGTAGACCGGCTGCTGCTCGACACTGGTCGACGAGTTCCCGGCCGCGGTGACGAAGAGGATGCCCGCGGCACCGGCGCGCTGGATCGCGTCGGTGAGGCCCTGCGAGAACCCGTCGCCGCCCCACGACGCGGACAGCACGCGGCAGGTTGACCCCCGCGTTCTTCGCCTGGACCGCCCAGTCGATCGCCCCGATCGCGCCGGCGATCGAGCCGTCGCCGTTGTGGTCGAGCATCGTCAGCGACATCAGGGAGACTCGGGCGGCGACGCCGGTGATCCCGATCCGGTTGTTGCCGACCGCGCCGAGGATCCCGGCGACGTGGGTCCCGTGCCCGTACGGGTCCGTCGTGGTGCACTGCCCGGTGAACGAGTTGTAGCCGTGCGTGCCGTACGCGCAGCCGCCGATGCCCAGGCGGTTGCTCCAGAGGTTCGCCACCAGGTCCGGGTGGGTGGCGTCGATCCCGCTGTCCAGGACACCGACGACGACGCCGCGGGACCCCAGGGTCGTGTTCCACGCGCTTTCGGCCCGGATCCCCCCGGGCTGGGCGTCCATCAGCGTGCGCAGCGACGGCAGCGAGGGATCGTTGGGCTTGAAGGACCCGGAGATCCGGTAGTTCGGCTCGACGTACCGGACCCGGTGGTCACGACGGAGACCCTCGGCCCGCAGCGCCCGCGCGGGCCCGGAGGCGGCGTCCACCACGATCGTCCGGTCGTCGACGACCTGCGGGTTCGTCGCGCCCACGTCGCGCGCGATCGAGCCCGCGTCCGCGGTGGAGGCACCCGGCTCGAGCCCGACGACGAGCCGGTCGTCCGCGAGCGCTGGGGTCGACGGCGCGACCGGGGTCGCGGCCGCGCCCGGCGCGGTCGTCGTCGTGGTCGAGCTCGACGTGGGCGTCGTCGCCGTTGGCGCCGGTTCGGTCGAGCTCGGTGTCGTCGACGGTTGCGGGGCCGGTGCCGCGCTCACCGGACCGGCGCCGCTCGCGACGAGGCCGACCACCGCGAGAGCGGTCACGAGGAGCAGCGGGATGCGTCGGAACGCTCGGATGCGCATGGAGGTCTGCGGATGGTCCGCCGGGAGATCCGTCGGACCACGGAGACTACGGGACCGCCGCATGGAACCGGGCGTCAACGCCGGAAATCGCTCATCGCGGCCCGCGCGAGACCCGTCCTGGGAACCGAGCCATGTCCCCGGGCGTTGAGGTCGCGACCCCCCGTCGACCTGCGCCTCCCGGTCCGACACGCGACCGCGGCGCCCGGCAAGTGAGCGAACCCGATGACCCAGTCCACGGTCAGCAGCAACGGCCACAACTCGACCGCGCGCCACGACGAGCCGATCCCGGCCGAGCGCCGGCAGACGCGAGGCAACGAGTCGGTGACCCCGGAAGAGCTGATCCAGCGCCACGTCGAGAACGCGCGTCGCCAGCTCGCCGAGGCGCGCGAGAACCTCAAGGCGGCGCGCCGCCGGGTCGTACAGCTCGAGGACGCACTCTGCAACTGGGAGCGCTTCGCCACCGAGATGCGCCGCCCCGCTCACTGAGCGGCCCTGACGGGCGGCAGCGGCAAGCGGGAAGCATCGGCACGAACCCGCGTCGCGGCCGGCGGATTTGAAACCGCTCCGCCTTTCCCTGAGCGGCCCTGACGGGCGGCAGCGGCAAGCGGGAAGCATCGGCACGAACCCGCGTCGCGGCCGGCGGATTTGAAACCGCTCAGCCTTCTTCGGTCGGGATGACCAGGGCGAAGACCGGACCGGGGCCGGCGTGCTCGAGGACGAGGCGGGCACCCTCGGCCTCGGCCAGCGCCCGACCGAGCGCGAGCCCCACCCCGTGGCCGCTGTCCGTGCGCCGGTCGAAGATGCGCCGCGGATCGAGCACCGCGTCCCCGGCGTCGCCGACCTGCAGGACCACCGCGCCGGGGAGGCTCGAACGGGCGGCCAGCGTCACCGCTCCCGCGCCGTGGCGCTGCGCGTTCGAGAGCAGCACGTCGAGGATCTGGCGCACGGCCGGCTCGGCCACTGCAGGGGTGGGGAGATCGTCCTCGATCACCACCTTCAACGTCCTTGCCTGCGCCGCGAGGACCCCCTGCCAGTGGTCCTCCGCTTCCCGCAGGAGCTTGGGCGCGTCGAGGGGCGAGCGCTCCACGTCGGTGTCGCGGGCGAGCCGCAGCAGGTCCTCGACCGTGGTCTCCAACCGTTCGATCGGCGGCAGCATCTCGGTGAGCGCGCCGCGAGCGTCGCTGTCCGGCGCCAACAGCGCACCCTCGACCTTCACGCGCAGGCCGGCGATCGGTGTCCGCAGCTGGTGCGACGCGTCGGCACTGAACGCACGCTCCCGAGACACGAGGTGCCCGAGGCGGTTTGCGGTCGTCGTGATCGCGGAGCCGAGCTGGTCGAGCTCCTCGATCCCGGAGGGCTCGGGCTCCACCGAGAAGTCGCCCCCGCCGAGGCGGCGCGCGGTGTCGACGAGCTCGTCGATCGGGCGGGTGATGCGCCGCGCCTGCCACCAGGCCAGGAGCCCGGCGACGAGGACCGCGCCGACGGCAATCGCCGCCATCACCAGCCACGCGTTCCGGGTCCGGTCGGCGACGACCTTCGCGGGTCGGCTCGCGCGCAGCGCCCCGACGACCTGCTCGTCCCCGTTGATCGGCACCGCGACGACGATGCGGCCCGCGATGCGGGCGTCCGCCGAATCGCCGTCGAGCGCGTGCCGCACGGTGACGTCGGCGCGGTTCGGGCCTTCGCCACCCACCCGGCGACCGTTCGCGTCGTAGATCACGAACCGCGTGCTCCCCTCGTCGCCGAGCCCCATCGGGTCACCCCGCTGGAGCTCGGACGTGCTCACCGAGCTGCGCGCCTCGTTGGCCTCACGCTCGAGCCGGAGCACCTCTTCGTTCTCGTACAGACGCGCCACCGCGAGCGCGAGCGGCACGCCGAGCACGAGGAGTGCGATCACCGTGACGCCGACGATCGAGACGATGATCCGTCGCTTCACGGCGCGTCGAGGCGGTAGCCGACCCGCGGCAGGGCGGTGATCACCGGGCAGCCAACGGCGCCACTCGCCGCGAGCTTGCGCCGGACGGCCGAGATGTGGACGTCGAGCGTCTTCGTCGAGCCGTACCAGTGCTCGTCCCAGACCTGGTCCATGATCCGCTCCCGGGTGACCGCGCGGCCGGCCTCCACCGCGAGCAGCGCGAGCAGGTCGAACTCGCGGGGCCGGAGCATGACCTCGTCGTCGCCGGCCCAGACCCGGCGGGCGTCGTGATCGATCCGGAGGCATCCCACGACCGTGCGCTCCGCGGCCGACGGCTCGGGCCGGCGGAGGTGGGCCCGGACGCGTGCGAGCAGCTCGGCGAGCCGGAACGGCTTCGTGATGTAGTCGACCGCACCCGCATCGAGGCTCACGACGATGTCGGCCTCCTCGTGCCGGGCGGTCAGCACCACGATCGGCAGCGAGGGCACCGCGGTCCCGAACTCCCGGCACAGCTCGACGCCGTCGACGTCCGGAAGCCCGAGGTCGAGGAGCACGAGGTCGGGCAACTTCTTGGTGAACTCCGTCCGGGCGCCGGCCCCGTCGACCGCGAGCGTCACCGAGTAGCCCTGGCTCACCAGTGCCTGCGCGAGCGAGCGCCCGATGGTCTCGTCGTCCTCGACGAGCAGCACCTCCGAGGGCATGGACCCAGGCTACGGGCGGTCCGGGCGTCGGAGGGCCCGGGTCGAGTTTGCCGATCGCTTACCCGGGACGCAGAACTCGCTGTCTGGATGCTCCGTACGGTCGACGCATCGACCCCGTCCACCCCGAGGCCGCATGGCCGGCACTGTGACCGTGACGGCGACGTCCGGCACCACGTCCGCACCGACGCGCCCGGTGGGGCTCCCCGCGGCGCTGCTGGTCACCGGGGCGACGCTGGCGGTCGCACTCGCGCTCGAGCTCGCCGTCCTCGGCCACGGTGGGCACACCGCCCTCGGTGACATCCCCGGCCGCTTCCTCGCGTGGCGGCTCCACCCCTCGCTGGTGCCGTACGGCGGCGGACCCGTCGAGTACCCGGTCGTCATCGGGTACGTCGCGTGGATCGCGGTGTGGTTCGGCCGCCGGGCCACGGACTTCTTCCTCGTGAACTGCGCCATCTCGGCGACGCTCGCGCTCGGGGTGACCGCGCTGATCCGTCGGCGGTCGGGTCCCCGCATCTGGCGCTGGGCCGCCGGTGTGCCCCTGGCGCTGTACGCGTTCCACAACTGGGACCTCGTGGCGTTGGCGCCGGCGCTCCTCGGGCTGTACGCGTTCGAGAGCGCTCATGACCGCAGCGCTGGCGCGCTCCTCGCGCTCGGCGCGTCGGCCAAGGTGTTCCCCGCGCTCCTGCTCCCCCCGCTCGTGGCCGTCCGCTGGCGGGCCGGTGACCGCCGGGGCGCCGCCCGCATCACGGGGGCGTTCCTCGCCGTGACCGCACTCCTGAACGTTCCGATCGCGCTCCGGAGCTGGAGCGCCTGGACCTATCCGATGACCTTCCAGGGCGGCCGGGCACCGACGTGGGCGAGCACCTGGTTCTGGTTGTTCGAGACGCCCGTGCTCCGCGGGCTCGTCGCGCACCACCTCACGACTGCGGCCGACCTCGCGTCCGTCGCGGCACTCGTCGCAGGGTTGGTCTTCATCTCCGCCCGCGCGGTGCGCCACCACCTCGGCGCGATGGAGATCGCAGCTGCGATGCTCGGCGTGTTCCTCCTCGCGAACAAGGTGTACTCGCCGAACTACGACTTGTGGCTCGTGCCGTTCTTCGCGCTCCTGCCGATCTCGCGCCGGGTCTGGCTCGGATACTGCGCGAGCGACCTTGCGATCTTCGTGCTGGTGTACGGGCACTTCCACGGTCAGTGGCCCTCGTCCACTGTCGTCGCCGTGCTCCCCTTCCTGGTCGCGGTCAGGACGATCGCGATCGTCGCGGTGATCCTCGTCGCCCTCCGGATCCGCCGGCCCGAGCTGGCGGCGCGGGTCCCGCGCCGCCCCAGGCCTACAGTGCGCGTTGGTGGACCCTGACCTCCTGACCCGCCTCACCGGCGAGGGACGCGCCATCTCGTACTGGGCACAGGTCGCGCCCGAGCGGCCCGCGGTGGTGTCCGCGTTCGGCGACCGCACTTTTCGCGAGCTGGACGACCGGTCGGACCAGCTCGTCCGCGCACTGCACCAGCGCGGCCTCCATGCCGGTGACGCGGTGGCGCTCGTCGCCCGCAACCGACCGGAGTTCGTCGAGACCTGGGCCGCGTGCCGGCGTGCGGGCTTCCGGCTGACGCCCGTCAACTGGCACCTCACCCTCGACGAGATGTCCTACATCGTCACCGACTGCGAGGCGCGCGCGCTCGTCGCCGACGTCGGGATCCCACCGGTCGCCGAGCTCGTCGTGCGGCACGCGGCCGACCTCGCCGCCGCCCTGACCGTCGGCGGTGGCGCGCCCGGCGGGGAGGACCATGACGCCGCCGTGGCCGCGCAACCGACCGGCGCGCTTGCCGACCCGACGCCCGGCAGCCTCATGCTCTACACGTCGGGCACCACCGGCCGACCGAAAGGGGTGCGCAAGACCCCGCACCCGCCCGCGGTCGAGAACCTGGCGGGCTACGAGGCGGGCAGCGTGCACCTCTGCACCGGGCCGCTCTACCACGCCGCCCCGCTCAACATCTCGCTGATCAGCCCGCTGTCGAACGGTGCATCCGTCGTCCTGATGGACGCCTGGACCCCCGACGAGACGCTGCGGCTCATCGAGGACCATCGCGTGACCCACACGCACATGGTGCCGACGATGTTCCACCGGCTGCTCACCCTCGACGAATCCATCCGCGCGCGTCACGACCTCACCTCGCTGCGCCTCGTCGTCCACGGCGCCGCGCCGTGCCCGGTGCCGGTGAAGCAGGCGATGATCGAATGGGTCGGCCCCGTGATCGTGGAGTACTACGCCGCGACCGAGGGTGCGGGCACGCTGGTCGACGCCGGGACCTGGCTGCGCAAGCCGGGCACCGTCGGCCGGCCCCACCCGGCCGACCACGTGATCGTCGGCGACGACGACGCGCACGCGCTCCCGGCCGGGGAGATCGGCACCGTGTGGCTGAAGGCCCACCCCGGGGAGGAGTTCGACTACTTCGGCGACCCCGAGAAGACCGAGCGCAACCAGCGAGGCTCCTGGTACACGCTCGGCGATCTCGGCTGGGTCGACGACGACGGCTACCTGTTCCTGTCCGGGCGCAGCGCGGAGCTGATCATCAGCGGCGGGGTCAACGTCTACCCCGCCGAGATCGACGCGGTGCTGCTCGAGCACCCCGCGGTGCGGGACGCGGCGACGATCGGCGTACCCAACGACGAGTGGGGCGAGGAGGTGCTCGCGGTCGTCGAGGTCGCGCCGCCGGCCACCGCGTCGCCGGAGCTCGAGGCGGACCTCATCGCCCACTGCCGCGACGGGCTCGCTCGGTTCAAGTGTCCGCGCCGCGTCGCGTTCGTCGACCACCTCCCCCGCCAGGACAACGGCAAGGTCTACCGCAAGCTCCTCCGCGAGCAGTTCGCCGCCACGTAGCCGGCGCCCCCCGTAGCCCCGCGACTCGTTTCGGTGTGAGTTTGCGTTGCCATAGCAACCCGAACTCACGCCGAATGCAGCAGGAGCAGGCGACGGGCCGCGGGGTCAGACCGTGGCGTGCTCGGTGTCGGTGACGACGAGGGTGAGCGGGCGGGCACAGCGGAGGTGACCGGTGTCGACCGGGCAGGCGTACCGGTCGCGCAGCTCGCTCACTCGACCGTGGATCGGGCAGTGGTACTCGAATCGCATCGGGCTCGTCTCCGGGGCTCGGGACACCTCTCCCTCCTGTCAACGCCCCGAGACCCGGGGAGGGGTACGGCCCCGGACGATGATCCTCGGCCCGGGCGTGAAATCCCGGGTCGGTCGCCGTACTCCTGGTGGATGATGGTGGCCGTGGCCACGACCCGTCGCGCGGACATGTTCATCGACCTCGAGGACGACCCGCGTGAGAACCGGCCGAGGTTGGGCGACGAGCGGGCCGCGCTGGTCGAGTCGCTGCGAGGCCTGCGGCTCACCCTGGAGATCAAGTGCTCGGGGCTGGATGCCGACGCGCTGGCGCGGCGGTCGGTCGAACCGTCGACGATGTCGCTCCTCGGTTTGGTGCGACACCTGGCCGAAATGGAGCGGGCGACGTTCCGCCAGCTGATGGCCGGACAGGAGGTGCCCCGGCTCTTCTGCTCCGCCACCGACCGTGACGGCGACTTCGACGGTGCGGTTCCCGACCCGGACGTGGTGGCCGAGGCATGGGACGCATGGCGCGCCGAAGTGGAGTTCGCCGAGCGGTTCGTGGCCGAAGCCGCCAGTCTCGACATCACCGGCGACGACCCCTTGAACCAGCACGGCAGCGGTGGAGGGCCGATGTCGCTTCGCGAGGCGCTGATCGGACTGATCGAGGAGTACGCCCGCCACCTCGGACACGCCGACCTGTTGCGCGAGCGGATCGACGGACGCATCGGCCAATAGCCGGGTGCCCGTCTGACCTCTCGCCCTCCGGTCGGAGATCGCGACAGACTGTCTCGAGCCCGCGCGGAGCGGCACCCAGGAGGGGCAGCGAGGCAGCGAGGCAGCGAGGCAGCGAGGCAGCGAACCATGTGCGAGCAGTTCGGTCACATCTTCCCGAACCTTCGGTGCGCGTCGTGAGTCCCGACGAGGAGCGCAGCGCGGCCGTGCGGGGCGCGTTGCTCGAAGTGATCTCCGGTCAGGTCGGACATCGGGTCGAGACGTTCGAGGAGGCGGTCGAAGACTTCCAGGACTCGTCGCAGGAGTGGCGACGACTCTTCTCGGAGCTGCTCGGCACGTTCTTCCTCGTCCTGGTCGCCGCGGGGGGCGGGATGATGGGCCGAGCGTTCCCGGGCACCATCAGTCGCACCGCGGCCGTGGTCGCGCCCGGACTCATGGTCATGGCGATCATCCTCTTCATGGGCAAGGTCTCCGGCGCGCACCTCAACCCGGCGGTGAGCGTCGCGTTCGCGTTGCGGGGAGACTTCCCGTGGTGGCGCGTCCCCGGCTACGTCGTCGTCCAGCTCGGCGGCGCCGCGCTCGCCGCGTGGTTCCTCCAAGCCGTGGTCCATGTCTCCGCGACCTACGGCTCGAACTACCCGGCCGCGGGCTACGCCAACGCCGACGCGTTCTGGATGGAGCTCATCCTCACGTTCGGACTGGTCAGCGTGATCCTCGGCACCGCGTCAGGGGCACAGAACCTCGGCGTGATCGGCGCGTTCGGGGTCGGCGGCTACATCGCACTCGCCGGCCTGTGGGGCAGCCCGATCTCGGGCACGTCCATGAACCCCGCCCGCACGTTCGGGCCCGACCTCGTCGGCGCCGACTTCCACGCCTACTGGGTGTACATCGCCGGACCGCTCGCCGGCGCGGTCGTCGCGGTAGCGGCGGCATACATCCTCCGCGGTCGCGGGGGTGGACGAGCCGGCTCCGCGGCCGCGCAGGGCGCGCTCCGAGAAGAGGTCGCTCGACCGGAGCAGGCCTGACCGCGGTCCGACGCTCGTCGTGGCGCGCGCCGGACGCGACCGGCATTGCCGCGATCAGCGTTCGTCGGCGAGGATCCCTTCGATGACCTCCTCGCACGGTGGCTCGGCCGAACGCCGTCCCGGTCCTCGGGCCAGATCACTCGGCGCGGTAGCTCTGGCGTCGACCTTCGGCCTGATCGTCGTGCTCGCTGGATGCACGTCGGCCGGCACGGACGCGAGTGGTCCGACGTCCACGACGAAGCCCCCGGCGCGCGCGAGCGCAGGCTGCGGGAAGGCGCCGGCGGTCACGGCGACGGACCGGAAGGCGCCGGGCGACGTTCCGCTGACGATCGCCGTCGGGCAACAGCAACGTTCGTATCGACTCGGCGTCCCGAGCTCGTACGACCAGGACACGCCGGCCCCGGAAGTCCTGGATCTGCACGGTTCGGGCGGAAGTGCGGCGGAGCAGGACGCGGTGACGGCGATGCCGATGAAGGCGGCCGAGCGCGGATTCATCACGGTCACCCCCGACGCGGTCGCCGGCAAGTGGGAGCTGGCATCTCGAGGTCCCGATGCGGAGTTCCTGACCGCGTTGCTCGACGACGTCGCCGGTCGCTACTGCGTCGACCTCGATCGCGTCTTCGCCGTCGGCCACTCCCTCGGCGCGTGGAAGACCGCGGTCACCGCGTGCGCGGATCCCGACCGGTTCGCCTCGATCGCGCTCGTGTCGGTGGAGGTGCATCCCGGCGGCTGTGGCCCGATTCCGGTGGTCGCGTTCCACGGGACCGCGGATGGCGTCGTGCCGTACGGCGCGGGCGCTGATGCGGGCGTGGTGGTCACGGGGTCGAACTCGGGGCTTCCGGGCGTCGAGGTGAACATGCCGGAGTGGGCCGCGGGCGCGCACTGCTCCGTGCGGAAGAAGGTCCAGCGGATCGAGCCCGACGTCGAGCACTGGACCTACACCGGCTGTGACGCGGGAACCGGCGTCGAGTTCTACTCGATCGAGCACGGTTCGCACATGTGGCCGGGATCCCCGATCGCGCTTCCCGGTACCACCCACACCATCGACGCCACGAAGCTGGCCCTCGACTGGTTCGACGCCCACCCGAAGCGCTCGGAGTCGCACCGCCGGGGATGACGTCCGGGGTTCCACACGACCCGGGTGTCAGGAGAGGTGGACCCACTTCGCGACGGACGGCACGCCGTTGCCGTCGACGACGAACAGCATGTACCAGCCGGGTGGCGCCAGGTCGGGGTTGCTCGTGACGCTCACCGAGACGCCGCCGGGCGTCGTGGTGAAGGGCAGGTCGACCAGCCGTTGCGCCGGGTCGGTCGAGTGGGTGACGGCCATCGGCCGGACGAGCACCGCGGAGCGCAACGGCGCGGCCTCCGTCGTCGACACCGTGTACCGCCCGCCGTAGTCGACCTCCGTCGGCGCGGTGTCGATGGTCGGGCGCGGCGTGTCCTTCCACAGATACGGGGGCGTGAACACCTCGATCCGGGTCTCGAAGCCGTCGTCGGGATTGCCGCCGAAGGTGGCGACCCGCCCGTCGGGCAGAAGGATCGCCGACGAGTGGTAGACGCGCGGGACCACCGGCGATGCGACCTTGGTCCAGGTCGACGTCTTCGGGTCGAAGACCTGCGCGCTGAACACTGCGTGGTCGCCGTTGTGCACCGTCGTCGACGCGCCCCCGGTCTCGAGCACCGTCGAATCGGGCAGGATGACCGCGCTCACGTACATCTTCTTCGTGTCCATGGACGGCGCGGCCGCGTAGCTCGGGTTGGGCGACTTCAGGTCGACGATCGCGGTCGAGGCGACGGCGTCGACGGGTTGATCCTGGGCCCCGCCGCCGAGGACCATCACCTTCTGGTCCTGCGCCGGCGGCAGGAGCACGCTCATGCCCTGGTCCCGCAGGCCCGGGTCGGTCAGGCCCGGCACTTGGGTCCACGCGTTCGTGTCGGTGTTCCAGATTCCCGGGGTCGCGGACCCGGCGCCGAACACGTTGACCCCCGAGTAGAAGAGCCGGCCGTCGGCGAGCAGGTGCAACGACGGGTACAACGGCATGAAGGCGAGCTGGCTGGGCGGCGCCTTGTTCGGCGACCAGGTGTGGGACCCGGCGTCGAACGTCTGGCTGGCGTTGGTCCGCAGGCCCTTGTCGTCGAGGCCGCCCACCGTGAAGATGTTGCCGTTCCCGAGCTCCACCGTCTCCGGGTACCAGCGGGCGGTCGCCATGTCCGGCTCGGCGACGTACTTGGAGCTGCCGGGGTCGAACAGGTACGTCTTGGGTGACCCGGCGTTGGCATTGTTCGTCGCCGGGCCCGGGTAGGCCGTGGTGCCCCCCGCGACGAGGAGCTCGCCGTTGGCGAGGAACGCGTGGCCGGCGCAGAACGCGTCCCAGGGTGTGTTGACCGATTGGAAGTCGCCGGTCGTCGGATCCCAGATGCTGGTCCTGAAAGTGCCGGCGTCGAAGTCGCCCCTGCTGTTGCCGGAGCCCGCGACCACGAGCACCTTGCCGGTGTGCATCAGGGCGACGTGCACCGACTTGAGCGGCGCCGGCGTCGCGGTGACCGACCACGAGCCCTGGCACACGGACGCGACGAGCGTCGCGATCGCGACGGCCGCGCCCAACCGTGATGCCCGCGCAAACCTCCCCATCGACCGAGTATGGAAGCGCGTCCTCGGAGATGCAATGACCTCATGAGACTCTTATGAAGCGTCTGGAGAGTGGGCGACCCAGGGTCTCCCACTCGTCTGAGCGACCGCGATCACCAATGCGCACGCCGAACCCGGGTCAAGGGGCCCGGCGCTTCACCGCGAAGGTGCCTTCTGCATCACGCAAGCCCTAACCGTTGAGCGGGATGTTCCACCTGGCGTCGTCGTTGCCCTGTTGGTCGAGGCGCACGAACGGCAGCGTGGTGGTGAAGCTGTCCACGATTGGTGTGAACCAGCCGGTGACGCACTGACGGGACTGGAGCGTGGTGGACGGGAGCCGGGGCGTCTTCCCGAGCGGTGTCTCTCCCCCGAATGAGCCATCGGCGTTGTGGTAGCCGAACACGGTCGGAGAGATGAAGAGCGGCTTCGATCCTGCGCACTGCTTGATCTGCAGTGCCGCAGCGCGGTTCTGCGCATACTGCATCTTGTACGGCGACTCGACCGAGACGACCGTCACCGTCGCGCCACTGCCACCGGGCAGGGTGACGACATCTCCGACCTTCGACGTCGGAACCGAGGCTCGTGAGCTCGCTGCTTTCGTCGACGTGGTCGTGTTCGCGCCCGACACCTCTGTACGCGTCGTCGGACCCGACTTCGTCGAACTCGACGACGAGCACGCCACGAGTGCCGACGCAATCAGAACGCCGGCCAGAACCCGGGTTCCTGTCACTGCCTCCCCTTCCGACCGACGATGCCAGCGTCTTCCTGCGCGTGCCTGCGGACGGGAATCTCCGCGGCGTCGGGCATGCCCACCACGTAGCGTCCCGACGGTCCTACTTCTTTCCGGGCTTGCCGTTCACGATGCCGAAGCCGTTCAGCCGGAAGCGACCCGTCGTCACGTCGAAGCTGCGCTCCCGGAAGACCGCGACCGTCCGAGCCTTCGTGGTGACGACCCCGACCGCTTGGACCGCGGTACCGGTCTTCGAGTGGAACTCGGGCTCGTCGGGAGCGCGGTTCCACGTCTTGCCCGTCGCCGACGCCCACAGCGCCAGTGCGCCACCATCGTGGCCCGCGACAAGCACGCTGTGCCGACCCGATGAGGCGGCGTCCATGCCGACGGCGGTTTCGGAAGTCGCCGCGAAGGACGGCGAATCGACGGTCTGCCACTGCTTGCCGGTTGACGACGTCCACACGTTGGCGATCTCGACGTCGGACGTGCTGTTCACGACGCCCACGGCGACAAAGCCAGGACCACCCTTCACGATGTCGTTGATCGCCTCGTACTGCGTCGGGTTCGGTCCGACGATCGACGCCGGAGCCCACTGCGCGCCGTTCTGCGAGGTCCACGCCGCGACGTTGCTGGCCCCGGTCCCGGCAGCGACGTACTTCGCGGACGCGGTGCCGGGCACCACGCCAGCTACCGCGGCACTCGGATCACCTGGCACGTCGCCCAGCGCCGCGCCACACGCCGTTGCTCTGGTTCCAGAGGTGATAGGTCTGACCGTTCTCGAGCGTCTGCAGGAGCAGACCCGTCTTCGTCGCCACCACGCCGCTGGGCTCGTTGTCGGGCGCGAGCGGGAAATGCCTGGCCTTGTACGCCTTCCATCGCTTGCCGTCGGCCGACGTCCAAGCCAGGACTTCACGCGACGCCATCGGCTCCCCGAACGCGGTGAAGTGACCGTGGGCGTAGACCACGAGACCGACCACGACACTCGCAGGAAACGCCGACTTCGGCCCCTTGGCCTGGGTCCACCGCACCCCGTCCGTGGACGTCCAGATCGGCACGAACCCGGAGGTCGGGACTCCGGCGAGCCCGGTCACGACGAACACCTTGCCGTCCGTCGCCAGGCTGTCGAGATTCCCCGCCCCGGGTGGATCAGCCGGGCTGCGCGTCCACTTCAGGTGCGCGATGTCGCTCACAGATCGGGTTGGACGCGTGCCCGCGGCTGCCCCCGCGGGCACACGCGCCACCATCAGCGCCACCCCCACCGCAACCACGGCGCCGACCCGGCCGAGGCCCGTCGCGCTCCGACGCTGCTTCCGCATCCCGCCCTCCCCTGCGTGCTCTCCGACGACGTGTCGGCAGCATGGCGGTGCGTGGTCCGACCTGACCACGAGTTTCGACCCACATTTCCGCCCACATCTGGTGGGGGACCCGATCGCCTCGCAGCCGCGCGAGATCTGTCAGCGCTCGGTGATCGCTGCCCGGGACCTCACAGCTCGCGCACGTGAGGACCAGCCAAGCTGAACGCTGAGCGTGGCCGGTGACCACGTACACTTTCCAGATGGCGCGATGGTTGGAGGTCTCGAGGCAGTCCTGCCCGTGACTGAACCGGCCCGCTCGTTCGCAAGCGAGTTGCGCAGGTTCCGTCAAGCTGCCGGGCTCACCCAGGAGGCGCTGGCCGAGCGCGCCGAACTCAGCGTGCGTACGGTGAGCGACCTCGAGCGAGGGGTGCACCCAACAGCTCGCACCGACACTGTTCGGCGCCTCGGCGCGGCACTGCGCCTGAAGCCGGCCGACCAGGCTCGCGTCGAAGCACTGGCCTCCGGGCAGGTCACAGGGGAAGGTTTCCTTTCGCGAAAGCGTCCGATGGGGTGGGCTCACCCTCTGCCTCCGGCGCTGGAAGCGCCACGGCGCGAGATTGCCCTCGCCGGGCGGCACGTCGAGATGGCCCGGCTGCAGTCAGCGTGGAAGGAAGGCCAGGTCCGCGAGACCGGCGGCATGGTGCTGCTCGCCGGAGAGCCTGGGATCGGGAAGACTCGCCTTGCTCGTGAGCTCGCGCTCCAGGCGCAGCGTGAGGACGCTCTCGTACTCCTGGGTCGATGTGACGACGAACTGGTCGTGCCGTACCGACCGTTCATGGAGGCGCTCTCGCACTACGTCCGCACGGCCACAGCCACGGAACTCAGATTGCATGCCTCCGGAGGAGCTCAGGAACTCGGCCGCCTCGTTCCAGAGCTGACGCGCATCTTCCCCGACCTTCCCGAGCGCCGAGACTCCGATCCGGACATGGAGCGCCACCGGCTCTTCGAGGCCATCTTCGACCTCCTGCGAAGTCTCGCCCGCTTCGGGCCCGTGCTCGTCGTCCTCGACGACCTGCATGCGGCCGATCAGGGCTCGCTCCTGCTGCTGCGCCACCTCCTACGCGCTCCACTTCCGACGGGAGTATTCGTCGTGGGAACGTTCCGAACCACGGAGTACCGGAGCCTTGCAGCGCTGGGCACGCTCGTCGCGGACGCGCACCGCGAAGAGCTCGCACAAGTCGTCGAGCTCGAGGGGCTTCATGGCGACGAAGTCGCGGAGTTGATCGCCGGGTGGTCCGGGCGGGACCTCGAGCCGAGGTTCGCCCAGGAGATCTATCGACAGACTGCGGGGAACCCGTTCTTCGTCGAGCAGCTCATGCGGCATCTGCTCGAGACTCCGGCTGCCCTCGGGGACGACGGCGCACCGATCTCGTGGACCGGGGCACACGTCCCCGAAGGAGTACGTGCCCTCGTCGCGCTACGACTCTCGCGACTCTCGCAGGACGCACGCCATGTTCTTTCGCTCACCGCGGTCGCCGGCAGTGCTTCTGACATCGCATCACTGGCGTACGACAACGGTGACAGCCAGATCGACTTCACGGCCGGGATCGACGAAGCGACGCGAGCTGGCTTTCTGGAAATGGTGGGGACAGCAGGACGCGTGCGCTTCGTACACGAGGTCGTGCGCCGTACCGTGTACGACGATCTCGGGCCCGCGGAGCGTTCGTTGCTCCATCGCTCGATGGCCAAGGCCCTGGAACGCGTCGGCAATCTCGAGGACCCCGGACTCCTCGAAGAGCTCGCGCATCACTATGTGGAAGCTGGTGCAGGGCTCGAAACCATCGCCGCGGATTACACGATCCGAGCCGGCGACCAAGCAGCGCTCCGACTCGACTACGTCACCGCCGCCCGTGATTACGAGCATGCGCTCGAGCTCCTCGAACCCACGGTGAACTCGTCGCGCCGCTGCGACGTTCTGCTCGGTCTCGGTGACGCTCTTGCGCGCTCCCTCGAGCTGGAGCGTGGCCGCGACGTCTTTCTCGACGCTGCGGCAATCGCCCGCGAACTCGGTGATCCGGTGCGCTTGGCCCGCAGTGCCCGCGGATACGGATACATGGTCCTCCCGGGTGCACATGACCCCAGCGCGGACCAGCTCGCGGACGAGGCGCTCGAGGCTCTCGGTTCGTTCGACTCTCCAGAGCGCGCAGAGCTTCTCGGTGCACGCGCGATCCACCTCTCATTTGCCGGCGCGCAGCACGACGCCGCGCCACTCGCCGCTTCGGCACTCGCGATTGTTCGGCGTCTCAGCGACCAGACCGCGCTTCCCACCGCGCTGACCGCTCAATGCGTGACGCTCTGGGGCTCGGAGCAGGTACACCGGCGGGCAGTGCTCGCCGACGAACTGGTGCGGGTCGCGGAGCGCGCACGGCTGACAGAGGTGCTCCTCGAGGGGCTGGAACTGCGCGCGCTTGCCAACTTCGAGCTTGGCGATGTCACCGCGTTCGACACTGATCTCGATCGCCTCGCCCAACTCGGTCGGGATCTCTCACGGCGCCGTACGCTGGCGCAGGTCGCGCAGTGGCACGCGACGCGGGCGATGACCGAGGGGCGATTCGGAGACGCGACACGCTTTGCCGACGCCGTCCTCGATCACGCGGGAGAGATCGACAGCTTCCGCATGGGTCACACGCTGCAACTCGCGGCGATCGATCGACTCCAGTCGGCATCCGCGCACTCGCTCGACGCGGTAGCCGAGCTCGTGGCGGCGTATCCATGGTTCGCGGTCGGCTCGATCTTCCATGCGCTCCTGCTCGCCGAGGCGGGCCAGATTGACGACGCCCGGTGCCGCTACGACCAGTTCGTGAGTCTCGGAATCGAAGCGGTCCCGCATGACTGGACGCGCACACTTGTCCTCGTGGCTCTTGCCGAGCTGTGTCAGCACTTCCACGATGCGATGTTCGCCGGTGCGGTCTACGGGGCCCTCGCTCCATATTCGGGCTACCTCGTGGTCGCGACGTCAGGCACGTCATGTGAAGGCGCCGTCGACCATTTCCTCGGCATGCTCGCCACGACCGCGGGCTCCACGGACACCGCGCAGCAGCACTTCGGCGCCGCGATCGCGCTCGAGGAGCGAATCGGAGCGACGGCGTTGGTGGACCGCACTCGGGCGGTGGCCCGGAGCGCTCCGGCGCCGACGACGCCTGGGCCTGGCTGGCCCACAGTGAAGCCGGATCACGGCCAGATGAGATGAGTTCCTCGGTAGAGGCTCGGCACGAGATCGAACGCGAAGACCTTGCTTCGATCACTCGCCGTCGTGTGGAGCCCGGCCCGATCCAGGAGACGAACCTCACGATCCACGAGCGGCCGCGGAATGATGCCGATGCCTTGTCCCGCCGGTGTGCTCTGCCTCACGAGCGCAGTCTCGGTCTTCCACCGGAATGCCTCCGACTGCTCCGAGAGTCCCGTGTTTGGGGTGACGCGAGCAGCTGAGAGCGCTACCGCTGGACCGGGATGCGCGACTGCCCAGCCATAGCCGTGTAACGCGGCCCGCACGAGATCACGCGCGGCGCTGGGGTGGGCCTTGACGAACGCCCGCCGCGCAACGAGGACCCCGAAGGATCCTGCGATGTGCTCGCGGGTCGGGTCGAACAGGCGGAAGTGGATCCCCGCCTGACGCAGCTGCTCCGGCTCATTCGACTTGTAGACGGGAAGCGCGTCTACGCGGCCCGTCGCCAGCACCTCCGGGTTGAACCCGACCTGCACCTGATGCATCGAGTCGAGCGGTGCACCACCTCTTCGAAGGAGCTCCTGAAGGCTTGCCGGGACGGCCCCCTTGACGGCCAAGGTCTTTCCGCGCAGGTCGCGCAGCGTCTTCACGCCGGAGTCCGTGCGCACCGCGAGCGCGTCGATCGGGGTCTTGCCGTACGCGGCCAGAGCCACGAGATCCGCGCCGCGATCGTCGTAGTACATGGCTTCGCTCAGTGAGCCGAGCGACGAGACATCTGCTCGGCCGGCGGTGAGCGCCGTGACGTTGTCGACCGAGAACCCCGGATTGAGCTCAACATCGAGGCACTCGCGACTGAAGTAGTCCCGCTGCTTGGCAACCAGGACGTCGAGGATGGATGCGGCGGCGGCGTAGTCGTAGCTCGTCAGGAAGTGGATCGTCCCTGCGGCTCGATTGGCACGGCACCGCGCTGCGCTCACGACGGGAGCAATCTTCGCCGAGCTCGATGCGCCACCACCGGAACTACACGCGGCAACCAGCGCGAGAGCTGCCGCTACCGCGCCTGCCGCGAACCACGGGGAGCGGGCTCTGGTGCTACCCCGATGCACGACCGTACGCACGCAAGACTCGACGCTCGATGGCGGTCACCACCAGCACAAGCGCTGCTCCCATCGCCATCAGGACAACGACTGCCGCCCAAACCTCGCTCGTGGCGAGGTATTGCTTCGCCCGCACCATCTCGTAGCCGAGACCACGGCTCGATCCCTCCCATTCCGCGACCAGCGCGCCCACGATGGCGAGCCCCACGCAGACACGCAACGCGGAGAAGAGGTAGGGCACGCTGTGCGGGAACCGGAGGGATCTCAACAACTCCCAGCGCGAAGCCTCGACAGAGCGAAACAGCTCCAAGGCCTCGGGATCCACGGCGCGAAAGCCGACAGCGGCGTTCGCGAAGAGCGGCACGAACGCGATCAACGCCGCCATCAGCACCTTCGGCCAGAAGCCAAAGCCGAGCCACAGCACGATCGGTGGACCGAGGGCGATGACCGGCGTGACCTGCAACATCGTGACCGCCGGAGTGACGACGCGATTGGCGTTCCTGGAGTGGGTGACGGCGATCGCAAGACCGATGGCGATCACTGCGGCGAGCGCGAGCCCGCTGAGTGCCTCGCTCAATGTGATCCAACCGTTGTACGCCCAGTGGCCCGGATCAGACGCAAGGTCGGACGCGACCGAAGCCGGCTGCGGTACCAGGATGCCGGCCACGCCGGTCAAGACCACGGCGATCTCCCAGACCGCCAGTACGCCGAGCGCAATGAACAGAGGAACGACCGCGGAAGATCCGAGCGCGCCGCGGCCACGACGGGACCGGCTCAAATGGTCCACACCGCCTTCAGGCTGTTGCGCACGCGCGTGACCTCTGCGACAAACTGCGGCTGGTCCTCCAGGTCATGTGCGCGCGGTCGCGAGAGGTCGATCGTGTGCCGCGTCGACGAGCTGGCCACTCCCCATGGTGAGAACGCGATCCGACAGTGCCACCGCCTCTGCGAGGCTGTGCGTGACGAACACGATCGTCGCGCACGTCCGGCTCCAGAGGTCCAGCAGTAGATACCGCATACTCGTCCTCGTCATCTCGTCGAGAGCGGCGAAGGGCTCGTCCATGAGGAGGAGCGGCGCGCTCACCGCGAACGCCCGCACAAGGCTGACGCGTTGCTGCATGCCGAGCGAGAGCGCGTTGGGGCGGCGCTGCAGCGCTGCGCTCAAGCCCGCGGCGTCCAAGAGGTCAACGACCTCCGCGTCGCTGCGCCACGGTCCGACTCCGGAGTTGATGTCGCGCAACAGGACGGCGTTCTCGAATGTCGTCCGCCACGGGAGGAGTCCCGGCCGCTGCGGTACCCAGCCGATCAGCTTGTTCGCACGGGCCTCGGCCGGCGTCTCGCCGAAAACCGTCACCTCCCCGCTGTCGGCATCGAGCAATCCGGCGATCGCCCGCAGGAGTGTGGTCTTGCCGCACCCGCTCGGACCGATGATGCTCACGAACTCGCCCGCGCGCACGGCGAGCGACACGCCGTCGAGGGCGCTCACATCGGAGTCGAAGCGCTTTCGCAGGCCGCTGACTTCCAACGCCGCGTCGGACATTGGTGCGGCATGAGGCGATTCCAGCACCGAAGACCCGTCAACGCTCGACGCCATGCGACCCGCCCTCTGCCCGAGTGCAGCCTCTCATCGTGCACCGCGTCGCTTGCGCGGCGTGTCGCGAACAATAGACGGTGGCCGAGGTGCACCATTGCCCCGCCCCTGGTGCGGCGCTCCGGGTGGGAAGGGTCGGTCCTCTTCCCCGTCCCCTGGCGTCCTGGGCGTGGTGCTCCGTTCCCGAGCCGGAACGTCGCAGCCCGCCTGACGTGCACACACGCTGCTGGGCGATGCGGGACTCGAAACCCACGACCTCTGCCGCGTGAAAGCGTCAAGCCGTATCTCGGCGTCCGAGCACGAACGACAAGTGCAGGTCAGCGAGTTTCGGGACGGTCGGCGAACCGGAGCGAACGGCGGCACGGGCGCGATGGACGCGCGATGGACGGCACTCGAGTCGCCGGACCCGGGGCCAGCCACGAACGATCGGACCGCCGAGTCACCGACCCGGCGTACGCGAACACGGTTCGGCCTGCGATTTGGTCGGCAACCGTCGATCCGGGATGGTGGTGGACTCGGCGCACACTCGCGATGGGTCAAAGATTCTTGGTCGTCGCGTGGTGTATGTGGCACCAGATGTCGCGCCAGGGCCACGCGCAGCACCGAGACTGCGTAGAAGGCCGTCCATCTGGCTCGCGCCCTGCTGTTGCACTTCCTCGACCTGGGTTCCCGAGGGCGCCGAGCCGCTCCCCGACGCCGCCCGATCAAGCGCTCGAAGCAGCACGGCGGCGCGTCTCAACCGCCGAAGGGCCGGGTTGCGGCGCTTCGACCTCGATCGGTGGCTCTTGCCTGCTGGAGCAGCAGGTACGTGGTGAGGCCCAGCGTGATGCACACCGCGAAGAGAAGAGACTGGACGAACGCCCTCGGCACCGGGTTCCAGGCGATCATGGCGTCGAAGGAGCGCGAGACCGACGCAGCTGGCTCCGCCCACCACGCCCGGAGCGCAACCCGGACACCGTCCACCTGCATGAGCGTTGCGGCGCCGAGCATCGCCAGTGGTGCCCATCGGCGTAGCAGCCGCGACGCGCCGACCGCGACGAGAACGGCGAAGGGAACGATCGCCGCGTAGAGGTAACGGCCCTGAATGAACGGCGTCATTCCGCTCGAGCGATAGAGCTTGTACGCATTGAGAAACACGAAGATGAGGAGCAGCACGAGGAGCGAACCGAACACCGCGAGCTGTCCACGCCGCGGGGGACCGTTGGAGATGTCGCGCTCAGAGCTCCGGCCTGCCTCACCAGGCGTATCGGGCATCCCGCTCCGGTCATGAACGAAGGCCATGATGATTGCAGCAGCCGCGAAGATTGTTGCGGCAACGACCAGCGTCGTGGTCATCGGCGCTTGGTAGCGTCCGAAGTCTCCCCAGAATCGCTGAATGAACGACGTAGTGAAATGACGCAGGTACCAGATCGGGTCCGGCTCGAAGCCGGGACGGCTCGTCGCGAATGAAGTGTCGGCTGTGCTCGGGGCGAGCTTGCCGTAGCGCATGAGATTGCGGATGTACCACCAGCCGCCGATCAGCGCTGCGGTACCCCCGGAAACCAGGACGCCCACCGCTCCCTGCTTCCATCGGGTGCCCGTCCGCAAGGCCGTGTACACGTAGGCCAGCGCGACCCACGGAACCAACGCCAGTGCGAACGCCTTGGTCAGCGCGGCCAAGCCAACGAGCACGCCGATCACGACCGCGCTCCAGAGTGACGTCTCGCCGCGGAGCACACCGGCGACCAATACGGCCAAGACGCCACAGAGGAGGATGAGCAGGTTGTCGTTGTTGATGGCCCCGCCGATGTGGAGAAGCTGCGGAACTGCAAGCGGCGTCGCGGCCGCGGTGAGCGCAACGGCGTCGCTCGCGCCCAGGCGCCGAGCCGCGGCCCAAGCCAGGAGCGGCACCGGCAAGACCATCAGGGCGTCGATCAACCTGAGAAACCACCACTCGTCCCGAAGCGGAGTCTGCGCGTCCGAGCCGACCACCTTGCGTTCGACGCGCAGAGCGAGCCCGACACCCTTGTAATAGAGGGGCGGGTGCTGGGGCTGCTGATTGCGTACAGAGCTCGGCTTTGCGCCGCCCCAATCATTGAAGGTCTTCGCCGACTCGGCGCGGGACAGCTCCGGCGTGAGCCAGTGACCGCGGAACCCCGGCAGGTGACCGAAGTTGGTCAAGTACATCGCTGTGCTCTCCACCCGGCCGTTGTAGACCGGGTACGAGGCACCCGTCGCCTGCTGAAAGATGAGATCGGCATGCGCGCTCTCGTCGGGTGGTGAACCCAGCGGTGCGAGGAGTGACCATCCAAGCAGGAGCAGGCCGAAGAGAGCCGTCACCGCCAGGACAGCAGCCGGGATGCCGTTCTCGGGTCGCGATCGACGGCTGCCCGATCCCACGACGGGAACTACGTTCGCAAGGCCGTTGGGCTCCCAAGACTTCGAGCACAGCTCGAATCGTCGTCTCGCTGAAGGATCACGCGAGATGGAATGTGGAAAATGAACACCAGCATCGTGAGCCCTGCCTCCGCCGATTGTAGGAACGCCCCGCCCGAGTTCTTTACCTACCCATCACGGTTCTCGCAAAACGGCCACACGCGATTCTTCTGCGTACATGTTTCACATGAATCGACTCCCTGACTCCCCGAACGAGAGGGAGGGACAGCGCCTCGGGCATCGAAAAGCACTATCAACCACTGGCCGGGTGGGTCTGGTGGATCGTCGACTACCTGGTAATAGTTTCCATCCGGTTCATCGCCGCGGGACCCGCTGCCGCGGCCGGGGCTGCGCTCGATGGACCATCGTCGCCTCCGCGCCCGGTGCGTTCTTCACCGGAACGGACTGCTGGCGCTCTCGGTTCGCGGGCCCGCTGATTGCTCAGCGTTCTCAAACACCACCGTGTATGTGGCTGCAACGTTGAGCGACGGTCACGCCGTATGCATCACAAAAGACGCAAACACGGCGACCGTCTATCTCGACGGCAGGCTCGGACAGAGCGGAACAGTCGGCTCTGGCTCGACCACATTCGGAGGCGTCGGACCCGTCAACGACCGGTTCATCATCGGCGGAAGCCTCCTGAGTGGTGCGGAGGCGCTCCGCATCACGTTCTGCGACGGTACAACGCTCGAACTCCACCCGGTGAACACGGAGAGCCCCGCTATGTCTTCGCCGATCTACCAGCGACGGGGGACTTCACCCGCTGGAAGCTCATGCAATACCTCGACGCGAGTGGCCAACCGCATGGTCCCGATCTCGGCCCAGGCGCGGCCGGCCGCGAGCGACAGCCGCCCGACCCGAACACGCGCACCACGTGACCACTGTCGCAAGTCCGGCGATACGGTCCCGCGCCGGGAGTTACGCCGTTCGCGTCAACGCATAGATCGGAGGCGCAGGCCTCGCACCGTCTCGAAATCCTTGGTGTTGCGGGTCGAGAGCTGCATGCCCCGCTCGAGCGCAGTCGCAGCGATCAGAGCATCGGGGATCCTGAGCCCGAACTCGCGCGAGACACGACCGGCGCGCTCGGCGATTGCCCGGTCGACGGTGATCTCGCGGAAAGGTGCGAGCAGACGTGTCGTCGAGCGCGGTGGCGGTGTTGCCTGCGAACAATTCCGCGCGTGTGATCACCGAATAGTGCAAACGATGCCTCGCCGGCTTGAGCTCGGCGGCGCCTCGAAGGTGGTCGATGAAGATGTCGGTGTCGACGAGCAGGTCAGCCACGGCGCCACGTGTCGCGCGACGGTGTCTCGGCGGCGGGATCGGCGCCGAACGTGGCTGCGAGCGCGGGCGCGGAGTCGGTGTCGTCCCTGAGGTACTCATCAAGGGCTCGCCGGATCAGCTCGGCCATCGTCACCCCCTCGGCTTCGGCGACGCGATCGATCGCGCGCCCGCTGGTCCTCGGTCAGGTAGATCTGGGTCCGAGTCGCTGACATACAGCAAATATATACAGCACAGCAGCGACTGGCAAGCGCGACAGAAGGCACGTCGGAGGCACCCCCCGGGATGCGGAACGGGATGGCCAACGGGGGGTCGGACGCGGCCGGCTGACGGCCCGTTGATCTGGGTACCCCGTCGCGAAGAACCGGTCAACCTTCGAGGCCGGCGAGCTTCTCGGGCTCCGAGCGGGCTCCGTCGACCCGCTCCGTGGACGGATCGACATCTCCGAGATCTGCGTCGAGGTCCGCAGAGAGATCACGTTCGGGCCGCCGAAGACCCGAGCTGGCCGGCGGACCGTCCCGCGGCCCAGCACGATCACAGAGGCGCTCAGCGACCATCTCCGGATCGCCGCCGGCGCGAGCCCGAACGAGATCGCCGCCCGTGCTGGTCACACCTCGGTTTCGATCGTCCTCGACCGGTACGGACACCTCATGCCGGGTTCCGAGGACAAGGTGAACGACGCCCTCGACGCGCTCGTCCGCGCCTCTTCGTCCGCTCCGAGCGCGCGATAAGCGCGCGATGGAACCGCGAATCCTCACCGACGAGGTGGAGATGCAGGCGTATGACCTGCGGAAATCGGTGGGCGATGCGGGACTCGAACCCACGACCCTCTGCCGTGTGAAGTCCTCCGGCGGACGTCACGGATGTCATGGCTGATCACCTGCGTCGCCGCGCACCCGCTGTGACACTCATGACGCAGGCGAGCAGCCATGACACGAGAATTTCGGAGGATGGCTCGGAGGATCCTCAGCACGGTTCCGAGTACGATCCGTTGTTGACGATATGGGGTATTCCCCATATGCTTTTGGACATGAGCTTCGATCTGGCCACCCATATCCGTCAGCTCCGGGACGAGCTCGGCTGGACGCAAGAGGACCTGGCGACGCGCGCGCGCATCGATCAGGCAGACCTGTCGCGTATCGAGCGCGGCGCGGTGGACCCACGCTGGTCGACGGTCAACCGGATCATCAACGCGTTGGGCGAGTCCTTCGAACTCACGACAGCCTCCACAACGCTGCGACCGGCACTGACAGCCGAGACTCGTCAGGCAGTCCGCGAGAGCGCACACGCTCGGGGCCCGCAGCGGCCTTCGCGCGAAGGTGAGTTGCTCCCAATCAAGCGGTGACGTTCCTCAGGTCGCTCCTCCCCGAAGACGCACCGGACCTTTCCCAATTCGCTTGTGCACGTCCAGAGCGCCCGTTCGAGCTTGAGGTCGAAGAGTTCGTTCGAAGCGCCGCTGCGTGGGTCTCCAACCCCGAAGGGATCGACCGCGAGGTCCTCGTCCTCGAGGACCTCGGAGCAATTGTCGGCGTGCTGATGCACGAGGATGACGAGGGCGACCGATTCATCAATGCCCTAGCGATCCGGAGCGATCAACAGGGCAACGGTTTCGGGACTCTGGCTCTGCGCACGGTCCTTCACGACCTGGCCGAGCGCTACCCCGGTTGCGTTGTGACATGGCTCGTTGCACCCGCGAACTTCGCGTCACATGCCCTCTCGGAGAAGGCAGGTGCGGAGGCGACGCATCCGCCAGAAACGAAACCGAACGCCCTGTACTCGCTCGCGCTCTAGTTCAATGGTCGTGTGGGCGATGCGGGACTCGAACCCACGACCTCTACCGTGTGAAGTCTTCCTGCGCTCGTCATAGACGCCGCAGGCGTGCACCGGCGTCGGGCGCCCGACCTCAGTGACGCTCATGACGTCAGTGAAACATCCATGACACGCAGATTTCGGAGGATCACTCGGAGGATCTGGTTGGAGCCGCGGAGCGTCGTAGCGGCGGGCTCTTGTGTCTGCGAGTCCTTATGGACGAACGCTGATGATCGTCTTCCCCGTGCGTCGCTCGGTCGGGTTGAGGGCCGCAACGGCATCGTCGAGCGTCGCGACGTTGCCGATGTTCGTCCGCAGCCTTCCGTGACGCACTCGTCGGACAACTTCAATCAGTTGGGCGCGATCGGACTCGACAACAAAGTCGATCGCCAGACCGTCCGCGGGCTGCGCCTCGGGCGGCCCGACGATGGTCACGAGCGTTCCTCGGGCCCGAACCAGACCTGCGGACTGCTTCTGGATGTCGCCGCCGATGACATCGAAGACCAGATCGACTCCGCCGACGTCTTCCAGCGCGTCGTTGTCGAGGTCGACGAACTCGTGCGCGCCGAAGTCGAGCGCCATCTGACGGTCGGCGGCGCGTCCGGTGCCGATGACGTACGCACCGGCCTCACGCGCGAACTGTGTCACCATCGACCCGACTGCGCCAGCCGCGCCGTCCGCGAGGACGCTCTGCCCCGCCTGAAGTCGACCGTGCTCGAACAGTCCCTGCCACGCGGTCAGGCCCGAGATTGGCAGGCTCGCGCCCACCGTGAAGTCGACGTCGCCCGGCAGCGGCGCGAGGTTACGCGCCTCGACGGCCACATACTCCGCCAGAGTGCCGTCGCGATACCAGTCGGTGAGGCCGAACACCCGCTGTCCCACCGACAGTCCCGTCGTGCCATAGCCGACGGCGGTGACCACTCCAGCCAGCTCGTGGCCGGGGGTCGACGGTGTTCGGTCACGGTCGAGGCGATCGGTCCAAGTCGAAGGCCACGCCAACTCAGTCACGACGAAACCCGACGCACGAACCTGAACCGCGACGTCGTTGATCGCCGGTTCCGGCTCGGGCCGCTCCACAAGCGTCATCCCAGCCGTTCCGGCAGCCTCATCCCTCACCACGATCGCCTTCACATGGACACCTCTTTCTCTGTATCCGTCCTCGCGTCCGACACATCTTCAATTTCCAATATCACCGGCGCGAAACCTCGGCGCCGCACCACGCGGGCGCCAGCCGCGGATCGTGTTCGGTGTCTTCGGCGTCCGCGTCGGTCACATCGTTCGAATTGCCCAGATACCACCGAGCGCGTGTTTGACGGAGAAGTGAACGGTGCGCCGAATCAGAAGTGGCGTCCATGGCGAACACCGGCCTGGCGGAGCGTGCGGTCTCCCGGCGGCTACGCGGACTTCAGGGTGTGAGTGTTCGCCGTCGCCATCCGGGACGATGTGGGTTCCGGGCCGCCGTTGTGCTGGTCAACCCAGTGGGCGATGCGGGACTCGAACCCACGACCTCTGCCGCGTGAAGTCTTCCAGGCCTCGTCACAGACGCCGTATGCGTGCACCGACGTCGGACCTCCGACTGCAGTGCCGCTCATGACGGCGGTGCACATCCATGACACGCAGATTTCGGAGGATGACTCGGAGGATCGCTCGGCCGAGATTCGGGTCGTCGAGTCACGGATGCTGTGGTCATGCACCCGCCGACAGCTGGCGGCTTCCAGGGCTGAGCGAGCACGGCAGCGGCTCGATGGCACTCATCGACATCGGTCGCGTGGTGGGAACGGTGCAGTCGATCGATACGGGTCAGTCCCGGCGCCTGGCGGCGTCGGCTTCGCGCTCGATGGTCGATGGCGAGGTCGTCGCCGAGGGTGATGACGACCTTCTCCACCTCCGCACCGACGAGGGCGAACGGGGCTTCGTAGCTCGAGGACACGGGCTGGCCGCGATCCCGTCCGACGTTCGCCCCTTCGCCGCTGAGCGAGAAGTAGGCGGGTTGGATCTTGATCGTGCGCGAGTCGACTTCGGTACCACCGACCGACAGCGCCGCCGGGCCGGGTGGGCGACGGACCGTCGGCGGGGCGATGGGGATCCCCCCGCCACCCGCTTACGCTTTGGCTTGTTGGTGGCGCCGCGTCACCCTTCGACGGCATCGTGATTTGCGACGCGCGTCGGATAAGGCACGAAGCCATGGCGGGGCCGGCGCACGAGCACGCGACGTGGAGCACCTTGGCTTCCCGCTCACCGAGTGACCGTGGACCGACGCTCCTGACCATCTTCAATGCGTGTCTGGAGCGTGCTCCTGCTGCAACAACCGCAAGCGCGCACGCCTAACCCGTGCCTTCACACCCCACCATCAGGAGACAGCACCCGGTGTCTGGTGACACCTACAAGCCCGTTGCGGTCACACCGTACGTAGCCTGTGCAAGGGTGAACTTCTCGAACAAAAGTTGGTCGATGAGCCCCTGGTGCGACCACGGTCCGCAGCAGGAGATGTACCCCAGGGCGGACTTGACGGCCTGAGCGTTCCAGTCAACATTGAGGGAATCCACACCGTAAGTCGCGTCGCTAACTGAATAACCCTCGAACACAACCTGGTCGATGAGACCCTGCCGGGAGAACCCTCCACAGCAGACCAGATATGAATACGCCGTTGCCTGGGCATTCCTCTGTCCCGGCGTCAACCCGCCTGCGGGCGGCGGTGTCGCTCCCGCCAAGGTGAAGCAGCCGAGAGTGGTGTTGCCCCCGGGTCCGAAGTTGATTCCATACGTGCAGACCTGGGCTCCCGGCTGAGCACCAGAAGGTATGATGAAGGAGTACCCGTGGTTGTTGCCGTAGCCGGGGTACGCAGCACCGACATCAGGCCGCGACGTGTTCGCCATCCCCGATCCGGCGTACGCACCGTTGATGTAAACGCGCACCGCGATCGGCGCGGTCGTGTTCGGATCAAGCGTCCAGCCCGCGACCTGGATGCCGCCGTGGTAGTTGGTAGCCGCCGCCTCCAAGGTGCCGATCGGGCTGCGAGGGGGTGGGGTCAAGTTCACACAACCGAGAGTCGTATTGCCCCCGGGTCCGAAGTTGATCCCGTACGCGGAGACGTTTCCAAGGCCGCCAGGGACGATGAACGAGAACCCGTGGTTGTTGCCGTAGCCGGGGTACGCAGCACCGACATCAGGCCGCGACGTGTTCGCTGATCCTGATCCGGCGTACACACCGTCGATGTAGACGCGCACCTCGATCGGTGCGGTCGTGTTCGGATCGAATGCCCAGCCCGCGACGTGGATGCCTCCCTTGCCGTTGGAGGCCGCCGCATCCACGGTGCCGATCGGGCTGGGAGGTTGCCCCGCAGCCCCAGCGGTGATGGGACCACATACAGCGAGGAGCATCGCTGCGCCCGCCGCCCATGCGATGATCTGCTTCCTCATGTCCCCGCCCCTCTCATAGGAAGTTCGCGGAGACTACGAGGACCTGCCGAAGGCGAGCAACTGGCCGAGCGAGTTCCCCGTTCGCGAGCACCCACCCCCACGATCACGCGGGCACCGGCTCCGCTTGAGCGGAGAGCCGCGCGTAGGTCTTGCGTTGGTCCTCGTGCGACTGCCACGCAAGCTCGCACCCCTCGGCGCGGGCGATAGCAAGCCAGCGTCCCCACGGCTCGGGCTTGCTCAAGCTCTTGAGGTTGGCGAGCGCTTGCGCGTTCTCGATGCGGGCGAACCGGGTGAGCACTTCGGTGACGGGCCGCCACCGGCCTTGTAGCCGAGCACGTCGACAAGCTGGCCGCGAAGGTTGGCGATGCGGTCCATCTCCCACTTCGCTTCCTCAGCATCCTCCCACCGCCGGAGAAGGCCGCTCCCCTGCCGGGCGATGGAAGCGAGATGCGCTCCGGAAGCTCTCCGAGGGCTTCTACGAATTGGAGCGCCGCCGGTCCGAAGCTCTCACCGAGCTTGGCGAAGATGGCGGGCGCGATCGCTTGGAACGCACCGGCCACGCGCCGGGCGAGTAGGTCGGACGCTCCTCGCGCACCGTGCCGACCGCTTTACGCAACATCTCGCGTTCGAGGGCACGGGTGAGAAGGTCGCCTACCGCTTATCGCGTCTACGGGCACTTGCTCAACGATGACGCGAGCGCCGAACGGGAGGCGTTGAGCGCCGTCCGCGCCGCAGCCGTAGCTGCGCGGCCGGAGCCCGGCGCATGTAGTCCCCCTGCGCGGCTAGCTGCGTTTTTGGGGGCAGCACGGGGGCACGAATCGGCCGCATGCGCGCAAGCTGCACGTGTTTGTGCTGGTCACACCGTGGGCGATGCGGGACTCGAACCCACGACCTCTGCCGTGTGAAGGCAGCGCTCTAACCAACTGAGCCAATCGCCCGGGACCGGCGAGGATAACCGTCGAGGACCGCCGACGGTACGCTCGGCGCCTCACGCCACCGGTGGAGGGGACGATGCCCGAGCTCGCGGAGGTCGTCGACGGCTTGCAGATGCCCTTGGCCGAGGCCATGCGGACCCAACGAGCCGTCCGGCGCCTCAAGCACGATCCCGTCGACGACGACATCGTCCTCGAGCTGCTCCGCCTCGCGGTCAAGGCTCCCACCGGCAGCAACGCCCAGACCTGGGAGTTCGTCGTCGTCCGCAGCGCCGAGGTGAAGCACCAGCTCGCCCGACTCAACCGACAGGCCTGGTCGCTGTACCGCCGCCTCGCGAAGACCCGGGCCCGGGGAGACCTGAGCCAGGCCCGCATCCTCGCCGCGGTCCAGTACCAGGCCGACCACTTCGAGGACGCCCCGGTCATCGTCGTGGCCTGCCTCCGCGGCCGATCCTTCCCCACCAACCTGGGCCGGGCCTCCTACTACGGCTCGATCTTCCCCGCGACCCAGAACCTGCTCCTCGCGGCGCGGGCCCTGGGCCTCGGCGCGGCGCTGACGACCCTGCCCCTCTGGTCACGGGGCCTGGCCCGGCGCACCCTCGGCCTCCCGGCCGGCGTGACCCCATGCGCGGTGATCCCGCTCGGCTGGCCGGTCCGCGGTGGATACGGCCCGACGACCCGTCGCCCGGTCGAGGAGGTCACCCACCTCGATCGCTACGGGAACCGGGCGTTTCTCGGCTCGGAAGCCCATGTCGAGCCCCTTTGAGCAACGCGTTCCACATCGCGGCGCGAAACGCGAGATAATTCGATCACTTCTCACAACGACGCAGCCCGGTCGGGGGTAGGTGAAGCGTGCCCAGAAAAGGAAGAGCGCGCCGGTTCCGTGAAGCCCGCGAGCTGAAGCAGGGCTTCGACGACGGCATGTTCCGCGAAGGCGGTGGCTCGCTCGCCGACGTCGACGACGACGAGGCCGGGATCGTGTACCTCGAGGACGACGAAGAGGACACCGCCAAGGAGCCGTGGGACCCCGACGAGGAGCGCAACCGCAAGGACGCCTGACCTCCACGGGATCGCTGAGGCGTCAGGTCGTACGGGGGTCGGGCGCGTCGGCGTCGAGCTCGTAGGCGCGGATCGCTTCGGCCACCACCTCGCCCTTGACGTCGCCGAGCTGGGCCAGCCCGTCGAGCGTCGCCACGACCAGGTGGCCGGCGTCCACCTCGAAGTGCCGGCGCAGGGCAGGTCGGGTGTCCGAGTAACCGAACCCGTCGGTCCCGAGCGGGATGAACGGCTGGGGCACGAAGCGGGCGATCTGGTCGGGCACGATCTTCAGGAAGTCGGTCACCGCCACGACGGGCCCCTCGCTCCCGGCGAGCAGCTCGGTGACGTACGGGGTCCGCGGCGCCTCCGTCGGGTGCAACCGGTTCCACCGCTCGGCGCTCAGCGCCTCCTCGCGCAGCAGCTTGTAGCTCGTCGCGCTCCACACGTCGGCCGCGACGTCGTAGCGCTCGGCCAGCTGCTCCTGCGCCTCGAGCGCGGCCTGCATCATCGTGCCGCTGGCGAGGATCTGCGCCCGGTGCGCGCGCGGTTCGCTCGCGGCGCGGTAGCGGTAGAGGCCGCGGACGATCCCTTCCTCGACGCCCTCGGGCATCGCGGGCATGACGTAGTTCTCGTTGTAGAGGGTCAGGTAGTAGAAGCAGTCGTCCGGCTCGGGCCCGTACATGCGCGTGATGCCGTCGCGCACGATCACCGCCATCTCGTACGCGAAGGCCGGGTCGTAGGCCCGGCAGTTCGGGACCGACGTCGCGAGCATCTGGCTCTGCCCGTCCGCGTGTTGCAGCCCCTCGCCGGTGAGCGTCGTGCGACCCGCGGTCGCGCCGAGCATGAAGCCGCGCCCACGCTGATCACCGAACGCCCAGACGAGGTCACCCACGCGTTGGAACCCGAACATCGAATAGAAGATGAAGAAGGGGATCATCGGCTGACCCCAGGTCGCGTACGCCGTGCCCGCGGCCGTCATCGACGCCATCGATCCTGCCTCGGTGATGCCCTCTTCGAGGATGCGCCCGGTCTTCGCCTCGCGGTACGAGAGGAGCAGGCCCGCGTCGACGGGCTCGTAGCGCTGTCCGATCGGTGAGTAGATCTTCACGTCGCGGAACAGCGCGTCGAGCCCGAACGTGCGCGCCTCGTCGGGGATGATCGGCACGACGCGGTGCCCGACGTTCGGGTCGGCGAGCAGCTTCCGGGCCAGCCGCGCGAACGCGGTCGTCGTGGAGGCCTGCAGCTTCTCCCCCGTCCCCGTGAGCAGCTCGGCGAACGCCTCGGGGGCCGGCGCCGGCAGGGGCTTCGCGCGGACGACGCGCTCGGGGATGGAACCGTCGAGCGCCTTGCGCCTCGACATCATGTACTCGTACTCGGGCGAGTCGACGCCCGGATGGAAGTACGGCGGCAGCCCGTCCTCGAGCTCCGCGTCCGGGATCTCGAGGTAGAGACGGTCGCGGAAGCGCTTGAGCTCGTCCGGGGTCAGCTTCTTGATCTGGTGCGTCGCGTTGCGGGCCTCGAAGCTGGAGCCGAGGGTCCAGCCCTTCACGGTCTTGGCCAGGATCACCGTCGGCGTGCCCCGGTTCTTGATCGCGGCCTGGTACGCCGCGTAGAGCTTCCGGTAGTCGTGGCCGCCGCGCGGCAGCTTCTGCAGGTCCTCGTCGCTCAGGTGCTCGACCATCTTCTGGAGCCGGGGATCGGGCCCGAAGAAGTGCTCCCGGATGTACGCGCCGGATTCGGTCGCATACTTCTGGAACTCGCCGTCGACGGTCGCGTTCATCTTGTTCAGGAGCACACCGTCGACATCGCGCGCGAGCAGCTCGTCCCACTCCCGCCCCCAGACGACCTTGATCACGTTCCACCCGGCGCCGCGGAACATCATCTCCAGCTCCTGGATGACCTTGTGGTTCCCGCGCACCGGACCGTCGAGTCGCTGCAGGTTGCAGTTGACGACGAAGATCAGGTTGTCGAGGTTCTCGCGCGCCGCGATGGAGAGCCCCGCCATCGATTCGGGCTCGTCCATCTCACCGTCACCGACGAAGGCCCACACCCGCGCCGCGCTCGTGTCCACGATCTCGTGGTCGAGGAGGTACCGGTTGAAGCGGGCCTGCGCGACCGCGTTCAGCGGGCCCAGCCCCATCGAGACGGTCGGGAACTCCCAGAAGTCGGGCATCCGCCGCGGGTGTGGGTAGCTCGGCAGCCCGTTCGTCGCCGACACCTCGCGCCGGAACCCCTCGAGGTGCTCCTCGGTGAGACGTCCCTCGACGAACGCCCGGGCGTAGATGCCGGGAGCCGCGTGGCCCTGGAAGAAGACCTGGTCGCCGAAGTCGCCCGAGCCCTTGCCCCGGAAGAAGTGGTTGAACCCGACCTCGTAGAGCGCCGCCGCCGACGCGTACGTCGACAGGTGGCCACCCAGCCCGTCGTAGCGGTGGTTGGCCCGGTCGACCATCACGACCGCGTTCCAGCGCACGAACGCACGGATCCGCCGCTCGATGTGCTCGTCGCCTGGGAACCAGGGCTCCTGCTCGGGCGGGATGGTGTTGATGTAGGGCGTCGACGTCATCGACGGCACCCCGACGCCGTGCTCGTTCGCCCGCGCCATGAGCCGGGCCAGGAGGTAGCGCGCCCTCGGTGTGCCCCGGCCGTCGATCACCGCGTCGAGGGAGTCGAGCCACTCGGTGGTCTCGTCGGGATCGGTGTCGGGAAGCTGGTGCACGAAGCCGTCGACGAACACCGCTGACCTCCTCGTCACGCTCGGGCTCCTCAGGGTACGACCGTCCGGGACCCATTCCGGTACGCGCCGCGTTAACTCGCGGCGACGATCAGGGCAACGCCGACGAGCAACGCCGCGATGGCGAGCAGCACGAGGCCACCGATCACGTCGAGCAGGGTCGGGGGCACGGTCCGGCGCTCCATGATCCGGTACTTCGACCACCGGTCGGACCGTGTTGAGCGGCCCGTTTCGAAATCGCCCACTCACCCCTCAAGTACCGGACAGACCCGTCGATACTCGGGCAGATCGGGTCCACTCCCCCAGACCCCGGGTGGGACCTCGCCGCAACCCGACCTGTCCCCGGGGGGATGACGATGATCCGAACCACGTACCGCACCCTGCTCGCCGTGCTGTGCGCCGCCGCACTGGCCGGCGGGATGCTCGCCCAGCTCGCCCTCACCGCCGATCCCGCCTCCGCCGCGACACCGGTGAGCTCATTTTCGGTCGCGTCGACGGACCTCACCTCCGTCTTCGGACAGACCGTCACGTTCACCGTCGCGTTGACCGGTTCCGCAACTGTCCCAACGGGGACCGTCGATGTTCTCGACGGTGCGACGCCAATCTGTTCGGCGGTTCCGCTCGAGAACAACGTCTCCAACATCGCAGGTGCGAGTTGCACCACCAGCAGCCTCTCCGTCGGCACGCACACGATCTCGGCGACGTACAGCGGCGACGGAACCTACGACCCCGACACGAGCACCACCTTCCAACCCGGGATCTCGCAGGTCGTGTCCCAGGCATCGACGACCACCGCAGTGGGTTCGAGCGCGAACCCGTCGGCGTTCGGTACCCCGGTCACGTTCACCGCGACCGTCGCCCCGGTCGCGCCGGGCGCGGGCACGCCCACCGGGACCGTCGAGTTCCAGTCCGACAGCGTCGACATCGTCGGGTGCAGCGCGCAGGCGCTCGCATCGGGCCAGGCCGTCTGCACCACCAGCCTGCTGACGGTGGGACCACACGACATCACCGCGATCTTCGGCGGCGACACCAACTTCACGACCAGCACGTCCTCCACGCTCACACAGAACATCAGCCTCGCGTCGTCGAGCACCGCGCTCGGTGTCCGACACCAACCCGTCGACCGCGGGCAACGCGGTGCTGTTCACGGCCACCGTCTCGTCGCTGGCCGGCTCACCGACCGGCACCGTGGCGTTCGAGGACAACGGGACGAACATCACCGATTGCGGCACGCAGGCGATCTCCAGCGGCACCGCGACCTGCTCGACCTCGGTGCTGGCCCCGGGATCGCACCCGGTCACCGCGGTCTACAGCGGTGACAGCACGTTCGCGACCAGCACCTCGAACACCGTCACCCAGGTCGTCAACGGCATCGAGACGACCACCACGCTGAACCCGGCCCCGAGCCCGAACCCGTCGGTGTTCAGTCAGCCCGTCACCCTCAGCGCGACCGTGTCCTCGGGGTCGGGGACACCAACCGGTCACGTCACCTTCAGCTCGGACGGGACCACCGTCTGCGGCCCAACCGACGTGATCAGCGGCGTCGCCACCTGCTCCACCAGCGCGCTCACCGTCGGCGCGCACAGCCTGACCGCGGCCTACGCCCCGAGTGGAAACTTCGCCGCCAGCACCTCGGGGGTCACCACCCAGAACGTCAACCAGGCCGCGACCACCAGCGCGGTCGTCTCGAACCACCCCAGCGCGACCTGGAACGAGCCGGTGACGTTCACGGCGACGATCAGCCCGGTCTCGCCGGCGACCGCGACGCCCTCGCTCGGGACGGTCGCGTTCAACGCCGACGGTGTCGCGATCGAGGGGTGCACCGCCAAGACGCTGACCGCGGGCGTGGCGACCTGCACCGCGAACGCCGATCCGGTCGGCACCGCGTCGATCACCGCGGTGTTCAGCGGTGACGCGAACTTCACCACCAGCACGTCGTCGCCGATCACGCAGACCGTCACCAAGGCGACCACGAGCACGGCGCTCACGTCGGATCACGACCCGTCCCGCTTCGGGCAGTCGGTGACGTTCACCGCAACGGTCAGCTCGACCGCGGGTACGCCCACCGGCACGGTCACGTTCTCCCGGGTCAAGAGCGACAGCTCACTGGAGTCGCTCGGGACCAGGCCACTGAGTGCCGGCGTCGCCACGCTGACGACGAGCACGTTGCCGGTGGAGAACGGCCACATCGTGGCGGCGTACAACACGACGACCAACTTCCTGGCGTCGTCCATCAACGTCGCCCACACGGTGTCCAGGAGCGAGACCCGGACGTTGATCACCGCGTCGCGCCGGCGCGCGCCGGCCGGCACGGCGGTCACCTACCACGTCAGCGTCGCGGCCGACGGTGCTGGCGCGGGCACGCCTTCCGGGATCGTCGCCCTGTACCGGGCCCGGGCGAACGGGTCGCGGCAGTGGATCGCCCGCGGGCATCTGCGGGGTGGCGTCACCGACATCAAGGTCAGCGGCCTCCCGGTCGGTACGTACCGGATCTACGCCGAATACCGCGGCGACGCCGACTTCCGGCCGTCCCAGCGGTCGATGACGCAGACCGTCAACACGTGAGCGTCGGCGAGCGTAGGAGAGGTGCCCAGCGCGCCTCTCCTACGCTCGCGGCGTGACCAAGCTCGAGGCCGCGCTCACGGCCGTGCTCGCGGGCCTGCCGCCGGGTGACACGTACTCGTACGGTTGGGTCGCGGACGCCGCCGGCTATCCCGGTCGCGCTCGCACGGTCGGCACGCTGCTCGCTTCCGGCGGCGAGGACGTGCCGTGGTGGCGCGTCGTGCGCGCGGACGGGCGACTCGTCGCCCCGCACGCGCGCGAGCAGGCTCGCCGTCTCCGCGCGGAGGGGGTCACGGTCGTGAACGGGCGGGTACGCGGCCACACGAACCATGCGCCGCGAGCGACACGTCGGCACTCCTGACCACCACGTGCGCGTCCGACGGCACCCGATTCAGAAGTCGGAGCCGCCGTCCACGTTGATGTTCGCGCCCGTCATGTAGCTGTTCAGGGGTGAGACGAGGAAGGCGACGAGCGGTCCGATCTCGCGAGGGTCGCCGGCACGGGGGAGGAAGGCCGGGTGGCCGAAGTCCTCGTCGATCACGCGCATCGCGTCGGTCAGGCTGTCCGGATCGATGCCCCGCTGCGGCGGCTGGGCGACCAGGTAGGCGCGCATGCCCTCGGACAGGAACGAGCCGGGCGACACGGTGTTCACGAGGATGCCGTCCGGGGCGAGCGACTGGGCGAGGTTCTTCCCGACGCTGGTCATCGCGGCCTTCGAGGCGGTGTACGCGACGAGGCTCGGCGACTGCCGACGGGTGGAGTGCGCCGAGAGGTTGACGATGCGGGCCCACGGCGCGGCCCGCAGCCGCGGCAGCGCGGCCCGCACGCAGCGCACCGCGCTCAGGGTCCCGATGTCGAACGTCGCGAGCCACTCCTCGTCGTCGAGCGCCTCGAAGGCCCTGATCCCGACGTCCACGGGCCCGGCCGCGTTCACGAGGCCGTGGAGCGCGCCCCAACGGTCGCCCAGCTCCTCGAAGGCCGCATCCACCTCGTCGGCGTGGGTCAGATCGGCGCGGAGCCCGACCGGGTCGGGACTGCCCCGCGCCGCCAGCGTGTCCACCGTCTCGTCCAGGCCGCGCCGGCCGCGGGCGAGCACCGCCACCCGTGCCCCCTCGGCCGCGAGGCACTCCGCGGCCGCCCGGCCCATCCCCTTCGTGCCGCCGCTGACGACGACCGCCGCGTCCCGCAGACCCAGGTCCACGACCGCACCGTACCGGTCGGCGCGTGGGACACTGGGACCATGACCAGCGGACACACGATCACGACCGAGACGACCGGCGCCCGAGTCCAGGTGACCATTGCCGGAGCGACGATCGCCGACAGCACGCACGCGGTCCTGCTCCACGAGACCGGCCTCCGCACCCGCTACTACTTCCCGCGCGTGGACGTGCGGATGGACCGCCTCGTCGCGACCGACCTGCACACGACCTGCCCGTTCAAGGGCGAGGCGGACTACTGGTCGGCACGCATCGGCGACCGGGAGCTGACCGGGGTCGCGTGGAGCTACCCCGAGCCGATCGAGGGTCGCGAGGACATCGCCGGGCTCGTCTGCTTCTTCGACGAGCGCGTCGACGAGGTCACGGTCGACGGCGTCCCGGTCGAGTCGGCCGCCTGAGCGCACTCCCGCGCGGGCGTCTGACCAGCTCGACGCGCGCGCATGGCTGATGTGGTGAACCGCCGGCCTGCCCTGCTCGGGCTGATGGTCGGCTCCGTGCTGGCGCTCGTGGTCGTCTACGTGATCGGCGTCCGCACGACCTGGGGGCAACGGCTCGACGCCACCGCGCTGCGGGGTCGTGCCGCGCTGCGGCCGCGCACGATCCACGCGGCCTACGAGCTCCTGAACACGATCTCGATCGCCTCGTTGGTGCTCGTGGGCGGGCTGATCGTGCTCATCGCGCTCGCGCGTCGACGTCCGGTGCTCGCGCTCAGCGCGGCGATCGTCATCGGCGGCTCGATCGTCACCAGCGAGCTGCTCAAGCGCGTGTTCCTGACCCGCCCGAACCTCGGGATCGTCGACGCGGTCGGGCACCACGCGTCCTTCCCGAGCGGGCACACGACGGTGGCGTTCTCGCTCGCGGTCGCCGCCCTGCTCGTCGCGCCCAGCCGGCACCGGGCCGCCGTCGGGATCGTCGGCGCGCTCTACGCCGCCGCGATCGGGGTCGGGGTCGTCGCCACCGCGAACCACCGGCCGAGCGACCCGATCGGCGCCGTGCTGGTGGTCACCGCATGGGGCGCGGGCGTCGCCGCGGTCCTGCTCTCGGTCTCGTTCGACGCGCCGCGTGACGATCGTGGCCGCCGGGTCAGCCCCGCGCTCGCGCTGGGCGGCGCAGTGCTGCTCGCCTTCGCGTTCGCCGGCCTCGTCGGGACCGGGTTCGCGATCCGGCTCGACCGGCTCGGCACCGTCGCGCTCTCGAGTGCCTTCGCGGGCGCGTGCGCCGCGATCGTCGGCGCCGTCATGATCGCGACCGCGATGCTGCTCGCCACCCTGCGCGGCGTCTCCCTCGATCCTCCGCTCGACGAGGCCCGACCTGGTCCCGGCTACCGGCAGTAGCGGAGGAAGAGGAACCCGTCGTCGTCCACGAAGCCGTGGTGGAGCCGCCAGACGTCGGGATCCGCGTCGGGCCCGTGCACGACCCGCCCCGAGCCACCGGCGATGACCCGCGGCGACACGGTCAGGAAGAACTCGTCGATCAGCTCGAGCGAGGCCAGCACCCCCGCGAGCGTCGGGCCGCCCTCGGCGACGAGGACCTTCCCGGCGAGCTCGTGCGCGACCTTCGGCAGGTCCACCTGGCCCGCGTGTCCGGCCCGGATCTCCGGGACGCCCGACGGCCCGGGACCGGCGTCCTCGGGCAACACCAGGGTCGCGGTCCCCGACTCGAACAGCTCCGGGTTGCCGGACACGTCCGAGGTGTCGGCGACGACGTAGAGCCGGAGATCGGCCCGGGCCGGGGACCGGTAGTGCTCGGCGACGACGGTCCCGAGGCCCACGAGCACCCCGTCGGCACCGTCCCGCAGCGCTTTGTAGACGGCGTGGTCGTCGCGGTTGCCCAACCCGCCCGACAGCCCGGCGACCGCGCTGCCGCCGTCGGCCGACGCGATCATGTTCAGCCGGACGAACGCCCGGTCGGACGGTCGCCTGTCGGGGAGCGCGGTGTGCTCGGTGACCATGTCCTCGAGCGGCGGGCAGTGCTCAGGGTCGAGGTAGCGCATCCGCGGCACGCTACCCGTCCCGCTCGGCCCATTTCCTCGAGGCAACTGCAAGCGATTGCAGTGCGGGTGGCAGGAAGCCCACGCCGAACCACGAGACCAGCAGAGGAGACACGATGCTCCGGAAAGCAACGATCGCGACTGCGGTGTGTGCAATCGCAATTGTCGGCGGAAGTGCAAGTGCGGCCTTCGCGGGCGACGCATGCGGCCCCGGGAGCAACCCGGACCGGCTGAAGCCGTAGGTCGTTCGTCTCGCCCTCTCGGTCAGAGCGAGGGTGGGACGGTCTCGAGGGTCCGGCGCTCCGGCTGGTGTCGAGCGCGGGTCAGCTCAGTCGAACCCGGCAGACGTCGAGGGCCGTCTGCGTCGGACCTCTCGCGGCACTGTCATTTGCGGGCCCGGCTGAGAGAGCCGCCGACACTCGGCTGATCTGCGCAGTTGCCGCTGGTGGGCGGTAGAGGATTTGAACCTCTGACCCCTTCCGCGTCAAGGAAGTGCTCTACCCCTGAGCTAACCGCCCGTCGACCGGCCGAAACCGGCCGGGCAAGCGTAGTCCGCGGCACGAAGTGCCCCTCAGGTCGGTGGCGAGATCGGCCGATAGGCCCCGAACGGGACGGGAGGCCCGACCGTCACGAAGGCCAGGCGTGCAGCGTTCCCGAGGCGTCACGAAGATCGTCGGACTCCTCGGCGTCGCGGCGATCGCCGCGGTCGCGGTCATGCCGGTCGCGGCATCGGCGACGGAGTCGACCCCGGCGCTCCCCGACGGCGTCACCTCGACCGCGCCGCCGCCGCTCAGCCCGGCGACGGCCGCCTCCAAGGCCGGTGCCGTCTACCAGCAGAGTGCCCCGACCCCGGGCGCCGCGGTCCCGCTGGTCACCGTCGAGACGACACCGACGGGACCGAACATCGTGGCCACCCCGGTGCGGTCGCAGGCCCAGGCCCGCACGGTCGCGTCCGATGCTGCACGCGGGAACGACCTCGTCGTCGTCAAGGCCGACACGCTCGTGACCCCGATCGCGGCACCGACCAACGACTACTGGACCAAGCAGAACGATCAATGGGGCATCGACACGACGAAGACGACCTTCGCGAACGCGTGGAAGCTCACCACGGGCAAGGGAGTCACGGTTGCGGTCGTCGACACCGGCGTCGACGCGACGCATCCTGACCTGCTCGGCAAGGTCGTCGCCGGCAGGGCTTTCCTCGCCGGGGTCACCAACGCGACCGCGCTGAACGCCAAGGTGGACACGTGCGGCCACGGCACGCACGTCGCCGGAACGATCGCCGCGGTGACGAACAACAGCATCGGCGTCGCCGGCGCCGCGCCGGCGGCGAAGATCCTGCCGGTGAAGGTCATGAACTCGGCACTCGGCTGCAGCGGCTACAGCTCGGACGTCGCCAGGGGGATCACCTGGGCGGCGAACAACGGCGCGAAGGTCATCAACCTGAGCCTCGGCGGCACGACCGACGACCCGGCCCAGGATCTCGCGATCACGTACGCGCGGAGCAAGGGCGTCGTCGTGGTCGCGGCCGTCGGCAACAACCACGGACCCGCGTCGTCGTGCGGCACCTCGGGGACGAACGCCACGTCGTACCCGGGCGCGTCGAAGGGTGTCATCGGCGTCGGCGCGATCGACGTGAACTTCAACCGGGGCTGCTTCTCGAACACCGGCTCCTACGTCGACGTGGTCGCGCCCGGCGTCATGATCCTGTCGACGTACCCGCTCGCACTGTCGGCCCGGACGGTGCCCTACCGGTACATGAACGGCACGTCGATGGCGACCCCGCACGTCGCCGCGGCGGTCGCGCTGCTCCTCGCGCGGTTCCCGACGTGCTCGCCGGACCGGGTCGAGCAGCGGTTGGAATCCACGGCGCGCCGTCTCGGGGGAACCACCACCCGCAACAACGCCTACGGCTTCGGCCTGATCGACCCCGCCCGCGCGGTCACCGCCTGCTGATCACTCGTCCGCGATCGCCTCGAGCACGTCGAGGCGCGACGCGCGCCACGCGGGCAACAACGCGGCGATGAGCCCCGCGATCACCGACGCGACGAGGAACAGGCTGAGCTGCCCGGTGGGGATGCTGAACGTGTCGACGAACTGCCCGCGCAGCGCGTTCGTGACCCCCCAACCCCAGAGCAGCCCCACGAGCAGGCCGAGGATGCAGCCGAACACCGCGATGATCACCGACTCGCCGCAGACCATCGCCCAGATCTGGCGCCGGCTGGTGCCGACGGTCCGGAGCAGCCCGACCTCCCGGGTGCGCTCGTAGATCGAGAGCATCAAGGTGTTCACGATGCCCAGCACCGCGATGACCTCGGACAGGAGCAGCAGCGCGATGAAGACGTTCAGGAACTGGTCGACGGTCTGCTCCCTCGTCGCGAGGTACTGGGCGCGGTTCTCGACGTCGATGTTCGGGAACGGCTCGGCCAGCGTCCGCTGGAGCCGCTGCCCCACCGCGGCGGCCTGACCGGGCTTCGCCCTCACGTACACGAGCGTGTCCTGCTGGTTGCCGGCGAAGACCTCGTCGAACAGTCGCTGCGCCACGATGAAGTCGATCGGGAACGCACCGGTGAACCTTCGGGTCCGGTAGATGCCGGACACCCGGAGCGGGCGGGCGCCGCTCGCCGGGAACACGATCGTCAGCTGGTCGCCGACCTTCTTGTCGTAGCTCGCGGCCTCCGTGTCCGACAGCAGGATGCCGCCCCGTTGGAGGCCGGAGGCGTCGCCGCTCACGTACTTCAGGTTCAGCACGTCGTCGAGACCCGGGCTCGCGCCGTTGACGGTCTCGTCATTGCCGTCGATGCGCACGTCCCCCCAGCGGAACGCGACGGCACGTCGCACGCCGGGCACGCCCGCGGCGCGGGTGGCGACCTCGGGCGAGAAGCCCGCGAACTGCGGCGCGGTGAGGATGTAGTCCGCCTTGACGTCGTTCAGCGCGCTGCGCACCGACGTCTTGAGCGAGTCGGCGAAGATCGCCACCAGCGCGACCAGCGCGAGCCCGACGATCAGCGCGGCCGCGGTCGCGGAGGTCCGGCGGGGGTTCCGCATCGCGTTGCCGCGTGCCAGCGTCCCGGTCACCCCGAAGAGCGGGCGCAGGGGGCGTCCGATGACGCTCGCGATCGGGCGGGCGATCAGCGGGCCGATCGCCACGAGGCCGAGGAAGATCACGAAGCCCCCGAGGAACGTGACGGCGACCGCGTTGTTCACCGTCAGGTCGGCCGAGAAGCCGTAGATGCCGATCGCCACCCCGATCGCGGTGATCACCACGCCGGTGAACGCCCGTCGCCGCCGGGGCGCCCGCCCGAAGGCCTCGCGGACCTCGGCGATCGCCGCGATCGGCGAAGTCCGCGCGGCGCGGATCGCCGGGACCACGGCCGCGAGCATCGTCACCCCGATCCCCACCGCCGCGGCCGCGAACACGGTGCGCCCGATCAGGACGAGGTCCGCGTTCGGCACCGGGAAGCCGAAGCCGGGGAGCGCCCAGAGCAACACCTGCGCGAGTGCGACCCCGAGGACGAGGCCGACGATCGAGGCGAAGACCCCGATGACCGCGGCTTCGGTGAGCACCGAACCGACGACCTGCGGACCGCTCGCCCCCATCGCCCGGAGCAGACCGAGCTCCCGGGTCCGCTGGGACACGAGGATCGAGAAGGTGTTGAAGATGATGAAGCCGCCCACGAGCAGCCCGACCCCGGCGAACCCGAGCAGCGCGTCGTTCAGGACGTTCAGGAACTCGTCCACCGGCTTGCGGGTCTGGTTCGCGACCACGGCCGCCGAGGTGACGTCGTAGCCGCCGAAGGGCAGGTCCCCCGGGTTCAGGGCGCGCTCGATGTTGGCCTTCACGGTCGTCGGCGACTCCCCGGGCGCCACCCGCACGTTGACCGCGTCGAACACGCCCTGCGCCCCGAACACGCGCTGCGCGGTCTCGGGGTCGAACGCGGCGAAGCTCACCGCGCCGAAGTCGCCCTCGGTCCCGAGCTTGAACAGCCCGACGAGCTCGAACTCCTCGGCCTCGCCCTCGAGCAGCACCTTGACCCGGTCACCGACCCGGAACCCGTTGCGCCGGGCCGTCCCGACGTCCATCGCCACCTGCCCGTCGCGCTCCGGGCGCCGGCCGCGGGCGATCCGCGCCGGGCCGACCTGGTCCCCGCCACTCCAGGAGATGCCGAACGTCGGCGCGCCGGCGGTCTGGATCGTCGTCTTCCCGTCCTTGCCGACGAACTGCGCGTACCCCTGGAGGAACCCGTCGGCCGCGGCGACGCCGGGGACCCGGCGCACGACGTCGACGAGGCCCTCCGGGAGTCGCTGGCGGGTCGCGTCGGACCCGCCGAACGGTGCCCGGGTGCGCACGACGAGGTCGACCCCGGCCGCGTACTGCGAGAAGAGGGTGCCGAACGAGTGCTTGAGCGTGTCGGTGAGGACGTAGGTCCCGCTCACGAACGTCACGCCGAGCACGACGGCCAGCGCGGTGAGGGCGAGGCGCACCTTCCGGGCGAGCACTCCATTGACCGTCGCCCTCCACATCCACCCAATCCTGCCTCAGCGCCGTTGCGCGGTTGCATCGGGCGGGCCGGCGGGGCCACCCCGTAGATTGCGCCCATGGGACTCCTCGACGGACATCGCGCGCTCGTGACCGGTGGCGGCTCCGGCATCGGGCGCGCCACCTGCCACCGGATGGCGGCGGAAGGCGCGCGGATCGCCGTCGTCGACATCGACGGTGACCGGGCGACGACGGTCGCGGCCGAGGTCGACGGGCTCGCGTACGCCGCGGACGTCACCGACTACGCCGCGCTCGCGGGCGCCGTCGACGACGCGGCAGCCGAGCTCGGCGGCCTCTCGGTGCTGTTCAACAACGCGGGCACCAGCTCGATGCACAGGATCCACGAGTGGCCGCTCGAGGAGTGGAACCACTTCGTGGCCATCAACCTCCACGGCGTGTTCCACGGGATGCGGGCCGCGATCCCCCACCTCCTCGCCAACGGCGACGGTCGCGTCGTCAGCACCGCGTCGATCAGCGGGACCCGGCCGGCCGCGGGTGAGGCGCCCTACTCGGCGGCGAAGGCGGCAGTCATCGCGCTCACCGCCAACGCCGCACTCGAGTACGCACCGACCGTGCGGGTCAACGCGGTGTCACCCGGGATGATCCGCACCTCGCTCACCGAGCCGCTGTTCGGCATCTTCCCCGAGCTCGAGGAGCGGTTCGTGCGCGACACGCCCGTCGCCCGCGTGGGTGTCCCCGAGGACATCGCCGACGTCGTGCTGTTCCTCTGCTCCGACCTCGCCCGCTTCGTGACGGGCCAGAACATCGTCGTCGACGGCGGACTCACGCTCCACGGGTCCGGCGTCGACGGTGTGATGGCCAAGGTCGAGGCGTTGATGCGCCCGCGGGACACGTCCGCGTAGGTTCTCGCTCGGCCGATCGGCCCGCCGGGGACGGGCCCGACCGCCGGGGCGGTAGCTTTCCAGCTCATGTCCCAGGCCCCGTCCGACGAGTCACCCGCGGACCAGGCGTTCCGCGCCGAGGCCCGCGCCTTCCTCGAGGCGCACGCCAAGCCCCGCGACACCACCGCGGACCTCGCCACGACCCTCGGCCGCACCGACATCAGCCCCGAGGCCGAGGCCGAGCACGTCCGGGAGTGCCGGGAGTGGCTGGCGACCCTCAGTGCGCACGGGTGGGCCGGCATCGCGTGGCCCGAGGAGTACGGCGGCCGGGGCGGCACGCCGAGCCAGGCCAGGATCTTCGCCCAGGAGGAGCACGACTTCGTCGTGAGCTCCGGCGCGTTCGCCGTCGCCATCGGGATGGTCGGGCCCACGATCATCGCCCACGGCACCGACGCGCAGAAGGACTTCTTCCTCCCGCGCATCCTGCGCGGCGAGGACATCTGGTGCCAGCTGTTCTCCGAGCCCGGCGCCGGCTCGGATCTCGCCGGCCTCGCCACCCGCGCCGAGCAGGACGGCGACGAGTGGGTCGTCAACGGGCAGAAGGTGTGGACCTCGGGGGCGCACTTCAGCGACTGGGGGATCCTGCTCGCCCGGACCGACTGGGACGTGCCCAAGCACCGCGGCATCACCTACTTCCTCGTCGACATGCGCACACCCGGCATCGAGATCAGGCCGCTGCGCCAGATCACCGGCTACGCGCACTTCAACGAGGTGTTCCTCACCGACGTGCGGATCCCCGCCGCCAACGTCCTCGGTCCCCTGAACGGTGGGTGGGGCGTCACCCAGACGACCCTGGCGAACGAGCGGGCGATGATCGGCGGTGGGATGTCCGGGGTGACGTTCGACGCGGTCCGGCGGCTCGCCCGGGACTGCGGGCGCACCGACGATCCCGTCATCCGCCAGGAGCTCGCCCGGAGCTACACCCGCTTCGAGATCCTGAAGTGGCTCGGCCAGCGGGCCCGGGCCGCGGCCAAGGCGGGCAAGCCGGCAGGCGCCGAGTCGTCGGTGATGAAGCTCGCGATCAGCCAGCGGGTCGCGCGCGACGGCGACCTGACCCTCGCGCTCGAGGGACCGGCCGGGATGCTCCACCACGCCGACGCACCCTCCGCCGGGCTCTGGCAGCAGATGTTCCTCAACCAGTGGTCGGTCCGGATCGGCGGCGGCACCGAGCAGATCCAACGCAACGTGCTCGGTGAGCGCGTCCTCGGCCTTCCGGGCGAGGCCCGCCCCGACAAGACGCTCCCCTTCCGCGAGCTCCCCCGGAACTGACCCACCCACCTCCCCGCCGTTTGTGCAGATCTGCGCGTCTCAGCGCGTGGTTGTGCACGAGCAGCGGGACGGGTGGGTCGTCAGGGGGCCTGGGACTCCCAGCCGGTGAAGCCGGACGGGTCGTGGCGGCCGAAGGTCGCGTGCTCGAACAGGCCGAAGCCCTCGTCACCGTCGAGCGTGGCCCGGGCGACGTGGTCGACGACGCCGAAGGGGACCCGGCCGAGGACCGCCGGGTCGGTCATGTCGTACACCGCGCCTTCGAGGAAGCCACGGCCCTTCCACTGGCCGTGGCTCCAGTCCGGATCGCCGCCGTAGCCCGCGCCGCAGTTCAGCGCGGTGTAGCCGAGCGTCTCGACCTCGAGCGTCAGCGGCTTCCCACCCCGCTCCATGAGCCGGATCGTCGCGCCCACCGGGTGACGCGACCCCGACCGGTAGTGGATGTCGATCTCGGGCCAGCCCAGTTGCTCGGGCGAACGGCCGGCCGACGCAGGCCAGACGCGCACCGCCTCGTTCATGATCCGGTGCCCGTCCGGCTCCTCCTGCAGGATGATCACGATCGCGTAGTCCTCGAAGCGCAGCGGGACGTAGGTCCACCAGAATCCGTCGATCGGCTCCTCGGCGGCGCGCCCGGGTGGCTCCGACTCCCCGACCGGACGGATCCCCCAGGACCGGTCGCGCGTGCCGACCCAGGTCGCCGGGTCGACGACGATCGTCTCGCCGTCGGCCTCGATCGAGCCCGACCACGTCCCGACCTGCGCGAACCGGCACGCGTCGAGCGTGATGCGGCCGTTCTGGCGCCAGACGTGGCGGGGCTCCTCGACCGCGGGGAACGACCCCTCCCAGGTGAGGTCGAACGCGAGCCCCTGCGCGCCGGCCTCGCACACCAGCCGGACCTTCTCGAGCGGTTCGACGACCTCGAGCCGGTACGGGCCGACACGCTGGTGGAGGCGCTCGTCGTCGAGCGCGTCCGACATGCGGACCGCGAGCTGCCGGTCGCCGCGGCGCAGCGTCGCGTAGGCGTCGATGACCCCGAGGTTCGGGTAGATCCCCAAGCCGGTGATGAGGAACAGGTCCCCGGTGCGGTCGTGGGCGTTGAAGTAGCACCGGTCGTACGCGTTGCGGTCACTCGTGGTGACGTACTGCATCGACAGCGGCGCCTGATGGATCGGATACTCGTCGAGCGGGACCGGCACGGGACCTCCAAGCGTGCGAGCGGGCTCCGGGAGGCTACGGCAGGACGGGTGTCCCACTAGCCGTGGCCGAAGGTGTCCGCGTCCGGGACCGGCGGACGGGGCTGCGCCAGGAGCTCCGCGATCCGGTCCACGAGCACGTCGAGCGACGCGGGCGCGTGGCCCCCGAGCGGCTCGACCCCGACGAACGCCTCCGTGACCCCCTCGGCCTCGCCCGGTTCCAGAAAGATGAGCAGGGAGGTCGCCTCGCCCGGCGCGGCGGTCACGATCGCCTCGAGCACGCCACTCTGTCGGTCCACGTAGGACACGACCCCCACGACGTGCGCGACTTCGAGCAGGGCCACGAAGGCGTCGTCGAGCTCAGCTGCGAGCAGGACCCGACGGGTCCCGTCGAGCGCGTCGGCGAGCGTCTCGTCGGTGACCTTGGGAGCGAAAGACGGTGGTCCGGGCGGCGCCGGCTCCGGGCGGTTGGCCACGAGGGTCGAGTACGCGCTCGTGATCTGCGCGGTGCGGATCGTGCGGACCCCGGCGTCGGCCGCGTCCTCGGCGGTGTCGGGATGGTGCTCGCGCACCATGCGCAGGTACGCGGCGCGGACCTCCGGCCAGGGCGCATCCGGCTCGACGCCCAACACGTCCCGAGCGGTCGTCACGTCCACACCGCCATGCTCGCACGCCGCCCACGGGTCCCGAAGGCCGCCTCCACCCCCCTGTTTGTTCCGAATCCGTCGCTCCACGACCGATTCGGAACAGACGGAGGTTGGTGGGGCCGTCGTAGGCTCGGTTCGGACCCCGGGGGGTGCAATGGCGCGCACGACGACGGACATCGCGGACCTGCTGGCGGCGGTCGTGGACCCGACGCACGTCCTCGCCGGAGCGGCGATCCCCGAGGACTACTGGCACGACGAGGCGCTCACCGTCGCGGGTCGCCGCCCCGCGGTGGTCGTGCGGCCCGCCGACACCGCCGAGGTCGCCGCGGTCCTGCGCATCGCGAGCGAGCACCGGGTGCCGGTCACGGCCCGCGGCACCGGCACCGGGCTCTCGGGCGCGTGCGTCCCGAACGAGGACGCGGTCGTCGTGTCGTTCGAACGGATGAACCGGGTGCTCGAGATCGACACCGAGAACCATGTCGCGGTCGTCGAGCCCGGGGTGACGCTCGACCAGCTCGACGAGGTCACCGCGGCCCACGACCTCATCTACCCGGTCTTCCCGGGTGAGTACAGCGCCAGCCTCGGTGGGAACGTCGCGACGAACGCCGGCGGGATGCGCGCGGTGAAGTACGGCGTGACCCGTCACCAGGTGCTCGGCCTGGAGGCTGTCCTCGCGTCGGGCGACGTGGTGCGCACCGGGGGCAAGTTCGTCAAGGCGACGACGGGCTACGACCTCACGCAGCTGATCATCGGCTCGGAGGGCACCCTCGCGCTCGTGACCGAGGCGACGCTGAAGCTGTATCCGAGGCTGCAGCACCAGGCGACGGTCCTGGCGCCGTTCGCCGCGCTCGAGCAGATCACGCACGCGATCCCGAAGATCGTCGCGAGCGGGATCGGTCCGCTGATCCTCGAGTACATCGACATGATGACGCTCGCGGCGACGACCGCCTTCGTCGGCCTCGACCTCGGCATCCCACAGGACGTGCAGGAGCAGGCGCTCGCGTACCTGGTGGTGATGATGGAGCACCGGCACCCGGATCGGCTCGACGAGGACGTCGCGTCGCTGGCCGAGCAGCTCGCGGAGCTCGGCGCGATCGACATCTACGTCCTGCCGGCGCACGCGGCCGCCCAGCTCATCGACGCGCGCGAGAAGTCCTTCTGGGTCGCCAAGGCCAACCACTCGGACGAGATCGTCGACGTCGTGGTGCCGCGCGCGTCGATCGCGGAGTTCATGACCAAGGTGACCGAGCTGGCCGCGGCGAACGGCTCGTGGATCGCGGGCTGCGGGCACGCGGGCGACGGCAACGTCCATCTGTCGATCTTCCAGGCCGATCCCGAGATCCGCTACCGCGTCACGCGCGAGCTGTTCCGGATCGGCATGGCGCTCGGCGGTGCGATCTCGGGCGAGCACGGCATCGGCGAGGCGAAGCGGCGCTACTTCCTCGAGCTCGAGGATCCGGTCAAGATCGACCTGATGCGCCGGATCAAGACGGCGTTCGACCCGGCCGGGATCCTGAATCCCGGCACGATCTTCGACGCGGGAGACGAACCATGAACGGCGCGCACGCCCTGATCCGCACCCTGGTCGACGCCGAGGTCGACGTCTGCTTCGCGAACCCCGGCACGTCCGAGATGCACTTCGTCGCCGCGCTCGACGACGAGCCGCGCATGCGGGCGGTGCTCGCACTGTTCGAAGGTGTCGTCACCGGCGCGGCCGACGGCTACGGGCGGATGGCCGAACGCCCGGCCGCGACGCTGCTCCACCTCGGCCCGGGTCTCGGCAACGGCATCGCCAACCTCCACAACGCACGCCGCGCGCGACGCCGATCGTCAACATCGTCGGGGACCACGCGACCTACCACCACCAGTACGACGCTCCGCTCGACTCGGACATCGACGCGCTCGCGAGCAACGTGTCGGGCTGGTTGCGCACGTCCCGACGGCCCGAGGACGTCGCCGGTGACGCAGCCGACGCGGTCGTCGCGGCGCGCCGTCCCCCCGGCCATGTCGCCACCCTCGTCCTCCCCGCCGACGTCTCATGGCTCGAGGGCGCGACCCCGGTCGCCGCCCGCCCGCTCCCGGAACGGACCCCGGTGCCCGACGAGGCCGTCGCGGTCGTCGCCAAGGCCCTCCAGTCGGGCGAGCCGGTGATCTTCCTCGTCGGGGGCTCGGCGCTGCGCGAGCGCGGGCTCGTCGCGGCCGCCCGAATCGCGGCCGCGACGGGCGCGAAGGTCATCGGCGAGACGTTCCCGACCCGGCTCGAACGCGGCGCGGGACTCCCCCCGCTCGACCGGCTCGGCTACCTCGCCGAGTTTGCGACCGCGCAGCTCGGCGGGGCGCGTCACCTCGTGCTCGTCGACGCCAAGGCGCCGGCCTCCTTCTTCGCGTACCCCGAGAAGCCGAGCTCGCTCGTCCCGGAGGACTGCGAGGTCCACGTCCTGGCGAACGGACCGGACGACGCGGAGGCCGCGCTCGAGCAGGTCGCGGACGCGGTGGGCGCAGCGGCGGCGGACCCGGCACTCGAGGCCGCACGCCGGCCCGACCGGCCGACCGGCCCGATCAGCGGCGCCACCATCGCCGACGCACTCGGCGCGCTGCTGCCGGAGGGCGCGATCGTCGCCGACGAGGCCCAGACCGGCGGGCTGTGGGCGGCGGGCGCGACCGCGGGCTCGCCCCGGCACGACTGGCTCACGCTCACCGGCGGTGCGATCGGGATGGGCATGCCGCTCGCGACCGGCGCCGCCATCGCGTGCCCCGACCGTCCGGTGGTGAACCTCGAGGCCGACGGCAGTGCGATGTACACCTTGCAGGCCCTCTGGACCCAGGCCCGCGAAGGTCTCGACGTGACGACGATCGTCTTCGCGAACCGCTCCTACGCGATCCTCAACCTGGAGCTCAGTCGGGTCGGGGTGGAGACGCCCGGCCCAACCGCGCTCAGCATGCTCGACCTCACCCGCCCCGACCTCGACTTCGTCGTGCTGGCCCAGGGCATGGGCGTCCCCGCGACCCGGCCGGAGGACAGCGAGGCCATGACCCGCGACCTCGAACGGGCGATCGCCGAGCCCGGTCCCCACCTCATCGAGGCCGTCCTGCCGTCCGGCTTCTGACCCGCCGCGCGCCCCACGCCCGTTTGGGGCGTCCGGCCGTCGCCCGAGCGACGGCGGGCTCAGGTGGTGAGCGCGACGCGCCCCGAAACGAGCGATCTGGGCAAGGATGGCGACGTGCTGAAGATCCACTGGTTCCTGCCGACGGGAGGCGACGCGCGCGACGTGCTGCCGACCGCGCCCAACGCGAACCCGCGGGCGCCGGACCTCGCCTACCTGGCCCAGGTGGCCCAGGCCTGCGACCACCTCGGCTACGACGCGATGCTCACGCCCTGCGGCACCGGCTGCGAGGACGCGTGGCTCGCCACCGCGTCGCTGCTGGCCCTGACCAGGCGGATCCGGTTCCTCGTCGCGTTCCGGCCCGCGCTGCTGACCCCGACCCTGGCGGCCCAGATGGCGTCGACGTACCAGCGCCTCTCCGGTGGTCGCCTGCTCGTGAACATCGTCACCGGCGCCGAACCCGCGGAGCTCGCCCGCTTCGGCATCCACGACGACAAGGACACCCGGTACGCGCAGACCGAGGAGTTCCTCGAGATCGTCCGCGGCGCGTGGAGCGGGACGCCGTTCACCTTCCGCGGCCGCCACTACGAGGTCACCGACGCGACCACCCGGGACCGCCCCGACCCGGTCCCCGAGATCTACTTCGGCGGGGCGTCGCCCGCCGCGGAGCAGGTCGCGGCGAGCCAGGTGGACGTGTACCTCGCCTGGGGCGAGCCACCGGCGATGGTCGCCGAGCGCGTGGCGCGGATGCGGGAGCTCGCGAGCGACGCCGGCCGGAGCCTGCGCTTCGGGATCCGCTTCCACGTGATCGCCCGCCCCACCGCGGCCGAGGCGTGGGCGGTGGCCGATCAGCTCCTCGCGGGCATGGACCCCGCCTCGATCGAGGCCGCGCAGCGCGACTTCACCGCGACGCAGTCCGTCGGTCAACGACGGATGGCCGAGCTCCACGGCGGTGACCCGGAGCGCCTCACCGTGCACCCGAACGTCTGGGCCGGCATCGGACTGGTGCGCGGCGGGGTCGGCACCGCGCTCGTCGGCTCCTACGACGAGGTCGCGGACCGCATCGTCGAATACCAGGGTCTCGGCTTCGACGAGTTCATCCTCTCCGGCTACCCCCACCTCGAGGAGGCCTACTGGTTCGGCGAGGGCGTGATGCCGGTGCTGCGCGAGCGGGGACTGCTCGCCGAGGTCGAGCGCGGGCCGGCGCCCGTGTTCTCGTTCCGGTAGGCCAGGTGGGAACCCGAGTCGGGCTCCTCATGGTCGGCCACGTCGACCCGAAGAGCGTCCACCTCGCGGGCGACTACCCCGAGCTGTTCGCCGACCTCCTCGCCGGCCACGACATCGAGCTGGTCCGCTACGACGTCGACCGGGGACGGTTCCCCGGGTCGGTGCGCGAATGCGACGGGTGGATCTGCGGACCGAGCCGGTCGTCGGCCTACGACGATCTGGCCTGGCGGGCGGACGCCGAGACGCTGCTGCGGGACATCCTCGCGGCCGAGATGCCGTACGTGGGGATCTGCTTCGGCCACCAGCTGCTCGCCCAGGCGCTCGGCGCCACGGTCGCGCGCGCGGCCGACGGCTGGCAGGTCGGCGCGCACGACTACGAGCTCGTCGACCCACCGGACTGGATGGCGCCCGCCCCGCCGCGTGTGACCCTGATCGCGAGCCACCAGGACCAGGTGGTCGACCTCCCGGGCGGCGCGACCCTGCTCTCGCACGAGGCCGCGGGCGGGTGCCCGATCGCGGGGTTCCGGGTCGGAGCCCGCGCGTGGACGCTCCAGCCGCATCCCGAGTTCGTGGCGCCGCTCGCCGACCACCTGCTCGCGGGCCGGGTCGACCTGATCGGCGCGACTCGGGTCGCGGCTGCCCGGGCGTCGCTCGACCGACCGCTCGACCGCGCGACCGTGGCGGGTTGGATCGATCGCTTCTTCGCCGATGCCACCGGACGCTGACCGAGGGGAGACACCATGATCCGCCGGGTCCTCAAGAACCTGACCGTCCGGAACGGCGACGGCGCCCCCGCGACGAGCATCCAGCTCGAGCAGGACGGGTGGGCCGTCCTCCCCTCGGTGCTCGACGCGGAGGCGACTGCGGCCCTGGCCGCCGAGATCGACGGGGTCTTCCTGCGCTACGGCCCGGAGCGAACCCGGGAGGACCGCGAGGAGTTCCGCTACGAGATGCTCAACCGCAGTGCCGCCTGCCAGGCCGTGGCCGGCCATCCCCGGATCCTGGAGGCGATCGAGCCGCTGCTCGGCGAGGACTGCCATGTGATCGCCAACACCGCGTGGAAGAACCCGCCCGGCTTCGAGGGCGGCCCGTGGCACTGCGACGCCGGGCCGCACGTGCCGCGGCCCGAGGGCGTCCCATGGGACGACCGGATCCCCTACCCCGTGTTCGCGGTGGCGGCCCACCTGCTCCTCCAGGACTGCTCCGAGGCCGACGGGCCGACCGCGATCGTCCCCGGGAGCCACCGATCGGGCCGCCTGGCCCCGTTCGCGCGGATGTACGACGCCGACCTCACCTACGACGGCCGGCCCCCGGTGCACATCACCGCACGCGCCGGCGACGTCGCGCTCTTCACGTCCGACGCGTGGCACCGGGGTCTCCCCGCCGGCGATGGGGCACGGGGGCGCTTCTTCCTCCAGATCCACTACGGGCGGCGCGACATCGCGCAGCGCCTCCGCACGACCGACTGCGCCAACCAGCTCTCCGACGACGCCATCGCCCGCGCCACCGACGATCGCTCCCGCGCGCTCCTGGGACTGCACGACCCGTTCTTCTACGACGCGTGACCTCCGGTCGCGAACGCGCCTTTCCAAACGCTTCGCGCAGAATCGTCGGGAGCCGGGCGCGGTCGCCGGTGACGCGCAGGTCGAGCGCGACTCGCGCGAACGCGTTGCCCCGTCGATGACCGCGCGTCGCGCGTGTCGCGCGCTGCGCGCGCCCGGAGACGCGTGAGTTGAAGATTCCGCGTCACGGCAACAACTTCCTCATTGCGCGACACCACCAACTGTGTTTGAGTCACTCCGCCGGTGCGTGCTCCGGTAGTAGCTGCGAACAGCTGCTTCACAGTCGGGCAGGACTTCTGGAGGTTAGAGAGATGCGACCTGGGCGGATCAAGCACAAGGCGCGCGCGCGGCATCGCAAGATGGCCGTGACGTGTGCCGGAGTGAGTGCACTCACGGTGATGGGAGGGACCGCGGCCTTCGCCACGGGCGGGAACTGGGACCCGCACCCCCACGGAGGCTCGGCCACGCTCGGCAACGGCGGCAGCGCCGAGACCGACGTCGAGCAGCTGCAGGGCGTGTTCACGACCCAGCTCGCATACGCCAACACCGGCGGGAACGACGCGGTCGGCATCGTCGGCAACGTGAACCTGGGCCACCAGTACTGCGACACCGACGTCACCGACGGCAACATCAGCAAGGTCGACCACGACAACTCGACCGGCAACACCGGTGGTGACTGCACGAACGACGCCACCAAGACCAACACCGGCACCGCCAGCGGCACCGTGCACACCGGGAACGCGAGCGCGCCGAACTCGGTGCACAACACGGTGAGCCAGGGCAACAGTGGCGGTTCGAGCGCCGACAACACGGCCAACGACAACACCGTGACCGCGGAGGACGGTTCGGCCTCGATCCACAACGGCGGCGACGCCGCGCTCTTCGTGGGTCAGCAGTCCGAGGTCGACACCTTCCAGGGTGCGGCGGCGAACACGGGCCACAACTCGGCCGTGGCCGCGGTGGTCGGCGTCAACGCCGGCAGCCAGAGCGGCTCGTCGAACGTCTCGGGCGGCAACATCGACTGGGCGAACGACCACAACACCGCGGGGAACACCGGCGGCAACGCCTCGAACACGTCGCACGAGTCCAACACGGGCACGGCAAGCGCGAGCGTGACGACGGGCAACGCCACGGCGTCGAACTCGAGCACCACGTCCGTCTCGCAGACGAACAGTGGCAGCGCGTCGACGACGAACACCGCCAACGGCAACACCGTCACCAGTCACTGACCGGAGACTGATCCACGGCGACGGGGAGGGGTGCTCCGGCATCCCTCCCCTCCGCCGACTCGAACACCGGTTCAAGGGGTGGGTGACGTGACGGCTTCGGCGCGCAACGCGGTGCGGGCTGTGACCTTCGTGGGCGCGACCTTCGTTGCGCTCGTGTTCAGTCAACACGTCGCGCACGCGGACGACGGATCCGCGCAGGCCGTCCCCGCGCCCGACCCGGGAACGGGGAGCGGAACCCCGCCGACGGACGCGGGCACGCCGACGCCTCCCGCGACCGCCGCGCCGGCGCCGACCTCACCTCCCGCGCCGACAGCCGCGCCGGTCGTCGCGCCACCGCCGGCGCTGCCCACCGGCGATGTCGATACGCCGGCCACGTCGATCAGCCCGTCGCTCCCCCCGCTCCCGGGCTCCGAGAGCGCGCCACTGCCGGCCCACACCCAGGTCGACGGCACGGGCACCCAGACCGACCAGTCCGCCGCCGTCACCACCGGCGGCACCTCGGTCGCGAACACCGGCGGCAACACCGCGACGGCGACGACCTCGGGGACGGGCGGCGGCGTCTCCGCCGCGGTGCCCGGCGGGACCATCTCCGGGATCGACAGCGGCAACGCCAGCGGGCGCGGCTCGATCGACCACAGCGGCATCACCCAGCAGGTCGATGCCACCGTGACCGAGAACGGTCACGTCGTCGTGGTGCAGGTCGCGATCATCGTGAACATCGGGATCGGGCTCGCGGGGTCCGGCGGCAACGCCGCCGTGTCCGAGAGCGCCACGCCGCCCCGCCCCGCCTCGTCCGTCGCGATGATCGTCGGCAGCGAGAGCGCGGGTGCCGGCACCGGACCGACGCCGGCGCAGATCAGCACCGGCGGGGCGAACGCCACCGGCAACACCGGGACCACGCAGGTCACGCAGAGCATCGTGCTGAGCGGCAACGACGTCGCCTCCCAGCTCGCCGCGGTGCTCAACCTCGGCGTCGGCGTCTCCAACTCGGGGTTGAACTTCGCCCTCGCCGCCGTCACGGGCAACAACAGTGGGAGCCCGAGCAGCGTCACGTTCGTGACGATGGGCGGGTCGTCGTCGATCGGGACGGGCGGTGCGTCGGCGCTCGGCAACCGGTCGACGAGTGCCGTGTTCCAGGTCGTGACCGTGAGCGCGTCCGGCGACGGCAGCCTGCTGGTCGTCCAGCGAGCCATCATCGTGAACTTCGGGCTCGCGCTGGCGAACAGCGGACTGAACGCAGCGGGCGGAGGCGCGCTCACCGGTGCGCTGCCGGACCCCTCGACCACCCAGGCCCAGCAGCTCCTGCTGATGCTCCTCGATCCCGGGTCGGCGCCCGCGTCGGGGACAGTCGGGGCATCGGGCGGGTCCGGCGGCAGCCTCGTGACCATCGGCACCGGCGGCGCGCATGCGATCGGCAACGACACCGCCACGGGAATCCAGCAGTCGGTCAGCGGCTCGGTCACCGGCCACGACACCGCACAGGCGATCCAGGACGCATGGGTCGGGAACTTCGGCGTGGGCGTCGCGAACAGCGGCGGCAACGGGGCCGGCGGGGCGATCTCCGGCATCGACCGCGTCGTCGCTCGCGGCCGCCCGCAGCGCGCTGCAGGCGTTCCTCGCCGGCCTCACCGGCCTCGGCGACCCGCTGCAGGGCCTCGACGGCACCTTCCAGCTCGGCTCGAACCTCCTCCAGCTGCACGGCGACGTCTCGGGCACCGAGTCACTGCTCGGCGTCGCCGAGCCGGGGACCGCGGTCAACCCCGACGACGCCGCGGTCGTCGTCCGTCAGGTCACCGCGGTGCTGAACATCGGGCTCGCGATGGGCGACTCGGGTCACAACTCCGCGACGGCGGAGACCTCGGGCTCCGACGGGACGATCGTCGCCGGACCCGGGACCGCGGTCGCCTCCTCGACGATCCAGACCGGCGACGCCACCGCGGTCGGCAACCACTTCGCCGCCACGGTGTGCCAGGCCATCGGCGACTCCCTGGCCTGCGCGTCGCACACACCCCCTCCGCCTCCGGACGACAACGGACCGCCTCCCGACCACCCGAGCTCCGGGCCGCCCGTCCAGGTGGTGGCGGCAACGACGTCGAGCCCCGCGCCGGCGAGCCCACTCGCGCACACCGGTCCGGCCCGGCCCGCCGTCGTCACCTCCACGCTCCCCTTCACCGGCTCGCCGATCGGCGCCGAGCTGGCGGCAGGCTCCGGCCTGCTCGTCGCGGGCATGTTGATGGCCCGCCGCCGCCGAGCAGGAGCACGAACATGACCCTCCCCGCCCCCGAGCTCGAGGGGGCCGCCGGCCCGGACCGGACCGACGCCGCCGACGGCGCGTGGGTCAGCCCCGCCAGGCCCCGGGACGACGTCGTGGACGTGACCTGCGACGCGTGCGGCGCGCACCAGCGCGCGTCCGGGCGCGCGCCGGGGTATCGCTGCGAGCGCTGCGGCGCGGACTGGCAGGTCATGCGGTGCGCGGCCTGCCGGAAGGCGTCGGTGGTCGCCGCGGGCGTCCGCGGGTGCCCCCGGTGTGGACACGATCACCGCAGCGACGAGCTCGCGGCCCGGCGGGCCCGCCCCCGTTGGCTCACCGAGCCGAACCCGCTGAGCGTCTGGCTCGGCGGCGTGCAGTATCTCGGCGGCCACCGCGACCACGCCGGTCCGGTCCGCAACGCCGGGCTCCTGCTCGACCAGCGCGGCATCCATCTGCGTGCGTTCCGCGAGCTGTTCTCGGTGTCGTGGGAGAGCGTCCACGGGGTGGCGATCGAAGGCCCGGCGGACATCTCCGAGCGTCTGAGCCTCCAGCGCCTCCTCGACCTCGGCGCGCAGACCTGGATCACCCAGGTCGCCTACCTCACGGTCCAGACCACGACCGGTGACGCGATCTTCGAGGTGGACGGACTCGGCCCGCCCGAGCTCCACGCCCGCCTCTCGCGTGTCCTGCAGGGGCTCCAGCGCCGCGAGCACCCGCCGGCGCCGATCGCGGTCGAGCGCGCCACTGCGGCTCCCGATCCGGAGCCCGACGCGCCCCCGGCGCCCCCGGCGAACTTCCCGCCCGTCCCGACGGCAGCCCCGGTCGCGACATCGCCCGCCGCGCCGGCCCCTCAGCCGCTGGTGGTCGACCTGGCGACGAGCGAGCTGCCCATCGAGGTGTTCGTCGTCGACGCGCTCTGGAAGCTCGCGCGGCTCTACGAGGTCGGCCTGGTCGACGAGCAGGTGGCGGCGACCCTGCGCGCCGAGCTGCTCGCCCGGGTCCCCGCGCTCAGCGCGCCGAGCCCGACGCCCGGCCCGCTGCTGCGCGTCTGACCGACTGCTCGGCGGGTCAGCCGAGCCGGGCGTGCAGGAAGTCGAACGTGCGAGCCCACGCCTGCGCCGTCGCGTCCACGTCGTGGGTGCCGATCGGGTTCTCCTCGTTGCCGAACGCGTGCCCCTGACCGGGGTAGAGCACGAAGGTCACGTCCTTGCCCAGCTCGGCCAGCTGCTCACCGAGCGCCATCGTCGCCTCGGCGGGGAAGAAGTCGTCGTGCTCGGCGAAGTGGCCGAGCACCGGCGCGGTGAGCCCCGACCAGTCGGGAGCACCGTCTCCCAGCGGCGCGCCGTAGAACGACACTGCGGCGCCGATCCGATCACCCTGCTGCGCGGCGAGCACCAGGGCGAGCATCCCGCCCATGCAGAAGCCGACCACGCCGACCGCGTCCCCCTCGACGTCGGGGTTCGCGAGCAGGGCGTCGACCGCGGCGCCCATGTCGCGCGCGGCACGATCCGGGGGCAGGCCGTTCATCAGCTCGGCGGCGCGGTCCATCTCCGTGTGCTCCGCGATCTCGCCGTGGAACAGGTCCGGGGCCAGGGCCACGAACCCCTCGGCGGCGAGGCGGTCGCACGTCCGCTCGATCTGGGGCACGAGCCCCCACCACTCCTGGACCACGACGATGCCTGGTGCAGGGGTCTGCCCCGGCGTCGCCAGATAGCCCCGGGCGGTGCCGCCGTTGCTCGGGAACTCGACCGTCGTACCCATGTCGCGCACGCTAACAAAGGCGGCTCCGCCGGCCCGGCCGCCCAGAGGGTGGCAGGTCCGACCCGTACACTCTCCTTCCTGATGTCGCCTTCGAATGGGGACGAACCCGACACTCGCTCGCGCCTCCGCGAGGCGGCGCTCGTCCTGTTCGGACGGCAGGGGGTGAGCGACACGTCCACCCGGGAGATCATCAAGGCCGCGGGGCTCCGGAACCCCTCGGCGATCACGTACTACTTCGGGTCGAAGGCGGACCTGGTCGAGGACCTGGTCCGCGAGGTGAACGGAACCCAGTCCGCGCTCCTCCAGCGCCACGTGGCGCGCGCCTCGCAGGCCGAGCCGCTCACGCCGGACGCCTGGGCCGCCATCGGCGTCGACTTCGTCATGGATCTGTTGAGCAGCGAGCGGGGCTGCCACCTGATCCGGGTCTGGGCCGAGTGGGACGACATGGACCCCGACCGGGTCGAGCGCTTCCTCGCCGGCGAGCATCCGCTGGCCCAGGCATGGCGCACCGCGGTCTCCCGCACGTTCCCCGACCTGTCGCCGCTCGTCGCCGTCGCGCGCAACGTCGTCGTGATCCGGACGCTCCAGTGGATGACCGAGCGCCGCGCCCGCCGGCTGGTCGACGACTCGCCGCACCGGTGGCACTCGGGCGTCGGCGACCTGCGCCCGTTCATGCTCGAGCTGTCGCTGAACATCCTGACCGGCCCGACCCACCTCACCGACGACGACCTCACCCGCCGCTGAGCCTCGCGCCGCCCCTCCCCGTTTCGGTGCGCCGCGTCCCCCTCTGGGAGGGATGCAACCTGCACCGAAAGGAGCGGAGCCGAAGCGCCCTGGAGCGGACGACCGGGTTCGAACCGGCGACCTCAACCTTGGCAAGGTTGCGCTCTACCAACTGAGCCACGTCCGCGTGTGAACGACGAGATTAGCCTGCCCCTCATGCGCATAGGAATCTTCGGCGGCGAGCCCCCGAGCATCGACGCGGCGGTCGAGCAGGCCCGGGAAGCGGCCGAACAGGGGTTCAGCGGCTACTGGGTGTCGCAGATCTTCGGCTTCGACGCGCTGAGCGTGCTCGCGGTGGTCGGCCGCGAAGTGCCCGGCATCGAGGTCGGCACCGGGGTCGTCCCGACCTACCCGCGACACCCGATGATGCTGGCCCAGCAGGCGCTGACGGTGAACGCGGCGGCCGGCGGGCGCCTCGTGCTCGGCATCGGGCTCTCCCACCAGGTCGTGATCGAGAGCATGTACGGCCTCTCGTTCGCCAAGCCGGTCCGGCACATGCGCGAGTACCTCTCGATCCTCATGCCGCTGCTCGAGACCGGTTCGGTCTCGTTCACCGGCGAGACCCTGAGCGCGAACGCGACCATCACCGTGCCGGGCGCGAGCCCGTGCCCGGTCCTCGTCGCGGCACTCGGACCGAAGATGCTGGAGCTCGCGGGAACCCTCACCGACGGCACGATGACCTGGATGACCGGTCCCGACACGCTGACTTCGCTCACCGTCCCGACGGTCACGAAGGCCGCGAGCGCGGCGGGTCGCCCGGCGCCACGTGTCGGCGCGGGGATGCCGGTGTGCGTCACCGACGACGTCACCGCGACCCGCGAGCGCGCCGCGCAGGTGTTCCAGGTCTACGGCGTGCTGCCGTCCTACCACGCGATGCTCGATCGCGAGGGTGCGGCCGGTCCCGCGGACGTCGCGATCGTCGGCACCGAGCAGGAGGTCGCCGCGGGGATCGCCCGACTCGCCGACGCCGGCGTCACCGACTTCGCCGCGGTCGAGTTCGGCGCCGGCGGGGACGAGCGCCGCCGGACCCGGGAGCTCCTCCGCTCGCTGCTGTGACCGACCCGGCGCGCTCGCCGCTCGAGCTGCTCGAGGCGCTCGCGACCGAGGACGTCGAGGTCGGTCCGGACCTGCACCACCTCGAGATCTACACGATGCGGGGTCTGCTCACGCTGCTCTGGCACGGCGACCCGCAGGCCGAGCGCGTCGTCGTGATGGGCGGCGGCGGGATGGGCGGTCTGCTCGGACCGGCCGGCGGCCTGTACTTCGACCTCGGGCAACAGCTCGCGGCCCGTGGGATCGGCACCATCCGCGTCGGCTACCGCAAGCCCAACGACCTCGGGCGCTGCGTGCTGGACATGGCCGCGGCCGCCGACCTGGCGACGCGCACCGGCGGGCAGCGGTTCGTCACCGTCGGGCACTCGTTCGGTGGCGCGGTCGCGCTGCAGCTCGGAATCGTGCTCGGCGCGCACTGCGCCGGGGTGGTCACGCTCTCCACCCAGTCCGCCGGGTGCGAGGACGGCGCCGCCCTGGGCGACACGCCGCTGCTGCTCCTGCACGGCGACCACGACGAGATCCTCCCGCCCGACACGAGCGCGGTCGTACGCTCGCTCGTCGGCCACGGCGAGCTCGTCATCCTCCCCGGCGCGGGCCACCTCCTCACCGAGGCGCACGCCGAGCTGCGCGAGCGGCTCATGACCTGGATCCCCGAGCACCTCGACGCGCCGGCGGCCTGACCGATCAGCTGTCGCGGGCCGTCGGTGCGGCCGCGAGCGCGTGGTCCGCGACCGCGGTGACGTCCATCAGGAGGTCGCGCACGAGCGCGGCGTCGAGACCGGCGGCCAACGGTCCGTCCGGTCCGGCCTCGTGCGCGTGCCTGCCCAGGCACGCGCACACCGGAGCGCGGGTCAGCGCGGCGACCGAGCCCACGTCGAGCCCCGCGCCGCCGGCGTGGTCGGTGGCGACCAGTCGGGTCGCGGTCGCGTCGAGCACGGCTGCGACCTCGTCCGCTGCTTGATGGAACGCGGTTCGTGTGGGCCCGCAGACGTCGAAGCGCGTCACCCCCCGGTGGCGTCGCAGGGTCTCGACCGCGAACCGCACCTGGGCCGCGTCCCCGAGCAGGCTCGCCCACGGGCGCCGCCCACCCGGTGTCCGCGCGGTCTCCGAGAGGTACTGCACGTACGACGCCTGCGCCCGCCGTTCCGCGGCGGCGACCGGTTCATCGCCCCCGGGGTGCTCGATCCCACGCGCGACCGCGCTCCCGAGCCGCCGGTAGAGCTCGGCCAGGTTCTTCCGCAGACCGACCGACGCCCGCCGGGGCCAGAAGAACAACGCGACCACCGCACTGACCCCCGAGCCGATCAGGATGTTCTCGAACCGGACCAGCCCGGTCTGCCAGCCCTGGGGCTCGATGAGGTTGAACATCGCGACGACCGCGATCGTGAACCACACCTGGCCCGCGACGAAGCCCACCACCTGCGGCGTGTAGGCGGAGAGGAAGAAGCCGATCGCGACGAGGACCCACAGCACGTCGTGGTCGATGCCGACCAGCCCGAGCACCACGGCCGAGATCGCGAAGCCGATCGCGGTGCCGGCCGCGGCCATGAGCGCGGTGCGGCCGGTCTCGAAGGCGTTCGACCGCAGCACCGACACCGTGCCGAGCACGACCCAGAAGCCGTGGTCGAGACGGAGCTCGTCGGCGATGAAGATCGCGACACCCACGGCCACCCCGGCCCGCAGGCTCTCCTGCGCCCAGGCCGACGCCGAGACCGCGTTGGACTCCACCAGCTCGCGGAGACGGCTCAGCACCGCGCGCCGGTCGCCGGGGACGGACGCTTCCAGCGGGATCGACACGGTGCCGTCCGACGGTCCGTGTCCGGACACCACGACCGAGGCGTTGACGAGCGCCGCGGCGGCGATCACGAGGATGAGGCGTTCGACGAAGCACTCGTCGATCTCCTGGAGCACCGCGCCCGGCTCGCCTCCGCCACCGAGCTCGTCGATCGCATGCTGGATCACCGCGTGCTTCGCGTCGAGACACGAGGTGACGAGCAGGTCGAGGTCGGGCGGCCGCGCCGAGTCGCGCAGTGTCCGCTCGATCGCCCGGAACGCGTCGGCCCCGGCGTGCGCGAGTCCGGTCGACGTCGGCGTCGGCGCGTGCCCACCGGCCGAGCTCACCAGCAGTGCCGCGCGCTCGAGCTGGTCGACCAGGAAGGCGAGCGCGGCATCGTGCGCGCTCGGGCCCGCGGGCCGGCGCGGGACGGACGCGGCGTCGCCCAGCCTGGCGACCGCTTGTCGCAACGCAGCGACGACATCGGCCGACGGCCCATCCGCGGTCGCGAGCGTCACCACCGCGTCGGAGACCGCGCCGGCCGCGTCCGCCGCGGCTTCCCGGATCCTCAACCGCTCCCGCCGGGGCCAGAGTACGAGCGCGGCGACGGTCGAGACCGCGCCGGCGACCAGCCAACCCAGCAGGCGGTCCGGGATCGCGTCCGCCGGCGCGGGGATCGTGGCCGCGAGCACGTAGGCGAGGATCAGCGGGCTGACCGACGCGCCGAAGTAGCCACCGAAGAACCCCGCGAAGCGGGCGACGGCCGCCACCAGCACGCCCACCAGCGCGGCGACGACCGCTTCGTTGCTCGCCAGGGTCCCAACGACCACCAGCAGCGCCCCCACCACGACGAGCACCCCGTAGGCCCGCGCCCGGGCGCGGGGCGGACCGCCGAAGTCGGCGAACCCGAGGAACGCGAACGAGCCGAACCCGGCGAAGAGCGCGGCAACCGGGTTGTCGAAGCCGTTCAGGAAGATCGCGAACAGCACCGGGACGACGATCGCCACTCGGGCCGCCCGTCGGAGCGACTGCAGTCCCGGGTCGTGCATCTGGGAACCGAGCCTAGGTTCCCGCGAGCCGCTCCACGACCGGTGCGAACGCCTCGAAGTTGTCGTCACCGAACACCACGGAGCTGACCCCCCACCGCTCGCGGCGCGCGACGAGCTGGTCGCAGATCTCGTCGACGTTGCCGACACAGGTGAGCCCGGCGTCGAGGACCGCGTCCGGTTCGAGGCCGAACCCGGGCGCGACGGCTTCGGCCAGTCCGCGGCGGTCGTCGGTGATGGCGGCGAAGAAGTACCGGATCTGGAGCTCGATCTCGTCGAAGCGCGCGCCCGCGCCCTCGCGGATCCACCCGACCTTCTCGTCGATCATCTCCGCGACCGAGTCCGCGGCCTGCTCCCCGCTGAGCGCGCCGGCCCGGAGGTTCGGGTTGATGCCCACGATGTCGGCTTCCCTCCCCGCGAGCCGCAGCACCCGGGGCCCGCCGCCACCGACGAGGATCGGCGGGCGCGGCTGCTGGGTCGGCGTGGGCGACGCGGTGTAGTCGGTGATCGTGTAGTGCGTGCCTGCGAAGCTGAACGGCTCGCCCGTCCACGTGCCCTTGATGACCGCCAGCGCCTCCTCCAGGCGGTCGACCCGGACACCGGGCCGGTCGTAGGGGAGGCCGAGCGCGTCGTAGTCCGTCTTCAGCCAGCCCGCGCCGATGCCGAGCTCGACCCGGCCGTCGGACAGGCGGTCGAGCGTCGCGATCTCCTTGGCCAGGATCGCGGGGTGCTTGTAGTCGTTGTCGAAGACGAGCGCACCCACCCGGAGGGTCGTCGTCGCCTCGGCGGCGACGGCCATCGCCACGATCGGCGCCATCTGGGTGTCGATGAAGTGGTCGGGCACGTACATCGTCTCGTAGCCGAGCACCTCGATCTTCCGGGTCAGTTGCTGCCATCCCGCGCGGTCGTGGTCACCGCCGCACTGCACTCCGAATCGAAACGGCTTCACCATGGGGTCCCCTTGTCCTCGTTCCTGCGTGTGAGCCCGGCGTGAGCGTTCTACGTGCCCGCGAGCCGGGCGACCACGGGCGCCATCACGTCGACGAATTCCTCCGGCACGACGACGTAGCTCATCTGCCAGCGGTCGCGCCGCACCTCGAGCTCGTCGACGATCTGCGCGAGCGTGCCCACCAGCACTGCGGGCGTCTCGAGCGCAACGTCGGGATCGACACCGAAGTGCGACGAGATCCCGGCCGCGATCGACGCCCGGTCGTCGGTGACGTGCACGAACCCGGTGAGCGTCTGGATCTCGAGGCCCGCGAAGCCGTCGCCGGCCGCGGCGCGCAGCCGTTCGAGCTTCTCGTCCGTCGCCGCCGCGGTGAGAGAGCGCACCGAGTCGGGGTGGTCGCCCTGCCCCGCGCGGAGGTTGGCGTTGATGCCGACGATCTGCGCGTGCTTCGCGGCGAGTGCGAGCACCTTCGGTCCGCCGCCACCGACGACGATCGGCGGGTGCGGGCGCTGGACCGGCTGCGGCTCACCGTCGAGCGCCTCGATCGTGTAGTGCTCGCCGTGGAAGGTGAACGGCCCGTCGGCCATCAGGCCCTTCAGAACGGTCAGCGACTCGTCGAGCCGCGCGATGCGCACGCCCGCACCGTCGAGGGGAAATCCGCCCTGCTCGTAGTCCGCGGTCATCCACCCGGCGCCGACACCGAGCTCGAGCCGCCCGTCGGACAGCAGGTCGATCGTCGCCGCCTCGTTGGCCAGGACGACCGGGTGCTTGTAGTCGTTGCCGAGCACCAGCGTCCCGACCCGCAGCGTCGTGGTGGCGGCGGCCGCGGCCATGATCCCGGGGATCGGCGCGAGCGGGTGGTCGACGAAGTGGTCGGGCATGTAGAAGGTCGAGAAGCCGAGGTCCTCGACCCTGCGGGCGAAGCTGCGGAACTCGCCCGCCGCCCGGGCCTGCTTGGCGATGACGCCGAAGCGGAACTTCCGGTCGAGGCTCCGGGTCATCGACCGGTGCTCCCGAAGCCGAAGGTGTCCCGGCGGGTCTCGTCGAGCTCGTCGACCAGCGACCACTCGACGTACTCCACCTTCTGGATCACCAGCTGCGCGATCCGGTCGCCGCGGTGCACGTCGTAGTCCTCCGAGGGGTCGGTGTTCACGAGCGCCACCTTGAGCTCGCCGCGGTACTGCGGGTCGATGAGCCCGGGCGAGTTCGACAGCGTCACCCCGTGCTTCATCGCCAGGCCGGAGCGCGGGAGCACGAAGCCCCCGTAGCCCGACGGGATCGCGACCGCGAGGCCGGTCGGCACCAGCGCCCGACCGCCGCGGGCCGGGAGGTGGGCGTCCGCGTTGGCGCAGAGGTCGTAGCCCGCGTCGTCGTCGTGGGCCTGCGCGGGGAGCGGTGCGTCGGCGTCGAGCCGGGTGATCGGGACGTGCACGGCGGCGACACTAGGCCGACCGACGATTTCGGCGTCATTTACCCCCCACCGAGGCGGGTACGTGACGCCAAAGCGACGTGGGGGGCGGGGTCAGACGGCGAAGTCGCCGAGCAGCTCGGTCCGTTGCGCGTCGGTGAGCTCGACCCGGGCCGAGTACGCGGAGTGCTCCACCGCGATCGCCACGGGGCCGGCCGCGAACGCCTCCCGTTGCGCGTCGGTGAACGCGAACCGCAGGTAGTGGACCGTGGAGGTGATCTCCTCCTCGCGGGTGAGGCGCTCGACGTCCACCTCCACCGCCGGAACCACGTCGCCGGCCACCTCGATCGCGATGTGGTTCTGGATCCGCGTGAGCTTGGGGAGCCACTCCCGGAGCGCGTCCGCGTCGGTGACCTCGATGAACAGCGTCGCCGAGAGCTCGCCGTCGTCGGGGACCAGCTCGTTGTAGGTCTCGATCTCGTGGGCGATCTGCTCGTCGCGCAGCATCCGCTCGGCCCTGGCCATCTCCTGGATCTGGAACCGCATCGTCGTCGCGTTCTCGAACACGATCGTCATGAGGTCACCGAGCGCGATCCGGCGCTTCTTCTTGAGCGAGATGATCTCGGCGACGAACGCGTCGCGCTCGCGCTCGTACTCCCGCAGATCCTTGATGTCGGCGTTCGTCAGCTTCCGCATGCCGTCCTTCCTGCCTTCGCTCCCGGTCCGGGCACGGTCGCGGCCCCGGGCAGGTACCCGGGGCCGCGTCCGAATCGTCGTATCGGGTCGAGGGTCAGCTGACCTTCTCGAGCCCCTGCGTGAAGCGGCCGGCGTGGCTCTTCTCGGCCCGAGCCAGCGTCTCGAGCCACTCGGCGATCTCCTCGAAGCCCTCGTCCCGCGCGGTCTTGGCGAACCCGGGGTACATCTCGGTGTACTCGTAGGTCTCGCCCTCGATCGCCGACTTGAGGTTGTCGGTCGTCGGGCCGACGGGCACGCCCGTCACCGGGTCCCCGACCTCGGCGAGGAAGTCGAAATGACCGAACGCGTGCCCGGTCTCACCCTCGGCGACCGAGCGGAACAGCGCGGCCACATCCGGGTAGCCCTCGATGTCGGCCTTCTGCGCGAAGTAGAGGTACCGGCGGTTCGCCTGGCTCTCGCCTGCGAACGCCGTCTTGAGGTTGTCCTGGGTCATGCTGCCGTTCAGCTCGGCCATGGTGCTCCTTCGTGGTTGGACGGGTTACGGGTTGGATGGGAGCGAGGCGCACTGGCCGCACACCCCGCGGAAGATCACCTCGACCGCGTCGGTCGTGAAGTCCCGGCGGTACCGTGCGGGCAGCACCGGGACGTCGGTGACCGGGACGTCGCGCACCAGCCCGCACGACGAACAGACCAGGTGATGGTGATCCGCATCGACGTTGGGGTCGACGCGCACGCTGCCGGTCCCGAGGTCCAGGAGGCTCACCTGACCCAGCGCCTCGAGGTCGTGCACGGTCTGGTACACGGTCTTGAGCGAGATCGTCGGCATCTCGTCGCGGGCCGCGTCGTACAAGGCGTCCACCGTCGGGTGCCGGTCGTTGCCGTACAGGAGGCGAAAGATCGCCTGGCGCTGCGGCGTGACCCGGAGCCCCTGGGCCCGGAAGATCGGGGTGAGCTCGTCGGCGGTCTGCATGTCGCCCGGCATCTTATCGACAATGCTTGTCGTTAGCAAGCCCTTGTCAGCAGCAAGCCCTGGTCAGCAAGCCCTGGTCAGCAAGCCCTGGTCAGGGCATCCGGAGGCCGGCGCGCTCACGGGCCGTCGGCGGCCGCCTCGAGCGCGGCGAGATCGAACTTGCCCATGCCGAGCACCGCCCGCATCACCCGCTCCGACCGGCTCCGGTCGGTGTCGTTCAACATCTCGGCCCAACCGGTGGGGCAGATCTGCCACGACAGCCCGTAGCGATCCTTCAACCACCCGCACGGGCCCTCCTCGCCACCTGCGGACAGCGCGTCCCAGTAGTAGTCGATCTCGCTCTGGTCGTCGCAGTTCACGAGCAGCGAGATCGCCTCGTCGAACGTGAACTGCGGCCCGCCGTTGATCGCGGTGTGCTCCTGGCCGTCGAGCATGAAGTTGACCGTCAGCACCGTTCCCGCCGGGCCCGGACCGGCCTCCCCGTAGTAGGTGATGTCGGTGACCTCCGAGTTCGGGAAGATCGAGACGTAGAACTTGGCCGCCTCGAGGCCCTGGGTGTCGAACCAGAGGTTGGGCGTGATCCGTGGCATGGCGGCTCCTGTCGTCCTCGTACCGGTCGTCTCGCTCTACGACCCTCCTCCGCCCCGAGACTCATCGCCGCGGGCCTGCGGGTCACAGGAGGCCGCGGAGCTGCAGCCGAGCGCGGTACCGCTCGTGGGTCTCGGCATCGAACGCGACCAGGCGCACCAGGTCGATCCCGCCGGCGTCGCCGTCCGCGACCGCGTCCATCGCGACCTCGCGCGGCACGGTCCGCCGGGTAGCCGAAGATCCCGGTCGAGATCGCCGGGAACGCGATCGACGTCGCCCCCGCGTCTCCCGCGACCTCCAACGAGCGGCGATAGCACGATGCGAGCAGCTCGGGCTCGTGCTCGTCGCCGCCGTGCCAGACAGGTCCGACGGTGTGCACGATCCAGCGCGCCGGGAGATCGAAGCCGGGCGTCACGACCGCGTCGCCCGTCGCGCACGCGCCGATCGCGGCACACGCGGCGTCGAGCTCCGGCCCCGCCGCCCCGAAGATCGCGCCGCACACTCCCCCGCCCCGCCGCAGCGACGCGTTCGCCGCGTTGACGATCGCGTCGACGGATTCGGTCGTGATGTCGCCCCGGCACGGTTCGATCTTCATCCCGCCCATGTTCGCGGGTCGCTACCCGGGCGTCGCAACCCTCTGCCGGCGCAGCGCACGCAGGCCGAGCACCGCGCCCACGCCGAGCGCGACCACGAACAGGGCGAGGACGACGTCGTCCGACGCCCCGAGCAACTTCACGGACGAGAGCAGCAGCACCGCGACCAGGATCGGGCGGATGATCCCGTCGGGCGCCCGCGACGAGATCCGGGCCCCGAAGTACACGCCGGGGATCGCGCCGACGAGCAGCGAGCTCGTCAGCCCCAGCTCGAAGTCGCCGAAGAGGATGTGACCGAGGGCGGCCGCCCCCACGAGCGGGATCGCCTGGACGAGGTCGGTGCCGACGAGCTGACCCGCGCTCAGCGAGGGGTACAACAGCAACAGCATCACGATCATCAGCGAGCCCGACCCGACCGACGTCATGCCCACGATGAACCCGCCGATCACCCCGATCAGGATCGTCGGCAGCGGCCGGATCCGGATCTGGTGCTGCCCGCCGTCGATCGGCGCATTGGCGCGGCGGCGCTGGATCGCCTGGCGCACGACCATCGAGATCGCGGCGAGGAGGAGGGCGATGCCGAGCAGGACCTTGATCTCGTCGGCGAGGTCGTCACCACCGAGCTGCTTGAGCACCACGACACCGGCGAAGGCGCAGGGCACCGAGCCGATGCACAGCCACCGGACGAGCCCGAAGTTCACCGTCCCCCGACGGACGTGGACGCCGGCACCGAACGGCTTCATCACCAGCGACGCGACGAGGTCGCTCGACACCGCGGTGAGCGGAGGCACCCCGAACACGAGGACGAGCAGCGGCGTCATCAGCGCGCCGCCACCCATGCCGGTGAGCCCGACGACGAATCCGACCCCGAGGCCGCCGAGCGCCAACCCCCAGTCCATCGATCCGGTCCCTTACTGCCGCTTCTCCATCAGTGTAGTGGAGAAGTCCGGGTCAAGGTCCAGGGTGTCGGGCCAGGTAGGCGTCGCGCAGCTTCGGCTTGCGGACCTTGCCGTTCGGGTCGCGGGGCAGCTCTTCGACGAGCTCGACGATGCGCGGCCGCTTGTAGTCGGCCATGCGGTCGCGGACGTAGTCGACGACGCCCTCCTCGTCGAGCGCCGACCCCGGCCGGGGCTGCACGAGCGCATAGATGACCTCGCCCCACTCGTCGTCGGGAACGCCGAGCACCGCGCAATCGACGATCTCGTCGTGGCCGAGCAGGCACTCCTCGATCTCGCGGGGGTACACGTTCACGCCGCCCGTGATCACCATGTCGCTCTTGCGGTCGGTGAGGAAGAGGTACCCGTCCTCGTCGAGGTAGCCCGCGTCACCGACGGTGAAGAAGCCCTCGCGGTGCGACGCCGCGGTCTTCTCCGCGTCGTTGTGGTACTCGAAGCTGGACGCAGCCGGGTTCACCCACACGGTGCCGACCTCGCCCGTCTGGAGCGCGTGCCCGTCGTCGTCGAGGATCACGAACTCGTTGCCCGGGAAGGGCTTGCCGACGCTCCCGGGGTGCTCGAGCCACTCCTGGGGGCTGATCACCGTGCCGCCACCCTCGGATGCGCCGTAGTACTCCCACACCTTCTCGGACCCGACGAAGTCCATGAACGCGCGCTTGAGCGGCACCGGGCAGGGAGCGGCCGCGTGCAGCACGAGCTTCAGGCTCGAGTGGTCGTAGCGGTCCCGCCGCTCGGCCGGGAGCGCGAGCAGGCGTTGGAAGTTCGCCGGCACCATGTGCGTGCTCGTCACGCGGTCGCGCTCGATGATCGCGAGCGCCTCCTCGGCGTCCCAGCGCGCCATCACGTCGACGGTCGCACCCAGGGCCAGATGCATCTGCGCCCAGTACGCCGGACCCGAGTGGTACAGCGGGCCGACGGCGAGGTGGACGTCGTCGGGACCGAGCCCCCAGCGCTGGCCGCCCGCCGCGACACCCTCGGCCCGCCGGCGGAAGTCGTCCTCGCCGATCGCGACCCCCTTCGGCCGGCCGGTCGTGCCGGACGTGTACGCCATGACCGTGGGCCAACCGTCGCCTACGACGTCCGGGGGCTCGACCTCGCCGTCGGGCGCGGCCGCGAGCGCAGCCTCGTACCCGTCGCCGACGACGAGGCGGGGCACGGCCTCCACGCCGGCGAGCGCGCCCAGGAGCGGGGCGTCCACGACGACCGCCGTCGCGCCCGAGTCGCTCACGATCCATCCGGCCTCGTCCGCCTTGAAGTGGACGTTCACCGGCACGACGACGGCACCGAGCCGCCCCGCGCCGTGCGCGGCCTCGAAGTACTCGATGCCGTTCGGCACCATGAGCGCGACACGGTCACCTCGCCGAACACCGAGCGCATGGAGCGCGTGAGCGACCCGGCGCGCGCGGTCGTCGAGCTCGGCGTAGGTACGGGTCTCGTTCCCCGAGCTGAGCGCGATCTGCTCCGGTCGGATGCGAGCTTGGGCGATCACTCCTGCGTCCATCCGTGACATGATGCCGCGCGTGGCGAAGCCGGGCCTCGGACCCATCGCGACCGAGATCGTCTACGAGGACGAGCACGTCCGGATCTGGACCCACCACCTCGCTCCCGGAGAGGCCGGCCCCCCGCACCGGCACGACCACGACTACGTGATCGTCGACGTGGAGGGTGACCGGATCGCCGCCGAGCCGCTCGCCGAGACCGCCGGCGAGCACGACGAGTACGTCGAGGCCCCCGTGAAGCGGGGCCGCAGCTACTTCCTCCGTGCCGGTGGCGTCGAACGCGCGGTCAACGTCGGGACGACGCCGTACCGGACGGTCATCGTCGAGCTCAAGCACGACTGAGATGGGCCTGCTCGTCGGCGACATCCTGCGCCACGCGGCCGCGGTCACGCCGATCGCGCCCGCGGCGTCACTCGACGACGACGTGCTGACGTTCGCCGAGCTGGACGCGGCCTCGAACCGGACCGCGCACGCGCTGCGGGCCATCGGCATCGGGCACGGGGACCGGGTGGCCTGGTGGGGCGAGACCGACCTCTCGGTGCTCCCCGTCTTCGGCGCGCTCGCGAAGCTCGGCGCGGTGTTCGCCCCGGTCAACGGGCGGCTCGGCGTCGACGAAGCGCTCCCGATCCTCGAGCTGGCGCGCCCCGCGCTCGTGGTCACCGACCCCGTCCGGTCCGAGCTCCTGGTGGGGTCCGAGCTCGTCCGGGCGATGACCGACGAGGTGCTGGAGTCGAGCGCGGATGCCACCGACGTCACCGAGCCCGCGCTCGACGAGCGGCACGCGCACGTCATCTTCTTCACCAGCGGCAGCACCGGCGCGCCGAAGGGCGTCGTGCTCTCGCACCGGGTGAGCTGTCTGCGGAGCTTTCCGAGCCTCGGGGTCGAGCGCGACGGCGGGACCGTGTGCATGTTCCCGCTGTTCCACATGGCCGGGTGGTCACTCGCGATCGGCGCCTGGCAGGCGCGCCGCCCGATCCATCTGGTGCGCAGCCCCGACGCGGAGACGCTGCTCTTCGTCGCCGCGCGCCGCCGCGCGACGCGCATCTACGCGATCCCCGCGGTCTGGGCCCGCATCCTCGAGCACGGCGTCGACGGATACGACCTCACCACGCTGCGCGAGGCGGACACGGGGACCTCGGCCGTTCCGCCCGAGCTCGTCACGGCCATCGCCCGTGCGCTCCCCGGCGTTGCGATCCGGATCTTCTACGGCTCGACCGAGGCCGGGCCCGGCACGATCCTCGGCGCGAGCGACGTGACGAGGAAGCCCGGGAGCGTCGGGCTCCCGCAACCGGGCGTAGCCCTGCGACTGGCCGACGACGGCGAGGTGTGCCTGCGCAGCGAGCTGCTGATGGACGGCTACTTCGAGAACCCGGACGCGACCGCGTCCGCGCTCGACGACGACGGCTGGTACCACTCCGGCGACCTCGGCGCCGTCGACGACGAGGGCTATCTCTCGATCGTCGGCCGGCGCCGCGACGTGCTGCGCACCGGCGGCGAGACCGTCTCGCCGGTCGAGGTGGAAGCCGCGGTCGGCGCCCACCCCGCGGTCGCCGAGGTCGCGGTCGTCGGGATCCCGGACCCCGACTGGGGCGAGGTGGTGTGCGCGGTCGTGGTCCTCGCTCCGGGCGCCGACCCGCCGGCCGTCGACGAGCTGCGAGCCCATTGCGACGGGCGCCTCGCCCGGTTCAAGCACCCCCGCCAGGTCGTGGTCGTGGCCGCCCTCCCCCGGACCGCGGCGACCGGCCAGATCCAGCGGACCCTGCTCGTCGAGCGCATCACCGCCGGGGTGGAATAAGGTTCCGGGAATGGAGAACCTGGTTTCGACCCTGGCCGACCGGGCCCTGGCCGACCGGCACGAGACCTACGCCGTCGAGATCCGGACGCTCCTCGACGCGGCCCTCGCCGTGATGCAGCGCTCGGAGACCATCGATCCCCGGGTGAGCGACATCGTCCGGACCGCGGGGCTCAGCAACCAGGCGTTCTACCGGCACTTCCGCGGCAAGGACGAGCTGCTCGTCGCGCTGCTCGACGACGGGCGCCAGCGGCTCCTCGCCACCATCGAGCGGCGCATGGACCGGGCCACCGGGCCGGCGGGGAAGGTTCGGGCGTGGGTCGAGGTCGTGCTGGCCCAGGCGCGCGATCCCGAGGCCGCCGCGGCGACCCGCCCGTTCGCGATCAACGGCGATCGGCTCGCGGTGCAGTTCCCCGACGAGACGCGCCGATCGCGCGACCGGCTGGTGGACCCGTTGCGTGCAATCGTCGACGAAGCGGACGCCTTGGCGATCTACCACGTCACGATGGGCACCACGCACGACGCGCTGGTGCTCCGCCACACGCCGACCCGCGCCGAGGTGGAGCGGGTCGTGGCGTTCTCACTCCGGGGGTGCGGCATTGGAACGTGAGCTGTTGGTCACCGGCATCGGGGGGCAGGGCGTGCAGCTCGCCGCCCAGGTGCTCGCACGCGGCGCGACGCTCGAGGGCAGCCACGTGATGCTCTTCGGCGTGTACGCGGGTGCGATGCGCGGGATGAACACGGACGCGACCGTCGTGATCGGCGACGGGCCGCTCCAGTCCCCGCCGCTCATCTCGCACACCTGGTCGGCGATCGGGATGCACGACAAGTTCTGGCCGCCGATCGCCCGCAAGCTGCGGGACGGCGCACTCGTCCTCGTGAACGACTCGACCTTCGAGACCGACGTCGACGGTGACCGCTACCGGGTGTTACGGGTGCCTGCCACCGACATCGCCGACGAGATCGGCAACCCGCTCGGCGGGTCCATGGTCATGGCCGGCGCGTACGCCGCGATCAGCGAGCTCGTCGGTCTCGACGCGCTGCTCGACGGGATGCGCGCCTCGATCCCGCCGTACCGGACCCAGCACATCGCCGCGAACGAGACCGCCATCCGCACCGGCCACGCCTGGGGAGCCGAGAGCGGGAGAGCCGCATGAGTCCTGCATCGAAGACCGTGAAGAGCAAGGGGACGGTGACGATCGCGACCGAGGTGTGCAAGGGCTGCGAGCTCTGCATCCCGGCCTGCCCGCCGGACGTCCTGTCGATGAGCACCGCCGTCAACCACCTCGGGTACCACTACCCCGAGCTCGCCGATGGCTGCACCGGGTGCGCCGCGTGCCTGCTGATCTGCCCCGACTTCGTGTTCGAGGTGTTCCGGGAGACCCGGCGCCCGGCGGCGGGAGCCATCACATGACCGGCACCGCCGAGCCGTCCGAGTCGGTCGCGACCGCCGAGATGCCAGGCTCGGAGATCTTCGGAACCGGCGGCATGAAGCTGATGGAGGGGTCGGAGGCGATGGCCGAGGCCGCGATCGCGGCCGGCTGCGCGTTCTTCGCCGGCTACCCGATGACGCCGTTCACCGAGCTGCTCGAGCACTTTGCCAAGCGCCTGCCCGAGGAGGGCGGGGTCTGCATCAACGCCGAGAGCGAGCTCGAGGCGGTCGGCATGGCGTGGGGCGCACTGTCGACCGGCGCGCGTGCCGCGACCGGCTCGACCGGTCAGGGCCTGTCGCTCATGCAGGAGTCGTTCTCGGAGATCACGCTCGCCGAGCTGCCACTGGTGATCTTCAACATGGCCCGCGGCCAGCAGGACTACTACCAGTCGACCCGCGGTGGCGGGCACGGGGATTACCGCCACATCGTGCTCGCGCCGATGGACATCGGCGAGGCCGTCGAGCTCACCCAGCTCGCGTTCCACCTGGCCGACAAGTGGCGCAACCCCGTCCTCGTCTACGGCGACTACCTGATCGCGCACATCCAGGAGGCGGTGGACGTCACACCGGCGACGTTCGACGAGTCGCTCCCGGCCAAGGACTGGGCGGTCGACGGGTCGCTCGGCGGCAGCGGGAAGTCGCGCATCATCTCGTCGCTCGGGTTCGCCAAGGCCGGCCAGGAGTCGGCGGGCATCGAGCGACACCTGCGCAGGATGTCGGCGAAGTTCGAGGCGATCGAAGCGGCCGAGGTCCGCTACGAGTCCGGCTTCACCGACGACGCCGAGACCGTCATCGTCGCGTTCGGATCACCTGGGAAGTTCGTCCGCTACGTGGTCAGCCAGCTCCGGGCCGAGGGAGAGAAGGTCGGCTACGTGCGCCCGATCACCCTGTGGCCGTACCCGTACGAGGCGATCGCCGCCGCCGCGGAGGGCGCGGTGCGGGTCGGCGTGTTCGAGCTGTGCGCGGGCCAGATGATCGACGACGTGCGCCTCGGGGTGCTCGGCCGCGCGCCGGTCACCGGCATCGGCGGCATCTCCACCGACGGATCCGGCTTCGGCGTCGGTCCCCTGCTCGACGCCGAGCTCATCCGCGAGCGGGTGCTCGCACTGCACCGGGGCGAGCCGTTGCCGCCGCTGCCCGACAACGAGAGGATGATGTAGGCATGTCCGCGATGGAGGCGATGAAGCTCGTCGGGCAGCAGAAGCCCGAGCTGCTCCTGACCGAGACCCATCACATGTGCCCGGGCTGCGGTGAGCCGCTGGCCCTGCGGGGCTACCTCGAGGCGATCCAGGAGCTCGGCCTCGGCCAGAAGACCATCGGCGTGGCCGGCATCGGGTGCTACACGAGCTTCTCGATGACGACCGACGTCGACCTCGTGCAGGCGCTGCACGGACGCGCGCCCTCCGTCGCCACCGGGGTGAAGCGCATGCGCCCGGATGCGATCGTGTTCACCCTCCAGGGAGACGGCGACATGGTGAACGAAGGCCTCCAGGAGGTGCTCCACACCGCGGCGCGCGGCGAGGCCGTCACGTGCATCCTGTTGAACAACGGGGTGTTCGGTGAGACCGGAGGCCACATGACCGCGACGTCGGTGATCGGTCAGCGTACGAAGAACACGCTCGACGGGCGCGACGCGGACTACCACGGCTATCCGATCCTCATCGGGGATCTGCTCGCCCAGCTCCAGGGCGCGACCTACGTCGCGCGTGGGTCGGTCCACAACGCCGGCGCGGTGGCGCGCACGAAGCGGATGTTCAAGCGGGCGTTCCAGACCCAGATGGACGGTGGGTTCTCGTTCGTCGAGGTGCTGACCATGTGCCCGACCGGCTGGTTCATCCCGACCAAGGACGGCCCGGACTACATGAGCTCGACGCTCGGCGAGGTCCACATCATGGGCGAGCTCAAGGCGGACGGCGTCGTGAAGAGCACCGAGGAGCTCCACGACGAGAACGTCCGCAAGGCGATGGAGATGGAGCAGGCGCTCGCGCGGGGGGATCGAAGACTGATGGACTTCGACTACCCGCCCGAGGCCGAGGCGTTCCGCAAGGAGTTCCGCGCCTGGCTCGACGGCCACCTCACCGACGAGCACCGGGGTGGCGGCCTCGGCTTCTCGATGGAGATGGGTCCGGAGCGGCTCGACACCCTGCGGGAGTGGAACCGCGAGCTGGCCGAGGCCCGGTACGCGGCGATCGCCTGGCCCGAGGAGTACGGGGGGCGGGGCGCCGGGATCATGGAGCAGGTCGTCTTCGCCGAAGAGATGCACCGGTCGAAGGCGCCGGGCACGCTGAACCCGCTCGGGTTGTCGAACATCGCGCCCGCGATCATCCAGCACGGCACCGAGGCGCAGAAGCAGGAGCTGCTCCCCCGGATGCTGCGGGGCGACGACATCTGGTGCCAGGGATTCTCCGAGCCGGACGCCGGCAGCGACCTCGCGTCGCTGAAGTGCTCGGCGGTGCTCGACGGCGACCACTTCGTCGTCAACGGCCAGAAGACCTGGAACACGCTCGGCCACCTCGCGAACTGGTGCGAGCTGCTGGTGCGGACCGATCTCGACGCGCCCAAGCACCGCGGCATCTCGTGCCTGCTCGTCGACATGACGCGGCCCGGCATCGAGGTCCGTCCGCTCGTCACGATCACGGGCGAGAAGGAGTTCAACGAGATCTTCTTCACCGACGTCGTGGTCCCGAAGGACGCGCTGCTCGGGCCGATCAACGAGGGCTGGCGGGTCGCGATGACGACGCTCGCCTACGAGCGCGGCACGGTCGCCAACCTGCACCTCGGGCTCCGGAGCAAGATCAGCGGGCTGCTCGACGAGGCGAAGGCGAACGGCGCGGCGCAGGATCCGGTGCTGCGCCAGAAGCTGGCCCGCATGTACCTCGAGGGCGAGCTGCTGAAGCTCGTGAGCGAGCGGGCGATCTCGGGCGCGATCCACGGTCGCGATCTCGGCCCCGAGGGGAGCATCGCCAAGCTGGTCTGGAGCGAGGCCGAGCAGCACCTCGGCGAGGTCGCGGGCGACGTCCTCGGCGCCGACGCGAACGCCGGATCGTGGGGCCGCGACCGGGTCTACATGCGCGCGCTCACGATCGCCGGTGGCACGACCCAGGTGAACAAGAACATCCTCGCGACTCGCATACTCGGGCTCCCCCGCAAGTAGCTCCCTCCCGCCGAACTTGCGTCACAAGAGCCGCCTGGAGCGGCTGTTTCGACGCAAGTTCGGGGTTGGGTCAGGGGATGGTGACGGGGACGTTGCTGTAGCCGGCGACGTTCGACATCTGGACCCGGCGCAGGCCGTCCTCCACCACCGAGTACTCGGGCCAGCGCGTCGCGATCTCCTCGAACGCGATCCGGCTCTCGAGCCGGGCCAGCGCGGCACCGAGGCAGCTGTGGATCCCGTGGCCGAAGCCGACCGACAGCTGCATCGGCCGCCCGATGTCGAAGCGGTCCGGGTCCTCGTAGGCGCGCTCGTCGCGGTTCGCCGCGCCGGTCAGCAGCAGCACCGGCTCGTCCTCCGGGATGGTCACGCCGTGCCACTCGGACGCCTTCGTGCTGCGCCGGCCCTGGTACTGCGACGGCGCCCAGAAGCGCAGGATCTCCTCGACCGCCCCGGGCAGCGCGCCGGCCGGATCGGCGAGGACCTTCGCCCACTCCCCCGGGTTCCGGTCGAACAGCACCACCCCGCCGCCGACGAGCTTGGTGACGGTCTCGCTCCCGGCACCCGCGATCAGCGTGCCGAACCCGGACACCTCCTCGTCGGTGAGCCCGGTCTGGATCAGCCCCGAGAGCATGTCGTCGGTCGGGTGCTTGCGCTTCTCCTTGCACAGGTCCAGCAGGTACACGACCGTGTGCAAGCCGGACTCCATGCCCTTCTCCGTCGGCGCCGCGACGCCCGGCTCGCGGTGCAGCATGTCGTCGACCCAGTGCCGGATCTGCTGGCGATCGCCCTCGGGCACACCGAGGATCTCGCAGATGACCTCGACCGGGAACGGTGCCGCGCAGTCCGCGGTGAGGTCGAACGACGACTCGCCGACCAGCGGGTCGAGGTAGCCGCAGATCCGGGCCCGGATCATCGGCTCGAGCTCCGCGACGGCCTTCGGCGTGAACACCCGGCTCACCAGCTTCCGGAGCCGCTCGTGGTCGGGCGGGTCCATGAAGATGATCGAGCTCATCGCGAGCGAGCCGATGCCGTCCTCGGCGAGCTGATCGAGCGTGATGCCCTTCGTGCTCGTGAACGTCTGCCAGTCCCGGTGCGCGACGACGACGTCCTCGTAGCGTGACAGCGCCCAGAACCCGTACCGCTCGCTGTAGTAGACGGGCGCCTGGTCGCGCAGCCACCGGTAGGTGTCGTACGGATCGTTGAAGAAGTCGTCGGAGAGCGGGTCGAACTCCATCACGACGTCTTCCATCGGATCCTCCTGTCAGAGCACGGCGGTGTTGACGTTGTCCTTGGTGCTGAGCGTGAGCGCGCGACCGACGAGCTCGTCGGTCTCGGCCGACTCCAGCAGCCCGGCGTCGATCATCTTCGCGTAGGTTCGCGTGCCGTCGGGCAGGTCGCAGACCGCGACCCCCGATTCCGGACCGCCCTCACGCCCGTGGACCACGGAGTACGCCGCGACCGTCGCCGGGCCCGCGTACGCGTCGGTGATCGCCACGACCGGCTGCTCGGGTGAGGGAGGCGGCGGCGCCGGCGCGGCCGGGCCCGGCTCGGTGGAGTACGCGCCGTAGACGTGCTTGGTCATGTGCATGCCGACACCGCTCACCAGACCCAGCGACCCGGGGTCCTCCCGCAGGGTGCGGGCCATCGTGGCGATCGAGTGGGTGAGGTAGTCGCTTCCGGCGCCGCCGTGGTACGGCAGACCACCGGTGACCGTGAGCGGCCGGGGATCGTCGGGCGCGATCCCGAGCGCGTCGCGGGCGAAGTTCACCGACGAGGCGAAGCACGAGTAGAGGTCGAGGTGCGCGACGTCGTCGATCCCGACTCCGGCGGCGGCGAGCGTGGTGGTCGCGGCGTGCTCGAGCGCAGGTGACCGCCACAGGTCGACGTGCTCCGCGACGTAGACCGGGTCCATCGCGTACGACCAGCCGCGCAGGTAGACCCGCTGGTCGGCGGGAACACCGAGTGCGTCGGCCGCCTCGTGGCTGGTGACGATCACCGCGGCGGCCATGTCGACGTCCATGATCGAGACCATGTACTTCGTGTACGGGTACCCCACCATCCGGTTCGACGGCCCCGCGGTGATGATCTCCTCGGCCGTGCGCTCGATCCTGAACCAGGCCTGCGGGTTCAGCGCGGCGACCTGGGTGAAGCGGGCCCACTGCTCACCGAGCTGCATGCGGTAGTCGTCGAGTGGTACGCCGAGGTGCGCCCGCCGCGCGTTGTCGAAGATGGCGAAGGTCAGCCAGGCCTGGAAGACCTCGTGCGCGACCTCGGCCGGGTGGAAGGGAGCCTCCCAGGGAAAGGGCCGCTTCTCGTCCGGCTTGAAGGAGTAGGGGTACCGCTCCCCCTGCGCCTTGAAGCGCTTCTGCGTGGCGAGGGCCTCGGCGCCGACGACGAGCGCGACGTCGAGCTCGTTGTGGAGGATCTGCTCCGCGAGGTTCTGCACGAGCAGCTGGGGCGTCGTGCCGCCGATACCCGAGTAGTGCTGGCGCTTCGGGTCGACGCCGAGCCGCTCGGACAGCCGGCGGACCGGGTCGTCGTACTGCCAGGTCTGGCAGTAGACGATGTCGATCGCGTCGAGCTGTTCGAGCACCCGCTGCCCGACGCAGCTGTCATCCGCGGCGGCGCGAGCGACCGAGTCCCACATGATCAGCGGCTCGGGCGCGCCCGCGTCCCCGACCGCCTGCTTCTGCCAGGTGTCGGTCGCGACGCCGATCAGGCACGGTGACCGCGGATCGGTCATCTACTTGCCCTGCCAGTTCGGGGTGCGCTTCTCGGCGAAGGCCTTCGGGCCCTCCTTGGCGTCCTCGGTCTGGAAGATCGTCGACGACAGCGCGCTCTCGTTGCGGTAGGCATCCTTGAGGCTCATCCCGAGGCCTTCCCAGACGCTCTGCTTGGTCGCCTGCACCGCGAGCGGAGCATTCGCGGTGATCCGGCGCGCGTACTCGTAGGCCTTGTCGAGGAGCTGATCACGCGGGACGACCGCGTTCAGGAGCCCCATCTCGTACGCCCGTTGCGCGTCGATCAGGTCGGCGCAGAGCAGGAACTCCATCGCCAGCGGGAACGGGATCTGGCGGGGCAGGCGCACCGTCGTGCCGCCGCCCGCGAACAGGCCCCGCTTGGGCTCCATGACCGCGAACTTCGCCTCGGGACAGGCGACCCGGATGTCGACGCCGCCCAGCATCTCCATGCCGCCGGCGGTGCAGAACCCGTTGACCGCGGCGATGATCGGCTTCCAGATCTTCGCCCCCCGCAGCACCGACTTCGTGCCGTCGTCCAGCCGGTAGCCGTCGATCTCGGTGAGCCCCTTCTCCGCGATCTCGCGCTGGTACTTCGTGATCTCCGGGATGTACTTCTTCAGGTCCGCCCCCACGAAGAACGTGTCCTCGACGCCGGTGATGATCGCCACCCAGGCGTCGGTGTCCGCGTCGAACCGCTCCCAGGCCTCCCGGAGGAGCTTGAAGTGCTCCATGTCCGCGGAGTTCCGGGCCTCGGGCCGGTCGATCGTGATGAGGACGATGTGCTCGTCGTCGAGCGCGTAGTGAATCGGCATACCTGACACGCTAGTCAGGGACGCGAGGAGGCCCCTGGGCCGCCCGGGACCGGGCCGGCGAGGTCGCGGACGGACCCGATCGGGAACGGCCCGGCACGCGAGAAATCCTCCACAACGAGCGTCGAGCGTGCGAGAGTAGAGACCGGTGCAGGAGACACGGGCGGTGCTGGTGGTGACGCGGGCTCTCGTCGGGTCGTACCCGACGTGGACCGACGAGAACGGGGCCAACGTCGAGCAGGTCGCGGCGCTCGCCGTTGACGCACTCGCGGAGGCGGGACTGCTCGCGGATTCGGACACCCTGATCCTCGACGCGCTGACCCACACCTCGTCGGGTGGTGCCGGACGCTGGGCGGGCGTGACGACGTCGGAGAGATGACCGCGACGCGCGGCTAGGTTGCGCCCGGTGCGGATCTCGGCGAAGGCGGACTACGCGGTGCGGGTGGCGGCGGAGCTCGCGGCCGCCCCCCCGAAGCTGCCGGTCAAGGGCGAGCAGCTCGCGAACGCGCAGGAGATCCCGTTGAAGTTCCTCGAGAACATCCTCGGGTCGCTGCGCACCGCCGGGATCGTCGCGTCCAAGCGGGGTGCGGAGGGCGGGTACCTCCTGGCGCAGGCTCCCAACGCGGTCACCGTGGCCGACGTGATCCGTGCAGTCGACGGTCCGCTCGGCGCGGTCCGGGGCGAGCCGCCCGAGGACCTGGCCTACCCCGGCCCGGCGGCGCGCGTCGTCGATGTGTGGATCGCGGCACGCGCCAGCCTGCGGGCGGTGCTGGAGCACGTCACGCTCGCCGACCTCGCGTCCGGCAAGCTCAGCGCGAAGCTCGAGAAGATGGTCGCCGACCCCGAGGCCCGGCACCGGCGATGAGCGTCAATGCCTGATGACCATCAGCTCGCGGCCCGTGTCGCCGAGGACGCGGGCCGGCTCCTCCTCGCCCTGCGCGAGACGTCGGACGACGGCGCGACGCTCCGCCGGGCCGGCGACGCGCGGGCCAACGTGCTCATCCTCGAGGCGCTGCGCGCCGCGCGCCCGGACGATCCGATCCTCTCGGAGGAGTCCGCCGACGACCTGAGCCGGATCGGGTCGTCCCGGGCCTGGATCGTCGACCCCCTCGACGGCACCCGCGAGTTCGGGGAGAAGGACCGCGACGACTGGGCGGTGCACGTCGCCCTGGCGATCGACGGTGTTGCCGTGATCGGCGCGGTCGCGCTCCCGGCGCGGGACATGGTCCTGTCGACCGAGCCCGCGCCGCGGCTTCCCCCACCCTCGTCCGGGCGCCCCCGGCTCGTCGTGAGCCGGACCCGCCCGCCCGCGGTGACGGACGCGATCCGGACTGCGCTCGACGCCGTCCTCGTCCCCATGGGCTCGGCCGGGGCCAAGGCCATGGCGATCGTCCTCGGCGACGCCGACGTCTACGCGCACGCCGGTGGCCAGTACCAGTGGGACTCCGCCGCGCCCGTCGCGGTCGCGCGGGCCGCGGGTCTCCACACCTCCCGGCTGGACGGCTCCCCGCTCGTCTACAACGCGCGCGACCCCTCGCTGCCGGACCTGCTCATCTGCCGGCCCGAGCTCGCCGCGCGAGTCATCGAGGCCGCTTCCTGAAGATGTCCGGAGGGCGATCGCCCGACCGCGGTCGCGTGACGCCCTCCGGCGGCGCCGGGAAGGAGCCTGCGGGGAGAGGGCTACTATTGCTCTCCTTTCCCGGGCGGGTCCCCGAGAGCTCCGGAGGTGGTGGGGTGGCAGAGACGACGATCTCGCATCTCGACGCGCTCGAGGCCGAGTCCATCCACATCTTCCGCGAGGTCGCGGCCGAGTTCGAGCACCCCGTCCTCCTGTTCTCCGGGGGCAAGGACTCCGCGGTGATGCTCAAGGTGGCCGAGAAGGCGTTCTGGCCCGCGCGCATCCCCTTCCCCCTGATGCACGTGGACACCGGCCACAACTTCCCCGAGGTCATCGACTTCCGGGATCGGCGGGTGGCCGAGCTCGGGACCGAGCTCGTGGTGGGCTCCGTCCAGGCCTCGATCGACGCCGGACGCGTCACCGAGGACCCGGGCCCGAAGGCGATTCGGAACCGGCTGCAGAGCGTCACCCTGCTCGACGCCATCGAGGAGCAGGGCTTCGACGCGGTGTTCGGCGGGGGGCGTCGCGACGAGGACAAGGCGCGGGCCAAGGAGCGCGTGTACTCGTTTCGCGACGAGTTCGGGCAGTGGGATCCCAAGAACCAGCGGCCCGAGCTCTGGAACCTCTACAACGGCCGGCACCGCAAGGGCGAGCACATCCGCGTGTTCCCCATCTCGAACTGGACCGAGATGGACGTCTGGCAGTACATCGAGCGCGAGGAGATCGAGCTCCCGTCGATCTACTACTCGCACCGCCGCGAGGTGTTCACCCGCGACGGCATGCTTCTCGCGGTCACCCCCTTCGTGAACGTGCAGGACGACGAGGAGATCGAGGTCATGACGGTCCGGTTCCGCACCGTCGGCGACGCGACGTGCACCGGCGCGGTCCAGTCGCCCGCGAGCACGCCCGCCGAGGTGATCCTCGAGGTCGCGGCGTCGCGCATCACCGAACGAGGCGCGACGCGGGCCGACGACAAGTTCGCCGAGGCGGCGATGGAAGACCGCAAGAAGGAGGGCTACTTCTAAGCGATGGAGATGCAGCGGAGGCGCCCCCGCGCCGTAACGGAATCGACCACCTGATGGAGCTCCTCCGGGTCGCCACCGCCGGCTCCGTGGACGACGGCAAGAGCACGCTCATCGGTCGGCTGCTGCTCGACAGCAAGCAGATCTTCGAGGACCAGCTCGAGGCGGTCGAGCGGACCAGCCGCGAGCGCGGGTTCGACTACACGAACCTCGCCCTGCTCACCGACGGGCTCCGGGCCGAGCGCGAGCAGGGCATCACCATCGACGTCGCGTACCGCTACTTCGCGACCCCGAAGCGCAAGTTCATCATCGCCGACACACCCGGCCACGTGCAGTACACGCGCAACATGGTGACCGGCGCGTCGACCGCGGACCTCGCCATGATCCTGCTCGACGCGCGCAAGGGCGTCCTCGAGCAGTCCCGCCGCCATGCGGTGATCGCGTCGCTGCTCCAGGTCCGCCACCTCGTGCTCTGCGTCAACAAGATGGACCTCGTCGACTTCGACGAAGCGATGTTCGAGCAGATCTCGGACGAGTTCACGGACTGGGCGGCCAAGCTCGCGATCCCGGACCTCACGTTCATCCCGATCTCCGCGCTCCACGGCGACAACGTGACCCAGCACTCCCCCAACACGCCGTGGTACGGCGGACCGACGCTCCTGCACCACCTCGAGCACGTCTACATCGGCTCGGACCGCAACCTCATCGACTCGCGGTTCCCGGTGCAGTGGGTCGTGCGGCCGATGTCGAACGAGTGGCACGACTACCGCGGCTACGCGGGCGAGGTCGCGGGCGGGATCTTCCGACCGGGCGACGAGGTCATGGTGCTGCCGTCCGGGCTCACCACCAACATCGAGGGAATCGACCTCTACGGCGAGGAGCTCGAGGAGGCCATGCCGCCCCAGTCGGTCACGATCCGGCTCGCCGACAACCTCGACGTCAGCCGCGGCGACATGATCTGCCGGCCGAACAACGCGCCGACGGTCACCCAGGAGATCGACGCGATGATCTGCTGGTTCAGCGAGCGTCCGCTGGAGGAACGGGCGAAATACGTGCTGAAGCACACCACCCGCACGGTCAAGTGCCTGGTGCGCGACCTCCACTACCGCCTCGAGGTGAACACGCTGCACCGCGACGAGACCACCGGGTCGCTCGCGATGAACGACATGGGTCGCGTGTCCCTGCGCATCACCGAGCCGCTGTTCGTCGACGAGTACCGCCGCAACCGCACGACCGGGAGCTTCATCCTCGTGAACGAGGGGACGAACGAGACGGTCGGGGCGGGCATGGTGCTCGGCACGACCGCGCCCTAGGCCACGGCCATGGCGGAGGCGTCGCAGAGCCCGAATGTCGTCTTCCACGCCGGAACGGTCACCCGTGAGGAGCGCTGGGCGGCCGCCGGCACCCGCGGCGCGACCGTGTGGCTCACCGGTCTCAGCGGGTCGGGCAAGTCGACGATCGCCGCCGCGCTCGAGCAGCGCCTGGTCGCCGCGGGCGTCCCCGCGTACATGCTCGACGGGGACAACCTCCGGCACGGCCTCAACGGCGACCTCGGGTTCGGCGAGGCCGACCGGGCCGAGAACGTCCGCCGGGCGGGTGAGGTGGCCTACCTCTTCGCCGACGCCGGGATGGTCGCGATCGTCCCGTTGATCAGCCCCTACGTCGTGGACCGCGAGCGCGTCCGCGAGCGCCACCTCACCGGAGGGCTCCGCTTCTTCGAGGTCTTCGTCGACACCCCGCTCGACGAGTGCGAGCGACGCGACCCCAAAGGCCTCTACGCCAAGGCACGCGCCGGCGAGCTGCGCCACTTCACCGGCATCGACGACCCGTACGAGGCCCCGGTCGCGCCCGATCTCCACCTCGTGCCCGGCCCGGACCCGGAGTCCGCGGCTGCCACCATCGCCGCGCTGCTCGCCCGGTGAGGTAGCGCCCTCCACTCCGTACCGGTCGTACCTGACGCCGGTGTCACGTACGTGCGAGACTGCCGCGGTGACGGATCTCCCGAAGGCACTGGTGACGGCCCCGTTCCGGGGCGACGGACTCGAGACCCTGCGCGCGCTGTGCTCAGACGTCGTGCTCGACGCCTGGATCGACCACCGCCCGCTCCGGCTCTACAACGCGGACCAGCTCGCCGAGCGCATCCAGGCCGAAGGAGCCAACCTCCTGGTGGTCGAGAGCGACTCGGTGAAGGGTCCGGTCCTCGACCTCCCGCTCGTGGCGATCGGCTCGTGCCGAGGCGACCCGACCAACGTCGACATCCCCGGCGCGACCGAGCGGGGGATCCCGGTGCTGCGCGCGCCGGGGCGCAACGCGGACGGCGTCGCCGAGCTCACGATCGGCTTGATGCTCGCGGTGAACCGCGGCATCGTGCGGGCCGACCGGGACGTGCGCGAGGGCGAGGTGTGGCGCGACGGAACGATCCCCTACCAGCGGTTCCGGGCCTGGCAGCTCGCCGGCCGCACCGCCGGGATCGTCGGGTACGGCGCAGTCGGGCGGGCCACCGCCTGGCGGTTCGAGGGCCTCGGCATGCGCGTCATCTCCTACGACCCGTACGCACCCGACGCGACGCACTCGCTCGACGATCTGCTCGCCGAGTCGGATGTCGTGTCGATGCACGCCGCGGTGACGCCCGAGACGGACGGGCTCATCGGCCGCGACCAGTTCGCCCGCATGAAGGAAGAGGCGATCTACATCAACTCGGCGCGCGCCCAGCTGCACGACACGGACGCGCTCGTCGCCGCGCTGCAGGCCGGGGAGATCGCCGGTGCCGGGCTCGACCATTTCATCGGCGAGAACCTCCCGGTCGACCATCCGCTCTGCTCGATGGACAACGTCGTGCTGACCCCGCACATCGGGGGCGCGACGTGGGACACCGAAGTGAACCACTCCCGACTCATCGCCAACGGTCTCCGCACCCTGCTCGAAGGCGGACGACCCCCGAACCTCGTGAACCCGGAGGTCCTCAGGTGACAAGTACGGAACTGACCGCGCAGGAGACCAAGGAGCAGGTGCTCTGGGCCGCGCAGGAGATGCTGCGCAGCGGCCTCGTCGAGGGCACCGCGGGCAACCTCGCGGCGCGCCTGCCCGACGGCAACGCGGTGCTGACGCCGAGCAGCCTCGACTACCTCGAGATGACGCTCGACGACCTCGTCGTCTGCGACCTCGACGGCAACGTGCTCGAAGGCGAGCGCTCGCCCACGACCGAGAAGGCCCTCCACCTCGGCGCGCTCCGGCTGCACGAGGACATCAACGCGACCATGCACTGCCACGCCAAGTTCGCGACGATGTTCGCCCTCACCCGCCAGGGCATCCCCGCGGTCATCGAGGAGTTCGTGGTCTACATCGGCGGCGACGTGGAGTGTGCGGACTACCGGACCACCGGCACCGACGACCTCGGCGAGGAGGTCGCCAAGCGGGTCGGCGACCGCAGCGCGGTGCTGATGGCCAACCACGGACTGTTCGCGGTGGGCAAGGACCCGAGGCAGGTGCTGCACAACGCACACCTCGTCGAGCGCACCGCGGAGATCGTGTGGGGCGCACGACTGCTCGGCGAGATCGTGCCGATCCCCGAGCAGGTCAACACGACGTTCCAGGGGTACTACCGCTACGGGCGCACCGGGAAGTTCTAGTCCGCGCTACTTCTTGCGCAGGAGGGTGAGGCCGTCGCCGAGGGGGATCATCGCGGCGTCGACCCGGTCGTCGTTCGCCACCAGGTCGTTGAACGCCCGGATCGCCACCCGGTTCTCGTCCTCCGGGTCCTCCTCCACGACGTTTCCTCCCCACAGCACGTTGTCCACCAGGATCACGCCGTTCCGGCGCACGCGCGGCAACAGCTCCTCGTAGTACGCGGCGTAGCTGGGCTTGTCCGCGTCGATGAACGCGAGGTCGATCGACTCGTCGCGGGGCAGTGAGCGCAGGGTCTCGACCGCGGGCGCGATGCGCAGCTCGATGCGGTCTGCGACGCCGGCCTCCTCCCAGAAGCGGCGGCCGACGGACGTCCACTCCTCGCTGACGTCGCAGCAGAGCAGGCGACCGTCGGGGGGCAAGCCGCGCGCGATGCACAGCGCCGAGTACCCGGTGAACGTCCCCACCTCGACCGCGCGGCGCGCGCCCACGATCTGCGTGAGCAGCGTCATGAACGCACCCTGCTCGGGGGCGATCTGCATCATCGAGATCCCTCCGAGCGCCGCGGTCTCCTCGATCAGCGCGCGCTGGGGCGCATCGGGAGGCGCGCCGTGCGCGACCAGGTAGTCGTGGATCGCCGGGGACAGGAAGAACGACTTCGGGGCATCGGCCATGGGCCGGGAGCGTAGGCCGATCGACCCATTCGAAGGGCCGGGCGGCCGTGACCCGTCCAAATACGCTCAAACAGTGACAGACTTCCCGGAATGGGAGGATGGGGGCGGCCCGGGCGGGTCGCGGGAGCCATCGCGGTCGCGGCGCTCGTGGCCACCGCCTGCACCGGGGAGTGGCACACCACCGCCGCCCCGTCGCCGATCAAGACCGTGCACGTGGCGCTGCTGCACACCGGCAAGGTCCTCATGGTCGCGGGGTCGGGGAACAGCCGCGGCGACTTCGACGCCGGCACGTTCAAGACCAGCATCTGGGATCCCACGACCGGCACCTTCAGCGCGGTCAGCACGCCCTGGGACGCCTTCTGCTCGGGTCACGCGTTCCTCCCCGACGGCGAGCTGCTCGTGGCCGGCGGCACCACCGCGTACCCGGGCCCGGCCACGAACAACGCCAACGGGGGCTCGGCGAAGTCCTACCTGTTCGATCCGAGCACGCGGAAGTACGTGCCCGAGCCGGAAATGGCGATCGCCCGCTGGTACCCGACCACGATCGAGCTCGGCAGCGGGAACATCTTCACGGTGGGCGGGCTCGACGACAAGGGCCTGCGGACCAACGCCAGCCAGACCTTCAACGCGACGCTTCACACCTGGACCGCGAACAAGGTTCCGCCGACCCAGCTCAGCTTCATGCCCTTCTACCCGTCGCTCCACCTCCTGTCCGACGGTCGGGTCTTCTATTCGGGCGTGAACGTCTTCGGCGCGGGACCGACCTCGCCCGGCATCTGGAACGTGAACACCAACGCCTGGACGCCGGTCGGCGGCCTCACCGACCCCGGGCGGCGTGACCAGGGGATGAGCGTGCTGCTCCCGCCCGCGCAGGACCAGAAGGTCCTGGTGATGGGCGGCGGGTTCCAGGACCAGCCGGTGGACGCGGTGAGCTCGACCGCGATCGTCGACCTGCGCGCCGCGACGCCGACCTACGTGCCCGGCCCGCCGATGGACACGAAGAAGATGTACGTGAGCGCGGTGATCCTTCCCGACTCGACAGTGTTCGAGACCGGTGGCGCGTCGACGACGGTCCACAACGGCGACCACGCGGTCTTCAGCGCCCAGATCTTCGACCCGAAGACGTCGGCCTGGACCACGGTCGCGTCCCCGACCGTGCCACGGGTGTACCACTCGTCCGCGATCCTGCTCCCGGACGGGCGGGTCGCGACATTCGGTGGCAACCCCGACGACGGGTACGAGACCCGGATCGAGATCTTCACCCCGCCCTACCTCCAGGGGGGCACGGCGCGCCCGACGATCGACAGCGCGCCGACCGAGATGACCTACGGCGGGACCTACTCGCTGCGCACCACGCAGGCCGCGGCACTCCGTTCCGCCGTGCTGGTACGGCCCATGGCGGTCACGCACTCGAGCGACCCGGGACAGCGGCTGGTCGACCTCCCGTTCACCAGGACCGCCAACGGCGCGTCGGTGACCGTCACCAACAGCAAGAACATCGCTCCCCCCGGCTGGTACATGGTCTTCGTGGTCGACGGCAACGGCGTGCCGTCAGTCGCGAAGTGGATCCACCTCAGCTGACGGCGCCGGCTCCGTCGTAGTCGCCGCCGCCGGCCCGGCCGGGGCACGGCGGTGCGTGCGCACGATCTCCACGAGCGCGTCGCCGGCGAGGAAGACGATCGCGACCCATCCCAGCGTCCGCACCTGCCAGAAGAACGTCGGCCACTCGAAGGTCGCGGGCAGGTTGGTGCGGAACTGCTTCGCGGCGATGTAGGCGCCGCAGCCCGCCAGGGCGACCGCGGGCAGCAGGCTGAGCACGACCCGCCAGCGGGGGCGGAGCAGGACGAGGAGGACCGCGGCGCCGAGCAGCACGCCGATCAACGGGTTCACGAACCCCGCGCCCATGGCCAGCGCGATCAGCGTGGTGAGCGTGATCCCGAACCAGCGCGGGCGCTCGCCGAACGCGACCAGTGGTGACACCAGGACGGGGTCCACCCGCAGCGGCGCCGGGACGACCGCGCGTTCGCGCCGGCGGCGCCGGCGGCGTACGAAGGCCACGAGCACGATCCCCAGGCAGAGGAGGAACGCGATCACGGAGACCGCGATCGGCGAGGTTGACGGTCTTCTGGGGCACCCACTCCATCCGGACGTCGATCGGCCCGCCGCCGGCCGCCGGACGGATCAACCAACCGTTCCCGTAGCCGTCGGTCAGCGTCGACGTGCCGAGGTCGTGGTGGTCGGCGGTCGCCTCCCAACCGGGGTTGTTGCTCTGCCCGAGCACGAGCCAGAACGGCTTCGTCGCGCCGGTGACGCGGACGTGCGCGCTCGACCGGCCGGTCGACAGCACCTTGACCGCGGGCGCCTCCGCCTTGGTCGCGGTCGGTGCGGTGAGGTCGGCCAGGCTCACCGAGTCGGTCGAGGCACCACCGCCGGCCCGCGATGCGAGCGACAGGCGGTCCACGTCGAAGCCGAAGCGGTCGCCCGGCTGGGTCCGCAGCACGTGGGTGCCGGAGCCCAACGCCGCTTCGGGCACGCCCGCGCCCGAGCAGGACACCAGGTGGAGCGGGTTCAGCGCGAGCGCATCGGCGGTGGTGCCGACGACCCGGACCGGCACCGACCGGCGGTCGATCGTGACGAGCCGGTTGCGGCACTCGTCGGGGAGCTCCGCGGGGACGCGCACGACCGGCACGCCCGGCATCCCCAGCTCCGCGATCCCGACGGGCGTCGTCAGGTCGCACTCGCAGTACCACTCGTGCGTGGTCACGGTCCGCACCTTCAGGACCGTCACCCGGAACTGCGTTCCCGTGAGCGCGGGGAACCGGACCGGGGCGGCGACCACGCGGTTCGGCGCCGTGCCGTCGACCACGGCCGGGACGTCGACCACGCGACGCTCCCCCGCCCCGTTCGAGACCGCGATCTGGGTCGGCACCGAGTGCAGGCCGTCGGCGACCACCTGCAGGTCGAGGTGATCGACGGTGATCGGTGCGGGAACGCCCACGTCGAGCTGCTGACCGACGACGGTCGAGAACGGTGTCACCCACGCGGTCGCCGGATCGCCGTCCAGCGCGGCCGATGCCCGGTCCTGCGGCGCACCCGACAGGTGCTCGGAGGACGTGGCCACCACCGGCCCGTCGTAGCCGAGGAGTCGGTCGGTCTGCGCGTCGGGGAGGTCCGGCGAGAGCCGCACGTCGCCGCCGATCCCGAAGCCCCGCGCGGTGGGCAGCGCGAACGACCGGGCCATGGACAGCTCGGGATCGCGGCGCGGGGGCACCGGGATCACCCGCTCGCGGTCCATCAGGAGCACGAGCGGTCGATCGGCCGAGGCCGAGCCGACGGTGGAGAGCAGGTCGGACGGCATCATCACGATCTCGCCGACCCGCACGTCCCGCGCGCCGGGCCGGTCGTCGCGAAGGCGGATCTCGGTGAACCCGACCGGGCTCACGCCGCCGTAGTTGACGAGCTGGCCCAGGTTCGTGTCCCGGATCTCGATCTGGAAGGTTCGGAACGTCCGGCGCGGGAACCGGATGGTCTGCCCCACCCGGGTCCGCGAGGTCTGATCGAAGTCGACCTTCCGGGCGGAGCCACCGTCGAAGGTCATCAGCGCGTGTGTGATGTACCGCTCGTTCGGCTTCTGCAGCACTTGGACCAGGTTGACGTGGTCCGTCGTGATGGGGTGGTCGAGGACGATGCGGATGCGGTCGCCCCGCACGTCGTCGAAGGCGCCCGTGCGCCACGCGGTCTTCAGGTTGCCGTCGAACGCCTTCGTCGCGCGATCCTCTGGGGTGTACGTGATGGGGTTGCCGTAGTTGCTCGCCGCCACTGACCTCGCGCCGACCAGTCGCACGGTCGTGTACGCGTCCTCCTTCGCATCCGGGAACATGTCCAGTCGGGCGTCCGAGAGGTCCTCCTCGAGCGGATGCGTGCCCGGCCCGACCGTGTACCCCGCGGTGTCGGTGATCGTGCTCCAGCGGCGGGCCCGGTCCCGGTTGCTGTCGGTGACGACGAGCGTGGCACCGCGCGCGACGTTGGCGCGCAGCGCGCCCGGATCGGCGGCGAAGCCCGCGGAGTAGAAGACCAGCGGGTCGTGGTCGAGCAGCTTGGCGATCGAGGCGTCCACCAATCCGTCGCCGTCGCCCGCGATCACGAGGGAACCGGACGCCGGCTTCGTCGCGACGATCTTCGTCGGCGTGTGCACCGGGAAGACCGCGACCGGCGGCGGCGTCGGGAGGTTCTGCGGCCCGCCGAGCGCCTGCTCGTCGTTGAAGGGGTACAGCGTCGAGAAGCTCGTCTCGGGCTTCCCGAACGTGACCGGGTCGCCCAGGCCGACCGGTGTCGGCATGAAGAGGTGCCAGAGGAACTTCGGTCGGATGATGCGGTACCGCTCGAACTGCAGGTCGTTGCGCAGGGCGATGTCACCGACGCTCATCATGCGGGCCATCGGCGCGAGCGCGTCGGACGGCAGCTGGCGGTCCTGGATCCGCAGGTCGAAGGCGTTGAGAAGGTTCGCGGACGCGGGTGAGCCGTACGGGATGAGCTCCCGGGCGACGTAGGGGCGATCCATGATCCCGGGCGTGATCGGGTCGACCGTGTTCCCCCAGCGGTACGACGCGAAGTCGGCTCCCGGGAGCTCCAGGACCCGGGTGTCGTGCGGCTGCCCGTCGAGGTACTTCGCCGCGTCCTTCCAGTACTGGGGGATGTTCTCCGGACGCTGGAGGTTCTTCCCGTAGAAGGTGTCGTTCCAGAGTGCGGGGAGGTTCACGACGACGAGCGCGCCCACCGCGGCGGCGAGCAGGAGCCCGATCGTCCTGCGATCGCGCGCCCCGAGCCAGGCGACCAGGGCGTTGACGCCGGCCGCGAGCAGTGACGCCAACCCGAGAACGACGAGCGGCGTCGCACGCCCGGTGCTCCGCAGCGCGAACGCGGCCGTCGACGTCGTCGCGAGCTGCTTGAACACCTCGCCGAAGGGCGTCGGGCTGTCATACGGATGGGCGCCGACCGCGATCACCACGCCGACGAGCGTGATCAGGATGAAGAACGCGCGGTTGCGCCAGCGTACGAACGCCGCCGCGAGCAGCGCGAGGACCGAGACGCCGTAGCTGACGACGATCGAGAAGGGCGTCTGGGTGTAGGTCGTGCTCGCCTCGATCCAGGGACCGAGCTTGTCGCGGCCGTAGAAGAACCAGTAGCCGAGACCGCGCAGGACCTCGTTCGGCAACGAGGTGCGCGAGACGGCGGAGAGCGTCTCCGTGTACTTGAGGACGTCCAACCCGTAGCTTCCCTGCGCCCAGAGGCCGGCGATCCACCACAACGAGGTGACCAGCGAGAGCGCACCGATCTTCACCACGACGCCGAGCGCGCGCCCGAGCCTGGCGTCCCGGAGCACCCACACCGCGTACGGGATCCAGAGCACGGGCGCGATCCCCGCGAAGATCAAGGCGGTCGCATTCACGCTGCCGATGATCTGGACCGTGATCGCGAAGAGCGCGGGGTACTTCCAACCGCCTTCACGAAGGGCCCGGATGACGAACGCCAGGATCCACGGCAACCCCGCCCAGGGCAGGAGGATCACGGAGATCCGCGCCGCGTAGTCGAGCGAGTACGGACTCAACATGAATGCGAGCGCACCCACGACCGCCCCGGCGCCGCGCAGTCCGAGCGTCCGGAACAGGTAGAGCATCCCGAGCCCCGCGAGGAACACGATGCTGCCGAGCCACAGTCGCTGCGCGACCCAGTCGGGCAGCCCGACCGCGTCGAGGACCCAGTAGAACGGGCCCATCGGGAAGAGGTACCCGATGTTCTGATGCGTGACCGTCCCCATGCCGATGTTGGGGTCCCACATCGACCACGCCCGGGCGAGCAATCGGCTCGGATCGAGGTACAGGTACGACTTGGTGTCGGCGGCGACCTGGCCCGGCGAGGTGCGCAGGATCGGGATGTAGGCGAGCGCGGCCAGCAGGAGGTACCCCACGGTGCGCCGCGTGCGCGCCGGCACGGGTTCGACGCGCGCCGAGAGGTCAGTCGTCACGGGCGGCTCAGGCAGCGGGCGCTCGTCGGCCGTGGGCGGTCACGGATGCCGGCGCCGGAGCATCGCCTCGGCGGCGAGAACCTCCAGGGTCCCGCGCGCGGTGGCCGCCCAGGTGAAGCGGGCCGCGTGTGTCGGACGCGCCCGCCGAGAGCTCCGCACGAAGCCCCGGGTCCGAGAGCACGCGGTCCATCCCGTCGCGCAGCTCGTCCCGGCCGTCGGCCAGCAGCCCGGAGCGACCCTCGTCCACCGCGTCGACGTGACCCGCGATCCGGGTCACGACGGCGGGCGTCCCGCATGCGGCCGCCTCGGTGAGCGTCATGCCCCAACCCTCGCGCGCCGACGCGCTCGCGAGCAGCCAGGCCCGCCGGTAGAGATCGAGGAGCGCGTCGTCGCTGAGATGGCCGGGCAGGTGGATCCAGCGCTCGGCGCCGGCCTCGTGGATCTGCTGCTCGAGCTGGTCGCGCCGGTACCCCTCGCCCACGATCACCGCTTCGAGCTGAGGGTGCGCGGGCTTCAGGGCGACGAGCGCCTCGATCAGCAGCTCGAACCGCTTCACCGGCACGAGCCGGCCGGCCGCGACCACCAGCGGCGTCGGTGAGAGCTCGCCGGCGGCGGTGAAGCGCGGGTCGATGCCGGGTGGCACGACGTGCACCAGGTGCTCCTTGAACCCCAGGTCCGAGACGAGCTCGCGCTTCGACGAGTGCGACAGGGTGACGGTCGGCGTCCGCCGGTAGAACACGGGCGCCACCCGGGACTCCAGCGTCCGGCCGAGCCGGGCGAGCTGGGGCGGCAGCGTCATGTCCCACATCTCCGCGTGGACGTGGTGCAGGAACGTGATGTGCGCGGTCCGGGACCACAGCGGCGAGAAGAACGGCATCCCGTTCCAGATCTCCACCAACGCGTCGCTGCCGCCGTGCCAGCCCATCATCTCGCTGAAGGCCGCCCGGGGGAAGATCATGTAGCGCCCGGCCTTCCGAATCACCCGGTAGCCGTCCCGCCAGCTCATCTGGGGCTGCCCGGACGCGAACGACGTCCGCATCGTCACCTCGATGCCGGCCTCGGCCCACAGGGACGCGACCGTCGACGCGTGCACCTCGGATCCGCCGGCCTCGGGGTCGTCCAGGTCCCGCCACGCCAGCATGGACACCCGGTGGAGCCCGGCCTCGGCCGCGAGGTCTCCGAGCTTGCTGATGTCCGACGCTGCCGCGACCCCCGCGGCCCCCCTCACCATCCGGACCTCCCCGGGAGCGGCCGATATCGTACCCCGACGACCGTTCGGCGAACGTGGCGCGTCCGCTCGACCGGCGCCATCGAGCTCTCCCATGGAGAGTGCCGACCTCCCCCAGACCGTTGCCGACGTTCGGAGCAGGAGCGCTGTGAACCTCACCGGCGAGCGCCCGATGGAGGGGTCTACCCCGGACTCCCTGATCGCACTCCACGACGCCGGATACCGCGAGGTGCTGGATCGGCTCGGTCCCGGTGCGGTGCTCGACGTGGGCTGCGGGGTGGGCTCGGAGACCGCGCGCCTCGACGCCCCCGACCGGTGGGTGGTGGGCATCGACTACCACGCGGAGACCGCCGTCCTCGCCGGCAAGACCTACGGACCCGGCGGTGTCGCGGGAACGTCGGTGCAGTTCGCGGGGATGGACGGGGCGAAGCTCGGCTTCCGCACCGCGTCCTTCGACGCGGTCTGCTCGTCGCACATCATCGAACACTTCGTCGGCCCCGAGGTCCACGTCGCGGAGCTGGCCCGGGTGTGCGCGGATGACGGTACGACGTTCGTGATCACACCCAACCGGCCCGCCGACTTCGAGAACCCGTTCCACGTCTACCTGTTCGAGGCCGACGAGCTGGCGTCGATGTTGAAGCTCTTCTTCGGCGAGGTCGAGGTCCTGGGCCTCGAGGGCGACGAGGAACTCAAAGCCGACTTCGCGCAGCGGCGCAGCACCGGCGACCGGCTGTTGAAGCTCGACGTCCTGAACCTGCGCCGGCACATGCCACACAGCTGGTACGTGTGGAGCTACGAGCGCATGCTTCCCGCGGTCTACAAGGTCCTCGGCCGGAAGAAGAGCGGCGTGGGCTCGGGTCTCGACGCGAGCCACTTCTCGATGACCGACGTCGTGATCCCCACGACGCCCGTGCTCTTCGCCATCGCGCGCAAGCCGCGGCGCTTCCCCGAGCACTGACCGGACCACCCGCGGCCTCGTACGGCGGATCGGTCGCCGAACGCAAGGCGCTCCAGCTCCTCGTCGCTAGGCTGCGGTGATGCTCTGGTTGGAGCGGCAGGTGGTCGCGACCCTCTCCGAGACCGTCGATCCGGACCGGCGAGCCGCGGTTGCGGACTACGTGGACGGCGTGCTGCGGGCCATGCCCGAGCACCTGCGCCTCGGCGTGGCCGGCGAGTCCGTCGTGCTCGGCGCCGGCGCCTGGATCGCGGACCGGCTCGGCTCGTCGCGCAGCTTCGGGTCGCGGATCGAGGGCTGGGAGCGCAGCCGGATCGGCCCGATCCGGCAGTACGTCCGCCTGCTCTCGTCGCTCGTGATCTTCAGCAGCGAGGAGCTCGCGCCGGCGTCGACCGACGGTTCACCGTGACCGCGCTCGAGACCGAGATCCTCGTCATCGGGTCGGGCGCCGGGGGCGCGGTCACCGCGGCAGCCCTGGCGCGCGCCGGCCGCTCGGTCATGGTCGTCGAGGAGGGCCCGTGGGTGGACCCGGATCTCGTCGAGCCGTTCTCGCTCGACGAGATGGTGTTGAAGTACCGCCACCAGGGTGCGTCAGCGGCGCTCGGTGCGCCCGGCATCGCGTACGCCGAGGGCCGGTGTGTGGGCGGGAGCACCGAGATCAACAGCGGCTTGTACCACCGCCTCCCCGAGGAGCTCGCCGCGGACTGGCGACGGGCCTACCGCATCGCCGAGTTCACCCCCGAGGTGCTCGACGCGTACTCGGACCGGGTCGAACAGGAGCTCGCGGTCTCGATGCTCCCCGGCGCGCCACCCCCGTCCTCCGCGGCCCTCGATCGCGGCGCCGCGAAGCTGGGGTGGCGCGCGGTCGAGTTCGCGCGGGTGTTCAAGTACGACCGCGCGGGCCGGGGAGCGAAGCAGACAATGGCCCGCACGCTCATCCCGCGCGCCGTCGACGCGGGCGCCACCATCCTCGCCGAGACCCGCATCTCGAAGCTGGTCACGGTGGGCGACCGGGTGGTCGGGGTGCGGGGCGAGCGCACCCGGCCCGACGGCACCACTGAGCCGATCACGATCCGTGCCGCTCACGTCTTCGTCTGCGGTGGCGCGATCCAGACGCCGACGCTCCTGCAGCACAGCGGCATCCGCTCCCAGATCGGCAACGGCCTGAAGTTCCACCCGACGATCAAGGTCGCGGCGCGGTTCCCCCAGGCCTACGACCACGCCGACGTGCCGATGCACCGGGTGACCGAGTTCTCGCCGTTCCTGACCATCGGCGGCTCGGCGAGCCGGCGGGGTCACGTCGCCCTCGCGCTGGCCGACTCGTCCGGGGACTACGCCGACGCGCTCGCGGCGTGGGAGGACGTCGTCGTCTACTACGCCGCGATCCGCAGCGACGGGAGCGGGCGCGTGCTCGCGCTCCCGGGTTTCCGCTCCCCCGTCGTCACGTACCGGATGACCGACGCGGACCAGAGCCGGCTCACCCGCGGCCTGCTGCACCTCGGCGAGGTGCTCCTGGCCGCGGGTGCGACCGAGCTGTACCCGTCGATCGCCGGCGCGCCCGTCGCCCGCCGGCCCGAGGACCTCGTGCAGTGGTGGGACGCGTTCACACCCGCGACCGCGAACCTCATGACCGTGCACCTCACGTCGACCGTCCGGATGGGCGACGACCAGAGCCGGACCGGCGCCGACAGCTTCGGACGGGTGTGGGGGTACCGGAACCTGCGGGTCAACGACGCGTCGCTGCTCCCCGACGCGCCCGGTGTGAACCCCCAGGCCGCGATCATGACGATCGCGGCCCGCAACGCCGACGAGTTCCTCGCCACCCTCTGACCCCCACGCCCCGTTTCGGCCCCTCGACCCCGCTTTGGCGTCACTTCCCCCCTCCGTGGTGGGTACGTGACGCCAAAATCCGAGGTGGGGGTGGTCCTAGGGGAGGCGCTTGAGGAGCTTGAGGGCGCCGAGCCTGGCCGCGGACTGGTGCTCGGAGCCGGTCCGGCCGCCGAGCTCGTCGCGGTGGGCCAGGAACCACTCGTAGGACTCCACCACCATCGACGCGTTCGAGTGCCGCGGCTCCCACCCGAGCTCGGCCTTCGCCTTGCTCACGTCGAACCAGAGCGACTCGCCGTAGAGCAGCCAGTGGTACGGCGCGAACGGGGCGAGCCCCGCGTTGGCGACCGCCTGCATCGCCGCGCGCGCCGGCGCCACCGGGAGCGATCGCACCCGAGAACCGGTGCCGGCGTGCTCGACGAGCGCCTGCAGCGTCTCGCGCATCGTTCCGAACACCTGCGCACCGATGTTGTACACCTCGGCGCCCGGACGGGACGCGGCGCGCAGGCATGCGTCGGCGAGGTCGTTCGCGTGCACGAACTGGTACCGGTTGTCGCCGCTCCCGAAGACGAAGATCGGCGCGCCGTCGGCGACGAACTCGAACAGGATCGCCATGATCCCGAGCCGGCCATGCCCGAGGATCGTGCGTGGCCGGACGATCGTGACGTCGGCACCGCCCTGCACCGCCTCACGGCAGAGGAGCTCCGCCTGCAGCTTGGCCCGGCCGTAGTCCTCCAGCGGGTGCGGCGGTGTCTCCTCGGTCACCGGGTTCGACTCCGGGATCCCGAAGATCGCGCTGGACGACGTGTGGACGATCTTCTCGACGCCCGAGTCGCGCGCCGCGAGCAGCAGGTTGGCGGTACCGAGGACGTTGACGGACCAGAAGAGCTCGCGGTCGCGGGCGAGCGGCACCTGAGCGACGTTGTGCAGGACCGCGTCGATCCCGCGGCAGGCCCGCGCCAACGCTTCGCGGTCGCGCACGTCGCCCTGCACGAAGTCGACCTCGCCCGCGGCCTCCCCGGGCGGGTTGAGGTCGAAGATGCGCACCGACTCGCCACGGGCTACGGCCTGGTCGGCGAGGACGCTGCCGAAGTACCCGCTCCCCCCCGTGATGAGGATCGAGCGGGCCATCAGATCGCCAGCCCGCGCTCGAGGCACCAGCGCACGCTCGCGCGCATGCCGTCGAACAGGCTCACCTGCGGGTCGTAGCCGAGCTCCACCCGCGCCCGGGTGATGTCACACGCGATCGTGTCCTTGAGCTCGCCGAGCACGTGGATCGCCTGGACGTAGCGACCCCGGCTCTGGAGGAACCCGTCGAGCGCGGCCGCGAGCTCGGCCGCGGGAGCCGGCAGCCTCGGCAACCCGCCCGACACCGGCAGGCCCTCGGCCACGAGCGCGGCCCGGACCTGGGTCAGGATCTCGACCAGCTCGTACGGCTCGGCGTCGGCGACCCAGTAGGCGCGGCCCGCGGCGCCCACCGCGGTCTCGGCGAGCAGCAGACCCGAGACCAGGTTCGCGGTGAACGCCATCGAGCGGCGCTGCGTCCCCGGGCCCACGAGCGGGAACCGACCCTTGCGGACCGCGGCGAACCACTGGGTCTGACGCGCGGGCTGGAAGGGTCCGTAGAACCACGGCGCGCGGATGATGACCGTCTCGACGTCGCCCCGGTCGTTGCTGCGCTGCACGACCTGCTCGGCTTCCATCTTCGAACGTCCGTAGCCCAGGTACGGGTCGTAGGGAGCGTCCTCGGTGAAGCGGTCGTGCGGATCCGGGTTCGCCCCGAACGGCGAATTCGACGAGACGTGCACGAACCGACGCGTCCGGGCCCGCCGGGCCCGGTCCACGATCATCTCGGTGCCGCCGACGTTGACGTCGAAGAACTCACGCGTCCGGCGCGTCGGGTGGATGACGGCGGCCGTGTGGAACACGGTCGCGCCGTCCACACCTTCGAAGAGCCGGTCGGCCGCGACCGGGTCGCGCACGTCCCCGACGACGACCTCGACCTCTCGCCCGAGGAGCTCGAGCAACGGCGCCTCGTCCGGCGTCCGGATCAGGCAGCGGACACGCGCGCGGCTCCCGACGAGCTCGCGCACGAGGTTCGTGCCGAGCCAGCCCGCGGCACCGGTGACGACGGCCACCGGGGATGCGGGCGCGCGGGCAACGGTCGCAGCGGACTCCTCGGGCACCGCCCTTTCCTAGCGGACCCGGACGCTCGTGACCAAGCCTGGCCCGCGGAAGACGAGGCGCGGCCGTCTAGGGTGATCCGGTGCCGGTGAGCAAGCGGGGGTTCGCGCTGGGGCTCACCGCGATCGCGCTCGCGGGATTCGCGATCCGCGTGGCCTTCGTCGTGTTCTCCCGCATCCAGCACCTCCCGCTCGGGCTCGGCGACTCCGCGTTCTACAGCCGGGGTGCGAACCTGCTGGTGGACGGCCGCGGCTTCATCGACCCCTTCCTGCTGCCCGCGGTGCGCCAGTCGGCGGACCATCCGCCGCTCTACACGATGTGGCTCGCGATCCCGTCGTTCGTCTGGCCGGGACACACGGCGACCCCGACCGTCCACATGATCTGGTCCTGCGTGCTCGGGGCCGGCACCATCGCGGTGTGCGGCCTGGCCGGACGCGAGATCGCGGGACCCCGGGTCGGGCTCGTCGCGGCCGCACTCGCCGCGGTGTACCCGAACGTGTGGGTGCACGACGGGATGCTGCTCTCGGAGACCGCGGCGCTCTTCACCACCGCGGCACTGCTCCTCGTGGCGTACCGGTTCCTGCACGCCCCGAGCGGGTGGCGGGCGGCCTGGCTCGGGGTCTGGTGCGGCCTCGCCGGGCTGGCCCGGCCCGAGCTCGTGCTCGCGCTCCCGCTCGTGCTCGCACCGCTCGTGCTCCTCCGGCGCGACCACCCGTGCAAGCAGCGGTTGCTCTGGCTCGGCACCGGCACGCTGGCCACCGCGGTCTGCATCACTCCATGGCTCGGCTACAACCTGAGCCGCTTCGACCGTCCCGTCTACATGTCCGACAACTTCGGGAGCACGCTCGGAGCCGCGAACTGCAAGGCCACGTACTACGGAGCGGACGTCGGGTACAAGAACTACGACTGCGCCCGGGTCCTCGCGCAGCACTTCACCCGCACCGTTCCGCACTGGAGCACGCTCGACGAATCCGAGCGTGACTTCGTGTTCCGCAAGGCCGCGCTCGCCTACGTCAAGGCGCACAAACAGCGCGTTCCGTTCGAGGTCGCGGCGCGCTGGGTGCGCATCGCCGGCCTCTACCACCCGACCCAGGAGATCGACGACAACACGTTCCTGCTCAAGCAGCCCGAGTGGCTTGGTTACCTGCTCCTCGTCAGCTACTACGTGATGGTGGTGCTCGCGATCATCGGTGCGGTCGTCATGCGCCGCCGGTCGATCGCGATCTGGCCGTTGGTCGCGATCCCGGTGATCGTGCTCCTCTCGGTCGCGGTGACGTTCGCCCAGACGCGCTACCGCGCCCCGGCGGAGATCGCGTTCGTGCTCGCGGCCGCGGTCGCGATCGACGCCGGCATCACCGCGATCCGTCGCGGGTCGGAGCGGCCGACCGAACCCGATCTCCAGGCCGTGGCGTCCGTCTGATGGCCGCGACCGACGCGGTCCGCCCGCAGACCCAGCCGTCGAGCCGGTTCCCGTGCTTCGACGGGCTGCGCGCGCTGGCCGCGCTCGCGGTGCTGCTCACGCACGTCGCGTTCGCCAGCGGCGCGAACAGCGCCAGCATCCTCGGCGTGTTCTTCGCCCGCATGGACGGTGGAGTCGCGGTCTTCTTCGTGCTCTCCGGGTTCCTCCTCTACCGCCCGTTCATCCTGGCCCACGTCCACGGCCGTCCCGCACCGGCCGCGGGCCCGTTCCTGTGGCGCCGGTTCCTGCGCATCTATCCCGCGTACTGGCTCGTGGTCACCGTCGTCATCTACGTCTTCGCCGACAAGTCGATCCCGTCGGCCAAGGTCTTCTTCCTCGACTACAGCCTGCTGAACGTCTACTTCTCGCACTACGCGTTCGGGCCGCTCGTCCAGTCGTGGACGCTCTCGGCCGAGATCGCGTTCTACGTCCTGGTCCCGATCTGGGCCTTCGTCGTCTCACGCCGGACCCCGTCGAGCCCGCGCGACCGCCTGCGCCGCGAGATCCTCGGCATCGTCGTGCTCGTCCTCGTCTCGACTGCGTACAAGGCGATCGTGATCCACGCCGACCTCCCGTTCGGTCGCGTCGGGCAGCTCAAACAGCTCCTGCCGTGGTGGCTGGACCTGTTCGGGGTCGGCATGCTCTTCGCGGTCGGCAGCGTCGCGGTCGCGGAGTCGATCTGGGCGACGCCGCTGAGGCTCGACCGCCGGTGGGCCCCCGCGGTCTGCTGGGGCCTCGCCGTCGCGGCCTTCTGGATGGTCTCGGCCGGGATCGGGCTGCCCTGGACGACGCCGGCGATCCCGGTGGAGATGCTCTGGGGCCAGCACTACCTCTACGGGCTCACCGGCGCGCTGCTGGTGCTCCCCGCGGTGTTCGGTCCGCAGGAACGCGACTCGAGCCTGATCCGGCGGTTCCTCACGACCCGCGTGATGGTCTACCTCGGCGTGATCTCCTACGGCATCTACCTCTGGCACGAGCCGATGATCGACCGGTTCCTGTCGTGGACGAACCAGCAGACATTCACCGTGTACCACGGCGACGTCCCGTTCGCGTGGCACACCTCGGCGTACGTCAGCGTGCCGTTCTTCGCCTTTCTCCTCGCGGTGCTCGCGCTGACCATCCCCACCGCATCGATCAGCTGGTTCGCGCTCGAGCGGCCACTGCAGCGGCTCAAGGGCCTCTTCGGCACCCGGGTCCACGCCGCCTGAGCCCGCTCACGGCGTGTCGCGCGCCGACGGGCCGTGGAGCGGTGCGACGTACACCGAGACCGAGTCACGGTTCCAGAGACGCTCGAGCTCGTTCCGGCGCGGCGACCGCTCACCGGATGCCTCGAGCCGGCGGAGCTCGCGCCGGTCCGCTCGGTCGAGACCGGGGTGGTACGCGATCCGGCGCCAGCCCGCGGGCGTGACCCGCGCGCCCGCACCCTGCCGGTAGACGAGGCGCGCCCGCGCGTTGCGCCCGTCGAAGCGACGGTCCGGGCCGATCTGGCGGACCTGCACCGCGTCGTCGGTCACGAAGCCCACCCCGCTGCGCTGGAGCTGGGCGAGCAGCGGCGTGCTGAACGGTTCGAGGAAGAACGTGTTCGAGAAGTCCGCCAACAGCGGCCCGCGGGGCGGGTCGGCCGCGATCTGGTGGTCGAGGTCGCGCAGGATCGGTTCGGCCCACAGGTTCAGGTTGGGTCCGACGCCCGCGTCGTAGGTCGGGATCGTCAGGATCGAGAGCAGGGCGACGAGCGCGATGCCGACGCCGGCCGCGATCCGGGTGCCCGAGCCGAGCGGTGCCGGCTCGGGTTCGAGCTCGTCACTCTCGCCGGTCGACCGCGCCGCGGCGGCGGTCGCAGCCGCGGGCGCGGTGAGCAGCCGGATCGCCACCGCGAGCACCGCGAAGGCGGAGAACGCCGCGAGCGGCCACAACCACCGGAAGTTGTGCTCGGCCACACCGAAGACCTCGATCGGGATCCGCGTCGCCGTGAAATACCCGACCGCGAGGCCGACGAGGGCGATGACGGGTGCGGCCCCGACCCCGCTCCGACGGCGTCGCCACCGCGCGGCGGCCGCGGTCGCGACGAGGACGATCACCAGCGCGCCGAACGATGCTGCGGCGAGCGCGAGCGACGGCAGGTGCGCGAGGCCGACGCCGCCCGGACCGCCCGTCGCGGTCCCCTGCGGCGCCAGCGTGCTCGCGAACGAGTCCCGCAGGAAGAACGGAGGCAGGCTCACGACGCTCGCGACGACCCGCAGCGCCCGCCCACCGCCGAGTGTGGGGCCGGTGGCGTCGCCGGAGGCCTGCAGGAGGTGGAGCAGGTTGCCGTTGCGCGCCACCTGGTCGATCACCGGCTGGATCCAGCAGACCACGAGCACGACGAGCGTCACGCCGCCGGCCCACGCCAACCGGCGCCGGACGTGGGTGCCGGTCTCGTCACCGTCCCGCACCCGCGTTCGCAGCCGCCAGGCCAGGCCGAGCACGCCGACGAGCCCGAGGGCGGGGACCAGGTACGAGTAGCTGACGTGCGTCTGCACCAGGAACGTGCCGACGCCCACGCCGATCGGGAGCAGGAGCAGATCGCCCTCGGCCAGGCCCCAGGCGAGGAACAGGAAGCCCAGGAACGGCAGGAGCAGCGCGTGCGGCTGCCAGGGGTCGAAGAGCAGCTCGCTACCCATCGTCCAGGTGAGCCCGCACGCCACGAGCGCGGCGGGGATCACGAGCAGCACGCCGCCGCGGCGGTAGGAAACCCAGCACGCACCGGCGATCGCGAGCGTGTTGATGATGCCGATCCCGACGGCGACGCCCGCGGTGCTCCCGAACAGTCGCACCGGCACCGCGAGCACGTCGAACAGGATCGGTCCGGGATGGTTGAGGTGCTGCTTCGCGTTCAGCGACGCGGACGTCGCCATCCCGACGAGCGGGATCTGGCGCGAGAACACGTCTGTCGCGCGGATGCTGAAGTAGGCGTCGTCGCTGAGCGGCACCCAACCTCGGGCGACCGCCCGCACGGTCGCCACGACCACGGGCAGCACCGCGAGCGCGACGACCCCGACCGCGACCAGTACCCGCACCGAGACCCGACGGCGTCCGGACGGTTGCGGACGCGGCCGTTGCACGGGCAGGACTGTACCGTTCCCGCGGTCGAGCTCAGCGGTTGGTATGCCAAGATGCGAGCGTGGCGCGCCGGGTGTCCCTTCCCCACGTCGACGCGCTCGACGGCCTGCCGCGGTGCAGCTATCGCGGGCGTTCTCCTCTTCCACGGTGGGCACCTCACCGGCGGCTATCTCGGCGTCGACCTCTTCTTCGTGTTGTCGGGATTCCTCATCACGTCGCTCCTCCTCGTCGAGGGACGCGAGCGTGACCACATCGCACTCGGCGGGTTCTGGGCCCGCCGAGCCCGTCGGCTGCTGCCCGCGCTCGGCGGGCTGATCGTCGGGGTCGCGGTCTACTGCGTCGTGTTCGCGCAGCCGTCCGAGCTGTCGCGCATCCGCGGGGACGCGTTCGCCACGGTCGCGTACGTCGCGAACTGGCACTCGATCGCCACCGGCCAGGACTACTGGGCGCTGTTCCGGACGCCCTCGCCGCTCGAGCACACGTGGAGCCTCGCGATCGAGGAGCAGTTCTACCTGGTCTGGCCGCTGGTCTTCGTCGGGCTCCTCGCGTGGTGGAAGCGACGCACGCCCCAGGCCGTGCTCGTCGTCGCGCTCCTGGGTGCCGCGGCATCGACCGTCCTGATGCTCGCGCTGTACGACCCGACCAGCCCGTCACGCGTCTACTACGGGACCGACACGCGCGCGACCGGGATCCTGCTCGGCGCCGCGCTCGCCGCGCTGCTGGCGATGCGAGGCCCGGCGCGCAGCCGCACCACACGAGTCGCGCTCGAGGTCGCCGGCTGGATCGGCCTCGTGACGCTCGCGCTCGCATGGACGAGGCTCGGTGGCGACTCCGAGACCCTGTACCGGGGTGGCTTCTTCGTCTGCGGGCTCGCGGCGGTGCTCGTGATCGCGACTGCCGTACACCCGCAACGCATGGCCCTCGGGACCGCGCTGGGCTTCCGCCCGCTGTGCCTCCTCGGGATCATCAGCTACGGCCTCTACCTCTGGCACTGGCCGGTCGACCTCGTGCTCGACGCGGACCGGACCGGCCTCGACGGGTGGCTGCTCTTCGCGGTGCAGACCGCGGTGGCGATCGGGATCGCGGTCGTCTCGTACCGGTGGTTGGAACGACCCGTCCGGCGTGGCGCGCTCACCGCCCGGCAGTGGGCCTTCGTGACGCCGGCGCTCGCCGCGACTCTGGTGGTCGTGATCGTCGTCGGCACCCTCGGGAGCGGGCAGACCGACGCGGTGGCGAAGGTCAGCGACCCGGCCTCGAACGGCGCGAGCAGCCCGCTCGGCCGCGAGGTCGGCCGGGTCCTGCTCGTGGGCGACTCGGTCGCGGACACGCTCGCCAGCGGCCTCCGCCATCAGGGCCTGGACGTCGTCGACGCCGCCTTCCCGGGCTGCAAGGTCGTGCGGGGCACGATCCGCGTGAGCTCCACCGACCTCCGGGACAACGACTGCCCGTGGGCGACGGTCTGGCCCCAGGAGCTCGCCCAGGACCAGCCGCGGGTCGTCCTGCTCGAGTCGGCCGCGTTCGAGCTCTGGGACGTCCGCCCGCACGGCTCGTCCACGTGGCTCGCGCCGGGGACACCCGAGTGGGCCCGCTACTGGAAGCGCGAGATGCAACAGGCGATCGACACCCTGACCTCGACGGGTGCCGCGGTGGTCATCCCGACGGTCGCGTGCACCGAGGCCAAGACCGACAACGGGACCCAGATCATCAGCCGTTCCGCGTTCAACCCGAACAGAGTCCGCGCCGCGAACCAGGTGCTCGAGGAGCTGGCCCGCGAGAACGCGGACCGCGTGATGCTCGTCGACCTGCACCGCTACGTCTGTCCGGGCGGTCGGTACCACGACAGCCTGCACGGCGTGGACCCGCTCCGAGTCGACGGTGTGCACTATACGAACCCGGGCTCCGACCTGATCGGCCGTTGGCTGGCCCCGCAGCTCGCGGTGGCGGCCCGCCTCCGTGCGCCGGGTTCGACAGCCGCGACCACCGCCACCACCTCACCCCCCTGAGCATTCTCGGCACGCTGAACCACATCAGCTGTGGTCGAGCGAGCCGAGAACGGTCCTGGGGGGTCAGTTGTCGGCGGGGTCGATGACCGGCGGACCGACGAAGACCGCGGACGGCTGGCCGAGCACGAGCATGCGCTCGAGCACCGGCTTGAGGCCCTTCGGGAGATGGGGCTGGTAGATCGCGACGAACAGGTTGTTGTCGACCTCGCGCGCCCTCGTGTCCTGACCCGCAGCGCGGAAGCGGCGGACCACCTCCGCCCGCAGCCGGGCGTACTCGGCCTTCTGCGCGGGTGAGCGCGGGTCGTAGAACGCGACCTCGTGCATGTCGGGCTTGGCCCGCCACCGCGCGATGTTCGCCGGGCCGACCGCGAGGTGGACGACCGCGGTCGCGTCGTCGGGCGTGACCTTGCGGTTCGGGATGATCACCTCACGAGTCGGCAGGCCGGCGCGGAGACCCCGCCGGTCGAGCTCGAGCACGAGGCCGTAGGCGTTCGCGCCGATGTTCAGCGCGTCGGTGAACGTCACCATGTAGCGACCGTCGCGCCCGGTGCCCGGGAGCTTGCCCGCCTCGAGGCTCGCGACCGTGGGCCCGATCAGATGACCGAAGACGCGTGTCGGCTGGGCGTCCGGTGCCACCGCGTCCGATGCGTCGACGGTGTACGCGATCGTGCCACCCACGGTCACCAGGGCCAGCACACCCGCAAGCCACGCGGCCGCCCGCCGCGGCGCGCGCTCCACCGTCCGGGTGCGCGCCGCGAGCAGCGCGACAGCCCAGCCGATCGTCAGCAGCATCAGCCCCGCGATCCCCCACGACCAGAGCACGAGGTAGAACCACACGTATCCGAAGATGCGGGCCGCGGAGAAGACGCCCAGGACGCCCGCGACCGCCAGCACGAGATCCAGGCGCAGCAGCTCCCGTGCCCGCGTGCGCCAGGCCACGACGACGCCGCCGACCCACACCGCGCCGACGAGGAGGCCGGGCACCACCGATCCCGTCATGCCGTCGCGGTCCGAGAAGAGCGTCACCGGATTCAGGTGCCGGAGCACCAGCTTCACGGCTTCGCCCCCACCGATCGTCTGCTGGGGCGTCTGGGTGAAGTAGTCCCACAGGATCGAGAAGTTCGCCGGCGATCCCGTGAATTCCTGGATCACCGGCGGGAGCCAGAGCACTCCGGCGAGGGCGATCGACCCGAGTCCCCAGGTCCAGAAGCGACGGCTGGTCCCGGCCTGCGCGCGGCGCCGGTAGGCAGTCACCGCCATCCACGCGCCGGCGAGCACGCCCAGCCCCCCGACGAGCGCGACGTACGAGATGTGGGTCTGCGCGCAGAAGGTCCCCGCGAGCACCACGACGGGGAGCAGCGCCCAGTCGTCGCAGAGCACGGACCACACGGCGAGCACGAAGAGCAGCCACCACAGCACGGGCATGTACGGGTTCCACGCGAGCGTGAGGACGACCGGCCCGTAGTACGACAGCAGGACCGCGAGCACCGCGGCGAACCCCAGGAGCAGCAGCACGCCACCGCGCCGGCGGGCGAGCCAGAGCATCGCGCCGATGACGATGACGTTCAGGCAGATCGCAGCCGCGTCCATCGCCCAGGCCGACGCGCCGAACAGGCGGTAGAACGGCGACAGGAGCCAGAAGCTGATCGGGCCGGGGTGGCTCCCCTGCCGGGCGATCGTCCCGATCCGGCCGGGCAGCCCGATCAGCGGCGGGTGCGCGGACCAGACGTCACGGATCCGCAGCTCGGTCTGGGCCATGTCGAGCACGGGGTACCAGTGCGGTTGCGCGAGCGCGACGAGCGCGACCACGAACGGGACCGTGAGCACCGCCCACAGCCCGATCGTGACCCAGCGGCCACCGGGCACCAGATCCCGTCGGGGCGCGGGATCGCGCGTCCGCGCCGACACCCCCGGCTCCGAGGCCCCCCCGGCCGACGACCGAAGCTCCGCGGCCTCAGGCACCCGGCGAGGGTACACGCGCGAACCCGGGATTCCGCGGGCGCGCCGCCGCCGATCGCCGGCGGCCGACTGGTATCGTCGCCCCCCGATGAGCGCGGCCGAGCCGACCCGCTGGGCCTGGTTCACGCCTCGCCGTCGCACCTACGTCGCGCTGGCGATCCTCGCCGCGGTGTACCTCATCCCGCTGCGCGGGATGCTGCGCAGCCAGGGCGCGCCGATGGAAGAGGGCTTCATGCTCGTCTTCCCGGAGCGGTTCCTGCACGGCGCGCTGCCCAACGCCGACTTCCTGCACCTGTACGGGCCCGGGAGCATCTGGACCCTCGGCGCCTGGTACAAGGTCTTCGGCGTCTCGCTCCCCGCCGAACGCCTCTTCGGGCTCCTGCAGCAGTTCGCCGTCGTGTTCGGCATGTACTCGCTGGCGCGCCACTGGGGCCGGACCGCGGGGCTCGGGTGCGCGCTGATCGCGGCGCTGTTCATCATGCCCCCGCTGGGCGGGCTCATCCCGCTCGCGTGGGTCGGCGGGGTCGGGCTCGGCATCCTCGCGATCTCGGCCGAGCTCGAGGCGCGACGCCGGCTGGCGGAAGACCCGCGCCGGGCCGGATGGTTCGCGGTCGTCGCCGGGGTGGCCGCGGGCGCGGCCGTGCTCTTCCGGCTGGACCTCATCGTCGCCGTCGGCGTCGCCGGCCTCGCCGCGGCCTGGGGAACCAGCCACCGGTTCCGGGCCCGGCTCCTCGCCGGCTTCGGGGTCGCGGTCGTGGGCTACGCGGTCCACGCGGTGCTCGTCGGCCCGGGCGTCGCGTTCCAAGGGATGGTGCTCGACCCGGTGTTCAAGCTCCGGGGTGGGCGCTCGCTCCCGATCCCCCCACCGTGGAGCCATCTCGACGGCTTCCTCGAGCGCTCCCGCGCCACCGTGCCGCCGCAATGGCCGATCCCGTCGCTCGACACCTCACAGCAGCTCTTCGTGTGGTTCTTCCTGTTGCTCGCGACCGTCGCCTTCGTCGTCGGCGTCGGGATCTGGGCCGTCCGGCACGACCCCTCGCGCTTTCGCGCCCGCGTGCTGCTCGCGACATCGCTGTTCGGCTTGGGGCTCGTCCCTCAGGCCATGCAGCGCGTCGACTCGGCGCACTTCGGCTGGGTGAGCTGTGTCCCCGTCGCGATCCTGCCCCTCGCGCTCCTCGAGCTGCGCGCCGGGCGCGGCCCGGTCCGCAGCCCGCGCCGCGCGTCGCTGCTCGCGGTCGGCGCGGTCGGACTCGTCGTGATGCTCACGGTCCCGTACTTCACGACCTGGCCGTTCGCGGACTTCACCCTCCAGACGTTCGGCAAGCACCGAGTCGCGAACCGCATCGAGCGCAACGGGAGGATCTTCTACTACGGCCGCGCGGACGTGCAGGCGGCGGCGACCAAGCTGCTGGCCGAGGTGCCCAAGATCGCGAAGCCGGGGGCTCGCCTCTTCGTCGGCACCACCGACCTGCGGTACACGCCGTACTCCGACGCGTGGTTCTACTACCTGCTCCCGGAGTACCCGCCGGGCACGTACTACATCGAGATGGACCCCGACGTCGCGAACGCGAAGGACTCCCGGCTCGCCAAGGACCTGAACTCGTCGCAGATCGCGATCCTGTCGTCGGTGTGGAAGGACTGGAGCGAGCCCAACGACTCCACCAGACCCGGCTCCGACGCGGCCAACCGCGTGCTCGCCCGGCACTTCTGCAAGGTGGCCGACTACGGCGGCCTCTACCTGCTCTACCGCCGGTGCAGATGAGCGAAGCACCGCGAGGGGTGAGCGACCCGTCCGCACGCCATCGCTTCGTCGTCGCCTGCATCGTGGGCGGGGTGCTCGCGGTCGTCGGCTTCGTGCTGGTGCTCCACGCGGGGCCGGGTGGCTTCTTCCGCAAGGAGCCGTTCGGCAGCAACTTCTTCGACCTGCAGGCGGACGCGTGGCTGCACGGGCGCTGGGACGTCCCGCGGTTCCAGTTCTTCGTCGAGGGCTTCCGGCTCGGGAGCAAGACCTACACCTACTTCGGGCCGTGGCCCGCGTTCCTCCGGCTCCCGCTGCTCGCGGTCACGGGCGCCCCCGAGGGCCACCTCACCGCGCTCTCCATGACGACCGCGTTCGCGATCGCGCTCACCGGCATCGCGATGCTGCAGTGGCGCCTCCGCGAGCTCTTCCGGCCCGGCCGCCCGCTCGGACGCGGCGAGTGTCTCCTCACCGGCGCGGTCGTGTTCCTCGGCGGCTGCGGCACCAGCCTGCTGTTCCTCGCCAGCCGGGCCTGGGTCTACCCGGAGGCGATCCTCTGGGGTGCCGGGCTCGCCATGGTCGCGTACGAGCGGATCATCGCGTTCATGATGCGGCCGACGCGCGCCCGGATCGTCGGGGCCGGCATCGCGGGTGGGCTCGCGTTCCTCTCGCGTGCGTCCGTCGGCACCGGACCACTCGTCGCGCTCGGTCTGATCCTGCTCGGCCGGCTGCTGCGTGCGGTCGTCGCCCAGCGGCGCACCACCGACCGAACCGAGACGTCACCCGACACCGCGCGCCGGGGACTGCTCGGCCGCGTCGACTGGTTGGGCGGCGCGAGCGACGGCCGGACCTGGATCGTGCCGTTGATCGTCACGCTCGCCGTCCCCCTCGCGGTGTACGTGTACGTCAACCACTCGCGCTTCGGCGCCCTGGTCAACATCCCCTGGGACCACCAGGTCCTCACGCTGATCAACCCGCGCCACCGCCAGACCCTCGAGGCGAACGGCGGCACGTACTTCGGGCTCAAATTCGCACCGACCACGGTGCTGCACTACTTCCGCCCCGACGCGATCGCGTTCGATCCCCACTTCCCGTGGGTGACGTTCCCCCACTTCCGGCCGACGGTCATCGGAGGCGTGCAGTTCGACACGCTGGACGTGTCCTCGAGCGTGGTCGCGTCGATGCCGGCGGTGTTCGTGCTCGGCGTCGTCGGGGTGGTCGCGTCGATCGCGACCGGGTTCGGCCGGACGCCGGAGGCGGCGTGGCTGCGGGTGCCCCTCATCGGCGCGCTCGCCGGCGTCGGACCGACGATCGCGATCTCCTTCATCGCCGAGCGCTACCTCGGCGACTTCGTCCCCCTGGTCGTGCTCGCGGCCCTCATCGGCATCCAGGTCCTGTTCCGCCGGAACGAGGACGCCGAGCGCCACGTCGCGATGCGGCTCGCGGTCGTGGGGCTCGTGGTCCTGGCCGCCTTCGGCGTGTGGGCCAACGCCGGCCTCGCAGTGGTCTACGCGCGGCTCTACGGCCCCCAGCACGACAGCGACCGGCTCGGGATGCTCCAGCTCCAGCGGGACCTCGACGTCGGCGGCCCCTACTCCCTCGGCCGTTCGGCCACGCTGCCGGCGCACCCGAGCGCCGGGGGCACCACGTGGGTCGTGGGCGACTGCGACTCGATGTATTGGTCGGACGGCACGAACTGGTTCCCGGTCGAGGGCACCCCGGGCGGCGGCTGGTTCCGCCTGCGGGTCCGGGGCGCCGACCTCGCTCCCGGGTGGCAGCCGCTCGTCACGGACGGCGCCCGCGGCGGCGGCGTGGCGGTGGGCATCCGGCCCCGGCCGCACGGCGAAGCCGACGTCGGACTCGGCGCAGTGCAGAACGACGGCACCGTGCTGTGGCCCACGAACCCCAACGTCGTCGCGTTCGGCCCCGGGTCGCATCGGATCGACGTCCTGCTCGACGAACCGCTCCGGTACACCTGGGTCACGGTCGACGGGACGAACGCCGTGCTCGGCCGGGGCGCGCACGCGCGGATCCCGGGCGGCCCGTTCACCGTCGACCCCCGGGTGCAGCGCCTCCCGGCGTCGGCCGGGCTGTGTCGCGACCTGATCGGTCACCCGAGGCGCACCTGACCCCGCGTGTGCAGGACGGGCGAGGCTCGGTACGGCCGGATTCCGGGGCCTGCCGCGTATGCTGGCGCGGTTCTCCACCCGGAAGGCAGCGGGGGTATGACGGCCAAGCGGATCGGCGTCCTCGTCGTGGCGTACAACGCCGTCTCGACGCTCGCCCAGGTGCTCGACCGCATCCCACCGGACTTCCGGAGCCGGATCACCAAGGTCCTGGTCGGCGACGACGCCAGCCAGGACAGCACCTCGCTGGTGGCGCTCGGCTACCAGCACCAGGCCACCGACCTGACGATCGAGGTCGTCCGCCACCCCCAGAACCTCGGGTACGGAGGCAACCAGAAGGCCGGCTACGACTGGGCCATCGAGAACGACCTCGACATCGTCGTGCTGCTGCACGGCGACGGCCAGTACGCCCCCGAGCTGTTGCCCGAGATGGTCGCGCCGCTCGAGCGGGACGAGGCCGACGCGGTGTTCGGCTCGCGGATGCTCGATCCCGGCGCGGCACGGCGCGGCGGGATGCCGCGGTACAAGTTCGCCGGCAACCGGATCCTGACCACCGTCGAGAACGCGGTCGCCGGCGCGTCGCTCTCCGAGTGGCACTCGGGCTACCGGGCCTACTCGGTCGCGGCATTGCGCGAGCTCCCCTTCCAGCGCAACGACAACGGCTTCAACTTCGACACGCAGGTGATCGTGCAGCTCATCGAGGCGGGCAAGCGGATCGTCGAGATCCCGATCCCGACCTACTACGGCGACGAGATCTGCCGGGTCAACGGGATGGTGTACGCGCGTGACATCACCCGGGACGTCGTGCGGTACCGGCTCCACAAGATGGGCTTCGGCACTGGTGACCTCGCGTTCGCGAGCGACGTGTACGACGGCAAGCAGGCGGAGGAGTCGTCACACCAGATCGTCGCCCGATGGCTCCGGGGTCGCGGCCCGAGCCGCGTCCTCGACCTCGGGTGCTCCGACGGCTCTGTCGCCGAGCAGCTGCGGACCGCCGGGCACCACGTCACCGGCGTCGACGTGATCGCCCACGAAGGAGTGAAGGAGCGCGTCGACTGGTTCGTCGAGGCCGATCTGGAGCTCGGTCTCCCCCCGGAGCTCGAAGGACCCTTCGACGTCGTGCTCGCGGCGGACGTGCTCGAGCACGTCCGCCACCCGGAGCGGGTCCTGGAGCCGGTCCGAACCCTCCTGGCCCCGGGCGGCACCATCATCGCCAGCGTGCCGAACTTCGGGCACTGGTACCCGCGGCTGCGGGTCGCGTCGGGCCGGTTCGACTACGACCGTCGCGGCATCCTCGACCGGGACCACGTCCGGTTCTTCACCCGCAAGAGCTTCGAACGTCTCGTCGCGAGCACCGGCTACCGCACGGTGCGCCGGACCGGCACCGGCCTGCCGCTGGAGATCGTCGACCGCGGCGGCCGGGATCAGCACGCGGGCTCGGGACGGGCCGCACGCGCCCTCGCCCGGTTCGACCGCGCGACCGTGGCGCTGCGGCCCGAGCTGTTCGCGTACCAACTGGTCTACGAGCTCGAGCCTGCGGCCCGGTCCTGACGCCCGGCCACCCCGGAACTTGACCCACCGCGTGCCTCGCGCCGTCCACGACGACCACGCCCCGCCGTCGGGTCCCGCCGCGAGACCGGTGCCCTGACCCTTCGGGGCGGGCGCAAGCTGCCGATCCCGCCCCCCTGGGGGCACCTCGACGGCTTCCTCCAGCGCTCGGGCGCGATCGTGCCGTGGCACTACCCCTTCTCCGCGCTGCGCACCTCGTCGCAGCTCACCGTGTGGTTCCTCGGTCTCACGATTCGCGAGCGCTCGGCTCCGACGCGCCGAACCGCGTGCTCGCACGCGACTTCTGCCTCGTGAAGCGCAACGGCGTCAACCGCACCGGGGGTGTGCTCTACGAGCTGCTCACACGCCGGCCCACCGGCCGGCCGTGCCCCGCGGGCACGACGGTCCCACACCCACCGGGCACGGAGTGGGCCGGGTCAGACCCGGGCGCCGACGGTGCGTCGCCGGCGGGCCGCGCGGATGCGGTCGCGAATCCCCCACCAGCTGATGAGCAGCATCTCCTCGGCCATGACCGCCAGCGACATCTTCGATGTGCCCCGGACCCGGTCGGTGAACGTGATCGGCACCTCGTCCACCCGGCCTCCCCACCGCGCGACCCGGTAGGCGAGCTCGATCTGGAAGCCGTAGCCCTTCGCGCGGGTCGTCTCGAACTCGATGGCCTTCAGCGTATCGAGCTTGTACGCACGGAACCCGGCCGAGTTGTCGTGGACGTTCGTGCGCAGCATGAACAGCGTGTAGAGGTTCCCGTACCGGGACAGCGCACGCCGGCGCCACGGCCAGTAGGGCGTCGACCCGCCGGGCACGTAGCGCGAGCCGATCGAGAGGTCGGCACCGCGCTCGAGCGCCTCGATGAGCTGGGGCAGCACCGCCGGGTCGTGGGAGAGGTCGGCGTCGATCTGGACGACGACGTCGTAGTCACGCGCCACGCTCACCGCGAACCCGGCCCGGTAGGCGTCGCCCAGCCCGCGCTTGGAGGGCCGGCGCAGGACCTCGACCCCGCCGACCTCTCCCGCGACCTTCTCGGCGACGTCCGCGGTCCCGTCGGGGCTGTTGTCGTCCAGGACGAGGATGTCGGCGTCGGGCAGCGCGTCGCGCACCCGGTGGAGCAGCTCGCCGATGTTCGCGGCCTCGATGTAGGTCGGCGTGCACACGAGCACCCGGGTCATCGCGCCCCGCCTCTCCAGCGGACGATCTCCGATTCAGGGGCGGTCACGCGGTCCCTCCCAGGCGCCGAGCGCTGTCGCGCCGCGGACCACCGTCCCGGCCGTGAAGCAGCGTCCGCGGGATCGTAGTCCCCGGACCCTCGATCCAAACATCTCCGGTCAGGGGTCGTACCTCGTGAGGCCCATGAACTCGTAGATGTCGTCGTTGGGTTGCACGAGGTTCTGGTTCTGGCCCCGCGATGCCGCGAGCGAGTTCAAGATCGCCTCGCACTTGCCGTCGAGCGTCTTGTACCCGGTGGAGTACACCATCCAGATCGTGTGGCCCCGCGCCGCGAGAGCAGGCCCTGCGCGAACGCGCCCGGTGATGCTCTGGCGTTGCGGTCCGCGTAGTCGACCCAGTCGACGAACTTCGGCGACGAGAAGCGCGGGAACGCAAACTGCTTCACCTGGAGCGACGCGGGCAGCAACCGCGAGACGTCGGGGCCGAGCTGGTCGGGGCAGTAGCCGACGACGTCGCCGGGCTTCGCGGCCGCGGTGATGTGGTCGGTCACCTCCGAAGCCTGCGTGCGGTTGGTGACGACGTTGCGCGCCCCGCCGACGAACCCGATGACCACGATGAAGCCCAGGAGCCCGTAGCGGACCCGGCGGTCGCCGATCGCCACGACCCCGAACGCGACCGCCAGCGCGAACAGCGGGTACATCACCGACGCGTAGCGGGACTGGAAGCCACTGCGCACCAGGAACGAGAGCGACAGCCCACCCAGGAGGGTGAGGACGCCGACGAACCACTCCCAACGCACTCCGGGGAAGGTGCGCAGGTCGATGTCGATCTGCCACCGGTCGCGGCTCCGCCCGAAGAGCGCGAGCAGCGCGAGCACGACGAGCGGCAGGACGATCGTCCAGCCCTCCACCATGCGCCCGCCGGCGAAGTCGATGATGCCGAGCGCGGCGTTCGTGGGCGGACTGGCCGGCGTGTCCCAGGGCGTCCCGGTGTGCTTCATCTGGTACGCGAACGTCGGCAGCCAGGGCACGAACAGCAGCCCGCCGACCGCGATCGCGAGCACGATCCGCACCGCGGTCCGACGAGCGTCGCCGGTGCTCCGCCACACCAACCAGAGCTGGGACACCCCGACGACACCGACGAGGAAGAACGCCCAGTACTGGGTGTACAGCAGCGCCGCGGTCACCAGCGCGATCCCGGCGAGCGGACCCGGCGTCGGGCGGTCGACCGCCCGCCACATCGCCAGGTACCCGAGGAGCACGAGGACCATTGCGAGCATGTACATGCGCGTCTCGGTGGAGTACCGGATCGCGAACGGCGACGACGCGACGATCAGCACCGCACCCCACGCGACCCAACGCTGCCGCGACGGATCCGGCCCCGCGACGCGCCGGCCCGCGAGCCACGCGAGGGGGAGCATCGCGACACCGAGCACGCCGGAGAGCGCCCGGACTGCGACGTCGCTGGAGCCGAACACCTGGATCCAGCCGTGGAGGAGCACGTAGTAGAGCGGCGGCGCGCCGTCGCGCTTCAGCGCATCGGTGAGGTGCGACAGGGGCAGCTTGGCGATGTTGACCGTCAGCGCCTCGTCGAGCCACAGATCGGACTTGGTGACGAAGCGGAACGCCACCGCGACGAGGAGCACCCCCGCGATCGCAAGTCCGAGGACCAACGGACGCGTTCGCGCGCCGTCGCCCGGGCCAGCGGCGGGCGGATGAGGCGCCTCCGGGGTGGGCGCGGCAGGGTCGGTCTTCATCGGCTCACCGGCGCCAGCATCCTACGCAGAGCCGGGGCTCAACCCTGGATCTGCGGCACGACCTCGGCGGTGAACCGCTCCAGGCTCTCGCTCGACGGGAAGTCCCGGAACCACAGGACGAACTCGCGGCACCCGGCGTCGACGAAGCCCTGCACCTTCTCGGCCACCTGGTCGACCGTTCCCACGAGGTTGTTGCGCACGTACGCCCCGTCGGGATCCTCTCGACCCCAGAGGTTGCCGCCCCCGGGTGCGTCGAGCCACGCGTCGAGATCCTGCTGCGTGTCGAAGATCCGGCAGTCGGGCCCGTGGGTGCGCACGATCGAGTCGAAGTCCCGGCCGAGCGTGTCGCAATGCTCGTGGAGCACCTTGGACTTGTGCACGAACTCGTCCAGGCCGACCTGCCAGTTCGTCGCGTCGGCGTGCTGCGCGGCGATGCGCAGCGTCACCTTCTCGCCACCCCCGCCGACCCACAGCGGCGGCCGCGGCGCGCGCACCGGCTTCGGGTCGCAGAACGCGCCATCGAAACGGAGATGCTCCCCGACGAAGGTCACGGTCTCGTCGGACCAGAGCCGTGGGATCACCTCGATGGTCTCCTCGAGCACGGCCAGACGCGTCCGGTCCGGGAGGTAGTCGTAGCCGTAGGCCTCGTACTCGCGGCTGTACCAGCCGGCTCCGAGGCCGAGGATCAACCGGCCGCCGGAGAACACGTCGATGCACGCGGCTTCCTTCGCGAGGAGCCCCGCGTTGCGGTAGCTCGAGCAGGTGACGAGCTGTCCGAGCTCCGCTCGCGACGTGACCTGCGAGAGCGCGGCCAGCATGGTGAACGCCTCGAAGCAGTGCGTCGGCTCGCGGCGGGGCACGGTCTCGACGTGGTCGTACACCCAGAGGTGGTCGTAGCCGGCGCGCTCCGCGAGCTGGGCGAGCTCGACCGACCGGGCCCAGGCCTCGGCCGCGCCCCAGCCCGTGTATTCGAGCTTCCAGCCCTGGGGCACGAACGCGCCCCAGCGCAGACCGGTCAACGGAACTCCCAGTGCTGGATCTCCACCATCATCGGCAGCAGGTACCCGATGTAGACCGAGGTGATCGCGAGCATGCCGTGGTCGGTGGTCTCCTTGTCGATGACGTCGACGCGGTCGTCGCGCTCGCGGTACGCCTTCGCCCTGGCGAGCACGTCGTCGAGCTCCGCCTCGGTCCCGACCGACAACCCGAAGTGGTCGAGGCGCGGCGCGGTCATCGGCGAGTCGTCGGCGATGAGGAACACGAATTGCTCGATCGCGTGCACCCCGAACACGAGCTTCCGGCGGTCCACGGTCTCGGTCGGGAGCTCGACCCAGCCGAACACGTCCCCGTAGAAGTCGATGAGCTGCTTGCGACCGCCCTCGTCGAGGAGGTCGGGCGGCACGCTCATCGCGACGTGGTTGAACCGGGGCTTCCTTTCCGCTCCTGGCCCTTCGGGCCGGGCCGCTCGGGCCCCGCCCCGCTGGTCGTTCGGCGCCGGGTCGAGACCAGCCTCGCTCCGCTCCGGCGTCGCGGTTCCGTCGCTCATGAGGCGGACTTCGGGGCGACCATGACCTTGGCCGGGAGCTCGCCCGCACCCAGCATCTCGATCGCGGTGAGCAGGCCAGCGAGCCCGACGTCCTGCGGCTCGATCAGCAGGTCCCGCGGGAACCCGGGTTCGGCGAGCAGCTCGAGCGCGCGCTCGAAGCCGTCGGCGTCGTAGCAGAACGCGCCCGTGATCACGAGCTCGTTCAGGAGGATGCGGCTGGGGTCGAAGCGCGGCGGCTTGATCCCGGCGCCGACGAGCACGAGCCGTCCGGTGCGCTGCAGCTGGCCCAGGCACTGCTCCATCGCCGCCGCGTGGCCCGAGCACTCGAGCGCGACATCGAAGGGTTCGTCGACGATCTGGTTCGGGGATCGGGGGACGGTCAGCTCGTCCGGGCTGATGCTGCGCGCCCCGAGCTTCTCGCCGAGATCCCGCCGGACCGCCGCGGGCTCGCTGAGCACGATGTCGGTGATGCCGCGCTGGACGAGCGCGGCGATCGTGAGCGTCCCGATCGGTCCGCCGCCGGTGACGAGGACGCGCTCACCCGGTTGCACACCGGCGCGCGTGATGCCGTGCAGCGCGACCGCGAGCGGCTCGGTCAGCGCGGCGTGACGGATGGACACGCCGTCGGGCAGGTGCAACAGCTCGCCGGCCGGCGCCCGCACGAAGTCCGCGAACGCGCCCTGGAACTCGCCGCCCTCCCCGACCGAGCCGCGCCCGGCGCAGAGGCTCGGTCGTCCCGCCTTGCAGTAGACGCACTCGCCACAGCGCACCGACGGTCCGCCGACGGCGGCGTCCCCGACGTTCCAGCCCCGCACTGCCGACCCGACGGCCGCGACGGTACCGGTGTACTCGTGGCCGCCGACCGAGTTCGGCCGGCCCCAGCCCTCGAGCACGAAGTGGATGTCCGAGCCGCAGACCCCGCAGTGGCTGACCTCGAGCAGCACGTCGTCGGGACCGAGGTCGGGGATCGGGTACTCCTCGACCTCGACCTTCCGGTCACCCTTGTAGACCGCGGCGCGCATCGTGTCCGGCAGCGTTCCCCCCATGCCTCGCAGCGTGGCGCAAACCTGACACCAGCGTCAAGGTTGAGTCAGCCGCCGGAGGGCGCCCGGCGCTCCGGCTCCGGCAGTCGCCCTCCGGAGATCGTCGAAGCTAGGTGTAGCGGGGGTCGAGCTCGGGGGCGAGGGTGTCGGCGCCGGCGAGGGCCCAGAGGTAGTAGAGCGACGAGCCCGGCGCAGCGACGACCGGGTGCCAGCCGGAGGTGATGCGCTCGATCCGCCCGTCCCGCACCACCACCGCGCGCTCGTCCTCGTCGGACTCGGATCGCATCTGCAGCCCGAACCCGTCGGCTGGCTCGAACCGGTAGAGGTAGATCTCCTCGTGCTCGTGGCGGTGGGGCGGGTAGCTGGACCAGAGGCCGGGTGGGTTGAGCGTCTCACCCACGATCAGCGGCCCGGTGTCGACGTAGGTGCGCACGCGGCGGAACGTCGAGCCCTCGCCGCGCTCCTCGTCGTCGACGGCCTCGGGCGCGATGAGCCGACTCGGGATGGCCCGGGGCTCCTCGCGCCACACGATCGTCGTGCGGAGGTCGCCGTGGATCGCGAAGTCGGTGTCGCGACCCACGATCGCGGACCACCCGGCCGCCTCGAACACGTCCTCGCGACCCTCGACGTGCGTCCCGTCCTCGCCCACGACGAGGCCACCGACCCCACCCTCGACCAGCACCCAGGCGACCCCGGCGGACACGGCGCCCCGCACCGCCCCATCCGTGCGCGCGACACCCAGCCGCCCGTCGGGTCCCGGCTCCAGCAGCGGCTCGATCCGACCGTCGCGAGCGGGCGTCAGGGTGAGGGGCACGAGCGCATCGTAATAACGTGACCGGAGTCGTCGAGGGGGAGCACATGTCCGCAGACCTGGTCATCCGGGGCGGGACCGTGGTGGACGGCACGGGTGCGCCCGGCCGGCAGGCCGACGTGGCCGTGACCGACGGCGTGATCTCCGAGATCGGCGACGGCCTGCGCGCCGAGCGCGAGCTCGACGCGTCGGGCCAGATCGTCAGCCCCGGGTTCATCGACATCCATTCGCACTACGACGCCCAGGTCTTCTGGGATCCGGCGCTGACCCCGTCCAGCTTCCACGGGGTGACGAGCGTCGTGGCCGGGAACTGCGGCTTCTCGATCGCGCCGTGCCGGCCCGAGCACCGGGCGCTGCTCGCGCGGACCCTGCAGCACGTCGAGGACATGAACCTCGCGACGCTCGAGGCCGGGATCCCGTGGGACTTCGAGACGTTCCCCGAATATCTGGACTCGGTCGCCCGCCACGGGGTCGGGCTCAACTACGGCGTGTACGTCGGGCACACCGCGGTCCGGCTCTTCGTCATGGGCGAGGAGGGCTACGAGCGCGAGCACGCGACCGCCGAGGAGCTCGCAGCGATGCAGGCCGTCGTGCGCGAGGCGATGGAGGCGGGCGCGATGGGCTTCGCCACCAGCTCGTCGGCGACGCACAACGGCGACGAGGGTCGTCCCGTGCCGAGCCGCCTCGCCGACCTCGCGGAGCTCGAGTCGCTGCTCGCACCGCTGCACGACCTCGACAAGGGGGTCGCCGCGCTCCTCCCCGGCGAACGGGTCAAGCACGCGGACGTCTACGCGCTGCAGCGCCGCATCGGCCGTCCGCTGACCTGGACCGCGCTGCTGACCATCAAGGGCTTCCCCTGGCACGAAGGCATCATCGAGGACAACGACAAGGCGCGGGCCGAGGGGGGCGAGGTCTGGCCGCAGGTGTCGGTGCGCCCGCTGGTGTTCCAGATGAACCTGCGCGAGCCGTTCACGTTCAACATGGCGCCGGCGTTCGCCGAGCTCATGGCCGAACCCGACGCGGTGCGGCTCGAGCGCTATGCGGACCCGGCGTGGCGCGAGCGCGCGATCGCCGACCTCGACAACAAGGCGTTCCTGCGCCCGAACTGGGACGCGCTCGAGGTGGCCGAGAGCAGGGCACACCCGGAGCTGATCGACCGGAAGGTCGTCGACATCGCGACGGAGCGGGGCTGCACCCCGATCGACGTCATGCTGGACGTCTCGCTCGACGAGAACCTGGAGACCCGGTTCCGCTCGACGCTCGCCAACAACGACCCCGAGGCGATCGCCTGGCTCCTCGGCCGGGAGGGCGTCCTGCTCGGCCTGGCCGACTCGGGGGCCCACGTGAGCCAGCTCTGCGACGCCTGCCTCCCGACGGACCTGCTCGGCAATTGGGTGCGCGAGCGTGAGGTGATCTCGCTCGAGCGCGCGGTCAACAAGCTCACGGGTGAGCCTGCCGGGGTCTTCGGCCTCGACGCCGCCCACGGTGGTCGCGGCCTCCTGCGCGAGGGCATGGCGGCGGACATCACCGTCTTCGACCTCGAGACCGTCGCCCCCGGACCGCTCCGGCGCATCCACGACTTCCCCGCCGACGGCGAGCGCCTCACCGCCGACGCCCCGAGCGGCATGACCCACACGCTGGTGAACGGCGTCCCGATCCGCCTCGACGGCGCTCCCGTCACCGACGGGTCCGACCCCCGCCCCGGCACCGTTCTCCGCTCCTAGCCCCCTTCCCCACGTACCCGCCGCCGTTTGTTGCGTTCGGGTCGTGGAGCGACGGATCTGCAACAGACAGAGCGCTCCGTGGCGGATCACGGGACGCGGGAGCCTGCCGCGTACGATCCGGCGATGGCCGGACAGCGCGCGTTGGTGACGGGGGCAACCGGGTTCGTCGGTGGGCACACGGTGCGCCGGCTGGTCGAGGACGGCTGGACGGTCGACGCGCTCGTGCGCGACCCCACCGCCCCCCTGCCCGAGGGCGTGGCCGTCCACCCGATCCCCGGGCCGATCGACGAGCTGATCGCGCTGGTCGGCGACCTCTCCCCCGACGTCTGCTTCCACCTCGCGACCGCGTTCCGGGGCGTCCACGTCCCCGACGACATCGAGCCGATGGTCACGGCGAACGTCGGGTTCGGCACCGCGCTGGCCGAGGCGGTCAGCCGGGCCGGCGACTGCACTTTCGTCAACACCGGGACCGTGTGGCAGCACTTCGACGCCCGGCCGTACAGCCCGGTGTCGCTCTACGCCGCGATGAAGCAGGCGTTCACCGACGTGCTGCGGTTCTACGAGGAGGTCGCGGGCCTGCCCGTCGTCACGCTCGAGCTGACCGACACCTACGGGCCCGGGGACCCGCGCCCGAAGCTCCTCCCGATCCTGGTGCGGGCCGCGCGTGAGGGCACCGAGCTGCAGATGACCGACGGGACGCAGCTCATCGACCTGCTGCACGTCGACGATGCCGTCCGCGCCCTGCTCGCCACCGCGGGCGGCGCCGCCGGGGCCGTCTACGGCGCGTCCGGCGGCGACACGGTGACCCTGCGCGAGCTCGTCGACCGGTTCGAGACGGTGTCGGGGCTCGAGGTCAAGGCCGAATGGGGCGCCCGCGCCGCGCGACCACGCGAGATGACCCGGCCCTGGATGGTCTCGGGCCCGCCCCCGGGCTGGAGCCCGAAGGTCTCGCTCGACGACGGCATCCGCGCTCTGCTCGACGCGTCCTAGCCGGAGATCCCCGTCGGCCGACGGCGTCCCAGCCGAAGATCCCCGTCGGCCGATCGCCGGACCGCGATCGACCCGCGGCCGACGGCGTCGTGGGCAGCCTCAGCCTTCGGTGCGGGATCCGGTGCGGGGGTCCGGCGGGCGGCGGCCGATGCGGACGTACGCCTCGTCCGGGATCGCGTCGACGTCCTTGTAGACGTGGTGGATGCACGGCTCGCCGCGGTGCTCCGGCGGGTGCTCCACACTGGTCGGGATCTCGCCCCACTCGGCCGGCTGGATCTCGTTGTTGACCGAGCAGTGCGCGCAGTACACGGGAAGCGAGCTGCGCATGAACGTCCGGCCCGCCGGCTCCGAGAGCGTCCAGTACGGGTGGTCGCCCTCGTAGCGCCCGTCGTCGATGAGCTTGCCCCCGCTGCCGCACTTGAACGCGAGCACGATCTTCTCGTCGTCCTCGCTCACCTCGACCGCACCCATGTTCCCGAGCATGGAGCGCGCGATCACCTTCGCCCGCTGCGCGGCCGGCAGGTCGCCCCAGTCGGTGCCGGTGTTGCGACGGGGTCGCACGAACTCGTCCCCGGTCTTGCGCAGCGCCCGCTCCACCGCCGCTTCGCCGAGCTCCTCGGCCACGAACGTGAGCAGGCTCGTGATCCAGTTGATCGAGTAGTCCTTCAGGCCCGCCCACTGGCTCACGGCCCGGTCGATCAGCGCTTTGGCCCCTTCGGCGTCGCCCGCGTCGATCGCGGCCTTCGCCTGCTCCCACAGCGGGGTCTGCATCTTCTCGATCTCGTCGTCGCCGAGCACCCGGTCCGTCATGTCGAACCTCCTCCACCGCGGCAGCGGCTACGGCTTCGGGCCCCGTGGGAGGCCGAGGACTCGCTCGGCGATGATGTTGCGCTGGATCTCGCTCGTCCCGCCGGGGATCGTGCCGCCGAACGAGCGCATCCACTGCAACGCCCACGAGCCCTCGCGCCACATCTGCGGCCCGAGGCGCGTGATGTCGAGACCCGCGATCCCCTCGGCCTCGAGGCCGATCTGCATCGACCGCTGCACCGTCTCGCTGCCGAACAGCTTCAACAACGAGTGCTCGGACGACGACTTGCCGGCCATGAACTTCGAGAAGCCGCGGTACCCCATGCACATGAGCGCCTGCGCGTCGATGGCGACCCCCGCCACCTGGTCGCGGAACACCGCGTCATCGCCGATCCGGCGGCCGTCCGCGCCGATCTCGTCGCCCAGCGCGACGAGCGCACGCTTGGCCCGCTCCACGCTGTACGCGTAGTCGATCCACAGCATCGCCCGCTCGTGCGCGAGCGAGCCCTGGGTGATCGGCCAGCCGCCGTTGAGCTCGCCGAGCAGGTTCTCGACCGGCACGATCGCGTCGGTGAAGAACACCTCGTTGAAGTCGTGGAACGTCGGGTCCGACAGCTCGGCGAACGGGCGGGCCTCGACGCCCGGGGTGGTCATGTCGATGATCAGCGCGCTGATGCCCTTGTGCTTGGGCGCGTCCGGGTCGGTGCGCACGAAGCAGAGGCACCAATCCGAGTGGTGCGCGCCGGACGTCCACACCTTCTGGCCGTTCACGACGAAGTGGTCGCCGTCGAGCACCGCGGCGTGCGGAGGCTGGCCAGGTCGCTCCCGGCGGCCGGCTCGCTCATCCCGAGGCACCAGGCGATCTCGGCCCGGAGCGTCGGGAGGAGGAGCTGCTCCTGCTGCTCGGGGGTGCCGTAGTCCTTGAGCGACGGGGCGATGATGCCGAGTCCCTGGGGGTTGAGGCTGCGCGGGATCTCCCGGCTCGACATCTCCTCGAAGTAGATCATCTGCTGCATCGGGTTCGCGTTGCGCCCGCCGAGCTCGGGCGGCCATCCGGGAACGAGCCACCCGGCGTCGAACAGCTTCCGCTGCCACTCGCGCGCCCACTCGGGCAGGTCCGCGCTCGACTGCTTCGGCCGGCTCAGCACCTCCCGGGGCGGCAGGTTCGCCTCCAGCCAGGCCACGAGCTCGGCCCGGAACGCCTCTTCCGCTTCTCCGTACTGCAATCGCACGGCCCGAACGCTACCCGCTAGGTTCCTCACCTGACATCAGCGTCAGGTGACGGGGAGGTGCCGCCCTCGGCCACCGACGAACGAAGCGGCCCGGTGGTGGGCCGAGGGGGATCTTCGGGAGAGCCGCCCTCGGCCACCGACGAACGAAGCGGCCCGGTGGTGGGCCGAGGGGGATCTTCGGGAAGATGGATTTCGAACGGTCCGAGGACCAGGAGCTCCTCGCCGAGACGGTGGACCGGTTCCTCGCGGACCGGGCGCCGATCCTTCCCTACGTGCGCGAGCTGCTGGCGCGCGAGGTCGGCACGACCGCCGAGGTCTGGGCCGGGCTCGGCGAGCTCGGCGTCCTCGGCCTGCTCGTGCCCGAGGAACACGGCGGTGCGGGGATGGGCATGGTCGACGTCTCCGTGGTGCTCGAGGCCCTCGGCCGGGCGGTCCACCCCGGACCGTTCCTCTCCAGCGCGGTCGGTGCGGTGAGCCTCGTCACGTCCGCAGGCTCCGGCGACGACCGGGCCAGGTTGCTCCCCGGCCTGGCCTCGGGTGAGATCGTGGGCACGGCGGCGGTGTGGGAGCGCGGAGCGCGGGCCCGGTGGCGCGAGCCGCAGACCACGGCCGCGCCCGCCGGAGACGCGTGGCGGATCGACGGGTCCAAGGTGCACGTGCCGGATGCCGTCGGGGCCGACCTGCTGCTGGTCGTCGCGCGGCCGCCCGAAGGCGGGTGCAGCGTGTTCGCGGTCACGCCCGGGTCGGACGGCCTCACCATCACCGCGACCCCCACGGTCGACGGCACCCGCAAGGAGGCGACCGTCGAGCTCGCCGGCGTGGTCGGGCGCAGGGTCGGCGACGGCGATGCCACCGACGCGGTCGCGCAGACCCTGGACCGGCTCGGCGTCGGCATGGTGGTCGACGGCGTCGGCGCCGCGCAGCGGGCGATGGAGCTCGCGGTCGAGTACGCGAAGGAACGCCGGCAGTTCGACGCACCGATCGGTACGTTCCAGGCGGTGCAGCACCTGTGCGCGGACATGCTGCGCGCGGTCGAGCTCGCCCGGGCCGCGGGCTACTACGCCGGTTGGGCCTGTGATGGCGCCGACGCCGGCGAGCGCCACCGCGCCGCGACGATGGCGCAGGCCTTCGCGGCAGACTCGCTGTACGAAGTCGGCGCGAACGCGATCCAGGTGTTCGGCGGGGTCGGCTTCACCTGGGAGCACGACATCCACCTCTTCTACAAGCGGCTCCTCACGCTGCAGCACTTCGCCGGCGGTACCGTCGACCAGCTCGAGGAGTTGGCGAGCATGGTGCTCGACGCCTGATCGGAGCAGCCGATGATCTTCGGAGTGTTCGTCCCCCAAGGGTGGAAGATGGAGCTCACCTCCATCCCCGACCCGCAGGACAAGTGGGCCAGGTCACTCGAGGTCGCACGGCTCGCCGACGGGCTCGGCTACGACTCGATCTGGGTCCACGACCACTTCCACAACGTCCCGCTGCCCGCGCACGAGACGATGTTCGAGTGCTGGACGACCATCGCCGCGCTCACCCAGGCGACGACCCGCGTGCGGCTCGGGCAGATGGTCGGCTGCGGGAGACCGTCGAGATCGTGAAGCTGATGTGGAGCAAGGCCGACGCGTCGTACGAGGGTCGCTGGTACACGGTGGACGGCGCGCAGTGCGATCCGAAGCCGCTGCAGCAGCCGCACCCGCCGATCTGGATCGGGGGTGGCGGCGAGCAGCTCACAGTGCGCGTCGTCGCGCAGCATGCCGACCGCTCCAACTTCGGTGGCAATCCCGAGGAGTGGCAGCACAAGGCCGAGGTGCTGGAGGACACTGCGCGGCGGTCCGCCGTGCGGTGGACGAGATCACGATGACCTGGTCACCCGAGGTGTTCGTCCGCGAGCGCGAGCAGGAGATCGTCGACGGCGGGTCGCGCTCGTTCTGGGGTGAGCCGTTCGACTCCTGGCGGGCCGGCAACCTGGTCGGGACGCCGGAGCAGGTCTGCGAGAAGATCCGCGCCTACGAGCACCTCGGCCTCGGGGCGTCGTCGCCTGGCCCGCCGACTTCCCCGACACCGAGACCGTCGAGCTCCTCGGCCGCCACGTCATCCCCGAGTTCCGCTGACCCGTGGCCCGTTTCGGTGCGATCCGATCCCCCTCCAGGGTGGAACTCGCACCGGGACGAGGGTTGGCCATGCGTGCGGCCGGCATTCGACGTGACATGGTCGCGGTGAGCGCAAGAGCGCACTCCGAGTCGATCGAGCGGAGGGAGTGGCGGCATGCCGGAGGAGTTCGAAGGGGACCTGGCCGGCGCGGTGTTCTGGGGGGCGGACCTGCGGGGCGCCCGCTTCCGGGACGTCGACCTGACCGGCGCGGCCATCAGCCACGCCCTCGTCGTCGACGTCGAGATCGACGCGTTCGTCGATCGGATGGTCGTCAACGGGGTCGACATCACCGCGTACGTCAACGATCACGACCCCTGGTACCCGCTGCGAGCCATGCTCCGCCCGGAGACCCCGGAAGCGATGCGGGCGACCTGGGCGGCCCTCGAGGCCGAGTGGGACACCACGCTCACCATGGCGCGGGCGCGGCCGGAGGCAGCGTTGGACGACTCGGTGGACGGCGAATGGTCGTTCGTCCAGACGGTGCGCCACCTCGTGTTCGCGATGGACAAGTGGTTCACGGCACCCGTGCTCGGGGCGGGCTTCCATCCGATCGGGCTGCCGAACTCCGGCTCGGTCGAGTTCCCCTGGCCCGACCTCGACGCCGGCCTCACGCCGTCCCTCTCCGAGGCGCTGGCGGTTCGCGCCGATCGAGCCGAACGGTTCCGCGACTTCCTCGAGACGGTCGAGGCGGCCGACTTCGGCCGGCCGGTCGAGGTGCTCGAGAACGGCACGAACCCGTTGCAGGAGTGTCTCTTCACCGTGTTCGAGGAGGAGTTCTGGCACAACCGCTACGCCCGCCGCGACCTCGGGCTGCTCTCGGCGTGAGCGCGCGTCGCTCGCCGCTTTCGGGTCGCCTCGTACCCACCAGGGTGCGTCAAACGCTCCCCGAAACGAGCTGGGGATCCGAGCCCGAGTCGGTCGGCGCCGCGTCGGCTGTGCGTTCGGGCCACCAGCGCGCGGCCACGGCTGCGATCGCGACCGCGGCGAGGACCACGAGGCTGGGTTCCGCCGGGACCCGGAACCGGGTCTGCCCGTAGGAGAGGACGGTCCCGATCGTGATGATCAGCGGCGGCATCAACAGCGGCCACTGCCGCACCCGCCGCCGACGGAGCACGACGATGCCGCCGATCGCGAGCAGGACGATCGGGTAGTAGAGGACCATCCCGAGCCCCGTGATCCAGCTGGGTCGGCCCTCGGCTCGGTTCCAGTCGAGCATGTCGCCCGGGCGGAACACGCCCCAGTCGCGGCCGACCCGTGCGAGCTCGACGACGACCGCGCGTCCCTTGTGCGCCTTGATGTAGTCGAAGGCGCGGTCGCGGTAGACCCGGGACGCGACCGACTGGTCGCCCCGCGGCGGCCGCTTCGGGATGCAGTCGTCGAGCGAGGTGAGCCCGGTCGACGGGCCGTAGAAGCTGGGCCGGCAGTTCGAGCCGAGGATCGCGATGCCGTCGTTCGTCGAGATGAACGTCGGGTCCTCGAAACGGCTGAGGTTGTACGCCACCCACGGCCCGACCACGAGGACCGCACCGAGGCCGAGCACCGCGACGATCCCCAGCCGCCGCGACCAGGCCTCTCGGCGGAACGTCACGAGGAGCGGCAGGCCGAGCAGCGGCGCGAGCAGCACGAGCTCGGCCCGGGCCAGCGCGGCGAGCCCGCAGATGATGCCGATGACGAGCGCGAGCCACCGCGTCGGGCGCCGGACCAGACGCAACAGCAGGAGCAGCGCGGCGGTGACCGCGGCGACCGCGAACGCCTCGGACATGATCAGCCCGTCGTTCACCCAGAGGTAGGGGTAGACCGCGGCGATCCCCGCGGCGATCCACCCGACCCGGTTGCCGGCGAGCTCGCGTCCGAGCAGGCCGATCAGCGCGACCCCGCCCAGACCCACCAGCATGATCTCGAACCGCATCAGCAGCTGGGTGCTCTCGTCGCCGAGCCCCAATGCGTCGCCCACCTTCACCGTCGGGACGAGCGCGAGCACCGTCAACGGCGGGTGGTCCGCAGCCGGCGTGCTGCGGTGCGGCGCACCGGGAAGGAATTGGAACGGGTCCACGTACCCGTGCCCGTCGGCGATGGTGCGCGCCTGGAGCTCGTAGTACGCCGCGTCGTAGAACTTCTCGTCGTACTGCGCGACGCCGAGCACGAACGCGACGCGCACGCCGAGCGCGACCAGCAGGATCGCGCCCAGGACGAGGAAGAAGCGACGAGACCCGTGCGCCGGCACCGGCCCGGAGGCTATCTGCGGCGCGTCAACAACAGCGCCCCGGCGAGCGGACCACCACCGGCGCAGGCGACGCCCACCTCGGGGTCGCCCGGCACCTGACGCTCCCCGGCCTCACCCCAGAGCTGCACACACGCCTCGTGGAGGAAGCCGTACCCGTGGAGCCGGCCCGCCGAGAGCTGGCCGCCGTGGGTGTTGAGCGGCAGCAGGCCGTCACGCGCGATGCGTTCGCCGCCCTCGACGAACGGTCCCGACTCGCCCTTCCCGCAGAAACCCATCGCCTCGAGCCAGGTCATCGTGATGAACGAGAATCCGTCGTACATCTCCGCGAGCTGGACGTCGGTCGGCTTCAGATCGGTGCGGCCCCAGAGCTGCTTGCCCGTATCCCGGTTCGCCATCGTGGTCAGGTCGTCGAACTGGTCCCACGAGGGTCGTCCACGCAACGCGGTGCCGACCGCTTCGACCTGGATCCCCGGCTTGCGCAGGTCTGGCTGGGTGTCGACCCGGGAGACGATGACTGCGGTCGAGCCGTCGCACGGCGCGTCGCAGTCGTAGAGCCCGAAGGGCGTCGAGATCATGCGGACGTTGAGGTAGTCCTCCATGGTCATCGGGTCCCGGTAGATCGCCTTCGGGTTCAACGCTGCGTTCTTGCGGGCGTTGAGCGCGATCTGCGCGAGCTGCTCGCGCGTCGTGCCGAACTCGTAGAAGTGACGTTGCGCCATCATCGCGATCCACATCGCGGCGGACGGGGCGGCGAACGGCAACGTCCACTCCATGAAGCCGCTCGCCCGGAAGCCCCCACCGCCACCGTCGCCGCCCATCGTCACCGCGGCGCGGCCCTTGTCCCCCTGCGCACTGCCCTCGAACACGCTGCGGAAGCAGAGGACATGGGTCGCGAGGCCGGACGCGACCGCGAGGCACGCATTGACCACCGAGCCGAGCTGGCCGGGTGACTCGATGCCGCTCTGCCACCAGCCGAGCTCGAGCCGCAGCGCGTCCTGCACGTCGACCACGCCCGCACCGGAGAACCCGGCCGGCTGGCCCATCGGACCGGGATAGGTCGAGATGCCATCGATGTCGGCGGTGGTGAGGCCGGCGTCCGCGATGGCGGCGAGGCACGAGTCGAGCGTCAGCTCGAGCGGGTCGCGGTAGAGCCGGCGACCGATGTCGGACTGTCCCGCGCCCGAGATCATGGCGCGCCGTTCGATGACGAGGCTCGGGTCGACGTTCACCCGCCCACCACCGGACGGAAGAGCGGGATCCACACCTCGTCGTCGTGGGCCTCGAACACCACTTCGAGCGCCATGCCGATCTCGAGGTCCTCGGGGGCCACGTCGAGGAGGTTGGTCGTCAGGCGGAGGCCCTCCTGCTCGGGGAACGCCACGATCGCGAGGATGTACGGCAGCTCCGGACCGGGCATCCACGCCTGGTAGTTGACCGTGTAGGTCCAGAGCGACGCGCGGCCGGAGACCGCCTCGAAGGCGAGGTTCTTCGAGTGGCAGCTCGGGCAGATCGGCGACGGCGGGTGGTTGTAGTACCCGCAGTCCTGACACCGCTGGAAGCGCAGCTCGCCGACCTTGCCCCCGGTCCAGAAGTCCCGGTTCAGGTCGGTGAGCCGCGGCAGGATCCGGAACGGGACGGGTTCGATCTCGGCGTCGGCCATCTCAGTCCGCCTCCGGCGGACGCGCCGCGTCGAAACCTTCACGGGCCACCGGCATCGCCTCCACCGCCGCGAGCATCCCGAACCCCGGCACGGTCAGCATGATCGAGCCCAGCACCTCGTCCCACTCCGCGCCGACCTCACGGGCGAGCTGCGCGTGGCGCCGGATGCCGTCCGGGTTGCGCAGGACCACCGTGCAGACCAGCCGGATCAGCTCGTGGGTCTTGCGGTCCGGCGACTGCAGGGAGTCGACCTGGGACAGCCACGAGCTCTGGGCGTCGTGCAGCGCGGGGAACGACTCGTGGAGCATCTCCTCGAACGGGAAGCTCCACTCGTTCGCCGCGGTCACGACGTCGCTGCCGGCCGGAACTGGACGATCGTGACGTCCTCGCTCGTGGGATGGAACACCGCCTCGAGGGCCATGCCGATCGCGAGGTCGTCGAACTCGCACTGGACGACGTTGGTCATCATGCGCGGACCCTCGTCGAGGTCGACGACGGCCGCGACGTACGGGATCCAGTCCGGGAACGGCGGCAGGTCGTTGCGACGCACGATCGACCACGTGTAGAGCGTGGCCTTCCCGCTGGCCTCGAACCACTCGACATCGTCGCTCCAGCACTTCGGGCAGAACGGACGCGGGTAGAAGTGGTACTCCCCGCACGCGTTGCAGTGCTTGATGAGGAGCCTGCCCTCCTTCGCCGCGTCCCAGAAGGGCTCGGTCTCGAGGTCGGGCGTGGGCAGGTCGAACCGCATCGACGTCACGGAGCGCCTCAGCCGCGCGGCGGGAGCGCGGCGGTGGCGACGCCGGTGAGCTTGGGCTCGCCGGCCTCGTTCGTGACCGAGCACTCGAGGTCCACCCGGTGCTCCTGGCCCTCGGTGTACTTCTTCTCCACCTTGACGTGCGTCGTGAGCACCTCGCCGGGCCAGGTCTGCTTCGTGAACCGGATCTTGTAGAGCCGCAGGTTGCCCACCCCGACGTAGTCGGTGAGCGCCTTGGCGAGGATGCCCGCGGTGAACATCCCGTGCCCGAACACGCTCGGCAGGCCCGCGGCCTGAGCCACGACCTCGTCGTGGTGCATCGGGTTGAAGTCGCCCGACGCACCCGCGTACTGGACCAGGTTCGTCCGGGTCAGCTCGTGCGAGAAGACCGGTGCCTCGTCGCCCTCGCTGACGTCCTCGAAGAACACCTTCTGCTCAGCCATCGGCCGTCCTTGCTATCGGTTGCCTGACACGACTGTCAACTTTCGCGCACCCGCCTCACGAACCGCGCCTCCGGGCTCGTTTCGGCGTGAGTTCGCGTGGCCCTGGCGACACGTGCTCACGCCGAAACCGCGAGTCGCCGGCGCGTCACGGGTCCTTGGGGAGGCCGAGGACGCGCTCGGCGATGATGTTGCGCTGGATCTCGCTGGTGCCGCCGGCGATCGTCAGGCAGCGGGTGAAGAGGAACTGCTGGGCCCACATCGCGGCGGGACCGTCCGCGATCGCGCCCTCTCCCGCCAGCAGCCCGAGCCCGACCTCCTGGACCTTCTGGTCGTGCTCGACGCCGAGCAGCTTCTTGACCGACGCCTCGGAGCCCGACGGGTCCGCGCCGGTGAGCGCGGACAACGTGAGCCGGAACCCGAGCACCGCGAGCGCGTACCCACGGGCGACCAGGCCGCCGACCTCGGCGAGCACCTCGGTGTCGTCCTCGCGGCCGGTCGTGCGCACGATGTCGAGGATGCCGCGGATGCCGGCGCCGATCGTCGAGCCGCTGCCCATCGAGACCCGCTCGTTGGCGAGCGAGGTGCGCGTGGCGCGCCACCCGTCGTGCTCGGCACCGACGATGCAGTCCTCGGGCACGAACACCTCGTCGAGGAACACCTCGTTGAACATCGCCATGCCGGTGAGCTCACGGAGCGGGCGCACGTCGATGCCGGCCGTCTTCATGTCGAGCATGAAGAAGGAGATCCCCTCGTGCTTGGGCGCCTCGGGATCGGTCGCGCGAGGAGGATCCCCCAGTCGGCGCGCTCGGCCATCGAGGTCCAGACCTTCTGGCCGCTCACCAGCCAGCCGCCTTCGATCCGCTCGGCACGGGTCGTGAGCGACGCGAGGTCCGAGCCGGCGCCGGGCTCGCTGAAGAGCTGGCACCACTCGATCTCGCCCCGCAACGTCGGCGGGATCCAGCGCTGCTGCTGGGCCTCGGTGCCGTAGACCATCAACGGCGGGAGCGCCCAGGCGCCGACCGCGATGTTGGGGCGAACCAGCTTGGCGTTGCGGAACTCGTCGTCGATCACGAGCTGTTCGAGCGCGTCGGCGTCACGCCCCCACGGCCTCGGCCACTGCGGCGACACGAACCCCTCGTCGGCGATGCGCGCCCGCTGCGCGGTCCCGTCGAGCGCGGCGATCTCGCTCAACCGGGCGCGCAGCTCCTCGCGGTGCGCCTCCGCCTCGGGCGGGAGGTCGACGCTCAGCCTCCGCTTCGCGCCGCCGAGCGCCAGTCGCGCCGAGCGCTCCTGCCACGTCGACGACGAGCCGAGCAGCGCGCGCGTCGCCGCGGCGCGCCGGAGGTAGACGTGCGCGTCGTGCTCCCAGGTGAAGCCGATCCCGCCGAAGGTCTGCACGCAGTCCTTCGCGGTCTGGAAGTAGCCGTCGACCGCGAGCGACGCCGCGGCAGCCGCGGCGAACGCCTCGGTCGCCGGGTCACCGACGGCGCGCGCCGCATCCCAGGTCGCGACCCGGGCGAGCTCGGTGCGACCGAGCATGTTGGCGCAGCGGTGCTTGACCCCCTGGAACTGCCCGATGGGGCGGCCGAACTGGCGCCGGTCCTTGGCGTACTCGGACGCGATCTGGACGCACCACTGTGATCCGCCGACCGCGTCCGCCGCGAAGAGCACTGCAGCCAGGTCCTGCACCGCGTCGAGGGGCAAGGCCTGCAGCTGGCGCTCGACCGGCACGAGCGCGCGCTCGACGGTCACCTCGGCCACCCGCCGGGTCGGGTCGACACTGTCGAGCTCGCGCGCGCTGAACGCAGCTGTGGGGAGCACCACCCAGGTGCCGCCCGCGTCCGCGACGAGCACCGACGCGAGGTGTCCCGAGAGCACCGGGCGCAGCGTGCCCTCCACTTCGAGCGCACCGTCGGTGGCGGGCGTGGCCCGGAGCGAGCCCGCGAGCGCCACGGTGCCGACGAGCGAGCCGTCGGCCAGGCCCGGTCCGAGCTCGGCCATCGCCTCCTTCCCGGCGGCCTGCAGCACCGCACCCGTGAGCGCGGTCGCGAGGAAGGGGCCCGGCACGGCCGCGAACCCCAGCTCCTCGAGCACGACCGCCAGCTCGGGGATGCCGTAGCCCTCGCCGCCGAACGCCTCGTCGAGGTGGAGCCCGGTCCACCCCTGGGCGACGAGGTCGGGCCAGAACGCGGGGAGCGCCTCCGACTCGGCCTCGAGATGGGTCCGCATCACCGCCGGCGGGCTGTGACGCTCGGCCCAGCCCCGCACCGCCTCGTGCAGGGCGAGGTGTTCTTCGGTGATCCCGATGGGCATCGTTCCCGCTCCCGCCCGGCGGCCGGCCGCTCGGGCCACGCTCCGCCGGGCTCACGACTCGAGGGCGGGCCGGTCCCGCTCCGCTCCGCCGCATCCTACGGGACAACCTGACTCGCCCGTCAGGTCGGTGGCCCTCGCCCGCACGGCCCGGATCGAGACCTAACCTGAGCCCATGCATGACTTGGTGATCCGTGGGGGAACGCTCGTCGACGGCACCGGCTCCGCGCCGCGGCCGGCGGACGTGGCGATCGACGGCGACCGCGTCACGGAGGTCGGCGAGCTCGAGGACCGCAGCGCGCGCGAGACGATCGACGCGGGCGGGATGCTGGTGACGCCGGGCTTCGTCGACGTGCACACGCACTTCGACGGGCAGATCACCTGGGACCCGATGCTCACCCCGTCGTGCTGGCACGGGGTGACGACCATCGTGATGGGCAACTGCGGGGTCGGGTTCGCGCCCGTCCAGCCGGACAAGCACGAGTGGCTGATCGGGCTGATGGAGGGGGTCGAGGACATCCCCGGCGCGGCCCTCTCCGATGGCATCCAGTGGGGATGGGAGACGTTCCCCGAGTACCTCGACGCGGTCGACCGGGTGCCGAAGATGCTCGACGTCGGCGCGCAGATCCCACACGGCGCGGTGCGCGGCTACGTGATGGGCGAGCGCGGGGCGAAGAACGAGCCCGCGACCGAGGCCGACATCCAGGCGATGGCCGTGATCGTGCGCGAGGCGATCGAGGCCGGTGCGCTCGGCGTGTCGACCTCGCGGACGATCGCGGACATGGCGATCGACGGTGAGCCCGTGCCCGGCACCTTCGCGGCCGAGGACGAGCTGTTCGGCATCGGCCGCGCGCTCGGCGACCTCGGCACCGGCATCTTCGAGCTCGCGCCGGCCGGCGCGCTGGGCGAGGACCTCGCCGCGCCCGACCGCGAGATGGCGTGGATGCGAAAGCTCTCCGCGGCGATCGACCGCCCGGTGACCTTCGCGCTCACCCAGAACGATCACGATCCCGACTCGTGGCGCAAGATGCTCGACCTCGCGACCGAGGCCGCGGGCGAGGGCGCCCGGATCCGGCCGCAGGTCGCAGGCCGTCCGGTGACCCTGCTGCTCGGACTCCAGACGTTCCACCCGTTCGCGTACTGCGAGAGCTGGGGGCCGGTCGGCATCCTGCCGACGATCGCCGAGCGCGTCGTCGCCATGCGTGACCCCGAGACCCGCCGCAGGCTCGTGGCCGAGGCGCAGCAGCCCGACCCGGCGATGGTGCAGTTCCTCGACCCCGCGAAGGCGTTCCCCCTCGGCGACCCGCCCAATTACGAGCCCGACCCGTCGACCAGCATCGCGGCGCGTGCCGCGGCGCAGGGCCGTGACGTCTACGACCTCTACTACGACCTGCTGATGGAGGACGACGGCCACGCGCTCGATCATGCGGCCGCTGCTCAACTACACCGAGCGCAACCTGGACGCCGTGCGCGAGATGCTGCTGCACCCGACGAGCGCGCTCGGCCTCGGCGACGGCGGCGCGGACTGCGGCACCACGTGTGACGCGTCCACCCCGACCTACATGCTCACGCACTGGGCCCGCGACCGCGCCCACGACCGGCTCCCGCTGGAGTGGGTGGTGCGGAAGATGACCTCCGAGACCGCGTCGCTCTACGGACTCGGCGACCGTGGGACGATCCGTCCCGGGCTGCGCGCCGACGTCAACGTCATCGACCACACCCGGCTGCAGCTGCGCGCCCCGCACATGGCCCACGACCTCCCGGGCGGCGCCCGTCGGTTCATCCAGGAGGCCGACGGCTACGTGGCGACCGTCGTCGCGGGGCAGACGACCCTGGTCCAGGGCGAGGACACCGGGGCCCGCCCCGGCGCCCTCGTCCGCGGGTCCCGTCCCGCCTGACGCCTCCTTCAAAGATCTCGGCTCCCTCATTCTCGGCACGCTGAACCACATCCCGTGTGGTCGAACGTGCCGAGAAGCGGGGAACGGGTCAGCGGTACATGAGCGAGCCGGGGGTGGTCAGGAGCTCGCCGGTCTCGAGCCAGGTCTTGAGGCCCGAGAGGATCATCGGCCAGCCGCCGTAGAGCTGCTCGTTCGCGCCTTCCCGCAGCTGGTCATGGGTCAGGGTCAGCCGGCACGAGTCCCCGACCGGCTCGATCTCCCAGGTGATCCGCGACGTGCCCTCGGCCTTCACGTCGTCACCCCAGAGCGCCACCATCGTCTGCACCAGCTTGCGGGGTGGGTCGACCTCGACGTTCTGCCCCTCACCCAGCGGGAAGTCGCCGGCCGCCAGCTCGAAGCGCGAGCCCGGCTTCCAGTCGGAGGTCACCTTCGCCCCGAACTGGTACTTGCTCCGGATCTCGGAGTCGGTGATCGCCTCCCAGAGCCGTTCGGGCGTGGTCTTGATGTAGATCTCGAAGACCTTCTCCATGGGACTCTCCAGTCTCGTCTTGAGCTCGCTGAGCCCTGCGGCCCACGGCTCGGCGTACTTGCTCACCCACCGGTCGTGGACGAGCCGGATCGGGACGGGGTTGAGGAAGTGGACCTTCTCGCGGCCGCGCCGCTTCGTGACCACCAGCCCCGCGTCCTCCAGCGCCTTGAGGTGCTTCATCACGCCGAAGCGGGTCATCTCGAATCGCCCCGCCAGCGCGCTCAGCGTCTGGCCGTCCTCGCGGAAGAGCTCGTCGAGCAGGCTCCGCCGGGTCGGGTCCGCCAGGGCCTTGAACACCTCGTCCACGCACGCAGAATAGGTGACCCTTTGGTCACATGTCAACCGACGGGCGCATCCGCGGCGACCGGTGGCGGGGGCGCGCAGTCGCCCGGGGGCAGGGGGGCACCGGCCTCCCGGCGCCGGTCCACCAGGGTGTCGAGCTCCCGGTGGGCCTGGGCGCGCTCGCGCTCGACGACGTCGGGCGCGGTTGGGGGCAGCTCGGGCAGCGGCGTGAACGGGCCGCCGATCGGCCCCTCGAGCACGCGCAGCTGCATCCGGAGCTGCGCGATGCGGGTGCTGATCGCCGACTGGTCCGGGCCCAGGCCGAGCAGCACGTCGGCGGCGCGGATGTAGCCGTAGTCGATCGACGCGCCCACGAGGACCGGGTCGACGGTGAGCGCGTCGTGCACGTCGAGCTCGGGCGCGACGACGGTCACCCGCCGCCCCCAGCCGCGGGGCGGGTTGATCTCCTTGCGCAGCGTCTCGTCCGGGACGATGTCGGCCGTGACCCGCCGAGCGAGCTCGAGCAACCCCTTGTTCCCCATGTCCGGCGCCCGCTCCACGCCCGGCGTCGACGCGACGACCGCGAAGATGTGCCCCGCGCCGAGCCGGTTGAACGCGAGCTCCAGCGGGAGGATCTCGCGCACTCCCCCGTCGACGTAGTGCTCGTCGTTGAGCCGCGTCGGTGGGAAGACCAACGGGATCGACGCGGACGCGAGGATCGCCTCGGTCAGCGCGACGGGCGGCTGGTCGAGCGGCTCGCCGTCGCGGCTCTGGAGCTCCCCGCGCTCGGTCACGTAGCGGAGCTCGCCGCTCTCGAGCCCGACCGCGCCGATCCGCAGCACGATCCCGGACGCGGCGATCCGCTCCGGATCGATGTGCGTCTCGACCAGGTGCCGGACCGGCTCCATGCTCAGCAGCGACTTGGCCCGCATCGCCTGACGGAGCGCGTCGAGCGTGCCGTCGGTCTCGGGTGGGTGGCGTACGACCTCGGAGAGCATCCGCAGCACGACGCGGGCCTGGCTGCCCGCGGTGCCGTTCTCCGCGGCGCGCCCGCGCAGCTCGGACGCCCAATTCGCCTGCGAGCGCAGCTTCTCCAGCCACGGCTCGGCGAGCCACATGTCGTTGTTCGACCGCAACCCGCGCCAGATCTCCTCGATGGCGTCGATCGCGCTGGCGGCCGGTCTCCGGGTCGTCACCCTCGGCGAGCTTCGCCGCAATGATCGAGCCGACCGAGCTGCCGCACAGGATCGCGGGCCGGACCCGCAGGTCGTCGTAGAGGAAGCGCAGGACGCCGGTCTCGAAGCTGCCCTGGGACCCGCCGCCGCTCATCGCGAACGCGATCGGGCTGCGGGCCATGCGGCGGCGCAGGTTGGTGCGGGCGGTGCGGACCCACCGGGCCGGGCCGCCGTCGGACGCCTTCCGCTCCGGGTCGATGGAGGCCACGGGCGGACCCCCTAGACGAGCTTCGTGCCGTCTTTGACGAGCGAGATGGCCTGGGTCGGGCATCCCTGCGCGGCGAGGACGATCTTGTCCTCGGGCGCGCCGTCGGGGTCGATCACGATCGCGACACCCTCGTCGTCCAGGTCGAAGACGCCCGGCGCCCAGAACGAGCAGTTCCCGGAGCCCATGCACACCTCTCGGTCGATCGAGATCTCGAGTGCCACCGCTTCCTCCCGGGTCGTCCTCTCCAGCTCGAGGGCCACGCTAGCGCTGCGCCTCCTCTGCCGAAGATCTCCGCCGCTCGATCGCCGCGACCCCAGTCGCCGGGCGAGCGGCGCCTCCTCTGCCGAAGATCTCCGCCGCTCGATTGCTGTGACCGCAACCACCGAGCGAGCGGCGGCGGCCCCATCCCGAAGATCTCCGCCGCTCGATTGCTGTGACCGCAACCACCGAGCGAGCGGCGGCGGCCCCATCCCGAAGATCTCCGCCGCTCGATCGCTGCGACCGCAACCACCGGGCGAGCGGCGGCGGCCTAGCCTTGCCGTCGTGACCGGGACCGAGCCGCGCGCGCAGTGGGAGTTGCACTGGCGCAAGCGGGAGACCCGCGGACTGCTCGCCGACCCCGAGCCGCGGCCGATCCGCAACACGCTGATCTCGGTCGACGACCACCTGGTCGAGCCGCCCGGCATGTTCGAGGGACGGCTGCCCGCCCGGCTCCAGGATCTGGCCCCGAAGGTCGTCGAGACCGTCGAGGGCCACGAGGTCTGGGAGTTCGACGGGAAGATCTACTTCCAGGTCGGGCTGAACGCGGTGGTCGGCCGGTCCCGCGAGGACTGGCGTATGGAGCCGACGCGCTTCGACGAGATGCGCCCCGGCTGCTTCGAGGTGGACGCACGCGTGCGGGACATGGACATCAACGGGATCTGGGCTTCGGTGAACTTCCCGAGCCAGATCACCGGGTTCTGCGGATCGGTGTTCTCGCGGTGCTCCGACCCCGAGCTCGGGCTCGCGGTCACCCGGGCCTGGAACGACTGGTTCTTCGAGGACTGGCACTCGCGCCACCCCGAGCGGATCGTCCCGATGGGGATCACCTTCCTCGCCGACGCCGACCTCGCGGCCGCGGAGATCCGGCGCAACGCGGCGCGGGGCTTCACCGCGGTGACGCTCCCGGAGCAGCCCCACCGGATCGGCATGGAGCCGATCTTCTCGGACTGGTGGGAGCCGATCCTCGCCGCGTGCGCGGAGACCGGCACCGTCGTGTGCCTCCATGTCGGCTCGAGCGGGGTCGTCGACTTCCCGGCCGGCGCGCCGGTGAAGGAGCTCCCCGCGACGCTGTTCGGACAGCTCGCGCTCACGTCGTGCGCGGAGTGGCTGTGGTCGAGGTGCTGCGTCCGCCACCCCGAGCTGCAGATCGCGATGAGCGAGGGGGGCATCGGCTGGGTGGCGATGTTGCACGACCGGCTGGAGAACCTCGTCGACCGCTCGGGCTACGGGCGGAAGTTCGCGCCGGGGCTCAGGCCCGTCGACGTGCTGCACCGCAACTTCTGGTTCTGCACGATCGACGACCCGTCGACGCTGTCGACCCTGCCGACCGTCGGCGTCGACCACGTGATGTTCGAGACCGACTATCCCCACGGCGACGGGACGTGGCCCGACAGCCAGCAGGTGTTCGCCGACGTGTTCGGCGGGCTCCCCCCGGACTGGGTCGCCAAGATCGGCCACGAGAACGCAGCCCGGCTGTTCCGTCAGCCGCTCCCCCCGCCGGGCAACCCCCACGCCGTCGGCCTCCGCCCCGCATCCTGACCCGCCCCGGGCTGGTTTTCGGGGCGGGTTGTGCGCACCCCGGTACGTCGAACCCTCCCCGAAGGCAGCCAGGAGACCTACGGGTGGCGGGCGATCTTGACCGCGTCGATGATCATCGGGATCTGGAACGGGACCCGGACCCAGGCCGCGGCCCCCGACTTGAGGGGGCCGTCGCCCTCGACGCCACCGTCCAGCGCGACCTGGATGTTCGCGGTCCAGACGCTGAGCAGCGTCGCGACCGTGAGCCACGCGGCGAGTCGACGGGTCCGCCTCGGGATGAGCAGCGCGGTGCACGCGAGCTCGACCACACCGCTCGCCTGCACCCAGACCCGCTTCGGCCCCGGCGCCCAGCGCGGCACGATCTCGTCGTAGAAGCCGGGGTTCGTGAAGTGCGTGACTCCGGCCCCGCCCATGATCATCACCATGCGCCACGGCGTGTGGTGCTCGACCCCGCTCCGCGCTCCGCTCATGCTTCCCGCTCCACCGCTCGGGGCCGCTTCGCGCTCCGCACTTCGTGCCCGCTGCGCGCTCCGCTCATGCGTCGAACAGCACCGGGAGGGTCGTCGGCGAACGGAACCGCTCGCCGTGGATGTGCACGTCGTCGGCGTCCCAGCGGTCGGGATCGGGCCGTAGGTTCGGGCACCGGTCGAGCAGACGGTTCATCGCGCTCGCCATCTCCATGCGGGCCAGGTGCATCCCGAGGCACATGTGCACGCCGACGCCGAACGCGATGTGCGGCTGCGGAGCACGGAAGATGTCGAAGTCGTCCGGGCGGTCCCAACGCGTCGGGTCGTGGTTCGCCGAGCCGACGTTCGTGACGATCATCGAGCCCTTCGGGACCGGCCGGCCCGCGAGCTCGGTGTCCTTCGCGCACTCGCGCGACGTGATCAGCAGTGGGCCCTCCCACCGGATCGACTCCTCGATCGCCTGGGGCATCAGCGATCGGTCGGCCCGGAGCGCCTCGAGCTGGTCGCGGGTGGGTGAGCAACCCGTAGAGGAAGCTGCCGGTCGCCCGGTACGTCGTCTCCGCGCCGGCCGGCATGAGGAGCCGCAGGAACGAGAAGATCTCCTCGTCGCCCAGTCGCTCGCCGTCGAGCTCGGCCTGCACCAGCTCGCTGATGAGGTCGTCACCCGGGTGCGCGCGGCGCTGGTCGACGACCTTCGCGAAGTAGTCGCGCAGCTCGATGCTCCCCGCGATCCCCTCGTCGGGACGGACCGCCACGTTGATCACCGCGAGGGCGCGCGGGTGGAAGTACTCGTGGTCCTCGCGTGAGAGCCCGAGGATCTCGGCGATGACCTGCACCGGGTAGCGGTACGTGAACTCGGAGACCAGCTCCGCACTCCCCCGGTCCGCGAACTTGTCGATCATCTCGTCGACCACCGGGACGACGAGGTCCGCGTCCCAGTGCGCGAGCATGCGTTGGCGGAACGCCTGCGCGACGAGCGACCGCATGTGGCGGTGCTCGGGCTCGTCCATGCCGACGAGCGGGTACGGGCCCATCACGACGCTCATCAGCTCGCGGATGCTGCCCGAGCAGAACGTCGTGTTGTCGCGCATCACCGCGGACACCAGGTCGTACGGGTAGACCTCGAGCGACCCGTCCTCGAGCTCGGCCACCGGCGTCTCGACCCGCTTCGCGTGGAACGCGGGGTACGGGTCGCGCACGTCGCCGGCGACGCCGGAGAACTGGTCCATCGGCTCGAAGGGCGGGTCCATGGTCGCAGTCATCGGTGGCCCCCGGCGTTTGCTGACATGAGTGTCATATCCTAGATGGAGAGCTCCAGGAAGCGTTGGTATCGGCCGGCGGCGGCATCGACCCAAGCGGGATCGGGCTCGACCGTCCGCCCGGTCCGGGCCCAGCGGGCGGCACCCCGCATCCCGTCGGGCTCCCGGCCCACCGCGCACCGGGCCAGGAACGCCGAGCCGAGCGCCGCCGCCTCGGGCACGAGCGCGCACTCGACCGGGAGCTCGGTGCAGTCGGCGATCGCCTGCACCCACTCGTCCACCCGTGTGCCACCACCGGTCGCGACGATCCGGCGGGGCACCACCCCGTGCGCGGCGCGCGCCGCGTCGATCGTGCGGCGGGTCACGAACCCCGACGCCTCGAACGCGGCCCGCCGCAGTGCGGCCGGACCGTGGGTGAGGTCGAGATCGGCGAGCACCGCCCGCCGGTCGGGGTCGTGCAACGGGACGCGCTCGCCACGCGGGTACGGCGCCCACACCGGAACGCGGTCCGGGACTGCGACCTCGCCAGCGTCCGGATCGCGAAGCGACCTCGTCGCCCAGTTCACGAACAGCCCGCCCGCATTGCTCGGCCCACCGGCGAGGAGCTTGTCCTTCGCGGTGTGCGGGATGACCCAGTAGCCGGGCACGGGCTCCGCGCTCGTCGTCACCGAGTTCACGATGAGCGTCGTGCCCAGCAGCGCGAGCACGTCGCCGGCGTGGTCCGCACCCGCAACGATCTGGTCGGCCAGCGCGTCGATGCAACCGGACGCGAGCACCGGCCCGTCGGCGTCACCGACCCGGCCGCATTCCCATGCGGTCGGCACGAGACGCGGGAGCTGCTCGACGCCCACGCCGATCGGGCCCGCGACGGCCGGGTCCCACGTGGTCCAGTCGAACAGCGGGAAGGCGGTCGACGCGGTCGACGTGTCGAGCACCGCCTCCCCGCTCAGCGCGTGGTTCGCGACCGCGGTCGCGGGCCAGTACCCCGCCGCGTCCGGGTACTCGGCGTGGATCCAGCGCAGGAACTGCAGCAGCTCCCCGCTCTCGACCGGGTTCGCACCGCTCGCTTCGGACCGCCCGCGCCCGTCGCCGTACAACAGGCCCGGGGTGCGCGGCACACCGTCGCCATCGACACCGGTGAGCGACGGGACCATCGCCGACACGCTCACCGCGTCGGGCGCGGCGTCGAGCCCGAGCGCGGCAAGAGCCGCGACCGGACCCTCGCGCCACGCGACCGCCGCGTCGTGCTGGAAGCGGTCCGCGGCCGGGATCTGGATCTCGTGCGGGACGCGTGCGGACGCGACAACGCTCCCGTCCGCGTCCGCGGCCACCGCCTTCACCGAGCTCGTGCCGATGTCGATCCCCACCGTGATGTCGGTCGCCATGGACTCGGTCTACTCGGTCGGGGCGGGCGCGGGCCGGAGCGCCGTGAGGACCTCGTCGTGGAGGATCCCGTTCGTGGAGACCGCGCTCCCGCCGTCCGCGGTGTGGTTGCCGGCCAGATCGCTGAACGCGCCCCCGGCCTCTTCGACGATCACGAGCAGCGGGGCGAGGTCCCACAGCGCGACGACCGGCTCGGCGGCCACGTCCGCGGCACCCTCGGCCACGAGGATGTGGCTCCAGAAGTCACCGAAGCCGCGCGTGCGCCACACCCGCTTCGCGAGCGCGTCGAACTCGTGCTGGAGCCCGTACTCGTCCCACCACTTGAAGTCGCTGTAGCAGAGGTGCGCGTCCTCGAGCGCCCGGACCTTCGAGACCTCGATCGGAGCGCCGTCGGCAAACGCGCCGCCGCCTCGCACCGCCCACCACGTGTGCCCGAGCGCGGGGGCCGAGCAGACGCCGACGCGCATCTCGCCGTCCTCCTCGAGCGCGAGCAGCGTCGCCCACACCGGGACGCCGCGCACGTAGTTCTTCGTGCCGTCGATCGGGTCGATGATCCACCGGCGCGCTCCGTTCCCCTCGGTGCCGAACTCCTCGCCGAGCACCACATCGCCGGGGCGGGCCTCCGCGAGCCGGCCGCGGATCAGCTGCTCGGCGGCATGGTCGGCCTCGGACACCGGCGTCAGATCCGGCTTCGTCTCGACCCGCAGGTCGTGGGCACGGAACCGCCGCAGCGTGACCTCGTCGGCCAGGGCGACGAGCTCGAGGGCGAGGGTCAGGTCGGCATCGATGCGGGGAACCTAGTGCTCCGTCCGGCGGTGTCACCGGGTCACAGGCCCGGTGCGCCATGCTGGGCGCCGACCCCGGAGGTGCATGTGGCCCGTCTCCCGATCGTCGCCGTGCTGTGCACGGCCGTCCTCGCGCTCACCGCGACCGCGTGCGACAGCGGCGGCTCGAAAGCGACGCCCAAGCCGCACCGGTCGACGACGACGTCGTCGGCGAGCACGACGAGCACCAGCAGCGGATCGAGCACCTCGACCGAGACCTCGGGCGGCGGCACGACGACCTCGACGATCGCACCTATCGGGACCTGCGGGAACCAGACCACGACGATCGTCGCCGCGATCCAGGGCAGCAGCGAGGGGGGCCTCGACCAGAATGCGGGCCGCTACACCGTGCAGCGCTGCCGGATCGCCGCGTCGTCGCCGATCTGGGCCGCGGCCGACCTCGTGCCGAACCCGGGGGTGCAGCTCGACAGGGCCACGGTCGTGTTGCAGCGGATCGGCGCGCTCTGGAACGTCGAGTCGGTCGGCACGTCCCAGGTCGGCTGCGACGCTCCCGCGACCGTGATCCACGATCTCGGGCTGATCTGCTGACCGTGGGCCCGTGCTCCTGACCCCCCGGCCGATCGCGGGCTCGGTCGAGGAGCTGATCGCCGACGCCACCTCCCGCGCCCCGATGACCGCGGCCGATTCCAAGTCGGGCGCGACGTTCGAGCGGGTCGAGATCGCCGGCGACCCGTACGTCCTCAAGCACGTCTCGCCGGATCGTGACTGGATCGCCCGCGCGTGTGGCGACGTCGGGCCGTGGACCGTCCGGGTGTGGAGCTCCGGGCTGCTCGACCGCGTGCCCGACGACATCGACCACACGTACGCGGGCGCCGCGTGCACCGGGCGCGACGGCGCGGTCCTCATGCGCGACGTCGGTCCGTGGCTGGTGCCCGAGGGAGATGTGCGCGTCACCGACGCCGACCACGTGGCCTTCCTCGACCACCTCGCCGCGCTCCATGCCGCGTTCTGGGGTTGGACGGACGACGTCGGGCTCGCCCCGCTCGCCAACCGCTTCTTCATGTTCAGCCCGTGGATGGTCGCGTGCGAAGCGGCGCTCGAGTTCCCCGAGGTGGTGCCGGTCATCGCCCGTGACGGGTGGCTCCGGCTCCGCGAGCTCGCGCCGGAGACGTCCGCGGTGCTCGAGCCGCTCCGCCTCGACCCGTCACCGCTGGTCGAAGCACTGGAGTCGACGCCGCTGACGTTCGTCCACGGCGACCCTAAGTTGGGCAACCTCGGCCGGCATCCCGACGGCCGCGTGATCCTCATCGATTGGGCGCTCCCCGGGCGCAGCGCCGGGTGTCTCGAGCTCGGCCACTACCTCGCGCTGAACCGCGCCCGGATCCCGTCGCGCTTCCCGCCCGACGCGACGATCGCGGTGTACCGCGACGCGCTCGAACGGCACGGGATCGACACCCGCCCGTGGTGGGAGACCCAGCTCGCGCTGGGACTGCTCGGGATCATGGTGCTGCTCGGCTGGGAGAAGGCGCTCGGCCCGCCCGAGGAGCTCGCCTGGTGGCAGGACCGCGTCCTCGAGGGCGCCGAGCTCCTCCCCTCCTCGTGAAGGGCCGGGTGACGCGGACGTTCCCGCTAGGCGGGCATGACCTCGACGACGGTGGCGCTGCCCATGCCGCCGCCCGCGCACATGCTCGCAACACCGATGCCGCCGCCACGGCGGCGCAGCTCGTGGACGAGCGTGACGATCATGCGGGCACCCGTCGCCGCGATCGGGTGCCCGATGCTGCAGCCGCTGCCGCTGACGTTCGTGATCTCGTGCGGGATGCCGAGGATGCGCGTGCTCGCCACGCACATCGACGCGAACGCCTCGTTGATCTCGAACAGGTCGACGTCCTTGACCGTGAGCCCGGCCCGGTCGAGCGCCTTCGGGATCGCGTACGTCGGGCCGAGGCCCGTGTCACGGGGCGGGACGCCGGCCGACGCCCATGACTTCACGATCGCCATCGGCTTGAGCCCGTTGGCCTGCACGTACTCCGAGTCCGCCAGCACCATCGCGGCACCGCCGTCGTTGAGCCCGGACGCGTTCCCGGCCGTGATGCTGAAGCCTTCGATCTCCGGGTGGAGCGGGTTCAGCGAGGCGAGCTTCTCCATCGTCGTCGTGCGACGCGGGTGCTCGTCGACCGAGAAGATCACCGTCTCGCCGTCGCGGCGCTTGACCTCGAGCGGGAAGATCTCCTCCTCGAAGCGGCCCTCGTCGATCGCCTCGATCGCACGGCGGTGCGACTCGTAGGCCCAGAAGTCCATCTCCTCGCGGGTGACGTTCGCCTTCTGCGCGGTGTTCCAGCCGACGGTGATCGACATGTCGAACGCCGGGGCATCGGGAGTCTCGGGGTGGCTCGGCGACATCCACGGCGCCATGTCGTCCGTGCCGAGCACGCGCTTCATGACCGACGGCGAGGTCGACGTCGACTCGGCGCCGCCGCCGATCACGACCCTGTCCATGCCGGCGCGGATGCTCGCCGCGGCGCCCTGCACCGCAGCCATGCCGGATGCGCAGTGACGGTTCAGCGCGACGCCGGGGACGTGGGTCATCCCGAGATCCACCGCGGCATAGCGGGCGATGTCGCCGCCGCCCTGGAGGCTCTCGCCCATCTGCAGGTCGTCGACGTCGTCCGCCGGGATCCCGGAGCGCTTGAGCGCCTCGCCGATCGACTCCCTGGCCAGGTCGAAGGCCGAGACGTCGAGGAGCGTGCCCTTCCGGGCCGTCCCGATCGCCGTACGCGCCGCGGAGATGATGACGGCGTCACCCATGGTCGATTCCCCCTGAAACGGAGTGGCTGCTGAGGGCACCGATCGTAGCGTGACACCCCTGTCAGGTTTCCAGGCGGCTCAGCACGGGGGCGCCGGAGGCGGCGCGGTCGTCGTCGTCGTGACCTTGGGGTCGTACCGGGGCGGCAGGGTCGTGGTCGGCGTCGCGTGACCCCGTCGGAACGGCGCGAGCGCGGCGTCGGCGTCGGGCTCGAGGGAGACGACGTGGGCACCGTCGCCCGCCGGCTGCACCGGCAGCGTCGAGAGCTCGAGGGCGGCCGGGTCCGCATGCACCAGCGCCCGCACCAGACCCAGGATCTCGTCCTTGCCGAACGACGAGTCGATCGTGAGCGCCGGGATGATCGCGTCGGCGAGCCGCACCGCGACGGCCGGGTCGCCGCCCGCCTCGGCCTTCGCCCGCCGCGCGAGCGCCCGGACGAAGTCCTGCTGGCGAGCCTCGCGGTCCAGATCCGCACCAGGGCTCGCGTCGCGCCAGATCCCGCCCTGCAGCACTTCGAGGTGCCGGCTCCGCACCCAGGCAAGTGCCTGGGCCCCGTCGAGCGTCCGGCAGCCCGGCCCGGTCAGGCTGAGGCCGGAGTAGACGTCGCGCACGACGCCGGGCGAGTAGACCGGCACGCCGCCGACGGCATCGACGACCTCGGGGAAGCTCTCGAAGCCGACCTGCACGTAGTGGTCGACGGTGATCCCGAAGTTCGCCTTGATCGCGTCGATCAGACCGGCCGGACCCTGGTTGAAGGTCGAGTTGAGAAGGCCCGGTCCGGCCGAGGTGGTGACGAGCAGGTCGCGCGGGAGCCACACGCCGTCGACGGAGGTCCGGTCGACGTGGAGCAGGAACATCGTGTCGGACTTGGGCGGCCCGGTATCGGCCGGCGATCCGAACGCGGCGACGTTCCGGCCGTCGCGCCGGTCCGAGCCGACGACCAGGATGTTCACCGGTCCGTGCCCCACCTGGCCGCCGCCGAGGGCGCCCTTCGGGACGGCGACGGTCTTGAGCTCGCCGATGCGGTCGTCGACCTGCCGTTGCACGAACGCGACCACGCCCGCGATCACGACCACGGCGACGAGCGCGGCGATCGCGACGCGCTTCCCGAACCTCCGGGCCGCCGGCGCGACGACGGTGGGCGCGAGCGGTGCGTCCCCGTAGTGGGCCTCGAGCCGGGCCCGGGCCCGGTCGCGCGCGTCGGTCGAGGCCGCCGTGCCTTCCGTCGGCCAGGTCCGCAAGAGGTCGAGGTCGAGATCGAGATCGTTCATTCGAAGCTCCTCACCGGGTCCACGATGCCGAGGTCCGCGCGCAGCCGGTGCCTGGCGCGGTGGATGCGAGAACGGACGGTCCCGACGGGCACGCCGGTCGCGACCGCGATGTCGTCGTACGAGAGCGACGTCCACGCGAGGAGCAGCAGCGCGTCGCGGTCGTTCGGCGCGAGCGCGCGCAACGCGGCTGCGAGCTGCGGGCCCAGCGCGGCCGCGTCGAGCCGCTGCTCGAGGTCGACCGGCTCGGAGCCGTCACCGCGGGCGTCGGTGCGGGCGTACGCGCGCAGGCGCCGTCCTTCCGCACGCCGGTGACGGCGGATGAGGTTGGTGGCGATGCCGTGGAGCCACGGCCGCGCGTCCGCCCGGTCCGTCTCGAACCGGCCCCGTCCTGCGAACGCCTCGACGAACACGGCCGCACCCACGTCGTCGGCCAGCTCGCGGCCGAGGCGGCGGGCGGTGAACCCGTAGATCGCGTCGAAGTGGCGCTCGAAGACCTCGGTGAACCGATCGGGATCGGTCACCGACGCCGCGATCACCTCACCGTCGTGCCCGGCCCCGGCAGTGCCCATCACCCAGACATTGCCCGAACCCCCGATCCCGGTTCACGGGCGCCACGCCCCCGACCCGCCCGCACCCCAACCTCGCGCCGTCTGTGCGGAATTCGTCGCTCTCCGACCATCCACGCACAAACGGCGGGAGGACCGGCGGGTCAGGGGCGGGCGGGGCGGACGTGGCCGGCGCGGATCTGGGCCGCCAGGTCCTCGGCGGTGCGGACGGGCCCGTCGACCTCGGTGGCGTACGCGCCCGCGAGCCCGGGGCCGTGGGCGTCGCTCGACGAGACGGTCGGGCGGGGCGCGACCGCGAGCGCGGCGGCAGTGATCGTGTGCTCGAGCGTCGTCGTCTGCGTGCTCGCGACCTCGACCGCGTGGACGGCCTCCCACTGCGGGAGCGCGGCAACGACCTCGGGCCTCGGCGGCACGCGGCCGCCCTTGATCGCGCGCTCCCCGCGAGCCGGCGCACCGGATGGGGCAGGACGAGCGCGGTGTCCGAACGCGCGCACTCCTCGACCAGCTCCTCGAGCTTGTAGCCGAGCCAGAGCGGCTTCTCGAGCGGGCCGAAGACGAGCACGTGCCCGACGTCCGTGGTGAGCTCGACGCCGGGGATCAACGAGAAGTCGAGCAGGCGCGACGCGTCGGCGAGCTCGTCGCCGGGCCAGCGCACGTCGTGCTCGGTGATGCAGAGCGCGTCCAACCCGCGCCGCCGTGCGGTCCCGACCAGCTCCTCGAGGGTGGTGCGGGAGCAGTTCGAGCGCGGTGCGGTGTGCGCGTGGAGGTCGATCAGCACCGAGTCAGTCCGTGACCCGGATGGTGCGCAACACGTGCTCGTCGTCGTCCGAGGTGATGCACCTGCCGGTGTCGAGCTCGAAGCGCCAGTGGTGCACCTTGCACTCGAGCACTCCGCCGTCGACAGTGCCGAAGCGCTCCAGGTCGGCGCGCAGGTGCGGGCAGCGCTTCTGCACGAGGTAGTCCCCGCAGCGGAACATCTCGTCGCTCGGCTCGGAGCGCTGTGCGTAGTGACCCTCGCAGTACGCCATCCGTTCGACCGAGAGGCATTTGAAGAACGTGTAGACGTACTCGTTGTACTGACCGTCGCGGTGCGCCCGGAACCGGCACGAGAGGAACAGCTCGTTGACCCAGTCCTCGACGTGGCGTTCGATGCACGACTCGACGAGCGCACGATCGGTGTCGATCCGGTACCCGACCGGCTCCCCGGCCCACTCGCGCACGGTCCCGGCCGGGAAGTCGATCAGCACGCCGACGTCACCGACGTGCAACAGCACGGGCATCCCGACCCCGGCGCGGGTCAGCGGCGCGACGTCGAGCAGCGGCTCCCACCACTCGCGCAGCGCGCTGACGACGTCGATCCCGCGGCGCGGCCAGGTGGCGCGCTCGCGCGCCAGCCACGGCCGCCAGTCGTCGCGGTACCGCTCGATCGTGGCCCGCTTGTCCGAGAAGACCGCGTCGGGTGCGGCGTCGCCCGGCGGGTGCTCGATCGTGCACCCACCTGCCGTGAGCGTCGCCACCGTCCCGGGGACCAGCAGCTCGCCGCCGGTGACCCCGGCGGCTTCGAGCTCGCGGAGGAACACGGTCTGATCCGGAAAGATGTTCGCGGGATCGTCGTCCAGGTCGTTGAACGCGAACAGGTCGTCGTCGAGGAAGCACGGCGGGCCGGCGATCGGGAAGACGTGCGGTGCGTGCACCCCGTTGATGTAGGCGAGCGCTCGCTCCATCTGGTCCGCCCGCTTGCGGACGCCGAGGTCGTGTTTCACCGCGGGAGGGAAGTCATAGACCATCGGGTACCAGATCGCCCCGGAGAACTGGGTGAGGTGCGCGTCGAACGGGCCCAACGCCTCGAGCTCGTGGAGGTCGCGCGGCCGGGCGTCGTTCTGGTTCAGCAGTCGGGCCGACGAGTCGCCGAGGACCAGCGCGGAGTCACCCACCGGCCCGTCGGCCGGCGCGGTCATGGCGAGGATGGTGACCTCGAGCGGGCCGAGCTGCACCGGCTTGGCGTGCTCCGTGCGGACGAACTCGGTGAAGCCGAGCTCCCGCAGCGCCCGCTCGAGGTGGTCCAGCTCGAAGGCCGGCAGCAGGACCGTGGCCGCCTTGTCGACGTGCTCGGCCAGCCAGACCGGGTCGAAGTGGTCGTGGTGCAGGTGCGAGAGATACAGGTAGTCGGGGTGCGAGAACGGCGCCGGGTCGAGGTGGTCGTTGCGCGGGAACGGGAACCAGGACCCGAAGTACGCCGGGTGGAACCAGGGGTCGCACAGGACGGTCCCGCCCTCGGTCTCCACGTGCATCCCCGCGTGGCCGAGGAACGTCACCCGCATCCCTCCAGCCTGCCAGAGGGGGCCCGGGGTGCCGTGAACGCAGGGCCGGGCGGAGAAACCTGACACGCCTGTCAACTAGCTTCGGCGCGTCGGCCACGGGAACGACCAGACACAGGGGGATCCATGGGAACGTTCGACGGCAAGGTCGCCATCGTCACCGGAGCCGGGCGCGGGATCGGCCGGGGCGAGGCGATGCTGCTCGCCGCGGGCGGGGCGAAGGTCGTGGTCAACGACCTCGGGGTGGCCCGCGAGGGCGACACCGGCGACGACTCCCCCGCGCAGGACGTCGTCGACGAGATCACGGCCGCGGGCGGCACCGCGATGGTGAGCGGGCACGACGTGTCGTCCTGGACCGGCGCGCAGGAGCTGATCGCGACCGCGGTCGACGCCTACGGGACGATCGACATCCTCGTCAACAACGCCGGGATCCTGCGGGACGCCATGAGCTTCAACATGAGCGAGGACGACTGGGATGCGGTCATCCGCGTCCACCTCAAGGGCCACTTCGCGCCGAGTCGCTTCGCCAGCTCCTACTGGCGCGAGCAGTCCAAGGCGCGCGATGGCGCGCCGGCGGGCGGTCGGATCATCAACACCGTCAGCGAGTCCGGGCTGTTCGGCATGGTCGGGCAGGCGAACTACTCCGCGGCCAAGGCGGGCATCGCGTCGATGACGCTCGTGCTCGCCCGCGAGATGAAGAAGTACGGCGTGACCGTCAACGCGGTCGCCCCTCGAGCGCGGACGCGGATGACCGCGACCGTCGGCGGCGCCGGCGAGTACATGGCCGAGAAGGAGGGTGAGTACGACGCCTGGCACCCGGACAACGTCGCGCCGCTCGTCGGCTTCCTCGCCTCCGACGCGGCCGCCGACGTCAGCGGCCAGGTCTTCGTGATGTGGGGCGCGCACGTCTACCTCATGTCGGGCTGGAGCCTCGCCAACGACTTCGACGCAGGCGACCGGCGCTGGACCGTCGACGAGCTCATCGAGCGCAAGGCCGACCTCTTCGCGCCGGTCGAGCGGGGGAGCAAGATCCCGAGCATGGGGTTCGGCCTGTGAGTCCCGCCTGGGGCGACCTGCAGGTCGACCAGCTGCGGTTCATGGCGAACCGCTACCCCGACGAGGTCGCGTACCGGGACCTCGACGCCGGCACCGCGCTGACCTTCGCGGCGTGGGACGAGCAGTCGAACCGACTCGCCCGCTTTCTCGTCGAGCAGGGCATCGAGAAGGGCGACCGGGTCTCGATCTACCTCCCGAGCGACGAGGCCCTGCGCTGGATCGTGGCGTACGCGGCCACGCACAAGGCGGGCGCGATCGCGGTCCCGACCAACACGCGACTGTCCGTGCCCGAGCTCGTCACCATCCTCGGCCACGCCGAGGTCGCCGCATGCGTCACGTGCGACGCGCTGCTCGGCGACGCGCTCGCGGTGCGCGACGAGCTCCCGTCGCTCCGCCTCGTCGTCAGCGTCGGCGGGACCGGTGCGGACGTCGTGGCGTGGGACGACGCGCTCCACGCCGACGGATCCGACATCCAGGTCCCCACGAGCGTCGACGATCTCGCCGACATCATGTACACGTCGGGCACGACCGGCCTGCCCAAGGGCGTCGCGGTCCGGCACCGCAACGTCGCGATGATCCCGAACCACGAACCGCAATGGACCGGCGCCGGGTGGCTGCACGGCGCGCCGATGTTCACGTTCGCGGGCATCGCCTTCATCTACAACCCCATGAAGATGGGCCTGCACGGGATGTACCTGCCGAAGTTCGACGCGCAACGGTGGCTGCGGATCGTGGCCGAGGAGCGCCCCACGATGGCGTTCCTCGTCCCCGCGATGGCCGAGCTCCTCGTCGCCACACCCGGGTTCGAGGACCCGGACCTCCGGAGCCTCAAGGCGGTCTCGATCGGCAGCGCGCCGCTCGCGCCGGGGACGCTCCTCACGCTCCAGCAGCGGCTCCCGGACGCGACCGTCTCCAACTCGTACGGCATGACCGAGGCCGGCCCGGCGTACATCGTGATGCCGAAGGAGGAGGTCACGAAGCGCATCGGGTCGGTCGGCAAGCCGGTCGGGCCGATGGAGCTGAAGATCGTGCGCGACGACGACTCGCCCTGCGACCCGCGCGAGGTCGGGGAGCTGCTCACCCGCATGCCCGGCCGCCAGCGCGAGTACTACAAGGACGAGGCCGCGACCGCGAGCACGTGGACCGAGGACGGCTGGCTGCGCAGCGGCGACCTCGGGTACCTCGACGAGGACGGGTTCCTCTACCTCGTCGGGCGCAAGAAGGACCTGATCATCCGGGGCGGCAACAACATCTACCCGACCGACGTCGAGGCCGTGCTGCTCGAGCACCCCGACGTCCAGGAGGCCGCGGTGATCGGCGTTCCGCACCAGGTGCTCGGGGAGGACGTCGCCGCGTTCGTGGTGCGTCGCCCGGGGCACGCGCTCGACGCCGATGGCCTCCTGAGCTTCTGCGAGGAGCGCCTCGCCGACTACAAGCGCCCCCGGCAGCTGTTCTTCGTCGACGAGCTGCCGCGGAACGCGACCGGCAAGGTGATGAAGCACCAGCTCTCGGTCCCGAAGAGCTGACCCCACCGCGGGTCACACCCCGGGGCCGAGGTCTTGTCCGGATCTTTGCCTTCTTCAGTGCGTCCGCGGTGCCGGCTCTCATCGTCGCCACACGGTCCGGGCGCGAGAGTGCCGGGGTGCAGCGACTTCCGTCCCTCGGCGTGCGCACCGTGGGCGCGGGGCTGGCACTGACGCTCGCGGCGTGCGGGGGTGCGTCCGCACGATCGGCGCGCGCGCGTGTCACCTCGACCTCGACGTCGCGACCGGCGACGGCGACGGCGACGACCACCCCTCGCCCGCCGCAGGTCGCCGTCGTCACCGCGCCGTGGCATCTCCCCCGGCCGTCGGCCCGGGAGGCGCTCGTTGCCGACGGCAAGGCGCTGCTGGTGCTCGGCGGGTTCGACGGGTCGAGGCAGACGATCGCGCAGGTGCTGCGCGTCGACACGAGGACAGGGACCACGACGGTGGCCGGCTCGCTCGTCGCGTCGGTGCACGACACCGCCGGCGCGCTCGTGCAGGGAGCCGCGACCGTGTTCGGAGGGGGCAACGCGAGTGAGTCAGCAGCTGTGCAGCGCTTCGACGGGACCGGGAGCACCGTCGTCGGACGGCTGCCGATCCCGCGCTCGGACCTTGCGGTCGTCACCGTCGGCGCACGGGCCTACGTCGTCGGCGGGTTCGACGGGTCCAGCATCCGAGCGACCACGCTGTCGACCGACGACGGGGCGAGCTTCGCCCTGCTCGGCGACCTCCCGATCCCGGTCCGCTACCCCGCGGTCGCGGCCACCGGCACCGACGTGGTCGTGCTCGGTGGGGTGACCGCGGGCGGCGACACCCGGGCCGTCCAGGTGCTCGACACGACGACCGGGCGCGTGCGCGTCGCCGCCCAGCTGCCCGCGACGCTCTCGCACGCCTCCGCGACCACGGTGCGGGGGCAGGTGTACGTGTTCGGCGGCAGCTGGGGCGGCACCCCGTCCGGGCGGGTGTGGCGCTGGGATGCCCCGACGCTCCAGCTGCTCCCGGTCGGCACGCTGCCCGCCCCGACCACCGACGGTGCCGCGGCGACGATCGGTGACATCGGCTACTACGTCGGCGGCGAGGCCCCCGCGCCGGTCGCCACCGTCTCCGAGCTCCGAGTCCGATGAAGCTCCATCGGAAGCCCTCGATCCTGGCCGCGCTCGTGCTCGTCGTCGTGGGAGCCGTCGGGTGCAGTGGTGGTGGGGGCACCGTCTCGGCCCGGTCGGCGGCGCGGCACCGACCGACGACGACGCACCCGGAGCCCGTCCCATCGGCCGCCGCCGGGATCGACCCGTTGACCGGCGCCGGCCCGAACGTCGACGTCTACGCATCCACGGGTGCCGGGATGCTCGCACCCCAGGTCCTGGCCGACCCGGCCCGGGTCTACGTGCCCAACAGCCTGTCGAACACGGTCGACGTCATCGACCCGGCGACGTACCGGATCATCGATCACTTCCCGGTCGGGGCGAAGCCGCAGCATGTCGTTCCCTCGTACGACCTCTCGACGTTGTACGTGAACAACAACGCCGGGAACTCGCTCACGCCGATCAGCCCGTTCACCGGCAAGCCCGGCGTCCCGATCGCCGTCGACGACCCCTACAACCTCTACTTCACCCCCGATGGCAGCCGCGCGGTGGTCATGGCCGAGCGGATGAGCCGCGTCGACTTCCGCGACCCGCATTCGTGGAGGCTCGTCCGGTCCCTGCCCATCCCGCACGCCGGCGTCAACCACGCAGACTTCACGCCGAACGGCAGGGTGATGATGGCGAGCTGTGAGTTCTCGGGATGGTTGATCCGGATCGACCTGCCGACGATGCGAATCACCGGCGAGCTGAGGGTGGGTGGCGCGCCGATCGACGTGCGCTCCTCTCCGGACGGACGGGTCATGTACGTCGCGAACCAGCAGCGCGGCGGGGTCTCGGTCGTCGACCCGGTCACGATGACGGAGACGGCGTTCATCCGGACCGGCGCGGGCGCGCACGGGCTGTACCCGAGCCGCGACGGCACCGAGCTGTACGTCAGCAACCGGCTCGCGGGGTCGATCTCGGTGATCAGCTTCGCGACTCGTTCGGTGGTCGCGACCTGGCCGATCGGCGGCTCACCCGACATGGGTGGCGTCTCGAGCGACGGGAGCCAGCTCTGGCTCACGGGCCGCTACAACGGTGACGTCTACGTGATCGACACGCGAACCGGACAGCTCCTGCACCGGATCCCGGTCGGCCAGGGCCCGCACGGCCTGTGCTTCTTTCCCCAGCCCGGTCGCTTCAGCCTCGGGCACACCGCGAACTACCGGTAGGCCGGCCCGACCACCGCGCGGGCGTCGCGCTAGCCTCGCCCGCCGTACCTGACGGACACGTCACCCAGGGGGATTCCGTGGCACTCACCGAGCTCAAGGGCCAGCAGACCGGGACGCAGAAGGTCCGCATCGAGCGCGGGCCGGTCCGGGTGTTCGCCCAGTCGCTGCTGGACCGCGATCCCGTCTACGACGGTGACGACGCCCCGGTCCCCCCGACGTTCCCGTTCGTGATGCCGTTCTGGGGCTCGCTCGGCCAGGGCGGCGCGGCCGGGCTGCCGATCGAGAAGCTGCGGGGCAAGGGCCGGGCGATCCTGCACGGCGAGCAGGGCTTCGAGTTCACCCGCTACCCACGCGTCGGCGACGTGCTCGAAGGCGTGACCACGGTGACCGACGTGTACGAGAAGGAGCGTTCGAACGGCGGCAAGCTCGAGTTCTACGTGACCGAGACCGCCTGGTCCGACGCCGAGACGAGCGACCCGGTGTGCACGTCGACGTTCACCCTCGTCGTCAACGTCCGCCCCCCGAAGGCCGACTGACCCGAAGGGCCACCCGCGTGGCTACCAGCTCAGCTCGGTGAGGAAGGTGTGGACGAGGCCGGTGGTGGACTCGGGGTTGTCGCCGGCGGCGTGATGGCCGGCGGCACCGATCGTGGCCAGGCGCGCATCCGGGATCGCCTCGGCGATCGCCTCGGCACCCTCGTTCGAGAGGACGTCACTCTTCGCGCCCCGGAGCACCAGGACCGGGCACGCCAACCCGCGCACCTCGTCGTCGAGGCCGGCCACCAGCTCCCGCCAGCCGCCGAACGGCACGCCGGTCTCGCGCAGCTTGCGGCCGTAGCCGTGCTTCCACTCCCACCGACCGTCGGGCCGCTGCCTCAGGTTCCGGCTCAGGCTCTCGGGCCGGATGGTCTTGCGCTGGGGCAGGTACTGCGCGATCTCCGCCGCCGCCTCGTCGAGCGAAGCAAACGACTCGTGCTTGGCCATGAACTCGATGATGCGGTTCACTCCCGCGTCCTCGAGCTGGGTCGCGATGTCGATCAGCACGATGGACTCGGCGAGCTCCGGGTGCGCGGCGGCGAATGTGAGGCTCACGATGCCACCGAGGGACGCCCCGACGAGCGCGACCCGCTCGAGGCCGAACTCCGCGAGCAGACCAGGCAGCGTCGCGGCGATCTCCTGGCGCGACATGCCCTCGACCGGGTCGCTGTCGCCGTGCGCGGGCAGGTCCGGTGCGAGCACGTGGTACCGGTCGCGCAGCGACGAACCCAGCTCCTCCCACATGTACGCGGTCTGGCCGCCACCGTGCAGGCACAGCACCGGCGGGCCGGTCGACCGGCCCCACTCGAGGTAGTGCACCTGGTACCCGTTGACGAGAACGAAGCCGCTGCGACCGTCGCGCGGCGCGTCGTGGCGCGGGACGGAGGAAGGGATCTGAGCCGCCATTCCGCCCATCCTGACACGGGCGTCACCTCCGTGGCAGAGTGCCGCGATGCAGCCGCGACCGCCATCGGACGCGCCGGCCGAGGCGCCGGTCGTGCGGATCGGCGATCCCGCAACGCCGTACCGCCGGCGCATCCGGCTCGTGCGCCTCGACGAGACGACGGTCTGGGGCGGCCTCGAAGACGACTTCCACCACTTCCAGGTGACGTTGCACCACGACGGCTCGCACGTCAGCGCGCTGGAGATGAGGGCGGTCCGGTGGCCCTGGGCGACCTGTCCCGACGCGGGCCGGCCGCTGCAGGAGCTCGTCGGCATGGAGCTGTCCGATCACTGCACAGCGGTCGCGAGCGTCACGGATCCGCGACGCAACTGCACGCACCAGTTCGATCTCGCGGGCCTCTGCGTGACCCACGCCGAGCGCGGCACCCAGACGCGCCAGTACGACATCGAGCTCCCACCCCCGCACGACTGGACCGTCACCCCGCGCCTGTGGCGTGACGGCGAGCTGGTCCTCGAGTGGGAGCTCGCGGTCGGCAAGACCCGGACCCGCTCGCTCGTGAGCCCGCCCGAGTTCGTCGACGCGCCCTGGCGCGGGGGCTTCATGAAGTGGGCCGACCAGACGTTCCCGCCCGAGGAGGCCGAGGCGGCGATCGTCCTGCGCCGATCCTGCGACATCGGGATGGGCCGCGGCATGGACCTCGAGGCGATCCCGGTGGCCGTCGACCTCGCCGAGCTCATGACCGGCATCTGCTACTCGATGCAGCCCGACGTGATGCCGGTCGCGTTCCGGAACAAGGGGTCGATCCGCGACTTCGGCGAGCATCCCGACGCCCTGCTCGCCGACGCGCCGACCGCGCCGGACGCCGTTCCTCAGGTCGAGTAGCTGCCGTCCGGCTGGCGGTGCCAGCCGCCGGCGGCGGAGTTGCCGCCGTCGACGTGGACCGTCGTCCCGGTCACGAACCCGGAGAGCACCGGGTTGGCGAGGAAGACGATCGCCGCGGCCACGTCGTCGACGTCCCCGGCGCGGGGCAACGGCGTGCGCACGCCCATGTCCTGACCGATCCCCGGGGTCGGGATCACGTCGGGCGCGACGCAGTTGACCCGGATCATCCGGGGCCCGAGCTCGAGGGCGAGGCTCTGGGCCAGGCTCGCCTGGCCCGCCTTCATCGCGCTGTAGACCGCGAAGCCCGGCCCGGCCCGGTGCGCCTCGATCGACGTGACGTTCACGATCGACCCGCCGGTCGCGGGCATGAGCGGCACCACGCCGCGCACGAACGACGTGACGCTGGTGAAGTTCTCCCGGATCAAGGCGTCCTGGCCCTTGTCGCTCACGTCGACGAACGCGGCCATGAAGCCGCCGCCCGCGTTGTTCACGAGGACGTCGACGTGCTCGAACGTGGACGCGACGTCGGCCAGCCACGCGGTGACCAGCGCGCCGTCCCTGACGTCGAGCACCCCCTGGGCCACGCGCCGGCCGAGGCCCTCGATCTCGGTTGCGACCTCGGCCAGGTGCTGCGCGTCACGGTCGCAGATCGCGACGTCCGCACCGAAGCGGGCGAGTGCGCGCGCAGTCGCGCGCCCGATGCCGACCGCGGCGCCGGTGACCAGCGCGACCCGGCCGTCGAGGCGTACGTCTTCGGGTTCCAGAGGCATGGCGCGGAGGTTAGCGGCCGGACCTGACGCCCACGTCATATGCTGACCGGCGCCGCCGACGTCGACGAACGGAGCACACCATGGGCTATTCCGTCGCAGGGAAGCACGTGCTGGTCACCGGGGCGTCGTCGGGCATCGGGGCCGGGCTCGCCGAGGGCTTCGCGGCCGCGGGCGCGACCGTCGGCATCTGCGCGCGGCGCGAGGGCCCGTTGCGGGAAGTGCTCGAGCGTTGCCGCGCGCACACGCCCGAGTCCCGGATGTGGATCGTCGACCTCGCGGACCTCGACGGCATCGCCGGCTTCGCGCAGCAGGCGAGCGACGAGCTCGGTGGCGTCGACGTGCTCGTGAACAACGCGGGTATCCCGAAGCGCCGGGCCGTGACCGCCCTCGATCCCGAGACGGTCGAGGCGGTGATGGCGATCAACTACTTCTCCCCGATCCGACTCACGCTCGCCCTGCTGCCCGAGCTCATCGCCCGCACCGGGCGCATCGTCAACATCTCCTCGGTCGCGGCGCGGCTCGGCCCACCGAGCGAGGCGGCGTACACGGCCTCCAAGGCTGCGCTGACGGGCTGGTCCGAGTCGATGCAGGTCGATCTCGCGGTCGCCGGGACCGGGGTGCAGGTGCACGTCGTGAACCCGGGCGTCATCGACACCCCGCTGTTCCACCTCCCGGACAACGACGAGTCGATGGCCGACATCGAGGCACTGCCGGTCGAGGCGATGGTCGAGCCGGTGCTGCAGGCGCTCGACGCGGGCACGTTCGAGATCTACGTCCCCGGATGGTTCGCCGACGTCGTGGGGGGCAAGTTCCCCGACGTCGGCAGCTTCCTCGCCGGCACCATCGCCTGGACCCGCCAGAAGGCCGCCGAGGCCTCGTAGCAGCTCAGGCAGCCCGTTCCGAACTTGCGTCGAAAGAGCCGCCCCACGCGGCTCAAGCGACGCAAGTTCGGGTGCGGAGGGCGGCCGCGATCGCGGCACCGGCCGCCGCGGCGTCCCGTCGCAGGTCTTGCGGCCCGACGTCGACGGGCAACCAACCCGCGGCGATCAGATCGTGGCGGCGTGCCCGGTCCCGACGGGTCGCACCACGTCCGGTATGGAACTCGTCCGAGTCGTATTCGATCGCGATGCGGGCCTCGGGATAGGCGAGGTCGACCCGGCCGATGAACGCCGAACCCTGCCAGACCTCGTGCTGCGGAACGGGTTCGGGAAGCCCGCACGCCCGCAGACCCTGCAGCAGCTTGGTCTCCATCACGCTCTCCGTCGGACGTCGGCCGGGATCACGGGCGTCGAGCAGCTGACGCAGCGTTGACCCACCCGGTCGACCCCGACGGCCCAGCCGCCGCATCGTCGCCTGCAACTCCGCGAGCGTCACCGACCCTCGACTCAGCGCCCGATCCATGGCGAGCTCGACCATGCCGACGCGGTGGCAGGCACCGAGGTCGAACAGCGTGCGCGCCACCGTGGTTGTGGGAATGCCCTCGACGACGGTCACATCGATCGTGCTCAACGCGGTCGACTCGTGGACCACGAGCCGTTGGTGACGGGCCCGACGCCACCGAGGACACGTGATCTCTACGAGGTCGCGTCGTCCACCGGGGAGCCCGTGCAGAGCCGCGGCCGATCGCCGGGACGCGACCGAGCGGGACCCCCCGGCCCAGCACGCGGCGATGAGGTCGCCCCTCCAGGTCGGGGCCGCGCCGCGGATCCGGTAGACGCCCCTGTGGATCTCGACCCAACGGCCCTCGTCGACCCGTCCCTGAACCTGGTGCCGGGTCAGACCGACGTCGACCGCATCCGCGAAGGTGAACACGCCGTGGGTCGGTTCCGACCGCAGCGCGAGGACAGCATCCGTGCTCATGTCCACGATTCCAGCCGCGCCCTGGGACACCAACCGAACTTGCGTCGATAGAGCCGCCCCACGCGGCTTTTCCGACGCAAGTTCGGGCTTGGAGGGACAGGGGTCAGCCGGCTTGCTTCGCGACCGCCTCGGCGGCCGCGGCGGCGCCCTCGGGGTCGAGGTAGCCGTGCGACTTCACGCGCAGGTCGTCGTCGAGCTCGTAGACGAGGGGCTGGCCGGTGCCGATGTTCACCTTCAGGATCTCGTCCGGGGTCAGGCCCTCGAGGTGCATCTTCAGCGCCCGCAGCGAGTTGCCGTGCGCGGCGACCAACGTGACGTGCCCGGCGACCAGGTCGGGGACGATCGCGTCGTACCAGTACGGCAGCATCCGGGCGACGACGTCCGCGAGGCACTCGGCGTTCGGGACGATCTCCCGGGGCAGGTCGGCGTAGCGGGGATCCGCAGACGGGTCCCACTCGAGCGGCGGCGGTGGCACGTCGTACGAGCGACGCCAGGCCATGAGCTGCTCCTCGCCGAACTCCGCCGCGGTCTGCTTCTTGTCCTTGCCCTGGAGCGCGCCGTAGTGGCGCTCGTTGAGCCGCCAGGACCGTCGGACCGGGATCCACGAACGGTTGCAGGCGCGGAGCGCGAGCTCCGCGGTGTGGATGGCCCGCACCTGCAGCGAGGTGTGGACCACGTCCGGGAGCATCTGCTTCTCGTCGAGCAGCTCCCCACCCCGCACCGCTTCCTGCGCACCGAGCTCGGTGAGGCCGACGTCGACCCAGCCGGTGAACAGGTTCTCGAGGTTCCAGGTGCTCTGACCATGGCGCAACAGGATCAAGGTCGGCATCACCCGAGGCTATGCGGGACGCGCCCGCGGCCCCGGAACCTCATGATCGGCGCGACGCGACTCGACGCCCCCGGCGGGTGGTCGGTGTCCGTCGCGACGGACCCCGTCGCCTGAGGAGCTACGACGAGGGCGGCAGCCCGATGGTCTTGGTCTCGAGGTACTCCTCGAACCCCGGGATGCCGTGCTCGCGCCCCAGACCGGACTCCTTGTAGCCACCGAACGGTGAGTCCGGTCCGAACCACTGCCCGCCGTTGACCGCCACCGTGCCCGTGCGCAGCCGCTTCGCGATCCCGTACGCGCGGTCGAGATCGGAGCCGTTCACCGCGCCCGACAGCCCGTACCGGGAGTTGTTGGCGATCCGTACCGCGTCGTCGTCGTCCTCGTAGGGGATCACCGCGAGCACGGGCCCGAAGATCTCCTCCTGCGCGATCGTGGAGTCGGGGTCCACGTCGACGAACAGCGTCGGCTCGACGTAGTAGCCCTTCTCGAACTGCGGCGGGCGACCGCCACCGACCACGAGCCGGGATCCCTCGCTCTTGCCCTTCTCGATGAGCCCGAGGACGCGCTCGCGCTGGCGCGCGTTGATCAGCGGCCCCTGGAGGTTCGCCGGGTCGGTCGGATCGCCGTAGCTCCAGCTCTCGAAGCCGGCGCGCAGCAGGTCGATCGCCTCGTCGTAGCGCGACCTCGGCACGAGCATGCGGGTCGTGATCGCGCACCCCTGCCCGCCGTGCATGCACACCATGGCCCCGCTGCCCATCTGGGCGGGGAAGTCGGCGTCGTCGAGGATGATGTTCGCGGACTTGCCGCCGAGCTCCAGGAACACGCGCTTCAGCGTCTCCGAGCCCTGGGCCATGATCCGCTTCCCCACCGCGGTCGATCCGGTGAAGCTGATCATGTCGACATCGCGGCTCGCGCTCATCACCTCACCGACGGCCGCGGGATCGCTCGAGGTGACGACGTTGAACACGCCGGGCGGGATGTCGGTGTACTCGGCGACGATGCGCCCGATGTGGGTCGCGCTCCACGGCGTGTCAGGCGCGGGCTTGAGGATCACCGAGTTCCCGGCGGCGAGGGCAGGCACGATCTTCGACAGGTTGAGCATGAACGGGAAGTTCCACGGCGTGATCGCGCCGACGACCCCGATCGGCTCGCGCAGCACGCGCCGGGCGCTGCGCATCCCGAAGAACTCGTGGTCGGGAAGGTCGTACTCCCACTCGATGCGGTCGATGCACTCGATGTCCCACTCCATGTCGTCGATGCAGGAGTCCATCTGCACCGCGTAGGTGAGCCCCACCGGCGTGCCGACCTCGGCGACCAGGATCGGGCGGAGCACCTCGCGCTCCTTGGCCAGCGCCTCGTGGAGCTGGCGCAGGCCGCGCTTGCGCAGCTCGGGGTCGCTCGCCCAGTCGGTCTCCTCGAACGCGCGGCGGGCCGCGGCGATCGTGCGCTCCATGTCCGCCGGTCCGGCGTCGGCCGTCTGGCCGATGACCTCCTCGGTGGCCGGGTTCACGTTGTCGTAGCGGGCCCCCGAGGCGGCTTCGACGAGCTCCCCGTCGATCAGCATCCGAGCTTCTCCGGTCACCGACTCCGCCATGGCGCGTCCCCCTCTGGGCTGTGGTGCGGTCACGATACCTGACACGGGAGTCAGGTCCACCCGCCCGACCGAACCAGAGGGTGAACCGGGTCAGCGGGCGCGCGGCGGGGATGCCGAACGACGCGCGGACGTCCTCGAGCGGCTGGTCGGCGAGGGCGAGATGGTCGACGGTCGTGAAGTCCGCAGTGCACTGCGCTCCCCGCCAGAACGCGTGCGCGATCGTCTCGGGTGCGCGGGGGCGGGCCAGGCCGCCCTGCTTCGGGACGAGCGTTCCGTCGCCGTCGAGGCAGCCGGCCTCGTGGACGCCGAGGTTGCCGAGGAACTGCAGCCAGTGGGTCTCGGTGTCGGCCACCCCTGTTCCACGAGGTCGCGCACGATCGTGACGCCGGGCCGATCCGAGCCGTCCAACGCGTCGCAGTACTGCTCGACGCACTCCATCTGGATCGCGGTCATCGGGTGCCGGCACAGCTCGATCATCACCAGCACCTCCCGGACGCGCCGGCGCGGCTCCGGACCGGGGAACGCGTCCGCGGTCGCCTGCGGGCCGAGAGGATCGAGGGCCTTCGGGTCGAGATCCACCTCGAAGTAGCCCGCCGCGAGCGCCCCGATGACCGCAAGTTGCTCGTCGGTCGGGCCTCCGTCCACATCGGCGGCTCCGACCATGGCCCGGAGCACGGGCTCGTAGTGCGCGACGTCGATGACTCTCGGCATGGTTCGGTCCTGTCCTCGGGTTGCTGTCGGCGGGCATCGCGCACCGGGTGTCGAGCCCGAGTGGCGGCGCACCCTACGCTTCTTCGACGTGCGCATCGCCGCGGTCGACCTCGGATCCAACTCCTTCCACCTCGTCGTGGCGGAAGTGCGGGCCGACGGCACCTTCGAGCCCCTGGTGCGCGAGAAGGAGATGCTGCGCCTCGGCGACGTCGTGAGCCGTGAAGGCCTCATCACGCCGGCCGCGGCGGACGCCGCGGTCCAGACGATGCGCCGGTTCCGGATGCTCGCCGAGGCGGCCGGGGCGACCGAGGTGCTCGCGTGCGCCACGAGCGCGCTCCGGAGCGCGACCAACGGTGACGCGGTGCTCGATCGCATCGAGGCGGAAGCCGGCGTCAGCGCGGACGTCATCGACGGCCTCGAGGAAGCACGGCTGATCTTCACCGCGATCCGTACTGCGGTGCTCATCGACCCGGGTCCGGCGCTCTGCTTCGACCTCGGCGGCGGAAGCGTCGAGATCATGATCGGGGACTCGACCGGACTGGCGTGGTCGGCGAGCGAGCGGCTGGGCGTCGCGCGGCTCAGCGCGCAGTTCGTCGGATCGGACCCGATCTCCAAACGCGACCGCCGCCGGCTGCGCGAGCACCTCGTCGACGTGCTCGGACCGCTGTCCGTCGAGGTCCAGCGCTTCGAGCCCAAGATGGCGATCGGCAGCAGCGGCACGCTCGAGGACCTCGCCGAGATGATCGCGGCTCGTCGCGACGAGTCCGTCCCCCGCTCCCTGAACCAGCTGACGTTCTCGCGTGACGAGTTCGAGCCGATCCACGAGGAGCTGATCCGGTCGACCTCCACGCAGCGCCAGCGCATGAAGGGCCTCGACGCCAAGCGGGTGGAGCTGATCGTCGCCGGCGCGGAGTTCCTCGCCGTCGCGATGGAGCTCTTCGACGTCCACGAGCTCACGATCAGCGAGTGGGCGCTGCGTGAGGGGATCGTGCTCGAGGCGATCGGCCGCCACGATCCCGTCGACCTCACGGACGATCCGCGCGATGCGCCGCGCGTCGGTCCAGGCGCTCGCCCGCCGGTTCTCGTGGCCCGAATCACACTCCCGCCAGGTCGCGCGCCTGAGCCTCCAGCTCTTCGACCAGACCCGCGAGCTCCACGGACTCGACGACGGCGACCGTGAGCTCCTCGAGTACGCCGCGCTGCTGCACGACATCGGCGAGCACGTCTCCCACGACAACCACGACCGGCACGCCGCGTACCTCGTCGCGCACGGTCAGCTGCGCGGCTTCGACCCCGAGGAGATCCTGCTGCTCACCGCGCTCGTTCGCTGGCACCGCCGCGGCGAGCCCAAGCCGAGCGACGACCTCGTCGGTGAGCTCGACGACGGCGCGCGCGATCGCGTCCGGCGGATGACCGCGCTGCTGCGCATCGCCGACGGTCTGGACCGGAGCCGCAAGGACGTCGTCACCGCGGTCGCGGCGCGGGTCAGCCCGTCGCTCGTGCTGCTGCGCCTGCGCACCGCCGGCGACCCCGAGCTCGAGCTCTGGGGCGCGCGCCGCAAGCGGGAGCTCTTCGAGCGGGTCTTCGACCGCGAGCTCGAGCTCACCGCCCACCCCAGCGGCTGACTCCCACCCGCTGTTTGTGCAAATCCCGACACTCAGCGCGTGTTGACGCACGAACGGGGGGGGTCAGGGGCCGACGGGGCCGGTGACGGTCTGGTACACGATGCGGGCCGTCGTCTCGACGACGTCAGCGCGCGACGGGCCGTAGGGCTCGAGGTCGACGTGGAACGCGGCCATGCGCTCCATCATCGCGACGAGCGCCGCGGCAGCTGCGTAGGGATCGATGCCGACGACGGCGTTCTGGATCACCTTCCGCGACAACGCCTGCGTGATCGGCTGCAACGACTGGTTGCGGACGTCGCGGAACCGCTGGTCTCCTTCCTGGGCCGCCAGGTTGCGGGTCCGGAGGATGGCGCGGTGCTCGTCCCAGTAGACGAGGAACCCGTCGACGAGCTCCCGCGCCCGGTCGAGGCCGTCGCGTCCCGTCCAGCGGGTATCGAGCACGTCGACGAGCGGCGCGGTCTGCTCCCCGACCATCTCGGCGAGCGCGAGGACCGCGGCCTCGACGTCACGGAAGTACTGGTAGAAGGTCGCGGGGGACGTGCCGACCTCGCGCGCGATGTCGACGACCCGGAGGTCGCGCAGGCCCTTGCTCTCCAACAGCTCGCCGGCGGACTCGAGCAGGCGTTGTCGGGTTGCCGCACCCCGCTTGCCGAGGGCCCGGCCGTCGAGCGCGCTCGCCGCCTCGTTCACCGCTGCCACGACCCGGAGCGTATCTGACGCTCGCGTCAGCCCGGCCGGACGGCGGGTCGCTACAGCGGGTCGCCGCGGGACAGCAACGTGCCCGGGTACGGCGTCATCAGCTCCTCGCGCCAGCGCGTGAGGTAACGGGTGGACTGCGCGCGCCAGCGCGTGATGCGCTCGTCGGTCCCCGCGTCGATGGCCCGCCCCAGGGCTTCGTGACCGTCGGGATCCGTCGCCCAGACGGTCATGACCTCGGTGTCGGTCATCAGGACCTCGTACAGCCCGACCAGCGTGTGGCCGTAGTCGCGCATCACCGGCTGCCGCACGTCGCGCACCGCGCCGAGGTACTCGGCGGCCGCCCCGGGCCGGCACTCCGAGAGCTCGTGGACGAAGATGGAGCCGGAGACACCGTCGCGCCGGAGCTCCGCGATGGTCGGGCAACCCGGCACCGCGCCGAGCAGGCGGTCGAAGCCGCCGGAGCGCACCTCCAGCGCGGTCTTCCACCACGCGTTGAGCGCGGGGTTCTTCGTGCGGCTGAGGTTCGTGCTCTCCATGAGCCGCCGCCACCCGGTGCGCCCACCGACGCACTCCCAGATGTTCACGACCTGGGGCCATCGACCCGTCGACCCCATCACGTAGAACGTGCCGAGCAGGTCGAGGCCGCGCCCCGCGGCGGTCCCCGGGTCGAAGCTCGCGGTGTGCTCCATGTAGCGCATCGCACCCTCGCCGACGATGTCGACGTACTCGTGCAGGTACAGGTCGCGATCCGTCACGGCGGGAGACTACCGGAGGCGACCGACGGTCATGCCAGGATGCACCGCGATGGAGACCGTCGGTGACCTGCTGCGCGACGCGTCGGCGGACCTCGCGGCGGAGCTGGACGTCCCGATACCGGGCGCACTGCGCTACGCGCTGGACCTCCCGGCTCCCGCCCCGCAAGGGCCCGCGTTCGTGGAGATCGACCAGCCCCGCGGACGGGTCGCGATGCTCGCGGGACCCGGCGTGCTGCGGGACCGCGCGGTCGCCGGCCTGCGCGAGTTCGCGGCCGCCGCGCACGTCGGCGTCGCCAACACCTGGGGCGCGAAAGGGGTCTTCAACTGGGACAGCCCGCACCACCTGGGGACGTGCGGGCTCCAGGCGGACGACTTCGCGCTGCTCGGGTTCGCCGACCTCGACCTGCTCTGGGTTGCCGGGCTCGACCCGGACGAATCACCGGCCGAACGGTACGAGTTCGGCGCGCGGGTCGTGACGCTCCGTCCCACGGATCTCGCCGCACTCGCCACGGGCATCGCGCGCTCGTCGTATCCGATCGAGCCACCGCCCTTGTTCGAGCGCATCGCGGCAGTCGCGCAACCGGGATACGTGGACGACCGCGTCCCGCGCCACCCTGCCCGCGCGGTGATGGATCTGAAGCAGCGCACGCCCGCGGGCGGGATCATCACAGCCGCCCCCGGTCCCGCCGGGCTCTGGTTCGCGCGGACCTTCCCCACCGATGCGCCCGGGACGATCGTGGTGCCGGCGCGCGCCACACCGGGGATCGCCGTCGCGTGCGCCCTGGCCGCGGCCCGCGCCGGCCGTCCCGCCACCGCGGTCGCCGTCGAACCGCTCGACGACGTCAGCCAGGCACTTGTCGAGCTCGGCGCGCGCCTCTCGGCCCCGCTGACCGTCGAGCTCTGGGGCGACGACGTCGACCTGTCGCTCACGGGGCTGCTCGTGGACGCGGCCGGCCCCGTCGTCGCGTGGACCGGGCGCTGAAGCGCCGTTTCGACTCGTCGCCGGGCGCGGTACGCTGCCGCGATGCAGCTCGAAGACATGATCATCGTGAGCGTCGACGACCACGTCGTCGAACCACCCGACCTGTTCGAGCGCCACCTCCCGGCGAAGTACGCGGACGTGGCACCCAAGCTCATCCGCAAGGACGACGGCACCGACGTGTGGTCCTTCCAGGGATTCGAGGTCCCGAACATCGGGCTCAACGCGGTGGCCGGCCGGCCCAAGGAGGAGTACGGGATCGACCCGACCTCCTTCGAGGAGATCCGCGACGGCTGCTTCGACGTCGAGAAGCGCGTTCTCGACATGAACGCGAACGGCGTGCTCGGCTCACTCAACTTCCCGAGCCTCCCGGGCTTCGCGGGCCGCCTGTTCGCTTCGCTCGAGGACAAGGACACCTCGGTCGTGCTCGCCCAGGCGTACAACGACTGGCACATCGACGAGTGGTGCGGGTTCGCACCCGAACGCTTCATCCCGCTCGCCATCCCGATGATCTGGGACCCCGAAGCGTGTGCGGCGGAGATCCACCGGGTCGCGAAGAAGGGCTGCCACGCGATCACGTTCCCGGAGAACCCCGAGCCCCTCGGACTCCCCAGCCTGCACTCGGACCACTGGGACCCGGTCTGGCAGGCATGCTCGGACGAGGGCACGATCGTGAACATGCACATCGGCTCGTCGGGCAAGCTCGTGATGACCGCAGCCGACGCGCCGATCGACGTGATGATCGTCCTGCAGCCGATGAACATCGTGCAATGCGCAGCGGACCTCATCCACTCGCCGGTGTTCAAGAAGTTCCCCGGCGTCACCGTCGCGCTGTCCGAGGGCGGGATCGGTTGGATCCCCTACTTCCTCGAGCGGTTGGACCACTCGTACCGGGTGCACAAGGCGTGGACCGGCTCGGACTTCGGGTCGAAGCTCCCGAGCGAGGTGTTCATGGAACACGTCGTGCTCTGCTACATCTCGGACGGGGTCGGCGTGAAGCTCGCACGCGACATCGGCGTCGACCGCATCACCGTCGAGGTGGACTACCCGCACTCCGACACCAACTGGCCGTACGCGCCGGAGCGGATGATGGAGGAGTTCGACGCCACGGACCTGACCGACGCGGAGATCAACGCGATCACCCACGAGAACGCGATGGGCTTCTTCCAGTACGACCCGTTCCCGATCCGGCCCCGGGAACGGTGCACCGTCGGCGCGCTGCGGGGTGAGGCGATCGGATGGGACGTGGAGCCGCATCCCGCCGTCGGCCGTGCGCCCAAGGAGCGGGCGGGCGTGGTGACGCTCGCCGACTTCTCTCCCACCGCGTAGCGCCGAAGCCGCGGCGGCGTTCGGCGTTCGGCGAGCCGCACGGTGCGCGTCCTCGCCGCGCGCTCCTCGGGGGCGCCGTGTGCCACGGCGGTTCGGGCACCACGTTGCTTCATGGGACCCTACGATGCGACGTATGGCCTTCGACGAGGACCTGGCCGACCGGATCCGTGAGCTGCTCTCGCAGCAGCCGGACGTGACCGAGATGAAGATGTTCGGCGGGCTCGCGTTCCTCATCGGAGGCAACATGGCCGTCGCCGCGAGCGGTCAGGGCGGCGTGCTCGTTCGCGTCGACCCCGGCCAAGCCGATCGCCTCGTCGACACGACACCGGCCGAGCCCGCCGTGATGCGTGGTCGCCCGATGCAGGGCTGGCTCCGCGTCGGGTCGGACGAACTGCGCACCAAGCGTCGGCTCGAGAAGTGGGTCGAGCTCGGGTCGTCCTACGCCTCGTCGTTGCCGCCGAAGAAGAAGTAGCTGCTGCGCCTTGAAGGCTGCACATGCTTGCGAGGTCACGGCGCGCCGACGTTTCACCCGTACGCGTTCGTCGTGCAGGCTTCGGGAGCGTCGGTCTCGTCCGCGCGCCAGCGAGAGCCCTACCCCGCAGGTACCGCGCCTGCGACCGCGGGATCCGGAGCGGGCAGGCCCTGGGCCTGGTACTCCTTGGCTCGCGTGAGCTTCGCCCGCACCAGCGCGGCTGTCACCGTGTACGGCTTCAGCGCGACGGCGATCTGGGCGTCGGTGTGCATGCCTGCCGGCCCGGCGTCCGCGCACAGCTTGCGGGCCGCGCCGAACGACGCGTCGTAGAGGTTCTGGGGATCGGTCTTCCCGTCCCCGTTGCCGTCCGACGCCCACCGATGCCACGTGCCCGGCGTGAACTGCAGTGCGCCGACCGCGTGGTCCCAGAGCGGGTCGCCGTCGAGCAGGCCGTGGTCCGTGTCCGCCACGGGCTGGGTGTGGTTGGTGCCGTCGAGCGGGATCCCGATGATCGGTGGGAACACGTCCCCGTGGACGTCCGCGCGCGCCCCGCCGTGCGTGCCGTGCCCGGACTCGCCGTCCGCAATCCCCGCGAGCACCCACCACTCGATCCCGCACGTCGGTTCCAGCAGGGCCAGCGTCCGCTCCGCGCGAAGGTACGCGTCGAGGGCAGCGACCGGGATCCCCAGGCCCGCGACCTTGCGCGCGGGAAGGTCCGCGGCCGCCTGGCTCAGGCGCGCCTGCACCGCCCGCCCCGCGCCGGGAAGCTGCGCGTCGACGCCGGCGAGCTGCTCCTGCACCAACGCCAGGTCGTGCGCGGTGCGGGCACCCGCACGGCTCGCCGCCCGACGGGCGTCGCGGGCTTCGCGGGAGACCGTCCGCAGGGTCGTGCCGACCTGGCCGGCGAGCTTGGCGCGCCGCCCGAGGTCGAGCGCGTTCGACGACGGCAGCACCGCGAGCAGCTCGTCGGTCGCGCCGCGGTACGCCGCGGCGGCCATGCGGTCGACCAGCGCCTGGGTCTGCTCCACCTTCGCGGCCGCGCTCTGCTCGGCGGCGGACAACGCCGCCACGCGCAACCCGAGCTCGCGGCCGCGATCCTCGAGCTCCCGGTGCTGGGCCTGCAGCGCCGCGAGCTGGGCCTGAGCCGCGGCGAGCTCGGCCGAAGCATCCGCACCGGAGCTCGGGACGAGCGGGACGCCGAGCAGGCGCGCGTCGATGCCCGGCATGATCGACGCCGCCCCGGGCGGGACCACCGGCGCGGCCGCGGCGGCGCGCCGACCCGGTGCCGCACCCGCGGGGACCGCGCCGACCAGCACGAGCGCGACTGCGAGCGCGACGACGGCCGCGAGCGCGCCGCGCCGCGCCGTGCCCACCACGCTGTGCGCCCACTCGGTCATTGGGATGCTGCGCCCTCCGCCCGTCGAGGCACCCCCGACCGGATGCCCCATTGTGCCCCGTCGCCGAGGGAACGAAATCCGCGAACCGGGCGCACGCCGAAGTTAGGGTCGCGTCCGTGCTCCGCTTCGATCCGTACAGCTACGAGCACCACGAGAACCCCTATCCGACGTACCGGCAGCTCCGGGACCGGGCCCCGGCCTACCTCGACCCCGATCGGGGCTTCTGGGCGCTTTCGCGCCATGACGACGTGCGGGCCGCCATCGACGACTGGCCTACCTTTTCGTCCTCGGGGGGCATCACCCTTGAGCGCCGGACCGAGAACGTCGAACCGATGCTCATCGAGATGGACCCGCCCCGCCACACCGAGCTGCGATCGCTGGTCAGCCGCGCGTTCACCCCCCGCCGGGTCGCGGACCTCGAGGGACCCGCTCGCGAGCTGGCGCTGGAGCTCGCCGAGGCCTTCGAGCCCGGCCGCCGCCTCGACGTGATCGGTGACTTCGCCGCGAAGCTCCCGATGGCGGTGATCTCCGTGATGCTCGGGGTCCCGCGCGTGGACCAGGACGAGCTGCGGGAATGGTCCGACGCGATGCTGCACCGCGAGGAGGGCAACGCGGACCTGACCCCCGCCGGCATCGAGGGTGCCACCCGGCTCTACGGGTACTTCAACGACGTGATCGCGCAGCGCCGCCGGAACCCGACGGACGACCTCGTCGGCGCGCTCGTCGCGGCCGAGGAGGACGCGCGCTCGCTGTCGGCGGCCGAGGTGCTCGGCTTCTGCTTCCTGCTCCTGATCGCGGGCAACGAGACCACGACCAAGCTGCTCGGCAACGCGCTGTTCTGGCTCGCGGCATTCCCCGACCAGCGCGAGCTCCTGCTCGCGGAGCCGGCTCGGATCCCGGCCGCGGTCGAGGAGACCCTGCGCTACGACACGTCGACCCAGGCGCTGGCCCGGGTCCTGACCCGCGACGTCGAGCTGCACGGCGTGACGTTGCCCGCAGGGCGCAAGGGTCTGCTCCTGTTCGGATCCGCCAACCGTGACGAGCGCCGTTGGAAGGAACCCGACCGGTTCGACATCGGTCGCGATCCGGCCGGTCACCTCGCGTTCGGTCACGGGCTGCACCACTGCCTCGGCGCGCCGCTCGCGCGCCTGGAGGCTCGTGTCGCGCTCGAGGTCCTCCTCCCCCGGCTCGGTCGGTACGAGGTCGACTCCTCGGGAGCCGCGCGCGTCCATTCCGGGAACGTCCGTGGCTTCGCGCGCCTCCCCGTGGAGATCCCGGCATGAGCAAGCACCACGTCCGCATCGGGAAGGACCCGGAACGGCTCAACCGGAGGTTCTGGGACGAGGACGCGGACGACTACCAGGCCGCGCACGAGTCCCAGCTCGACGGGGCGACGATGGGTTGGGGCGTCTGGCACCTTCCGGAGACGGACCTGCAGGTGCTCGGCGCGGTCGACGGCCTCGACGTGCTCGAGTACGGCTGTGGAGCGGCGCAGTGGGCGATCAAGCTCGCACGCACCGGTGGCCGCCTGACCGGGCTCGACCAGTCGTGCAGCCAGCTCCGCCACGCCGCCGAGAAGATCGAGCGCGGCGGGTGTGGACGTCCGCCTCGTGTGCGCGAGTGCGACCGCGGTGCCGCTCGCCGACACCTCGTTCGACGTCGTGTTCTGCGACCACGGGGCGATGAGCTTCTGCGACCCCTACCGGACGGTCCCCGAGGTGGCGCGCCTGCTGCGGGCAGGTGGGCTCTTCGCGTTCAACATCTCGACGCTCCTGCGCAACCTGTGCTTTCAACCGGGCGACCCGGACGCGCCGGTCACGCGGAAGCTGCACGCCAAGTGGTTCGGCGCGCGCTCGTTCGACTGGGGCGACGGCACGATCGACTTCCAGATCCCGCACGGCGAATGGATCGCGCTCTTCGGCGAGCACGGGCTCGTCGTCGAGGACCTCCTCGAGCTGCGCGCTCCGAAGCGGGCGACGAGCACCTACGCCGACTACGTCGACCACGACTGGGCCCGGCGGTGGCCGGCCGAGGAGGTCTGGCGGGTGCGGAAGCGATGATCGGCATCGCCGAGACCGCGTTGCTCGTGCCGGTCGCCGCGGCGGAGCCCCTGGTGCGGCGCCATCGGCTCGCGCTGGATCCCGTCGCACCCCTCGGTGTGCCGGCACACGTCACGGTCCTCTACCCCTTCGTCCCGCCCGATGACGTCGACCAGGGCGTCTGCGACGCGATCACCGACGTGCTGTCCCGGTTCCGCCCGTTCGACTTCGCGCTGACCCACGTCGAGACGTTCCCCGACGGCGTCGTCTACCTCGCGCCGCAGCCCGTCGAGCCGTTCGTCGCGATGACCAACGTGTTCGCGGCGCACTGGCCGGACCACCCGCCGTACCACGGTGCGTTCACGTCGGTCATCCCCCACCTGAGCGTGGCGATGCTCACCAACGGCCCGCTCGAGGCGCTGGAGGCGGAGCTGAACGGGGGCCTGCCGCTGCAGACGCGCGCGGACGCGGTCTGGTTGATGGAGGGACAACCGGAGGATCGCTGGGCGATCCGCGCCGTGTTCCCGCTCAGCGCCGATCGAACGTGAAGCCGGCCGCCTCGCGGTCCCAGGTCGCGTCGGTGACCCCGTCGTCGCGCAGCTCGTACTTGAGCACGCGTCCGACCGGGTTGCGAGGCAGGTCGGTGCGGAACTCGATGTACCGGGGCACCGCGAAGTACGGCACCTGGTCGACCGACCACCGGCACAGCTCTTCCTCGGTGACCGTCGCACCCTCCTGGAGCACCGCGGTGACCTTGACGTCGTCCTCGCCCTGGTCGCTCGCGACCGCGTGCACCGCCACGTCCTTGATCGCCTCGTGCGCGATGAAGGTCCGTTCCATCTCGAAGCTCGAGATGTTCTCGCCCCGGCGCCGCAGGTAGTCCTTCTTGCGGTCGACGAAGTAGAGGAACCCGTCTTCGTCCAGGCGACCGAGATCGCCGGTGTGGAACCAGAGGTTGCGCAGCACCTCGACCGTGGCCTCGGCCCGGCGCCAGTAGCCGGCGAACATCAGGTTCGGCCCGGTGGGGCGGCACACGATCTCGCCGATCTCGCCGACCGCGACCTCCCGGTCCTCGTCGTCGACGAGCCGGACCTCGAACTCCTCGTCGTTGGGCTTGCCCGCCGCGCCCACCTTGTTGGTCTCGCCCGCCGGGAGCATCGAGATCAGTGAGGCCTCGGTCAGCCCGTACCCGCCGCTGAACGTGGCGCAGCCGAACCGCTCGCGCCAGATGCGGTCGGTGTCGGGCGGCATCGGCGCGGCCGCGCAGAGGCGCAACCGGTGCCCGACCTGCTCGGGGACGTCCTCCGCGTTGGCGACGAGGATCGCGAGCGAACCGAGCATCGAGAGCATCGTCGCGTCGGTGCGCTTCACCTCGGTCCAGAAGCGGCTCACCGAGAACTTGCGGACGATCGCCGCGCTGCCGCCGGAGATGAGCGTCCCGACGACGCACACGGAGATGGCGTTGAAGTGGAACAACGGCAGCGGAGTCAGGACGACGTCGCCGGGCCGCCGTTGCCAGGCCCGGGCGATCTGCTCCGCGAGCGCGACGATGTAGTGCTGCGGGAGCATGCAGCCCTTGGACGGGCCGGTCGTCCCGGCGGTGTAGATGAAGCAGGCGAGGTCGGACGGTCCGACCGCCGCTGCTGCCTCGGGCGGGTCCTCGGACCCGTCGGCGTGCAACGCGTCCCAGTCCACGGCCGGCACCGCGGTGATCACGGCGTCGGTCGCGCCGGCGACGACCACCGCCTGCAGCTCCGGCAGCGCGGCCGCGCCCTCGCCGGTCGCGATGTCGGCCACCCGCGACGCGAAGTCGCCCTGGACCACCATCACGCGGGCGCCCGAGTCCGTCAGCACGTGGCGGAGGAACTCGCCCTTGTACGCGGTGTTGATCGGCACCTGGACCGCGCCGAGCTTCAGCGCCGCGAAGAAGCTGATCACCTGCTCGGGCGAGTTCTCGATGAGCGTGGCGACCCGGTCGCCGCGCCCGACGCCGAGCCCGGCCAGCCCGTGGGCGATCCGGTTGGCGGCCCGGTCCACCTCGCGGGCGGTGAGCGCGACGCCGTCGAAGTCCAGGTACCGGCCGTCCGGGTCCTCGGCCAGGCGCCCGGCGAGCGCGTCGAGAACCGTGGTTTCGGGGGAGGTGCGCGTCATGGACCTGACACTACCGTCACCTCCGCGGACGCTCAGGTCCGCGGACTGTTCGTTGGGACGCGGCGCGAGACCTCCCGTGTGCGCGTACGTACAGGCGCAGGCATCGGCATCGCGGCGGCGACCGGGGTTGGCCCCGCGTGCGACGACGACCGCGTCGTACAGGCGCGCGGCACTCCGCACGGGCCCGCTCGTGGTCTACCGCCCGAACTGACTGCATTCCCCATGTTTCGGCGTGAGTTTCTGTTGCCATAGCGACGCGAAGTCACGCCGAAACGGGGAGGGGGCGGGAAATGCGAGCTGAAGCGGGGCATCTGCTGGCACACTCGACGGCGTGGACGTGCTGCGTTTCTCGGTCGGGGAGCCCGCGCTGGTGCGGGTGCCGTACGCGGACGTGCTCGTCGACGCCGACGTCGTCGGGCTCACCGCCGACGAGGTCGCCGCGAACCGTTGGGCGCAACCGACCTGGGCCGAGGGTCCCCAGGTGCGCGTCGGCGCGGCGGTCTGGATCATCCAGTCGGAGGGACGCCGCATCGTCATCGACCCGACGCAGGCGGCCGACGACATCCTGCGCACCGCGCCGGACGCGGCGTTCCACCAGCAGGCCGTCGCCGACGCGCTCGCCGCGGCCGGGTTCCCACGTGAGTCGATCGACACGGTGATCGCGTCGCACATCGACGGGATCGGGATGATCGCCTGGCTCGAGGACGGAGCGTGGAGCCCGTTCTTCCCCAACGCCGAGATCATCCTCTCCGAGCGCGAGCTCGCGGCGATCGCCGCCGACGGCCCGTACCAGCCGCAGGGCGGGGACGCGATCCTGGAGCTCGACACGCAGGGCGCGGTGCGCCCCGTCGGCGACGAGCACGTCGTGACGTCCGAGGTCCGCACCACATGGGTCGGTGCGCACTCCCCCGGTCATCTCCTGGTGAACGTCACGTCGGGCGGCGAGCGAGCCACGATGCTCGGCCACCTCGCGTTGAGCCCGCTCCACTGCGTGACCACGGCGCCCGGTCCGCACCTGGACCCGGTCGCGGCCTCTGCGGTGCTGCACGGGCTCGGCGACGGGCAACGGATCCTCGTCGGACCGCTCTGGCCCGCGCCCGGCGCGGCCCGGTGGAACGGCACGGACGTCGGGACCGTCGCACCCGACCCGGTGCCGGGCTGATCCACCGACCGGACGAGGCGACGCCGCTCGGGCCGGGCTACAACGTGGCGGCGAGGGTGTCGGCGTGGTGGTCGATCGAGCCGAAGTGGGTGTCGAGCACCCAGGCCCGCTTCAGGTAGAGGTGCACGTCGACCTCCCAGGTGAAGCCCATCCCGCCGTACACCTGCGTCGCCGACCTCCCGTTCGTGATCGCGGCCTCGTTCGCGAGCAGCTTGGCCCCGCTGAGCGCGCGGGCGAGCTCCCCCGTCGACGGATCGTCGAGGACGCAGGCCGCTGCGTACAGCGCGGCCCGCGCGACCTCCGCCCGCACCGCCATGTCCGCGCAGAGGTGCTTCACCGCCTGGAACGAGCCGATCGGCCGGTTGAACTGCTCGCGCTCCTTGGCGTACGCGACCGCGAGGTCGACGAGCGCGTCGGCCATCCCGACGAGGAAGGCCGCGGTCAGCAGCGCACCGGACGTCCGGAGCGCCGCGAGTGCATCGAGGTCGCCGACGACCGAGCCGGCCGGCAGCGCCTCGACCGCCGACACGGGTGTGAGCGGGTCGAGCGGCCAGTCCGCGACCGACGCATCGATGCTCCTCGGGTCCGCGGAGATGATCCCGTCCGCGTGGAGCACCAACAGGACGTCGAGCGCGGCAAGGTGCTCGACGTAGGTCGTGCCCCCCACCGAACGATCGAGCCCACCGGTGATCGCGTCCCGACCGAACGTCCAGACCAGGGGGCCCGGTACGAGCGCTCGGCCGAGCTCCTCGTAGACCACGGCCGCGTCGGTCCAGCCGAACCCGTCCTCGCGCAACGAGAACACACCGGCTTCCTTCAGGTCCTCGTAGGTCGAGCGGTCGAAGCCGCCGCGCACCCGGCTCATCGGGAACTTGCCCTCGAGCAGGCTGCGGATGCCGTCCCGCAACGCGACCTGGTCGTCGGACAGGTCGAAGTTCATCGAGGTGCGGGCTCCTTCGGGAGGCCGAGCACCCGCTCGCCCAGGATGTTGCGCTGGATCTGCGATGTCCCGGCCGCGATCGTCAGCGCCAGCGTGCGGAGCCGCTCCTCCACGAACTCCCCCTTGCCGTCCACGACGAGGCCGTCGCGCTCGAGCACCCGGAGCGACAGCTCACCGAGCCGTTGGCGGGTCTCGGAGTACGCGAGCTTCATCATGAACGCGCCCCGCCCCGGCACACCTCGCGACGACTGCGTGACGTTGCGCTTCGTGAGCGCCCACTGCGCATCGAGCTCGGCGGCCACGTGGCCCAGCTCCCGGCGGTGGGCCGGGTCCCGTACGAGCGGCGCGAGGTCGGCGACGAGCCGCATGGCGTCGACGAGCTCGCTGACGAACGCGGTGCCCCGTTCGAAGGACAGGGTGACGTTCGTGACCCGCCAGCCGTCGTTCTCCTCCCCGACCCGGCACGAGACCGGCACCCGCACCTCGTCGAGGAACAGCTCGGAGAACTCCGAGGAGCCCAGCACGGTGCGCAACGGGCGGACCTCGATGCCGGGCAGGTCCATCGGCAGCATGAGCCAGCTGATCCCCGCGTGCTTCGTCGCGTCGAGGTCGGTCCGCACCAGCAGCTCGCCGAAGTCACCCACCTGGCCGAACGAGCACCAGATCTTCTGGCCGGTCACGACGTAGTGATCGCCGTCGCGCACCGCGCGCGTCCGGAGGGAGGCGAGGTCCGACCCCGCGCCCGGCTCGGAGAAGCCCTGGCACCACACCTCGTCACCCCGCAGGATCTTGGGCAGGTGCTCGCGCTTCTGCTCGTCCGTGCCTTCGGCCACGATCGTCGGCCCGGCGTGGAGGAGTCCGACGAAGTTGACCCCGACGTACGGCGCACGCGCCCGAGTCGTCTCCTCCAGGAAGAGCAGCTGCTGGCTCGACGGCAGGTCGCGGCCGCCGTACTCCACCGGCCAGTTCAGCCCGGCATAGCCCGCGTCGAAGAGCCGGCGCTGCCAGTTCGTGTCCCAGCGCCGGCGGGCGTCCCAGTCGTCGCGGGCGGGCTGGGGCGGCAGCTCGGGCAGCTCGGCGGCGAGCCAGGCGCGCAGCTCGGCCCGGAACGCCTCGTCGGCTTCGGAGTTTCGGAGGTCCATGCGGAGGCGGAGTCTACGGGTGGACCTGACGACCCATCAGATCCGGCCGGCGGCGCGGCGACGTCGGGGGCTCCGGTGGATCATGCGCGCAGCCGATCGGCGAACTGCGTGCCGGAGAGCAGCTCGACGACCTGGCCTTCCGGGTCGGTCACGAAGACCGCGTTCGGCAGCCGCGACTCCTCCAACACCGTCCCGCCGTGCGCGACCACCGCGGCGCACGCATCATCGAGGTCGTCCACCCCGAACGAGAGGTGGGTCAGGCCGGGCTCGTTCAGCGGCCGCGCGCGCGGCTCGAGCGGCTCGGGATCGCTGAACGCCAGCAGCTCCAGCACGAAGTCACCCCGGCGGAGGTAGACCGCGCGCAGGCCCACCGGGTCCGGCAGCCGGAGCAGCTTCGCGGTCTGCGATCCACTGACGTCGAGATCCATCGCGTCTTCGAAGCCGAGCACCTCGACGTAGAACGCGCGGGTCGCCGCGACGTCACGGACCGACTGACCAGCGTGACTGAACACCACCACGGCGTGATCCTCTCAGACCGCGTCGTCGAGCGCGGGATCCTCGAGCAGTGACGCCCGCAGGCAGTCGAGCGCGTCGGCGGTGAGGCCGTGGGTGAGCGCGTAGCCCTCGATCGAGCCGTGCTCGGCCACGAGCCGGTCGACGACCGCGCGGATCGCGGCGGCGTCGACCGCCCACTTCTGCTGGGCGACCTCGGCGGCCGCACCTTCGGCCGCCCTCGCCTGGTGACGCTCGAGCAGGACGGGCATGCGCGCGTCGGTGAGCGTGTAGTCCGCGGCGATGATCTCGGCATCGACCCCGAGCAGGCCGAGCACCAGCATCGCGACGAGGCCGGTACGGTCCTTGCCGGCCGCGGAGTGGAACACGACGGGCTGGGTGTCCCCCGCCGCGATGATCTCGAGGACCGCGACGAAGCGGTGACCGAAGCGCTCGAGCATCATCAGGTACAGGTCATCGAGCGCGACGATCTCGCCGCCCGACCATGCACTCGCGTCGCGCCGGGTCTCGTCGATGATCGGCATGTGCCAGACCTCCACCGGGAGGGACTCGAGCGGCCCGTGGGAGAACTGCTCGACCTCCGTGCCGGCGCGGAGATCGATGACGGTGCGGAGCCGGAGCACCTCGGTGACGTGACGGACGTCCTCCTCGGTCATGAACGAGAGCGAGTCGCTGCGGAACACGCGGCCCGATCGCACCCGACGACCGTGGTCGGTCTCGTAGCCGCCGAGGTCACGGAAGTTCGCGGGCCCGTCGAGCGGGACGAGTCGGTCGTCCATGGTCAGAGGTCGAGGCCGAGCATGCGAATCGCGTTCCCGCGGCAGACCTTGTCGACGACGTCCTGCGGGAGGTCGGCCATCATCTCGCCGGCGAGCTCCTTGGTGTGCGGCCACGTCGAGTCCGTGTGCGGGTAGTCGGTCTCGAACGTCGTGTTGTCGACGCCGACCCGCGCGAGCGACTCGAGGCCGTGACGGTCGCGGAAGAAGCAGCCGTACACCTGGCGGTAGTAGTAGCTCGAAGGTGGTTCGGGGACGATGTCCTTGACGCCGCCCCACGCCCGGTGCTCGCGCCAGACGTCGTCCGCGCGCTCGAGGATGTACGGGATCCAGCCGATCTGACCCTCCGAGTACGCAAGCTTCAAGGTCGGGAACCGGACGAGCACCCCCGAGAACATGAAGTCCGAGAGGCTCGCCATCGCGTTGCCGAAGCTCAACGTCGCGGCGACCGCCACCGGCGCGTCGGCCGAGGTCGCGGGCATCTTCGAGCTCGAACCGATGTGCATGCACACCACGGTCCCGGTCTCCTGGCACGCCTCGAAGAAGGGGTCCCAGTAGCCGCTGTGGATGCTGGGGAGGCCCAGGTGCGGCGGGATCTCGCTGAAGCAGACCGCCCGGACCCCGCGGGCCGCGTTGCGGCGCACCTCGGCGGCGGCCAGGTCCGCGTCCCAGAGCGGGACGAGCGTCAAGGGGATCAGGCGGCCGCCGCTGCCGCCGCACCACTCCTCGACCATCCAGTCGTTGTAGGCGTAGACGCAGACCTCGGCGAGCTCGCGGTCCTTGGCCTCGAGGAACGTCTGGCCACAGAACCGTGGGAACGACGGGAACGAGAGCGACGCCTCGACCCAGTTGAGGTCCATGTCCTCGAGGCGGGCCCTGGGCTCGTAGCAGCCGGGCCGCATCTCGTCGTAGGTGATGGGCGACATCGTCATGTCGTCGCGGTCGAAGCCGACCGCGGCAACGTGACGCTTGTTGATGTAGACGAGGTCCTCGTACACCCAGCAGTCGGCCTGCGGTGCGTCGTCGGCGAAGGTCTGCTCGTAGGTGCCGCCGCCGATGTGGCGCATCCCGGCGACGCCGCGGCGCTCGGACTTCGGCCCGCGATCGCGCCACTTCGCCGGGAGCCACGTCTGCCAGAGGTGCGCCGGCTCGACCACGTGGTCGTCCACGCTGACGATCCGCGGGATCTCGATGGACGCCTGCGTTCCCGATTCCGCGGTTGCCGTCATCTTCCCTCCGCGCCGACGATCGGACGACCCGTCAGGTTAGCGGGGAGCCCCCAGGTGTCTGCCTCGGCAGGTTTCAGCTGCCGCAGTGCAGGTCGGGCCGCGGCGGGTGCAGGTGGACCAGATAGGCGACGTTCGCCCGGTCGAGGCACGGGTTCGCGTCGAGGCTCGACGTGTGCGTCGTCCCGTCCACGGTGACCAGTCGGGCGCTGCCCAGCTGGCGGGTGAGGCCCTGCGCCCACTCGATCGGCGTCGCGGGGTCACCCGTCGTGCCCACGACCACGATCGGGGGTGCCGACGGCGCGGACACCGCGGTCGGAACCGTGTTGACCGGCGGGACCGGCCAGTACGAGCAGGGCATGCTCAGCCCGACGTTCGACGCCCCGAAGTACGGCGCCTCCTGGGCCGCTCGGGCCTGCAGGGCGACCGCGGCGGTCGGGCTCAGATCGGGGCCGTCCGCGCACGAGATGGCGAGGAAGGCCGGCCACTCGGCGGAGTAGGTGCCGTCCGGGTTCCGGGTGACGTACTCGTCGAAGATCTCGAGCAGCGCGGCGGGATCACCGTGCTCGGCCTTGCTCAAGGCCCCGGCCAGGAGCTTGTACCCGTTCGAGCCCGAGTACAGCGGGGCCGCGAGCGCGATGTCGAGCTGCGACGGCCCCAACGTCCGCCCGTTCGCACCCTTCATCGGCTTGCGGTCGATCCGCGCCCGCAAGGCGTCGAGTGCCGCCTTCGGGTCGCCGCCGTGGTGGTACGCGCACGAGGTGTCGCGAGCGCAGCTCCGGAGGAACGCGGCCAGCGAGGCCTCGAAGCCCTTCGCCTGCTGGATCTGCACGTCGGCGATCGAGACCGACGGGTCGATCGCCCCGTCGAGCAGGAGCGCGCGCACGTGGTCCGGGTAGTGCTCGGCGTAGAGCGCGCCGAGGTAGGTCCCGTACGAGAACCCCACGAACGAGAGCTTCTGCTCCCCGAGCGCGGCGCGGAGCTGGTCCAGGTCGCGGACCGTGTCGATCGAGGCGATGTGCGGGAGGAGGGCCGGGCTCCCGGCCTGACACGCGGCCACGAAGCGCTTCGACGCATCGTCGAGCGCGGTCTGCTCGGCCGCGTCGTCGGGGGCGGTGTCCACGTCGAAGAGGTAGTCGAGCTTCTTGCCGCACGCGACCGGGTCGCTGCTTCCGGTGCCACGGGGGTCCCAGCCGACGATGTCGAACCGGTCCGTGATCGCTTCGGGCAGCTCGGACGCGACCGGCTTGACGAAGTCGGTCCCCGGCGCGCCCGGCCCACCGGGGTTGATCACCAGCGCGCCGATGCGCTCGGCGGGCTTCTTCGCCGGAACCCGCGCCACCGCGAGGTTCACCTGCGGGCCGAACGATTGCGTCGGCGTGAGCGGGACCGCGAGCGTTGCGCACTCCCCGTCGTCGCACCGCTTCCAGTGCAACGGCTTCGCGGCGGTGGTGCCGCCGGCCGAGGGACGGGTCGTCGTCGACGTCGACCGCGCATCGGTTGCGCCGCCGCCGCCCGAGCAGGCGGCCAGCGCCAGCACGCACACCGCGAGGGACGCCCGCAGGCGCGTGGAACGCATCGCCCCACGCTGCCACACGGTTCGGGCTGGAACCTCGCGGGGGGTCCGGCACTACGGTGACGCGGTGGCTCAGGACCTCTTGATCGGCGGGTGTTCGGTCGCCGCGCGCGACGGCGCCGACTTCGTGGTTCGCGAGCCCGGAACGGGGGGTGAGCTCACGCGCGTAGCTCGCGCCGGCGTCGAGGACGTCGACGCGGCAGTGCAGACCGCGGCGGCGGCCTTCGAGTCCGGCGTCTGGTCCGACCGGTCGGCGACCGACCGGGGCCGGGTCCTGCTACGGGCCGCGACGCTGCTGCGCGAGCGCGCCGAGGCGTTCGCGGTCGCCGAGGCGCGCAACGCCGGCAAGCCGATCGGTGACGCCCGCTGGGAGGTCGACGCCGCGGCAGGGACCTTCGAGTACTTCGCCGGCGCCGCGAACAAGCACTTCGGCGAGGTCGTACCCGTTCCCGATCCCGGGCTCGACGTGGTGCTGCGCGAGCCGGTCGGGGTGTGCGCGCTGATCGTGCCCTGGAACTTCCCCCTGCTGATCACGTCGTGGAAGACCGCGCCCGCGCTCGCGTGCGGGAACCCGGTGATCATCAAGCCCGCGTCGCTCACCCCGGTCACCGCCCTGATGCTCGGCGAGCTGCTGGTCGAGGCGGGAGTCCCGGAGGGCTGCGTCTCGGTGCTTCCGGGCCCCGGGGGTGTCGTGGGCGACGCGCTGGTCAGCGACCCGCGGGTGGACAAGATCTCGTTCACCGGCGAGACCACCACCGGCGCCGCGATCCTGCGGGCGTCCTCGGACAACATCACCCGGGTGTCCCTCGAGCTCGGCGGCAAGTCCGCCTGCCTCGTGTTCGACGACGCCGACTGGGAGCGCGCGGTCGAGGACACCGCGATGGCCGTGTTCGGCAACGCCGGACAGGACTGCTGCGCGCGGAGCCGGATCGTCGTGCAGCAGTCGATCTACGACGCGTTCGTCGCCGCGTTCGCCCGCCGCACCGAGCGCATCCGGGTCGGCGCGCCCCTGGAAGAGACAACGGAGATGGGGCCGATGATCTCGCCGGCGCAACGCCAGGTGTCGCTCGACTACCTGGCGATCGGGGCCGACGAGGGCGCCGAGCGGGTGACCGGAGGGGAGATCCCCGGCGACGGGGCGTTCGCCGACGGGTCATACCTCACGCCCGCGGTGCTCGCGGGCGTCGACAACCGGATGCGCGTCGCCCGCGAGGAGATCTTCGGGCCCGTGGCGTCCGTCATCCCGTTCACCGACGAGGCCGACGCGATCCGGATCGCGAACGACGGCGACTACGGCCTGTCCGGCTCGCTCTGGACGAGGGACCTCGGGCGCGCGATCCGGGTCGGCAAGGCGGTCCGCACCGGCGTGCTCTCGGTGAACTCGAACCGCAGCGTGCGCACCGAGGCGCCGTTCGGCGGCTACAAGCGCAGCGGGCTCGGTCGCGAGCTCGGGATGCACGCGATGAGCCACTACACCGAGGTCAAGAACCTCTTCCTCAGCTCCGAGTAACCCCTCGTCCTCCCGAACTTGCGTCGAAAGAGCCGCGTGACGCGGCCTTTTCGACGCAAGTTCGGGGTGGGGGGCGGGTCAGGCGCCGATGACGTTCGGGCGGGAATGGCCCTCGGCCTCGCACAACGCGAAGTACGTGTCGCGCACGAGGCCCGCGTCGATGACGGTCTCGACGTTGCCGTCGGCGTCGAGGTTCAGGTTCGCGCCGTAGATCGCGAACCAGACGTCGGTCATGCCGTCGTTCTCCGCGGGGACGGTCAGCGTGTGCACCGATCCCGCGGGCTCGTAGAGGTACGAGCCGGGGAGGTTCACCTCCGGGTACTCCAGGTACTTCCAGCTGCCCGTCAGCGTGAACGCGAACACCTCACCGGTGTGCTTGTGCGTCGGGACCGTCACGCCGGCCTCGAACTTCGTCCGGATGACCCAGAGGCCGGCGTCGACGTCGACCTGGAGCAGCTGGAGGTGGGTGCCGTCTCCGAGCGCGACGAACGGCAGCTCGCTCTCGCCGCGGTGGAGGGCCTTGGGAATCTCGAGAGTCGTCATGCTCCCCATGAAACCACGATCACCCGGCGCGGGCCATGAGTGCCCGGGCCTCGGCCGGCGTCGTCGGACCGTAGGTGCGGTTCCCGCTCGCCGACATCAGGCGCACCTGGGCCAGCTGCTCACGGGTGAACGTGCACTTCGTCGTGATCGGCTTCACGTCGTAGACGCGCAGGGCGTTGCGGCCGAGGATCTTCGCCTTCAGCTCGTCCGTGAGCGCCGGGTAGCCGTAGGTCTCCTGCAGCTCGGGCGTGATCTGGAACGCGCGGAACGCCTGGATCTGGTCCTGGGGTGAGCCGTACCAGATGGCGTCCGTCCCCCAGAGCACGTTGTCCTCACCGACGTACTTGAGGAGCTTGCCCCAGACGTGCGCGGCCTGGTCGGGGGTCTGCATCAACCGGTACCAGCTCGTCCCGAGCTCCGCGTACACGTTCTGGTTCGGCCCGATGCCCGCTTGCAGCATCGACGTGATGAGTCGGTTGACGCCCCGCGTCGCGGTCGCGGGTGCGTACGGACCCTCGAGGCCGCCGATGTCGAAGCCCGAGTGGTACACGAGGAAGGAGACGTCGGGGTGGGTGCGAGCCGCGGGGCCGATGTCGACGGGCGAACCGTACCGACCGCTCACCAGGCCCTTGTGCACGGCGATCCGCGGGATCCCGAGCTCGACGGCCTTCCGGATGAACGGCTCACCGACCGGCGCGAGACCCGCGTCGTGGTCGTCGAGCCACCACGGGGGACCGGGTTGATGGGTGTACACCTTCCACGCGGCGAGGGGATACGCCGCGGCGGACTGCTCCATCGCGGCCAGCCACTCCGCGGTCGGTGCGAGCGTCGGGTGCGCCTCGCCCTGGATCAGCAGGCGATCGTCATGGCAGAGCGCGTGGGAGATGCGGCGCGCCCTGTCCCGCACGAGGATCGACTCGGGGCTGTGCTCGGGCCGGATCGGGAGCGACGACGCAATTGCCATCGACGTGTCGCTCTTGATGAAGATCTCCTCGAGGAAGTGGTCCACCGAGAAGCAGTCGTGAGGATCGGCTTCTCCACACCTGGCCTGCGGGAAGCTCGCCCCGAAGAAGGCCTCGTCCCGGCTCTGGGGGTCGAGCGTGTAGTCGAGCAGGTGGTTCTGGACGTCGAAGACGAGCTCGGTGCCGCCGAGCGCGTCGTTCGCGACGCCCGGGTCCGTCGTCGCGTTCTCGGGGACCTTGTACCGGCCCCCCGGCTTCCGCTTCCCCTTGGCCTTCGCCGCGTCGTCGGTACACGCCTGGAGTGCGAGCAGCGCGGTCGCGGCTCCGCACGCCGAGAGCAGGAACCGGCGGCGGCTCATCCCGGATCGCCGCGCGTTGTCGTCGGACTCGAGCCGGGCTCGCCGGATCGTCTCGAGGACCACCTCACTCAGCGGCGGGGGCTCGTACTCGTCGTTGGAGCAGGGCCCGAACTTGATCGGGAGCCCAGGATCGTCCTCGTCCCACCTCACGCTGCCGCCCTTCCCCGGGACTGCCCAGGCTACGAGCGCAGGAGGTGACCGGCGAGCGCGCCGGTGTGCTCGCCGTCCTCCATGAACACCTCGCCGTTGACGATCGTCGCCGTGTAGCCCGACGCCCGCTGCACGTAGCGGCCCGCGCCCCGCGGGAAGTCGTGCACGTACTCGGGCTGGGGCAGGCGCATCCCGTCGAGGTCGATGACGTTCACGTCCGCGAACGCGCCCGGGCGGAGGACGCCGCGGTCGGTGACGCCGAAGAGGTCTGCGGTGTCGGAGGTGAGCCGCCGGATCGCCTCGCCGATGGTCGAGAGCCCGCGGTCACGGATCCAGTAGGTGAGGAAGAACGTCGGCTGGCTCGAGTCCATGATCATCCCCACGTGCGCGCCGGCATCGGCCAGGCCCAGCACGGAGTCCGGGTGGCGCAACATCCCCTCGACCGCTCCGAGGTCGTCGTTCAGGAACGGCCAGTTGACGAGCACGTCGCCGTTGCGCTCGTCGACGAGCTGCGCGAACGCCTCGGCCGGGCTCACGCCCCGACGGTGCGCCTGCGCGGCCAGGGTGTCCTCGGGCCCCAGGTCGTACCGCGCGTCCCCCTCGGGGAGCACGTACAGCTCCTCCATCGGGATCGTCGGCAGACCCTCGGCCGCCCGCACCAGCTCGGCGCGGCGCTCCGGGTCGCGCAGCACGGCGACGGTCTCCGCGACCGGCAGGTCGCGCAGCGCCCGCCAGGCCGGTGCACCGTCGAACGGGGTGCGGCACGCCGGACCGAACAGGAGCCCGATGCCCCGCGCGGTCGTCTGCGGCCGCAGGTCGGCGCCGAGCCCGTTCTGCTGCTCGACGGTCTCCAGGGCGTCGGTGTCGATGCCCGGGACCTTCTTCGTCTGGCTGAGCCCGAACGTGGCCGGCCGTCCGGTCCGCCGGCTGAGCTCGCCCAGCATCGCGACCTCGCCCTGGGTCCTGCGCTCACCGTCGGCACCGCGCTCGCCGAGCGCGAGCGCGGCCTCGAAGACCCCTCGCTTGCGTTCGCCCATGACCTCCGCGATCGCCAGGAGCTCGCGCGGGTCGGCGTGGGTGCCGGGCACGACCCGCCCGTCGGGCACGCGGTGGAGCGCGGTGCGTGAGGTCGAGAAGCCGAGCGCACCGGCGTCCATCGCTTCCGCGACGAGCGCGCTCATGGCCTGCACGTCCGCCTCGCTCGCGGGTGCCTCATCGAGCGCGCGCTCCCCCATGGCGTGGATCCGTACCGCGCAGTGGCCGACCATGCCGCCGGCGTTCACGCCCTTCGGCATCCGGTCGACCGCGCCGAGGTACTCGCCGTAGGACTCCCAGTCCCACGCGAGCCCGTCCATGATCGAGTCGGCCGGGATGTCCTCGACCGACTCCATCATCTCGGCCAGGAAGCGGCGGTCTCCCGGCTTGCACGGCGCGAACGTCACCCCGCAGTTGCCGAGCACGACCGACGTGACCCCGTGCCAGCACGACGACGATCCGATCGGGTCCCAGGCGAGCTGCGCGTCGAGGTGGGTGTGGATGTCGACGAAGCCCGGTGTGACGAGCTGCCCGTCGGCATCGATCTCGCGGCGACCACGACCGTCCACCGGGCCGAGGGTCATGATCCGGTCACCGTCGATCGCGACGTCGGCATCCACCGCCTCCGCGCCGGTGCCGTCGACGACCTTCCCGTTGCGGATGACGAGATCGTGCGTCATGGCGTCCCCCCTGGTCGTGGCCAAGGTAACGCCGTTCAGGCGAACCCGTCGCCCAGGTCCCGCAGGAAGGGCTCGACGTCCGCCCGGTCGCGCAGGAACCGCCCCAACGCCACCGACACCGTCGTGATCCCGCGGGCCGCGAGCTCCGGGACCCGCGCCATCGTGGCGTCGAGATCCACGCGGCCGCCGGCGTCGGTCTCGACCGGGAGGTTCTGGCGCACCTGGAGCAACGCCGGGTCCCTCCCCACCTCGCGCCAGGCGGTCCGCATCTGCTCGACCGTCGCGGTCACGGCATCGAGCGGGATCGCGAGCGGCAGCCAGCCGTCGCCGAGCTCGGTCACCCGTCGCACCGTGGCCGCGTTCGCCGGGCCCGAGAACCAGATCGGCAGGCGCGGCTGGACAGGCCGCGGCTCGCACCAGAGCTGGTCGAACGAGACGGTGTCGGAGTGGAAGGTGACCGGAGGCTCGCGCTCCCAGATCGCGCGGCACGCCCGCACCTGGTCCTCCATGCGCGCGGTCCGGCCGACGAACGGCAGCCCGGGGTCGGTGAACTCCTCGCGCTGCCAACCGGTGCCGATCCCGAGGTCCACCCGGCCGCGAGACAGCACGTCGAGGGTGGCGACGGCCTTCGCGACGACGAGCGCCGGGCGCACGGGTCCGATCAGCACGCCGGTGCCGAGGCGCACCTTCCGGGTCGCGCCCGTGAACGCGGCGAGGACGGTCAGCGGCTCGGGCCACGGCTCCTGCGGCGGGTAGGGGAACTCCGGCGCGAACGGGTACCGGTCCGTGCGCGGCCCGATCGCGAGGTGGTCGGTCATCACGATCTGGTGGATGCCCGCGTCGTCGGCCACGCGGGCGACGTCCACCAGCGCGGCGAGGTCGTCGCCGAAGAGCCGGGACAAGCCCGAGATCGTCACCGAGATCTGCATGGCGGCGGTGGGCCTCCCGATCGGTAGCCTGCGAGCCTTCGGGATCCTAGGAGGACGTCGATGCCCGGTCGGCTGGACGGGAAGGTCGCGCTCATCACGGGCGCCGGGAACGGGATGGGCCGCTCTGCGGCGGACCTGTTCGCGAGCGAAGGGGCGCGCATCGTCGTCGTCGACTTCGACGAGGACCTCGGCACCGGCACGGTCGCCGCCATCGAGGCGGCCGGGAGCGAGGCCGCGTTCGTCAGGGCCGACGTCTCGAACGGCGACGACGTCGAAGCGATGGTGCGCTTCGCCATGAACCGCTTCGGCGCGCTCCATGTCCTCTACAACAACGCGGGCATCTTCCCGGCGGACGACGGTGGCGCCATCGAGACACCCGAGCCGACCTGGGAGCGCGTGATGGACGTCAACCTCAAGGGGGTCTGGCTCGGCTGCAAGCACGGGATCCCGGCCATGCTGGCTTCGGGCGGCGGCTCGATCGTCAACGTCGCGTCGTTCGTCGCGCTCATGGGCGCCGCGACTGCGCAGATCGCGTACACCGCGAGCAAGGGCGGCGTGCTCTCGATGACCCGCGAGATCGCGGTCGAGTACGCGCGCCAGGGCATCCGGGCGAACTCCCTCTGCCCCGGGCCGATCGCGACGCCGATGCTGGAGGAGCTCATGAGCGACCCGGCCCGTCGCCAACGGCGGCTCGTGCACATCCCGATGGGCCGGCTCGGTCGGGCCGAGGAGCTGGCCGAGGCGGCGCTGTTCCTCGCCTCGGACGAGTCGTCGTTCATGACCGGCGCGCAGCTCGTCGTCGACGGCGGCATCACCGCGGCGTACGTGACTCCGGAGTAGCGGAGGCCGGAGCGGGCACGAAGTGCGCAGGCCGAAGCGCCCCAGTCCGGAGTAGCGGAGGCCGGAGCGGGCACGAAGTGCGCAGGCCGCAGGGCCCAGCTCTGGTGGAACGAGCACCAGTATCCTGACCCCGATGACGACGGGGATGCTCGAACCGGAGACGCTCGAGACGCTGATTCGCAACGGCAGCGTCGACACCGTGCTCGTCGCCTTCACCGACCTCCAGGGCCGGCTCATCGGCAAGCGCGTCACCGGTCACTTCTACCTCGACCACGTCGCAGCCGGTGAGGGAGCGATCGAAGCGTGCGTGTACCTGTTGGCCGTCGATGTCGACATGACGCCGCTCCCGGGCTTCGACTTCGCCAATTGGGAGTCCGGGTACGGCGACTTCCGCTGCGTGCCGGACCCGTCGACCTTGCGCGTCGTGCCGTGGCTCGAGAAGACCGCGCTCGTGCTCTGCGACCTGTACGACGAGGAGACCGGCGAGCCCGTCGCGGTCTCCCCGCGCCAGATCCTGATCCGCCAGGTGGAGCGGGCCGCCGCACTCGGCTACCGCGTCATGTGCGCGTCGGAGCTCGAGTTCTTCCTGTTCCGCGAGAGCTACGAAGAGGCCCAGGCCAAGCGGTTCCAGGACCTCACGCCGCACTCGGGGTTCATCGAGGACTACCACATCCTCCAGACGACCCGGGACGAGTACCTGATCCGGCAGATCCGCAACGGCATGGACGGCGCCGGCGTCCCGGTGGAGTTCTCCAAGGGCGAGGCCGGCCGGGGGCAGCACGAGATCAACCTTCGCTACGCGGACGCGGTGACGATGGCCGACCGCCACGTCATCTACAAGAACGGCGCCAAGGAGATCGCCGGGCTGAACGGGCGTTCGCTGACCTTCATGGCGAAGTACTCGATGGACGACGTGGGGTCGTCGTGCCACGTGCACTCGAGCCTGTGGAACGTTGACGGCACCGAGTCCCTCATGTGGCAGGAGGATGGCCCGGACCACATGTCGAAGGCGTTCCGCGGTTGGCTCGGTGGGCTGGTCGCGACCGGGCGTGAGCTCGCGTGGATGTTCGCCCCCACGGTCAACTCCTACAAGCGGTACCAACCCGAGTCCTGGGCCCCGACCGCGCTCGCCTGGGGTCGCGACAACCGCACCTGCGGCTTCCGGCTGGTCGGTCACGGCCAGGGCTTCCGGATCGAGTCCCGCATCCCCGGCGCGGACTGCAACCCGTACCTCGCGTTCGCAGCGACGATCGCAGCCGGCCTCCACGGCATCGAGCACGAGATCGAGCCGCCGCCGATGCTCGTCGGCAATGCGTACGAGGCGCCGGACATCCCGCACGTGCCGTGGAACATCGTCGACGCGATCACCGAGCTCGACCGCAGCGAGGTCGCACGCGAGGCGTTCGGGGAGGACGTCCACCGGCACCTCGTCCACGCCGCGCGCCAGGAGTGGGCGGTGTTCAACCAGGCGGTGACGGACTGGGAGCTCCGCCGCAACTTCGAGCAGCTCTAGTGCCCCGTCCGGTGACACTGAGCGTGGCCGGCAAGCCCCTCGTCGCCGTCCCCGCGTATCCGGTGCCGTCGGGCCGGATCGAGGGCTGGATCGACGCCGGCGTCGCGGTGCCCCTCCCCTACGTCGACGCGCTCAAGCGCGCCGGCGCGCAGGAGGCGATCCTCAAGCCCGAGCCGCTCGCGCCGACGGCGGCCGAGGAGCTGCTGGACCACTTCGACGCGCTCCTGCTCCTCGGGGGCGGCGACCTCGACCCCGCCACCTACGACGCGCCGACCGACGAGCACAACTACGGGATGATCCACGAGCGCGACGCGTTCGAGCTCGCGCTCGCACGCGCCGCGATCGACCGGGGTCTGCCGACGCTCGCGATCTGTCGCGGCGCGCAGGTGCTGAACGTGCTGCTCGGAGGCTCGCTGGACCAGCACATCACCGGGCGCGAGGGGCTGCTCGGGCACGGCATCCCCGGGGTCGAAGGCGGAGCCACCCTGCACGAGCTGGCGATCGACGCCGACTCGCGGCTCGGCAAGGCGACGGGTGCGACCACGGCCACGTGCTCGTCGCACCACCACCAGGCCGTCGACCGGCTCGGCACCGGCCTGCGCATCACCGCGCGCGCCCCGGACGGGATCGTCGAGGGCATCGAGCTCGACGGCGACGCCTGGATCGTCGGGGCGCAGTGGCACCCCGAGGACACCGCGGACCGGGACCCGGTGCAGCAGGCGTTGTTCGACGCCTTCGTCGCGGAGGCCGGGGGGTGACGGTCCCGACCCTGGAGACCGACCGGCTGCGGCTCCGGGCGTGGCGCGATGACGATCTCGACGCCTACGCCTCCCTCTGCGGCGATCCCGAGGTCATGCGCTGGCTCGGCGCGTCGGGCGAGACGCTGACCCGGGACGAGTCGAGGAACCAGCTCGACGGGTTCCGCCGGCGCTGGGACGACGAGGGGTTCGGGCTCTGGTGCGCGGCAGCGAGGGACAGCGACGAATGCATCGGGTTCATCGGGCTCGCGGTGCCCCGCTTCCTGCCCGAGATCCTTCCGTGCGTCGAGATCGGCTGGCGCCTGGCGCGGCCGTGGTGGGGACAGGGCATCGCCACCGAAGGCGCGCGGCGCACCGTCGACTTCGCGTTCACGACCGTCGGCCTCGACCGGATCGTGAGCGTGACCCGCCCGGAGAACCGCAGCTCGTGGAACGTGATGCAGAAGCTCGGCATGACCCTCGAGCGCACCACGAGCCACCCGGAGCACGGCTTCGACGTCGTGGTCTACGAGCTGTCCGCACCGTGACGACGGGGTGGACGACCGGGTGGACGACCGGGTGATGGCGCCGTGATGGACCGGGTGGTCGAGCCCGAGCTCATGGTCGACGCCGACCAGGCGCAGGCGTATTCGGACGCGAACTTCGCCGAGTCTCACCAGGCCGCAGTGACGCGTTTCGCCGTCGCGTTCCCGGGCTTCGCGCCCGTCCGGATGCTCGACCTCGCCTGCGGTCCTGCGGACATCACGGTCCGGTTCGCCCGCGCGTTCGCGGAGACCACGATCGTCGGGCTCGAAGGCTCGCCCGCGATGCTCGAGCTCGGGGTGCAACGGGTCGAGCGTGAGCAGCTCGGCGGTCGGATCTCGTTCACCCACCGCGTGCTGCCCGACGACGACCTCGCCGACCTCGGCGTTTTCGACGCCGTGGTGAGCACCAACTCGCTGCACCACTTCCACGATCCGTCGGTGCTGTGGCACGCGATGTGGAAGGCCGCGGCGCCCGGTGCGCACCTCTTCGTGCAGGACCTCATGCGCCCACCGTCACGCGACGCCGCTCGCGCGCTCGTCGACGGCTACGCGGCGGGCGCGCCCGACGTGCTGCGCCGGGACTTCCTGCACTCGCTGTGCGCCGCGTTCACCCCGGACGAGGTGCGCGACCAGCTCGCCGACGCCGGCCTCGCGGGGTTCGACGTCGCGCCGGTGAGCGACCGCCACCTGGTCGTCCACGGCCGCGTCTCCCACCCGCGGCTCGTTTCGGCGTGAGTTCGCGTCGCCAGGGCAACGTGAACTCACGCCGAAAGGTGGACGGAGGGCTACTTGGCGGCGGTGGGGGCGACGAGGCCGCCGACGCCGCCGTGGATCGGCAGCGGGGTCGCGACGAGGAGGCACTCCCAGATCCCGTCCGCCGCGCAGTCGGCCGCGAGCTCGTCCAGCGCCCACTGCTGACCCTGGGGGAGGCCCATGTCGCGCAGGTCGATCATGTGCACCGGGAACAGGAACGGATTGTCGCCGGCACCCGGGTACGGCTCGAACGTGTGCGTGTCGGTCGCGATCGCGGCGATGTCGCGGTCGTGGAGCCATTCGAGCGACTCGACCCCGACGCCCGGGGAGATGTCGGCATAGCGGTGGCGGTCCCCCACCGCGAGCCAGTGCATCTGCCCGGTACGGACCAGCACGATGTCGCCGGGTTCGGCGTGCAGCCCTGCGCCCGCGACGCAGGCCTCGAGGTCGTCGCCCGTGATCGAGTACGGCTCGTCGAACCACTCGACGCCCTTGAGGCGCGCGATGTCGCAGACGAGCGCCCGTGAGATCACCGGGCCGAAGTTCTCGATGCCGAGGCGCTCGGCCCCGTACTCCATCGTGATCACCGACGAAGGGTTGTCGTTGTACAGGCGGTCGTCGTAGCCGGCGTGGGAGAGGGCGTCCCAGTGCGTCGCCGACTGGAGCCCGGTCTCCACCTTGTCGTCGCTCGTCTGGAAGTCCCCGGGATCGCCCGTGAACGCGAACGAGACGACGGTCACCGTGTGCTTCGGGTTCTCACGCCCCATCACCCGCCCCGTCTGCGGTCCTTCGGCGTGCATCGGGATCGAGAGCGAGAAGGCAGCGCCGCGGCGAACCGCCGCCGTCCCGCGGCGCACCGCGGCCTCGTCGACGAGATTCAGCGTTCCCCGCTGGTCGTCCGGGCCCCACCGGCCCCAGTTGGAGACCCGGGCCGCGAGCTCGCGGAGCTCCTGGGTGAGCGGCACGACCGGACCTCCTACTTGCCGGCGTACTGCTTGCGCAGCTCGTGCTTGAGCACCTTGCCGGTCGGGTTGCGTGGGAGCACGTCGAGGAGCTCGAGCTGCTCGGGGATCTTCTGGACCATCAGTCCCTCGCCCTTGAGGAACTCGAACAGGTCGGCGAGGGTCGGCGGATGGTCGGGGTCCGCCGGCACGACCAGCGCGCACGCGCGCTCACCCGACTCGCGATCCGGCAGACCGATCACGGCCGCGTCGGCGACCTGCGGGCTGGTGAACAGCAGGTCCTCGACCTCCTTGGCCGAGATGTTCTCGCCCTTGCGGATGATCACGTCCTTCAGCCGGCCGGTGATCGCGATGAACCCCTCGTCGTCGAGGTTGCCGAGGTCCCCGGTGCGGAAGAAGCCCTCGTCGTCGAACGCGTCGGCGTCGAGCGAGCCGTCCACGTAGCCCAGCATGAGGTTCGGACCCTTGGCCCGGATCTCGCCCTCCTCGCCCGGCCCGGCCGGCGTCCCGTCGAGCTTCACGACCTTGACCTCGACGCCGGGTCCGGTCCGGCCCTCGGTGTCGGCCAGCTTCTGGTCCGCGTCGTGGACGTTGGCCATCGCGAGGATGGGCACCTCGGTGAGGCCGTAGCCGCTCACGATGCCGACGCCCCCGAGCTCGTCCTTGACCTCGAAGTGCAGCGCGGGCGGCTTCGCCGCACCACCGCCGACGAACGCCCGGGCGTGCGGGAAGATCTGACGGTCCGGCTCGGCCCGCTGCGCGGTGAGATAGGCGAGGTGGAACGCGGTGCCCGCGCCCGCGATCGTGACCCCGTTGCGTTCGAGCACCGGGATCGTCGAGTCCGGCACGAACGACTCGACGAGCACGTGCACGTACCCGCCCATCAACCCCGCGAACAGCCACCCGATCCCGCCGATGTGCGTGAACGGGAAGACCATCGCGTTGCGGTCCGCCGCGCTCATCTCGAGGACGAGGTCCATCGTGTACGCCGACGCACCCACCGTCTTGTCGGTGTGGCGCGCGCCCTTCGGGTCCGCGGTCGTGCCCGACGTGTAGAAGACCCAGCGCCACGGACCGTCGGTCGGGACCCCGGGCCGGAACGGCTCCGTCCCACCGGGCGCGGGCGGACCGAGCGTGGACGGGTCACCGTCGGGCAGCACCTTGTCGCAGACGAGCACCTCGAGGCCCGGGACGTCCGCGGCAACGGTGCGCGCCATCGCCTCGAAGTCGAAGCCGCGCCACACGGACGGCACGATCAGCAGCTTGGCGCCGGTCTGCTTCGCGATGAACCCGACCTCACGCTCGCGGTAGATGGGCAGCATCGGGTTCTGGATCGCCCCGAGGCGGGCGAGCGCGCCGACGAGCACCATCGACTCGAGCCAGGTGGGCAGCTGCCAGGAGACGTTCGTCCCTTCGGTGACACCCAGCGCGGCGAGGCCCGCCGCGGCGCGATTGCACGCGTCGCGGTACTCGGCGAAGGTCAGCGACGCGTCGTGCTCGTCGATCCCGAACGGCGCATCCGGCGTCGCCGTCGCGCGTTGCTCGACCAGGTCCCAGAGGGAGGTCCAGCTGGTAAGCAGCTCCTCACTCATGCCTTCCGCTCCACCGCTCGGGGCCGCGCCGCGTTCCACACGTCGTGCCCGCTCCGCGCTGCGCTCACGTGGGGAAGCCCCCTCCGTAGGTCACCAGCCCGCCGTCGATCGAGACGATCGACCCGACCATGTAGCGCGCGTCGTCGGAGGCGACGTAGGCGATGCAGTTCGCCACCTCCTCGGGCTCCGAGACGCCGATCTTCGACATCACCGGACGCAGGAGGTCCAGCGGTGCACCCTCGGGCAGCCGGAAGCCCTTCGTCAACGGCGTGCGCATCCCGCCGGGCGCCACGCAGTTCACGCGCACGCCGGACTCCACGTACTCGACGGCCAGGGCCCGGGTCAGGTTGACGACCCCGCCCTTCGACGCGCAGTACGCGGCGCTGAACGGCTGGCCCATGATGCCGGCGTTGGAAGCGATGTTGACGATGTTGCCACCGCCGTCCAGGAGGTGCGGGAGGGTGTAGCGGCACATGAGGAAGGTGCCGGTCAGGTTCACCGCGATGATCGCGGCCCACCGGTTCGGGTCCTCCTCCTCGCTGCGGGCGAAGCCGCCGATGCCCGCAGAATTGACGAGGATCTGCGGGCGGCCCAGGTCGGCGGCGACCGCCGCGACCGCGGTCTCGACCGAGCCGGCGTCGCTGACATCCACCGTGTAGGCGTTCGCGGCGGCGCCACCGTCGCGCAGCTCGGCGGCCACCGACTCCGCGGCGTCGGCGGCGAGGTCGAGCACCGCGACCTTCGCCCCTTCACCGGCGAACATCCGCGCCGTCGCCCGGCCCAGGCCGGACCCGGCACCGGTGACGACCGCGACTCGATCGGTGAAACGCGCCATGTACGTGGCCCCCTTGGCCCGCGAGCTGTGGAGCGGACCCTCGTGGCCCGGGCTGCGGAATCTAACGCAGCGAGCCCCCGCGGCCCATTCCGTCAAACTCTGAGCGGCCCGGGCGGCGGTGTCGCGCGAGCCGTCACAACGGCACGAACCCAGACCTGACCGAGCGAGGTTGCGGCCGCTCAGTCAAACTCTCGTCCACCACGCCCTTGCCGTAGTCTCACGGGGCGTGACAACGGCCCGGAACACCGCGGAGCTGCTCCGCGCCGCGGCACGCGAGCACCCCGACCGCGAGGCCTACGTCCACGGCGAGAAGCAGGTGACGTACGCCTGGCTCGACCGCGCGGCCGACGGCTTCGCCGCGACCCTGCTCGAGCTCGGCGTGCGGCCCGGCGACGTCGTCGGCCTGATGCTCGGATCCTCGATCAAGTTCGCGGCCTGCTACCTCGGGGCGCTCCGCGCCGGCGCGATCACCTCCGCGATCAACCTCCGGCTCGGGGCCACCGAGCAGGCGAGCATCCTCGCCCGTACCGAGCCGGCGGTGACCGTGCTCGGCGACGGGGCCGAGATCCCGGCCGGCGCCGATGCCGGGAAGGTGCTCGCGGTCACCGAGCTCGGGCCGGCGCTCAGCCGCGCCGCGGCACCCGACGCCGATCTCCCGGCGATCGCGATGACCGACCCGGCGTGCATCGTCTGGACGAGCGGGACGACCGGGGCTCCCAAGGGCGCGGTGTACGACCACGCGCGCATGGCTGCGATCTCGGCCAGCATGGGCCAGCTCACCGAGCCCGGTGACCGCCGGCTCGTCGTCCTGCCCTTCGCCCACGTCGGGTACATGACCCGGATGTGGGACGAGCTCGCGAACGGGACGACCATCGTGGTCGCGGGCGAGCCGTGGTCCGCGACCGAGACACTGCGCCTGATCCGGGAGGAGCACATCACGATGGGCACGGGGGTGCCGACGCAGTGGGAGCTCGTCCTCGCCCACCCCGACCTGGCCCGCACGGACTTCTCAGAGCTCCGGGTGTGCGGCATCGGCGGTGCGGCGATCTCGCCCGAGCTGGTGCGCCGGATGCGCGAGACCCTCGGCTGCCCGGTGCTCAGCCGCTACACGAGCACCGAGGCGGGCGTGACGACGAGCACCGTGGTGGGCGATCCGGACGAGATCGTCGCGACGACGGTCGGGCGTGCGGTCCAGCACGTCGAGCTCCGGATCGTCGACCCGAAGGACGGTGCCGACGTGGGGCGCGACACGGTCGGCGAGATCGTCTGCCGCTCCGCGGCGATGATGGCCGGCTACTGGCGGGACCCGGCGCTGACCGCGACCGTCATCGACGCCGACGGTTGGCTCCACACCGGCGACCTCGGCACCCTCGACGCCGACGGCAACGTCCGCATCGTCGGCCGGCTCAAGGAGATGTACATCCGCGGCGGCTACAACGTGTACCCGGCCGAGGTCGAGGCCGCGCTGTCGGCCCACCCCGGGATCGCCCAGGTGGCGGTGTCCGGGCTCCCCGATCCGGTGCTGGGCGAGATCGGCGGCGCGTTCGTGGTGCCCGCCGACCCGGCGCAGCCGCCCGACCTCGACGCCGTGCGCGAGTGGTGCCGGGCCCGGATCGCGGACTACAAGGCACCAGACCGGTTGGTCGTGGTCGGCGAGCTGCCGGTCACCCCCATGCACAAGGTGGACAAGGCCGCCCTACGCACCACCTACGAGAACCAGAGCGGGAGCACCCGATGAGCCCAGACGCCGCCGAGCAGCAGAAGCCGAACATCCAGGAGGTCGGCACCGGTGACACCCGGGACAAGCCGATCAAGCTGGGCGGAGCCCTGATCACCATGGTCGAGCCGCACAAGGGCCACGAGGTCGCGTACAACCGCTGGTACGAGCGCGACCACTTCTACGCGGGCTGCCAGATCGGCGCGTGGAACCTCGCGGGCACCCGGTTCGTCGCGACGCGCGAGTGCAAGGCGAAGCGCTACCCCGCGGAGTCGCCGATCTGCCCGGACCCCACCTCGGGCTCGTACCTCGCGGTGTACTGGATCCTCGCCGGCAAGTTCGGCGAGTGGATCCAGTGGGGCACGAACCAGGTCAACTGGCTCCACGAGAACGGGCGCATGTTCCCCCACCGCGACCACATCCACACGCTCATGTACAAGTACCGCGGCGAGGCGCACGCGGATCCGGACGGCGTGCCCGCGGAGCTGGCCCTCGACCGGCGCTATCCCGGCGTCGTGCTCGTGATCGGCGAGCTGGCCGACGGCGTGAAGGACACGCAGGTCACCGAGTGGGTGGAGTCCCGACCGCTGCCGTCCGACCAGGTCGTGACCTTCACCCCGATCCCGTTGCTCGGCAACGCGCCGTCGGACGTCCCGCGCGACGAGGCCAAGGACCGGTTCGCGCACCTCTACTTCGTCGACGGCGACCCGGTGGCGAGCTGGGACCGGCACTTCGCGAGCCTGGGCGAGGACCTCGCGGCCACCGGGCTCGGAACGGTCGTGTTCGCGTCGCCGTTCCTCGCCACCGTCGCCGGGACGGACACGTACACCGATCAGCTCTGGTAACCCGGTACCGTGAGCGCCATGTCCGCCGGCGGCCGCGCATGAACCGCTGGCGCGCGTGGCTTCTCGGCGGCACCGTCGTGTGGATCGCCCTCGTGGCGTGGTGGGCGCTCAGCCCGGTGACGGACACGGTGCCGACGGGTGCCATCACGAACCAGGACGGCGCGGTCGTCCAGACCGCGCGGGCGGTGCAGTGCGGCGCGCCGTTGACCGGGAGCGGCTCGCCGACCGGGACGGCGCCGGCGCTGAAGCCACCGCGCTCGTATCAACGCACCCCGTGCTCGATGGGTCGCGACAACGACCGGTTGATCTTCGCGATCGACGTCCTGGTCGCGATCGGTGTCGTCGTGCTGGTGGTCAAGACCTGGAAGCCGGCTGACTCCTCGGCACTCGACGACGCGGCCACCGTCTGACCCGTGGGCGAGGATGGCAGGCCAAACGAGCGCACCGCGGCCGCGACGTGATCGACCGCCGGACCCTGCGCCTCCTCAGCACGGGGACGCTCGTCCTCGCCGTGGGTGCGTTCGTGCGCGGGCTGCTGCCCCCGACCTGATCAGCGGCGGAACGGCCGGACGAAGTCCTGGCCGGTGTGCGACGCACGGTTGCGGCGCAGGAGCACCTTCGGCGGCACCAGGTAGACCTCGATGATCTGGGCCGGCAGGGAGAGGCGGTCGCGCAGCTCCTTCAGGAGCTCGGTGCGGTCCTTCGAGGGCGGGAGCCGTTCTGTCTGTCGGATGTACACGCGGATCCCACGGCGGTCGCCCGCGTTCAGCGGACGCGTGTAGTGCGCGATCCGCCTGCCGTTCCTGGGTGCGCGCACGCGCCCGACCGCGCCCCCCGCGATCGGGACGAGGCCGGCTCGGTACGGGCTGTGGCTCACGTCGCGGTCGTAGCCGAACATGACCACCTGGCTCGGCACCACCGCAGTCGGGATCCCGTGCTTCTCGAGCGCGAGCACGATGCCCGGCGTCTGCAGTGAGGCGTGCGCGTTGTCGATGAGCACGGTCCCCTTGCCCGGCGGCAGGTGCGCGAGCACCTGCCGGGTGATCGTCCGCTCCGAGCTCTGCAGCTGCGGGAACGGCGTCCCGGCGTTGAGCGCGTCGACGGTCTCGGTCACGCTCACGACCGCCAGCAGGACCCCCGCGACCGGAACCGCCCAGCGCAAGGTCACCGCGCGCCGCTCGGGTCCGATCGCGAGCCACGCGCCGCGCAGGACGAGGATCCCGAGCCCGGCGCCCAGCACCCACGTCCACCGGGTCAGGTACGGGAAGTCGGCATCGACGATGTTGCTGACCGCGACCGCCGCGGCGACGAACCCGGTCGCGACGATGCCCGCGAGCCAGAGCGTCGCCGCTGACCCGCGGCGCGCCGCGACCACGACCGCGGCGATCCCGAGCACCAACGCGAGCGCCAGCCACCAGTGCTGGTCGACGGACTGCACGCCGACGACGCTGTAGCCGCGCGGGCCGAAGATCCACTCGGGTCGGATCCCCCACTGCAGCCCGAGCACCTGGAACGCCCGGGTGAGCCCCAGGGTGTCGTGGTCCCCCTGGAAGAACTGGATGATGTTGCCGATGTTGCCGTCGCGACGGACGAACGTCCCGTAGATCACGGGGATCCAGAGGACGAAGAGCACGCCGGCGGAGACCGCGACCACCTGCAGGACGCGTCGCCACCACGCGCGCCGATCGTCGGCTGTCGTGCGGAGGCCACGGACGATGATCGCCGCCAGCGCGACGAGCAGGAACACCGTCGAGACGAGCGCGAGCCCGACGTGCAGCTGGACCGCGAAGCTCGCGACGCCGGCCGCGAACGGGAGCATCCAGAGGTCGCCGACCGCGACCGACCAGCAGAGCAGGAGCAGGAGGAGCAGCGGAAGCACCGGGAGGTACGGGTTCCAGGGGTTGCGAAGCCCGTCGGCGCCGAGGGCGTGGGTGAGCAGCCCGACCGGAACCAGCACCGCGATCACCATCGGCAGCCGGCCGCGCCGGAACGCGACCCAGGCGATCGCCACGATCGTCAGACCGTTGACGATCAGCGCGGTGACGTGCAGCGAGATCGAGCGCGAGCCGGACAGCTTGTACGGGAGCGCGAGCGTGTAGAAGAGCAGCGGTCCCGGATGGTTCCAGCCGAACCGCGAGTACGGTCCGACGAACAGCAGGTGGTGGAAGACATCGCGGGTGTGGAGCTCGAACAACGCCCAGTCGCTGTTCGGGAAGTACGCGCTGCCGACCGCGAACCACAGGTAGCACGCGGACACGACCAGCGGGAGCACGAGGAGCGCGGCGAAGCCGACGGTCCACCAGCGATCCCGCGGCGTCGGCTGTACCTCGTCGTCGATCCGCAAGGGGGGGAACCCTACCGACCGGACCTCCGCGGCCGGAGGCGGGCGCCCGGTCCTCAGCGCACCACGAACGCGCCCGGCGACTCGACGCGCACGGCCCGTCCGACCCAGTCGGCGCAGGTCATGTCCACAGCCACGGCACGGTCACCGGAACAAGTGACCGTCCGGCCTCCGGCGACGTCCAGGACGGCCACCGCGCGTGCCGGCTCGTCGCCGTCGAAGACGACCGTGTGCGCCGCGACGGTCGCGTCGCCGACCGCGTCCGGGATCAGCCCGCGCGTCTCGGTGCGCGCGGGTCGCGACCTCAGTGACGTCCAGGCTGCGGAACCCGCCTCGGCTCGGTGGCGTCGCCGACCAGATCGACGCGCCCGGCTTGGTGATCATGCCGCTCACGGAGGTCGTCAGGCCCCGCTCGTCCGGATCCTCACGCAACCGGCGGACGAACGGTGCGACGGCTTGCAACGCCGCGCTGTTGAGCGGACCGCCGCCGAAGGTCATGCCGCCGGAGACGGTCAAGGGGGCGTCGAGCGGGAGCCCGAGCGCGCGCGCCTGCACCTGCACCGCGGCGGGGAAGCAGCTGTAGAGCTCGACGATCGACGGCGGCTCGGCGCCCGCCGCGGTGAGGCCGAGGGCCTCTGCGACCGCTTCGAAGGCAGGCCAGCGGTGGATGTCGGCCCGGCGCGGGAGCGGGACCATCTGGTTGGACTCGGCCGCCGCGTGGGCGAACACCCGGCGGTCACGCGCGACACCGAGCGAGTCCGCCTTCTCCGACGCGACCAGCAGGATCGCGACGGCCTGGTCGACGTTCCACTGCGAGCACAGGAGCTTCGTGTAGGGCATGGCGATCGCGCGGTTGCCGGGCCCGGGGGTCGCAATCGTCTCGGCCGTCGGCGCGCTGCGGTCCCACGCGTCCGGGTTCCCCGCGGCGACCGAGGCGAACCGGGACCAGAGCGCGGCCGCGTGCGCGCGCGCTGCTCGGGCGGCGTCCGGCCGTCGGCGTGGGCGATCGCGCTCTCGATGGACGCGTACTGGTGGGCCGGGACCGCGAGCTCCCGCTCGATCTCCGTGCGGGTGAGGATCTCCCCCACCGGCTGCAGGACCTCGTCCGGCGCCGTGGTCGACGGGTCGGGGTCGTCGAGCACGATGCCCGCCTTCTGCGCCAGCGACGACCGGTGCTTCGCCTCCGTGCCGCACACGAGCACCACATCGGCGTCGCCGGCCGCGATCGCGCCGGCGGCGCGCGTCAGCAGGGTCTGCTGGAGGATGCCGATCTCCGCGACGACGCTGCGCACCTCCGTCGCGCCGAACCGCGCCGCGATCACCCGCCCTGGGTCCCGGTACGACCAGATCCCACGGGACGCGAGGACCAGGTCGAGCGCACCGAGCGCACCCGGCGCGCCGCTGTCGAGTCCGGCGCGGTGCGTCGCCTCGGCCATCAGCTCGAGCGCGTCGAGCCCGTCGGTCGGCTCGGTGACGTGCTGGGTCACCGCGCCGACGCCGACGATCACCGGCGCGCGCGGGTCGATCGTCACGCCGGTCAGCCGGGCGGGCGGAGACGGGGCAAGACCTCCGACGCGAACAGCTCGAGGCTCTCCCAGGAGATGTCGGGCGGCAGGCCGCCGGCCAGCGGGTTGAAGGTCAGGGCGCCCATCGGGGAGACGTGCGCGGCCGCCTCGACGATCTGGTCGGGCGTGCCCACGAGGTACTGCGGGCTCGCCTTGAGGTCCTCGACGGTCTCGGCGTCCACCATCGGCGTCGAGTGCTGGCCCCCGGTCTGGAACGAGGCGTAGGTCTGCGCCTCGTAGAGCACGTACGGCGCGATCTCGGCCCACGCCCGTTCCGGGTCGTGGCTCACGTGCACGAACGTCGGGCCGGACGGCGCCATGACGAAGCCGCCCTCGAACCCGGTCTTCGCAGCCTCGTCCGCGTACCACTCGGCCAGGCGCGGGTCCTCGTTCATCGGCATCATCGGCAGCCGGAGCCGCGCCGCGCGCCGCGCCGCGGCCTCGACGCCCCCGCCCACGAGGATCGTCGGGTGGGGCCGGCTCAACGGCTTCGGCGTCACCTGGATCGTCCGGCCCTGCCACTCGAACGGCTCGCCGGTCCAGGCCTGGAGCATCACGCCGACATACTCCTCGAGCAGCTTCCCGCGCCGGCGCAGGTCCGCGCCCGCCATCTCGAACTCCTCGGGCCGGTATCCCGCCCCCGCGACGGTCCAGATCCGCCCTCCGGTCGCATGGTCGAGGACGGCGAGCTGCTCGGCCAGGCGCACCGGGTCGTGCAGCGGGACGACGACCGCGCTGATGAGGAGCGGGATCCGCTCGGTCCGGCCCGCGATCACTCCCGCGATGGTGAGTGGCGCCGGGATCCACCCGTCGTCCAGGCCGTGGTGCTCGGAGACGACCGCGAAGTCCCAGCCCTGCCGGTCGGCCCACACGAACTGCTCCAGCGCCGCGCCGTAGATCTCGGCGGTGGACGCAGGCCCGAACGCGGGCGCCCGGAAGTCGTGGCGCATCACGAGCATCGGCATGTCGGGTCCTTCGGGTCGGGTCCGGTTCGGGGCTGGGGCGGTACGAGCGAGTGGGCGGTCAGCGGGTCAGGAGCGGGCCGACCTCGTCACCGAAGCGCGCGACCTGGTCGCACAGCTCGCCGATGGAGCTGGTGGCGAAGCGCAGCTGCAGGTGGGAGATCCCGAGCACGCCGTACTCGTTGAGCTTCTCGGCGATGTGCTCGGGCGGGCCGGTGCGCGTGTACGGCGGGACCTCCCAGTCAGCGTCGCCGATGTGGATGAGCTCGGTGATCATGCCGACGTCGATCGGCGCACCCGGGCGGACCCGGTCGCGGTGCGCGTGCAGGTACTCGATCGACTCGGGCATCAGCTTCTTCGGCGTGCCCTGGGGGATCCAGCCGTCACCTCGCTCGGCGACCCGGCGCAGTGCGGGCTTCGACGAGCCGCCGATCCAGACGGGCGGTCGCGGTTGCTGCTCGGGGCGAGGGGCCAGCCCGACGTCGCCCACGTACTCGTGCGTCCATGCGTCGATGATCCCGTCGATCGCCTCGTTGGTCAGCCGGCCCCGTTCGGCGAAGGGAACGCCGAGCGCGGCGAACTCGCCTTCGACGTGGCCCGCGCCGACGCCCAGGATCACCCGGCCACCGGACAGGTGGTCGAGGGTGGCGAACGCCTTCGCGGTCTCGAGCGGATGGCGGTACGCCGCGACGTAGACGTTCGTCATCAGGCGCGCCTGCTGCGTCTGCCCGGCGATCCACCCGAGGGTCGCGACCGGGTTGAACCACGTCGTCGACATGACCTCGGCCCGCTCACGCGGGATCGCGATGTGGTCGCAGATCGCCACGTAGAAGAACCCGGCCTGGTCCGCGGTCACCGCGGCCCGACGAAGGTCGTCGACCGTCGCGGTCCGCTCCCACGGCATCGACGTGTTGATGCTCAGCGCCTGGACCGGCAGCTGGATGCCGTAGACCAGCTTCCCCTTCGGCACGACCGACACGGTGGAGCTCATCTGTCCCGCTCCTGGCCCTGCGGGCCGGGCCGTCGACCATTCCCCCGGCGCTCCGCTCCGCTGGTGGGACGGCGGCGCGTCCGTGCCCACTCCGCTGCGCTCACGCTCCCACCTGGGCTTCGCGTTGCCTCGTCGTCGAGTGCTCCGGTTCGGTGTCGAACTCGGGGATCACCTCGCGCCCGAACGTCTCGATCGACTCCACCGCGACCTCCAGCGGCAGCGTGTTGTTGAGGACGCCGAAGATGAGTTGGTCCGCGCCGGCCACGCGCCACCGCTCCACCGAGCGCGCCACGTCCTCCGGCGTGCCGACGCTGCGCCGGCCCGCGTCGATCGACTCGACGAGCTCCTCGACGCTCGGCTCGGGCACGCTGAAGGTGCTCCGGTCGATGTCGACGGGCAACGGGATCGAATCCAGCCACCGCACGACCAGTGACTGGTACTCCGACGCCCCCATGTTGCGGAACTGGTCGATCGCGCGCTCGCGGTCGGACAGGCACAGCAGCATGCTCACGGTCGCTACGTTGTCGTTCACGTAGGCGCCGACGGGATCTCTGCAGCCGGCGACCGCGTCCTTGTAGGTCTGGATCAGCGGCGCGAGATCCTCGGGATCCCCCATCGTGAAGCAGAGCGCACCCATGCCGAGGCGACCCGCCTTCTCGAAGGTCGACGGGCTGCCGCACGCGAGCCACAACGGCGGGTGCGGCACGGTCCACGGCCGCGGCAGGACCGTGCGCGGCGGCATCGCGAACCCGTGGCCGGCAAAGTCGTAGGGCGCTTCGCGGAGGATCCGCACCACCTCGGGCAGCGCCTCGTCGAACAGGTGACGGGTGGTGTCGGCGTCCGGGATGCCGAAGCCCTGGTACTCGGTGCTCGACGAGCCACGACCGGTGCCGAACTCGAAGCGGCCGTTGCTCAGGTGGTCGAGCATCGAGACCCGCTCGGCGACCCGCGCCGGGTGGTTCACCGGCGGCGTCAGGTTGAAGATCCCGGAGCCCAGGTGGACCCGCTCGGTCCGCGCCGCGACGTAGCCCATGAGCACCTCGCTCGCGGAGACGTGCGAGTACTCCTCGAGGAAGTGGTGCTCGGTGAACCACGAGTACTTGAAGCCGTTGCGGTCACCCGCGACCGCCACCGCGGCCTCGTCGTGGAGGCGCTGGTGCTCGAGCCGCCGCTGCGCGTCCGCAGTCGCCTGCGTCGGCACGTGGCCCGAGTGGAAGATCCCGAACTCCATGGTCCGCCTCGGGCTCAGCCGGGCCAGACGACGGACTGCAGCTCGGAGTACGCGTGCAGACCGAACGAGCCGCCGTCGCGCCCCACGCCGCTGTGCTTGGTCCCGCCGAAGGGCGTCTCGTGGTTGCGTTGCACCGTGTTTATCCCGACGTTGCCGGCGCGCAGACGCCGCGAGACCCGCATCGCGCGGCCTGTGTCCTTGCTGAAGACGTAGTCGTAGAGGCCGAACTCCGTGTCGTTCGCGATCGAGACCGCCTCCTCCTCGTCGTCGAAGGGCACCACGACGATCACCGGCCCGAAGATCTCCTCGCGCACGACCCGCATGTCCGGGCGGCAGCCTGCGATCAGCGTCGGCTCGAGGTACCAGCCCCGCTCGAGGTGCGCGGGCCGGTCGCCACCGGTGACGATCTCGCCGCCCTGCTCACGGCCGGACGCCACGTAGCCCTCGACCCGGCTCCGGTGCGCCTCGGTGATGAGCGGGCCCATGATCGTGTCGCGCTCGAGCGGGTCGCCCACCTTGAGCGCCCCGGCCATCTTCCCGAGGCCACCGACGACCTGGTCGTACACCGACCGGTGCACGATCGCGCACGTCGGCGCGGTGCAGATCTGGCCCGAGTGGAACGCCCAGACCGAGCCGATCATCCCGATCGTGGCCTTCAGGTCCGCGTCCTCGAACACGATCGCGGCACCCTTGCCCCCGAGCTCGAGCAGCTGGCGCTTGAGCCCGCGCCCCGCGGTCTCGCCGATCTGCATGCCGACCGCGGTGGAGCCGGTGAAGCTCACCATGTCCACGTCCGGCGACTCGACCAGCGCCTGACCCGACGTCGGGGTCGAGCCGGTGACGATGTTCACGACCCCGGGCGGAAACCCGACGTCCTCGAGCAGCTTGACGATCTCGATCACCGCGAGCGGGTCCTGGCCTGCCGGACGGACGACGACGGTGTTGCCCATCGCGAGGGCGGGGCCGAGCTTCCCGACCATGTTCACGATCGGGAAGTTGTAGGACGTGATGCACGCGACGACGCCAATGGGCGCGCGGCGAGCGAGAGCACCCATGAGCCCGCCGGGGGCGAGCGCCGTCGCGGGCATCTCCTGGGGGGCCAACGGGATCACCGAAGACTCCATCGCGCCGGCCGCGTAGCGCTCGAACCGCATCGCCGCGGTCGGCACCTGCATCGTGCTGGCCACCATGGTCGTCGCGCCGGTCTCCTCGATGACGAGCGGGACGAGGTCGGGGACGCGCTTGGTCAGCTCGTCCGCCGCGGCCTGCAGCAGCGCGGCGCGCTCCGCGGGCTTGGTACGCGACCAGGCCGGGAACGCCGCCTGCGCGGCGGCGGCCGCCGCGCGCGCCTGGTCGGCGGACGCTTCGGGGGCACGGGCCACGACCGCCTCGGTCGCCGGGTTGACGATCGGGTACGAGCCGTCGCCCCCGTCCACCCAGTCGCCGTCGATCAGCAGTCGGTACGTGTCCTCGCCGGACAGTGTCGTTCTCACGTCGCTCCTCGGGCCGGGAGGGAGGCCGGGACGGCCCCGGGACCAAGACTAGAACAGGTTCTCATTCAGGTTCCACCGCCCCACCGCGCCGTCACCGCCGGGATGCGGGGGTCAGCACCGTCGATGACCCAGACTGGCGAGATGGAGCTCGGACGCGTCGGCATCTGGTCCGCGAACCTCGACTCGCCGCCCATCGACCAGCTCCCGGCGATCGCGCGCGAGCTCGAGGAGCTCGGCTACGACGCGCTGTGGATCCCGGAGGTCGCGGGTCGGGACCCGTTCGTGAAAGCCGCGCTGATGCTCACGGCGACCGAGCGGCTCGTCGTGGCCACCGGGATCGCCACGATCTACCGCGGTGACCCGTTGGCGATGGCGTCGGTCTGGAAGACGCTGACCGACGCGTTCCCCGGGCGGTTCCTGCTCGGCCTCGGCGTCAGCCACCGACCCGCGATCGAAGGGTTGCGCAACCACGAGTACGGCCCGCCGCTGACTGCGATGCGCGAGTACCTCGACGGGATGGACGCGGCGCCGTACTTCGCCCGCCCGCCGAGCGCCGAGCCGGTGCGCGCGCTCGCCGCGCTCGGCCCCAAGATGCTGGCGCTCGCCGCCGAGCGGGCGGTCGGCGCGCACCCGTACTTCGTGCCGGTCGAGCACACGGTCGTCGCCCGGGAGACCATGGGCCCCGACGCGTGGCTGATGCCCGAGCAGATGGCGGTGCTCGAGACCGACGCGACCAAGGCGCGTGAGACCGCGCGTCGCACCATGGCGATCTACCTCACGCTGCCGAACTACGTGAACAACCTGCGGCGACTCGGCTGGGGGGACGACGACATCGCCGATGGCGGGAGCGACCGGCTCGTCGACGCGATCGTCGTCTGGGGCGACGAAACGGCGGTGCGCGTGCGTTGCGACGAGCACTTCGCCGCGGGCGCGGACCACGTCTGCGTGCAGGTGATCACCGACGACCTGACCACGGTGCCACTCGACGCGTGGCGACGCCTCGCGCCGGCGTTGCTCGGTTGAGATCTCCGGCGGCACTACCGTGACGTGCACCGAGAGAGGCCACGGGACATGAGCGAGCGCCGGACCGACAACCAGGCCCAGCGGACCACGAGCGGGGCCCGAGCGGCCCGGCGGCGCAGCCGCCAGGAGCGGATGGCATGAGCAAAGACCGCTGGGCCGAGATCCTGGAGTACCTCGCGGACGCGGCGAAGATCGTGAACCTCGACCCCGACGCGCATCGCCGGCTGCGGCAGCCCACGCGCGTCCTCGAGGTCTCGATCCCGGTGCGGATGGACGACGGCTCGCTCGAGGTCTTCACCGGCTGGCGGGTGCACCACGACACGACCCGCGGCCCGGGCAAGGGCGGCATCCGCTTCCACCCCGACGTCGACCAGCGCGAGGTCACCGCGCTCGCGGCCGAGATGACGTTCAAGACCGCGGTCATGAACCTGCCGTTCGGCGGCGCCAAGGGCGGGGTGCGATGCGACCCGACCGTGCTCTCCCTGGGTGAGCTCGAACGGCTCACCCGGCGCTACACCTGGGAGATCATGCCGCTGCTCGGGCCCGACAAGGACGTGCCCGCTCCCGACGTGAACACCGACGGCCGGGTCATGGCCTGGTTGATGGACACCGTGTCGATGGCCCAGGGCAAGGCGATCACGTCCTCGGTCACCGGCAAGCCGCTCTCGATCGGCGGCACGGCCGAGCACGCGGGCGGAACCGCCGCCGGTGTCGTCATGTGCAGCCGCGACATCTTCGAGGAGCTCGGCATCGCCGTCGCCGGCCGGCGCGCGGTCATCCAGGGCTTCGGGAAGGTCGGACGCCCGCTCGCGTTCCTGCTGCACTCGGCCGGGATGCGGGTCGTCGCGGTCACCGACGTGCACGGCGGCGTGACCAACCCCGGCGGCCTCGACGTCGCCGCGCTCTCGGACTACGCCAACCAGCACCAGACGGTCGCCGGGTTCCCGGGCGGTGAGCCGCTCGACACCGCGGACGTGTTCGCGGTCGAGTGCGAGCTCGCCGTGCCCGCGGCGCTCGAAGGTGCCATCGACGCCGAGGTCGCGCGGCGCGCCGAACGCGCAGGTGATCGTCGAGGCAGCGAACGGGCCGGTCACGACCGAGGCGGACGCGGTCCTCCACGACCGGGGCATCGTCGTCGTCCCCGACATCCTCGCCAACGCCGGCGGGGTCACCTCGTCGTACTTCGAGTGGGCCCAGAACCGCCAGGGCATCGCCTGGGCGGACGGTGTGGCGGCGGAGCGGCTGCACCACACGATGCACGACGCGTTCTCCCGGGTCTGGGCGTCGTCGCAGGCCCACAAGCTCTCGCTGCGGCGCGCCGCCTACACGATCGCGGTCGAGCGCGTCGGCGAGGCGATGTCCGTCCGCGGCCTCTTCCCCTGACCCCTGGCTCGGGCTACTCGGGCAGGTCGAGGTGGAGCATGCGGATCGCGTTGGTGCGGACGACCTTCGTGACGGTCTCGTCGTCGAGGCCTTCCATGATGTCCATCGCCACCTTCAGCGAGTGCGGCCACGTCGAGTCGCTGTGCGGATAGTCGGTCTCGAACGTGATGTTGTCCACGCCGACGCTCTCGAGCGACTTCAGTCCGTGCGGGTCGTCGAAGAAGCAGCCGTAGATGCTCTCGTAGTAGTACTCGGACGGCGGGCGCTTGACCTTCTCCCCCACGCCACCCCAGGCCGCGTTGTCCTTCCAGACCGCGTCGGCGCGCTCGAGGATGTACGGGATCCAGCCGATCTGTCCCTCGGAGTACGCGAGCTTGAGCGAAGGGAACCTCTCGAGGATCCCCGACATCAGGTAGTCGGTCATCGACATCGCCGCGTTCATGTACGTCAGCGTCGAGCCGACCGCGGCCGGGGCGTCCGCCGAGGTCGACGGCATCTTGGAGCTCGAGCCGATGTGCATGCAGACGACGCTCTCGGTCTCCGCGCACGCCTGGAAGAACGGGTCCCAGTAGCCGTCCTTGTCGTGCACGGACGGCAGGCCGAGGAACGGCGGGATCTCGGTGAAGCACACCGCGTGCCCGCCGCGTGCCGCGTTGCGCCGGACCTCGTCGGCGGCGAGCTTCGCGTCCCAGAGCTGGACGATCGGAAGCGGGACCAGACGGCCGTTCGAGCCGGCGCACCACTCGTCGAACATCCAGTCGTTGTACGCCTTGACGCAGAGGTCCGCGAGCTCCTTGTCCTTGCGCTCGAGGAACGTCTGGCCGCAGAACCGGGGGAACGTCGGGAACGAGAGCGACACCTCGGTGTGGTTCGTGTCCATGTCCTCGAGGCGGGCCTTCTGCTCCCAGCAGCCCTTGCGCATGTCGTCCATCGTGATGGGGGTCACGGTGATCTCGTCGCGCGGGTAGCCCGCCGCGGCCATGAGCCGGACCAGCGGGTAGCGGAGGTCCTCGGTGAGCCACCAGTCGCACCAGGTGCCGTCTTCACCCTCGTTCGCCTCGCGGTAGCTGAACACGCCTCCGACGAAGCTCATCTCGGCCACCTTCAGCCGCACGAGACGGGGACCGACCTCCTTGAGCTTCGCCGGGAGCCGGTCCTGCCACACGTTGGCCGGCTCCATGATGTGGTCGTCCACGGAGATGATGCGGGGAAAGGTCTCTGCGGTGAACATGCCCCGGAGGTTACATCTGACGCTCCGTCAGATGTCAGCCCCAGGCGGCGAGGACGGCGTCCGTCGTCGTGAGCGTGGCCACCAACGACAGCGTGTTCGCGATCACCGCGGCCGCGTAGTCCTGGGGCACGCCCGCGACTGCATCCGTCGGCATGACGAACTGGTAGCCGCGGTTCACCGCGTCGAACGCGAAGTTGGTCATCCCGATGTTGACCGACACCCCGACGCCGACGATCGTGGTGACCCCGAGGTTCCGCAGCATCGAGTCCAGCTGGGTCCCGGTCATCGGGCCGAGTCCGTGATGGCGCGGCGAGCACGACGTCACCGGGGTCGACGCCGATCGCCGCGGGCACCTGCACCGCGTCGGTCCCGGGTGACAACGGCACCGGCGATTTGCGCACCCCGACGAAGAGGCGCGCGTTCCGGTTCGCGCCCTTGAGATCGTCGCGGGTCTCCGCGGTGCAGTGGAACACCGGGACACCGACGGCGCGCGCGGCCCGCGCGAGCGCGGCGCAGTGCCCGATGAGATCGACCGCCGCCGCGGCCTCGGCGAGCGCGGGCAGCGCAGACTTCTCCCCGACGACACCGTTCTGCACCTCCTGCAGCACGAGCGCGGTGTGGCCGCGGGCGACGAGCGCGCCGAGATCAAGGGGCATGTCTCAGCCCTCGCTGTCCTCTTCGACGAACGTGAGCGGTGCGCCGTCGAGGAGCACCTGCTTCACGACCTTTCCCGACGCGTTGCGCGGCAGCGGCTCGTCGCGGATGTCCCAGTGGGCGGGCACCTTGAAGTACGACAGGCTCACCGCGCACCAGGCCCCGAGCTCGTCCGGCGTCAGCGTGACCCCGGCGACCGGCACGACGACCGCCCGGACCTCCTGGCCCAGCTCCTCGTGCTCGACCGGCAGCACCGCGACCTCGGCGACACCCGGGTGCTCCTCGAGCCGGTTCTCGATCTCGACCGGATAGATGTTCTCTCCGCCCCGGATGATGAGGTCCCGCCGCCGCGACGCGAGGTAGAGGCGTCCGCCCTCCATCCGGCCGATGTCGCCGGTCCGGAGCCAGCGGCCGGGTCCGAGGACCTCCGCGGTGGCCTCGGGCCGGCGCCAGTACCCGGGCATCACCATCGGCCCGCGCACGTGGATCTCGCCTTCCTCGCCGTCGGCCACCACGACGCCGAGCGGGTCCCGGATCTCGAGCCCGACGGTGGGGAGGGGGCGGCCGGCGGAATCGGGGAACCGGTTCAGCTCCTCGCCGCTGTTCAAGGTGGCGAGCGCCGCGCACTCGGTCTGGCCGTAGCCAACGCCCATCGTGGCGCCCAGGTTCGGCAGCGCCTCCTTGGCGCGTCGCTGCAGCGCGGGCGAGAACGTCGACCCGCCGCCGCCGCCGCTGCGGAGTGAGGTCAGGTCGTAATCGCCGAGAGCGGGATGGGTGACCACGCGGTGCAACATGGTCGCGGTGTAGGACCAGTGGGTGATCCGCTCGTCCTGGATCAACCGCATGACCGTCTCGGGATCGAACTTGCCGACGGTCCAGATCGAGCGCACGCCACCGACGAGGTAGGCGACGGCGGTCATGTGCAGCCCGGACACGTGGAACAGCGGTGAGGTCACGAGCTGGCACGCGGCGGGCGCCGCGGGATCGGCCGGCTTCAGGATCGCCATGCGCGCACCGTGGAAGAACGACAGGCCGAGCGCGGCAAGGACGTTGCGGTGCGAGTTGACCGCGCCCTTCGGGCGACCGGTCGTCCCGCTCGTGTACAGGATGACCGCAGGATCGTCCTCGGCGATCGGCCGGTCGGGCAGCGGGGCACCGAGGTCGTGGTGCCAGAGTGCCGTGAAGTCGTCCTCGATCACGACGGTCGGGACACCAGTATCGGCTCCCTCCAGCCGGGCCAGGCGCTTCGCGTCGCCCACGAGCACCTTGGGCGCCGAGTCCTCGATGCCGTACTGGATCTCGGGCCCGACCCACCAGCCGTTGAGCCCGACCGCGATCGCGCCGAGGCTGACGGTCGCCCAGAAGGTCACGATCCACTCCGGGCAGTTCGCCGCGAGGATCGCGACCCGGTCACCGGGCCCGACACCGAAGCGATCCCGCAGGGCGGCGGCGACGGATGCGACCGCACGCTCGTGCTCGCGGAAGGTGAGGACGCGGCGCGCATCGCCGTCGCTGAAGATGAGATATTCGTTGTCGCCGAAGCCGACAGAGGCCACGACGGCCTCGCGCAGGTTCGCCATCCGGTGCTTGAACACCGGCAGGGTCTCACCGAGGACGTCGTCCTCGACCGTCTCGAAGAAGCCGCCCGGCGCGACGAGCTCCGCTTCGATCTCGGCCAGCCGCTCGGGGACGCCCACCGCCTCGCTCACCGGGGCGAGGCTAGTGGTACGTCTGGCGTCCACTGCCGGGGGGTCACGCCGGCCCGTGACGGCGCACACGCCTCCGAGAGTGGTGCCGGGCCCACGAGCAGTCCGTTCGGCCTACGCGCCGCCGCGAATGCCCCGCGTGCATTCCGGTCGTTGTCGCGAAATTGACGCCCCCCGCTCGCACCCGGACCACCGGACGCGCCAAGATGGTGTGCCCCCGGGAGCAGGGCCGCGGGCCTCCCTGCCCGGTCCGTCGGCTCGCCCCGGGGGCATCTTCGCTCCGGTGCCCGGCACCTGCTCCCCCGTCCTCGCCGGAGGCGCGCCGGAGAATCTCGGGCGGCCAGTGAACTTGTGGTCGTCGGCCGCCGATGAACGAGGATGCGCACCCGTCTCACGCCCAGTGCCGCGCTGACGCTCGGCCTCTGCCTCGCCACCGTGGCGTTCGCGCTCTGGTCGCTCCAGGCCACGGCGCTCGACCACGGCCGGCTGCACGAAGCCAGCCGCCAGGTGCTCGACGAGTCCACGGTGCACCAAACGATGGCGAACCGCGTCGCCGCCGCCCTGGACGGCACCGGTGTCGACCCCGCTTCCGCGGCCTCGGTGGCGAGCGCCACGATCGACCAACCCGAGTTCGTCGCCGCGTTCGCGAACGCGCTCGACCGGGTCCAGGAGCACGTCGTGGACGGCGCGACCGGGCCGATCACGCTCGATCCCGCGCTCGTGGAACAGGCGGTGCACGCAGCCGCGGCGGAGCAACCACAGGTCGCGGCGGCCGTCGCGTCCGGTGCTCCACTCACGGTGTCGCTCTCCGAGGATCAGGTCCCCGACCTCGCCCACTGGGCGAGCGTCTGGGAGACGGTCACGCGTGTGCTCGCGTTTCTCGCGCTGCTCCTGATGACCTACGGCATCTTGCGGGTCGAGCACCGCGCCTGGGCCGTCGGCCGGATCGGCCGTTGGACCGTCGCGGTCGGTCTCGGCACGCTGGTCGTCTTCTGGTTGCTGCCGCGCGCGCTGTTGCGACCGCTCGGGGGCTGGATCGGCGTGGCCGGCGCCGTCCTGCAGGCCGGCGAGTTCCTGGTGCCGGTCGCGTTCGGTCTGATCGCGTGCGGATTGATCGCGGTCGTGTGCACGCATCGCTGGGAGGCCAACGACCGGCGCCGCACCCTGTCCGCCATCCCGCACGCCGCCGGCCGGTCCGCCTCCGGGGCCAGCCGCTGGGAGAGCCCGGTCTGAAGCTGCGGCTGCTACTCCCGCCGGCGGGCGCCCGGCGGTCGCGCTGGTTCGGTCGCCCGCCGGAGATCGTCGCCTCGGCCGCCGGCCGGCGTCCGGCAGTCACGGTGGTTCGGTCGCCGGCCGGAGATCGTCGCCTAGGAGCCCTCGAGCCCGGCGGCCGCCGCGGCCGTGACCTCGGTGAAGCGGTCCCACACCATCGCGGCCCACTGCGGGTCCGCCGGCGCGAACGCCGCCTTGAGCCCGGCCTTGATCGGCCCGGCCTCCGGCCCACGTGGGTCGCCGTAGGAGTGCAGCCACGCGTCGGCACGCAGCGAGTTCGCGACTTCGACGATGTCCACGGTCCCCCACTCGATCGCGACCCCGGTGACCTCCGGGCTGTCGAGCCAGTCGTCGAGCCCGTCGAGGACGTCGCCGGTGACGTCGGACGAGACGGAGGTCCCTTCGCTGGGCAGGGTGTAGCCCCCGTCTCCGTACCACGAGGCGAGGCGGTCCTTCCCCGCCGGGTCCGGGTGGCTCGCGATCAGCTCGCCGACGCCGAACGGCCCGAGACCGGTGTGCAGGTCGATGATGCCGGTACGTGTCGCTCCGGTGAGCACGTCGCGTGCGATCGTCTCGAGCGTCTCCCGCGACCAGACCGGTCGCCGGCCGCCGAAGTACACACCGTTCTCGTGCCGGTACTGGCCACGCGAGACCGCATCCTGCAGCGCGTCGAACCCGTGCTCCGTCGCGTACTCGAGCAGCTCGCCCGTGGTCGCTTCCTGCGTCTTCTCGTCCCAGGTCGACGGGACGAGCGCCGACGCCAACCGGTCGTAGCCGGGGTTCTCCGGGAGCGCGCCACCGAAGTCGATGCAATTGCGGTTCAGATCGACGTTGTCCTCGTTCACCCGCCGGATCCACGCGAACCCGAAGGGGTTGATCGCGTGGACCAGCACGACGGCGAGGTCGTCGGGGACCCGCGCGCCCCGCGCGAGCCATTCGGTCTGGCACATCGAGCCCGCGAACCCCTCGACCCCGTGGGTCCCGGACATGACGAGCAGGCGGTTGGGCGCGTCCGGCGCGCCGACGACCGCAACGTCGGTCGCGAGCGCCTCGCCACCGGGTCCGGTGAACGGGTGACGGTGGTGGACGACCGGGACGTCGGCCTCCCTCGCCGCGTCGAGGAACCGACCACGAGCCTCGACGTAGTCCTGCGACAGCTGCATCGTGCTCAGCTCGTCGCCACCGTGGCGGTGTCGCGACCGGAGCGCAGGATCGTCCCGGGAGTCGCACCGGTCGACTGGTTGTCGACGACGGTCTCGACACCGTTCACGAAGACGTGCCGGATCCCCTCCGCGGTCGACGTCAACCGCGCCGCCTCGCCGGGGAGGTCGGCGACGAGCGTCGCCGCACCCGCCCCGATGGTCCCCGGGTCGAACAGGACGACGTCGGCGTGCCCGCCGAGCTCGAGCCGGCCACGGTCGCGCAACCCGAACAGGTCGGCCGGCTGGCTCGTGATCATGCGCACGGCCTCTTCGAGCGGGACGAGCTTGCGGCCGCGGATCGTGTCACCGAGGAAGCGGGTCGTGTACGGCGCACCGCACATCCGGTCGAGGTGAGCGCCGGCGTCCGAGCCGCCGACCATCGCCCGCGGGTCCTCCCACACCTGCTTGCGGAGGTCCCAGGAGGCCGCGTCGCCGTCGGGCGCGATCGGCCAGAGGATCGTGCGCAGGTCGTCGTTGATCACGATGTCCAGGAGCGTGTCGAACGGCGCGGTCCCCCGCTCCGCCGCGAGCTCCTTGACCGTCCGGCCCTTCAGGCCCTCGTTCGCGTCCGAGTAGGTGTCGCCGAGCACGTAGTTCTGCCAGTCGGCCAGGCGGCGGAAGACCCCGGCCTCCTCGCTCTGCGCGCGCTCGTTCATCCAGGTGCGGGTCCCGGGATCGCGCAGCTTCTCGATCCGCTCCGGGACCGGGAGCGTCATGACCTCCTTCCAGCCCGGGAGCATGAACAGCGCGCAGTAGGTCTTGAAGCTCATGTTCATCGGGACGATCACCGGCATCGTGAGCGCGACCAGCCGGCCGCCGGCGTCCGCGGCGATGGTCGACGCCTGCAGCTGACGCGTCACGCGCTCGGGCACCCGCGAGTCGACGGTGAGGACGTTCCAGTTGAGGGGCCGCTGCCCCGCCACGGACATGTTGGTGAAGAGCTCGATCTCGTCGTCGCTGAACTGGTCGAGGCACCCGTCGACGATCGCTTCGAGCGTCGTCCCCTCGTGGTCACGCACCGCGCCGCACAGGGCCAGGACCTCGTCGTGGCTCGCCCAGCGCGACGCGACGGGCTTCCCGTCCCCGTCGGAGTGCGTGTAGGAGAGCGTGGTGGAGAAGCCGAGGCCACCGGCCTCGATCGCGGCGTGGAGCTCCGCGACCATCGTCGCGACCTCGTCCTCGGTGGCCTCCCGCTCGACCGCCTCCTTCCCCATCACGTAGCGACGGATCGCGCAGTGGCCGACGAGGAAGCCCGCGTTGACACCGACGTTGCCCTCGAGCGCCCCCAGGTACTGCTCGAAGGTCTCCCAGCTCCACGGGACTCCCTGCTCGAGCGCGGCGAGGGGCATCCCCTCCACCTGGGCCATCATGCGGCGCAGGTAGTCCGCGTCCTCCTCGTGGACCGGAGCCAGCGTGAACCCACAGTTGCCCCCGATCACCGAGGTCACGCCGTGGACGTTGCTCGGTGACGCGACCGGGTCCCAGAAGAGCTGCGCGTCGTAGTGGGTGTGGGGATCGACGAAGCCGGGTGTGACGATCAACCCGGTCGCGTCGATCTCCCGCGCTGCGGGCTCGTCGACCTGACCGACGGCCACGATCCGCCCGTCCCGGATGCCGAGGTCGCCCTCGCGAGCCGGGGCCCCGGTCCCGTCCACGAGCGTCCCGCCGCGGATCACGATGTCGAGCATGGCGTCGTCCCTCTCGTCGGGCCCGTCGGACGGATCTGACGGCCCGCCAGATTACCCACCTCGTCCCGCAGCGGCCCAGCCCCTCCCCAACCCGTTTCGGCGTGAGTTCGCGTTGCCCCGGCGACGCGAACTCACGCCGAAAGGAGCTGGGGCGGTCGGGGTCAGAGGTCGAGGGTGCCCTCGACGGTGATGCGCGAGCGGCGCAGCGCCTTCGCCTTCGTCCGCAACAGCAGGTCGCGAGGGACGCGGGCGATCTGCTGCGCGGTCTCGACGGCCGCCGCGGGCAGGTCGGCGGCGGGCACGACCCGCGAGACGAGGTGGAGCCGCAGCGCCTCGTCCGCGTCGACCTTGCGACCGGTCAGGCACAGGTCGCGCGCGACGCCGGCGCCGACCAGGTCGTGCAGCGGCGAGTACACGACGTCCCCGAAGGTCACCTCGGGGTGCGAGAACGTGACGGTCTCCGCCGCGATCCGCAGGTCGCACATCACGGCGAGATCGAACCCGCCCGCGATCGCAGGGCCGTTGAGCGCGGCCACGATCGGGAGCGGGAACGTGAACACCGCCCGGTGGTAGCGATCGCTCGACGCCCAGAGGCGCGCCCCGAAGTCCGGATCCTCCATCGCGACTTCGAACTCCTTGAGGTCGAACCCCGCACAGAACACGTCACCCGCACCGGTGAGCACGACGGTGCGGACCGCGGGATCCGCACCGAGGGCATCGAGCACGTCGGCGAGCCGGTCACGCAGCTCGACCGACAAGGCGTTCTTGCGCTCGGGCCGATCGAGGGTGAGGGTTGCGATGCCGTCCCAGGGCCCGTCGATGCTCAACATGTCGGTCATCGTAGGGAGCCCGGGTCGGTCGCGCGCCCGCGGTGCGACGCTTGCTACCGCGTGAGGCTCACGAGCACGACGTTGTTGTTGGTGTCCTTGACGCCGATCACCGCCCGGCCCCTGGTCCCGTTCGCGAAGGTGACCGAACAGGGCACCTCGGTCCCCGGCACCGCGGTGCGCACCGTGCCCTTCCCGCAGGACACCTGCTGGACCGGTCGACCCTGGCGAGCCGCGTACCCCGTGACCAACGCCTCGGCCTTGCGGAGGAAGACCGCCGCCTCGGCCTGCGCGATGTGGGTGTGGCCCTGGTCGTCGGTCTCCCGCATGATCAGCCGCAACGGCACGCCGTCGAGCTCGACCGTGCAGAAGAAGGCACGTCCCTTCTCTTGCGGGACCTCGTCCGGGCAGCGGACCTCCCCGATCGTCGCCTGGCCTCCATACTTCTGCGCGGCGAGCCGGAGGACCGAGGCGCGCTGCACCCCCATGTTGACCGACCCGTGATCCGACCCGCCGCCGCACGCGCCCAGCCCGAGCGCGAGCGCGACCACACCGGGGACCAGCCACCATCGCACGCGCGCCACGACGGCGAGCCTACGCGGCTCACCCCCGCGTGCGTCCTGGCGCTACGCGGCGTCGAGCACGGCGAGCAGCAGGACGCGCAGGACCCGCGACGCCGCCCGGACCGAGCGGCGCGACCCGCGCCGCAATCCCTCCCAGGCCTCCCACGACGCGGCGAAGTCCGCGGCGGCGAGCCGGTCGGCATCGCCCGCGAGCTCGGGCTCGAACGTCTCGGCGATCTGGCGGCGCAGGAACGCCTCCGAGCGCGCGAGCCCGCGCAGCAACGCCGGAGACGTGCTGTTCGTGCCCGAGGCCGCCCGCCGGACCGGACCGATCGCCTCGAAGAGCTGCGCGCGTTGACGGATGACGGCGTCGACGCGAACGAGCAGCGGCTCGTCGCTCGCCGGCAGCGGCTCGAGCTTCGACCAGAGCCGCTGGACCTGGCGTTGCGCGACCGCGGCGTACAACGTGTCGATGTCATCGAAGTGTTGGAACACGGTGCGCAGCGAGACGTCGGCCCGCTGGGCGATCTCCCGGGAAGACGGGGAGGTCTCCCCTTCCGCGAGCAACTCGAGGAGCGCGTCCACGATCGCGTCGCCGTTCCGCTCGCCCCGCAGCGCGCGGCCGTCGATGGTCGTCACTGCCGACATCGTGGTCTCCTCTCGACAATTTGCACCCGCATGCGAGAACATCGGCCGGAGCCGGTCCGACATTGAGCACCTTTGCGCCGATGCCACGGGACCGGCCGTTGCACGGTGCGTGAAAGAACCTCTACGGTGCGCGCCGTGACGCAGACGGTCGATGGACGCACCGCGCGGTCAGCCCGAACCCGCGACGCCGTCGTCCTCGCCGTCCTGGAGCTGGTACGGACCGGCAACCCGAGGCCCACGGCCAAGGAGATCGCCGCCCGGGCCGGGATCTCGCTGCGCTCGGTGTACGTCCACTTCGACGATCTGGACGACCTGTTCGCCGCCGCGAGCGAGCGCCAGACCCAGGCCGTCGCCCATCTCCTCCACCCGGTCGACGCCGGGCACCCGCTCCGGCAGCGCATCGACGAGGTCGTCGGCCAGCGGAGCGCGATCTGGGAGGAGCTGGCACCGGTCCGCCGCGCGGTGCTCGTCTGGGAGTCCAGCTCACCCACGCTGCGCGAGGGTGCGCTCCGAACCACGCGGCGCGCCCGCCGCGACCTGGCCCGGGTGTTCGCGACCGAGCTCGCCCGGTTGGAGGACGACGATCGCCGGGTCGCACTCGACGCGCTCCATGTCGCGACCAGCGCCGCGGCCTGGGAGGTCCTGCGCACCGAGCGCCGGCTCTCGGTCGACGCGGCCGCCCGGGTCGTCGAAACCACGATCACCGCCGTCCTGGAGGTCACGCGATGAGCCGCACGCACTGATGGACGTCGTCCGCACCCCCGAGGACCGGTTCGACGACCTGCCCGGCTACGACTTCGCGCCGCACTACCTCGAGGTGCCCCGGGGTGACGGCAGCGACGCGACCTTGCGCATGCACGTGGTCGACGAGGGCCCGCGCGACGCGACCGAGACCGTGCTGATGCTCCACGGGGAGCCGTCGTGGAGCTACCTGTACCGGACCATGATCCCGGTGATCACGACCGCCGGCTTCCGCGCGGTCGCGCCCGACCTGGTCGGGTTCGGCCGGTCCGACAAGCCGACCGAGCGCACGGACTACACCTACGCCCGCCACGTCGACTGGGTGAAGGCCGTCATCGGCGTGCTCGACCTCCAACGGATCACGCTGGTCTGCCAGGACTGGGGCGGCCTGATCGGGCTCCGGCTCGCCGCAGAGGCGCCGGATCGCTTCTCGCGCATCGTCGCGGCGAACACGTTCCTGCCGACGGGTGACACCCCACCGGGCGACGCGTTCCTGGCCTGGCAGCAGTTCTCGCAAGAGGCGCCCGACCTCCCGATCGGTGGGATCGTCAACATGGGTTCGACCACCGATCTCGCACCCGAGGTCGTCGCCGCGTACGACGCCCCGTTCCCCGACGATTCGTTCAAAGCCGGTGCGCGGCAGTTCCCGATGCTGGTACCGACGTCCCCGGACGACCCCGCGGCCGCGGCGAACCGCGCCGCCTGGTCGGTGCTCGAGCAGTGGACCAAGCCGTTCCTGACCGCGTTCTCCGACGCCGATCCCATCACCAGGGGCGGTGACGGCCCCCTGCAGGCGCGCATCCCTGGCGCGAAGAACCAGCCCCACACGACGATCGAGGGCGGGGGCCACTTCCTGCAGGAGGACCGCGGGCCCGAGCTCGCCAAGGTCGTCGTCGACTTCGTGCACGCGACGCCGCACATCAGATGAAGGAACGATCAGCGACCTGTGCGCGCCGCGGCTTTCGCGTGGGTCGGACCTAGGCTCGACAGCCAGCCGGAGCGGCGAAATGTCCACGAGGGGGGACGAGGGACGATGACGGCGACGTTGGAGCGCGTGCTGCCCTCGGCCAACGCCCGCCACACGGCCGCGTGGGTCGTGACGCTCGGCGCCCTCGCGTTCGCGTCGCTCGTCTGGCCGTTCCCGGCACCGCTCGGCGTCGTCGTCAACGGCGCCCTCGTCGGGAGCCGGGTCGCACTCATCGCACTCGGGATCGCGCTCGTGTACCGGGCGAACCGGGTCATCAACTTCGCGGCCGGCGACCTCGGTCAGGTGCCGGCATCGCTCGCGGTGCTCCTCGTGCTCAGCCTCGGCTGGAACTACCTGTTGAGCGCGGTGCTCGGCCTGCTCGCGGCGATCCTGCTCGGCGTGCTGGTCGAGACGCTGATCATCCGGCGCTTCTACAGCTCGCCGCGGCTGATCGTCACCGTGGCCACCATCGGGCTCTCCCAGGTGCTCACCGGCTTCGCGTTGTTCCTGCCGACGTGGTTCCCGAACCTCGACATCTTCGGCTCACCCCGGCTCACCCCACCGTTCACCTTGAGCTACACGCTGCCAGGTGTCACCTTCAACGCGACCGACCTCCTCACCGTCATCCTCGTTCCCGTCTGCTTCATCGCGCTCGGCCTGTTCATGCGCCACTCGACGTTCGGGACCGCGATCCGTGCGTCAGCCGAGCGGGGTGACCGGGCCGCGACACTCGGCATCCCGGTCAAGCGGCTCCACACCGTCGTGTGGGTCATCGCCAGCGTGTTGGCGTACGTCGCGATGTTCCTCCGGGCCGGGACGGTCGGGCTGCCGCTCGGCACGGTGCTCGGGCCGAGCTTCCTCCTCCAGGCGCTCGCCGCGGCCGTGATCGGGCGCATGGAGCGGTTGCCGACGATCGCGATCGCGGCCATCGGCATCGGCATCATCGACCAGGCGATGACGTTCCAGCCCGGCAACCGCCCTGCCTTCAACGATGCGGTCCTGTTCCTGATCGTGCTCGTCGCGTTGCTGCTGACCAAGAAGCCGACCGTGACGCGCTCCGGCGACGTGTCGACGTGGCAGGCCGCGCGCGAGGTCAGGCCGATCCCGCGCGAGCTCGTCCGGATCCCCGAGGTGCGGTACGCCCGGTGGGGCCTCGGCGCGGCGCTGCTCCTCGCCGTGCTCACCCTTCCCGCCTGGCTCTCGCAGTCGAAGCTGAGCCTGGCGACCCTGATCGTCGTGTTCGGCATCGTCGGCATCTCGCTCGTCGTCCTCACCGGATGGGCCGGCCAGGTCAGCCTCGGGCAGATGGCGTTCGTCGGCATCGGCTCCGCGGTCGGTGGCGCGCTCGACGGCCAACCAGGGACTCGACCTCGGCCTGGCGCTCCTCATCGGGGGCGTCGTCGGAGCGGTGGTCGCGGTGATCGTCGGGTACCCGGCGATCCGGCGCGGCGGCTTGACGCTTCCGGTCGCGACGCTCGCGTTCGCACTCCTCACGTCCTCGTACCTGCTCAACGTCGAGTTCTTCGACAACTGGTTGCCGATCGGACGCATCGACCGGCCCGACTTCCTCGGGTTCATCGACATCAGCACCGACACGCGCTACTTCTACTTCTGCCTCGTCGGCCTCGCCCTGATGTACGTCGCGGCGCGCGGGATCCGCTACAGCCGCACGGGTCGGGCGCTGATCGCGATCCGGGAGAACGAGGCCGCGGCCCGTGCCTACGGCATCGGCGCGGCGCGGACCACGCTCGCCGCCTTCGCGGTCTCGGGGTTCATGGCGGCGTTCGCGGGGGTGCTGTACATCCATCTGCAGGGCGCGCTCGGTGTCGCCGCGTATCTCCCCACCGAGAGCCTCACCGCGTTCTCGATGGTGGTCATCGGCGGGCTCGGCTCGCTCTCGGGTGCGCTCATCGGCGCGTTCTACGTCGAGGGCGCCAAGTACTTCCTGCCCGGCAACTGGGCGCTGCTCGCCAGCGGCGCCGGGTTGCTGCTCGTGCTGATGATCCTCCCCGGCGGGATCGGTGCGGCACTCTCGGACGTGCGCGACGGGTACCTCCGCTGGGTGGCCCGCCGGCGCAACCTGCTGGTGCCGAGCCTCCTCGCCGACCGTCGGGCCGACGAGGTCGAGATCCCGCCGGACCTCGCGGAGGCCGCGGCCGAGGCCGTCGAGACCGAGCCCGTCCCGGAGCACCTCTCGTGACCGCCGACGTGACGGTACCCATGGGCTCGGTCGCCCCCGCGCGCCCGTCCCGCCTGCGCCAGGCCTTCACCGGCGGCCAGGCGCTGTTCCCGCTCGTGGTGCTCTTCGGTCTGAACGCAGTGGACCAGGCCGACCAGCGGACCTTCGCGCTCCTCGCCCCGAACATCCGCGACTCCTTCGGCCTCAACAACGCCGACTTCCTCCTGATCGTCGCGCTGGGCCTCGTGCTCGGGCTCCTCCTCTCGGTGCCGTTCGGGTTTGCGGCCGACCGGATCCCTCGACTGCCGATCGTCATCGCGGGCGCGGTCGCGTTCGGGATCTTCTCCGCGCTCACCGGGCTCGCCACCACGATCTGGGTGCTCCTGATCGCCCGCGCCGGCGCGGGCTTCGGAACCGCGGTCAGCACCCCGACCCACAATTCGCTGCTCGCCGACTACTACGAGATCCCGATCCGGCCGAAGGTGTACGCGGTGCACCGGGCCGCGATCGCGGTGGGCGCGTGCCTCGGCCCGCTCGTCGCCGGGATCCTGACGTCCTGGTTCAGCTGGCGGGTGCCGTTCCTCGTCCTGCTCCTCCCGACCGCCATCTTCGTGCTCCTCGCGTTCTTCCTGCGCGAGCCGGTCCGCGGGCACTACGAGCGCGAGGCGATGGGCGTCGACGCCGAGACCGCCGCCACCGAGGTCGCGGCGCCGTCGTACGCCGAGTCGTGGCGGGTGTGCTGGAACGTCGGCACGCTGCGACGGATCTTCTACGCGCTGCCGTTCCTCGCGGTCGCGTTCATCGGGCTGGAGATCTTCGGCTCGCTCTTCTACCAGCAGGTCTTCCACCTCAACGCTCGCGACCGGGGCTACGTCTTCGCACTGGTGGCTCCCGCGCAGCTCGTCGGGCTGCTGCTCACGACGCGTATCATCACGCGCCTGTTCGTGCGGAGCGCGACGCTCGTTCCTCGGTTCGTCGCCGGCGTCTCGATCGCGGTCGCGGTCGCGTGGACCGCATTCGCACTGAGCCCGAACCTGGTCTTCGCGGTGATCATGAACGCGATCGTGACGGGGATCGTCGTGCTGATCATCCCGCCGATCTTCGCCGCACTGTCGCTGGCGATCCCGCCGAAGATCCGGTCGTTCGGCTTCGCGGTCGCGGCGCTCTGGATCCTGCCCGGGCTGCTCCTCCTGCCGGTGGTCGGCGGCATCGCGGACGCCTGGGGCATCCGCGCCGGCCTCGTGCTCATGGTCCCGGTGTTCCTGATCGGCGCGTTCGTCGTCGCGTCGGCGGGCCAGGAGATCGAGAAGGACATCAAGCGGGTCTGGACATCCGCCGCCGCGCAGTCCGAGGCGCTGTACGAGCGCAACCACGGGCGGGCCAAGCTCCTCCTGGTCCGTGGCATCTCCGTGCACTACGACAGCGTGCAGGTGCTCTTCAACGTGGACCTCGAGGTCGACGAGGGCGAGATCATCGCGCTGCTCGGCACCAACGGCGCAGGCAAGTCGACATTGCTGAAGGCGATCACCGGACTGGTCGAAGCGACCGAGGGTGCGATCATCTTCGACGGTCGCGACATGACGTACACCCCACCGGACGAGACCGCGTCGCGCGGCGTGACGATGGCGCCGGGCGGGCAAGGCGTGTTCCCCTCGCTCACGGTACGGGAGAACCTGCAGCTCGCCGGCTGGCTGCACCGCAAGGACAAGGCCCACACCCGCGCCGCGACAGAGAAGGTTCTCGACATCTTCCCCGTGCTCCGTGACCGCATGGACGAGGTCGGCGGCAACCTGTCCGGTGGCCAGCAGCAGATGCTGACGCTCGGCATGGCGTTCATCGAGCAGCCCCGGCTCCTCATGATCGACGAGCTCTCGCTCGGGCTCGCCCCGAGCGTCGTGGGCCAGCTGCTCGAGATCGTCCGCGAGCTCAAGGCGGCTGGTACGACGATCATCCTCGTCGAGCAGTCGGTGAACGTCGCCCTGACCGTGGCCGAGACCGCGTACTTCATGGAGAAGGGCGAGATCCGCTTCCACGGGCCGACGTCGGAGCTGCTCGAGCGGCCCGACGTGCTGCGCTCCGTCTTCCTCGAGGGCGCCGGCACGCACGACACCGCGGTGGCCGGCACCAATGGCAGCACGCCCACGCATACGGTTGCGGCCCGGCCGGCCCGCAACGGCGAGGTCAACCCGTCCGACCTCCGGCTCGAGGTGCGCGGGCTCACCAAGCGCTTCGGCGGGATCACTGCGCTCGCCGACGTCTCGTGTGCGGTCGGCGCGGGCGAGATCGTCGGCTTCCTCGGGCCGAACGGCGCCGGCAAGACCACGCTGTTCGACGTGATCTCCGGGTTCACGCGCCAGGACGGCGGGATGATCATGGTCCGGGACACCCAGGGCGACGTGCACGACATCTCGCGCACCCCGGCCCAGACCCGGGCCCGGCTCGGGCTCGGTCGCTCGTTCCAGGACGGGCGCTTGTTCCCCGCGCTGACCGTGACCGAGACGATCGCGGTCTCGCTCGAGTGCAGCATCGACGTCCGTGACCCGCTCGCCGCCGCGCTGCATCTCCCCGCGGTGGTGGAGTCCGAGGCCCGGGTCGAGGACCGGGTCGAGGAGCTGATCGAGCTGATGGGACTCGGCGCGTTCCGCGACAAGTTCGTCCACGAGCTCTCCACCGGGAGCCGGCGGATCGTCGACCTCGCCTGCATCCTCGCCCACCAGCCGACCGTGCTCCTGCTCGACGAGCCGTCGAGCGGCATCGCGCAGCGCGAGGCCGAGGCGCTCGGACCGCTCCTGCTGCGGATCCGCGACTCGCTCGGAGCGAGCATCCTCGTGATCGAGCACGACCTGCCGCTGCTGACCTCCGTCGCCGACCGCATGGTGGCGATGGACCTCGGCGAGATCATCGCGTCGGGAGACCCGGGCGACGTCGTCCACGACCCCAGGGTCGTGGCGTCCTACCTCGGCACCGACGAAGCCGCGATCGCGCGGTTCGGGCGGTCGCGGGCCCGGCACCAGCTGACAGGGGGACCACATGGAACCGACCAACCGCCGCGAGACCGGGACACGACCCAGCGCGATGAAGCGCTACGGGCCCTGGATCGCGATCCTGGTCGTGATCGTCGTGATCGGCGGCGTCGTCCTCCTGACGAACTCGGGCGACGACAGCAGCAACGACAAGGCGGCGGACACCACCGGCGCGGTCAAGACCAGCGGCGGGCCGGTCACGATCAACGACTCCAACCGCGACTCGATCGACTGGGGTCCGCACTGCGACACCAAGACCGGCCGGGTGAAGATTCCGTACACGTATGCCGCGCCCTGCGTGAAGCCGTTCACGGGTAACAACGGTGGCGCCACGGCGTCGGGCGTGACGAAGGACGCCATCACGGTCGTCGTCTACATCGGCGACCCGGCGAAGAACCCGCTGCAGTCGGCGACGGTCAAGGGCGCCGGGGCGGACGTGAGCCCCGCGACCGCGAAGCAGACGTACCAGGGCTACATCGACCTCTTCGCCAAGTACTACGAGACCTACGGGCGCAAGATCGACCTGAAGTTCTTCGACGGCACCGGCGGCCCGATGGACGAGGTCGCGGCGCGCGCGGACGCCAAGGCGATCGCGGACATGCACCCGTTCGCCGTGCTCAACGGCGCCAACCAGACCCCGGCCTGGTCCGACGAGCTCGCGGCGCACCACATCATGTGCCTCGCCAACTGCTCGCTCGCGGTCCCGGAGAGCTTCATCACGGCCCACGCCCCGTACATCTTCGGCACGGGCCCGACGCCGGAGCAGGCGTCGCTGATGACAGCCAAGCTGGTGTCGAGCCTCAACGGCAAGAACGCGCGGTACGCCGGCGACGCGCTCAAGAACAAGAAGCGGGTGTTCGGCATCGTCCACTACGACACGATCGACGGCCAGCAGACGTCCGCGTTCAACACGCTGAAGCGCGCCCTGACCTCGGGGGGCGTGAAGATCGCGACCGAGATCCCCTTCCTGCTAGACCTGAACAAGGCGCAGGAGAACGCCCGCGCCGAGATCTCGAAGCTGAAGGCCGCGGGCGTCACCACCGTCGTCTACACCGGCGACCCGCTCACGCCGGCCTCCCTGACCAAGGAGGCGACGGCCCAGAACTACTTCCCGGAGTGGGTCATCGGCTCGAACGTGCTCGTCGACATCGCGCTGTTCGGCCGGACGTTCGACCAGCAGCAGTGGCAGCACGCCTTCGGCCTGGCCCTGACGGCGGCGAGGACCGACCAGAACGCGCAGGAGTCCTACAACCTCTACAAGTGGGAGTACGGCAAGCCCCCGCCCAACAACACCTACGGCGTCATCATCGTCGACCCGCTGGCCCTCTTCACCGGGCTCCAGCTGGCCGGGCCCGACCTCACCCCGGAGACGTTCGCCGCGGGGATGTTCCGGGAGCCGATCCTCGGCGGCACCCCCCTCAGCCCGACGCTCTCGAGGGGCCACCACGGCATCTGGCCGGGCACGGACTGGGGCGGCACCGACGACTTCGGGCTCATCTGGTGGAACCCGAACGCCGTCGGCGAGGACGAGGTCGGCACGGTCGGCAAGGGCCTCTACGAGTACACGGACATGGGCAAGCGGTGGCTCCTGAAGGACTTCCCGACGACCGACCCGGGCCTGTTCGACCCGAAGTCGTCGATCACCATCTTCAAGACGATCCCGCCGCAGTACGCACCGCCCAACTACCCGTCGCCTGCTAAATAAGGGGCGATGGAGCCGACGCCGCCGCGGAAGCGGAGCAGCTCACGGGGGCTGCTCCGCTACGCGCCGTTCGTCGCGATCGTGGTCGTCGTCGTGCTCGTGTGGCTCCTGTTCGGCCGTTCGAGCGACCGCGGGTCGTCATCGAAGCCGCCCACGCCGAACGGTCCCGCGAACGGGCCCGTCGTGTTCTCGACGGCGAACAAGGACTCGGTCAGGTGGGGGCCCAAGTGCGACACGAGCCGCGGCACGGTCGCGGTGCCGCTGACGTACGCACCGCCGTGCGTCAAGCCGTTCACCGGGGACAACGGCGGCGCCACGGCTCAGGGCGTCACCGCGGACACGATCACCATCGCGCTGTACCAGGCCCAGCCCGACATCCTCCAGCAGACGTTCTTCCAGCAGAGCGGGTCCGACGAATCGCTCCAGGCCGAGCTCCAGACGGTGCAGCAGTACGTGTCGTTCTTCGAGGCGCACTACGAGACCTACGGCCGCCACGTGAAGATCGTGCCCGTGAAGGCGTCCGGCGCGCCCGACGACGAGAGCGCGGCCCGCGCCGACGCGATCAAGGTCGCGACCGAGATCAAGGCGTTCGCCTCATGGGGCGGGCCGAGCGAGACGCAGGCGTACGCCGACGAGCTCTCGGCGCGCGGGGTGCTCTGCATCGGGGACTGCCTGCTCGCCGCGACAAACGACTACGTGAAGCAGAGCCAGAACCACGTCTGGCTCACGTTCCCGTCGATCGAGCAGCTCGGCGCGCACTGGGACGAGTTCCTCACCCGGGAGCTCGTCGGCCGCAGGGCGCAGTTCGCCGGTGACCCGGCGCTGCACAAGCGCAAGCGGGTCTTCGGCGTGGTCCGCTTCGACGAGAGCTTCGCCGGGCTCGACCAGGCCGGCGCGACCTTCGTGAAGCAGCTGCGAAGACAGGGGGTGCCGCTGGGCGCCGAGATCCCCTACCAGCTCGATCTCTCGAAGGCCCAGGAGAACGCGCGCAACTGGATCGCGAAGCTGAAGGCCGCCAAGGTCACGACGGTGATCTTCGCCGGCGACCCGGTGACCCCGTCGTCGCTGACCCAGGAGGCCACCGCACAGCACTACTTCCCCGAGTGGGTCGTGCTCGGCGCGGCGTACACCGACACGTCGCTGTTCGGACGCACCTACGACCAGAAGCAGTGGGCGCACGCGTTCGGCGTCTCGACGCTGCCGGCGCCCGTCGTGCCGACCGCGGACCAGCTGTTCCAGATCCTCGTGTGGCAGTCGGGCAAAGGTCCGTCGGCGAAGACGTTCAAGGTGCTCGTCCAGGCCCCGCTGATCTTCTACACCGCGCTGCACCTCGCGGGTCCCGACCTCACCGCACAGACGTTCCGCGACGGGCTGTTCCGGTTCCCGTCCGGCGCGACGCACCCGACCGAGCTCCACATCTCGTGGGGTGACCACGGCATCTGGCCGAGCACCGACTACTTCGGCAGCGACGACGCGACCCAGATCTGGTGGAACCCGAACGCGAAGGGCGTCGACGAGGTGGGCAACACGGGGACCGGCCTCTGGGAGTACTCACGGGGCGGCAAGCGCTACCTGCCCGGCCAGTGGCCGTCCGGTGAGCCCGACATCTTCCATCCCGCGACCTCGATCACCGAGTTCACGAAGATCCCGCCCGCCGACCAGCCACCGAGCTACCCGTCGCCGGCCAGGTAGGCACGGTCGGCCGCGGTCGGGGCGACGCGCTGCCAGCCCTCGCCCAGCACGTAGCGGCGGATCACGTCCGCGGGATTGCCGACTGCGACGCAGAAGTCGGGGATCTCACCGGCGACGACCGAGCCGGCGCCGATGACGGTGTGGCGTCCGATCGTGGCGCCGGGCAGGACGACCGTGCCGTGGCCGAGCCATGCACCGTCGGCGATGACGACCGGCCGGGGCGCCGAGAACTGGAGTCCGGGCGGCAGCGAGACGTCCTCGTAGCCGTGGTTCGCGTCCGTGACGTAGACGTGGTGACCGGTCCACACGTCGCTGCCGATCCGGATCGAGCTGTGCCCGACGATGCCGCTCCCCTTCCCGATCAACGTCCGGTCGCCGATCGTGATCACCGGGTCGTTGTCGGGCACGTGGCCGGGCATCACGCCCGCGGACAGGGTTCCGTACGGCCCGACGATGACATCGTCGCCGAGCCGGATGTACCGCTCGCCGTACAGCGCGGTGAGCGGGAAGCAGAGCGCGCTCCCGGTTCCGAAGCCCCCGAAGCGTCGGGCCCGACGGCTCCCCGGTCCGATCGTCCCCTGGCGCGCGAGCTGCTCCCACCCCCAGGTGATGAGGTCCGCCGCGCCCCGCATCGCCGGAGCGTAGCCCGGGGGTCTGCGCCCGACGCCGGCTCGGTCCGACGTCGACTCCATCTCAGTCCGACGTCGACTCCATCTCAGTCCGACGTCGACTCCATCTCAGTCCGACGTCGACTCCATCTCAGTCCGACGTCGGCGGCCGGGGCTTGGGATGCAGGGTCGTGCGCGCCCGCCGGAACATGGTCCCCACGGCGGCCAGCGCGACCACGACGAGCGCGATCCCGAAGTAGATCAGCGCGGGCGGCCAACTCGTGTCGGTCGTGGCCGCCGCGGCGCTCGGACGTGGGGACGGGTCTTCGCTGGTCGTGAAATGGTCGAGCGTCACCGCGACATGGTCGGCGTCGGTGACGGTCACGTGCAGCGTGCCCGCGGTCGTCTCTGCGGCATCGATGCCCTCCCCTTCGCCGTCGGCCGGCGGCGCCGAGGCGACCTGGGTCACGGCCCCGGAGCCGATGTCCACGTGGTACACGCCGTGCTGCGCGTCGTCGGTCATGAGCCAGACCGCGCCGCGCGCGACCGACGCGCCCTGGACCTTCTCGAGTGTCCGATCCAGCAGCAGGGGCTTCAACCGGCGCCATCCCGCCCGGATGTCGTAGCGCAGCAGCGCACGGCCGCCGAACCGGTCCATCGAGTAGGCGATGCCGCTCGCGGCGTCGACGGCGACGAACGAGTTCTCGTGCTGGTGCACCGTCCTCGCGTCGCGGAACGAGAGCCTGCGCAGGTCGTAGCGGGCCATGGCCTGCGTACCCCGGTCGTAGTCCGGCTGCTCGAACGGGACGTACACGGTCGTGCCGGACACGTCGACGTCGCCGACGTGGTCGAACCCCCGCCGCACCCAGACCGGCGGGATCGCGGCGTCCAGCCGACGGACGGTCTCGAGGTGCTCGTCGAGCCGGGCGAGCACGTCGGTGCCGGACACCACCCAGCCGCCCGGGATCCGCGCGATGCCCTGGTCGTAGGCGCCCTCCAGCTGCTCGTGCGACGCCAGGGCCGCCGACGGGCCGGCGGTCGCCAGCGCCAGCAGCCCGAGAAGCAGCGCGGCGGCGTATCCGAGCGGTCCCATCCGCGGCGAGGCTACCGGCGAGGATGCGATGATCCGACGCGTGAGCGACGACTCGCGCGACCCGGCCGCGCACGCGAACGAGGACTTCTGCTACCTGACGACCGTCGGGCGACGGACCGGGCACGCGCACACGATCGAGATCTGGTTCGCGGTCGACCGCGGCATCGTCTACCTGATGGGAGGCGGTCGCGAGCGCTCCGACTGGGTGCGCAACCTCCTCGCCAATCAGTCGGTGCACCTGCGGATCGGCGACGCCGAGTGGGACGCCACCGCGCGGGTCGTCACCGCCGGCACCGAGGAGGACGCACGCGTGCGACCGCTGCTGCGCGACAAGTATGCGAACGCGTCGGACGACCTCGTCTCGTGGGCTCGCTCTGCGCTGCCGGTCGCGATCGAGCTTCGCGGGTCGTCAGGCTGACGGCATGGTCCGGTCGTGGTTGAAGACGTACGCCAACAGCTCCGCGCCGAAGTCCGACGCGACGGCGACGTCGGACGGGTCGGCATCCACGCCGTTGAGCCACTGGAGGCGCAGCACGTCGCCGCCCCGGAGCTCGGGGACGATGCCCCCGAAGAAGACGTCGAGGTCCTCGTGGACCGCGGGTGGGAGCGCAGCAGTGCCCGGATCGTGGAGCGACAGGTCGACGTGGACGAGATCGCGGCCGGCCTCGGCTTCGGCGTCGAGCGCCCGCGCCAGCACGTCGACGACGTCCTTCCCGACCCGGTCGACCGCAACCGTGGCCTCGTTGTGGTCGTCGTGCTCGGTGACGGTCAGCTGCGTCGGCCCGTCGAGCTCCGGCACCGCCACGAGCGGCACCAGCTCCCGCTCCAGTGCGTTGTGCCCGTAGACCGCGGCGACGATCTCGCGGTGCCAGTGCGGCGGGTGCACGACCCGGTTCGGAGCCGGGTTCGTGGCCAGCCAGAAGAGCGCGACCGACTGCCGCCGGCCTCGAGTGTCCTCCTTGATCGCGGTGTACGACACGCGTGACGGGATGTAGCCGAGCAGGAACCCGGTCTCGTGGCCCCCGAGCTCGAGGTTCGCCGCCTGGCTGTAGGGATGCGCGGCGGTCGCCTCGCTGTACATCCCGAGCAGGCCCTCGGCCGCGCACCACGACGCCAGGTCCCGCTTGAGCGTGGTGAACAGGTGGTGGCCGCGGTAGCGGGGGTCGACGACGGCCTGGCCTGCGTGACCCGCGGGCGACGCCGGGTCGGCGCGATCGAGCGCGAGGTGGCCCACGACATCGCCGGCCGGGTCGATCCCGACGATCGAGCGCATCGACCCGCACTCGAGCCGGCGCCGGATCTCGTCGACGTCGTAGGCCCACGTGCCGTCGTACGAGCGTCCGTACGAGCGCTCGATGGCCGCGGTCAGCTGCGCCGCCTCATCCGGGCGGAGGAACCGGATCTCGACCGGGGCGTCATCCGCGACGGGCTCGGGCATGCGAGGAGTCTCGTCGACCCGGCAGCAGGACGCCTGAACCATAGACTCACGGGCCATGGACGTACGGAAGATCGAAGACCGGGCCCCAGTCGTCGAGCACAACGGCACCGTGCCGGTCTGGTGGCTCATCAACCCGCGTGAGATGAAGGACATCACCGACGGCGGGTACCTCGAGCTCGCGAACGAGTTCGAGGTGCCGGGCGGCTCGTACGTGTATCCCCACACCCACCCGACCCACGAGTTCTATTACGTGACGTCGGGGCGGGGCACGATGACGATCGCCGACGAGGAGCGCGAGATCGCCCAGGGCGACCTCGTGTACATCCCGCCGGACACGGTGCACAGCCTCAAGCCGATCAGCGACCACGCGCCCATCCACTGCTTCTGCTTCGCGGTCGGGGTGAAGGGCGCGGCGCCGATCGACTACACGCACCACGACGACTGACCCGTACGCCGAGCCTCCCTCCCAGGTCCTGGATCGTCGGCGAGGTCGTAGCTGTCCCACCTCGGGTGCACGCTGGGAGCACCGGTGAACGACACCGGTGGAACTACACTCGTGTGATCTACGGGGAGGCGACCATGACCGACGCACGCCACGACCTTCCGGGCGACGTTCCCGGCGACTTCGACGCCCCGTTCGTGCTGGCCGACTGCTGCGGCGCGTTCGCACCGGACCCCGAGGAGCCGGCCATCTGCGCCACCTGCGGCTGGCTGCACGACGAGCACACCGCCGATGCGCGCCTGGAGCCCGTCGCCGCGTAGCGAGCCCGGCGGACGCACCATTACCGAGTCGGGGCGAGTGCGTCGGCGGTGACGTCCATGTGGCCGAGGTGCTGGTAGAGCTCCTCGAGCACGTGCAGCACGAGCGCGGCGTCGGCGTCGTCGGCGTCCTCCAGGGTCTGGCGCAGCGATGCGTGCACCGGGCTCGCCTCCCCCGTGTCGAGCGCGCGCACGTCGGCCACGAGCTGCACCCGCATCGCCTCGAGCATCGCGTGCAGCTCGGGGACGGTCGCGGTCGCGGTGAACTCGTCGTCCCGGATGCGGGTGGTCGGGCGACCCAGACCGACGTGGCCGAGCCAGAACTCGCTGAGCCCGCAGCAGTGGGTGACGAGCGCGGCGACGCTGTTGGTCCCCGGTCCGAAGGGCGCCCGGTTGACCCCGTCGTCACCGAGGCGGTCGGCGACCGCGTGCATCTGGCTCACCGCGAGGCCGAGGTAGGTCTCGGCGGTGCGCGTCTCGAGCTCCACCGCTCCATGGTCGCGCTTCCCCCTACGCTGCGCGCCATGACCGCAGTGCAGACCGACGACGGGGCGCGCATCGAGTACGACGACATCGGAAGCGGGCCGCCGCTCGTGCTCGTCCACGGGATCACCGAGAACCGGCACGCCTGGGATCCGATCCTGCCGGCGCTGGCCGACCGGTGGCAGGTGATCGCGCTCGACCTCCGTGGCCATGGCGCGTCCGAACGGCAGGCGCCGTACGACCCGGTGACGATGGCGACCGACGTCCACGCCGTCGTGCGCGACGCGGGGGTCGACGCGCCACTCGTCGTCGGCCACTCCCTCGGCGGCGTCGTGGTCAGCGCGTACGGCGGCGCCGGTTTCCCGTCTCGGGCGATCGTGAACGTGGACCAGCCGCTGGCGCTCGGCGGGTTCAAGGACGCGCTCGAGCCGCTCGTCCCGATGCTCCGGGGCACGCGCGAGGAGTTCGACACCGCGGTCGGCATCATCTTCGAGGTGCTCGACGGTCCACTGCCGGCGGCGGAGCGGGCCCGGCTCGACGCGCTCTCGAGGCCGGAGCCCGAGGTCGTGCTCGGGGTCTGGGGCACGGTGCTGGACACGCCGGCGGAGGATCTCGACCTGCTCGCCGGCGAGCTCGCAGCAGGCATCGCCGTGCCCTACCTGTCCTTGCACGGCTCCGATCCCGGCGACGGCTACCCGGACTGGCTCAGCGCGATCGTGCCGGAGGCGGTCATGGAGATCTGGCCCGAGACCGGCCACTACCCGCACCTCGTCGAGCCCCAGCGCTTCGTCCGCCGCCTGGCCGCGTTCGACCCCGCGCTCGGGGTCTGAGGAGCTCCTACGCGGTCCGCTTCTTGGGCGGGGCCTTCTTGGTCGCGGCCGGCTTGGCCTTCTTCGCGGTCTTGGACGCGGCCTTGCGGGGGCGGGCCTCGGCGGCCGAGCGACTCGGCCCCGCGTCCTCGTCCTCGTCCTCGGTCCCCGCACGCTTCAAGCTCGCCTCGAGCGCGGCCATCAGGTCGAGGACCTTCGCGGGCGCCTCGGGCTCGGGCCGGGCGACGATCTCCTGGCCCGCGGCCTTCTGGTCGATGAGCTCGAGCACCTGCTCGCGGTACTCGTCGTGGTACTTCTCGGGCTCGAAGTCGCCCGAGAGGGTCTCCACCAGCTGCGTCGCCATCGCGAGCTCCCGCTCGTTGACCTCGACGTCGTCGCCGGGCAACCCCTCGAGCTTGTCGCGCGCGACCACCTCGTCGGCGTACCGCATCGTCTCGACGCAGAGCATCCCGTCGAGCGGCCGGATGGCAACCAGGCGCTCCTTGGCCCGGATGACCACCCGGCCGACCGCGACCTTCTGCAGCTCGGTCATCGCGTCGACGAGAAGCTTGTACGGCTTCTGGGCCTTGTCGTCGGGCAGCACGTAGTACGGCGAGTCGAAGTAGATCGGGTCGATCTCGTCGAGGTCGACGAAGTCCTCGATGTCGATCGTGTGGCTCGCCTTCGGGGCGAGCGCGTCGAGCTCCTGCTTCTCGACCACGACGTACCGGCCCTTCTCGACCTCGTACCCCTTCACGATCTTGTTGGTCGGGACCTCTTCGCCGGTCTGCTCGGAGACCCGGCGCAGCCGGATGCGCGCACCGGTGTCCTCCTCGAGCTGGTTGAACGAGACGTCACGGCTCTTGGTCGCCGGCGTGAGCTTCACGGGGACCGTGACGAGCCCGAAGCTGATGGATCCGGTCCAGATCGTGGATGGCACGGCGGGGAACCTCCGGGAGCGGTCTCGGGGTGGGCGGACGCTGACCCCCAGGTTCGCGCAGTGGACCAGGTCCGGGTCGAGGTCGAGGGCCGGCAGCGCATTCGTGTCCAACCCCGACCGGGTGTTCCCCCCGCCCGGGGGGCTCACGAACGCCGGATCGTGGACCGTCCGTCCGGACAGCAGGGCCGAGTCGCCCCAACGCCAGGGGCTGTGACGCCGGCACCAGGGCCTGGCGCGCTCGCATAGCCTGCGCGCCGTGAACCTCCAGGACCGAGTCGCCATCGTCACCGGCGCCAGCCGCGGGGTCGGCGCGGCCACCGCCATCGCCCTCGCGTCCGAGGGCGCGCTCGTCGCGTGCGCCGCGCGGGCCACGGACGCCTCGCCGCTCCCCATCCCGGGGACGCTGGACGCGACCGTCCGCCAGATCGGGGCGGCCGGTGGCCGGGCGATCGCGGTGCCGACCAACCTGGCCGACGACGACGACGTCGCCGCGATGGTGGCGACCACCGTCGAGCAGCTCGGCCCGGTCGACATCCTCGTCAACAACGCCGCGATCACGTTCCCGGGCGATCTCGAGCTGCCGATGAAGCGCTTCGACCTGATCTTCGCGGTCGACCTGCGGGCCCCGGTGATCGCGACCGAGGCCGTCGTCCCCGGGATGATCGAGCGCGGCGTCGGTGCGATCGTCAACGTCTCCTCCGCCGCGGCGCTCAACGCCTATCCGGGCCAGATGGCGTACGGCATGGCCAAGGCGGCGCTCGAGCGCTTCACCGCGTCGGTGGCCGAGCACCTCCGTCCACACGGGATCCCCGCGAACACGTTCCGTATCGACATCCCGGTGGCGTCGGAGGGCTTCCTCGCCGCGCTGCCGGACTTCGACCACTCGGACTGGGAGCCGCCGGAGGTGGCTGCGGAGGGCATCCTCTGGATGCTCCACCAGCCGCCGTCCTACACCGGCAACCACGACGGGATGGCACACCTGCGGGCCGAGCACGGGATCATGGCGAGCCGGGCCGAGCGCGAGCACGTCCAGGCCCCCGGGATGGTGACGACCTCAGTGATCGGGCGCGGGATCGTCGCGCACGACTGACCTGCGCTCCGCGCGTCGCAGCCACCAGGCCAGCAGGCCGACCACCAGGAAGAGCGCGAGGCCGAGCAAGGCGAGCTTGGCGCCGGTCGAGAGGGAGGGATCGGGGCGAGCGGCGAGCCGCCGGCTCCGCATCACGAAGCTGCCGAGGACCGCACGTGCGCCGGGTCGGCGCGCCGGCGCCGTCAGGACGGCGGTCAGGGTGTGGCGTCCGCTCGAGAGGGAGCTGACGTCGATCACCGCGTGGTGACCGGTCGCGCCCGACCAGTCGGCCGCGGTCGCGAAGACCTGCCGGTCGTCCAACCAGACGCAGAGCTGGGAGCCGGGGCGGGGTGAGGTGAACCGGTCGTCGAACTCGATCGCGAGGTCACCGGGATCCCGGTCGAACCCCACCTGCCAGAGCCGTTGGCCGGGCGCGGTGAGCACCACGCCGTCGGGCCGGACCGACGTCACCGGTCCGCGCCGCGGCTCGACCTCGAGCGCCTCGTGCTCCTCGGCCCGGGCGGTGGTCACCGGGACCCGGGTCAGGTCCAGCTCGCGTGCCGGATCGACCTTGCCGTCGGGCAGCACCCAGTCCTGGCGGAAGAAGCACACGAGGCAGTCCGGCGGGGTGCCCACCAGCGGAGACCACGAGAAGCCGACGTCGGCGGCCCGATCGTCGGCTGAGTCCGCGTACCAGGCCACCGGGTAGCTGTGGCGGGCGATGAGGTCGTCGACGCTCAACTCGCCGAACTGCGCGGGATCGAGCTGGACGTCGACGACGGACTGGAGCGACGGAAACGTGTCGTAGCGCTCGCCGGTGATCGAGAAGTAGTTGTCGACGAACGTCTGGCCCGGCGCGGCGCCGATGGCCAGGAGCGGGAGGTAACCCTCGAGGTGGTTGGCCGCGCCCGGGAGCCGGGCGAGCAGGTTCTCGGGCGAGTCGAGCAACGTGAGCTGGGCCGGTGGGCGGTCGAGCGCGATCGCCGCGACGGTCGCGACCTTGGCGCCGTGGCTGTGCCCGACGAGGTGGATGCGGCCGCCGTTCGCGAGGAACGCCGGCGCGATCACCTGGCCCAGCGCGGCCGCGAGCCGCTGCCCGTTCAGGTCGGTGCGCGCCTCGGACTCCCGAGCGTCGAACGGCGAGAGCGCGGTCGCGGAGTCGTCCAGCCACGAGAACCCGAGGACCGTCGCCTCGGGGTCCTGGCGGGTGATGGCGGCGGCGAGCGGGAGGAAGTTCTCGAACATCGGCTGGCCCGCGGCGTTCACCGCCTGGGGCGACCATGCGAGCAGCGGCCCCGGGCCCTGGTACCGCCGGACCGCAGCGAGGTACCCCGCAGCCCAGCCGTGGACCAACACGTAGAGATCGCCCGACTGCACCGAGCCCGGTGCGACCGGGACGAACGTCGTCCCGTCCCAGCGCCCGAGCCGTTCGATCGGAGGCACTTCGCGCTCGGGGTGGAACGCGAGCGCGTCGTGGGCCACCGGGCCCTCGGTCGTCCCGCAGGCCGTCGCGAGCACCGCGAGCCCGAGGACGACGAGCAGCGCGGCGGCCCGGAACCGCGGGCAGGTCCCCGATCGGCTGACGGCCGACGGCCGACGGCGTCCCTGCGAAGCTCCCCGCCGGCCGAGCACCGAACCGCGATCGGCCGACGGCCGACGGCGTCCCTGCGAAGCTCCCCGCCGGCCGAGCACCGAACCGCGATCGGCCGACGGCCGACGGCGTCCCTGCGAAGCTCCCCGCCGGCCGAGCACCGAACCGCGATCGGCCGACGGCCGACGGCGTCCCTGCGAAGCTCCCCGCCGGCCGAGCACCGAACCGCGATCGGCCGACGGCCGACGGCGTCCCCCGTGCTCCACCCGCGGAGAGTACGTGCTACTCAAGGTGGGTGAGCGACGCCCGCCCCCCTCGCGACTCGCAGCGCAGCCGCGTCTACCGCGCCGAGACCCCGGTCGGCGGCGGCCGGTTGCCCCACCTCGACCAGTGCGCGGGGTTCGTCGACGAGGTGGTCGGCTCGCTCTGGTGGGCGGCTCGGTTCCCGGAGCACGGCCTGGCCGACGTGCCCCGGCTGCGCCCCGGTCAGGGCGCGCGCCAGGCCTTCTACCGCGAGGACCCGGGCCGGCCGACCATCACCCTCCCCCGCCGCTACCGCACGACCGGTGTCGTGCTGCACGAGCTCGCGCACTGGGCGTTGCGGACCGCGCACGACCTGCCGGTGCACGGCCGCACCTTCACGCGGCTCCTGCTCGACGCGACGACGGAGTTCGGGGGGGCCGGACGCGCCGAGCGCCTCGCGGCCGGGTACGAGGAGCACAACGTTCGCGTCGGAAAGCCCGCGCGGCTCGGCGCCGACGGTCGCTGGTCCTACGACTGGGACGAGCGCCTGCGGCTCGGTCGGGACAAGGCGCTGACCGTCCGGTTCGGCGTGGACGAGGTCGCGACCGGGGTGCTGGTGTCGCGGGCCCACGCCGCCGCGACGCTGCGCACCGCCGACGGCGCCCTCGTACGTGTCCGCGAGCGCGACATCTGGTCCGTCCGCCCCGCCTGATCTCCCGAGCACCCCGCTTTGGCGTCGGGTACCCACCCAGGAGGGGGGTACGCGACGCCGAACTGATTCGGGGTCGAACTAGACCCTCTCGACGATCATGGCCATGCCCTGGCCGCCACCGACGCACATGGTCTCGAGACCCACGGTCCTGTCCGCGTCCTCGAGGCCGTTGAGCAGGGTCGTCATGATGCGGGCGCCGGTCATGCCGAACGGGTGGCCGAGGGCGATCGCGCCACCGTTGACGTTCAGCTTGTCCTCGTCGATCTTCAGCTCGCGGGCGGACGGGATGATCTGCGCCGCGAACGCCTCGTTGATCTCGACGAGGTCGATGTCGTCGATCGTCATCCCGGCCCGGGCGAGCGCCCGGCGGCTGGCCTCGATCGGGCCGAGTCCCATGATCTCCGGGTCCAGGCCGGTCACCCCGCTCGCGATGATGCGGGCCCGCGGTGTGATCCCGAGCTCGGCCGCCTTCGTGTCGCTCATCACGACGACCGCCGCGGCCCCGTCGTTGAGCGGGCACGCGTTCCCGGCGGTGACCCGGCCGTTGGGCCGGAAGGCGGGCTTCAACGACGCGAGCTTCTCGAGCGTCGTGTCGGGTCGCGGCCCATCGTCCTTCGTGACGACGGTGCCGTCGGACGTCGTGTACGGCGTGATCTCACGCTCGTAGAACCCGCGTTCGATCGCCGCGCCGGCACGCTGCTGCGACAGCAACGCGTACTCGTCCATCTCCTCGCGGGACACGTTCTCGACCTCGGCGACGTTCTCGGCGGTCTCGCCCATGTCGATGTAGACGTCGGGCAGCCCTTCGGCCGGGGTCCACGGGCCCTGGTCGCCCGCGGCGCGCGCCACCGACCGCTCGTGCGCGGCGGCGAACTTGGGGTTCTGGGTGTTCGGTGTGTGGTCCGAGCTGCCGCCGACGATGAACCGGCTGACGGCTTCGACCCCCGCGGCGATGAACACGTCGCCCTCGCCCGCGGTGATCGCGTGCGACGCCATCCGCAGCGTCTGCAGCGAGCTCGAGCAGTACCGGGTGACCGTGCAGCCGGGAACGTTGCGCATGCCGGCGAGCACCGCGACCACGCGGCCCATGTTGAAGCCCTGCTCGCCGCCGGGCAGGCCGCAGCCGAGCATGAGGTCGTCGACCGTGTTCCGATCGAGCTCGGGCAGCTGGTTCAGGACGGCGTCCACGATGAACGCAGCCATGTCGTCGGCGCGCTCGTTCACGAGCGATCCCTTGAACGCACGGCCGATGGGCGTGCGGGCGGTGGCGACGATGACGGGCTCGGGCATGACGGCTCCTCCAGGCTGGGACCGGGAGCGAGGCTAGTGCTCCGTCCGGAAGGGCATTCGAGGACCGGCACCCTGCCGGCTCAGTCGATGCGGCGGAGCTCCTCGCGGTACCGGGCGCCGTTGTGCACGTAGTTCGCGGCGCCGAGCGCGATCATCACCTCGTGGTCCACGGCGTCGGGCCGCAGCTTCGCCGGGACCCCGAGCGCCATCGCCCGGCTCGGGACCTCCATGTCGTTCGGCACGAGGGCGTTCGCACCGACCAGCGCCTCGCTGCGCACGATCGCCCGGTGCAGCACGACCGAGCCCGATCCGACGAGCGCGCGGTCCTCGACCGTGCAGCACTCGAGATGCGCGAGGTGGCCGATCACGCAGTCGTCGCCGATCACGGTCGGGTGCATCGGCGTGGTGTGGAGCACCGTGCCGTCCTGGATCGACGTCCGGGCGCCGATCGTGATCGTCCCGTAGTCGCCCCGGAGCACGGCCTGCGGCCAGACCGTGGATTCGGGGCCGATGGTGACGCTGCCGATGACGGTCGCGTCCGGATGGACGTACGCGGTCGGGTCGATCGAGGGCACCTGGTCACCGAGCGCGTAGAGAGCCATGCAGCCGAGCGTAGGCCGCACCCGGTCGCGAGCACGTCGGCGCCGAGGCCGGAGCGACCCGACCAGCCGAGCGTAGGCCGCACCCGGTCGCGAGCACGTCGGCGCCGAGGCCGGAGCGACCCGACCAGCCGAGCGTAGGCCGCACCCGGTCGCGAGCACGTCGGCGCCGAGGCCGGAGCGACCCGACCAGCCGAGCGTAGGCCGCACCCGGTCGCGAGCACGTTGGCGCCGAGGCCGGAGCGACCCGACCAGCCGAGCGTAGGGGTCGCGCGGCGCTACCGTGGTGAGGTGCTCGACCCCACGGCGTTCGCGGACCACACGAAGCGCCTCGACGAGGACGGCTACACGATCGTCGAGGACGCGATCGAGCCCGGGCTGGTCGACGAGCTCTCGGCCGCGCGGCTCGACCTGGAGACGTTCTTCGAGGTGGAGCCGGCGGGCAATTCGTTCGAAGGCGCGCGGACGCTGCGGGTCTACAACCTCCTCGCGCTCGGCCGGGTCTGGGAGCAGGTGCCGGTCAACCCGAACGTGCTCCCGCTCGTCGAGACGGTGCTCGACGCGGGGTGCCTCATCTCGTCGCTCAGCTCGATCACGATCCTGCCCGGCGAGGTCGCGCAGCCGATCCACGCCGACGACCAGCTCCTGCCGATCCCGAAGCCGCACGCCCCGACCGTCTGCAACTCGATGTGGGCGCTCACCGACTTCACCGCGGCCAACGGTGCGACGCGGCTGGTCCCCGGCTCGCACCGGGCCGACCACTCCCCCGACTACGGCCGGCCCTACGACTCGATCGCGGCCGAGATGCCCCGCGGCAGCGTGTTGATCTGGCACGGCAGCCTGTGGCACGGCGGCGGGGCCAACACGACGGACACGCCGCGGGTCGGGATCGCGATGAACTACTGCGCCGGATACATCCGCCAGCAGGAGAACCAGCAGCTGGGCATCCCGCGTGAGGTCGCGGCCCACTTCGAGCCCCGCCTGCGTGAGCTGGTCGGGTACAGCGTCTACAACGCACTCGTCGGTCACATCAACAAGCACAGCCCGGTCGAGATCCTCGACGCGGTCTCTGCGGACGCGTCGGACGCGACGTCGTTGTCCATGGTCTGGGACGCGCTGCCCTAGTGCTCCGTCCGGTGCACTGAGTGGAGCCCGGAGTCGGCGAGCACAGCACTCGGCGGGCCATCGTCGCCGCGTTCCTCGCCAACGTCGGGATCGCGATCGCGAAGGTCATCGCCTTCGCGATCACCGGCTCGACCTCGATGATGGCCGAAGCGATCCACTCGTTCGCGGACACGGGGAACCAGGGCCTCCTCTTCCTCGGCGGTGCGCGCGCGAAGCGACCGGCCGACGAGCAGCATCAGTTCGGGCACGGTGCCGAGCGCTACTTCTGGGCGTTCGTCGTCGCGCTGGTGCTGTTCTCGCTCGGTGCGCTCTTCTCGCTCTACGAGGGGATCCAGAAGCTCATCCACCCGCACGAGCTCGAGTCCCCTGCGGTCGCGTTCGTCGTGCTCGCGGTCGCCGTCGTGCTCGAGAGCCTGTCCCTGCGGACCGCGCGCCGCGAGTCCGCGCCGCATCGCGGGAGCCTGTCGTGGTGGCAGTTCATCCGGCGCACCAAGACACCGGAGCTCCCGGTCGTGTTGCTCGAGGACGTCGGTGCGCTGTGCGGCCTCGTGTTCGCGTTCATCGGGCTCGGTCTCGCGACCATCACCGGCGAGACCCGGTACGACGCCATCGGCAGCATCGCCATCGGCCTGCTGCTCGGCGCAATCGCGATCGTCCTCGCGATCGAGATGAAGAGCCTGCTGATCGGCGAGTCCGCTGGACGCAAGGTCGATGCCGCGATCGCGGCCGCGATCCAGTCGGGTCCGGAGGTCCGCCACCTCATCCACCTCCGTACGCTGCAACTCGGTCCCGATGAGCTGCTCGTCGCGGCCAAGGTCGACATCGATGCCAGCGACACGGCCGCGCTCGCCGACGCGATCGACACGATCGAGGTCCGGATCCGGGCGGCGGTGCCGACCGCACAGCTCATCTACATCGAGCCCGACCGCTACCGGGCCGACGCCCGCGATCTCGGCTGACCCGTCCTCCGTACCGGGCCGGCACCGCTCCCCCCGGCGGGCAGGGCAGACTGCTTCCCCATGACGACGATTCTCGGCATCGACATCGGCGGCACGGGCATCAAGGGCGCACCGGTCGACGTGGAGACGGGTGAGTTCACGGCCGACCGGCTCCGCATCCCGACGCCACCCGGCGGATCGCCGAACGACGTCGCCCGCGTGGTCGGCGAGATCGTCGCCCACTTCGACACGGTCGGGCCGATCGGGTGCACGTTCCCCGCGGTCGTCCAGCGCGGCGTCGCCCTCACCGCCGCGAACGTCGACCCGTTGTGGATCGGCACGGATGCGGAAGCCCTCTTCGAGAGCGTCGTCAACCGCCCCGTCACCGTCGTCAACGACGCTGACGCGGCGGGGGTCGCCGAGATCGAGCTCGGTGCCGGCAAGGGCCGCAAGGGCACGGTCCTGGTGCTCACGCTCGGCACCGGCATCGGGAGCGCGCTCTTCGTCGATGGGAAGCTCGTCCCGAACACGGAGTTCGGCCATCTCGACATCCGGGGGAAGGCCGCGGAGCTCCGGGCGTCCGAGAAGGTCCGCGAGGACAAGGGCCTCAGCTGGGGGAAGTGGGCGAAGCGACTCAACGAGGTGGTGGCCCACCTCGAGGCGCTCCTGTGCCCCGACCTCATCATCCTCGGTGGCGGGGTGAGCAAGAAGACCGAACGGTTCGTCCCGCTCCTGAACAGCCGCGCCGACATCATTCCCGCGCAGATGCTCAACCAGGCCGGCATCGTCGGTGCCGCACGCCTCGCGCACCGGAAGGTCGAAGCATGAGCACGCTCATGAACGACGCCGTCGTCGAGACGACCGCCGGGACCGTGCGCGGACGGACGCGCGACGCGGTCCAGGTGTTCCGCGGCATCCCGTTCGCCGCCCCGCCCGTCGGCAGGCTCCGGTTCCGGCCGCCGGCGCCCGTCGAACCCTGGGACGGCGTGCTGGACACGACGCACGCGGGCCCGTGGGCGCCCCAGCTCCCCTCACCGCTCGAGAAGATGCTGGGCGCGCCACCGCCGCGCTGGGACGAGGCCGGGTGCCTCACCCTGAACGTCACGACCCCCGCGGTCGACGACGCCCGCCGGCCCGTCATGTTCTGGATCCACGGCGGCGCCTTCGTGAACGGTGCCGGATCCAGCCCGGTCTACGACGGCAAGAAGCTCGCCCGTCACGGCGATGTCGTCGTGGTGACCGTCAACTACCGGCTGGGTGCGTTCGGCTTCCTGCACCTCGAGGAGCTCTTCGGATCCGATTTCGCCGGCTCGGGCAACGCCGGGATCCTCGACCAGGTCGCGGCGCTCGAATGGGTGCGCGACAACGTCGCCGCGTTCGGCGGCGACCCCGACCACGTCACGATCTTCGGCGAGTCCGCGGGCGGGATGAGCGTCGGCACTCTGCTCGGCATGCCCCGAGCCGAAGGGCTCTACCACCGCGCGATCGTGCAGTCCGGCTCGTCCTCGTTCGCGGTGCCGGCGAGCGCGGCGACTGCGACCGCGCGCACGGTGCTCGAGCTGGCGGGGATCACGTCCGCTGACGAGCTCGAGACGGCACCGGCGGAGGCGCTGCTCGGCGCGCAGGGCGAGCTGGTGCAGCGTGGTGCGCGTACCGACCTGACCTTCCAACCTGTCGTCGATGACGCCGTGCTCCCCGCGCTCCCGCTGGCGACCATCGCTTCGGGCACGACCGGTGGCGTCACGACCATGGTGGGTACCACCGCCGACGAGATGACGCTGTTCCTCGCGCTCGAGCTCGGCGTCGGCTCGATCGACGACACGGTGCTCGACCGCCAGCTGCAGAAGGTCTTCGGCGACCGCGCCGCCGACGTCTTCGCCGTCTACTCGGCGAGCCGGCCCGGCGGGAACCCGGGCGACCTGCTCACCGCGATCTCGACCGACCGCGTCTTCCGCATCCCGGCCATCCGGCTCGCTGAGGCCCAGGCCCGGCAGGGCCGGTCGACGTACATGTACCTCTTCACCTGGGCCACGCCGGTCATGGACGGCAGGCTCAAGAGCTGCCATGCACTCGAGCTGCCGTTCGTGTTCGACGCGATCGACGCGCCGGGCCTTGCCATGCTCACCGGGGACGGCCCGGAGCGCCAGGCCATCGCGGACGCGATGCACGCGGCCTGGATCGCGTTCGCCCGCACCGGCGACCCCGGCTGGCCCGCGTACGACCTCGACCGCCGCGCGACCAAGCGCTTCGACGTCACGACCGAGGTCCTCGACGACCCCGGGGGTGACGAGCGCGCCCTCTGGGCCGGGATCGGCGACCCCACCACATGACGGTTCCCGGAGCGGCTACTGGATGACGGAGCCGCCGTCGACCGCGAGGGCGTGGCCGACGACGAAGCTGGCAGCATCCGAGCAGAGCCAGACGATCCCGGCCGCGATCTCCTCGGGCCGGCCGAGCCGGCGCATCGGCACCGCGTTGCGCATCATCTTCTCGACCCTCTCGTCGCCACCCATGAACCCCTCGAGCATCGGCGTGCGGGTGCTCCCGGGACAGATGCAGTTGATCCGGATCCCCTGCGCGGCGTACTCGAGCGCGCTCGCCCGCGTGAGCCCGACGACGCCGTGCTTGCTCGCCACGTACGCGGGCAGTCCGGCGAACCCGACCAGCCCGGCGCCGGACGCGACGTTGACGATCGCGCCGGCCCCCTGGTTCAGCATCACGGGGATCTCCGCCTGGAGGCAGTGGAAGACGCTGTCGAGGTTGAGCGTGATGGTCCGGCGCCAGTCCTCGGGGTCGTAGTCGGCGGTCAGCCCACCCTTCCCGGTGGTCCCGGCGTTGTTCACCGCGTAGTCGAGCTGTCCGAACGCGGCGACCGTGGCGGCGACCATCGCACTGACCGCCGCGGGATTCGTCACGTCGGTCGCCACGAACAGGGCTTCACCGCCCGCGGCACCGACCAGATCGACGGTCTCCTGCCCGCCGCGGTCGTCGATGTCGGCGACGAGGACCTTCGCGCCGTCGTGGGCGAACGCGACCGCGGTGGCACGACCCAACCCCGAGGCGCCGCCGGTGACGAGCGCGACCCTCCCCGCGAAGGAACCCGTCGTCTCGGTCATGCGAAGAACTCCCCGCCGTTCACGTCGAGGGATTGCCCGGTGATCATGCGGGACATGCCGGAGGCGAAGAAGACGATCGCCTCGGCGATGTCCTCCTGGGGCGGGATCTCGCCGAGCGGGATCCCGGCGGTGATCTCGGCGATCACGTCGTCGGGGGTGATCCCGCGCTCGCTCACTTGCCAGTCGACGTAGGTCTGCACGTTCGGGCCCCAGATCCATCCGGGGACGACCGCGTTGACCCGGATCCGGTGCCGGGCGAGGTCGATGGCCATCGACTTCGTCGCCGCGAGCAGCGCGCCCTTCGACGTCGAGTAGCCGCCGTCGTTCGGCCGGATCAGGCGGGCGCTCATCGAGGCGATGTTCACCACCGACCCGCCGCGGCGAGCCTTCATCGCCGGGACGCAGGCCTGCACGAGCTGCAGCGGCCCCCACAGGTTGACCTCGAACACCTTGCGCCAGAACGGCAGGTCCGCGGCCTCGAACGGCTCGGAGCGGTCACCACGGAACGCGCTGTTGACGACCACGTCGATCCCGCCGAGCTGGTCGACGGCCGTCGCCGCCACCCGAGTGCAGTCCTCGGGGCTCGCGACGCTGCCCGGCACCACGAGCGACCGTCCGCCGGCGGCCGCGATCTCGGCGGCGACTTCCTCGAGCCGGCTCTCGGTGCGGGCGACGAGCACCACCGTCGCCCCCTCGCGGGCGAGCGCGACGGCCGCGGCCTTGCCCAGACCGGCCCCGACGCCGGTGACGACCGCGACCTTGTCCGCGAGCAGCATGGGTCCCCCTCTCCCGAGAGCGTCCCGGGATCTGGCAGGGTGTCAGGCGCGCCAGCCCGTGGGCAACCTGATGAGGAGCAGCATGATCAAGCGGATCGCCTTCGTGTGTCGGAACCCGAGTCTCTCCGTCGACGAGTTCCACGCGCGCTGGCGCGGCCCTCACGCCGAGCTGTTCGCGCAGAACCCCGCGGTGGCAGACCACGTGCTGCGCTACGAGCAGAACCACCGCAAGCCGCGGGACTATGACCGCGCCGACACCCCCTACGACGGCGCGATCATCCAGTGGTTCGAGAGCGTCGAGAGCGTCCAGGAGATGCGCAGCGACTCGCGCTGGGGCGAGGTCGCGACCGACGCCGCATCCCTGCTCGACGTCGGCCGCACGCTCGAGATCTTCACCCACGAGGAGGAGGTCGTGATCGCCGGACCCGACGAGCGCCCGGACCCGCTCACCAAGCTCGTGTGCGGGGTGCGGCGCAAGCCGGGGATGGGCCGGGACGCGTTCCACACGTACTGGTGGGAGGTGCACGGACCGCTGAACCGCGACACGCCCGCGGTGCGCAAGCACTTCATCCGCTACGAGCAGAACCACCGGCTCGACTCGGACTTCGCCCGGACCGACGTCGACCTCGAGGGCGTCACCTGCGAGTGGTTCCCGTCGACCCGGGACTTCTTCGCCATGGCCACCGACCCGGAGAGCCGCGATGTGATCCGGGCCGACGAGGAGAACTTCCTCGACGTCGAGCACCTGACCTGGATCCTCACCGAGGCCGAAGAGGTCATCTTCGACCGCCGTTGACCCGCCACTCCTCGCCCTGTCTGTTGCGTATCCGTCGCTCTACGACGAATCCGCAACAGACGGAGGAAGTGAAGATCGGGCTAGAGGACGAGCTCGGCCATGGTCTGGAGGGTGTGGGCGTCGCCGTAGAGGAGCAACGTCGTGACGCACGACTCGCGCCAGGCCTCGAGGTCGTCGCGGATCTTCTCCTTGGGCCCGATGAGCGCGGTCTCCTCGATGAGCGACATCGGCACCAGCGCGGCCGCCTCGTCCTTCTTCCCCTGGAGGTAGAGGTCCTGGATCTCACGCGCCTCGGCCTCGTAGCCCATGCGCCCGAACACGTTTGCGTGGAAGTTGACCTCGCGTGCGCCCATGCCGCCGATGTAGAGCGCGAGCACGGGACGCAGGAACCCCGCCGCTTCCTCGACGTCGTCGTGGATGATCACCGGCACCGTCGCCGCGACCTCGAAGGCGTCCGCGGTCCGCACCGCGCCCGGACAGCGCGAAGCCCTCGGCCAGCGCGTCGCGGTAGAAGCCGTCGACCCGGGGCGAGAAGTAGATCGCGAGCCACCCGTCCGCGATCTCGGCGCTCAGCGCGACGTTCTTCGGCCCCTCGGCGGCGAGGTAGATCGGAAGGTCCTTGCGCAGCGGGTGGGTGATGGACTTCACCGGCTTCCCGAGTCCGGCGCCGCCGGGGTACGGGAGCGTGTAGTGCTCACCGGCATAGCTGACCGGCTCGTCGCGCGCGAGCACCTTGCGAATGATCTCCACGTACTCGCGCGTGCGCCCGAGCGGCTTCGGGTACGGCTGGCCGTACCACCCCTCGACCACCTGCGGGCCCGACGCGCCGAGCCCGAGGATGAAGCGGCCGCCGCTGAGGTGGTCCATCGCGATCGCGGCCATCGCCATCGCCGTCGGCGTGCGGGCCGCGATCTGCGCGATCGACGTGCCGAGCTGGATCCGAGTGGTCCGCGAACCCCACCACGCGAGCGGCGTCAGCGCGTCCGATCCGTAGGCCTCCGCGGTCCACGCCGAGTCGAACCCGAGCCGCTCGGCCTCGGCGAGGAGCTCCGGCGCGTTCACGGGCGGTGTCGCGCCCCAGTACCCGATCATGAACCCGAGCTTCAGCTGCTTCGACATGGCGACGGATCCTAGGGGGTCACGACCTGGGGCCGGACCTGCGCCGAGGCGCGCACCTCGTCGTCGACGACGAACCAGAGTGACAGCACCTCGCCGTCGCCGGGATCGATCTTGAGCTCGGGTTGGTCACCCGGGTCGATCCCGGCCCGGAACTCGATCTCGCATCGGCCGATCCGGCGCCCGTCGAGCCACCACGCGAGCTCGTCCTCGACTGCCGACCAGTACACCGCGTTGTTGACGTGGCCGAAGATGTCGAAGTCCGCGGTGCGCAGCGGCCACGGGCGATGACGCGCGTCGGCCGGCGGTGACGGGTGCTGCAGGCGCGCGCTGACCTTGTGGTCGCGCACGCCTTCGCCGTACACCGCGAAGAACGACGGTGCCAGCGCCATCGGCGTCCCGGTCTCGAGGTTCACGTACACCCAGACCGCGCGGGCGACCGCGCAGATGCCCCCATCGAGCTCCCGGGTGTCGGCGATCGACGTCGACCGCTCGGCCCAGCGGCCACCGACGCCGGAGCACCACGTCGTGAGCTCGACGTCCTCGTAGATCGCGGGCAGCCGACGCACGTCGAGCTCCATCCGGCGCAGGATCCACCCCCGGCCGTGGTCGAGGTTGGCGTCCTCGGCGTCGTTGGTCGCCAGATCCTGGAGGTACTGCGCGACGGCGTCGAGGCGCAGCCGACCCGTCATCGACGCGTCGCCGAGGAACACCCGCCGCCCGCTCGTGAACCGCCGCGTCGGCTCGTTCACCTCTCCCGCTCTCGGTCCTGCGGATCGGGCCGACAACCCGTCCTCCGGCAAAACGCTCGGCTCGTCGACCGGCCACGGGCGCGCGGCACCCACGCTTCGCTCACGCTGCCGCGCGCGCGACGGCGACCAGCGCGTCGACGAGGCGGTCGACGTCCTCCGGCTCGCCCCGAGGGCCGAGCCCGCGCACCCGCGGCGGCAGCTCGATCTGGACGCCCCCGCCGCGCGTACGGTTCACCGGGTTCTCGGGATGCAGGCCGCGCAGCTCGAGCGGGATCGCGTCCAGGTCGTCGACGACCGTGTAGCCCTCCAACCCGCCGCGCAGGACCGGCGCAACCCGGGCGACGAGCGACCGGACTCGGCCGCCGAGCAGCAACGTGGTCCAGCACCCGTCGCGGCCGTACCCGTGGAGCGACGCGACCTGCTCCACGTGCTGGAGGAACTCCGCGAGGCCTGGGGAGCACTCCGGGACCACGAGGTGCGAGGGAAGGTGCCAGCGGAAGTCGTCCGGCTGCTCGACCGCATACAGCGAGGCACCGGCCGCGTCCGCGGCCCGGGCCGCGACCTCCGCCGTCCCCCGTTCCAGCGAGCCGCCGTGGATCGCCATGAACCCGAACGCCGAGCGCAGCACGACGCGTTCGGTGACGCCGGGGTGCGCGAGGAGATCGGCGAACACGGGGGCGAGGCTACTGGTGGACCCGGGGGTCGAAGCGCTCCACCGCGAACGGGGAGATGTCCATCGCCGGCGAGTGGCCGGCCACGAGCGCGGCGACCAGATGGGCGCTGTAGGGCCCGAGCAGCAGGCCGTTGGCGCCGTGTCCGGTGCAGACGAACGCGTTGTCCCAGCCCGGCACCCGGCCCAGCACCGGCGAGTCGTCCGCGCTGACCGGCCGCAGCCCGGCCCGGATCTCGACGAACGTCGCGTCGCCGAGGCCCGGCGCGAGCCGCAGCATCTCGCCGAAGAGCTGACGCATCCCCGCCGCGGTGGGCCGGGCGTCGAATCCGGCATCCGGCTCGACGGTCGCTCCGACGGCCACACGGCCACCGGCCCACGGGACGAGGTACTGGCTCAAGAGCGGAGACACGATCGGCCACCGATCGGTCTCCGTTCCCTCCAGCCGCACGTGCACGATCTGCCCGCGCACCGGCCCGACGGGGATCGTGACCCCGAGCGGATCGGCCACCGCCGGGGTCCAGGCCCCACCCGCGATCGCCACCGCGTCGCACACGATCGTTCCCCCGGGCGTCACGACTCCGATGACCCGCTTTCCGGCCGTCGCGAGGCCCGTTGCCGACGCGGCGACGACGTCCACCCCTGCGGCGCACGCGGCGTCGAGGAGCGCCGCGGTGATCGCGCGGCCGTCGATCCGCGCGGCCCGCCGGCTGTACCAGGCGTTCCGGATGTCACCGAGCGGCGGGAAGCGCCGGCGCGCCTCGTCCGGCGTCACCGGCTCCACGTCGTCGGGGCACCGCTCGCCGCGAGCGCGATGTTGTCGGTGAAGAGGTCGTCCTCCCACTCCCGGAACCCGACCCGGAGGAGCCCGGTCACCGCGTATCCCGTGCTGCGGCGGCCCCCGGCCTCGACCACGGGCACGAGTGAGCGGTAGTGGTCTCCGGCGCCCATCGACAGCTCGAACCAGGCCGGGTCCGGGTTGCTCATCGTCTCCGGCGAGAGGATGCCCGCGCCTGCGTCGGTCGCGCGCGACGCGTCGTGCCGGTCGACGAGGGCCACGCAGGCGCCGGCGGTGACCAGCTCGTACGCGAGCGCGGTCCCGACGAGCCCGCCACCGACGACGGCGACGTCGAACCCGCTCCGGTCACGCACGCGTCGGGACGGTGGCTACGCGGCGCGCTTCTGGCGCCGGGTCTGTGCCGCGCTGATGTGCGTGCTCAAGTCCACCACGAGACCGAGGACCACGAAGAACCAGCCGAACCCGGTCACGCCCCGCACCGGTGCATAGACGACCGCCCAGGCGAGCGTCGTCCACGGGAGCAGGATGAACCCGAGGAACCCTTCCCAGAAGTGTTCGAAGGCGACGCTCATGCGGTCCGTGAACAGCCACACGAAGAAGATCGCCACTCGGGGTGAGAGCATCGCGAGCAGCGCGACGAGGCATCCGCAACCCATGGCGGCGGACTCTATCCCCCCTCGGAGATCGCCGCGAGCAGGCGATCGAGCTCGGCGACGTCCACCGTCGTCGGCACCAGCACGAGCTCGTCGCACCCGGTCGCGCGCAGCGCCGCCACCGTCTCGCGCACGACGCCCGCATCCGACAGCCGGCACAGGCCGGACATCGCGCGCGGCGGCGTCACCGAAGCTGGCGAGGTAGCCGTACGCGTACCCGGCCAGTCGGTCGGCGGCCCCGTCGCCCAGCGCGAACCACGAGCTCGTCGACCGCCAGGGCCGATCGGTCCGACCCGCCGCCGCCCAGGCCGCCTCCGCGCGCCGGAACGTCGCGTCGACGCCGGCTGGGTCCGGACCGAGGTCGAACCCGGCGATCCCGTCGGCCCAGATCGCACTCCGAGCCAGGGACTTCGGGCCCATCGACGCGGTGAGCAGCGGCGGTCCGCCGTCCTGCACCGGCTCGGGACCGATCGGCGGCAGCCCGTCCACGACGGTCGCGCCGCGCCACACCTCGCGCATCGTCGCCACCTGCTCGTCGAGACGCGCGAAGCGCCGCTCGAACGGGACGCCGAGCGCGGCGTAGTCCTGCTCGCGCCCACCCACACCGACCCCGACGGTGAGCCGCCCGCCCGAGAGGACATCGACGGTTGCCATCTGCTTCGCGAGGCGCACCGGGTCGTGGATCGGCAGGACCGCGACGGTCGACAGGATCCGCACCCGCTCGGTCGCGGCGGCCGCGAACGCCAGGGTCGCCACCAGCTCGTGGCTCGGGTACGCGATCCGCTCGCCGACCGAGACGCTCGAGAACGGGCCGTCGTCGACCCGGCGGCACCAGGCGAGGATCGCGTCACGGTCGGCGCCGCGCACGAAGGACGGCAGCGTGATCCCGATCTTCATCGCGGCGGCGTTCGGGTGATCGTCAGCCTCGTCAGGCGTTCTTCGGGACGTCCTTGAACGGCGCCCCCTTGTTGGGATCGGGTTCCTTCGGCAGGCCGAGCACCCGCTCCCCCAGGATGTTGCGCTGCACCTGGTCCGTGCCGCCGTAGATCGACGGTCCCGGCGAGAACAGGATCGCGTCCTGCACCGCACCGCCGTGGGCGGCGTCCTTGCCCATGAGCATCGTCTCGGCGCCGAGGATCTGGCCGCCGACGGCGCGGTGCAGGCGCAGCATGTCGCTCATCATGAGCTTGGCGATGTTGGGTGCGCCCGGTGCCGCCTTGCCGCCCTTCCCGCGCAGGGACGAGTACTTGCCGATCTGCTGCAGCGAGTACATCCGCGCGAGGTTCTGGCGCACGGTCGGGTCGCTCGCGCGCCCGGTGTCCTTGGCCAGCTTGATGAGGTTCTGGGCCATGTTCAGCCCCCCGCCCCCGGTGCCGCCGGTGCGCACCTGGCCGACGAGGTCGCCGACCCGCTTCCCGAGCGCACCGGCCTTGAGACCCGGGAACGCGGATCCCGCCGCGCCGCTCCCGCCGCTGCCGAGACCGGCGCGTTCCGCGGCAAGCGTCGTGTTCGTGACCGCCCAGCCGTTGTTGAGCCCCCCGATCATGTTCCAGTCGGGAACGCGCGCGCCGTCGATGAACACCTCGTTGAACATCGCGCGGCCGGTCATCTCGCGCAGTGGCCGCACCTCCACCCCGGGTTGGTCCATGTCGAACGCGAAGTACGAGATGCCGGCGTGCTTCGGCGCGTTCGGGTCGGTGCGCGCGATCAGCATGCCGAGGTTGCACATCTGCGCGGTGGAGGTCCACACCTTCTGGCCGGTGATGACCCACTCGTCGCCGTCACGCTCGGCCTTGCACTGCAGCCCGGCCAGGTCCGATCCCGCGCCGGGCTCGGAGAAGAGCTGGCACCACGCGTCCTGCCCGTTCAGGATCCGGGTCAGCCACCGGTCCTTCTGCTCGCGGGTGCCGTGGGCCACGATCGTCGGGCCCGCCAGCAGGTAGCCGAGGCCGGCCGGCGGTCCGATCGCTCCCGCTGCGGCCAGCTCCTCGTTGACGATGTTCGCGAGCGACCGGTTGTAGCCGCGACCGAAGTCGTCCTCGGGCCAGGTCGGCGCGGCGTAGCCGGAACGCATGAGCCGCTCCCACCACTCCGCGACGTTGATGTCGGGGTCCCAGCTCTCCACCAGCCAGGCCCGCACCTCGTCGCGCACCGATTCCGTCGTGATGACAGCCATGGGTCTCCTTCGGTCAGAGCAGCTCGAGCACGATCTCCGACGGGCGCGCGATGACCGCACGCTCCCCCCGGAAGACCACTGGGCGCTCCATGAGCTCGGGGTGTCGCAGGAGGAGATCGACGACCGCGTCCCGGGTCTCGTAGTCCCCGGCCGCGAGACCGAGCTCCTTGAACCGCTTGTCCTTGCGCACGAGCTCCGCGGGTGGGTTCGGGATCGCGTCGACGATGCGCTCGAGCGTGGCGCGGTCCGGTGGTGCCTTCAGGTACTCGACGACGTCGGTCTCGACTCCCTTCCCGTGCAGGATGTCGAGCGCGCCCCGGGACTTGCTGCAGGACGGGTTGTGATACACGACGTACTCCACGGTCCGCACAGTAGTGCCGGCCGCTTCTCGCTCAGTTCTCCGCCCGCCGATCGCGAAGGCGCGAGACCTCCGGCGGCCGTCGGCGGGGCTCAGCCCCCGAGGCTGTCGCGCAGCACGGCGAGCTCCTGGCGCAGCGCCGCCACCTCCGCCTCCAGCGCGGCGATCCGCTCCTCCATCCCGGTCGACGCCGCCGCGTCGGGCTCCGGACCGGCCGCGGGCACCGGCCCCGGCTTCCACTCGACCGGCGCGTCGTCGGGCACCTCGGCAGTGACGCGGGCGGCCTCGTCGGTGAGGAGCTCAGCGACCCGGGCCTCCTTCTGGCCGGGTTCACGCGGGAGCCGGCGGACGAGCGGCTCGTCGCGGCCCGCGAGGCGGTCGAGCCCGTCGTTGACCTCGACGAGGTCCCGGAAACGATGGAGGCGCTCGGTGCGCGCCTTGAGCTCGCCGACGGTCTGCGGACCGCGCAGCAGGAGCACGCCGAGCAGCGCCAGCTCCGCGGGATCCGCCTTCAGGGCCTCGTCGAGCACGTGGCGGTACTTGATGACGCGGCTTCCCGGGTAGACGCCCCGGCGCACGAAGCTCCGCTCGCGAAGCTGGTCGAGCGCGGACTCGACCGTCTCCTCGCGGTACTGCACGACCGGGTTGCGGTTCGTCGACTGGTTGCACGCGTTCACGAGGGCGTTGAGGCTGAGCGGGTAGGCGTCCGGCGTGGTGCGCTCCTTCTCGAGCAGGCAACCCAGGACGCGCGCTTCTTCGGGGCTGAGGGGCACGGCGCGTCAGCCTACGGGGACGGCGGCTCCGGCTCCGGCCACTCCGGACCGACGCGGAGCACCGCCTCCCCGGCCCGGCGCACGTACTCGGAGCGCGGCATCTCCACCGCGCCGAGGGACTCGAGGTGCGGCGTGACCCACTGGACGTCGAAGAGGACGACGCCACCGGCTCGGAGGAGCTCGACCGTGTTGAGCAGTGCGACCTTCGACGCGTCCCTCACGTGGTGGAACATCGACTCGCCCGCGAACAGGCCGCCGATCGAGACGCCGTAGAGCCCACCGACGAGCTGGTCGTCGTGCCAGGTCTCGATGCTGTGGGCCCACCCCAGCCGGTGCAGCTCGCCGTAGGCCTCGACGAAGGACTCGTCGATCCATCCGTGCGGACGCGACGGGTCCGCGCACGCGCGCATCACCGCTTCGAACGCCGTGTCGACCCGCAGCTCGAAGCGGCGCTGGGACCGGCGCAACGACCGCGAGACGATCATGCCGTCGAGCGGGATCACGCCACGCGGGTCGGGGGACCACCACCCGACCGGGCCACGGAGCCCGACCCGCATCGGGAAGAGCCCGGTCCGGTAGGCCGCGAGGATCGTGCCGGGCTCGAGGTCCGCCCCGATCCCGCAGATCTCGCGCTCGTCGGCGGCCTCGGGTGGCGGCAGCTGCCAGCGGCTCGGAGGCGGCTCGATCGGCACGCGCACACCCCTCCGGAAGGTGCGTGAAAGCGCTAGCGGATCGCCATCGGCGTGGCGTCGGGCGCGATCGGGGCGGGGAGGTCGGTCGTGCCCATGAGCCACACGTCCACCGCGGCGGCGCACGAGCGACCCTCGGCGATCGCCCACACGATCAGGCTCTGACCGCGTCCCATGTCGCCGCACACGAACGTGCCGTCCACGTTCGTGGCCCACCGCTCGTCGCGCGCGACGTTGCCCCGCTCGGTGAGCTCGACGCCGAGCTGCTCGAGCAGGCCGTCGCGCTGCGGCCCGAGGAAGCCCATCGCGAGCAGCACCAGCTCGGCCGGGAGCTCGAAGTCGCTGCCCTCGATCTTCTCGAACACCGGGCGACCGTCCACGACGTTCTGCTCGACCTCGTGCGCGAGCAGCGCCCGCACGTTGCCCGGACTCGTCGCCGAGGAAGCGCTCCGTGTTCACCGCGAAGACGCGATCGCCCCCTTCCTCGTGCGCGCTCGCGGTCCGGTAGATCAACGGCCAGGTGGGCCACGGCGTCGAGTCGGGACGGGCGTCGGGCGGCCGGGGCAGGATCTCGAACTGGTGCACCGACGCGCACCCGTGCCGGTGGACGGTGCCGAGGCAGTCCGCGCCGGTGTCGCCACCGCCGATGATCACGACGTGCTTGCCCGCGGCGGAGAACGGGTGCTCGTCGAGGTCGCCCTGCTGCACCCGGTTGGCCGGGGGGAGGAATTCCATCGCCTGGTAGACGCCGGTGAGCTCGCGGCCGGGGATCGGCAGGTCCCGCCACGCGGTGGCCCCGCCGGCGAGCACGATCGCGTCGGCGCCCTCCTGCAGCTCGGCGACGGAGATGTTGCCGCCGACGTTCGCGTTCACCCGGAACTGGGTGCCCTCGGCCCGCATCTGCTCCAGCCGCCGGTCCAGGACGCGCTTCTCCATCTTGAACTCGGGGATGCCGTAGCGCAGCAGCCCGCCGATCCGGTCCGCCCGCTCGAAGACCGTGACCCGGTGGCCGGCGCGCGTGAGCTGTTGCGCCGCGGCCAGCCCGGCGGGGCCGGAGCCGACGACCGCGACGCGCTTGGCGGTCTCGATCGTCGGGAGAACCGGGGTGATGACGTCCTCGTCCCAGCCGCGGTCGACGATGCCGACCTCGACCTGCTTGATCGTGACCGGATCCTCGTTGATCCCGAGGACGCACGCCGCCTCGCACGGTGCGGGGCAGAGCCGGCCGGTGAACTCGGGGAAGTTGTTCGTGGCGTGCAGGCGCTCGATAGCCTCGAGCCAGTCGTCGCGGTACACGAGGTCGTTCCACTCGGGGATCAGGTTCCCGAGCGGGCATCCGGTGTGGCAGAACGGGATGCCGCAGTCCATGCAGCGCGCGGCCTGGGTCCGGAGCCGGTCCGGCGCGAAGGGCTCGTAGACCTCCTTCCAGTCCCGCAGCCGCACCGGCACCGAGCGCCGACGCGGCAGCTCCCGGTCGTACTTGAGGAACCCGGTGACCTCACCCATGGGAGGCCGCCATGATCGCTTCGTCCACGGACAGTCCCCGCTCCTCCGCGACGCGGGCCGCTTCGAGCACACGCTTGTAGTCCTTGGGCATCACCTTGGCGAAGTGCTCGACTTCGCGGCGCCACTTCTCGAGGATCCGCTGCGCGACCGGCGAACCGGTCTCGTCGAGGTGACGACGGATCGTGGCCCGCAGGAACTCACGGTCCTCGTCCTCCAGCGGATCGAGATCCACCATCTCCAGGTTGACGCGACCCGGGAAGGTGCGGTCCGGATCGTGTACGTACGCGATCCCGCCGGACATCCCGGCACCGAAGTTGCGCCCGGTCCGTCCCAGCACCACGACGCGTCCGCCGGTCATGTACTCGCACCCGTGGTCGCCGACGCCCTCGACGACCGCGGTCGCGCCCGAGTTGCGCACGCAGAACCGCTCGCCGACCACGCCGCGGAGGAAGACCTCGCCGCGGGTGGCGCCGTACAGGATGACGTTGCCGGCCACGATGTTGTCCTCGGCCCGGAACGGCGCGTCGGGCGAGGGTGCGACGACGATCCGGCCGCCCGAGAGTCCCTTGCCCAGGTAGTCGTTCGCGTCGCCGAGGAGGCGCAGTGTGATCCCCGACGGGACGAACGCGCCGAAGCTCTGACCCGCGCTGCCGGTGAACCGGATCTGGATCGTGTCGTCGGGCAGGCCTCCGCCGCCGTAGCGCGAGGTGAGCTCGTAGCCGAGCATGGTGCCGACCGTCCGGTTGACGTTGCGGATCGGGAGCTCGAGCTCCACCGGCTGACCGTCCTCGAGCGCGCCTTCGCACAGCTGGATCAGCGTGTTGTCCAGCGCCCGCTCCAGGCCGTGGTCCTGGGCCTTGGTGCGGTGACGGTCCTGGGTCGCCTCGTCGAACTCGGGCACGTGCAGGATCGGCGTGAGGTCGAGACCGGAGGCCTTCCAGTGCTCGACCGCCCGGCGCGTGTCGAGGACCTCGGCGTGACCGATGGCCTCGTCGAGGCTGCGGAACCCGAGCGCGGCGAGGTGCTCACGCACCTCCTCGGCGATGAACTCGAAGAAGCTGACGACGAACTCGGGCTTGCCGGTGAACTTCTTCCGCAGCTCGGGGTTCTGGGTCGCGATGCCGACCGGGCACGTGTCCAGGTGGCAGACGCGCATCATGATGCAGCCACTCACCACCAACGGTGCGGAGGCGAACCCGAACTCCTCCGCGCCGAGCAGCGCGGCGATGATCACGTCGCGGCCGGTCTTGAGCTGGCCGTCGGTCTGCACGACGATGCGGTCGCGCAGCCCGTTGAGCAGCAGCGTCTGCTGGGTCTCGGCCAGCCCGAGCTCCCACGGCGCGCCCGCGTGCTTGATCGAGGTGAGCGGTGATGCGCCCGTACCACCGTCGTGACCCGAGATGAGCACGACGTCGGCGTGTGCCTTGCTCACGCCCGCGGCGACCGTGCCCACGCCGACCTCGGCGACGAGCTTCACGTGCACGCGCGCCCGCGGGTTCGAGTTCTTGAGGTCGTGGATCAGCTGGGCGAGGTCCTCGATCGAGTAGATGTCGTGGTGCGGCGGGGGGCTGATGAGCCCCACCCCGGGTGTCGAGTACCGGGTGTCCGCGATCCACGGGTACACCTTGTGGCCGGGAAGCTGGCCGCCCTCGCCGGGCTTCGCGCCCTGCGCCATCTTGATCTGCAGGTCGTCGGCGTTCACGAGGTACTCGCTCGTCACCCCGAACCGGCCGGACGCGACCTGCTTCACCGCGCTGCGACGCAGGTCGCCGTTCGGATCGGGCACGTAGCGGTCGGCGTCCTCGCCGCCCTCGCCGGTGTTCGACTTCCCGCCGATCCGGTTCATGGCGATCGCGAGCGTCTCGTGCGCCTCCTTGGAGATCGACCCGTAGCTCATCGCACCGGTCGAGAACCGCTTGACGATCTCGGAGACCGGTTCGACCTCCTCGATCGGGACGGCCGGACGTGCGCCCTCGCGCAGCTCGAACAACCCGCGCAGGGTGGCGAGGTGGCGCGACCGCTCGTCCACCATGGCCGTGTACTGCTTGAAGATGTCGTAGCGCTTCGTGCGCGTCGCGTGCTGCAGCCGGAAGACGGTGTCCGGGTTGAAGAGGTGGTACTCCCCTTCCCGCCGCCACTGGTACTCACCGCCGGTCTCGAGCTCGCGGTGGGCCAGCTCGGTTGGACGTGCCGGGAAGGCACGCTCGTGGTGCGCGGCGACCTCGGCGCCCAGCACGTCCAGCCCGACGCCGCCGAGGCGCGTCGTGGTGCCGGTGAAGTACTCGTCGACGAGCTCCTGGCTCAGGCCGATCGCCTCGAAGACCTGCGCGCCGGTGTACGACGCGACCGTCGAGATCCCCATCTTCGACATGATCTTGAGCACGCCCTTGCCCGCAGCCTTGATGTAGTTCTTCGCCGCCTTGCGGGGGCTCAGGTCGATGTGGCCCTCACGCACCAGGTCCCGCATGGCGTCGAACACGAGGTACGGGTTCACAGCCGCCGCGCCGTATCCGATCAGCAGCGCGATGTGGTGCACCTCGCGGGCCTCGCCGGTCTCGATCACGAGGCCGACGCGGGTGCGCGTCTTCTCGCGGATGAGGTGGTGGTGGACGGCTGCGGTGATGAGGAGGCTCGGTATGGGCGCCTGGTCCGCGGTGGCGTAGCGGTCCGAGAGGATCACGAGGTTCACACCGCCCGCGATCGCGTCGCTGACCTGCCGGCGGATCCTCTCGATCCCCAGCCGGAGCGCGTCGCCGCCGCCGAACACCGGGTACAGCGCGTCGATCGTGACCGGCTTGTAGCCCTCGACGCCTCCGTCCTCGTCGATGTAGCGGAGCTTGGCCAGCTGCTCGTTGTCGAGAACGGGGTGCGGCAGCACGATCTGCCGGCACGAGTCGGGGCCGGGGTCGAGCAGGTTCGCCTCGGGGCCGATCGTCGAGCCCAGGCTCGTGACCAGCTCCTCGCGGATGCCGTCGAGGGGCGGGTTGGTGACCTGGGCGAAGAGCTGCTGGAAGTAGTCGAACAGCAGGCGGGGCCGGTTCGACAGCACCGCGATCGGCGTGTCGGTTCCCATGGAGCCGATCGCCTCCGCGCCGGTGCGCGCCATGGGCGCGATGAGGATGCGCTGCTCCTCCTGGGTCCAGCCGAACAGGCGCTCCTGCTGCACCTGCGAGGCGCGCCGCGGTGTGAGCACGTCGCGCGGCGGGAGGTCGTCGAGGTGGACGAGGCCCTCGTCGAGCCACTGCTCGTAGGGCTGCGCGGTCGCGAGGTCGTGCTTGATCTCCTCGTCGTCGACGATCCGGCCCTGCGTGGTGTCGACCAGGAACATACGACCGGGCTCGAGCCGCCCCTTCTTGATGACGCTCGCGGGATCGACGTCGAGCACTCCGACCTCGCTCGCCATGATGACGAGGTCGTCGCTCGTGACCCAGAAGCGCGAGGGACGCAGGCCGTTGCGGTCGAGGACCGCGCCGATCACGGTGCCGTCGGTGAACGCGATCGACGCGGGACCGTCCCACGGCTCCATCAGCGACGCGTGGAACCCGTAGAACGCCTTCTTCTCCTCGCTCATCTCGTGGTGGTTCTCCCACGCCTCCGGGATCATCATCAGCACGGAGTGCGGGAGCGATCGGCCGCCGAGCGCGAGCAGTTCGAGCACCTCGTCGAACGACGCGGAGTCGGACCCGTCGGGCGTGCAGATCGGGAACGCCCGATCGAGCTCGCCGGGGAACAGGTCCGAGGCGAGCAGCGCCTCGCGGGCGCGCATCCAGTTGCGGTTCCCCTTGAGAGTGTTGATCTCACCGTTGTGCGCGATGTACCGGTACGGGTGCGCGAGCGGCCAGGACGGGAACGTGTTCGTCGAGAAGCGCGAGTGCACGAGCGCGAGCGCGCTCTCGAGCCGCTCGTCGCGCAGGTCGGCGTAGAACTCCTCGAGCTGGGGCGTGGTGAGCATGCCCTTGTAGACCATCGTCCGGCAGGACAGGCTCGGGAAGTACACCGAGCCCTCGGGATCGCCCGGCACCTCCACCTCGTGCTCGACCCGCTTGCGCACGATGAACGCGCGGCGCTCGAGCGGCATGCCCTCGAGCCCACCGCCGGCCATGAAGAGCTGGCGGAACGACGGCTCGGCCGACTGCGCGGTGCCGCCGAGCATCGAGTCTTCGGTGGGGACCTCACGCCATCCGAGGACGCGCAGACCCTCGTCGGCGACGATCGAGTCGATGCTCGCCACGACCTTGTCGGCCGCGGCGGGGTCCTTGGGCAGAAAGGCGATGCCGGTCGCGTACGCCCCGGGCGCGGGCACGTCGAAGCCGACCACCTCGCGCAGGAACCGGTCCGGGACCTGCAGCAGGATCCCGGCGCCGTCGCCGGTGTTCACCTCGCAGCCCGACGCCCCCCGGTGCTGCAGGTTGCAGAGGGCCGTGATCCCCTTGCCCACCATCTCGTGGCTGGCCCGGCCGTGCAGGTCGACCACGAACGCGACCCCGCAGGCGTCGTGCTCGTGGGCGGGATCGTAGAGCCCCTGCGCGCGAGGAAGATCTCGGTTCGCCATGGAATTCGTCGTCCGTCCGTTCGGGCACCTCGGGACGGTGCCACCGGTTCGAGCAGGTACCCAGCCCGGGACGACGTTGGCCCTGCGGGGAGCGAAGAATCTACCTCACGCCAGCAGGCTGCGGGCGATTTGCGAGATCTGGATCTCGTCGGTCCCGGCGTAGATCTGGAGCACCTTGGCATCCCGGGCGAGCTGCTCCACCTCGAATTCCGCCATGTACCCGTTGCCCCCGTGGAGCTGGACCGCCTCGAGCGCGACCTCGGTCGCCGCCCGGGCCGTGTAGAGCTTCATCGCCGAGGCCTCGGTGAGGTCCATCGGGACGCCGGCCTGGCCCTTCTCCAGCGCCCGGAACACCAGGTTCTCGGTGTTGAGCCGGTGGACCTCCATCCGGGCGAGCTTCTCCTGGATGAGCTGGTGGTCGCCGATGGGCTTGCCGAACCGGGTGGTCTCCTTGGCGTAGGCCACGCAGAGCTCGAGACAGCGCTCGATGATGCCGAGCGACATCGCCGCGACCCCGGTCCGCTCGACCGAGAACGCCTGCTTCGCACCCTCGCGGTATGGGACGTCCTCGGTCTCGCCGAGCAGCCGGTCCCGGCCGGCGCGCACGTCGTCGAGGAACAGCATCCCGGTCGGCGACGAGTGCATGCCCATCTTGCGCATGGGTTTGGTCTGCTCGAAGCCGGGCATCCCCCGGTCGAGCACGAACGAGAGGATCTTGCGCTCCGGGGGTGGGTTCCCCTCGTCCAGCTTGCAGATGAAGATCGTCGTGTCCGCGTACGGCCCGTTCGTGATGAAGGTCTTCTGCCCACTGAGGACGTACTCGTCACCGTCGCGTCGAGCGCTCGCCTGCATACGGCCGAACGCGTCGGAGCCGGAATCGGGCTCGGTGATCGCCCAGGCACCGACCTTGTCGAACGTGAGCAGGTCGAGCGCCCAACGTTCCTTCTGCGCCGCGGTCCCCTTGCTCATGATCGTCCCGGCCGCGAGCCCGACGCTCACGCCCATCGCGGTGACGAGGCCCGGCGAGCACCGGCACAGCTCGATGATCGGCAAGAGCATGAAGCCACCCTGCCCACCCGACGAGCGCTCCTCGCCCTCGACCGCCTCGTCGTCCTCGGTGTCCGGGGTCGCCTCGGCCTCGAGCCGCTTCTTGAACCCGTCGCGCGCCATCTGGTCCATGCCGAACGTGCGGTAGAGCTTCCGGATGACCTCGTAGGGCGGCGTGTCGCCGAACTCGAGCTCCTCCCGGAGCGGGCGGACCTCGGCCTCCACGAAGGCGCGGACCGCGTCGCGGATCATCGTGTGCTCGTCACTCCACTGGTACATGCGACGAATCCCTTCAGCTGCTCGGACTCACCAATGTAGAGCCGCCGCCGCTCGCCCAGACCCCAGCGGTCTCATCGGTCGAGCGGCGGAGATCTTCAGAAAGCCGGCGTGAACATCGGGACGGTCACGGCGCGATCAGGGACGGTCGGGAACCCCAGCGGGCGGAACGTGACCTCGAGGGGGAGGTCGGCGCGCAGGTCACCGGGGTCGGCGTCCACCACGTAGGTGACGATGCGGACCTCGGGCGCCTCCTCGAGGGAGACCAGCGCGGTGACGAACGGGACCATCTCCGAGAACGCGGGCAGGAACGGGCGCTGCACGACGGCCCACGAGAAGAGGTTCCCCCGACCGCTCGTCGTGCGCCACGCGAGATCGCCACCGCAGGTCGGGCACTTCGCCTCCGGGTACCAGACCCACCGGTCGCACTCGACGCAGCGCGGGACCACGAGCTCGCCCCGGGTCGCGCCGGCGAAGAACTCCGCGGTGAGCGGGTCGCCGACGTCGGGCAGCGGGAAGTCGGCTCGCTTGATCGCCATCGCGTCTCAGGTCCTCGTCAGCACGAGCGTGCTCGCGTGCGCGCCGGTGTAGCCGCCGTAGACCGCGACCTGGCAGCCCGGCACCTGTGCCGCGGCGGTGCCCCGCAGCTGCTTCACGAGCTCGACGACGTGCGCGATCCCGAGGACGTACGCGTGGGAGAGCAGACCGCCGTGGGTGTTGAACGGGAGCTTGCCCGCGTCGTGGAAGAGCGTGTCGCCCTCGACGAAGCGTCCGGCTTCACCCTTCGGGCAGAAGCCCATGTCCTCGATCTGCATCAGCGACACCACCGTGAACGGGTCGTAGACCGCGAGGACGTCGACGTGGTCGGGCATGACCCCGGCCATCTCGAACGCAGGGCGGGCCGAGAAGACCTGCGGTGTGCTGGTGAAGTCGCGCTGCTGGCTCCAGTGCGTCCCGCTGTCGGATTGTCCCTCGGCCACACCGCGCACCACGGCGGGCGGGTGCGGAAGGTCCATCGCGCGCTCGACGCTCGTCGTGACGTACGCCGCGCCGCCGTCAGAGATGAGGCACGAGTCGAACAGCCGGAGCGGATCGGCCAGGAACGGCGAGGCGAGGTAGCTCTCGATCGTCATCGGCTTGCCGTGCATCACCGCGCTCGGATTCATGTTCGCGTGGCGGCGGGACGCGACCGCGACGGCGCCGAACTGCTCCTCGGTCGTACCGAACTCGAGCATGTGCCGGCGCATGATCGTGGCGAAGTACACAGGCTGGGGGAACCAGCCGAAGGGCACCTCGAGGTTCTGCTTCGCCGACTGGGTCGCGTGCACCTCGCCGGGACCACCGGTCATCGACGCTCGCTGCGTGGCCCACGCCACCGGGAAGACGTTGAGGACGTGGTGCGCCTTGCCCCGCTCGATCGCTTTCGCCGCGAGGTACGGCGCGGTGCCGGCCCAGCTCATGCCCCCACCCCACGGTGAGGACCACAGCTCGTGATCGGTGCCGAAGTGCTCGTGGAAGGCAGCGACGTCGAAGTCTGCGAACGCACCGGAGTAGGTGAGTCCGTCGATGTCGCGAGGCTCGAGTCCCGCGTCGGCGATCGCTCGCTGCGCCGCCTCCGCACCGATGGCGCGCGCGGTGCGGCCGGAAGCCTTCGTGTACTCGGTCTCACCGATCCCGACGATCGCGACGTCGCCGTTCACGTCGTCGAGCTCGGTCGCGTGTCCCCACTCGGGTGCTGCCGGCACGGGCACGAGGCTAACGTCCGCTTCCGATGAGCGAAGTCGGGAGCGGGCACGAAGTGCGGACGGCGAAGCGACCCGGCGGGGTTCCCACCTCGCTCGACGCCACCGCGACCGCCGAGGCCCTCGCAGGGAACTTGAACCTCATCGAGTTCACGCGCGAGGACGTCCGCTGGCAGCGTCCGCACAGCATCGTCGAGGTGGACGGCGTGATGTTGTTCGCGGGTGCGTCGGACTTCCCCGCCTACAACAACGGCGTCCATCGGGCAGACCACACGACGCCCGGTGCCGAGGTGATCGCGCGGGCGAGCGAGTTCTTCGCGGCCCGCAAGCGCGGCTACTCGGCCTGGGTCCGGGACACCGGTGAGGACGACGACCTGCGGGCCGCAGCCGAAGCCGGCGGGCTCGTCGGGTTCGGAGACTCACCGCAGATGATCTGCCGGAAGCGGCTCCCCGACCGCCCGCTCCCCGAGGGCGTCGAGATCCGGATGGTCACCGACTCGGCCGGCGCCGCGACCTACGCGGACGTGTGCGGTCCCGCGTACGTGAGCCTCGGCTCGCCCGAGGAGGCGACCCGCAGCCACTTCGGGGGCCCGACCGCGCTGATGGCCCCGCACGTGCACTCCGCGATCGCGTACCTGGACGGCGCGCCCGTCTCGGCCGCCCAGATCCTGATGAGCCACGGGATCGCCGGCGTCTACTGGGTCGCGAGCCTGGAGGCCGCGCGCGGGCGCGGGATCGCGGAGGCCGTCACCCGTCACGTCACCAACCTCGGCTTCGACCTCGGCGCGACGAACGTCCAGCTCCAGGCGTCCCCGATGGGCGAGCCCGTCTACCTCCGCATGGGCTACGAGGAGCTCCACCGCCGCGAGTTCTTCCTCGCCGGCCCCCCGACCTAGGCCGCCGCGGAGATCTGACGGTTCGTCAGGTGGCGCGATAGGTTCGATTTCATGCCGATGCCGACCGACGTCGGGGTCATCGACCTGATGCTGGGGATCCCGAGCGGGGACCCCAGGCGCTGGTACGACTTCCTCCGCACGCAGCTGCTCGACCGCGAGAGCCGGGAGGACTTCGAGTTCCCGGCCGAGTACATGTTCAAGCACGTGCCCAAGTTCCAGGAGCACATGGACGACCCCGTGAGCTACCTCCTCTCGGAGATGGACAAGCACGGGATCTCGATGGCGATGGTCGGCACGAGCTTCAAGAACGACCAGGCCCAGAAGGCGATCAAGGACTTCCCGAACCGGTTCTTCGGGAGCTTCGAGGTCGACCCGAACCGCGGCATGGAGGCGGTGCGCGAGCTCGAGGCCGCGGTGAACGAGCTCGGCGTGAAGGCGGCCACCGCGTTCCCGGCAGGGCTCACGCCGCAGGTGCCGATCAACGACAAGAAGTTCTATCCGATCTACGCGAAGTGTGTGGAGCTCGACATCCCGATCTGCGTGTGCGCCGGGGTCCCGGGCCCGCGGGTCCCGTTCGCACCCCAGGACGTCGCTCTGATCGACGAGGTGTGCTGGTTCTTCCCCGAGCTGAAGTTCGTCACCCGGCACGGGTGCGAGCCGTGGGCCGACCTCGCGGTGAAGCTCATGCTCAAGTGGCCGAACCTGCACTACTCGACGAGTGCGTTCGCGCCGAAGTACTACCCGAAGGACGTCATCCACTTCGCCAACACGCGCGGCGCCGACAAGGTGATGTACGCGGGCTACTTCCCGATGGGCCTGACGCTCGACCGCATCTTCGAGGAGATGCCCGACGTCCCGTTCCGCGACCACGTGTGGCCGAAGTTCCTGCGCGAGAACGCGGTTCGGGTCTTCAAGCTCGACGAGTGAGCTCCGCGACCACGACCGTCAACGCCGCGTTCGAGGCCGCCCGCGCCGGCGGCGTGGTCGACACGTTTCTCTCGATGCCCGCACCCCGGGCCGAGAAGAAGAAGGTCTACGACTCCATCCGCAAGCAGTCCCTCGACACCGAGACGCAGTCGATGGAGATGCCGGCGGAGTACATGTTCAAGGGCGTCCCGCACTACGACGAGCTGAGCGATCCCGTCGCCGAGGTGCTCGGGCTCATGGACCAGCACGGGATCCAGCTGATGATGCCGGGGATCCACGAGAACCAGCACGCGAAGCGCGCCTGCCGCGAGCACCCGGACCGCTTCGCGGGCATCGCGAACGTCAACCCGAACACCGGCATGGAGGCCGTGCGCGACCTCACCCGCTTCGTCGTCGAGGAAGGCGCGGTCGCCGCGCACGTGTGGGGCACCGGCCTCATGCCGCAGATCCCGCTCAACGACAAGAAGATGCACCCGGTCTACGCGAGATGCGTGGAGCTGGGCGTGCCGATCATCGTGTACGCGGGCGTGCCCGGGCCGCGCATCCTGATGAGCCCGCAGGAGGTCGGCCTCCTCGACGAGGTGTGCTGGTTCTTCCCCGAGCTCGAGATCGTCGTGCGCCACGGGGCCGAGCCCTGGACCGAGCTGATGGTCAAGCTCTTGCTCAAGTGGCCGAACCTCTACTACTCGACGAGCGCGTTCGCGCCGAAGCACTACCCCGAGGACATCATCGACTTCGCCAACACCCGGGGCGCCGACAAGATCATCTACGCGGGCTACTACTCCGCCGGCCTCGGCCTGGACCGGATCTTCGCCGAGCTGCCGAACGTGCCGTTCCGCGACCACGTCTGGCCCAAGTTCCTGCGCGAGAACGCGGTGCGCGTCTTCGGGCTCGGGGACCGGATCACGACCCGAGCAGAGCCGAAGTGAGCGGGATCAAGAACGACGCTTGGCGGCACGACCAGCGAGCGTCGCCCGAGCGGGCCCGGGCCGAAGGCCCGAGCGCGGAGATGGCGTGACCGGCAACGCCGCCTTCGACGCCGCCCTGGCCGCCGGCGGGGCGATCGACACCTCCGTCGGCGTGCCCAAGACGCGCGAGGAGATGTTCGAGTTCTACGGCTTCATCCGGGACCAGGCGAACGACGCCGAGTCCAAGAAGGGTGAGGGTGGGCTCGCAATGCCCGCGGGCTACATGTTCAAGCAGCCGCCCGGATGGGACGCCGAGGAGCTCGGCGACCCGGTCGAGTTCCTCATCCAGGAGCACGACCGCCACGGGATCCGCCGCGCGATCGTGTCGGTCGAGGACCCGGAGGGTGCGCGCGCGGTGCGCGAGCACCCCGACCGCTTCTTCGCGTCCATCGGTGTCAATCCGAACCACGGCATGGAAGCCGTCCGCAAGCTCGAGCGGTACGCGTCGGAGTGGGACCTGAAGTGTGTCGGTGCGTTCCCGGCGGGCCTCTACCCCCAGGTGGCGGTCGACGACAAGAAGTGGTTCCCGATCTACACGAAGCTCGTTGAGCTCGACATCCCGTTCGCGTCGACCATGGGTGTGCCGGGACCGCGGATCCCGTTCTCCCCGCAGGACGTCGCCCGCCTCGACGAGGTGTGCTGGTTCTTCCCCGAGCTGAAGTTCGTCACCCGGCACGGCTGCGAGCCGTGGACCGACCTCGCGGTGAAGCTGATGCTCAAGTGGCCGAATCTCTACTACTCGACGACCGCGTTCGCCCCGAAGCACTTCCCCGAGGACATCATCGACTACGCGAACACGCGGGGCGCCGACAAGATCATCTGGTCCGGCTACTTCCCCGCCGGGCTCAGCTACGACCGCATCTTCTCGGAGCTGCCCGACGTGCCGTTCCGCGACCACGTCTGGCCCAAGTTCCTGCACGAGAACGCGGCGCGGGTCTTCGAGCTCGACGACTGAGCACACCGCAGAGAGGCGCCACGCATGGGTCCGCTGACCGGCTTCCGCATCCTCGAGATCCCGAGCATCGGCCCGACCCAGTTCGCGGGCATGGCGCTCGGCGACCTCGGCGCGGAGGTGCTCCGGCTGGACCGCGCGACCTCCGTCGCGGCCGGCAGCGGGATGATCCCCGCCTCGCCGTACGCGAGCCTCGACCGCAACCGGCGCTCGATGGGCATCGACCTGAAGCACCCCCGCGGCGCGGAGACGGTGCTCGCGCTGTGCGAGTCGGCGGACGTCCTCATCGAGGGGTTCCGACCCGGCGTGGCCGAGCGGCTCGGCATCGGCCCGGACCTCGCGCTCGAGCGCAACCCCCGTCTCGTCTACGGCCGGATGACCGGGTGGGGCCAGGAGGGCCCATTGGCCCACGACGTCGGCCACGACATCAACTACATCGCGCTCGCCGGCGTGCTCGCCCACATCGGCACCGCGGGCGGACCGCCGGTGCCGCCGATCAACCTCGTCGGCGACTTCGGAGGCGGTGGCCTCCTCCTGGCGTTCGGCATCCTCGCCGCGTTGCTCGAACGCGGGCAGTCCGGGAGGGGCCAGGTGATCGACGCCGCGATGATCGACGGCGCGGCGATGCAGATGAGCGTGTTCGTGGGCATGAGCGCGATGGGCTTCTGGTCCGACGCGCGCGGCACGAACCTGCTCGACGGCGGCGCACACTTCTACGGCGTCTACGGCACCTCGGACGGCCAGTGGATCTCGATCGCGAGCTACGAGCCACAGTTCTACGCCGAGCTGGTAGAGCTCCTCGGCCCCCTGGGGATCCCGCTCGACCCGGCGACGCAGATGGACCAGTCGACCTGGCCCGGGCTCAAGGCGCAGATGGCCGAGCTCTTCCGCACGCGCACCCGCGCCGAATGGGAGCAGCTCTTCGCGGGCCACGACGTCTGCTTCGCGCCCGTCCTCACCATGAACGAAGCGCGCGCGCACCCGCACAACGTCGCGCGCCGCACCTTCATGGAGGTCGAGGGCGCGCCGCAACCGTCGCCGGCGCCTCGCTTCAGTCGGACTCCCGGTGCCGTCGCCCGTACACCGGTCGTCCCGGGCACGGACACCGACGCCGCACTCGCGGACTGGGGCTTCGACGCCGCGACGATCGCGGAGCTCAAGGAGCAGGGCGCGGTCGCGTGACCGACCACAACGGGACCGGCTCGGCGAACCCCTTCACGGACCGCCGGCCCGCCGGCTCGAACGCGAGCGCGGCGTCCGAGTCGCGCGCCGCTTCCTCGACGGCATCGGTGATCAGCACCTCGCCCGGCACCGCGAGGTCGGCGATGCGCGACGCGAGGTTGACCACCGGGCCGTAGTAGTCGCCGCCGCGCGCGACCAGCGGGCCGAACCCGATGCCCCCGTGCGGGACGACTCCGGCTTCACCGCCGAAGGTCTCGGCGAGCTGCAGCGCGATGTCGCACGCGCCGCCGGCATCCGAGTCGATGAACATCACCTCGTCGCCGATGTGCTTCACCACGCGGCCGCCGCGGGCCGCGACGATGTCGTTCGACCGGGCCTCGAACGACTCCACGAAGCCCGCGAGCTCGTTGGACGAGACGTCCTGGGCGTACGGCGTGAAGCCGACGAGGTCCACGAAGCCGACCGCGAGGCGCAGGAGGCCCGGGTCACGGGACGAGTCGCCCGCGGCCCGTTGGCGGCTGATCGCCGCCTGTATGTGCAGCCGGAACAGGCCCGCCATCAGCGACGGGAGGACCTCGAGCGCGTCGATCGCGGAGTCCGCAGCCTCGGCGAGGGACACCGCTCCGTCGCCCCGCTGCACGAGTGGTCCCTCGACGTTGACGAGGAAGAGCGCGATCGCCGCGTCGGCGACGCGGGCCATCGACGAGCCGACCGCCCGCGTGAACTGCAGCGTCGCCTCCTCGCCGAACATCCCGGCACCGTCGGCGAAGAGCGCGAACGTCGCCGCGTCAGCATCGCGGTAGTCGTCGTCGCCGATCATGAGACCGGCTGCGAGCGTGATGCGTCGCAACAGGTCAGGGGTCACTCCGATCTCGGCCGCCAGCGCATCGGCCGAGATGACGCGTCCCGGGCGGATCCGCCGGTCGGAGGACGCGGCGTGCAGCGAACCGATCGCGTCGGCGGCGAGCATCTGCTCGATCGACACGCCCCGGGCCTCGAGGTGCTCGAGCAGTGCCCGCCGATCGGGCGCGCCCGGCGCGTCCGGGTCGTAGAGCCCGGCGGCCTGGTACGCGGCGAGGTCCATCGCGCCGAGACCTTAGGGCTTCCCGGGTGCGCGCTCCCGCTCCTGCGTGGCCTCGCGGCGCGCGAGCTCCTTGGCCCACGGGTAATCCGGCTTGCCGCTGGGCGCCCGGCTGATCTCGTCCACCAGGAACACCTGCTTCGGCGCCTTGTACGCCGCGATCTGCGTTCGGCAGTGGGCGTCGAGCTCGTCGACCGTGGGTGCGCGCCCCGCACGGGCCTGGACGACCGCGGTGACCCGCTCCCCCCACCGTTCGTCGGGCACACCGACCACGAGCACGTCGAAGACGTCGGGATGCGACTTCAGCACACCCTCGACCTCCTCGGGGAAGACCTTCTCGCCACCGGTGTTGATGACGATCGAGCCCCGCCCGAGGAGCGTCACCTGGCCGTCGGCCTCGACGGTCGCGAAGTCCCCCGGGATCGCGTACCGGATGCCGTCGACCTCGATGAAGGTCTGCGCGCTGCGCTCGGGGTCCTTGTAGTACCCGAGCGGGATGTTGCCGGTGCGCGCCACCCGCCCGATCTTCCCGGACCCGGGCTCGACGAGATTGAGGTCGTCGTCGACCACGATCGAGTCGCGCGACGGCTTCACCGTCGCGGGACCGCCGTGCGACTTCTCGCCCTTCTCGGCGATCTTGATCCCGTTCATGCCGGTCTCGGTCGCGCCGACGGAGTCGACCACCAGGATGTTCGGCAGCAGGTCCATCAGCTGGTCCTTGATGGACTGCGAGAAGATCGCCGCGCTCGACCCGATCGAGACGAGCGAGGACAGATCGACGTCGTCGTGGATCCGCTCGAGCGCGTCCGCCATCGGCCGGGCCATGGCGTCGCCGGTGATCCCGATCACGTTGACCCTCTCGCGCGCCGCCAGCCGCCACACCTCTTCACCGTCGAACTTCCGCATGAGGACGGTGGTGTCACCGTGGATCAGCCCGCGGATCGTCGAGACCTGGCCGGCGCCGTGCATCAGCGGCGCCGCGGGCAGCGAGACGCCGGGACCCGCGCTCCGCGCGGCACGCTCGGAGAGCACCTCGGGACGATCGACCTTCTCGTTGCTGTACGCGTCGATCCCGCCGCAGAGCGCGTAGAAGATGTCCTCCTGGCGCCACATGACACCCTTGGGCATCCCGGTGGTGCCGCCGGTGTAGATCATGTGGATGTCGTCGTCCGAGCGCTCCGGGAAGTCGCGCCCCGGCGCAGCCGCCGCGATCGCGGCCTCGTAGTCCACGTGCTCGAGCCCTTCGAGGCTCGCGCCGCTGCCGTCCTCGGCGACGACGACGTGGCGGAGCTGCGGGAGCGCCGCCCGGATTGCCGCGACCCGGGGTGCGAACTCGCGTTGCAGCACGATCCCGACGAGGTCGGCGTTCTCGCAGAGGTACTCGAGCTCGCTCTCGACGTAGCGGTAGTTGATGTTCACGGGGACGGCGCGCAGCTTGTAGAGCGCCATCATCGTATCGACCCACTCGACGCCGTTGTACGCGTAGATCCCGACGTGGTCCCCCGCCCCGATCCCCACGTCGCGCAGGTGGTGGGCCAGCCGGTTCGCGCGGTCCTCGAGCTCGGCGAACGAGCGCCGGGCATCACCGACGACGAGCGCAGTCCGGTCCGGGTGCAGATCGACGATCGCCTCGAACAGGTCGGCGAAGTTGTAGTGCAGCGCCATCTCGGTCAGGTCACCAGCATGCGGGTCGCTCGCTCGAGGTCGTCCCCGACGACGTCGGGCCCGTCGACGCCGCCGACCCACCCGATCAGCGACGAGAGCCAGACCTGGCTCAGCGCCCGGGCCACGGCCCGGTCCCGTTCCGACGGCTCGCCCTCGTGCATGGCCCCGGTGATGATCGCGGTCATCGCCTGGCTGACCCGGCGCACCGCCTCGGCCTCGCTCGGCTGCGCCGTGCCGAGCGCCCGCACCATCGCCGCGGTCGCCTCGGGTCGCTTCACGAGCACCGCGCACGCCCGCCGGAGCACGTCGACCACCCGATCGGCCGGCGAGGTGCCGGTCGGCGGATCGTCGAGGAGGCTCGCGCCGAGCGCCTCGACCTGACCGACGTTCGCCTCGAGCAGCAGGCGCTCCTTGCTCGAGAAGTAGCGGTAGACGGTGCCGAGCGCGACCCCCGCCTCGGCGGCGACGTCACGCATCTGCACCGCCTCGAAGCCGCCCTGATCCGCGAGCGCGAGCGTCGCGTCGAGCACGCGGCGACGCCGCACCGCCTGGTTCCGGGCCAGCGCGCCGTTCTCGGGCACTCCGTCGCTGGTCACGGCCAAATGAGAACAGGTTTCTAATTCTTGGTCAAGATCTCTGTCTCTCCGAAGATCTCTGCCGGCCGACCACCGGACCGCGGCCGACTGACGGCCGGCAGCGGTCTTTCCGTTGCAACGGCGAGCAACCGTTAGCGTACGGACTCTGGTTGACTCCGAGCATGACTGATGTGCTCGAAGTTGCGGATCGGCTGTTCACGGGGGCGATCGATCCCGCGGACCACCATCCGTTCAGCCAGTTCGGCGACCTCGCCGAGATCACTCCCACGACCGCGTTCGTCGCCGCGTTCGCGAACGCGTCCGCGTTCCGCACCAACGACGGCCTCGTCGTGGTCGACACGAGCAGCCCGTTCCTCTGTGCCAAGGTGCACGAGGCGCTGCGCACCTGGAACGGCGAGCGGCTGGACACCGCGGTCTTCACCCACGGCCACATCGACCACTGCTTCGGTGTCGACCTCTACGAGGCCGAGGCGGAGCAGGAGGGCTGGCGGCCGCCGCGCGTCGTCGCTCACGAAGCCATCACCGCGCGCTTCGAGCGCTACGTCGAGACCGCCGGATACAACGGCATCATCAACCAGCGCCAGTTCGGCACCCAGGAGCCGTTCTGGCCGACGCGGTACCGGTATCCCGACGAGACCTACCGCACGCGCCTGGACCTCGACGTCGGCGGGGAGCGCTTCGAGCTCCACCACGCCCGGGGCGAGACCGACGACCACACCTGGGTCTGGGCTCCGGAACGCAAGGTCCTCTGCACCGGCGACCTCTTCATCTGGGCGTCGCCCAACTGCGGGAACCCGCAGAAGGCCCAGCGCTACGCGATCGAGTGGGCCCGCGCGCTCGAGAGCATGGCCGCGCTCGAGCCCGAGGTCCTCCTGCCCGGCCACGGGCTGCCGATCGTCGGCTCGGAGCGGGTGCACGCCGCGCTCGACGGACACCGCGGCGCTCCTCGAGTACCTGCACACCGAGACCATCAGGATGATGAACGAAGGCGCGCGCCTCGACGAGATCATCCACACCGTGACCCCGCCGACGCATCTGCTCGCGCGGCCGTATCTCCGACCGATCTACGACGAGCCCGAGTTCGTCGTGCGCAACGTCTGGCGCCTCTTCGGCGGCTGGTATGACGGCGATCCCGCGCACCTCAAGCCTGCGCCGGCCCCGGCGCTCGCGAGCGAGGTCGCGGACCTCGCCGGCGGCGCAGACCGGCTCGCATCGCGCGCGGTCGCGCTCGCGGCGGATGGCGACCTGCGACTGGCCGGTCACCTCGCGGAGCTCGCGGCCCTCGCCGCACCCGAGGACCCCAAGGTCCACGGTGCGCGCGCGGAGGTGAACGAGCTACGAGTCGAGGCCGAGGCGTCGACCATGGCCAAGGGCATCTTCGGCTGGGCCGCACGCGAGTCGCGCGCGAAGACCGAGCCGTCCGGCTGACCCACGGCGTCGTCCCTGGTCAGGCAGCCGGCGCGGGACGGGAACGAGACCCCCAAGCAGTAGCATTTGCCGGGTCTCTTTCGCCTTCGCCCCGGAAGGAACCGTCTTCGCATGGCTGATGCCGCCGAGATCCCGCAGGTACCGGTGACGCCGCGCCCCGCGGATCCGGTCGACGCCCCGGGACCTCGGTCGTTCCTTCTCGCCCTGCTCGCGGAAGCTCGACCCAAGCAGTGGGTCAAGAACGTTCTCGTCGTCGCGGCTCCGGCGGCCGCTGGGGTGCTCGGCGAGGGCCGGGCGATCCTCGACACCGCGGTCGCGTTCGTCGCGTTCTGCCTCGCCGCGAGCGGCACCTACTTCCTGAACGACGCCTTCGACGTCGAGGCGGACCGGCTCCACGCGAAGAAGCGGTTCCGCCCGATCGCGGCGGGTGAGGTCCCGGTGCGCACCGCGCAGCTTGTCGGCGTGGTGCTCATCGTCTGTGGTGTCGCCTTCGGGTTCCTGGCCAGCTGGAAGCTGCCGATCGTCATCGGCACCTACATCGTCTTCACGACGACCTACTCGGCCTGGCTCAAGCACGTGGCGGTCGTGGACCTCGGCATGGTCGCGGCCGGGTTCGTGCTCCGGCTGATCGCCGGCGCGACCGCGGTCGACGTCCCGATCTCGGTGTGGTTCTTCATCGTCGGCAGCTTCGGATCCCTCTTCATGGTCGCCGGCAAGCGCCACGCCGAGTTCATGGACCTAGGCGCCGAGCGGGCCGGGCACCGCGCGACGCTGTCGGAGTACTCGCGCGAGTACCTCGGCTACGTCCGGGCCGTGGCCTCCGGCGTCGCGATGGTCGGGTACTGCCTCTGGGCGTTCGAGAAGAGCGCCGGCCGCGCCGGCATCGCCTGGTACGAGCTGTCGATCGTCCCGTTCGTCCTCGCGATGCTCCGGTACGCGCTGCTCATCGAGCGGGGTGAAGGTGGCGCACCCGAGGACCTCGTGCTGCACGACCTCCCACTCCAGGTGATCGGCGTGCTCTGGGCGATCACCGTCGGAATCGGCCTGTATGTCGCCTGACGCGCTCGCCGATCTTCCGGGCGCGGACCAGGTCCTCGCGGGCTGGGGACTCACCGCGCCGAGCCGGGCCCGCTTCGTGACGCCCCTCGACGACAACGACGTCGGCCGGCTGCTCGACGTCGCGCCGCCGCGCGGCGTGATCGCGCGCGGTCTCGGCCGCTCGTACGGAGATGTCGCCCAGAACGCAGGCGGGATGGTGCTCGACGGCACCGCGCTCACGGGCATCCGTTCGGTCGACCTCGACCGGGGGATCGTCACCGTCGGTGCCGGCACCAGCCTCGACTCGCTCATGCGCTGGCTCCTCCCACGCGGGTGGTTCGTGCCGGTGACCCCGGGCACGCGTTTCGTCACCGTCGGCGGCGCGATCGCCTCGGACATCCACGGCAAGGGCCACCACGTCGACGGCACGTTCGGGAGCCACGTGCACTCGCTCACGCTGCGGACCGGCCGGGGCGAGGTGATCACGGTCAGCCCGTCCGAGACGCCGGAGATCTTCTGGGCGACCGCAGGCGGCATGGGTCTCACCGGGATCATCCTCGACGCGACGTTCGAGCTCATCCCGGTGGAGACGTCGCTCATCTCGGTGGACGAGGAGCGCTGCAGCGACCTCGACCACCTCATGGCGAGCATGAGCGAGCGCGACGACCGCTTCCGCTACTCGGTCGCCTGGATCGACTGCACCGCCCGGGGTCGCTCGATGGGTCGGGGGATCCTGGGCCGCGGCGACCACGCGACGCTGGACGAGGTCCCGAAGGCGAGGCGCGGGTCGGCGAGGCGATTCGCGCCGACACAGCTCGCGATCGCACCGCCGACCATGCCGACCGGGCTCATCAACCTGCAGACCACGCGCGCGTTCAACGAGGTCTGGTTCCGCAAGGCGCGCAAACACCATGTCGGCATCCAGTCGATCTCGACGTTCTTCCACCCCTTGGACCTCGTCGACGGCTGGAACCGGATGTACGGCCGCCGCGGTTGCATCCAGTACCAGTACGTGGTCCCGTTCGGCGCCGAGTCGACGGTGCGCTCCTCCCTCGAGGAGCTCAGCGGGAGCGGCATGCCGTCGTTCCTCGCGGTGCTCAAGCGCCTCGGTGCGCAGAACCCGGGGATGCTGTCCTTCCCGACGCCGGGCTGGACGCTCGCGGTCGACATCCCGGTCGGCAGCCCCGAGCTCCCTCCCCTGCTCGACCGGCTCGACGACGCCGTGCTCGCCGCGGGCGGCCGCGTCTACCTGGCCAAGGACGCCCGCACCCGGCCCGAGCACCTCGGGGTCATGTACCCGCGCCTGTCCCAGTGGCGCGAGATCCGCGCCAAGCTCGACCCCGAGCGCGTCATCACCTCGGACATGGCGCGCCGCCTCGGACTCGACGACCCCATGCCGGAGTGAGTGAGCCATGAATGACGCCCTCGGCGGTGCCCAGTCCGTGCTCGTCCTCGGTGGCGGATCCGAGATCGCGGTGGCGACCGTCCGCCGTCTGATCCGCGAGCGGTGCCGCACCGTCACCCTCGCGGGTCGCGATCCCGAGGCTCTCGCCCGCCCCGCCAAGGAGCTGGAGGCGGCAGGCGCGACCACGGTCTCGGTGGTCCGGTTCGACGGGCTCGACTTCGCCTCCCACGACGGGTTTGTCCAGGACGTCTTCGCCGAGCACGGCGACCTCGACCTGGTGCTGCTCGCGTTCGGCGTGCTCGGCGATCAGGACCTCGCCGAGCACGACGGAGCCGAGGCCCGGCGAATCGTGGAGTCCAACTTCACCGGGGCGGTCTCGGTGCTCGTCCCGGTGGTCGACGCGCTGCGCGCCCAGGGCCACGGCACGGTCGTCGTACTCTCCTCGGTCGCCGGTGAGCGCGCCCGGCGATCGAACTTCGTCTACGGATCCAGCAAGGCCGGGCTCGACGCGTTCTGCCAGGGGCTCGGGGACAGCCTTCTCGGATCGGGCGTGCGCATCGTGATCGTCCGGCCCGGCTTCGTGCACACGAAGATGACCGAGGGGATGGCTCCCGCGCCCATGTCGATCGAGGCCGACGCGGTGGCCGACGCGATCGTCGCCGGGCTCGGCCGCGGGTCCGAGACGATCTGGGCTCCGAGCCAGCTGCGCTTCGTGATGTCGGTGCTGCGACACCTCCCGCGCCCGGTGTTCCGCCGCCTGCCCCTGTGACCGACGAGCGGCGCCGGGTCGCGGCGTTCGACTTCGACGGCACCCTGAGCCGCAAGGACTCGCTCGGCCCGTTCCTCGAGCTCGTCTGCGGGCGCGCGCAGCTGTACCGCGCGCTCGCGCGGCGGTCGCCGGCGCTCGCGGGCGTGACCGTCGGACTCGGCGACCGCGACGCGGAGAAGGCGCGCCTCGTCGGCCGGCTCCTCGGCGGGCGGCCGGCCGACGCAGTCCGGGCCTCCGGCGCCGAGTACGCACGCAGTCTGACCGAGACCGACGCGCTGCGACCCGAGATGCTCGAGCGCGTCGCGTGGCACCGGGCCGAGGGTCACGAGATCGTGATCGTCTCGGCGTCGCTCGACGCCTACCTGGAGCCGATCGCGCCGTTGCTCGGCGTCGACACCGTGCTGTGCACCCGGCTGGGCGTGACCGCGGACGGGCGGCTCGACGGACGGCTCGAAGGCGGCAACGTGCGCGGCGCGGAGAAGGTCCGGCGGGTCCGGGACTGGATCGGTGACCACGACGTCGAGCTCTGGGCCTACGGGAACAGCACCGGGGACCGCGAGCTGCTCGCCGCGGCGGACCACCCGCACAAGATCGGACGACGCGGCTCGTAAGCGCAACCCTGTCGGTACACTCCCCCGCCATGCTGGCGACGGAGCGGACGCGGCCATCGCTGCGCTGGGTGCTCGTCGTCACCGCGATCGCGGTGATCGCGTTCGTCGCGGCGATCGCGATCCAGCGCAACGTGTTCCCGTTCTACAGCGGGGACCACGACGAGCCCGTCTACCGCTTCCAGGCGCAGATGCTCCGCATGGGCGAGATCAACATCCCGCTCGCCCAGAACCAGTTCTTCCGGCCCTGGTTGTCCGGGCCGGCACACGGCCACCTCGTCATGGCCTTCCAGCCCGGCTGGCCCACCCTGTTGATGATCGCGGAGGTGCTCACCGGGTCGATGCTCGTCGCGCTCGGTGCCGCCGCCGCGCTCGACGGCCTTCGCGGCGTTCGCCTTCGCCCGCGAGCTGCTCGGATCGACCCGGCGGGCCGTGCTCGCGGCCGCGATCGTGGCGCTCTCGCCGTTCACCCTGATGCTCAGCGGCACGTATCTCAACTACGTGTTCGCCCTCGGGCTGTACCTCGTCTTCGGGGCGCTGCTGCTGCGCGCGCTGCGTGCCGAGAAGCCACCACCGCTCCTGCTCGCGCTGTCGGGGCTTGCGCTCGGTGCCGCCTTCCTCACCCGTCCGTATGACTCGGTGCTGTTCGCGCTCCCGTTCGCGGGCTACGTCGTCGCGACCCGTCGCCACGACGTCCGCGCGATGGTAAAGGTCGTGGGTTGGGTCGCGCTCGGCGTCGTCCCCGGTCTCGCGATCACCGTCGCGTACAACCTCGCGACGACCGGCGCGCTCACCAGGTTCCCGGTGTCGGCGCAGAGTGGCGGCTACTCGACGTTCGGCTGGGGCGTCCGCAGCATCGCGCCGGACACCCCGCCGCTGAACTTCAACATCGGCGAGGCGTTCTCGTCCATGGGGACGAACCTCTGGGCGCTCCCGACCTGGATCTTCGGCACCTACCTCACCTGCGGGCTCGCGATCTATGGCGCCGTGAAGCTGTGGGGGACCCACCGGGCGATCTGCGGGTTGCTGATCGCCCTCGTCGCCGTGTTCCCCGTCGGCTACCTGGCCTGGTGGGCGAGCTCACTCACGACCAATGGTGCACGCTCGGGGCTCGGCCCGCACTACTACCTCCCGGTGCTCGTCCCCGTCGCCGCGCTCGCCGCGCACGGGATCGGCGAGCTCGCCGCGTCGCGACGCAACGTCCTCGTCGGCGCGCTCGTGATCGGCGTGGTGCTCACCGCGATCGCGCTCCCCGCGAAGATCGACGAGAAGCACACCGTCGAGGACGCGTCGCGCGCCTACGACGGCCAGGTCCGGCGCGGACTGCGCCAGCGCGACGGCGAGCCTGCGCTCGTCATCCAGGAGCGGCGCGGCGCGAGCTACATCATGGAGCCCTACCCGTTCCTGGCAAACCCCCCGGACCTGAGGTCCGACGTGCTCTACGCCCGCGACCGCGGCCCGCTCGACATCGACCTCATCGAGCAGCACCCCGACCGGAAGCCCTACCGCCTGGTTCGTCAGGTGCAACCGGGCGGCGACATCGAGAAGATCCCGGTCGTGGTCAAGCCGCAGTCGGTGCTGCGCGCGCCGGAGCTCACGGTCCACGCGGCGATCGTCGACACGTCCGGGCAGCGGACGGTCACGGCGTACGCACGGTTCGGGCGGACCGTGCAACGGCGGGTCCTCGACACGCGCGCGAAGAAGGACGAGCGGTTCGACGTCACGTGGAAGGTCGGTCCGCACGGGCTGACCTACGCCGGTCCGCCGGCCCACCGGGTCCGGGCGGTGAAGCTGCGCAAGGACAAGGTTCCCGGCCAGCTGGTGATCGGCGCGACGTTCGCGAGCTCGACCGCGACCAAGGATCCGGGCTCCGTCGAACACCGCTACTACCTCCGGGTCCGGCGCGGCGCCGCTCGGCGCGTCGAGCTGCTGACGGCCGACGAGCAGTGGACCCGCTTCGGCCCACCGATCCGCGCCTGGATCCCGATCGCGACCGGACCCGCGCTGCAGGTGCGCTTCAGCTCCTAGCCGAGCGGCTCGGGCGGTCCGCCGGATACCTGACGTCGGCGTCATGGTACGTTCGCCCGCCGTCGCCGGGACCGGAGCACCGCGACGCGGGAGGACCCACCATGCAGCTGGACGGTTCGAAGATCCTCGTCACGGGCGCGTCATCGGGCATCGGGGCGGCGCTCGCGCCACAGCTCGCAGCCAGGGGCGCAACGGTCGGCATCGTCGCGCGACGGGCGGAGCGGCTGGAGGAAGTCGTCGCGCAGTGCCGCGAGCACACGCCCGCATCGACGTACTGGGCCGCCGATCTCGGTGACGTCGACCGCGCCGTCGGCGTTGCGCTCGAGGCGTGGGACCACTTCGGCGGCCTCGACGCGCTGGTCAACAACGCGGCCATCGGCAAGCGCAAGCTGGTCCAGACGCTGACTCCCGAAGACCTCGACGTCACCATGCGCACCAACTTCTTCTCGCCGATCCGCATGGGCATGGCACTGCTGCCCAAGTGGCTCGAGCGCGGTGACGGGCTCGTGGTCAACGTGTCGAGCATGGGCGGGCGGCTCGGCATCCTCCACGAAGCCGCGTACAGCGCGTCCAAGTTCGCGATGTGCGGGTGGAGCGAGTCGATGCGCATGGACCTCGAAGGCACCGGAGTCAAGGTCAAGCTCGTGCTGCCCGGTCCCATCGAGACCGAGATCTGGGAGGTCCAGCCCGGTGAGCTGCCCGGCCTCTACGACGGGCCGTTCGTCAGCGCCGCGGACTGCGCCGCGGACATCGTCGCCGCGATGGAGGACGACGGGTTCGAGTACTACACGCCCGAGACGGTCCCGGGCGGGTGGCAGCAGAAGGACCTCGTCGTCGGCAAGACCCAGAGCTGCGACGACTTCCTCACCGGCATGGCCCAGATGGGGAGCTAGTCCGCCAAACTCTGAGCGGCCCGGGTCGGCGTCGGTCGAGCCGAGACAACGGTACGGGCCGCTGCTGCGCCGGGCGCAGTTGCAGCCGCTCAGCCTCAAACTCTGAGCGGCCCGGGTCGGCGTCGGTCGAGCCGAGACAACGGTACGGGCCGCTGCTGCGCCGGGCGCAGTTGCAGCCGCTCAGCCTCAAACTCTGAGCGGCCCGGGTCGGCGTCGGTCGAGCCGAGACAACGGTACGGGCCGCTGCTGCGCCGGGCGCAGTTGCAGCCGCTCAGCCTCAAACTCTGAGCGGCCCGGGTCGGCGTCGGTCGAGCCGAGACAACGGTACGGGCCGCTGCTGCGCCGGGCGCAGTTGCAGCCGCTCAGCCTCAAACTCTGAGCGGCCCGGGTCGGCGTCGGTCGAGCCGAGACAACGGTACGGGCCGCTGCTGCGCCGGGCGCAATTGCAGCCGCTCAGCTCGCGGGGAGCCAGGTGCCGTGGAGGCCGGCGGGCACACGCCGGGGCAGCTGGACCGCGGCGACCGGGCGGCCCGCGAAGCTCTCGGCGTCGATGATCACGAGGTCGCTGCGATCGTGGAGCGCGTCGTAGGTGAACGCGAGGATCCAGCCGTCGTTCTCGTCGGTGCCGTCGGGACGGGGTACGAACTGCGGCTCACCGACGACCACGCCATCCGCGAAGCGGTGCTGCACGACCGCGTTCGTCCGCAGGTCGTAGCGCATCAGCGTGTCGAACCCGATCCCGTCCGGGCGCCCGTCGCTGCGGGTCACCGCGGCGAGGTAGCCGTAGCGGTACGTGAGCCCGGCCCGGCGATCGTCGATCCTCGGCAGGTCCACCGGGGTCGGGTCCAGGGCCTCGTCGCTCACGATGCCGCGCCCCACCTGGATCACCGAGCGGTGCAGGCGCGGCGATCCGAGGATCCCGGCCGCGCCGGCGAGGTCGAACGACGGGCGGTGGACGTAGTCGACCACGATCGAGTCGCCGTCCGTGTAGGCGTTCATCACGTGCATGACGTACCGGTTCTCGATCGGGAACCAGCGCACGCGGTCGTTCTCGCCGTCGCGCGAGAGCACGCCGATGCGCGTCCCGAACTCTGGCTCCCACTGCACCATCGGCGCACCGGTCGCCGCCGCGGCCGGGTTGATGACCGCCGGGCTGTCGAAGATCACCACGTGCTGGTCGGTGACCGCGAAGTCGTGCATGACCACTGGCCGCGGGATGTCGATCGGGAGCGTCCGGCTGATCTGCCCACGGGGCGACACCACGCCGAAGACCAGGTACGGGGGCTCGGCCGAGTAGCGGAACCAGCACAGCTCGCCCCAGACCGGGTCGAGCTTCGGATGCGCGCACATCGCGCCCGGGAGGCTGCCGTCGAAGGTGTGCTCGCCCACGGTGCCGAACTGCGAGGTGAGCTCGTAGGGGGCGCCGCCCTCCCACAAGGAGAAGATCCGGCCCGCGTGCGCGACGACGCTGGTGTTCGACCAGTTCTTCGCGTGGTGGCCGTCGAAGTCAGAGATCCCGGGCGGGGTGGTGCCGGGCTCGAACGTCCCCGTGTGCAGCGCCCGTCCGGCCTGGCGCTCGGCGACCAGGTCCTTGGTCAGCACGAAGCGGTTCCGGTACCGGGCCCGGCCCCGGCCGAGGGTCAGGGCGTGGAGCATCCCGTCGCCGTCGAACGGGTACCGCCACCCGTCGGGCCGCGGGAACTGCGCGTTCGGACCGTTGCGCACGTACGAGCCGTCGAGCTCGGGCGGGATCTGGCCCGTGACCGGCAGGTCGGCGGTGTCGAGCTCGTCCGCGACCGGCTCGAGGAAGCGCGCGTGGGACTCGCCGGAAGCGGGCGCCACGGGTTCGGTCTCGATTGCCGGTTCGACCATGCCGCTGTGCCTCCTCAGGCCCGCCACACCGGTTGATCGGCCGGACGCCGGGGTGGCTTGAGGTGGCTCCTCGGCCCGGGTTCGCCGCCATCGGCGAGCGCGCCGCGGTCGACGGGCTCCCCCGGTCCCGTTCAGGCGCCGGCCGTGACGAGGGCTTCCACCGTCACCGGGATCCCGTTGAGGACCGCGTTGCCGGACAGCGGGTCGAGCATGCTGCCGTCGGCCAGGAGGTTGGTGTTCACCCCGGGATGCCGGCCGGCGACGGCCAGGTCGGCGCCGTCGGCGTCGTGGCCCCAGCCGTGGGGGATGCTCACGACCCCGGCCATGATGCCGTCGGTGATCTCGACCGGGATCTCCACCGCGCCCGACCTTCGAGCGCACCCGCGCCGGCTCCCCGTCGATCAGGCCCAGCCGCTCGGCGTCGTCCGGGTGGATGTGCAGGGTGCACCGGGGCTTGCCCTTCACGAGCACCTCGAGGTTGTGCATCCAGGAGTTGTTCGAGCGCAGGTCGCGCCGACCGACCAGGACGAGCCCGGCGCCCGCCGCCGCGACCAGCGACGGGAGGAGGCGGGCCTCGACGTCGGCGACGATCGCGTCGGGTGCCAGGTCGATCTTGCCGGTCGGCGTCCGCAGGACCTCGGGGAGCCGGGGCCGGAGCGGCCCGAAGTCGATCCCGTGCGGGTTGGCCTCGAGCTTCGCCAGCGTGAGCCCCTCCGGGTCGGCGCCGAACCCGTCGCCGTACGGGCCGGTCCGCAGCATCAGGTCGAGCACGCGCTCCGGGCCGCGGCGGCCCCCGACCGAGAGCAGCTCGACGAGCTCACCGGGGTCGCGTCCCTCCACGCTGCTGCCTTCGCGCCCGACCGCCTTCTGCACCTGACTGAGCAGGACGAAGTCGTCGAGTGCGGCGGCGGCCTCCGCGCTCGCACCCTGGCCACCGGCGATCGCGGCAAGGCGCAGCAGGACCTCCCACTCCGGCAGCTCGTGCGCGCCCAGCTCGACCACCGGCGGCGAGTAGTTCGCGACATTGCGCACCGCGAGGGAGTAGAGCGCGACGTCGTAGTGACTGCGCGCGAGCACGCCCGGGACGGGGAGGATCACGTTCGCGTGGCGGGTCGTCTCGTTCCGGTAGATGTCGACCGACACCATGAAGTCGAGTGACTCGAGCGCCCGGTCCAGGCGACCGGAGTCGGGGGTCGAGAGCACCGGGTTCCCCGCGACCGTGACCAGCGCGCGGATGCGACCCTCGCCCGGCGTGTCGATCTCCTCGGCGAGCGCGACCACCGGGAGCTCGCCGTAGAACTCGGGCAACCCCCGCACCCGGCTGGTCCGGCGGCCGAACCGCACCCCCCGACCGACCCCCGGCGTCGCGCCGGGCTTCGTCGCGCCGGAGTTGGCCCCACCGGTGGCCGGTTGGGTGAACATCGCGCCGCCCTCGCGGTCGAGGTTGCCGGCGATGGTGTTGACCACGTCCACCAGCCAGGAGGCGAGCGTCCCGAACTCCTGGGTGCACGTGCCGATGCGACCGTAGACCGCCGCCCGCTCGGTGGTCACCAGGTCGCGTGCGATCCGCCGGATCGTCGGCGCGTCGATGCCGCACACCGGCGCCACCGCCTCGGGCGAGAACGGCACCGCGAGCCGCCCGACCTCGTCCAGCCCGATGACATGGTCCCGCGCGCGACCGAGCTGCACGAGACCGTCGGCGACGATGGTGTGCACGAGCGCGAACAGGAAGTGCGCGTCGGTGCCCGGTCGGATGAACAGGTGCTCGTCGGCCTCCTCCGCGGTCTTGGAACGACGGGGATCCACGACGACGAAGCGGCCACCGCGAGCGCGGATCGCCCGGAGGCGCGCCGGGACGTCCGGGACCGTCATGAGGCTGCCGTTCGACGCGAACGGGTTCGCACCCAGCACGAGGAGGTAGTCGGTCCGGTCGAGGTCCGGGACCGGCACCGTCAGCGCGCCGCCGAACATGAGCCCCGCGCTCACCTGCTTCGGCATCTGGTCCACCGTGCTCGCGCTGAACACGTTCGCGGTGCCGAGTGCCTGAAGGAGCACCTTGCCCTCGATCATCGCGCCGAGGTTGTGGGCGTTCGGGTTGCCCAGGTACACGCCCACCGCGTTGCGGTCGGCGTCGAGGATCGGGCCCAGCCCCCGCTCGATCTCGGCGAACGCCTCTTCCCAGCTCACCTCGCGCCACGTGTCGCCGGTGCGGATCTGCGGGTGGCGGACGCGATCCGGGTCGGCTTCGAGCGCCTTGAGCGCGGTGCCCTTCGGGCAGAGGTAGCCGTGGCTGAAGACGTCTTCCTTGTCGCCCCGCACGAGCGTCAGCTCGTCGCCGTCGAGGTGGAGCTCGAGCCCGCACGTCGCTTCGCACAACGGGCACGTCCGGAACGCGATGCGCTTGGCCATGCGGACAGGCTAGATCGGTACCATCCGGGCGTGACCGACGATCGCCTCTACTTCCGTCAGCTCCTCGCCGGCCGTGACTTCGCCACCGACGACGACATCGCCCGCCAGATGGTCAATTTCGTGTACCTCATCGGCGACCGGGAGACCGGCCAGGCACTGGTCGTCGATCCCGCCTACGGGGTGCGCGAGCTGGTCGAGATCGCGGGTGCGGACGGTCTCGAGGTCGTCGGCGCGCTCGTCACCCACTACCACCCCGACCACGTCGGCGGCTCGATGATGGGCTGGAACATCGAGGGGGTCGCGGCGCTGCTCGGGTTGGAGGGCGTCGATGCGCCGATCCACGTGAACCGGGCCGAGGCCCGCGGCGTGCAACAGGTCACCGGCGCGTCCGAGTCCGATCTCGTGCTCCACGACGGCGGCGACGTCGTGACCGTCGGGGCGATCCCGATCACGCTGCTGCACACGCCGGGCCACACGCCCGGGAGCCAGTGCTTCCTCGTCGAGGGTCGGCTCGTCGCCGGCGACACCCTGTTCCTCGAAGGGTGTGGCCGCACCGACCTGCCCGGCGGCGACGCCGACGAGATGTACCGCAGCCTCACCCAGCGGCTCGCGGTCGTTCCCGACGACACGATGCTCTACCCCGGTCACCAGTACTCGCCCGACCCGTCCGCGACCATGGGTGCGACGCGGGAGCGCAACTACGTCTTCCGGCTCCCGACGATCGAGCAGTGGCGCATGATGTTCGGCGCCTGACCGTCCGCGGACCCTGCTCGTCCTCCCGCACACCCGCTCGGCTCGCCGGTCACCGGGCTCAGCCCTCCGGCGCGGCGGCGTCGAAGAGCACGGGCAGCGCGTCCGGGCCGCGGAACGCGAACCCCTCGATGACCGGTGCGGGCGCGTCCGGGTCAAGGCGCAGGTTCGCCAGCCGCTGGATGATCGCGTGCAGGCCCACGCGCAGCTCCAGACGGGCGAGGTGCATTCCGAGGCACTGGTGCGGGCCAGTGCCGAATGCGAGGTGGTGCTTCACGTCCCGGTCGAGCCGCCAGGTCTGCGCGTCGTCCCACCGGCTCTCGTCGCGGTCGGCCGAGCCGGTGATGACGTTGACCGGCGATCCCGCCGCGACCGGGCAGCCGCCGACCTCGGTGTCGCGCGTCGCGACCCGGCTGACCATCGTCACCGACGTCTCCCAGCGCAGCGTCTCCTCGATCACCACGTCGATCAGCGCGGGTTCGGCCCGGACCTTGTCGAGGACCTCGGGGTGCTCCAGCAGGGCGACCAGCGCGTTGCCCATCACGCGGAACGTCGTCTCCGCCCCGGCCGGCAGCAGCAATCGCAGGAACCCGTAGAGGCGCTCGTCGCTGAGCCGCGCGCCGTCGACCTCGGCGTGCACGAGCTCGCTCAGCAGGTCCCCCTGCGGATGCTCGCGGCGCGCCTCCACCAGCGGTTCGAGGTAGTCGCGCATGGCACGTGACGCGGCCATCCCACGCGGCGGGTCGAGTGGGCCGGTGTTGATCTCCTCGGCCCATTTCGCGAACTGCTCGTGGTCCTCGATCGGCACGCCGACGATGCCGCAGATCACCTGGACCGGGTACTGCGACGTGACGTCCCGCACGAGGTCGGCGCGGCCGGCCGGCGCGATGCGGTCGAGCAGGTCGTCGATCACCGGGACCACGAGATCGGCGTCCCACCGCTCGAGAACCGACGCGCGGAAGGTGTGTGCCACGAGGTTGCGGTACTGGCGGTGCTCGGGACCGTTGAGGGCGAGGATGAGCTCGCCCATGTACTGGCCGATGACGTCGCCGTTGATCGAGCTCGAGAACGTCTCCCAATCCCGCAGGACCCGCTCCGCGTCGGCGTAGGTGGTGACGTGGAAGGTCGGGCGCGAGTCGAAGGCGCTGCCCTCGTAGCGGATCACCGGGCATTCGCTCCGGGACCGCGCCCACATCGCGTAGGGCTGGAACGTCATGAAGTCCTCGACGCTCTGCGGAGTCTCGTAGCTCACGGTCGGCACCCTCGTCGCGGTCGGGAACGCCATTCTTGTCGGCCTGTAGCCTGGCCGTCATGGCCCGGATCGCATTGCCCGACGGAGACGGCCTCGAGATCGTCCGAGCGCTCTCGCTGCGCCCCGCGTTCGCCAAGGCGGTCGGTGGGTTCGAGCAGGCGGTCTGGAGCTCCGGGCTCGACTGGCGGCTCCACGAGCTGGTCCGGATGCAGGTGGCGATCATCAACCAGTGCACGGTGTGCCTCGGCTGGCGGACCCCGCAGGCGACCGAAGCCGGAGTCACCGACGAGCTCCTCGCGGGCGTGCCCACCTACGAGACGTTCCCGGACTACACCGAGGCCGAGCGGGTCGCGCTCGAGTACACCGAGCGGTTCTGCACCGACTCCGCGAACATCGACGACCTGCTCCTGGCCCGCATGGGCGAGCACTTCGACGCCGGTCAGATGGTGGAGCTCACGCTGGTGATCGGGAAGTACATGTCGATGGGCCGCTTCATGCAGGTCCTCGGCCTCGACCAGACCTGCGCGCTCCAGATGGACGGTTCCGGGCGCGTCGTCGCCACGTGACCGGTCCCGCGACCGTCATCGTCTGCATCGACTGCGGCGGCCGTGCGCACCTCGTCCAGGAAGCCGATCCCGAATCGCCGTACCGCGCCGGTGACGTCGCGGTGTACCGGTGCGAGGACTGCCTCGACCGCTGGGACGTCGTCGTCGAGCCCGATGACGTCACTGCCGACCCCCCTGACTGACCTCGATCCTCCTTTCGGCGTGAGTTCGCGTCGTCCTGGCGACGCGTACTCACGCCGAAACGAGCGCAGGAGACGCCTCAGGGGTGGGCGCGGGCCCACCAGCGGGCGCCGTCTCGACCGAGCTCGATCGGGAAGTCGAACGCGGCGCTGAGCGTGCCGGAGGTCAGCGCGCGCTCGATCGGCCCGCCGGCGACCAGGCGCCCCCCGCCGAGGACGAGCGCGTGCGTCGTCCCGGGCGGGATCTCCTCGACGTGGTGGGTGACGAGCACCATCGGCGGGGTGACGGGGTCGGTCGTCAGACCCGCCAGCCGCGCGAGCAGCCGTTCACGCGCGCCGAGATCGAGCCCCGCGAACGGCTCGTCGAGGAGCAGCAACCCCGGCTCGCCCATGAGCAGCCGGGCCAGGAGCACCTGTTGGCGCTCACCCTCGGAGATCACTCCGAACGGACGGTCCGCGAGCCCGTCGACGCCGGTGACCTTCATGAGCTCCCGCGCGCGATCGCGGTCGGCGTCCGTGTACGTGTGCCACCACGGTTCGAGCGCGCCGTACCTGCCGGTCACCACGATGTCGAGCGCGTCGAGCGACGCTCGCAGGCTCCGCACGACCGAGCCGCTGACAAAGCCGACCCGTGCCCGCACGGCGCGCCAGTCCGACGCGCCGAGGCGCTCCCCGAGGATCTCGACCGTCCCCGTCGACGGGTGCAGCCGTGCCCCCGCGATCGACAGCAGCGTCGTCTTCCCCGATCCGTTGGGCCCGATCACCACCCACCGCTCGCCACCCGCGACCGTCCAGTCCACGTCGGCCAGGAGCGCGCGGCCGTCGCGCCGGATCGAAACGCCCTCCAGACACAGCGCCACCTCGCCCACGCGACGAGCCTTGCACGCCCCCACAGCGGCTACGTTTCCCGGTCGTGGCCAGCCTGGGAACGGATCCGTTCGAGGAGACCGACGACCAGCAGGCGTTGCGCAAGCTCGCCCGGGACGTCGCCGAGCGCGAGCTCGCCCCGAAGGCCCGGCACTGGGACGAGACCGAGGAGTTCCCGCAGGACTCGTGGGACGCGATCCGCCGCGCCGACCTGTTCGGGATCACGGTCGGCGAGGCGTACGGCGGCATGGGCATGGGCGACATCGAGGCCGCGATCGTGCTCGAGGAGCTCGCCCGGGCCGACGTCTCGAGCGCGATCCTCGCCCAGCTCACGTTCAACGGCCCGCCGCGCGCGATCGAGCACCTCGGTGCGGAGCCGCTGAAGCGGCGCTGGCTCCCGACCGCGGCGTCGGGCGAGGGTCTGTTCTGCATCGGGATCAGCGAGACCGAGGCCGGCTCGGCCGTGAACCACATGCGCGCCCGCCTGACCCCCGACGGCGACGGCTACCGGCTCAACGCGTACAAGAACTACGTCACCGGCGGGCACAAGGCCGTCGCGTGCCTGGTGTGGTGCCGCTTTCCCGGGAGCGAGGGAACGAAGGGGATCGGCGCGGTCGTGGTCGACCTCACCGCGGACGGCGTCTCGGTCGCCGGCACCCACGAGAAGATGGGCCTGCGCGGCACCAGCGAGGCAGAGCTCGCCTTCGACGACGTGCGCATCGAGCCCGAGGACGTGCTGCTCGTCGGCGACCCGTCCACCAGCGACTCGTTCAAGACGCTGATCGGCCACATCAACCACGAGCGCTGTGGCAACGCGGCGATGTGCATCGGCGCGGCGCAGGGTGCGCTCGAATACGCGATCAGCTACATGAACGAGCGGGTCGTCGGCGGGAAGCCACTCGCGGTGCATCAGGGCCTGCAGTGGAAGATCGCGGACATGGCCACGCAGCTCGAGGGCGCGCGCCTCCTCATGCAGCGCGCGCTCCACCTCGCCGGTCCGCACGGCACACCGCCGGCGCTCGAGACCGCGATGGCAAAGAGCGCGGCGAACCTCGCCGCGAAGCTCGTCTGCGACGAGGCCATCCAGCTGCTCGGCGGGTACGGCTACTCCCGTGAGTACCCCGTCGAGCGCGTGTACCGCGACATCCGCGGGCTGTGCATCGGGGCCGGGACCGTCGAGATCCAGCGCAACTTCATCGGCACGAACCTGCTCAAGGGCCAGGTGCCGGTCGGTGACGCCTGGCGCGCTCCCCTCCTGTGAGGTGAGCCGGCTCCGGGCGACGTACCGGCACCCCGGCGCGAGCGCGTACCTCCGCCCGGGCGGCGCGTGGGACGTCCCCACGCTCGACGCGCTGCTCACCGCGCGGGCGCCGTGGCCCGGCGACGATGCCGTCGCGCGGATCGCCGGTGGCCTGCGGGCGCGTGGCGTCGGCCGCGGTGACGTGGTCGCCTGGCAGCTGCCCAGCGTCCCCGAGGCGATGCTGCTCTATCGGGCATGCTGGCGCCTCGGCGCGATCGCCGGTCCGATCCACCACCAGGCGGGTGCGGCCGAGGTCGAACGGATGCTCGCCGTCCTCGACGCGCGGATCGTCGTCCCGCCCCAGGCACCACTCCCCGACGGCCCTCCCGTCACCAGCAGCGCAGCGAAGCCGAGCGACCTCGCGGTCGCGCTGTTCACCGGCGGCTCGACCGGCGCACCGAAGGCGGTGCTGCACACCCACCGCGGGCTCGCGCACAAGGCGTTGACGATGGTGCGCGTCCACGGGCTCCGGAAGCGGGACGCCGTGCTGATGCCGGCGCCACTCGCGCACGTCTCGGGGCTGCTGAACGGCCTGCTCGTCCCGGGCGCCGCCGGCATGCGGACGGTGCTCATGGCCCGGTGGGATCCCGAACGTGCGCTCCAACTGGTCGAGGCCGAGGGGATCAGCTTCATGATCGGTCCGCCTACCTTCTTCGTGCAGATGATGGCCGCCCCCGGCTTCACGCCGGCCCGGGTCGCGTCCCTCCGGCTCGTGTCGAGCGGCGGCGCCGGGGTCACGCCGTCGTTCGTTGCCGAGGCGACCGACCGGCTCGGTGCACGGGTCAAGCGCAGCTACGGCTCCACCGAGGCGCCGACGATCACCTCCAGCACCTCGCGCGACTCCGCCCGGCGCGCCGCCGAGACCGACGGCCGCCCGGTCGACCAGTGCCAGCTGCACCTCGCGGCCGACGGCGAGCTCTGGCTGCGTGGGCCCGAGCTGTTCGCGGGCTACGCCGACCCGGTCGAGACCCGCGAGGCGGTCACCCGCGGATGGTTCCGCACCGGAGACCTCGCGACCGTCGACCGCCACGGCTGGTTGACCATCGTCGGCCGGAAGAAGGACGTCATCATCCGCGGCGGCGAGAACATCGCCGCCGCGGAGGTCGAGGACGCGCTCGTGGCCCACCCGGCGATCCGGGAAGCGGTCGCGGTCGGCTACCCCGATGCCCAGCTGGGTGAACGGGTCTGCGTCTTCGTCATCAGCGACGCGCCGTTCGACCTGGCGGCGTGCCGAGCCTGGTTCGCCGAGCGCGGGATCGCACGGTTCAAGACGCCGGAGCGCGTGGTGCGCGTCGACGCGCTCCCAGTGCTCGCGGCGGGCAAGGTCGACCGCGCCGCGCTCAAGGACCGCGCCGCCACCCTCGCCTGACCCGACCCAGCTTTGGCGTCGAGTACCCCCCTCGGCGGGGGGTATGCGACGCCAAAGCTGGGGGTGGAGGAGCTAGACGACGCTCTCGCCCGCTTCGACCTTCGAGCGCAGGAGCCCGGCGAGGCGCTCGCGGTGGAAGACCGCGTCGCCGAAGCTGAGCTGGTCCAACTGCGCGCGCTTGAGGAACAGGTGCAGGTCGTGCTCCCACGTGAAGCCGATCCCGCCGTGCACCTGGAGCGCGCTCGCCATCACCCGCTTCGACGCGTCCGAACCCCAGGTCTTCGCGGTCGACGCTGCGATCGACTGGTCCGGGTCGTCCGCCGCGAGGCACCACGCGGCCCAGTACGCGGTCGAGCGCATCCCCTCGACGTCGACGAGCATGTCCGCGCAGCGGTGCTTCACGGCCTGGAACGAACCGATCGGGCGCCCGAACTGCACGCGCTCCTTCGCGTAGTCGACCGCGAGATCGAGCACCGTCGACGCGCCGCCCAGCATCTCGAGCGCGGTCGCGGTCGCGCCCAGGTCGAGGAGGGCCAGGACCAGGTCCGCGTCACCGAGCCGCCACGCCGGGGTCCGCTCGAACGTGAGCCACCCCAGTGGGCGGGTCAGGTCCATCGCGGGCTCCCGATCGGGACGGCCGAGCACGTCGAGGTCCACGCCGAACAGACCGGGGCCGTCGCCGTCCGACGCCACCACGACCGCCACATCCGCCACCGGCGCGAACGGGACCGGGCCGGGGCGGCCGGTCAGGACCCACTCGCCGCCGGCCGGCTCGGCCCGCACGGTCGCCGGGTCGGAGCTCCAGGCGATGCACGCCCGCACCTCGCCGGCGAGCGAGCGCTCGACGGCCCGGACGTCACCGACCCGCCGGAACACCTCCAGCGCGACGACCGTCGGGAGAAAGGGCGCGGGGGCGACGTGGCGGCCGACCTCCTCGAGCAGCACCGCGAGCTCGACCGCGCCGTACCCGACCCCGCCCTCGGCCTCGGGCACCGCGATCCCGAGCCAGCCCTGCTCGACCATCGCGTCCCAGAGCTCGCGGTCCCAGCCCTCCGTGGTCGCGGCAACCTCGCGAACCCTGGTCGTCGCGGCGAGGTCGCCGAGGAGCGCCCGGGCACCGTCCCGCAGCGCGAGCTGGTCCTCCGAGAGGTCGAAATCCATCGGGTGCGGACACTATCTGACCTCAGTCCCACCCCTCTTCCGCCGATGCACCCGACGGTGGGTAGATTCGAGGGACCCGACCCCAAGGAGCATGCCGTGCAGGACGAGAAGCCCGCGTACTTCCGGCACGGTGACACCGAGATCGAGCTCCCGATCGTGCGCGGCACCGAGAACGAGCTCGGCGCCGACATCTCGAAGCTGCGCTCGCAGACCGGCGTCATCACGCTGGACTACGGCTACATGAACACGGGTGCGTGCGAGTCGGCGATCACCTACATCGACGGCGACGCCGGCATCCTGCGCTACCGGGGCGTGCCGATCGAGCAGCTCGTCGAGCGCGAGCATCCGTCGTACCTCGAGACCTCGTACCTCCTGATCTACGGAGAGCTCCCGAACCGCGAGCAGCTCGACGAGTTCCGCTTCGGCATCCGCCGCCACACGCTCCTGCACGAGGACGTGAAGAGCTTCTACAACGGCTTCCCGAAGGACGCCCACCCGATGGCGATCCTGTCGAGCGTGGTGAGCACGCTCTCGACCTTCTACCAGGACAGCGACGACCCCCACGACGCCGAGCAGGTCCAGCTGTGCATCCTGCGGTTGATGGCCAAGATCCCGACCATCGCGGCCTACTCGCACAAGAAGTCGATCGGCCAGCCGTTCCTGTACCCCGACAACCGGCTCGACCTCATCGAGAACTTCCTCACGATGATGTTCGCGGTGCCGTCCGAACCGTACGCGGTCTCCCCCACGGTCGTGCACGCACTGAAGCAGCTGCTGATCCTGCACGCGGACCACGAGCAGAACTGCTCCACGTCCACGGTGCGGATGGTTGGCTCGAGCGACGCGAACCTCTTCGCCTCGATCGCCGCCGGTATCAACGCGCTGTGGGGGCCGCTGCACGGCGGCGCGAACCAGGCCGTCATCGAGATGCTCGAAGGCATCCGCGACGGTGGCGGCGACCTCGAGGGCGCGGTGCGCCGCGCCAAGGACCCCAACGACCCGTTCCGCCTCTCGGGCTTCGGCCACCGCGTTTACAAGAACTACGACCCGCGCGCCCGCATCCTGAGGAACACCGCAGACCGCGTGATCTCCGAGCTCCACCAACGGGACGAGCTGCTCGACATCGCGCTCGCGCTCGAGGAGATCGCGCTGTCGGACGAGTTCTTCATCGAGCGCAAGCTGTACCCGAACGTCGACTTCTACTCGGGCCTCATCTACCGGGCGATGGGTTTTCCCACCCAGATCTTCACCGTCTTGTTCGCGATGGGCCGGCTCCCCGGCTGGATCGCGCACTGGAAGGAGATGATGGAGAGCCCGAAGACCAAGATCGGCCGGCCGCGCCAGATCTACACCGGCCCCACCGAGCGCCAGTACGTGCCGCTCGACCAGCGCTGAGCGCCCGACCCAACCGGTTTCGGGGCGCGTGAGCGTCGCACTGGCGACCGCCAGACGCCCCGAGACGAGCGTGCGGGTACGGTCCCGGGCGTGAAGCTGTCGCCGCGCTACGACGGTCCGGCCATCCTCTCGATCGACGGGGACCCCGGCGACCAGGCGGTCCCGCTCACCCGGCAACGCCGCCGCCTGGAGTCCCTCCTTGCTGGGCTCGACGAGGACGGGTGGCGCGCGCCGAGCCGGTGCGACGGCTGGACGGTGCAGGACGTGGTCGCGCACCTCGTCGGGGTCAACGCGTTCTGGGAGGGCTCGGTGGTGTCGGGCCTGGCCGGCTCGCCCACCCGCGTGCTCGGCGGGTTCGACCCCGCCGCGCACCCGCCGCTGATGATCGAGCCGATGCGGGCGCAGTCACCCCACGAGACGCTCGACCAGCTCGTCGCGTCGGACGACGGGTTCCTCGGCGCCGTGGCCGGCCTCTCCCACGACGGGTGGTCGGCGACATCCGAGACTCCGGCGGGCCACGTCCCCGTCCGGCTCCTGGCTCATCACGCGCTCTGGGACGCCTGGGTGCACGAGCGCGACATCGCGCTGCCGCTCGGTCTCGCTCCGGCCGTCGAACCCGACGAGGTCCGGTCCTCGCTCCGCTACGCGGCCGCGGTCGGCCCGGCGCTCACGATCAGCCGGGGACGCGCGTCCGCGTGCGTCCTCGGCGTCGTTGCGTCGGACCCGGACGTGCGCTTCACGCTCGAGGTCGGCGACGCCGTCGTCGTCCGCGACGGGACCCCGCCCGCCGACGCGCCCTGCCTGCGCGGCGATGCGGTCGAGCTCGTCGAGGCGCTCAGCGTGCGCAGGCCCCTCCCGGCGGGAGCACCCGAGGGATGGCACGAGCTCACGCGCGCTCTCGCGACCGTGTTCGACACGGTCCCGAAGACCTAGCGCACGCGCTCCCGTCAGCGGACGGCGGCGTCGATGCGCGTCATCACGTCGTCGTCGAGGCGCGGGAGCACGTCGAGCGCGCCGAGGTTGTCGGTCACCTGCTCGGGCCGGCTCGCCCCGGTGATCACCGACGACACGTTCGGGTTCTTCGCGCACCATGCGACGGCGAGCTGCGCCAGCGAGCACCCGAGCTCGCCCGCGATCGGCAGAAGACCGTGCACCTTCTCGTTCGCGGCCTCGTCGGTGAGCGCGCCGCGCAACCACTCGTACCCCGGCAGTGCCGCGCGGCTGTCCGCGGGCACGCCGTCGAGGTACTTCCCGGTGAGCAGCCCCGACGCGAGCGGGCTCCAGATCGTGAGCCCGAGTCCGATGTCCTCGTACAGGCGCGAGTACTCGCGCTCGACCCGGCGGCGGGTGAGGATGTTGTACTGCGGCTGCTCGACCACCGGCTTGTGGAGGTGGTGGCGCTCGGCGATGTCCCACGCGGCGCGGATCTCGTCGGCGGTCCACTCGGAGGTGCCCCAGTACGTCGCCTGCCCGCTCGCCACGATGTCGGACATCGCCCAGACCGTCTCCTCCAACGGGGTGTTCGGGTCCGCGCGGTGGCAGTAGAGGAGGTCGACGAACTCCAGGTCGAGCCGGTCGAGCGAGCCCTCGATCGCCTGGAGCAGGTACTTCCGGTTCAACGTGCTGCTCATGTTCACGCCGCCGTGGATCCCCATGAACAGCTTGGTCGAGATCACGTAGGAGTGGCGTGGCCAGCCGAGGCGCGCGATCGCCTCGCCCATGATCCGCTCCGACTCGCCGCGCGCGTACGACTCGGCGTTGTCGAAGAAGTTCACGCCGCCCTGGTACGCGACGTCGAGGCAACGCAACGCCTTGTCGGTGTCGAGCTGGGCTCCGAACGACACCCACGACCCGAACGACAGTACGCTCACCTGCAGGCCCGACCGCCCCAGCCGTCGGTACGCCATCTGCTCGGGCATGCGCTCGCTCCTGGGCTCGATCTCGGGGGTCTCCGGCCGACACTACGCTCCGGGCACCATGGATCTGACACCCACGGAGGCCGAACGCGCACTGCGTGACGAGTGCCGCGCCTGGCTGCGCGAGCACCTCCCCTGGGAGTACGGGCAGGGCCTCCCACCGCGCTTCGACGATCTCGCGGAGGAGGTCGCGTTCGGACGCGAATGGCAGGCGAAGCTCGCGGCCGGCCGGTGGGTCGGCGTCGCGTGGCCGGAGGAGTACGGCGGACGTGACGCGGGGCCGGTCGGGCACTACATCGTGACCGAGGAGCTCGCTCGGGCACGCGCGCCGGAGCTGGTCGGGCGGATCGGGGTCAACCTCGTCGGCCCGACGATCCTCGCCAAGGGCACCCCCGAGCAGCAGGCGCGGTGGCTCCCGAAGATCCTCAGTGCGCAGGAGCTGTGGTGCCAGCTCTTCAGCGAGCCGGACGCCGGCAGCGACCTCGCGAGCCTCAAGACGCGGGCGACGCGCACCGACCGCGGCTGGCTGCTCAACGGGCAGAAGGTCTGGACGAGCTACGCCCAGTTCGCCGACTGGGGGGTGTGCCTCGCCCGCACCGACCCCGACGCGCCCAAGAACCAGGGCATCTCGTACCTCGTCGTCGACATGCGCGACCCCGGGGTCGAGGTGCGTCCGCTGCACCAGATCACCGACGAGAGCGACTTCAACGAGGTCTTCTTCTCGGACGTCTTCGTCCCCGACGACCGGATCATCGGACCGGAGCACGAAGGCTGGCAGGTCGCGAACCAGACCCTCACCCACGAGCGCGGCGTGAACCCGCGCCAGCTCGTCGTCCACACCCAGCTCGTCGAGGAGCTGCTGCGACTGGCGAACGAGAACGGCTCGTTCGACGACCACCGCCGCGCCCAGCGGCTGGCCGAGGCGTTCGTCGAGGTGCAGATCTTCCGCCTCCACAACTGGCGCTCGATCTCCCGCACCGCCAAGGGCGAGACCCCCGGCCCGGTCGGCATCATCAACAAGGTGTGGTGGAGCGAGATGAGCAAGCGCCTGCACGACACCGCGATGACCGTGCTCGGGCCGGCCGCGCCGCTCTGGCGGGGCGCGAGCGACAACCCGGGCGAGGGCGCGTGGCAACGGTCCTGGCTCTACTACCAGGCGTCCTCGATCTGGGCTGGCACGAACGAGATCCAGCGCAACCTGATCGGCGAGCGCGCGCTCGGGCTCCCCCGCGAGCCACGGCCGGCCCTGCAGTCGAAGTGAGATGATCGAGCCTTGAGCAGGAGGACTCCATGACCATCGAAGTGCAGGAGACCGTCGCCGGCCTCGCCCCGATCGTCGGCTCGGCGATCTCGACCGTCGCGACCGGCTCGAAGATCGTGTACCTGTCCGGCCAGGTCGGCACGCTCGAGGACGGATCGCTGGCGGGCGAGACGCTCAAGGAGCAGACCGCCCAGGCCTTCCGCAACATCACCGTGGCGCTCGCCGCCAACGGCGCCACGCCCGCGGACGTCGCGAAGATCACCTTCTACGTCGTCGACTGGGACATGGAGAAGCTCGGCGGCCTGATGGAGGGCGCGATCGAGGGTCTCGGCGACGACCTCTCGGTCACCGCGACGACGCTGGTCGGCGTCAAGGCGCTGTTCGAGCCCGGTTGGCTCATCGAGATCGACGTCACCGCCGTCGTCGACTGATGGACTTCGAGAACGTTCGCTACGAGGTCGACGGGCCGATCGCGACCATCACCCTGAACCGGCCCGAAGCGGCGAACGCGCAGAACACGCAGCTGATCGAGGACCTCGACGCGGCGTTCGACGCCGCCGAGGCCGACGCCGCAGTCCGGGTGGTCGTCCTCGCCGGCGAGGGCAAGCACTTCTCGTCCGGCCACGACCTCAAGGAGATCCTCGCGGGCGAGGAGCACTGGGCCGCGTTGCGCGCCACGCCCGAGGGCAAGCTCCTCCACGAGCAGGTCATGTACTGGGACAAGCTCCTGCGCATCCGCGACTTCCCGAAGGTCACCATCGCCGCGGTGCAGGGCGCATGCGCGGCCGCGGGTCTCATGCTGGCGTGCATGTGCGATCTCATCGTCGCGGCCGACGACGCGCGGTTCTCGAACCCGGTCCTGCGCATGGGGGGCGTCGGCGTCGAGCTGCTGGTCGAACCGTGGGAGCTCGGCGCGCGCAAGGCGAAGGAGTTCCTGTTCTGCGCCGAGACTCTCGACGCGACGGAGGCGGCACGCGCCGGCCTGGTGAACCGGGTCGTCCCCCGCGCCGAGCTGCTCGGCGCGGCGCGCGAGATGGCCGCCCGGGCCGCGCAGGTCCCGCCGATCACCGCTGCCGCGGTGAAGGACACGATCAACCGCACCCTCGACACCGCCGGGCAGCGTGAGAGCTGGCGCTACCACTTCATGGTGCACCAGTTCGTGAGCAACACCGCCGAGGCGCTCGGGCGCGCCGACGCGCGCCGCGAGGGCGGGATGGCCGCGGTCCGGGCCGAGCAGGCCGACGCGCCGGGGAACGAAGCGCCCTGATGGCCGGACCGCTCACCGGGCTCCGGGTCCTCGACCTCGGAACCCGGATCGCCGCCCCCTTCTGCGCGGGCCTGCTCGGCGAGCAGGGCGCCGAGGTCGTCAAGATCGAGCAACCCGGCTCCGGCGACTTCATGCGCGAGATCGGGCCGTTCCTCCCCGAAGACGAGGACGGGTCGCCCGGCTACTCGCTCTTCTGGGCCGTCGAGGGCCGCGGCCGCAAGAGCGTCACGCTGAACCTGCGCACGCCGGAGGGCCAGGACCTGTTCCGTCGGCTGGCGGCGAGCGCGGACGTCGTCGTCGAGAACTTCCGGCCGGGGACGCTCGAGCGCTGGCACCTCGCACCGACCGACCTCGACGAGCGGATCGTGACCGTCCGCATCAGCACGTTCGGCCAGGACGGCCCGTACTCCGAGCGGCCCGGGCTCGACCGTGTGGGCATCGGATACGGCGGCCTCCTGCACCTCACCGGCTACCCCGACCGTCCACCCGTGCGGGTCGGCGTCACCATCTCGGACTACATGACCGGGATCTTCGCGGCCCAGGCCGCGACCGCGGCGCTGTACGAACGCGACGCGCGCCGGTCCGGGAAGGGCGCGGTCGTCGACGCCGCGCTGTACGGGGCGGTGCTCCGGATCCTCGAGTGGACGATCCCCGCGTACGACCGGCTCGGCCTGGTGCGCAACCGGGAGGGCAACCGGCTGGCCAACAGCGCGCCGCTCGACAACTACCCGACTGCCGATGGCAAGTACATCTGCATCGTCGCGGGCTCGGACGCGAACTTCAGCCGGCTGTGCAAGGCCATGGACCGTCCCGACCTGGTTGCCGACCCCCGGTTCGCGCGCCTCGCGGATCGCGCCGCGCACAGCGACGAGATCAACGGGATCGTCGCGGAGTGGACCCAGGCCCATGACGCAGCCGTGCTCGAGGAGGCCTGCGTCGGGCACGACGTACCCGTGGCCACCGCGTACACCTCGGCCGACATGTTCACCGATCCGCACTTCGCGGCGCGCGGCGATCTGATGACGATCGCGGACCCGGTCGCCGGGCCGATGCGCCAGCAGGCGCCGTACCCCCGGTTCGTCGGGTCGCCGGTGGAGGCCCCGACCGGTGCGCCCCGGCTGGGTGAGCACACCGACGCGGTCCTCACCGAGCTCGTCGGCATCGATCGATCCGAGCTCGACGCGCTGCGCGCCCGGGGGATCGTGTGAGCCCGGACGCGGTCGCCTCGCGGCCAGTGCAGGCGGGGCTCTTCCAGACCGATCCCCCCGCGCTGCTCGGGACGCGTTGCGACGACTGCGGACGTTCCGCGTTCCCGCGCACCGGGACCTGCCCGTACTGCGGCTCGGCCCGGGTCACGAACGTCCTGCTCTCGGGATCGGGCACGCTCTGGGGCTGGACCACGGTCACCGCCCCACCCCCGGGCTACCGGGGCGAGGTGCCGTTCGGCTTCGGCATCGTCGAGCTGCCCGAAGGCGTGCGGGTGATCACCCGACTCACCGCGCCGGTCGACGGCTACACCTTCGGCCTGCCGGTGCAGCTGCGGATCGTTCCTCTGCACGAGGACGAGGACGGCGCCGCGGTCGTCACCTGGGAGTTCGGGCCGTGAGCGTCCGGGTGGAGATCGCGGGCGCCGGCATCCATCCGTTCGGACGGTTCGAGGACCGGACCGTCACCGACATGGGCGTGGCCGCGGTGCGCGCCGCGCTCGACGAGGCCGGCGCCGGCCGGGGCGACTTCCAGGCCGCGTTCTGCGGCACCGCATACGCCGGGGTCGCGGCGGGGCACAAGGTGCTCGGCGCGCTCGCGCTCACCGGCATCCCGATCGTGGACATCGAGGCGGGGTGCGCGAGCGGCGCGGCGGCCCTGCAGCTCGCCGCCGGCGCGATCCGGGCCGGCCAGCACGACTGCGTGCTCGTGTTCGGGATGGAGAAGATGCCGAAGGGCATCATCCGCTCCAGCTTCTTCGAGCCGTGGCGGGAGGAGGCCGGTCTCGCCGCGACCCCGGCGTACTTCGCCCTGCGCGCACAGAGGCTCATACGGGAGTCGGGTCTCACCAAGGACGACTTGGCCCGGGTCGTCGTGAAGAACCGGCGCCAGGGCGTGGACAACCCGAACGCCATGTTCCGCAAGGAGGTCACCGCCGAGGAGGTCCTCGGCTCGCGCCTCGTGTGCGACCCGCTCCACCTCTTCATGCTGTGCTCGCCGAACGAGGGGGCCGCGGCCGTCGTGCTGCGCAAGGCGACCGGTCGTGACCGGGGCGGGGTGACGCTCGCGTCCGCGGTGCTCCGCTCGCACCTGCCCGGCAGCGTGCTCGGCGAGGCGACTCCGCTCGCGGGCGTCGACGACGCCGACATCACGCCGCCGAGCACCCTCGCCGCGCAGGACGCGTACGCGGAGGCCGGCGTCGGCCCCGACGACGTCGACGTCGTCGAGTGCCAGGACACCGACGCCGCCCGCGAGCTGCTCGCCTGGGAGGAGCTCGGCCTGTGCGCACCGGGCGACCAGCGGGCGATCCTCGACGCGGGGGACGCCGCGCTCGGCGGCCGGCGACCGGTCAACCCGTCGGGCGGGCTGCTCTCGAAGGGCGAGCCGCTCGGCGCGTCGGGCCTCGGTCAGGTGGTCGAGCTGGTGGAGCAGCTGCGCGGCACCGCCGGCCCCCGGCAGGTGGCGGGCGCCCGGGTCGGCCTCGCCCACACCGTCGGCCGCGGCGCCAACGCCAGCGTCACGATCCTCACCCGCTGACCCCGCGCCGTCTGTTGCGTTCGCGTCGTACCACGACGGATCTGCAACGGACAGCCGGGGCGCGGACTCGCCGGGTCAAGCCTCAGCGCCCTGTTTGTTGCGTTCGCGTCGTACAACGACGGATCCGCAACAGACGGAGGGAAGCGTGGCGGGTCAGCCGGTGACGCGGTCGTTGTACTCCTGCATCTGGGAGTCGGCCTGGGTCGCGGCGCTCTTCAGCGCGGCCGACGGTGACTTGCCCTGGGTGAACATCTCCTGCTCGCCCGCCAGCACCGAGTCGCGCACACCCTGGTAGGCGCCGATGACCGGCCCCTGCGTGGCGATGTCCTCGACGCCGGAGATCAGCTGGTCGTACGCGACCTTGTACCCCGGCGTCTGCGCCCAGAGCCGCTGGATCTCGGGCAGGTGGACCGACGACTTGCGCAGCGGCACGTAGCCGGTTCCGGCAGCGAAGTCGGCCTGGGTCTGCGGCTCATCGAGGAACTTGAGGTACTTCCAGACCGCGGCCTGCTTCTCCGGCGCCGAGCGGCGAACGATGTAGAGCCCGCCGCCACCGACGAGCACACCGCCCTTGCCCGCCGGTCCGGGCATCGGCGCGACCCCGAGCTCCACGCCGCCGGCCTGACCCTGGGCGAAGATCTCGGTGATCGTGCCCAGCGTGGCCGAGGTGTCGATCGTCATGCCGACCTCCTTGCTGCGGATGCCCAGCAGGTTGTCGTACGCGCTCGGTCCGTCCGCGCTGTTCGTCTTCGCTGCGCCGCTGCTCACCATGTCCGACATCCACGAGAAGATCTCGCGCCCCGTGGCGCCGTCGAAGGTGACCTTGGTCGCGCGGGCCTTCCGCCCATTCTCCTCGTTGACGTAGAGCTCGTCGGCCTTGGCCGACCACTGCTCGAGGTACCAGGGGTCTAGCTTCAGGCCGTAACCGGCCGGGTAGCCGGCCGCCTTGATCTTCAGCGCGTCCTGCTTGACCTGCTCGAGCGTGCTCGGGGGCTTGTCGGGGTCGAGCCCGGCGGAACGGAACGCGTTCTTGTCGTAGATCAGCACCGGGTTCGACACGTTGAAGGGCATGGGCCACAGCACGTTCTTCACCGTGTAGCGGTCGAGGACACGCTGGACGAAGTCGGACGTGTCGTAGTGGTCGGCCTTGATGCAGGACTGCGCGGGGAGCATCGCCTGGGTGTCGATCGCCTGCTGCGTCGCGGTGTCCTCGAGCATGACGAGGTCGGGCAGCCCGGTTCCGCCCAGCCCGGCCCGGAACTTCTCGAGCGTCTCCTTGTACCCGATCTGGTTCACCAACCGGACCTTCACGTCGGACTGCGAGGCATTGAACCGGTCGGTGAGCCGGGTGAGCGTCTCCTCGTTGGCACGCGGGAGGCTGTGCCAGAACGTCACCTGCACGGGCTTCGTCGCCTTCGTCAGCGCGTCGAGGGGGCACGTGGGCAACGACCCGCTGCTCGAGCCGCCCGAGTCGCTGCCTCCCCCGCCGCAGGCGGCGAGGGCGACGGCGGCGGCGACGCCGATCGCCAGGATGCACAGCTTGCGTCGGATCATCGTCGCATCAACCTTTCACGGCACCGGCCGTCAGACCGCGCACCAGCTGCTTCTGGAAGAGGAGGAGAAGGATGACGAGGGGGAGCGCGGCGATGATCACGCCGGCGAAGGTCACGTTGACCTGGTCGATGCTCGTGGCCCGCAGCTGCTTCAGCCCGATCTGGACGGTCCGGTAGTGCTCGTCCTTGGTCACGAGCAACGGCCACAGGTACAGGTTCCACACGCTGAGGAAGGCGAACACCGAGAGGGCCGCGACGGCGGGGCGGGCGAGCGGGACCGCGACGCGGGTCATGAAGCGCCAGTGGCCGTAGCCGTCGAGGGCGGCGGCGTCCTGGAGATCCTTCGGCACCTGGAGGAACGCCTGGCGCAGCAGAAACGCCCCGAAGCCGGTGGCCAGGAACGGGACCGCCAGCCCGGCGTACGAGTTGTACCAACCGAGGTCGTTGATCGTGGTGAGGTTGGTGACGATCGTGACCTCGAACGGCACCATCAGGGTGGCGAGGAACACGATGAACAGGGTCCGCCGCAAGGGGAAGTTCAGGAATGCGAACACGTACGCGGCGAGGATCGCGGTGACGACCTGGCCCACGGTGATGACCACCGTCACGATCGCGCTGTTGAACAGGTAGCGCGACATGTGACCCGCGTCCCACGCATCGCTGTAGGAGCTCCACTGCGGGCTCGTGGGGAAGAACTTCGGCGGCCGGCTGGCGATCTGGTCCGGCCGCAGCAGCGAGTTCACCACGGTGATGTAGAGCGGGAAGATCACGATCAGCGCGAGCACCGTCAGCAACAGGTACCGGAGGGTCGTGTGCACGGCGCGGCGCACCCGCGGGCTACTGGCCATACTGGACCCGCCGCTCGAGGATCCGCATCTGGATCAGGGTGAGCACGAGCGTGATCGCGAACAGCGCCACCGCGAGCACCGCCGCCTTCCCGTCGTTGTTCTCCTGGCGCAGCGTCGTGTACACGAAGTACGTGAGGACGTTCGTGCGCTTGAGCGGCCCACCCTGGGTCAGGATGTCGATCTGGCCGAAGGTCTGGAACGCGAAGATCGAGCCCACGACGACCGCGAAGAAGATCGTGGGCGACAGCAACGGGAGCGTCACCCGCCAGAACCGCCGCGTCGGGCCGGCCCCGTCGACGGCCGCGGCCTCGTGCAGCTCGTCGGGGATCGCCTGGAGCCCCGCGGACATCAGGATGAACGTGAGGCCGAGGGTCTGCCAGACCGTGATCAGGGCGACCGCGTACAACGCGAGGTCCGGGTTGTCGAGGATCGGCGGCGTCGGGTTCACGCCCAGCCACGGGAGCAGACCGACGATCGGGTTGAACAAGGTCCCGAAGATCACCGAGGCCACCGCGACCGACGTCGCCACCGTGGACGAGAAGATGGTGCGGTAGATCCCGATCCCGCGCAGCTGCTGGTGCGCGAGCACGGCCAGCACGAGACCGAGCGCGATGCCCGTCGGCACGGTGAGCAGCGCGAATCCGACGGTCGTCTTCAGACTGTCGACGAAGTCGCTGGACGTCAGCACGTCGCGGTACTGGTCGAAGCCGACGTAGTGGCGCGGCAAGCCCGGGAACGGGGGGGTCTTGTAGAAGCCGAGATAGAAGTTCCGGAAGAAGGGATAGAAGATGAACACCGCGAAGATGACGAGCGACGGCAGGAGCAGGAGATAGGCGAGACCCGTCTCACGCACACGGCGGCGGCCGAACCGGCGGCCGCGCGGGCGGCGGCGCTCGAGCGCATCGACTTCGCCGACGTCGGCCAGCGCACCGAGCGGCCCCGAGTCCCCGCTGTAGGTCACGAGGCGCCCCCCGGTTCGATCCGCTGCTCGGTGTCGACGTCGAACACGTGCAAGTCCGCCAGCTCGGTCGCCAGCCGCACCATGGAGCCCTCGCCCGGCGCGGGCTGGGACGCCGGTTGACGCACGATCACCATCTGGCCGTCCTCCAACCGGCAGATCACGTGCCGCTCGTGACCGAGCGACTCGACGACCGTCACGGTCGCGGGGAGGACGCCGTCGGCCGTGACCTGCAGGTGCTCCGGTCGCACCCCGATGACGACGCCGGTGCGCCCACCGTCGGCGACCGCCTTCGCGTACGGCGCGGGGAGCGGGATCCGGCTGCCGGCGACGGCGACGGCCAGACCCTCCCCCTCCTGGATCACGGGCCCGGTCACGGTGTTCATCGCCGGACTCCCGATGAATCGGGCCACGAACAGGTTCGCTGGACGCTCGTACACGCTCTGGGGCGGACCGACCTGCTGCAGCACGCCGTCGTTCATGATCGCGATCCGATTGCCCATCGTCATCGCCTCGACCTGATCGTGGGTGACGTAGAGCACCGTCGCCTCGAGCCGGCGCTGCAGCTCGACCAGCTCGGCGCGAGTCTGGACCCGTAGCTTGGCGTCGAGGTTGGAGAGAGGCTCGTCCATCAGGAACGCGTCGGGTCGGCGGACGATCGCCCGGGCCAGCGCGACCCGCTGGCGCTGGCCACCGGAGAGTTGCGCCGGGCGGCGATCGAGGAGTTGCTCGAGCCCGAGCGTCTTCGCCGCCTCGCGCACGAGCCGTTCGCGTTCCTCGGAGCCGACCTTGCGCGTGCGCAACGGGAACTCGATGTTCTTCCGGACTGTCATGTGGGGGTAAAGCGCGTAGGTCTGGAAGACCATCGCAACGTCGCGGTCCTTCGGTTCCACGTCGTCGACGACCCGGTCACCGATCCGTATCGTGCCTGCCGTCGGCACCTCGAGACCCGCGACCATCCGCAGCGCGGTGGACTTCCCGCAGCCGGACGGGCCCAGCAGCACGAGGAACTCCCGGTCGAAGGCCTCGAGACTCAGGTCGCCGACCGCGACGACGTCGCCGAACTTCTTGGTGATGTGCTCGAACACGACGCGCGCCATAGCCGGCGCGACACTACCTATCCGCGGAGGAACCAGCCGCGAGGGTCCCAGCCGCGCAAGGCCGCGATCTCGCGTGCCGTCGGAGGGGGGAGATCCTCCACGCTGCCGGCGACCACCAGTGGCCACCCGCACGCGATCCGGGCCCGCGCGATGCGCTCCGGCTGCGGCTCGGGACCGGCCGGTACCGCGCAGAGCTCGAGCTCCCCGTCGATCGTTCGCTTCTCCAGGCGGCCCAGATCGGTGACCAGCGCCCGCACCGCCCGTCCCGGCGAAGTGACGTATCCGCACTCCGGCGGCGTGCGACCAGGGGTCAACGTCGCGACGACCACCACCTCGGCCGCGACGCTCGCGACGTCGTTGCCGCCCCCGGATCCGACGAGGAAGGCCGCACCGGGAATTTGCGTCGAGTTCACGTTCCCGTTGCGATCCACCTGCGCGCCGCCCAGGCAGCCGATCGTCACCGTCCCCGGACCACCGACGATCGTCTGCAGCACCATCGCGGCGTCGCCGAGCATCGTGGCCGACGGGAAGTTCCTGTGGTTCAGCACGAACGGGTCGCCGAGCGTCGGCTGATAGCCCCACAACCCGATCTCCGCGGTGAGCTGCACGTCCGCGCCCGCGACGCGCGCCTGCTCGACGCCGAGCCACGCCGCGAGGTTCGCGACGCCGGCTCCGGCGAGCACCGCGTGCGCACCGAGCGCGTCGACCCTCGCGGCGAGATGGCGGGCTCCGAACGTCGCCGCGACTTCCCACGCATTGACCGGCGCGTCGAGGTCGGGTGGGTGCTCCGCCGCGTCGAGCTTCCACGAGTCCGGTTCCGCCTTCGCCCGAAGGTGTCGCACCCGCTCGGCGCCGAGCCGCTCGAGGTACTCGTCGTGGCTCGCGGGTTCGAGGATCCAGTGCCGGATCCAGTCGTCGTAGTCGTCCCGGCGGGTCGCGGCGCGGGCCTCCACCCAGAAGTCGTAATCCTCGCCGTAACCGACGACGGGCAGGCCGTGCGCGTACAGCCCGCCCGGATGCGCGCCGAGCGGCGTCTCGCACACTGCGAGCACGCAGTGCGCGGGGATGCGCACGAGGTCGGAGTGCTCGGTGAGCGACGGGACGATCTTCTCCACCGTGACGATCGCGCCCCGGCGCGCCGCGAGCGCACCCCACACCCCTTCGAGCAACGGCGGCGCGATGGCGACGTTGCCGGCCTCGTCCGCGACGGGCGCGTGCAGGATCGCGACGTCGGGCACGAGCGGCGCGAGCAGGCCGACCGGGCCGAAGGGCGAGTCGACCGTCGCGTACCCGTCGTTCGCTTCCATCGACGAGCCCGCGATGGAACGCGTCGTGATCGCGGGCAGTCCCTTCGCGGCGGCTTCGAGCCGCTGGGCGAACGCGAGGAACGACCAGTGCTCGACCTCGACCGCGCCCGACTGGTACGCCCGCTGGAACCAGGGGTTCGGGGTGAAGTTGGGGAACGTGTCGCCCGAGTACCCGGTGACGACCCGGTCGACGAGCTCGCCCCGGAAGAACAGCGCGCCCAGGCTCGACAGGCTGAGCATCATCAGGGTGAAGTGCGGGTCCCTCCCCCACCACTGCCGGACGACCTCGCGGGCCGCCGCGCTCCAGCGGGTGTGCCCGACGACGAGGTGGAGCGAGTCCCCCGCGTGGACGTGCTCCGCCACCGCGGCCTCGATCGTCGTCGTCTTCGTCCTGGCCGCAGTCCCGGCCGTTCTCGGCACGCTCAACCACACCTGGTGGGGTTCATCGTGCCGAGAACGTAGTTGGGGACCGCGCTACGACGCGTCGAGGACGAAGTCGGCGACCCGCTGGCGCTGCCACCCCTGGTAGCCGAGCAGGGTGTCGTTCTGCTTGGCCCGCTTGTAGAAGAACTGCGCGTCGCTGTCCCAGGTGAACCCCACCGCACCGTGCACCTGGATGTTCTCGGCGGTCACGAACACCGCGCCTTCGGCCATGGAGCTCTTCGCGATCGCCGCCGCACGCGAGCGGTGCTCGTCCTCGACGTCCGACGACCAGGCGGCGAAGTGCACGCCGACGCGTCCGAGCTCGAGCTTGTGGAGCATGTCGACGATCTTGTGCTGGATGACCTGATGGGTAGCGATCGGCTTGTCGAACTGCACGCGCACCTTCGAGTACTCGACCGCCATCTCGAGCGCGCCTTCGCACACGCCGACGAGCTCGGCCGCGAGCGCCACAGCCGAGTCGTCCGCGATCCGGCGCCAGATCGCCTGGTGGTCACCGAGAGGGCCGATCGGGGTGGCCGGCGTCTCGTCGAGCACCATGCGCGCGGCCTTGCGGGTCGGGTCCATGGTCGGCACGTGCTCCGCGTCGGGGGACTCGATGAGAAAGGAGCCGATGCCGTCCTGTGTGCGCGCCGCGACGATCACCCAGTCCGCGGTGTGCCCGTCGAGCACGATCGGCTTGAGTCCGGTGAGCACCCACTCGGCCCCCTTGCGCCGGGCCCGGGTGCGGATCCGGTCGACCGGGTCGCCGCCCCCCATCTCGTCGAGCGCGATCGTGCCGCGCTTCGATCCGTCGGCCAGGCCCTCGAGCAGATCGACGGCGCCGAGCCGGCGCGCCGCGATCGTCGCCTCGATCGCCGAGCTGAAGAACGGCCCGGGGAACGGGACGCGGCCCATCTCCTCGAGCACCACCACCGCGTCGACGAGGTCGAGACCGAGCCCGCCCTGCTCCTCGGGGATCAGGATGCCGGTCCACCCGAGCTCGACGACCTGGTTCCAGAGCCCGTCCTCGAAGCCCCTCGGATCGTCGCCCATCGCCCGGACGTAGGTGCTCGGGGAACGGTCCGCCAGGAACGAGCGGACGGACTCGCGCAGGGCGTCTTGATCAGCAGAAAACGTGAAATCCATGGGCCCGGAGGCTATCCGAGAAACCTGACACGCGTGTTAGCCTCAGCCCCCGTTATGGACTTCTCCTTCACCGCCGACGACGAGGCGTTCCGCGACGAGCTGCGGGACTGGCTCGCTGCGAACCTCAACAAGTTCCTCGAGGCCTGGGACGCCGACGACGATCCCGGCGGGGGCCAGGTCTCCGGGTTCGACCGGACCCAGGAGAAGCGCAAGGACTGGCAGCGCCGGTTGAACGACGGTCGCTGGGCGGCCATCAACTGGCCGAAGGACTGGAACGGCCGGGAGGCCACCCCGGTCCAGAACGCGATCTACTCCGAGGAGATGGCGCGGGTGCGCGCCCCCGGCATCTACAACACGAACGGCATCTGGCAGATCGGCCCGATGATCATCAAGTGGGGTACCCCCGAGCAGCAGCAGCGCTGGCTCCCCGGGATCCTGAACGCCGAGGTCCACTGGTGCCAGGGGTTCAGCGAGCCGGAGGCCGGCTCGGACCTCGCGAACATGCGCACGATGGCGATCCTCGACGGTGACGACTACGTCGTGAACGGGCAGAAGACCTGGATCTCCTCCGCGCACCTCGCGAAGTGGGGCCTCTTCCTGCTGCGCAGCGACCCGACCGCGTTCGATCGCGGCGCGAAGCACGAGGGCATCACCGCGTTCATCATCGACATGGAGACGCCCGGTATCGAGACCAGGCCGATCCGTGACATCACCGGCGACACGATGCTCAACGAAGTCTGGTTCACCGACGCGGTCGTCCCGATGGACTGCCGGCTCGGCGGCGAAGGCGAGGGCTGGCAGGTCGCGATGAGCACGCTCGGTCACGAGCGGGTCGGCACCGCGGGCCTCTCGATCACGATGGCGTCGGACCTGAAGTCGATGATCTCCGCCGCGCACGCGGTGAACCCGGACGCGTTGGACGATCCCGAGCTGCGCGAGCGCATCGCCCGCGCTTTCACGGACATCGAGCTCACCCGACTGCTCAACTACCGCGCGCTCGACCAAGATCATCAAGGGCCAGCCCAACTGGCCCGAGGTGCCGCTCGCGAAGCTGCAGTGGTCGAAGATCAGCCAGACCCTGGCGGAGCTCGCGGTCGACCTGCTCGGCACCGCGGGCATCCTGGGCAAGGGCGGACCCGACGCGATCGACGGCGGCACCTGGACCCGCAACTACTCGTGGCAGCGCTACACGTCGATCGGCGCGGGCGCGACCGAGATCCAGAAGAACATCATCGCCAAGAAGGCCATCAAGCTCCCTCGCAAGTAGATGGCGGACGGGGCGGGGATCGTCGAGCGGTACATGGACGCGCTGACGAGTCACGACTGGGATCGGTTCGCCGCGTGCCTCGACGACGACTTCACCCGGGTCGGGCCCTACGGCGATACCTACTCGTCCAAGGCTGAGTACGTCGCGTACCTCTCGGCGATGATGCCGACGCTGCCCGAATACTCCATGGAGGTCAGCCGGATCACCTACGGCGACGGCGTCGCGTACGCGGAGCTGGCCGAGACGATGAGCGACGACCGGGGTCCGCTGCGCACGCCCGAGTGCATCACGTTCGACCTCGCGCCCGACGGCCGCATCGCCCGCATCGAGGTCTTCATCCAGACCTGGCCCCGCACCCCCTGACGGTGGACCGGTGAAGCTCGGGATCGTCACGCCGGTGGTGACGCGGCTCCCCCGGGCGCACGCTTCGTGGGAGGCGACGGCGGGGATCGACGAGATCGTCCGGGTCGTCGCCGAGGCGGAGCGCCTCGGCTACGAGTTCTGCACGTGCAGCGAGCACGTCGCGGTGCCCGTCGACGTCGCTCCGACGCGCGGCGCGACCTACTGGGATCCGCTCCCGACCTTCGGGTACCTGGCCGCGAGGACGTCGACGATCCGCTTCGCCACGTTCGTGCTCGTGCTCGGCTACCACCACCCGCTCGCGATCGCGAAGCGCTACGGGACGCTGGACCAGGTGTGCGGCGGCCGCCTGACCCTCGGCGTCGGCGTCGGCTCGCTCGAGGAGGAGTTCACCCTCCTCGGAGCCGACTTCGCCGCGCGCGGGCCCATGGGCGACGACGCGATCCGCGCGCTGCGCGCCGCGCTCTCGAACCCGGAGCCCGAGTACGACGGCGACTACTTCGCGTTCGGTGGTCTCGTGGTCGACCCGAGCGCGCGCCAGGCCCGGGTCCCGATCTGGATCGGCGGCCGGACCGCGCGCTCGCTGCGGCGCGCGGTCGAGCTCGGTGACGGCTGGGCGCCGTTCGGCCTGAGCTCGGCCGAGCTCGGTACGACGCTCACCCGGGCCCGCGAGACCGAGGCGTGGAGCGCCCGTTCGCAGCCGCTCGAGATCGTCGTCCAGAGCGACCGGCCGCTCGACCCGACGTCGGAGCCCGACCGGGTCGCCGAGCAGCTGGAGAAGCACGCAACGATCGGCGCGACCACGCTCGCGGTCCGCTTCGTCCACCACTCGGTCGCCCACTACTGCGAGCAGCTCGCGGCCCTCCGGGACCTCACCGCCCCCTGACCCCGTCGCCCACTCGTTTCGGCGGGCGCGGAGCCGGGGCGTCAGCCGAGGAGCGACTGGATGCGGGGGAGGTCGACCGCGCCGACGAACTCGGTGGACCCGTCCCGCAGCGCGACGCAGCGGCTGGCGTGGTCGAGGAAGCTCAGCTGGTGGGTGGCGACCAGGACCGCGGCCCCGGCGGACGCCGCTTCCACCAGCAGCTCGGTCAGCGCGACCTGACCGCTGGGATCGAGGCCGACGAACGGCTCGTCGACGAGCAGGATCGAGAACGGCCGCACGAGCCCGAGCACCAACGACGTCTTCTGACGGAGCCCGCGGCTGAAGCGCGACGGCAGGTCATCGGCCCGGTGGGCCAGCCCCAGCAGCTCGAGCAGCGCGTCGGCCCGCTCGGGCCAGTCGAGCTCACCGTGGAGCCGCGCGGTGAACTCGATGTGCTCGTTGACGCTGAGGTCGTCGTAGAGGACCGGCTCGTCCGGGATGAACGACACCTCGGCGCGGGCCTTCAACGACCCGGCCGGCGCGTTGGCGACGACGAGCACCCCGTCGCTCGGCTCCAGGAGCCCGGCGACGAGGCGGAGGAACGTCGACTTCCCGGAGCCGTTGTGGCCGACGAGCGCGACGAGCTCACCCGGCTCGACGCTCAGCGAGAAGTCGGCGAGCGCAACGACGTCGCCGTACTCCTTGGTCAACTCGTCGGCCACGAGCACGGGCATCAGAACACCACCGATTTGCGGGAGCGGAGGAACGCGACGACGGCCGCCGCGATCACGAGCGCGGGGATGGTCGCGAGCGCGGCGATCGCGACCGGATCCCCGTGCTGGTGCACCGCTTCGCGTGCCGCGATCACCGGTGCGATCGCGAGCGCGGCGAGGAACGGCGGGAACGCCTGACGCAGGATGAGCCCGATGGTCGCCGCTTCGGGGAAGGAGAGCGTGAGCCCACTCGTGAGCTTGGGCGCGCCGAGCACGACCGCGAAGGCCGCGGCCGCCGCGGCCGCGAACGCGACTGGCACGACCGTGATCAGGCCGACGAGGAACAGACCCGGCTCCGGATCGAGCACCGCGGCCGCGGCCAGCCCGATGAGCCCGGCGAGGGCCATGACCACGACCGGCACCGCGAGGTGGCGCACGTACAGCTCCCCGCGCTGGACCGGCACCCCCTGCGAACGGTCGGGGTGGTCGACCTCCTGCGCGAGGGGCTCGATCGCGTCGAGCGCAGCGATGAACAGCGCGATGCCGGCCACGATCACGAGCGGAGTGGTGCCCTCCCACGTGCCGTACGCGCACAGGCCCGCCACCGCGCCGAGCGCGGCGACCCGTCCCACGCGCGACACGGGCCAGCGCAGGATCCCCTGCCAGTCCCGGCGCCAGCACGCGTGCCCCACCGGCTTCCGCGCGGGCAGCCGCATCCAGGCGTTCGATCGCGAGCGCTCCTGGGCCAGCTGTCGGTGCAGGACGATCACCGTCCGGAGGTCCTGGATCGTCGCCGCGAACCGCAGCGCGCCGACCAGACCCGAACGACGCTCCGCGGCCTCGATCGAGGTGCCGCCGATGCCGAGCAGGCCGATCACCGGGATCGCCAGCGCGATCAGCACGCCGAGGACTGCGAGCGGCCGGACGTCCAGGGGCCAGAGCGCGAGCGACCCGAGCATCGACGCGGGCGAGGTGATGGCGCCGGCGAAGGCGTCGATCAACGACCACCCGACGAGGACGACGCCGATCACGCCCGTGAGCAGCCGGCCCCAGCGCCGACCCGAGGCGACGAGCGCGCTCCCCCAGACCGCGACCACGGCAGCTCCACCCGTCGCGACCCCCGCCGCGATCCAACCGGCCACGTCGCCACCGGACACGTCGGGCACGCGCTGGGCCACCAGCAACCCCGCGAGCGCACCGCCGACGATGCCGACCATCGCGACCCCTCGCAGCTGCCGGTAGGCAGAGGCCCGCAGGACGACAGCGCGGTCCGCGGGCGCGAGCAGGATGTGGTTCACGTCGGCCGGCTCGAGCGCGAGCGGGCCACCGCGGGACCCGGACCGGAGCCCGAGCATGATCGCCACCGCGATCACGAGCCCGACGATCGCGGGTCCGTTGTCGCGCAGCTGGTCGACGGTCGCGGGCCCGAGCGGGGTGTCACCGACGATCGCGGCGGACGTGAAGAGCGTGCCGAGCGAGACGATCGCGGCGATGTAGGCCTTGTACGCGACCTCGATCCAGTCCAGGTCGTGGAGCCGCCGGACCCGGCGGCTGCGTTGCAGCGCGTGCAGCGCGTCCCGGGTGTCGGCTGCCGTCAGGATCACTCGGCGGAGACTACTGAGGGCGTCACCGGTCAGCCGAGTCGCTCGATGACCGTCGCGTTCGCCTGCCCACCGCCCTCGCACATGGTCTGGAACCCGAAGCGGCCGCCGGTCGCCTCCAGGTGGTTCAGCATCGTCGTCATCAACCGCACGCCGCTGGCCCCGAGCGGGTGTCCGATCGCGATCGCGCCGCCCCGGGGGTTCAACTTCGCGGGGTCGGGCTCGAACTCCTTGGCCCACATCAGCGCGATCGCGGCGAAGGCCTCGTTGCACTCCATGGCGTCGAACTCGTCGATCTTCATGCCCGTGCGCTCGAGCAGCTTCCTGGTCACCGGGTTCGGCGCGGACAGGACGAGCACCGGGTCGTCGGCCGCCACCGCGAAGTGCACGAAGCGGGCCCGGATCGGCAGACCGAGGCGTTCGGCGGTCGCGCGGTCCGCGATGAGCATCGCGCAGGCGGCGTCGCTCATCTGGGACGCGTTGCCCGCCGTGATCTCGGGCGCGGGCTGGTCCTCCGACTCCCACGCCGGTGGGAGCGCGCCCAGGCTCTCCATGGTGCCGCCCCGCCGGATCCCCTCGTCGACGGTGAGCATCTCGCCGGTCGGCGCGCCGGTCTCGCGGTCCTTCACCTCGATCGGGAGGATCTCGCGGGCGAAGAACCCGTTGTCCGTGTTCTCGGCGGCGCGCCGGTGGCTCTCGAGCGAGAACGCGTCCATCTCCTCGCGGGTGACGCCGAACCGGTCGGCGAGCACCTGCGCGACCCAGAACTGGATGCCGAGCGTGTTGCCCGTGTGGCGGAGGAACTCGCCGCTGAACGGCCCAGTGCCACCGCGCGCGTTGGTGGACATCGGGGCTCGCGTCATCGACTCGACGCCGCACGCGATCGCGACGTCGTACGCGCCGGCGATCACGCCCTGCGCGACGAAGTGCGCCGCTTGCTGGGACGAGCCGCACTGCCGGTCGACGCTCGTCGCGGGAACGTGCCACGGGAGGCCCGCGGCGACCCACGCATTGCGGGTGACGTTGCAGCCCTGCTCGCCCGACTGGGTCACGCAGCCGCCGACGACGTCGTCCACGAGCCCGGGGTCGAGGTCGACCCGTTCGAGCAGCCCGCGCAGGGCGAACCCGAGCAGGTCGGTCGGGTGCCACCCGGCGAGCGCGCCCTTCCGCTTCCCGATCGGGGTGCGCACGGTGTCGACGATGACGGCTTCGCGGGCTTCCATCGGTTCCTCTCCAGGGGGTCGCGGCAACCTGACACAGTAGTCAGGGAACGGCGGTGTCACGGTAGGCTCGGCGGCGTCATGGCCCTCGCGATCGCGGCGCTCGTCAAGCAGATCCCGAAGTTCGAAGCCATGGCCCTCGGTCCGGACGGCCGCTTGGTGCGCGACGGCCTCGAGCTCGAGATGAACGCGTACTGCCGGCGCGCCGTCGCGCAGGCGGTCACACTCGCGCAGGAGCACGGCGGGTCGGTCTGCGTGATCACGCTCGGTCCGCCGCCGGCGGAAGACGTCCTGCGCGAAGCGATCGCGTGGGGCCTGGAGCGCCGGGTGGACGCCCGTGGCGTGCTCGTCAGCGATCCGGCGTTCGCGGGCTCGGACACGCTCGCCACCGCGACCGCCCTCGCCGCCGCCGTCCGCGTCGAGGGCCCCTTCGACCTCGTGCTCACCGGGCGCAACTCGGTCGACGCCGACACCGGCCAGGTCGGCCCGGAGGTCGCCGAGCTCCTCGACCTGCCGTTCGCGACCGGGGTCCGGCACCTCGCGCTCTCGGACCGCACCCTCGACCTGCGCTGCGAGCACGACGACGGCTGGGTCCAGGCCCGGATCGCCCTCCCCGCGGTGCTCTCGACCGCGGAGCGGCTGATCGACCCCACCAAGGTCGATCCGGAGGGCCGCGCCGAGGTCCCCGCCGAGCTGATCCGCGTCCGCACCGCCGCCGACCTCGGCCCCGGCCCCTGGGGCGAGGCGGCGAGCCCCACCCGCGTCGGGCGCGTCCGGGTCATCGAGTCGGAGCGACTCCGCCACCTCGTGCCCGACGCGCCGGTGGCCGAGCAGGTCCGGCGCGCGATCGAGATCCTCGCGGCGCGCGGCGCCCTCGACCCGGCCCTCGACCGCGCGCTCGATCTCGGCACGGTCCCGCCCCCCGACCCCGACCCGGTGCGGACCACGGGCGTGCTGGTCGAGCCCGACCGGCCGGCGGTGACCCGTGAGCTCCTCGGCGTCGCGGCCGGTCTCGGCGGGCGCGTCGTCGCCCTCACCGTCGAGCCGCCGGATCCGGACCAGCTCGGACGCGTCGGCGCGGACGTCGCGCTCGAGCTGCGCTCCCCCGCCGGCTCGGGTGGGACCATCCCCGAAGAGGACGTGGCCCGGGGCGCGACCGCGTGGGTCCGGGCGACCACGCCGTGGGCGCTCCTCGCACCCAGCACCGCGTGGGGCCGAGAGGTTGCGAGCCGCACCGCGGCCGCGGTCGGCGCGGGGCTCACCGGTGACGCGGTCGGGTTCGAGCTCGACGGTGACCGCCTGCTCGCATGGAAGCCCGCGTTCGGCGGCCAGGTCGTCGCCGCCATCCATGCGGACTCCCCGACGCAGATGGCGACGGTGCGCGCCGGGATGCTCCCGGAGCTGCACCCCCGCGACCATCGAGCCGAGCCCGCGGTGCTGGCGATCGAGCCGCGCCGCCGCGTCGAGATCCTCGCCCGCACGCGCGATGACGACCTCGACGTCCTGGCCGAGGCCACGGTCGTCATCGGCGTCGGTCAGGGCGTCGCGCCCGAGGAGTACGCGGCGCTCGAACCGATGCGTGCCCTGCTCGGCGCCGAGCTCGCCGCGACCCGCAAGGTCACGGACCGCGGCTGGCTCCCACGCGCCCGCCAGATCGGCATCACCGGTCGGAGCATCGCGCCCCGGCTCTATGTGGTGCTCGGCGCGAGCGGCAAGTACAACCACATGGTCGGGGTGCGCGCCGCGCGCTCGGTGCTCGCGATCAACACGAACCCCGAAGCCCTCGTGTTCGACGCCGCGGACGTCGGCATCGTCGGTGACTGGCGCGAGGTGCTCCCCCTCCTGGAGCGCGAGATCGAGTCCGTTCCGCTCTCCACGTGATCGTCCGGAGTCTGCGCGCGCCGGCGTGCGTCATGGCCGTCGCCGCGCTCGCAGCCTTCGTCGCTGGTTGTGACAGCTCGCCCCGGACCAGGGCTGCGCCGGGCACGGCACCGTCGCCGGTCGTGCAGGCCGCGTGCCGGAACCTGCTCGACTCGTCGACGTCAGGGACCCTGCAGAGCGCGGAGCTCGACGAATCCTCGGGGATCGCGGTCAGCGCGAAGAACGCGGGCACGCTCTGGATCAACAACGACTCGGGCGACACGCCGCGGCTGTTCGCGGTCGCGCCGGACGGTGCGCTCCAGGGGATCTACCCCTTCGAGGGTGCGAGCGCGATCGACTGGGAGGACGTCGCGCTCGGACCCGGCCCCGTCCCGAACGCGCCGTACCTCTACGCGGCCGACATCGGGGACAACGGGGCGGGGCGTCCCGACATCGTCGTCTACCGGGCGCCCGAGCCGAAGGTCGTCGCGGACGGGGGCATGCATCCCGTCGCCGGCGTCGACGCGCTCACGCTGACCTATCCGGACGGCGCCCACGATGCCGAAGCACTCATGATCGACCCGCGCTCGGGCGAGATCTACATCGTCGTCAAGCACCTGACCACCGGCGGCCCGGCTGCGGTGTACCGCGCACCGGCCCGCCTCGCCGGGGGGAGCACCACGGTGCTCACGAAGGTCGGGGAGGTGAAGCTGCCGCCAGTGCCCGTCGTCGGCGCCGCGACCGCAGCCGACATCTCGGCCGACCGGAAGGCCATCGGCATCCGGACCTACGGCAGCGTCCGGCTCTGGCACCTCGGTTCGAAGCAGACGGTGATGGCCGCACTCGCCGCGAAGCCGTGCCTGGGTCCGATCCCGGTCGAACAGCAGGGTGAGGCGCTCGGCTTCCAGCCCGACGACCGCGGGTACTTCACGGTCAGCGAGGGCGTCCACGTCCCGCTCCACCACTTCACCGCCCCACCCACACCGAACCGCTGACCCCCCCGAGCCCGAACTTGCGTCAGAAGAGCCGCCCCACGCGGCTCAAGTGACGCAAGTTCGGGGAGGTCAGGACGCGGGGTCGGGCTTGGGCGGGCGCCAGCAGAGCGCGAGCAGGACCGCGGCACCGCCACCACCGGCGATCGCCGCGACGAGGAGCCCGGTCCAGCCGATCCAGCCGAGGTCGATCGCGTTGTCGACCGACCACTCGCCCGCCCCGATCGCCCCGATCGCGAGCCCGACCATGGTCAGGGTGAGGACGTACTCGTAGCCCTCGCCGGGCCGGAAGATGAAGAAGCCGTTCTTGAGGTGGTTGGTGATGAGGGCCACGAGCATCACTCCGACGACCCCGGCGGCCGCGAGCGGCGTGAGCAGCCCGGCGATGAGCAGCAGGCCGGCGCCGAGCTCGGTGAGGCTCGCGAGCCACGCGTGCAGGATTCCCGGCTTCATGCCGAGGCTCTGGAACCACCCGGCGGTCCCCTTGATCCTCCCGCCTCGGAAGATGTGGTTGTAGCCGTGGGCGATCATCACGATCCCCACCATCGCACGCAGGATCAGCAGCCCCGCGTTGACGCCGTCGTTCATCGTCTCCCTCGCTCCCCCTCGGCGGTCGCTCGGACGTCCGTGAGCCGCGTTCGCATCTGACGCTATCGTCAGGTCGGCGCGCCTGATCGTTGCACGTCTGGAGGACCGAGATGAGCACCGTCGAGCCGACCGAGTACGACCCGTTCGAGGAGTTCAACCGCAGCGCGGGCATCGGCGTGGTCGAGGACCCGTATCCCGTGTTCAAGCTCGCCCGGGCCACCGCACCGCTGATCCGGGAGGACGTGCGGGCGATGGCGGGCCTGGAGGTCGAGGGCGAGGACCAAGCCGCCTTCATCGACCCCGACATGCTCGGCGAGATCCCCGACGTGTACACCGCGTTCACCTTCGACGCGGTCCAGGCGGTCCTGCGCGACGGTGAGACCTTCTCCTCGAAGGGCTACGAGGACGTCATGGGCCAGGTCATGGGCCACACGATCCTGGAGATGGACGAACCCGAGCACCACACCTACCGCGGCATCGTGCAGCAGGCGTTCAGCCGCAAGACGATGGAGCGCTGGGAGGTCGAGGCGATCACACCGATCGTCGACGAGCACATCGACAGGTTCATCGACCGCGGCCACGCCGAGCTGGTGCGGGAGCTCACCTTCCCGTTCCCGGTGCGCGTCATCGCGCGCCTGCTCGGGCTCCCCAACTCCGAGATGGAGCACTTCCACCGGCTCGCGGTCGAGCTCATCAGCGTCGGGTTCGACATGGACCGCGGTCTCGCCGCGTCGCGGGCGCTCGGCGACTACTTCGGTGCGATCCTCGCCGACCGCCGGGAGTCGCCCGCCGACGATCTCATGAGCACGCTCGCGCAGGCGGAGCTCGACGGGCAGCACCTCACCGACGACGAGATCTTCGCGTTCCTCCGCCTGCTGCTCCCGGCCGGCGCGGAGACGACCTACCGCTCGTCCGGCAACCTGCTCTTCGGTCTGCTCAACGACCCCGCCCAGCTCGACGCGGTCCGCCGCGACCGGTCGTTGATCCCGCAGGCGATCGAGGAGGGGCTGCGGTGGGAGCCGCCGCTGCTCACGATCATCCGCACCGCGAGTCGCGACACCGAGGTCGAGGGCGTGCCGGTCGCCGCGGGGTCGATGGTCGTGATCAACATGGGCTCGGCCAACCACGACGAGAAGTACTGGACCGACCCCGAGCGCTTCGACATCTTCCGGACCCAGCGCCAGCACCTCGCGTTCGCGTTCGGTCCGCACATGTGCCTCGGGATGCACCTGGCCCGCATGGAGACGCGCATCGTCCTCGAGCGCCTCCTCGACCGGCTGCCGGACCTGCGCCTCGACCCGTCCGAGCCCGCGCCGTTCATCACCGGCATGACGTTCCGGAACCCGGACCGCCTTCCCGTCGTCTGGGGCTGAGTCCGGCCATCCGCGCCGGCACCGGCGGCGCGCCCTACGGTGCCCAGCCCGGGACCCGACCCGCAGGCCACACCACGAGGAGGCGCACACCGGTGACGACGACGCAATTCGAGCCGATCGACACGACCTGCATGCGCTGCGGGCAGCCGGCCCGGCTCCGGTTCGCCGGTCCCTGCCCCGAGTGCGTGGCCCAGCTGACGGCCCGGTTCCCCGGCGTGGCCCGCGTGGTGGAGGCCGAGGAGTACACCCCGAAGGTGAACGTCACCCCCAACGCCGTCGCCCTCAAGGACGACTGACCCCGAGTCGCACCCGCCGGGACGTTCCCGAGCCACCCGAGCGGCCGCACCCGCGCCCCGGGAAGTTCCCGAGCCACCCGAGCGGCCCGCACCTGCGCCCGACCCACTCCGGGTTCGTGCCGATGCTTCCCGCCGGCCGCGGCTCCATGTCAGGGCCGCTCGGCAAGAAGGTAAGGTGACATCGGCGTCAGCAAACGACCCGGGGGGTACGTGGTGCAGCCGGAAGACCTCATCCTCGTCAGCGTGGACGATCACGTCGTGGAGCCGCCGACGTTGTTCGACAACCACCTTCCCGACAAGTGGAAGGAGTTCGCGCCGAAGAGCGTCCACCGCGACGGCATCGACGTCTGGGAGTTCGAAGGCGCCACGATCCCCAACATCGGGTTGAACGCCGTCGCCGGCCGTCCGCCCGAGGAGTACAACATCGAGCCGACGTCCTTCGACATGATGCGCAAGGGCTGCTGGGACATCCACGAGCGGGTGCTCGACATGAACCGCAACGGGGTCCTCGGCTCGATGTGCTTCCCGAGCTTCGTCCAGTTCTGCGGTCAGCTGTTCAGCCGGTCGAAGGACCTCGACATGTCGCTGAACCTCCTGCGGGCCTACAACGACTGGCACATCGACGAGTGGTGCGGCACCTACCCGGGCCGTTTCATCCCGCTGTCGATCCCGCCGATCTGGGACCCGCAGCTCATGGCCGACGAGGTGCGCCGGGTCGCCGAGAAGGGGTGCCACGCGGTCACGTTCTCGGAGAACCCGTACAAGCTCGGCTGGCCCCACATCTTCGGTGACCACTGGGACCCCTTCTTCAAGGCCTGCGAGGACGAGGGCACGGTCATCTGCCTCCACATCGGGTCGAGCTCGACCCAGATCGAGATCGCCCCCGGTGCCCCGATCGACGTGATGATCACGCTCACCCCGATCAACACGATGCAGGCAGCAACCGACCTGCTCTGGAGCCCGGTGCTGCGCAAGTTCCCGAACCTGCAGTTCGCGCTGAGCGAGGGCGGTACGGGCTGGATCGCGTACTGGCTCGAGCGGATCGACTACGTCTACCAGCAGCACCGGTTCTGGACCCACCAGGACTTCGGAGACACCCTGCCGAGCCAGGTGGCGCGGGACCACTTCTCCTACTGCTTCATCAGCGACCGTTCCGGCGTCGACCAGCGGGATGCGATCGGTGTGGAGAACATCACCTGGGAGTGCGACTACCCGCACTCGGACTCGGCGTGGCCCCTGTCCCCCGAGTCGGTGGCGAAGCAGATGGAGGGCGTCGACGAGACGATCGTCAACCAGCTGACCCATGAGAACGCGATGCGGATCTACCGGTTCGATCCGTTCCAGCACCGGACCCGTGAGCAGAGCACCGTCGGCGCGCTGCGCCGCGAGGTACCGAGCTAACCGCTACCCGGCGTCCGCGATCCGGGCCCGGTGGCGCAGGCCGGGCACCAGGCCGGCCGAGGAGAGGCTCCGGAGCGCGCGCGCCTCGGCGACGTCGAACACGATGGCCGTTCCGGGCTCCCGCTCGACGATGAAGCTCACGACGCAGTCGGCACAGGCTGCCGTGTGCTGCATCACGCACTCGTCGCAGTCGATCCGCAGCGCTGCAGGCTCCGCCATCGCACTTCCTCCGTCTTCGTCGTCTCGGCTCCGCGTGCTCCGAGGATCCTCACACGGACCTGGGACAGCAACGAGGGTGCGCACCGGGAGATCGCGCGTCCTTCGTCGTGCGTTCACCCGGTGCTCGCCCGGTTGTCGATCGCGACCCGTATCGTCGCCGGGGTGGCGATCACCTCGGACCCCGTGAGCTTCGAGCGGCACCTCCCCTTCGAGGGCTGCTTCAACTTCCGGGACCTGGGCGGCTACCGGACGGCTGACCACCGCACCGTGCGGCGCCGACGGCTGTTCCGGGCCGACGGGCCCCACGCGCTCACCACCGGCGACGCGCGGCGCCTGAACGAGCTCGGCGTCGTGACGATCCTCGACCTGCGGACCGAGACCGAGGCCGCGCAGCGGGGCCACTACTCGACCCACCGGCCGGACGCCGTCACGTACTCGCTCTCGATGACCGACGTCCTGCCCGACACGGACGAGCTCCCGTCGTGGGTGGACCCGGCGTTCGTGGCCGGCCGGTACCGGGAGATGCTCGACGCCGGGAACGAGGCGGTGAGCGAGTGCCTCGCGATCCTGACCGACCCCGATGCCTACCCGGCGATGTTGCACTGCAGCGCGGGCAAGGACCGCACCGGGATCCTCAGCGCCATCATCCTCGGGATCCTCGGCGTTCCCGACGAGACGATCGTCGCCGACTACGCGCTGAGCGGACCGGCCATGGTCCGGCTGGTCGAGCACCTGCAGCGCTCGTACCCCGACGCCCGCGAGCAGCTCGTGCGCATCCGGCCCGCACTCGTGGCCGCGGACCCGGCCGCGATGGAGGGCTTCCTCGCGCTCGTCGCCGCGGACTTCGGTTCGATCGACGGCTACGTCGCCGAGCTCGGCCTCACGACGACGGCGCCCTTCCTGCGGGCCAACCTGCTGGAACCCTGAGGCACGTTTCGGAGCCGAGCCCCGTGGTCAGAGATGAAGGGCGGCAGTCGAGTTCAGGGTGCGCACCACGTGCTCGGCCGCGGCGTCGACCTCGGCGGGGACCGCATCGAGCCCGACCGCGTCCGCCCACCGCACGACCGCCGAGTCGATGTCGTTGGCGGTCAAAACGTTGCCCGGCGACGGCGTGACGCCGCGCCGCAGCACCTGCTGCGAGTCGCGGGACCAGTACGACGCGGTCCGCTCGTACAGCTCCTGCAGTGCGTCACGTAGCGCGCGCTCCATGCGTCCACCGTATGGAGTCGGGTGCCGGATCGCGAGCACCGTTTCGATCAGTTCATCCACCCTTCAGCCCCCTTTCGGCGGGCGTTCGCATGCCGGAGCACCGCGGAGGCATGCCGAACCGAGCCGGCGAACGACCGCGACGTCAGACGGGCCAGGGCAGGGCGTCGTCGGCGATGACCACGCAGTCGTAGCGGGCCTCGGCGACCCGTCGGGCCTGGACCTCGGCCGCGACCGGGTCGTCGGCCTCCACCATCAGCAGGGTGATCCCGTTCCCCTCGAGGCGGTCGAGCGTCTGGATCGTGACCGCATAGGTCTTCGTGCTCATGTGGACCTCGCTCCCAAGCGGCGTCTCCCGATTGCACGATCGCACGCTGTCCGGCGTCGCGCCGGCGCGTTCCAGCGCGGAGTTCACAGGCGGTTCGCACAACGTTCAGGTACCGCGCGACACGTCGCGCTCGAGCGTGCGTGTCCACGTCGCGGCTGTCGGCAGCTCGGCGCACTGCTCGACGCGACCGCACGCGGTAGCGACGCGAGTCGGGGCCCGGACACGCCGTGCCAGCGTGTCGGTGTCGTGGCTCTCGGGTAGGAACCGATGATGGACGAGCCGGAGGCGACGGAGCGGGACGCGACCGTCGAACAGCTGGTGCGCGCCGTGATCACGAGCTCGGTGCTCCGCCTCGTGGAGCACGACTCCGCAATCCGGCTCGACGACGGCGTCGAGGCGGTGCATCAGGCCCGCGTCGCCACTCGGCGACTCCGCTCGGACCTGCGCACGTTCCGGCCCGTCCTCGACCCGAGCTGGAGCGAGCCGCTGCGCGTGGAACTGCGCTGGCTCGGTGGTGCGCTCGGAAAGGTGCGCGACGCGGACGTCCTGCTCGGGCTCCTCGAGGCGAAGGCCGACGCGATCGACGCGGGCCAGCGGGACTCGGCCCGCCCCCTGGTGCATCGCCTCGCAGCGACGCGGCGAACGCGACCGTACGGAGCTGCTCGGGGCGCTTCGCTCCGATCGGTACGCGGTGCTGCTCGACCGTCTCGTCGCGGCCTCCCGTTCGCCTCGCTTCCGTGACCACGCAGGGCGCCGGCAGGCGGACAAGGTCGTCAGACGCCTGATCCGCCCTCCGTGGAAGCGCGTGCGCAAGGCGGTGCAGCGCCTCCCCGACGACCCCACCGACGCGCAGCTCCACGAGGTGCGCAAGCGCGCGAAGCAAGCGCGCTATGCACTGGAAGCCGTGCGCCCGGTCACGGGGAAGCATGCCGCGCGAGTGGCGAAGCGCCTCGCCGACCTCCAGGACGTGCTCGGCGACCACCAGGACGCGGTGGTGGCCGCACGCTGGTTGCACGATGCCGCGGCCGGCTCGGAGCACGTCGAGACCGCGTACGTGGCCGGAGTGCTCGCGGGCTCGTTCCATGAGGACCGGCGGCGGCTGCGCCGCGAGTGGCTCGCGGCGTGGCGGCGCGCCCGGCGGACGCACCACCGAATCTGAACGCGCGGATCTGCGTGACCGACGAAATCCGAGCGACCCGAGTACCTCCGGCGCGCGAATCGTCAGCCGCGACGGGCTCGATCGACGGTCCGGAAGCCCGGTGGACGCAGGTCGCGCGGCTCTGGTGCCGGTGCCCGCGGGTGGCTACGTTGTCCCGGATGGAATCGCTGCGAATCCCGGTTCTGTCACTGCGGACGGATGACCGGATCAAGGTCGGGTTGGAGCGCTACGAGCGTGTGACGCGGATCGACGATCGCCAGCCCGGGATCGTCACCGTCATCGTCGCGTCAGGGCTGACCATCAACTACGGCTACCGCGACATCGCAGTCGTCTCGGCGTAGCGACTGGAGCTTCAGCCCGAGCAGACCACGCCGGGCGCGGGCGGTGCGAGATCCACGAGATAGCGGCCGACGACGTCGCGCACGCACGGGCTGGAGAGCATGGCCACGTGGCCGGTGGCGCGCCGCGTGAGCAGCACCGCGTGCTCGAACGTTCCGGCGACGTGCTGCGCCCAGGCATACGGCGTCGCGGCATCGCCGGTGGTCCCGACGACGAGCGCGGTCGGTGCCCCGGGCGCGCGGATCGGATGGGGCTGGCGCGTCGGTGGTGCCGCCCACGTGGCGCACATCACCCCCGCCCACGCGAGATAGGGCCCGAACGCGCGTGAACGGCCGGCCGCCTGCGCGGCGAGCGCGTCGTAGTGGCTGAGGTCCGTGTCCACCGGGTGGTCCAGGCAGTTGATCGCGCTGGAGGCGTCGGCGTTGATCGTCGCGCCGGGCGTCTGGCCCAGATAGCTGCGGGTCAGCCGCAGGATCGGGCCCCCGTCGCCGTGCTCCGCCGCCCCGAGCGCGGCGGCGAGCGAGGGCCAGCGCGAGCTGCTCGACAGCCGACTGAACAGCGCGGTGTAGAGCTGGCTCACGCCGACGGTCGCGCTCCCGACCGGGAGCGGCTGCGCCCGGACCCGCTGCGTGAGCCGGTCGAGCGCGTCGGGGAGGGCGATGCCCGGGCGCCACGCACACCCGGTCCCGCACCAGGCGAAGAACGCGTCCAGCTGCTGCTGGAACCCGGCCGCCTGGGCCATCCAGAGCTCGAACGACGGCAGCGACGGGTCGATCACCCCGTCGAGGACCAGCGCGCGCAGGTGGGTGGGGAACAGGTCCGCGTACGTCGCACCCAGGAGCGACCCATAGGACATGCCCACGAACGTGAGGCGCTCGTCGCCGACCGCCTTGCGCAGCTGCTCGAGGTCGCGGGCGACGTCGGTGGTCCCGATGAACCCGAGCAGTGGCCCCGCGGCGCTCGCACACGCCTGCGCGTACCCGCGGTCGGCGGCGATCAGCGCGTCGCGTGCGGGCGCGGTCACCGGGATGGGATCGGCGGTCGCGCCGTCCGCGGACGACGGTTCGCCGCCGCTGCAGTGCAGGCCACCGCTGTTGCCGACGCCGCGTGGATCCATCTCGATGATGTCGAAGCGCGCCCTGACCGCAGGAGTGAGGACACCGAGGTCGCGGCGCAAGAGCTGCGTGCCGGCCTCACCGGGGCCGCCCGGATTGACGACCAACGAGCCGATGCGGTGGGCCGGGTCCAGCGCCGGCTCGCGCGCGAGCGAGATGCCGATCGTCGCGTTCCGGGGGTGCGCGTAGTCGACGGGCACCGTGAGGGTCGCGCACTGGATCCCACCGCCGCAGGGTGCCCACGCAAGCGGTGCAGGATCGGGCGCGGGCTCGGTGGTCGTCGTGGTCGGGGCGGGCCGAGTGCTGGTCGAGGTGGTGCGACGCGGCCCGCGGGCCGCGACGCCCGACCCGTCGCACGCCGCGATGGCGACCACCAGGAGGAGCGCGCCGACCACGTTCGTCCATCGCCGCGTCACCGGGCGAGCGTACCGGTGCCCCACCCCGTCGTTGCGGGCCCGCGGAGGGCCGTTCCGGCCCCGGGGCTCGTTCGCTGCGTCGAGCAGGCAAGGCCTGGACGACCAATCGGTGAACAAACGGGTGATGATGTCGACGGCGCGAGGAGGCACGCGTACCGTCCGAACTGATGGTTCTCACCAGCCACGGGGTCTCCCGGTGATGCACGGCGAGCTCGACGATGCGGGGCTCGCGCTCCTGATGTCGCACGACCGGTGTGCCGGCCAGATCGCGATCTGGTCGCTCGTCGTCATCTTCCTCGTCCCGGGTCTCCTGGATGGTTCGATCGCGCTGGTCACACTCGGCGGAGCACTCGCCGCGGGGGCGGCCATCGCGGCGGTCCGTGCGTTCCGTCCGGCGCCGCTCGCAGTCCCCGGGGTCGGACCGCGGGCACGGTATTCGCCCCGGCCGGAGGCACGCGCCCGTACAGCCGACGACCGCGTTCCGGCCCGTCGTCACGTGCCGCCGGACGGCCGGGCGCGCCGGACCCACGACGCCGGTCCGCACCGGCTCCCCCACTGGCGCCCGTGCCTCCCGCCGGACCGCGGCACCGGTACGCGCCGGGTCACCACGGGCCACCCGCTCCGGCGCCGGGCCCGACCCGGGCCCGGCCGCGCCTGCCCACGTCGGTAGGTCGTCCCGGCCCCGCCCCCATCGGTCGTGCACGACGACCGCGACCGACGCGTCGATCGGGCCGCGACGGGGTGAGCTCCGTAGAATGACCGGTCTTGCGCGCCTGGCACCGGAGCCGGCGCGCCGTCGCGACTGGGGGGTCATGCAGGCTCGGTACGAGGAGCTCTCACTCGACACGCAGGGCAACGGCGAGGTCATCGATCTCACCGCCCAGGTCCAGAAGGCGATCGACAACACCGGGATGACCGACGGCATCTGCACCGTCTTCGTGGCCCACTCCACCTGTGGCATGACCACGATCGAGTTCGAGCCCGGCTGCAACGCCGACCTCAACGTGGTGGCCGAGCGGATCGCCCCGGAAGCCAGCCGCTGGGAGCACAACGAGCGCAACGCGGACACCAACGGACACAGCCATGCACGGGCCGCGCTGATCGGCCCGTCGGTGACGGTGCCGATCGCGGGCGGCGAGCTGGTCCTCGGGGTCTGGCAGAAGATCGTGTGCGTCGACTTCGACGACCGCCCGCGGACGCGGAAGGTCGTCGTCCAGCTCCTCGGCGAGTAGCCCGAGCGCTCGGGCGCTACGCCACGCCGGCCGAGCCGGCATCCGAGCCGGCCACCGGGTCCGTGCGCACCTCGATCGCGTCACCACTCGCGCTGCACCAGCGGCACACGACCTGCTCGACGTCCTCGGCGAGCACCTCGGCGCTCTCCACGGTGAGGTCCCCGCCGACGCTGAAGTGACGGAACTCCTTGACCCGTCGACTCACCGTCACGTCAAAGCGCGTGAGGTTCCCGCACGCCGTGCACCGGAGCCCGCCGCCACCCATCGGCCGATCTTACCGACGGCCCTTCGCGCCCGGATCCTCGCGTAGCGAACAGATGTTCGATAGCGTGGGCCACTGGTGCTGGCCTCCCCCGCCGTCCCCGGGCGCTTCGACGACCTCGCGACGCCGCTGTCCGCGGTGACGTTCGTCGTCCTCGACCTCGAGACCACGGGGACCTCGCCGGGCCTCGACCGGATCACCGAGGTGGGCGCGGTGAAGTACCGCGCCGGTGAACGACTCGGCACCTTCGAGACCCTCGTGAACCCGGGGGTCGCGATCCCGCCGTTCATCTCGGTGATGACCGGGATCACCGAGCGCCTGGTGCTCCCCGCCCCCGCCATCGACGTGGTCCTGCCCGCGTTGTGCGAGTTCGTCGGAGGCGCGGTGATCGTCGGCCACAACATCCGCTTCGACATCAGCTTCCTCGACGCCGCGCTGGCGCGCCGGGGCGCGCCTCCGCTCGACAACCCCCGGGTCGACACGCTCGGACTCTCCCGCCGACTGGTGCACGACGAGGTGGACGACCTGAGGCTCACGACCCTGGCCCGGCACCTAGGGGCCGGGATCGAGCCCTGCCACCGGGCCCAGGCGGACGCGGAGGCCACCGCCGACGTCTTCCACGCGCTGCTGGAGCGCGCCGGCACGTTCGGCGTCCTCGCACTCGACGACCTGCTCGCGCTCCCGGCCGCCCGCGTGCACCCCACGACGAGCAAGCTGCGGCTGACCGCGCGCATCCCGCGGCACCCGGGTGTGTACCGGTTCCGGGGCCGGGCCGGTGAGACGCTGTACGTGGGGCGGGCCGCGAACCTCCGGACCGAGGTGCGGTCGCACTTCCGCGGCAACCGCACCCGCGTCCCGCAGCTGCTGCGCGAGGTCGAGTCGATCGACTGGGTCGAGTGCAGCGACGAGCTCGAGACCGCGGTCCGTGAGGCGCGCCTGATCCACCGGCTGTCGCCGCGGTTCAACCGGGCCGGCCCGACCCGTCGACCCGCCTACCTGAAGCTGACGCTCGCCGAGCCGTTCCCGCGCCTGGCCGTGGTGCACGCGCGAGGTGACGACGGGTCGCTCACCGTGGGGCCGTTCACCTCGGCCGCGTCGGCGCGCGCGTTGCGGTCCGCGATCGAGGCCGCCGTACCGCTCCGGCGCTGTGCGACCCGGCTCGGCCGCGATCCGGCGCGTCGGACCGATTCGCGCTGTCCGGCCGACGGCGGTCTGGGCCGGTGTCCGTGTCGCGGCGTCGTGAGCACGAGCGAGTACCGGCTCGCGACCGATCCTGTCGTGCGCGCGCTCTCGGGTGACCCGGATGCCCTCGTCGACGCGCTCACTCAACGGATGCACGACCTTGCGGTCGCCGGGGAGCTGGAGGCCGCCGCGGTCGCGCGTGACCAGCGCGCCGCGATCCGCGGGGTGCTGGCCCACCAGCACCTGCTCGCGTGGCTCCGCGCCTCGGGGACCCTGCGGATCCTCACCTCCTCAGGGGTCGTGGAGCTGCACGACGGCCGCTTGACGCTCACCGACGAGCCCGACGACGAGCGGCCCGTCCCGGCGACGGCGACGCCGGGCAACGCCGACCCCGACGAGCTCGCGGTGGTGGCCCGCTGGCTCGGCCGCCAGGTCGCGACCGGCCGCGCCCATCTCGTCGCGTCCGGAACCTCAGCGCTCCCGCCCGAGCTGGCCGGGCCTTCGCGTTAGGAGCCGTCCCCGAGCGACGAGATGTCGCGCTTCGGGATCCGCCGCACGCGTGGTGCGGCGGCCGCGGCGGAAGGAGATCGGGTCTCGGCCGCGGGCGTCGTCGACGGGGTGGGCTCCGCCTCCGAGGGCGGGCGACGGGTCGCCTGCGCAGGGGTCGGCGTCGGCCGCGGCTCGGGTACGGCGCTCGGCACCGGCCGCCGCTTCGCGCCGGTTCCCGGCCGGCCGACCTCGACGCCCCGCCGTCGCGCGGCCCACCAGCGCCCGCCCTCGACGAACCCGGTCATCAGGCCCGCGCTGGCGAGCGCCCAGAAGGGGACGACCGCGAACAGCCGGAGGTACCGGCCCCATCCGCTCCCGGTGATGATGTCGATGATGGAGTCTCCGGTCAGGAGCCCCGTCCACCGGGCCAGGTAGCGGACGACGATCCCTCCCAGCAGGACCGCGACGACCCAGCCCAGGATCTGCAGGGGCACCGCGATCGTCGCCGGCGGTCGCGGTCCCCGACGGCGCGTGGCGGACGGGCCGATCGCGGCGGCGCGCGGGGCCGGTGCCGCGGGCGCGGCGCGTGGCACGGGACGCGCGCGCGCCGGCTCCCGCGACGCCGACCGCTCTCGCCGCGACCGGGACGAGCCATTCGGGCGCGGGGCCTCGGTCGGCGCCGACGGATCCGGGCGGCGGTACTCGACCGGCGTCTTCAGCAACCGACCGCACTGCTCGCAGGCGAAGACGGGATCACCCGACAGGCCGGTGAGGCGGTGCTTGTGCCCGCACGCCGGGCACTGGAGCGCGCTCGCCACCGTTACGCCACCTCCGCCTCGCGCGCGGACCGGCTGACTGCGATCCAGCGTTCGAGGGTCGCGGCGGCCCGCCCCGAGTCGAGGGACTGCCCGGCCATGTCGATCCCGGCCCCGAGGTCGGGCGCGGCGTCGGCGACCACGAGCGCGGCGGCGGCGTTCACCAGCACGACGTCGCGCACCGCGCCCTTCTCCCCGTCGAGCACCCGCCGGGCGATCCTCGCGTTGTCGGCCCGGCTCCCGCCCTGAAGGTCGCCCGCCGACGCGCGCGAGATCCCGAGCTCGAGCGGGTCCAGCACCGTGCGGTGGATGGCGCCGTCGCGGAGCTCGCGCACGGTGGAGAGATCGGTCGTCGTCAGCTCGTCCAGCCCGTCGTGACCGAAGAAGACCATCGCGTGCTTGGCGCCGAGCTCGGCGAGGGTGCCGACGACGCGCTCGGCCATCGCAGGGTCGGACACCCCCACGACCTGACGCGTGACCCGGGCCGGGTTCGCCAGGGGCCCGAGGAAGTTGAAGGTCGTCGGGATCCCGAGCTGCGGCCGGACCGGTCCCGCGAAGCGCATGGCGGCGTGGAACCGCTGGCGCGAAGCAGAACCCGATGTTGGTCTCCTCGATGCAACGGACCACGCCGGCGGGGCCGAGGTCGATCACGACGCCCAACTCCTCGAGCAGGTCGGCCGAACCGCAGGCGGACGAGGCCGCTCGGTTGCCGTGCTTGGCCACGCGGGCGCCGGCGCCCGCGACCACCACCGCGGCGACGGTCGAGATGTTGAACGTGTGGGAGCGGTCACCACCGGTGCCACACGTGTCGACGAGCGGACCGGCCGGTCCCTCGGGTTCGATCGACATCGGCTCCGCGAACCGCAGCATCGTCCGCACGAGCGCGGCGAGCTCCACCGGAGTCTCCCCCTTGGCGCGCAGCAGCACGGCGAACGCGGCGATCTGCGCGTCCGTCGCCTCGCCGCCGAGGATCGCCGCCATCGCCCGGTCGACCAGCTCGGGCGGCAGGTCCTCGCGACGTGACAGCGGCCCGAGCACGTCGGGCCACGAGAACGGGGTGGCGTCGGGGCTCATCGCGCTAGTCCCACCAGAGATCGCGGTCGAGCACACCCTTCGCGATCAGGCCGAGCTGCACCTGCGACGTCCCCTCGACGATGGTGAGCTGCTTCGCGTCCCGGTAGTAGAGCTCCATCGGATGGTCCTGCATGTACCCCGCGGCTCCGAGCATCTGGAGCGCGTGGTTGCTCGTCTTCACCGCGAGCTCGGTCGCGTAGTACTTGCACATCGAGAGGTAGGGCACGTACTCCTTGGTGAACTGCCCACGATCCGCCATCCACGCGGCGCGGTACGTGAGCAGGCGCGCCGCCTCGATCTCGGTGGCGAGCTCGGCGATCTTCCACTGGATGCCCTGGAAGTCCGCGACCGTCTGCGTGAACGCCTCGCGCTGCTTGGCGTAGTCGACCGCGTACATGAGCGCGCCCTCGGCCAGGCCGATGCCCCGAGCCGCGACGATCGGCCGCATCGCGTTCAGCCCGAGCATGCAGAGCCGGAACCCGCCGATGTCGCCCACCACGTTCTCGGCCGGGACGCGCACGCCGTCGAGCAGGAGCTCGCCGGTGTCGACGCCCTTGACCCCCATCTTCTTGTCGACCCGGCCAACCGAGACGCCGTCCCACTGCCGCTCGACGACGAACGCGGTCACGCTGTCGTGGGCCCGGCTCTCGACCGGGCCCGTCTTGGCGAACACGCAGTACCAGTCGGCCTGGCGCACCCCGGACATCCAGCACTTCGTCCCGGTGAGGATCCAGTCGCCCCCGTCCCGGACCGCCTTCGTGCGCATGCCCATCACGTCGCTGCCCGCCTGGGGCTCGGAGAGCCCGAAGGCGGCACGCTGCTCCCCGGTCGTGATCGGCGTGAGGTACCGGTGCTTCATCGCCTCGGACCCCGCGATCAGCAGGGGACCGGTCGGAAGCCGGGTGAGCAGGAGCATGAGCGCGGCAGCGTTCGAGTACTTGGCGACCTCCTCGATGGCGATCGCCAGACCGAGGATCCCCGCCCCCGAGCCGCCGTACTCCTCGGGCACGCAGAGGCCGGCGAGACCGGTCTCGACGAACAGCTCGAACAGGTCCTCGGGGTACTCCTCGGTGAGGTCGATCTCCCTCGCCCGGGGCGCGACCCGCTCCTGGGCGAGCTTGCGCACGGAGGCCTGGAGCTCCACCAGCTCGGGCGGCAGGTCGAAGTCCATGGTGGGGGAAGCCTACCGTCCCGGGGTCCCGGCTCTACGGCTCCGAACGCCCTCGGCGACGGCCCCGGCTCGGCGATCGACTGCAGACGCCCGTCACCCGGCGTTCACCGACCGTGCCGGACGCGCCACTCCTGCTCCAGCTCGCCGAGCGGCGTCGAGGGCGGGCCCTGCACCCACGGCCAGAGCTCCTCGGCCAGCCGGCGCCAGTTCGCCGTCGCCCCGAGCGAGGCCAGCACCGCGAACAGCCCCAGGTTGATCCGCTGCACGACGACGAAGGCCCGAGGCACGTTGGCGTAGCGCATGATCTCGCGGTACGGACCGGTCGCGTCGAAGACCCGGCGCACGTTCTCGCTCGCGAACTCGTGGTCGAGCGTCGACGCGCGGTCCTCCTGGAGGTACTCGTAGAAGTGCCCGAAGTAGTCGACGACCTCGGCGTCGCTCACCGGGGCACCGGGCTTCAGGAACCCGGCCGTCTCCACCGCGCTCCGGAACGCGGCCGGGTCCGGCCGCAGGACCATGCTCTCGATGAGGGCCCGCAGCGTCACCATCTCGGCGTCACCGAACGGGGTGACGAGGCCGAAGTCCAGGAACGTGACCCGGCCACCGGGCTCGAACAGGTAGTTCCCCGGATGCGGATCGCCGTTGAAGAGCCGCAGGCGGTACAGGCTCCCGAAGACGAAGCGGAAGATCGCCTCGGCCGCGAGGTTGCGCTCCTCCTGGGACCATCCCTCCAGCTCGGCGAACCGCACGCCGGTTGCGAGCTCCGACGTCAGCACGCGCGCGGACGAGTAGTCCGCGAGCACGGCCGGGACGTGGATGAACGGGTGGCCCGCGTAGTAGTCGGCGAACCGCTGCTGGTGGCTCGCCTCGCGCACGTAGTCCAGCTCCTCGCGCAGGCGGAGGCGGAGCTCGGCCACGAGCGGACCGGAGTCCAGCCCGGGGAAGATCTGCCCGAGGCCGCCGAAGAGGATCCCGACGCTCCCGAGGTCGGCCTCGATCGCGGCCGCGACCCCGGGGTACTGCACCTTCACCGCCACCGCGACTCCCTCGCGGGTGATCGCACGGTGCACCTGGCCGATGGAGGCGGCGGCGATCGGCACCGGGTCCCACTCCTCGAAGAGCTCGTCCGGGTGACGACCGAGCTCCTGCTCGATCATCGAAGCCGCGAGCTCGCCGCTCATCGGCGGCGCGTCGTGCTGGAGCTGCGCCAATGCGGCTCGCAGGTGCTCGGGCATCCCCTCGTCGAGGTAGCTGACCATCTGGCCGAGCTTCATCAGCGCGCCCTTCATGTTGCCGAGCGTCGCCGCGACCTGATCGGCGGTGCGCATCTCGTGCTCCCGGTCGAGGGCCTCGCGGCGCTCGGCCGACGCGAAGCGCCGCCGGGCCCGGTGGAGCGCGTAGCCCGAGCCGGCGCGGGCGCCGAGGCGAGCGAGCTGCGCGTTGCGCGCGAGCAGGCCGGTGCCGACCACGGGTCCGGCGGCCCGGCGCCGCACGCGTGTCCCCGCGACACCGGCCACCACCGCGGCGCCGACGAGCGCGACTCCGATCGCAACCGTCGAACGTCGGGACGAGAAGCGGGGCACCACGGGGACGTTAGAGAACGCCGGCCCCGGGTGATCGAAGCGTGAAGGCGCGGATGCGGGCTACGCGGACCGGCGCCGCTGGCGGAGGACCCGCCGGCGCTCCCGCTCGGTGAGCCCACCCCAGACCCCGTGCTTCTCGCGCACGGCGAGCGCGTGTTCGAGGCATGCCTCCCGGACCGGACACTCTGCGCAGATCGCCTTCGCCTGGGAGGGGTCCTCCTCCTCGCCGGGGTGGAACACCTCGGGGTCGATGCCGCGACACGCCGCCCGCTGCCGCCAGCTACCGGTGACCGGGAGACCCTGCAGTGCCATCATGTGCGACCCGTTCTGGAAATCGGAACCTTCCAACGGCGTTGTTTCGGCGCGTATTCCGCCGGACCTGAGCGGACGAAGGGTCGGGCCGACCCCGGCGCCCCGGGGCTGCCCTCGTAGGATCGGCTCGATGGAGGCCGATGCAGCCGACCACCGCCGGGGGCAGCTGACGGCACTCGCGGGTGGGGTCGCGCTCACGATCCCCGGGCTGGTGCTGCGCCTCGGGGGCCTGAGCCCGGCGAGCTGGGTGCAGGCCGTGCTGTTCGGGCTGGCCGTCGTCGGTGCGGCGTTCCTGCTCGCCTGGGCGGCCGAGGTCCTCCAGCTCGACGTCTCCGCCGGTCTCGCGCTCGCGGTGCTGGCGCTCATCGCGGTGCTCCCCGAGTACGCGGTCGACTTCGTCTTCACCTCGAAGGCCGGGACCAATCCGGACAAGTACGCCCCACTGGCCCTGGCCAACATGACCGGTGGCAACCGGCTGCTGATCGGGGTGGGGTGGTCGTTGGTCGTGCTCCTGGCCGCGTGGCGGATGCGCAAGCTCGCCCGCGCCGGCAGCTACACCGGGCCGTTGGACGACGAGGTCCACCTCGAGCGGTCGCATTCGGTGGAGATCGCGTTCCTGACGCTCGCGACCGTCTACTCCCTCACGCTGTGCCTGAAGCGCTCGCTCACCCTCTTCGACTCGGTCGTCCTGATCGGGCTCTTCGTGGCCTACCTCGTGCGGATCGCCCGTGCGCCCGCGGAGGCCCCCCACCTCGTCGGGCCGTCCGAGCTGATCGGCAGGCTGCCGAAGGTGCAGCGTCGGGTCGTCGTGGGGCTGATGCTCGCGTTCGCCGCCGGGGTGATCCTGGCCAGCGCCGAGGGGTTCGCGGAGGCGCTCGTCCACACGGGCGCGCAGTTCGGCATCGACGAGTTCCTCCTCGTCCAGTGGTTGGCGCCGCTCGCGTCGGAGGCGCCCGAGCTGCTGATCGCGGGGCTGTTCGCCTGGCGGCTCAACACGAATGCCGCCCTCGGCGCGCTGCTCTCCTCGAAGGTCAACCAGTGGACCCTGCTCGTCGGCAGCCTCCCGATCGTCTTCGCGATCTCGTCGTCCTCGCTGCACGGGCTCCCGCTCGATGCGCTCCAGCGCGAGGAGCTCTTCCTCACCGCGGCGCAGTCCGCGTTCGCGGTCGCGGTGCTCGCGAACCGGTCGATCAACGTGAAGGAGGCGCTGATGCTGCTCGGGCTGTTCCTCTCCCAGTTCGTCCTCGGCGCGGTCCTGCCCGAGAGCGTCCGGGAGCTCGAGCGCATCGCCGTCGGCATCACGTACCTGGTGCTGGCCGCGGTGATCATCGCCCGCGACCGGTCCGCATTCCCCCGCGTGCTGCGAGACGGACTTCGGGTGCCCGTCGTCGAGCTCGGGCGGGGTGACGCTCCTGCACCCGAGCCGGCGTGACAGGCTGACCCCGTGGCGACCTTCGATGCGCGAGCCGTGGGACGGGGTGCCGTCGCCGGGCTCCTCGTCATCGTCCCCCTCACCGCGTTCGCGCGCGCTCGTCGACCACGAGGTCGAGCACTTCGACAGCAGCGGATGGGTGCCGCTGTTCGCGATCGCGCTGTTCGCCGCGTACGTGGTCGCCGGGCTCGTCGCCGGTCGGCGCGCGGCGGGCTCACCCCTTTCGAACGGGCTCCTCGCGGGCGTCGGGGCGCTCGTGCTCTGGATCCCGCTGCGCCTGATCATCTGGACCGCACGCGGCGAGGCCCAGGGCCTCTTCACCGGCCCCGACCCCGTCTTCACCGCCGGCCAGCTCTTCGGGAGCATCCTGTTCGCAGCCGTGTTCGGTCTGGTCGGTGGGCTCATCGGCGCCCGCCGGACGCGCGCCACGGGTTCGACGGTCGACCGCTGATCCTCAGATCCCGAACCGCGGGCAGAACCCGACGATGTGGTCGACGTCCGCGGCCCCGCGCGACCGTCCGCGCCGGTTCGGAGGCCGTCGCGACGACCGGTGGCGGCGCGCGACGCACCGCCGCCGCGGTCTTCGTGACCTCCGCGCCGCGGGCCCGGCCCGGGAGGTCGGGCAGGAACTCGGCCCCCGGGAGACGCTGCGGCGCGCCGGACGAGCCCGAGGAATGGAAGACCGCGGCCGAAGCGCGGGGGACGTTGACCGTCCGGCAACCGAGCGTCGTGTTCGCTCCCGGACCCGCGATGTTGATGCCGTAGGCGCAGACCTGATGCAGGCCCGCCGACTCGTTGATGGTCACGCGGTACCCGGCGTGGTCACCGTAGAGCGGGAACAGCCGGCCGACGTCCAGCCGCTTCCGGTCGGCCCGGATGACCGTCGGCTTCCCGTCGACGTAGACGTGCACGGTGTCCGAACGACCGGTGTCGGGATCGAGCGCCCACCCCTCGACCCGGAGGGCGCCGGCCGAGGCCGCGACCCGGTCGAGCGATCCGAACGGCGGGCCACCGATGGTGACCGTCCGGCAGCCGAGCGTCGTGTTGCCGGGCGGGCCCGCGATGTTGATGCCGTAGACGCAGACCTGATGGGTGCCGGGCGGTGCCGACACGACCCGGTTGAAGCCGTGACCGTTCCCGTAGCTCGCGTACGAAGCACCGACGTCAGCGCGCGTGGTGTTCGCCGGCACCACCGTCGCCCTGCCGTCCACGTACACGTGGACCGACGTCGCCGCCGAGCTGTCGGGGTCGATGACCCAGCCCGAGACCCGAACCACGTCGGGACCGGGCTGCACGCCATCGAGGGCGCCGAACGGCGGTCCACCCGCGGCGCTGTAGATGGCCGTGTAGGTCCGGTTCGACGCCGGCGCGATGACGGTGTGCGTCGCCGGTCCACCGTCGGACCACTTGACGAAGGTGCGGCGGGTCGACCCGGAACCCTGATGCAGCGGTGCGTTGAGCTGCACCTGAGACCCCACCACCCACTCCTGGGTGAACGGCGTCCGACTGCTCTGGTCCGCACCGACCGCGACCGGGAGACCGGCGGGACTCGTCGCGAAGCTCAGCTTCGTCGTGTGCGGGACGATGCGGCGCACGGTTCGCGCGGTCGCGCCCGACGCGTCGGTCGCGGTGAGCGTGAACTGGATGTAGGACGGTGCCTCGTGGTCCGGTGCGGCGATCATCCCGCTACCGACTCCGTCGCGCGTCGCGAGCGGATGCGTGTGACAGCCGAGGTCCGTGCAGTGCCCGAGGATGATGTCCCACGAGAGCCGGCTCGCCGGCTCGGTCCCGTCCTGCGGATCCGTGGCGTGCCCGGAGAAGTTGACCGTGTCGCCGGACTTCCAGGTCACGCTGGCCGCCGGGGTGTCGATCACCGGGACGGGCGGCGCGTTGGTGCCCACCGTCACCGGGCCTCGGAGCGTGGACGCGGCCGACGCGCTCCCACCGGCGTTCGTCGCGGTGACGCGCTCGCGGATGTGTTTGCCCTTGTCGGCGAGTTGCAACGTGTATGCCGCCGTCGTCGCCCCGGCGATGTCCGTGCACGACGAGCCGGCGGAGGTGGTGCAACGCTGCCACTGCTGCGCATAGGTGATCGGCGTCGCGCCGGTCCACGTCCCGGTTCCGCCGAGCACCGTCGAGCCGACCTGGAAGGTGCCGCCGATCGCCGGGGCCTCGGTGTTCACCGGCCCCGCGGTGCTCGTCACCGTGATGGTCAGTGCGCTGCTCGTGTTCGACAACCCGCCGGGGTCCGTGACGATCAGGCGCGGATGGTAGGTGCCGCCCACCGGGTAGCTCACAGTCGGCGTCTTGCCGGTGGCGTCGCCGAAGCTGCCGTTGCCGTCGGTGTCCCACGAGTAGGTGAGCGCGTCACCGTCCGGGTCGCTCGACGCCGAGCCGTTCAGCTGGACGGAGAGCGGGGCGGCACCCGAGGTGGGTGTCGCGGTCGCGGACGCCGTGGGCGCTCGGTTCGACGAGGCGTAGGAGATCCGGTTCACGGATCCGCCGATGTTGACGAAGAAGATGTCCTTCGAGACCGGGTCGACCTCGAGGTCGACCGGGGCCGGGTTGTCCGAGTCGTCGATGAACGTGCGCACCGTCGACGGGTCCGGGAGCCCGTTCGAGCCCGCGCTCATGACGTAGATGCAGTTGCGCACGTCGTCAGCGAAGAACAGCGCGTTCGCGTAGCTCGAGGGGTAGCGGTTGCCCGTGTAGAACGCGTCACCGGTGATGGCCGTTCCGTTCGCGAAGTCGCAGGTGTCGCGGGAGCCCACCGCCTGGCCGTGGGCGTACGCGTAGTAGGGATCGGTGGGCGGGTCGTTCGTGTCGTTGTAGAGCGCCTTGCACATGTCCAGGTCCCGATACCCCGAGAGGTGGACGTCCTGCTCGAGGCACGGCCAACCGAAGTTCGGTGCCTTGGCCGGGGTGAGGCTGGTGATCCGGTTGACCTCCTCGAAGAGCCCCCAACCGACGTCTGCGACCCAGAGCTCGCTCGGGTTGGGACGGAAGGTGAACCGGAACGGGTTGCGCATGCCGTACGCGAGGATCCGTGAGGCGTTCGCCGAGGGTGACGAGGCGTTGTACATCGGGTTGCCGGGCACCCCGGCGCCCGTGTCGGGGTTGAGGCGGAGCACGGCGCCGCTCAGGACCCGCGGCTCCCCCGCCGGTCGGCGCGGGCTCTGCGATCGCATCGCCCCGCCGCGACCCGTCGGAGACGTGTTGGCGACCCCCCTGCCCCCGGGCGGGTCGCCACAGGGGTTCACCGGCGTCGGCGTGTTCGGCAGGCTGCCGCCGAACTGGCCCCAGTCCGCGTTCTCGTAGCTCCCGCCGTCGCCACCGCTCACGTACAGGTCGCCGTCGGGCCCGAACGCGAGGTGGCCGGCGGAGTGCGTCGTGAACTGCTGGCACCACTCGTTCGAGATGAGGATCTGCTCCGCGCCGGCCGTGCCGTTCGGGTTGACCGGGACTCGTGACAGCGTGTTCGTGACGATGCATCCGTCGGTCAGACCGCCCGGAGGCGTCGGGCAGTCGTCGTTCCAGACCGGTGGCGACTGACCCGGTGGCGCGTCCGTCGCGTAGAGCACGTAGATGAAGTCGTGACCGGTCCCGTTTCCCATCCGCGGGTCGACGGTGAGGCCGAGCATCCCGCGGTCCCAGAAGTCGAAGGTGCGGGTCGAGAGGTCCTTGAACACGACGCCGTTGTTCGACGAAGCGTTCGGGAACACCTTGATGACGCCGCTCTTCTCGGCGACGTACACCTTGCCGTCAGGTGAGAACGCCATCGCCGTCGGCAGGTTCAGCCCGGTGAAGACGGGCGTCGAGGTGAACCCGCTGGGGAGGCTCGCGGCCTCGGCCTGCTCGGCCCGCGGGACGACCGCGACGAGGCCCCCGACGATGGCGACGACGATCGCGACGACGACGGAGCCGCGGCCCCGGAAGACCCGGCCGGTACGGCGCGATTCGCCTCGCGCGCGGATTGAACTCACCCTTGCCCCTCTCCGGTCCCTCCCTGGACCGGTGAGACACTACACACCGCATTGACGCTCTCGCTACGGGGAATTCACTTGCCGCGCCGTGCCGTCGGCGCCAGGTGCGAGACTGTCGCTGCGTAGTGGTGAGGTGGCCGGGCGACCGCGTACGGGCTCGACCCGTCCGAGGAACGTCCGGACTCCGCAGGGCACGGTGCTGGGTAACACCCAGTCGGGGCGACCCGCAGGACAGTGCCACAGAGAACAGACCGCCGATGGCGGACCGGGCGACCGGTGCGCACAGGCAAGGGTGCAACGGTGCGGTAAGAGCGCACCAGCGCCCGGGGTGACCCGGGCGGCTCGGTAAACCCCACCAGGAGCAAGGCCAGACAGGAGGAGGACGGCCCGTCCGCGTGGCGCTCGCGTCACACACCTCCGGGTAGGCCGCTGGAGCCGTCGGGCAACCGCCGGCCGAGATGGATGGTCGCCACCGGCACCGCGAGGTGCCGGCACAGAATCCGGCGTACAGGCCACCTCACCACCACGCACCTTCCGACGCTGCTCCCGAGCATCTCGCTCGGCGGTGTGCTCGCCGTGGCACAGGTGCGACCCCGGGTTCGAGCCGCTAGGTTCCGGAGGCCTGCGACCCCGAGCCACCCTGCCCGGCCCGGGGTCGCGGCGCGCGCGGAGGCCGGAGATCAGAAGAAGGTGCCGTCGCGCTGGCTGGTGCACCCGGTACAACATGCGCAACAGGGTCAGGCACAGGAGCGCCCATACGGCGATGACCAGCGCGGCTCCGAAGTCGCCGTCGAGGACGAGCACACCACACCCGACCGCGACCGCGCCGACGAGAGAGAACACCGCTCGGTGGCTCCACCGGGGCATCTGCTGCCAGTCGCTCTGCACCCCCGAAGTGATACCGCCCCTGGGGTAACGGTCGTGTGGAACGCGGATGAACGTTGCGAGGCGCGCCTCGCGCCACCGCGGCGCGCGTCCGTACCATCGGGCATCCGTCTCCCCTCACCCCCCGAGAGGGCACGGTCACGAGGCCCGTCCCCGCCAACGCGGGACGGGCCTCGTCGCGCCGAGGGCAACTCGGACAGACCTTCTCAGTGCTCCGGTACCTCGCGCAGCACTGCGGCCTGCGATCACCGCACGAACGTCGCGGCGATCCCACCGTCGGCCCGGAAGAGCTGCAGCGTCGCGTTCGTGACCTCGTAGGTCGACGCGAGGTGCAGGGCCTCCAGGTACTGCTGCTCCTGGGCCCGTAGTGCCGGATCGGTACACGCCTTGAGCGTGGAGCGGAGCGGACCCAGCTCTATGCGTGATCCGTGCAGCTCGTACGGACCCCCGAAGCTGTTGCAGCCGCTCTCGCCCGACACCTGTCCGTGCTCGAACCTTGCGGTCAGCGTCGATGCGGTCGCAACGGACAGCACGGCGTCGCCGGTGAAGTAGCTCGTCGCCTTCCACTCCCCCGCGAGCGCGGCCGATCCGTCGACGGCGTCATAGACGAGCAAGGCCGCGCCGTCGGATCCGGCGAACGTCAACCGTGCCCCGCGGATCGCGTACGACGCGACCAGGGGCAGGCGGGCGCGATACGCGGTCTCGACCGCCTGCGGAGCGGGTGGGCATTGCATCAGGGTCCCGGCGACGGCGCCGCTGATCGTGAGCTTCGCCCCGTCCACGGTGTACGGGGCGCGGTAGCCGTTGCAGCCGCTGTCGCCGCTGATCACGCCGGCCGCCAGCGTCGCGGTCACCGTCACGCCGGTGAGGGGGACCCCGAGGTTCGTGGCGCCGCTCAGCACCCAGTGGGTCCCGGTGAGGCTGCGACCGCCTGCGTGGTTCCCCCCGGACGTGCTCCGGGAGCCGCCGCTCGAGCAGCCGGCCGCGACCGCGAGCACGACGAGGACGGCCGCGACGAGGCGGCGATGGGACGTCACGAACGGCCTGGCTAGCCGTCACCGCGGCGGGCGCGCAACTGGACCACCGGACCGAAGCGGCGACTGCCGAGGCGGTACCGTCCGGGCCGTGAGCCGTCCGGCACCCGAGCGCCCCCCCGCCTACCGCTTCCTCAAGATCCTCGCCTGGATCGTCATCCGGGTCATCTTCCGCCGGGTGGATGTCACAGGCGCCTCGCGCCTGGTCGAGGGCGAGCCGACGATCATCGCGGCGAACCACACCAACGGGCTCGCGGACCCGGTCGTCATGGCCGCGAAGCTGCCCGGCCTCCCCAGCTTCCTCGCGGCACAGGATCTCTGGCGCTTTCCTCCGGCGCGATTCCTCTTCTGGCTCGCACGGGTGCTGCCCGTCTCGCGGCGGCGGGAGAACACTGCGGCCCGTGACAACGAGCAGGTCTTCCAGGCGTGCCACGAAGCGCTCACGCGGGGCGCGCATCTTGCTCTCTTCCCCGAAGGGGGTGTGCACCTCGAGCCCGCGATGATCCCGTTGAAGACCGGCGCGGCGCGGATCGCGCTCGGTGCCGCCGCCGACGACGGCACGCCCGGGATCGTCATCCTCCCGATCGGCCTGGTCTACGACGACAAGGGCCGCTTCCGCTCCCAGGCCGCGATCCACATCGGCCATCCCATCGACGTCGACGACTGGGTCGAGCGCTACCGGGTCGACGGACCCGCGGCCGTGCGCGGCCTCACGTCGGAGCTCGCGCAGCGCCTGCACGAGCTCACGTTGAACCACGCGTCGTGGGAGGAAGCCGCGGTGATCGACCGCGCCGCGGCCATCACGATCCTCGGAGAGCGCGAGGCCGGTCCTCGCGAACCCGTCTTCGCCGAGCGCAGCGCGCTCAGCCGCAGCCTCGCGGCCGCGATCCGAGCTCAGGGCGGGGAGGACGGCCCGGCGTTCCGCGCGCTGGCGGACGCGGTCGAGAGCTACCGGCGCGACCTCGCCCTGCTCGGCATCGACAACCCTCGGGCCGTCCCCCGCCTGCACCCGGGTTGGATCCGCCTGCGCCTGGCGCGCCTCGCGGTCGGCAGCGTCGTGCTCATGCCGTTCGCGGCGGTCGGGATGGTGCTGAACGGCGCGATCGTGCCCGCCATCCACCTCGTCCGCTCGAAGGTCACCCATCCCGCATGGCAGGTCACGGCCAAGGGCCTGACGGGCGTCGTGCTGCTCCCCACCATGTGGGCGGCCGAGACGACGATCGCCTATCGCCGCTTCGGCGGCCGCGCGGCGCTCGCCGTCGCCGCGGCGGCGCCCATCGGGGGAATGGCGTGGATCGCGTGGCGGGCCCGCTGGCTCAGGTGGCGGCGAACCGTCGCGAGCCTCGAGTGGTTCCGGAACCCCGATGAGGCCCTGACCGCGGCCCGCTCGAGCCGCGAGCTCGTGCTCGAGCAGGTCGCCGCGCTGGTCGGGCCGTCCGCGGTCGCACTCGTGCGGGCCCAGGCCTAGCCGCGCAGCAGTTGCCGGAAGACGCGGGAGGACGGCTTCGGGGTGAAGTCGCGGTGCACGCCCTTCCCCGTCCAGAGAGGTGGATCGCGCTGAGGAGGTTGGCGGGTGACATGTCCCTGCCCGAGGCGTCGTTCGGTGGCGGCGACGTCCGCCCGCGATCACCGTCGCGCTCCGGTCCACGCCCTTGGTGCCAACCTACGGGCCGACTCGGGTCAGAGCTGGATCTCCGCCCGCGGCCGGTCGTTTCCGGTCGCGACGCCCTGCTCGCACTGGCTGACGAGCACCTGCCAGCTCTGCACCGCAACCTCGAGGTTCCGGACTCGACGCTGCGCGCGATCCAGGCGCGACCGGGCGCGGCGCAACTGGTCCCGCGCGTCCTCCAGGCTGGTGCGCAGCAGCTCCAGCTGCGATCGCTCCTCCTGATGGAACTCGGAGCCCACGCCGGCCATTCGCCTACTTCCTGTCGACGATTCGCGGGGTGGCGGACCCACGCTCGGTTGACGATCCGCCGGGGGTGGCGGACCTGGTCGTGCTCTCGGGCTACCCGGCCCGCCGGCGCCGGAAACGCACGGGAGGCGGGCTCACGCAGCGCGTCGACACCGCGACCGGATGTGCCCGACGTCTCGCACTCCGCACTCGCCTCGGAGCGACACCGGGCATTACGGTCGCCGACCGGCGAGTCGGCGCCCTGCTACGCCACCCTGCCCGGTGTGGCAGGGCGTCCTCGCCGTCCTTCGCCCGGAGTTCACCTTCCGGGCGCGCGAGTTCACACCACGGCCACGGGGCTGTTGCCCGACCCCGCGTCTCTCCGCAGGCCTGCCTCCGAGCTACCGGGATGGCGTCGAGGACGAGGAGCGTGCCGCCAGCACCTCGGTGGCCGCCCGGGCCCCGGACTGCAGCCGCGCCGTCCATGTAGCCGCTCCAGATCGTCGCGGTCTCTGCTCCGGCCCAGTGGATACGACCCACCGGCTCGCGCAGCGCGGGGCCGTACTGGGTCCAGACCCCGCACGGGAAGTGCGCCCCGTAGCAGCCCCGGGTCCACTCCTCCTGGGACCAGTCGAGCTCGACGTACTCCGTGCAGTCAGCCGCTCTCGGCCCGAAGAACCGCACCAGGCTCCCGATCACCGCGGCCCGGCGCTCGTCGAGTGGAGCCGGGCTCCAGCGGCGCGCGTGCGCGCCCTCGAGGAACGCGAGCAGCACGCCGGGGGACCCTGATGGCGGGGAGTTGTCGAACACGACGCCGACGGGGCCCTCGTCGCCCGTGGCCTGTCCGGTGAGCCCGTCCGTGCGCCAGAACGGCGTGTCGTACACGACGTTGCACTTGATCACCGAGCCCGCCGGCACGCGTTGGGTGAGCTGGTCCCGGGACGCGGGCAACGGAGGGTCGTACGCGATGCGGCCGGCCAGCACCGGAGGGATCGCGACGATCGCGTGCCGAGCCGTGACGAGGAGCCCGTCGGCGAGCACGGTGACCACGTCGTTGCGCTGCTCGATGCGGCGGACGGGTGTGCTCAACCGGACCACGCCGTCACCGAGCTCCTCCGCCATACGCAGGGGCACGAGCTGGGAACCGCCGACGTAGCGGTCCTGCTGCGCGCCGTCGACGACGCCGGCGAGCGCGTCCACGCCTCCACCGGAGTGCGTGTAGTACAACGCGTGCAACAGGGAGAAGTCCTGGGGCTCGGCGGCGAACACGGCTTGCGCGAAGAGGCGGAACAGGCTGCGCGCCTTTGCGGTCTGTGCGTTGCGCTTGATCCACGTCGCGAAGGTCGTCGCGTCCCACGACGCGGCGTGCTTCGCCGTCCACGGGGTCTCGAGCGGTACCTGACGCGCGAGCCGGTCGAACCGCAGCTGCGCCTGACCCATGTCGACCAGCGACAGCGGGCTGATCTTCGGGATGGCCCCGCGGTAGCGCGCCTGGGCGTCGCCGAACCGAAGCAGGTTCTCGCCGTCGTTGTAGGTCGGGAAGGTCTCGAGCCCGAGCTCGGCCGACAACCGGATCATCCGGTGCTGCCCCGGCCCGATCCACTGGCCACCGACCTCCACCACGGTCTTGCCGTCCGCCAACGTGCGACCGTGGACGCGGCCGCCCACGCGGTCACGGGCTTCGAGGACGACGACGGTCTGCCCTTCGGCGACGAGCGTGCGTGCCGCGCCGAGGCCGGCGAGCCCCGCACCGACGACGACGACGTCCACGTTCACGCGTTCTGCCATGGGCGAACCTTAGATGCGCGTCCCTCGTCCGCTGCTGTCCTGGCCCGCGTCAGGTGCCGGACGTCAGGTGCCCGATGTCGTTGTACCCCACCAGGCTGGCCTCACCGTCGCGGCCCGCGATGCGCGTGATCGACCCCAGATCGAGGAACATGCGCCACGCGAGCTCCTCGCCGGCACCGAGCGCCCACGTGACCGCCGCCTTGATCGGCGAGACGTGACTCACCGCAACGACGGTGGGCCCGTCGAGGTGCTCCGCACAGAACGCGGCGACGCGCGCCGCGACGGCTCGCAGACTCTCCCCGCCGGGAGGCGCGAACGTCGGGTCGGTCCGCCACCGGGCGAGCTGGTCGGGCGGCAGGTCGGCGAAGCTCTTGCCGTCCCACTCGCCGTAGTCGAGCTCGATCAGCCGCTCGTCGACGACGACCTCGGCGCCCACCACCTCGGCGATCGGCGCCGCCGTCTCACGGGCCCGCCCCAACGGACTGGAGAACACCCGGGCGACGCTCGTCGAACCCAGCCGAGCCGCCAGCGCCGCGGCCTGCGCCCGACCGCGCTCGGTCAGCTCGGGGTCCGCCCGACCGAGCGCGAGCCGATCCCGGTTGGCCGCGGTCTCGCCGTGCCGCACGAGCAGGATCATCGGACGGCGTCCCGCAAGCGCCCGGTGCGGAGGAACGCGTCGCGCGCCGCGCGGTCGGACAGCCCGAAGCGGCCCCACGCCCAGACGCCGAGCGCGAACCCGGCGGCGTCGAGCAGCACGAGGATCGTGACCGGCGGGATGAGGGAGTCGTCGGGGAAGTCGGAGCCGAGCAGGGGCCAGAGGAACGAGACGTCGTGCAGGAACGCGCCCGAGAGCACCAGGCCGCAGAACCACCCGATCGGAAGGCAGATGAGCCGCCGGCGGAGCAGGCGCGGCCGGCCGATGGTCACGAGCATGACGACCGCAAGGAGCCCGACCGCCACGAACAGCGAGTGGCCGTACGCGAAGGTGCCGAACGGCACGTCGACGAGCAACGGCAGGAGCGCACCGAGGGCGATCAGCCGGTAGTCGAGGCCCTGGCTGCGGAAGATGTCGTGCGCCGCGACGATCGACGGCGCGAGGTACCAGAACACCATGCGAACGCCTCAGGGTTCGACGGCGTCGAGCGCCGCGTTGACCAGCGCGTCGGCGTCGACGTTGTGCTCTCGCCGCACGTCCGCGAGGTCGACCTCGGGGAACTCCCGCAGCATCGTGCGGGCCTCTTCGTACAGCGGCTTGAGGTGCGGGCTCTTCACCTTGTACCGACCCTCGAGCTGGCGGATCATCAGCTCCGAGTCGGCGCGGACCCGCACCAGGCGCGGCTCGAACCGCCGCGCGGCCCGGAGTCCCTCGATGAGCGCCTGGTACTCCGCGACGTTGTTCGTGGCGACGCCGATCCGTTCGCTCACGGAGGCGACGACGACGTGAGGATCGACCGTGACGTCGAGGACCACCGCGCCGATCGCGGCCGGACCGGGGTTGCCTCGTGCGCCCCCGTCGCACTGGACCTCGACCGTGTCGATCGTCACGAGGTCGGGACGAGGATCGCGCCGCAGTTGTCGCAGTGGTGAGTCGAGCCCTGCACGCCCTCGCGATGGATGCGGTCCACCTCGGTCGCGGGGATCGTGAGGCGGCACCCCTGACAGGTGTTGCCGACGAGGCGAGCCACGCCGGCACCGTGGTTGCTCGCCCGGATCCGCTCGTAGCTGGCCAGCAGGTCGGCCGGGATCGCGCCGGCCGCGACGCTGCGGGCCTCGAGCTGCTGGGCCAGCTCGTCGTCGATCACCGTCTCCTGCTCGATGAGCGCGGCCCGGGCGGTGTCCGCCTCGTCCTGTCGCGCCGCGACCTGGTGCTCGAGGCCCCCGACCTCGGCGTCGAGCGCCTCCTGGCGCTCCATGAGCTCGAGCTCGCGGTCGTCGAGCGTCCGGCTGTGCCGCCCGAGCGACTCGACGTCGGCCTGCATCGCCTGGAGCTCGCGTGGGGAGCTGATCGTCCCCGAGTACATGGTCTTCTCGACCTCCTTGATCCGGGTCGTGACCGCGGAGCTCTCGTCGTCGAGCCGCTTCACGTCCCGGGTCACGTCGTCACGCCGGCTGCGGGCGTCGGCGAGCCGGGGCTCGAGCGTGCTCACCTCGGCCTGCGCCCGCGCCAGCACCTCGCGCTCGGGGAGGATGGCCCGCCGGTGGCGGAGGCCCTCGGCGGCCGAGTCGTGCTCCTGGACCACGAGGAGCTGCTCGAGCGGCGTCGTCATCGAAGGCGAGCCTACCGGTCGCCTCCGCGGGTCACGGCCCCGGGGCGCTCGTCGGCGGCGTCGTCTCGGGGCTGGTCGCCGGTGGCGCGGTCGGTGCGTTCGTCGCGGGTGGCAGCGAGGCGGGTGGCCGGCCGAACGGTCGCCCCTTGGTGGTGGACGACGTGCCGAACCGTGAGGAGCCCGAGGAGATCGTCTTGCCCCGACCGTTCTCCGACACGTACTTCCCGTAGGGCCACAGCTTCTGGTCGGGCGGGCTGAACGGGAATTCGGGCTGACCCGCGAGGGCGAGCGTCATGAACTTCTGCCACACCGTCGCCGGCCAGGTGCCGCCGAACACCGGGCCGAACTTGCCGACGTGGCTCATCGGCGTCAGCTGCGTCGGGTCGCCCATCCAGACCGCCGCGACGAGCTGCGGGGTGTAGCCGACGAACCAGGCGTCGTGCTCGCGGTCGGTGGTGCCCGTCTTGCCCGCGGCGACGTGGCCGGTGACCTTGGCCCGAGTCCCGGTGCCCTTCGTGATGACCCCGCGCAGGACGTCGGTGACCGTGCGGGCGATCTGCGGGTCGAGCACCCGGACACCCTCGGTCTGGTCCTTGAAGAGCACCTTCCCGTTCGCGTCCTCGACCTTGGTGATGAACACCGGATCGTGGCGCACGCCGTCGGCCGCGAACGTCGCGAACGCGGTGGCCATGTCGAGCGGCGAGACGCCGTCGGCCGAGCCGATCGACAGCGAGTAGTTGGCGGGGTTGATCTTGTGCGTGATCCCGAGCGCCTTCGCCATGTCGGAGATCTTCTGGAGGCCGACCGCGGCACCCAGCCGGAAGTAAGCGCAGTTCACCGAGTTCTCGGTCGCGCTGCGCAGGCTCATCACGCCACCGCCCTTCTCGGCGTTCTGCGTGCGCAGCAACGGGTTGTACCTCTGGCCGGCGAGCTTGAGCGTGCACGGCGACGTGCCGTCGACGGAGTCCTTCACCGAGAAACCGTTGGCGAGCGCGGTCGCGAGCACCACCGCCTTGAACGTGGAGCCGGGCTGGCGACCGGTCGGCACCGGCATCGTCGCGAGGTTGTACGGCGTGTCGTTGAAGTCGAGGTGGGGGCCGGCCACGATCGCCTTCACCTCGCCGTTGCTCGGGTCCATCGCCGCGAGCCCGACCTTGAACTGGGTCAGCGGGACGGTCGTGTCGATCGAGGCCTGCGCGAGCAGCTCGGCCTTCGGGTCGTACGCGGTGTACACCCTGAGGCCGCCGAGGTTCAGCTTGTCCTCGCGCTCCTTGCCGGTCGCTCCGAGCCCGAACTTCGGGTCCTGGGTCAGGAGGTCGCGCACCTCCGCGACGTAGTAGTTGTCGGGCCGGAAGTCCGCGGGAGGTGCGACCGTCGGCAGCGGCTGGCGGTTGGCGAGCGACGCCTGCGCCTTGGTGATCCGGTGCTGGTGGACCATGGTCGCGAGCACCTGGGCCCGGCGGATGTAGGCGTGATCCGAGTGGGTGAACGGGTTGTCGCCCTCCGGATTCTTGATGAGCCCGGCGAGCAGGGCGGCCTGGGCGAGGTCGATCCTCGCGAGCGGGGTGTTGTCGAAGTAGCGCGCCGCGGCCGCCTTGACGCCGTAGGAGCCCTGACCGAAGTACACGGTGTTGAGGTACTCCTCGAGGATGTGGTTCTTGGACCACTCCTCGTTCAGCCGGATGGCGAGCGCGGCCTCCTTGATCTTGCGGTCGAGGTCGCGCTTGGGGTGCTTCAGCACCCGGTTCTTGATCAGCTGCTGGGTGATGGTCGAGCCCCCCTGCTCGACGCCGCCCTTGTCGACGTTCTCGAGGAACGCCCGGATCATCGACTGCACGTCGACCCCGGGGTTGTCGTAGAACGTCCGGTCCTCCGTCGCGATCACCGCGCTGATCAGGTTCTTCGGGACGTCGCTCAGGCCCACCGGTCGGCGGTCGCGCAGACCGAGCGTGTCCAGGTAGTGACCGTTCGTGTCGTAGACCGTCGTCGGTTCGCCGCAGATCGCGCACTGCCGGTTGAGCAGCGGGCCGACCTTGCCCGAGTACTGGCTCGAGCCCGCGATCTTCTGGACCCCGGGGACGAGCGCGGCGAGGCAGATGCCGACCCCGATCCCGCCCAGGGTGACGATCACCAAGAAGCGCAGCCAGCGCCGGGACGGGCCTTCCATGAAGGCATCCAGGTTCCCACACGGGACCCCGCGAACGATGGCGCGTCGCTCCACCGCGCCGTCCGGAGGCCGATCGCAGCTCCGCGAGGGTGTCCCACCCCGTCGTTAGTGTGGCTTTCATGTCCCGGCTCGTGCTCACGTCGTTCGGGCGGCCCGCCCGGAGCGCGCTCGAAGCACTGGTGGCCGACGCCAAGGGCGCGGATGCGCTCGCGCCCGTCTCGGTCGCGGTGCCCTCGAGCTACGCCGGCCTCGCGCTGCGCCGCCACGACCCCCGGTTCGGCCCCGACGCCTCCCCGGGGCTCGTGAACATCCGCTTCCTCGCCCTGAACCGCGTTGCCGAGCTGCTCGGCGCGCCGTTCCTCGCCGAGCCCGACCACGTCCCGCTCACCCCCCAGGCGCGCCGCGAGGCCGCGCGCGTCGCGGTGGCCGAGGAGCCGGGCGTGTTCGCGCCCGTCGCCGGCCACCCGTCGACGGTGCGCGCCCTGCTCGCCGCGTTCGCCGACCTGCGGGCCGCCGACGACGAGGCGCTCGCCCGACTCGCGCGCGAGAGCGAGCGGTCGGCATCCGTGGTCCGCTGCTACCACCGGTTCCGGGAGCTCACGCTCCACGCGTACGACGAGGAGGACCAGCTCCGCGTCGCGGCGTCGCTCGTCGCCGCCCAGGGCGTCCCCGCCGACCTCGGCGCGCTGGTCCTGTTCCTGCCCGAGCGCCTCTCCCCCGGCACGCTCGCGATGGTCGAGGGCTTCGCGTCGCGCACGTTCACCGCCGCGGTGCTCGGCCTCACCGGCGATCCCGAGGCCGACGCCGAGACCCGCGCCCTCGCGGCGACCCTCTCGGCCCACCTCGGCCCCGCGGTCGACGCCGGCCCCGAGGCGCCGCGGCTCGGTGACCGCGTCGTCTCCGCCCCGGACCCGGACACCGAGGTGCGCGAGGTGGTGCGCGCGCTCGTCGACCGGGCGGACCGGGGCCGCAGCCTGCACGACGTGGCGGTCGCGTGGCGCGTGGGCGAGCCCCACGCCCGCCTGCTGCACGAGCGGCTCGCCGAGGCCGGCATCCCGGTGTACGGCCCTTCGGTCCGCACCCTCGCCGACACCGTGACCGGCCGGACTCTCGTGGCCCTGCTCGACCTCGTCGAGCGCGACTTCCGGCGCGACGACATCATGGCCCTCGTCGCCGGCGCGCCGATCCGGGAGTCGGCCGGCGGCCCGCACGCGTCGACGCGTCGCGGTGGGACCGCCTGTCGCGGGACGCGGGCGTCGTCGCCGGCGCCGACCAGTGGCGGACGCGTCTGGACCGCGAGCGCGACGACCTCGAGTCCCGCGCCGCCGAGGACGCGGACCCGGAGTGGCTCGCCCGGGTGGCCGAGCGCACGGAGCGGATCGACCGCGTCGCCGCGTTCGTCGAGGAGCTCGTGGCCCGCACGACCGAGACCCACACGACCTGGAAGAGCTGGTGCACGTGGGCCGGCGAGCTCGTCATCCGCTACCTCGGCGTCGCACCTCGCGGCTGGCCCGAGGCCGAGATCGACGCGCAGGCGCGCGTCCTCGACGGGCTCGCGGCCCTCGGCTCCCTCGCGACCCTGAACCCCGTCGACCGGGCGACGTTCCGCGTCGCGCTCGCCGAGCAGCTCGAGCAGCCGGTCGACCACGCCGGGCGCTTCGGCGTCGGCGTGCTGCTCTGCCCACTCGCGTCGCTCCGCGGCACCGACTTCGACACGGTGTTCGTCGTCGGCGCGGCCGAGGGCCTGCTGCCACCCCCGCCGCGTGACGACCCCCTCCTCCCCGACCGCGAGCGCGCGGTGACCGACGGCCAGGTCCCCGCCCGGGCGATCTCCGCGGCGCGTGAGCGGCGCGACTACCTCGCCGGCCTCGCCGCCACCAGTGGCGAGGCCGTCCTCAGCTGGGCGCGGGCCGATCCCGTCGCCCAGCGCGCCCTGCTGCCGTCGCGGTGGGTCGTCGAGACGGTGCGGGCCCGCTCGGAGGCCACGGTCACCGCGCGGGGACTCGCCGGCGCACGCCCGGGGACGTTCATGCACCTTCGGGTGCTCGAGTCGTTCAGCACCACCGTGGCGGAGCCGGGCCCGGCGATCTCGGTCCCGGAGCTGGAGCTGCACGTCCTCGACGCGGCGCGCGCCGACCCGGCCGGCCCGGGCCCGTCGGCCCACCCTCTCGCGGCCGCCAACCCGACCCTGGCTCGTGGATTCCACGCGCTGGCGGCTCGCGCCGAGCCCCGGTTCACCGAGTACGACGGGGTGATCGGCCCGCCGCGACCGGCTCCTCCCCGACGCGGCGCGCCCGCTGTCGCCGTCGCGGATCGAGTCCTGGGCGCAGTGCCCGTTCCGCTACTACCTCGCCAACGTGCTCCGGCTCCGCAAGCAGGACGCGCCCGAGGCGATCGAGACCATCGACCCGCGCCACCGCGGTTCGCTCGTGCACAAGGTGCTCGACGACTTCCTGCGCGAGATGCCCGTCCGCACCAGCCCCGACGAGCCCTGGAGCGCGGCCGAGCGGGCGCGGGCGATCGAGATGACCCGCGAGGAGTGCGACGCGGCCGAGGCGGCCGGCCAGACCGGGCGGCCGCTCCTGTGGAAGCTCGAACGCGCCCGGATCGAGCGCGAGGTGGCGCGCACCCTCGACGCCGACGAGCGGATCCGGCGCGCGAGCCGCCTCGTCACCCGCCACACCGAGATCAACTTCGGGCGCGAGCCGAGCGACGCGCTCCCGGAGCTGACGCTCGACCTCGACGGGCTGTCGGTGAGCTTCCGCGGCCAGATCGACCGGATCGACACGTCCACCGAGCCGGAGGGTCGCGTCGTCGTCTACGACTACAAGACCGGCTCGACCAAGGGCTTCGGTGGGCTCGACGACGACCCGGTGCTCCAGGGCACGAAGATCCAGCTCGCGATCTACGCGCTGGCCGTCGAGCAGGCCTTCCCGGGTCGACCGGTGCACGCCGACTACTGGCACACCGCCCAGCCGGCGGGCAAGGAGCTGCGCGGCTTCGACCTCGACGAAGCCGGGCCGCGTGCGCGCGAGGTGCTCCGGACGATCGCGGCCGGTGTCGCCGCCGGCACGTTCCCTGCGTACCCGGGCAAGGAGAACCCCTACTTCAACTCGTTCGACGAGTGCGGGTTCTGCGACTTCGACCACCTCTGCTCGCCCGACCGCGGGCGGGACTTCGACGCGAAGCGCGACGACCCGACGGCAGCCACCTTCGTCGAGCTGCGTGGCCTCCGGGAGGACGCGTGAGCGCCCACCCGCAGCTCACCGTCGAGCCGCCGGTCCCGGCCGACCAGGCTGCCCGCGACCGGATCCGCGGTGACCTCGGGCTCACCCTGAACGTCGTCGCGGGCGCCGGGACGGGCAAGACCCACGAGCTCGTCGAGCGGGTCGTCGGGCTCCTGCGCACCCTGACGATGGACGAGCTCGGCATCATCACGTTCACGACCGCGGCGGCGAGCGAGCTGCAGGAGCGCGTGCGCGAGCAGGTCGAGCAGCTCGCGGCCGCCGAGGGAGGTGACGGCCCGTACACGAGCGCGCTGCGATCGATCGACGACGCCGTCATCTCCACCCTGCACACGTTCGCGCAGCGGATCCTCGCGGAGCACCCGCTCGAGGCCGGGCTCCCTCCGGGGTTCGAGGTGCTCGACGCGATCCAGGAGTCGGTGGCGTTCGAGGACTGGTGGCAGCGCACGCTCGACCAGGTCTTCGAGGACCCGGAGCTCGCGGACTCGCTCCTCGTCCTCGGGTCGCTCGGCGTGAAGCCGAGCCGGTACCGCCAGCTCGCACGCATCCTGACCGACCACCACGACCGAACCGCGGGGTACGGCGTTCCTCGCCGGCCGGTGCCGGCGCTCGACCTCGGCCCGCTCCTGCAGGCGCTCGACGACGCGACCGCACTGCCGCGACTCTTGCCTGGACGACGACGACAAGATGGTGCTCCACCTCGACGAGCTCGTCGAGCTGCAGGCCCGACTCCGCGCGCCGGGGATCGACGGGTTCGAGGCGATCGCGGTCCTCGGCGAGCGTCCGAAGCTCACGTGCACCAACGGCAGGAAGGACCGCTGGCGCGACGACGGCAAGGAGCGGGCGGTCAAGGCGTGCGCGCTCGCCGAGGACGCCCGGCTCGCGGCGATCGCCGCGGTCACCCAGCCCGCGATCTCGAACGTCCTCTCGGCGCTCGTCGCGGCGGTCGCGCGCGCCACCGACGACCGGCGGCGAGACGGCCGGCTGACCTTCCACGACCTGCTCGTGATCGCTCGCAACCTCCTGCGTGACGACGAGCACGTGCGCACCACGCTCGCGCGCCGGTTCCGGGCGTTGCTGCTCGACGAGTTCCAGGACACGGATCCGCTCCAGATCGACCTCGCCCTGCGCATCGCGGGCGTTGCGGAGGAGGCCGACGTCGCGGGAACCTGGGACGAGATCCACGCACGAGACGGCGCCGTCTTCGTGGTCGGCGACCCGAAGCAGTCGATCTACCGGTTCCGCCGCGCCGACATCGAGCTGTACGGGCGGGTCGTCGAGACGCTCACCGAGGACGTGCTGGAGCTGACCGAGAGCTTCCGCTCGCGTCCCGGGATCGTCGACTGGGTCAACGCCGCGATCGGCGAGCTCATCCAGGAGGACGGCGACGGCCTCCAGGTCGCCTACTCGCCGCTCCATGCGTTCCGGCCCGCGGACCCGCAGGTCCAGGTCCCCGTCGCGCGCATCGGGGGCGCGGTCCCGAAGGCGGCGGAGTCCCTCGGCGCGCTCCGGGTCCGCGAGGCCGGTGAGCTCGCCGCACTCGCGCGCCGGGCTCGGAACGAGGGATGGCGGGTGCAGGCCGACGCGGACGATCCGAACGCGATGCCGCTCGACGCGGCCGGGCGCGAGAGGGTGCGGCCGGCCCGGTACGCGGACATCGCGGTCCTCGTCCCGACCCGCACGCTCCTGCCCGAGCTCGAGACCGCCTTCGAGGCGGCGGACGTCCCGCTCCGGATCGAGAGCCAGTCGCTGCTGTTCGCGACCACCGAGTGCCGGGACCTCGTCGCGATCCTGGGCGCGATCAACGACCCCGCGGACGAGATCCGGCTCGTCGCGGCGCTCCACGCGCCCGCGTTCGGATGCTCGGACGCCGACCTGCTGGACCACCGCGACGCGGGTGGGCACTGGTCGATCTTCGGGCCACCGCCCGAGACGCTGCCGCTCGACCACCCGGTCGTCGCCGGCCTCGCCGAGTTGCGCCGCCTGCACGACGAGCACCGGTGGGAGAGCCCTGCGGACACGGTCGAGCGCGTCGTGCGCGAGCGGGGCCTGCTCACCCTGGCGCTGGCATCCCGCCGGCCGCGCGACCACTGGCGCCGGATCCGCTTCCTCACCGATGCCGCGCACGCGTTCACCGACGCGGGAGGAGCGAGCCTGCGCGGCTTCGTCGAGTGGCTCGACGAGCAACGCGAGGAGGGGGCGCGGGTCAACGAGTCCGTCGTGCCCGAGCCGGACGACGACGCCGTGCGCGTCCTCACCGTGCACGGGAGCAAGGGCCTCGAGTTCCCGATCGTCTTCCTCGCGGGCCTCGGCGTGCAGCGCCGGGCGAACTACGCCGCGCTGTACCACGGCGACCCCGAGCCCGAGATCCGCCTGAGAACGAACAACGGCTCCTACCCCACGGCCGGCTACGCGTCCCGTTGCGAGCGGGAGGACGTCGCCGACCGCGCCGAGGGCATGCGGCTCCTCTACGTCGCCACGACGCGCGCACGCGACCACCTCGTCGTGAGCCTCCACCACCACGAGGGCACGAAGTGCCACGCCGCCGACATCGACGGGGTCGACCGGGAGCACACGCTCCCGTGGCGCGTCGAGGACGTCGAACCGCTCGCACCGGTGACGCCGGTCGCGGTGCAGCTGCGCTGGGACGACGAGCCCGAGGTCGCCGGGATGGATGCGTCCCGACGCGATCAGTGGTGGCGGGAGCGGCTCGCGGCGATTCGGCGCACGGGCTCGGCCCCGGTCGTGGCGGCCACCGCGATCGCCGAGGCGCTCCGTCCGCCGGCGGCGTTCGACGAGCGGCATCCGGCGCCGGACGACGCCACCGCGGACGGAGGGGGCGGCGGGTCGGCCGACGGTGGTTCGGCCGACGGCGCGGCGGTCGAGGTCGAGCCGGAGGGCGACCGACCGGCGTGGCGACGGGGCCGGGGCGCGACCGCGCTCGGGCACGCGGTCCACGCGGTGCTCCAGACCGCGGACCTCACGACCGGCGCGGGGATCGAGGCCGCGGCCCGGGCCCAGGCGCTGGCCGAGGGCATCCCCGACCGGGAGGCGGCGGTCGTCGCACTCGCCCGCAGCGTCCTCGACGCCCCGACCATCCGCGCCGCCGCGGGCCGGGACGCGTGGAGGGAGGTCCCGGTCGCCGCGGTCGTCGACGGGATCACGGTCGAGGGGTTCATCGACCTCCTCGTCGAGACCGGCGAGGAGCTGACGATCGTCGACTACAAGACCGACACGGCCCGCAGCGAGACCGAGCTGGATGCGGCACTCGCCCGCTACGAGCCGCAGGGCGCGGCCTACACGCTCGCGCTCGAGCAGGTGCTCGGGCGTCCGGTGGCGCGCTGCGTCTTCGTGTTCGCCCGGACCTCCGGGCCCGCGGTCGAGCGCGAGGTCCACGACCTGCGCGCCGCCGTGGAGGACGTCCGGGCGCGGCTCGGATCCGTGCCGGTGACGGACGAGCCGCCGTCACCGGCCTGACGCAGCCGCCGGTAGCCTCGGGCCGTGGAAGTCGAGGCGATCATCGAGGTCCCGCGGGGCTCGCGCAACAAGTACGAGGCGGACCACGAGACCGGGCGCATCTGGCTCGACCGGATGCTCTTCACCGCGACGCAGTACCCGACGGACTACGGGTTCATCCCGGGCACGCTCGCCGACGATGGTGACCCGCTCGACATCATGGTGCTGCTCGACGAGCCGACGTTCCCGGGGTGCCACGTGCTCGCCCGGCCGGTCGCAGTCCTGCGGATGCGCGACGAGGCGGGTGGCGACGACAAGATCCTCTCGGTGCCGGCGACCGACCCGCGCTGGTCGCACCTGCTCGACATCACCGACATCGCGAGCTTCCTGCTCGACGAGATCCTGCACTTCTTCCAGGTCTACAAACAGCTCGAGCCCGACAAGCTGACCGAGCCCGGCCACTGGGAGGACCGCGTCGCTGCGGAGGCGACGATCGAGCGCGCCTTCGACGCGTTCGACCCCGATCCCGAACGGTGAGCGCGGGGCCTCAGGTGAAGCTCGGGCGCAGCGGCATGCCACTGCGCCCGTCGGTCGACTTCGTCGCCAGCACCTGGTGGATCTCGATCTGGTTGGCCTCGAAGCCGATCGCCGACGCCGCGATGTAGAGCCGCCAGACGCGCGCCCGCGCCTCACCGGCCTCGCGCACCGCTCGGTCCCAGTTGCGCTCGAGGTTCTGCACCCACTGCCGGAGCGTCAGACGCGTAGTGCTCGCGGAGGCTCTCGACGTGCCGGGCCTCGAGCCCGGCGCGCTGGATCGCGGAGACGACGAGCCCGACCTCGTGCAGCTCGCCGTCCGGGAACACGTACCGGTTGAAGAAGTCGTGGCCGAGCCCGCGCCCGAAGCGCGCCCGCAACTCGGACACGACCCGGGCCGCCGGGTTCGAGAAGACGTACGGCGGCTCGCTGATCCCGTGGTTCAGGAACCGTCCACCCGGGGCCAGCAGCGCCGCGCACCGGTCGAAGTACTGGCCCAGCTGGGTCCAGCCGACGTGCTCGAACATGCCGATCGAGCTGATCGCGTCGTACGATCCGTCGTCGACGTCGCGGTAGTCGGTGCAGCGCACCTCGACCCGCCCGGTGAGCCCGGCGTCCGCGACCCGCTTCGCCGCGTACTCGGCCTGGCGGCGGGACAGCGTCACCCCGACCGCGTTGACGCCGTGGTGCTCGGCCGCGTGCATGATCATGCCGCCCCAGCCGCATCCGATGTCGAGCAGCCGCATGCCGGGCTCCAGCCCCAGCTTCGTGGCGACCAGCTCGTACTTGTTGGCCTGCGCCTCCTCGAGCGAGGTGGTCGCATCGGTCCATACCGCGCACGAGTAGGTCATCGATGATCCGAGCACGGTCCGGTAGAAGTCGTTCGACACGTCGTAGTGGTGCGCGATCGCCGCCGCGTCGCGCGCCTTCGAGTGACGCACGCCGTGCAGCCGCGCTTCCTCCGGGGGCGGCGCGAGCGGCCTCAACGAGCCCAACCCGAGGATCCGCATGGCCTCCAGCACCTGCGCCCGGCTCACACGAAGGTCGAGCAGGCGGTCCTGCAGTGCGAGCACCGCGAAGATGTCGCCGTCGAGGTCGAGCTCACCGCTCACGTAGGCGCGGCCGAGTCCGAGCTCGTTCGGGGCGGTGACGAGCCGGCGCAGCGCCCGGGGCGAGCGGATCACGACGACCGCGGGCGCACCCTCGGGCCCGGCCCGGGTGCCGTCGTACGCGCGGAACTCCACCGGCGCGTCGGCTCCCACGAGTCCGAGGAAGAACTCGGCTACGCCCATGTCGACCTCCGCGCTGCTCTCGGGCCGTCAGGCCCAGTCAATCACTCACGTCCTCGCGACCGGCACCTCACGCCCAACTTCCCCGGAGGGCGACCACCGGGCCACGACGCACGGCGCCCTCCGCGGCACACGTCGGTACGCTACGGCGATGGCGCCTGTGACCTTTCCCATCACCGGCGACGCGGAAGCGGACCAGCTCCTCGTCGACGACCCGCTCGCGCTGCTCATCGGCATGCTCCTCGACCAACAGGTACCGATGGAGTGGGCGTTTCGCGGGCCTGCGTCGCTTTCGGCACGCGTCGGTGGCCTCGACGCAGCACGGATCGCCGCGATGTCACCCGACGAGGTCGTCGAGGTGTTCCGCCGGAAGCCGGCGCTGCACCGCTACCCCGGGTCCATGGCGAAGCGGACGCACGCTCTCTGCCAGGTGATCGTCGACACCTACGACGGTGACGCGGCCCGGATCTGGACGGGCGTGCAGGATCCCGAGATCCTGCTCGACCGGCTCAAGGCGCTGCCCGGCTACGGCGACGAGAAGGCCAAGATCTTCCTGGCCATCCTCGGCAAACGGTTCGGGCGCGCCCCGGCCGGCTGGGAGGAGCTCGCCGCGCCGTTCGGCGACGCCTCGCCCCGCTCGGTCGCGGACATCGACTCGCGCGAGGCCTTCGCCGAGGTCCGCAAGTGGAAGCAGGCGCAGAAGGCGAAGGGCAAGAGCAAGGCGGACGCGTAGGCCACGGCGCGGATCAGGCGCGCGCCGCGTACCGGTCCCGCCTCGACCGCCCGACGAGCACGCATCCGAGCCCGAGACCGACCAGCGCGCCGCCCAAGACCGCAGGATCCTCCGAGTCCGTCCCGGTGCGAGCCATGGTGGCGCGAACGGTTTGTCGCGCTACCCGAGCTCGGACGACACCCTCCCATGCGCGATCGCGTCGACGAGCTGCGCGTGATCCTGCTCGGTCTGATCGGCGTACGCGCGCGCGAACGCGCCGACCGCCTCGTCGAAGCGCGACCCCTTGCCGATGTAGCCGTCGATCGTGGCCGGGTCGCCGGTGCGGGCGTGCGACCGGGCGAGCACTTCGCCGCACGCGGAGGAGAAGCGCACCAGGCCCGGTGCGATCGTCTCGCTGTCGGGGATGATCTTCATGTCGCGCAGCTGCCGCACGTAGAAGTCCTGGCCTTCGAACGACGTCCACCCGACGAAGATGTCGGTCGCGCTCTGGATCAACCGCTTGCCGTTGACGACCCGCGCACCGTGGTTGCGGTAGCGGCTTCGCCGCAGGTACCGCTCGTACACCGACGGCACCGCTTGCTTGATCTGGAGGAAGAGCGGGTCGCCCCCACCGCGGCCCTCGAGCAGCAGCACGTGCACGACCAGCCCGACACTCCCTACGCCGACGACCTGGCGGGCGGTGTCGACGTAGGCGAAGCTCGCGAGGAGGTGGCGGCGATCCGCCTGGAGCGTCGCCGCGTACCGGCCGAAGACCTCGTGCACGACCTCGAGCCGGTGCGGGTCGTCGAAGTGCGTGAGCTTCGGCGGGTTCTCGAGAAACCTCCGTCGTCCGTCGACGGCGTGAGTGAGCTTCTCGAACGCGCCCTGCCGGGAGCGCTTCTTCCCTTCCTTCTCGATCAGCTTCGAGACCCGCTTGCGCTGCCTGCCCTCGAAGAGGGCGAGCAGCTGGTCCACGTAGATGCTCTCGTACCAGATCTCCAGCTGCGGCGCGGTCGCGTAGTGGGTCATGCGGGTGCGGTACGCCTGCAACGCGGCCGCGACCGCGTCGTCGGCGATTCCGGACCCGAGCCCGTTGTGTCGGGCAACGACAACGAGGCTGGCCGCGAGTCGCTGCACATCCCACTCGAACGGACCCGGCAACGTCTCGTCGAAGTCGCGCAGATCGAAGGAGAGGTTGCGCTCGGGCGTCGCCCAGAGCCCGAAGTTCAGGACGTGTGCGTCCCCACAGAGCTGCACCTCGATCCCGCTGTTCGGACCGGCCGCGAGGTCCGTCGCCATGACCGCCGCGGCCCCCCGGAAGTAGGTCCAAGGCGACGCAGCCATGCGCCCGTGCCGCAGCGGGACGAGCTCCGGCACCCGGTCGGTGTCCTGCTCCAGGACGATCACAAGCGCGTCCCGGCTGAGCGGGCCACCCCGCCGTGCGCCCAGGTCACGCAGCGCCAGCCGGTCGCGCGCCGCCTTGCCACGGTCGCGTCGCACCGAGAGCGGCTCGAGCTCGGGATCGTGCTGGAGCGGCGACACGCCCGAACGCAAGCAGTCGGGAGCGCCCCGGTCAAACGGGTCGATTGGGTGCGGTCAGGCGGTGTGGCCGCCGGTCGGACCGTGGGTGCGCGTCGCGAGGTTCGGGAAGCGGCGCAGCAGCTCACGCCGCCGCCGGCGCATCGTGACGGTCAGGGCGACGTTGGCCGCGGCCAGCCCGACGAGGAGGAGACCCACGCCGATCCGCCCGGCGCCGATGGAAGCGACACCGAGGGCGACGAGCAGCGCGGCGATGACGCTGCGGATCACGATGATGGTGGTGCTCGATCGCATGCCGGTACCTCCGTTCGCGCCCGACGGTAGGCACCGATTGTGAAGGTCCGGCCAGCTTCGGGCGAGGTGCAGGTCAGCGGCCCTCGTCGGCCGGGTCGCGCCGCAGGCACCACCCGGCCGGGAGATCGGGACGGTCGATGATGCCGGTGACCACGAACCCCATCCGCTCGTAGAGCGCGACGTTGCGTTCGACCCCGGTCTCGAGGAACGCCGGCAACCCTGCCGCCGCGGCGGCGTCCATCCCGGGCGCGCGACCGCCGGTCCGAGCCCGCGGCCCTGGTGGGCCGCGGCGGTGCCGAGCACCCCCAGGTACCAGTGCGGGGTGGCGGGATGATGGGGCTCGACCGCGGCATCCCAGCGGTCGCAACGTTCGACCTCGCCCGCGGTCAGCTCGCCGAGCACGCTCTCCCACGCCCGGTCCGCCCACTCGCTCGATCCCTGGACCGGCGGCGACCAGAGCGCGGCGGCCTCGAGCCCGTCCGTGACCCAGGCACCCCCGGCCGCGACGCGCTGGTCGAAGAGGTAGCCGAAGAACGCCTCGGCCCGGGCCGGGTACGTGGCGTCGTCGTCGAAGAACCAGCGGACGACCGGATCGACCGAGAACGCCTCGGTGAGCACCGCGACCGTCGCGGCGCGATCCGTCCGGTGCGCGACGCGCACTCCGCTCATGCGAACGGCGTGGCTCAGCCCGCCTCGGAGGTGCGCTTGATCGCCGCGAGCGTCGCCGCGATGCCGGTGAGCGCCGATTCGGAACGGGCCGCGATCGTGGCCTCGGCCTCGTCGCCGAAGCGCTCCTCGAAGAACGTGCGGCCCGCGGGCAGGAAGTCCCACGACTCGGTCACCTCGGTGCCACCATCCACCGGCACGAACGTGTAGCCCCAACGCGCGTACGCGCCACCGACCAGGAACGCGAACTCGCGACCGCGATCCGCGACCACCACTTCGGACCGCGTCTTCCAGTCGCGATCGGGAGTCACGTTGCGTCCGATGAACCACGCGCCGACCTCGGGGCCGTCGGCCTCGTCCTCCCACCAGCACTCGCGGCACACGGGGCTGAACTCCCCCATGCGGGTCACGTCGGCCACCATGTCGTAGAGGTCCTCGGGGGAGCGTGCGATCACGATCGATCCCGACTGCTGCAGCTTCGTCATCGCCGGAGTTTGCCCCTCCCCCACGCCCCGAGTCGAGGTCCCGCGACTCCGGTCGACCGCCGGAGATCTTCGGGACACGGCGTCGAGTTGCCGCCCGCGAGCGGGCTCCGACAGGATCGCCCGATCACGGACTCGACGACGACCGACCTCACCATCACCCATCACAGCGTCGTCACCGGCGACCAGATCGACCATCTCGGGCACATGAACGTCCGGTTCTACGGCGTCAACGCCCAGGCGGGGAGCCGCTCGCTGCTGGCCGCGATCGCGCCCGACGAGCCGCGGCGTTTCGTCCCGGTGGACTCCTACACCCGCCACCACCGCGAGCAGCTCCTCGGAGCGCGTCTCGTCGTCCGCAGTGGCGTCCTCGATGTCGGCCCCGACGACCTCCGCCTCTACCACGAGCTCGCGAACGAGGAGACCGGCGCACTCGCCGCGACGTTCGTCCATCGCGTCGTCACCGATGTCCCCGGAGAACCGCGCACCATGTCCGAGGCCATCATGGCGCGCGCTCGAGCGATGGTCGTCGCGATCCCGGAGCACGGCGCGACGCGCACCATCTCGCTCGACGCAGATCCGGTCGCGAGCGCACCGGGCCTGGAACGCGTACGCGAGCTCGATCTCGCCATGCGGAAGGTGCGGCCCGTCACCACCGAGGAGTGCGACGCGAGCGGGACGTACCTGCGGTCCAACGCGCCGATGCTGACGTGGGCCGGCGAACCGGTCCACCACGGGAACCCGGAGATGCTCTACGAGGGCCCGGCCGGCGAGCGCATGGGCTGGGCGTCGATGGAGACGCGGATCGCGATCAAGCGCCTGCCGCGAGCAGGTGACCGGGTCCAGAGCTTCAGCGCCGTGATCGGCCTGGCCGACAAGACGTCCTATCGCATCCAATGGGTGTACGACGTCGATGCAGGCGACCTCCTGACCACGTTCGAGATCGTCAACCTCGCGTTCGACACCGGCGCGCGGCGACCGCTGAGCATCCCGGCGAGCGTGCGGGAGGCCGAGCAGTCTGCGCTCCACGAAGAGCTCGCGCCACGTCGTCCCTGAGATCAGCGTGGCGAGCGCGGCCCACGAGCTGAGCTGGAGTCCTCGGTGGGCGCTGAGGGGCTCGAACCCCCGACCTCCTCCTTGTAAGGGAGGCGCTCTTCCAACTGAGCTAAGCGCCCGAGGGCAGATCACGGTAGTCGCCGACCGGCGGCGCATCCCCAGTGCGAGCAGAGCGCCCGCGGACGCAGGAACGAGCAGCGGCAAGCGACCGAGGGTCCTCCGCCCGATTGCTGCCGGAACGGATGGGCTTGGCCGCGGGCGGGCCGAGGCTCGTCGAGGTCGGGGCGTCGGGGGGACAACGCCCCGACCCTGACCTGTGCGTCACCTCGGCCCGCCCATCTGCGGCGAACCTGACCTGAGCCGCGCTCAGGCCGTCTGCTTCTGGGCGAGGACGTCCTGCACCCGGATGACCGGCGACAGGAGCGTCGGCGGGGCGACCTTGGGCGGCCTCCCCCGGTTGCGCTTCTGCGCGAGCACCTTGCCGTTGGCCAGGAGCTCGCCGCCCCAGACACCCCAGGGCTCGCGCCGGTCGAGCGCCGCGTCCAGGCACTCGGCCCGGACCGCGCAGCCCAGGCAGAACGCCTTGGCCCGAGCGATGTCGTCGAGCTGCTCCGAGAAGAACAGCTCGACCAGCGACGCCGAGCCGTCACGGCACCGCGCCTCGGCCCGCCAGGGCTCCTCGTCTGCGATCTCGATCTCGATGGCGATCATCGCCTTGCCCTCTCTCTTCGGTGGTGCTCGGTTCGGGATTCGGGGTGGCGGCCTCCGTTCGGAAACACAAGAAAGGCCGCCGGGTTGCCCCGACGGCCTGGTGGATGTGCGGTAGCGGGTGGGCTACGGCGAGGTCACCGGGTGGCGTCGGGGCCGGGGAGTCTTCGGGTCGTTGTTCATCCCAGTGGTGGGGAGAATCGACCACGGGCCCGGCTTCGGCGTGGCGTACGCACCAGCCGAACGGACGCGCGCGACGCCGAAAGCTGCCTGGTGCTGGAGCTCGGCGTGGCAATGCATCGTGCTGGCTTCCGGTTCGTCGCGGACTTGGCTGCGGACTTCTGGTGATGCCGACGGATCACACGGCGGTGATTCGCCAGCGAAGTGTAGGCAATCAGACCCTGGTGGGTGGCGTCAACCGATTATTCGGCCATCCCGGCCCGGAACCTGAGTTCGGCGTCAGAAGCCGGCGATCCGGGTGATCTCGAGCAAGCGGGCGTGGACCGCGGGCGGCCCGGCCAGGATGTTGCCACTGTCGAGCCAGGCGTCGGGGTCGCCGACCCAGTCGGTCACCACCCCGCCGGCCTCCCGGACGAGCAGCGCCCCGGCGGCGACGTCCCACGGGCCCAGACCCAGCTCGAAGAAGCCGTCGAACACGCCCGCGGCGCTCCACGCCAGGTCGAGGCTGGCGGCACCGACCCGGCGGAGGTCCTCGACCACCGAGAACGTCTCCCGGTAGACCGAGAGGTACCCGTCCATCCACTCCTTGTGCCGGAACGGGAACCCGGTCGCGGGGATGGCCTCGGCCGGCGCCCGCGAGCTGACCGTCATCGGGACGCCGTTTCGCGTCGCGCCGGCGCCGGCCGAGGCACAGTACGTGTCGCCGAGCATCGGTGCGTGCACGACACCGACGAGCGGCTGACGGTCCTGCACCAATCCCACCGACACGCCGACCGCGGGCAGCCCGTGCAGGAAGTTCGCGGTGCCGTCCAACGGATCGACGAGCCAGCGCAGCGGTGCTCGCTCCCCGCCGCTCTCCTCGCCGAAGAACGCGATGTCCGGTGCTCCCGCGGCCAGCGCCTCGCGCACCGCGTGCTCACTGGCGGTGTCGACGTCGCTGACCCAGTCGCCCGGCGCCTTCGCCCGGACGTTGCTCGCCGCCGCCCCGAAGCCGTCGAGCACGATCCGCCCCCCGACGCGCGCCGCGGCCTCCGCCACCTCCAGGAGGTGCGGGAGATCGAGGTCGGTCACCCGGCGGCCGCGCGCAGCGCCTGCAGCAGCTGGGGGGTCCCGGCCGCGACGAGCCGGCGTCGCGCGTTCGGGTCCGCGATGCCGAGCGGACGGTCCTCGGCGTCGACGATGGTGACGCCCGCCTCGGTGCAGATCAGCAGCCCGCCGAGATAGTCCCACGGCGCGTGGACGCTGCCCGCGTCGAAGTAGCCGTCCAGTGCACCGTACGCAACGTCGCAGAGCGCCAACGCGCACGACCCGAGCGCGCGGAACTGCTTCCACGCGAGCACCCGGCCCGGAAGGTTGGAGATCCCGACCACCGCATCCTCGACTCGTGTCGCACTCGAGGGCTCGAGCGGTTGGCCGTCGCGGGTCGCCCCCGCCCCCCGCAGGGCGCGGAACGTCGACCCGGTCGCGTGGTTGATCACCATCGCCGCGAGCGGCCCCTCCCGGTCCAGCGCGCACAGCGACGTCGCCCAGTAGGGGATGTCACGCGCCGCGTTGCTCGAGCCGTCGATCGGGTCGATCACGACCGTGACCGGCGCGTTGGGGGTGCCGGTGATCCCCGATTCCTCGCTCACCACGGTCAAGGGCGCCCGGTGGAGGATCTCGAGGGCCGCCCGATCCGCCACGACGTCGATGGCGTACTGGCCCGGACGATCGGTGCGCGCCCGTCGATCCTCGCCCGTGATCGGCGCCACCGCGTCGCGTATCGCCACCGCGGTCTTGTCGAACAGGGTGAGCAGGGATTCAGGCATGCGCGGTGATTCTCGCAGACGATGCCCGAAGGGCGTGGCTCGGGCTACTTGGGGAGGATCTCGACGGTCGCGTTGTAGTCGGGCACCCCGGATTCCGGGTCCAGACGGCCCCGGGGCAGCAGCACGTTGCCCTCGGGGAAGAAGACCTGCACGTTCCCGGAGCGGATGGGGGCGAGGTGAACGCGGGCGTGGAGCTCGCCGTGCTCGGACCGCACGAGGACCGCGGCCCCCTCCTCGACCCCCAGCGTCTGCGCGTCCGCCGCGCCGAGGAACAGCGCGTCCCGCTTCGCGCCGGTGAGGGGATCGACCTCGGCGTAGACCATCGAGTTGAACTGCTTGCCCCGGCGCGTGCTCAGGACGAAGCGACCCGGGCCGCGCTCACGCGGTGCCGGCGCGACCGCCGAGAAGCGGGCCTTGCCGTCCACGGTCGGGAACACGCCGTCCGCGCAGAGTCGAGTGCCGCCCCACTGCACCTGGTCGCCCAGCTTCTGCAGGTGGTCGACGGCGGCGTAGGCCGGCACCACCCGGGCGATCTCCTCCCGCACGGCGTCCGCGTCCGCGAACTCGAGGAGGTGCGCGCGATCAGGCCGGACCCGGCGGCCGAGATCGGCGAAGATCTCCCACTCGCTGCGCGCCTCGCCGATGCGCGGGCCCGGGATCTCGGGGCTGAAGAGCACGCGTCGCTCGGTGGTGGTCTCGGTGCCGCCGCCGCGCTGCTCGTACCGGGTGCACGCAGGCAGCAGGACCACGACCTCCCCGGGGTCCACGAGCATCTGGCTCGACACGACGATGTCCTGGTGGACGCGCACCGGGACGCGCTCGAGCGCGTCCTGCACCGAGGCCGGATCGGGGAGCACATCGAGGAAGTTGCCCCCGCTCGAGTACAGGACGTCGAGGTTGCCGCGCGCGCCGGCTTCGACCATCGCGTCGGCGGTCAGGCCGTCGCGCGCTCCGACCGGGATGCCGTACGTCTCGGACAGCACGGCCGCGCTCGTCGCGTCGATCGAGACGCCGCCCGGGAACGACGTCGCGTACGCGCCCATCTCGGAGCCGCCCTGCACGCCCGAGTGCCCGCGGATCGGCATCAGCCCGGCGCCCCTCCGGCCGACGTTGCCGCGGGCCAGGGCCAGGTTCACGATCGCCGCGACGTTGTCGACCCCGTTCGCGTGTTGGGTGATCCCCATGGACCAGATCAGCACAGCCGATGACGCACCCGCGTACAGGCGCGCGAAGCGCGCCATGTCGTCCCGGGTCGCGCCCGAAGCCTCCTCGAGCTCCGTGAAGGACTCGGCCTCGAGCTCTAAGAGCAGCCGGTCGAACCCCGTCGTGTGCCGGTGGACGAATGCCCGGTCGACGCCTCCCTCGGCCAGCAGCACCTTCAGCGCCCCGTTCAGGAAGGCGACGTCGCCGCCGTGGTGCACTCCGAAGAATTCGTCGGCCATCCTCGTGCCGAACATCGCGCTCTCGACGTTGCTCGGCACCCAGTAACGGTCCAGGCCGGGTTCGCGCACGGGGTTGACGACCGCGACCTTCGCACCACGCTTGCGGGCAAGGAACAGGTACTTCATGAAGACCGGTTGCGCGTTCGCGACGTTGGCGCCGAACAACACGATGAGGTCGCTGTTGATCACGTCCGTGTACGAACAGGTCGTCGCCGCGACGCCGATCGTGCGCTTGAGCGCGATCGTCGACGGGGAGTGGCATACGCGTGCCGCGTTGTCGACGTTGTTGGTGCCGATGACACGCGTCATCTTCTGGGCGACGTAGTACACCTCGTTGGTGATCCCGCGCGGTCAGGTAGAGCGCGAACGCGTCGGGGTCGATCCGCCGGATCCGCCCCGCCACCAGGTCGAGCGCTTCGTCCCACGACACGCGGGTGAAGCCCGCCTCGCCCCGCCGGCGCACCATCGGGTACGGGAGCCGGCCGAGGTCGCGGAGCTCGGCGCCACTCAGCTTCCGCAGCGGCGCGACGTCGCGCAGCACGCCGGGATCGAGCGCGCCCATGGTGTTGATCCGCAGCAGGTTCAGCCTCGTGGTGCAGAGGTGGACGCCCGAGAGCGTCCAGTCGTGGAAGCCCGCGACGCCGAGCGCACAGCCGTCGCACACGCCCTTGCTCAGGATGCGCCACGCGTACGGCAGGTTCCGCCGGTTCTTCCACACGATCTTGGCCATGTCGGCGTAGTGGTTCGGCTTCTGCTCCCCGACGCCGTACGGCTTGAAGCCGACCCAGAGGCTCTTGCGCGTCCCCTTCGGGCCCTTGATCCTCGCCGAGCCCTTCCAGGCCATCAGCGCGCGCCGTCGATCCGCTCGGGGTGGGTGTAGACGTTGCCCCGGCCGTCCCGTACGAATCCCACGAGCGTCTGCTCGAAGCGTTGCGCGGTCGCGACCGCGAGGCTCGATGGAGCGGACACCGCGGCCACGATCGGGATCCCCGCAACCGCGGCCTTTTGGACGATCTCGAAGCTGAGCCGACCGGAGACGACGAGGACGCTGTCCGCGAGCGGGAGGAGGTCGGCCATCACCGCGTGCCCGACGATCTTGTCGACCGCGTTGTGACGGCCGACGTCCTCGCGCACGACGCGCAACTCGCCGGCCGGCGAGAAGAGGCCCGCCGCGTGCAGTCCACCGGTGGCGTCGAACACGGACTGCGCCGCTCGCAGCGTGTCCGGCATGCCGGTCAGCGTGCGGCTCGCCACGACCGGACCCGGCGCGACCGGGCGGCAGTCGACCGCGACCTCGTCGAGCGTGGCCTTGCCGCACACGCCGCAGCTGGAACCCGCCGCGACCACCCGCCGGTGACCGCCGAGATCTACCGGGCGCCGGGTGGCGACCGTCACGACGTTGTACTCCTGGTGCTGACCCAGCTCGGCGGCCACGCAGTAGCGCACCTCCGCGAGATCGTCGCAGCCGCGCAACAGCCCTTCGGTGCGGCACAGCCCCACTGCGAGCTCGAAGTCGTGGCCCGGCGTCCGCATCGTGACCGCGATCGGCTCCGCGGGTCGGCCCGCGCCCTGGAGCCGGATCTCCATGGGCTCCTCGGTGACCAGCCGCTCGGGGCGGTCGACGAGCTGGTCGTCCAGGATCGCCTGCACCCGGACCGGGGTCACCGGGCGACGGGCCGACGCGGCACTCATGCGCCGAGGCTACCGGGAGGGCCGATCCCCCACCGCCGGGCGTCCTCGGGCGTGTCGACGTCGACGAGCTCCCGATCGTCGACATCGTCGACGCGCGTCACCTCCACGTCGTCGAGCACCGCGCGCAGTGACCGTTCGCCGTCGGCCAACTGCTCACGCGCCCGCCGGATCGCGTCGCGCGAGTAGCGGGCGCACACCGGCTGCAGCATCCCGTCGCGGTCGACAGGGACGACGGTGCCGTTGCCCGGCCACGTCACGAGCCGGGACAGCAGCGCCTCGCCGACGAACGGCAGATCGCACGCGACGAGGAGCACGGGCCCGGAGCCCCCGGCCGCGTCCGCCCCCGCGACCAGTGCGGCGAGCGGGCCGAGCCCGGGGCGCGCCTCCTCCACCGTCGGGAGATCGGAGTACCCCGGACCCACCTCGAGCGCGGGCGCACACACCCTGGCGAGCAGCCGGGCCAGCCGGGCTGCGATCGGCTCGCCCTCGACGAGCAACATCGCCTTGGACACCCCCATGCGCGTGCTGGCGCCGCCGGTGAGCAGCAGCCCCGGGACCATGTTGGTCGTCAGCCCGCGCCGGACCCGAGAGGCTCGTAGGCCACGACGCTCCACGCTCGGGACCGACGCAGCATCCGCACCTCGTGGTGGAGCACGCGCCCGTCGTGCAGGGTGAGGCGGGTCGTGACCACCGACGCCTCCCCGACGGTTCGCTCCGCGTCGGCCGCCACCTCGTCGACGCGCTCGGCCGCCGGGGCGCCGCTCCGGTGGACGGCACGCCGGGCAGCGACCCAATCCGCCTTGGTGAGGCCGTCGTGCAGCTCCGGACCCGACATCCGGTAGAGGACCTCGAAGTCGCGCGTGTCCCAGGCGTGCTCGTAGCCGAGCGCGATCTCGATCGGGGTGGGACCGGGGTCCTTGGCCACCCCGACGATCACCGCGACGACGAGCGCCGCGAGAAGAACGAGCACGACCGCGAAGATCACCCGGCGGCCTCGTCGATCTGCGCCGCGAGGTCGAAGTCCCGCGCGGTGAGGCCCCCCGCGTCGTGCGTGGTCAGCGCGATGCGGACCGTGCGCCACCGGACGTCGATGTCCGGATGGTGGTTGGCCGCCTCGGCGAGGAACCCGATACGGACCACGAGCGCGATGGCGTCGGGAAAGCTCGCTCGTTCGAACTCCTTGCGGATCTCGTCGGCCACGCGCGACCAGCCGTCGAGACGGGCGAGGCGGGAGGTGATCGTCGGGTCGTCGAGGTGCTCGGGCATCATCCCGAGTCTCGCGCCCGGGCCCGGTCGCCGAGGAGCCGGCCGACCCGTCGCCGTCCCCGATCAGGCGGCGACGGGACGGACGGGTGACTCGAGGCGCGGCTCCGGCGGCTCGGGCACCCTCCCGGCCGCCGCAGCCGGGGCGTCGCGGCGCACGCGCCACAACGTGACCAGGCCGCCCGCGATCGGTACCGCGGCGAAGGCCACGCCCGCGGCCTGCACGCCCGCGGCCGCGGCCACGACACCCACGATCGGCAACGCGACCAGGCTGCCGCCGTTGTTGATCGTCCCGTCGAGCGCCATCACGCGGCCGTGGGTCTCCACCGGCGCGGCCCGCTGCATCAGCGTCCGCGCGGGCACGACGAAGAACGCCGTGACGCAACCCCAGACGCCGATGCCGACGAACGCGACCACGGGTACGGCGGTGCCGATGTACAGCGTCGCCGCGACACCCGACGCGGCCGCGGCGGCCGCGGCGATCCGGACCCGGGCGACCCGCTCGCCGAACCGGGACACGACCATCGTGGTGGCGAGCAGGCCCACCCCGAACGTCGCCTGCAGCAGGGCGAGCATCGTCGGCGAGCCATGGAGGACGTCGCGCACATACACCGGCTCGATCACCAGGAACGCACCCCAGATCACGTACACCGTCCCCGACATGCCGAGGATGAGCCGCAGGCGGGGGCGGCGTCGCACGATTCGGAAGCCCTCCCGGACCTCCTCCGAGATGGTCCTCTCGCGCGTCGGGGCCAGCGCGCCGATCGTGATCGGGAGGAGCACGAGCACTCCGACCACGTAGGTGAGCGAGTCGATGACGAACGCGCCCTGCACGCCGATGAGGCCGATAGCGAGTGCCGCCAGGACCGGCCCGACGACGATCGCGGACTGCGACGCGGCACCGAGCGCGGCGTTGGCCTGCACGAGCCGGTCGTCCGCGACCAGACGTGGCGGCAGCGCCCGCAGCGCCGGCTCGGAGAACGCGCTCGTGAAGCCGTGCAACGTTGCGAGCGCGACGAGCACGGGAAAGGAGCCGGCGAGGAGGAAGGTCAGCGAGACGAGGGCCGCGAGCGCGTCCGCGATCATCAGCACGCGCTTCGGTCCGAGCCGGTCGATGGGGACGCCCGCGAGGGGGCCGAGCAGCACCGGGGGGAGCGACCACGCGAGTCCCAGCAGCGCGATCGCACCGGGACCCGCGTCGAAGCGGAAGCTCGCAAAGCCCCAGAGCGCGACGATCGCGCACCAGCTCCCGATCCCGTTGACGGCCTGGCCGGCAACGAGGAGCGCGAGACGACGATCGCGGAGGAGCTGCATGCGTTCCAGGGTAACGACGCGCCAGGTTCGATCGAGCCCGATTTTCGGGGCCTGGGACGCAGGTCACGTGCCCGGCTCGGCCGCCACCGTCGTACCATGAGGTGATGACCTGTCCGTCGTGCGGAGGTGCAGCACCAGCCGACGCGCGCTTCTGCCCGACGTGTGGTCACAGCCTCGTCGCCCGCCCCGACGAGCGCCGGGTCGCGACCGTGCTCTTTGCCGACCTCGTCGGGTTCACGTCGCTGTCGGAGACCGCCGACCCGGAGCACATCAAGAACCTCGTCGACCGTTGCTTCGCCCGGCTCGCGACGGAGGTCACGACGTTCGGCGGGCAGGTCGACAAGGTCATCGGTGACGCGCTCGTCGCGCTCTTCGGAGCTCCGGTCGCGGATGAGGACGACGCCGAACGCGCCGTGCGTGCGGCGCTGCGCATGCAGGAACGCATCGCAGAGATGCGCGAAGAGATCGGGATGGACGTCCACCTCCGGATCGGGGTGAACACCGGAGAGGTCCTCGTCGGTGCGCTCCGTGCCGGCGGCGACTACACCGCGATGGGCGACGTCGTGAACACCGCCAGCCGCCTGCAGCAGATCGCCGGCCCCGACCAGGTCGTCGTCGGCGACAGCACGCACGCGGCCGCGGTACGTGGGGTGCGCTACGAGCCGCTCGGCCCGATCGCGGTCAAGGGTCGGGAGGAGCCGGTCGGTGCGTGGCGCGCGCTCGCCGCGGTCACGCCGCCGGGCCATCGGCACCGCCGGGCCGAGACACCGCTCGTCGGGCGCGAGACCGATCTGGCCGTGCTCCGCGCCGCACTGGCGACGACGACGGCCCGCAAGCGTGCGCACCTCGTGCTGGTCACGGGCGAAGCGGGCGTCGGCAAGAGCCGGCTCGCCAGCGAGCTCGGGCAGATCGCGGAGTGCGAGCACGGTGCCCGTGTGCTGAACGGCCAGTGCATCCCCTACGGCGAGACCAACGTCTGGTGGCCGGTCGCGACGATGGTGGCCGAGGCCTGCGAGGTCGATCTGACCGAGCCCGAGGCGAAGGTGCCGACGTGCACACGCAGCGCCGTGCGCTCGGTGCTCGGGCTCGAGGACGACGATCCCGAGGTCGGTCGCATCACCGAGGGTCTCCTCTACCTGATGCGCGAAGGAGGCCCCGGAGAGGACGTCGACCCCGGGCGGGCGCGCGAAGAAGGGCTGCGGGCCGCGCTCGCGTTCTTTGCCGGACTCGCGACCCAGCGTCCGCTCGTCCTCGTGCTCTCGGATCTCCACTGGGGTGACGACGTCGTGTTGGAGTTCGTCCCCAGGCTCCTCACCCACCTCTCCTCCCAGCCCGTGGTGTTCGTCGGCACGACGCGCCCGGAGCTCACCGACCGCTGGTCTCCACCCGCGGGTCGGCACAACACCGTCCACGTCAACCTCGATCCGCTCGCCGACGAGGACACGGCGACGCTGCTCCGCACGCTGCTCCCGGCGGCGGACGACGAACTGATCTCCGTGCTCCGCGACCGCAGCGGCGGCAATCCGTTCTTCATCGAAGAGCTCGTCGCGATGCTCGGCGAGACACCGGCGACCGAGGGTGCGCGCGAGCTGCCGGCGACCCTCCACGGCCTCCTGGCCGCCCGACTGGACCACCTCGAGCCGCTCGACCGTGCCACGCTCGAGGACGCAGCCGTGATCGGGAACGCCGGGCCGCTGGACCTCGTGCGCGCCCTCGCATCCGGGCGCGGCACCGACGCCGATCCCCCACTGGAGCGGCTCGCCGCGAAGGATCTGCTCGAGCTCGACGACGACGAGTTCCGCTTTCGCAACGAGCTGACCCGGGATGTCGCGTACGGCACCCTGACCAAGGCCGAACGGGCCCGGCGCCACGGCTCGCTGGCCAAGCTCATCGCCGAGGAGGCCGAGGCCAACGACCGCATCGACGAGGTCCTCGATCGTCTCGGCTACCACTTCAATCTGGCCGCGTCCCTGATGACGGAGCTGGGCCCGATCGACGGCCTGCCGAGCGGGATGATCCCCGCGGGCATCCGCTTCCTCCGGCGCGCCGCGGACCAGGCCGAGCGACGGGACGACTGGACGACCGCCGAGAAGTACCTCAGCCACGCGATCCCGCTCCTCGACCGGGACGACGACGAGGGAACGATGACGCTGCGCCTCGCGCGGGCCCGCGCGCGCGCCGAGATGCGCGACTGCGCGGGGGCACGGGACGATCTGGCCGGCGTGCTGCGCACCGCCGAGAACCTCGGCGACAGCCGCTCCCTCGCGGCAGCCCAGACCGTGCTCGGCGACGTGCAGTACAAGGAGGGCGATCTCGCCGGATCCGCGCGGACGCTCGACGACGCGGTCTCCCGATGGCGCGAGCTGGACGACCCGCGCGGCCTCGGCGACGCGCTCCGCTTCCGCGGGCTCACCGGCCTCTTCATGGGTCACCCCGACGAGGCCTCCGGCTTCATCGGCGAGGCCCTGGAGCTGTTCCGATCGATCGGTCACCGCCGGGGCGAGGCCTGGGCCCTGCAGAACCTGGCGTGGATCTCGTTCGAGCGGGGTCGTTCCGAGGAGGCCGAGCAGCGACTCGACACGTCGGCCACCGCGTTCGGTGAGCTCGGCGACTGGGGCGGACTCAGCTGGGCGCTCGGTCTGCTCGCGTGGGTGCAGTTCACACAGGGCCGTCTCGACGAGTCCGCGAGGCTCGCCGAACGGATCCTCCAGGAGGCGACCGAGCTCGGCAACCAGTGGGCCGCGGCCATCATGCGCGTGCTGCTCGCCAACGTCTCGATCTGGCGGGGTCACCCGGACGACGCACTCGAGTACGCGTCCGACGCGCGCGTCGTCTTCCAGACCCTTGGCGATCCGTGGGGTGAGCTGCAGTCCATGGCGCCCGCCTCACTCGCGCTCAACGCCCTCCTCCGACCGACCGAGGCGCGCGCGATGGTCGACGCGGCGGAGGACGTCGCCGAGCACGTCCCGGACCACGCCATGGCGCAGATGCCCGCCATGCTTCGCGTCGCGCTCGCAATCCAGAACGGCGAGGCGGAGGGCTTCGAGCTCGGCGCGGCCGTGATCGAGGCGGCGGGCCACTCCGACGAGCGGATGATGTCGGACGAGCAGCACACCCTGTGGGGGCTCGCCCAGCTCCAGCGCGGTGACGTCGATGGATCCATCGAGACCTTGACGAAGACGCGCGAGCACACGACGAACCGGGGCCCGATCGCGGCCGTGGACGTCGCGCTCGCCGCCGCGCTCGTGGCCGGGGGCCGGGCGGAGGACGCATTGTCGGTCTGCACCGAGGCCGACGAGCTCGTCGTGACCTTCGTGGACCGCTACCGGCTCGAGCTGGGCCGCGGCTTCGCGCTCCACCGGACCGGCGACACGTCGGGAGCGACCGCGGCGCTCGACCGCGCGGCTGCGATCGTCGGCGGGACCACCTCCGTGCTCGACCAGTTCATCGTCCGGCTCGCGCGCGCCGCGCTCGACCGTGAGGCCCCCGTCGACGAGCAGCGCTCGATCGGCTGGGAGACCGCCTTCGCGCTCATGGCCGGCACTCCCGGCTGACCCCCGGCACGGCGCGAACGGGCGCTACTCGCCGATCGTCGCGGTCGGATCGGGGTCGCCACCGCCGACGCCGAGGTGCAGGCGGAGCAGGAAGAGGTGGCCGAGGGGCCCGATCCCGAACGCGAACAGCAGCGTCCCGATCCCCACGTCGCCCCCGAGCAGCCAGCCGGCCAGGAGCGCGGTGAGCTCCAGGCCGGTGCGCACGAGCCACAGCGGGTAGCCCTTCGCCGCGATGCCGGTCATGAGTCCGTCGCGTGGACCCGGGCCGAGCCCGGCCCCGATGTAGAGCCCGACACCGAACGCGATGATCACGATCCCGACCAGGAGGTACACCCAGCGCAGCGCGAGCGATCCGGGATCGGGTGACCAGTCGAGGAACGCATCGACGATGAGCCCGACCGTCAACGTGTTGACGACGGTGCCGATGCCGAAGCGCTGCCCGAGCGGGATCCATAGGAGCAGCACGAGCAGGCCGAGCAGGATCACGACCGTCCCGAAGCTCAGGCCGGTGTGATCCGCGATGCCCTGGTGCAGCACGTCGTACGGGCTCACGCCGAGGCGCGCCTCGACCATCATCCCGATCCCGACCCCCAACGGGATGATTCCGAGGATCAGGCGCGGCAGCCGGCGCCGCAGCTCGGCCGGCCCCGGGAACCCGAGGACGGTCAGGTCGGGGTTGTTGTCGCGGGCGCGGTCGCGCCGGGAGCTCATGACCGTACGGTGAGGAGCGCGGCGGAGTCGCCGTCGAGGTACACGACCGCGTGCGCGGTCCGCTGCAGGATCGACGCCGGGCAGCTCGTCGCGACCGGGCCGACGAGCGCGTCACGAACCGCCGGCGCCTTGCGGGACTCCGGCACGATCGCGAGCACCACCCGCCGCGTAGCAGCGCCGGGATCGTCACCGTCATCGCCCGCGGAGGCACGGCCGCGATCGACGCGAAGTGTCCCTCCCCCACCTGCTGGCGCTTGCAGGCGTCGTCGAGGGTCACGACCTTCACGTCCCGCGGGTCGGCGAAGTCGGCGACCGGCGGATCGTTGAAGGCCAGGTGCCCGTTCTCACCGATGCCGAGGCAGCAGAGGTCGAGCGGATGCCCGGCCAGGAGCGCGGCGTACCGATCGCACTCCACCTCCGGGTCCGCGGCCGACCCGTCGAGGTAGTGGAACGTCCCGGGGTGGACCCGAGCAACGACGCGCTCACGCATGTAGCGGGCGAAACCCGCGGGATGGTCGTCGGGAATCCCCACGTACTCGTCCATGTGGAAGCCGGTGACCCGGTCCCACGCGATGCCCCGACGTTGTGCGAGCTCGTCGAGGAAGGCGAGCTGCGACGTTCCCGTCGCGAGCATGACGTTCGCGGTGCCGCGGGCCTCGATGCTCGCGGTGATCGCCGCTGCGGCTCGCGTCGCGGCGTCCCGCGCGAGGGCACGGATGTCCTCCTCGACGACGACGCTGCACGCGGGGCCGGTGCTCACGCGAACTGGGGCAACCAGGCCGACGTCGCCTCGAGGAGCTCGTCGGTCATCGCCTGCAGCTGGTCCCAGTCGAGACGGGAGGTCAACGGATCGGCCAACATCGCCTCGAACACGCGCTCCCGGTTCCCGGTGAGCGCGGCGTCGACGGTGAGCTCCTGGGACGCCGACACCCGGCGCAGCTGCTCGGCGAGCGCGGGCGGCGCCTCGGCCCGGTCGCGCCCACGCACCCCCGAGCCGTCCGCGGTGCACACGCTCTCGACGACGACGTCCATCGGGAGGTCGGGACACTGGCCGGTGTTCGGGATGTTGAGCGGGAAGTCGCGGGGCTTGTCCCGCAGCATCGAGTCGATCAACGGCGCGACGAGCTCGCCGGATGGCATCGCCGGGATCTCGTCCGCCTCGATGAGGGCTTCGAGGTCCGCGACGTGGCCTACCTGGCTCTTCTCACGGTCCTCGATCGTGGTGATGTGGACGCCCCACCGCTCGCCCCAGCCCGACTGCTCGGTGAGGAAGCCGGGGAAGAACTCGGCGAGGTGCCGGTCGCCGGCCGCGGGCAGGACGCCGAAGCGCCGGAACAGCTCGAGCTTCAGCTGGTTCTTGCGGACCAGGTCGCCGCGGGTCCACTGCCCACCGGGTCCGGTCGGCGTGCCGAAGTCGTCCGGCAGGTCGAACGCGAGCGTCTCACCATGGCGGCTCGGGTCGGCCACCAGCTCGCGCAGCGCGTCGAAACCGTCGCGGCCGTCGATCTCGAACGTGGTGATCACCGGGAGGTGGTTGACCCCGGTGATCTCGAGGTTCAGCGAGCGGAAGTCCGCGTCCAGGAGCAGCGAGAGGGTGAAGCGGGTCATCGTGAGCTCGTGGCAGAGCCCGATCGTCTTGACCGGCGTCTCACGGGTGATCGCACGGCAGAGCGCGGTCATCGGGTTGGTCAGGTTCAGCAGCCACGCGTCCGGGCAGATCTCCGCCATGTCGCGGGCGATGCCGACGAGGACCGGGATGTTGCGCAACGCCCGGTTGATCCCGCCGGGGCCGACGGAATCGCCCACGCTCTGGCGGATCCCGTAGCGGTCGGGGATCTCGAGGTCCTGGCGCATGCTGGTGAACCCGCCCGTCGAGATCGAGACCACGACGAAGTCCGCGCCTTCGAGCGCGGCGCGCTGGTCGGTCGTGCTCGTCACCGAGAGCCCGACCTCACGCACCGTCGCGATCCGCTCGACCCAGCGGCTCATGAGCGGGAGCGGGTCGGGGTTCACGTCCTCCAGCACGATCTCGGCGTCCTGGAGCGACGGCGTGTTCGCCACGTCGATGAGCAGCTTCGGCACCCACTGGTAGCTGCCGCCGCCGATGATCACGATGCGCGGTGCCATGGTGCTCCTCTCGCGTAGGTGGTCCCGTCACCGAAGGGCGACGGCGACCTCGATCTCGACCGCGCCGCCGCGTGGAAGCGCGGCGACACCGATGGCGGAACGGGAGTGACGACCGGCGTCACCGAACACCTCGGCGAGCAGTTTGCTCGCGCCGTCGACCACCGCGGGTTGGGCCAGGAAGTCCGGCGCGCACGCGACGAACCCCAGGACGGTCAGCACGCGCTCGATCCGGTCCAGGCTGCCCAGCTCGGCTCGCAGGACCGACAGCGCGTTGCGCGCGCACCAGCGCGCCGCCTCCGTCCCCTGCTCGACCGTCAGGTCGACGCCGAGGCGACCCGGGTGCACCAGGTTGCCGGCCTCGTCACGCGGTAGCTGGCCCGACGTGCGCGCGACGCCGCCGTGGATCACCACCGCGTCGAGCGGGTGGTGCGGTGGATAGGGCCCGGGCAGCGAGATGCCGAGCTCCGCGAGTCGGGCGTCGAAGGTCATGCGGGGGTGTGCTCCAGCCATCGGTCGAGGAAGGCGCCGACGTGTTCGCCGTGCCAACGGTGCTCCCCGTCGAAGACGTCGTGGACGACGGCCTCCGCGGGTGCACCCAGCCGGCCGTACACGCCCCGGAGCTGGGCCACCGTCTCGCGCGGCCGCGGCCTCGGGGAACAGCACGTCCTCGCGGCCGGTCTCGACGAGGAGCGGGCGTGGCGCGCCCAGCGCGGCGACGTCGACGTGCTCGAGGGTGCCCAGCATCCCGGGCATCACCTGCGAGCCGCACATGTTCCAGGGCACGCGGTGCGCGGCCTTCCACGAGGACAGGTAGCCGCTGACCACCGCGGCCCGCACCCGGGCGTCGATCGCGGCGAGGAAGAGCGTCATCGTCGCGCCGTACGAGAAGCCGACTGCGCCGAGGCGCGTTTCGTCGACGAGTGGGTGCTGCGTCAGCACGTCCAAGGCCCGCTGCAGGTCCCACAGGTTCTGCGCGAGCGGGTTGCGTCCCGCCATGACCGCGTGCACCAGGTTGACGTCGCAGTGGTACTTGTTCTCCGGCTGCCAGTCGGCGCGCTCACCGAAGCAGCGCAGGTCGGGGGCGAGCACGACGTACCCGCGCGCGGCGAGCTCGTGCGCGTAGTCGCCCCGGTGCGAGGCGTTCGCATCCCGCACCGCCGCGGTCTCGACCCCGCACACCTCGTCCTTGCCCGGTCCGTGGCCGTGGATCGCGAGCACCGCAGCACCGGGTGTCGCACGGCCGACGGGCACGAGCAGGTAGGCGGGGACGCTCATCGTCTCCTCGGCGTCGAAGACGATCCAATCGCGTCGGTACGGTCCGCAGTCCTCGGTACCGAGCACCTCGACGTCGAGGGGCACGGGCGCCGGCGCCGGGCCGAGCAGCTCGTCGAGCCGGACCCGGACGCGGTCGCGCCAGGCGTCGAGCTCGGCGGCGGAGTCTGGGACGGGGTCTGGTCGCTCCACCGCGGCGAGCTGGAGCTGCCACTGCGCCCACGGCGACAGGTTCCGGCGCCGCCGGGCCGGCGGCGCGTCAGTGGCCGGCATCGAGCGCCCAACCGAGGCCGCCGGACAGGTGCCGGAGGAACGCCGGCGTCTCCCACGCGCCGGGGAAGTGCCCGAGGCTGGTGGAGAAGGTCCGACCCTTCTCCTCGTCGAAGCACCAGGCCAGCGGGAACCCGAACCCGGGCCGGCCGGCGCCGGGCGCGTCGAGGTCGAGCTGCTCGGGCGGGACGCGCAGGAGCACCCGGGCGTCCGGTCGCAGGTCCCGGAACTGGTACACCTCGTCGCGCCAGGTCCACGAGGCGCCGAGGTGGGCGGTCGCCGGATGATCCCTGACCACCACCTCCAGGTCCACGGTCTCGGTCCACGGGTGCCCGTCGAAGCGGGCGCCGACGACCCGCCCGTAGTCGTCCCAGCCGTAACAGGAGTCGGTCGCGGAGTGGATGGCCAGGACGGCGAGCGCGCCACTGCGCCAGCGGTCGAGGATTGCAGTGCGCTGCGCGTCGCTCCAGGGCGTCTCGCCGATCGTGAACAGCGCGAGCACTCGCGCCGCCGCGAGGTCCTCGACGGCCAGATCGCGCACGTCGTCCACGCGGCGACCCCTGAGGTCGTGCATCCCGGCGACCTGGGCGACGCCGACGGCAGCCTGGTCCAGCACCCCGTGTACGCCCGCGGGACCGTCGGTGTACGGCGCGACCTGCGACACGAAGAGGAGCTCCGAACCTGACACGAGCGTCACCGTACGGAGGGCCGCTGGTAGCGTCAAGATCACTGGTCGCGCGCTCGGGGTGCGACCCGGCCCGGGGGGCGCGGATGCAGGTCGGATTCATCGGGCTCGGGGCCATGGGGTTGCCCATGGCCCGCCACATCGTCGACGCCGGGCACGAGCTCACGGTGGCGTCGCGCAGCCGCGGACCGATCGACGCCGCCGTCGCGTTCGGTGCACGCGAGGGTGCCGACCCGGCCGCGGTGGTCGCCGCGAGCGAGATCACGATCCTCTGCCTGCCGAGCTCGCCGCAGGTCGTCGAGGTCGTCGACGCCGCACTCCCGGCGCTCGGCCCGGGCCAGCTCGTCGTCGACACGTCCACCATCAGCCCCGACGTCGAGCGGGAGCAGCACGACCGGGTCGCCGCGACCGGCGCCGGCTACCTCGAGGCTCCTCTGTCCGGTGGAACCGTCGGCGCCCAGAAGGGCGCGCTCACGCTCATGGTGGGCGGAGAGGTTGCCGCCCTCGAGGCGGCGCGCCCGGCGCTCGACCCCTTCGCGGGCCTCGTCGTGCACGTCGGCGGGCCGGGCATGGGCCAGGTCGTGAAGCTCTGCAACAACCTCATCTACGCCGCGCAGATGCTCGCGGTGTCCGAGGCGACCGTCATGGCCCAGGACGCCGGCGTCGAGCTGAGCCAGCTCTACGAGATCGTCACCCACGCCACCGGTGACTGCGTCGCGGTGCGCACGCGCCTCCCCGCCGAGGGGGTCGTCCCCGACAGCCCCGCGTCCAACGGCTGGGCACCCGGCTTCATGACCGACCTCATGGCCAAGGACCTCGACCTCGCGATCGACTACGCGGCGGCGGCAGGCGTGCCGTTGTTCACCGCCGGGATCGTCCGCCAGATCCTCGGCGCGACGAGCGCCGCCGGATTCGGCCGGGAAGACTTCTCGGCCATGGCCAAGGTGATACGGACGCTGGCTGCGAGGTGACGGTCCTCACACTCGATCTCGGGACGAGCGCGACGAAGGCGGCCCTCTGGGACGACGACCACCTGGTCGCGATCACCCGGGCGGAGGTGCCGACCACCCACCCGCGCCCGGGCTGGGCCGAACAGGACCCCGAGGACTGGTGGCTGTCGGTGGTGGACGCGTGCGCGCGCCTGCGCGTCGACGCGCGCACCGGATACGAACGCATCGACCTGGTCGGGTTCTCGGCCGCACGCGAGACGTTCGCCGGCTTCGACGACGACTTGCAACCGGTCGGACCGGGGATCCTGTGGTCGGACCAGCGGGCTGCTGCATCCGTGCTGCACTTCGGCGACCCCGACGAGTTCCGCGCCCGGACCGGGGTAGTGCTCAACGCGGCGTGCTGTGCGGCGAAGATCGCCTGGTTCACCGACCACGAACCCGAGGCGTTCGCGGCGACGCGCTGGATCCTGGCTCCGCGCGACTTCGTCATCGCTCGCCTCACCGGCGTCGTCACGACGGATGCGACCCTCGCGTCGCGGACCGGGCTGTACGGCCTCGACGGGCGGTTGGGGGTCGAGGAGTCGATCGCATCGAAGCTGCCGGACGTGACGCCGGCCGCGACCGTGGCGCCGACGTTCGATCGGGGCCGGGTCCACAGGCCCGAGGACCTCGGACTCGCGCCGTATGTCCGGGTCGTGGTGGGTGGTGGCGACCGGGCGTGCGAGGTGCTCGGCACGGGAGCCCGGGACGACGTGCCAATGGTCTCGTGGGGGACGACCACGAACGTCTCCGTCCCCCACTCCGGTCCGATCGGCGTGCTGCCCCGAGTCGCCGCGGTCTCGCTCGGCGCCCTCGGCGGGTACCTCGTGGAAGCGGGCCTCTCGGCGAGCGGGGCCGCGCTCGACTGGCTGGAGCGCATCACGGGCCGGCCCACCGAGGTGCTGCTCACCGAGGCGGCCGGGTCGCCACCCGGTGCCAACGGCGTCCTCGCGCTGCCCTGGCTCCACGGCGCCCGCGCCCCGTGGTGGCAACCCGATGCGCACGCCGTGTTCGCCGGGCTCACCGCGGCCACCGGCCCCGGAGAGCTCGCGCGCGCGGTCGTCGAAGCGGTCGCCTTCGACGTCACCCGCTGCCTGGCCCTCGTCGCGCCGGCGGCCTCCGAGCTGGTCCTCGCCGGCGGCGGCGCGCAGAGCCAGCTCTGGCGCGACGTGCTCGCGGCCGCGACCGGACGACCGCTCACCCGGCGCGCGGTGGACGACGCGGCATCGGTCGGTGCCCGGTGCATCGCGGGTGAGGCGGTGGGCGAGACCGTCGACCTCGAGGCGCTCAACCCCGTGGTTGCCCGCGACGCGCCCGACCCGGACCTGCGCGACCGCTACGCCGAGGTGCGCGGCGAGTCCGACGCGCTGGCGGGGGCGGTCCTCGACCTCACGCCGCGCTGAGCGCCCGCCCCCGATTCAGCGCGCGAACTGCGGGAGCCAGGCTGCGGTGGCGTCGAGCATCTCGTCGGTCATCGCGACGATGTCGTCGTATGCGAGCTGGCCGGCCATCGGGTCGGCCATCATCGCCCCGAGGACGAGCGTGCGGTCACCGGTGATCGCGGCCTCGACCGTCCACTCCTGGACGACGTTGATGCGGCGGAGGAACTCACCCATGATCCCGGGAACGGTGGCCCGGTCGCGTCCGCGCACCCCGGTCCCGTCGGCGACGCCGATGATCTCGACGACGCTGCGGTCGGGCAGGTTGGTGACGTTGCCGTCGTTCGGGAGGTTCACCGGCAGGCTGCGGGGGTTGCCGGTCACGAGTCCGTCGAGGAGGTTCGCGACGAGCTCGCCGGAGGGCATCGCCGAGACGTCCGGCGCGTCGCGGACCGACTCGTAGTGCTCCACGTCGGACGCCGCGTCGGCGCGGTGACCCTCCATCCCGTAGTGGTGGACTCGCCACGGCTTCCCGTAGTCGTTGCCGGGATGCACGAACCCGGGCATGAACTCGACCGAGTGGTGGTCGCCCGAGCCGGGGAACACGCCGAACCGGCGGAGGACCTCGAAGCGGACCCGGTTGTTCTCGATGACGTCGAGTTTCGACCAGAACTCGGACGGTGAGGTCTTGATCCAGTGCATGTCCGGCAGCGGGTCCATCCAGATCGTCTCGGTGGCCGCGCGCTCGGGATCGTCCATGAGCGCGAGCAGGCGGCCGAACGCGTCCTCGCCGTCGACCCGCAGCTCGGTCGCGATCGGGAAGTGGTTCACACCCGCGAGGACGGGATCCAGCTCGTGCATCCCGCAACCGAGCGCGAGGCTCAGGTTGAAGATCGCGCCGACCCATTCGTTGCAGAGACCGACCGTCTTGACCGCGGTCTCGCGGGTGACCCCGCGAACAGAGCGCGGTCAACGGGTTCGTCACGTTCACGAACCACGCGTCGGGAGCCAGCTTCTCGACGTCCCGAGCGATGTCCACCATCACCGGGACGCTGCGCAGCGCCCGCAGGAGCCCGCCGGGGCCGACGCTGTCGCCGATGGGCTGGCGGATGCCGTAGCGCCGCGGGATCTCGATGTCGTGCTGCATGCTGTCGAAGCCGCCGACGGAGAGGCAGGTGATGACGACATCCGCGCCGTCGATCGCCCGGGCCCGGTCGGGCTCCGCGATCGTCTGCATCGCGATCCCCCGCCGGGCGGCGATCTCCCCACCGAGCGCCTCCATCAGGCCGAGCCGTTCGGCATCGAGATCGTGGAGGACGACGCGGGCATCGGTCAGCGAAGGGGTGTTGGCGAAGTCGCACAGCAGGCGCGGCGCCCAGTGGTAGCTGCCACCGCCCACGACGGTGATGTTCACGCCCATTGCCGTCCCCCCGGACTCGTTGGCGCCCGACACTCATAACCGGGTGTTCGGGCGATCTCTACACCGTAGGTTTGCGAAGTGCCAACCGCGCGTGAAGAGCATCGGATCGGTCTTCGCTCCTTGGAGGCTGCGACTGCGCTGCTGCAGCGCGTCCGCCGCGCTCATCCCACCAAGGGGTTGTACGAAGCCGCCGACCTGCAGTGGTGGTGGCGCATCCCGCGCGCAACCGACGATCTCCGTCAGCTCTTCTGGTTCGACGACCTCGATCGACCCGAGGCGGCGGTGATCGTGACGGACTGGGGCGACCGGATCGCGCTCGACCCGATCGTCATGCCCGACGCAGCTCCCGACTGGGTTGCCCACGTCGTCGAGCGTGGCCTTGCTCACTCCGGTGCGGCCGGGTTCGGAACCGTCGAACTCGAGGTCGACCGTGCCGATGCGGTGACGCGTGCGGTGCTGGCCGGCCACGGCTTCACGATCAAGGAAGAGGGGCTGGTCGAGACCTGGATGGCGGCAGACGCTCGGCCGGAGATCAGCGCGCGGCGCGAAGACTACCGGCTGTGCAGTCGCCTGGACACGATGCAACGCCCGCATCACCTGATCAAACGGAGCGGACCCGATGTCGAGCTGCGCCTCCGGCAGACATCGCTCTATCGCCCCGACCTCGACCTGGTCGTCCTCGACCGCGACGACAACTACGCCGCGCACGGCCTGTTCTGGTACGACCCCGAGACCGACACGGGACTCGTCGAACCAATGCGCACCGAAGACGATCACCAGCGCCGAGGACTGGCCCGCCACGTCCTCACCGCCGGCCTCGACCGGCTCGCGAAGGCCGGCGCACTGCGCACCAAGATCTGCTTCGAACCGGGCAACACCGCGTCGAAGCATCTCTACCTCAGCGTCGGGTTCGAGCCCGTCAAGCAGACCGACGTGCTCTCCGGCCGGGCCGGCGCACCAGCTTCGTAGGCCAGACGGTGACCAACACATCCTTCGCCGGAACGCGCTTCGACGAGACCTCACCGACCCGGAGCTGTCCCGAGCCCTCGCGGCCCGGTTCGGAACGTGCCACTCTGCGAGGTATCCGACCACGGAGCGCCTGTCTTTCGGCTTCGTAGCGCCGTAGAGTCCGCCGTTGTGACGGCGCTGCTCGGGGCGGGGAACGCGGACGAGTCGACGGCGGACCGCCCGGATGCGCCCGGTGGGCGTGGCTACCGCCCGCACCTCGATGGCCTGCGCGCCGTGGCTGTGTACCTCGTCGTGGCGTTCCACGCCGGGGTGGCTCGCTTCGCCGGCGGGTTCATCGGCGTCGACGTCTTCTTCGTCCTGTCCGGCTACCTGGTCACCCAGCTGCTGATGCGCGACCTGGTGGGCGGCGGCGCGGTCCGTTTCGGGCGATTCTACGCGCTGCCGGATCCGGCGCCTCCTGCCCGCGGCGGCGATCCTCCTGCTCGTGACCGCAGTCGTGTACTCGGCGATCGCGTCACCGGCCGACGTCGCGAGCGCGGTCGGCTCGTTCAAGGCGGCGTTCCTGTACGTGGCCAACTGGTACTTCATCCACCAGTCGTCCGACTACTTCGCGAACAACATCAACGCGAGCCCCGTGATCCACTTCTGGTCGCTGGCGATCGAGGAGCAGTTCTACTTCGTGTGGCCGCTGCTGCTCGGCGCCCTCTTCGCGGCCACTCGCCGGCTCCAGCGCAACGGCCGCGGCGTCATGCAGGGTGCAGTGGCCGCGGCCGGCGTCGCCTCCGTGGTGTGGGCGTTGCACCTCTCGAGCACAAACATCAATCGCGCCTACTACGGCACGGACGCCCGGGCCTACCAGCTTCTCGCCGGCGCCCTCCTCGCGCTGAGCCCAGGCCTGATCCGGCGCGTGGTTCGGCGGCGCGGGGTCGAGGTCGTCGCGGCCTTGGCTCTGGTCGCGCTGCTCCTGATGTCCACCTCCTTCGTCGAGGTCACCGTGATCCGGCGTGGCATCGCCGCAACGATCGTGACGGCTGCGCTGATCGTGGCGATCGAAGCCGCGCGGGGTGGACCGGTGAACCGGGTGTTGTCGTGGAGTCCGATCGTCTACCTGGGTCGGATCTCGTACGGCACGTACCTCTGGCACTGGCCGGTCATCCTGGTTGCGCTGAGCGTCACCGACGACGCGATCAGCCCGCTGTCATTGCTGCTGATCTCGGCGCTGGTCGCGACCGGCATCGCGTCACTCAGCTACACCATTCTCGAGCGACCGGTCCGCGAGCAACGGTTGCTCGATCGGGTGAATCCCGTTGTGATCGTCGCCGGTCTCAGCATCAGCGTCATCTGCGCGCTGGTCGTCATTCCGTACGTCCTGGAACCGAACCGCCTTCATGTCGGCGCGGCGCAAGGCGACACGACGATCGGCTTCACACCCATCCCGAAGCTCACGTTCAAGAACGCCCAGTTCGACGACGGACCGAACCTGCAGGCTCCTTACGCGAGGGACTGCCTCGGCAAGCCGAGCTCGGCCTGCACGGTCGTGAAGGGCAGGGGAACGCACGTCCTCGTGATCGGGGACAGTCACGCACAGATGTGGTCGCCGACGTTTGCCAAGCTCGCCCAAGTGCACAACCTCACGCTCTCGACCGCGTCATCCGCTGAATGCCCCTGGCAGGAGCGGCTCTACGCTGCGCCCAGGACCCCCCAACAGCAGGTCTTCGACGAGGCGTGCAAGACGTTCAAACGCGACCTGTATGAACGGGTGATTCCCCAGCTCAAGCCGGATCTCATCGTCGCGGTCTCGAACGACTACCTCACCCGAACTCCGGGCATGGTGTTGGACCCGACGGGCGCTCGGCGTCCGGCGAACGGGAGCCTGGAGCTCGCCGCGCAGATCAAGGAGGAGACCGAGCGCTCACTGAAGCAGCTCGAGAGGACTGCGCCGAAGGTGCTCATCGTCGAGCCGGAGCCCCTGACCGAATCCAAGAGGGATCCCTTCAAGTGCCTGACCAAGGCCAAGTTCCTGGAGCAGTGCCGGTTCGTCGCCAACACCGCGCCACTGCCCATCGAACGCATCTACCAGAGCATCGCCGACAACAAACGGGTCTACCTGGCGGACTTCGACAAGTTGCTGTGCCCGTTCGATCCGATCTGCGATCCGGTCATCAATGGCCTGATCGTGCGCTTCGACAACCAGCACATCACCCCGAAGTTCGCAGTGACGTTGGCGGACCCGGTCGCGGCGTTCCTCATCGAGGATCGTCTGATCCCCGGCTGACGTGCGCAGTCCGTCGGTTGGGCATCCCACGTCGCGACGATGTCGTCGCGCAGCCCAGAGCCCGTGTCGGGCGTCGAACACCCCTCCGAGTACCTGGTGGGGCCGGATGGGATCGAACCATCGACCGAGGGATTATGAGTCCCCTGCTCTGACCACTGAGCTACGGCCCCTGCGGCGCGGTTCTAGCAGCAGGGCCCGCCTGCGTGAACTACGTGGCCGCGGCGGCGATCGTGCTGGCGGCGTCGTCGGCGAGCTCGAGCAGCTCCTTCGACACGCCGCGGCGCGGCGTGAGCACCTCGTCGATGATCCCGTAGTCGAGCGCCTCCTCGGCGGTCATGAAGTAGTCGCGCTCGAGGTCCCGCTCGACCTGCTCGATCGGCCGACCGGAGTGGAAGGCGATGATCTGGGCCATGCGCTTCGTCGTCGAGAGGACCTCGCGCAGCTGGATCTCCATGTCGCTCGGCGCACCCTGGGTACCGGCCGAGCCCTGGTGGATCATGATCTTCGAGCTGGGCAGGGCGAGCCGCTTTCCCGGCGCGCCGGCGCACAGGATCATCGCCGCGGCGGACATCCCCATCCCGACGCAGATGGTCGACACCGGCGGCCGGACGTGCTGCATGACGTCGTAGATGGCCATGCCCGCGTAGGCGAGGCCCCCGGGTGAGTTGATGTAGAGCTGGATCTCCTTGTCCGGGTCACGCGCCTCGAGGTGCAGGATCTCCGCGATGATCAGGTTGGCGATGTGGTCATCGACCTGCTGGCCGAGGAACACGATGCGCTCCCGCAACAGCAGCGAGAAGATGTCGTAGGCCCGGTCCCCCCGGGCGGACTCGTCGAGGACGGTGGGGATGATCGACTGGCGGAGGTCCATGCGGAGCACCTTTCCGAACGCGGAGTATCTCGTATTCGAGATACTCTATTCGGTGGGAGTCGACCCCGAGACGCGGACACGATGAGCGAGCGACGACACGACCCGGTGTTCCCCGGCTTCAAGGAAGCCGCAGCCCGGCGGCGCGCGATGGCGGACACGTTCGTCGAGCACCGCAGCCGGCTCGGCCTCTCCCAGACCGAGGTCGCGGCGCGGATGGGCACGTCCCAGTCCGCGGTGGCCCGGCTCGAGTCGGGCGACGCGGACGTCCGGCTCTCGACCCTCGAGCGCTATGCCGCCGCGCTCGGCCACCGCCTGGACATCCGGCTCCAACGGAGGACCCCGTGAACCCCTTCGACCCGGGACCCGGCCGAGATCCCTTCGGCGGCCCGCTCGACCACGACCCCGCCGCCTGGGTGCGCGCGCAGCTGCGCGGCCGGCGGGTCGTCACGCTCACCGGCCGCCTCGACGACGCACTCGCGTCGATGGTTGCGGCGGAGCTCATGGCGCTCGACGCCGACGGTGACGACGCGATCACGCTGCAGGTGGACTGCCAGGGCGGGACGCTCGAAGCCGCGTTCACGCTCATGGACACGATCGACCTGCTCGGCGTCCCGGTGCGGGCTCGCTGCGTCGGCCGGGCCGACGGGGTCGCGGCCGCGGTGGTCGCGGTCGCGCCGTCCCGGGCGGCGACACCGCACGCCCGGTTCCGGCTCGCGGTGCCCGAGGTGTCGTTCGTCGGCTCCGCCGCGAACCTCGAGGCGAACGCGCGGGAGCACCAACGGCGGCTCGAGCAGTTCGTGAGCCGGCTCGCGGCTGCGACGGGGCGGCCGTTCGAGCACATCGAGGCGGACGTCGAACCCGGTCGCTGGCTCGACGCCGACGAGGCCCTCGCCTCCGGCCTCATCGACGAGATCGAGCGGCCCGACCCCGGCGAGCCGGGCACGCGACCCAAGTTCGGCTTCGCGTGAGGAGCTCCGGGGGCGGGACTCGAACCCGCAGCCGTCGGCTTAACAGGCCGCTGCTCCACCGATTGAGCTACCCCGGAATGGCGTCTGACGATAGCAGCGCCCGTACGAGGCCCATGATCCGGCGGTGGGTACGAGAGCACGAATAGACGACGTAGGCGCACCCGTGCTCGTGCTTGTTGCTTCGCCGCGTCGGATCAGCAACGGCCCGGTACGGAGCCTGGAACTGCGTGAGCGGCACGGAGGTGACACCCGACCAGAAGACGTGCGCAGCGTCCAAGTCCAGTCCTTCGTGCAGGTAGACCCTCACCCGCAGCCGTGTCTCGTCGACGTCGAAAAACCGCCGAAGCCAGGCGCAGTGCAGCCGGATCATCGCCGGATCCGAGTTCGCGAACACCACGCTGTGGTCGCGCTTGGCCCCTTCGCCTGCGTAGAGCGCGACTCCGGCAACCAGGAAGGCATCGTGGCTCAGGCGACCGATCAGCTGGCGCCCGGCGGCGTCGAGCGCCTCGATCTCCCGAAGCTTGGCGTCGTGCAATCGGTTGGGTCGCCGGCGAGGGCCGTACCGGCGGGGTGAAGGGGTGAACGGGACGTCGCGGACCCAGAGGGAGACCGAGGACTTCGACACTCCGAGCTGCTCGGCGATGTCCGCGAGGGTGAGGTTCTGCGCGGCGCAGGCGGCGCGCCTCCTCCTGTTGGTCGACCTTGCCGCGGTATCCCATGTTCCCAGTGTACCGAACGTACGTTCGCCCGCGCGCGGCAGATCGGCAAGACGGCGGAAGATGGGATAGAAGGGTGGCGTGAAGTTCCGCATCGGTCTCGTCGTGGGGTTCGGGCTCGGGTACTACCTCGGCGCGAAGGCTGGGCGGGCCCGCTACGAGCAGATCCGACTCCGGCTCGAGCGGCTCCGCGACAGCCGCCTCTTCGACCGGCTGCAGGCCGCGGTCGAGCTCGGGGTCGAGCGTCTCCGCCCGGACGAGCCCGAGCAGCTCCGGCTCGTCGAACCGGTCGTCGACGTCACCGGCTGAGCGCGCCACCCACTCCCCCGGGCGCGGTCGCGCGAGAGCCGGCCTACGGCTCTTCGAGGTAGTCGCGCAGGCGCTGCGAGCGCGTCGGGTGCCGCAGCTTCGCGAGCGTCTTCGACTCGATCTGGCGGATGCGCTCACGGGTCACGCCGAACTCGCGGCCGACCTCTTCGAGCGTGCGCACCTGCCCGTCGTCGAGACCGAACCGCAGCCGCACCACCTGGCGCTCGCGGTCGTTCAGCTCCTCGAGCGCCTCTTCGATCGCCTCGGTGAGCAACGCGCGCGCCGCGGCCGTTGCCGGCGCGGTCGCGTTCGGGTCCTCGACGAAGTCGCCGAGGAACGAGTCGTCGTCGTCACCGACCGGCGTCTCGAGCGACACCGGCTCCTGACCGAGCCGTTGGATCTCGCGCACGCGGTCCGGCGTGAGCTCCACCTTGGCGGCGATCTCGTCGACGGTCGGCTCGCGCCCGAGCTCCTGGAGGAGCTGGCGCTGGATCCGCATCACCTTGTTCATGGTCTCGACCATGTGCACCGGGATGCGGATCGTGCGCGCCTGGTCCGCGATCGCGCGCGTGATCGCCTGGCGGATCCACCACGTCGCGTAGGTCGAGAACTTGAAGCCCTTCGTGTAGTCGAACTTCTCGACCGCGCGGATCAGACCGAGGTTCCCCTCCTGGATCAAGTCGAGCAGCGCCATCCCCCGCCCGACGTACCGCTTGGCGATCGACACGACCAGGCGAAGGTTCGCCTCCGTGAGCTGGCGCTTGGCCAGCTCGCCGTCGCGCGACACCGCCCGCAGGCTCGCCCGTTGGGCGTCGCTGAGGTCCGGCTCCTGTGCGACCCGGTCCACCGCGTCGAGCCCGGCCTCGATCCGCTTGGCCAGGCTCACCTCCTGGGGGCCGGTCAGCAGCGGGACCTTCCCGATCTCCTTCAGGTACATCCGGACCGGGTCGAAGCTGCCCATCTCGCCGGCGCCGGCCGGGCGCTCGGCCCGCTTCGGGCGGATGCGCGTCGCGGGCACCGCGACGCGCTCGTCGGCCTTCGGGTCGGCGGCCGCGCCTGGACGCGTCGGTGCGGCACGGTGCGCCTCGACCGCGGCATCCACCGCCTCCTTCACCGTCTTCGACTCGGGCTCGCTGCGACCGAGTCGGCGCTCGTCCTCGCGCGTCAGCTCCTCGAGGATCTCGTCGACGACCTGGATGCCGTTCGCCTCCATGCCCGCGTAGATCGCGGCCAGTTCCGCGGTCTCGGGCTCGAGGTCGGGCAACGCAGCGAAGATCTCGCCGGTGGTGACGAACCCGCGCTCCTTGACCCGGACGACCAACGCATCGATGTCCTCGGTCGACGCGTCGGCTCGAGCGACCACCGGCGGCTCGGGTGGCAACGGAACGGCGTCCGGTGTGGGTTGGGTCACGTGGGCGTCCACTGGGTGATCCAGCGTACCAACTGCATCGCGGCGTCCTCGCCGGCCGCGTAGCTCCCGAACTTCGAGCTGCGCAGCGCATCGAGACGCTGCGTCACCTGGATCGCGCGGTCGTCTCCGGCGGCCCGCAGCTCGTCGCGCAGACGCTCGGCCGCCGGCTCGACGAGGTTCACCACGAGCCGGGCCCGGACGGTCTCCGGCTCCGAGTCCGACTGGGGCTCCTCCACCGCCAACCGCTCCAGCAGCGCCCGCACGTCACCCTCGCTCGCCGCCAACGCGTCATGCAGCTCGGCGGCCTCGGACAGCTGCACGAACGCGGCCCGCGCGACCGGATCCACGAACAGGGACGCGTCGATCCAGTCCGCCACCAGCTCGGGCTCGTGGATCGCCCAGCGCAGCACGTCCTCCTCCCGCTTGTCGACGGCCGCGGGCCGCGGCCGCGAAACCTCCTCGCGCTCGGGCCCACGCGACGGCTCGTCCCGGCGGGTCGGACCCCCCCTCGACACCGCGGTCTTGAACCACCCGTGGTCGATGCCCAGCGTCCCCGCCGCGGTCTGGATGTACTGCTCACGCACCAGCTCGTTCGGGTGCTCCCGCAGGACGGGTACGAGCGCCTCAGCCGCGCGCGCCCGACCTTCGGGATTCGTGAGGTCCACGCTCGCGAGCACACGGTCCATCTTGAACTGCATGAACCGCTGCGCGCCTTCGACCGCCTTGACCAGCGCGGCCGGGTCCTCGCTCCACACGTCGCCCGGATCGCGGCCGGCTGGCAGCGCGGCGACCTTCACCTCGATGTCGAACTGCTGCTCCCACCGGTACCACTTGTCCGCCGCGCTCTGGCCCGCGTTGTCCGAGTCGTAGGCCAGCACCATGCGCCGGGTGAAGCTCTTGAGCAGCTGGACGTGCTGCTCGGTCAGCGCGGTCCCGCAGGTCGCCACCGCGTTCGGGACGCCGGCCAGCGCGAACCCCATCACGTCGGTGTAGCCCTCGCAGATGACCACCTCGTCGCGGGCGCCGATCTCCGCCTTCGCCCAGTTCAGGCCGTAGAGCAGCCGGCTCTTGTGGTAGAGCGCGGTCTCGGCGGTGTTCTTGTACTTGGGGCCCTCCGCTGTGAGCGAACGGCCACCGAAGCCGACGGGCGCGCCGGCCCGGTCGTAGATCGGGAACATCAGCCGCGACCGGAACGAGTCCTGCAGGCGGTTCGATCGGTTCACGAACGCGAGGCCCGCGGCCTCGATGTCCTGGCGCGAGAACTTCAGGTCGTAGAGGTGCCGGGTGAGCGCGTCGTACCCGTCGGGTGACCACCCGAGCACGAACCGGCGCGCCGCGTCCCCGTCGAAGCCGCGGCTCCGCAGGTACCCGCGGGCCCGACCGCCGGCCGGCTGCTCGAGGAGGATCGCGTGGTAGTAGTCGATCGCGGCGGCGACGGCCTCGGTGAGGCGCGTCTTGCGCTCGCGATCCTTCGAGACCGCGGCCGAGTCGTAGCGCAACGTGATGCCGGCACGGGCCGCGAGCCGCTCGACCGCTTCGGGGAAGTCGAGGCCGTCGAGCTTGCGGACGAAGGTGATCGCGTCGCCGCTCTCCTGGCAACCGAAGCAGTAGTACAGCGACAGCTCCGGGTTCACCGAGAAGCTCGGGCTGTTCTCCGCGTGGAAGGGGCACAGACCGACGAAGCGCCGGCCGACGCGCTTCAGCGCGAGCCGCTCGCTGATGAGCCCGACGATGTCGGTCGCCTCCCTGACCTGCGCAACATCCTCGTCGCGGATCCCCATCGCGGGTCAGGGTAGGCGAGACGGACCGCGCCGGCGTCGCGCGATGCGCGTCTGGTTCACCGGCCCACGGCGACGTCGAGGCCCGCGGGCAGCGACGCGGTGTCCCACCCGAGGCGCGCCACCGCCTGGGTGAACGCGTACCGGTCGGTCATCCCCGCGACATACGTGACCGCGTCACGCAGCGCTTCGTCGCTCCCCGCGCGCGAACCGTCACTCGCGTGGTCGCGCGGCAGGTCGGGGAACGGGAGGGTGTTCGGCCGGTCGGCGTAGTGCTCGACCAGGGCGCGCAGGACCCGGACCACGGCCTGGCCCTGCGCCACCGAGGCCGGGCGCATGTAGATCTGCTCGTAGTTGAACGCCCGGAACTCGCCCAGCGCCTCGGCCATCGTCGAGTCCATGCCGATCTCGCCGGTCCTCGCCGCGGTCTCGACGACCGAGCCGATGAACGCGCCGAGCTGGTGGCTCCGTCGCTCCCCGCACTGCTCGAGGACCCGCGCCGGGAGCATGGTCGGCGTCACGATCCCCGCCCGCACCGCGTCTTCGAAGTCGTGGCAGACGTACGCGATCCGATCCGCCCACGACACCACCTCGCCCTCGGGCGTGGCGGGCGCGGGACGGGACCACGAGTGGTTCCTGATCCCGTCGAGCGTCTCCGCGCACAGGTTCACCGGCGCCAGCACGATGTCGGCGCCCCAGCAGGCGTGGTCGAAGCCGCCCGGGACGAACGGCGTGAACGCGTCCTCGCTGGCGTGCCCGAACGGGCCGTGTCCGCAGTCGTGGCCGAGCGCGATCGCCTCGGTGAGCGCCACGTTGAGCCGGCAGGCCCGGGCGATGCTCGTGGCCACCTGCGCCACCTCGAGCGCGTGAGTCAGGCGGGTCCGCTGGTGGTCCTCGGGGAAGACGAAGACCTGGGTCTTGCCCGCGAGCCGCCGGAACGCGGTCGTCCCGTGCAGGATGCGGTCCCGGTCCCGCTCGAAGCAGGTGCGCACCGCGTCAGGCTCCTCCGGCGTGCTGCGGTGCCCGGCGCCGCGTGCCCGCGTGGCACCGGGCGCGAGCTGGTCGTCCTCGAGGTCCTCGCGGGCAACCCGGTCCAGCACGTCGAAGGCGCCGATCTTCGCGGCGGAGTCGGCGTGGGCCCGGCGCACGGCTCCCGCGTCGAAGCCGTCCATCGTCGCGGCCCAGCGCCGCGCCCGGTCGCTCAACGTGTCGGGCTCACCGTCGCGGACGTGCGCCGCTTCCGAAGCCATGCCCCCAAGGCTATCGACGGGGTGGGACAGCCAACGATGCCGTACGTCACGCCGTGGCGCCGGGGCCGCCCTCGCCGAGCGCCGCGTGGGCCGCGGCGAGGCGGGCGAGCGGGACGCGGTACGGCGAGCAGGACACGTAGTCCAGGCCGACCTCGTGGCAGAAGTGCACCGAGGCGGGATCGCCACCGTGCTCGCCGCAGATGCCCAGCTTCAGGTCCGGGCGCACCTCACGACCGGCCGCCTTCGCCCACTCGACGAGCTTCCCGACGCCGGACCGGTCGAGCTGCTCGAACGGGCTCACCGGCAGCAGCCCGAGCTCGAGGTACGCCGGCATCATCCGGCCCTCGACGTCGTCGCGCGAGAAGCCGAACGTCATCTGGGTGAGGTCGTTCGTGCCGAACGAGAAGAACTCCGCGATCTGCGCGATCTCGCCGGCGACGATCGCCGCCCGGGGCGTCTCGATCATCGTGCCGACCAGGTAGTCCACCCGCTCGCCGGTCTCGGTGAAGACCTTCTCGGCCTCCTCGCGGACCCACCGGTCGAGCAGCTCCATCTCGGTGCGCACGACGGTGAGCGGGATCATGATCTCGACCTGCGGATCACCGCCGGCCTGCTGGCGCGCCACCGCGGCCTGGATGATCGCCCGCACCTGCATGCGGTACAAGCCGGGCTTCAGGATCCCCAGCCGGCACCCGCGGGTGCCGAGCATCGGGTTGGCCTCCTCCCAGCGCTTCAGCGCGGCCATGAGCCGGTCGGCCTCGGGGTCGGCGGTGCCCTGGATGTACGCGTCGACCTGGCGGCCGAGGATCTCCTCGTGGCGGGGCAGGAACTCGTGCAGCGGCGGGTCGAGGAGCCGAATCGTCACCGGCAGCCCGTCCATCGCCTCGAGGATCCCGATGAAGTCGGCCCGTTGGACGGGGAGCAGCGCGTCCAACGCGTCGGCCTCCTCCTCGGGTGTCTCGGCGAGGATCATCCGCTGCACGGTCGGCAGCCGGTCGCCGAGGAACATGTGCTCCGTGCGGCACAGGCCGATGCCCTCGGCCCCGAACTCGCGCGCCTTCGACGAGTCCTCGGGCAGATCCGCGTTGGCGCGCACCTTCATCGTGCGCACCTCGTCGGCCCAGCCGAGCACGATGCCGAACGGACCCGTCGGCTCGGGGGTGACGACCGGAACCTCGCCGACCACGACCTCGCCCGTGCCGCCGTTGATCGAGATCACGTCGCCCTCGCGCACGGTGACCACGACCGCGTTGCCGGCGGCGTCGCGCTCCGCGATGCGCACCACCGTGAACTGCTTCTTCGCCAAGTCGATGCTCAGCGCGTCCGCGCCACAGATCGCGGGCTTGCCCATCCCCCGCGCCACCACCGCGGCGTGGCTCACGAGCCCACCTCGCGAGGTGAGGATGCCCTCGGCCGCGATCATGCCGTGCAGGTCTTCGGGCGACGTCTCCGGCCGCACGAGGATCACCGCCTCGCCCGCCGCTGCCGCAGCCTCGGCGTCGTCCGCGGTGAACGACACCTTGCCCACCGCGGCACCGGGCGACGCGTTCAGACCGGTCGCCAGGACGTCGTAGCGGGCAGCGGGATCGAACTGCGGGTGCAGGAGCTGGTCGAGCTGCGCGGGCTGGACGCGCAGGATCGCCTCGCGCCGGTCGATGAGGCCCTCGGCCTCCATCTCGACCGCCATGCGCAACGCAGCCATCGCGGTCCGCTTGCCCACCCGGGTCTGCAGGAGGAACAGCCGGCCCTGTTCGATCGTGAACTCGATGTCGCACATGTCGTGGTAGTGCTGCTCGAGCAAGGTCATGACGTCCAGGAGCTGGCGGTGGCACTCCGGGAAGTCGTTGCCCATGGCGTCGAGCGGCTCGGTGATCCGGATGCCGGCGACCACGTCCTCACCCTGGGCATTGGTGAGGAAGTCGCCGTACGGAGTGTGCTCCCCGGTCGACGGGTTCCGCGTGAATGCCACGCCGGTGCCGGAGTCGTCACCCTTGTTGCCGTACACCATCGTCTGGACGTTCACCGCGGTCCCGAGGTCGTCCGGGATCCGCTCCATGCGCCGGTAGTCGCGCGCCCGTCGCCCGTTCCACGACTTGAAGACGGCCTCGATCGCGTAGCTCAGCTGCTCCTGGGGGTCGTCGGGGAAGTCCACGCCCGCGACCCGCGTCACGATCGCCTTGAACGTGACGACCAGCCCCCGCAGGTCCTCGGCAGTGAGCTCCGTGTCGACGGCGACGCCGCGGGCCTCCATGATCTCGTGGAGGCACTCCTCGAAGTCGTCGCCGGGGACGTCCAGCACGATCTTGCCGAACATCTGGACGAAGCGGCGGTACGAGTCGAAGGCGAACCGCTCGTTCCCGGTCTGCTTGGCCAGCCCCTGCACCGAGTCGTCGTTGAGTCCCAGGTTCAGGACCGTGTCCATCATCCCCGGCATCGAGAAGGGCGCGCCCGACCGCACGGAGACGAGCAGTGGGTCGACGTCGTCGCCGAGGCGCTTTCCCATGTCGGTCTCGAGGGCGCGCAGGGCGTCGGCAACCTCGTCGGTGAGCCCGTCGGGCAACGTCTCGTCCCGGTCCATGTAGGCGTTGCAGGCCTCGGTGGTGATCGTGAAGCCGGGCGGGACCGGGAGGCCCAGCTTGGTCATCTCGGCCAGGTTCGCACCCTTGCCGCCGAGCAGGAATTTCTGCTCCCGGCCGCCCTCCTGGAAGGCGTACACGTACTTCATCGCGTTCTCCGTCTCGTCGTGCTACGTGGAGCGGGGGTGGATCAGGCCTCGACGACGAACGTCTTGGCCAGCTTGTCGTGGACGCCCTGGCGATTCCGGTCACGCAGGTTCCAGAGCACAGCGCCGAGCCCGAGGACGATCGCCAGCGGCCCGAGGACCTGGACCAGCGCGAGGGTCAGGAAGATCGGCACGCCGTAGTGGATCAGCGAGCTGCTCCAACCCGGGGCCGAGCCGTCGACTCGCACCAGCCGGACCCGACGCAGGCGCTTCCCGAACGTCTGCCCGCTGCGCACCGACATCGGCACGCAGTAGAGCAACGAGAGCACGAGGATCGCGAGGTAGACCAGCAGGTACGCCGTGCGCAGCTTCGACTGCGCCTTGGTGAGGTCGTCGGCGACCTGCTTCGACGTCTTGTCCGCCCCCTTCGCCTTCGACGTCGCCGCCGCGGCCTTGTCCCTGGCGGCCGAGATCTTCTCGCTGTCGCCGCCCTTCTTGGCCTTGTCGAGCGCCTCGTTCGCCTTGTCCTTGGCGTCGTCGGCCTTGCTCTTCGCCTTGTCGGCCGCGGTCGACTGGTCCGAGAGCCGGTCGATCCGGTGCGTCTCGGCCGGGTACTGGTCCTTGATGATCATCCCGCCGATCCAGTACACGAGGACGAAGATCACGACGAGCACCGAGAAGTCGAGCGCCATCGCGTAGCTGCGCGCCCGCGTCGGCGCCTGGACCAGCCCCTCGGGGAGCTCGATGGTCGGCACCTTGGGCGGGGGCGGCGGGGCCTTGATCCCCTTGCCGATCGCGCCGTTCTCGCCCGAGCCGTTGGTCGAGACCGCCTCGGCCTCGACGGTGGTGCTCGCCGGGCCCCGTCGCGCGCCCGTCGCCCGGCTCTTGGCCCCGAACACTGCGGCCCCGGTCGCGTTCTCGTCGTCACCGTCGTCCACCTCGACCGCGCGCTGCTCGTCGTAGCGTTCGCGCTGCACCGGGTCCGAGAGGACGTTCCAGGCCCGGTTCAGCTGGGCCCGCCGCGACGAGTCCGCGTCCGCGACCTCGGCGCGGTACGCGGCCTTGATCTCGTCCTTCGAGGCGTCGGAGTCGACCCCGAGGAGCTCGTAGTGGTCAGTCATGGCAGATCATGCAGGCAGCTGCTCCCTGAGGTGATCGACGAGCCGGTCCAGGGAGACCCGGTCCTGGACCATCGAGTCGCGGTCGCGCACCGTGACCGCGTTGTCGTCGAGGGTGTCGAAGTCGATGGTGACGCAGTACGGGGTGCCGACCTCGTCCTGGCGCCGGTAGCGCTTCCCGATCGACCCGGCGGCGTCCACGTCGAGCATGAACAGGCGGCGCAGGTCCCCGGCGACGGCCTCCGAGACGGGGACGAGCTTCTCGTTCTTGGAGAGCGGGAGGACCGCGACCTTCGTCGGGGCCAGCCGGGGGTCGAGGCGCAGCACGGTGCGCTTCTCGACCTTGCCGTCGGCCGTCGGGGCCTCCTCCTCGTGGTACGCGGCGAGCAGGAAGGCCAGCGTCGCCCGATCGGCGCCGGCTGCGGGCTCGATGACGTACGGGACGTAGCGGCGGTCGTTCTCCTGGTCGTAGTAGGAGAGGTCCTCGCCCGAGAACTTCGTGTGCTGGGTCAGGTCGTAGTCGGTGCGGTTCGCGATCCCCTCGAGCTCACCCCAGCCCCAGGGATACTCGAACTCCACGTCGGAGGTGCCGACGCTGTAGTGCGAGAGCTCCTCCGGGTCGTGCGGGCGCACGCGCAGCATCGCCTCGGGGATGCCGAGCTCCTTGTACCAGCGGTAGCGCTCGCGGCACCAGTACTCGTACCACTTCTCCGCTTCCTCGGGCGGCACGAAGAACTCCATCTCCATCTGCTCGAACTCACGGGTCCGGAAGATGAAGTTGCCCGGCGTGATCTCGTTGCGGAACGACTTGCCGATTTGCGCGATGCCGAACGGCGGCTTCCTGCGGGTCGTGGTCTGGACGTTCTTGAAGTTCACGAGGATGCCCTGGGCCGTCTCCGGGCGCAGGTAGGCAACGGAGGTGTCGTCCTCCACCGGCCCGACGTAGGTCTTGAACATCAGGTTGAAGTTGCGGGCCTCGGTGAACGAGTCCTTCACCCCGCAGTTCGGGCACGCGCCGGACTCCGGCAGCTGATCGGCCCGGAACCGCTCCTGGCAGCTGCGGCAGTCGACGAGGGGATCGGTGAAGGTCTGGAGGTGGCCGCTCGCCTCCCAGACCTTGGGGGCCATGAGGATGGCCGAGTCGAGGCCCACGACGTCGTCCCGGAGCTGGACCATCGAGCGCCACCACGCGTCCTTGACGTTGCGCTTCAGCAGCACGCCGAGGGGTCCGTAGTCCCACGTCGAACGAAAGCCGCCGTAGATCTCGGACGAGGGGAAGATGAGTCCGCGTCGCTTGGCCAGGTTGACGACGCGGTCCATCAAATCAGGACGGGCCACGGCCGAACAGGGTAGTCGGGCAACCCAAATTCTCCCGAAGCAATGGATCTCGCGACGCTCGGCATTGTGTCCCGCTCGGGCTCCTCACGGAGCTGCGTGCCCATTCGCTCGAACAGTCTGCTCGCGCCAGAGCGCTCACAGAACTCGCTCGGTGGGCACGCACTCCGTTCTGACCCTCGCTGGCCTCGGCGTCGAGCGGGCTCGCGTGTCGACGAAAGGCCGCCGCCGGTCGCCAGTCGGTCGCGGTCCGGCGATCGACCGGCGGAGATCTTCAGAGCAAGGACGCGGAGCGGAGGCGGCGCTCGGAGTGGTACTCCAGGGTCAGGACGCCGAGGCGTTCGATCTCGTGCACGTGCTCGGGGGCCGGCGGGTTCGCGATGGCCTGGTTCAACTCCCCGCCGACGAGCCGGCCCAGGAGCTCGAGCGCCTCCGGGGCGATCCGCAGACCTCCGAGGCGGCCGCAGGTCGCGCAGAGCGTCCCGCCTTCCGCGAGATCGAACGCGGTGAACGGACCGCCCCCCTCCCCGCACCGGACGCATCCCTCCAGGTACGGGTGGAAGCCTTCGAGGCTGAGCAGCTTCCAGAAGAACGCCGGGGTGACGACCGGCGACGGCCGCGCGTTGAGCGTGCGCAGCGCGCCGACGAGCATCCGGTACAGCGCCGGGGCCGGCTCGCGCTCCTGGGCGACCTGGTCGACGGCCTCGAGCATCGGGACCGCGTGGGTGAAGCACGCGTAGCTCTCCCGCAACGGGCGGTACGCGTCGATCGTCTCCACCTGGGTCACGACGTCGAGCTCGCGGCCCCGGTAGCACTGCAGCGCGACATGGCTGGTGGGCTCGAGCCGCGCGCCGAAGCGGCTGCCGCTCTTGCGCACGCCCTTGGCGACCGCGCGCACCTTGCCGTGGCCCTGGGTCAGGAACGACACGATCCGGTCGGCTTCGCCGAGCTTCACCGTGCGAAGGACGACCCCCTGGTCCCGATACAGCCCTGGCATCAATCAGTGCGCCCCGCTGCACTCATGATCAGAGTGTAACTACAGCCGGGGAACTCCTAGGTCTCGACCGCGCCGAACCGGCGATCCCGGCGCTGGAACTCGCGCACCGCGTCGAACAGGTGCTCGCGGCGGAAGTCGGGCCACAGCACGTCGGTGAAGAGGAACTCCGAGTACGCGCTCTCCCAGAGCAGGTAGTTCGAGATCCGGTACTCCCCCGAGGTCCGGACCATGAGATCGGGGTCCGGCATGTCAGGTGCGTAGAGGTGTCGGGCGATGACGCGGTCCGAGATCCGGTCGGGATCGAGCCGGCCCGCCTTCACCTCGGTCGCGATCGCCCGCACCGCGTCCGTGAGCTCCGCCCGCCCGCCGTAGTTGAAGGCGAAGGTCAGGGTCATGCGCCGGTTCCGTGCCGTCAACGCCTCGGTGTCCTCGATGTGGCGCAGCACCCGCTTGGGCACCCGGCCGCCCCGGCGGCCGATGAACCGCACCCGGACGCCGCGCTCGTCGAGGTCGTCCCGGCGGCGCAGCAGCAGCGACTCGTTGAACCGCATCAGGAACCGCACCTCGTCGAGCGGGCGCCGCCAGTTCTCGGTCGAGAAGGCGTACACCGTCATCCATGGCAGCCCGAGCTCGAGCCCGCCCTCGACCGCATCGAAGAGCGCCTCCTCCCCCGCGGCGTGGCCCTCGGTGCGCTTGAGCCCGCGCTGCTGGGCCCAGCGCCCGTTCCCGTCCATCACGATCGCGACGTGGCGCGGGATGCGCCCGGGATCGATCCCTTCGATCACGAGACGGTGAGCGTGCCCTTCATCCCTGCCTCTTCGTGGCCGGGGATCGAGCAGTAGTAGTCGTAGGTCCCCTTCTTCAGCTGGACCTTCTCGGTCGCGGTCGATCCTTCACCGCTCACCTCGAGCTGGAAGCCGGGAACGCCGTGGATCTGGAGGTCGTGCGACCCGCTCTCGATGTTCTTGAGCGTGATCGAGATGATGCCGGCGGGCGCCTTCAGCTTCGTCGGCTTGAAGAAGACGTTGCCCGACTGGACCTTGAGCGACGCGACCGCGGGACCGGTGGGCTGCTTGTACGAGCTGCTGCCCGAGTCGCTCCCACCGCAGGCGGTGAGCCCGACCGCGAGCGCGGTGCAGGCGACGGTGCCGATGATCAGCTTGTGCGGACGCATGATCACGTCCCGCCGGTGCTCGACTGGGACGCGCCGTTGTTCGTGCCCGGCCCGGTGCCCGGGTTGGAGGTGGAGGGCGTGTTGGCGGGGACCGTGGTCTGCGTCGGGCTCTGGGTGCCCGGCTCGGGCTTCCCGCCCGGGGCGCCGACGGTGATCGTCGCCTGCATCCCGGCCTGCCGGTGGCCCGGGATCGTGCAGTAGATCGTGTAGGTCTGGCCCTGCTTCAGGTCCACCTTCGCGGCGTTCTGGCCGTTCGGGACCTGCAGCTCGAAGCCCGGGACCTCGGTACCGTCGAACACGAGCGTGTGCGTGCCGCCCTTGTCGTTGTACTTGATCAGGTTGATGCCGGCGGGCACGTCGAAGTTCTTGGCCTGGAAGTGCAGCTCGGGAAGCGCGTCGACCTCGAGGGTGTTGATCGCCCGCCCGCTGGGCTGGACGTAGCCGGCCTTGGCCTCCGACTTCGGCAGGCTCGTGCCGAGGACCAGCGAGCCGGCGAGCATCACGATGATGGCGACGCCGGACATGACGAGCACCAGCGACGACGTCCGCAGCGCAGGCAGGGCCGCGATGATCGTCGCCCCGAGCAGGATCGAGACCGTGATGCTGATCGCCACCACGACCGCGAACGTGTTGCCCCCTTCCGACGCGGCGAGGAACACCCGGGAGATGTTGAGCGCGAAGAACGCGACGGTGAGGATCGCGCCGACGGGGATCAGGAACGGGAGCAGGACACGGGTCTTCCTGGCCTCGGCCCGGGGGTCGACCACCGGTCCGGTGGCGACCGTGGGAACCGCGACCCCGGCGGTGTCGGGCACCGCGAGCTCGGTGCTCTCCGCCTCGGTGGGTGCGTCCGTAGCGTCCGGGGTCTCGGAGGCCTCAGGCTCGCTCGCCGCCCCGGACGCCGCATCCGGAGTGTCGGTCGACTCTGGCTCGTCGCTCATCTATGCCCGCAGTCCCATCTCGGTCAGCTCTCGGTCCAAGTCTCGCAGCCCGGGTCCGGGGCGGTTCCGGCGCTCCTCGGCCGCCGCCCACCGGAAGAAGATCACCGTGATCAACCCCCACAGCAACAGGCCCGCCCCGATCTTCATGATGAGTCCGGCGATCAGCTGGTCGTTGAGCGCGCTGAGCCCCCAGAGCTTCGGGAGCGATTCGTAGCGACGATACAGCGGGTGGCTGCCGAAAGTGAGAAACGAGGCCGGGATCGTGGGCACCACCGACTGGAGGAAGAGGTAGGCCATCCGGAGCGGGGGCACGAGCCGCGGGATCTCCGGGAGAGGGCTCACCACGGGCATCCAGACGATCAACGCCGAGACGACCAGCACGCAGTGGGCGGTGAAGTGGGCCCAGCCCGATTCGAGCGTGAGGTCGACCATCGCGGGCCAGTGCACCAGCACCAGCACCACGTTGAACAGGATCAGCGCGGGCACGAACTTCGACATCCACCGCACCGTGCGGAACAGCCACCGGGGACGCAGGACCCACCGGGCGAGCCAGCCGGGGGTCCCGAGCAGGAGGAGCGGCGTCGCGACCATGGTGTACGTCAGGTGCTGGACCATGTGCACGCTGTAGAGGTAGCCCTCGGCCAGGTCGTGGATGGGCCACTCGGACGCGAGCAGGATCGCCAGGGCGCCCAGCGCGAAGCAGGTCATCTGGAACGGGGTCGCGACGAGCGTGCCCTCGGGTACGGTGCGCGGCCCGATGCGGTTCAGCGCGATCCAGTAGGCGGCGAGAATCACGCCGACGAGCAGCAGCACGTCGGGGTGGGGCTCGAACGCGGGGAAGTGCCCCTGGAACGCGAGCATCACTCCCTCTCTGTGTGGGTCGGCACCGCTCAGTCCCAGATGTGCAGCGTGGTGAGCACGATCGTGTACAGGGTCACCGCTCCGACCGCACCGGTGATGAAGAACCGTTTGAAGATCGGCTTGTCGCTGCTCAGGTGCATGTAGAGGCTCGCGACCATGATGAACTTCGCCAGCGCGAGCGCCAGCAGGCAGCCGACCAGCAGGGCCGTGGGGATGTCGCCCTCGAGGTAGTAGAAGCCGACCTCGACCGCGGTGAGCACGCAGAGCACCACGGCGATCATCACGTACTGGAACGGCGACGAGTGCGGGCGGATCTCGCCCGGCAGCATCGGCACCTCGTCGGGCCGGATGGCGGACAGGCCGTGCTCCTGCTCCTCGGCGCGCTCGACCTCGGTGCCGGGCAGCAGCCCGGGATCGTCGTGCTCGTCGACCTCGACGTCAGCCATCAGTCCCGCTCCCGGCCCAAGGTCCTCGGTGTCGCCGCTGCGCTCATGCAGTCTCTCCCTACTTCTGCGGTGGCATCAGGTAGACGACCGTGAAGATCACGATCCAGACCACGTCGACGAAGTGCCAGTACAGGCCGGCGATCTCCACCTTCTCGGCGTCCTGCACGCCGAGCTTGCCCTGCATCGAGAGGCCCCACAGCGACAGCAGCCAGATGATCCCGACGGTGACGTGAGCGCCGTGGATACCGGTCAGCACGAAGAAGCTCGAGCCGAACACGTTGGTGCTGAGCGAGAGGCCCTTCCGGTAGAACTCCGTGAACTCGTAGATCTGGCCGCCGATGAACGTGAGGCCGAAGAGGCCGGTGGCCACGATCCAGACGCGGAAGCGCCGGTGGTCGCCGCGCTGGACCGCGGCGAGCGCAAGCACCATCGTCAGGGAGCTCATCAGCAGGATGAACGACGTCACCGACGTGAACGGGATGTTGTAGACGTCGCTCGGCGTCGGGCCCTTGACACTGCGTCCCCGGTACAGGAGGTACGTGGCGATGAAGGCGCCGAAGAAGAGGCACTCCGACGAGAGGAACACCCACATCGCGAGCTTGGTGTTCGACGTGCCGGTCGCGGTCCCGTGACCGTGGTCGTCGTGCTGGCCCTCGGAGGGCGCGGGCAGCGTGGCCTGGGCCATGGCTAGTCCTCCGCCGTTCCGGGCTCGATCGCCCAGGCGTACATGCCGAACACCAGCACGAGGACGCCGGGGATCGCGAGCCAGGGGCTCTTGAACACTGCGGCGTAGCCGAGGATCGGCAGCCCGAGGCAGAGGATGAACGGGAAGTACGACGGCGACGGCAGGTGGATGCCGTGCCCGTCGCGGTGGCTGTCGCCGTCACCGTCGCCGGGGCCGTCGCCGTGGTCGCCCGAGCCGGCCTCCTTCTCGAGCGTCGCGACCGCGCCGGTGGTGCCGCTGTCGGACCCACCGGCCGGCAGCCGGACCAGGCGCCCCTCGGCGTCCTCGGTGTACTTGCGGTGCCAGAAGTCGTCGCGGGCGTGCACGACCGGGATCTCGGCGAAGTTGTACTCGGGGACCGGCGTCGGGATCGACCACTCGAGCGTCCGCGCGTCCCACGGATCGGCGACGGCCTGCTCGCCCCGGAGCGTGCTCACGATGATGTTCACGAGGAAGACGAGGACGCCGGCCGCGATGATGAACGAGCCGATCGAGACCACGAGGTTGAGGTTGTCCCAGCCCATGCCCGACGCGTAGGTGTAGGTGCGGCGGGGCTGGCCCTCGAGACCGAGGATGTGCATCGGGAAGAACGTCAGGTTGAACCCGATGAGCATCAGCCAGAAGTTGAGCTTGCCCAGCCGATCGTTGAGCATCCGGCCGAAGATCTTCGGCCACCAGTAGTAGAAGCCGCCGAAGATCGCGAAGATCAGGCCGCCGAACAGCACGTAGTGGAAGTGCGCGACGACGTAATAGGTGTCGGTCTGCTGGGTGTCGGCCGGGACGATCGAGTGGGTCACGCCCGAGAGCCCACCGATGGTGAACATCGCGATGAAGCCGAGCGCGAAGAGCATCGGCGTCTTCAGGCGCAGCGATCCACCCCAGACGGTCCCCAGCCAGTTGAAGATCTTCACGCCGGTCGGGATCGCGATCAGCATCGTCGAGAGGCTGAACGCGGACACCGCGACCGGTCCGAGCCCGGTGGCGAACATGTGGTGCGCCCACACGCCCCAGCCGAGGAAGCCGATGGCGATCCCCGAGAAGACGATGACCGCGTAGCCGAACAGGGGCTTGCGGGAGAAGGTCGGCAGGATCTCGGAGATGATGCCCATGCCGGGAAGGATGAGGATGTACACCTCGGGATGGCCGAACAGCCAGAACAGGTGCTGGTAGAGGAGCGGATCACCTCCGGACGCGACCACGAAGAAGTTCGTCCCGTAGTTGCGATCGAAGAACACCATGATCAGCGCGGCGGTGACGCAGGGCATCGCGAACGCGGTGAGGAACGCGGTCACGAGCATCATCCACACGAACACCGGCATGCGCATGAGCGTCATCCCCGGCGCGCGCATGTTGAGGATCGTCACGATGAAGTTGATCGCGGACGTGACCGACCCGATGCCGAGCATCACGAGGCCGACCGTCCAGAAGTCTGGGCCGTGTCCGGGCAGGAAGCCCTGGCTCATCGGGGTGCTGGTGAGCGGCGTGTAGCCGAACCACCCGCCGTTGGGCGCGCCACCGAGCACGAAGCCCGAGTAGATGAACAGGCCACCGAACAGGAAGACCCAGTACCCGAACATGTTGAGCCGTGGGAACGCGACGTCCCGGGCCCCGATCATCAACGGGATGAAGTAGTTGCCGAGCGCCACCGGCAGCGGCATGCCGACGAGGAAGATCATCGTCGTGCCGTGCATGGTGAACACGGTGTTGTACTGCGACGCGGTGAGCACCGTGCCGTTCGGGCCCGCGAGCTGCAACCGGATCAGCAGGGCCTCGATGCCGGCGATGAGGAAGAAGATCGAGCGCGGTGCCTCCGTAGAGGATGCCGATCTTCTTGTGGTCGACGGTCGTGAACCACGACCAGAAGCCGGTAGTGCGCTTCGGCCGGTGCAGCAGGCCCGCGCCCGCCCCGCGCGGCGCGGCGATGACCTCGGGGACGGCCGTCATCGGCGAGCTCCCAGCGCCACTACTTCTCTCCCAACAGGTACGTCACGATCGTGTCCGCGTCCGCTTGTGTCATCACCGGCAACCCCTTCGGGGTGTTCTTCGTGAACGAGGGCATGCCGACGCACTCCGCCGGCGGCGGCAATCGACAGTCGGTGGAGGCCATCGCGATCATCGACGGCGCGTTCATCACCCAGTTCGTCAGGTTCTTGCGGTTGATCTCGTACGTGCCGCCGGCGAACGTCGTCCGGCTGTGGAGGTGGGTGAGGTTCGGGCCGTAGTTCACCTTCGTCGAGTCATCGAAGATGTGGCAGTTCGTGCACGCGTACTTGGTCGCGGTCAGCTTCTTGATGTCGCCCGTCCAGGGTTGGCTCGGGCCCTGCTGCTGTCCGGCGAGCCACTGCTCCCAGTCGGACCTCGTCTGCGCGATCACGCGGAACCGCATGTCGGCGTGCGAGAGCCCGCAGTACTCCGCACACGCGCCGAGATACGTGCCGGGTTTGTCCGCCTCGATGGTGTTGTGGTTCGTCTGGCCCGGCATGACGTCCTTCTTGCCGTTCAGCTCGGGCACCCAGAACGAGTGGATCACGTTGTCCGAGACCTCGGACAGGTACACCTTCGTGTTGACGGGGATGTGCAGCTCGGTGCTGGTGACGACCTTCTTGTCCACCATCGGCTGCTTGGGCAGCTCGAACTGCCACCACCACTGCTTGCCCGCCACGGTCACGTTGAGCACGTTCGGGCCGGTGGGCTTCTTGGCCAGGTCGAAGATCGTGGCGATCGTGGGGACCGCGACCACCGCGAGGATCAGGGCCGGGACGATCGTCCAGCCGATCTCCAGCGGGGTGCTGCCGTGGATCTGCTTCGGGTTGTCCGGCTTGCCTTCGCGGTAGCGGAACTTGAATGCGAAGAAGACGGTCGCGCAGAGCACGGCGATCCCGATGACGATCGCGAGGATCAGGATCGGGATGAAGAGGTTGTCGATCTTCTGGGCGTAGGGGCCCTTGGGGTGCAGTGAGTTCTGCCCGTTGTCGTTCCCACAGGCGGTGAGCACGGCCACCAGACCGACGAGGAGGCCGACCCGGCGAAGGCGTCTCCCGATCTTCGGAACCCTCATGCCCTCTTCCCTGTATGGACCAGAGCCAGGAGGCTGGACGCCCCCCGAACGGACCCCCCGAGAGGCGGGGCGACACGCCGGAGCGACTCTATCCCCGGCGAATTGGCGAGGAGCAACTCAAGACACCGCCCGGAGGGCGCCGGTCGGCCGCGGCCAGAGTTGCTCAGAGTCCGAGGCGGTCGAGGGCGTGCGCCCGGCGTTGCCAATCCGGATCGACCCGCACCCGGCTCTCGAGGTACACCCGGGCTCCGAGCAGCACCTCGAGCTCCTGGCGCGCCTTCGTCCCCGCGTCGCGGATCACGATCCCGCCCTTGCCGATCACCATCCCCTTCTGGGACTCCCGCTCCACCCGCACCACGACGCGGTACCGCAGAACCTCCTCTTCGCGTGCTCGCGCCTGCGGCGCAGGCCGCTCGGGCCCCGCCTCGGACGTCACACGGCTGCGACCGCGGCGTTTGCTGTCCACGGCTTCGGGAGGGAAGGGGTCGTCGTCGTCGAGCGGCTCCGCGGTGACGACGATCGAGTGCGGCAGCTCGTCGTGGGCGATCGCGAGGAGCTTCTCGCGCATGAGCTCGGCGACCAGCGCAGCCTCGGGCTGGTCGCTCACCACGCCGTCCGGGTAGTAGATCGGCCCGGGCGGCATCCGAGTCTCGAGCTCGTCCACCAGCGCGGGGACGCCTTCGCCGGTGCGCGCCGACACCGGGACGAACGCCTCGAAGCTCCCCAGCTCGGCGGTGACGCGCGCGAGGTGGTCGACGACGTCGGCCCGGCTCGCGGCGTCGATCTTGTTGAGGACGAGCACGCTCGGAGTCGCGGCTTGGTGCACGAGGTCGGCGATGAAGCGATCGCCGCCGCCGATCGGGGTGTTCGCCTCCACGAGCAGGCACACGACGTCCACCTCGGAGAGCGTCTCGACCGACCGCGTGTTGCACCGTTCGCCGAGCAGCGTGCGCGGCTTGTGGATCCCCGGGGTGTCGAGCAGGACGATCTGCGACCCGGGCGTGGTGCGCACCCCGCGGATCTGCGTCCGGGTCGTCTGGGGTCGGTTCGAGACGATGGAGACCTTCGAGCCGACGAGCCGGTTCACGAGGGTCGACTTCCCGACGTTCGGCCGGCCGACGAGGCTGACGAACCCCGAGCGGTGCTCGCTCACGAGGGGCCGGGCGCGGCGCGCTCCGGCGCGCCTTGATGGTCGTCCGCGTCGTCGCCGTCACCCGCGCCGGCCACCGGCACGATCGCGACGAGGACGATGCGGCGGCCCTCGACCCGCTCGGTACGGAACTCGAGGCCCTGGAACCGGACGGTCTCCCCCGGGTCGGGAACGTGCCCGAGCAGGTTGAAGACGAGCCCACCGACGGTGTCCCACTCGGTGTCGGGCAGCTCGACGCCGAGCACCTCGTTCACGTCGTCGATCGGCGTCCGGCCCGGGGCGCGGATGCCCCCGCCGCTCAACCGCTCGACGCCCGGCTCCTCGGTGTCGTACTCGTCGACGATCTCCCCGACGATCTCCTCGAGCAGGTCCTCGAGCGTCACGAGGCCGGCGGTCCCGCCGTACTCGTCCACGACGATCGCCATGTGGAACTTCTGGGTCCGCATCTCGCGCAGCAGCTCGGCGACGCGCTTGGACTCGGGCACGAACACCGCGTCCCGCACCGCGATCCGCACCGGCTGGCCGCCCGTCCCCGAGCGGGACCGGTGCACGAGGTCCTTCAGGTACACGATGCCGATGATGTTGTCGGTGTCGTCCTCGTAGCACGGGATGCGCGAGAAGCCGCCCTCGATGGCCCGCTCGATCGCGGCCTCGATCGTCTCGTTGGCGTCGATCGCGACCATGTCGGGTCGCGGGCGCATGACCTCGCGGACGACCGTGTCGCCGAACTCGAAGATCGAGTGGATCAGCCGGCGCTCCTCACGCTCGATCTCGTGCTCGTCCGCCGCGACGTCCGCCATCGTCCGGAGGTCCTCCTCCGTCACGAAGGGACCCTGCTTCAGCCCCTTCCCGGGCAGGAGCACGTTGGCGAGGCCGATGAGGCCGCGCGAGAGCACGCGCAGCGGCGGGAAGTTCGTGACCGCCCAGAGGAACCCCGAGACACGGAGCGCGGCCCGGTCCGGGTTCTGGATCGCGTAGGTCTTCGGCGCGACCTCGCCGATGACGAAGTAGACGAGGATCTGGATCACCAGGCCGATGAACAGGCCCGCGCTGCCGAACGAGCGCTCGAGCAGCGCGCCGAGCAGCGACGCGCTCGTGAGCTGCGCGACGAGGACGAGCAGCAGCAGCACGTTGAGCGTCTGCTCGGGCTTCTCCAGCATCCGCGCCAGCCGGTGGGCGCCCTTGCGACCTTCCTCGTCGAGCGAGAGCGCGCGAATCCGGCTCATGCGGGTGAACGCGGTCTCGGCCATCGCGAGGACGATCGAGATCAGGAAGAGGACGATGACCGCGGCAAGGATCGCCGCGTCGGCTCCGCTCACGTCGGTTCCGATGTCCGGTGGTGGCGGAGCCTTGGCAATGGACCCGGTCTCAGCGCTCAGTCCCCCTGCTCGATCTCGCGGAAGCGGGCGAGCAGCTCCCGCTCCCTGCGCTGCATCGTCGCATGCTCGCGCGGATCGGCGTGGTCGTAGTTCAGCAGGTGCAGGACGCCGTGCACGACGAGCAGCGCGATCTCGTCCTCGGTCGCCCAGCCGTGCTCGGGCGCCTGCGCCGCCGCGACTTGCGGGCAGATGACGACATCCCCGATGAGGCTCGGCGGCTCGCCGGCCTCGGCCGGCGCGCCCGGCCCCCGTCCGCCCTGGTCGGGTTGGCGCCCACCCAGGACGACGTCGTCGTCCATCGGGAACGCGAGCACGTCGGTGGGACCGGACCCGCCGAGGAACCGCTCGTTCAGGTCGGTGATCGACTGCAGGTCGACGAAGATCAACGAGAGCTCGGCCACCCCCGGCACGCGCTCCTCCGCCAGCACGACCCGGGCCAACCGGACCCAGCGCACCACGTCGACCTCGACCACCGACTGCTCGTCCGCCCCGAACACCTCCACCGACGTCACGCTCACCGCCCGTCCGCGACCGGCCGACGCCGACCTGGGGCGGTTCGCCGCTCCACACCCACCGACGTCACGCTCACGACCCACCCTCGACACGCGCCACCCACGCTGGGATCGTTCGCCGCTCCACACCCACGCTCGTCACCGTCACGAGTTCTTCTCGTACGCGTCCACGATGTCCTGGACGATCTTGTGGCGCACGACGTCGCGCGAACCGAGCTCGACGAACTCGAGCCCGTCGATGCCCTCCAGCACGTCGCGCACCGCGAGGAGACCCGAGCGCCCGCGCCCACCCTCCGGCAGGTCGATCTGCGTGACGTCTCCCGTCACGACCGCCTTCGACCCGAACCCGAGGCGGGTCAGGAACATCTTCATCTGCTCGGCGGTCGTGTTCTGCGCCTCGTCGAGGATGATGAACGAGTCGTTCAGGGTCCGGCCCCGCATGTACGCGAGCGGCGCGACCTCGATGGTCCCGCGCTCCATCGAGCGCGCGACGTCGTCAGGGCCGAGCATGTCGTACAGCGCGTCGTAGAGCGGTCGCAGGTACGGGTCGACCTTCGCGAGCATGTCGCCGGGCAGGAAGCCGAGTCGCTCCCCCGCCTCGACCGCGGGACGGGTGAGGATGATGCGGTTCACGGTCTTGGCCTGGAGCGCCTGCACCGCGAGTGCAACCGCGAGGTAGCTCTTGCCCGTGCCCGCGGGACCGATGCCGAACGTGATCGTGTTGGCGCGCACCGCATCGACGTACCGCTTCTGGCCCGCGGTCTTGGGACGGACGCTCTTGCGTCCGCGCACCACCTCGTGGTCGAGCACCGTCGTCGGGCTCTGGTCCGACTTCAGCATCTCGATGCTCCGGCCCACTCCCTCGCGGTCGAGGACGTGGCCACGCTCGAGGAGCACGACGAGCTCCTCGAAGAGCTGCGCGACCGTCTCCGAGTCCTTCGCGTCGCCGGAGACGGTGATCTCGTTGCCCCGCACGAGGATGTGCACGGGAAACGCGTCCTCGATCAACCGCAGCAGCTCGTCGCGCTGGCCGAGCAGGCCCACCATGAGGTGGTTCCCCGGAACGAGGATCTTGACCTGGGTCGGCGACGAGGAGGTCACGTCCCCCTCAGGGTAGCGCCGCACGGCGGCGCCGCGGCGCGGATCGAGCTAGGCAGAGCTGGTTGTCGCTCGCAGGCCGAGCTCGTCGAGCCGCACGCCCAGATCGTCGGGCCGGCGGCCGAGGACGGCGGCGAGCACCCGGAGGTCGTCGCGGCGAATAGTCAGCAAACGACCGTTGAAGTCCTGGCGCTGGAGCTGGATGGTCGCGGCGTACCGCGACAAGACTGCCGCTTCGGGATCGTCGAGCGCGTGCAGCTTGACGAGGTCGATGGTGAAGCCGGCGTCGAGGTCGGTGCCCTCGGTCAGGTTGATCTCGATGTCGGTGTCGCGAGGGAGGAGCTGGTCGGGTGGGACCTCGTAGATCTCCGCGAGACGCAGCAGCCGCGGCACGGAGATCGCGCGCTCACCACGCTCGTACGCGCCGAGCACTGACGCCTTGAACTCGAGTTCGGAGCGCGCCTCGACGTCGTGAAGCGAAAGCCCCTTCTGCCGGCGGATGGCCCGGAGCCGCTCGCCTACGTTCACGCCATGCATGAGTCCCCGCTGCCCCCGAGAGAGTTCGCCGCCCGGCCGGGGGAGACTATCTCAGAAGTCTCGGCGCGTGTCGACAAGCGAGCGACGTTCACGGTGCGCCTGCAGCACGATCGCCAGGGAATTCCATGACGTCTCGAGCGGCGGCGCGGCGGACGACCATCAGCGCGGCAGCCGCGGCCACCGGCGCGGTGACCGCCCGCAGCACGTGCGGTCCCACGGCGAGCCTGATCCCGTCCGCGAGCTCCTCGTGCTCGGCGCGATCGAGCCCGCCCTCCGGGCCGATCACCACCAACCACTCCTTCACCGGTGTTCCCACGAGCGTCGCCGCCGAAACGCCGCCGGCATCTGCCACCACGAGTCCGGGATGCCTACCCAATTCCGACAGTGGACGCGCGGGCTCGAGGGTGGGCAGCCACGCGCGCCGCGATTGCATCGCGGCTTCGCGGATCACCCGCTCGAGGCGCGACCGCGCCCGTTCCGCCCGCTCGCCGTCCCACCGCACCACCGATCGGCGCAGGGTGATCGGCATCACCGCGTCCACGCCGAGCTCGACGAGCTGGTGCACGACGGCGCCCGCCTGATCGCCCTTCGCCGGTGCGAACGCGACGACGAGGCGCGGCGCGAGGACCGGCTCGGTCGTCAGTGGCCCGGTCGGCGTGACGCGGAGCCGTCGTTCGCCGAGCTCGGTGACGTGCGCCGTGCGCCAGCAGCCGCGCCCGTCGCTCACCGTCACCGATTCACCGACCCGCAGCCGGCGCGCCCGCTGGAGGTGGTGCCCGTCGGCGCCCTCGATCCACACGTCGGAGTCCCGGGACACGTCGTCGACGAACACGTGAGCGACGCCGGGCGCCGCGGCCGCGAACCCCCGATTCACCGATCCCCGAACGTCGACCGGATCTTCGAGAAGAAACCGCCCTCGGCCGGGACGGCGACCTCTTCCCCCCGAAGCTCTGCAAACTGGTGCAAAAGCTCCCGCTCTGCGTCCGTGAGCTCCTGCGGGACGTCGACGTCCACCTGCACCAGCAGATCCCCGCGCCCGCGCCCCTGGAGCACCGGGACGCCACGACCGCGGAGGCGGAAGACATGGCCGGGCTGCGTGCCCGCCGGGACCGTCACCTCCTCGGGCTCGTCGAGCGTGTCGACGGTGAGCACGGTGCCGAGGACGGCCTGGGTCATCGCGATCCGCCGCTGGTGCACCAGGTCGAAGCCGTGCCGCTCGAGCGACGGATGCGGGCGCACGCGCACGGTGACGTAGAGGTCGCCGGCCACACCGTTGCGAGGCGCCGCGGGACCGCGGCCGCTGAGCCGGAGCCGCTGGCCGTCGTCGATGCCCGCAGGCACCTCGACCTCGATGTGGCGGGTGCTGCGCAGCCGCCCGTCCCCGCCGCAGCTCGCGCACGGGTTCGGGATGCGCTGGCCGGTGCCGCCGCACGCGACGCACGGCACCGCGGTGACGAGCTGGCCCAGGATCGAGCGGCGGACCTGGCGCACCTCGCCGGCGCCACCGCACGAGTCGCAGCGCGACGGATGGGTCCCGGGCTCGCAGCCGGAGCCCTCGCAGTGGTCGCAGGTGCTGGGGAGCTGGATCTCGATCGTCTCGGTGATCCCGAACGCCGCGTCGGAGAGGTCGAGCTCGATGACCGCCTCCGCGTCCGATGCACGCGGTGGGCCGCTCGCGCCACCGCCGAAGCCGCCGGAGAAGAACGCGTCGAACAGGTCGCCGAACCCGAACGCCTCGGCACCGGGTTGCCCTCCCCCGCCGCGCCCGTCGTCACCGAACATGTCGTAGCGGCGCCGGCGTTCGGGGTCCCGCAACGTCTCGTAGGCGACGGTGATCTCCTTGAAGCGCGCCTCGGCCGCGTCGTTGCCCGGGTTGGCGTCGGGGTGCAGCTCCCGTGCGAGCTTCCGGTAGGCGCGCTTGATCTCGTCGTCGGTGGCGTTCGCGTCGACGCCGAGCAGGGCGTAGGGATCCGAGGGCATGCGGGCGTCAGCCGAGCAGCAGCCGGCCGAGCTGCTGTGACACCGCGGCCACCGCGGCGAGTGCCTGCTGGTAGTCCATCCGGGTGGGACCGAGCACGCCCACCGTGCCCGCCATCTCACCGTCGACGCGGTAGGGCGCGAGCACCAGCGAGCAGTCCCGCAGCTCGTCGACGTCGTGCTCGGCGCCGATGCTCACCGTGACGCCCTGGTCGAGCAGGTCGCGCACCAGCGAGACCACGACGACCTGCTGCTCGAGCATCTCGAGGAGGCGTGACGCCCGTTCCGCGGTCGCGAACGCGTCCTGGTCCCCGACGATCCGGCTCGCCCCGCCCACGTACAGCGGCTCGGCCGCCGACGCGGCGCGGCGCGCGAGCGCGTCGGTACCAAGCCGAGCGAGCTCGTCGACCACGGGGTCCCCGGTCGACGCCGGGGCGACGGCCGCGCCGAGCGACTCCTCGCGCAGCGCCGCGTCCACCGCCGCACTCGCGCGAGCGACCTGGCGGTCGTCGTGCACACCGTGGTACGGGACGACCTCCTTCTCGATCGAGCCGTTCGACAGCACCGCGATCACGAGCAGGAGCTCGGGCTGCAGCACCACGATCTGGGCGCTGCGCACCCGGGCGCCGTCGTGCTGCGGACCGACGACGACCGCGGCATGGCTGGTCAACCGGGCCAGCAGCTGGCTCGTCTCGTGGAGCAGGTCCTCGAGCGCGCTGTGCGCGGTGGCGAAGAAGTCGGCCACCGCACGGCGCTGCACGACGGGGAGCGCGCCGGCCTTGGTGAAGTGGTCGACGAAGTAGCGGTACCCCTGGTCGGTCGGGATCCGACCGGCCGAGGTGTGGGGCTGCACGATGTAGCCCTCGCGCTCGAGCTGGGTCATGTCATTGCGGACCGTCGCGCTCGACACCCCGAGCGAACGCGTCTGGGCGATCGACTGGGACGCGACCGGCTGCGCGGTCTGCACGTACTCCTCGACGATGGCTCGCAAGACTGCGGCTCGGCGGTCGGCTGTGTCCATGAGGTGTGCGCCCTCGTTCGAACGGCCGTGGGCGGGTGGGATTAGCAGTCCAGTCTACCGACTGCTACCGGGCTTCCGCCCTCGGAGGCCGCCGCGAGGAGGCGGACGGTGACGTCGGAGGCCAGCAGCCGGCCCCGGCGGGTGAGGACCACCCGGTCGGGCCGCGCCTCGACCAACCCGTCCTCGGCGAGCGCCGCGGCGGCCGGGGCGAGCGCCGGGGTCATCGGGACGCCGGTCCGGGTCCGGATCCCGAGCAGGACGGACTCGCCGGCGCGCGCCTCGGCGTCGAGCACCTCGTGACCGGCTTCGACCGTCGCGCCGGACCGCACCGCGGCGATGTAGCGCTCCGGCGTGCGCAGGTTCCAGGCCCGCCGACCGCCGGCGTGGCCGTGGGCGGCCGCGCCGATCGCGAGGTAGTCGTCCCGGGCCCAGTAGAGGAGGTTGTGCCGGCACTCCCCTCCGGGTCGGGCCCAGTTCGAGATCTCGTACCACTCGAAGCCCGCGTCGCGCAGGACGTCGTCCGCGATCTCGTACTTCTCCGCCTGGTCGTCGTCGTCCGGCGCCGCCCGCCCACCGGCCACGACCGCGCGCCCGAGCGGCGTGCCCGGCTCGACGGTGAGCGCGTACGCGCTGACGTGGTCCGGGGCGAGCGTGAGCACACCGTCGAGGCTGCGGCGCCAGTCGTCGACCGACTCGCCCGGCGTGCCGTAGATCAGGTCGAGGTTCACGTGCTCGAAGCCCGCATCCCGTGCCGCGCGCACCGCGCGCTCGACCCCGGCCGGATCGTGGGTGCGACCGAGCGCCGCGAGCACGTGTGGCGCCAGGGACTGGACCCCGAACGACAACCGGTTGACCCCGCCCGCGGCCAGGACCTCCAGCTGCTCCGGGTCGACCGCGTCCGGATTGCACTCGACCGTGACCTCGGCGCCGTCGACGCGCCGGACCGCGTCGAGGATGCGGGTCAGACCGGCGGCCGGCAGGAGCGAGGGCGTCCCGCCCCCGAAGAACACGCTGGTCGCGGCACGGGGCTCGGCGGACATGCGGCGCTCCAGGTCGGCCACGCACGCGTCCACGTACCCGTCCATGAGATGCGCCCGGTCGGTCCAGGTCGCGAAGTCGCAGTAGTCGCAGCGCGTCGCGCAGAACGGGATGTGGACGTACACGCCGAGGGGCACGGGCCCAGTGTCCCACTCCTGCCTACTGTGGACGGATGGCCCTGACGTTCGAGCTGCCGCCCGAGGCGGCGCGATACCGCGAGGGCATCCGGGCATTCCTCGCCGAGCACGCGCCGGGCGGGCGGTACCCGTCGGACTGGATGGCCCGGCTCGCGACCAACGGCTACGTCACCCCGCACTGGCCGCGACCCTGGGGCCGTGACGCGTCGCCCATCGAGCAGCTGGTGATCGACGAGGAGCTGAAGGCCGCGTCCGCGCCGAAACCGTTCAACCCGATCGGCATCGGCTGGGCCGGCCCCACGCTGCTCGTCGCCGGCACCGCCGAGCAGCAGGCGCGGTACCTGCCAGGCCTGCTCGACGGCTCCGAGATCTGGTGCCAGCTCTTCAGCGAGCCCCAAGCAGGCAGCGACCTCGCGTCGCTCACCACGCGTGCGGTCCGCGACGGCGACGAGTACGTGCTCAACGGCCAGAAGGTCTGGACCACGCTTGCGCAGCTCTCGCGCTACGGCATCCTCCTCGCCCGCACGGATCCCGACGCGGAGCCTCACCGTGGGATCTCGTACTTCGTGCTCGACATGCAGTCACCCGGGATCACCATCCGGCCCATCAAGCAGATGGACCACGACGCGATGTTCAACGAGGTGTTCTTCGAGGACGTGCGCATCCCGGCCACGAACCTGGTGGGCGACGAGCACGACGGCTGGAAGCTCGCGAAGGTCACGCTCGGCAACGAGCGGGTGTCGCTCTCCGGCGAAGGCGCGCTGTGGGGACGCGGCCCGACCGCCCACGACGTGCTCGACCTCGTGCGCGAGCACGGCCCCATGCGGGATCCCGTCCTGCGCCAGCGCCTCGCCGCGCTCTACATCGAGGCCGAGATCCTCCGGCTCATCCGGCTGCGCACCGTCTCCGCGAAGGTCCGAGGCCTCGAGCCCGGGCCCGAGGCCTCGGTCCGCAAGGCGCTCGCCGACGAGCACGGCCAGCACGTGATGGCCGCCGCAGTCGAGCTCGCGGGCACCGACGGCATGCTCCTCGACCGCGGCCCGTTCGGCGCCGCGACCTCCGAGTGGGCCCACGGCTACCTCTACAGCCGCGCCCTCACCATCGGCGGCGGCACCAGCGAGGTCCAGCGCAACATCCTCGCCGAGCGAATCCTCGGCCTCCCCCGCGACTGACGTCCCCATCGGAGAAGGGAGCAGGTGGCGGGGAGCGGACGTGGAGGGTGGGTGGGCCCGGTCCGCTCCGCGACACCTGCCCGTTCTCGTAGCCGGTCGGGCCGCGGCGCCGGTTTCGGGACGCGTTCGACGTACCCGGGTACGCGCAAGGCGCCCCGAAACGAGCCGGCGGAGTCAGTCGCCCAACCGGAGCGCCGCGACGAAGGCCTCCTGCGGCACCTCGACCCGCCCGATCTGCTTCATCTTCTTCTTGCCTTCCTTCTGCCGGTCGAGCAGCTTCCGCTTCCGGCTGACGTCACCGCCGTAGCACTTCGCGATGACGTCCTTGCGCTTGGCCTTCACCGTCTCGCGGGCGATGACCCGTCCGCCGATCGCGGCCTGGATCGGCACATCGAAGAGCTGGCGCGGGATGAGCTCGCTCAGCTTCTCCGACATCTGCTTGCCGTAGTCGTAGGCCTTGTCGCGATGGACGATCGACGAGAACGCGTCGACCGGCACGTTGTTCAGCAGGATGTCCACCTTGACGAGCTTCGACTCGCGGTAGCCCGCCGGCTCGTAGTCCAGGCTCGCGTAGCCCTTCGTGCGCGACTTCATCTGGTCGAAGAAGTCCATGACGATCTCGCCCAGCGGGACGACGTAGACGAGCTCGACGCGCTCCTCGGAGAGGTAGTCCAGCTTCTGCATCTCACCCCGCCGGCCCTGGCACAGCTCCATGAGCGTGCCGACGTACTCCGAGGGGGTGAGGATGGTGACGGTGACGTAGGGCTCCTCGATCGAGAGCACGTCGTTCAGGGGCGGGAGGGCGGACGGGTTGTCGACGACCTCCTCGCCGCCGTTGGTCGTGTGCGCGAGGTACTCGACGTTCGGCGCGGTGGCGACGAGCGCGAGGTCGTACTCCCGCTCGAGCCGCTCGCGCACGATCTCCATGTGCAGCAGACCGAGGAAGCCGCACCGGAAGCCGAAGCCGAGGGCACCGGAGGTCTCCGGCTCGTAGGTGAACGACGAGTCGTTGAGCCGGAGCTTCTCGAGCGCCTCGCGCAGGTCCGCGTACTCGTCACCTTCGACCGGGTAGAGACCGCAGAACACCATCGGCTTCGGGTGCCGGTACCCCTGGAGCGGCTCGCCCGGCCGGGCCGACGTCGTGACCGTCTCACCGACGCGTGCCTCGCCCACGTCCTTGATGCCGGCGATGAGGTAGCCGACCTCGCCCGGCCCCAGCGTCGCAACCGGCGTCGGCACCGGGAGACGCACGCCGATCTCCTCGGCGTCGTGGACCGAGCCGGCCTGGAGGAACTTGAGGCGCGCGCCCGAGCTCATCGTGCCGTCGAACACTCGCAGCGCGCTGACGACGCCGCGGTACGGGTCGTAGTACGAGTCGAAGATCAGCGCCTGGAGCGGCGCATCCGCGTCGCCCTTCGGCGCAGGGATGGTCTCGAGCACCGCATCGAGGAGCTCGGGTACTCCCTCGCCCGTCTTGGCCGAGATGCGCAGCACGTCCTCCGCGGCCAGGCCGAGGACGCGCTCGATCTCCTCGGACACCCGGTCCGGGTCCGCGGCGGGCAGGTCGATCTTGTTCACCGCGGCGACGATCGCCAGGTCGTTCTCCAGGGCGAGGTAGCAGTTCGCCAGCGTCTGGGCCTCGATCCCCTGGCTCGCGTCCACGAGCAGGATCACGCCCTCGCACGCCGCGAGGCTCCGCGAGACCTCGTAGCCGAAGTCCACGTGCCCGGGGGTGTCGATCAGGCTGATCTGGTGGTCCCTCCAGTGCAGCCGGACGTTCTGGGCCTTGATCGTGATGCCCCGTTCGCGCTCGATGTCCATCGAGTCCAGGTACTGGGCCCGCATGTCGCGCTTCTCGACTGCCCCGGTGATCTCGAGGATCCGGTCCGCGAGCGTGCTCTTCCCGTGGTCGATGTGGGCGATGATGCTGAGGCAGCGGAGCCGGTCGAGGGGGATCATGCGGCCAGCATTGTCCCTCGCGCGGCCCGCTCGACCGCGAACGGACCGGAATCCGGGCCTCCTGATAGCCTCTTCCGGTTCCCCTGACGCACTGCGAGGTCGCGACACCCGATGGCCAACATCAAGAGCCAGAAGAAGCGCAACGTTCAGAACGAGAAGCGGCGGGTCCGCAACCTGGCCGTCCGCTCCGAGCTGAAGACGCGGATCAAGGGGGCCACCGTGGCCGCGGAGCACGACGCCGAGGACGCGGCCGAGCGCCTCGTCGTGGCGCAGAAGCGCCTGGGCAAGGCCGGCGCCAAGGGGATCATCCACAAGAACGCGGCCGCCCGCCGGACCTCGCGCCTGATGAAGGCCGCGAACAAGGCCGGGACCGACTCCTAGGTCCGAGCCCGCCCGGCTCGCCGGCGGGCTACCGGCGTGCGCCGGCCCGGCCCCGGCTCCGCGAGTGGAGCGCCGCGAGCCGCGCGACGAGCACCTCGAGCACCGCGTCCTCGGGCATCGCGCTCGCGCCCTTGAGGTCGAGGTCCGCCCGGTGCAGCGAGTCGATCGCGCGCCGCAGGCCGTCGGTCCCGAGGGCCCGCGCCGCCTCGAGTGCCTTCTGGGCCGGGTAGGTGCTGCCCTTCCCGCCGAGCGCGGCGTGCGCGTCCTTGGTCGTCTGGATCGACGGGTCGTCGACCCGCAGCAGCTTGCGGTAGCGCGAGCCCAGCAGCCCGAGCACCTGGAGCGGGTGCATCGGCTTCGGCTGCCGCGCGCTGGTCACGTGGAGCAGCCGGTCCAGGATCGACAGCGCCGCGGCGACCTTGCCCTCCTCGATCGCGTTCGTGAGCTGGAACACGGGAACCGAACCCGCCTCGCCGAGATAGGGCTCGACCTCGGCCGCACCGAGCGTCGCTCCGGGGCCGTACGTCGCGCCGAGCACCTCGACGAGTGACGCGGCGCGGCCGGCGTCGTCGCCGAGCCGCTCGGCGGTGATGCGTGCCGCGTCACCGTCCATCGTGATCGCGGCCCGGGCAAGCTCGGCGCCGAGCACGTCCACCGTCTTCTCGGAATCCGGCCCCGCGACCCTGGAGTCCTTGAGCGCGTCGGCGAGGCTCTTCGGGGCGCGGCCGCCTCCGGCGACGAACACGAAGACCGTGGTGTCGAGCACGTCGGCGAGCACCGTGGCGATCGGAGCCGCTTCCTCGGCGTTGAGCTGCTCGTAGTCGCGCACGACGACGATGCGCTTGCTCGTCATGAACGGAGGGCTCTGCGCCGCGTTCACGACGGCCGTGACCATCGGCAGGCGCGAACCGTCGTCCGGTGCCGCCGGGGCCGCGCCTTCCTCGGCGCCCACGCGGGTCTTGGACGGGACGACGAACTCCTCGACCGCGAGGCTGCGGTCCTCGCCGTCGAGCAGCTCGTCGATCAGCTCCTGCGCGGCGCGCAGGCGCAGCACCGGGTCCGTCGCCTTCACCAGGTGGATCGAGGTCACGAGACCACCACCCGACGATGGTCGAGGATCGCCTGCATCATCCGAACCACGTGGACCGATCCCCGGACGTCGTGGACCCGGACGATCCGGCAGCCGTGGGCGACCCCGTAGGCCACGGTCGCGAGCGACGCCTCGCGCCGGTCTCCGATGTCGAGCCCGAGAAGGTCGCCGAGGAACCGCTTGTTGCTCGACGAGAGCAGCAAGGTGTACCCGAGGTCCGCGAGCGCGTCGCTCTCGCGCAGGAGCACCGCGCTCATCGCCGGCGTCTTGCCGAGGTCGAGACCCGCGTCGACCGCGATCTGGTCGGCCCCGAGCCCCGCCGCCTCCGCGCGCTCCGCCCGATCGAGCAGGAACCGCCGCACGTCCGCGACGAGGTCGTCATAGACCGGCTCCGGGTCGGGGACGCGGGGTGCGAGCCGGATGTGCGTGGCGACCACCGACGCCGAGTGCTTCGCCGCGACCGCGAGGTACGCGGGATCGCCGAACCCGCTGATGTCGTTGCCGACCAGGGCACCGGCCGCGCACGCGGCGTCGAGCACCGATGCCCGCCAGGTGTCGCACGAGATCGGCACGTCGAAGCGCGCGTGAATCGCCTCGATCGACGGGACGACGCGGTCCAGCTCCTCGGCCTCCCCCACCTCGGGACCGGGGCCGGCCTTCACCCCGCCGATGTCGAGGAGGTCGGCACCCTGCTCGACCAGCTCGGCGGCGCGCCGGACGAACGCATCCAGCGCGAACGTCTCGCCCGCGTCGTAGAACGAGTCGGGGGTCCGGTTGAGGATGCCCATCACCAGGGTGCGGGTGGTGAGATCGGCGACGTCGTCACCGAGGCGGAAGCGCGGCATCGCGGCCGAGCCTACGTGCCGCCGTCGGCCGCTCCTCAGCCGCGGTCCGGCGACCGGCCGACGGAGAACTTCGGAGAGCCGCCGTGAGCTCCTCAGCCGCGGTCCGGCGACCGGCCGACGGAGAACTTCGGAGAGCCGCCGTCGGCCGCTCCTCAGCCGCGGTCCGGCGACCGGCCGACGGAGAACTTCGGAGAGCCGCCGTGAGCGCGAGGAGCACGCAACCGACCGCGCCGAGACCGAGCACGCCGCGCCCGTCGACGGCACCCGGCGAGGAGGCCGCGGCCCGGGCCACGGTCTCGACCCAGCGCAGGAGCGCGAACGTCGGGAGCTGGAGCACGTGCGCGACGCCCGGCCCGGCGAGGCCCCCGACCACTCCGGCGACGAGACCCCAGACGGTCAGCGGGCCGACCATCGGCGCCGCGACCAGGTTGGCGGGCAGCGCCACGAGCGGCACCGTGCCGAACACGGGCAGGAGGACGGGCAGCACGCCGAGCTGGGCGGCCGCGGTGACGCCGAGCGCCTCGCCGAACCACTTCGGCCCGGGGACCCGCGCGCTGATCGCCGGCCCGAGCCCGACGATCCCGGCCGACGCGCCGCACGAGAGCAGGAAGCCGACGGAGTGGATCAGGAACGGGTCCGCCACCAGCAGCCCGGTCACCGCGAGCACCAGGATCCGGCTCGCCGGCACCGGCCGGCCGAGGAACGTCGCGGCCATCGCCAGGCCCGCCATCGCGCACGCGCGCAGGACGGACGGCTCCCACCGCGTCATCGTGCCGAACAGGATCAGCACCAGAACGCCGACGACGAAGCGGCTCCCGAGCCGAAGCCGAACGAGCAGCGGGCCGGCCACGGCCAGCACGAACGCGACGTTCGCGCCGCTGACCGCGAGCAGGTGGCTCAGGCCCGCGTTCCGGAAGTCGTCGACCAGGTCGTCCGGGATCGCACGGGTGTCGCCGAGGAGGAAGCCCGCGAGCACCGCGCGCTCGGTGCTCGGGAGACCGTCAGCGCCGCGGAGCACCGCGGCGCGGGCCTGGTTCGCGATCCGCTCGAGGGGTGAGCGCGGGCTCGCGAACGACTCGAGGTCGCGCACGCGCAGCTCCGCGACGGCGTGGCGCCACCGGTAGCGCGTCTCGTAGCCGTGCAGGGGCTCGAGCGTGCCGGTCACGGTCACCCGGTCCCCGGCCTCCAGCACCCGGAGCTGCGTCGTCACGTCGCCCGCACCGACGAGCACCGCGGTGCGGCTCCCCGCGTCCGCTCCGTCGACCCGCGCCAGCCGGGCGAGCGCCTCGACCACGAACCGCGGGCCGGAGGGGTCGTCGACGAGCGAGCCCTCGACCCGCACGTCCTCGCGCCGCGCGACGGCAGCCGACAGGGGCGACACCTCGAGACCGTGCAGAGCGCGCTGCGTGACCGCGCCACCCAGGAGCGCGGCCCCGACGAGCAGGAGCACGAAGCCGGCGCGGCCGCGCACGAGCAACGCGACGACGAGCGCCGCGAACGCGGTACCCAGCGCCACGGACGCCGAGCCGGGTCCGAGCGCCTGACCACCCAGGATCCCGGCCACCACCGCGGCGAGCGCACACCACGGACCGATGGTGATCACACCGCGACGAGGTCCTTGATCTCGGCGAAGCGCATCTCGCCGATCCCGCGCACGTCCTGGAGCTCGCCGACCGCCTTGAACCCGCCACGCTTCTCGCGCTCCGCGATGATCGCCGCCGCCAGGCTGGGACCGATTCCGGGGAGCTCCTCGAGCTGGCTCTCGGTCGCGGTGTTGAGGTTGACGGGCCCGGCCGCGGTGCTGCCGTCGCCGCCCGCGACCCCGGCCGTGGTGGAGCCGTCCACCGCAGCCGGCGTCGGCGCACCGACGAGCGCGACTGCGATCCGCTGGCCGTCGACGACCTTCGCGGCGAGGTTCAGCCGGTCCAGGTCTGCGCCGGGCGCACCGCCACCGGCGGCCTGGATCGCGTCGACCACGCGCGCCCCCGCGTGCAGCGTGACGACCCCCGGGTGCACGACCGCACCGGCGACGTGGACGACCGCGGTACCGCGCGGCTCGGTCGTCGTGGACGCGCCGGTCGCGCCGTCCGGTCCCGACGCACGTTCGGTGGCCGGCGCGGTGGTCGCCGGCGCCGCGCTCGCACCCGCGTCGGCGCCCACGGAGCCGCGGACGCCCAGCTGGTACCAGACGAGGCCGGCGACGAGGGCCGCGACGAGGAGCGCGGCGATCCGGACCCGGGGATCGCCCCACCGGTCGCGCAGGCGCTCGAGCCCCGAGACCGCGGGCCGCGGGCGTCGCGGGTCGGGACGGGGCGGGACAGGGACTGAGGGCTCGACCATCGCAACCTCCGGGCGCGTGAGGGCACACGGAGGAAGGGCAAGGGGAGGAAGGGATCACGGTACCAGAGCGCCCGACGACCGCTCCCCCCTCCCGTTCTCGGCACGCTCAACCACACCGGATGTGGTTCAGCGTGCCGAGAAGGCGGAGAGTCGGGACGACGGGGGTCAGGCGCCGCTGCGGGCGCGGGCCTCCTGCTCGAACGAGATCGCGGCGTACGCGCGCCAGTGAGGCTCGCCCGCGAGCCGCAGGCGGAGGTAGTCGCCGAGGTACCGGGCGAGGAAGCGGGGCGCGCCCCATTCACGCCACTGCTCGACGTGGACCAGCTCGTGCGCCACCAGACCGGTGTCCGTCTCGCGCCCGCGGCGCACCAGGATCCACGCGCCGAGCGTCATGGCGGCGACCCCCGGCGTCAGCCAGGGGACGATGACGACCCGCGCCCTCATCCGGTCGACCTCGGGCACGTGGACGAAGGCCGCGACGGCCTCGGGCGAGAGCCGACGCGCGCGCATCGCGGTGATCCTCACCCCACGACGAAGTTGACCAGCCGGCCGGGCACGACGACGACCTTGCGCACCGTCAGTCCCTCGAGCAACCCGGCCACCCGCTCGTCCGCCCGTGCGGCCGCCTCCGTCGCAGCCTCGTCGAGCCCCGCCGGCACGGTCAGGCGCGCCCGCACCTTGCCGTTGACCTGCACCGCAATCTCGACGGTCTCGACCCTCAGCCACTGCTCGTCGGCCTGCGGGAACTCCTCGTAGGCCAGCGTGCGCTCGTGACCGAGCCGCTCCCACAGCTCCTCGGCGACATGCGGGGCGAGCGGTGCAGTCATGAGGACCAACGGCTCGACGACCTCCTCGGGCGCCCCGCCCGTCTCGGCGACGACCTGGATCAGGCGGTTGTTCAGCTCGAACAGCCGGGCGACCGCGGTGTTGAAGGCGAGATCCCCCATGTCGGCCCCGACCGCGGCGATGGTGCGGTGCAGCACCCGCCGGGTCTCGTCGTCACACGGCTCCGGGGTGACGCGCACGTCGCCGGTGACCTCGTCGATCACGTTGCGCCAGAGCCGCTGGAGGAACCGGTGCACCCCGACGATGTCGGCGGTGTTCCACGGACGGCTCGCATCGAGCGGACCCATGAACATCTCGTACAGCCGAAGCGTGTCGGCGCCGTAGTCGCGGTAGATGTCGTCCGGCGGAACCGCGTTCTTCAGGCTCTTGCCCATCTTCCCGTGCTCGCGCTGCACCTCGTCGGCGCCGTGGAAGAACCGACCGTCGCGCTCGGCGACCTCGCTCGCCTCGACGTAGACGCCGCGCTCGTCGACGAACGCGCTGGCCAGGATGTAGCCCTGGTTGAAGAGCCGCTGGAACGGCTCCGGCGTCGAGACGTGCCCCAGGTCGAAGAGCACCTTGTGCCAGAAGCGCGCGTAGAGGAGGTGGAGCACCGCGTGCTCGACCCCACCGACGTAGAGGTCCACCCCACCCGGACCGGGCTCCATCCAGTACCGCTCGGCGGTCCCGGAGACGAACTCGTTCTCGTTCGTCGGATCGAGGTAGCGCAGGTAGTACCAGCACGACCCGGCCCACTGCGGCATGGTGTTCAGCTCGCGCCGGTAGGTCTTCGGGCCGGATCCGCCCCCGGTCCAGTCGGGCCGGGGCAGGTCCAGCTCCACCGTGACCCACCCGTCGGCGCGGGCGAGCGGAGGCTCCGGCACGCTCGCCGCGTCGTCCGCCACGATCTCGGGCTCGAAGTCGGTGATGTCCGGGAGCTCGACCGGCAGCATCGATGCGGGGAGCGCGACCGGGAGCTCCTCCTCGTCGTAGACGATCGGGAACGGCTCGCCCCAGTACCGCTGCCGGCTGAACAGCCAGTCGCGCAGCTTGTAGGTGATCGCGGCCGCGCCCAGCTCCTTCGCCTCCAGCCACGCCGTGATCCGCGCCTTCGCGTCGCTCACGTCGAGCGCGTCGAGCGAAACCTCGTCGTTCGACGAATTCACCGCGAGTCCGTCCCCCACGAACGCGCCTGGCCAGTCCGTGGGAGCCGCTTCGGGGTCGGCGCCGTGCGCGTCGAACCAGTCCAGCGGCGGTTGGATCACCGCGCAGATGGGCAGGTCGAACTCCTGGGCGAACTCGAAGTCGCGCTCGTCGTGCGCGGGGACCGCCATGATCGCCCCGGTCCCGTAGCCCATCAGCACGTAGTCGGCGACGAAGATCGGGATCGGAGCATCGTTGACCGGGTTCGTCGCGAACGCGCCCGTGAACACCCCGGTCTTCTCCCGGCCCTCGGCCTGACGTTCGAGCTCGCTCTTCGGGCCGACGAACTCGCGGTAGCGGCGTACCGCCTCGGCGGGACCGGCCTCGGCACCGAAGATCCCCCGCCACGACGGCGGGATGTCGTTGACGTCCTCGCCGAGCGTCGCGCCGGGCCACTCGGCCGGCGTGATCTCGTCCACGAGCGGGTGCTCCGGCGCGAGGACCATGTACGTCGCGCCGAACAGCGTGTCCGGGCGGGTCGTGAACACCGTGATCGTCGTGTCCTCGTGGCCCTCGACGCCGAAGTCGACCTCGGCGCCGACGCTGCGACCGATCCAGTTCCGCTGCATCAGCTTGATCGAGTCGGTCCAGTCGAGGAGGTCCAGGTCCCCGAGCAGCCGCTCCGCGTACGCCGTGATGCGGAGCTTCCACTGCTTCAACGGACGGCGGTAGACGGGATGGTTGCCACGGTCGCTCCGACCCTCGGCCGTCACCTCTTCGTTCGCGAGCACGGTCCCGAGCGCCGGGCACCAGTTCACCATCGCCTCGTCGAGGTACGCGAGGCGGTTCGCGTCGACCAGCTCGCGACGCTCACGCGGCGAAAGACCGGCCCAGCCGACCTCGGGATCGGCTTCGAGGATCGGCACGAGCTCGGCGATCGGGCGGGCACGCGGCGCGTCCTCGTCGTACCAGGACTCGAACAGCTGCAGGAAGATCCACTGCGTCCAGCGGTAGTACGCCGGATCGGTGGTCGCCACGCTCCGGCGTGGGTCGTGCCCGAGGCCGAGCGCGCGGAGCTGGCGGCGCATGGTCGCGATGTTGTCCTCGGTCGTGACGCGCGGGTGCTGGCCGGTCTGCACCGCGTACTGCTCGGCCGGAAGGCCGAAGGCGTCGTAGCCCATCGCGTGCAACACGTTCCGACCGCTCATCCGCTGGAAGCGGGCGTAGACGTCGGTGCCGATGTACCCGAGCGGGTGCCCGACGTGGAGGCCGACGCCGCTCGGGTACGGGAACATGTCGAGCACGAAGAGCTTCGAGCGGTCGGCGACCGCGTCGAACCCCTCGCGCAGCGGGCCCTCCGGGTTGGGGGTCCAGAAGGTGTGCTCGACCTCCCACCGGTCCTGCCACTTCGCCTCGATCTCGTTCGCGACGCGGGCGTCGTACCGGTATCGGGGGACCGCCTCGTCGGTGCGCTGCTCTTCGGTCGCCACAGGCTTCCTTCGTCCGCTCGTCGTCGTCTTCATAGATCTCCGGAGGCCGACCGCCGGAATGCGATTGCTCGCGACGGCCTCCGGTGGTCGTCGTCGAGCGAGCGTACGCGCCGCACCGGTCGGTCCACCGCACGTTCTGCGGGGAGGCGGCTGCTACCTTGGAAGTTCCCTCTGGGGGCTGTAGCTCAGCTGGTAGAGCACTTGCATGGCATGCAAGGGGTCGTGGGTTCGAGTCCCATCAGCTCCACGCCCACGCCGTCCGCCCGCCGAACCCACGCGGACCGGGATCCGGGGCTGCCGGCCCTAGAGTCCAGGCCCGGATGGCAGTCGGGGCGGACCACGTCGAACGCGAAGTCGGGCAGGGTCCGAGCCGGTTCGTCCTCCCCACACTCCTCGTCCTCGCGGTCACCCTCCTCCTGTACGGCTGGCCGGTGCCCCGGCTGAGCGAGGAGCTGTACCTCCCGCTGGTGAAGCGGGTCGCGGATGCGAGCTACCTCCGGGGCGACTGGACGTTCGGCGGGAGCTTCGGCGAGCACTGGCTCTTCGACCACCTCTTCGCCCCCATCGCCGGCCTGCTCTCGATCGACGCGTTCGGATGGCTCGGACGGCTCGTCTTCTGGCCCGTCCTCGGCCTCCTCCTGATCAAGCTCGGCACGCGCTTCGGGTTGCGGGCCTGGCCGGCGGCGTTCGCCATCACGTTCTGGCTGCTGAGCAACCAGGCGTTCGTGGGCAACGAGTGGATCCTCGGCTCGTTCGAGGCGAAGACGGTCGCATACGTCTGCCTGCTCGGCGCGTTCCTCGCGATCACGAAGCAGCGGATCCCGCTCGGGCTCGCGCTGCTCGGGCTCACGCTGAGCTTCCATCCCGCGGTCGGGCTGTGGGGGGCGTGGGCGACCGGGCTCGCGCTGCTCGCACTCCCCGAGACCAGGGTGCGCACGCTGAAGTGGTGCTGGATCGCGATCCTGCTCGCGATCCCGGGCATCGTCGGGGCGCTGGTGGCCGAGGGCCACACCTCGGCCGCGTTGCAGCGGTTCGTCGTGCTCCAGGCGATCCCGTACCACACGGACCCGTTCTTCGGCGGGGAGACGCTTCCGGGCTGGCAGGTGCTGCTGCACGTCGTCGTGCTCGCCGCGATGCTCGCGTTCAACCTCTGGTCGTACACGAGGTCCGACCGCGGCCTGACCCAGCGCTTCTTCGCCGCGTTCCAGATCGCGGCGGCGATCCCGTTCGCGCTCGCGTACCCGGCCCGCGCGCTGGACCTCTGGGGCTACCTCCGGCTGATGCCGCTGCGGTCGTTCCCGATCCTGATCCCGCTGATCTTCTTCATCCAGGCATTCCGGTACGCGCTGGAGCTCTCCCGCCGCACCGGCGGCGACCGACGTCAGCGGCGCCGGCGCGGGCAGCGCGACGCGACGCTCGTCGTCGCGGCAGCGCTCGCGATCGCGATCTTCCCGACGTCACCGCTGCTCGCGGCGCCGCGGATGATCCGGCGCAACTACGCGGCGTGGACCACGGTCGACCACATGGCCCGAGCGTTCGACTGGGTGCGGGAGAACACCCCGACCGACACCCGGTGCATCTTCCCGGTCGACCGGCAGGACGCGTTCGACCGCTCGGAACGGCCCGAGATCGCGAACTGGCAGGCCATCACCTACGACCGCCTCGGCGAGTGGAAGCGGCGCATCGACGGCCTCGTCGGAGGCGCGGCAGTACTTCGCGGGATCGAACTACCACGGCGACCTGCCGAAGCTCCGCGCCGCGTACAACCGTCTCACCACCGCGCAGATCGACGCGCTGGCGGCGAAGTACCACGCGAGCTGCCTGGTCAGCGAGACCGCGTACCCGTACCAGGTCATCCACCGCGACGGGCCGGTGCGCGTGCTACACGTGCTCAAACCGTTCTGAGCCATCGGCGTGCCATCCGTAGACTCACGGCCTTGTTGAAGATCTCCGCCGGCCGGCTGCCGCAACCCCGAGTGCACGACGGCCGGCGGCGGCTGCTGAAGATCTCCGCCGGCCGACCTCCGCAAGCCCCGACGGCACGACGGCCGGCGGCGGCTGCTTGCAGATCGACCGGGCGAGACGCGCTCGCGTGATCGGGGTCGTCGACTACCGGGCCGGCAACGCGCCGAGCGTCATGTACGCGCTCGGTCGCCTCGGTCTCGAGGCACAGCTCGTCGCGGAGCCAAAGGCGCTCGCGGACGTCGACCGGGTCGTGCTGCCCGGCGTGGGCGCGGCCCGCGCCACCCTGGCGTCCCTGGCCGAGTCCGGGCTCGTCGAGCCGCTCGCCCGGCGCGTCCTCGAGGACCGGGTCCCGTTCCTCGGCATCTGCATCGGGCTCCAGATCCTCCTCGAGCGCAGTGAAGAGGGCCCGGCGGACGGTCTCGGTTGGCTGCCGGGTGAGGTCCGCCGCTTCCCCGCGAGCAACCGGGTGCCCCAGATCGGGTGGAACGCGGTACATCTGACCCGCACCCACCCCGTCACCGCGACCCTGCCCGACGCGGCCTACTGCTACTTCGTGAACTCGTACTACGCCGTTCCTGCCGATGCGGCGCACGTGCTGGGCACCACCGAGTACGGCGTGGAGTTCTGCTCGATCGTCGCGCGCGACAACCTGATCGCGACCCAGTTCCACGCGGAGAAGAGCGGTGAGCTCGGGCTGCGGCTGCTGCGCGGGTTCGCCGCCTGGGACGGTGCCGCGTGCTGACCAAGCGCCTCATCGCCTGCTTCGACGTGGTCGAGGGACGGGTCACCAAGGCCCAGCAGTTCCAGGACAACATCGATGTCGCGCCCGCGCCCGAGCTCGGGCGCCGGCTGTACGAGGACCAGATCGACGAGATCGTCTTCTACGACATCAAAGCGAGCGCCGAGCGCCGACCCATCGACCTCGAGACCGTCCGCAAGGTCGCCGAACACGTCTTCGTCCCGTTCACCGTCGGCGGCGGGATCCGTTCGGTCGACGACATGTTCGACGTGCTCAAGGCCGGCGCCGAGAAGATCAGCATCGACTCGATGGCCGTGCGCGAGCCGGAGATCATCCGTGAGGGCGCCGAGGCATTCGGGCGCCAGTGCATCGTGCTCAGCACCCAGGTCAAGCGGGTCGTGCCCTCGTCGTCGGTACCGAGCGGGTACGAGGTCTTCATCGACGGCGCCCGCGTCGCCACCGGCATGGACGCGATCGAGTGGGTGCGACGCGGGGAGGAGCTCGGCGCGGGCGAGATCGTGGTGAACAGCATCGACAACGACGGGACCGCCGCCGGCTACGACCTCGAGGTCACACGTGCCGTGAGCGATGCGGTCAACGTGCCGGTCGTCGCGTCGGGCGGGGCCGGGACCGCCGAGCACATCGCCGACGGGCTCACCGCGGGGGGTGCCTCCGCCGCGATCATCAGCTCGATCCTCTACTCCCCCCGACTCGACCGGAACCTCGGGGTCCGCGAGCTCAAGGAGGCATTGACCGACCGCGGTGTTCCCATGCGGCCGTGGGTGGAGTCCGCCACCGACTGACCGCCGCCGTCAGCTCGCCGCGCGGGCGGACTCCCAGGCAATCCGGGGTGCGTCCGTCCAGAGCCGCTCGAGCGCGTAGTAGTCGCGAGTCTCGGCCAGGAAGACGTGCACGACGAGGTCCCCGTAGTCCATGAGCACCCACGACGCGTCGTGCAGGCCCTCGACGCTGCGCGGACCGGTCCCGCCGTCCGCCTTCAGGGCCTCCTCGATCTCCTCGCAGATCGTGCGCACCTGCCGGGTGTTCGTCCCGCTGGTGATCACGAACGCCTCCGTGATCCCGATGATGTCGCCGACGTCGAGCACGAGGGTGTCCTCGGCCTTCTTCTCGGCGGCGGCTCGTGCGGCGGTGACGGCCCGACGGTGGGAGTCCAGCTGGGGTCCTTCCGAGATCACGGTCCGGGGGGCGCCCCGGTCGGGAAGCAGTCTGCCCCGGCGATGATCGTCACGTCGACCACCCCGATGGGGGTCCCGGCGGCCTTCAGCGCCCCGCACCCGAGCGCGGCCAGCATCCGCCGGGCGGCCACCCGGTCGTGGCTCCGGTAGTAGACGACCTGCGTCTTGGCCACACCGAAGCCGGGCACGTTCCCGGTCAGCGTGACCTGACCGCCGGCCGGGACGACGTGCGCCGAGATGCCCTGCGCGAGGCCGACCGCACCGGTGCCGTTGAGGATCTCGACCCGGGGTCGCCGCCCCGCGTCGAGCTGCGCGCCCCGGAACGCGACTGCGACGTAGCGCCGGACGTCGCCCGGCCGGGCCTCGAAGCGCTCCCCGCCGCCGCCGGTCGCGACCGACTGCACCGGCAGGGTGTCCGTGCGCCGTTCCCGGGCACGCGCCGCGGAGACCAACGCGGCGAGTCCCGGTTGGGCCACGAGCGTCCGTCGCGCCACCGAGGGGTCGCGCAACCGGCGCATCCACCCCGCAACCACGTCCTGGACGGTGACGAGCCGGTCGAGCTCGCTGCCCGCCTGGCGTCCGACGAGCAACCTCGCCGACTCGCCGGTCGGGGCCCGGTGCGCGCCCGCGGGGATCACCGGGTCGCGGCTGCCGGCGAAGTCCACCGACCGGTGCAGGTCCACCGGGATCGGCGACGCGGCGCCGAGCGCCGCGTCCAGGTGGGCGTCGTCGAGCACGACGGTCTCGGCGATCGAGACCCCGAGCAGGTTCCCCACCGTGGTCTGCACGAGCGCGGCGTTGCCGTCGCCCGGCAGGTCGGCGAGGACCTGCGGGCCGAGCGACGGCACCTCGACCTGGGTCGCGACGGGCAGCATGAGCACCGACGAGCTCGTTCCCTGCGACCCCACGAGCAGGAGCAGGTCCATCCGCCCGTCGGCGCCGGTGTGCGCGAGCAGGAGCGTGCCGGTGCTCCGGGCGCGACCGGGGGTGGCGGTGGGTGCCGGCGCGGCCGCGCCCCCGTCGTCGCCGCGCAGCACCGCGCCCAGCGCCACGACCAGCGCCAGGGCGACGGCGACGGCGGGCATGAGCACCAGCCAGAACCGGCGTCGCTCCCATCGGCTCCGTCGCGCCTGGCGCCCGCCGGCGGCCGGCTCCGCGGCGGGCCGGCGGTGACGCACCTCGGAGCCGCCCGACCGCCTCGTTGCGCCCGCCGATCGCCCCGGTTCCCGACGGTCGCTCCGCGGGGGCTCGTCGAGCACCGCGCCGCGGGAACCTCGCGCCATCAGGACGCAGTGTAGAGGCCCTCGACCCGGATGAACTCCACCACCGCGGGCGGGATCAGCCCGTCGATCGGCAGCCCGAGCCCCACCCGGCGCCGGATCTCCGAGGACGAGACGTCGAGGCGGGGGATCGTCACGTGCTCGAACCGCCACCCGGGGCCGGGAGGCCGTGCGTGCTCCCCCGCCCGCTCGACGACCGCGATCCCGGCCAGGTCACGGGTCTCCTCCAGGCGACGCCAGGTGGGCATGTTGGCGACGGCGTCCGCACCGAGCAGGAGCACGAGCTCGCGACCGTCGGCCTGCAGCCGCTCGAGCGTTTCGGCGGTGACCGACGGACCGGGTGCATCGAGCTCGATGCGGGACACCTCGACCCCGCCGAGGTCACGGCACGCGAGCTCCACCATCGTGAGGCGCTGCTCGGGTGACGCGACCACCTGCCCCCGCTTCTGCCAGGGATCGCCCGCGGGGACCATCAGGACGCGGTCCAGGCCGAGTGCGGCGCGGACGTCCACGGCCGCCACGACATGCCCGACGTGCACCGGGTCGAAGGTGCCTCCGAGGACCCCGAGACGCTCCCCTGCTGGGCCCATGGCCCGGGAGCATACGAGCCGACCCAGTTCACATCTTCGTAATCCGGCCGATGCACGAGCTTCCGTAAGGTGGTGTGCATGGCTGAGTCAGCAAACGTGCTGGTACGGGTGTGGCTCCCCGACCGGCCCGGCGCGTTGGGCCTCGTCGCCTCCCGCATCGGCGCCGTGCGCGGCGACATCGTCGGCATCGACGTCCTCGAGCGCGACCAGGGCGTCGTCATCGACGAGTTCGCGGTCCGGCTCGCCGATCTCGACCTCGTGGCCGTGCTCGTGAAGGAGGTCGAGGAGGTCGACGGCGCATCGGTCGAAGAAGTGCGGATCGTCCAGCGCTTCCCCGACCCGCGACTCGACGCGCTCCAGTCGGCGGCGACCCTGTGCGAGGCGCCGAGCACCGAAGCGCTCGGCGCCCGTCTCGTCGGCCAGATCCGGCGGGAGTTCCTCGCCGAGTGGGCCGTGCTCCTGCGCGGCGGCGTGCTGCTCGCGTCCGAGGGCGACGCCCCGAGCCCGGAGCATCTCCAGGCGCTGGCCGCCGGGACGATGGCATCACCGGCGGTGGCCGAGGGTGAGAGCGGTCCCGGCGACCTCGCGATCGCGACGCTCGAGCACCTCGAGCGCGATGCTGATGGTGGGACGAGACGGGCAGGCCTTCCGCCTGCGTGAGCGCGCGCAGCTCTTCGCGCTGGCCCGGGTCGCCGACCGGGCGTGGCAGCTCCTCGACGCGGGCGGGTGACGATCGCAGGCGACGCGTCGGTAGGCTGGCCGTCCCGTGGACACCGTCACGATCGAACCGTTGGACCGGGCGCGTGTCGACGAGACCGCGCGGATGCTCGCCCGGGCGTTCGACGACTCGCCGCTGTTCGAGTTCCTCTTCCCCAAGGGCCCGGCGCGCCTGAAGATCACCGCCGGCACCTTCCGGGGCACGTTGCTCGACGCGCTGCCGTTCGAGCAGGTGCACGTGGCCACGGACGCGACCGGCGTGATCGGCGCGGCGTGCTGGCTGCCACCGGAGGGCTACCCGATCACCCCGCGCCGCCAGGCGTTCATCCTCGCGCGTATCGCACGCCTCGTCCCGTGGGCGCCCACCCGGCTCCCCGACTCGATGCGCTACCTCGCCGCAACCGACAAGGTCCACCCCAAGGACCTGCACTGGTACCTGAGCATCCTCGGCGTCGATCCCCGCCGTCAGGGCGAGGGCCTCGGGGGGCGGCTCGTCGACCACGTCCTCGAACGGCTCGACCGCGAAGGCATCCCGTCCTACCTCGAGACCGACAAGGAGCGGAACCTGGCGTGGTACGCCCGGCGCCGCTACGAGCTGCGCGAGACGCTGCACCCCGTCCGCGGCGGCCCGCCCGTCTGGACCATGTGGCGCGACCCCGCCTGACTGTCCCCGAGCAGGCGGGCGGGAGCGGAGGGGCGGGAGTCGGTCACGGAGGCGGGAACGGGTACGAAGTGCGACCGCCGGAGCGACCCGGAGCGCGGGAGCCCCGAAGCGACTCGGAAATCAGGCCTCGACTTCCCGGGTCGGCTCCGGCTCGGCGGAAGGCCGCGAGCGCAGCTGCCCCGCCTACGCCTCGACGACCTGGGTCGGCTCCGGCTCGGCGGAAGGCCGCGAGCGCAGCTGCCCCGCCTACGCCTCGACGACCTGGGTCGGCTCCGGCTCGGCGGAAGGCCGCGAGCGCAGCTGCCCCGCCTACGCCTCGACGACCTGGGTCGGCTCCGGCTCGGCGGAAGGCCGCGAGCGCAGCTGCCCCGCCTACGCCTCGACGACCTGGGTCGGCTCCGGCTCGGCGGAAGGCCGCGAGCGCAGCTGCCCCGCCTACGCCTCGACGACCGCGGTGACGAAGCGCTGGAGCTGGCGGAGGTTGCGGCACTCGTAGACGCCGTCGCAGTACACCCCGTACTCGGACACGATCGAGTCACCGGTGTCCCAGTAGCCGCGGGGCTCCGGGTTCAGCCAGTACAGCCGCCGGGCCCGCAGTCGCAGGTCCTTCAGCACCGTCGCCTGGGCCGCGTGGTAGTTGTTGCGCGCGTCGCCGAGCAGGATGATTGACGTCTTCGGCGTCACCTCGGTGAGGTGGCGGTCGCTGAACACCTCGAACGCGTGGCCGTAGTCGGAGTGCCCGTCGACCCACACCACGTCGGCCTCGGTGTTGACCCGCTGGACGGCCTCGGTGAGCTCGTCGGACTCCTGGAAGAAGCGGGTCACCTCGTCGATGCCGTCGATGAACACCCACGACCGCACCTTCGAGAACTGCCCCGCGATCGCGTAGACGAACTGCAACGTGAACCGGGCGAAGCTCGCCACCGACCCCGAGATGTCCGCCACGACCATGATCTCGGGCTTCGACGGGCGTGGGCTCTTGAACTTCGGCTCGGCCGGGACCCCGCCGTACGACAGCGAGTGCCGCACGGTCGAGCGAAAGTCGAGGTTGCCCCGGTTCTTGCGCTTCCGCCGCTGCGCGAGGCGCGCCGCGAGCGCGCGCGTCAGCGGCTCGATCGCCCGCTGGAGCTGTTGCATCTCCTCGCGTGACGCGTGCATGAAGTCGATGTCCTCGGGCAGCGGCTTGCGCAGGGTCCGTGCCATCGCCTCGACGCCGCGATCGGCCACGAGCCGGCGCCGGATCTCCGCCTCGATCATGTCCCGCAGCTCGCGGAGGCGACGCTCGTGCTCCTCGCGCGCGAAGCGCGCCTGGAGGTCGTCCTCGGCGTCACCCTCGCCGTCGCCACGCGACTGCTGCGCCCGCTCCATCATCCGGCCGGCGAGCGCGTCGAAATCCAGCTGCCGCAGCGTCCGGTAGAGGTAGTACGTCCCGCCGACGGGCCGGCCCGGCTCCATCCCCGCGAACCGGGTGACCGCCATCGCCGCGAGCTGGCGGAGCTGGTCCTGGTCCATGCTCATGAGCGCGGCCATCAGCATCTCGGCCAGCTCTTCGTTGCTCATCCCCTCGCCCGAGCCGCCACTGCCCTGCTGGCCCGGGACGCCGCCCGCCTCGTCCAGGTCGCCGGCATCGCCACCGGGCTCGCCGTCGCCGTCCACACCCCCGGTGTAGAGCGAGAAGTAGACGTCGAAGACGGTGTCGAACGCACGGCGATGGCGGAAGCTCTTGACCAACGTCGCGGCCAGCACCTCGCGGAAGGCTTCGCGCTCAGAGAGCGGGATCTGCTCCACGCCGCGCATCGCGTCGAGGTTCTCGGTCATCGACACGGGCAGGCCCGCAGCCCGGAGCTCGTGGACGAAGCCCTGCAGCACGTCGAGCATCACACCGTTGCCGACGCCCGACGGCACCTCGAGGTCGTTGCGGCTCATCGCGTGGCTGAGCGCGGCGTTGTGCACCACATCAGCCGCGCGACGCGGGAAGACCCGTGCCCACCTTCGGGGAGTCCACCAGCTCCTTGCGCGCCTTGGCGATGTCGGTCTGGTACTTCAGGAGCACGTGGAGCGTCTCGTCGATCACCTGCGAGTCGATCGCGCCGTGGCCGAGGTACAGCAGCGTCCGGGCCCAGTCGATCGTCTCCGAGATCGACGGGGCCTTCTTGATGTCGAGCGCCCGGATCGAGCGCACCACCTGCGCGACCTGCTCGGCGAGCGCGTCGTCGATCTCCGGGACGCGCACCCGGACGATCTCCTTCTCGCGCTCGAGCTCCGGATAGTCGATGTGCAGGTAGAGGCACCGGCGCTTGAGCGCCTCGGACAGCTCCCGGGTGTTGTTGGACGTCAGCAGCACGATCGGTCGCTGGCGCCCGACGATGGTGCCGAGCTCCGGGATCGAGACCTGGAAGTCCGAGAGGACCTCGAGCAGGAGCGCCTCGGTCTCGACCTCCACCCGGTCCACCTCGTCGATCAGCAGGACGATCGGCTCCTCGGCCCGGATGGCCTCGAGCAACGGCCGGGTGAGGAGGAAGGGCTCGGCGAAGATGTCCGCCTCGACCGTCGCCCAATCGGTCTCGTGCTCGCGGTCGGCCTGGATCCGGAGCAGCTGCTTCTTGTAGTTCCACTCGTAGAGCGCCTTGGACTCGTCGAGGCCCTCGTAGCACTGGAGCCGGATCAGCCGCGACCCGGTGACCTCGGCGACGGCCTTGGCGAGCTCGGTCTTGCCCACGCCGGCCGGGCCTTCGACGAGCACCGGCTTCTCGAGCCGGTCCGCGAGGTACATCACGCCGGCGATGCCGGTATCGGCGAGGTAGTCCGCGGTCCGAAGGCGGCTGACCACGTCCTCCACCGAGCTGAATCGTTCTGCCACTAGTGCTCCGTCCGGTAGCGGTGCCGATGTTCAGGGCGAGTCAGGAGTGTCGCTCGCAAGGACGCACGACGAAGGAAGTGTGGGGCACTCTCGAGGAGGAGGACGCCGCGAGCGGCGCTCCTGGCCGTCCTGAACGCGGCGATCGTTGCCGGTCGGTGCACTCAGCTCCTCACCTGTCCATCGCCCCATATCAGGTACTTGTAGGTCGTCAGCTCGCGCAGGCCCATCGGCCCGCGCGCGTGCAGCTTCTGGGTCGAGATCCCGATCTCGGCCCCGAACCCGAACTCCTCGCCGTCGGTGAACCGGGTCGACGCGTTCACCACGACCGCCGCGGCGTCCACCTCGTGGGTGAAGCGCCGGGCCGCGTCGAGGCTCTTCGTGACGATCGCCTCGGTGTGGCCGGTGCCGTACCGGTTGACGTGGTCGATCGCCGCGCCGAGCGAATCGACGGTCGCGACGCTCATCCGCAGGGACAGGAACTCGGTCGCGAAGTCGTCCTCCGTCGCAACACCCATCGCCGCCACCCGGCGGCGCGACGCGTCGTCACCGACGAGCTCGACGCCGTCGGCGAGGAGCGCCTCCGCGACGCGCGGCAGGAACACGTCGGCGATCGCCTCGTGCACGACGAGCGACTCGGCCGCGTTGCACACGCTCGGGCGCTGCGTCTTCGCGTTCACGACGATGTCGAGCGCGACGTCCAGGTCGGCGGCCTCGTCGACGAAGACGTGGCAGTTGCCGTCGCCGTCGATGATCACCGGCACGGTCGCGTGCTCCCGGATGCTCCGGATCAGCGCCGGGCCACCCCGAGGGATGAGGCAGTCGACGTAGTCCGTCAGCTGCATGACCTGGGCGGCGGTCTCGTGCGACGGGTCGTCGACCAGCACGAGGCCGTCCTCGGGGAGACCCGCTTTGGTCAGACCTTCCCTGACCGCGGCGGCCACGGCTCGATTGCTCCGGAGCGCGCTGCCGCTGCCCCGCAGCAGCGCCGCGTTCCCGGCCTTCAGGCACAGCGCCGCCGCGTCGGAGGTGACGTTCGGTCGGTTCTCGTAGATGATCGCCACGACCCCGAGGGGAACCCGCACCTTCTGGATCTCCAGCCCGTTCGGGCGCCGCCAGCCGTCGAGCACCTCGCCCACGGGATCCGGACGGGACGCGACCTCGCGCAGGCCGTTCGCCATGGCCCGGATGCGGTCCTCGGTCAGGCGGAGCCGGTCGAGCGGACCGGCCTCGGTGCCGGCCGCGCGAGCCGCGTCCAGATCCGCCCGGTTGGCCGCCAGCACCTCGGGGGTGCGCTCGTCGAGCACGTCGGCGGCCGCCAGCAGGGCCGCGTCCTTCGCCCCCGTCGATGCGGTGGCCAGGACCTTCGCGCCAGCCCGGGCCCGGCGGCCCATCTCGGTCACGGCGGCGACGGGCATGAGCCGAGCATAATCCTTGACCGCCTGGTCAACTTTTCGAATTCCCGGGTGAATCGGTCTCCCGGAGCGCTCGGGCGTCGTACCGCAGCGAAGGACCGCCGGAGGGCGCCCGTCCACAACCCAGCCGCGGCCTTCGTCCCGCAGCGAAAGACCGCCAGAGGGCGCCCGAGGGCACGCGGCGCGGCAGTCGCCCTCCAGAGATCTTCGGACCGCTGGAGGGCGCCAGAGACCACGCGGTCTCGAGATCGCCCTCCGGAGATCTTCGGGAGCGAAGACGCGGGCGGAGCCGCAGCGACTGCGTCAGCTGCGGCTCCGCGCTCCCCGTCCTACCGTGGGCCTGGTGCGCCCCGATTCCTCTCGGAATCGGAGGTCACCAGGCCTCCCCCCGTTCCGGCAGGCGAGAACAACGCACAGTGTGACCGACGCCACAGGCCAGGGCAACAATTTCCTCGGCTCCTGCGAATCTCCCCACATTCCGTGAACCCCGCAACCGGGAGCAGAGCCCGGGGCGACCCAGGGGCTCAGGCGAGGACGACGAGGTCGTCACGGTGGACCACCTCGGAAGGCGACCCGTCGGGCAGCTCGCTCGAGCGGCGGCCGGCGACCGCACGCAGCCCGGGCGCGGAGTAGCGGGTCAGGCCCTTGGCGAACACCCGGCCGTCCTCGCCCACGATCTCGACCGCCGCGTCGGCGTCGAACCCGCCTTCGACGTCGCGGACACCCGCGGCGAGCAACGAGCGCCCCTGCGAGACGAGCGCTCGGCGTGCCCCGTCGTCCACGATCACCCGGCCCTCGGCGCCCACGGCGAAGGCGATCCACAGCTTGCGGCTCGGCAGCCGGTCGGTGTGCGGCGCCACGACCGTGCCCACCGACAGGCCCGCGAGCCGCGTCGGTCAGCACCCCGCGCTGTCCCGCCGCGGCGATCACCGCCCGCACCCCGGACCACGACGCGATCTTGGCCGCGGCCAGCTTGCTGGCCATTCCGCCGCTCCCCCGGACCGAGCCGGACCCGCCCGCGACCGACTCGAGCGCCTCGTCGACCGCGCTCACCTCCTCGATCAGCGAGGCCTCGGCATCGAGACGGGGGTCAGCCGTGAAGAGGCCCGCGGTGTCGGTCAGCAGGACCAGCATCTCGGCCCGGACCATGTTGGCGACGAGTGCGGCGATGCGGTCGTTGTCACCGAACCGGATCTCGTCGTCCGCCACCGTGTCGTTCTCGTTGACGATCGGGATCACGCCGAGCTCGAGGAGGCGGCGGAGCGTGTCGCGCGCGTGCAGGTACTGCGCCCGGTGCACGAAGTCGAACGGCGTGACGAGCACCTGGCCCGCGACGACCCCGTCCTCGGCGAGGATCGCGCCGAACCGCTCCATGAGCAGCGGCTGCCCCACCGCCGCCACTGCCTGCAGCGTCTCGACATCGGTGGGTCGGCACGCGAAGCCGAGCGCGGGCATCCCCGCGGCGATCGCGCCCGAGCAGACCAGGAGCACCTCGTGCCCCGACCGGCGGGCTGCGACCAGCTCGCTGCACAGCTTGCGGAGGGCGGCATCGTCGAGCGCCCCGGAGTCCGCGGTGATCGACGACGTACCGACCTTCACGACCGCCAGCACGGCACCTACAGCCCCTCGACGTACTCGAGCTCGACCGGGCCGATGCGCACGAGGTCGCCCTCCCCCGCGCCGGCCTTGGCCAGCGCCTTCTCGACCCCGAGCTTGCGAAAGCGCTCCTGCACGTACGCGAGCGCCTCCTCGTTGGTCATGTCGGCGACCGCGACGACGCGCTCCGCGACCCGGCCGCGCACCCGCCACGACCCGTCGTGGTCCCGCCCGACCGAGAAGCCCTCTTCCTCCGGGCGGTACACGACGTAGGGCACCGGCTCCGGCTCCACCCGGCGGGCATCGTCGATGAGCGTGCCGAGCCGGCCGAGCAGCTCGTCCAGACCCTGGTGGGCGACTGCGGAGATGCGGAAGCCGTCGTACGCGTGCGTGGCGACGTCGGCCTTGGTGCCGACGACGAGCCGGGGCCGTTCGAGCAGGTCGGGGCGGTAGCGGCGCAGCTCGTCGAGCAGGACCGCCTCCTGCTCGGACGGGTCCCGCCCGTCCATCGGGGCGAGGTCGAGCAGGACCACGAGCACCCGCGCCCGCTCGACGTGACGAAGGAACTGGTGCCCGAGCCCGCGGCCCTCGGCCGCGCCCTCGATCAACCCCGGGATGTCGGCCAGGACGAACTCGTGATCCCGGAACCGCACGACGCCGAGGTTCGGCTCCAGCGTCGTGAACGGGTAGTTCGCGATCTTCGGCTTGGCCGCGCTGACCGTCGCGATGAGTGTCGACTTCCCCGAGTTCGGGAACCCGACCAGCGCGGCGTCGGCCATGAGCCTGAGCTCCAGCTCGAGCCACTGCTCCTCGCCGTACTCACCCTGCTCGGCGAAGCTCGGCGCGCGCCTGGCGTTCGAGAGGAAGCGGGTGTTGCCCCGGCCACCTCGCCCACCGCGGGCCGCGAGCCAGGTGTCACCATGGCGGACGAGGTCGGCGACGACGTCGTGGGTCTCGTGGCTACGCACCGTGGTGCCCTCGGGGACCGCGACGACGAGGTCCTCGCCCCGGGCACCGTGACGCTGGTTGCCGGCCCCGTGCGTCCCCGACCTGGCCTTGCGGTGCGGATGGTCGCGGAACGCGAGCAGCGATGCGACGTTGCGGTCGGCCCGCAACCAGACGTCGCCGCCCTTGCCGCCGTCGCCGCCGTCGGGCCCGCCCTTCGGGACGTGCGCCTCGCGTCGCATCGAGACGCACCCTGCACCCCCGTCGCCGCCCCGCACGTTCAGCTGCGCCTCGTCGACGAACCCCCGATGCCCCCGATCACCCCTGGTCATGATCTCGCGAGGCTATTGCCGTGCCGAACGTGCGAGACGACGTTTGCAGTGCCCCGACCCATCTGAGCGGCCTCAATCCAACTCGCCGCAACGCGGGTTCGTGCCGTTGCTTCCGGCTCGCCGCAGCAACCGCCAGGGCCGCTCAGGAGAAAGAAGCCGCGAGGGCCGCTCAGGAAGAAGAAGGCTGCACGTCCACGAGCTTGCGGCCCTTGCGGAACCCGAACTGCACCGTGCCGTCGGCGCGGGCGAACAGCGTGTCGTCCTTGCCCAGGCCGACGTTCTCGCCCGGGTGGAAGCGGGTGCCGCGCTGGCGCACGATGATGGTGCCCGCGCTCACCGTCGTGCCGCTGGAGACCTTGATCCCGAGGCGCTGCGCGTTCGAGTCGCGACCGTTGCGGGAGGAGGCTGCGCCCTTCTTCTTCGACATGTGACGTCAGCCCTTCGTGATCGCGGTGATCTCGATGGTGGTGTACTTCTGACGGTGACCCCAGCGACGCCGGTTGTTCGACTTCGGCTTGTAGGTGAAACCGTCGATCTTGGGGCCCTTGCTCTCGCCCACGACCTTGGCCTTCACGGTGGCGCTCCCGAGCTGGCTCGGCGTCGCGAGCACCGAGGCGCCGTCCACGACCAGGACCGGCCGGAGCTCGACCTCGCCGACCTCGGCGCCGAGACGCTCGACGTCGAGCACCTGGCCCGACTCGACCTTGTATTGCTTGCCGCCGGTGGCGATCACTGCGTACATGGCGCGTGAAGTCCTCAGAACTCGCGGGGGAACCCGGAAACTTTACAGCATCGACTCGTCGACGAGGAATCCCCGGCCCCCACAAACGGTGCAGGTCTCGGAGAACGCCTCGACCAGCCCTTCGGATATCCGCTTCCGGGTCATCTCCACGAGGCCCAGCTCGGAGATGTCGAACACCTGGGTGCGGGTCTTGTCCCGGGCCAGGGCCTCCCGGAACGCCTTGATCACCTCGTCCCGGTTCTTGCGGATCTCCATGTCGATGAAGTCGATGACGATGATCCCGCCGATGTCCCGGAGCCGCAGCTGCCGGGCGACCTCGTCGGCCGCCTCCAGGTTGTTGATGAAGACGGTCTCCTCGAGGTTCGACCTCCCGACGTTCTTGCCCGTGTTGACGTCGATGACGGTCAGGGCCTCGGTGCGCTCGATGATGAGGGAGCCGCCCGACTGCAGCCAGACCTTCCGGTCCAAGGCCTTGTGCAGCTGCTCGTGCACGTGGAACCGCTCGAAGATCGGGAGATCCGGGTCGTCGTACAGCTCGACGCGCTCGGCGAGCTCCGGCGCGATCGCCTCGACGTAGGACTTCACGTCCTCGTAGAGCGCCCGGTCGTCGATGACGATCGAGCGGTACTCCTTGGTGAACTCCTCCCGGATGACCCGCACGACGAGCGGCGGCTCCTGGTACAGCAGCTTGGCCGGCTTCCCGCGCTCGACGAGGCTCGAGATCTGCTTCCACTGGTCCTGGAGCCGGGCCAGGTCGCGCTCGAGCTCCTCGGGGGTCGCACCCTCGGCCGCGGTCCGCACGATCAGGCCGGCATTCTCGGGCCGGATGCCCTCGAGCACCTTGCGCAGACGCCGGCGTTCGTCGTCGGGCAGGCGCTTCGAGATGCCGTAGGTCGCGGGCTGGTTGGGCACCATCACCACGAAGCGCCCGGCGAGGCTGACCTCCTGCGTGAGCCGGGCACCCTTGGCCCCGATCGGGTTCTTCGTCACCTGCACGAGGACCGCCTGACCGTTCTTCAACAGCCGTTCGATCTTGGGCTGGGCCTCGTCGACCTCGGACTCGTCGAACTGCACGTCCCCCCGGTAGAGGACGCCGTTCTTCGGCGTCCCGATGTCGACGAACGCGGCCTCCATGCCGGGCAGCACGTTCTGGACCTTGCCCAGGTAGATGTTGCCGTCGATCGACGTGTCGTCGTCCTCGGTCCGGCTGACGTAGTGCTCGGCGAGCACGCGCCCTTCGAGCACGGCCATCTGGATCACGCCGTTCTCGTCGACGTGCACGACCATCTGGTAGCGACCTGTGGGACGGCCCTTGCGGGTGCGCCCGCGACGGCGGGCCAACGTCTCGTCGTCGAGGTCCTCGAGCGCGAAGCCGTCGTCGGCCGAGACCTCGGCGGTCACCACGTCATGGTCACGGCCGCCGGTGGACACGGGCCGGGCCCCGGTTCCGGTTCCGGTCCCGCCCCGGCTGCGGCCCTTGCCGCCCCGCCGGCGGCGCTTCTTCGGCGCACCGCGGCGGTCGTTGCCGCCCTCGCGGTCGGACTCCCCGGCGCCGTTGCCCGCCCCGGCCGCGTCGGCCACGGGCGCGGCAGGGCGCGAGTCGCCGATCCGGGGCCGCGGTGGCGCGACCTTCGGGACCGGGCGCGTCTCACCCACCCGCGGCGACCGGAGGCCCGCATCCTCGAGCGCGGTCTCGGCGAGGTCGTCGGTGGTCAGGCCCCGGTCGGCGGCCGCGTTCTCGTCGTGGCCGCGGCGCTGGTCCCGCGGGTCGGATGCGTCGGCCGGGTCGGACGCGACCGCTCGCGTCCCGGACCCCGCGCCCTCTCCCCCACCGGCACCGGCCGGGCTCCGGCCGCGCCCTCCACGCGAGCCGCGGCGACGACGCTTGCGCGGCAGGCCGTCGGGACCGAGCGCCGGCGCGCCCTCGCCGCCCTCGCCGCCCTCGCCGGTCGCGCCGGTCGCGCCGGTCGCGTCACCGTCGGCGGCGTCGGCCGCGGTGGCGGATCCCGGGGTGGTCGTCGTGGCCGTGGTCAGCGGCTCCGGCTCAGCGCGTGGCGCACGCTCCGCTGCCGTGTGGTCGTCGGGCTCGGGGGTCCGCCCGGCCTCTGCCATCGTCTCGTCGGACATCGGTTCCTTCTCTCATGACGCGCGCGCCTCGACGGCGCGGCGCGGGTCGGCAGCAAGCGGCTCCAGCCGCGCGCCACCGCGCTCGATCCATTGCCCGGTCCGCAGGACCCGACGCTCGGCCAGCTCGTCGCCCAGCGCGGCGAGCACCTCGCCGGCCCGGACGCCCACCGGCTGCGTCGACACCTCGACCTCGAGGAGGACACCGTGCTCGGAAGCTCCGAGCACGTCGATCCGTCGCAACGCGGGTCGGATGTCCGCCTCCGTCTCGCGGCCCTTGCGCGTGCGGAGCACGCGCACGGACGGTGCTGCCATCGTCGCGGCCGCGAGACGCGCCACGACGAGCGGTGCCGGCGCGTCACCATCGGGCGCCGTCACCTCGATCTGCCACTCGACCGCAGTCACGGCCTCCTGCAACGCGGGGGCCCGGTCCGCCAGCGCGGCGACCCCGGTGACCACGATGCCCTCCGGCAGGGCTCCGGTCAGCACCTTCGGAAGGCCGTCGAGCTCGATCGGCTCGCTCAGCTCGACGTCCAGGAACTCGGCGTCGGACTCGTGGCCGACCGACAGGGCCAGCCCGAAGCTGACCTTGGGCCGGGGCGAGAAGCCCAGTGTGAACGCGAGCGGGAGCCCGACGATCCGGAACGCCCGCTCGAAGCCCCGGGCCACGTCGCGGTGGCCCACGAAGCGCACCTTGCCGCGCTTCGAGTACCGCATCCGGACCGGAAACCCGTGGTCGCCCCTCACTGGGTCGCTCCCGCCTGCGCTCCCGCGCCTCGGGCCCCGAGCAGCGCGACAGGTACCGCGTCGCCCGCGGAGAGGTCCTGCCCGGTGCCCTGGCTGCCGCCGGCGGGCGGGATGGGCGACGCGACGATGTGCTCGATGGCGTAGTCGGTGCACACCCCGCAGTCGTAGCACGGCGTCCACCGGCAATCGGGGAGGCCGTGCTCGGCGAGTGCCGCCTGCCAGTCCTGCCAGAGGAAGTCCTTGTGCAGGCCCGCGGCGATGTGATCCCACGGCAGGATCTCGTCCTGCGTGCGGTGGCGCGTGACGTACCAGTCGGGGTCGAGACCCTCGGCCGCCATCGCGTCGGTCCAGCGGTCGAGACGGAAGTGCTCGCTCCACTCCTGGAACGTCCCGCCGTCGCGCCACACCCGCTCGATGACCCGGCCGATCCGTCGGTCGCCCCGTGACGCCAGCCCCTCCGCGAAGGTCGCGTCGGGGTCGTGCCACTTCACCTGCGCGCCCGTGCGCTTCAGGTCGTCGCGCAGCAGCCAGATCTTGCGCCGGAGCTCCTGCGAGCCGTTCTGCCCGAACCACTGGAACGGCGTGTGCGGCTTCGGGACGAATCCGCCGACGGAGACCGTCGCGCTCGCCTGCTTGGTGTGCTTCCTGCCGACCTTGACGACCTGACGGGCCAGCTCGGCGATCCCCAGCGTGTCCTCGTCCATCTCCGTGGGGAGGCCGACGAGGAAGTAGAGCTTCACCCGCCGCCACCCCTGCGAGTACGCGGCATCGACGGCGGTGTAGAGGTCCTCCTCGGTGATCAGCTTGTTGATCACCTGGCGGATCCGCCACGAGCCGCCCTCGGGCGCGAACGTGAGGCCGGTGCGGCGGACCTTCTGGATCTGGCTCGCGACGCCGACGGTGAACGCGTCCACCCGCAGCGACGGGAGCGAGAGCCCGACGTTGCCGCACCCGCTCTGCTCGTTGATGAGGTCGCCGACGAGCGTGTCGATCCCCGAGTAGTCGGCGCTCGACAGGGACGTGAGCGCGACCTCGTCGTATCCGGTGCGCTGGAGGCCGGTCTCCACCATCGTCCGGACCTGGTCCGCGGGTCGTTCGCGCACCGGGCGCGTGATCATGCCGGCCTGGCAGAACCGGCACCCACGGGTGCATCCGCGGAAGATCTCGACGTTCAGACGATCGTGCACCACCTCGATCAGCGGGACGAGCTGCTGCTTCGGGTAGGGCCAGTCCGCGAGGTCCGCGACCGTGCGCTTGTCGACCACCGCGGGAACATCGGCGTAGCGCGGCGTGACGGACCGGATCCACGCGCCGTCGTACTCCACGTCGTACATCGAGGGCACGTAGACGCCGGTGATCGTCGCGAGGTCGTGGAGCACCGCCTCGCGGCCACCGACCCGTCCTGCGCGCTTCCACGCGTTGACGACCTCGGTGATCTCGCCGACCGGCTCCTCGCCGTCGCCGATCACGAACGCATCGACGAAGTCGGCGAGGGGCTCGGGGTTGAAGGCGCAGTGGCCTCCGGCGAGGACGAGGGGGTCCGAATCGGCGCGCGCCTCGGCCCGGACCGGGACGCCGGCGAGGTCGAGGCAGTTGAGGAGGTTCGTGTAGACGAGCTCGGCCGACAGGTTGAAGGCGAGGATGTCGAAGTCCGCGGCGGGGCGGTGGGTGTCGACCGAGAAGAACGGGACCCGGGCGCCGCGCATCTCGCTCTCGAGGTCGAGCCAGGGCGCGTAGGAGCGCTCGGCGACGGCGTCGCGGCGTTCGTTGAGGATCTCGTAGAGGATCTGGAGCCCCTGGTTGGGCAGGCCGATCTCGTAGGTGTCGGGATAGACGAGGAGCCAGGCGACCGCATCGGGCCGGTGCACCGGCTGTTGGCTCCCCCGCTCCATCCCGATGTACCGAGCGGGCTTCTCGACCCTGGCCAGGAGCGGTTCGATCCGCGGCCACAGGTTGGACATCTCCCCGCAGTCTACTCAGGCCCCCCGGCATCCCTTCGGGTCACTCCGGCCTGCGCCCACTTCGGGTCGTTCCGGGCTCGCACTTCGTGCCCGCTCGCGCCGTCACTCCGCCTCCGTGACCGGCTCCGGCCTCCGCTCCCACTCCTCCAGATGTGCGCTACGTGAACCTTCTCATGTGGATGTTGGCGACGAGGCCGACGCAGGCGAACGAGACGATGACCGACGAGCCGCCGTAGCTCATCCAGGGCAGGGGGATGCCGGTGATCGGCATGATCCCCATCGTCATCCCGACGTTCTCGAACACCTGGAACACGAGCATCGCCAGGACGCCCATGCAGCACAGCGTGCCGAAGAGGTCGTTGGCGAGCCGGGCGGCTCGCCAGGTGCGCCAGACGATCAGCGCGAACAGGGCCAGCAGCGTGGCGCCGCCCACGAAGCCGAGCTCCTCGCCCACGACGGTGAAGATGAAGTCGGTGTGCTGCTCGGGCACGTACGCGCCGGTGGTCTGGGTGCCCTCGAACAGCCCCTGACCGTCGAAGCCGCCGTTGCCGATCGCGTTCTTCGACTGGGTCTGGTTGTAGCCGGAGCGCTCGGCGTCCTTGCCCTCGTTGGCGAACGACGTCAGGCGCTCGATCTGGTAGTCCTTCAGGACACCCAGGTTGACCGCCGCGATCGCGACCGTCGCCGCGAGCAGCAGCAGGATGACGATGTGGCGGCCCCGCGCCCCGGCGACCGTGAGCATCGTGAGCACGATGAACATCAGCACCAGATCGGTCCCGAGGTCGGGCTGGAGCATGATGAGGCCCATCGGGACCCCGGCGATGATCAGCGCGACGACGAGCCGTCGGATGTCGAGGTCGCCGCGGTGCATCGCGAGGTAGCCCGCGAGCACCAGGATCACGAACAGCTTGGCCAGCTCCCCGGGCTGGAGCTGGAACGGACCGACGTCGAAGCGGGCCTGCGCGCCCTTCACCTGCACACCGATGCCGAGCACCGCCACCAGGAGGATGATGGTCCCGGCGTACCCGAACAACGCGAGCTCGCGCAGTCGCCGGTAGTCGATGACGGTCATGATCGCCATGGCGGCGATCCCGATGACGATCGCGATGGCCTGCTTCTTCACGAAGCTCAGCGGATCGTCGCCGGCCTGCTCCAGCTTCGTGTGGGTCGCCGAGTAGATCATGAGCAGACCGAGCCCCGAGATGAGGATCGGCGCGGTCACCAGCGCGAGATCGAGATGGCGCAGCGGCGACGTCTGGAGCCGCGCCCGCCGATCGGTGAGGACCGCCGCCACTAGTTGCCGTCCGCCGGGGGCAGGGTGGCGACGTCGGTCAGCGGCAGGTTGTTGAGGCCCTGCATGATGCGCCGCACGATCGGCGCCGCGGTCTCGGCGCCGTAGCCACCCTCCTCGACGACCGCGAGGACGATGTAGCGCGGCGCGGCGGCCGGGGTCATGCCCACGAAGAGCGAGGTGGGTTGCTTGCCCTGCACCTGGGCGGTGCCGGTCTTGCCCGCGACCATCCCGGGCGGGAAGCCCTGGAAGACGTTGACCGCGGTGCCGCCCTTTGCCTCGGCCACGCCGGTGAAGCCCGCGAGCATCGCGTCACGCGCGGGCACGGGCACCTGACCCGTCGAGATCGCCGGCAGGTCGCGGACCTTCTTGCCGCGCGCGTCCAGCACCTCGGACGCGATCCTCGGCTGGTGGACGGTGCCGCCGTCCGCGAAGGTGGCGTAGGCGTTCGCGAGCTGCAGCGGCGTGACGAGCATGTCCCCCTGGCCGACGGCCGAGAGGATGTTGTCGCCCGGCAGCCAGTCCGCGTACGGGAACGCGGCCGGGTTCGCCTCGTGGATCTTCTTCTTCCACGCGGCGTCGGGGACGCGGCCGCTCGCCTCGTTCGGGAGCGCGATGCCGGTCGCCCTGCCGAAGCCGAACTGGCGCGCGGTCTGCTGCAGCGCGTCGCCGCCGGGAATCGCGTGGCGTTGCCGGTAGTAGAGGTCGCCACCGATCGTGTAGAAGTACACGTCGCTCGACACCGTGAGCGCCTTGGGCAGGTCGACCCGTCCGTACCGCGCACCGTTGTCGTTGTTGAAGAAGCGCCCGGGGTCCGTCGGGTACGCGTACCGGCCCTTGTCCTCGATCGTCTTCGTCGGGCTGATGTCGCCACTCTGGAGCCCCGCGATCGACGTGACGAGCTTGAACGTCGAGCCCGGCGCGTACTGGCCCGCGACCGCCCGGTCGACCAGCGGGTAGCGGCTGTTCGGGTCGTTGAACGTGGTCCACGTCGACGTCGGGATGCCGTTGACGAACTGGTTGGGGTCGTACGTCGGGTTGGACGCCATCGCGACGACCGACCCGTCCGTCGCGTCGAGCACCACGACCGATCCGGCCGGCGCGGCGAGCTTGGTGAACTTCTTCTTGTCGCTCTTGTCCTGTGTCGTCTGTGCCGCCGCGAGCCCCTGGTTGAGCGAGTCCTCGACCAGCTTCTGCTTGTCGAGGTCGATCGTGAGCTTCACGTCGTGACCGGGCTTCGGCTTGGTGCTCGAGAGCGTCCGGAGCACACGGCCGGTGCTGTCGACCTCGACCCGGTCGGTGCCGGCCTTGCCCCGGAGGTCGGACTCGTACGTGAGCTCGACGCCCGCTTTCCCGATCGTGTCGCCGAGCTCGTAGTGCGCGGACTTCGTCTGAGCCTTCAGCTCCTGCGCGTTGATCTCGCCCACGTAGCCGAGGACGTGCGCGGCGACCTGGCCGTCCGCGTAGTTGCGCACCGCGACCGGCTCGGCCTTCACCCCGGGGAAGTCCTCGCGGTGCTCGCTCACGTACGCGAGCACCGAGTACGGGACGTCCGAGGCGACCGGCACCGGCGTGTAGGGCGAGACGCGCGGGTCGTCCAGCTTCTTGCGCAGCTCGGCGGCCGGCACGCTCAGCAGCTCGGCAAGTCGGTTGACGACCATCGTCCGCTTCGCGGTCGAGATGTTGCGGTCGATCGTGATGACGTTCGCGATCCGGTTGTCGACGAGCGGGCGGCCCGTGGCGTCCAGGATGCGGCCACGGATGGGCGGCTCGTTGACCACCCGCACGGAGTTGCTGGAGGCCGCCGCGGCGTACTGGCTGCTCGCGGCGACCTGCAGGTACCAGAGCCGGGCGAAGAGCGCGCCGAACAACGCGAGGACGATGACCCCGACGATGCTCATCCGGACGCGACTGTCGTTCACCGTGGTCCCGATCTGGGGAGGGTCTCCGCCGGCCCCACGGAGGTCGGGGACGCCATGACGCTCACCATCCTGGCCTGCTGGCCTCGCCGACGGTACGCGGGCTCTCGGTCCCGACGACAAACGTCACAATTGGGAACACGATCGGGGCGACGATGGCGTCGTAGACCGAGGCCAGGAGCACGATCCGCACCGATCGGAGCGCGAACAGCTGCTCCTGGCCGACCAGCGCACCGATGCTCACGAAGAGCAGGCCTCCGAGGATCCCGCCGATCGCTCCGAGCGCCGGCGCGGTCCACCAGGCGTTCCGGAGGAGCCCGCCCTGGAGGATCCCGATCAGGTACCCGGTGAGCGCGTACGCGAGCGCCGAGAGGCCGAGGGGGGTCTGCAGGAACAGGTCCATGCTCAGGCCCGCGGCAAAGCCGAAGATCGCGCCTGCCTCCGGCCCCTCGCGGTACGCGACCGCGACCGTCGCGACGAGCCCCAGGTCGGTGACGACGCCGGCGACGCGCAGGTACGGGAGGATCGTCGTCTGCACGAGCACGATCGCCACGAGGAGCAGGGCCAGCCGGCCGACGCGGATCACCCTGGTGCACCGCGGTACTTCAGGACCCGCACGACCGACGACCGTGCGATGTCGGCGAGCGGCTGCACCAGGATCGTCTGCTCGATCGCGCCCGGCGAGGTACGTACCGACGCGACCCGTCCGACCGGGATGTTCGGCGGGTAGACACTGCTGTCGGCCGTCGACACGAGCTCGTTCTTCGTCACCTTGAACGTGGGATTCACGAAGTCCAGGCCGAGCAGTTTGCTGCCCGCGCGACCGCTCGCAACCCCGGTCCCGCCGCTCTTCTCCAGCCGGACCGCGACGCCGGAGTTCGGGTCGGTGAGCAGGAGGACCGTCGCGCGCTTGCGCGACGCCTGGACGACGCGACCCACGAGCCCGTCGCCGGTCACCACGGGCATCCCGGTCGCGATCCCCACGTCACTGCCGCGGTCGAGCGTCACGGTCGATTCGAAGTTCCCCGGCGACCCCGCGATGACCTGCGCGTCGACCCCCGGCAGGCTCTGGGTCAGCGGCAGCTGCGCGAGCTTCCGCAGCTCCTCGTTCTCGCGCCGCACGGCGCGCGACTGCGCCGCCTCCCCGCGCGCCTGCGCCAGCTCGCGCCGCAGGGTGCGGTTCTCGTCCTTCAGGTTCCCGCTCTGGGCGACGCCGTCGAACCAGTCGGCCACCGGCGACAGCACGTCGTCGACCGCCGACTGGACCGGGGCCATGGTGTCGCGAGCCGCGTCACGCACCGTGCGGGTGACCCCCCCACCGTTGCTCCGGGCATCGATCGTGATCAGGGTGATCGAGGTCAGGACCAGGAGGATCAGCACGGAACGCCGGCGGCTGGTGCGTCGGTAAACCGCCATTGTCAGGGGCTCGCTCTCGGGTCCGTCAGCCCCGCTGCGAGGACATGAGCACCTGCTTGAGTGCGTCGAACTCCTCGAGGCACTGACCCGAGCCGATGACCACGGAGTACAGCGGGTTCGGCGCCACGACGATCGGCATGCCGGTCTCGGAATGGAGTCGGTGGTCGAGACCGTGCAGCAACGCACCACCACCGGTGAGGACGATGCCCTTCTCCATGATGTCCGCCGCGAGCTCGGGCGGCGTCTTGTCGAGCGTCACCTTCACCGCGTCCACGATCGCGGACACCGGCTCTTCCACTGCCTCGCGGATCTCCTCGGTCGACACGACGATCGTCTTCGGCAGTCCGGTGACGAGGTCGCGGCCCCGGATCTCGGCGTAGAGCTCTTCCTCCAGCGGGTACGCGCTCGCGAGCGCGCACTTGATCTCTTCCGCGGTGCGCTCGCCCAGCGCGAGCGAGTACTCCTTCTTGACGTAGGTGATGATTGCTTCGTCGAGCTCGTCGCCCGCGATGCGGATCGACTCGCTCGCGACGATGCCCCCGAGCGAGATGACCGCGACCTCGGTCGTCCCGCCGCCGATGTCCACGACCATGTTGCCCGCGGGCTCGTGCACCGGCAGCCCCGCACCGATCGCGGCCGCCATCGGCTCCTCGATGATGTACGCGGGCTTGCGCGCCCCCGCGTACTCCGCGGCCTCCTGCACGGCCCGCTGCTCCACCCCGGTGATGCCCGACGGTACGCAGATCACCATGCGGGGCTTGGCCCAACGCCGGGAGTGCACCTTCTGGATGAAGTAGCGGAGCATCTTCTCGCAGATGTCGAAGTCGGCGATGACCCCGTCCTTCAGCGGACGGATCGCCTGGATGTGTCCGGGGGTGCGCCCGATCATCCGCTTGGCCTCGGCGCCGACCGCGAGCGGGCGGCCGTCCTTCACGTTGATCGCGACCACCGAGGGCTCGTTCAGCACGATCCCGCGCCCGCGCACGTAGACCAACGTGTTCGCCGTGCCGAGGTCGACCGCCATGTCGCGGCCGACGATCGACGAGTACCAGGGTTCGGACACGGGGAAGCCTCCCGGGGCGGGCCGGAGGGGACAAGCGTACGGGCTGTCCGGACCATGATCCAGCCCGGCGGGCGTCCCGCGCGGACCGTCGGACACGCCGGGTGGCCGGCGGCGGGACGTCAGGACAGGCCGGGGAAGAAGAGCTCGATCTCCCGGGCCGCGGATTCGGGTGAATCGGAGCCGTGGATCAGGTTCTCGGTGAGCTCGATCGCGAGGTCGCCCCGGATCGTGCCGGGCGCGGCGTCACGCGGATTCGTCGCACCCATGAGCGTGCGGACGACCGGCTGGGCGTCGGGACCCTCCACCACCATCGCGACCAGGGGGCTCCGGGTGATGAACTCGACCAGGCTGTCGAAGAACGGCTTGCCGTCGTGCTCCCCGTAGTGCACCCGGGCGACGTCGACCTCCAGCGTACGCAGCTGGAGCGCGACGATCGTGAGGCTCTTGGCTTCGATCCGCCGGATGATCTCGCCGACGAGCCTGCGCTCGACCGCGTCCGGCTTGCAGAGAACAAGGGTCCGGTCACTCATGCTTCCCGCTCTCGGCTGACGCCGGGCCGCTCGGCCCCGTGCCGCTGGGTGCGGGAGCCGGACCGTTGATGCGTTCCGCTTCACTCATGAGCCGGGCACGCTACCCGCGCCTCGGGCCGCGTGGGGAACCGGGCTCAGGCGTCCGGCACCAGGACCGAACGGGCGGCACCGACCGTGTAGAGCGACCCGGTGACGATCACCTCGCCGTCCGCCGGCGTCACCTCCAGGGCGCGGGCAACCGCGTCGGGGACCGAGTCGATGACGTCGATCTGCTCGGTGTCGATCCCGAGGTCCATCGCCGCGTTCGCCAGCTCCATCGGGTCGAGCGCACGGGGGCTCGGCGCGCGCGTGCAGACGACGCGCCGGGCATCCGCGACGCCGAGCGCCTCGAGCATCTCGTGCGGCTCCTTCTCACGGAGCAGACCCACGACGAGCGTCCGCGGCCCTGCCGCGAACTCCTCGTCGAGGGCCGCGAGCAGTGCACGCGCGCCCGCGACGTTGTGCGCGCCGTCGAGCAGCAGGAGTGGCTGTCGCCCGACGACCTCGAGCCGGCCGGGTGAGCGGATGCCGGCGAACGCGTCCGCCACGACGTCCGGCGCGATGCGTTCGCCGATGAAGCACTCGGCGGCGGTGAGCGCGAGCACCGCGTTGTCGGCTTGGTGCGCGCCGTGCAGCGGCAGGTAGAGCTCCTCGTACGGCCCGGTCGGGGTCACGAGGTCGAGGACGCGCCCGCCGTGCGCGAGGCGCTGCGACCGGACCGAGAAGTCCCGGTCCCGCAGCAGGATCTCCGACGGCAGTCGACCGGCGAAGATCTCGACCAGGTCCGGATCCGTCTCGCCCAGCACGAGCCGGGCCCCGCGCTCGATGATCCCGGCCTTCTCGCTCGCGATCTCGGCGACGGTGCCCCCGAGGTACTCGACGTGGTCGACGCTCACGTTGGTGATCACCGCGACCGGCGCCTCGACGATGCTCGTCGCGTCCCAGGTCCCGCCCACCCCCACCTCGACCACCGCGACCTCCACCGCCTCCACGGCGAACCAGTCGAAGGCCGCCGCGGTCAGGATCTCGAAGTAGCTCGGCCGCTCCGGCACGAAGTCCTCCACCAGCGCCACCCGGCTCAGGGCGGCGGCGAGGTCCTCGTCGCTGATCGGCACCCCTCGCAGCGCCATCCGCTCGTGGACCCGGGTGAGGTCGGGGCTGGTGTACGAGCCGGTCGAGAGCCCGACCGCGTCGAGCAGGGCCGCGACCATGCGCGTCGCCGACGTCTTCCCGTTCGTCCCGGTCAGATGGACCGCGGGGAACTCCAGCTGCGGCGACCCGAGCAGGTCGGTGAGGGCGCGGATCCGCTCAAGGGTGGGGGCGGTCTTGCGACGGTCGACGCCCGACGGCGCGCCCACGCCGGTCTCGAGGTTGACGTGCGCGGTCAGCCAGGCGAGTGCCTCGGTGATGTTCACGACTTCGATGCGCCCATGCGGGACCCGCGCTACGCCGCAGGCTCGTCGGCCAGCTCGACCGCGACCGCGAACACGTCACTCGCGGCGGTGTCGAGCTCGGCGATCGTCCCCGCGCCGCGCACGTCCGCCTCGACGCGGGCGAAGGCCTCCAGGCGCTCCGTGGTGTCGGTGACCTTGACCTGCGTGACCTCGGCGCGCATCGAGCGACGCGCCTCGGACTTCACCTTGCGCACCGCGCCGAGCACCTCGGCCGCGACGACGTAGTCCAGCGCGTCGGCACCGGCGGCGTGTGCATCCGCCTCGGCGGGTTGCGGCCAAAGCTGGTGGTGCACCGAGCCCTCCTGCCACCACGACCACACCTCCTCGGTCACATAGCAGAGGAACGGTGCGAACAGCCGCTGCAGCACCGCAAGTGCGATCGCGAGCGCGGCCCGCGCGGAGCCGGCCCCGCTCTCGCCGGACGAGCCGTACGCGCGCTGCTTCACGAGCTCGAGGTAGTCGTCGCAGAAGCCCCAGAAGAATCGCTCGGTCCGCTCGAGCGCGCGGGCGTAGTCGTACTCCTCGAACGCGGAGGTCACATCACGCACGAGCTCGCCGAGCGCGGCGAGCATCGACCGGTCGAGTGGCTCGGTCACCGGCGCGTCGGTCGCCGCGTCGCCGATGACGCCGAGCGCGAACTTCGACGCGTTGAGCAGCTTGATCGCGAGGCGCCGGCCCACCTTCATCTGCCCCTCGTCCACCGCGGTGTCGGTGCCGGGACGGCCGTTGGCCGCCCAGTACCGCACCGCGTCGGCGCCGTGCTGCTCGAGCAGGGGCATGGGCGTCACCACGTTGCCCTTGCTCTTGCTCATCTTCTTCCGGTCCGGGTCGAGGATCCACCCGTTGATCGTGGTGTCGCGCCAGGGCAGCGAGCCGTGCTCGAAGTGGGCGCGCACGACGGTGTCGAAGAGCCACGTGCGGATGATCTCGGGCCCCTGGGGGCGCAGGTCCATGGGGAACGTCCGGGCGAACAGGTCGTCGTCGTCACCCCAGCCGGTGGCGATCTGGGGGGTCAGGGAGGAGGTGGCCCAGGTGTCCATGACGTCCGGGTCGCCGATGAAGCCGCCCGGCTCGCCCCGCTGGTCGGCGCGGAACCCGGAGGGCGCGTCGCTCGACGGGTCGACCGGCAGCTGGTCCTCCGCGGGGAGCAGGGGCGCGTCGTAGTCGACCTCCCCGTCGGGCCGCAGCCGGTACCAGACCGGGAAGGGCACGCCGAAGAAGCGCTGGCGGCTGATGAGCCAGTCCGTGTTCAGCCCCTCGACCCACGACTCGTACCGCTGACGCATGTGCGGCGGGTGCCAATACAGCTCGCGGCCCCGGGCGAGGAACGCGTCGCGCAGTTCCGGCTCACGACCCCCATTTCGGAAGTACCACTGGCGCGACGTGACGATCTCGAGCGGGCGCGAGCCGCGCTCGTAGAACTTCACCGGGTGCGTGATCGGCTTCGGATCACCCACCAGCTCGCCGGACTCCTCGAGCAGCTCGACGATCCGCGCCTGCGCCTGCTTCGCGGTCTTGCCCGCGAGCTCCGCGTAGCGCGCCGCGGCCTCGGGGCCGGCCGGGCCCCAGTCCGGGGGGTCGGCGACCAGGCGCCCGTCGCGGCCCATGACGTTGCGCGTGGGCAGCTGCAGCTCCCGCCACCACACCACGTCGGTCGTGTCGCCGAAGGTGCAGATCATCGCGATGCCCGAGCCCTTCTCGGGATCGGCGAGCGTGTGGGACAGCACCGGGACGGTGACGCCGAACAGCGGCGTCAACACCTCGCGGCCGAACCGCGACCGGTAGCGCTCGTCGTCCGGGTGCGCGACGAGCGCGACGCACGCGGGGATGAGCTCGGGGCGGGTCGTCTCGATCACGATGTCGTCCGCGCCCGCGATCCCGTGGAACGCGACCCCGCGGTACGCACCCGCGAGCTCGCGGTCCTCGAGCTCGGCCTGCGCGACCGCGGTGCGGTCGTCGACGTCCCACAAGGTCGGCGCCTCGGCCTGGTACGCCTCGCCTCGAGCGAGGTTGCGGAGGAACGCCCGCTGGGACGCCCGCCGGGAGCGCTCCCCGATCGTCGTGTAGGTCATCGCCCAGTCGACCGAGAGCCCGAGGCACCGCCAGAGCTCCTCGAACTTCTGCTCGTCCTCGACCACGAGCTGGTCGCAGAGCTCCACGAAGTTCTGCCGACTGATCGGGACCGCCTGCTTCCCGGGCTTCTCGGGCGGGACCAGCTCGGGGTCGTACGGGAGCGACGGGTCGCAACGCACGCCGTAGAAGTTCTGCACCCGGCGCTCGGTCGCCAACCCGTTGTCGTCCCAGCCCATCGGGTAGAAGACCTCGTCGCCGCGCATGCGGCGGTACCGGGCGATCGTGTCGGTCTGGGCGTATCCGAACACCGAGCCCATGTGGAGCGATCCGCTGACCGTCGGTGGCGGCGTGTCGATCGCGTAGATCTCCCCGCGCGCCTTGCTCCGGTCGAACCGGTAGACGGCGTCGTCGTCCCAACGCGCCGACCACTTCGCCTCGAGCCCGTCGAGACTCGGCTTCTCGGGGATCTCCATCCGCGGCAGTCTACGGAACCGTCCCGCCGCGCTCTGCTTCTCGGCACGTTGAACCACATCAGGTGTGGTCGAGCGTGCCGAGAACGGATGGGTCAGGCGGTGCGGCGTTCCTCGTCGTCGCCGGTGACGAGCGTCGGGGTGACCCGGTCCACGACGACCGAGCGGTCGACGACGCACTGCGTCACGTCCGAGCGGCTCGGCAGGTCGTACATCACCTCGAGCAGCACCTCTTCGAGGATCGCCCGGAGGCCGCGTGCGCCGGTGCCGCGTGCGAGCGCCTGATCCGCCACCGCCTCGAGGGCGTCGTCCGTGAAGTGGAGGTCGACGTCGTCGAACTGGAAGAACTTCTGGAACTGGCGCAGCAGCGCGTTCTTCGGGACGGTCAGGATGCGCATCAGCGCATCGCGGTCGAGGCTGTGCACCGCGCCGATGACGGGGAGCCGGCCGACGAACTCGGGGATGAGCCCGAACTTCAGGAGGTCCTCGGGCATGACCCCGCTGAGGATGGCGCCGACGTCGCGCTCGTCCGAGGTGCGGACGTCGGCCCGGAAGCCGATGCCCTTGTTGCCCTGGCGGCGCTCGATGATCTTGTCGACACCGGCGAACGCCCCGCCGCAGATGAAGAGGATGTTCGTCGTGTCGATCTGGATGAACTCCTGGTGGGGGTGCTTGCGCCCACCCTGAGGGGGTACCGACGCCGTGGTCCCCTCGAGGATCTTCAGGAGCGCCTGCTGCACGCCTTCACCGGAGACGTCTCGGGTGATCGACGGGTTCTCGGCCTTGCGGGCGATCTTGTCGATCTCGTCGATGTAGATGATCCCGGTCTCGGCCTTCTTCACGTCGTAGTCGGCCGACTGGATCAGCTTGAGGAGGATGTTCTCGACGTCCTCGCCGACGTAGCCCGCCTCGGTGAGCGCGGTCGCGTCCGCGATGGCGAACGGGACGCGCAGCAGCCGGGCGAGCGTCTGCGCGAGGAGCGTCTTGCCGCAGCCGGTGGGTCCGATCAGCAGGATGTTGGACTTCTGCAGCTCGACGTCGGGGTCGCCGTACGCGCCGGCCTGCACGCGCTTGTAGTGGTTGTACACGGCGACGGACAGGATCTTCTTCGCCTGCTCCTGCCCGATGACGTAGTCGTTCAGGTACTCGTAGATCTCGCGCGGCTTGGGCAGGTCGTCGAAGCGCACCTCGGTGCTCTGCGAGAGCTCTTCCTCGATGATCTCGTTGCAGAGGTCGATGCACTCGTCGCAGATGTACACGCCCGGTCCGGCGATGAGCTTCTTGACCTGCTTCTGGCTCTTCCCGCAGAACGAGCACTTGAGCAGGTCGCCCCCGTCTCCGAACTTCGCCACGTCCCCTCCCCCTGGAGCCGTTCAGCCGCTAGCTGACACCTGCGGGCACCGGCACGGCCGCCAGCTCCCGGTTGGAGATCACCTCGTCGACGATGCCGTACTCCTTGGCCTCGTTCGCACCCATGATGAAGTCCCGGTCCGTGTCCTTGGCGACCTTCTCGACGGTCTGGCCGGTGTGGTGGGCCAGGATCTCGTCGAGGGTCTCACGCATGCGCGTGATCTCCTTGGCCTGGATCTGGATGTCCACCGCCTGGCCCTGCGCACCACCGTGGGGCTGGTGGATGAGCACCCGGGAGTGCGGGAGGATGAAGCGCTTGCCCGGCTCGCCGGCGGCGAGGATGACCGCCGCCGCGGACGCTGCCTGGCCGATGCAGATCGTCTGCACCGCCGGCTTGATGAACTTCATCGTGTCGTAGATGGCGAACAGGCCGGTGATCTCGCCACCCGGGGAGTTGATGTACAGCGAGATGTCCTTGTCGGGCTCCTCGCTCTCGAGGTGGAGCAGCTGCGCCATGATCAGGTTGGCGACGTGCTCGTCGATCGGGGTCCCGAGCAGGATGATGCGCTCCTTGAGGAGCTTGCCCAGCAGGCTGGTGGTGCGTTCGCCGCCGTAGGGGGTCTTCTCCCAGACCTCGGGAACGTAGAAGGAGTTGTAGATCACGCTTGGGGCTCCTCTTGGACTGGGTCCGGTGATTCGGGGGGTTCGGAGTCGGGGCTGTCGGCTTCGTCGGATGGGTCGCTTGCAACGGTGGGATCGGGGTCCGCATTCCGGTCGGGCAGGGTCAGGTCGATCGGATCTCCCTCGTGATCGACGACCGCTGCGTGATCGATCAGGAACTCCAGCGCCTTGCCACGAGCGATGTCAGAGCGTACCGCCTCCAGCACCCCCCGCTTCCCGAGATCGCGCCGCACCCGATCGGGCTTCTCGCCCATCCGCTCGGCGAGCCGCTCGATCTCGGCGTCCAGCTCCTCGTCGGTCGCCTCGATCTCCTCCTGGGCGACCACCGAGCGCAGGCCGAGATCCGCGAGCACCGCCTTGGTCGATCCCACGCGGATCCCCTCCACGAACGTCGCCTGGTCCTGGCCGGTCGCGGCGAGGTAGCCGGGGATGTCGATCCCCTGTGCCTCGAGCCGGTGCACGAGGTCGTGGAGACGGCGCTCCATGTCCTGCTGGACGAGGGCCTCCGGCGCCTCGACCGGGACGAGCCCGGCGAGCTCGTCGAGCACCCGGTCGCGCAGCGCCATCTGCGCCTGCAGCTTGCCGATCGTCGCGATCCGCTCGCGGCTGTCGTCGCGCAGCGCCTCGACGGTCTCGAACTCGGTGACCTCGGAGACCCACTCGTCGGTGAGGTCAGGGAGCACCTTGCGCTTGGTGTCCTTCACCAGGACCCGGAACGCGACCTCCTGGCCCGCGAGCTCGCCGAAGCGCTCGGGGAGGACGTCGGTGAACTCGACGATGTCGCCCGGGGTCTTGGCGCGCAGGGCCTCGTCGAGCGCGGGGGTGAGCCCGTCGGAGCCGACCTCGTAGAGGAAGTCCGTGGCGGTCATCGCGTCGACGGGCTCGCCGTCGACCGACCCGCTGATGTCCATCTCCACGTAGTTGCCGTCGATGAGAGGGTCGGTGGACTCCTCGAGGTCACCGAAGCGCTCGCGCAGGCCGGCGATCTGCGCGTCGACGGCGTCGTCGTCCGGTGGGGTGTAGTCGAGCTCGACGGTCAGGGAGTCGTAGCCGGTGAGGTTCACGACCGGCCGCACCTCGACCACCGCGTCGAACTCGACGTCGCCGTCGTCCTCGCCGGCAGTGATCTCGATCTCGGGCGGGGCGATCGCGTCGATGTCCTCCGCGATGACCGCGTCCGCGTAGAAGCCGGGGAGACCGTCCTTCAGCGCCTGCTCGCGCGCGACCTCGGAGCCGAAGCGGGCCTCGAGGATCCGGCGCGGTGCCTTGCCGGGCCGGAAGCCCGGGATCCTCACCTCGCTCGCGAGCTTCCGGAACGCTGCGTTGACCGCGGACTCGAACTCCTCCGCCGGGACGGCGACGTGGAGCTTGACGCGATTGTCTTCCAGGTGCTCGACCGTGGTCTGCATAGGGCTGATCACCTTACTTTCTGGGTCGCTGCGGGCTTCGCTTCTGCGCGTCGCTCCGGCGTCGTGTCCGGTCGCGACGCCGTCCGCACTTCGTGCCCGCTCCCGCCTCTGCTCCTCTGCACTTCGTCCCGCTCCCGCCTGCGCTCCGGCTCCGATCTCGCTGCGCCCTCCGCTCCTGCTGAAGACTCCGCGCCCGGCGGTGCCGGCAGACCTAGCCTCGACTGGTGCCTGACATAGGAGCAGTCCGGCTCGCCGACCCGTCGATCTCGTTCAGCTCGATCCTCGTGGTCACGGTCGTCGCGCTGCTCGCGCCGGTCCTCGTGAACCTCGCGCCCAAGGTCCGGATGCCCGCGGTCGCGCTCGAGATCGTCATCGGCGTGATCGTCGGTCCGTCGGGGCTCGGCTGGCTCGACATCGACCTCCCCGTCGTCGTCCTCTCCCTGCTCGGGCTCGCGTTCCTGCTCTTCCTCGCCGGGTTGGAGATCGACCCGGCCCGTCTGCGTGGTCGCATCGGGACGATCTCGATCGCGTTCCTCGCGTCGTTGGGAATCGCGGTGGTCGTCGCCTTCGCGCTCCAACCGGTCGAGACCATCCGCAATCCGCTGTTCGTGGCGATCATGCTGGCATCGACGTCGCTCGGGCTCGTCGTCCCCGTCATCCGCGACGCGGGTGAGAGCGAGACCGAGTTCGGCCAGACGGTCCTGGCCGCGTCGTCGTTCGCCGAGTTCGGCACGATCCTCCTCGTCTCGCTCTTCTTCTCGACGAGCTCGTCCGGCACCCCGGGGTTGGGATCGAACGTCTTCCTGCTGGTCGCGTTCGCGGTCCTCGTCGTGGTGATCGGGCTCGGGATGATGGAGGCGGGCCGCTCGCTGCACGTGTCGTCCACCCTCCGGGCGCTCGAGGACACGTCGGCGCAGCTCGGCGTGCGCGCCGCGGTTCTCCTGCTCGTCCTGTTCGTCGCGCTGGCGAGCGGCCTCGGGATCGAGACGATCCTCGGCGCGTTCGTCGCCGGCGCCCTGCTCCGGTTCGTCGACCACGAGGAGCACCTCGTGCACGTCGAGTTCCGGCGCAAGGTCGAGGCGATCGGCTACGGCTTCCTGATCCCGGTGTTCTTCGTCAGCAGCGGCGCGCGGTTCGACGTGGACGCGCTCGTCCACTCCCCGGGCCATCTCTTCCTGATCCCGCTGTTCCTGTTCGCGCTCCTCGTGGTCCGCGGCGTTCCCGCGTTGTTCTACCGCCGGTACTTCCCGACCCGACGCGTGATCGCCGCGGGATTCCTCCAGGCCACGTCGCTCACGTTCGTGGTCGTCGCGGCGCGACTCGGCCTCGAGCTCGACGTGTTCGACGAGGCCACGGGCGCGGCGATCGTCGCCGCCGGGCTGCTCTCGGTCATCGTCTTTCCGCCGATCGCGCTGCGGCTGCTCGGCGACGGGGACCTGAGCGGGGACGACTTCGACAGCCCTCTCGGCGACGAGCTCGGCGGTGCGGCACCCGCGTGACCCCGGATAGGGTGCAGGACGGACGAAGTGCTGCGAACGACCAGCCGCGAAGCGACCATGGGAGTCGGTGCCGTGCAGACCTACGAGACCTTGTTCATCGGCGGAGAATGGGTGAAGCCGGAGACCGGCGACCTGATCGACGTGATCTCGCCGCACACCGAAGAGGTCATCGGCCAGGTGCCGGACGCCGGTCCCGCCGACATCGACAAGGCCGTCGCTGCGGCCCGCAAGGCCTTCGACGCCGGCCCGATCCCGGTCGAGGAGCGCGCCGCCGGACTCTCCCGTCTCTCCGCGGCCCTGCAGGCCCGCAGCGAGGCGATCGCCGACCTCATCTCGAGCGAGATGGGCTCACCGAAGTCGTGGTCGATCATGGGCCAGGTCTTCTCCTCGACGATGGTGCTCGACACCTATGCCGCGCTCACGCCGGGCTACGAGTGGGTGGACGAGCGCGCGGGCGCGCTCGGCGGACGCCTCCAGGTGCGCCGCGCGCCGGTCGGCGTGGCTGCCGGCATCATCCCGTGGAACGTCCCGCTGTTCATCGTGGCCCTCAAGCTCGGCCCCGCGATGGCGGCCGGTGTGCCGATCGTCCTGAAGCCCGCGCCGGAGACGCCGCTCGACTCCTATCTCTTCGCCGAGGCCGTCATCGAGGCCGACCTGCCGCCGGGCACGATCAACATCGTGCCCGCGGGCCGGGAGAACGCCGACTACCTCGTGCGCCACCCCGGCATCGACAAGGTGAGCTTCACCGGCAGCACCGCGGTCGGCAAGCACATCGCGTCCGTGTGCGGCGAGCAGCTCAAGCGGGTCACCCTCGAGCTCGGCGGCAAGTCCGCGGCGATCGTGCTCGACGACGTGCAGCTCGACGACACGCTCCTCAACGAGATGGTCATGTCGGGGCTGATGAACAACGGACAGGTGTGCGGCGCGCAGTCGCGCATCCTCGCCCCGCAGTCCCGCTACGACGAGGTGGTCGACGCGCTCGCCGACAAGGTCGGCGCCCTCGTCGTCGGCGACCCGCTCGACCCCACGACCCATATCGGCCCGCTCGTGGCCGAGCGCCAGCAGAAGCGCGTCGAGGGCTTCCTCGAGGCGGGCAAGGCCGCGGGCGCACGCGCGGTGACCGGTGGCGACCCGACGGACCAGGAGTCCGGCTGGTACATCACGCCGACCGTGTTCGCCGACGTCGACAACGACATGAAGATCGCCCGCGAGGAGATCTTCGGACCGGTCCTGTCGGTGATCCCGTACTCGGACGAGGAGAACGCGATCTCGATCGCGAACGACACGAACTACGGCCTGTGCGGGTCCGTGTGGACCGCGGACGTCGACCACGGCGCCGAGGTCGCAGCCAGGATCCGTACCGGCACGGTCGCGATCAACTCGTCGATGATCCTCGACTTCAACGGCCCGTTCGGTGGGTTCAAGCAGTCCGGCCTCGGGCGGGAGCTCGGCCCGGAGGGCATCGCGCCCTACACCGAGCTGCAGACCGTCATCCTCCCCGCCGGCTGACCGTCGGGTCACCGCTCTTCTACGCTGGGGGCGGACGCGGCCCGGCCGCGGCACAGCACACGGGGAGTGGCGCAGCCCGGTAGCGCACCTGCTTTGGGAGTAGGCGGTCGGGGGTTCAAATCCCCCCTCCCCGACGTGAACTCGCGCGACACGAGCGCTGACGCGATCTCGTTCCGTCCGCTCGGCGACGCCGACCTGCCGACGCTCACCGGCTGGCTCAACACGCCGCACGTGTACGAGTGGTGGGGCGCGGCACGCGCCGAGGGGAACCTCGGCGGCGCCAGCGCGCAGGCCGCGAGCGTCGACGAGGTGCGTAGGGAGTACGGCGCAGCTCTCGACCGACCCGGGTCCACCGCCTACTTCGTGATCGAGGCCGACGGGGCGCCGGTCGGGATGATCCAGTGGTACCGGCTCGTCGACGAGCGTGAGTACGCCGACGCGATCGGCGAGCCGGCCGAGGGCACCGCCGGAATCGATCTCCTCATCGGCGAGACGACCGCCGTCGGACGGGGGCTCGGACCCCGGGTGATCGACACCTTCGTCCGGACGATCGTGTTCGCCGAGGACGCCGTGGTGCGGTGCGTCGCCGGGCCGGAGGTCGGCAACGCCCGGTCGATCAGGGCATTCGAAAGGGCCGGCTTCCGAGCCGTGCGCGACGCCGAGGTGGAAGGCGAGGCCACACCCGAGCGCGTGATGGTGCGCGCCCGCGATCAGCCGACCGCACGGCCCTCGGGGCGGTAGCGTCTCGATCCTCGCGGGTGTAGCTCAATGGCAGAGTCCCAGCCTTCCAAGCTGGTCATGCGGGTTCGATTCCCGTCACCCGCTCTAGCTCGAATGCGCAGGTCAGCGGCGGGTTGCAGGCCTCACCGGACGTCTGCACCGGACGCCAAACCGTCGGTCGTGCCCTCTACGTGCCCTAGGCGTTGTGCCTTGGGGAACTGGCTGCGCCCGGACGATTGCAGAGCGCGCACGCGGTGAGCCATCGTCGGGCCGTGAGCCTTGAGCCTGTGACCCCAACGCTGGACGAGCGAGAGCTGATGCTTCGGTTCCTGCACCGCCAGCGTGAGGAAGTTGTGGCGACTGCGACCGCCCTGACGGAGGCGCAGGCGCGTTGGACTCCCGACGGGAGGCTTCTCCCAATCATTGGGGTGATCAACCATCTCACCCACGTCGAACGGCGTTGGATCGACGGTCGCTACCTCGCAAGCAAGTTCCCAACGCGGGAAGAGGAGTTCAGCGTCCCCAATGACATCTCGTTGGCCAAGGTGATCTCCACCTACTGGGAGCGCGAGCAAGAGACCGAGCGGATCGTCAAGTCGGCTCCGAGTCTCGAGGTCCCCTGTCTGGGCTCTGAAGAAGGTTTGCCACCGGCGCACGTCCTTCTCGGACTCAGTGAACCACTGGATCTCAGGTGGGTTCTCCTGCACCTGATCGAGGAGACCGCGCATCACGCAGGCCACGCCGACTCGACACGTGAAATGCTCGACGGAACGAAGACCCGGCCCTGACCCATCCGCCGAGGCAATGACGTGGGCGCGCGCCGCCAACCGTCATGCGCAGCGCCGATTCAGCCTGCGAGCAGCTGTTGGACGCGTTGGTGGGAGATGCCGAGGACGTCGGCGGCGTCGCGACGGCTGAGGCCCATGCGGTCGAGTCTCTTCGCTGCCTTAGCGGTCGTTGCTCCGGCCTTCCGCGCGGTCGCCGCTGCGCTGTCGCGAGCTTGCGAGACCTCTGAGGCGATCTCCACGAGATCCTCGGGCCACTCGGGGGTGATGATCATGCCATCGGGTTCGCGGTCGAGCCAGAGCGCGAGTGCTTCAAGGATGCGGGCTTCTGCCTGTCGCAGTGTCCGACCGTAGGTCTGGCAACCGTCGATCCCCTTGATGTGAACGAGCCACGCGTCGCTCTCGGGATCGCGCTCGTACACCGCCACGTAGTTCTTCGTCCTCGCCATCACAGCCACCCTTCGCCGAGACACGGCGTCAGTGCTCGCACGACGCTGCGCAGCGTTCCGATCGGGAGGTCCTGGCCTCGATGGATCGGAATCACGGTCTGGCAACCTCCTGGGCAACGCACGATCACGTGCGAACCGCGTTGGCGGACATGCGAGCAGCCGAGCTTCTCGACCCGGCGCAGCACCTCGCGTCCGGTCATTCGTCTATCTCAATAGACAGTTTACCACGGCCGGCTTCGATCACGTCGCTGAGCGCTTGGGCGATGACTGCGTCGCGGTCGCGGGTTGCGTGCTGGTAGCGGAGCGCGGCCGCGGCTGACGAGTGGCCCATGCGGTGCATCAGCTCTCGGGTGCTCGCCCCCGTCGCCGCGGTAAGGGTGTTGCAGGTGTGCCGGAGGTCGTGGAAGCGAAAGCCGGTGAGACCGACTGCTTCGGCTGCGTCCTTCCACTTCGCCCACCAGTTGTGGCGACGGATCGGCGCGCCCTTCGCCCCGGTGAACACCCGGGCGTCGTCCTCGGGCGCTGCGAACTCGTCGAGGTGCGCCACGAGCTCGGGCACGAGCGCGTCCGGGATCACGATGGAGCGCCGGCCGGCCTCGGACTTCGGCGGACCGATCAAGAGCACGCCGCCCGAGAGCTCGACCTGGTTGTCGAGCACCGCGATCGTTCCGACCTCGAGGTCGACGCGAGCGCGGGTCAGCGCGGCGATCTCACCGAAGCGCAGACCAGCGAACGCCGCGGTGAGCACCAGCGCGCGGAACCGCGGCTCCACCACGTCGGCGAGCGCCCAGACCTGCGCGATCGTTGCGACCGGCCGCTCGGGGGTGTGCTCGACGCCGGCGCCCTTGATGGTGCAGGGGTTGCGCACGATGAGCTCGTCGGCGACTGCGGTGTTCAGGATCGCCCGGAGCAGCCGGTAGCACTTGGCCACCGTGACGTCGCCTCGATCCGGATCACGGAGCAACGGACGCGTACCAGCGCCGCACGACTGGCGCGGTCAGCTTGCCGAGCTGAAGTCCACCGAGTGCGGGAAGCAGATGGTTGTCGAGGAGCGATCGATACAGCTCGACCGTTCGCGGGCGCAGCCCCGGACGGGACTCGAGCCAGCCGTTCGCATAGTCCGCGAGCGTGATCGCACCCGCGCGGGGATCAACCCACGCGCCTCGTGCTATCTGCGCTTCGGTTGCCGACAACCAACGGTTCGCATCGGCGACCGTGGCGAAGGTCAACGGTGCTTCGTGTCGATACCCGGACGCGTCGAGATACCGCGCCTGGTACCGCCCTGACGGCAGCTTGCGAACGTTCCCGAAGGTGCGACGCCGGCCCATGCTCTCTCCCGATGGAGGGCTGCTCAGGCGGCGCCGGGGCGCTGCGATACGGAACTCGTGACCCGCATTCGGCGGGCCGGTTCCTCGACGGGAAACCTATCGGGAGGTTGGGACACCGCAACCGGGGACACGCGATGACCGTCGAGCCACGCCGCGATCTCCACGGGATCGAACCGCAGCAGGTGGCCCCACTTCACGAACGGGATCCGACGCTCCGCCACCAACCGCCTCACATGACGCGGCGTCACACCCAAGTGCTCAGCGACTCCGTCGAGATCGAGCAGCTTCGGCAACGAGCGTCTGTCCGCATCCATCACCCGATCTATGCGCGCCTGGACCCTGGCGGGCGCGACAAACACTTCGAGAACGACCGATTCGAGCCGATCAGGATCGGCACAGACTTG
>CAWFYL010000005.1:0-207182 GCA_963820025.1 uncultured Acidimicrobiia bacterium
GAGCGAAGGGAACACGGCGCAGAAGGGTCTCGATGCGCCGCTCTCGTTCATCGTGCGCCAGAGCGTCGGCAAGCTGTACCTGTCGAACACGCGGGAAATGATCGGGGTGCTCGGCTGGTTGGACACCCTGGTGCCGAGCGCGACCGTCGTCATCTGGCTGCTGGCGATCGGCGCGCTCCTCGTCCTCGGTGTCAGTGCGGGCTCGCGGCGCGTCGCTTGGTCGCTCGCGCTGACGATCGCGCTCGCGTTCCTGGTGCCGGTCACCATCGAGAGCGCCCGGGCGAGCGCGAACAACCTGGTCTGGCACGGCCGGTACACGCTGCCGTTCGCGGTGGGCATCCCGCTGCTCGGCGGCTACGCGCTCCGCGAGCTCGAGGCGACCCGACTGGCGATCACCCGGGTGGCCTGGTGGCTCGGCGCCGGCTTCGTGGTCGCCCAGGGCCTGGCGTTCGCCGAGGCGCTCCGTCGGTACGCCGTCGGCGTCGACGGCCCGGTGTTCTTCTTCTGGGGGTCGACCGCCTGGTCACCACCCGTGCCTTCGTGGCTCCTCGTGGTCGGATACCTCGCCGTCGTCGCGGGCCTCGGGTGGTGGGTCGTGGCCGCGGCCCGTCGCGGCGAACCCGGCGGCGCCCGGGTCGGGGCCGGCACCGGTCCACGTGACGACCGCGTGACGGTCGCCTGACCCGATCCGCTCCGGGGTCGCGCGTCGGCAAGACTCCCCGCCGGGCAGCTCGCAGCGGGGAGGCGGGAGATGGCGACGAGGTCGGGGCGAGGGCTGCGCGCCGCGTTCGTTCATCGCGACTACCGCTTCGTCCTCGCTGCATCCTCGATCTCGCAGACCGGCGACTGGCTCTACAACGTCGCGCTGCTGGTGTGGGTCTACGACTCGACGCACTCGGCGACCTGGGTTGCGGTCGTCACCGTGGCCCGGCTGGTCCCGTACGTCGTCGTCGGTCCCGTCGGCGGGCTGGTGGCGGACTCGTACGACCGGCGCACCGTGCTCATCGTGTCGGACCTCGTCCACGCGGGCCTGATGTTCGGGCTCGCGGCCGTGACGTCGGTCGACGGTCCCGTCGGGCTGGCCGCGGCCCTCGCCTGCCTCACCACAGCCGCGGGCACGGCCTACCGCCCGGCGATCGTGGCGATGCTCCCGGAGATCGTGGGCGAAGGGGACCTCGCGGCGGCCAACGCGACCGAGAGCGTCGTCGAGAACCTCGCCGTGGTCCTCGGGCCGGCGCTCGGCGCGGGCCTGCTGCTCCTCGGTTCGCCCACGTTCGCGTTCGTGATCAACGGTGCCACCTTCCTCGTCTCGGCCGCGCTCGCGGCCGGCGTCCGGGCGCGCAGTCGGGGCTCGGTGATGGAAGCGTCGCGCCGGCAGCACCGGCTCGTTGCCCGGTTGTTCCACGGGTTCCAGGAGCTCGCGCGATCGGCGGACGCTCGCGTTCTGAGCGGTGTCATGCTCGCGTCGGCGTTCATCTACGGCGTCCAGACGGTCGTGCTCGTGCTCGTCGCCCGCGACCAGCTCGAGTCCGGGAGCGACGGCGTCGGGATCTTCTACGCGGCGCTGGGCATCGGGGGCGTGCTCGGCGCGGTGCTGGTCACCAGGCTCGTCCGCTCGGCGCGAGTCGGCACGCTCCTCTACGGCTCCATGCTCGTGATGTCGCTCCCGATGGCTGCGCTCGCGGTGACGGACTCCGGAGGGCCGGCGTTCGTGCTCGTGCTCGTATCCGGGATCGGCTCGGTCGTGGTCGACGTGCTCACGCTGACCCAGCTCCAGCGCGCGGTTCCTGGCCACGTGCTCGGACGCGTCTGGGGCGCGGTCGACGCCCTCGTGGTGGCCGCGATCATCGTCGGATCGCTGGTCGTCGGTCCGGTGGTGGCCCTGCTCGGGACTGCGAGCGCGTTCGCGGTGTTCGGGCTGGCGGTGCCGGTGCTCGGACTGCTCGGGGTGGGCGGGCTCCTCCGCGTCGACCGGGAGGCGGTCGAGCTGCTCGCCCGCATCGGGCCGGCCGTCGCGGCCTTCGAGCAGGTCGAGCTCCTGGAGGACACCGATCGCGCGGTCGTCGAGCGCTTGGCCCAGGCGGCCACCGCGCTCACGGTTCCCATCGGGGCGGACGTCGTCGTCCAGGGTGAGCCCGCGGAGCACTTCTACGTGATCGAGTCCGGTCGGCTCGACGTGCTCGTCGCGCCGGACGGGGAGCCGCCGCTCCAGGTGAACGTCCTCGCCGCCGGGGACTCGTTCGGTGAGGTGGGGCTCCTGAACGACGCGCCGCGCTCGGCCACGGTGCGGGCGCGGTGGCCGTCGCAGGTGTGGCGCATCGACGGCGGCGAGCTCCTCGCGGCGTTGAACGACGCACCCTCGCTCGCGGCCACGCTCGAGGGCATCGCCCGCAGCATCGGCTCCGACCGGTCGCCGCGGACCCCGGTGGAGTCGAGCGCACCGGCCCGCTGACCGCTCCGAGGTCGACGAGTGGGGTGCTAGTCCGGCGGGAGGGTGACGATCGTGACGAAGAATTCGTCGATCTGGCGGACCGCGCTCATGAACTGGTCGAAGTCGACGGGCTTGGTCACGTAGGCGTTCGCGTGCAGGTCGTAGCTGCGGACGATGTCCTCGTCCGCCGACGAGGTCGTGAGGATCACGACCGGGATCCGGCGCAGGTCCGGGTCCGCCTTGACCGACGCGAGCACCTCGCGCCCGTCGAGCCGGGGGAGGTTGAGATCCAGCAGGATCAACCCCGGCCGTGGTTCGTCGCCGAACGGGGGCTCGCGGTGCAGGAACGCGAGCGCCTCCTCCCCGTTGCTCACCACGCTGAGGTGGTTCGAGACCTTCGAGTGCTCGAGCGCCTCGCGGGTGATGAGCACGTCACCCGGGTCGTCCTCGACGAGCAGGATCTCGACCGGCCTCGCCTTGGGGTTCACGCGTCGCTCGCCCCCGCGGGTCGGTTCGGCAGGGTCCACCGGACCGCGGTCCCCGTCGTGACGTCGGGGTCGATCCAGATCGTGCCGCCATGGTACGTGACGATCTTCTGCGCGAGCGCGAGCCCGATGCCGGTCCCTTCGTACGCGTCGCGTCCATGGAGGCGCTGGAAGATCACGAACACGCGCTCGACGTGCTGCGGCTCGATGCCGATGCCGTTGTCGGAGCACGTCAGCATCCGACGCGTCGCCGATCGCGCGGGAGGTGATCGTGACCGTCGGGACAGCGGCGGTGTTGAACTTGATCGCGTTGGAGATCAGGTTCTGGAACAGCGCCGTGAGGAGTGCGGTGTCGCCCTTGACGGTGGGGAGATCACCGATCTCGACGATCAGCGTTGCGCTCACGGATCGCTTCGTGGAGGTCACCCACCGCGGTGCGGGCTGACCGTGCGAGGTCGACGTCGACGAACGCGGCCGTCGTTCGCCCGGCGCGCGAGAACGTGAGGAGGTCGAGGATGAGCTGCTGCATGCGCTTGGCGCCGTCGACCGCGAAGTCGATGTACTGCCGCCCCCGCTCGTCCAGCTGATCCGCGTACCGCTGCTCGATCAGCTGGCAGAAGCTCGTGATCTTGCGCAACGGCTCCTGGAGGTCGTGCGATGCGACGTACGCGAACTGCTCGAGCTCGGTGTTGGAGCGGTCGAGCTCGAGGGTCTGGCGCACGAGTCGGGCGCGGGCCTGTTCGACGGCCGCGAGCTCGTCCACGATGTTGCGGCGCATGGCCTCGATGGCGGCGCCGAGCTCCGCGAGCTCAGCCGGGCCCGAGGGTTGGATCTCGTGGTCGACGTCGCCCGCGGTGACGAGCCCGGCATCGTCGGCCAGCCGGTCGATCGGGGCGAGGACCAGCCGGCGGAGACCGACCCAGATGGTGACCGCGCACGCAGTCAGCACCGCGATCAGCGCCAGCCCGATGACGATGAGCTGGGTCGTGCGGGTGTTGATCTCGTCGCGGGCCGAGCGTCGCTCCAGCGCCAGCGCGCGGTCGAGGCGACCGTAGGCGCGCCGGACCGCGTCGAACTGGGTCTTGCTCCGTTCGAGGATCGCGGTGTGCGAGAGGTTGGTGCGGTTGGCCCGGGCGGCCGCGATCAGCCGCACTGCCGCGTCGTCCTGCCAGCGCGTGGCGGCGGCGGCGAGCACGTCCACGCGCGCTTCGAGCGCGTGATCGCCCGAGACGTAGGACCGCAGCCGAGCCGTGTCCGCGGCCTGGTCGCGACGGCCGCTCTCGTACGGTCCGAGGAACTGCTCGTCACGTGCCAGCGCGAACCCACGCACGCCGGTCTCCTGGTCGACCAGCGACGCGAACACGTCGCGCGCCGCGATCGCCGCCGGGTCGACGCGATCCAGCACCGTGCTCCGGGCGTCGATCTGGCGCACGAAGGCCCAGGTCAGGATCCCCATCGAGACCAGCGCGACGAGCGTCGTCAGCCCGAACGCCACGGCCACCTCCGTGCGGAGCGTGCGGCGTCGCCTCGGGCCTGCGGGAGGCCCCGGGGCGCTCACGGACCAGGATCGGCGCGCAGCGCGAGCACGGCGACATCGTCGTCGAGCGGGCCGCTGTGCGACGCCTCGACCAGCGACAGGAGCCGGTCGAGCCGGTCCCGGGAGTCGTCGACCGCGAGCAGGCCGGTCAGCATCGACACCAGCCCCTCGATGCCCAGGCGCTCCGAGCCCTCGCCCCGCCGGACCTCGAACAACCCGTCCGTGAACATGAGGATCGTCCAGTCCGGCTCGAGCGGCTCGGTGTGCGTCTCCCATCGCGCGTCCGGAGCGATCCCGATCGGCAGGCCGCGCGCGTCGTCGGGGAGCTCGCGGACCGAGTCCGTGACGAGGAGCGGGGCCGGGTGACCGGCGAGCCGGTAGCCAACCGACCGGCGGTCGGGGCGCACCGTGAGGTCGCAGACGGTCACGAACGGGTCGCCGATGCGCTCGACCAGCAGCAGCTCTTCGAGCTTCGGGAGGATCGTCGCCTCCTCGACACCCGCGAGCACGAGGGTGCGCCACGCGATGCGCATGCTCACGCCCAGCGCCGCTTCGTCAGGACCGTGCCCGCAGACGTCGCCGATGACCGCGCGGACCGAGCCGTCCGGGAGCTGGACGGTGTCGAAGAAGTCGCCGCCGAGCACGTTGCTGCCGCCCGGCCGGTACCGCGTGGTCGCGTCGACGCGCGGGTCGTCGATCAGGGGCCGGGGGAGCAGCCCCCGCTGGAGGCGGAGGTTCTCCTCACGCCTCAGGTCGGCCGCGAAGAGGCGGCGGGAGGCGTCCTGGGCCCGGCGGCGCTCGATCGCGTACCGGACCGATCGTTCCAGCAGCGCCGAATCCACCTCGTTCTTGGCCAGGTAGTCCTCTGCGCCGGCCGCGACCGCCCGGACCCCGAGGTCGTGGTCCGAGAATCCCGTGAGGACCACGACCGGCGCGTCGAACACCTGGAGCACCGCGGTCAGGGCCTCGAGGCCGTGGGCGTCCGGCAGGGCCAGGTCGAGCAGGACGCAGTCGATGTCGACGCCGCGCACCTCGAGCGCCTCGGCCAGCGACGTCACCGGATGGAGCGCGACGGGGATCAGGCATCCCGCGAAGTGCTCCTCGACCAGGAGCGCATCGCCGACATCGTCCTCGACCAGCAGGACGTGGACCGGAGGAGCCTCGGGTGCCGTCATTCCGACCAGAACATGCCACAGGTGCGGGCGGGACAGCATCGTGACGCCGTGCGATGATCCGCAGCGGCGGGCGGTGCGAAGAGCCCGTGTGGCGACGACACGGGTGGCCGCGCCTGCAGGGGGTGCCCAGGTGACGACCGAGATGCCGACGGTGGCGTGGGAGCGCGGGACGCGGGAGCGCCTGATCGCGCGGGACGACGCGGCGCTGGGGGAGTGCTACGACCAGTACGCCTCGTTCGTCTACGGGCTGGTGCTGCGCGTCGTGCGTGATCCGAAGGCCGCCGAGGACATCACCCAGGACGTGTTCCTCGGGTTGTGGGAGAAGCCGGCCTGCTTCGATCCCGCGAAGGGGGCGCTGCGCACGTGGCTCGGGACACTGGCCCACCGGCGGGCCGTGGACCACGTCCGGCGTGAGGAGGCCCGCCGTCGCCGCGACCAGGCGGTGCACAGCCGCGTCGTGACGACTCCCGACGTCGAGGAGATGGCGCTCGCGCTGATGACCGCCGAGCGGGTGCGCGAGGCGCTCGAGCTGCTCCCGCCCGAGCAGCGCGAGGCGATCCAGCTCGCGTACTTCGAGGGCCGGACCTACCGCGAGGTCGCGGTGATCATGGGAATCCCGGAGGGGACGGCGAAGTCCCGGCTCCGTCTCGCGCTCCGCCGGGTCGCGATGACGCTCGAGGAGGAGGACCTCCGCCAATGGGCCTGACCGATGCACCTGAACCGATGAGCGACGCCGAGCTCCGCGAGCTCCTCGCGGCCCGCGCGCTCGACGCGTCCCTCCCGAGCGAGGACCTGCAGATCGACGCGTTCGTCGCCCGCGATGCGGATGCCGCCGGTGAGCTGGCCCGGCTCTCCACCGCGGCCTCCTGGATCGGCGCGACCGAAGCCCTGACGCCGCCTCCACGGCTGCGCGCGTCGGTGCTCGCCGCGGCGCGCGCCCGGAATCGCGCGCCGGGGGTGCTCCCCGACGAGCTCACGCGAATCTACCGGCGGGAGACCGACGAGTTCGACCTGCTCGTGGGCACCCTCGGGTCGGAAGATCTCGCGGCCACGACCGCCAACGGTCTGAGCGCGCGCGACCTGATCATCCACCTCGCGGCGATGGAGTCGATGGTGGCGGACGGCGTGGGTCGTCCGGTGATCGAGCTCGACGCGGGGACCGACGTCGAGGGACGCACCGCCGCGTTCGTCGAGGCGTTCGGGGTCCAGCCGATCGACGCGGTCCTGGCCGTCTGGCGTGACGCGGTCGCCGGCGTCACGGAATGGGCGGCGACCGGCGCCCCTCGGGGCCTGCTGCCGTGGCTCGGCGTCGAGGTCGGGCGGGACACCCTCCTGATCAGTCGGACGTTCGAGACGTGGATCCACGCCAACGACATCCGACGGGCGATCGGCCGCGCGCTCGAGCACCCGCCCGCCGCGCAGCTGCACCGGATGGCGGACTTCTCGATGCGGAACCTCCCGGCGTGGCTCGACGTGGCCGGCCGGGGCCATCCGGGACGGACCGCCCGCGTGGTGCTCACCGGGCCGGGTGGCGGGACCTGGTTGGTCCCGCTCGCCGCCGGCGCATCCACCGCGGTCGACGAGGTCGCCGTCGCGCTCGAGGTGGACCTGATCGACTGGTGCCACCGGGTCGGGGAGCGGATCGCGCCGGACGCGGTCCCGGTCCGGGTGACCGGGGACGCGGGGCTTGCCGCGGACATCCTCGAAGCGGCGTCCGCGCTCGCAACCCTCTGACCCGTCCTGGCCACCTCCGTTCGTGCAGAACCGCGCGCATGACGCGTGATCCTGCACAAACGGCGGGTCAGTGGGTGGTCATGCCCCCGTCGACCACGAGCACCTGGCCGGTCATGAAGCTCGACGCGTCGCTGGCCAGGTAGAGCGCGGCGTCCGCGAGCTCCTCGGGCGTCCCCATGCGCTTGAGCAGCTGCGCGTCGACCATGCCCTGCTGCGAGAGCTCGTCAGTGTTGCGCACCATGTCGGTGTCGGTGGTGCCGGGGGCGAGCGCGTTGACCCGGATGCCCGATGCCGCGAACTCGGACGCCATCGCGCGCGTCATCGTGACCATCGCGTTCTTGGCCGAGCAGTACATCGACACGTAGGTCGCGTGCGTGAACGCACCCGCGCTGATCACGTTGACGACCGCGGCGTGCTCACTCGCGATCAGGTGCGGGAGCGCGTACTGGAACAGGAACAGAGGCCCCTTGAGGTTCACCGAATAGGACTTGTCCCAGGCCTCGGGGGTGATCGATCCGATCGGCAGCCCCAGGGCGTTCGCCGCGTTGTTGACCACGATGTCGATCCCACCGAGCCGGTCGACAGTCGAGGCGACGAGCGCCTCGAGCTCGTCCAGGTGACCGGCGTGGGTCGGCACCGCGATGGCCCGGCCGCCGCCCGCCTCGATCTCCTCGGCCACCCGCGCGCAGGCGTCCGCCTTGCGGCTCGCGACCACGACGGCTGCACCCGCGGCGGCGAAGGTCTGCGCGATCGCGCGGCCGATCCCGCGGCTGCCGCCGGTGATGATCGCGACCCGTCCGGTCAGGTCGTAGCGCGCCGCCAGCTCGTCTCGCGTCCGCATTGGCATGTGGCGCACGTTATCCGCCTGCTTGAATCACCCGATGAGCGGGAGCGGGAGCGGGCGCGGGAGTGCTGTGCAGCTCTCGGCGGCGCGCGCCCGTCGCATCGCGCTCGGCGCGCAGGGCTTCGGCGTGCCGCGGCCGACTGGACGCGTGGACCGCCGTCACGTCCGCCGGGTGCTCGACCGGATCGGGTTGATCCAGATCGACTCCGTGAACGTGCTCGTGCGGTCCCAGGAGCTCCCGTTGTTCTCGCGGCTCGGCCCGCACCGGCGCGACCTGCTGCCCGGCATGGCCGATGACGGTGAGCTCTTCGAGTACTGGGGGCACGAGGCGTCGTTGTTGCCGATCGAGCTGTTCCCGCTGTTCCGCTGGCGGATGGATCTCGCGGGTGCGAAGGCCGCGGGGTGGGGTGGGCTCATCCTGCTCGCGACCGAGCGGCCGGACTACGTCGAGGCCGTCTACGAGGAGGTGCGCGAGCGCGGGCTGACCTCGGCCTCCGAGCTGGACGACCCGGGCGCGAAGTCGGGGCCGTGGTGGGGTTGGCGGCACGGCAAGCAGGCGCTGGAGTACCTCTTCTGGAGTGGGCGGCTGTCGGCACGCCGACGCGCCAGCTTCGAACGGATGTACGACCTCACCGAGCGGCTGATCCCAGCGGAGTGGTTCGAAGCGCCCGCGCCGAGCGCGCGCGACGCGCAGAAGGAGCTGCTCGTGCGGGCCGCGGCATCGCTGGGGGTCGGCACCGCGCGTGATCTCGCCGACTACTTCCGGCTGAAGTTCGGCTCGCCACTCCTGGCCGAGCTGGTCGAGGAGGAGCGGTTGCTGCCGGCCCGGGTCGAGGGCTGGAACCAGCCCGCGTTCCTCCATCCGGACGCGCGGACGCCCCGCCGGATCGACGCCCGCGCGCTGCTGTCGCCGTTCGACTCGCTGGTCTGGGAGCGCTCGCGCACCGAGCGCCTCTTCGACTTCCGCTACCGGCTCGAGATCTACACCCCGAGGCCCAAGCGCGTGTACGGCTACTACGTCCTGCCGTTCCTGCTCGGCGACGCGCTCGTCGCCCGGGTGGACCTGAAGGCGGATCGCGCCGCCGGCGCGCTCCGGGTGCGCGGCGCGTTCGCCGAGCCCGGCCACGACCCGCTCGAGGTCGCGGAGCCACTCGTCGCCGAGCTCGAGCTGCTCGGCCGCTGGCTCGGCCTCGAGCACGTCGCGGTCGACGACCACGGCGACCTCGCCCCCGCCCTGATCCTCCTTTCGGCGTGAGTTCGCGTTGCCAGGGCGACGCGAAGTCACGCCGAAACGAGGCCCGGGTCAGGTGACGGTGCCGACGAGGGCGCCGATGAGCGCGGTGACCGCCATCGCGATACCGCCGAACAGCGTGATGCGGACCGCGGCGCGCGCCGGCGGCGCGCCCCCGAGGCGCGCGCCGAGGATCCCGAGCGCCCCGAGCAGCACCAGCGAGACGACGGCGATGACCGCGATGCGCAGGTCGTGGGGCGCGAGCGCGGCGGTGAGCAGCGCGAGCCCGGCGCCGACCGCGAACGCGGTCGCCGAGACCGCGGCGGCCTGCACCGGGCGGGCCATGGTCTCGTCGAGGATGCCGAGCTCGTCGCGAACGTGGCTCCCGACCGGGTCGGCCTCCATCAGGGAGTCGGCGACCTGCCGGGCGAGGGCCCGGTCGAGGCCACGCTCCTGGTAGATCTGGGTGAGCTCCTCGAGCTCGTGCTCGGGGAAGCGGTCGAGCTCGTGCTCCTCCCGGGCGATGTCGGCGAGCTCGGTGTCCCGCTGCGAGCTCACCGACCCGAACTCGCCCGCGGCCATGGACATCGCCCCGGCCACGAGCGCGGCCGTCCCGGCGACGAGCATCTCCGTGCGGCTCCCGCTGGCGGCCGTCACCCCGATGAGGAGGCTGGCGGTCGACACGATCCCGTCCTGGGCGCCCAGGACACCCGCGCGCAGCCAGCCGATGCGCTCACGGCGATGAGTCTCACGATGGATCCGGATGGGCATCGCTCCAGCATGCCGCGCCCGCCGCCGGCCGTCGCTTCGAGCACCGGTTCCGTGCTCGCCGCCGCCTTTGGTCCCGTATGGTGGGAACGCGCCGATCGAGGAGGAGCCGGGCATGGGCATCGCAGGAACGATCGTCGTGGTGGTGGTGGTCGTCGTCGTCGTGGCGTTGGTCTTCAAGTCGATCCACGTCATCGGGCCGACCGAGGTGGGGCTGGTCAACAAGCGGTTCGCGTTCCGCAAGCTGCGCCAGGACAACCCGATCGCGTTCCACCACGAGGCGGGGTACCAGGCCGAGCTGCTCATGCCCGGTGTGCGCATCAAGCTCTGGCCGATCTTCGCGGTGCAGAAGCACCCGTGGGTGCAGGTGCCGGCCGGCGAGATCGGGGTCGTGATCGCGCAGGTCGGTGCGGAGCTGCCGATCGGCGCGAAGAGCGGCGTCTACCAGAGCGAGTTCGGCAACTTCTCGAACCTGCGCCAGTTCATCGACCTGGGCGGTCAGAAGGGCGTGCAGCGACCGGTCCTCCCGCCCGGCACCTTGATGCCCGTCCACCCGGTCGCGTTCCTCGTGCTCACGCCCCAGGCGGTGTACGGCCTGCCGGTCGCGCCCGACCTCGTGTCCGCGGCGAAGGCGTCGGGCGGTGTGCTCACGCCGGGTTCGCTCGGGCTCGCGCCCGAGCAGCTGCGGGTCGTCGTCATCGCCCCGCAGGGCCCGCTGGACATGGTCGGCATCGTGACCGTCCTGGAGGGCGAGCCGCTCGCGTCGGGGGACATCGCGAGCCGCCTGGGCGGCTACAAGGACATCGCCGACATGGAGACGGTCACCGACACGAACCAGGCCGAGACCGACGCCAAGGTGATCGAGGTGCTGCTCGGCTCGAAGAACGTCCTGCACAACAACTACCAGGACTTCCAGGCGTTCCTCGAGCACGGCGGCAAGATCGGCCTGCAGCACGACCCGCTGCTGTACGGCGCGTACCTGCTGAACCCGTTCCTCGTGCAGGTCGAGATGGTGCCGATGCTCGTCGTGAACCAGGGCGAGGTGGCGGTCATCAAGGCGTTCGTCGGCCTGCCGACGCTCGACACGTCCGGCACCGAGTTCAAGTTCGGGTCGATCGTCCGCCCCGGTCACCGCGGCATCTGGCAGGAGCCGCTGCGGACGGGGAAGTACCCGATCAACCCGCGCTGCTACGCGGCGGAGATCGTACCGACGTCGATCCTGACGCTGAACTGGTCCAAGGAGACGAGCGCGTCGCACAACCTCGACGCGCAGCTCGCCCCGATCGACGCGAAGAGCCGTGAGGGCTTCGTGTTCTCCATCGAGCTCCAGGTGCAGATCCACGTTCCTGACACCAAGGCGCCGAAGGTCATCTCGATGGTCGGCACGATGTTGAACCTCGTGAACGAGGTGCTCCAGTCCGCGGTCGGCAATCACTTCCGCAACACGCTGCAGGACCAGCCGGCGGTCACCTTCATCGAGACGCGCATGCAGGTCCAGGTCTCCGCGCTCGAGCACGTCACCGAGTATCTGCAGCTCTACGAGGTGGAGACGAAGGGCGTCTACATCCAGAACGTGCACTTCCCCCAGGAGCTCGTCGAGGTCCTCACCAAGCGGGAGATCGCGAACCAGGAGAAGGCCACCTACGAGGAGATGCAGCGCGCGCAGACGTCACGCATCGAGATGGAGAAGGCCAAGGGCACCGCGGACATGCAAGGCCAGCTCGCGTCCGCCCAGGTCAACGTGGAGATCGAGCGGAACCGCGCCAACGCGCGCCAGGCCGAGGCGCAGGGTGAGGCCGCGTACGTCGAGCTCACCGGCAAGGCGGAAGCGACGCGGGTCGAGGCGATCGGCCTCGCGAACGCGTCCGCGACCGAGGCGCTCGGCGTCGCGCGCGCCACCGGCTTCGAGGCGCAGAAGGAAGCGCTCGGCGAGACCGCGACCGCGCTCGTCGCAGTGGCGAACGCGGTGTCGGAGGGTCACATCACCGTCGTCCCCGAGGTGCTGGTCACCGGGGGCGGAGGCGGGAGCTTCGACGGGCTCGCGGCCACGCTCATGCGCACCTTCGGCGCGGGTGGGAACGGCAGCGGCAACGGGAAGGAGCTCGGCGCGCCGCAGCCGCAAGCGACCGTCGACGCCCCGCCGCCGGGCGAGGAGATCGCGGACACGGACGAGGAAGCCGGGGCGATCGTCGAGGGGAAGCCCGTGCCGCCGGCTGCGCCGTAGGGCGTCGATGGCACCGACGGGTGACGAGCCGATCGAGGTCCCTCCCGGCCCGGAGCGCGAGGAGTGGGTGCCGCTGCTCGCGCTGGCCGACGAGCCCGCGCCGCTGCGCGAAGCCCTGCACGAGGGTCGGCTCTACGGCATGCGTGGCGCGGACGGCGCGCCTCTCGCCGTCGTCCTGGCGATCGATCAGGACGCGGACGTCGCGGAGCTGCGCGTCGTCGCGGTGGCCGAGCCCGTGCAGGGCACCGGAGTCGGGACGATGCTCGTCAACACGGTGCTGTGCGTCCTCGGCGGACGGGGGATCCGACGGGTCGTCGTCGGGACCGCGAGCTCGGGCGTCCGCCAGCTCGCGTTCTACCAGCGCCTCGGCTTCCGGCTCGCCCACGTCGAGCGGGACTACTTCGTGCCCGCGCGTGGCTACGCGGCCGACCTGAGCGAGAACGGCATCCCGAGCCGGGACATGGTGTGGATGGACCGCGACCTCGCCGCGCCCTCACTTCCCTGACGCGAGCTGCACGAGGAGCTGGAAGGCGGTCGGCGTGTCGCGGGACCGCAGGCCCCGGATCGCGAACTCCCGGCCGTCGGTGGTCAAGATGCCCAGGCGCCCGGCGCGGAGTCCGGCCTTGTGCGTGATCCGGGCGAGGTCGCGGATCGGGATCGTCTGCGTGCCGTCGCGGTCGACGATCACCAGCCGGTCGGGGAACGCCGACACCAACGCCGCCCGCCCGTTGACCTTGACCGAATTGAGGATGAGCACCGCTTCCCCGTCCGCCATCGCCGGCACGGTACCCGGGCGCCTCCGGCCGCCGGCACTGGCGCGGACCTGACGTGCACGTCATACGCTGCGGTCATGCGCGCACTCATCTTCGGGGTCGAGCCCGAACCTCAGCCCACGCCGGAGACCGACAACCGCCTGCTGCGGGCCCTCGCCCGGACGCCGGCGAAGCTGGTCGAGATCGACGAACCCGGCTTCATCCACCCGGACTGGGTGGTCACCAGGCCCCGCCTCACCGGGATCTGCGGCTCCGAGTCGAAGCAGGTCTTCTTCGACTACGCGAGCTCCACCTCCAAGGACCGCGGCGCCGGTGACAACCAGGACAACCCGATGAAGAACTTCGTGTCGTTCCCGCACGTGATGGGCCACGAGGTCGTCGCCGACGTCGTCGCGGTCGGTCCGGAGGCGCAGGGGCTCGAGGTCGGCGACCGCGTCGTCCTCAACCCGTGGCTCACGTGCGGGCCCCGCGGCATCGACCCGATGTGCCCGGCGTGCGTCGCGGGTGACCTGAGCCAGTGCTGGTCGTTCGGCAAGGGCGATCTCGCGCCCGGGATCCACACCGGGATGTGCAAGGACGTGCCCGGGGGTTTCGGCGAGCTCATGCCCGCGCACGACTCGATGCTGTTCAAGATCCCAGATGCGATCAGCGATGAGGAGGCGGTGTTCGCCGACCCGTTCGCGGTGTCGCTGCACGGCGTGACCCGTCATCCACCGCAACCCGGGAGCAAGGTCCTCGTGTACGGCGCCGGCGCGCTCGGGACCTCCGCGGTCGCGATCCTGCGCGCCCTCTACCCGGACGTCGAGGTGATGGTCGTCGCGCGCTTCGAGGCCCAGCGCAAGCTCGCCGAGTCGCTGGGCGCGATAACCGTCGCCCCGGAGCCGCGGGCCGAGCTGATCGAGACCGTCGTCGACTGGTCGGGTGGGGTGCTGCAGCCGGCCGACGGCCTGCCGATGGCGTTCCCGGGTGCGATCGACGTGGTCTACGACACGATCGGCGCGGCCGAGACCCTCGAGGTCAGCGCGCGGGTGCTGCGGGCGCGCGGGACGCTGGTGAAGCTGGGCATGCACGGTCCCGCCCGCTGGGAGGACACGCCGGTGTACTTCAAGGAGATCACCTTCACCGGCTCCAACGCATTCGGGTTCGAGACCGTCGAAGGCGTCCGCCAGCACGGCATCGCGCACTATCTCGACCTCGTCGGCGCCAAGCGCGTCGACCTCACGCCGATGCTCACCCACACGTTCCGGCTCGACGAGTGGCGTGACGCGTTCGCCGCGCTCGCGGACCAGGAGACGAGCGGTGCGATCAAGGTCGCCATCGACCAGCGCTGACCTCACCCCGAACTTGCGTCACTTGAGCCGCGTCGAGCGGCTCTTTCGACGCAAGTTCGGTGGCGCGGGTCAGTTGACGAGGCGGTCGCGGCCTTCCCAGTAGGGCGCGCGGAGCTTGAACTTCTGGAGCTTGCCGGTCGCGGTGCGGGCGAGCTCGTCGCGCCACTCGATCGTGGTCGGGCACTTGTAGTGCGACATCCGCCCTCGGCAGAACTCGATGAGGTCGGCCTCGGTCACCGCGTCGTTCCCGGGACGCAGCACGACGAGCGCCTTCACCGTCTCGCCCCACTTCTCGTCGGGGACGCCGATCACCGCGGCTTCGGCGACCGCGGGGTGCTGGAAGAGGCAGTCCTCGACCTCGATCGAGCTGACGTTCTCTCCGCCCGAGATGATCACGTCCTTCTTCCGGTCCGAGATCACGACGTACGGGCCGTCGAGCTGACCGCCGTCGCCGGTCCGGAACCATCCGTCGACGAGGGCCTCGGCGCTCGCACCCGGCTGCTCCCAGTAGCCCTCGAACACGTGGTTGGAGCGGGCGAGGAGCTCGCCCTCCTCGTCGACGCGCATCCGGACCCCGATCGCCGGCACCCCGGCCCTCGACAGCAGCCGCGCCCGCTCCCCGGCGTCGACGTCGTCGTACTCGGCGGTCGCGCGGTTGATCGTCAGCAGCGGCGACGTCTCGGTGAGCCCATAGATCTGGTTGAAGGTCCAGCCCAGCTCGGCTTCGACCCGCTCGATGACCTTCGACGGGGGTGGTGCACCCGCGACGACGATCCGCACCCGCCCGGCGCCCGGGATCGCCTCGCCGCGCTCGCGTCGGTGCACCCCGGCGTCGAGGGCCGCGGCGACGACGGCGGGCGCGCCGGCGAGGAACGTGACCCCTTCGCGGTCGACGCGCTCGAGGATGTCGTCGCCGTCGATCTTGCGGATCACGACGTGGCGCGCGCCCATGCCCGTGATCGCGAACGGGAGACCCCAGCCGTTGCAGTGGAACATCGGCAGCGTGTGCAGGTAGACGTCGCGGTCGGTCACGCCCATGTGCCAGCCGAAGGTCACGGCGTTCAGCCACAGGTTGCGCTGGGTCATCTGCACGCCCTTGGGCCGTGCCGTCGTCCCTGACGTGTAGTTGATCGTCGCGGTCGCGTGCTCGTCGTCGCTCGCGAGCTTCGGTGTCCCGCCGCGCCCGAAGAGCTCGGCGTCGGTCGCGGTCCCGAGCACGAACCGGTGCCGGACCGGGATGTCGGCGACGAGGTCGGCGTACTCGGGGTCGACGAGCAACACGGACGCACCCGAATGCTCGATGATGTAGGCGATCTCGTCGCGGTTGAGCCGGTAGTTGATCGGCACGAGCACCCGACCGAAGGCGGGCACGCCGAAGAGGGCGACCAGGAAGCGCGCCGCGTTGGGCGACAGGATCGCGATGCGGTCGCCGGCGCCGACTCCGAGGTCGTCCAGCGCGATCGCCAGCCCCCGGGCCTTCGCGGCCAGGTCGCCGTAGGTGATGCGCCCCGTGCCGCCACCCGGCGGGTCCGGTTCGTCGACCACGGCCTCGCGGTCGGCGAACACCGTCTCCGCCCGTTCGAGGAAGTCCAACACGGTCAACGGCACTTCCACGGCGTTCCCCCTCGAGCTCGACCGCACCCGCGGCCCGAGCGTAACGGTCGTCGCGACGGACTACGGTCCGAGGCGTGCCGGTGCGTCATCTCCCGCCGACCGCGACCGTCGAGGCCGTCGCCGAGGTGCTCGGCGAGGACGGCTGCGTGGTGGTCGACGACCTCGTCGCCCCGGACGTCCTCGACCGGCTCGAGGCCGAGCTGGCGCCGTTCATGGCGGAAACGCCCTACGGCGACGACTTCAGCGGCCACCGCACGCGGCGCACCGGCGGGCTCGTGGCGCGTGCCGCGTCGTCGCACCAGCTCGTCATGCACCCGACGGTGACGGGCGCGGTGGGGAGCGTGCTCGGCCACGCCACGACGTTCCAGCTCCACCTCACCCAGGTGATCAGCATCGAGCCGGGCCAGGACGCGCAGTACGTCCACCGCGACCAGTGGGCGTTCGACTTCTTCTCCTTCCCGGCCGGGTACGAGGTGACCTGCAACACCATCTGGGCGATGACCGACTTCACGGCCGAGAACGGCGGCACCCGGCTCATCCCGGGGAGCCACCGCTACGACGACAAGCTCAGCTTCACCGACGCGGACACCGAGCCCGCCGAGATGCGCAAGGGATCGGTGCTCCTCTACACCGGTGCGCTCTACCACGGTGGCGGCCCGAACCGGTCCGACGGGCGTCCGCAACGGGGTGAACATCACCTACTGCGTCGGGTGGCTGCGCCAGGAGGAGAACCAGTACCTCTCGGTGCCCCCGGACGTCGCGCGGGAGCTCCCCGACGACCTGCTCCGCATGATGGGCTACGCGCCGGGGGCGTACGCGCTCGGGTACGTCGACGACCTGCGCGACCCGATCGCGGTGCTGCGGGGCGGCGGGCCGCAGTCGAGCTTCGGTCCGGCCGGGGTCACGCCGCGCGCGTAGCCCCGGGTGCTGCGTACCCGTGGCACTAGGCCGGGGCGTCGGTCCGGAGCACGTCGGCGGGGCGGATCCCCGATGCCCGCTTCGCGGGCCAGGCGGCGAGCAGGTTGGCGCAGACCACGGTGGCGGGGATGAGCAGCAGGATCGCGAACACCGTGACCGGTGCGACGTACAGCAGCGGGGTCACCTCGGCGACCCACCGCCACGCGAGCTGACCCGCGACGAGACCGAGCGGGATCCCGATCACGAGTGAGATGACGCCGATCGTGCTCGCTTGTGACGCGATGCAGAGCGCAGCCTGGCGGGGGGTGAACCCGAGGGTGCGCAGGACTGCGATGTCGTGGCGGCGCCGCCGGACCGCGGTCACCAGCGCGTGTCCGAGCGCCGCGATGCCGAGCAGGACCAGGAAGATCGCCAGGTCCTTCGGCAGGGTGCGGACGTTGCGGAGGAGCAACACGTCCTGCGGGAGCGTGATCGGGTCGACCTCGACGTGGGCCTTGTTGCTGAGCCGTTCGACCACGGCCGCGGCGTTCGCCGACCGTCGAAATGCCGCGACGGCGCGTACATCGCCCCCGGCGAAGTCGGCCGTGCCGTAGCCACCAGTGATGCGATCGAAGCCGGCGGACGAGATCCAGGCGCCCTGGTCGAACGACGAGTGCGGCTCCTGAGGGAGCAAGCCGATGCCGACGACCGCCGTCCGCACCGGCGTGTGCGATCCGGAGACGAGCGTCAGGTGGGAGCCGATGCCACGACGCAACGCGCGCGACGTGGAAGGTCCGAGTACGACTTCGTTCGTACCCGAAGGCGCGTGGCCGCGCAACATGGTGAAGGAGCGGTTGCCGCGGAGCATCTTCAGCGCGTAGAGCGGCAGCCCGGCCCCGCCGATGTCGAGCGTCTTGCGCTTCTCCAGCGCGACGGCGGTCACTGCAGGATCGCGGCGCATGACCGCCTCGGCCGTCCGCAGGTCGTTCGGGCTCTCGGGGAACGCGGTGGCGTCCCAGACCTGCCCGGAGCGGGCGGGCTCGTGCAAGGCGTCGTTGATGCCGTGCAGCAACCCGAGGCACCCGACGACGCCCGATGACGGCAACAACACCGCCGAAGATCGCGAGCCGCACCGGCAGCGAACGGTCGCCCCGGCCGCGGTCCAACGCGAGCCCGGTGCCGATGCTGACGGCCGGCGGCGCGACGGCGCGCACCCCTGCGGCGATCCTCGATCCCTGGCCGGTCGCTGCACGCGGTCGCAGGCTCGTGGATCGCAGGGCGGCGCCGACGGCCACGGCCATCGCGACGATGGCGACCGCGACCATGCCGGTGAGCACGGTCGCTGCGCCGAAGTGCACGCCGCGATCGGGGTCGAGCTGCCCGGCGAGGCCGACGGGGAACCAGGGGGAGAGCCCGACCGCGACGGCGACCGTGACCGCTGAGCCGATCGCCGCCGCGACCGTCATGGGCAGGGCCATCCCGAGCAGGAGCTCGCGCCGGACGAAGCCGATCGCCCGGAGGGTCGGGGCCGAGTCGCCGATGGCGAAGACGACGCGCGTGATCGCCTGACCGACCAGCATCAGCCCCGCGAGCGCGACCGCGACGGAGAACAGCAGAAGACCGGTGCGCTCGAGATCGGTTGCGTGCTCCACTCGCTTGTTGTCGTCCGCGATGTCGCGGATGGGGACGTCCTTGCCCGCGACCGGGTTGCCGTCCTCGTCCTTCAGGTGCAGCGCGTTCGCGACCTCGTGATGGAACCGGGTGAGGTCGGTGCCGGGCCGGAGCCGGACGACCAGGTTGGCTGCTTCGGCCACCCGTCCCTTCGGGACCTGGAATCCGGGCGTTCCGTAGCGTTCGAGCAACGCGCCGCTCGGGGTGAAGGCGGGCTCGTCCGGACCGAACAGGAGATCCATCGGCCCGCTGCCGATCCCGACGATGTGCGCGTGGATCGTCGGGCCGCCCGTCATCGGCGCCTGCCCGAAGAACGCGTTGAGGTTCGGCGAGGAGACCAAGGTCACGGCTTGGCCCACCGAGTAGTGGAACCTCTTCGCGGCCACCTTGTTGACGAGGATCTCGTCGACGCGGCGCGGATTCGGGAGCCTGCCGTGGACGACGAGCGGCCGTGCCAACGTGCGGTAGAGGTGGGAGTCGTTGGGCGCCAGGGTGGCGGATTCCTTGATGCCCTTGATGCCGATCGCCGAAAGGTTGAACTTTCCGGAGTCGACGACCTCCGGCAGCCGTTGCACCTCGCGGTAGTCCGCATTCTCGTCGCCGACCTGGGTTCCGAAGATCACCGCACTGGGCGAAGCCGTGGCCACCCGGTACCGCGCGTACGCCGTCTCCGTGCGCTGCGCTCCCGCGACCGCGGCGGTCGCGACCCCGCCCGCGATGCCGGCCAGCAGCCCGAGCGCGACGAGAGATCGCCAACGTGACGCGAGCTCGTGGCGCCCCCAGAAGGCCGCGGCCGAGGCGTCTCGCCCTCCGGCGCGGGTCACATCTGCATCCTCACCGGCTCATCGTGACCGAACGGCCTCCGCCGGGGAAGCCGGGCACCTCCCGGACGTCGGGGGGTGGTAGCCGCACTCGGCGCCCGCCGGACGTGGCAACCTGACCGCCATGGCCGAACGCGGGACGGGCGTCGTCAACGACATGCGCGACTGGGGTCTCGTCACGCCGAGCGAGCTCGAGCGGGTCGTGGTGTTGTCACCCCACCTCGACGACGCGGTGCTCGGGTGCGGTCGCCTGCTCGCCGAGCATCCGGGCGCGACGGTCATCACGGTCTACGCCGGCGCGCCGGGCGCCTACCCGGAGCCGATGACCCACTGGGACACGATCTCGGGCTTCCGCGCCGGCGACGACGTGCTCGCGATCCGGCGCGGCGAGGACCGCGGCGCGCTCGTCCGAGCTCGGCGCGACGCCGGTCTGGCTCGATTTCGTCGAGCACCAGTACCTGGATCGTCCGGACTGGGTCGGCGCCGACCAGACGGCCGACGCGCTCGAGGCCGCCGTGCGTGAGGCGAATCCCACCTCGGTCCTCGCGCCGTTCGGGATCGCGAACCCGGATCACGTCGCGACCCACGACGCGGCGCGCGTCGTGCGCGAGCGGGTGCCCGGACCGGCGTGGTTCTGCTACGAGGACATGGGCTACAAGCACATCCCCGGGTTGTTGGCGTGGCGGGTGTCGCAGCTCTTCCGGGCCGGGATCTGGCCGACGCCGGCCGCGCCGACCGTGGACCACGGCGACGAGCGGAAGCAGCGCGCCCTGGCGCACTACGGCTCGCAGCTGCAGGCCCTGGAAGCGGACTGGCAGCTCGGCGAGAAGCTCGCCGCGCCCGCACCGGAGCAACTCTGGCGCCTCGCACCGCCCCCGCCCGGCTGGGAGCGCCTGACGCACGCCGGGTGACCGCCTACCCTCTTGCACGAGTCGTGCAACCGGGGGGATGCAGATGGTGGTGAGTCGGCGAGGACCGCGGTCGACGACGATCGGAACGGTGCTGCGGTGGACGGTCGCCGGCCTGATGGTCGGGGCGGCCGCGATCCACTTCGGGATGATGGGCGAGCACGCCGGCGTCTCGTGGACGCACGGCCTGTTCTTCGCGGCCTGTGCATGGGCGCAGCTCGCACTCGCCGCGTTGATCGTGTTCCGTCCGTCCCGCACGGTGGTCGCGGCGGGGATCGTCGGCAACCTGGCGATCCTCGCGATCTGGGTGATCAGCCGCACGGTCGGCATCGCGATCGGCAGCGACGGTACGCCCGACGCGTGGGGGCGGGTGGACGGGCTCTGCGCGGTCTTCGAAGGGTTGGCGGTCCTGGCCAGCTTCGCGTTGCTGAGCACGAGCATCAGCCGCCGGCCCGTCAGTGCGGGCGTCGGGTTCGCGGGTGCCGGCGCCATCGGCCTCGCGGTCGCCGTCGTCACGACGATCATCTTCAGCCCGGCCGCGACGACCGTGAGCGCGACCGGGCTCAGCCCCGACGGCCACAACCATGGGGCCGGGGGCACCGTGTCCGCCGACGGGCACAACCACACCCATGTCGCGGTCGCCGGTGCAGGCGGGCTCGTCGACACCGGCGCCGGCATCATCGTCACCGGCGCGCTCACCGGCGACTCGCCGTGCGAGCTCTCCGGTCCGCCCGCGTCCGCGGGTCAGACCGGCAAGGATGCGGAAGGCCACAACCACCGCGGTCCCTTCAAGCAGGATCCGGTCACGCGGGACGAGGCGATGCAGCTCGAGGCGGAGCAGACCGTCGCCCGGACGGTCGCGCTGAAGTACCCGACCGTCGCGAGCGCCGAGGCCGCGGGCTACAACAAGTCGACTCCGTACGTCCCCTGTATCGGCGCGCACTACACGAACACCGCGACTGGCGGCATCGTTCCGCGTGGACGCGCCTTCCGAGCTGCTGTACGACGGCACGACGCCGGACGCCAAGATCGTGGGCCTCAGCTATCTCGTGTTCCACGCCGGCGGCCCGCCGCCCGGTTTCACGGGGCCGAACGACCGGTGGCACCAGCACAACTTCAACGGCGGCCTGTGCCTCAAGGGCGGTGTCGTCATCGGTGCCGAGACCATGAGCGCCAAGCAGTGCACCGCAGCGGGCGGGGGCAAGGTGGCACTCAACGACATCTGGATGCTCCACGACTGGATCGTCCCCGGCTTCGAGTGCACCTGGGGCGTGTTCGCGGGGGAGTGCCCGGAGCTCGGCGGCCGCACCGGCGGCACCGCGTGGGATCCGCCGGCTCCCCGCGCCGCCGCTCGGCTCCAGACCGCGACCCAAGCCGCGGGCTAGCCAGAGATCAGCGCGACCACGTCGTCACGCTCCAGGTGCACGCACCGCGGGTCCCACATCCCCGCGGTGTCGGGCGCGCCGTGGACCGGGACCGCCGACATCAGGACAGCGGCGACCAGGTGGCAGTGCGCAGGAGCCGGCTCTCCCAGTCGTCGCGCACCTGGAGCGCGTCGTGCATCCAGGTGCCCGGCGCGCGGTGCTCGGCAGGGATCTCGCTCATGACGAGGCCGGTGATCCCGGCCGGCTTCATCACCCGCTGCCAGAGGATCACCTCGCGGCGCCGTGCGCTCGTCCCCCAGGCCGGCGTGAGGACGGCCTGCAACTCGAGCAGCGAGCGCCCGCCGTGGCGGCCCTCGGCGAGGCTCGGCGCGTAGTTGTCACGGGCCGCGGTGAGGTAGTCCTCCATCTTGCCTTCGTGGGGCCACGCGGTGTCCTCCATGAACAGGGTGGCGTCGTGCTCGTCGCCTCCCATCGGGACGTTCGCGAAGTCGATCGACTGGAGCGGCGACCACTCCACGGGAACGAGGATCTTGCTCGTCACGTCGTGACGCATCCCGTCCACCTTGGTGGCCCAGGAGCGGAGGTCACCGGTGCGTATCCGCGTCAGCAGTCGCTCCCACCCGGCACCATCGGCGACGCCGGTGAGCGTGATCATGTTGTACGCCCGCCCGGTGCCGTGCGCGAGGCGCATGAAGTAGAGGAGGCGTGCGTCCTCGGTCTCCGCGAGCCGTGGCATCCACACCGTGCGGTACTCGTCCTCGAACTCGTCCTCGTGCAGGCCCATGACGCGGTGGATCTCGTGTACGAACAGCATGACGGGGATCTTGCCAGATGCCGGAAGCGCACGCGGCGGGGCGCATCGCCGCTTTGCGTGACCTGCAATGGCGTCGGCGACGGTTCCTCATCGCCGTGCTCGGGACCGCGCTGGTGCTCTCGATGACCCTGGTGCTCGCCGGCCTCTCGGCCGCGTTCGTGAATGAGGTGGATCGTACGATGACGGCGCGGGCGAGGACGGCGTCCGTGGTCGCCGGCTACTCCGTGCGGGACTTCCGCCAGCGCATCGGCCCGCAGGGCATGGGGGACCTGCTCTCCCACGCGGGCGACGCGACCATCGCCGCCGAGTAGCGCGCTCGACTCAGGCCGGGCCGAGCCGCTCGACCAGCCAATCGATCGCGCCGGTGAGCGTCGCGACGTCGTCGGGCTCGACCGCGGGGAAGATCCCGATCCGCAGCTGGTTGCGACCGAGCTTGCGGTACGGCTCCGTGTCCACGATGCCGTTGGCGCGCAGCGCCTGCGCCAGCGCGGCCGCGTCGACCGCCTCGTCGAAGTCGATGGTCGCGGTGACGTGACTGCGCTCGTCCGGCTTCTCGACGAACGGCGTCGCGAACGCGCTCGCCTCCGCCCATCCGTAGAGGATCTCGGCGCTCCGGTCGCATCGCGACACCGCCCAGTCGAGCCCGCCGTGCTCGAGCATCCACTCGACCTGGTGCGCGAGGAGGAAGAGCGTGGCGAGCCCGGGCGTGTTGTACGTCTGGTCGAGTCGGGACTGCTCGAGCGCGATGCCGAGGTCGAGGCTCGGCGGCACCCACCGGTCCGACGCCGCGATCCGATCGATGCGGGCGATCGCGTCGGGCGAGCACGCGGCGAGCCACATGCCCCCGTCGCTCCCGAAGCACTTCTGCGGCGCGAAGTAGTAGACGTCGGTCTCGGTGGGGTCGAAGCGCAGCCCGCCTGCACCGGACGTCGCGTCGACGAGCACGAGCTGACCCGCGGTCGCGCCCTCCGGCCGGCGGGGATCGAGCATCACGCCGGTTGACGTCTCGTTGTGCGGGAAGCAGTAGGCGTCGACGTCCGCGCTCGCGTGGGGGAGCGGGTGCGTGCCGGTCGGGGTCTCGACGACCTCGGGGTCCGCGAGATGGGGTGCGTTCCTCGTGACGGCGGCGAACTTCGAGGAGAATTCGCCGAAGACGAGGTGCTGGCTGCGCGCCTCGACGAGCCCGAACGCCGCGGAGTCCCAGAACACGGTGGTGCCGCCGTTGCTCAGCAGGACCTCGTAGCCATCGGGCAGCGAGAACAGCGCCGCGATGCCTTCGCGCACTCGCCGGACGACCGAGCGCACGCCGTCGCGGCGGTGCGAGGTGCCCAGGAACGTGGGCGCGGCGTCCGCCAGCGCGGCGATGGCCTCGGTGCGGACCTTCGACGGTCCCGAGCCGAAGCGGCCGTCGCCGGGGACGAGGTGGGCGGGGAGCACGGGGGCGGAGGGTGTCGTCGTCACCCACCGAGCCTATGCGTTGGGGTCCTCCGCACCTCGGGTCGTTTCCTCGTACCAACCCGGGCGCTTGGTGCGCGCCCACCGCGCGCTGATCGTGCCGCGCCACATCGCCCGGAGCGCCTCCGGGTCCGAGAACGCGAACCAGATGTGTCCGAGAACGGCCGCCCAGATGAAGAACGCGAACCAGTCGTGGACGAAGGTCGCGCCGGTGCGCAGGTCGATGGGGAACGGCTCGAACCACTTCATGATCGACCCGGTGCCCACCATCACGAGTGCCGCGCCGACGATGAACGCGGCATTGAGCTTCTGGCCGGCGTTGAACTTCCCGAGCCGGACCCGCTTGTCGCGGCCGAGGGTGCGGAACCAGCGCTTGTCGTCGTGGGTCCAGCGGTTGATGCGGCCGAAGTCCCGGCGCAGCGCCCGGCCCCAGCGCGGCACGAAGGCGACGAGGAACACGACCGGGATCGCGAGCCCGCAGTACACGTGCAGCGTGCGCACGACCTCGCGGTCGCCGAACAGGACGGAGAGCTCACCGATGTAGAGGATCGAGCCGGTGAGCATCACGACGCCGAAGAGGCACGCGTTCACCCAGTGCGCGACGCGCTCGGTGCGGTCGAAGCGCAGGATCGGGGTGTCGGGCGGGAGGTCCTCGGCGTCAGGTGGCGTCGTCGTCGCGGCCATTCGACCGTCCCACCCATCCGTCGACGTCGTAGCCGTAGTGCTCCCAGTACCCGGGCTCCACCTTCTCGGTCAGCTCGATCGCCTCGAGCCACTTGCAGGACTTGTAGCCGTACATCGGCGCGACGTAGAGCCGCACCGGCCCGCCGTGCTCGGACGAGATGTCCCCGCCCTCCATCCGATAGGCGACGATCACGTCGTTGCGACGGCCCTGGCTCAACGTGAGGCTCTCGGTGTAGGTGCCGTCGAAGCTCTTGAACCGGATCGCCCCCGCCTCGGGCTTCACGCCGGCCCGGTCGAGGAGGTCGGCCAGGCGCACGCCCTCCCAGGCCACGTCGTGGACGCGCCAGCCGGTGACGCACTGGAAGTCGCGGGTCATCCGGGTCGGCGGCAGCGCGCGGAGCTCGTCGTAGGTGAGCGTGTACGGCGCGTCGACGAGCCCGCCGACCTTCAGCCGGTACGCGTCCTTGCTCTTGCCCGGCAGGTCGCCGGTGACGGTGTAGATCCGGAACCGGCCGATCGGCAGGAACCCCGACAGGCCGGTGCCGTCCTTCGAGACGACCGGGGCGACGGTCTTCTCGAGCCAGTCCTGGGCCTTCGCGCCCCACAGCACGCCGACTGCCCCCACGCCCAGCACTCCGAGGAACACCCGGCGTCCGATCGGCGTGCCATCCATACGCGACCCAGCGTACGACCGCCCACCCGCCCCCCACCCGCGCCGATCCCTCAACATTCTCGAAACTCCCCGACCCGCCTCTCCGTTCTCGGCACGCTGAACCACACAGGATGTGGTTGAGCGTGCCGAGAATCCCAGGGGTTCGTGGCTCGTAGCTGTCCCAGCACGGCGAGAGGCTCAGACCATGGATGAGCACAGGGCCGTGGAGCTGGCGGCGCGCCAACACGCATTGATCACCTACGGCCAGGCACGTCGCCTGGGCTTGTCTGCACGTCAGATCGAGCACCAGTTGGTCCGTCGATTCCTCGCCTCGGTCCACGAAGGCGTCTACCGGTTCACAAGCGCTGCGCCATCGCGGAACCAGCGGATGCTTGCGGCATGCCTCGCGGTCGGGCGACCGTCGGCGGCCTCGCACCGATCGGCAGCCACGGTTCACGGGATCTGGTCGGTGTCGGACGATATGGTCGAGATCACCGTCGGACGGGACCGGTCGCCCGACCTTGTCGGCGTGACGGTGCACCGCATCGCGGACCTCTCCGATCGTTGGATCGTCGAAGTCGACGGGGTGCCCGTGACGACGTCGGCGCGCACCCTGGTGGACCTCGGGGCGGTGCTCCCGCTCGGCTCGGTCGGCCGCGCCCTCGACCGGGCCATTGGTCGGAAGCTCGTGACGCTCGTGGAGGTACGCGCCGCGCTTGACGCGGTCGCGCGCAAGGGACGCGCCGGAGTGGGAACGATCCGCGGTCTGCTCGATGAGCGGGGCGGTCTGGTCCAAGCGACCAGCGTGCTCGAGGCGCGCATGGCTGTGCTCCTCCGGATCCACGGCGTGCCGATGCCGGTGCGGGAGCACACGGTGCTCGACGAGCACGGTCAGTTCGTTGGCCGGGTCGACTTTGCCTACCCGGAGCTGCGCTACGCGATCGAGGTCGACGGCTAACCGCCAGCTTCTCGGCACGTTGAACCACACCACATGTGGTTGAGCGTGCCGAGAACAGGGCGGAACCGGGCGGGAACGGAATCTCAGGCGAGGGTGAGGACCTCGGTGAAGCCTTCGTCGAGGCAGCGGAGGAAGGCGTCCGAGTCGGGGACGGCGACGGAGTCGACGTTGACCCCGATGCAGCAGGTCCCGCAGCTGGAGAGCAGCGTGACGTTGACCGCGGCGCCGGCGAGGGGAGCGAACGCGTACATCCGCTCGAGCCGCGCTCCGGCGGAGAAGATCTCGAACGGCGCGCCGGGCACGTTGCTCGTCACGAAGTCCGCGCCCTTCAGCATCGAGCCGAACAACGCGGTCGTGATCGTCGTCGGGAGCTGGTTCAGGATCCCGGCGAGCGCGTCGGTCAGGTGGACCGCGGGCTCGGCCCGGATCTCGCGGGTGAGCCGGCCCACCGCGACGATCCGTTCCGCGGGGTCCTTGATCGTGACCGGGACGAGGAATCGGGCCGGCGTGAAGTGGTTCCCGCCCAGCGCGGCGCCCTCGGCCCGGAGGTTGATCGGCATCACCATTCTCAGCTCGTCGACGCTCACCCCGTGGAGGTCGTGGTAGCGACGCATCCCGCCGAGCACCGACGCGACGAAGGAGTCGTTGAGCGACCCGCCGACGGTCTTGGCCGCCTGCTTGAGCGAATCGAGTGGGACGTCGAGCGTGCTGAGCTGCCGGGCGAGCGTGCGGGCGCGCATGATCGGCGAGTGGGGGTCCGTGGCGGGCTGCAGGAACCGGACGACGGACCCGGCGATGCGCCAGGCCTCCTGCAGCGTGTGCACCGGGTCGTCGAGGATCGCCCGGGTCACGCCGACCGAGTCGATGACACCGCGGCGGGCGATGCCGAGCGCGCGGCGCTGGTTGTGTCCGAGCGCGCTGAGCACGAGGTCCATCGGCCCGAAGGCGGGAACCGCGTCCACCCGGTCCGGGGGCGGGACCGGATCGGGTTCGCGCTCGAAGTCGAACAGCATCAGCAGGAGCTTCATCCCGCCGACGCCGTCGGTCATCGAGTGGTGGACCTTCAGGATCATCGCCGACCGGTCGCCTTCGAGCCCCTCGACGACCGTGTACTCCCACAGCGGGCGCGCCCGGTCGAAGCCCGCCATCGCGGCGGTGCGGGCGAGGTCGAGCACCGCGTCCAGCGACGGCTCGCACGCCCGCACCCGGCGCAGGTGGTAGCCGAGGTCGAAGTTCGCGTCGCCCGACCACTGCGGCGGGCCCATGTGCAGCAAGGGCGTCGCGATGCGCTGGCGCAACCGGGGGATGAGCCAGGTCCCGCGCTCGATCTTGTCGACGAGGCGGTCCCAGTCCGGCGCGCGGTCGAGCAGCAGCACGGTGACGATCGTCGACCGCAGCAGCGGGTCCTTCTCGATGTTCCACATGAGCGCGTCGGAGTCGCTCATGTGGGTCTCGAAGCGCTCGTCCCCGCTCATTGCGCCCGACCGTAACGTCTCCGCGGAGGTGGGAGAACAGGCCTCACCACGAAACCCGGTAGGTTCCCGGGCCGTGACGATCCCGCCGGGTGCGCGCGACGGCTACGTGGTCACGAACGGTGTCCGGCTGTACTTCGTCGAGCAGGGCGAGGGGCCGCTGGTCCTGCTGTGCCACGGCTTCCCGGAGCTCTGGTACGCGTGGCGCGACCAGCTCGGACCGCTGGCGGAAGCCGGCTTCCACGCGGTGGCGGTCGACCTGCCGGGGTACGGCCGTTCGGACAAGCCCGACGTGCACTACGACGTGGAGTGGGTCAACGCCTGTCTCGCCGGCGTGATCCACGGGCTCGGCCACGAGCGGGCGGTGATGGTCGGCCACGACTGGGGTGGTCTGCTCGTGTGGCCGTTCGCGCGCCGCTACCCGGAGCGCACCGCCGGCGTCATCGGTGTCAACACCCCCGACCTGCCCCGCACCCCGATCCCCATGGTCGAGATGCTGCGTCAGGTGTTCCCCGACGAGCCGCCGTACATCGTGCAGTTCCAGGAGCCGGGCGTCGCGGAGTGGGTCCTGTCGTGGGGACGCGGCGCGGTCGACTTCCTCGAGATGACGCTGCGCGGACCGGTCACGGCCCACCCGGAGGTGTTCACCGACGACGTGATCGCGGTCTACGCGGACGCGCTGAGCCCCCGTGGTGCGTTCACCCCGCCGCTCGGGTACTACCGCAACCTCGACCGCTCCTGGCACCTGACCACGGACCTCGCGGACCGCACGATCGACGTGCCGTGCCTCATGATCAGCGCCGCGGACGACCCGGTGCTCACACCGGCGATGACCGCGGGGATGGAGGAACGGGTCCCGAACCTCGAGAAGGTCGTCATCGAGGACTGCGGTCACTTCACCCAGCAGGAGCGGCCGGCGGAGACGAACGCCGCGATGCTCGGCTACTTGCGTCGGCTCGAGCCCTGGGCCTGAACGTCGTCCCAGCCGTACCAGGCCACCGGCGTCTCCCACAGCACGTCCGCAAGATCCGCCTCGGACATGCCGTGCTCCGCGGACTCGTGGAGAAACGCGGTCACGGCCTCGGGGTAGAGCGCGTCGGGGTGCGGGAAGTCCGAGGCCCACATGACGTGGTCCGCGCCGACCTGGCCCACCACCCACGCCGCGAGCGGGTCGTCGGGATCCGTGCAGATCACGCACTGGCGGGCGAAGTACTCGGACGGACGCAGCGTGAGCGACGCGGTCTCGCTGTCCTCCATCCACTCGGCGTGGCCGTCCAGCCGGGCGAGCCAGTACGGCAGCCATCCGGTGCCCGACTCGAGGAACGCGACGCGAAGCCCCGGATGCCGTTCCAGCGCGCCGAGGAGCATCAGGCTCGCCATCGCGGCCATCTGCTCCATCGGGTGGCTCATCGCGTGCCGCATCCCGAACGTGTCGCCGCGGTCGCGCCCGATCGTCGGCCCGATCACCCCGAGGCCCTCGTGCACCGAGAGCGTGAGGTCGAGCTCCTCGAGCGCGGCGTAGAGCGGGTCGAAGGCCGGATCGCCGAGGTCGCGCCCGTAGAGCAGGTTCGGCCGGACCATGACGCCGGGCAGACCGAGCGCGGCGGCGTGCTCGGCCTCGCGAACCGCCAGCGCACCGTCGACGGTCGGTACGAGCGCGACGCCGGTCAACCGGCCGGGATCCTCGGCCCGGTACTCGGCGAGCCACTCGTTGTACGCACGGCACGCGCCGGCGGACTCCTCCGGTGTGAGCGACGGGAGGAACGGCACGAACAACCCGATCGACGGGTAGAGCACGACCGCGTCGATGCCTTCGCGGTCCATGCAGCGGAGGTACTCCCGCGCCGAGCAGCCGTCGGCGAGGAAGTCCGCGAGCACCGCGGGGTCACCGCACGGGACCATCGGCGTGGTGGCCGGCAGGTCGATCACCGAGACCCCCGAGGGTGCAGCCTCGCCGAACAGGCCCGCCGGCTCGATGACGTGCGCGTCGGCGTCGAGGACCCGGAAGCCGTCGTGCACCGTCAGCTCCGCCGCGCCGCGAGCCCGCCGTCGAGCGGGACCGTCGTGCCACTGATGTACGACGCTTCGTCGGACAGGAGGAACATGATCGTCTCGACGACGTCCGCCTCGGTGCCGAGCCGGCCCATCGGCGTCCGCTCGGCCACCATCCGCTTGATGGCATCCGGGTCCGGTGCGCGCGACACCATGTCGAGGAAGAGGCCGGTCTCGCACGCGCTCGGCGACACGACGTTGACCCGGACGCCGTCGGGTGCGTGCTCGATCGCAGCCTGCTTGGCCAGGTTCACGAGCGCACCCTTCGACGCGCAGTACGCCGCGTAGCCCGGCGAGCCGATCGCGCCGAGCACCGATCCGAGCAGGACCACGGCCCCACCACCACCCCCCACCATGAGGGGTAGGCCGTGCTTCATGCAGAGGAACGGGCCCTTGAGGTTCACGTCCAGCACCTGGCGCCACGCCGCGTCGGTCGTGTCCACCACCGACGCGCGCGTCTCCACCGCCGCGCTGCACACCAGCACGTCGAGGCGTCCGTGCTGCTCCGCGATCGCCTCGAACATCGCCGCGACCTCACCCTCGTGGGTCACGTCCATCGCGGTGGGCTCGGCGTCGCCGCCTTCGTCGGCGATCGAGATCGCCACGTCCCGGGCGCCGTCCTCGTCGATGTCGGCGACGACGACGGTGGCGCCCTCGGACGCGAGTCGCCGCGCCGTGGCCGCGCCGATGCCGGACGCACCTCCGGTGACGACGCTGAGCTGGCCCCGGCGCGCCTTCATCGGAACGCCGCCAGCCCGCCGTCCGCGGGGATCACCGCACCGGTCGTGTACGCGGACAGGTCCGAGGCGAGGAACAGCGCGATGCCCGCGACGTCCTCCGCCGTGCCGAGGCGGTGCAGGGGGATGGTCTGCTCGAGGCCCGGGACGAACTCCGAGGGCATCGTCTCGGCGACCTTCCGGAACCGCGGGGTGTCGATCGAGCCGGGCGCGATCACGTTCGCCCGGACCTCGGGTCCGTACTCGGTGGCGATCTGGCGCATCAGGGCGACGAGCCCGGCCTTGGCGGGACCGTAGGCCGCGTAGCCCTCGGAGCCGATGAGGCCGAGCACCGAGGCCGTGCTGATGATGCTCGCGTTGCCACCCGCGACCAGGTGGGGCAGCGCGGCCCGGCAGGTCCAGAACACCGCGTCGAGGTTCGTCGTGATCGTGAGGTCCCAGTCGTCCTCGGAGGTGTCGACGAGCCGGCCGGACATCTGGACGGCCGCGTTGTTGTAGAGGATGTCGAGGCGGCCGAACTGCGCGATCGCCGCGGCCACCATCGCGTCGCAGTCGGTGCGGCGGGAGATGTCGGCGTGGATCGCCATGCCGCTGCTCCCGGTGGCGTCCACGCGCGCGATGGTCTCGCCGGCTCCGTCGTCGTCGATGTCGGCGACGACGATGCGGGCGCCCTGGTAGCCGAAGAGCACCGAGGCGGCGCGTCCCTGTCCGGATGCGCCACCCGTGATCAGCGCGACCCGCCCGTCCAACAGTCCCCCGGACACGTTGAGACAGTAGGCACCGTCTTAGGCTGCGCGCCATGACGGAGCCCGAGTCCATCTACGTCCCGGAGGGTGACGGCTTCGTCGCGACCGAGCTCGCGCGAGGGCCGTGGGACCCGAACGCGCAGCACGGCGGTGCGCCCTCTGCACTGCTCGCCCGGGCGATCGAGGGGCACGAGTCCGACGGATCGACGCGTGTGACCCGCCTGACGATCGAGCTGCTGCGCCCCGTGCCGATCGGCCGGGTGGACGTCCGGACGCGAACCCTGCGGCCCGGCAAGAAGGTCCAGCTGATCGAGGGGTCGCTCGAGGTCGGCGGCACCGAGGTCGCGGCGCGCGACGGGGTTGCGGATCCGCGAGAAGGACCTCGCGCTGCCCGCGGCGAGCCGGGTCGACGAACGGCTCCCGTCGGGTCCCGAGGGCGAGCCGTACGTGTTCGAACGGGTCGGACCGATCAGCTTCGGCGGCGCGATGGACATCCTCGTCGCCGATGGTGGGATCGACCGGGTCGGGCGGGCGACGGTCTGGTTCCGGCTCCGCGTACCGTTCGTCGCGGGCGAGGAGATCTCGCCCCTCATGCGGGTCGCGGCCGCGGCCGACTTCGGCAACGGCATCAGCTCGGTCGTCGACTGGAACGCGGGGTGGCTGTTCATCAACCCCGACCTCACCGTCTACCTCGATCGCCATCCCGTCGGCGAGTGGGTCGCGCTCGACGCGCGCACGTATCCGTCGGACGGTGGGATCGGGTTCGCCGAGTCCGCGATCTACGACGAGCAGGGCCGCATCGGCCGGTCGGTCCAGAGTCTCCTGTTCGACCGCCTGGAGGGGTGAGCCGAGCGGGGGCTTGACCCGGTGAATCCGGATACTTACTATCCGGATAATGAAGATCTCCGATGGGGTCGAGTGGGGCTTGCACTGTGGCGTCCTGCTCGGGTTCCTGCCGCCGGACGCATCGCTGCCGACGGCGCGCCTGGCCGAGTACCACGGGGTTCCCGCGGCGTACCTGGCCAAGCACCTGCAGGCGATGAGCCGCGCCGGGGTGCTCGCATCGGTGCAGGGCCCGCGCGGTGGGTACCGGCTCGCCCGCCCGCCGGCGGAGATCTCGGTGCTCGACGTCGTCGAGGCGATCGACGGGCGGGAGCCCGCGTTCGTGTGCTCGGAGATCCGTCGGCGCGGGCCGGCGGCACGCCCCGCGCGGCGAGTACCGCGTGCCGTGTGCCATCCACGCCGTGATGGACGACGCGGACGCGGCGTGGCGCGAGTCGCTCCGCCACGTCTCGGTCGCCGACCTGATGGACCGGGTGGTCGCGGGCGCTTCGCCCAAGGGGCTCGCGCTGGGCGCGGTCTGGATGCAGGAGGTGTTGGGATGAGGATCTTCGTCACCGGCGGGACCGGAGTGGTGGGTCGGCCGACAGTGGCCGGGATGCTGGCTCGGGGTCACGAGGTCCGGGCCGCCGCGCGCAGCGATCAGGCCGCCACCAGCTTGCGCGCGGCCGGAGCGGTACCTGTCGACGTCGATCTCTTCGATCCGCACTCGGTGCGGGACGCGGTCTCGGGCGCGGACGTCGTCGCACACCTCGCGACCAACGTGCCGCCGTTCCCCGCGATGCTGAAGGCCGCGGCGTGGGAGATGCACAACCGCCTTCGCATCGACGCGACGCGCAACCTCGTCGACGCGGCGCGCGCGGCCGGTGTTCCCCGCTTCCTGAAGGAGTCGATCACGATCGTGTATGCCGACGGCGGACCGGAGTGGCTCGACGAGCGCTCGCCGGTGGCGGCGGAAGGGTTGATGACCCCGGCGCTGGAGGGCGAGCAGATCGCGCGGGCGCTCGAGGACGTCGCCACCGTCGTCGTGCTCCGGTTCGGCCTCTTCTACGGCGGGGTCGGCAACCGGGGGACGGACGAAGCGCTGCGCATGGCCCGCTGGCACCTCTCGATGGTCGCGGGGAAGTCGTGGGCGTTCACGACCGCGGTCCATGCGGACGACGCGGCCAGTGGCGTCGTGTCGTGCCTCGCGGCGCCGACGGGGATCTACAACGTCTGCGACGACGAGCCGTTGACCCGCGGCCGCGCGATCGACGCGTTCGCGAAGGCGTTCGGTACGGGCCGGCTCTTCCGGACCCCGAACTGGATGATCCGGCTTGCCGGTGGCGCGCCCAGCTCGGCGTTGACCGCGTCGCAGCGCGTCTCCAACCGGAAGCTGACGGCCTTCACCGGGTGGACGCCGGCGTACCGGAGCCAGGTCGAGGGCTGGCACGCCGAAGCGGGGATGCGGGAGGCGACCCATGCGTGACACGGTGCTGCGGATCGGTCTGGCGGTGCTCGCCGTGCCCGCCCTCGTCATCGGCCTCTGGGCGGCGTTCGCGCCCCGGTCGTTCTACGCCGACTTCCCCGGGCTCGGGCGCACCTGGGTCGCGCCCGACGGCCCGTTCAACGAGCACCTCGTGCGTGACGTCGGTGAGCTGAACCTCGCGCTCGCGGTGGTGACGGTGGTCGCGCTGGTGGTGCTCACGCCGGTGCTCGTGCGCGCGGTGCTCGCGGGCTGGCTCGTCTACTCGGTGCCGCACCTCGTGTACCACCTGCGCCACATGCAGCCGTTCGCCACCGACGACCAGGTCTCGATCGGGACGAGCCTGGCGATCGTGCCGCTCGTCGCGGTGGCGCTGCTCCTCGTCGACCTGCGGACGCCGCGGGAGCCGGAGCCGGTTCCCTCCGTGGCGGGCCCCCGAGGGCGGCAGGGCGCCCGACGGTAAGGGAGGGTTACCGGCGGCCGACGTTGGGCCGCTTGCCGTGGTTCGCCTTGTTGCGGCGGGCCCGCAGCTTGCGCTTCTTCGTCTTCTTGCTCAAGTCGAGTCCTCCGAACGGCGAAGCGGGTCAGCGTAGTCGAGCGTCCTAGAGTCCTCCTCATGGAGCACCTCGGACTCGTGGGCCTCGCCGACTCGGGCCACGCCCGGCTCTTCGCGGCGCTCACGGGACTGGACGCGTCGACATCCTCGGATCGCGTGCTCGGCGTCGTCCAGCTCCCGGACGACCGCCTCGACGCCCTGGCGGCGATGTCGGCCTCGAAGCAGGTGGTGCCGGCGACGTTCGAGATCATGTTCATCCCGGGCCTGTCCACCGAGCCGGGCAAGGGGCTCGGCAGCCGCCTGCTCGGCTCGTTGCGGGACTGCGACGCGGTCCTCTTCGTGCTGCGCGCCACGGATGGCAACGACCCCGCGTCGGACCTCGCGACCCTGGAGTACGAGCTGGTCCTCGCCGACCTGGCCTCGGTCGAGCAACGGCTGGCGAAGCAGAAGCGCCTGGCCAAGGGCGACAAGAGCCTGGGTCCGGAGCTCGACGCACTCGAGCGGGCGATCGCGGTGCTCGGTGACGGCACGCCGGTGTACCGATCGGACCTCACCCCGGACGAGCGCGGGCTGCTGGGCCCGGTGTTCCTGCTCACGAACAAGCCGGTGCTCGCGGTGATCAACATCGGCGTCGAGCAGCTCGACGAGGCGGACACGATCGCCAAGCAGCTGGGAGACGACGCGCTCTCCGTGTGCCTCGAGCTCGAGGCCGACCCCGACGTCGTCGCCGCGCAGGGCGTAGAGCGCGCCGAGCTCCTGGCGGACCTCGGCGTGCCCGAGAGCGTCGTGCCCCGCCTCGCGCGCGCCGCGTACCAGCTCCTGGGGCTCCGCACGTTCCTGACCACGGGGGACAAGGAGAGCCGCGCGTGGTCGTTCCGCGCGGGCGCCAAGGCCCCGGAGTGCGCGGGGGTCATCCACTCGGACCTGGAGCGCGGGTTCATCCGGGCCGAGGTGATCCGCTGGGACGAGCTCCTGGAGGTCGGCTCGTGGGCCAAGGCCAAGGAGCAGCACAAGCTGCGCGTCGAGGGCAAGGAGTACGTGGTCGCCGACGGCGACGTGCTGGAGATCCGGTTCAACGTCTAGGGGGACCAGGTACGACGTGTGGTTGGTCCGTGACGGTGAGGTGCTCGCGGCGGCGCAGACCGCTCGGAGCCGGCGTGAGCGAGCTCGCGGCCTGCTCGGGCGCGACGGCTTCACCGGAGCGCTGGTCTTCCGCCGCTGCCGGCAGGTGCACACCTTCGGGATGCGCTTCGCGATCGACGTGGCCTTCTGTCGCGCCGACGGCGTGGTGCTGCGGATCTCGAACCTGCGGCCGTGGCGCCTCTCTCGTCTCGTCTGGCGGGCCGCCTTCGTGATCGAGGCCGAGGCCGGCGCCTTCGAACGGTGGGGGTTGCGGGTGGGCGACCAGGTCGAGGTCAAGGAGTGACGCCCCCCGGAGCGGTGGTGTCGTGCCCCTCGTCCTGATCGGCACCCCGATCGGCAACCTCGGTGACCTCTCGCCGCGGGTGGTCGACGTCCTGAGGAGCGCCGACGTGATCGCGTGCGAGGACACGCGGCGGACGCGGAAGCTGCTCGCGCACACCGGCATCGCCGCAGCGGGCCGCCTGCGCGCGGTGCACGCGCACAACGAGGACGAGCAGGCCGAGCGGGTCGTGGACGAGGTGCGAGCCGGGCGCACGGTCGCCTACGCCACCGACGCGGGCATGCCCGGGATCAGCGACCCGGGCGCGCGCCTCGTGCGCGCGTGCCGTGCCGCCGGCCTCCCGGTCGAGGTCGTCCCCGGACCGAGCGCCGCGCTCGGCGGCCCTCGTGCAGTCCGGGTTCGCGGCCGACCGGTTCGGGTTCGAGGGCTTCCTTCCCCGCAAGGGGGCCGAACGACGGGCGCGGCTTGAGACGATCGCGGGCGACGAGCGCACCGTGGTGGTCTTCGAGGCGCCGAACCGGGTGGTGGCGACGATCGACGACCTGCTCGCGGCGTGCGGCGGGGAGCGGCGGGTGTGCGTCGCCCGCGAGCTCACCAAGCTCCACGAGGAGGTGCTGGTCGCGCCGCTGTCCGAGGCGGCCGCCGTCGCGCGCCTCGGTGAGCCGCGCGGCGAGCACGTCCTCGTGATCGAGGGGCGTACCGTCGTCGCGGTCCCGGTGACCGACGACGCCGTCGCCGCCTCGGTGGCGGATGCCCTCGGCCGGGGCCTCTCGGCCCGGGATGCCGCGGCCGAGGTCGCCACGACGCTCGGTGTCGCCAAGCGCCGGGCCTACGACGTCGCGGTCACACTTCGGAGGCGATGAGCTTCTCGACGCACGGCTCGCAGACGAGCTTCTGCTGGAACTCGCGCAGCTCGGCTTCGGGGGGTGTCGAGCCGCAGAAGACGCAGCGCAGCGCCACCTTCCGGAGCACGACCCGGTCGTCGTCGTCGACCGCGATCTCCATGAGGTCGCCCTCCCGGATCTCGAGCTGCTTGCGCAGCTCGGCGGGCAGCACGACCCGACCGAGACGGTCGATCTTGCGCGAGACACCTGTGCTCACGTGCGCTCACTCCTCATGAATTTGGGCCGAGCAGAACGAGCGGTCGGTATCCTGAGGGCGGTGTCCCGCCCCTTCTTCCTGACGACGCCGATCTACTACGTCAACGACGTACCCCACATCGGGTCCGCGTACACGACGGTTGTGGCCGACGTGCTCGCCCGGTGGCGTCGGCTCTGGGGTGACGACGTGGTCTTCCTCACCGGGACGGACGAACACGGGCTCAAGGTGCAGCGCGCCGCCGAAGCCCGAGGGGTCACCCCCCAAACGTGGGTGGACCAGACCAGCGAACGCTTCCGGGAGACCTGGAAGCTCCTGGAGATCACGAACACCGACTTCATCCGGACCACCGAGACCAGGCACACGGTCGCGGTGCAGGCGTTCCTCCAGCAGGTCTACGACCACGGCGACATCGAGCTCGACACGTACGAGGGCCTGTACTGCGTGGCCTGCGAGCTGTACTACACCGAGGCCGACCTCGTGGACGGCGCCTGCCCGATCCACGGCACCCCCGTCGACCGCGTGGTCGAGGAGAACTACTTCTTCCGCCTCTCGCGCTACCAGGACCGCCTGCTCGAGCACTACACCGCGCACCCCGAGGCGGTGGAGCCCGCAGGCAAGCGCAGCGAGGTGCTCGGGCTCATCAAGCAGGGCCTGCTCGACTTCTCGATCAGTCGCACGTCGATCTCGTGGGGCATCCCCCTGCCGTGGGACCCCGCGCACGTGACCTACGTGTGGTTCGACGCGCTGGTGAACTACTGCACCGCGATCGGGTACGGCACGGATCCCGAGCGGTTCGCGCGCTTCTGGCCGGCGGACTACCACCTCATCGGCAAGGACATCCTGCGACAGCACGCGGTCTACTGGCCGGCGATGCTGATGGCGGCAGGGGAGGCCGCGCCGAAGTGCGTGTTCGCACACGGGTTCCTCCTCGTCGGTGGCGAGAAGATGAGCAAGTCGCGCGCGAACCAGATCGCACCGGACGAGCTCGTCGCTGAGTTCGGGGTCGACGGCTACCGCTACCACTTCGTCGCCGACCAGCGTTTCGGACCCGACGGCGACTTCAGCTACGAGGCGATGCTCGCCCGCTACAACAGCGATCTCGCGAACAACTTCGGCAACCTCGCGAGCCGCGTCCTGAACATGGCGACCAACTACGTCGACGCGACCACACCCGAAACGCGCGAGGACGGTCCGTTGGTCGCGGCATCGGTCACCGCGTTCGACGTGCTGACCGGCGCGCTCGACCGGCTCGAGGTCTCGTCCGGCTTCGGCGCGGTCTGGCAGCTCATCAAGGATGCGAACGCGTACATCGAGGAGCGTCAGCCGTGGGCGCTCCACAAGGCCGGCGACGAAGCAGCGACCGCGGCCGTGTTGGGCGACTGCCTCGAGGTGTTGCGCATCGTCGCGCTCCTCGCATCCCCGGTGATCCCGAACGCGGCCTTCGAGCTCTGGCGCCGGCTCGGCCTCGACGGGACGCCCGAGGGTCAGCGGCTGCCCGACGCCGCGGTCTGGGGGAGCGCGGCCACCGCGGGCGCCGCGCTCGTGAAGGGCGACGCGCTCTTCCCCCGCCTCGACCGCTCGTGACCTGGGTCGACAGCCACTGCCACCTCCCCGCGGACGGGTCCGAGGCGGACCTGGTCCTCGACCGGGCCCGGGCCGGTGGGGTCGCATGGATGGTCTGCGTGGGCACCGACCTCGAGACGTCCCGGGCCGCGGTCGCCCTGGCCGCCCGGCATCCGGACGTCCGGGCCACCGTCGGTCTCCATCCCCACGACGCGAGCCGGCTGGAGGCCGAATGGCCCGCGCTGGTCGATCTGGCCGCAGCCCCCGAGGTCGTCGGGATCGGCGAAGCCGGGTTCGACCTGCACTACAACCACTCGGGCTTCCACGAGCAGGAGGCCGCGTTCCGCGCCCAGATCCAGCTCGCCCACGCGACCGATCGGGCGCTCGTGATCCACTCGCGCGAGGCGTGGGACGACACCTTCCGCGTGCTGGCCGACGAGGGTGTGCCGCGCCGCACGGTGTTCCACTGCTTCACCGGTGGCGCGCCCGAAGCCGAGCGCGCGCTGGACACCGGTGCGTACCTCTCGTTCAGCGGCATCGTCACGTTCAAGAACGCGAACGACGTGCGCGCGGCAGCTGCACTCGCGCCGCTCGAGCGCATGCTCGTCGAGACGGACTCGCCGTATCTCGCACCGGTGCCGCACCGCGGGAGCACCAACGAGCCCGCGTTCGTCGCAATGGTGGGCGCGGGTCTCGCGGCCGCGCGTGGTGCGAAGGTCGACGACGTCGCCGCCGCGACCCGAGCGACCGCGTCGTCGGTGTTCCGCGACTGACGGCTCGCTGACCTGGGAAATCGCCCGTTCGCTGGGGGAAACCCCCTGGTCGTAGCAGATTCTGGAATCCGGATTGACCCTCCGTCGAAGGCGTCGGTACGTTCCGACCTTCCCCGAGCGAGGTCGCGATGCGCTCGCGCGAGGGGAAGGCGGAGTCAGGCAAGGCGGAGCCACGGGAGGCGGACCCGATCGCCGAGCACGGAATTCGGAGACCGGCGCGTCATGCGCACGGCCACAACCACGACGCTCGCGCGCGTCATTACGCGTTGCGCGCCGTGCGACCGTCGCCCGCCCGGGTCGATGCACCGGAACCCGACGTGTGGCTGCCGATCCTCGGGATCACGGGAGAGCTCGAGGCCCTCGACCTCACCGCGGAGCTCGAGGCACTCGACCTCGAGGTCAGTCGCGCGACGTTCGACGCCGAGCTCCACGCGCTCGAATCAGACTTCTGGCGGACCGCGCCCGCCGGGCTCGAGGACGCGGTCGCCCGCATCCGCTTCGTCGAGCCCGTCATCGCGATCGTGGCGCCGCCGGTCCCGGACCCAGAGACCGAAGCACCGCCGGCCGCGGTCGAGCCCGCCCCGGTCCTCGGGCCGGAACCGGAGCCGGCCCCGGTCCCGGTCCCCGGCCCGCCCGTACCGGAGCCGGAGAAGTCCAAGGGGCACCGGCTACGGCTCGCGATCATCGGGACGGACGCCCGGACCCGGTTCATCGGCACGGTGCTCGTCCTGGCCCTGCTGGGGACGCTCGCCACCGCGTTCCCGAACGTGGTCGGCGCTTCCGTGCCCCAGCGCTACGTCACGATCTCGCTCGACGGCCGGACCGTCGCCCGATCGGTCCGGCTCGACACCGTCGGCGAGGTGCTCGCCCACGAGCACATCACGCTCCGACACGGCGACGTGGTCGTCCCGAACGCGGGTACCGAGCTGCGCGAAGGGATGCACGTTCGCGTCCTGCGCGCGTTCCCGATCGACGTCGACGTCGACGGCTCGGTCACGACGCTGCGCACCACGCTGCGCTCCGAGGCCGAGCTCCGGCGCGCGCTCGGCATCAGCGGCGCGCTCGTCGCGACGACGCCGCGCGTCCTCGCCGCGGGCGCGACGGTGACGTTCCGGACTCCGCACGACGTCACCCTCGCGGTCGACGGTAAGTCGTCTGCGGTGTCGAGCACCGATGCGCTCGATGTCGCCGAGCTGCTGCGCGACCACGGCATCGCGCTGGGCCCGCGTGACGAGGTGATGCCCGCCGCGAACACGCGCCTCACCGATGGCATGCAGGTCGAGGTGCTGCGCCTCGCGGACGACCAGGTGGCCGACCGGGTGGTCGTGCCGTTCACGACCGAGATCCGCGACGACCCGAACCTGCAGGTTGGTCAGAGCCGCACGATCCAGTCCGGGGTTCCCGGGCTGCGCCGCGACATCTTCCGGGTGACGACCCGCAGCGACGGCGCCGTGGCGGCGCGGACCCAGGTCGGTTCCGAGCTGCTCACCCCGCCGGTCGCGCAGGTCGTGGTCAAGGGCACGCAGCCCATCCCGCCGCGCGCCACCGGCTCGGCCACCTGGTACGGGACCGCGCCCGGCCGGGGGACGTGTGCGCACCTGACGCTTCGGTTCGGCACCATCGTGACCCTCACGAACGTCGCGACCGGCGCGGTCGCCCGCTGCCGGGTCGCCGACCGTGGCCCCGAGGCCTGGACCGGCCACATCATCGACCTCGCGCCGGACGTCTTCCGACAGCTCGCCCCGCTCGGGCAGGGCGTCATCTCGCGAATCGCGCTCTCGTACTGAGATAGGCAGTCCCGGGACCTGCGAGCATGGCGCCGTGGCGCTGCTGACCCCGGCCTCGATCACCGAGCTGCTCGAACGCCACGACCTCCGGCCCAGCCGCGCGCTCGGCCAGCATTTCCTCGCTGATCCGAACACCGCCCGCCGGATCGTGCGGCTCGCGGGTGTCGAGGCAGGCGACCACGTGCTGGAGATCGGTCCCGGCGTCGGGTCGCTCACCATCGCGCTCGCGGAGGCCGGCGCGTCGGTGACCGCGCTCGAGCTCGACCGCCACATCCTGCCGGCGCTCGCCGAGGTCGTCGCACCGTGGCCGGACGTGCGCGCCGTCCAGGGTGATGCGCTCGAGGTGGATCTCGCGTCACTGCTGACCCCCCACAACCGAACTTGCGTCGAAACAGCCGCGTCAGGCGGCTCTTCTGACGCAAGTTCGGGGGAGGGCGGGTGGAAGCTCGTCGCCAACCTCCCGTACAACGTGGCGACACCACTCGTCGCGCGCGTGCTGGAGACCGCGCCCTCGGTCGGCTCGCTGCTCGTGATGGTGCAACGAGAGGTCGGTGAGCGCCTCGCTGCCGGGCCGGGCGGCCGCGACTACGGCGCGATCTCGGTCAAGGTCGCGTACTACGGCCGTCCCCGGTTGGTGGGGGCGGTGCCGCGTACGGTCTTCCTGCCGCCACCCAACGTCGACTCGGTGCTGGTGCGGATCGACCGTCACGCGGCTCCGCCGGTGGAGGTGCCCTCCCCGGACGCACTGTTCCGTCTGGTGCGCGCGGGGTTCGGCCAACGCCGCAAGATGCTGCGTCGGTCGCTGCAGCCCGAGCTCGCCGACCGCACGCTCGCGGTGCTCGACGCGGCAGGTGTGGACCCGCGCCAACGGGCCGAGGCGCTCGACCTCGACGCGTGGGCCGCGGTCGCGCGGGCTGCGGCGTGACACTGGAGCTGCTCGCCCCGGCCAAGCTCACACTCTCGCTGCGGGTGCTCGGTGTCCGAGACGACGGCTACCACGCGCTCGATGCGCTGACGGTCTCGGTCGACACGCCGTACGACGCGCTGCACGTCGAGCCGGGACCGCCCGGTGTGCGGCTGACGGTCGGCGGCCCCGCGGCGGACGGGGTCCCGGTCGACGACACCAACCTCGTCGTCCGGGCGGCGCGTGCGGTGCTGCCCGACGGCGCGGGCCTCGAGATCAGCCTGCGCAAGCAGATCCGGCCGGGCTCGGGTCTGGGCGGCGGGTCATCGGACGCGGCGGCGGTCCTGCGGGTGTGCGCCGAGACCTACGGCCTCGACCCGGACACGGTCGCCGACGCGGCGGCGGCGATCGGCTCGGACGTGCCGTTCTGCCTGCACCGGGGACCGGCCTGGATGCGCGGCCGCGGCGAGGTGATCGACCCGGTGGCGCTGGCCGAGCCGCTGCGGGTCCTGGTCGTGGTCCCGCCGTTCGCGGTCAGCACGCCCGCGGTCTACCGGGCCTGGGACGCGTTGGGCGGCCCCGAGAGCACACGGGTGCAGCCGGCCCCGCGCGCGGTCGCGGCGGTCGTCGGTTCGCTCGCCAACGACCTCGAGCCCGCGGCCGAGCACGTCGAGCCTCGGCTCACCCCGTTCCGGGTCGCGCTCGAGCGCGCCGCGGGGTCGCCCGCGCTCCTCGCCGGCAGCGGCGCGGCCTGGTGGATCCCGATCGACGATCCCGATGAGGGCCGGGCCGCCGCGGCCCGGGTCGAGCGGGAGCTCGGCGTCGCGGGGCACCTCGGCATGACGCTGCCCGCGATGACGGCATCGTGACCGGCGACGGCAGGGTCCGGACGCGACGGGAGCCGCCCGGAGGCGGCTCCCTGATCTCGTGGCGCGCGGCCGGGGCCGGTGGCTCGCCTACCGGCCCTGCTGCCGGCGCTGCCAGCGCGTCTTCTTCAGAAGCTTCTTGTGCTTCTTCTTGCGCATGCGCTTGCGGCGCTTCTTGATCAGGGAACCCATGAGGGTGCGGAGGGTAGCCGGGGCGCACGCGGCTGTCACATTCTGCGCACGGTGCCGGGGATGGCGCGGGGTAAGGTCGATCGGGTCGGTCGGGGGTGGTGTAACGGCAGCACGGGGTCCTTTGGAGTCCCAAGTCGAGGTTCGAAACCTCGCCCCCGAGCACCGGAGCCACCGGAGACCCCAGGGACGGTGCGAGATGGAGCGGACGCAGCGATGAGTGGCTACCGGCCGTTGGCCGCGGTGGTCCTCGCCGCGGGCGAGGGGACGCGCATGCGCTCCGAGACGCCGAAGGTCCTCCACCCGCTGTGCGGCCGCCCGATGCTCCTGCACGTCGTCGATGCACTCGTCGCGCTGCCGCTCGAGCGCATCGTGATCGTCGTCGGCCACGGGGCCGAGCGGGTCACGAAGACGCTCCAGGATCTGATCGCGAGCGAGATGCCGATCGAGTTCGTCGAGCAGCGCGTGCAGCGCGGCACCGGCGACGCGGTCAGCGTGGCCCTCACCGCGTTCTCGGACGATCCGGACCTCGACGGCGACGTGCTCGTGATACCCGGCGACGCGCCCCTGGTGCGTCCCGAGGTGCTCGCCCGGCTCGCCCGCGAGCACCGGGAGGCCGACGCGGCGGCCACGATGCTCACGGCCGAGCTCGACGAGCTGACGGTGGACTTCGGCCGGGTCGTGCGCGACGACAAGGACCGGGTCGACCACATCGTCGAGAAGACGGACGCCAGCCCCGAGGAGCTCGAGATCGACGAGGTGAACACCTCGATCTACTGCTTCCGGCGCGGGCTGCTCGCCCCCGCGCTCCGGCGGCTGAGCCCGGAGAACGCTCAAGGCGAGTACTACCTGACCGACGCGGTCGCGGTGCTGCGCCAGGCCGGCCACGGTGTGCTCGCGGTCCCGGCCGACGACCGGACCGCCGCGATGCACGTGAACGACCGCGCGCAGCTCGCGGCCGCGGAGGCCGAGCTGCGGGCCCGCATCAACGCGCGCTGGATGCGTGAGGGCGTCTCGATGGTGGATCCCGCGTCGACGTACGTCGACGCCGCGGTCGAGATCGAGCCGGATGTGCGCCTGCTCCCGGGGACGATCCTCGAGGGGCGGACGGTGGTGAGCGCAGGCGCGGTCGTGGGCCCCGACACCCAGCTCGTCGACACGATCGTCGGCGAGCGCGCGGTGGTGCGCCAGACCGTCGCCCGCGAAGCGGAGATCGGCGACGACTGCACCGTGGGGCCCTACGTCTCGCTGCGCCCGGGCACCCGCCTCGCGCCGCGGGCGCACGTCGGGACGTTCGTCGAGACGAAGAACGCGGAGATCGGGGAGGGCGCGAAGGTGCCGCACCTCGCGTACGTCGGTGACGCCGAGATCGGTGCCGGCGCCAACATCGGGGCCGGGACCATCACGGCCAACTACGACGGCCGCTCCAAGCACCGCACCGTCGTGGGGCCCGACGCGCGCATCTCGTCGAACACCGTCCTCGTCGCACCGGTCGAGATCGGGAGGGGTGCGTACACCGGTGCCGGCGCGGTCGTGAACCGTGACGTCCCGCCGGGCGCGCTCGCCAAGGGTGTGCCGGCCGAGATCGAAGAAGGGTGGGCGGAACGCCGCGCCCGGCGCGACGAGGAAGGCGACTGATGGACCTGGTCAGCAAGAAGCGGCTCCTGCTCTTCGCCGGCTCCGGGAACCCGGAGCTGTCGCGGGAGATCGCCGCCAACCTCGAGCTGCCGCTCGGTGACATCAAGCTCTCCCGCTTCGCCAATGGCGAGCTGTACTGCCGCTACGGCGAGAGCGTTCGCGGCGCGGACGTCTTCCTGCTCCAGAGCTACTGCGACCCGATCAACGACCGGATCATGGAGCAGCTGATCATGATCGACGCCGCGAAGCGCGCGTCGGCGAAGCGCATCACCGTCGTGTGCCCGTTCTACGGCTACGCCCGCCAGGACCGGAAGGCGGAAGGTCGCGAGCCGATCACGGCTCGGCTGGTCGCGGACCTGCTCACGGTCGCGGGCGCGGACCGCGTCGTCACGGTCGACCTGCATACCGGGCAGATCCAGGGTTTCTTCGACTTCCCGGTGGATCACCTCACCGCGGTGCCCCTGCTCGCGAACCACATGGCGAAGGACCTCGAGACGAGCCACCGCGTCACCGTCGTCTCCCCCGACGCCGGCGGCGGCAAGCTGGCCCGGCGGTTCGCGAACTGCCTCGAGGAGCACGGCATCGACGCCGATCTCGCGTTCATCGACAAGCGGCGACCCAAGGGCACGCACAACGTCGCGGTCGCCGAGGAGGTCGTCGGCGAGGTCGCGGGGAGGCAGTGCCTGCTCGTCGACGACATCATCGACACTGCGGGCACGGTGGTGAGCGCGGCCGAGCTGCTCACCAAGCGGGGTGCGGACTCGGTGTCGATCGTCGCCACGCACGCCCTGCTCTCCGGCCCCGCGGTCGACCGCCTGAAGAACGGCCCCATCCGCGAGGTGATCGTCACCAACACGCTCCCGATCTCGGACGAGAAGCACTTCGACTCGTTGCGGGTGCTCTCGATCGCGCCGATCGTGGCCGATGCGATCGACGCGGTCTTCGACGACACCTCGGTCTCCGAGCTGTTCAAGGGCGACAACGTCTGACGTCCCGGGGCCCGGGCCGCGCGGCCCCGGGGGCCCTGTTTGGATCGGGCCCGTCCCAGCGGGCACAATGGTGGGTCCCCCCCGATCCTCCGAAGGACCTCACGCGCCATGCCCGACGTCATCATCCAGGCCGAGCCCCGCACCAAGCTGGGCTCCCGCAACGCCGGTCGCATCCGCCGCGAAGGGCTCCTCCCGGCAACCGTGTACGGCCTCCAGAGCGACACGCTCTCCATCACGGTGTCGGCGCGCGAGCTCGACCACGCGCTCCACAGCGCGTCGGGCGCGAACACTCTCATCACGCTCAAGATGGACGGTCAGGACGACGCGCTGGCACTGGCCCGCCAGATCCAGCGGCACCCGACGCGCAACGAGCTGGTCCACGTGGACTTCGTGCGGGTCCGTCGCGACGTCGCGGTCGCAGCCGAGATCCCGCTCAACCTCGAGGGTGAGCCGCCGGGGGCGAAGGAGGGCGGCGTGCTCGAGCAGCTGTTCTTCACCGTCACCGTCGAAGCGCTCCCCGGCAACATCCCGACCGAGATCGTCGTCGACGTCTCGCACCTCGCGCTCGGCGACCAGCTCCATGTCGCGGACCTGCCGATCCCGGCCGGGGTCACGGTGCAGCACGAACCGGACGAGCTCGTCGTCCAGGTCTCCATCCCCCGCGGGCTCAGCGAGGAAGAGGAAGCCGCCGAGGGCGAAGAGGGTGCCGAGGGCGAAGAGGGTGCCGAGGGCGGCGAGGCGAGCGCGTCCGACGACGGCGGCGACGGCGGAGACTCCGAGGAGTAGTCGGTGGCCCTCCGCCGGTCGCGTTCCTCACCGCGCACCGGAACTCCGGCCGATGTGCTCGTGGTCGGGCTCGGCAACCCGGGCGAGGAGTTCGCCCGCACGCGTCACAACGTCGGCGCGGAGGTCGTGGAGCTGCTCGCCGTCCGTCACGGGGCCAAGCTCAAGAAGGGGAAGGAGCGCGCGCGCGTCGACGAGGTCCGCGTCGGCGACCGGCGGGTCGCACTCGCGATCCCGCTCACCTTCATGAACGACTCTGGGGAGTCTGTCGGGTTGCTCGCGCGCCGCTACGGCGTGGAGCCGGAGCAGGTCGTGATCGTCCACGACGAGCTCGATCTGCCGGTCGCCACGCTCAAGCTCAAGTCCGGGGGCGGGCTCGCGGGCCACAACGGCCTGCGCTCGATCAAGTCCCACCTGCACAGCGACGCGTTCCGGCGGGTGCGGATCGGCGTGGGCAAGCCGGTGAGCAAGGAGCGCGGTGCCGACCACGTGCTGAACCGGTTCGGCAAGCGCGAACGCGCCGAGATCGACGTCACCGTCGAGCGCGCCGCGGATGCGGTCGAGATGATCGTGACGGACGGGATCGACCCCGCGATGAACGCCTTCAACACCAGCGCCGCCGGCTGACACCGGTCGCGGAGCGCGCGAGCGCGCGGACCGCGCGAGCGCGCGGACCGCGTCAGGGTTGGGCGAGCAGCCAGCCGGCGAACGCCGCGAGGTCGTCCCAGACCGGGACGTCCGGGTGCTCACGCTCGGTCACCGCGCCCTTGCCGGTGCGGACGAGCGCCGGCCGCACGCCCGCGTGGCGCGCCGCTTCAATGTCACGCGGCGCGTCGCCGACGAACCACGTCGCGGCGGGCTCGAACGGCCACGCGACTCGCGCCTGCTCGAGCAGCAGCGTGCCGGGCTTCCTGCATGCGCACCGAATCTCAGGGGTATGAGGGCACACATGGAATCCACGGAGGGTATTCCCGAGGCGGCGGTCGAGCTCGCTGTTGATCGTGTGGAGCGCGTCGAGCGTCAGCCGTCCCCGTCCGACCACCGACTGGTTGGTCACGACGAGCAGCTCGTAGCCGGCCGCGCGGAGCACGGCCGTGGCGTCGTCCGCGCCCGGGACGACTTCGAGGTCTTCGACCGTTATGACCGAGTCGGTTCGGTCGACGTTGAGCACTCCGTCACGATCGAGGAGAACTACCCGGTTGCTAACCTCAAGCACGACAGTGCGCCCGTCGAGAGACAGTTCGTGGAATTCCAGCAGGCTATCGATGACCATCAGGTGGTGATGACGGCTCTCGCGACACTCGAACCGCAGGTCCGGGGCGTCGCCGACCGGATGGTCGCCGCGCTCCGTGGCGGTGGCACCGTCCTCTGGTTCGGCAACGGTGGGAGCGCTTCCCAGGCTCAACACTTCGCGACCGAGCTCGTCGGGCGCTACCTCGTCGACCGGCCCGGCCTCGCGTCGGTGGCGCTGACGACCGACGGAAGCCTCCTCACCGCGGTCGCGAACGACGGTGGCTTCGAGGACGTGTTCGCGCGCCAGCTCGACGCGCTCTGCCGCCCGGGCGACGTCGCGGTCGGCCTTTCCACCTCCGGGACGAGCCCGAACGTCGTGCGCGGGCTCGAGGTCGCGAACGAGCGTGGCGCGTTCACCGTCGGGATCACCGGCGGCGACGGAGGCAAGCTCGCGACCGTGGCCCAGGCGACGCTGATCGTGCCGAGTACGGCGACACCCCGGATCCAGGAGGCGCACCTCTTCCTGGGGCACGAGCTCTGTCACCTGGTGGAAGCCGAGATGGCCGGCGAGGACGCCTGATGTTCGACCGGTCGGACCTGGTGCACGCGAGCGTCCGCGGCGGCTTCGCCGGCGCCCGCATGCTCGTCGTCGGTGACCTGATGCTGGACCGCTACCTCGTGGGCGAGGTGGCGAGGATCTCCCCGGAGGCTCCGGTGCCGGTGGTCCGCCTCGGTCGCGAGAGCGCGTCCGTCGGCGGGGCCGGCAACGTCGCACTGAACCTCGCGGGGCTCGGAGTCCATGCGGACGTCGCGGGTTGGACCGGTGACGACGCGTCCGGTGCTCGCATCCGCGAGCTCCTCGGAGCGTCGGGGGTCCGCGTGCACGGTGTCGCGGTCGTTCCGGGCCGCGCGACGACCACCAAGACCCGCGTGCTCTCCAAGCACCAGCAGCTCGTCCGCATCGACGACGAGGACACGGACTTCCCCGACAACACCGAACGCTCGGGATGGGACGAGCGCGTCATGCTCATGCTGGACGACGGGTACGAGGCCGTGGTCCTCTCCGACTACGCCAAGGGCGTGCTGGACGCTCCGCTGTGCCAGCGGCTCATCGAGCGCTGCAGGGAGCGGGGCGTGCCCGTGCTCGTGGATCCGAAGGGCCTGGAGTTCGAGAAGTACCTCGGTGCCACCACGATCACCCCCAACGAGGGCGAGCTCGCGATCGTCAGCGACACGCCCGAGCACGACCGCGACGCGCTCACCGCGGCCGCCGGCGTCCTGTGCGACGGGCTGCAGCTGGACTTCGTCACCCTGACCCGCGGTGAAGCGGGCATCACGATCGTCGACGCCGAGGGTGTGCACCACGTACCTGCCCGCGCTCGAGAGGTGTTCGACGTCTCCGGCGCCGGCGACACGGCGATCGCGACGATGGCCGCCGCGATCGCGGTGGGGCTCGAGCGCCACGACGCCGCGGCGCTCGCGAACCTCGCCGCCGGGATCATCGTCGGCAAGACCGGGACGATCCCGATCACCCAGGCCGAGCTGCTCGACGCGCTCGGCCGGGGTGAGCACCACGCGGTGGTCCCGCTGGCCGACAAGGTGTCGGAGCTCGCGGCGCTCGCGGACACGGTCGAGCGGTGGCGCAGCGAGGGCGAGGTCATCGGGTTCACGAACGGCTGCTTCGACCTGCTCCACGCGGGCCACGTCAACTACCTCGATTGGGCCCGCCGTCACTGTGACCGCCTCGTCGTCGGGCTCAACACCGACGCGTCCGTGCGGGAGCAGAAGGGCCCGCAGCGCCCGGTCAACACCGAGGCCGCACGCGCCGCGGTGCTCGCGGGGCTCTCGGCCGTGGACGCGATCGTGCTGTTCTCCGATCCCACGCCGTTGCATCTGATCGAGGTGCTCCGGCCGGACGTGCTCGTGAAGGGCTCCGACTACGCCGAGGGTGACATCGTCGGCGCGCCCGAGGTACGCAGCTGGGGCGGGCGCGTCCTGCGCGCACCATTGCTCGAGGGCTACAGCACGACGGACATCCTGGGTCGCATCGGTCCGGTCTCCTCGGGCTGAGCGGCCTGCCGTCGTCATGAGCCAGCCGGCCCAGCTCCAAGCCGACCGCGGCAATGCACGCCTGAAGTTCCTCGACCGCTACGCGGGGATCCCGGTCCTGGCCGCACTCGGGGTCGCGCGCCACGCCCGTGGATTGCATCACGTCCCGGAGGGTTGGAAGACGATCGGGCTCGTGAAGACGGTGGGGATCGGCGACACCGTGCTGCTGAGCGCGGTGATCCACGACATCCGCCATGCGCGGCCCGACGCGCGCATCGTGCTGTTCGTCAGCGCGAACAACGCGGGGTTCGCCCGACTGCTCGACGACGTGGACGCGGTGGTCGTGCTGCCGGTGCGCAACATCCCTCGTGCGGTCCGGTTGTTGCGGGCCGAGCACTGCGACGTGGTCGTCGACTTCGGCGCCTGGCCGCGCCTCGAGAGCCTCTTCACGGTGCTGTCCGGCGCCGACTGCACCGTCGGCATGCGCACCAAGGGCCAGCACCGTCACTACGCCTACGACGTCGTCGTCGACCACGGCACCGGTCACGAGATCGACAACTACCGCCGCCTCGTCGCCGCGGTTGGGATCGACTCGACCAGCAACCCGGTGCTGCACGCCGATCCGGGTGCGCCGCGCCCGCTCGCGACCCGGTACGTCGTGCTCCACCTGTGGCCCGGCGGCGCGAACTTCGACGAGCGCTCATGGCCGGCAGATCGCTGGCGCGCGGTGGCCGCGGCGATGAACGACCGCGGGTTCGAGGTCGTGCTCACCGGCGGTCCCGGCGACATGGGGCCGACCGGCGCACTGGTCGCCGACTGGCGCGCGCTCGGCATCCGGGCCCGGTCCGCGGCCGGCACCACGCCGGCCGAGACGCTCGTGTGGCTGCGCTTCGCGTCGGGGGTGATCAGCGTGAACACGGGTGTGATGCATCTCGCCGCGGCCGTGGGCACGCCGGTCGTGGCGCTCAACGGCCCGACGCCGGTGGCCCGCTGGGGCCCGGTCGGCGCACCGGCGCGCTCGGTCGTCTCGCCGCTGGTCCCCGGGGGCTACCTCAACCTCGGCTGGGAGGAGGACGACCGGTTCCGGGACGCGATGTCGGCGATCACCGTCGACACCGTCGTGTCGGCCTGGGACGACCTCATGGCCGAGGTCGACGACGGCGAAGCCCACCCCGAAGAGGTCACGTCCTCCTGATCTGGTCGCTCCGGGCTCCGCACTTCGACCGCCCCGGGCATGGTTGTCCGCCCTCCGCTCCGCAGCATCCGACCTGCGTCGAGCGCGGCACGCCCCCGGCAAGATGAGCGAGCCGGAGGTCGCACCGGTCATAGTGCGGCGGTGACGTCGCCGCCCCTGTCCGAGCTGCCCCGGCTGCTGGCCGAGGATCCGAGCGTCGGCGCGGTCGCGTCCGGGCGCGCGGAGGTCGTCGCGGTCTCCGACGCGGCGCGGGCGCTGTTCACCGCGGGCATCCACCGGCTGACCGGGGCCCGCCCGATCCTGCTCGCGGTCCCGACCGCGGCCGAGGCCGAGCGGCTCGCGGGCGACCTCGTCCCCATGCTCGGCGCCGCGGCGGTGGAGCTGTTCCCGGCGTGGGAGACCTTGCCGTTCGAGCGGGTCTCACCCGCGCTGGAGACGATGGGGCGGCGGCTCCGCATCATGTGGCGCCTGCGCGAGGGTGGCGACGAGCTCCCCGCGGTCGTCGTCGCGCCGGTGCGGGCGCTCGTCCAGCGGCTCGGTCCCCAGGTCGAGGACGTCGAGCCGGTGGTCCTGCGCTGCGGCGACCAGGTCGACCGTGACGAGCTGCTCGAGCGGTTCGTCGCCGCCGGCTACCGGCGCGAGTACCAGGTCGAGGGGCGAGGTGAGATCGCGGTGCGGGGCTCGATCGTGGACGTCTTCCCGTCCACCGCGGACCACCCGGTGCGTGTGGATCTGTGGGGCGACGAGATCGACCGGCTCTCCGAGTTCTCGGTCGCGGACCAACGCAGCACGCACGAGCTCTCGCACGCCATGGTGTTCCCGAGCCGTGAGCTGCTCCCGACCGCGGCGGTGCGCGAACGCGCGCGGGAGCTCGTCACCGCCGCGCCATGGGGGCGAGCGCAGTGGGAGCGCCTCGCCGAGGGCCAGGCGTTCGACGGCATGGAGTCGTGGCTCCCGTGGCTCACCGAGGACGAGCACCTCCTGCCTGACCTCCTGCCCGGGGGCGCACGGGTCTTCCTCGTCGAGCCGCGCCGGATGCGGGACCGAGCGCAGGAGCTGCTCGACGAGGAGGCGAGCCTGGGCGAGACGCTCGCGGGGACGTGGGGTGCCGAAGGGCACGCCTTCCCGCACCTGTCGCTGCCCTTCGAGCGGCTGCTCGCGCACACCCGGGCGCAGGCCACGAGCCTGCTCGCGGCCCCGGACTCGCCCGATACGCCGCAGCTCGCGGCGGCCGCGTTCGACCCGGTGGTCGGCGATGTCGAGGCGCTCGCGGCGCGCGTCCGCGCGCTGCGCGACACGGGCACGCGCGTCGTCATCGCGACGGAGGGCACCGGGTCGGCGGCGCGCCTGCGCGACGTGCTCGCGGGCGAGGGCGTGCAGGTGCCGATCACCGAGACACCCGGCCTGGAGCCGGGGAGCCTGTCGATCGTCGTCGCGCCGCTCGAGCGCGGCGTCGTCATGCCCGGCGCGGGGCTCGCGCTGATCGCCGAGTCGGACCTCACCGGACGCCGCCGCGTCCATCGCCGTCCACGGGAGGCGCGCAAGGCGGTCGACTACTACGAGGATCTCAAGCCCGGCGACTTCGTGGTGCACCAGGTCCACGGCGTCGGCCGTTACGAGGGCATGGTCGCCCGCGCGATCGGCGGCGTGGAGCGCGACTACCTCCTGGTCGCGTACCGCGGCGGCGACAAGCTGTACGTCCCGACCGACCAGGTCGGCACCATCCGGCGCTACACCGGGGGCGATGCTCCGTCGCTCAGCAGGATGGGCGGCACCGAGTGGCAGAAGACGCGCAACCGGGTGCGGAGCGCGGTCCAGGAGGTCGCGGCCGAGCTCGTCATCCTGTACCGGCGGCGGCTGGCCGCGCCCGGGTTCGCGTTCTCGCCCGACACGCCGTGGCAGATCGAGATGGAGGACGCGTTCCCGTACGAGGAGACGCCCGACCAGCTGCAGGCGATCGCCGACGTGAAGGCCGACATGGAGCGCTCGGTGCCGATGGACCGGCTGATCTGCGGCGACGTCGGGTACGGGAAGACCGAGGTCGCGATGCGCGCGACGTTCAAGGCGGTGCAGGACGGCAAGCAGGCCGTGGTCCTCGCGCCCACGACCCTGCTCGCGAACCAGCACGGTCAGACGTTCCGCGAGCGGTTCGCGGGCTACCCGGTGCGGGTCGAGGTGCTGAGCCGGTTCCTCAGCCAGAAGGAGCAGAAGGCGATCGTCGCGGACATTGCGAGCGGCGCGGTCGACGTGGTGATCGGGACGCACCGGCTCCTGTCCGACGACGTGGCGCTCAAGGACCTCGGGCTCCTCGTGATCGACGAGGAGCAGCGGTTCGGCGTCCAGCACAAGGAGAAGATCAAGCGGCTCCGGGCGAACGTGGACGTGCTGACGCTCACCGCCACGCCGATCCCGCGCACGCTCGAGATGAGCCTGACCGGCATCCGAGACCTGTCGCTCGTGCAGACCCCGCCCGAGGAGCGCCAACCGATCCTCACCTACGTCGGCGAGTACGACGAGCGCGCGGTGTCCGAGGCGATCCGCCGCGAGCTGCTGCGCGAAGGCCAGGTGTTCTTCGTCCACAACCGGGTCCAGGACATCGAGCACGTCGCCGCCGGCGTCCGCGAGCTCGTGCCCGGGGCACGGGTCGCGACCGCCCACGGCCAGATGGACGAGGGCCGGCTCGAACGGGTGGTGCTCGACTTTGCCGCACGTGACTACGACGTCCTGGTGTGCACCACGATCGTCGAGAGCGGCCTCGACATGCCGACGGTCAACACGATGGTGGTCGACCGCGCCGACATGCTCGGGCTCGCCCAGCTCTACCAGCTGCGCGGCCGGGTCGGACGACGGGGTCAGCGCGCGTACGCGTACCTGCTGCATCCGGCGGACCGCGTGTTGAGCGAAGAGGCGTACGAGCGCTTGAAGGCGATCGGTGAGTTCACCGACCTCGGCTCGGGCTTCAAGCTCGCCATGCGCGACCTCGAGATCCGTGGCGCCGGGAACCTGCTCGGCGGCGCGCAGAGCGGCCACATCGCCGCGGTCGGCTTCGACCTCTACTGCGAGCTGGTGACCGAGGCCGTGAGCGAGCTGAAGGGCGAGGCGCCGGAGCAGTCGGTCGACGTGGTGATCGACGTCCCCCTCGACGCCCACCTGCCGCGGGACTACGTCGACCGCGACGACGTGCGGATGGAGGCGTACCGCCGGCTCGCGGCGGTCAGCGCGCCCGCCGACGTGGAGGACATCCGCACCGAGTGGCTCGACCGCTACGGACCGCTGCCCCCGAGCGCCGAGGCGCTGCTCGCGGTGGCCCGGCTGCGGGCCGAGTCCGTCCGGATCCGGGCCACGACGGTCTCGGTCCAGAAAGGCGTGGCGCGCATCGAGGGCCTCGAGCTGAAGGAGAGCCAGAAGGTCCGGCTCCGGCGGCTCGCGCCCAAGGCGGCGGCGAAGGAGGGCGGCGAGGTGGTGATCCCGCTGTCGGTGCAGGCGGCCGCCGTCCCCGACACGCTGGTCGAGCTGCTCCACCAGCTCGTGCCGGTCGGCGCCGGAGAGCCCGCGGCCGGGTGACGCCGGCACGGACCGGTAGAGTCCCGATTCCTGTGAAGCGCACGCTCCCCGTCCTCGCGGCCGCCGTCGGCGCGGCGCTCCTGCTCTCGGCGTGCAGCAGCACCGGCGACCCGCTCGCCGCGAAGGTCGGATCGACGACGATCAGCCGCTCATCGGTGAACGACGACCTGCGCGTGATCACCGACAACGAGGCGGTCACCGCGTCCTTGAGCAAGTCGCTCGGGAACGTCAAGCCGACCGACGGCGGGGTCAGCCGGCAGCTCGCGACCATCTGGCTCACGACGCTCGTCAACCAGGTCGTCGTCGACGACTACTTCGCGAAGCACCATCTCAAGGTCAGCGACGCGGACAGGACGGCGGCCCGGCAGGCCGCGTACAGCAGCTTCGTGAACCAGAAGACCTTCAAGGATCTCCCGAAGTGGTTCCAGGACCAGACGGTCTCGCGCCAGGAGCGGCTCCAGGCCGTGCAGGCCACGCTCCCGGAGCCCAAGGCGCCATCCGACGCGGCGCTCCAGCAGGCCTTCGACGCCAACAAGGCCCAGCTCTGCCCGAGCGGTGAGGCGATCGCGCAGATCCAGGCGACGACGCAGGCCGACGCCGAGGCGATCGAGGTGCAGCTCGCGGCCGGCGCGGACTTCGGGACGCTGGCCCAGCAGCGCTCGTCGGATGCCGGCTCGGCGGGGGTCGGCGGCCTCGTCGCCTGCACGAACTCCGACCAGTACAACCAGCTGCCGGCCGCGTTCCGTCAGGGTGCGGACGCGCTCCAGCTGGGCCAGGTCTCGCCGCCGGTCCAGTCCGACCTCGGCTGGCACGTGATCAAGCGCGAGCCGTTCGACCTCGCGAACTCGAAGCTCCTGATCGCCCGGATCCTCACCCAGCAGCAGACCCGCCCCATCCAGACGTTCATCAACAACCAGCTGGTGCGGCGCAAGGTCTGGGTCGACCCGCAGTACGGCACGGTGCGGCGGGGCAAGGCGGCCATCACGATCGTCCCGCCCCAGCCTCCGAAGACGCGCAGCGAGCCGGCAGAGCCGGACAGCACGACGACCCCCGCGGCGGGCGCGACCAGCCCGTGACCCCAGGGCACGTCGTCGTCGTCGGCCTCGGGCCCGCGGGCGTCGACCTCATGCTTCCGCAGGCCCGCACCAAGCTCTCGTACCTGGCCCACCGCTACGTGCGCACGGCACGGCACCCCGCGGTCGAGGAGCTCAGCCGCCACGAGCTCGACTTCGTATCCTTCGACGATCGCTACGACGCGGCGGAGGACTTCGACAGCCTCTACCGCGGGATCGCGGAAGAGCTCGTCGCCGCCGCGGGTGAACACGGGCAGATCTGCTACGCGGTGCCGGGGAACCCTGCCGTCGCCGAGCGGACCGTCACGCTGCTGCGCGACGCGCAACGTCGGGGCGAGATCACGATGGAGGTCGTTCCCGGCCTGTCGTTCGTCGACCTCGCCTGGACGCGCCTCGGTGTGGACCCGATGGACGGGGCGCGCCTCGTCGACGCGCAGACGTTCGGGGTTGACGCCGCGGGAATGCACGGCCCGCTGCTCGTGGGCCACTGCATCAACCGGCTGCTGCTCTCCGACGTGAAGCTGGTGCTGCTCGAGGGACTCGCGCCCGAGACCCCGGTCACGGTGCTCCAGCGCCTCGGGCTCCCGTCCGAGCAGGTGGTCACGATCCCCCTCGAGGCGCTCGACCGGGACGTCGAACCGGACCACCTCACGTCGGTGTTCGTCGATGGCGGCCACGACGCGGTCGCGGGCGAGTTCGCCGGCCTGGTCGCGCTCTCGGAGCGGCTCCGGGCGCCGGGCGGGTGCCCGTGGGACGCGGAGCAGACCCATCATTCGCTCGCTCGGTACCTGCTCGAAGAGGCCTACGAGACCGTCGAGGCGATCGAGGACCTCCCGGCGGCTGCGCCCGCGGGGCCGGTCGACACCGATGCGTACGCGCGCTTGGAGGACGAGCTCGGCGACCTGCTCTACCAGGTCGTGTTCCATTCGGTGCTCGCACGAGAAGCCGGCGCGTTCACGGTCGCGGACGTGGCGCGGGGAGTCCACGAGAAGCTCGTGCGTCGCCACCCACATATCTTCGGGGACGTCGAGGCCGACACCGTCTCGGCGGTGATGACCAACTGGGAGCAGATCAAGAAGCGCGAGAAGGGAACGGACTCGATCGTCGAGGGCATCAGCCCCGGGCTCGCGTCCCTGCTCTACGCACACAAGCTCTACCGGAAGGCCGCCTCGGTCGGGTTAGAGCCCGGCACCGACACCGAGGCGCTCGACCGGGCGTCGATCGCGCTCGCCACCCTGCGCGATGCCGGCCCGGCCGGTACGGAGGCCGCGCTCGGCGACCTGCTCGCGGCCGCCGTCGTGCTCGCCCGGGCGCGTGGCGTCGACGCGGAGACCTCGTTGCGGGGCTGGTCGGCGCGCTTTCTCGACCGCTTCGTACGGATGGAGCACCTCGCGCGCGATGCGGGCGTCGACCTCGCGGCAGCTCCGGCCGACCGGGTCGCCGCGCTGTGGCTCGAGGCCGCCGTCGCCACGTAGCGGCGCCCGGAGGACGGATTGCCCGGATCGTTCGGGTGCAGGCGGCTACATTCGACACTCCGACCACAGGCGCACCAAGGTGCCGCCGGAGGACGTCGGTCCAGGTCACGGTCCGGCACCGCTTCTCCGGGGGGTCTTTTGGCGAGCATCGGGGGACCGTGAGCATCATCGTCGACGTTCTGGCGCGAGAGATCCTGGACTCCCGCGGCAACCCGACCGTCGAGGTCGAGGTCGAGCTCCTGTCCGGGGCCCGGGGCCGGGCGGCGGTCCCGAGCGGCGCGAGCACGGGAGCGCACGAGGCGGTCGAGCTGCGCGACGGCGGCGACCGCTACGGCGGGAAGAGCGTCGAGCAGGCCGTGGCCAACGTCAACGGTGAGATCGGCGAGTCCATCGTCGGCGAGGAGGGACTCGACCAACGGCTCCTCGACCAGGCGCTGATCGAGCTCGACGGCACCGACAACAAGTCACGCCTCGGCGCGAACGCGCTGCTCGGGGTCTCGCTGGCCGCGGCGAAGGCCGGCGCGGACGAGTGCGACCTCCCGCTCTACCGCTACATCGGCGGCGCGAACGCGCACGACCTGCCGCTGCCGTGCATGAACGTGCTCAACGGCGGCGCGCACGCGGACTCCAACGTGGACCTCCAGGAGTTCATGCTCGCGCCGGTCGGCGCGGCCTCGTTCACCGAGGCGCTGCGCATGGGGACCGAGACGTACCACGCGCTCAAGCGGATGCTCCACGACCGCGGCCTGTCGACCGCGCTCGGCGACGAGGGTGGGTTCGCGCCCGACCTGCCGTCGAACGAGGAGGCGGTGAAGCTCCTCGTCGCCGCGATCGACGCTGCCGGGTACGTCCCGGGCGAGGAGATCGCGATCGCGCTCGACCCGGCATCGAGCGAGTTCTACTCCGACGGCCGGTACCACCTGACCGGCGAGGGTCGTGAACTGAGCCCGGCCGAGCTCGCCGGCTACTACGCGGACCTCTGCGCCCGCTACCCGATCGTCTCGATCGAGGACGGGATGGCCGAGGACGACTGGGACGGCTGGGCGGCCCTGACCCGCGAGCTCGGCGACCGGGTCCAGCTCGTCGGTGACGACCTGTTCGTCACGAACCCCGAGCGCCTCCAGCGGGGGATCGACCTCGGCGTGGCGAACTCGATACTCATCAAGGTCAACCAGATCGGCACCCTCACCGAGACGCTGGACACGATGGCGTTGGCGTCGCGTCACGCGTACACGGCGATGATGTCGCACCGCAGCGGCGAGACCGAGGACGTCACGATCGCCGACCTCGCGGTCGCAACCGGCTGCGGGCAGATCAAGACCGGAGCGCCCGCACGCTCGGACCGGGTCGCGAAGTACAACCAGCTACTGCGGATCGAGGAGGGCCTCGGCGAGGCCGCCGCGTTCCCCGGTGGTGCGGCGCTGGCTCGCGGCGCAGGATCCACGGCGTGAACGAGCGCCCCACCGAGCGCGCCGGCCGCGAGCCGGCCGCCGCGGACGTGACGGCGTCGGGCGGGGTCCACCGGAGCCGGGCCGCGGTGCTGCGGCTCGCGGTGGCGAGCCTGGTCCTGATCGGCGCGCTCTTCCTCTTCGTGTTCCCGACGAGCGCGGTCTGGCACCAGCACGACCAGATCAGCGACGCGCAGGAGCGGCTCTCGGTGCTCGAGCAGCAGAACGAGAAGCTGGCCTCCGAGTCGAAGCACGTCCTGAGCGACGAGGAGATCGAGCGGCTCGCGCGCGACCGGTACAACATGGTGCGTCCGGGGGAGCAGGCCTGGGCGATCGTGCCCGGCCCCACGACCACCACCACGACGACGCCGCCCGCGACCACCGCCCCACCGACGTCGCCGGCCACCGTCCCCAACGCCGGCTGACCCGCCGTCACCCACCCCGCCCGTTCTCGGCACGTTGGACCACACCTGGTGTGGTTGAGCGTGCCGAGAAGGTGAGGGCGGGCGCGTAGCCTCCCCGGCGTGCCTGCTTCTGCCGCAGACGTCGCCCGGGTGACCGAGCTCCTCGGCCGCCCGCCCCGGGCCGAGTTCGACGTGGTCGTGCGATCCCAGGACGGGGAGCCCGCGGTGATCCGCAACGCGCCGTTGCTCCTCGACGGCACCCCGATGCCGACGCGCTTCTGGCTCGTGGCACCGCGGCTCGTGCGCAACGTGGCGCGCCTCGAGGCCGACGGCGGCGTGCGCGCCGCGACCGAGGACGTCGATCCGGACGCGCTCGCCGCCGCGCACGTGGCGTACGCCCGGGAGCGGGACGCGGCGCTCCCTGCGGGTTGGTCGGGCCCACAGCCCTTCGGCGGCGTGGGCGGCACCCGCCGGGGCGTCAAGTGCCTCCACGCGCACTACGCCTGGTTCCTCGCCGGCGGGCCCGATCCGGTCGGCCGATGGGTGGACGAGCGCATCGACGGTGGTGACGCGGCGCGCGGGGCATGAGGGTCGCGGCGATCGACATCGGGACCAACTCGACCCGCCTGCTGGTCGGGGGCATCGAGCGCCGCGACGGGCCGCTCGACCAGATCGACCGCCGGATGACGATCACCCGGCTCGGCCAGGGCGTCGACGCGACGCGCCGCCTGGCACCCGTCGCGATCGAACGGACGCTCGCCGCGCTGCGCGAGTACCGCGCCGCGATGGATGCGCTCGGCGGCGTCGACGCGGTGCGTGCCACTGCGACGAGCGCGGCGCGGGACGCAACGAACCGCGACGACTTCTTCGGTCCCGCAGCCGAGATCGTCGGCGTCGAGCTCGAGCTGCTCTCGGGAGACGACGAGGCCGCGCTCTCCTTCCTCGGCGCGACGACAGGGCTCGACGGCTCGGTTGCGGCGCCCTATCTCGTCGTCGACATCGGCGGCGGCTCGACCGAGTTCGTCGTCGGTACCAGCGAGCCCGAGGGGACGATGTCGGTCGACATCGGATGCGTGCGCCTCTCGGAGGCCTGGCTGCACTCGGACCCGCCCACGCCCGAAGAGCTGAGCCAGGCCGTGCACGTCGTGCGCGAGCACATCATCGACGTGATGCGCGAGGTGCCGGCGGTCAAGGAGGCCAAGACGCTCATCGGGCTCGCGGGGACAGTGACCACCGTCGCCGCGATCGAGCTCGGTCTGCGCGAGTACGACCCGAAACGCATCCACCACGCACGGCTGGCCCACTCGGCGGTCGAGGACGTCTTCCGCACGCTGGCGACCGAGTCCGCGGCCGAGCGCCGCCACAATCCGGGCCTCGAGCCGGGTCGCGTGGACGTCATCGTGGGCGGGGTCATCATCCTGGTCACGATCCTGCGGTCGATCGGGTTCGACGAGCTCCTGGTCTCGGAAGCGGACATCCTGGACGGCCTGGCCCGGAGCCTCGCCCCGGCCCGCTGAGCCCACCCGGGAGCCGGGCAAAGTCCCCCTCAGTCCGGTCCCGCACCGTGCCGATGATCTGGCGTGGAGCTCGAAGGGTTCGTGACTGCGCTGGCGCGCCTCGACGGTGACGACATCCGTGCCGTGGCGATCGCGATCGACGATCACCACCAGACCGTCGCCGACGAGGTGGAGGCCTGGGAAGCGGTGATGTGCATCGACGACGCGCTGCGCCTCGCCGGCCGATCCCGCGTCGCAGCCCGAGCCGCGCACGAAGCGGTGCAGGCGGTGCGCACCGCCGCGGAGCGATCCCACCTGGACATCCCCGACGCGGTCGTCATCCGGGTCGCACGCGAAGCCGCGATGCTCGCCCGCGCGCTCGTCGCCGGCACGGCGGCCGATCCCGCGCTCGAGCACCTGACGCGCATCTGGGGTCGAGTCGCGGCTCCCGCCTGACGGGCGCGTCGAACGGGGTGGCCCCTGGGGGCCGGTTCTACGATGCCGCGATGCCACTGACCGACCGCCTGCTGCTGGGACCCGGACCGTCCAACCCGTACCCCGAGGTCGCGGCGGCGTTCGCCCGGCCGCTCCTGGGGCATCTGGACCCGGACTTCCTCGCGATCCTCGACGAGACGTGCGAACGCCTGCGGACCGTCTTCCGCACCGCGAACTCCCTGACCCTGCCGATCTCCGGCACCGGCTCGGCCGGCATGGAGGCCTGCTTCGTGAACCTGCTGGAGCCCGGCGACACCGCGATCGTCGGGGTGAACGGCGTCTTCGGCGAGCGGATGTGTGAGGTCGCCCGGCGCTGCGGCGCGGAGGTCGTGCGGGTGGACGCGCCCTGGGGCGCGGCGTTGGACCCCCAGCGCCTGGTCGACGCGCAGCGCGCCCACCCGAAGGCGCGCCTGCTCGCGGTCGTGCACGCGGAGACCTCGACCGGGGTCGAGAACGACGTCGCGCCGCTGCGCGTCCTGCAGGAGACGGACACGCTGCTGCTGGTCGACACGGTCACGTCGCTCGGCGGGATCCAGGTGGACGTCGACGGCTGGGGGATCGACGCGTGCTACTCGGGCACCCAGAAGTGCCTCGGCGTCCCGCCCGGGCTCTCGCCGCTCACCTTCTCGCCCCGTGCCGTCGAGCGCGTGCACACCCGGCCCGCGCCCCCACAGTCCTGGTACCTGGACCTCGGCCTGATCGGCGACTACGTCGGCGGCGCCCGCAAGTACCACCACACCGCGCCGACGGCCATGGTGGTCGCGCTGCACGCGGGGCTCGGCGCGGTGCTCGACGAGGGGCTCGAGCCGGCGTGGGCGCGGCACCGGGCCGCCGGCACCCGCCTCCAGGCCGGTCTGGTCGACCTGGGCTGGACGCTGATCGCCGAGGAGGGTCACCGCCTGCCCCAGCTCACGTCCGTCCGGCTCCCGTCGGGCGTCGACGAGGGGGCGCTGCGGTCCGAGCTGCTCCACGGCTCGGGAATCGAGGTCGGCGGCGGGCTGGGAGAGTTTGCCGGTCTGGCCTGGCGAATCGGGCTCATGGGGCATTCCGCCCGGGAACGCTCGGTCACCACCCTCTTGGGGGTGCTGCGGGAGCACGACTGACCCCCGGAACAACGGGACGTTCGGCTCTCCAGGGCACCCGGAATCGTGTCGACAACCGGACCGTGAGCAGGAACATGCACGCCTCCCATCGCTGGCGGCGCGTGGCGCGCCGGATGGGGGCGATCGCGCCCCACCGCCAGCTCCAGATCCTCTGCGCGTCGTCGCTGGTCTCGGTGGGGGTCATCGTCGCGGGAGTCTTCTTCACGCTCGTCCCGACGCACGCCAGCCTGGACGGCTCGAACCGCGGACTCGTCCCGCCGGTCGAGGCGCTCGACCAGAGCCACGCGGCGTACAGCAAGACCAGTGACGCCTTCCAACTGGTGGTCAACCCGTCACCGACCGTCCGGGCCGCCGGCCTCAACCGGCTCGCCCAGCTGACCTCGACCGCCGAGGCCGGGTGGAACGCGTTCGAGCGGCGGTCGTCGCACCTGCCGGGCGAGAAGGCACTGCGACGCGACTTCGTCTCCGATCGGGAGGCTGCGACGCGGGTGGGCTCGGTCTTCATCACCGAGAAGAACCCGTCGGCCGTCGAGCTCTCGGACGTCACGGTCGCCACCGACCGCCTCACGCGCGACCTGAGCCGGATCCGGGAGCTCTACCAGACGCGGGTCCAGAACGTGCTCCGCGACGCGGCCGCCGACGTGCGTGCCACCGAGGTGCGGATCAGGCTGCTCAGCGGGGTGGTGCTCGTGCTCCTGCTCGTCGCGTTCGGAGTGGCGATCCGCTCCGCGGTCACCCGTGAGGAGCGCGTGACGAGGCTCGATCGCTCGATGCGAGAGGACGCCGAGCGCAACGAGCTCGAGGCCCGGGTCCAGCGGGCGCTCGAGATGGTGCCGGACGAAGGCGCGTCCTACGTGCTCGTCGAGCGGGCCTTGGCGAACGCGGCGCCGGACAACCCCTCCGAGCTGCTCCTGGCCGATTCGAGCCGGGCCCACTTCCGCCAGGTCGTCAGCAGCGACGAGCACGGTGGTCCGGGCTGCCCGGTGATGTCGCCGAAGGAGTGCCCGGCGACGACGCGCAGCCAGACCCTGATCTGGGACAGCAGCCGCGCGCTCGACGCCTGCCCGCACCTGCGCGACCGCCCGACCGGCGACTGCTCGGCGGCGTGCGTGCCGATGACTGTCGGCGGGAACACGATCGGGGTGGTGCACACGACCGCGCCCGACGGGGAGCCGCCGGACGAGTCCGTGCTCGCCAAGCTCGAGCTCATCACGCGCCGCGCCGGCGAGCGCATCGGGATGCTGCGGGCCTTCCTGCGCTCCCAGACCCAGGCCCACACCGATCCCCTGACCGGGCTCATGAACCGGCGGAGCCTCGAAGAGGAGGTGCGCGAGATCTCGGGCGACGCCCGGTCGTACGTCGCGACGTACGGCGACCTCGACCACTTCAAGCAGCTCAACGACGTGTACGGTCACGACGCCGGCGATCAGGCGCTACGCCTTTTCGCCCGCGTGCTGCGCGACAGCGTGCGACCCGGCGACCTGGTCGCCCGCTACGGCGGTGAGGAGTTCGTCGTCATCCTGCCCGACTGCACGGTGCCGGACGCCCGGGCCGTCGTCGAACGCGTCCGCGAGCGGCTGTCGGCCGCGCTGGAAGGAGCGGCGGTGCCGCGGTTCACGGTCAGCTTCGGGCTCACGGTCTCCCGCCCGGAGCAGACGTTCAGCGAGACGCTCGAGGTCGCGGATGCGGCACTGCTCGACGCCAAGGCGACCGGCCGCGACCGGGTGGTCGTCGCCGGCACTGAGACAGGTCCGAGCGAGGCGGACGCGCTGCGCACAGAGTCCTCCGAGCTGATGCCGCACCTGCAGTGACGAGGTTCAGGCGCGAGGCGGCTTCTTCGAGTTGCGGGCGCGGCCGCGCTGGGCCTGGTCGAGGACGACCTTGCGCAGGCGTACGTTCTCGGGCGTGACCTCGACGCACTCGTCCTCGGCGATGAACTCGAGCGCCTGCTCCAGCGACATGGGTCGGGGCGGGGTCAGGCGGATCATGTCGTCGGCGCTCGCGGAGCGGGTGTTGGTGAGCTTCTTCTCGCGAGTGACGTTGATGTCCATCTCCTCGCGGCGCGAGTTCTCGCCGACGATCATCCCCTCATAGACCTCGATGCCCGGGCCGATCAGCATCCCGCCGCGCTCCTGCAGGTTGAAGAGCGCGTAGCCGGTGCTCATGCCGCGCCGGTCGGACACGAGGCTGCCGTTCGGGCGGGACCGCATCTCGCCGAACCACTTCTCGTAGCCCTCGAACACGTGGTGCAGGATGCCCGTGCCGCGGGTCTCGGTGAGGAACTCGGTCCGGAACCCGATGAGCCCACGCGCCGGGACGACGTATTCCATCCGCACCCAGCCGGTGCCGTGGTTCACCATCTGCTCGAGCCGGCCCTTGCGCAGCGCAACGAGCTGGGTGACCACACCGAGGAAGTCCTCGGGCACGTCGATCGCCACCCGCTCGACCGGCTCGTGCAGCTTCCCGTCGATCTCGCGCGTGACGACCTGCGGCTTGCCGACCGTCAGCTCGAACCCCTCGCGTCGCATCGTCTCGACCAGCACCGCGAGCTGCAGCTCGCCCCGGCCCTGGACCTCCCAGGCGTCGGGCCGCTCGGTGGCGAGCACGCGGATCGAGACGTTGCCGACCAGCTCGGAGTCGAGGCGCTGCTTCACGAGCCGGGCGGTGAGCTTCGAGCCCTCCTGGCCGGCGAGCGGTGAGGTGTTGATACCGATCGTCATCGACAGGCTCGGCTCGTCGACCGTGATCGCGGGCAGCGCCACGGGGTTGTCGGCGTCCGCCAGGGTCTCACCGATCGTGACTTCGGCGAGCCCGGCGATCGCGCAGATCTCGCCCGCGCCGGCCTCGGCCGCGTCCACGCGGTCGAGTGCCTCGGCGACGTACAGCTCGGTGATCCGCACCTTCTCGATCGTCCCGTCGAGCCGGCACCACGCGACGGTCTGGCCCTTCGCGAGCGTGCCGTGCTGGATGCGGCAGAGCGCGAGCCGACCGAGGTACGGCGACGCGTCGAGGTTCGTGACGAGGGCCTGCAACGGGTGGCCCTCCTCGTAGCTCGGCGCGGGGATGTGGTCGAGGAGGAGCTCGAACAGCGGCTTGAGGTCGCTGCCCTCGGCTTCGGGGTCGAGCGACGCCCACCCGGCGCGCGCGTTCGCGTAGATGATCGGGAAGTCGATCTGGGTCTCGTCGGCGTCGAGGTCGAGGAAGAGCTCGTAGACCTCGTTGACGACCTCGCCGATGCGCGCGTCGGCCCGGTCGACCTTGTTCACCACGAGGATCACGGGCAGGCGGGCCTCGAGCGCCTTGCGGAGCACGAACCGGGTCTGGGGGAGCGGGCCTTCGCTCGCGTCGACGAGCAGCAGCACCCCGTCCACCATCGTCAGGCCCCGCTCGACCTCGCCTCCGAAGTCGGCGTGGCCGGGGGTGTCGACGATGTTGATCTTCACCCCGCCGTAGCGGACCGCGATGTTCTTGGCGAGGATCGTGATCCCCTTCTCGCGCTCGAGATCGTTCGAGTCGAGGACCCGGTCGTTGACCTCCTGGTTGTCGCGGAACGCGCCCGTCTGCCAGAGCATGGCGTCGACCAAGGTCGTCTTGCCGTGGTCGACGTGGGCGACGATGGCCACGTTCCGGAGATCGTCTCGCTGGGCGCGCGCGGACATGAGCCTTCTCTCGAACCTGGGCCGAACCGGCCCTGCGCCGCCGGGGTGCAGCGCGAACGCACCATTCTAGCGGTCCGCGGCGGCGTGCCCGTCCTCGGGGGAGGTCGCGGTCGCGGCGGCGGGAGCAGTCTCCTGCGCCGGCTCCGGCTTCGGCTCGGGCGGGAGGAGCATGTGCTCGCGGTAGAAGCGCAGCTCCTCGATGGACTCCCGGATGTCGTCGAGGGCCCGGTGCGTCTCCGTCTTGTCCGGCCGCTTCTTGTACACCGAGGGGTACCAGCGCCGGCACAGCTCCTTGAACGAGCTCACGTCCACGCTGCGGTAGTGGAGGTACTGGTCCACCTCGGGCAGGTACCGGTCGAGGAAGCGGCGGTCGACGCCGATCGAGTTGCCGCACAGCGGGGTCGTGCCCGGCCCGGGCAGCCGCTCGGCGAAGTAGGCGAGCACCGCGGCACCGGCATCCGCGAGCGACCGCGTCGAAGCCTCGATCGCGGGGAGGAGCCCGGACTTCGTGTGCATCTTGGTGACGAAGTCGTCCATCTGCGCGAGCGCCTCGGGCGGCGCGTGCACGACCAGGTCGATCCCTTCGTCGACGAGCTCGAGCTCCGAGTCCGTGAGCAGCACCGCGATCTCGACGATCGTGTGGCGCGCGGTGTCGAGCCCGGTCATCTCCAGGTCGATCCACACGAGCAGGTCGGACATCTCGGGGCGGCGCGCCACGCCCGCACCCTAACCGGGGACCTCCTCGTCGAAGATCTCCGACGGCCGATCGCCGGACGCATGGAGCCGAGAGGCCGTCGGCGGTTCCGAAGTTCTCCGACGGCTCATCGCCAGACCGCGTGGTGCGAGCGGCCGTCGGCGGTTCGGGCCGTGTCCGATGACCGGCGGGCCCCGGCGCTTCCGTCCTACGATCCGGCGACGGTATGAGATCCCAACGCGATGCCCCCTGTCTGGAGGGCCCCAGGGTCGTGCTGCGGCCGCTGCGCGCCGCCGACTTCGACGCGTGGCACGCGGTGCGGGTCCGCAGCCGCGAGTGGCTCGAGACCTGGGAGCCGCTCCCCGAGCCCGGCAGCACCGATCCCGCGACGGATCCCGACGCGTTCCGGGCCCGGTGCGGCGCGTGGGACCGTCAGCGCCAGTTCGACGCCGCCTACGGGTTCGGCGTGTTCCTGCGTGACGGCGAGCGGTTCGCGGGCGAGGTGAGCCTGGGCAACGTGCAGCGCGGCCCGTTCCAGTCCGCGTACGTCGGGTACTGGATCGACGAGGGCGCGGCCGGACACGGCTACATCCCCGAGGGCGTCGTGCTGATGCTGCGGTACGCGTTCGACGACCTCCGCCTGCACCGCATCGAGGCCGCGATCGTTCCCCGCAACGCGCCCAGCCGCCGCGTCGCCGACAAGCTCGGTCTGCGTGACGAGGGCGTCGCGCGCCGGTTGCTGCAGATCCGCGGGGTCTACGAGGACCACGTCCGCTACGCGATCACCTACGAGGAGTGGGAGCAGCGGCGCGCCGAGCTCACCGAGACCTTCCTCACCTAGATCCCCGCTCCACCGCTCGGGGCCGCTGCACGCTCCGCACTTCGTGCCCGCTCCGCCCTCCGCTCGACCGGGTCGAAGGGCTGCAGGGCTCGCGTCGGCTCAGTGCAGGCCGAGGATCGAGAAGCTCTTCGACAGCCGGGCGAACGGCGCCGTGTCCGGGCCCTTCACCTTCGCCTGGACCGCGAACAGGCGGTCCTGGGTGAGGAAGAGCGAGGTGCGGTAGTACTCGGTCCCCTTCCGGAAGACGACGTCCTTCACCGCGACCGCGCCGAACGGGACCGGGTCCGTCTGCGACACGATCTCGCCGCCGACCTGGTCGGCGAGGGATCCGGCGGCGGTGTTGAGGGTGGCGGTGAAGCTCTCGAGCGCGGTCTCGGTCTGCGGCTCGCGGGTCACGGAGAACTGGTAGCCGGTGCCGGGGGTGCTGACCACGACGATGGTCGGGCCGCCCGCGCTCGCATGCTCGGTGCGGCGGGGCGTGGTCGGGAGCTCGACCTTGAACCCGTCGCGCAGCGACTCGTAGAGCTGGCCCGTCTTGCCCTGGGCGTAGCGCTCGACGACGGACCCCCCGCTCGACGCGAAGACCTGGCTCCACACGAACCAGATGGCGCACACGGCAACTACCGCCACACCGATCCAAGCGACGACGAGGCCGATCGTGCGCCCGGTGCCGGGACCGACGGGGATCGCGTCGATCGCATCGGCGTCAGTCGGCTCGGTGACCTGGCTCACGCGGTGCCCTTTCGTGGTCGGTGCGGGCTCCACGACCGGGCCCGTCCGCCGCCTGCGCCCGGCAGCGTAGGCGCGGCCGTACCCGAGATCAGACCGTCAGCGCTCCCGGCGTGCCGCGCGCACGCGCTCGGCGAGCTCGGGCTGGCGCAACGACCACACCTGGTGCTCGAGCTCGAACCGCAACGCCTCGTCGAATCCGGCGTGCCAGGGCGCGTGGCGCAGCGTCGCCTTGACCCGGATCGCGAGCTCGCGGGGCGCGTCGGCGGCGCGAGCGGCGAGCTCGGCAGCCCGGTCGACCAGCTCGGCGTCCGGGACGCACTCCCACGCCAGCCCGGTCTGCGCGGCGCGCCGGCCGTCCAGCCGCTCGCCGAACAGGTTCATCGCGGCGGAGGTCTGGGGCCCGACGGCCCGGTCGAGCAGCCACGTGTGCCCGCCGCCAGGGTGGATGCCGATGCGGAGGAAGCGTGCGTCGAACCGTGCGCTGACCCCTGCGATCCGGACGTCGCACGCGAGCGCGAGGTTCAGGCCGGCCCCGACCGCGGGCCCGTTCACCGCCGCGATCGTCGGGAGCGGGCAGTCGAGCACGCGCAAGAAGCCGGCGTAGATGTCGCGCACGTCGTGCGGGTCCTCGCCGGTCTCCCCGAGCCGGGTCAGCGCGGTGACGTCCGCGCCCGAGCAGAACGCCGGTGGCGTGCCCGTCACCACGAGCGCGCCAATCCCATCGTCCACGGCGAGCGTGTCAACCGCTCCGGTCAGCGCCTCGACCATGTCACGGCTCAGGGCGTTGCGCCGCTCGGCATCGTCGAGCGTGATGACCGCGACGCGCTCGCGCCGTTCGACGTGCAGCGCCATCTATTGGTCGCGGATCACGGCGGGCGAGTGCCGGAAGAAGGTCTCGACGTCCCGCTCGAACTTGTACGCCGGGTTCTTGTCGCCGACCGCCCGTTCCAGGCGGAGCCCGCGGGCAAAGGCGTCGACGGTTCCCGCGGTGCTGTAGCGGTACCGGAACCCGGTCCGCTTGAACGGGCTGTTGTCGACGCCGCGCCCGTAGCGCAGGATGCTCAGCACCTCGGGCGGCAGCTCCACGATCCGCAGCATCCGCAGGGGCTCGGCAGCCCACGCGGTGAGCAGCGGCGGGAGCGGGAGGCGCCGCTTCCCGACGATGGTGCAGACCTCGCTCCACGGCATCGCGCCGTCGCCGGCGATGTTGTAGATGCCGGGCACGTCGTTCAGGGTCGCGTGCAGGAGCGCGCCGGTGACGTCGTCCTCGTGGGTGAACTGGAGGCGGGGGTCGAAGCCGAAGATCTCGGGGACGATGGGGAGCCGGAGCGCGTGGGAGAACGTCGTGGAGATGTCGTCGCCGAGGACGTTCGAGAACCGCAGCTTCGTGACCGTCATGTGGGGGTTGTCGATGGCGAAGTCGCGCACGAACGCGGCCGCGTCGAGCAGCGACCGCTCGACCCGGGTGCGGGGAGGGCGGGTCCGCGGCATCGACTCGCGGAAGAAGTACGGGTCCTTGTAGTTGGCGCCGTACATCAGCGTCGAGCTCTTCACGATCAGCTTGCGGACCGGGCTGCCGGCGGAGCCCGCCGCTGCGAGCAGGTTCATGGTGCCGATGACGTTGATCTCGTGGAGCGCCCGGCCCGAGATCTCGGTCGAGTCGACGATGAGGTGCGTGTGCAGGATCGTGTCGACCTTGGTCGCCCGCACGATGCGCTCGAGGATGGAGTAGTTCGAGTCGGCCCGCACGAACTCGGTGCGCTCGAGCGGCAGCCGGGGCTCGTCGCTGTCGAGGCCGACGATCGTCTCGACCCCGTCCATCTGCTCGAGCTGCTGCGCGAGGCGGCTGCCCCAGAACGTGCCGAGCCCGGTGACGAGGATCCTCATCTCAGCCGAACCAGACGCTGCGACGGGTGCGCAGCATGTCGTAGAGCGCTTCCTGGACCTGCTCGCGGATCTTCTCCGCCTCCTCCATCACGAGGGCACGCGGGTAGCGCTCCTGGTCCGGGTGCACGTCGAAGTGGACGGGCGGCAGGACGCGCAGCCGGAACTTCGCGGGCAGGTAGATCCCGAGGCCCGCGGGCCCGAACGCGAGCATGTTCGCGGTGACGGGGAAGTACGGGACGTTGAGCAGCGCGGCGAGCCGACGGCTCTTGAAGAGCATCGGCATCGACTCCTCGGCGCCGACGACCGCGATGGGAACGATCGGCACGCCGGAGCGCATGGCGATCTCGACGAAGCCGCCCCGACCGAACCGGTGGAGCTTGTAGCGGTCGCGGAAGAGCTTGCCGGTGCCCTTCGCACCTTCGGGGAACACGAGCGCGAGCTGCTGGTCGTCGTGCAGCAGCCGGTAGGCATTGTCGGGGTGCGCGGGCACGCCCCCCGAGCGCGCCCAGAGCGTGCCGATGACGGGCAGCGCGCGGAACAGGTACTCGGCCATCCCGTACACGGGCCGGCGGAGCTCGGTCTCGATCCCGTGCATGATCACCGGCACGTCGGAGGGGATCGCCGCCGCATGATTCGCGATCAGCAGGGCGCCGCCTTCGCGGGGGACGTGCTCGAGGCCCTCCCACTCGGCGCGGAACCAGTGCTTGTACACCGGGTCGTAGAGCGTCCGCGCGAGCGCGCGCAGGCTCTCGCTGCGCCCCCACGCATCGACGTCGCCGCGGCGGATGCGGTGGTCCTCGGGCTCGAGGTCGAGCCGCTCGGGGCGGGGCGCGGGCACCAGCGACAGCCCTGGCGCGTCGGGATCGATCGCGTCGCCGTCGAGCATCTCGATCGGCGCGGGTGGCTCGGCTTCGATGTTCGGCGTCCCGGACGCGGACGCGTCGACGTCGCGCGGCGGGAGGAACTGCGCCTCTCCGTCTCCAGGGCGATCGCTCACCGTCAGAGGAAACCGCGTCGGGCCCGGCACCGCAAGCCAAAGCCTTCCGCCGCAGGGACCGGTCGGGTCAACCCCGCACCGCGCCGGTCACGAGCCACCGATCCGTGACGTACCGGCTGCCCATCCCGACCAGGCGCGCGAGCACCCAGAGCGAGAAGGCGGCCCACAGCAGGAGCAGGCCCCCGTCGGCCGCGACGACGACCCCGACCGCCGGGAGGTAGACGACCGTCGCGACCGCCATGGCCGCGGCCAGGTACCGGGAGTCCCCGGCGCCGATGAGGATCCCGTCGAGCACGAAGACCGCGGCTGCCGCCGGCTGGAGCGCGGCGACGAACCAGAGGACCTGCTCGGCGAGCGTGGCCACCGCCGAGCCATCGGTGAACAGGGGAACCAGCACCGGGCGCAGCACCGCAGTGAGGGTGCCGAGGATCAGGCCGGCGGCGATCCCGATCTCGAGCATCCGACGTGACGCGTCGCGGGCCCCGGTCTCGTCGTCCGCCCCGAGCAGCTTGCCGATCAGGGCCTGACCCGCGATCGCGATCGCGTCGAGCGCGAGCGCCAGGAACGTCCAGATCTGGAACGCGATCTGGTGGGCCGCGACCGCGACGTCCGAGATGCGGGCGGCGACGGCGGTGGTGAGCAGGAGCGCGAGGAGGAGCGAGCCGGTCCGCACGATCAGGTGGCTGCCCACGACCGCCGTGGCCTTCACCCCCGCGGCGCGGGGCCGGATCGACGCCCGGGCCCGGCGCGCCGTCCGCCCGACGATCACGAGGAAGGCGGCCGCGGCCAGCACCTGGGCCGCGACCGTGCCCCACGCCGAGCCCGCGATTCCGGTGTCCAACCCGTAGACGAGCAGCACCTCGAGCGCGAGGTTCACCGTGTTCGCGGCGACCGCGATCACGAGGGTCGTGCGCGTGTCCTGCAGGCCGCGCAGGTAGCCCGCACCACCGAGCGCGACGAGCACGAACGGCGCCCCGAGCAGGCTGATGCGCAGGTAGGTGAGCGCGAACGGATGCACCGACGCGGAGGCCCCCATGACGTCGACGACGACCGGCGCGAGGAGGATCCCCGCGAGCATGAGGACCAGACCGAGCCCGGCGGCGAGCCAGATCCCGTCGATGCCCTGCTCGGCCGCAGCGCGCTCGTCGCCCGCGCCCAGCCGGCGCGCCACGGCGCTCGTCGTGGTGTAGGCGAGGAAGTTGAAGATGCCGAATGCGGCGGTGAGCACGATGCTCGCGACGGCCAGCCCGCCGAGCGGCCGGACCCCGAGGTTGCCGACGATCGCGGTGTCGGCGAGGAGGTAGAGCGGCTCGGCGATCAGGGCTCCGAAGGCCGGTACCGCGAGCCGGGCGATGGACCGGTCGTGCGTACGGCGGTGGGCTGGCGGTCGGCGAGGCATCGCGCCGGACGCTACCGGCGTAGCTGTCCCAGGCCCGTGAGAGATTCGACGAGTGGAAGGGGTCCCTGCGCTGCGCTTCGCCACCGCCGCCCGGCGGCTCGGCGCGGCCGCGCGGGCGTCGGGGCTCGTAGTCCCCGCGTTCCGCAGCCCGCCGCGCGTTCGCGGCGCGCGGCGGACGCTGAAGCGGTACCCGGGCGGCGCGGTGGTCTCGGTCCAGCTGCGCGGCCGTAGCTACGGCGACGTCGTCGCCGACATGATCGACGGGGTGCTCGCCGCGAACCGGGTCGGCACCGAGTCCGGGCCCCGCCTACGCCGCGCGTTCCAGCTCGCGCTCGGCGAGCCCGACGTCGACCTCACGAGCCCGGAGCCGGATCCGCCTACCCTGGTCGCCCACGCCCGGGTGGCGGAACGGCAGACGCAGGCGGCTTAAACCCGCCGGTCCCCTCGGGGGCGTACAGGTTCGAATCCTGTTCCGGGCACGCTGACCAGGACCTATAGGTTCGGCGCTGGACGCGGAGTTGGCTGCCGAACCGCGTTTGCGAACGCCTTACTCACCAACTCAGCGCTACGCAGACGGGATCGGCAGACGCGGAGGACGACCGGTCACGTGCTGTCCCTGCCCGACGACCGCGATTCAGTGGCGTTGCAAGAATTCGATTGCGAGATCGGTGACTTCGTCGGGCGTGACCATGACGCCGCCGTGGGCTTGCCCTTTCACTTCTATGAATTCGGCTCGGGGCATGTGCGCCGCCGCCTCTTCGGAGATGCGGGGCGGGAAGATGATGTCGTGTTCGAATGCCATGACCAGTACCGGGCAGCGCACTGCGGCCCAGCACGCCTCCCAGTCCTCGCGCTCACCCCAGCTCAAGGCGGCGTGGGCTTGTCCGAACCGTCCGGGCCCTTTCCATTCGCGCGCGCCCGCGAGTTCGGCCCACACGCTGACGAGTTCCTCGTCTTGAAGCTGGGTGCTCGACAGGCTTTCGTGCAGCATGCCGAGGACATCGAGGAAGGGTGGAACGTGCTCGAGGGCCGCGAGCTCCAGTTCAGCTTTGGACAGCAGTCGTTCGTACGCGCTTGCGCGACCCGCGCCGCCGATCAGAACTGCTGAGCGCATGAGGTCTGGTCGGCTTCTGGCGAGCGCTTCTGCGGTCATCCCGCCCAGGGACAATCCGATGACGTGACACGGTGCGACGCCGAGATGGTCGATCAGTCCGGCGGTGTCGGCGGCCAGGTCTTCGACTGAATACGGTCCGTCGGGCGCGCTGGAGTCCCCGACGCCTCGGCTGTCAAAGGCGATCGTTCGGTATCCAGCCGCCTCCAACCGAGAGCGGTGTGCGAACCATGCGATGCCCGGCATGCCGGTCCCACCGACCAACACAACCGCGTCTCCGTCGCCTGAGACATCAAACGCGAGCTCCACGCCGTTCACGTTCACACGGTCCGCGAATCGGGTCCGCCGTCGTCTGGGCTTCATCACGTCTCCTGGTGGCGTTGATCGCTCGCCGAGTCGGTGCTCGGTGTCCGCCGTGGTCGAAGTGCGATGGTGAAGGTGCAGGTACCGGTCGCCCGGCCGGAGAGGTCGGTGAGCGCGACGTCGGCATCGAGCCGCGTCGGCTCGCCATGCTCGACCGCGGCGCGCGCGCGCGGTCGCGACGGAGGGGTCGACACGGCTCGTCGCGACGAGACCCGCCGTCGCAGATGCCGAATAGGCGATCTTCGCCTCCTCCACGACGGTGTAGGTGCTCGGAAGGAGGTCGAGGATCCCGAGGACTGCCGCACCGAGACCGGCGACCTCGGCGACCCCGTACGCGACTGCACCGTTGATCACGTTGTTGTGGTTGACGTGTTCGGGCTTCGGTCGAGCCAGCGTGACGACGAGGGTGCCGTCGGACTCGATCGTCGTGTCCAGATCGAGCCAACGGATCCATGGCATCTCGGTCATCGCACTCGGCGCGCCGGCTGCGGTCATCGAACACCCCTTTCGTCGGTGCGCCACACCGTATCTAGTTGCGACAGATGTCGCAATAGCGTAGATTGGCGGCGTGGCCGTCCAGAACGCTCCCGACGTTGGGCGAGGAACAGATCGCCGCATGCGCCGCCCGGGCGGACGAAACGAACGGATTCGCCAATCAGTCGCGCACGCGGTGCTCGAACTTCTCAGCGCCGGAGACACCGGAATGACCGTGGCCTCGATCGCAGAGAAAGCAGGAGTGCATCGAGCCACCGTCTACCGACGCTGGCCGACGGTCGGTGATCTCCTCCGTGAGGCCCTCACCGTTCACACGGCCGCACTTCAGATCCGGGATACCGGGCACTGGGAACGAGACCTGCATCGGCTCGTGGACGACCTGGCCGAGTTCTTCTCCGATCCGGCCGAACTCGCGATGAACACCGCGATGGCCGGGAGGTCAGACGAGTTGCTCGCAGAGGTGCTGACCGAGCATTGGATGCCGGTGATCGGAGAGATCGAATCGCTCGTTCGCAATGCCATCGAACGGAACGAAATCACCGCGGCTACCGATCCAGCCACGATCGTGCAGCTCATCATCAGCCCGCTCCTTGTGCAAACGATCTTCCTCCGGACTCGCCCAGCGAAGTCGTTCCTCCGGAACCTTGCCGACACGATCATCCGTGCGACGCGGCCCTGACATTGCAGACGAGACCGCGCACGATGGATCGACTTCATCTGACCACGACAACCCTCGGAGTGTGCCGGTTCAGCAGCGATGTGCCCCATGGAGGTCCTCGCAGGTGGGACCGGAATGCCTCCGATCGCGTGGGGTTACGCGCCGCGGCTTCAACCCGCCGGTCCCTTCGGGGGGCGTACAGGTTCAAATCCTGTTCCGGGCACGTCTGACCAGCTCATATTGTGTGCGTCGTTGTCAGCAACTGGCAGCGCCGGTCGACTGCGAGGCGGTCCGACTGCTTGCGAAGCGAGCACGCGGTCAGATCGTCCCCGGTTGCGGATGTCGAAGAACGCGACTCGCCGGTTCGCGAAGTGCGCCTCGAAGTCTTCGTCACGCTGGCGTTCGGGATGCCCGCACTTGGTTGCAGTGGCCAACGCGAAAGTCGGTGGACGCTCGACGGCTCGCAAGCACATGCTCGCGGCTATGACGAATCGCCATTTCGGGCGAGTCAGTGAGGTGTGGAAGCACCTCATCTTGGCGGAGGTGCTTGCGGCTGAGCAACCCGCGTCGTTCTGGATACTCATGCCGGGGATGCCCTCTACGGTGTCGTCGAGGACCCGGAGCGCCAGTTCGGTGTGCTCGGCTTCGATCAGCTCCTTGACCAAGAGCCCGAACTCCGGCACTCGGCGTATGCGGCGGTGTTGTACTCGTTGCGGACGGAGGGGACGCTTCTGGGCATTCCCGGTGGTCCCCTCGTCGCGATGGCAGTTCTCCAGCACACAGCCGAGTACCTGTTCTGCGACCTCGACCCAGCTAGCGCAAGCAACGTCAGGAGGGTTGCATCGCAGCGCAGGGTGCACTCGGCCCGTGTACTCACCGCCGACGGGATGGCCTCTGTTCATGACGAGCTGGGTAGCCACGATCCGACGACTGTTGTGGTGTTCATCGATCCTTTCGATCACTACAGCGTCGGGGCTGCAGGCCTGTGCGCCCTGGATGTCGCCATCGAGGCCGCACAGGCGGGCGCGGTGGTCGTCTACTGGTACGGCTACAACCGCGTCGACCAAAGGGCCTGGATCCTTCATCAGCTCGTCGAGCGAGACCCCGCACTCACGTTGTGGTGCGGCGATCTGATGGTGTTCGCCGACGGCGAGGACATGAGCACGGGCGACCTCGGTGTGGCGTCGTCGCCCGGTACCGGTTCCGGAGTCGTATGCGCGAACGTCTCGCCGGTCACGGCCGATCGATGCACCGCGTTGGGAACCGCCGTCGCAGCCGCGTACCGGAACCGGTGCTTGCCATCGGGAGCTGTAGGCGCTCTCGATTTCGTCGCGATCCAACACCCGTAGCAACGCCGGGCGGCAACCCGAAGTGCTGCTCCCAGAGCCGACGGCAGGATCCGCGGCCGGCGAGGACCCGTCGTATCCGGACGGCCCGACCGGTCCGTCGACGACAACGACCTCCACGAGCGAGTCGACGTCCAGCACCTCGAGCAGCACTAGCTCGACCACCTTGCCCCGACGTCCACGTCCGAGCCGACCGCTCCGGCCCACAGTGTCTTGACGGTGACGGGGACCCATGCCGGTGTCGAGCACTTCGCGCTCAACACTGGGCGCTGTTCATTCATGGATCACCGCCTCGACGAGACCTGGACCCTCGACAACGGGACGACATGGCACTACGTCGACCTGTACTGCGGCACCATCACCGATGGCAACGACTGGAGCGGCACCGGGACCTTCACACTCACTGCACCTGATGGGACCCTCACGGGGCGATCCACCAGCGCCGCGGTCATCCCGAGCTCCGGCGTGCCGTATCACCTCGACCTCGACGGCGGAACCGGCACCTATGCAGGAACCACCGGGACGTGCACCATCGACGAGCATCTGCACGTCGAGTCCTTCGGCACTCAGGACCACTCCGGCGGTTTCCAGTGTGACCTCACCGGGTGACAGAGCCCGGCACTCAGCGTCGAACCCATCGAACCCGACGCGACTGCGCTGGCAATCGCGGCGGATGCACTGACGTCCACGTTCGCAACGCAACATCCCGAGCTTGTCGGCGAGGTTGACTCACTGACTCCGGTCGTGTGGCTCGATGTCGCCACCGGTCGAACGGAGGCACCGACAGAACTCGCCCACGCGCTGCCCGTCATGACCTGAGCAGACGCCTTCGCAGTTCCTACGGCGTCGCACCCGCACCACTACCCGGCGTTGTGGGCGATGATGCCCGCAATGCGCTGGATCGAGTTCGAGGAGAGACAAGGTCGACTCGCCGCGCTCGGCCGCGAATCACTCGGCGATCCGGGCGTGGTACTTGTTGCCACGATCCGAGCCGACGGCGCGCCGAGGCTCAGCCCCGTAGAGCCCTTGTTCTGGAACGGGGACCTCTGGCTCTCCATGGGCTGGGGCACGCTGAAGGCTTTGGACCTCGGCCGTGACGACCGCGTGCTCGTGCACAGCATCGTGACGAGCAGGGTCGGGACGAACGGTGAGTACAAGCTGCGCGGCAAGGCAATCGCCGAACTGGAGCAGCGAACTCAGCGGCACTATGCCGGTGTGGTCGCCGCTCAACTCGGCTGGCAACCCGTGCCGGGTCGATTCCATCTCTTCCGCGTCGACGTCATCGATGTCACATTCATCAGATGGGATGACTCCACGAACGACCAGTACGTCACACGATGGCCCGAAGGCGGCGAGTTCGTGCGACGAGGGACTTCACCGACGAGCCTCGGCGATCCTGAACCAATCCACGATCTGCTCGGCGAATCGTGACGCGGCCTGTCGCCGAAGTGGTGTTCCATGGGCGCGGGCGAGCCGACTTCGCGATGCTTGAGGTGTGGTCAGGTTCGAGACGTTGGTCGAGGAGTCGCTGAGGGTCCCGTTCTGCGGGTGGGACTTCTCGGTGCTCGGCGCTCGGATCTCCCTTGAGCCGCCGCCCTGGTCGTTCGAAGAGCTCGTCGACATCGAGGCGACGCGGGCCGATTCGATGCTGGATCTGGGCACCGGTGGCGGCGAGTGGTTGAGCGCGAGGCATCGTGCTCGTCGCACCGTCGCGACCGAGAGCTGGCTGCCGAACCTGTCCGTCGCTTGGAGCCGGTTGGCACGGCTCGGTGTGGCAGTGGTGCATACGGAAGGTGCAACGGACAACGCACAGCAGAGGGAGTGCAATCCGAGTGGCCGGCTCGCGTTTCGCGACGGTGCGTTCGACCTCGTCGTGAGCCGGCACGAATCCTTCGTTGCGAGTGAGCTGGCGCGCGTCCTGCGATCGGGAGGCGTGTTCATCACACAGCAGGCCGGTGCCGGCGGCGAGTCGTTCGATGCGTTGCTCGGCCTCGGACCTGCGCCCGATGATGACTTTCACCCCGACCTTGCGGTCGCGCAGTTGCAGGTCGCCAGGTTCCAAATCGAGGATGCCGCGGTCGGGAGCGCGACGACGGTCTTCGCTGATGTTGGCGCGCTCGTCTGGTATCTCACGAACGTGCCGTGGGCCGTCAACGACTTCTCGATCGAGCGTTGCCAGGACGCCCTGACACGTCTTCATGACACCGGTCCGATCCGTGTCACCGCCGAGCGGTTCTGGATCCGGGCTCGAGGTTGAGAAAACGCGGCACGTCCGTCGATCGCAGACTCAGAGCAGTTGTACCCGGTGGCTAACGCCTTGCTCACGAACTCGGCGCGATGCAGGCGCGCGGCGTAGACACGATAGACAGTCGCCGAGCGAAGTCCCTGCTCAGGTGGTCACGGCGGATTCCAGCGTGCGCCGTAGACGCACGCGCCGCGGCTTAAACCCGCCGGTCCCCTCGGGGGCGTACAGGTTCGAATCCTGTTCCGGGCACTGGAACACTCGCGGTCGTCGTCGTCCGTACCAACGCGACCGCTCTCGAACCACCCGATGCCCCCGTCCAAGCCCTGTCTGATTTGCCCCGATCAGGAGCTACACGGATTTGCCACTTCTGCTAAGAGGAAGTTGCAGATGGCATCTCGTGTGTATCTCTGGTGGACAGCTGTGCAACCTGCGTGGCGAGAACATGTGGCAGTCAGTCCGAATTGTCGGGTCTCGCCTTTCGTTCGTTCCCGTTCAGCCGGGCGGGTTGACCCCGGTCAGGCCGGCGTACGAGCGGGGTCATCTCGGCGCCCAAGGTTCGGGCAGTCAACAACGGCGGCACACGAACGGCGCAGGCGCATCTAGGGTCCTATAGACAGAGCGCATGGTTCGATGGCTTGACCATCACGCTGGTGCGGTGACGGCGTTTGCCACGAGTGTGTTGGTGATCGTGACGGCGTGGTATGTGAGGCTCACGCGAGCTCTCGTGCGAGCGCAAGCGACTGCAGTCCGGATGTCTCGTGAATCAAACGACCTGGCGATGGAGCAGAATCGGCTGGCGTACGAGGCCCTCCGGCACGACATGGAGCAGCGGCTGCGTGGTCAAGCCAAACTCGTCAGTGCGTGGCCACGTGGAGGCGCACGCTCGTCTTCCTCGGGTGCAGTGGCGGTGGTCGAGTACTCGAACGGCAGCGCGGAGCCGGTTTTTGATTGCGTGTTTGAACTTGCATTTCGAGATCGTGGGCCCGTGGAGCCGATGACGCTCGCGGTGATACGCCCAATTGCCGGGGCGAGTTGGAGGTTCCAATCGGTGCGCCGTCGCACCTGAACGACCAACTGCTGTTGGACTTCACGTTTATGGACAACGCGGGTGTGCGGTGGCACCGCGCGAGCGACGGCGACCTGCATGTTGCCGGTTCGGCTGGCCCAGCTGGTGTCGGCGGCGACGGCTGACTCCACCTTGCGGAAGGCTGGTGCTCGGTGTCTTGAGCCGTTCCTCCTTAGGGAGGACCCAAACGCGGGGAGTGGCTGGCTATCGGGCGTGTCGCTCACAGCGCGCTCCCCGCTTGGATATCAAGGCCTCCGGGGATTGCTGAGCGCTCGAATGTGCGGGCTACGCCGAAAGCTTGATGATGAGAACAGCCCGCCACAGTCGTCACGGGCGGCGCAGCGATGGCATTCGGGAAGGAACTCGCTTTTCCAGTCGCTGATTGACTTCACTGCGAACTTGCGCACCGACGGTTCAAGAAGGCATAGCGGATGGTTGTAGATCATTGTGTGGACTCCCGCGACATCGAGTACGCGCACCGCGCGGCTGAGGTCGTGCTGGTACTCGTGCGGATCGATCCATACGAGGTCGACGTTTGGTCGTGCGAGCCCTGTCATCTCAAGGCCCATGAACGCCACTTGCTCGACGAACGGGAGGTTGCGGCGTATGAACTCGGCGATCGCGATGAGCTCGGGCGCCGTTTGCTTGTGGACCACGACCCTGAGCTCGACGCGCTGGTCGAGTGCGATGAGGTTGAGGATCCCCAGGACGGTTTCGTCGAACGCGCCGTGTGCTTGCACGACGTAGTCGTGGAGGGATGGTTCTGCTCCGTAGAGCGGTATTCCGACCATCACTCGACTGCCGGCGGCACGAGCGTAGGACTCGGCGAAGGTGGCGTCTTCGAATCGCCGACCGTTCGACAGAATGTGCACCTCTGCTGTTGGAAGCCGAGCGGTGCATCGAGCGAGCAATCGCAGGAAGTCTGCGCCGAAGATCGTGGGTTCTCCGCCGGTGAGGATCACTTCGGGAGTGTCGGCGGGGAGAAGCTCGATGAGGTTCTCGGCGCGCTGGAGCAGCCACATGTCGTCTCGCGTTTTCGGAGGTTGGGAGCACATCAGGCAGTAGTTGTCGCACTGCTCGGTGATCAACACGCTGTTCTGGTGCGAGTTCGTTCGCCAGAGCACGCTGATCTCGATGCCGTCGGGCGAGACGGCGATCACATCGCCGGGCGAGAGATACGACAGTTCTGGTGGAAGCTCGACGTGTTCGGTACCCGGATCTAAGGGAGCTAGCCCCGTCTTCACGAGATATAGCGGATACCCAGCGGGTACCGGCCGTTGTTCCCTTACCAGCGCTGCGTGTCCCTCCGATGGGACGGAGTCGGCGTCGTCGATGACCCACAAGGATCGTCTGAGGTCTCGCGACAGAGTGACCGAGACTGAGCGTCCTCGCAGCGCGATCAAATCGCAGCCCAGCGATCGAAGAGTTCGCGCGCAAACGGATCGGCTTCGTAGCGTGTCAGTATGCGCTCGAAGACGCCCATGTTTCGCGAGCAGAACTCGGACACCGCCTTGCGACCGAGGAAGTCACCGGCCGTCGCGTAGTGGTAGACGGGGTCCGCGCCGCAGTAACACTCGAACGCGCAGTCCGAACACATTGGCGCGCTCCCGGTGAAGGATTGCTCGAGCGGTTCGAGGAGCTTCTCCGAGGTGAAGATGTCGCGGTAGGACGTGTCGGCGACGTGGCCGAGCCGGAAGGAGGTATCGCCCATCTCGGCGAGCATTCTGCCTTCGTCTGATGCGTACACGTTTCCGTCGTAGTTGTAGACGATCGCGCCGATTCCAATTCCCGACGGTGACATGAGATCGACGTAGCGCAGCGGGTCGTTCGTGAGGATCTTCCTTACTGCGATCGTCGCGAACAGCTCCACCATGGGCTCGCCGCGGCGATTCAGATCGATGATGTAGTCGAGGCCGCGTTCGTAGAACGCGAGCCATCGCTCAATCCCATAGCCCGGCTTCGTGCTTCGGACGGCGAACCCGTACGGAGAAATTGGTCGTAGGAAGATCTCCGACAAGCCAGCCGCACGGTACGAGTCGACGATGTCCTCGACGCTCGAAAGACTCGCATCGGTTGTGGTCATCAGGGCCGAGACCCGGTGAGGCCCCAGGCGGGACCGAATCGCTTCGATTCCGCGGATTGTCCGTTCCCAGCTGTCACCCCCAGGCCTTGGCCGGTTCGCGTTGTGGAGCTCCGCTGGACCGTCAAGTGATGCCGAAAAACTCAGCGCGTGGTCAGCTGCGAAGTCGAGTACCTGATCGGTCAACACGGCGAGGTTGCTCGCGATCACGAACGACAGATCTTTCTGCGCGGCTTCGTTCAACGCCTCTGCCTCTTCGACGATTCGGCGAACCAGACCGAAGTTCAGCAGCGGCTCGCCACCTTGAAACTCGATCTTGAGCGTTGGCGATGGACTCTGGAACGCGAGGGCTAGGGATCGGGCTGCAGTGTCCCAGGACATGTCGAAGGCCGTCTTGTTGGAGCTCTGCCGTGAAACTTGGCAGTAAGGGCAAGCGTGTTCACATCTGAGCGTGACTACGAAGATGTGCAGCCCAGTGAACTCCGGCAAGCGCCGGTACCGAGTGCGCGTCTTGAGCGCAAGCAGTTCGATTGGAACCGAGTCACCCTCTGCCATGGCAAAGTGCCTGGCTCGGAGCACGCGCAACAGGCTCTCGTCGACAAGCGACCTCGAAGTGAATCGCTGAAACTCGTCATCCGAGAGGAAGAGGTGCTCACCGACGAAGTTCGTCAGCAGAACGCGGCCGTCACCGAATCTGTGGAACCGGAACGGCAGAAGCACAAGAGCATCGTCGGCGCGGCGAAACTCGATCGGCTGATACTTGATGCTCATTCTGCGGTCGGTTCGATGAGGCCGGTGTTGGAGAAGGCAAGAGAGAGAATCAGGTTGCGCACGCCCGCAGTCTCCTCGCGGATCCGCTCCCGAAGCGATTGATCCACGACTTCAGCCAAGAAGTCGTTGGTGTCAGCAGCCGGATCCGTCTGCGCGCCAAACCGCAGCACGCAGCGGTAGTTGGGGCCATCGCGGCTGAGCTCGAGCGCCAAGCGGTCCGCGAACCGGTAGGCAGCTCGTTGGATCGCGTCGGCTGAATGTGCGGACTCATCGAGGTACAGAACAACCTCGGAGACGTGGCTTCCTTGGCTCAAACTACTCATCGGTTCCGCGATGTTCTGCCACGGGCCGACTGCGTGACGCGGTCCCGCGCATCATCCGCCGCGCGATTTCTTCCGTCGACGGTAGAACCAGTAGCCGCCACCTCCAGCTGCCGCAACGCCCAACACGACGGCGCCGCCCCCCGCGTCGTCATTGCTCTGATTGTGGCTCGGCTGGGACGGTTCGGTAGTTGTGTCTGGCTCCGTCACAGTCGTGTCGGGCACGGTGACCGTCGTTGTCGTTGTCGTCGGCGGTTGGGTTGTTGGCGGAGCGGTGGGCGGGGGCGGTGGAGGTGGAGGTGGTTGAGTGTCCACGGAACCGCCGCCGCCCGGTCCGACGCCTGAGACGTGAGACGCATGCGACGCGTGAGAAGCGTGAGAAGCGTGAGAAGCGTGCGCCGTTGGAGAGGCCGCATCCCGCACCTGCCGTGTGAGAGCGAGGAGTGCGGCGGACCGCTTCGTGCTGCGCTCCGAATCGACCAACGCGAACGACGAAGCCGCTGGGCTCGCGAGCTCGCGTGCTCCGGCCGCGGGGATTGATGGTGAGCCGAGCGCTGCGAGTGCCGCCGCGACCGGGACGAGGAACGCCCTCTTCATGCTCTGCCACCCAGGCGCGCCGCGGACCGGCGACCGGTTGTATTCCCTGCCATCAATTCCAACCTTGATCGGCGGATCAACTTCCCATCAGCCCAAGCAGAACGGTAGGAGTGGTTGGGCGCGGGCGCAAGCAACTCCGCCCCGGAGGGCTGGTCAGAGCGAATCAAGCGTAGGAAGACGGACGGTGACGCCAAACATCCCCTCGTCACTTGGACCTCGATCCCAACCACCGACGATCCACGCCCTGACGGCGATGCCCAGCGGCGCATGCGCCTGCAACCGCGGGGACACGACCGCCGCAAGGTCGCGGGCAAGGAACCCGACGAGCTCCCCACCGATTCGGACCTCCACCGTGTTCCCGTCGTACGGATTCGTCGGGACGGGAACGAGCTCTGCCACCGTCGCAACCTCGTGGCTCTCCTCGGTTCGCCCTCCGCAAAGCCGTTCGAGTACCGCCTGGTAATGCGATTCGCCAACGACGTCTACATCGTCAGTTCCTTCGACGAATGCAAGCGATGATCCCGCACCCGTTGTCTTGCCAAGACCGACAGAAGGAGTCGCGACCTCGGGTTGACCAACCGACGACGGAAGCGGCACCGCTCGCACGTTCGTGTCGGCCACAGCCGTCAACGTCGCGCGGATCTCTTCGACGGTCTGCTCCAGTTCATGGGCGAGCTCATCCGTGCCACCGGTGCCTCGAGCAATCCCGAGATCGAGCCAGAAACGCACAATGTCCTCGTGTTCAGTGTCATAGAGAACGCCTGACGTCTTCTGCCGGTTGGAAACAGAGATCGCAGTCCAAGGGAGGTCCGACGCGTGCGTTACCGAGATCAACTTCGACCAGGCCCATTCGCGTGTCTGCTTCGCGCCCGCGAACACGGCGCGTCGGTCGGTGATCGTGAAGGTGCCCGTATCGATCGGCGTAGGAACTTCCGCGCCCTGGACGAAATGCCCTTTGGTCGCACCGACGCGATAACGCATTGATCTGGTGCCCGGGACGCGGACCGACACGCCTTGACTCCGCCCCTCCCACTGGCCAGCAGTGCGGCGAGGCTCGATCAGGGCCGCGCCCTGCAAGCTCGCGATCATGTGCTCGTCGCGCTTGAGCACGATCGGTATCTCGGGTCCATCGCCTGGCCGAACCCCCACAAAATTGCGCACGGTGTTGAGGCGGTCCTCAAGTTCGGTGAGCTGCTGTTCAGTCGCGCAGCGCTTCGCCGCAACGGCGAGCCGCGTTCGCTCCTGCACTGCTGCAGCATCGGCCGCGGCTCGCGCGCGCCGCCGTTCCTCGTGCGCCTGCCTTTGCTTCTCAAACATCGCGCCCAATCTAACTACTGGTCCAAGGCCAATCGCTAGGTGTCACATGGCGCCGACGGGGCATTCATCCGCGCCATGGCCCTGGCCGAACAGCAGACCGCGTCCGGTCGTGAGCTTCCCCAGGTCGGACGGGCAGACCGACTACTGGATTCTCCACAGCGGGTCGCCGAATCGCACGCCGGCCGAAATGGACCTTCCGGGCAGTGGCGGCATCACGCGATCCTCATCATTGGTTCGAGATGTCCGAGCACCTGAGGGGCTCGGCCCTCTAGGTGTACTCGGCGTGACGCTCACCGCGACTGCGGGTCGCGTCGCGGGCCTCGGCCTCGGTGAACGAGTGTCGCAGCGCTGGGTCTGGCCCCACCCGACTGAACCAGGCGCAGAACGAAGAGCTGGCGTGGCATCGGCGCGAATCTCTGACGTGACGAGTCTCTCGAGATCGGGACGAGACGAAATGAGTCGACGAACCGGCGAAGAAGAAGTTGTGCCTCCACGCCGATTGCTAACGCCTTGCTAACGAACTCAGCGCGAGGTGGCCGTGCGGCGTAGACGCGGTGGACACGCGGTCGCGCGAAGGGCCTGCTCAGGCGGTCGCGGTGGACTGGAACGCGTGCCGCAGACGAACGGGCCGCGGCTTAAACCCGCCGGTCCCCTCGGGGGCGTAGAGGTTCGAATCCTCTTCCGGGCACTGCAACCGCCGGGCTTCTGGGACCGAGCCGGTCGTCGCAGCCCGTTGAGTCAGCCGATCAGCGCGGCCGCCTTGAGGTTGCGACGCAAGACCCGAACGATGGTGTCGGGGCCGTGAAGTCGAGGTCGGCCGAGTAGCGGTATTGATCAAGGTAGACAAAGCGCAGCGCCGTCCCGCCCTTGAAGACGAGTTGCTTACCATCCCCCGGCCGTCGCTGGCGCGTAGCGGAATCGGTGTTTGCTGTCGGGAGGCGTGTACACCCTCGATTGCGTCGCGATTCAACACCCGTAGGCTGCGCCGGGCAGCAATCCGAATGGCTACTTTCGAGAGCCGGCGTTTGGTGAGACTCGCTCTGCCGGCGCATTCTGGTGCGATGACGATGACAGGAACGCTGATCGCTGAGAGCCTGCGGGTCGGTGCCGAGCTCGACGGCGTCACGCTGACAACCACGAAAGTCGCGAGATTTCCTTTCGGTGACGTCAAAGCTGGTCAGCCCGAAGTGTGGACCCTTCTGGAGTTTGAGATCGCGGACGACGAGGCCGAGTTGTTCACGGCGGAGTTGGAGGCCGCGCTCCAGCCCGACGGCGGCTGGTACTGCGATCTCCGCAGCGAGGAGGAAACCGTTGTCGTGTTCGGTGGTCGGATCTTCCGATATCGGCGGGGCGACACGGCCGGACGAGCGGCCGCTACCGAGTACGGACGATCAGTCGGCGTACCCGAGACCCAGTTGGATTGGCCCGTCTAAGCGCGACCGGGGCGCCGCGGGACGCGTCAGTCTGGCGTTCGCAGTCGGTCGGCGCGCGAGCATGCGACACATGGAAGGGCGTGGACGGCAGTACACCGACCTACAGCCTGAGGACGAGCGCACTGCACTCGTGCAGCGCCTTGATTGGTACCGAGAAGTCGCAGCGTCATCGTTGACGGCTCTTGGATGGAAGGAGGCCTCCGCGAGGCTCCTGCCCGCCACGGACCTGAGCATCGCCGGGATCGTCAAGCACCTGGCATGGGCAGAAGACCGCTGGTTCCAAGGCCGGTTCCTCGGTGTTCCGATGCCAGCGCCGTGGAACGCACCCGGCGCCGACGATCCCGACCGAGCGATGCGCCTCGACGAGACGGACACGGTCGATGGTATCGCGCAGCTCTACCTGTCGGCGTGCGGTCGGAGCCGAGCCGCAGTCGCCCGATGCGGTTCACTCGACGAGGTTGCAGCGGTTCCGTCCTTTGGGGTGGGGCCGGTGAACCTGCGCTGGATCCTCGTCCACATGATCGACGAGACCGCACGCCATGCTGGTCACCTCGACCTTCTCAGGGATTGCCTCGGGGAGTAGACGCTCGCTCCATTGACAACCGCGTCACTGGCTCCGGCGGGAGGGGACACTCTCGGCTGTGTCCCAGGCGCCGGCTCCGCATCACGCACGGACCGGGCATCGTGCCTGCATGTTCCGCGAAGCTCAGTCGCGTGACTTCAACGACATTGTTCGGCTCTACCGGCAGCTACATGCTCAGGACCCGATCCCTCAGGACGGCTCGGTCGAGCAGACCTTCGAACGGATCTTGGCTTCACCGGGTCTGCGACTCTTCGTACTTGAAGCGAACGCTCAGTCCCGGCGTGCGCGGACAGCGGGGGGTCGGCACGCTCGCTGATCCGAAATCGGCCGCGTACGTGTCTGGAGGACTGGTTCACTGTCGTCATGGCAGAGGCGGCGAACGCTGACGCGTACGGCGAGACGTGGGCAACCGTCTATGACGAGGAGCACCAGTTCCTGGACCCCGAGCCTGCCGCTGCGCTTCTCGCCGAGCTCGCGAACGGTCGACCGACACTCGAGCTCGGGATCGGAACCGGCCGCGTCGCACTCCCGCTGCGCGTCCGTGGCGTCGAGGTGAGCGGCATCGATGCTTCTCCGGCCATGGTGGATCGTCTCCGCGCCAAGCCTGGCGGCGACGAAATCACGGTCGCGATGGGCGACATGGCATCGACGACCCTCGGCGGTCCCTACGGGCTCGTCTTCGTGGTGTTCAACACGTTCTTCGCGCTGGAGCGCCAGGAACGCCAGATCGACTGCTTTCGCAACGTCGTGTCCGCGCTGGAGCCCAACGGACTCTTTCTGCTCGAGTGCTTCGTGCCTGATGTCAACCGCTTCCGCGACGGCAACCAGACCGTTCGGGTCGTGTCCCTCGACGAGTCGCATGTTCGGCTCAATGCTTCGATCCACGATGCGGCAGGCCAGACCGTTCGAACGCAGGTGCTCGTGATCCGCGACGGCGTGATGTGGGCACGTCCCGTCTCACTCCGCTACTGCTGGCCATCAGAAATGGACCTCATGGCCCGTCTCGCCGGCTTGGAACTCGCCGATCGGTGGTCAGGATGGAACCGGGATCCGTTCACCGGCCAGTCGACCCAGCACATCTCCCTCTACCGGCGACCATCACTCTGACAACCGGCGGCGGCGCGTCGAGGTCAGAAGGTCGACGACACGCGCTCTGACCGTGGTCACTTCGAGGTCGTCGTCGGCGAGGATCCTCGCCGCCAGGCCATCAGGATCGTCGAAGAGCGCGAGAAGCAGATGTTCGGTTCCGATGTAGTTGTGACCCATCGCCATGGCTTCTGCGAGCGCACGGCCGAGGCACTGCGTGGCACGCGGAGTCCGCAGTGGCGCTGGCCCGTGTCCCGCCGGTTGAATCCACGTTGTCGGGATCCGCTCGTTGATCTTCCGTTCGACGCCGCCCCGGGTGATGCCCGACTCGTCGAGGATCTGCGCCGCAATGCCACCTGCCGGCTCGAAGAGGCCGAGGAGAAGATGTTCGGTGCCGACGAAGTTGTGCCCGAGTCGCACGGCCTCCTCGGTCGCCGCGTTGAGGGCCGCCTGTGCTCGCTTCGTGTATCGGTCCGAGGCAGGAGCACTCGGCATGAAGCGCTTGTGGGCAGCCTGTTTCGAGACGCCAAGCGCGGCGCTGATCTCGGTCCAGGAATGACCGCGCCGGCGGCACTGATCGACGAAGAAGTCGAGCGTCTCGTCACCGGTCTGGTTCAGGTCGGCGACGAGCTGCGCTGCCGCAACGAGCTCGTCGAGCGCCTCGTGCGTGGACGCGTCTGTCCGGACCGAGACGATGAGTTCTTGCAGAGTCGGAGAGGGCGCCATCCGTCAACTATGCATTGACGCTGCCGGAGTGTCAACCGTCAGTTGACGACTCGGGCGACGGCGCAGAGCCGGCGTTCTGAGACAGTGCTCGATCCTCACAGTGCTTGTCCCCCGACCGCAGACCCACGCCGGTTTGGCGCCTAGCGGCGACAGGACGTTCGCCCAGACCTTGGCCAACTCGCAGTAGCAAAGTTCCGCCGCCTCGACGACGGTACGAACGGACGATTCCCATCCCCATGTCGGCGCGGTGCGGTTCCGAGTCGAGCGTCCCGCCCTCCAAGTAGAGATGTCCGACGAGTTGAGCACGATCGAACAGTCCTCAGGCCCTCCGCCACGCAGGCCGATCGATCTCGGTCGACCATCGGGCGATCTCCCGCTCGTGAGACGCATCCATGTCGAGGGGTTCGGACTTGCTGTAAGGGTGGAAGAGCCCTTCCCCATCCATGCCCGATCCCGCATCGACTTCGACAACATGGCGGAGATATACGTCGACGTCGACGATCCCGAGCGGCCGGACGATCCTGATCTCGGGAGCGTCCACGACAAGAGCGTACGAGGGTCGGCAATGACCCCAGGGGCAGGTAGCGCGCCCGCAGGCGCGACTGTCATGTGCTCGGTGACCAGGCCGGGTCTCGACCGAACTCTCCCAGCAAGCGGTCTTGCACGGTGGCGTCTTCCGGGATCGCCACCCGTGGACCGAACATGTCCGACTCCGCGAACATCTCCCGATTGGCAAGGGCTCGTTCGAGGCCGATCTGACACAGGCGGGGATCCAGGGACGTTGCGAGACCGATGGCCCGGTCCAGGTCCCAGGTGTGGACGAGAACATCGGTCGTGAGCACCCCAACAAGCGATACGCGCTGTCCATCCAAGACACCCGGTCGTGAGAGGGCATCGAACAGGGCGTCGACCGTCAGGGCCCACCGTGCGACCGGGTCGTCCTTCGGCCTCTGCGGCTTCGCGTCAAGCGGTCGGAGCACCAGGACATCGTGGAACCCGATGACATGCTCGACGACGCCGCGTGCATCCCACTCGGTGCATGGGGTCGGGGCGTCCCACTGTCCCGACGCCGAACACACTGTCGCAGAGAATCCGTCGCAGGCCTGCCGATGGTCTGCGAGTACGCCAACCATTCCTACCTCCGGCCTCGTGCACCTGCTGGACATGATGGCGGACCCGGCCTAGCGGTCACTGGATTTTCGAGCAGGGTCAAGCGGTGGCTTGATGGTCGGCGATGACCTCGGTGACGACTGTGTCGGCGTTCCATCGCCAGCCGAATCGCGTGCCTGATCGTCCAGGGTCGTCTGGTGGTCGGCCGGGCATGTCGATGAGGGCCTTCCACAGCGCCCAGCCTCGGGCCCGATGCAATGTGTCGGTGTCGTAGCCCAGCGCGTCGACGAAGCGGCGCCGGCTGGATCCCTCGAACATCGTCCATGCAGGGGTGAGGTCACAAGCGGGGTCACCCACTGCCGCGCACCCGAAATCGATGACTCCGCACAGCTGGTCGTCGACCATCAACAGGTTGGACCCGGTCACGTCGCCGTGGACCCAAACGTCCGGACCGGACCACCGTGCAGCGGTCGCCGCCTCCCACACTGCCAATGCTCCGTCAGCGTCGATGTCGGCGCCGAGGAGGTCGATGATCGAGCGGGTCTGTTCGTCCCAGGCGGTGACCGGTCCACCGCGATTGAAGCTATGGGCGCCGGCTCGCGGCCCGCCGCTGGGCGAGATCGCCCGGAGCGCGACCAGAAATGCTGCGAGGTCGTCAGCGAGACGGTCGTGGTCGGTGACACCGGTGATCGCGGCGGGTTCACCTTCGATCCAGCGGTAGATCGACCACGGCGCAGGAAAGCTGCAACCGGGCTGGCCCTTGGAGAGCGGCCGGGGGATCGGTAGAGGAAGGTGCGGCGCGAGCGACGGGAGCCAGCGGTGCTCCTTGTCGATCTGGGCCACGTATGCCTGGTCACTCGGCAGCCGGACCGACTTGTCCTCCCCGAGACGAAACGTCGTGTTGTCCCACCCGTCGAGCGCCACTGGCCGGAGTGGGAGGCCCGCCCACTCGGGAAACTGCTCACGGATCAGGCAGGCAACGAGCTCGACGGTGATCTCCTCCTTGCGCACGAGTCCCGTCTTAGCCTGCAGACAACGCGGCCTTCGTCGATTTGCCGAGCCGCGCAGCCACGTTCCGGTCCGCTCCCATCTCTTGGCCACCACCAGCCGGCGTCATGGGGGCACATGGAGCGTGCTGCCGTCGTCCGAGCTCCGGCTGTGCCTATCCGGCGATGAGATGGCGTGCTTCGTCGGCGCGGTCGAGCAGGTACAGGACGGCCGGTGCCCACGTCTTGATCGCGTCGCCGATCGGGCGGCCGTTGACGGTGTCGCGCTCGTCGATGATGGCGCGTGCCAGTGCGGGGGCGATCCACGCGTACTTGGCTGCAATGGTCGCGGTCATGCCGAGCCGGACGCGGCTCGGGTGGATTGCGGCGCCGGCGTCGGCGAGCCCGTCGGTGGAGGCGCTTGTGATTCGTTCGTCGAGACGTTCGAGTTGGCCGACGGGAACGTGGAAGTCCAAGACGCTGTCCGGGACAAGGTTGCCGACGTCCTCGCCGACGCGCATGCCGACATATGCCCATGCAAGGCCCGATCGTTCATACCCCATCGTCTCGCGACCCGAGGAGCGACACAGTCCAATCTCCGGGCGCACAGCGAGTCATGCCCCCGATCGGGGCCGGCTATTCCAGACCCTCGCCGAGTCGGAGCACAGCCTCCACGACGTCGTCGACGGGCCGGCTGCCGTCGATGATCGTGGCGCCGTAGCTCCGGTAGGTCGACTCGTGGGTCGCGTTCCACTCAAGGACGTGCGCCAGGTCTTCCCGGTGCTTGCCGAAGGCGTTCGTTGTCCGTGTCGCCAACCGCCGGCTGACGGTGGCGTCGTCGACAGCGAGGCATCCAACGCGGTCGAAGAAGTCCCAGACCGCAGCTTCGTTGGCCACGGCTCCAAAGATGTACGTGACGCCGGGGCCGGCGTCGTGGAGCGCCCGGACGAGGTCGGGGCGGATGTGCCAGTCGTGGCCATCGAGCCAGGTCGGCGGCGTAGGGTATGGCGGATCGAGCACCGGCGTGCCCGTCGCTCGATCGACCCAGTGGTTGAAGCCGTCCCAGTCGGCGTCGATAGCAGAGACGCCTCGAGACTTGAGGACGGCACACACGGTCGACTTACCGCTCCCCGAGACACCAGTGACCCAGACCAACCGCACCCCAACAGGTTTGCACCCGCCACCGACGGCGCTTGCGCACCACTCCGACCAACAGGCCGGTTCTCGTTCTCGCAGAGTCCCGCAGCGGTGAACCCTCGCTCGGAGCCGGCAGTTGGGGACATCGACTGGGTGCGCCGCATTCTCGAAGAAATCAGGGACGACCCGCACCGTCCGGTCTGGAACCAGAAGGTGCCGTCGAGCCAGACGGCACCGACAGCTGTCACGTGCGTGCTGCCATCCCTGTTGATCGTCGCCAGCCACGTCGAGCGAGCGTTGCGCGCGTCGGAGGCAGGCGCCGATCCCGCATCGAGCTGCTCTGTGACCGCGGTCCAGTTCATTGGCGGCAGCTCGTCGGCCGCACCCAGATTGATGATCTCCATGGCGCGAGACCCGGGAACAGATCGGGATCGCGAAAGGCATCCTGATGGAGCGCTACGGCATCACCGACGCCCTGGCGTTCGACCGGCTGCGCATCCTCTCGCAACATTCGAATCGCAAGCTCAACGACACGGCACGCGACGTCGGCGGAGGCCTCGATGCCGGCCTCACCGATGGCGACTGAGCTGCCGGTCAGGTCGTGGTGGTCACGGTGTTGCCCCACGGGTCGCTGACGACGAGGCGGTAGGTGTGGGTCGACCCGGCGGCGAGGCCGGAGTCCGTGAACGCCATGTCGGGCAGCCGCCAGAAGCGTGAGTCCGCGTCCGCGGTGTAGATCGGGGTCGTGCCGCCGTCCCGGTACAGGCGATAGGAGAGCAACCCGTCATCCCGGTCCCAGGTGGCGTGCCACGACACCGCTACCTGTCCGAGAGCATCCGCGGCGCCCGCAGTGATGCTGTGGGCCGGGTAGCCCTTCGGGCCGATGCGGTTCGGGGCCAGGCTGCGGATCGCAAAGCGCGCCAGCGCCTGTTGGTCAACGCCGTTGACCCGGGTGAACTCACCACCCATCGCCACGTAGCTGGCGTTGCCGACGATCGACCATCCACCCTGGTTCGAGCCCGAGTAGTCGCCGGTGTTCACGTCGGGGTACCAGTCGAGCTGGGTCGGCGCCGGAACCCCCTCGTACGCCCAGTACCCGTTCGTGCCCGGTCCGTTCACGTGCGTGGCGAACGTGGTCTCGGCCAAGGCACGGTGCCAGGTGCGCGGAAAGGTCTCGGGAAACGCGCCGGCCGGCTGGCAGTCGTGGGCGTGGCCCACGCTGTAGAGCACGTTGCCGATCGGGACCGACCCGTAGCTGTCCCCGTGGCAGTCGCTGATCCAGCTGACGGTGCCGTCGACCGGACTGATCGAGGCGCGGCCTTCGAGACCGCCCGGCTTGGCCTTGTTGGTGAAGTTGAAGCCGGTCACGAAGATCTTCGAGCCGTTCGTCGTGAGGCCCGTGATGCCGGAGTTCACGCCGTCGTCCTTGATCAGGTAGCTGTCGCTCTCGCTTCCCCAGGGCAACGGCGCGCCCGTCGTGGCGTCCGCGGCCGCGAGGCTGTGGTAGGTCGAGCCGTTGATCGTGTCGAACGATCCACCGAGGATCACCCGGGTCTGATCGGGTGACATCGCCATCGCCGAGACGGTCAGGTCGGCCGATGGTGTCCAGTTGAGCAGGGTCGCCGCGGCGTTGAAGGCGACGAGTCGGCCGCGCGCGGGTCCGCTGCTCGCTGCGGAGAAGGCACCTCCCGCGTACACCGCGGTGTTCGTGGCCGTCACCGCCCGGACGGTGCCGTTGACCCCTCCAGTGAACGATGTGACGAGGGAACCGTTGTTGGTGTTGAACGCAGCCAACCGCGGGTGCGCGACCCCGTCGACGGTGGTGAAGCTCCCGCCGACGTAGATCCGGCTCCCGTCCGGTGTCGCAGTGATCGCTCGGCCCTCGCCATTGAGCGTGTGGTTGAAGGGCAGGAGCTGGCCGGTGGTGACGTCGTACGCGAGGAGGTCGGTGCGCGTGACCTCGTTGACCCCGGCCGCGGCACCTGCCGGTCGCGCCTTGGTGAAGTTGCCGGTGGCGTAGACGGTGTTCCCCACGATTGCCTGCGCCCAGACGATGCCGGTCACCTGCACCGTCGGGAGCGAGTCGGCGGACACGGTCTGCGGCGTCTCGGTCGGCTTGTCGTTGTCGACGTTGATCGTGATGGCCGCACTGCGAGTCTGGTTGCCCGCGATGTCGAACGCGACGGCGCTGAGCGAGTAGGCGCCGTCGGCCAGGGCGTTCGTGTTCCAGGTGTAGATCCAGCCGGTCTCGTTGGGCGTGGCCGCGCCGACGAGCGCGTCGTCGACCCCGTTGCCGGTCAGGCGGAACTCGACCCTGCTCACCCCGACGTTGTCCGTGGCGCCGGCCGCGACCACAGTCGTCTCTGACACCGTGTCACCGTTCGCGGGTGCCAGCAGCGACACGGTCGGCGGCGTCCTCTCGATGGCGAACACCGAGAGCTTGCCGTCTTCACCGCCGACGTAGACGCGGCCGTTCGCGATCGCCGGCGGCGCGAGCACGGGAGGAGCCGGGAGCCCGGCACCGCCCGTATCGACCGACCACAACGGCTGGCAGACCTTCGGCGTACCCGAGCAGTTGATCGTGCCCCCGATGTCGAACGTCGACAGCGTGCTGGGGGTGCCGGCACTCGAGTCTCGGGCCTCCACGTAGACGATGCCGTTCGCGATGCTGGCTGCGGAGGTCGTGTCACTCCCGGTGGCGCCGCGCCACAACGGCTGGCAGACCTTCGGGGTGCCGGAGCAGTTCGTCACGCCCTTGCTGTCGAACGCGGCACCGCCACGGATGGCGACCGAATTCGCGACCGCGGTGTCACCGCTCCCCGTCATCGACCAGAGCGGGTCGCAGCGCTTCGGCACACCGGAGCAGCCGGTCGCGCCGGCGGCGTTGAAGGCGAACCCCGAGGCGTAGAGGATGCCGCCGGCGACGGTGGGCGTGCCCATCGCGCCCTGATCGGTGGCTGTCCGGGTCTCCCAGAGGGGCCGGCACGTGACGGACGAGCCCGAGCAGTCGACGGCTCCGGCGGCGTCGAAGGCCAGCACCCGAGCCTGCGGTGCCTCCGGTGGGTTGTCCGCGACGCCGGCGAAGCTCGCGTACACGATGCCGCCGGACACGCTGGGGGCCGACTCCGTGTGCAGGATCGATGTCGAGTGGTTGACCACCGTCGCAGTCCAGAGCGGCGCGCCGTTGGTCGCGTCGAATGCCGAGAGCGCGTCGGCACTTCCGGACGCCGAGACGGCGAACACCCGACCATCGACCACGGTCGGAGATGCCGTGGCGCTCCCCGGCAACCGCGCGGTCCACACCGGACTACACACCTTCGGCGTGCCGGAGCACGCGCGTGAGCCGGTGGCGTCGAACGCCAACAGGCGCGCGTCGCGAGATGCGACGTACACGAGCCCGTCGACCACTGCCGGCGACGACGACACGGGCCCGCCGAGGTCGACCGACTTCCAGAGCGGCGTGCACGTCGTCGGTGTGCCCGAGCACCCCACCGCACCCACGGCGTCGAACGCGTAGAGCCGGCGGTCCGTCGCGGCGACATACGCCACGCCGCGCGCGACCATCGGCGTCGAGAGCACCGCCCCACCGACGGTCGCGGTCCAATCCGGGAGCACGCTGCCGGACTGCACCACCGGCTTGCTGATCGTCGCATCGGGGCTGGACCCCGCGTGCTCAGGCCCGTACGCGAGCTGCGACCAATCGCAGCCCGCCAGCACCAGCACCGCCACGAGGGCGACCACGGTGCATGCGATTCGCTTCGCCGCGCGCCTGCCACTTCCGTCTCTCCGTCAGCATGTCGAGGTCGAGCTCGGGATCGACGGGTCGACCCCGACCGCCCGGTCGAGGTGGCGCGCGCTGGGGCGTCTCAGGGGCTTCGCGCGTCTCCTCTGCACTCAGGCTCATGGTCAGTCGGCATGGGCGCAAGCACGTTTTCGGCGGATGCGGCCCGCGGTGCTCGACATCTCGGACATCAAGGTCGAAGGACTCCTCAAATGACCACGAAGACGCGGTCACTCTCCGTCGCCTTCTGGCTCCGCGGTCACGCTCGGTGGTGCCTGTTCAGCAGTCGGCTCGACGTTGGGGAGTACCCCCGGTCGGGAATTGATAGACATCGAATCGTTTGATGTCTATCATTTCGGTATGAACGTGGGCCCTCGCCAGCAGCCGATCGGTGTGGCGGTCACCCGCGCCGCCAGGACCCTGAGCCGGTCGTTCGACGCGGCCCTGGCCGAGCGCGGTGGCTCTCTGGCGACCTGGCTCGTGCTGCTGTCCCTGACCGGCACGGAGCACCGTTCGCAACGATCGATCGCCGCCGAGGTCGGCATCGAAGGCCCGACGCTCACCCACCACCTCAACCGCATGGAGGCCGACGGGCTGGTGACCCGCACGCGTGATCCGCGGAACCGCCGGGCCCACCTGGTCGCGCTGACCGACGAGGGGCACTCGGCGTTCCAGACGCTTCTCACCACCGTCGTCGAATTCGACGAGCGCCTTCGTGCCGGCTTCTCCGACGCCGAGCTCGCCACCTTGCGCAACCTGCTGTCGCGGCTCGCGGCGAATGCTGCGTCGCCATCCGTACCAGAGAGAGAGGAGACCCGATGACCACCGACCTCAACGACGTGCTCGCCACGTGGACCTCCGCCGAACGTCAGGGTGATGTGCGCGCCCTGGATGCGCTCCTCGCCGACGACTTCGTGGGCGTCGGTCCCGTCGGCTTCGTGCTCGACAAGCCGACGTGGGTCGGGCGCTTCGAGCACGGCCTCCGATACGACCGTCTCGATCTCGACGAGCTGGCGATCCATCGCCATGGAGACACCGCCGTCATCGTCGCCCACCAGCACGCGGTCGGCGATGCCGGCGGCACGCCGATCCCCACCGACACGCGGGTTTCGTTCACCGTCGTGACCGACCCCGACGGGAACCCGACGATCGCCGGGATGCAGTACAGCTTCATCGGCCCCCCGCTGGGAGGCCCGCGATGACGGCCGCCGAGCAATCGCATGCGGCCTACCGACCGTGTCGCGTGCAGCGCGGGGCCAACCGGCTGCTCGGTCGGGCGTTGCGCAACGGGCGCGGCCCGCGCTTCATGCGACTCCTCACGGTGCGCGGCCGACGCAGCGGGGCCACCCGCTCGACCCCGGTCGTCCCCGTCCGTGACGGCGAACGCACGTGGGTGGTCGCCCCGTTCGGCGAGGTCGGCTGGGTGCGTGACGCCCGCGCGGCCGGCGAGGTCGGGCTCGATCGCGGCAGCGACCACATGACGTACGCAGTGCGCGAGCTCGGCCCGGACGAGAGCCGCGCGGTGGTGCGGCGGTACCTCTCCACGCCGGCTCGTCTCTTCGCCGCGCGCCAGGTGCGCGATGCGTCACGGCCTCATCCGGTGTTCGAGCTCACTCGGGTCCGATGAAGCTCAGCTTCCAGCCCACGGCCGAGCGGGCGGCCGCGCTCGAACCGGTGTCGGGCATCGCCGCCTGACCGAGAGCGAGCGCGTGGATCAGTTCACGTGGACTGCTTCGGGCGCGCCCGTGATGTGGAGCTTGCGTCCGGTCTCACGCCGTCGAGGAGTGCGTTGAACGCGAGGTCCCAGCGCCCGTTGATCGCGGCTTCGGTGGCACCGAGCCATCCCTCCGCCTCCTGAGCGGCGAGTCCTTGCGGTGCAATGACGACGTGCGCGAGGTCCTTGGCGTCGCCCTCGATGACACCGGCATCGATGCAACGGCGAATCTGCGTGATGATCAATTGCTCACACTCGAGCCCGGATCCAGAATCGCTCGGCGGTGACACGGATCGGACCGGTGTCGTGAAGACGCGTCAGGGCGTCTCGGCAACGCTCGATCGAGAAGTCGTTGACGGCCCAGGGCACGTTCGTGAGATACCAGACGAGCGCGCCAACGTCAGCGAAGACCGTCGTCGCGCTCCCGACCGCGGCATCCTCGATCTGGAATCCGGCGACCTGCAACTCCGCGACCGCAAGGTCGGGGTGAAAGTCATCATCGGGCGCAGGTCCGAGGCCGAGGAGCGCGTGGAACGACTCGCCGCCGGCACTGGCTTGCTGTGTGATGAACACGCCTCCCGATTGCAGGATGCGCGCCAGCTCACTCGCAACGAATGATTCGTGCCGGCTCACGATGAGGTCGAACGCACTGTCGCGAAACGCGAGCCGGCCACGCGGATCGCAGTCCCTCTGCTGTGCGTTGTCCGCTGCACCTTCCGTGTGCACCAGGGCCACACCGAGGCGCGCCAGCCGGCTCCCAGCGACGGGCACGTTCGGCAGCCAGCTCTCGGTCGCGACGGTGCGACGAGCACGATGCCTCGCGCTCAACCACTCGCCGCCACCGGTGCCCAAGTCCAGCATCGAATCGGCTCGCGTCGCCTCGAGGTCGACGAGCGCTTCGAACGACCACGGCGGGGGTTCGAGCTCGATCCGATCGCCGAGCACCGAGAAGTCCCACCCGCAGAACGGGATCCTCAGCGACTCTTCGACCAACGTGTCGAACTTGACCACACCTCCAGCATCGCGAAGTCGGCTCGTCTTGCGCTCGGCGCTGTCTCGCTGCTCGTCGTGTCCCCGAACGGAGGCACTTCGGGGACTGACCTACGCCTTCACCGCGACGGCGACCAGACGCCAGCTGTCGTGCTTGAGGGGCCGCCCAGCTCGATCCGAGAAGGTGCGCTGGCTGAACCCCGCGTCGGCGAGCCATGCATCCAGCTCGGGCACGGTCGGAAGGCGAACCGACTGGCGCGAGCGTCGTACCTCGCCGCCCCTGCAGACCGTGCGCGTGGTTTCCATCCGCCCGGTGAGCGGGTCGAAGGTCGTGAGATCGCTCATCGAGTCATCGTCGCGTTCGGTCACGGTGGGTTCACTGACGAGGCCCCGGACGAACCCGTCGTGGTGCATCGTCTCGACAAGCAGACGCCCACCGGGTCGGAGCACCCTGGCGAACTCGACCAGAACCTTTCTGTTGTCATCGTCATCGAAGTAACCGAACGAGGTGAACCAACAAATGACCGCATCGAACGGACCCGACGTCGGAAGATCCCGGAGATCGCCACGCCGGTAGTCCACCTCGACCCCCAGTCGCGCGGCGTCGGCCCGGGCCCGCTCGATGAAGCTGTCGGTCAGGTCGACGCCAGCCACGTCGAACCCTTCGACCGCCAGGAGATTGGCGATGCGCCCGTGCCCGCAAGGTGCGTCAAGGATCGAGGATCCAGCCGCGAGCCCGAGCAGCTCGACGATCTCCTCCATCTCGCTTCGGTTGCGCTCTGCGGTGAGCAAAGGTTCGTAGAACCAGAGGTAATCGTCATTGAAGGTCGCTGCCGCATCAAAGGACTCCATCGCATCAGGCTAGGAACGCTGCGATGGAAGCCGCACGGCCAATTGCAGCGCCGCTCTCGCGGCCCCTATCGCCGGATCGACGCGCCGCTCACGGATCGCCCCCGTCGGGCGGGGTCGTTCCCGTGACAATGATGTGCGACGTGGCGCCCATCAGCGCTGATTCGGCTTCCGATTCGCGGGCGGCGAAAAGCTGCGTCTCGAGATCATCCGGCCTAGCAACAGGACGGCGTCGTAGGCCACGGCGTGCTCGCCAAGGTCCCTTGCGTCACCCAGTGAGGCCGTGATGCGAGTGAGACCAAGTCTTTGAGCGATCTGGGTCGCCCGTTCCACATGTCGCGATCGGGTCGACGAGGTGGACCGTGTACCCACGCTCGCAGAGCGGCACGGCGTAGACGCCGGTCCCTCCACCCACATCGAGGACGCACGCCGGTGGTGACGGCAGTAGTCGATCCAGGAGCTCCAAGGTCCGGACGTATTCCAGCCGGGGCCGGTCCTATCGCCGGGACCGCGATGGCTGGCTGCGTCATGTCTGGGTTCCATGACCGCCGATCGGTTATGGCGAATGGTTTGCCTGGGTCTCGGACGTAGGTTGGTGACATGTCGTTCTTCGAACCGTTGCCGCCGCCGACTCCGCCGAGTGCGCGTGAATGGGCAGCTCCGCTCTGGGATCGGCCGTCCGAAGGGGTGCTGCCGGCGGTGATCCCCGTGAACGCGGTGCTGCATCGGGGCGCTGCCGTCGCGGTTGAGCTGGATCTCCTGCGCGTGTATCCGAACGGCTTCACGATCAACTTGTTCATTCTGATGAATCCCCACCATGGGCAGGAACCGTTCGGAAGGTTCGTCCGAGGGACGGACCCGATGCAGCGGTTCCCTCGCATCGGCGTTCGGTTTGCCGACGGTCGCACCGTCGGGCGAGGACCGAGCGAGCCGATGTTCGGCCCGGGGAATGTCTCGAAGGATGACCGCGGCGTGCCGACCGAGCCGGTGATGCGGATGACGGGAGGCGGCGGTGGCTCCAATGGGTTTCACTGCGGGGTCTGGGTGTTCCCGCTTCCTCCGGAGGGACCCCTCGAGATCTTCGTCGCGCTTCCCGCGGCTGAGGTCGCGGAAGTGAAGACCACGGTGGATGGCGCTTCGATACGCGCCGCCGCAGAACGGGCCAAGGTCATCTGGACCTGAACGCCTGCGACGCGACGGCTCCTCAAGTAGGACTCCGGATCACGCGTAGGCTCGTTGAACGTGGCTGAGGTCGCGAAATCCTCATGCCACAGGACAGCGTTGGTGCGTGTCACTCGCGCTCACCGCGTGATGCGGAGACACCAGTCATCAGCTCTCGCCCGGTGGTCGTGCGTTGTCCCCATTCGGGCTCTGCCCCAGCGAGCCAGGCTCTCAGGGCACCTGGCAGACCACATCGGCGTGCGCGGTGTGGTTGGCAACAATGGTCGCCCTTCCGCGACAGGCGCCAGCTTGGAACTGTCCGACTGTGCCGCGAAGGATGTAGCGGCCAGGCGCGAGCCGGAACGTGTACGTCCGCGTTGTAAGAAGCGAGACGGTCTGGCTTGCGACCACCTTGCCGTTCCCAAGAACCTCGACGCGACCTTCAAAGTAGCTAGCGGGCGAACTTGTCGTGCTCGGTGCAATCCCCCCGGTCAGCGTTCCCTTCTCCGCGTGACCACCGGAAGAACTGCATCCTCCGGCAACGCTCAAGATGATTGCCAAAAACACGCCAATCTCCCGCCGCATCGGGAGATCATGCCTCAACTCGTTTCCTCGTCCGGTCTTTGAGACGTCCGTCGGCGAGTCCGCATTGGGCCCGGCGACTGTTCGCCAAATGACGCCACGTCGGGATCTGGCTTCGGGGTGACCTCTGCCCCCAGAGGGGGTTCCCGCCGCACCGAAGCAGGACTGAACCTCAGAGGCCGAGCAGGTCTTCGACGGTGTCGAGGACCTCGGCCATCGGCGTTTCGACCGCCGGCAGCGCGAAGAACAGCTCAACCACACGGAACGAGTGGGCCAGGTAGCGCACGAGCGCCTGCGCCCGCTCGGCCGTAGCCGGGTCGTCGAACGCGGACGGGTCGACGAGAGCGAACGCGGGGTCGACCGTGGCATAGTCGGCGAGCGCGGCGCGAGCGGCGCGGGCGATGTGGTCGTGGCGCTCGTCCGGGTAGATCCGCACGCTGGTGCGGTCCGGATCGATCGCGGGCCAGTGGCGAGCACGGGCGCGGGCCGGGTCGAAGGTGATGCGGGCGTCGAAACCTTCGGGGAGCGCCTCGGGGACCGGCGCAGGCTCGGGTGTGTACGTGTTGAGTACGACGGTTGCGAGCACCGACGGGTCGGCCGCGAGGCCGGGAAGGCCGACGGTGACGTCGTGCTCGTGCCCCGGTGCGGGCACGCACGTGACGACCTTGAGACCGGGCGTCGCGGCCAGCCGCTCGAGGGAGTCGGCGAACTGGCGGCGGCGGTCGCCGGGATCGCCCGGCCCGATGAGGTCGATCGTCGCGGTCATGCCGCGCTTCGCGCGCGTCCCGCTGCAACTCCACCGACTCGTAGGGTCCGTGCTCGAAGCCGATCATCCACCAGTGCGCGGGGGTGAGCGCGTCGACCACGCCGAGCACGGCGGCTATCGCGCCGAGCCCGTAGGCGGGCGGGATGTGCACCAGCGCCCCTCGCCGCAGCGGCGCGAACAAGTCGATGGCCCGGATGCGGGTCCACAGGACATCGCCGTCGTGCGCCTCGGACCGGCGGGCCGCTTTCACTGCCCCCCAGTCCGCGGCGGTGCGGCCGTGCGCGTCGGTCGCGGCCGGGTCGGCCCCGGCCGCCAACAGCTGGCGCACGAGATCATGCCGCTCGCGGTACACGGCCACGTGGAGGGGCGTGGCCTCACCGGCGAACGCCCCGCCATCGGCGGAGGCGCCGTGATCGAGCAGGTACTCGACGACATCGGCGGCGCCGATGTTGACCGCGGCCCACAGCGCGCTCTCGTGGTTCACGCACGGGCAGGCGTCAGCGACCGGGGCGCCCGCCTCGACCAGCAGGCGCACCAGCCGGAGGTCGCCGATGCCCGCCGCGCGGATCAGCGCGGTTGCCCGATCCGAGAACCCGAGACGCGACTCGAATCCCTCGACCGGCGACCAGTCCTCGGTGGCGGTGGCCAGCGATGGGTTGCGGGCCAGGAGACGGGCCAGCCCATCGGCGTCCTGGGCGCGGAGGGCCTGGAACAGCAGGATCGTGTCCCGAAACGATTCGGTACCTGAAGGGCGAGCGGCGGCGAGGGCGTCGGCGACCATGGGAAGCAGCTCCTTCAATCGGGCGCGGGCGGACCACGCCCGCTTCTTGGCGGCAGGGACGGTGATGCCAAGGAACGCAGCGACCCCCGCGTAGGGCATTCCGGCCAGGTGATGCAGCGCGACCACGCATCGCTCGCCCTCGGGCAGGCGCTCGACCGCGGCCCGCACCTCGGCCACCTCGACGGCGGCGAGCACGACCTCCTCGGGCCCGGCGGCCGGGTCCGCCAGCGCGCCGGGCCCGTCGCCGCGAGGTAGGGCGTCGAGCGGCACCGTGACGGGCCGGCGGCGGCGGGTCCTGCGGTTGGTCGCGGTGCGGACCAGCCGCAGGAGCCAGGCCGGGAACGCAGCCGGGTCCCGGAGCCCGGCGATGTGGCGGAAGGCCAGGACGAACGCTTCCTGGGCGATGTCCGGGGCCTCGTCCAGATCGCCGCACAGCCCGACGGCGGAGGCGACCGCGATGTCTTCGAATCGGTCGATGAGCTCCGGCCAGGCACTGGCATCGCCCCGCTGGGCGGCGCTTACCAACGCCGCCCAACGGTCCCGATCCTCGATCAGCGTCATCACCAGAGAGGAGCCTGCCCGCGCCCGTCCGGTTACCGCACGGCCTGAAGGGAGGCGGCCGCCCGACCGACCGCGGTCCGGCTCCCGATGGCAGCCCGCGTGGGCTGAATCGTGGCAGCCAGAGTGCAGGGGACGGGCGGCGTGTTCCTGCTCCCCGGGCCGTCGGCCGCGCCGATCGCGGGCCGAGCGACCTGCGGGTCGCTTGCGCTCACGGCATGGTCATATGCGGGACGACAGCGTGGTTCGTCGGCCAATTTTCTGCGCCACCGAATCGGCGCTCTGCTCGCGGCCACGGCTGGCCGCGGGTGCCCCAGAACGCGGAGGGTCGGCAAGCCGTCCTGGGTGCCCTCCAACTCGGGCCGCGGGATGTCGCCTCGAGCACTTCATTGGCAGTGAGGTGCGTCATGGCCATCATTGTCGCCGAGCCCTGCACCCGGCCGTGCGCGCTTGTCGAGCTCCCCGAAACGCCGGTTGCTACGGGGTCAGGACCATTTGCGTGCAGCGAAACAGCGCCATCTTCCGCCCCGTGGATTCGTTGGTGACCACGGCATCCCAGACATGTGTCTGACGACCCAGGTGCGCGGGCTCACACCGACAGACCACACGCTCGCCGGTCCGAGCCGAGGAAAGGAAGTTGGACTTCAGCTCAATGGTCGTGAACGACGACCCCGGTGGGATGTTCCTTCCACACCCGATCGCCGCGCACGTGTCAGCGAGCGCGACGACGGCGGGCGCGAAGAGAAACCCGGTTCCCGCGATGAGATTCTCGGTCACGTCGATATGTCCGATGACAAGGTCCGTCGCAGCGTGGTCGAAGACGCACCCGAGCTGGCCGGGTACGCGAGAACTGAAGAAGTCGGTCATGGCACCCGCGGCCTGGCGCGGATCTTGCTCGTCTGCGAGCGGCATACGACCCGACGGTAGCGGGCTCGCGACGAGAACCCGACCTGCAGTCTTGGGCGGCGAGTCATTCAGAGTTGCGCGAGCAACGGGCGGCCGGAACCCGGCTCAAGGAGATGCGCGCTCCGGTGGACGCGGCCCGATCCGGTTCGAGATCGTGTAGTTCCTCTTGGCTCGTCTGCTGGTTCGACCCGGGTCCGCTGACCTGCACCGCTTCTCCACGGTGCCTTGCGTCCACGTCACGCGGCCGAGTTGTCGGGATGAAAGTAGGGATGCCACTCGTGCCGGCCGGACATGTCCCCGATCGACACTTCGGGGGCAGGCAATACTGCGTGCGTGCTCCAGCTTGGAACAGTCGTCCTGGGCGCAGATGATGTCGAACGGGCGGTCACCTTCTGGGCCGCTGTGTTCGGCTATGAGGCTGTCTCGTTTCCGGGATCGAATGACGACTTCACGATCTTGATTCCGCCCGATCGCATCGGGACACGGATCGCTGTGCACCGGTCGATCACGCCGGTCCAAGAGCGGCCAAGAGTGCATCTCGATCTCGTGGTCGACAACCCAACCGAACAGTCGTCGGAGATCGAACGACTCCTGGGGCTCGGAGCGACTCGCGTGCTCTGGGACTATCCCATCGATCCCGATTTCGTGGTGTTGGCGGATACCGAAGGCAACCGGTTCTGCATCGTCGACGCTAGTCACGGCTGACTGGCGGCGCCTCGCGGCGCGACTCTGCCACGACAACGTGTCCCCGAACGCCGGGTCGATGCGGCCAAGAGGCGCTTCGGATGCGCAGACTTCGGACTTCCGCCGCCAAGGACGATCAGTGCACTGCTTTCGTAGGCACCGCGATCCGAGAACACCGGGATTGAGTTGTACCTCAGGAATATGTGGCCAGCTACGGAGTGAGTCGGTTGAGGTCGCGTGGGAACAACGTGACTTCTCAGGGCCGAGTCGAGGTCGATCCAGCCTGGCGGGAATCGCTCGCGGTCGTCGAACATCGAGGAAGAAACGGTGGCTTGTCGACTGTCCTGAGTCAGTGGCCGCCGACGACGTCCGAACGTGGACGCGTTCGAGGCCGTAGGAGATGATCCCCGGGTGGCGTCACCAGATCCGATCCCGTTGCCGGACTTCGTGAGCTGGCCGATCTTTCCCTTCGAGGGCGCGTTGCGCGTTCGGGAACGCCGGGCGCTTCGGCACGAGGACGCTCCGAGAGACGGTGAGCCCGGCGGATCGGCGTGTCAGGCCGGTCAGGCGCCCGACCGCGACTACCTCTGGGTCGACGAGCACCGGAGCGTGAAGCCGCCGCTGCAGCCGACCGGTGCGCCGGTCCAGCTGTTTCTCGAAACCCGTGAGCACATCGATCTCGAGGATCTCGACGACGACGGAGCAGCCGACATGATCTCTCCACGCGGACTCGCTCGAGGATGACCACTTGGCTGTCCGGTCGATCGGTCCCGGAGGTGTCGCAGGCTCTGGCCGGACTGTGCCCGGATCTTGTCGGGCTCCCGATCGTGCTGCACGACGCGTGGGTCGAGCAGGGGAACGCGTCATGGGACCGCAGCAGTGCGTTCGTCGGTGACGACTGGGTGGTGAAGTTCGCCTGGAGCGAGCCGGCGGCGGTCAAGCTCGAACGAGAGATTCTCGTGCTCCGTGCCCTGGCCGCGTCCGAGGATCCGCCGCCGGTGCGGGAGGTCCACGCGTGGTCGTCGGATCCGGTCCTGCTCGTCTCCCCATTCGTGTTGGGCTCGCCCGTGATCGGCGACGGTGTTGCTGAGCTCGGCACGGACGAGCTCGAGTTTCTCGCGCAAGGCCTGGCGTGCGTTCTCGCTGCGTTTCACCGACCTGCGACGCTCCTCGCGGTGACTCGTTCGGGCGTGTCGGTCCCGCCGCCGACGCCGCAGGCCGACACTCCCGAGTTGCGAGCACGGCTGGTTCCACTGCTGGACGAACGTCGGCGATCGCTCGTGGTGCAGTGGTGCGATTGGGTCGACAGGGTGCTGTCGGTCCCGGGCCCGGAGTCCGTGTTCCTGCATGGCGACTTCCATGGATACAACCTCGTGGTCGACGAAGCCCAGGTGGTGCAGGTCGTCCTGGATCTCGAAGAAGCTTCGGTCGGTGACTACCACTACGACTTTCGCTATCTGCCCGCCCAGGCGCCGACGCTCGAGCTGTTCCGGGCGACCGTGGTTGCCTACGATCAGCTGACCGGGCGGTCAGTTGCCTTGGAACGGGTGATGGCGTGGCATATCCGCACGGTGCTGGGAGACGCGCTCTGGCGCACGGAAGCGAACGTCGCACTTCCCTTCGGTGGCACGCCCGAGCGGTGGGTCGACGAGCTCGCAGCGCGTATGACGGCTCTCGCGATCGATACGTCATGACGTGCACGAGCGACCGATGACCGAACCATCCTTCGACACCGTCGAACGCGAGGCGCTGTGCGACCTCATGCGCGAGCTCGGGCCGGACGCGACGACGCTGCTCGAGCCGTGGACGACGCGGGACCTCGCGGCGCACCTCTACCTTCGGGAGCACGACTCTCTCGCCGCGCCGGGGCTCGTCCTGCCGGGCGTGTGGGGCCGCTTCGCCGAGCGACGCAGAACCGCGCTCACTCGCCGGGACTACGGCACCCTGCTCGCGTCGATCCGGTCGGGACCGCCGCGCGGCTTCTTCCGCATCGGGTGGGTCCGCCGCGGGCCGAACCTCAACGAGTTCTTCGTGCACCACGAGGATGTCCGCCGGGCCAACGGCCTGGGCCCGCGAACGAACATCGGCGGGTTGGACGAGGCGTTGTGGCGCAACGTCGGCTTCGCGGCGCGGTTCCTCACCCGGCGCCTGCACGGCGTCGGACTCGAGCTCGCGTGGGACGGGACGACCCAGGTCCGGCGGGCGCGCCGAGGCGAGCCGACCGCCCGCCTCATCGGCCGGCCGGGCGAGCTGCTGCTCTGCCTCTTCGGGCGTGGGGACGCCGCCGACGTCGAGGTCAGCGGCCCCCGCCCGGCGGTCCAGGCCGTCGAGCGAGCGCGATTCGGCATGTGACCAGGACCGCAGTTGGCTCCCACGCTGGGCACTTGCCTGACCGCGCTGCGTAGTGCAAATCTCTCGGCGGCTCGGAAGTCGAGCCGCTTCGGGCAGGGCTCAAGACCGGTGGCGAAAGGACTCGTGGTGACCGACCTTGCAGCGTGGTGGACCTCGTCCGCACCCGAGGGCCTCGGCCGGGTGAAGGCGATCGCGATCGAGGAGGACGGCGCCTCGATCGTGGTGGTGAGCGGGGAGCTCGACGTCGGCTCGGCGCCGACGCTGCTCCGCTACCTCCTGGAGCTGATGACCGGGCCGGTCGAGACGATCACCCTCGATCTCCACGACCTCTCGTTCATCGACAGCTCGGGGCTCAAAGCGCTGATCGCGGCCCGGGCCGACGCCGAGGCCGCCGGGATCGCGCTCGCACTGCGCGACATCGCCGCACAGCCGCGACGCGTGCTCGAGCTCACCGGCCTCGACGAGCTGTTCGACATCGACGCCGGCGCGCCGTCGTGCTCCGAGGCGGCACCTTCGTAGCGCGCGGCGCAACCGTCAGCAGTCGAGCTCGTACGCGAGCGGGTGGCGGGGCTGATACAGCTGCATGGTTCCCGCGCCCGGGACCTCGATCGAGGTGACCCGCCCGTAGGAGAGGGTCTTCACCTCGTCGGCGACCTCCACGCCCTTGGCCCGCAGCGCGGCGACCGTGGCGTCGAGGTCATCGCACATCAGCGACAGCTCGTGGCGGGGCGTAACGCCCCAGCGCTGCCCGCCCTCACCCTCGGTGGGGTGGACTCCGACCTCGCTCGGCGGTGTCTTGAAGATGAGCCAGCCCTCGTGGGCGTCCACCCACGGCCATCCGAGGACGTCCCGCAGGAAGGCTCGCGTGGCGTCGGGGTCGTCCGAGTAGATCAGGGAGTGGAAGCCGTTGATCATGCGACGAACAGTACCCAGGCGCTCGCCGATCCGGCGTCGAACCGTCACCGAGAAATTCCCGCGGGACCTGTCCTCTGGGAGTTCGGCCGTTCGTGGACATCGTGAGCGCCGGCACCGGGCCGGCGAAGCGAAAGGACCGGATCCATGACTGCGACCAGCACCTTCACCTCCACCCCGACTCCGACGACGGCGCCGGCCCGATCGAGCCGTTGCCTCTGGAAGACCGGCGCGATCGCCGCCGCGGGCGCCGCCGTCGCGACCACGACCGTCGCCGCCGTCGCCCGCGCCGCAGACGTGCCCCTCGCGGTGGGAGGCAAGGCGATCCCCATCGCCGGCTTCGCCCAGCTGACCCTCGTCGGTGCACTCGTCGGCATCGTCCTCGCCGTCGTGCTCTCCCGCCGGGCGCGCCATCCCCGCCGCAACTTCGTCGTGACGACGGTCGCGCTCACGGCGCTGTCGGTGGTCCCCGACCTCACTGCGAACGCCACGAACGCCACGCGCTTCGTGCTCGCGCTGACGCACCTCGTCGCCGCGGCCATCGTGATCCCCGCGCTCGCATCGAAGCTCTCCGACTGACACCCTGCCCACACAGACCGAAAGGACCAGTGCCATGACCCAGTACATGCTCGCCGTGCACCACAGCCCCGACGCCCCGCCGCCGCCTCCCGACCAGATGCAGCAGGCCTTCGCGCAGGTCGACCGCTTCAACGCCGAGATCGTGGAGTCCGGCGCCTGGGTGTTCGGCGGCGGCCTGGAGTCGCCCGAGATCGCGACCGTCGTGCGGTCCGAGGGCGGCGAGACGATCATCACCGACGGCCCGTTCGCCGAGAGCAAGGAGCAGCTCGGCGGGTTCTGGGTCGTCGAGGCCACCGACCTCGACGCCGCGCTGGAGCTGGCGTCCCGGGCCTCGGCCGCCTGCATGGGCCCGGTCGAGGTGCGGCCGTTCCAGCCCGAGCCGGAGGCTTGAGCCGGACGTGCCGGCCGGTGCCCCCACCGAGCTCGAACGGATCTTCCGTGAGGAGTCCGGACGGGTGATCGCCACCCTGGTCCGCCTCTTCGGCGACATCGACCTCGCCGAAGAGGCGGTCCAGGAGGCGTTCGCGGTGGCGACCGAGCGCTGGGCGCGCGAGGGGCTCCCGCCCAACCCGGGCGGGTGGCTCACCACCACCGCCCGGAACCGCGCGATCGACCGGCTCCGCCGCGAGGCCTCCCGCCATGACCGCCACGCCGAAGCCGCCCTGCTCCGAGAGCAGTCCGAACGCCGGACCCGGACGTCGACGTGATCGACGACCGCCTCCGCCTCATCTTCACCTGCTGCCACCCGGCTCTCGCCCCGAGCGCGCAGGTCGCGCTCACCCTCCGACTCCTCGGCGGGCTCGAGACCCCCGACATCGCCCGCGCGTTCCTGGTGCCGGAGCCGACGATGGCCAAGCGCCTCGTGCGCGCGAAGCGAAAGATCCGCGACGCCAAGATCCCCTACCGCGTGCCGGGTGACGCCGAGCTCCCGGCCCGCCTGCGCTCGGTGCTCGCGGTGATCTACCTCATCTTCAACGAGGGCTACACCGCGACCGAGGGCGACGAGCTCGTCCGCGAGGACCTCTGTGCCGAGGCGATCCGGCTCGCGCGCATCCTCGCCGAGCTGATGCCCGACGAGTTCGAGGTGCTCGGACTCCTCGCGCTCCTGCTGCTCATCGAGTCACGCCGCGGGGCCCGCACCGCTGCGGACGGGTCGGTGGTGCTGCTCCCGGACCAGGATCGGAGCCTCTGGGACGCCGCGCTCGTCGCCGAGGGCCACGCCATCGTCCGCCGGTGCCTGCGCGCCAACCTGCCCGGCCGGTACCAGATCCAAGCCGCGATCAACGCGGTGCACGCGGACGCGCCGTCGGCCGACACGACCGATTGGGGCCAGGTCGTGGCGCTGTACGACCAGCTCCTCGCCGTGGCACCGAGCCCGGTCGTGGAGCTCAACCGGGCCGTGGCCCTCGCCGAGCTGCGGGGTCCGGCGCCCGCGCTGGCCGCGGTCGACGCGCTCGAGCCCGACCTCGACGGGTACCACCTGTTCCACGCGGTCCGAGCCGATCTCCTCGCGCGGTTGGAACGCCCCGAGGACGCCGCGACGGCGTACGACCGGGCGCTCGCGCTGGCGGGCAACCGCGCCGAGCGCGCGTTGCTCGAACGCAAGCGCGCGGCGCTGGCTGCCGAGGGCTGAGCTGGCCGCGGCCGGAGTGCACTACTCGTCGTCGGGCTGGTGCGGGTCGTCGAGGACGAGGCCCAGCTCCGCGAGCTCGGTCTGGTCGACCTCGAGCTCGTCCGCGGCTTCCTGTTCGTCCTCGTCGCGATCGTTGTCGGGGATCGACGCCGACCCGTCGTCGATGAGGTCGCTCAGGTCGCCTTCGTCGGGGTCCCGGTCCGTGTCCATGTGATCGCCTCCGTTCGTCGATCGCCATCTTGCCTTGCGCAGCCGCCGGCCCGTCACCAAGATGCCGGGGCCGCGGCCGGCCAGGCCCGGTGAGGAGGCTGCGCGTGGAACCGATCAGGATCGGATGGCTGGGCTCGGCGCTCGACGGCCCCGGCGGCGGCTACGACAAGATCCACCGCTTGGCGTTCGAGGAGGCCGAGGAGCAGGGTCTCCTGGATCGGCCGGTCGAGTTCGTCCTCCACCCCGAGAACGGGCTGCCCCAGGGCTCGGCCAAGAACGCGACCGACGGCTTCCGGTACCTCGTCGACGAGGGCTGTATCGGCGTGGCCGGAGCGTACAGCTCGGACAACGCCATCACCGTGGGCCCGCTCGCGAACGAGCTGCGGATCCCGCTCGTCAGCTGGTGCGGCACCGAGCGCCTCCAGGGGGACTACTGCTTCCGTCTCGGCAACGGCGACTGTGGCGGCGACGCGGCGCTCGTCGTCGCGTGGCTCAAGCGCAACGGCTTCGAGCGCGCCGCGGTCCTGAGTGAGATCTCGCCGAACGGTGAGGAGTACTTCCGCTACTTCCGCCAGGAGTGCCGCCGGCGGGGGATCAGCATCGCGGCGGTCGAGACGGTCGGTCAGAGCCCCGACGACCTGGCCGCGAACCTGGCCGGGCTGCGCCGCGTCGAGCCCGACGCGCTCGGTCTACATGGGCTACGGGATGGTCGCGGCGAAGGGCCTGCTGCGGGCGGCGCTCGACCAGCTCGACTGGGACCCGCCGCGCATCATGGGCACCGCGTTCATGTTCTACCTGATGGGCTTCGAGAAGTTCGAGGGTTGGGTGGGCATCGACCAGCTCGACCCGAGCAACCCGTTGACCGATGCGTTCCACGGGCGCTTCGTCGCGCGCTACGGCGAGGAGCCGCCGCTCTGGCCCAACGCGATCCCGGTGCTCGCGTACGACACCGCGCGCGTGCTCGTCGAAGGGCTGTTCCGCGCGCCGATCCTCTCCGGGCCGGGTCTCAAGGCCGGGCTCGAGTCGATCCGGTTCATGCCGAGCACCACCGGCGGGCGCCAGACCCACATCGCGTGCTCCGCGTACGAGCACGGGATGTTCCGCGGGGACTGGCTGCTCTACGGCAAGGTCGTCGGCGGCAAGCTCGAGTTCGAGGGCCTCTTCGAGCCCTGGGCGGACTGACCCACCCGCACTTTGGCGTCGTCCACCCCCCTCTGTGGTGGGTACCTGACGCCAAAACGGGGAGCGGCCCCGGGTCGGTCAGCCGGCGAGGTGCTTCTGGAGTGGCGTCGGGAAGCGGGGCTTGACCCGGACGTCGCCGAGTCGCGTCTGGAGCGCGCCCGCCTCCTGCGCGATCGCGGCTGCGCGCTCGCGTCCGACGTCCTCCACCAGCTCGAAGACGACGTCGCCGTCGGGGCGCTGCGTCCAGGCGCCGACGACGCGTCCGTCGGCCCACACCGTCGGTCCCGCGTTGCCGTTGCGGTCGAACAGGACCGCGGCGTGCTCCCCGAGGTACCAGTGGCGCTCCTTCCACCCCATCGTCGTGGAGTCGAGCGCGGGCAGGAGCGCGACCCAGGGCTTCGGGGCGCGTGTCGGGGCGAGGTCGTCGGGCAGCACCCACCCCGTCCCGTCGTCCAGTGCGACCTCCACCGCGTCGATCGCGCCCAGCGCGGCGCGCGTCTGGCCGAGCGGCCACCCGGTCCACCACCGCACGTCTGCCGTCGTCGCGGGTCCGAACGCGGCGAGCCAACGACGGGCGAGCTCGGCGCGGGCCTCCGGAGCGGGCATCGACGGGATCCCGTCCGGGAACCAGGTGTCCATCGGCGCCCACCGGTGCTGGCTGCTCGTCCACCGGCCCTTGGGCCGCCCGCGCACCACGCGCTGTTCGAGCGAGAGGAGGAAGAGGACGCGGGTCGAGACGCCGACGGAGACGCCCCACTTCCTGCCTTCACCCTCCGTGAGCTGGAGCCGCAGCTTCGGGACGAGCTCCGAGAGCTCGACCGCGGTCCCCTCGCCGAGCTCCTCGAGCGCCGCGACGGTCTCGGCTTCGACCTGGCGGAGCCACCGGCGCCCGTCGCGCGCGATCCCGCCGGACTCGATCAGGTCGGCGACGCGCTTGCGCTGCGCGGCGACGAGCGCGTCCGTACATGCCGCTTGCACCACGGGAACGAGGTCGAGCGGCACGACGAACATGGTGCGCCGCATGCAGAGCGTCCGGACGAGGGAGTGATCCTCGTAGAGCGCCCGTTCGAGCGCGGCGACCGCGCGGCGCGGCGTCTTCATGCGCGCCGCAGTCGAGAGGTAGACGGTCGCGGGATCGGTGCCGTGCACGCCCACGAGATCACCGGCGATCGTGCGCACGTCGGCCATGCGTGCCGAGGTCGCGAGGTGGTGGCGGACTCCGAGCCGGGCGCGCCGTTCGTCGTCGTCGATGTGGTGCACGGTGGAATCGTGGCAGGCGTGTCCCGGCGGAACTCGGTTGAAGGGGCAACGGGGGGCTGGTAGCAACGTCGGTGTGCTGATCCGCGACCAGGACCGTGACGACGACCCGGCCCGGTGGCGGGCGTTCATCACCGACCAGGGCTTCGGACACTTCGTCGCGTCGGGTCATGCCCGCAACGTCCCGGTCGTCGTCCCGACCCAGTTCGTGCTCACCGCGGACGAGGTCGTGCTCCACCTGGCCACCACGAACCCGGTGTTCGACGCGCTGGCCGAGAACCCATTCGCGCTGCTGAGCGTGGCGGGCGACTGGGCGTTCATCCCCGGGGCATGGAAGGCGATCGGCGACGAGGACCCGGCCCGCGGCATCCCGACCACGTACTACGGCGCGGTCCAGGTCACGGGGGAGTGCCGGGTCGAGGCGGAGCCCGACGGCGTCGCGTCGGTGCTCGAGACCCAGCTCGACGCGCTGGATCCGGGCGGCGTCTACGTCGACCCGCGCGAGCACGCGGCGCGCCTGCGCCAGATCCGCGGGATCAGGATGGGCGTCGGATCCGTGCGGGCGAAGTTCAAGTACGGCGGCAACGTGGACCAGGCGCACCGCGACGCGGTCGCCGAACAGCTCGCGCGACGCGACGGTCCCGGCGACCGTGCCGCGCTGGTACAGCTGCGCCGCCCCCGGTAGCCCCGGAGATCCGACGCGAGATCTCGGTGCGGGGCCGTACCCCTCTCGCGGACCGCGAGCGTTGACAGGGATGTGAGCACCGCTGGGAGGCCGGAGTGGAACGGAGGTCACCGGGGAGCTCCCCGGGACCAGCGACCATCAAGGAGCCCCCGCCATGTACACGAAGACCGGATTCAGCCTGCTCGCCGCCGCCGGAGTCGCGGTCGGCATCGTCGGCATGACCATGGGCGCGTCGGGCGCCGACCCGAGTTGCGTCCCCGCGGGCTCGGCCGGCTCGAGCGCCTCGACCGCCTCCCGGAATGCCGCGGCCGATGCGTCGAACGCGGCCAACGGGACCGCCGCGCCGGCCGGCAACAGCACCGGATCGAACGGCACGGCCGGCTCCGGCTCGGGCAACCCGGTGACCGGCGTCGCCGGTGCGCCGAGCATCCCCGGCGTTCCGAGCGTGCCCAGCGTCCCGAGCGTGCCGTCGGTGCCGGCGGAAGGCTCCTCGTCGGGCTCGTCGAACACCCCGTTCCTCGTCCTCGGTGAGTCCACCAACCCGACGAGCGTCGGCGACACGTCTGTGCCCCCCACCGGCACGACGATCACCGGGCGTTCGGACAACCTCAGCGGGCTCCACATCGTCGGCCACGTCTCGGACCATTGACGACCGCCACGGTGCTGGGCCCCTCGGGGCTCAGGTGCGACCACTCCCGGGCCGAAGATCCGGGAGTGGTCGCATCGCACGGAGCCGAGGTTCCGGAGCTGCCGGGCGACTTCGCCGCGATCCTCGCCCGGGCCCAGGACGGATCTCCTCCCGCGTGCCAGTGGCTCTACGAGTCGCTGGCCGGCCGGGTCTTCGGCTACCTCCGGTTGCACGGTGCCCGCGAGCCCGAGGACCTCACGAGCGAGGTGTTCCTCCGCGTGTTCGACCACCTGCGTGACTTCACCGGCGAGGAAGCCGGGTTCCGCTCGTGGGTGTTCACGATCGCGCACCGGCTGCTGATCGACGAGCACCGCCACTTCAGCCGGCGTCCGCAGACCGTCGAGCTCTCTGCGCCGGCCACCGAGTCGGCGCCGGCCGGCGACGCCGAGGCCGACGCGATCGCGGTCATCGAGGACGGGCGGGTCGCGAGCGTCCTCGCGGAGCTCGTGCCCGACCAGCGCGAGGTCCTCACGCTGCGGGTCGTCGGCGATCTCACCGTCGACCAGATCGCCGAGGTGCTCGGCAAGAGCCGCGGCGCCGTCAAGTCCCTGCAACACCGAGCGGTCGCCGCGCTGCGGCGGCGGCTCCAGGAGGCAACGCCATGAAGCACCTGCTGCTGCGTCGCCGCGACAGCGACGCCCTCCTCGACGGGCAGCCGCTCGACGCGGACACCGATCTCGCCGAGGTCGACGCCTTCCTCGCCGAGATGCGCGCCGCCTTCGCCGCGCTCCCCGCACCGAGCCCACGCCCGACCCTCGCCGCGACGCTCGACGGCCGGCGCGAGCTGCGCCCGGCGTCGGGTCCGGTCCCGAAGCCGACGGTGCCCGAGCCCGGTCCACGCGTGCACTACCGCTTCAGACCCATCGCCGCGCTGCTCGCCGGCAGCGTGGTGCTCCTGGGTGGTCTCGCCACCGCGGGCGCGCTGCCCGGTCCCATCCAACGCGCCACCGCGGACGCGGCCTCCCACCTCGGGATCGACCTTCCGGGCTCGCCGAGCGCGCCGAGCACGCCTCCCGCGTCCGGGCCCGGCGGCGCGCGCAGCCACGACGACCACGGGACGACGCCCGGTTCCCACCCTCGCGCCGCGACTGATCCGGACGGCGGGACCTCGACGACGACTCCGACGACGACCGCGGGTGGAACGACCGCCACCACCGTCGTGTCGGGTACGCCCACCGCACCCTCGACTCCCACCGTCACCGTGCCGCCGCCGGTCCCGACGACACCGAGGCTCCCGCTCCCGACGCTCGGGACCGCTCCGCCGGGTTCGCTCCCCACGATCCCGCAGCTGATCACGCCGAGTGGGGACCTCGGGGTGCTGCACCACCACCGGGTTCCTTAGGCTTGGGGGTGGCGACCGATCGCGGCCGTCAGCCCACGAGAGGAACCGAGATGGCGGACACGTGCACGCACCTCGACACGGTCGCCGACGTCACCCCGTCGAGCACCGGGTGCGAGGACTGCCTCCGCATCGGCGGTCACTGGGTGCACCTTCGCATGTGCATGGAATGCGGGCACGTCGGGTGCTGCGACAACTCGCCGAACCGTCACGCCACCGCGCACTGGCACGAGACCCGGCATCCGCTGATCCGCTCCTACGAACCCGGAGAGGATTGGTGGTGGTGCTACGCCGACGACCTGTTCTTCGAGGTCGACGGCGCGCCACCATCACCATCCCACCCCTGAGTCCGCGCGGCGCGGCGGTGTCGCGCTACTGGCGGTAGTGCTCGACGACGGAGGGGTCGCGCTCGGCGGCGTCGTCCGGGTCCAGCCCCGCGTTGCGGCGGGCCCGGCGCTGGCGCAGCAGGTCCCAGAGCTGGTCGAGGTGCACCTCGAGCTGGCGCAGCCGCGCCTTCTCCTCGTCGGAGAGCGGCTCGGAATCGTCGCGGTGTCGCTGCTCGAGCGCGTGCTCCTCGTCGACGAGGCCGTCGATCTGCCGGATGATGTCCTGGTCGCTGCTCATGGTTCCCTTCGTGGCGTCGAGTGGTGCCCGCGGGGCGGGTGACTCGTTCAGACCGTGGCCCAGACCACGACCTCGGCTCCGTCCGTTCCGACGGTCAGGGTACGGGTCCCGGCGTCCGTCAGCCGGGCCGCGTCGCCGGTGGCGAGCGACTCGGTGCCGTCGATCGTCGCGTTGCCGCGGGCCACGAAGACGTGGACGTGCGGTGCGTCGGGAACGACGAGCGTCTCGTTCGCGTGCGCCCGCGCGATCCAGAGATCGGCGTGCGCCTGGTTGATCGAGAGCGCCGCGTCACCCGCGCCGCCGGCCACCTTCACCAGCGCGCCGGTCGCGAGCTCCTGCTGCACGTCGACCTCCTGGTAGCCGGGCGTGACGCCTTCGACGTCGGGGAGCACCCACATCTGCAGGAAGTGCACCGGCTGGTCGCGGCTCGCGTTGAACTCCGAGTGGGTGATGCCACTCCCCGCGCTCATGCGCTGGGCGAGCCCGGGGTAGATGACCGCGTCGCTGCCCTGCGAGTCCTGGTGGCGCAGCTCGCCCTCGAGGACCCAGGTCACGATCTCCATGTCGCGGTGCGAGTGGCTCGGGAAGCCGCTCCCGGCGGTGACCCGGTCGTCGTTGGAAACGAGCAGGAGCCCGTGGTTCACGTTCTTCGGGTCGTAGTGGTTGCCGAAGCTGAACGAGTGCCACGAGTCGAGCCAGTCGATCGTGGTGTGGAATCGGTCGGTCGCGTGGCGGATGTCGATCGTCGAGCCCATGGTGTGCCCCAGGTGGTGGGTGGAAGGCCGGCGGCGGCGTGCGCCGACCCGAGGCTGCAACCCCATGCTCGCGCCCGCTGTTCCTCGTCACGCCCGCGGCGCTGCCGCGTTGCCCATCCGCCGTGTGTGCACATCTCGTCGTGGAGTGCCGTCGTTTCTCGCACAGACGGCCCGGGGCCGAGGGTCGGTAGCCTCGCGAGGTGGACGAGGACCCGGACGCGCGGCCGGTCACTCCGGAGGAGGCGAAGGTCGTCGTTCCCACGTTGGCGATGCGGCTGCTCGGGCCGTTGCCCCGACCGGTCCGCCTGGTGGTCGTCGCGATGCTCGTCACCGCGCTCGTGCTCGCACCGCTGGCCCTCGTGCTCTGGTCGCTCGGGAGCCACTGACGCCGCTCCTGGCGCCGGTCCCACCCGGCATCCGCGGGCTCCGGAGGCAGTCAACCTCGTATCTGCGGCGCGGATGGGGTTAGATTCCCGCAGGTGCCGTCCTATCCCACCAGCCAGGCCGCCGAGCTCCTCGGCGTCAGCCCCGACACCGTCCGGCGCTGGGCCGACGAGGGCCGGCTGAAGACCACCACGACCGGGGGCGGGCGCCGCCAGATCGACGGCAAGGACCTCGCCCGCTTCCTCAGCGAGCACGCGAAGCCCGCCGAACCCGACCTGATGGTGCAGTCGGCTCGCAACCGGTTCGTGGGGGTCGTGACGAGGATCGAGCGGGACAAGCTCACCGCGATCGTCGAGGTGCAGGCGGGGCCCCACCGGGTGGTGTCCCTCATCACCCGCGAGGGCGCCGACGACCTCGGTGTCGACGTCGGCGATCTCGCCGTCGCCGTGGTCAAGGCGACCAACGTGATCATCGAGGTGCCGCCGGTCGGCTGACCGCGGTCACGAAGAGAGGAAGCACGTGCGCAGGTTCGCGAAGCTCTGGGTTCCCGCCCTCCTGCTCGTCGCGGCCGGGTGCAGCAGCTCGTCGTCGCCGTCGTCGGACGAGAACACGACGACGACCACCGCCGCGGCCGAGGTCACGGGCAACATCGACGTGTCGGCGGCGGCATCGCTGACCGAGGCGTTCACGAAGATCGGGGCCGACTTCAAGCGCGCCAACCCCGGAGCGGGCACGACGTTCAACTTCGGGTCCTCCGGCACGCTCGAGACCCAGATCCAGCAGACCTCGGGCACCGGCGTCGACACGTTCGCGTCGGCCGACGAGGACAACATGAAAAAGCTCGTCACCGCGAACCTGGTCGACGGGACACCGACGGTGTTCGCGAAGAACCGGCTCGTGATCGTCACGAAGCCCGGGAACCCGAAGGACATCAAGACGCTGGCCGATCTCAACCGGGCCACCGTCGTGTCGCTGTGCGGGCTGACCGTGCCGTGCGGGAAGTACGCGGCACAGATCCTCCAGGCGGCAGGCGTGAACGTCCCCGAGTCGAAGGTGACCCGAGGGGTCGACGTGAAGGGCACGCTCGCCGCGGTCACGACCGGTGACGCCGACGCCGCGATCGTCTACGTCACCGACGCCAAGGGCGCGGGCAGCTCCGTCACCGCGGTCACCATCGCCGACACGCAGAACGCGATCGCGGTCTACCCGATCGCGACCCTGAAGTCGGCCGGCAACCGCGCGGCCTCGCAGGCCTTCATCCACTACGTCATGTCGTCGAAGGGACAGGCGATCCTCGAGTCGTTCGGCTTCCTCCCGCCGTCGTGAGCCGGCGCGGGCAGCGGGTGCCATGGATCGCGGTGCTCGTCGCCCTCGTCGGGTTCGCATTCATCGCGATCCCGCTGGTCGGCCTGGTCCAGCAGGTCCCGTGGGGTGACCTCTGGACCAACCTGAAGGACCCGGAGGCGACCGCGGCACTGCGCCTCTCGGTGGTGTGCTCACTGTGGGCGACCGCGCTCTCCGTCGTCTTCGGCGTGCCCCTCGCGTACGTGCTCGCCCGCGTGTCCTTCCCCGGACGTGCGATCGTGCGGGCACTCGTGCTCCTGCCGCTGGTCGTTCCCCCGGTCGTCGGCGGCGTCGGTCTCTTCTACGCCTTCGGGCGCAACGGGATCGTCGGCCAGTACCTCTACGACTGGTTCGACGTGCAGCTGACGTTCTCGACCGCCGGCGTCGTCATGGCCGAGACGTTCGTCGCGATGCCGTTCCTCGTCATCACGGTCGAGGCTGCGTTGCGCTCGATGGACCGACGGTACGAAGACGCGGCGGCGACGCTGGGCGCGGGTCGGCTCACGGTCGCCCGCCGGGTCACCCTGCCGCTGATCGCACCCGGGCTTCTCGCCGGCGCCGCGCTCGCGTGGGCGCGGGCGCTCGGGGAGTTCGGCGCGACGATCACGTTCGCGGGCAACATCCAGGGTCGCACCCGGACCGTCCCCCTCGCGGTGTACCTCCTGCTCGAGAGCAAACCCGATGTCGCAGTGGGGTTGAGCGTGGTCCTGCTCGCGGTGTGTGTCGCGGTCCTCGCGCTGCTGCGCGACCGTTGGCTGGGGGTCGGGTGAGCCTCGCCGCGAACGTCGGGGTGGCGTTGGGGGAGCTCGACCTCGATGCGACGGTGGCGGCCGGCGAAGGCGAGACGCTGGCGATCCTCGGACCGAACGGCGCCGGCAAGACGACCCTGCTGCGGTGCCTGGCCGGCCTCGTGGCCCTGGATCGGGGCCGGATCGAGCTCGACGACGAGGTCCTCGACGACGGCAGCCGGGTCTTCGTGCCGCCCGAGCGCCGGTCGGTCGGTGTCGTCTTCCAGGATTACCTCCTGTTCCCGCACCTCTCCGCGCTCGAGAACGTCGCGTTCGGGTTGCGGAGCCGGGGCGTCGATCGGCACGCCGCGCGGCGCCGCGCGGCGGCCGCGCTCGAGCCGGTCGGGCTGGCGGAGGCCGCCGGTCGCAAGCCGCGGGAGCTCTCCGGAGGTCAGGCACAGCGGGTCGCGCTTGCCCGGGCGCTCGCGACCGAGCCGCGCCTGCTCCTGCTCGACGAGCCGCTCGCCGCCCTCGACCAGAGCGCGCGCGGTGTGGTCCGTCGCGACCTCCGCCGCGCAGCTCGCGACGTTTCCCGGAGTGCGGCTCCTCGTCACCCATGACCCGTTGGACGCGGCCGCGCTCGCCGATCGCCTGCTGATCCTCGAGGCGGGCCACGTGGTGCAGACCGGCACCTTCGCCGACGTCTCGGCCCGGCCCCGGTCGGGCTACGTCGCCGAGCTCGTCGGGGTCAACCTCCTCACCGGCGTCGGGCACGACGACCGGGTGGAGCTGCCCAACCGCGCCACGATCGTCGTCCCCGGGGCCGGGACCGGCGAGGTGATGGTGGTCATCCACCCGCGCGCCGTCGCGCTGCACCGCCAGCGGACCGAGGGGAGCCCGCGCAACGTCGCCCGGGGCGTGGTCGAGAGCATCGAGCCACTCGGCGACCGCACGCGCGTCCGGATCGACGCGCCGGTGCCGCTGATCGCCGAGATCACGCCCGACGCGGTGCACGACCTCGACCTGCGCGCGGGCACCGAGGTCTGGACCGCGGTCAAGGCGACCGACGTGACGGTCTACCCGCGGTGAACATCGAGGCGATCTGACGGTCGGTCTAGCCTCGACCAAGCAGTCGATGGTCGCCGAAGGGGAGGCCCCGATGGACGAAGCTGCGATCCATGCGCTGCTCGACGAGTTCGGGCAGGCATGGAACGATCACGACCTCGACCGCGCCATCGCGATGACGACGGACGACTGCGTCTTCGAGAGCACCGGCCCGGCCCCGGACGGTGTGCGCTCGGTCGGCCGGGACGCACTGCGGGCGGCGTGGGCACCGATCTTCGCCGACGCCGCGGCGCACTTCGACGGCGAGGAGCTGGTGGTCCAGGGCGACCGGGCGACGCAGTGCTGGACCTACCGCTTCGCGGGCGGGCACGTCCGCGGTATCGACTTCTTCCGGCTGCGCGACGGCCTGGTGGCCGAGAAGCTGTCCTACGTCAAGGGCTGAGGAACCGAGGAGCACGCGGCGCGGCACGCGGTGCACCGCGGCGGCCTCCGAGGTGATGCCCGCGGCCGAGGACCCGCAAGGGGTCAGCCGGGCATCCTGAACGCCGCGTCGGGCGCGGCGTAGGTCTTCAGCTCGATCACGTTGCCGCTCGGGTCGGCGATCTTGGCCTTGGTCTGCTCCCGCGGAGTGCCGGCGTAGTCCGTCTGCACCCGGCTCACCCAGTCGACGCCCCCCTCCTCGAGGCGGGCGAGCAGCTCGCGGAGCTCGTCGGCGCCGAGCGTGACCCCGAAGTGCCGCACGCCCCGGTCCTCCGGCGCGAGCACCTGGTCCGGGTGCTGCTGGAGCGTGAGCTGCAACCCGTGGAACCAGACGTCGATGACCCCGTCCCGCTCGCGTGCGAGATCACAGCCGAGCTGGTCGACGTAGAAGCGCTTGCACTCGTCCAGGTCCCGCACCGGGAGCGACAGGTGCAGGATCGGATCCATGTGGACATTCAAGCGCACGTCCCGGGCCGCGTGGTCGGCTTTCCGACGCACACCCGCGTCGCCGGCGCGTCAGCGGCGACCGCGGTGCTCGCGCAAGAAGTCGGCGATCCCGTCGCAGACGTGGGCGACGTCGTCGTCCGACAGCCCGTGCCCCATCGGCACCAGCATCCCCCGCTCCATGACCGCGTCTGCGTTCGGCAGACCCCCGTCGGGCTGGCGGAACGGGACGCCGCGCAGCATCGGCTGACGGGTGGCGTTGCCGGTCCACACCGTGCGGGTGTCGATCCCGCGCGGCTCCAGGAACTGCTGCAGGTCGGCGCGATCGAACCCGGCGTCCGGCCGGATGAGGAAGACGTAGGAGAGCCAGGCGGTGTCGAGCCCGTCGAGCTGGCGCGGCGCGACGAGCTCCTCGGGGTGCTGCGAGAGGAAGTCGTTGTAGAGCGCGAAGTTGCGTTGGCGGCGCGCGTAGTTGGCGGGCAGCTTGTCGAGCTGGCGCAGGCCGAACGCGGCACCGAGCTCCGACGGTTCGAAGTTCCACGCCACGTCGTCGAAGATGAACAGGCTGTCGTAGCGGATGCCGTCGAGGTCCTCCCAGAAGTTGCGCTCGCCACGCCGGGACCCGAACAGCTGCGGCTCCGAACGCCGGCCCCAGCGCCGCAGCGACAGGCAGCGGTCGCGTTGGGCCTCGTCGTCGAGCAGGACCATTCCACCGTTGCCGGCGCACGTGATGATGTGCGAGAGGGCGAAGCTCGTCACCGACAGGTCCGAGCGCGTCCCGGTCGGGGTACCGCGCAGCGTCGCGCCGAGCGCGTCACAGGAGTCCTCGACCACCGCGAGCCCGTGGCGGTCGGCCAGCGCGCGGACGCGGTCCCAGTCTGGCGCGTTGCCCGCGAGGTTCGGCAGCAGGATGGCCCTGGACGCCGGACCGATCATCGCCTCGATGCCGTCGACGTCGACGTTGAACGTGTCCGGCTCCACGTCGACGAACACCGGCACCAGACCGGCCCTGATCAGAGGCGCGAGGTCGGTGGAGAACGTGAGCGGCGAGGTGATGACCTCCGCGCCCGCGGGGAGGTCGAGCAGCTCGACGGCCAGGTACAGCGCCGACGAGCCCGAGTTGCACATCACGCCGCCCGCCTTGCCGAACAGCTCGGCGACGCGACGCTCCATCTCGGCGACCCGCTTGCCGATGCGCAGCGACCCGGCCCCGTGGTGCAGGACCTCGAGAATCGCTTCGATCTCCGCGTCGTCGTACACCGCCGTGGCGTACAGGACTCTCCGATCCATCCCCGCTCCCTTTCGGATCTCAGGAACTTCTTGCGCCCCATGGCCGTTCGACGGGGGTATCCGCGCTTGACTGGTTGGCCATGCCCGAGACCCTCCCACAGCCGTCCCCGACTCCCGACGATCACGTCCGGACCCGCCGCCGGCGCCGTTTCCGTCGCAGCTCGCTCGCCCTTGCGGTGGTCCTCGTCCTTGCCCTGCTGCTGGCTGCGTGCGGCTCCGACTCCACGGCCGGGGTGACGGTCGGGTCGACGAGCCTCTCCGAGTCTGCGGTGCAGGGTCAGCTCGACGCCATCGCCAAGAACGCGACGATCAAGGCGCAGGCCGTGAAGGACGGCAAGCTCGACCCGGGAGTCGTCGGTTCGTGGCTGACCGCGCTCGTCGAGACCGAGGTCGCGAAGCAGGCGGTCGACAAGGCCGGGACGAAGGTCACGAAGGCGGACAAGGCCGCCGCCCAGGCCTGGGCGGACGGCTTCTTCGGGAGCGCGGACGCGTTCGCGGCGTTTCCGAAGTCGTTCCGCAGCGAGGCGCTGCGCCGGTACGCGTACGTGCCGGCCTTCGTGCGCACGCACACGAAGAAGCCCACCGAGACCGCGGTGCGCGCCGCATACGACGACTCGCTCGGCCGCAATTGTCCGTCAGGCCACTACGTCTCGCACATCCTCGTCGCGAGCGAGGCGTCGGCGAACGCCGTGGTCGCGGAGCTCGCCGCGGGTCAGGACTTCGCGCAGGTGGCCGCGAAGGAGTCGACCGACACGCAATCCGCGCAGCGCGGCGGCGCGCTCGGGTGCATCGACCAGCAGCAGATCGACCCGACCTTCGCTGCCGCAGCGGCGGCGACACCGGTGGGCTCGGTGTCGGCGCCGGTCCACACGCAGTTCGGTTGGCACATCATCAAGGTCCAGGACGTCGCGGAGGCACTGCCCTTCGACGCGGTGAAATCGGAGATCCGCACGGACCTCGTCGAGCAGGGCCCGGCGGGCCGGAAGGCCCTGGTCAAGCTCATGGCCGCGGCGAAGGTCAAGGTCGCGAAGCGGTTCGGGCACTGGCAGGTCAAGGACGGCCAGGGGTCGGTGCAGCCGCCGACGACGACGACCACGACCAAGCCCGGAGGCTCGTCGACGACCCGTCCCGCGGGCGCGGCCTCTACGACCACGACGACGCACCCTTGATGGTGGTCGACTAGCTCCCGAGCCGCGGGCGGCGGTCGAAGCTCGCGAGGTCCAGCCGGTCGATCGCGTTCACCCATGTGTCGGCGTTGTCGCGGCGGTCCGACTCGCTCGGGGTCGACGCCGCCTCCCGGCTCCAGCGGCCCAGCACCGCGGCCGCGCCGCGTGAGCCCGAAAGGCGGAGGTCGGCGCGACGGCGCGGGTCCGTGTACACCGCGAGCGTCAGCGCGCGCAGCGTTGGCTTGTCGAGCACGACGGGTTGCGAGCGGGCGCGCGACGCGAGGTACGACGCGAGCACCCGCAGGTCGTTCAACCCGCGCGACGCGGTCGTGGTCGCGCGCGTCGTCGCCGCGACCGCGGCCGCGGCGAGCGCCGCCGCGCCCATCGACGTCGCGGTGCTCATCGCCGCACTGCTCGCCGTCGCGGCTGCGGTCGCGGCCCCGGTCTCGGACATCGCGGCCGGTACCGCCGCAACCCGTGCCGCGGTGCCCGCCGCCTTGGACCGGCTCGCGAGCTTGGCGACCTGGGCGCCGATCCGGACCAGGGCCTGACCTTCGAGGTACCGGCCGAGCGCGCTCATCGGCGGACGCTGGGTCCCGGAGAGCATGCGCTTCGCGGTCGCGGCATCGGGCACGTCGAAGGGCTCGTCGAAGATCCGGTCGAGACTCCGGGCGAGGCCGTCGGCGCTGCGTCGCCGGGCCGCGTCGCGCAGACGCCTGGCCTGGTCCTGGCCGCTGCGCAGCGCCGCGCCCGGATCGAAGCGCCGTGATCGCGGGTCGGGCCCGTCGCCAGCCATGGTCCATGGTCGCACGGCGCGCCGACGGGTCCGGAGTCGGCTTCGGGCGGCTCCCCCGGGGGGGCCAGGTCGCGCTTTGGCCCTAGGCTGCGCCTCATGGCAGTTCTCCCGCAATCCGGTCGGTGTCCGCTGTGCCGGATCCCCGGGTCGGTCGTCCACTACGCGAGCCGCCCCGACGGGGCGGGGGGCCAGGTGTCCACGGCCGTCGGGTTCGACTGTCCCAACGCCAGGTGCGCGAACTTCTCGCCGAGCTCGTTCCGTGCCCCACGGAGCCGTCGGGGCTGACCCGCGCCTCCGCTAACCTGCGCCGCGTGGAAGTCACGACTGCGATGCTCGCCGACTTCGCGCAGGTGCGCGAGGGCTTGCTCTTCGTCGCCTCGGGTGGCGTGACCCGGTGCTACCGGGACGCGCTCCCCGCGCCGCTCGGCGTGTATCTCGCCACGGTGCTCGAGCTCGACCGGTTCGAGGCCGAGCAGGCTCATGCGCTGCAGGTCACCGTGGTGGACGAGGACGGTCAGCCGCTGGCGGAGATCACGGGTGAGATCCAGCTCGGCGCGACCCAGCTGATGATCAACGAGAACCTGAACGTCCCGATCACGTTCGACCTGCGCAACGTCCCGGTCGAGCGGTTCGGCTCGGTCGAGATCCGGCTGTACGTCAGCGGTGAGCACCGGCGTACCCTGCCGATCTGGGTGCTGCAGTCCGTTCCGGCCGAGGCCTGATCCCGCGCCCGGCTACTCGGGCTCGGGAACCGGCTGCGGCGGCGGAGGCCCGACGTAGCGGGCGCTCGGTCGGATCAGGCGGTTGTCCGCGGCCTGCTCGAGGATGTGGGCGCACCAGCCGATCACCCGGCTCGACGCGAAGGTCGGGGTGAACATCTCCCGGGGCAGCCCGGCGCGGTCCATGACGATGCCGGCGTAGAACTCGACGTTCGTGTAGAGCTTCCGGCCCGGCTTCAGGTCGGCGAGGACCTCGATCGCCTTCGCCTCGATCTGCTTGGCCAGCTCGAGCTTGTCCCCGCCGAGACGCTCCGCGACGCCTCGCAGCATCACCGAGCGCGGGTCGTCGGTCTTGTACACCCGGTGGCCGAACCCCATGAGCCGGTCGCCGCGCTCGACCGCGTCACGCAGCCAGGGCTCGGCGTTGTCGAACGTCCCGATCGCATCGAGCATGTCGAGGGCGCGGCTCGGCGCCCCGCCGTGCAGCGGCCCCGAGAGGGCCCCGATCGCGCCGGTCACCGCCGCCGCGAGGTCGGCGCCCGTGGAGGTGATCACGCGCGCGGTGAAGGTGGACGCGTTGAACCCGTGGTCGATCGTCGAGATCAGGTACTGCTCGACGGCACGCGCGTGGTCCTCGGGTGGGACCGACCCGCTCAACATGTAGAGGTAGTTCGCGGCGTACGCGAGCTCGGGATCGGGATCGATCGGATCCAGGTCGTGCTGCAGCCGGTAGATGGACGTGAGGAGCGTGGGCACGACCGCGGACACTTGCAGCGCCTGGGTCCGCAACTCGGCGGCGTCGACGTCGAGCGACGGGCGGAAACCGAGGTTCGCCCCGAGCAACGACACCGTCGTCCGCAGCATGTCGAGCGGCGGTGCACCGCGCCCGAGCCGTGCGACCTCGGGCAACGCACGCTTCACCTCGTCGGGGATCACCCGCAGCGGCGCGACGCGGCGCTTGAACGCGTCGGACTCGGCCTTCGTCGGGAGGTTGCCCACGAACATCAGGTGCCAGACGTCCTCGATCGATCGCTTCTGCGCGAGGTCGACCGCGTTGTACTGCCGGTAGTGGTAGAAGCCCTCGAGCCCGCGTACGTCGCCGATCTCGGTGTCCGCGACGACGACGCCCTCGAGCCCCCGCGGGATCTCGTGTGCGAGGTTCTCCGCGGGCTGGATCTGCGCGATGCGCATCAGGTCCCGCATCGAGACGATGCCGACGACCTCGTCGTCGTCGACCACCGGGATGTGGCGGTAGCCGTGCTGCGAGAGGCTCGTGAACGCCTCGGTCGCGTCGAGCTCGGGCGTGACGAAGTCCGGGTCGGCCGTCATCCAGTCCCGCACGGTCACCGTGCCCGTGTCCGCTCCCGCGGCGGCGATCCGCACGAGGTCGCGCTCGGTCAGGATGCCGACCGGGCGGGCGTCGTCGACCACGACGACGGAGCCGACGCGCTGCTCCCGCATCTTGGAGGCGGCCTCCGCGACCTTGTCGTAGGGTGCGGCAACCACGACCGGGGTGCTCATGATGTCGCCGACGGTGCGGGACTTGCCGGTTTCGACCGAGGGCATGGACGTCTCCTTGCCGGGGTGGGGACCGCCGGGAATTCTAGCGGGCGCCGTGGCGACCCTCGCCGGCGACGAACCGGTCCACGGCCTGGTCGGGCGCGCGCATCGACTCGCGCCCGAGCGCGAGCTCGTGGTCGATCGCGTCGTCGAAGGTGAGGTCCCACTGCTCGTAGGACGAGCGGCGGTCCATCCGCATGCAGGTCTGCGGGAGCGCCGCGAGCTCGTGGGCGAGCGCGATCGCCGCGGGCAGGGCGCCGCCGGGGTCGGTCAGCCGGTTCGCGAGACCCATGACGCGGGCCTCGTCGCCCGACACACCCCGACCGGTGAGGATCAGGTCGAGGGCGTGCGAGTGGCCGATGAGGCGTGGGAGCCGGACGGTGCCGCCGTCGATGAGCGGAACGCCCCACCGGCGGCAGAAGACGCCGAAGACCGCGTTGCGCGCCGCGACCCGCAGGTCGCACCAGATCGCGAGCTCCAGGCCGCCCGCGACCGCGTAGCCCTCGACCGCGGCGACGACCGGCTTCGACAGCATCATGCGGCTCGGCCCCATCGGACCGTCGCCGCGGTCCCGGACGCGGTTGGCGCGATCGGTGCCGAAGGCCTTGAGGTCCGCGCCGGCGCAGAACGTGCTCCCCGCGCCGGTCAGCACTGCGACGGCGAGGTCGTCATCCGCGTCGAACGCGCGGAACGCGTCGGCGAGCGCGGCGGCGGTCGGGCCGTCGACCGCATTGCGGGCCTCGGGCCGGTTGATCGTGACCACCAGCACCAGCCCGTCGGTCGTGGTCTCGACGTTCATGGCGTCACCTCACGGGTTGCGCAGAGGTGGGCGGTCTCGTTGAGCGACGCGAGCGACCGGGCTCCGGTGCGCGACGCGCGGACCCGGCTGACCGACGTGTAGGCCGGGTCGAACCAGAGGTGCTGGGTCAGACCCAGGAGCGCGGCGAGATACACGTTGATCACGCCGCCGTGGCAGACCACGACGACGGTCTCGCCGGGGTGGGCCTCGATCACCGCGTTCAGCGTCGGCACGATCCGGGCGCGGAACCGCTCGGGGTTCTCCCCGCCGTAGTCTTCCCAGCGGCCCTCGACCATGGCCTGCCACTGGTCGTCCTTCGACTCGCGCAGCTCCTCCATCGGGATGTAGTGGTCCGCGTGCGCATCCCACTCCTGCAACCCGGGCAGGATCTCCACCTCGAGTTCGTGGGCCCGGGCGACGGGCGCGGCGGTCTCGACCGCGCGGCGCAGCGGGCTGGTCACGACGTGGTGGACGGGCTCGCCGGCCAGCCAGACACCCAGGCGCTCGGCCTGCTCGACGCCGCGCTCGGTGAGCTCGGGATCGGCGGGCGCGCCGCCGGACTCGCCCGCCGCGATGCGCACCGGCTCCGCGTGGCGCACGAGTACGAGCTCCATCAGGCCGCGTCCAGCGCGAAGCCGAGGACGGTGGCGAGGTCGTCGAGCGCAGCCGCGGGGTCGGCGACCTTGATCGTCGTCATCCCGAGCACACGGGCGGGCTTGAGGTTCACCCCGAGGTCGTCGAGGAACACGGCCTCGGCGGGCGCGACGCCGAGCCGGTCGCACACCAGCTCGTAGATGCGCGGATCGGGCTTGCGCAGGCCCTCGACCGCGGACTCCACCACCACGTCGAACCGGCCAATGTGCCCGAGCGCGCTCGGTGCCGCGTCCCGCTCGGCGCTGCTCGGCGCCCAGTTGTTCGTCAGGGCGCCGACCTTGAGCCCCCGCGCTCGGATCGCGTCGATCGCGGCGACCATCGCGGGGCGCGGCTCGAACCCGCGGCCGATCTCGCGCATCAGCTCGACCGCGTCGACCTGGCCGCCGGCCGCGGCGCACTCGGCCGCGAACTCCGTCGCGAACTCGTCGAAGCTCAGCTCGCTGCGCTCGAGCCGAGCCCACGCGCCGTGATCGGTGCTGGCGGCGACGACCCCGCGGATGAACCGGTCGGGAAGCCCATGACGCTGCTCATATGCAGCGAACACGTCGAACGGCGACGGGAACACCACGCCGCCGAGGTCGAAGATCACCGCGCGAAACGTCATACGGGCGGCGACGGTACCCCACGAGGTGCGCGTGGAGCGCGGGCGGTCTACCTTCCCACTGTGGACGACGCCGACGCGATCCGGTCGCTGATCCACTCGTACGCCGAGCTGCTCGACGCCGGTGATCTCGACGGCGTCGCCGCGCTGTTCGAGCACGCGACCTGGAGGAGCTCCACGCGCTCCGATGTCCTGCGCGGATCCGAGCAGGTGAGGGACGCGTACCGGAACGTGATCCTCTACGACGGTGTTCCTCGGACGCGTCACATCATCTCGAACGTGACCGTGGTGTGCGACAGCAGCCCGGTCGCGACGGCGCGCTCCTACTTCACGGTCCTCCAGTCCGCACCCGGGTTCGCGCTGCAGGCCATCCTGGCCGGTGGCTACCACGACGAGCTCGAGCAGGTGGACGGTGAGTGGCGGTTCACCGACCGGCTGATCCTTCCTGACCTCGTCGGCGATCTCAGCCACCACATGGCCGCACGGGGATGAGGTTCGTGGACGACCCGGGAGCCCCGCTCAGAGGACGAGCTCGGCCATCACGTGGAGTGCTTCGGGCTGCTGTGCGCCGACGATGAGCGTGGTGATCCCGCTCTCCTTCCACGCCTCGAGCCGGTCCGCGATGCGCGCCTTCGGCCCGATCAGCGCGATCTCGTCGATCAGCTCGTCGGGCACCGCCGCGATCGCGTCGCGCTTGTTGCCGTCGAGGTACAGGTCCTGGATCTTTCCGGCCGCGTCCTCGAAGCCGTACCGGCACGCCAGGTCGTTGTAGAAGTTCTTCCCGCGCGCGCCCATCCCGCCGATGTACAGCGCCGCCATCGGCTTGACGAAGCCGCGCAGCGTCTCGAGGTCGTCGCCGACGATGACCGTGACCGTCGGCGCGACGTCGAAGTCGTCGAGGGACTTGGCGCCGGCGGCCTTCGCGAAGCCCGCGTCGATCGACGCGCCGTACGTCTCGCGAAAGCGCGTCGGCGAGAAGAAGATCGGGAGCCACCCGTCGGCGATCTCGGCGCACAGCTGGACGTTCTTCGGCCCGATCGCGGCGAGGTAGATCGGCAGATCGGCGCGGCGCGGGTGCACGATGATCTTGAGCGGCTTGCCGAGGCCCGTTGCGTCCGGGCCCTGGTACGGGATGTCGTAGTGCAAGCCGTGGTGCTCGAGCGGTGCCTCACGCGCGAGGACGGTACGCACGATGTCGACGTACTCACGAGTCTTGGCCAACGGCTTGCCGTAGGGCTGGCCGTGCCAGCCCTCGACGACCTGCGGACCGGAGAGTCCGAGCCCGAGCAGGAAACGCCCGCCGCTCATCAGGTCGAGCGTCGCCGCGGTCATCGCGGTCATCGCGGGGGTCCGTGCCGGCATCTGGAGGATCGCCGAGCCGAGGTGCAGCGTCTCGGTGTTCGCCATGAGCCAGGTCAGCGGGGTCACCGCGTCAGTGCCGTAGGCCTCCGCGGTCCAGGCCGAGTGGTAGCCGAGGCGCTCGGCGTCCTTCGCCGTCTGCACGGCCGCGGCGACGCCGGTGCCCCAGTCCTGGTAGCCGAAGTTGATGCCGAGGCGCATGGGCGCGAATCGTAGGCTGGTTGCCATGACGGCTCTGGTGACGAACGTGGTGCGCGGCGACCAGGCCCAGCGGCTGCTCCTGCTGGTCCACGGGTACGGCGCCGACGAACGGGACCTCGGGGGGCTCCTGCCCCACCTGGACCCGGAGGGCCACTTCTGCGCGGTCATGCCCCGCGGGCCGGAGGCCGCGCCGGGCACACCCGGCTTCGCCTGGTACTCGTGGAGCCCCGAGGGCGGGTTCGACCCGACCGCGTTCACGTCGTCGCTCGACGCGCTCGACGACCTGCTCGACGAGGCGTGCGCGGAGCAGGGCTTCGCCCGGTCCGAGGCCCTCGTCGCCGGGTTCTCCCAGGGCGCCGGGATGATGATCGCCCTGGCCCTCCGGGCGAGCGACCGTCCCCGTCCCCTCGGGGTCTACGCGATGAGCCCGGTGCTCCCCGGGCTCGACATCTTCGAGCCCGACTGGGTGGCCGCGGCCGAGGTGCCGATCCTCATCCAGCACGGCGACCAGGACCCGCTCGCGCCCGTCGCCCGCACCCGCCAGCTCGCCCGGGTGCTCGAGGGCCACGGCGTGCCCGTCGTGTACTCGGAGTTCCCGATGGGCCACCAGGTCGCGCTCGAGAGCATCCGGCACGGTCGGGCGTGGATCGAAGGCGTCGTGGCGGGCAAGAAGCCCAGCGGCCCGGTGCCCGACGACCCGCCCGAAGGCCCGGTCAAGACGGTCACCACCGCGTCGTTCCCGACCGAGGTGCTGCAGAGCACGTTGCCCGTGATCGTGGACTTCTGGGCCCCCTGGTGCGGCCCCTGCCGCCAGGTCGGACCGATCGTCGAGCAGATCGCGCAGATGCGTGACGGCGCCTACAAGGTCGTGAAGGTGAACATCGACGAGGAGCCGGCACTCGCCCAGGAGTACGAGGTGCAGAGCATCCCGCTCATCGCGCTGTTCCGGAACGGTCGGCTCGAGCGGTCGTCGCTCGGGGCCAAGCCCCGACCCCAGCTCGAAGCCGAGCTGGGGATGCTCGTCATCCCGTAGCGCCGGGCTCCGGGGCCTCGAGCTCGGTTGCCTTCCGGCTGCCCCACCACACCGCGAGCGCGCCGATCGCGAGCGCGGCCAGGCCCGAGACGAGGACCAGCGTCGTGCCGCCTCCGGTGAAGGGGAGCTCCGGGCCCGTCGTTGCTCCGGTGGTGGACCTGGCCCGCACGGTCGGGCGCGACGGGGCGGTCGGCCGGGCCGCGATCGAGAGCGGTTCGGGCGCGGTGAGCACCGAGGCCGGGCCGAGGACCACCGGGGCGACGGTGGTCGTCGTCGTGGAGGTCGACGTCGAGGTGGTGGAGGTGGAGGTGCTCGACGTGCTGCTCGTCGAGCTCGTCGTCGACGTGGAGGTGGTCGTGGCGCTGGGTCGCACGGTCGCGGGCGGGGCGGTCGTGCCCGCCGGTCCCGGGTCAGGGGCCGCGAAGGCACCGGGTGCGGCGGTCACGACGGCCAGGACGCCGGCTGCGAGCACCATGGTCAGGCGGGTCGCGCTGGGCCGGAACGGGTGCGCTGCGGTCACGGATCCCCCAACGGTCTCGGGTCGACGCGGCAGCGCCGATCCAGGCTCGTTCTCGAGCGCGGTCGACCGTAACCCCGGAGATCCGGGAAGTGGGGGATCTGGAAGGGCGTGGAGGGCTAGCCGACCCGCCCGTAGCCGCTCGCGGAGCCGTACCGGACCCCGGCGGTGATCACGCCCTCGGCGGGGTTGGCGGCCGAGACCACCATGCCGCCGCCGATGTAGATCTCGACGTGGTTCGCGCCGCCCGGGCCGTAGAAGACGAGGTCGCCGGGCTGGAGGTCGCCGGGACCGATGCGGATCGTCTCCTGGTACTGGGCGCCGGAGTAGTGGGCGAGGCCGACGCCGGCCGCGGCCCACGCGGCGGCGGTCAGGCCGGAGCAGTCGAAGGTCGACGGGCCCGAGGTGGCGTAGACGTAGCCCTTGCCGACCTGGGCCTTGGCGAAGGCCACCGCGGCGGCCGCGCGGCCGTTCGGGGCGGGGGCGTTCGGGAAGTTCTGCGGGATCGGACCGCGGCCGCTGCTCCGGCCGCCGCCGGTGGCGAGCCGGCGGGCCGTCGCCTGGGCCGCGAGCCGGCTGGCGTTCGCCCGGCGGGCCGCCTCCTGGTCGACGAGGGTCTTGAGCTGACCCTTGACCTGGCTGAGCAGCGCGGTGCGCTGGGCCGTCGTCGCCTGGAGCTGGGTGCGGGCCCGGTCGGCGGCGTCGCGCTGGGCGGTCGCCGCGGCCTGCTGGGTCTCGAGCTGGGCCTTCTGGACCGCGAGGATCTCGCGTGCCTGCTGGAGCTTGGCCAGGAGGGTGTCGTCGTTGTCCGCGGCCGCGGAGGCGTACTTCGAGCGGGCCGCGAGGTCGGTGACGGTGTTGACGTCCACCGCGTCGAGGGGGTTGCTCGTCCCCGCGCCCTTGTAGATCTCGGCGGCACGGGCGTTGAGCTGGTCACGGATCTTGTCGGTCGCGGCCTGGGCCTCGGCGGTGCGCCGCTCGGAGTCCGCGATGGCGGCCTGGGCCTGCTGGAGCCGGATCTTGGCCCCGTTCAGCTGCTCGGACAGTGAGTCCATCCGCGACTGGCTCGACGAGATCTGCGCCTCGAGCGCTGCAGCCTCGTGCTGCTTGTCGGTGATGGGCGAACCCTCGGCGACGGCGGCCGGAAGCATTCCGGCTGCGAGGGCTGCGATGAGTACGACACCCCAGACTTTGGCCCGGAGGTTCATATGGGGACTCCCTTTGGCTCGGAGGTGCCGCCGTCGGTCCTTGCTGAACGCGGTCCGCAGGATTCACGGATGACAACGTGGTGCGGTTGGAGCCGTTTCCGCCTCGGTGGAACTCGATCAACACGCGCGTCGCTACAACTCACTGCGACGGGCGGTTCCGAGAACCCTACGCGGAGGGTCCTTCGGATTCCATTTTTGCCCTCGGAAATGTCCCTGACCTGGGACGACGCAGATCGAGGGGCTCGCGGGGCCGCGCCGCGACCGCTCCGCTCGCGCGGGTTCAGACCGCCCAGCCGCCGCTGGGCGCGGGGATGGGCTCGCCCGGCGGCGCGACGTCCGGCATCGACCACGCCATGGCCTTCGCGACCGACTTCGCGACCTCCTGCCACGCCGCGGGATCCCAGCCCTCGCTCGCTGCGCCGACCGTCGTGTCCTGGCGCAGGAACACGAACGCGGGCAGGCGCTCGAGGCCGAGGGACTTGACCAGCGTGCGGTCCGGATCGACGAACGTCGCCTGGCGCTGCTCCTCCTCGCCGAGGATGCGCTGCGCGATCATGCGCGTGCCGGTGACGACGTAGGCGGTGCGGCAGTCGCTGTCACCGAGGACGTCGAAGATCCGGCGGGCGACCGGGATCCACTCGGCTGCCTCGGGACGGTCGGGCAGGATGACCAGGCACATCTGGAACATCGTCGACCAGTCGTCGAGCGTGCGGGTCACGCCCTTGCTCGTCGTCAGCTCGAGGGTCGGATCAGGGTTGGTCGCCACGGGCGGAGAAGGTATCGCGGCGCCCCGGTAGGCTCCGACTTCATGTCACGACGCGACCAGATCCGGATGACCGACGACGAGACGCCGCGCCTTCCTCGAGGCCGGCCGGGACCTGCAGGTCGCGTCGCTCAACGCCGACGGCACCCCCCATCTGGTGACGATGTGGTACGCCCTCGACGGTGACGACCTGTGCTTCTGGACGTACGGCAAGAGCCAGAAGGTCGTGAACCTCCGGCGCGACCCGCGTCTCAGCGTGCTCGTCGCGACGGGCGACGCGTACGAGGAGCTGAAGGGCGTGTCGATCGTGGGGCACGCGGAGATCGTCGACGCGCCCGACGAGGTGCTCGCGTTCGGGTTGCAGCTGTTCCCGCGCTACTGGGGCCCCGCGGACGACGAGCTGGTGCGCGCCGGGATCGAGGCGCAGGCCAAGAAGCGCGTCGTGATCCGGGTGAAGGCCGACAAGACCGTCACCTGGGACCACGCCAAGCTCGCCGGCGCCTACTGACCCCGTTCGCCCCGCCCCCGCCGGTCCTCACTCGTTTCGGCGTGAATTTCGCGTTGTCAGGGCACCGCGAACTCACGCCGAAAGAGCGCCTTGGAGGAGATGTCACACCTCGCTCCTAGCGTTCGGGCATGGTCGATCGGCGCATGGAAGCGCTCGCCCTGGTGCAGCACGGACTCGTCACTCGTCGTCAAGCATTCGCCGCGGGCTCACACCCGAGGGCATCCGGCACCGGGTTCGTCGGCATCGTTGGCATCCGGTGGCGCGTGGTGTCTTCCGACTGAGCGGAGCAGTCGAGACCCCGCGACAACGCTCGATGATCGCGGTGCTCGCCGCCGGGGATGCCGCCGTGCTCTCGCACCGGAGCGCCGCGGCGCTGCACGGCCTGCCGGGCTTCTCGCTCAACCCACCGACGGTCTCGGTTCCGCGTCACGGGCGACGATCGCTGGCCGGTGCCCGGGTCGAAGAGACCCTCAGCCTGCCCGGGCACCACGTCACGATGGTCGACGGCATTCCGTGCACGACGCTGGCGCGGACGTTGTTCGACCTGTGCGGAGACGTGCATGCGCCGCGGGCCGAGCGCGCGATTGACACCGCGCTCGCGCGGAAGGCGGTGACGCTCACCGAACTCTGGCGTGTGCTCATCGACCTCGCCGAGCACGGACGGGCGGGAACCGTCTTGTTGCGGACACTGCTCGACGAGCGACGGGGCGAATACGTCGCGCCCGAGAGCGAGCTCGAGGCGCGGTTCGTCGAGCTCGCGCGCCGGCACGGGCTCGTCGAACCGGAACGGCAGGTCGACCTCGGCGGCGACGACGGTTGGATCGCTCGCGTCGACTTCTTGTTCCGCGGCGAGCGCATCGTGGTCGAGGTCGACGGCGCCGAATTTCACGACGGCCTGACCGACCGACGCAACGATGCCGACCGCGACCGCCGCCTCGAAGCGGCAGGCTGGCACGTCCTCCGGTTCCGGTGGGAGGACGTCGTCGACCAACCCGCCGCGGTCGCCCGCGCCATCCGGTTTCGGCGTGACTTCGCGTTGCCCGGACAACGCGAAGTCACGCCGAAACGAGCAGAGCGTGGAGTGGCCTAGAAGCCGATGGCTTTCAGCATGGTGGGGGGCATGCCGGTGTCGCCGGCGCGCAGCATCGCGGCCTTCTCGATGTTGATCGCGTCGCCCTCGGGCCGGCCGCTCCAGGCGTCCCACGGTCCGGGCGGGATCGAGCCCTCGACGCAGTGGCGCAGGTAGGCCTGCAGGTCCCGCACCTCGGTCGGGCCGCCGACCGGACCGTGTCCGGGGACGATGACGTCGGCGAGGTCGGCGACCGCGTCGAGGACGTCCGCCCACGTCGCGGGGTCGCCCTGGAAGGCGAGCGGGGTCACCCCGAAGAAGCAGAGATCGCCCGCGAACAGCACGTCGCAGTCGGCGACGAGCGCCATCACGTCCCCGGCGGTGTGACCCGACGCGGGAAGCAGCTCGATCCGGGGCGTCAGCTGGGCTGCATCGTCGACGACGTGGCTGACCGGGCGGGTCCCGAGCTCGGCGAGGTCGTCGAACTCCTCCGCGAACCGCGCCATGTAGTGCTTGTAGGCGTCGACGGGCATCGGCTGGTCGAGCAGCGCGCTCGTCGCCGGCGACCCGAGCACCATCGCGTTGCGGAACGCCTGCGTTCCTCCGACGTGGTCGATGTGCGCGTGCGTGAGCAGCACGCGCTTCACCGGGCGGGTCCCGATCTCGGCGACCGCGGCGGCGAACGGCTCCCACTGCGAGCGCACCATGAGCGTGTCGACGATCGTGATCCCGTCGTCGTCGACGATCACGCCCGCGTTGCTCACGCCGATTCCGCCGACCGGTTGGATCCACGCGTAGACGCCGTCGGCCAGCTCTTGGAGAGCGAGCGGCGCGTCGTCGACCATGCGCCGAGGGTACCGGACGAGGTTCAGGTCACCGCCGCGGTCACGGGGGCCGGGTCGAGGTACTCGTCGACGCGCGTGATGAGCCCGCGGTCGACCCGGATGACGAGGCACGCGGGCATCGAGAAGGTCTTGCCGGTGCGCGCCGTCGCGTGCAACACGTGTTGTTGCAGCACGCCACCGTCGATCTCGATCCGGCGGACGATCTCGTAGGTCCGCGAGGTCGTGACGCCCAACAGCCACTCGAGGACGCCGAGCGACGAGTCGACGTCGCGCTCACGGTCGTCGAAGCCGGCCCAGACGATCACGTCCGGTGCGTAGACCGACCGGACCGCGGCCAGATCGCCGCCTTCGATCGCACGGATCAGACGATCGACGAGCTCGAGGGGGGATGCACCGGAGGCCATCGCCTCATTGTGGTGGGTTGGGAGTGCCCGCACGACGTGTCCTAGCCTTTCGGCCATGTCTCAACGTACGAAGAACCTGCCTCGCCGGTCGTGTCTCTCGGTCCCCGGATCGAGCGAGAAGATGCTCGGCAAGGGCCCGAACCTCGGCGCCGACATGGTCTTCATCGACCTGGAGGACTCGGTCTCCCCGCTCGAGAAGGAGGCGGCCCGCGGCAAGGCAGTCGCCGCGATCCGCGACCAGGACTGGGGCGAGACGGTCCTTTGCGTGCGCGTCAACGCGTGGGACACGCCGTGGACGACCTACGACATCATCGAGGTCGTCGGCAACGCGGGCGAGCGGCTCGAGGAGATCATGCTCCCGAAGGTGCAGACCGCGGCCGAGGTCGTGGCGATGGACCTGCTGCTCACCCAGGTCGAGCAGGAGGCCGGACTCCCGGAAGGACACATCGGCATCGAGGCGCAGATCGAGACGGCGCGCGGCCTCATCAACGTGAACGACATCTGTGCCGCCAGCCCCCGGCTCGAGACGATCATCCTCGGACCCGTCGACATGTCCGCGTCGATGGAGATGCCCGGCCTCCGCGGCGGCCTCGAGATCCCGGAGTACCCCGGCGACTACTTCCACTACGTGTTCGTCGCGATCCTCATGGCGGGTCGCGCGAACGGACTGCAGGTGATCGACGGCCCGTACGTGAAGGTGCGCGACAGCGACGGGTTCCGCGAGTTCGCGCAACGGGCGCAGATCCTCGGCTACGACGGCAAGTGGGCGCTCCACCCGGACCAGGTCCAGATCCTCAACGAGCTCTTCTCGCCGACCCAGGAGCAGTTCGACAAGGCCTGGGACATCCTGGAGACCTACGAGAAGGCGACGACCGAGGGCGACCGCAAGGGTGCGGTGATGCTCGGCGACGAGATGATCGACGAAGCGAGCCGCAAGGTCGCGATCAAGCTGGTGAGCCGCGGCGAGCGCGCCGGCATGCAGCGCAGCAACAGCTAGGGACCCTTCTCGCCGCCGGCCACGTCCGCGGCAGCCTCGTCGAGCTCGGCGGCGATCGTCTGGACCGACTCGATCGGCGTCGGGCTGCTGCGGTTCGTCCACAGCACGTAGACGAGCACCGAGCCCACCGAGACGACCGTGAGCCAGAGCTGGTTGCGGCTGATCCAGCCGAGCACGTCGAGCAACGGAGCCGCGAACAGGTCTGCGAGCAGGCGGATGAGCACCAGCCGTACGCTCGTCGCGAGCATCGCCACGACGATGAACGGCGCGAACGCCATCCGGTCGGCGCCGCCGAGCATCGCGGCGAGGCTCCCCGGGAACGCGACGACGATCGGGTAGCGGCCCCGGTGGAATTGCCGCTCGATCCATCGCACCGGTCGGATCGAGCGACCGGCGCGTTCCTCCACCCACCGCAGCGCGGCGTGGCCGTACCGGCGTCCGAAGCCGTAGTAGAGCGTCAGGACGACGGCGGCGCGCACGAATGGGGATCGCGTAGAACGCGAGGGCGTGCAGGTTCGGCGACGAGAGGAGGAGCCAACGGGTCTTGGGTGCGAGCGCCAGGAGCAGCGCCGGCTCCTCGGTGAGCAGCGTCGGCGCGAGCGCGTTGCCGACGTTCGCCGCGACGGCGAGCGCGACCATCGGCACCGCGAACAGTGCGAGCTCGCGCCGGCGCACGACGGGCTTCGCTCGCACGGGCTCCACGGGCCGTAGCCTGACAGGGTGGAGCGGGTCGACGCGGTCGTGATCGGTGGTGGGATCATGGGCGCCGCCACCGCCTGGTGGCTGGCCCGGCGCGGCCAGGACGTCACGCTGCTCGAGCAGTACGAGCCCGGACACGTGCGGGGCAGCTCCCACGGTGGCTCGCGGATCTTCCGGCTCGCCTATCCCGACCCGTTCTGGATCGACCTCGCCCGGGCCGCGCGCGAGGACTGGCGCGAGCTCGAGGCCGAGACCGGGGACCAGCTGCTCGTCCTGACCGGCTCGCTCGACCACGGCGACCCCGCCGCGGTCGCTGCGATCGCCGGCGCGCTGGACGTGCGGCACGTCCGTCACGACCGGCTCGACCCGCGCTCCGCCAAGGATCGGTGGCCGGGCATGCGCTTCGACGGGTCGGTCCTCCACCAGCCCGACGGCGGCCGGATCGCCGCCGACCGCGCGTGGGCGGCGATGTGGGATCGGGTCCGGGCGCTCGGCGGCATCGCGCACTGGAACACACCGGCGCGCGCGGTCGAGGTGTTCGGTGACCGCGCCCGCGTCGCCACGGACGACCAGATCTACGACGCGCGCGTCGCCGTGGTCGCGGCCGGCGCTTGGGTCGTGGACCTGGCGCGCGACACCGTCCCGCTCCCATCACTGGCCGTCACCCAGGAGTCGGCGTTCCACTTCGCACCCCGCGTCGCCTCGCCCTGGCCGAGCTTCATCCACCACGGCGACGGTGCTCGCTACGGACTCGAGACCCCCGGCGAGGGGGTGAAGGTGGCCGAGCACCACACCGGTCCGCGGGTCACGGCCGACACCCGCGACTTCGTCGTCGACGCCGCGGCTCGCGATCGGGTCGTGGGGTTCGTGGAGTCGTGGATGCCCGGGCTCGAGCCCGTCCCCGTGTCCGAGGTGACGTGCCTCTACACGAGCACCGCGAACGAGGACTTCGTGCTCGACCGGGTCGGCCCGATCGTCGTCGCGTCGCCGTGCTCCGGCCACGGCTTCAAGTTCGCGCCGACGATCGGCCGGCTCGTCGCCGATCTCGTGACCGGGGCGGCACCGGTACCACGGTTCTCGCTGGCCGGGGTGCGCCCCTAGCGAACCGCTAGCCGAGCGCCTGCTCGGTGAGCCGCCGGGCGATGACGCGCAGACACAGTGTCTCGTCCGCGCCCTCGAAGATCGAGAGCACGCGTGCGTCGACGAAGTACCGCGAGACGGGGAACTCCTCGGCGTAGCCCATGCCGCCGTGGAGTTGCATCGCTTCGCGCGTGACCCACTCGGCGGCGCGGCACACGTACGCCTTCACCATGCTCGCTTCGAGCGCGCCTTCACCGCTGGCCATCTTGCGGGCGACGTCGTAGGAGAACTGCCGGCCCGCGCAGATCAGCGCGGCCATCCGGGCGAGCTTGGCCTTGGACAGCTGGTAGGAGAAGACCGGCTTGCCGAACACGAGCCGCTCCTCGGCGTAGGCAAGCCCGGCGTCGAAGGCCGCCTGCATCACACCGACGGCGCGCGCCGCGGTCTGGAGCCGCCCGTTCTCGAAGCCCTCCATCTGCAGGTAGAAGCCCTTGCCGAGGCCGCCGTCGAGGCCGACGAGGCTCTCGGTGGGCACGTGCCACCCGTCGAAGGCCACCTCGTAGGAGTGCATCCCCCGGTAGCCGAGGGTGTCGATGGCGCGCCCCTCCATCTTCCCGCCCGCGCCGTCGTCGAAGGCGAAGTGGTGGCCGGGCGCCGGAGGTTTGTCGACGACGAACACGGAGAGCCCTCGGTGACCGAGCGAGCGGTCGGGGTCGGTGCGGGCGAGGACCATGAGGGTGTCGGCGCGACCCGCGAACGTGCACCACGTCTTCACGCCGTTCAGCACGTACCCGCCGTCGAACGGGGTCGCGGACACCTTCACGCCCGCGACGTCCGACCCGTAGTCCGGCTCGGTCACCATCACGCCGACGACGCGCTCCCCGGTCGCGATCCGGGGCAGCCACGCGTGCTTCTGTTCCTCGGTCCCGCCCTTGACGATGGCGCGGGTGAGGATCTCGGGCCGGGTGATCAGCGCGCCGCCCGCACCGAGGGAGCCCCAGGACAGCTCCTCGGTGGCGACACACATCGCGAGGTAGTCCGACTCGCCACCCGCGGCGAAGCCTCCGTACTCCTCGGGTACCGAGAGCCCGAACCCACCGAGCTCGGCCATGCCCTCGATGATCGACTCGGGGATGTCGTCGTTCGCGCGGTGGATGTGCTCGGCGACCGGCCGGATCTTGTCGGCCGCGAAGCGGTGGAAGCTGTCCCGGACGAGGTCGAACTCCTCGGGGAGGTGCGCGGCACCGGTCCCACCGGACGGGAGCGAGTCGGCGACGGACTCCAGGAACGCCGGGTCCCGGTACTTCGCCACGAAGGGCTGCGCGGGTGCCATCGCGCTCAGCTCGACCCCCCACGCGTCCTCGCGCCCGACGATGCGGGCACCGACGTCGGCGATCGCGTCCGCGATGTACGCGAACGCCAGTGATGCTTCGAAGTCACCATGCTGCGCGTAGCCGAGCATGACCTTGCACCCGGCGACGGCGCTTGCCGCGTGGGCGAGGTCGTAGGCGACGACCTGGTGCTCGTCGAGGGCGGAGACCGAGATCCGCCCGTCGACCGAGGCGCGCCCCGCGAGGCTCCGCGCCGCCGCGTCGACCAGCTCCTGGGTGGTCGCGACTGCGGCCGCGGCCCCGGTCAGTTCGTCGCTCACGGGTTCCCGCTCTCGTCGCTCATGGCGCCGGAGCCTACCGACGGGTTGCGTCGATCCCCGGGCCGGACGCCTACGGGCTGGAGGTCGTGGTCGTGGTGTTGGAGCTCGGTGCGGTGGTCGGCGTGGTCGATGACGGTGGGGGCGGGTCCGCCACCGGTGGCGCGGTGGCGGGCGTCGTCGCGATGGTGCCGCTGGAGCCGTTCGAGCTGCGGCTCGACGATCCACCCGAGCTGGAGCCTCGGTAGCTCGACCCGTTGGAGCTCGAGCCCGACGAGCCCGACGAGCCCGAGGAGCCGGACGAGCCCCCGCCTCCGACCTGCGTCGAACCCTTGGTCACGAGGACCCGCTTGGGCTGGCTGGGCACCGCCTGTTCGTTGATCTTCCAGTCCAGCTCGAGCTTGTCGAAGATCACCTTGGCCAGGTGGTCCCCGCCGGCCCCGGTGAGGTGGATGCCGTCGCCCGCACGCATCAGCACGTTCTTCCCGGTCGCGTCGGGGAGGTAGGACTGGTACTCCCCGGTCTCGTCGGCGAACAGCGTGTGCGCGTCGATGAAGTTGACCCCGACCTTGGTCGCGACCTCGCGCTGGATCTCGTTGACCTTCAGGACGTTCGCCTCGAGGTCCTCGTCGCGCATGACCGGAGCGTTGACCCAGTAGACCTCCCGGCCGCCCGCGGCCAGGATCCGCATCATCTGTTCGGTCTTCTGCGCGTACTGGGTCGCGAGCGAGTCGTCGTAGACGTTGGCGTCGTTCGTGCCGAGGATGAACACGACGACCTCCGGCTTGAGCGCGTCGAGCTGCTCGGCCGCGTGGACCGGCCAGTTGACGTCACCGCTGATGAGGCCGCTGCCGACCCGCGAGTCGTACTGCGGCTGCACGACCCCGGTGGCTGCAGTCATCTCGCCGAGCGACGGACCGAGGGCGCCGTCCAGCGAGTCGCCACCGATCCAGAGTCGCATCGGCTGGAGTGGGTTGATCGCACGGTGCTCGGGCCTGGACGCGCCGACGTCGTGGTTCGCGGCGGCGCGGTGCGCCTGGACGCTCTCGGCGCCGTTGGCGAATGACGGTCCCTGGGTGGGGATCCGCAGCGTGTCGCTGAACCACAGCGCGGCGAGCACGACGAGCACCGCGATGCCCGCGCCGGCGAGGACGCGCGCCTGCACGCGACGCCGCTGGCGTTGCCGTTGCGCGGCTCGACCACGCGACGAGCTGGTTTCGGGATCCGGATCAGCCATGGAGAAGGGAAACGTGCCACCGCGGGAGGGAGTTCCCGATGCTACCGGTCCCGCTCCGGGATTCGAGGGTCAGGCGGACTCGAGCGCATCGGGCTCGGGCGCATCGGCGAGCTGGTCCAGCTGCGTGCGGTAGAGGTCGGCGTAGAGGCCGCCCCGGCGCAGCAGCGCCTCGTGCGTGCCCTCGTCGACGATCCGGCCCTCGTCCATGACCACGATGCGGTCGGCGTTGACGATCGTCGAGAGACGGTGGGCGATCACGAGCGCGGTGCGCCCGGCCAGCGCAGCCGTCAGCGCCCGTTGGATCGCGTGCTCGGACTCGGTGTCGAGGTGTGACGTGGCCTCGTCGAGGATGACGATCGAGGGGGCTTTGAGCAACACGCGGGCGATCGCGACGCGCTGCTTCTCCCCGCCGGAGAGCCGGTAGCCACGCTCGCCGACGACGGTGTCGTATCCGTCCGGCAAGGACTGGATGAGGTCGTCGATGCGAGCCGCCCGGCAGGCCTCGACGACTTCGTCGTCGGTCGCGTCCGGCCGCGCGTACCGGAGGTTCTCCCGGATCGACGCGTGGAACAGGTGCGGATCCTGCATCACGAACCCGACCGCCTCACGCAGGGAGTCGAGCGTGAGATCACGCACGTCGTGACCGTCGACCCGCACCGCCCCCTGGACGACGTCGGCGATCCGCGGCACGAGCATCGCGGTCGTGGTCTTGCCCGCACCCGACGGACCGACGATCGCGACGAGCTCGCCCGGCTCGATGGTGAGGCTCACGTCGCGCAGGATCCACGTGCTCGGCTCGTCGTCGTCGACGCCCGGAAGGCCTTCCTCGAGCGAGCGGAGCGAGGCGATCGTGCTGGGCGGGTGCCGGAACCGGACGTGGTCGAGCTCGATCCGGCCGGCCGGGTCCACCAGGTCGACCGCGCCCGGCCGCTCGGTGAGCAGCGACGGGAAGTCGAGGACCTCGAAGACCCGCTCGAAGCTCACCAGCGCGGTGAGGACGTCCACCCGCGAGTTCGTGAGCTGGGTCAGGGGCGCGTAGATCTGGCCGGTGTAGATCACGAACGCGACGATCGTGCCGATCTGCAGCGCCCCGTTGATCACGAGCTCGCCGCCGACGTAGTACACAACCGCCGTCCCGACGGCGGCGACGAACCCGAGTGCGACGAACAGCACCCGTGAGTACATCGCGGAGGTCACCCCGATGTCGCGGACCCGGCCCGCGCGCTGGGCGAAGTAGTCGCGCTCGCGGTCGTGGTTGCCGAACAGCTTGACGACGAGCGCGCCGGAGACGTTGAAGCGTTCGGCGATCGTGTTGTTCATCGACGCGTCGAGCTGGAAGCTCTCGCGGGTCACTGTCTGCAGCCGGCGCCCGATCCGCCGGGCCGGGATGATGAACGCGGGCAACACGATGAGCGTCAGGATCGTGAGCCGCCATTCGAGCGCGACCATCACGGTCAACGTGACCACCAGGGTGATGATGTTCGAGATCACGGTGCCCAGCGTTCCGGTCACCGCGTTCTGCGCGCCGATGACGTCGTTGTTGAGACGGCTCTGGAGGGCACCGGTCTGGGTGCGGGTGAAGAAGGAGATCGGCAGCCGCTGGACGTGGTCGAACAGCGAGACCCGCATGTCGTAGATCAGGCCCTCGCCCACCCGGGACGCGTACCACCGCTGCAGGAGGTTCAGGCCCGCGGTCGCGAAGGCGACGAGGACCGCGAGGGCGGAGAGCACCAGGACCAGGGTGTCGTCGCGGTTGGGCACGGCGTTGTCGAGCAGGGACCGGAAGAGCAGGGCCGGGATCACGCCGATGACGGCCGCGGCGATGACGCTGATGAAGAAGCCGACCAGCGCACCCTTGTAGGGGCGGGTCATCCGCAGCACGCGGCGCAGCAGGGCACGCTCGACGTGCTTGCCCTTCACCGCGTCCGGATCGCGCCGGAAGCTCATCATCGTCTGATGCATCATCAGGCGGGCCAACGTACCGGGTCACCCGCATGTTCCTGCGCCGGCGGGCCCACGACCTCTCCGGCCCCGTTCTCGTACCCTCGGGGCCATGACTGCGACGATCGACGAGGAAGTCCGGGACGAGCTTCGCGCCACGGTGCGGCGCTGGGTGGAGCGCGAGGTGCTCCCGGTGGCGAGCGACCTCGAGCACGCCGACGAGTACCCCGAGGCGATCGTCGAGCAGATGAAGGCCATGGGCCTCTTCGGGATCACGATCCCGGAGGACCTGGGTGGTCTCGGGCTCGACCTGCTCGCGTACATCGCGGTCGTCGAGGAGCTCGCCGCCGGCTGGATGTCCCTGTCGGGCATCGTCAACACCCACACGATCGCGGCGAGCGTCATCATGCGCAACGGCACCCGTGAGCAGCAGGAGCGCTGGCTGCCGCGGCTCGCGACGGGTGAGCTGCGCGGCTGCCTGTCGCTGTCCGAGTCCGACGCGGGCAGCGACACGCGCAACATCTCGTGCCGCGCGGTGCGCGACGGCGACGAGTACGAGATCACCGGCACGAAGATGTGGGTGACCAACGGCGAGCGGGCCGGGCTGATCGCGCTGGCGGCACGCACCGACGAGGGCATCACCTGCTTCATCGTCGAGAAGGAGCCCGGGCCGAGCTTCGGGGGCATCTCGGTCTCGAAGAACATCGGGAAGCTCGGGTACAAGGGCATCGAGACCGTCGAGATGGTCTACGACGGCCACCGTGTCGACGCGAGCTGCGTCCTCGGCGGCGACGAGGGGCTCGGCCGGGGGCTCGGCTGGATCCTCGGCGCGCTCGAAGTCGGCCGCATCAACATCGCGGCGCGCGCGTGCGGCGTGGCCCGCGCCGCGTTCGAAGCGGCGATCCGGTATGCCCAGGAGCGCACGACGTTCGGCAAGCCGATCGCGGAGCACCAGGCGATCCAACAGAAGCTCGCGGACATGGCGACGAAGCTCGAAGCAGCGCGGCTGCTCACCCGGCACGCCGCGGTCCTGAAGCAGAACGGTGAGCGGGCCGACGTCGAGGCGGGCATGGCGAAGCTCTTCGCCAGCGAGGCCGCGTTCGACATCGCCACCGAGAGCCTGCGTATCCATGGAGGGGTCGGATACACGACCGAGCTCCCGATCGAGCGCTACTACCGGGACGCGCCGCTGATGATCATCGGTGAGGGGACCAACGAGATCCAGCGGCTCGTGATCGCCCGCGGGCTCCTGAAGCGCTACGCGATCGACTGATCATGTGTGGGTGAGCGCTACGGGACGTACGCGTGGAAGAACGCGAGCAGCGCGTAGACCGTCATCGCCGATCCCGAGAGCACGAGCACCCCGCGCTCGATCCGCCGATCGCGGGTGAGCCCCGCGACGACGAGGATCAGCGGGAAGGCGGCGAGCGCGTACCGCTCCAGCGAGTCCAGGTTCGACGAGATGGCCGCCGCGCCGATCGATGCCGCCGCGAACGTGCTGTAGCTCGCGGGCCAGGTGCGGAAGCAGACGATCAGCAGCACGACGATCAGGACGAGCCACGGCACGTGGAGCCCGGTCCCCACCTCGTGGCCGTTGAACAGGCCGCGCAGCGCGTCGCCGATCGTGTCGATCGGGTTGCTGAACGAGCCGCGCCGGCCGGACTCGGTCTGGATCGAGTACGGGAGCCACATGTCCCCGTACCGGTTGCCGACCCACAGCAGGTAGAGCAGCGTCCCGACGCCGGGCCCCGCGACGGCCGCGGCGCGGGCGACGTACTGCTTCACGGGCAGAACCCGGAAGCCGCGAGCGGCCTCGATCAACGCGGGGAGCGCGAGCAGGAAGCCGGACGGCCGGGTGAGGCCGGCGAGCACGCCGAGTCCGGCGGCGAGCCACCACCGTCGCGAGCGCAGCGCCAGGAACACACCGAGCGCCAGCGCCAGCGTGGTGGCTTCGGTGTAGCCCATGACGAGGACGAACGCGGCCGGCGCGAGCGCGAGGAACCACGCGGCCCGGGTCGCGAAGGCGCTGTCGCGGCCCTCCCGTCGAGCGAGCACGTAGACGAGGACGCCGGCGACGAGCGCGGACGCGTTGCTCACGATCAGGACCGCGGCCTTGGCCGGGATCCCGAGCCAGACGAACGGCTTGGCCAGCATCGGGACGAGCGGGAAGAAGCGCAGCGCGTCCCGCGACAGCGCGCCGTACCCGTGGGCGGCGATGCTGACGTAGTACGCGCCGTCCCAGGATGTGAGCCCGGCGTGCACCGTGGCGCGCGCGAGGGCGTCGTGCACGTGGAGCTGGTCGACCAGGTAGTGCGCGAGCGCGAGCGCGCCGACGACGAGCACCCGGGCGACGAGCCAGCCGGGGAGGCTCTGGCTCAGTGGCGCCCGCAGCCTCGCCCAGAGTCCGGCGGACGGTTCGCTTCGGGCCACGGAGCAGGACTCTAGGTAGCCTCCGGGCCATGACCGTTCATGAGCGCCCGTTCGGGCGGTACTTCGAGGACTTCGAGCCGGGCGACGTCTACAAGCACTGGCCGGGCAAGACCATCACCGAGTACGACGACCACCTGTTCTGCATGATCACCGAGAACCACCACCCGCTCCACACGGACGCCTGGTACGCGGAGACGCAGACGCAGTTCGGCAAGAACGTCGTCGTCGGCAACCTCGTCTACTCGCTCGTGCTCGGCATGAGCGTCCCCGACGTCAGCGGGCTGGCCATCGCGAACCTCGAGGTGGAGACGCTCCAGCACAAGCGGCCGACCTTCCACGGCGACACGATCTACGCCGAGACGCGCGTGCTCGAGAAGAAGGAGTCGTCGAGCAAGCCCGACCGCGGCGTCGTGACCGTCGAGACCTTCGGCTTCAACCAGCGCGGCGAAGAGGTCTGCTACTTCAAGCGCAAGGTGATGGTGCCGAAGCAGAGCGCGGCGAAGCCGCGGGAGCGGCCCTACACGAGTCCGGCCTGAGCCGGCCTGGACCCCGCGTGGACCCGGCCCGGACCCGGCCCGGACCCGGCCCGGACCCGACGTGATCTCGGATCCGACCTGTCTGTTCTGCCGGATCGTTGCGGGCGAGATCCCGACGGACTGGGTCATCCCCGACGGACCGATCCGGGCCTTCCTCGACCACCGGCCGCTGTTCCCGGGGCACACGCTCGTCGTTCCCGAGGATCACGTCGAGCACCTCAACGCGATGCCGGACGACCTGATCGCCCCGCTCTGGACCGCGGTGCGCGCCGTCTCGCGGGCGATGGTCGACGTCCTCGGCGCCGAGGGCAGCTTCGTCGCGACCAACACGGTCGTCAGCCAGAGCGTCCCCCACCTCCACGTCCACGTCGCGCCCCGCCGGCGCAAGGACGGCCTCCGCGGGTTCTTCTGGCCCCGCTCCAAGTACGCCTCCGACGAGGAGGCGGCCGCGGTCGCCGAGCAGCTCCGCAATGGTGTAATCTTGTAAACAACACGACGACGACAAGACCACGGCGACGGAGGTCCGGCGATGGACGCAGCAAGCAGCAGGACGGTCGGCTGGTTCGCCGGGCGCATCCCCGACGGGTGGTTCACCGGAGCGCCCGAGGTCACCTACGACCGGGACGAGGTGCTGGTCCTCGGCGCCATCCCGGCTCCCGACCTGGGTCAGGACGTCGACGAGGAGGCCCGCGCCGCGGCGGTGCAGTCCCGCATCGAGGCGTTCCGCGAGGAGACCCGGGCCCAGCGCATGGCGATCGCCGACGCGGCCGAGGCCCGCTTCGACCGCAAGGTCGCGTGGGGCGTCGAGTGCGACGGCGTGAAGGTCGTGTTCACCAGCCTCAGCGTCCCGGTCATGACCCGGCTCCGGATGCAGGAGCGGGGCGTGCTCGACACGCTCGTCGACGCGTCGGTGGCGCGGTCGCGGTCGGACGCGTTGGCGTGGTGTGTCCGGCTCGTCTCGCAGCACCAGGACGAGTGGATCGAGAAGCTGCGTGACGCTCTGGTCGAGGTGAACAAGGTTCGTTCCGAGGGTCCGGCTTCTTCGTAGGGTCTTTCTTCGTTGCCGGGCATGGGGGGCGAGCGGGCATCGGCCCATTCGCTCGGACAGTCTGTTCGCGCCAGAGCGCTCACAGAACTCGCTCGGTGGACCGACGCCCGCTCGCCCTTCCCCTGAACCTGCCGCCGTTGTCGCGAGGCTGTCGGCTTGCTCGGCGGGTCTCGTAGCGTGGTTCCCGGACGAGGGGCGTGCTGCGAGACGAGTGAGTAGGAGTGGGCATGGCCGAGAGGCTGGCGGGGAAGGTCGGGGTCGTCACGGGTGGGGCTTCGGGGATCGGGTTGGCGACCGCGCGGCAGTTCGTCGAGGAGGGCGCGCGGCTCGTCCTCGGGGATCGCAACGCGGAGCTGCTGGCGGAGATCGGGGCCGAGCTCGGGGCGTCGGTGGCGACCGAGGTCATCGACGTCACGATCGAGGCCGACGTCGAGCGGCTCGTCGCACGCGCGGTGGACGGGTTCGGCGGGCTCGACGTCGCGGTGAACTGCGCGGGGCTCGGCGCGTTCTCGCCGATCGCGGACCATCCCGCCGACGACTGGCGCACGGTGATCGACGTCTGCCTCACGGGCGTGTTCCTCTCGGTGAAGCACGAGGCACAGGCCATGCGGGCCGGCGGCCGCGGCGGCGCGATCGTGAACATCGCGTCGATCAACGCCAAGGTGCCCGCGGTCGGCCTCGGGGCGTACTGCAGCGCGAAGGCGGGCGTCGAGATGCTGACCCGGTGCTCGGGCATGGAGCTCGGCCCGGAGGGGATCCGGGTGGTCGGGATCGGTCCGGGGTACGTCGAGACGCCGCTCACCGCGTTCGCGCAGCAGCTCCCGCAGCTGCACGACGCGTACGTCGAGTCGATCCCGATGGGACGAGCCGGTGCCGCGACCGACATCGCGGACGCCGCACTCTTCCTCGTGGGCGACGAGGCGTCATGGGTCTCGGGGGAGACGCTCTACGTCGACGGCGCCGAGTCGACGCGCGGCTATCCGGACTTCACCAAGCTGACCGGGTGACGCTGCGGCTCAGCCGTTGATCGGGTCCGCGAACTTCGCCAGCGGCGGCACGATCGCCTTCAGCCCGTGCTGGGTGCGCCAGGTGTTCATCTCGCTGATCTCGCCCCGCTGCCCGTCGTCCATCGCGGCCGCCAGGTCGCGCGTCGTCTTCTTCTCGCCGTGGTTCGCCGCGTAGGCAGCCATGTGGATCCCGCCCGCGTGGTGCACGATCATCAGCCGGGTGAAGAGGTCGTCGAGCTCGGAGCCGCGAGCCGCGGCGAGCTGGGCCATTTGCGCCTTCGTCGCCAACCCCGGCATCTTGCTGCGGGGGACCGGCGGTTGCATCCAGCCCATCGCCAGCCGGGGCGCGTCGCCGAGCCGGCCCCACTGGGTCAGGTAGGTGTTCATCGCGCCGATCTCGGAGCTCTGATACGTGACGATCTCGCGGGCGATCTGGAGCAGTCGGGAATCGTTCCCGTTGCGGATGTAGTCGAGCGCCATGGTCAGTGCCTGCTGGTGGTGGGCGCTCATGTCGTAGAAGAAGCCGACGTCGACCGAGTCCTTTGCGGGGTCCGAACCGCCGCGGTTGCCGATGCCCCACCCGACGACGCCCGCGACCAGCACGACGACGAGCGCGAGCACGGCGATCTGCCAGCCCGCGGGTCCGCGCCGTCGGTCGTCGCCCCCGCCGCCCGCGCCCGGCGGCTCGACGCGGCCCGCGCCCGGGTCGTGCGCCTGCGTCGCGTCGGAGGTGGTCACGTCGCTCACAACTTCCGCTCCTGGTCCTTCGGACCGGGCCGCTCGGGCCACGCTCCGCGCTTGCGTCGAGCCGGGTGTCGTCTGGCTTCGCTCACAACGTCGCTGCTCTCCGCGGGGTTCCGGTGTCGTGCTCGTCGTCCTCGCAGGTGTGGCACTCGAGCTCGAGCGTGGCGTGCTCGATCCCGAACCGCTGCGCGAGCTCGACCTTCAGCTGGTCCCCGCGCGCCTGCGCTTCGTGCAGGGTCAGCTCGCCGGCGAGCACGACGTGCGCCGAGAGCGCCGGTGTCTCCGACCCGATCGACCAGACGTGGAGGTGGTGGACCGCCTCGACCCCGTCGGCACCGGTCAGCGCACGCTCGACCGCCTCGACGTCGAGCCCCTTCGGCGCGCCTTCGAGCAGGACCCGGGTCGCGTCCCGGAGGAGCTGCCACGCAGCGACCAGGACGAGCGCGGAGATGAAGATCGACACGAGCGGGTCCACCCAGTCGGCGCCGGTCGCGAGCACCACGAGTCCGGCGACGACGACCCCGAGCGACCCGATTGCGTCGGACGCCAGGTGCAGGAACGCGCCCCGGAGGTTGAGGTTGTCGCCGCTGGAGCGGGCGATGATCCAGGCGCTGCCCGCGTTGACCGCGAGGCCGAGCAGCCCCACGACGACCACGCCGAGCCCGTCGATCGGCTCCGGGTGCGAGAACCGTTGGATCGCCTCGTAGACGACCCAGCCGGACACGAGGACGAGCGCGGCCGCGTTGGCCTGCGCGGCGAGCACCTCGGCCCGCTGCATCCCGTAGGTGTTGCGACTCGAGGCCGGCCGTGTGATCAGCGCCTGGGCCAGCAGCGCGAGCGCGAGCGCGACCACGTCCGAGGCCATGTGCGCCGAGTCCGCGATGAGGGCGAGCGACCCGAACGCGATTCCCGCGGCGAGCTGGACGCCGAAGAACATGAGGTTCGCGCCGAGCGCGACTTGCAGCGCGCGGATTCGGCTCCGATGGGTCTCGCCTTCGCCGGTGCCGCCCGCCGGCGCGGCGTGCGCGTGATGGTCGTGCGCCACGCAACCACGGTACTGCCGGGTCGCTGCGGTTCCGGTCCGGCGCGGTCAGCTCGGTCGGGCGGGAGAGATTTCGGAGCGGGCCGCTCCCGCCCGCCGGGCGCGGCGCGGTCAGCTCGGTCGGGCGGGAGAGATTTCGGAGCGGAGGAAGTCCAGCACGAGACGGTCGACCGCCTCGGGCTGGTCGAGGTGCAGGAAGTGTCCGCTCGCAGGGACGATCTCGAGGTCGAGGCCGGCGGGGAAGAACGGCTGCAGCTCCTGCTCGACCACGAGCTCGACGCCCATGCACCCGTCGTCGGCCCCGTGCAGGTACAGCGTCGGCACCGGGGTCGGGCCGTTGCCGGCCGCCTGGACCGCGTCGAGCGCGGGGTCACCGGGCTTCGTCCCGAGCATCGACCGGTAGTAGCTGATCGCGGCCGCGGTGGAGCCGGGCGCGCCGAGCGTCGACTTGAGTTCGCGCATGAAGGCCGGATCCGGGACGAGCCCGGGCGACCAATCGCGCCAGAGCATGTCGATGACGGCGAAGTCGTCGCCGGGGACGATGAGCTCGGCCAGGGGCGTCTGGAAGAAGAAGATGTACCAGGACCGCTTCAGCTGGGCCGGCGTCGAGAGGAACCGGGCCATGAGCGCGGCCTGGTGCGGCACCGCCATCGTCACCAGCTTCGAGAACCGTTCGGGGCGGTGCCCGACCGCGGTGTACGCCGCGATCGCGCCCCAGTCGTGGCCGATCAGGACCGCGTCACGGTCGGCGCCGAGCTCGTCGGCCAGCGCGAGCGCGTCGAGCGCGACCGCCGCGACCTGGTAGTTGTCGTCGGGCGCGAGCCCGGTGGGCGAGTACCCGCGCAACCAGGGCGCGACGGCGTGGTACCCGGCCGCGGCGAGCTCGGACATCAGGTGGTGCCACGTCGGCGCGTGGTCGGGGAACCCGTGCAGGCAGAGCGCGAGCGGGCCGTCGGCGGGCCCGGCCTCGAGGTAGGAGATGTCGATGCCGTTCGCCTGGACGCGCCGGGGGTCGGTCATCCGGTGGAGCGTAGGCAGCCGGCCACGCGGCGGGTCGAGTACGGGAGACTTCGTTTGCCGACGAACCGTTAGTCAGCTAACAATATGTCTCCTATGGAGCCACCCCTCGGACGCCGCCTGTGGCTCGGCCATCGTGCCGTGCACGACGCCCTCGACGCCCGCATGGGCGAGCGCGGGGCCAGCCTCTGGCACTGGATCCTGTTGAAGCACGCGGCCGAGGCCGACGGGTCCAGCCAGCGCGAGCTGGCCGAGCACATGCACATCGAACCGCCGACCCTCGTGCGTCACCTCGACAAGCTCGCGGACGAGGGCCTGGTCGAGCGGCGGCGCGACGACCGCGACCGACGGGTCGCCCGCGTGTTCATCACCGCGGCCGGCCGCCAACGGCTGCGGGAGCTCGGTCGCGTCCAGGAGGAAGTCGACCGCGAGCTGCGGTCACTGCTGAGTGACCACGAGGTCGACGTGCTCGGCACCACGCTCATGCGCATCCACGAACACTTCGACCACCAGGAGGAGGAACGCCGTGTCGGCAACCGAACTTGACCCCCGGCCTGCGCCCGTCGCGCACGACCCGGACGAGGTCATCCACACCGACCAGCTGACGAAGATCTATCCCGGCGACATCAAGGCGGTCGACGCGCTGGACCTCTCGGTCCACCGAGGTGAGATCTTCGGTCTGCTCGGCCCGAATGGCGCCGGCAAGACGACGACTGCGGGGATGCTCACCACCCGGGTGATCCCCACCAGCGGGCATGCGCTCGTCGGTGGCGTCGACGTCGTCCGCCACCCTTCCGCCGCGAAGCAGGTGATCGGCGTCGTCCCGCAGACGAACACGCTCGACCGCGCGCTGACCGTCTGGGAGAACCTCTACTTCCACGGCCGCTTCTTCGGCATGAACGCCAAGACTTCGAAGAGCGAGGCCAGCCGACTGCTCGAGCAGTTCCGCCTGTCGGAGCGGGCGCAGGCGCCGGTCCTCGCACTCTCCGGGGGGATGGCCCAACGGCTCATGGTGGCTCGGGCGATCATGCACCGGCCCGCGATCCTGTTCCTCGACGAGCCGACCGCCGGCCTCGACCCGCAGAGCCGCATCGCGCTCTGGGACATCCTCGGCGAGCTGCACGGCGACGGCCAGACGATCCTGCTGACGACGCACTACATGGAAGAGGCCGACGCGCTCTGCGACCGGCTCGCGATCATCGACCGCGGCCGCCTGCTCGCGCTCGATACGCCCGCCGCGCTCAAGGAGTCGGTGGGCATCGACGCGATGGTCACGGTCACGGCCGACGGTGACCTCGACGAGCTCGCGCGGGTGCTGCGCGACGAGATCCCCAACGCCACGACCGTCGAGCACGCCGACGACGTCGTCCGCATGGGGGTGCGTCAGATCCGGGGCGTGCTCCCCAAGGTGGTCGATGCGGCCGAGCGTCACGGCTTCAGCGTCTCGGACCTCTCGTCGACCGAGCCCACGCTCGAAACCGTCTTCATCAACCTCACCGGGAAGGACCTGCGCGAATGACGACCGTCACGACCACCGCCCCGCTCCCCGGCGTCAAGGAGCTCGAACGCTCGGCCCGGAAGTCGACCCGGACCGCGTTTCGCGCCTTGTTCCTCCGGGACATCACCGTGTTGCGCAAGTCCCTCAAGGAGTTCCTGCCCCGCACGCTGCTGCAGCCGTTCCTGCTCGTCTTCATCTTCACGTACGTGTTCCCGAAGATCGGTCAGGGTGTCGGCGGTTCCGGGGCTGCGGCCGCGGAGTTCTCCACCCGCCTCGTCGCGGGCGTGATCGGCCTGTCGATCATGTTCCAGGGGATCCAGTCGGTCGCGCTCCCGATGGTCCAGGAGTTCGGGTACACGCGTGAGATCGAAGACCGCGTGCTCGCCCCGATGCCGGTCTCGCTCGTGGCCATCGAGAAGGTGATCTCGGGTGCGTTCAACGGGCTCTTCGCCGCGCTGCTCGTCTTCCCCATCGCGGCGATCGTTCCGGCGACCCCGGTGCACCTCGACATCAACTGGCCGATCCTGCTCACGCTGGCCCCGCTCGCCTGCTACATGTGCGGCGCCCTCGGCCTGACCTTCGGCACCCGGTTCGACCCCCGCACCGTGCCGATGCTGTTCGGCATCGTCGTGCTCCCCCTCACGTTCCTCGGCGCGATCTACTACTCGTGGTCCTCGCTCGCGCCGATTGCGTGGCTGAAGGTGTTCGTGCTGCTCAACCCGCTCGTCTACATGTGCGAGGGGTTCCGGGCTGCGCTGACCACCAGCGAGCACATGAGCCTCTGGGCCGTCTACCCCGTGATGATCGGCTTCTCCGCCCTCTTCACCTGGCTCGGGATCGCGGGGTTCAAGAAGCGGGTTCTCTCCTGAGCGCTTCAGGCCGGAGCCGGTCCGGCCGACACGCGTGGGTGTTTTCCGCGGATGTTTGTGGGTATCCTCGCCGTCCAATGTCGGGGGGCATGAGCGTCACCTTCCACGGCGTCCGCGGATCCACTCCGTGCGACGGCCCGCAACTCGCCCGCTACGGCGGGAACACCTCCTGTGTCGCGGTCGAGGTGGAGGGCCAGGCGCCGATCGTGTTCGACCTCGGCACCGGTCTGCGGAACTTCGGGCTCGACCTGCTCGCGCGGGACCCGGCCGAGGAGTTCCACGGGACGGTGCTGTTGAGCCATCTCCACTGGGACCACGTCCAGGGCCTGCCGTTCTTCGTGCCGATACACCGCTCGGGCGCCACCCTCGACGTGTACGGACCGCGCCAGGAGGAAGGCCCGCTCGGCCGGGTCTTCACCGGGATGATGCGGCCGCCGTACTTCCCGATCACGCCCGACCAGCTCGAGGGCTCGGTGCAGTTCCACGACGTCGGCGACGACGACTTCCCGCTCTCGACCACCGCGAAGGTCCGGTCCCGGTGGATCCGGCACGTCGGCCCGACCCTCGGCTACCGGCTCGAATGGCAGGGCGTGTCGATCGCCTACCTGTCCGACCACGGCCAGGGTTGCGTCGGCACCATGTCCAAGGCGGGGATGAGCGAGGACCGGTCGGACGACTTCGTGCCCGACGACGTGCTCGACCTCTGCGACGGTGTCGACCTGCTGATCCACGACGCGCAGCACACGCCGGCCGAGTTCGAGCACAAGCGGCACTGGGGTCATTGCACCGTGGACTACGCGGTGCACGTCGCGAAGGAAGCCGGTGCTGCGAGGCTGGCGCTGTTCCACCACGACCCCGCGCACAGCGACGATCAGATCGACCTGCTGGTTCGCGCCGCGAGTGAGACCGCGTGCCGCATCGGCGGCGGCGAGGTGCTGGCGGCCGCCGAGGGGATGTCCCTCGGACTTGCGCCGTCGCACTCGCACGGGCTCGACTCGCAGGCGTGACCGAAGAGGCGCCCTCGCAGGTCTCCGACACCGACATCCTGAAGCCCGACGCGGCGTCGTTCCGCTCGGTCCTGGGCCACTTCGCCACTGGCATCACGGTGATCACCGCCATGGACGACGACGAGCCCGTCGGCATCGCGGCGAACTCGTTCACGTCGGTGTCGCTCGACCCGCCGCTCGTGCTGTTCTGCGCCGCGAAGACCTCGTCGACGTGGCCGCGGATCCAGCGCGCCGGCCACTTCACCGTGAACGTCCTCGATGAGCACCAGGAGCACATCTCCCGGCTGTTCGCGCAGAAGGGCGCCGACCGGTTCGGTCAGATCGACTGGCATCGCGGCGACCGGGGTCCGATCCTCCACGACGTGCACGCGTATCTCGACTGCACCATCGAGAGCGAGCACGACGCGGGCGACCACGTCATCGTCGTCGGCCGGGTGCACGAGCTCGGGTTGACCGCCGACGCCGGGCCGTTGCTGTTCTACCAGGGACGCTACGGCCGTCTGCTCGGCGACGACTGACCGGTCCTGCGGTCTACTGCTGGCCCCCAGCGGGCGGACGGCCGGAGCCGCCGCGCCGGCGCGGCTTGGTCTGGCGGTCCAGCTCGGCGCCGAGGCAGAAGAGCCCGGTCGCCGTGGACGCGCTGATCGCGGCGACCACGATCGCGAGCAGGGTCGCGAGGGTGTCGAGGCCCGCCAGCATGAGCAACGTGGCGACGACCAGCGCGCCGAACACGATCAGCGCCTGGAAGCGCACGGCGGCGGTCGTGTCGCGATTGCGCGACGGGCCGAGCCGCGGCGCGAGCACCGCTCGCCAGAAGGCCGGGGTCGGCCCGGAGCGGCCCAGCGCGGCGTCGAGGCCGGGCAGCACCGCGGCGACCGGGATGAGCCACTCGATCGAGAAGACGAACCCGGCGAGGAGCACCACGGTCACGACGCCCTGCTGGAGCCGGAGGATCCGGGCGTCGACCGCGGGCACCGGACGACCCTACAACGGGTCTCCGGCGCCGCCGCGGCCTGCTGAACCACCCTTCAGAGTGCGTCGGCGGGGGTCGATACGGTTGTGCCCAACCCGGATGCAAGGGACGATCAGGACGATGCAGCAGCACGCGACGCGGCAGGCGGTGTAGGCGGTCGATGGACGTTCGGATGCTCGGCTCGGCCGAGGTGCTGCGAGGCTCGGTCGGCGACGTCGCCCGCCAGCGGGAGTCCCACCGCCGGCGCCGGGTGCTGCAGGTCAGCCTTGTGCTCGCGGCGGTTGCGCTCTTCCTCTATTGGCGCTGGGTCGGCGGCAACCCCGTCCGGCTCGGTTGGCCCGACCTCACGATCCCGGCCGGGCTCAAGGACTACCTGCCCGGGCTCATCCTCATCGTCGTCCTGGGCGGTGTGCTGGTCGTGCCGCTCGCGACCGCGGGGCGGTCCCCGCACACGCTGTACCGCCCGAGCGAGATCCCGGTGACCTTCGACGACGTCGTGGGGCTCGGCATCGTGCGCGACGAGGTCATCAAGACGCTCAACCTGTTCCTCGCGTTCAAGACGTTCCGCGAGACGATGGGCGGGACACCGCGGCGGGCGATCCTCTTCGAGGGACCGCCCGGGACCGGCAAGACGTACATGGCGAAGGCGATGGCGCGCGAAGCCGCGGTGCCGTTCCTCTTCGTCTCGGCGAGCGCGTTCCAGTCGATGTACTACGGCCAGACCAACAGAAAGATCCGGTCGTTCTTCAAGGAGCTTCGCAAGACCGCGCGCCGCGAAGGCGGCGCGATCGGGTTCATCGAGGAGATCGACGCGATCGCCGGCGCCCGCCAGGGGATGAACCGCGCGACGCAGGTGGACGCGGCACGGGGCCGTGACATCTCGACGGCCGCCGGTGAGGGGGTCACCGGCGTCGTCAACGAGCTGCTCGTCCAGATGCAGTCGTTCGACGAGTCGACCTTCGGGGGCCGGATCCGGGGCTGGGGGATCGACCGGGTCAACCGGTTCCTCCCCCCGGACCACCAGATCCTGAAGCGCCCACCGACCGGCTCGAACATCCTCGTGATCGGCGCGACCAACCGCGCCGCGGACCTCGACCCTGCCCTGCTGCGGCCGGGACGCTTCGACCGGTCGATCTACTTCGGGCTGCCGGGTCGGGCCGGTCGGCGCGAGATCATCGACTACTACCTGAACAAGAAGGCCCACGTCCCCGAGCTCGACAAGGACGAACGGCGCGACCAGCTGGCGGCGATGACCTTTCAGTACTCGCCGGTGATGATCGAGCACCTCTTCGACGAAGCGCTGGTCTGGTGCCTGCGCGACGGGCGCGACGCGATGGACTGGGCCGACGTCCAGCAGGCGAAGCTCACCGAGGAGATCGGGCTCGCGCAGCCGGTCGAGTACACGATCGAGGAGAAGACGTTCATCGCGACCCACGAGGCCGGGCACGCGACCGTCGCCTACCTCGTGGGTGTCGGTCGCAAGCTCGAGGTGCTGAGCATCGTGAAGCGGCGCGAGGCGCTCGGGTTGCTCGCCCACTCCGACACGGAGGAGCGCTACACGCGTACGCGCTCCGAGCTCGTCGCGAGCATCCAGATCAGCTTCGGGGGCATGACGGCCGAGGAGCTCTTCTTCGGCGAGTCGGGTACCGGCCCCGGTGGCGACCTGGTGAGCGCGACGACCCTGGCCGCGCAGATGGTCGGCTCGTACGGCATGGCCGGCACGCTGCTCAGCTTCGAGGCGATCGAGGCCGGCCCGATCAACCAGGGGATCGTCGCGAAGGTGCTCAACGACGACGAGGGCCGTCGCTCGGTCGAGCGCATCCTCGAGTCGGCGAAGGCGGACGTCCGGAACCTGCTCGACACCCACCGGCACCTCGTGATCGCGCTCAGGGACGCGCTGCTCGAGCACGAGGAGCTCGTCGGCGACGAGATCGTCGACGTGCTCCAGCGCGCCGAGAGCGACCACGAAGGAGCCGGGAACCTGCCGTGACCTCCGAGCGGCCCGCGCCGGGCCTGATCCGGCGAGTCGCCGCCGACGGCACCCTCGTGTTCGTGGGTCCCGACGCCGACGAGGTGGGCGCCGCGGTGCGGCAGGCCACCTCTACGGGCGAGCGAGCCGCGGGGCTGGTCGGCTCGGTCGACGGTCCCGCGGTCGCGCGGGCCGTCGACCAGATGATCGCCGAGCTGTTCGAAGCCCGCCCCGTTTCCTGACGAGGCCGGAAGGTCGCGCTGGTAACGTCGCTCGCCGCCCCGAACGCACCCCGCGTCGGGGACGCGAGGGGTGTGTGGACGCGTGAGCGTGGACGGAGAAGGCGGGTCGGCCGACCCACAGCGCGATCGGTCGGAGGAGGCCGAGCGCCTTCGCCGCCGTGAGGGCTGGCGCCTGATGGCCAGCGCGATCCGCCCGCAGCGGTGGTGGGTCGCGGGCGGCATCGGCGCCGGCGTCCTCTGGACGCTCGCCAAGCTCACCGTGCCACTGCTCGCCGCCGCCGCGATCGACCAGGGCATCCGCAAGGGCGACACCGGCACCGTCGTCGCGCTGACGTTGCTGATGGTGCTGGTCGGCGTGGTGCAGGCGGTCTCGACCGGCCTGCGGCGCTACGCCGCGTTTCGAATCGCGCTGCGCACCGAGACCGACCTGCGCCAGCGCCTCTTCGCGCACCTGCAGCGGCTCCACTTCGCGTTCCACGACCAGGCGCAGACCGGCCAGCTCATGGCGCGGGCGAACACGGACATCCAGCAGGTCGAGACCGTCGTGATCCTGATCCCGCTCACCGCGGCGAGCTGTCTCACGATGGTCGGCGTCCTGGTCATCATGCTGCTGGAGAGCCCGGTGCTCGCGCTGCTCGCGCTCGGTGCGTTGCCGTTCCTGAACATCGCCGCGACGCGCTTCAGCAACCGGATCGCGCCCGTCAACCTCGCGCTGCAAGAGGAGCTCGCGGACCTCTCGGGGGTGGTCGAGGAGAGCCTGTCCGGCGTGCGCGTCGTGAAGGGGTTCGGCGCCGAGCGCATGCAGATCCGCCGGCTCCAGTCCGAGGCGCAGAGCGTGCTCGACCAGGCGCTCGCGGCGGCGAAGCTGCGCGCCGGGTTCATCCCGCTCATCGACTTCCTGCCGACGATCTCGATGGTCGCGATCCTCTGGTACGGCGGTCACCAGGTGCTCGACGGCCAGCTGCAGCTCGGCGACATCCTCGCGTTCAACCTCTACATCCTCATGCTGATCTGGCCGCTGCGGATGATCGGCATGCTCATCGCGCAGGCGTCGCGGGCGTCGGCGGGCGCCGGCCGGGTGCACGAGGTCCTCGAGACGGACCCCGAGATCGTGGACCGCCCGGACCGGGTCGGGCTCCCGGCGGGACCCGGGACGGTCACCTTCGAGGGCGTGCGGTTCGGGTACGGGCCGGGGCGTCGGGTCCTCAACGGGCTCGACCTGACGATCCGGGGTGGCGAGGCCGTCGCGCTCGTGGGCGCGACCGGGAGCGGCAAGACGACCGTCGCCCGGTTGCTGCCGCGCTTCTACGACGTCGACGCCGGCCGTGTCCTGCTCGACGGGGTCGACGTGCGCGACCTGGGCGTGGAGGAGCTCCGCAAGTCGATCGGCATCGTCTTCGAGGACACCTTCCTGTTCTCGGACAGCGTCCGGGAGAACATCGCGTTCGCGGACCCGGAGGCGTCACAGGACGCGGTCCAGCGCGCGGCGCGCCTGTCCGGTGCCGATGCGTTCATCGACGCGCTGCCGGACGGCTACGACACGCTGATCGGTGAGCACGGCTTCTCGCTCTCGGGCGGGCAGCGTCAACGCATCGCCATCGCGCGTGCGGTGCTCGCAGATCCACGCGTGCTGATCCTCGACGACGCGACCTCGTCGGTGGACCCGACCAAGGAGCACGAGATCAGGGCCGCGCTCGGCGAGGTGATGTCCGGCCGGACGACGATCATCATCGCCCACCGGCCCGCGACGATCGCGCTCGCGGACCGGGTGGTGCTGCTCGCGGACGGCGTCGCGGTGGCGGAGGGGACGCACGCGGAGCTGCTCGCGACCTCCGACCGCTACCGGTCGGTGCTGGCCGCGGCCGAGTCGCCCGGGCCGTCGGCGGTCGAAGGGGCCCGGGCATGAGGGGCGGCTGGGTCGAGGGCGGGCCGGTCGACGAGGACTCCAAGCTCGACCGGGCACAGGCCCACCAGGTCATGCGGCGCCTGTGGGCCCTGCTGCGGCCGTACAAGAAGCGGATCGCGGTCGCGTCGCTGGTGCTGATCGCGCAGACGTCGTGCCTGCTCGCCGGGCCCGCGCTGGTCCGGTACGGCGTGGACTCGGGCCTCACCGCCAAGGACGCCGGCGCGCTCGACACCGCGGCGGCTGCGTATCTCGTGGTCGCGATCCTCGGGTTGCTCACCGGGCGCTGGGTCATCTGGCTCGTCAGCCGCACCGGCGAGCAATTCCTCCAGGAGCTGCGCGAGCGCGTGTTCCGCCACCTCATGGGCCTCTCGATGGATTTCTACGAGCGGGAGAAGACCGGACGGTTGGTCTCTCGCATGACCTCGGACATCGACGCGCTGCAGGAGCTGATCTCGCAGGGTCTCGTGATGTTCATCCAGAACATCCTGATCTTCTTCGGGGCGCTCGCGGTGATCTTCATCATGAGCTGGCAGCTCGCGCTGGTCACGATGGTGATCGTCCCGCCGGTCATGCTCGCGAGTCGTTGGTTCCGGCGCGAGTCGAACCGTGCGTACCTCGAGGTGCGCGAATCCATCGGCCAGAACCTCGCGACGCTGCAGGAGGGGCTCGAGGGTGTCCGGGTGGTGCAGGCGTTCGGTCGCGAGCGCGGCTGGATCCGGCGTTTCCACGCGACCAACGAAGCCCAGTACGACGCGAACCTCGAGACCGTCCGCATCTCGGCCCGCTACTTCCCGTTCGTGGAGTTCACCGGCGTGCTCGGGATCGCGGTCGTCGTCGGGGTTGGTGGCTACTTCGTCGACCAGAGCATCATCACGGTCGGCACGGTGCTCGCGTTCGTGCTCTACCTGAACAGCCTGTTCGAGCCGATCCAGCAGCTCAGCCAGCTGTACAACACGGTGCAGTCAGCGGGCGCCGCGCTGCACAAGGTGTTCGCGCTGATGGACACCGAGGGCGTCGTCCAGGAGAAGCCGGGCGCGGTCGACCTCCCCGAGCGCGGCTCGATCGAGGTCACCGACGTCGGCTTCGCGTACGGCGGTGGCCCGCCCGACACCGCGGGTGTCTCGCACCCGGTCGGTCCGGTCGTGCTGCGCGACGTGTCACTGTCCGTACATCCGGGGGAGCGGGTCGCGCTCGTCGGCCCGACCGGCGCCGGCAAGTCGACCTTGGCGAAGCTCATGGTCCGCTTCTACGACCCGCGCGAGGGCATGGTCCGCTTCGGCGGGGTCGACCTGCGCGAGGCGACGATGAGCAGCCTGCGTACCCGCATCGTCGTCGTGCCCCAGGAGGGGTTCCTGTTCGCGGGGACGGTGCGCGACAACGTCCGCGTCGGGCGGCCCGAGGCGACGGACGCCGAGGTGGAGGCCGCGGTCGCGGCGATCGGCCTCTCGGAGATCTTCGCCGGGTTCCCCGAAGGTCTCGACACCGAGGTGCGCGAGCGCGGATCGCGGTTGTCGGCGGGGGAGAAGCAGCTGGTGTCGCTCGCACGCGCCACGCTCGCGGACCCGGCGCTCCTCGTGCTCGACGAGGCAACGTCGAACCTGGACCCGGGCACGGAGCGGCTGGTCGAGCGTTCGCTCGAGAAGCTCACCGCGGGACGGACCGTCGTGGTCGTCGCCCACCGGCTCTCGACCGCGGCGCGCTGCGACCGGATCGCGGTCGTCGACGACGGCCGGCTGATGGAGATCGGCACCCACGACGAGCTGCTGGAACGCCGCGGCCGCTACTCGCGCCTGTTCGCGGCCTGGGACTCCGGCCAGCCCATGCACCGCTCCGCCTGACCCTGTCCCCCTCCCCGTTTTGGCGTCACTTACCCACCTATTTGGAGGGTAAGTGACGCCAAACCGTGGTGGGAGCGCGGGTCAGGGGAGGGGGTGGAGCTCGACGACGGGGTCCAGGCGGTGCGCGAAGCGGCGGAGCGTGCGCATCAGGACCGCGCCGGTGAGCAGGATCAGCGCCGCGTTCGTGAGCGCGGAGGCCGCGTCCCAGGCGAGCGACGTCGCGACGTAGAACGACCAGTAGTGGTGCAGCGTCTGCGCCAACCCGAGGGCAGGGTCCCACGACAGCGCACCGCCGTCACGCTGGAACGGCCAGAACCAGAGGTTCATGATCGCCCCGTAGAGGAACCCCCAGATCCAGCCGTACGCCGCGAGCACGAGCACCTCGAGCCGAGGCGTCATGCGCGCGGTCACGAGCCCGATGACGCCGGCGAGCCCGCCCATCCACGCCAGGGCGAGCATCTGGAAGGGGAGCCACGGTCCGATGCCGCCGGTGATGATCGCCGACACCGCCATCGCGCACAGTCCCAGCAACAGACCGAAGCGTGGGCCGAACGCCGCACCCGCGAGCACGATGAGGAAGAAGATCCCGTTGCCGCCGCCGGGCAGCCCGAGCAGGCGCAGCAGCCCGGCGCTCGCAGCCAGCACGCCGAGGATCGCCACGGACGCGCCGGTCATCGTGCCCCGGCGCACCTCCATCGCGATCGCCGCGACGACGAGCCCGCCGACGACGGCCGCGACCAGGGGTGCGTCACCCGCGTGCGCCGCGTTGGGCAGCGCGGTGCCGGGCAGCCAGAACGGGTAGAGGAACGCGCCCGCGCCGACGACGACCGCGAGCAGGTAGACGAGGACGGGCCGGGTGCGCCGCGCCGCCGTGGACGCGAACGCGATCGTGGTCACGTCCGCTCCATCGCGCCGGCCAGCTCTTCGACCGTGAGGAACGGTGGGAGGACGCGGAGCACCTGGGGCGCGAACAGCGACCCGGCGAGCACGTCGCGCGCCGGCCCGGAGGCAACGGTCTCGCCGTCACCGAGGACGAGCGCGTTCGTCGCGCACCGTGCTGCGAGCTCCACGTCGTGTGTGGCGAGGACGACCGCGCCCCCGCCCCGCGCGTGCTGCGCGATCGCGCGCTCGAGCGCGTGGCGCGAGTCGGCGTCCATACCCCGTGTCGGCTCGTCGAGCAGGAGGACCTCGGCGCCGCCGACCGCGACCGCGGCGATCGCGACGCGTTGCCGCTGGCCGCCGGAGAGGCTGCGTGGGTGCCGGCCGGCGAGCCGGTCGAGGCCCAGCGCGTCCAACCACCGGTCGACGGCCGCGTCGCTCGGCCGCCCGAGCAGGCGGAGGGTCTCGGCCACCTCGGCGCGGACGGTCGGGGCGAACAGCATCGCGTTCGGGTCCTGGGGCACGTACACGGTGGTCGGGCGCGGCTCGACCCGGCCCGCGTCCGGGGCCAGGAGCCCGCCGAGGATCCGCAGCAGCGTGCTCTTGCCCGCGCCGTTCCGGCCCAGCAGCGCGACGACCTCACCCCGCCGGATCTCGGCGTCGACGTCGTGCAGTACCGGACGCCGGCCGAGCGCGACCCCGACGCCCTCGGCGCGCAGGAGGAGCTCTCCGGGCGACGAGGGGGCGGGCGAGACCGGCGGTTCCGGTCGCTCGGTCATCGCGACCGCGAGTCCGCGCGCGGCGCGGACGGTCAGCGGCGGCGGGTCCCAGCCGAGCAGCCGCCCGAGCCGGGTGACGCTCGGTGCGCCGGGATAGTCGGCCAGCACCGCGCCCGTCGGCGCGGGCGCGACGGTCATCCGGCCGCCGTCCAGGCGAACCGCCCGGTCCGCGAGCGGCGCGGCGCGCTCGAGCCGATGCTCGGCGAGGAGCACCGTCGTCCCGAGATCGGCGTTGAGCCGGCCGACCGCGGCGAACACGTCCTCCGCGCCCTGCGGGTCGAGCTGCGAGGTCGGCTCGTCGAGGACCAGCGCGTCCGGCGCGGCCGCGAGGGCACCCGCGGATCGCGGCCCGCTGGCGCTCGCCTCCGGAGAGGGTGACCGGGTTCCGGTCGCGGAGGTGGGCGATGCCGAGCGCGTCGAGCACCTCCTCGACCCGTCGCCGCATGGCGTCGTCGGGGAGGCCGAGGTTCTCGAGCACGAACGCGACGTCGGCCTCGACCCGATCGACCACGAACTGCGCCTCGGGATCCTGGTGCACGAACCCGACGACGTCCGCGAGCTCCCGAGGCTTGTGGGTGCGGGTCGAACGCCCGAACGCAACCACGTCGCCGGAGAACCGCCCACCGGTGGAGTGCGGGACGATCCCGTTCGCGGCGCGCAGCAGCGTGCTCTTCCCCGACCCGGACGAACCGACGACGAGGAGGATCTCGCCGGCGTGCACGTCGAGATCGATCGCATCGAGCGCGAGCGGCCCGTCCGGATAGCCGAACGACACGGCGGAATAGGCGATGGCGCTCATGTGCCGGCCACGGGCTCCGGGAGCAGCTCCGGCTCGGGCCGGTCGATCCCGGCTCGGCTCGCCGCGGTCGCCGGGCGCGGGGTGCGGGTCAGCGGGAAGAGGAGCGGCACGAGGGCGAGCGCGACGAGCGGTTGGAACGCCGGCCAGTGCAGCGGGCTCGTGTGCCAGACGAGCGAGCCTGCCCCGAACAGGCCGCAGAGCCCGACGATCAGGGGGGTCACGATCGCGGGTCGCGACCATGACCCAGTCGGCGGGCGCCATGCGCCGGTGGCGGTACCGCCGGCGGTCGCGGGCGCGACCGGATGCGAGCGCGATTGCCGCGACGAGAAACCCGACGCCGACGGCACCCAGCCCGATCGCGGCCGGGCGGGCGCGGCCGACGAGCGCGACGAACGCTCCCGCGAGCGCGAGCAGCGCGCCGAGACCGCACCAGCCGGCCGCCAGGTCGCCGCGGGTGCTCGCCTCGTACCCGAACCCCCGCGCGTCCATCGACTCCGACAGTGCCACCGCACGCTCGAGGCCCCGTTCGAGAACGGGCACGATGCTGCGCAGGATGCGACCGCGCCGCACTGATCGACCGCCGGTGCGGGCTCGGTCGGCTTCACGCACCGCGCTGATCGACTCGACCGTCGACGGGACGAACGCGAGCGCGACGGTCGTGATCACCCCGAGCTCGTGGAACACGCGGGGCGAGGACTGCACCAGCTCGTAGTGCGACACGATCGCGTTGAAGGCGCCGAAGACCGCCAGCATCCCGATGAGCGCGAAGCCCTGGCTCAGCGCCTGGAGCACCACGCCGGCCTCGACGGTGCCACCGAGGGTGAAGCCGCCGAGGATCCGGGGCACGGTCACCTCGGGCAGCGTCAACAGCACGTCGACCCCCGAGTGCGCGGTGAGCCCGGAGATGACGATGCGGAACGCCGTGAACGCCACGCCGAGGGCGAGCAGCACCGGGAACGCACGCCGGTAGGGGCCCTCGGGTGCGTGCACCTCGACGACGAGCCACGCGATGCCGATGATCAGCGCGACGTAGACCGGGCTCGGGGCGAGCTGCACAGTCGCCGCGCCGGCCAGCGCCCACGCGAGCCAGGCCGCGGAGTGCCACGGCCGGGTGGTTGCTGTCGCGGATCGCATGGCTCTAGGGTGCGGGCTCGACAGCGGTCGCGCAAACCCCGGATGGTCTGCGCGGTCCCGGAGCCGGGCAGACCTCGGTGCCGGGGCGGGGGAAGCCGGTGCAAGACCGGCGCTGACCCGCAACTGTGAGCGGCTCGGACGGGGAGACCCGGACGGCCGTGAGCCAGGACCACCACCGCGGTCCGCCGGTTCGCCGGTGCACGCCGGAGTGCCGCCATCGGGCGGCGGACATCGAGGCCCTCGTGGAACGGGGCCGGCGGAGGGTCACATGCTCGGTCCCCGGTCACTCCGCCGAGTGCTCCTCGCGTTCACCATCGGCGTCGCATCGTCGGCGTTCGTTGCGGGCGCGGTCCCGTCGGTGGCATCGGCGGCGAGCCCGCACCGCGCGGCCGTGATCGTCGACACCGGGACCACCGTGCACCGGGTCGTGATCACGTTCACCGAGGACTCGATCTCGGGCGTCGAGGCGCTGCAGCGCGCGGGTGCGAACCCCGTCGTCTACGCGATGGGTCCCGGCGCGGCCCTGTGCCGGCTCTACGGGGTCGGTCGCGATGCCGGCTCCGATTGCCTCGGCGGCCAAGACGGCGACAATCGCTACTGGGCGTACTTCCGCGCCCCGTCCGGGTCGTCGGGCTTCACGTACTCGTCGATCGGCGCGGGCGCCGCGCGGGTCCACGACGGCGACGTCGAGGGATGGAAGTGGGGCACCGGCGCGGCACCCGCGTACGTCTCCCTGGCTGCGCTCTCCCCGCCGCCCCCGCCGCCGACCCAACCCCCGCCGACCGCGCCGCCGGCCGCAGCCCCGGGGGCGTCGCCGAGAGGTGACGACGGCTCCGCCCCGATGTCGACGCCGGGCGGTGTCGCAGCTCCGGCGCCGGGCGCGTCGACCACGTCGACCCGGCCGGGCCCGGGGGCGCCCGCTGGAGGCTCGGCGACGACGAAGGACGCGGGGAGGGACGGGTCGAAGCGGGGGCCCGTCGACCACGTGACCGACGAGCACGGCAAATCGATCGATCCGAAGCTCGCGAGCAGCGAGAACGGCGACGGCGGTGCTGGAACCTCGGCCTGGTCGCTGCTCCTGCTCGCGGCGTTGCTGGTCGCGATCGCCGCCGCGATCCTGATCGTGCGCCGCGCCCGCCGCCAGGGCACCTAGCCGGCACTCCAGCTCGTTGCGTCTCACCCGTCGCCATGGCGACGGCCACGCGGCCCGAAACCAGCACGAGGCCGGCCGCGACCCCTCGTCGCTCACCGGTCCGAACCCGCCGAGTGACCGCGGTCCCTGGCCCATGACGCGCGCTCGAGCGCGCGCGATGCTCACGGGGTCGCGAGACGGAGTTGCGCAGTGGTGTCCATGCGAGGGGTGGGACCGGTCCGGTTCGTCGCCGCGCTCGGGGTGATTCTCGGGCTGGTCTGCTCCGGGACCCCGGGCGCTCCCGCAATCGCGGTGGCGGCGACTCGTTCGAGTCGAGTCGTGGTGCCGGTCGCGGTGTCCGGCGGTCAGGGAACACCCAGGGGCGCGCACCCGATGGTCGAGGTGCGCGTGGGGCGCTCGGCGCCGGTCCCGCTGTTGCTCGACACCGGGTCCACCGGGCTGCAGATCTTCGCGGCCAAGGTGATGTCGGGTCCGGGGAGCGGCGTGACCGTCACGACCCGACCGGACCAGGCCACGTACGCCGGTGGGCATCGGCTCATCGGGGTCGTCGCCACCGCCCGGATCGCGATCGGCGCCGCGCGTACCGTGCGGCCGGTGTCGTTTGGTCTGGTGCAGACCGCGACGTGCACGCCCGCGAAGCCGGTGTGCCCGGTGGCGGGGGGTGTCGCCGCCGCAATGGCTCGCGGGTTCTTCGGGATCCTGGGCATCGGGACGAACCGGGGTCCGAACGGTCTCGCGAACCCGATCCTCGGGATGCGCGGAGTCCTGGCCCGGAGCTGGAGTCTGCACATGCACCGGGCCACCGGCTCGCTCGTGCTCGGACCGCTGACCGGAGGTACCTCGGGAACGCGCGTCACGGTGCCGCTCACGTCGCTCGGCGCGGTCGACGGGAACCGGTTCTGGGACGGCACGGTCCACCTGTGCCTCGTCGTCGGACCGGCCGGATCGTGCGCGCCGGGGCTCTTCGACTCCGGGACGTTCGCGATGCAGCTCCCGGCTTCTCGCTTCCCTGGCGCGGCGGTTCTCGCCGGCACTCATCTCGTCGCGCCGGGCACCGCGGTCACCGTCACCATCCGCGGCAGCGCCGCGCCGTTCTGGCGCTTCACCGCGGGCGCCACGAAGTCCGCCGACACCGTGTCGATCCGGCCGGAGGTCCCGCGGCTCGTGAACACCGGTATCCAGGCCTTCTATGCCTTCACCATCACGTACGACAACGTGCACGGGACCATCGGGCTCGTCGCCCCCGGTCCACGCGTCCGGCCCGAAGTACCGTAGGCCGATGCCGCCGCGGCGCCGACCGACGTCCACTTCGAGCTTCGGCGCGGGTCGCCGCGAGAGTCACGACGCCACCGCGTTCTACGACCGGTTCACGCCCCCGGCGATCTCGACCGACGAGGTCGTCAACCCGTGCGGTGCAGCAGGGCGCATCATCGCCGGCGACTCGCGGGACATGGCCGACGTCGATGCGAGCTCGGTGGCACTGGTGGTGACGTCACCGCCGTACTTCGCGGGCAAGGAGTACGAGGAGGCGCTGGGCGAGGGTCACGTGCCCTCGAGCTACCTCGAGTACCTCGCGATGCTGCGCGACGTCTTCGCCGAGTGCGTGCGCGTGCTCGAGCCCGGTGGCCGCATCGCGGTGAACGTGGCGAACCTCGGCCGCCGGCCGTACCGTTCGCTCGCGGGCGACGTCACGACGATCCTGCAGGACGACCTCGGGCTCCTGCTGCGGGGCGAGGTCGTGTGGGTGAAGGCCGACGGGGCCTCCGGCTCGACCGCCTGGGGCTCGTTCCAGAGCGCGGCGAACCCGGTCCTGCGGGACCTCACCGAGCGCATCGTGATCGCGTCGAAGGGGCGCTTCGACCGGGCACCGACCCGGGCCAAGCGCGAGGCCCGCGGCCTCCCGTTCGAGAACACGATCGACAAGCAGGAGTTCATGGACGCGACGCTCGACGTCTGGCGCGTGCAGCCCGAGAGCGCCCGGCGGGTCGGGCACCCGGCGCCGTTCCCGGTCGAGATTCCGCGCCGGTGCATCGAGCTCTTCACGTTCCGCGACGACGTCGTCCTCGACCCGTTCATGGGATCGGGATCGACCGCGGTCGCGGCCGTGCGCGCCGACCGCCGCTACGTCGGGTACGACACCGATCCGGCCTACGTCGCGCTCGCCGAGAAGCGGGTCGCGGAGGCCCAGGAGCTCGTCGACGCCGACGCCGCGGGCGATCCCGACGCCCGCCCCGGGAGCGGCCCCGAAGGGCGATCGGGCGCGACCTCGCCGTAACCTTCCCGGGGTGATCACCGGTGCGATCACCTCCTCGAACATCTCGGTCCTCGTGGCGTTCGGCGGCGGCATCATCTCGATCCTGTCGCCCTGCGTCCTCCCGATGATCCCCGGCTACCTCAGCCTCGTCACCGGCCTGACCGTGACCGAGCTCCAGGGGGGCGAGCACCGGCACCTGGTCCGCATCGCGACCATGACCGGCCTCTTCGCGCTCGGCTTCACCGCGGTCTTCACGATCCTCGGGCTCGCCGCGACCGCGGTGGGGCAGGCCGCGTTCCGCAACCAGGAGACCCTCACGCGGATCTCCGGTTTCATCGTCTTCGCCATGGCGCTGTACCTCGCCGGCTCCCAGCTGCTCCGCACCCCCACGCTCTATCCCGAGGCGCGGTTCCAGGTCAGCGACCGGTTCGGAATGCTCACCGCGCCGCTCGCCGGGGCCGCGTTCGCGTTCGGGTGGTCGCCCTGCCTCGGTCCGGTCATCGCGGCCGTCTTCGGCGTCGCCGCGACGCAGACCGGGGTGCGGGCCTTCGCGCTCCTCATCGCGTACTCGCTCGGGATGGGGGTGTCGTTCCTGCTCGTCGGGCTCGCGTTCGGGCGCTGGGCGACGCCGCTGAACTTCGTGAAGCGGCACCTGCGCACGCTCACGCTCGCGTCCGCGGCGCTGCTCGCCGTCTTCGGGCTGCTGCTCATGTTCGACCGCCTGTGGTGGCTGAGCGCGCAGCTCACCAACTTCCTCGACTCGCTCGGGTTGAACAGCGTGGTCGAGCTCGGCTGAGGTCCCCGGACCGGGCTGTCGGGCATCCCCGGCGGTCCGCCCGGCGTCGTGGGGTCTGTCAGAATCGGTCGCCCGTCGACACTGGAGCCCCCGCAATGACCGACGCGACGACCCGGATCGTCGACACGCCCGAGTGGCGTGCGCTCCAGGCCCACTACGAGGCGATCCGTGACGTCCACCTGCGGACGCTGTTCGCCGACGACCCCGATCGGGGCGAGCAGCTCTGCGTCGAGGTCGGGGACCTCTACTTCGACTACTCGAAGAACCGGCTGACCGCGGAGACGATGGCGCTCCTGGCCGCGCTCGCCCGCCGGGCCGGGGTCGAGGAGCTGCGAGACGCGATGTTCGCGGGCGAGAAGATCAACATCACCGAGGATCGGGCGGTCCTGCACGTCGCCCTGCGCGCCCCGAAGGGCGAGAAGATCCTGGTGGGCGGCGTGGACGTCGTCCCCGAGGTCCACCGGGTCCTCGACAAGATGTCGGACTTCTCGGACCGGGTGCGCTCGGGCGCGTGGACCGGCCACACCGGGAAGCGGATCCGCAACGTCGTGAACGTCGGGATCGGCGGCAGCGACCTCGGGCCTCGCATGGCGACGGTCGCGCTGGCCGACTTCAGCGACCGGTCGATGACGTTCCGGTTCGTCTCCAACGTGGACGGCACCGACTTCTACGAGTGCACCCGCGACCTCGATCCCGAAGAGACGCTGTTCATCATCGCGTCCAAGACGTTCACGACGCTCGAGACGATGACGAACGCGCGGACGGCGCGCGAGTGGTCGTTGGCGAAGCTCGGTGACGACGCCGCGGTGGCGAAGCACTTCGTGGCGGTCTCCACGAACGCCGAAGAGGTCGCGAAGTTCGGGATCGACACCGACAACATGTTCGAGTTCTGGGACTGGGTCGGTGGGCGCTACTCGTTCGACTCGGCGATCGGCCTCTCGCTGATGGTCTCGATCGGCCCGGACGCGTTCCGCGACATGCTCGCCGGCTTCTACGCGATGGACGAGCACTTCCGGACCGCGCCCGTCGAGTCGAACCTGCCGATGCTGCTGGGGTTGATCGGGGTCTGGTACGACGACTTCTTCGGGGCCGAGACGGTCGCGATCCTCCCGTACAGCCAGTACCTCGAGCACCTGCCGGCGTACTTCCAGCAGCTCGAGATGGAGAGCAACGGGAAGTCCGTCGACCGCGAAGGCGAGCGGGTCGCCTGGCAGACCGGGGCCATCGTGTGGGGCCAACCGGGGACGAACGGTCAGCACGCCTACTACCAGCTGATCCACCAGGGCACGAAGCTCATCCCGTGCGACTTCATCGGGTTCGCCCGGGCGAACGAGGTCGTCGGCGACCACCAGGACCTCCTCACCGCGAACCTGCTCGCCCAGCCGGAGGCGCTCGCGTTCGGCAAGACGCGCGAGCAGGTCGAGGCCGAAGGGGTCGTCGCGCACCAGGTGCCACACCGCGTGTTCGAGGGGAACCACCCGACCAACACGATCCTGGCACCCGAGCTGACGCCCAACGTCCTCGGGCAGCTGATCGCCCTCTACGAGCACAAGGTGTTCACCCAGGGTGCGATCTGGAACATCAACTCGTTCGACCAGTGGGGTGTCGAGCTCGGCAAGAAGCTCGCGCAGAACATCGTGCCCGAGCTGGAGTCGGCCACCGAGCCTGTGCTCGCGCACGACTCTTCGACGAACACTCTGATTCGCCGCTACCGGCGCCTGCGCTCGAGCTGACGCAGGACCGAGAAGGAGCACGGACAATGCAGCTGGGCATGGTGGGTCTCGGACGGATGGGGGCGAACCTAGTCCGTCGACTCATGCGCGACGGCCACGAGTGCGTCGTCTACGACGTCAACGCCGACGCGGTGAAGGAGCTCGCGGGTGAGGGCGCGACCGGTGCGGCGACGCTCGACGAGTTCGTGGCCAAGCTGAGCAAGCCCCGGGCCGCGTGGGTGATGGTGCCCGCCGCGTTCACGGGTGACACCGTGATCGAGCTGGCCAAGAAGATGGAGCCGGGCGACATCATCATCGACGGCGGCAACTCGTACTACCGCGACGACATCGACCGAGCCAAGGAGCTCGCGACGATGGACGTCCACTACGTCGACTGCGGGACGAGCGGCGGTGTGTTCGGTCTCGAGCGCGGCTTCTGCCTGATGATCGGGGGCGAGGACGACGTCGTCACGCACCTCGACCCGATCTTCAAGACCATTGCACCGGGGGTGGACTCGGCGCCGCGGACCCCGGGCCTCGCCGGTGAACCGTCGACCGCCGAGAACGGCTACCTCCACTGCGGCCCCAACGGCGCCGGTCACTTCGTGAAGATGGTCCACAACGGCATCGAGTACGGGATGATGGCCGCCTACGCCGAGGGTCTGAACGTCCTGAAGCACGCCAACGCGGGCAGGCAGCAGCGCGACGAGGACGCCGAGACGACCCCGCTGCGCAACCCCGAGTACTACCAGTACGACATCGACCTGCCCGCGGTCGCCGAGGTCTGGCGGCGGGGCAGCGTCGTGGCGTCGTGGCTCCTCGACCTCGCCGCGCACGCGTTCTCGCAGTCGCCGCAGCTCGACGACTTCACCGGGCGCGTGTCGGACTCCGGTGAGGGCCGTTGGACGAACATCGCGGCGATCGACGAGGGCGTGCCCGTGCACGTGCTCAGCGCCGCGCTCTTCGACCGCTTCGAGTCGCGGGGCAGCGCGGACTTCGCCGACAAGATCCTCTCCGCGATGCGCAAGGAATTCGGCGGCCACGACGAGAAGGCGAAGTAGCGTGAGCGGAGCGGGGATCACATCACCGACGAGTCGCACTGCAAGCGAAGCGGGGCCCGAGCGGCCCGAGCCGCAGGCTCAGGAGCGGGTCTGATGCCGCTGCCGACGAAGGCGGACACGCTGTGCTGGTTCGGGTGCTCGGGCGACCTCGGGCACAAGATGACCTTCCCGGCGCTGTACGCGATGGCCAAGCGCGGCCACCTCAAGGTGCCGGTCATCGGGATCGCGTACTCGAACTGGACGCTCGAGGACCTCAGGAACCGGGCCCGCGACAGCATCGAGAAGAACGGTGGCGGCATCACCGACACCAAGGCGTGGGACCACCTGATGAGCTCGTTGCACTACGTCGACGGCGACTACGCCGATCCGACGACGTTCCAGGAGCTCAAGGTCCAGCTGGACAAGGTCAAGGCGAAGGCACCGGCGCACTACCTGGCGATCCCGCCGAGCCTGTTCGGCAACGTGATCGAATCGCTCGGGAACACCGGTGCCGCGAACAACGCCCGCGTCATCGTCGAGAAGCCGTTCGGCCGCGACCTCGCGAGTGCCATCCACCTGAACGAGATCATCCACACCGTCTTCCCGGAGTCCGCGGTCTACCGGATCGACCACTTCCTCGGGAAGGAAGAGGTCCAGAACATCCTCTACTTCCGGTTCGCCAACTCGTTCCTCGAGCCGATCTGGAACCGCAACTACATCTCCAACATTCAGATCACGATGGCCGAGGACTTCGGCGTGCAGGGACGCGGTGCGTTCTACGAGGAGGTGGGCGCGCTGCGCGACGTGGTCCAGAACCACCTCTTCCAGGTCGTCGCGCTGCTCGCGATGGAACCGCCCCAGGGCATGGGCGACAAGGCGCTGCGCGACGCGAAGGAGCGGGTCTTCGCCGCGGTGAACCAGCTCCAGCCGTCGGACGTCGTGCGGGGCCAGTTCGAGGGCTACCGCAACGAGCCCGGGGTCGCGCCGGACTCGGACGTCGAGACGTTCGCGGCACTCAGGCTCCACATCGACTCGTGGCGCTGGGCGGGTGTGCCCTGGTTCCTGCGCGCGGGCAAGGAGCTCCCCGAGCACGTGACCGAGGTGCTCGTCGAGCTCAAGCCGCCGCCGCAGAAGGTGTTCGAGGACTCCGAGCCCGAGGTCGGGCGCTGCAACTACATGCGCTTCCGGTTCAACCCGATGATCGAGATCGGTCTCGGCGCCCGAGCGAAGATCCCGGGTGAGGCGAACATCGGTGAGCAGCGCGAGCTGTTCCTGTCCAACGAGTTCCCCGACGAGATGAGCCCGTACGAGCGGCTGCTCGGTGACGCGATCAACGGTGAGGGACTGCTGTTCGCGCGCCAGGACGGTGTCGAGGAAGCCTGGCGCGTGGTGGACAAGATCCTGACCCACCACCACGTCGCCCACCCCTACCCCCGGGGCTCCTGGGGCCCCAAGGAGGCGAATCGCATGATCGAGGCGTTCGGCGGCTGGCACGACCCGGTCGTCAACCCGACGTGACCGACCGCGACGAGCTCAAGAAGGAAGCGAGCGAGCGCGCCGTCGACTTCGTCGAGTCCGGCATGGTCGTCGGGCTCGGCACCGGGACCACGACCGTGTTCGCCATCCGGCGCATCGGCGAGCTGGTGCAGTCGGGCCGGCTCCAGAACGTGATCGGGATCCCGACGTCGAGCGGGAGCGACGCGCTCGCACGCGAGGTGGGCATCACGCTGACGACGCTCGCCGAGCATCCGGTGATCGACCTCACGATCGACGGCGCCGACGAGGTGGACCCGGCGTTCAACCTGATCAAGGGCGGCGGGGGTGCGCTGCTCCACGAGAAGGTCGTCGCCCAGGCGAGCCTGCGCGAGATCGTCGTCGTCGACGACCTGAAGCTCTCGCCGCTCCTCGGCACGCAGCGGGCGCTGCCGGTCGAGGTGATCCAGTTCGCGTGGCGGACCGAGGAGGAGTACCTCACCGACCTCGGTGCCGAGGTCACGGTCCGGCGCGACGCCGCCAACGAGGTGTTCGTGACCGACGAGGGGAACTGGGTCCTCGACTGCACGTTCCCGCCGATCGAGGATCCGGCGCGCCTCGCCGGCCAGCTCTCGCGCCGCGCTGGTGTCGTCGAGCACGGTCTCTTCCTCGACCTCGCGACGGACCTCGTCGTCGCGGGCGCCGGGGGTGTGGAGCACCGAACGCTTCCGTGACCCCGCTGTCCGACATCTGGTTGGTGCGCCACGGCGCGACCGTGTGGAGCGACGAGTGGCGGCACACGGGCCGCACCGACCTGCCGCTCACCGCGCACGGGCAGCGGCAGGCCGCGTCGCTGTACCGCCCGCTGGACCGCCAGCGCTTCGCGCGCGTCATGACGAGTCCTCGGCTCCGAGCCCGCGACACCGCCCGCCTCGCCGGGTTCGCGGACGCGGTCGTCGACGCCAACCTCGACGAGTGGGACTACGGCGAGTACGAGGGCCTGACCAGCGCGCAGATCCAGGAGGGCGACCCGGGCTGGACGATCTTCACCGGCAAGGTGCCCGGCGGTGAGACCGCGGCCGAGGTCGCGGCGAGGGCGCAGCGGGTGCTGGACCGCATCGCGAGCGTCGACGGCGCGGCCCTGCTGTTCGCCCACGGCCACTTCCTGCGCGTCCTCACCGCGACCGCACTCGGGTTCGGGCCCGACGGCGGCGCCCGGTTCAGCCTCGACCCGGCGACGATCAGCGTGCTCGGGTCCGAGCGCGAGACCCGGACGGTCCTGCGCTGGAACGAGCCGGTCCCGCTGATCTGACGGCTTCTGACTCGCGCCGACGCATTCCCGGCACCGCTCTGCTACACAAGGCGGAATTCCTTGGGGCCACAAGGCAGCGCGATGACCACGATTCTCGATGAAGCCGTCGAGCGGGTTCCGATCGGCGGACACGACGGACGCTCGGGTGCGTCACTGGAGCGCGTGCGGCTCGGCGACGGGCGCCGGCTCGTCGTCAAGCGGTTCCACCCCGAGGACGACCTGACGATGCGGCTCACCGGCGACACCGTCGGGCGTGAGTACGTGCTCTGGCGCGACGGGCTCCTAGACCGCCTCCCGCCGGGCGTCGGCCATGCGGTCGTCGACGGCTGGGAGGCCGACGGGGAGACCGTCCTCGTGATGCGGGACCTCGAGCGCGTCGATGCGCGGGTGGGACGACCTGGTCTCGTGGTCCGAGCACGAGCGGCTCATGTCGGCACTGGTGTCGATGCACGAGGCACTGGCCGACGCGCCGAGCCTCGCGCTGTGCCCCCTGGTGGACCGGGTCGCGCTGCTGAGCCCGGTGACGATGCGGGCGATCACCGACACGACTGACAACCCGCTCCCGATGCTGATCGTGCGGGGCTGGGAGCGGTTCCCCGACCTGGTCCCGCCCGACGTGGCGGCCGCGGTCCGGGCGGTGCACGAGGTCCCGGCCGCGTTCGCGGCCCGCTTCGGCGCGCAGCGCTGCACGGTGGTCCACGCGGACGCGGCGCATGTCAACATCGGGTTCGAGGAGCGCCAGATCACCTTGCTCGACTGGGCGCTCGCGACCTGGGGCCCACCCGCGCTGGAGCTGATCCCGTACCTGACCGCGTCCGCATCGTCGGTCGACGTCAGCCGGGAGGAGATCCTGGCCAGCTACCGGGTCGCCGCCGGACCGGGCTACGACGACGACGCGGTGCATCTCGCGCTGTTCCTCGGGCTGGTGGAGCTCGGATGGAACAAGGCGCTCGACATCACCGAGAACGAGGATCCGCTGGTGCGCGATCGCGAGCAGGCGGACCTCGACTGGTGGGTCACCGAGGCGCGCCGCACCATCGCGCTCGGCCTGCTCGACGGCGTCGTCGTATGACTCACCCCCGGCTCCGTCGTATGACTCAACCCCGGCGCCGTTCTCGGCACGTTCGACCACACGAGGTGTGGTTCAGCGTGCCGAGAAGGGGAGGTTGCGGGTGAGCCGGCGGGACTCGATCCTGGAGTTCGCGCTGACGTTTCCCGGGGCGCACGAGGACCATCCGTGGGGCGAGACCGTCGTGAAGGTGAAGGGGAAGATCTTCGTGTTCCTCGGCGAGGACGGTGCGGAGGGGCCGAAGTACACGGTGAAGCTCGACGAGTCGCTCGAGGAGGCGCTGGCCGTCGAGGATGCCGTGCCGTCCGGCTACGGGCTGGGCAAGGCGGGGTGGGTGACCGTCCCGCTCAAGGGTCGGTCGCCGTCGATCGGGGTGTTGCGGGACTGGGTCGAGGAGTCGTACCGCCGCGTGGCACCGAAGACGCTGGTGCGGGAGCTCGACGAACGGGCGTAGGTACTGTCTCGGCCGTGACGGCGATCAGGAGCGAGGACCACGGCGCGGTGCGGCACCTCGTGCTGTGCCGGGCCCAGGAGTACAACACGATCACCCCCGAGCTGCGCGACGACCTCGTCGCCACGCTCGAAGCCGCGGACGACGACCACGCGGTCCGCGTCGTCCTCCTGCGCGCGGAGGGACCTGCCTTCTGCAGTGGGTACGGGCTCGACTGGTCCACCGCGGCACAGGCCACCGAAGAAGGCCGTGAGCGGGCCTGGGACTCGATGGCCGACCTCCGAATGATCGGCCGGTTCGCGGACGCCTTCGCGCGGCTGCACACGATCAGCAAGCCGACGATCGCCGCGGTGCACGGCTGGTGCATCGCCGGCGGCACGGATCTCGTGCTCAACGCCGACCTCATCGTCGCGGGCGAGTCGGCCCGGTTCGGCTACCCGCCCGCACGGGTCTGGGGGATCCCGGAGGCGCCGTGGCTCTGGGTCGCGCGCCTCGGTCTCGAGCAGGCCAAGCGCTATCTCCTGACCGGTGACGAGATCCCGGCGGACGAAGCAGCACGGCTCGGACTCGTGCTGGAGTGCGTGCCCGACGCGGAGCTGCTCGATCGCGCGGACGCACTGGCCCAGCGGATGGCCCGGCTCCCTCGCAACCAGCTCCAGATGCTGAAGCTCGTCTGCAACGACGTGGCCGCGCAGATGTACCGCCCCGACGCGTCTCGGCTGCTCGGCACCCTGTTCGACGGTGTCGCCCGCCACACCCAGGAGGGCCTGGACTTCGTCGCGCGCGCTCAGGACGTCGGCTTCCGCCAGGCCGTGCGCGAGCGGGACGACCCGTTCGGCGACTACGGCAGCCGGCCGAAGCCGTGAAGGAGGAGGGGCAGTGAGCGAGGTCACCCGGTACGAGCCCGGCGTTCCATGCTGGGTCGCCGCGCAGAGCTCGGATCTGCCTACGTCGGTCGAGTTCTACGAGGCGTTGTTCGGGTGGGACGCCGAGGACCAGGGCGAGGAGGCCGGCCACTCCACGATGTTCACGAAGGGCGGGCTCGAGGTCGCGGCGATCTTCCCGTTGATGGCCGAGGGGATGCAGCCGCTCTGGACGACCTATCTCGCGACCGACGACGTCGAGGAGACCGCGGACAAGGTGCAGGAGGCGGGCGGAGTCGTGTTCCAGGGTCCGCTCGAGACCTTCGACTGGGGGCGGATGGCGATCGTCGCGGACCCCACGGGGACCGTGTTCGGCGTTTGGGAGGCGAAGGCCCACATCGGTGCCCGTTTGGTCAACGAGCCCGGCGCGATCGCGTGGAACGAGCTGAACGTGCGCGACATCGACACCGCGCTCGAGTTCTACAGGTCCGTGTTCGGCATCGCGGTGCACGAGATCGACGTCGAGACGCCGCAGGGACCGGTGCGGTACCGGGAGCTGCAGGTGGACGGGCGCACGGTCGCGGGCGCGACGCAGATGACCGACGACTGGTCCGAGGGGATCCCGTCGCACTGGTCGGTGTGCTTCGCGGTCGAGGATGCCGACGCCGCGGCGGCACAGGGCGAGGAGATGGGCGGGTTCGTGCACGTCCCGCCGACCGACATCCCGCCCGGGCGCTACTCGGTGCTGACCGACCCGGTCGGCGCCGCGTTCTCGATCATCAGGTTGCGCTGACGGTCACGGCGCGCCGATCGAGTCGGCCAGGCGGTCGATGACCGGCCGGAGGATCAGCGTGTAGGTGTCGGCGATCGCGGGTTCGCGGTGGCCGTGGTGGGCCTCGAGGCGCTTGGGGTCGAACACCACCGCCATGAACGCGGCCTTGCTCGGGAAGGCGTTGAACCGGGCCTGGTCCCACGTGCGCCCGTCGCCGATGATCGTTCCCTCGACGTCGAACCAGCCCGCGAGGCGCACGCCGTTGGGGACCGCGACCGTGCCCGCGAGATTCTGGTAGCTCGTCATCTCCGGTATCCCGCCGTCGTTGAACCGGATCACGTGCAGCACCATGACCGGGCCGTCCTCCGCGGTGGGCGGGTGCGGCACATCGGTCCAGTCGGGCGGATCCACGATGAGCGGCGGCTCGAAGGGGATGCAGCCCATCACGATCGTCTGGGCCATCCCCGCGTCCTTGTGGACGTGGAGCTCGAGGAAGTCCTCGCGCGCTTGCATCTCGATGAACGACCGGCGCGTCGGGTACTTCACGACTGCGATCCGGTCCCACTGCGGCGCGTCGCCGAGAAGCTGCGCGTCGACGTCGGCGAGGAACACGATCTCCGCGCCGACCGCGGTGAGCGGGCCGATCGGCGCGTAGCGGTCGTCGGCCTCCTTCCCGCTGATCGTGCTGTCGCGGCCGTCCTCGTAGTCCGCGACCTCGCGGTACTTCATGAGGTTGACCATCCAGACGGGACCGTCGTCCTCGGGCGGCGTGGTCGCGAGGGCTTCGAAGTAGCCCGGTTCGATGGTGCCGTAGCGGACCTTCGGTACGTCCATGCGCCGGACCCTAACCACGGGCGGCAACTAGTGGCAACGGCTACGCCAGAAGTTCGCGACGCCGCGTCGACGCTCCCGGGTCGAGTCGCCTAGAGTGCTCGGCACGCCGCGGGGTGGAGCAGTCTGGTAGCTCGTCGGGCTCATAACCCGAAGGTCGTAGGTTCAAATCCTACCCCCGCCACCATTTGAGCAGGTCAGAGCCGGTCCCTCGGGGCCGGTTTCTGCGTTCGGGGCGCGACTTCTCATAGAACTTCTAACGCGATCGCGAAATCGTGTCGCGACGCCTTCTAACGGAAAACCCGAAGTACTGCGTCGGTCGTGCCATCTGGTGTCATCGTGTGCCGTTCAGTACCAACGTGCGCAGCGCGATTCCGAGATGGCGCGCGGGGCCAGGAGATAGGCGCTGATCACGTCGGGCACAGAACCCGACGTGCTGTGCCCAGTCGACGGCGTCGACGACCAGGTCCTAGAGCGGCGTGAAGAGGGCGGTCACGCTAAGGGTCGGCAGCGCGTGTGATTCCAAGCGCTTCGGCAAAGATCTCCCGCTGCAAGACGTAGTACAAAAGCAGCGCGAGGGACCGGGTCGCCGGGTCATGCGGCCGACGCTGTGCTGGCGTTCTCCGATGGCGCGGCGAGCGGAATCTCGCAGGCGTCGGAGAAGCCCTGCGATGTGATGCCGTGCGCCGTGTTGCACCTGGTCGCCATGTTGGCGAAGCCGATGAACACGGTGAGCTCGACCAGCGCTGCCGCGCCGAGCTGTTCGAGCAGACGCTTCGACAGCTCGTCGGAAACGGTCGGGGGCGTACTCGTCATGGCTTCCGCGTACTCGAGCACGTCGCGCTCCAGTGGCGTGAACACGTCCGACGAGCGCCAGCGCGGCACCTGGCTGGCCTTGGCCAGATCCAGGTTCTGGTGCAGCGCTTGGAAGTAGTTGATGTCCAGGCACCAGGTGCAGCCGACCTGTGCCGCGACGGCCATGTGCGCGAACGTCTTGAGGCTCGCGTCCGCCGCATCCCACGCGCCGACCCTGCCCGAGAACTCCTGGTTGGCTTCGGCGACCTGGGGATTATTCCAGAGCACCTCGATGGGCTCGGGCACGGCCCCGAGCTGCCTGATCATTCCTTCGCGGAGCTCGGGTGCAAGCTCCGCCTTCGGGATGCGCAGCGTCATGATGTTCCTCCCTGTGCGTTGTCGGTCTGGCATAGAGACACCACCCAACCCGCGCGTGTGACACACCATCGGTGACCGCACGCTGACTGCCGCTCGCCGGCGCGTCGCAGCAGCAGTCGTCGCACCTGTGTCTCCCCGCGCTGTCACACAGATCGATCGCGCGGTGTCTTGTAGTCGACCCCGCGAACCCCGGGAGACTCCATGACCAAGAACACAGATCTGGTCGTCATCGGTGGCGGCTACGCCGGTGCCAGGGCCGCCGAGCGGCTGCGGCCACTCGACGCGATGCTCCCGCTCTGGCCACGATCACGGTCGTCGGAGCGAGCCCGACCCGCATCGAGATCCGCGGCTGAGCTGGGAGAGCAGGCCGCACGTGACCCTGGTCTGCGTTGAAGTGCCGACGACGTTCACGTCGTCGCGATCCCGCTCGGCCTCGGCGGTCGGTGAGCCAAGGACCGGCGCTGTCGTGCCGGGTTGGGTCCAGAAAGGAATCATCCACAAGGAAAGGAGACACCGATGAATGTCGCGCTCTGGGTCGTTGCCGGACTGCTGGCTGCCGTTGCGCTTGTCGGCGGCGTCACCAAGGTGTTGGTACCGAAGGAGAAGCTGGCCGCGCATCACGGCGGTGAATGGACCGGGGACGCCAGCGCCGGCTTCGTGAAGACCCTCGGGGTCCTGGAGCTCTTGGCCGCGGTAGGACTGATCCTGCCGGCGGTGCTCGACATCGCACCGGTCATGGTGCCGGTGACTGCGGTCTGCTGGGTCTTGCTCATGGTCGGCGCGATGATCACCCATGGCCGCCTTGGTCAACTCAAGTTCGTCATGGTGAACTCGGTGTACTTCGTGCTTGCAGCCCTCATCGTGTGGGGCCGTTTCGGCCCCGAATCGTTCACGGGGTGACGATGATGAGCGATCACGCCACTCAGCCCGCGACCGCGGCATTCGTCGCCCACCGCAACCTGCTCTTCACCGTCGCGTACGAGATGCTCGGCTCGGCGGTCGATGCCGAAGACGTCCTTCAGGAAACTTGGCTACGGTGGGTCAAGGTCGACCTGGAGCAGGTGCGCGATCAACGCGCCTACCTGATTCGGATCACGACTCGGCAGGCGCTGAACCGATTGCGCACGATGAAGCGCCGCAGGGAGAACTACGTCGGTCCGTGGCTCCCCGAGCCGATCCTCACCGCCCCCGACGTGGCGGAAGACATCGAGCTCGCGGAGAGCCTTTCGATGGCGATCATGCTCGTCCTCGAGTCGCTCTCACCGACGGAGCGCGCCGTGTTCGTGCTGCGCGAGGCCTTCGATGTCAGCTACGACGAGATCGCGGCCGCCGTCGACAAGACACCCGCGGCAGTCCGCCAGATCGCGCACCGCGCGCGCCAGCACGTCGATGCCCGCCGCCCTCGGGAGGTGGTGGCCCCGAGCGAGACCCGGGCGGCTCTGGAGATGTTCCGGCGCGCGCTCGAGGGCGGTGATCTTCAGGATCTCCTCGACGTGCTCGCGCCGGACGTGGTCCTGCTCAGCGACGGCGGCGGCGTCAAGCAAGCTGCGTTGCGGCCGATCACGGGCGCCGAGCGAGTGGTCCGCTTCATCCTCGGCGGATCACGCAAAGCGGAAGGCGTATTGACCACCGACGCCACGGTGATCAACGGCAATCCCGCACTCTTCCTCCGTCTGGACGGAGGGATCGACGGCGTCATCGCGATGCGGGTCGACGAAGGACGCATCACCGGCCTCTACTACGTGCGGAACCCGGACAAGCTCTCCCGGGTCGAATCCGAGACCCCACTGACCCTGCGATGAACCCGGTGGCGAACGCCGCCTTCACTCTTGAATCTTCGCTCGGTGATGTCTCGGTCATGAGTCCGGCTAATGCTGAGCGACGGTGCCGATCAGCACCGCGGCGACACCGATCGCGGCGACCGCGCCGCCGACAACCTTCCACGAGCTCGGCCGCATGCCGTTCCAATCGTCGCGAGTCATTTCGCCGTAGCCGTAGCGCGCGACGAGGGCGCCGACACCGCAGAGCAGCAGTCCGAAGACGAACAACCACATGGTGACGAGCGTAAACCGATCGGCGAGTACCTCGTGAGGTCGTGACAAGGCCTCGCTCAGTGGCGCTCGAGCCTTCGGGTCCTGCTCCAAGTGACCGTTCGCAGCCCACTTCGAAGCGCTCGCCGTTCGCGCGGATCTCGACCAGCCGCTCCGGAGGCTGCCGACGGACATCGGTAGGCACGTCAGAACACTGCCTGGCGCGCATCGGACTGGAGCACGGTCCGCGCCGCGTTGTGACGTAGGGCGCAGCAGCTCGAACTGCTGTCACGGCGACTGACGCGGTCTCGTCTGCAGGGTGAACCCTTGAAGAGGAGGACGTGATGAACATCACGCTCTGGATCGCACAAATCATTCTGGCCGTGTTCTTCGCCGGCTCAGGCGCCGCGAAGTCCACGATGAGCCGGGACCGGATGCTGGCAACCGGCCAGACCGGGATTGCGATGTTTCCGCTGCCGGTCGTGCGCTTCACCGCGGTGATGGAACTGCTCGCCGCGGTGGGGCTCATCGTGCCGTGGCTCACGGGCATCGCCGAGGTCTTGACGCCCATGGCGGCGATCGGGCTGTGCATCGTCATGGTTGGCGCCGCGTGGGCGCACGCGCGGCTGCACGAACCGAAGGCCATCGCGATCAACGCCACGCTGTTCGCGCTGGCTGCGTTCGTCGCGATCGGGCGGCTGGCCGGATGAGTCCCGACCCGCGCGTCCGTTGTGACATTGACGGTTCGGTCGCGACGATCACACTCACGCGGCCCGACCGGCGCAACGCGCAGACTCCGGCTACGTGGGACGCGCTGCGCGCCATCGGCGAAGGGCTGCTCCGCTCGGTGCGCGTCGTGGTCGTGCGGGGTGAAGGGTCGTCGTTCTCCACCGGCTTGGATCGTGCGTTCCTGGCGGGAGACGCGTCGGGGCAGCCGACGTTCCTCGACCTCGTCGCCGCGCCCACCACCGAGGCCGAGCGCGCGGCGGCGCGCTTCCAGCAAGCCTTCTCGTGGCTCCGCCGACCCGAGATCATCTCCGTGGCCGCGATCCAGGGCCATGCTGTCGGGGCCGGGTTCCAGCTCGCGCTCGCGTGCGACTTGCGCATTGCCGCTGACGATGCCGAGCTCGCGATGGCCGAGACGTCGCTCGGTCTCGTCCCTGACCTCGGCGGCACCGCCGCGCTGCCCGCGTTGGTGGGGTACTCGCGTGCGCTCGAGATGTGTGTCACCGGGCGCTCGGTCGATGCCGCTGAGGCGGAGCGCATCGGCCTGGTCAACGAGGTCGTGCCGATCGCCGAGCTGGACCGAGCTGTCCGCGACCTGGTGCGCACGCTTCTCATGCCGCCTCGTGCTGCAGTCACGGAGACGAAGGCGCTCCTCGTCGATGCGGCGCGCCGCGAGGTGGGGGAGCAGCTGCTCGCCGAACGTCAGGCCCAGCTGCGTTGCCTCCGACGCCTGGCGGAAATCACGTGAATGGGCGCGGCAGGTGTCACAGACGCGGTCGCCAGCCCGTCTGAGTGGGTACACAAGAAGAAGGGAGTCGCCATGAAGGTTTTTGTTGCCGGTGCCACTGGTGCGATCGGCCGGGTGCTGGTGCCGATGTTGGTAGACAACGGTCACGACGTCGTCGGCATGACGCGGACGGAATTCAAGCGCGACCAGATCCGGTGTCTCGGTGCTGAAGCAGTGGTCGCCGACGCACTGGACGCAGATGCGGTCGGGCGGGCGGTCGGTGAGACTGCGCCCGACGTGATCGTGCACGAGCTCACGGCGATCCCGGCGGCGATCAACATGCGGCACTTTGATCGCGAGTTCGCGCTCACCAACCGGTTGCGCACCGAGGGCACCTCCCATCTGTTGTCAGCGGGCCAGGCGGTGGGCGTGAAACGGTTCGTCGCGCAGAGCAACGCGGGCATGCCGTACGCCCGCATCGGTGGCCCGATCAAGCGCGAGGAGGACCCGCTCGAGACCGATCCGCCGGCGGCGATGCGTGACGGGTTCTCCGCGATCCGTCACCTCGAGGCCGCGGTCACGGGTGCGTACTGGACCGACGGTCTCGTGCTCCGGTACGGCTGGTTCTACGGACCGGGTACCTCGGTCGCGCTCGACCCACCCGGCAGCCAGGTCGAGATGCTCCGCAAGCGCCAGTTTCCGATCGTCGGCCCGGGCACGGGCATCTGGTCGTTCATCCACATCGTTGACGCAGCCACTGCGACCGTCGCCGCGATCGAAGGCGGTCCCGCCGGTATCTACAACGTCGTCGACGACGACCCCGCGCCGGTCTCCGAGTTCCTCCCGGTGCTCGCAGCTGCGGTCGGCGCGAAGCGACCATGGCGCGTGCCGCGTTGGGTCGGAAGGATCGCGGCTGGTGAGGTGGCCGTGATGGCGATGACCGAGATCCGCGGCGCGTCGAACGACAAGGCCAAGCGCGAGCTGGGGTGGCTGCCGCGCTACCCGAGCTGGCGGCAGGGCTTCGTCGAGGGGTTGAGCTGACATGGCGGAGCTGTTGGACGAGCTGCGGCCGCGGGCGTTCGCGATCGCCTACCGGATGCTCGGCAGTGTGAGCGAAGCCGAGGACGTGGTGCAGGAGGCGCTCCTGCGGTTGCACCGGGTGCTCAAGTCCGGCGAGGTGATTGAGGTGCCGGAGGCGTACCTCGCGACGGTGGTCACCCGACTCGGCATCGACCGGCTGCGTTCGGCGCAGGTGCGGCGCGAGACGTACGTGGGTGAATGGCTGCCCGAGCCGGTGGTGACCGGTGGTGCGGACGATCCCGCGGTCCACGCGGAGATGTCGGACTCGTTGTCGCTGGCGTTTCTCGTGCTGCTGGAGCGGTTGTCGCCGGAACAACGGGCGGTGTTCCTCCTGCGCGAAGTGTTCGACTACGACTACGACGCGATCGCCGAGATCGTCGGCAAGAGCGAGGTCGCCTGCCGGCAGCTCGCGGTGCGGGCGCGTCGACACGTCGAGCAGGACCGGCCGCGGTTCGAGGCGTCACGCCAGGAGCAGTTCGACCTGGCGCGCATGTTCCTGACCGCGACCCAGACCGGGGACCTCGAGGGGCTCGAGGCCTTGCTCGCGCACGACGTCGCGCTCCACGGAGACGGTGGCGGCAAGGCGCGAGCGTTGGCACGCCCGATGTTCGGGCGCCGTCCGGTGGCGCGGGCGTTGTTGCGCACCATGCAGACCGTCAGCGACATCGAGGGCTTCACGATCCGACCCGTCGAAGTGAACGGCCACCCTGGTGCCTTGGGTCTCGATGCGCAGGACCACGTCTTGTTCGCGATGTCGCTCGACATCGCCGACGGTCAGATCCAGGGCATCAACTCGATCGTCAACCCCGACAAGCTGCGTCACCTCGGCGCGGCAGACGAGCTCCCGCCGTCCCTCTCACTTCGCGGGGAGTGAGCGCATAGGTCGTTTCGAAGGTTCACCCACCGAGCGAGCTGCCGATTGGGCATCGCTCACCAGCATGTTCAAGCCATTAGGCGAGGACTTCTCCGAGAAAGTCGAGGCCCGCTTCGACGAGCCCGGTCGTCGTGGGCCCGGCGTGGGTCGCGCCGCGCCAGCGAACGTAATGGTGGGCGATCTCCGATTCCAGGAGCTGGCGGTGAAGGTGTTCGGCCCCGTCAGCGAGCAAGAATTCGTCCCGATCGCCGACGCCCAGGAAGAGTGCCCGGCCCGCTGATCGAATCGCGTCGGCGTTCTCTCGGAGCCGTGACGAGACTCCTTCCCGGGGATTGCGTTCGAGCAGCCGGAACAGGTCGCCCAGAATCGACTCGCGGTGTGGTCGTGACACCTCATCCGAGCTCTCGCCTGGAAAGATCGCGGGGGAGATCGCGACGGCGCCGAGGTAGCTCCGCGGGGAAGCGAACAGGATCTTGAGGGCGCCGTAGCCGCCCATCGACGCACCGAACAGCGCGACGCGATCAGCATCGGCGCGATACCGGACGCCGGTAGCGATGCGGAGCGTTTCGCTCACGACGGTCTCCCAGGGTCCGCTCGGAGTGTTGGAGTAGAAGCCCCCTCCCGTGGGAGTCGACGCACACGAGAGGACCGCCGGAGGAGCGACGCCAGAGTCCCATCGTTGGCGAATGCCGTCTACGTGGAGATCGAGCGAGTCGGCCGAGGAGCCGGCGCCGTGGAGCCAAAGCACTATTGGCAGCTTTGCGGTGAGGCCGGAAGCCGGCAGGAGCGAATGGACTTCGATGTCGTGCGTTTGGCCGGGAACGGAGAGGAACCAACTCTCGAGTCCATCCATGTCTGCTCCTGTCGTCGCAGATCGACGCGACGTACTTCCTACTTCCTTACGGCCATCTCCCTCGGCGATGCAGCTCCGCGGGATGCAGAGGCGGGTCGTTGGATTCGACCGGCGACGTTTTCCATTGAGCATCTCACCGGTGTGCCTACCTCGCCGATCATCTCACTCTGCGAAGGCAGATCGCTTCGCAGGCCTTGCGATGGGCGCACTATTTGGTGATCGGCGAGCTCATCGTCACTTCGGATGCAGGATGGCGAGGCGACCGATCTCGAGCGCGACCCAGACGCGACCGTCCGTCCCGAGTGCGATGCCGTGGGGTTCGGATTCTGGGGTGGGCAGATCGATCTCGGTCATGGCGCCGAGTGCATCGATGTGTCCGATGCGGTTGGCGCCCCACTCGGTGAACCACAGGTCGTCGCGGTTGCCGCTCACGATCGTGTGGGGCCGCGTGTCGGGTTCGAGCTGGTGCTCGGTGACTCGGCCGTTGCGGTCGATCCGTCCGATGATGCTGGCACCGATGCCGACGAACCACACTGCTCCGTCCGGCCCGGTGGTGATTCCGACCGGCGCGGTTGCCGGCGTGGGGAGGGCGAAGGTGTCGACCGCGCCGTCGACGGTCATCCGGCCAATGGCATTGCCCTGGTTCAGCGCGAACCAGAGCGCGCCATCCGTTCCGGTCGTGATTGCCGCGGGAAAGCCGTCACCGATGGGAATCGGGTGTTCCGCGATCTCACGTGTGATCGGGTCGACGCGTCCGACCGCATCGACCGTTCCCTCCGTGAACCACAGCGCGCCGTCCGGTCCACGTGTGATGCCGAACGGGCCTGCTGATGTGGTCGGAGTTGCGAACGAGTCGACGGCTCCATCGAAACCGAGCCGGCCGATCGCGCTCGCGTGGTTCTCGGTGAACCACAGCGCACGGTCCGGGCCTCTCGTGATGACCATCGGCGCGCTGTCGGCCGCGGCGAGCGGGATCCGCTGCACCCTGCCGTCGGCCGTCACGCGTCCCGATCGCGCCGGCGTGCACCAACGTGAAGTAGATCGAACCGTCGGGGCCGGGCGCGATCCCGTACGGACCGTCATCGCTCGTCCCGACCGTGACTTCGACGAGCGCCACTCGTGACCGTTCAGACATGTCGTACCTCCCCCTGCTTGCTCTCATCAACGAGCGTGTGGTCACGCGGCATCGGCCGCAGGTTCGAGATCGCGCGAGGGCTTCGATGGCGGCTCGGCAAAGTCTCCACCCTCGAAGTCGAGGTTGGGCAGGAGGCGGTCGAGCCAGTGGGGGAGCCACCAGTTCGCCGAGCCGAGGAGGCTCATGGTGGCTGGCACGAGCACGAGCCGCACCAGCGTCGCATCGAGGAGGACGGCGATCGACAGTCCGACGCCGAACATCTTGATGGTGACGTTGTCGCCGAGGATGAACGCGCCGAAGACACTGATCATGATCAACGCCGCGGAGGTGATGACGCGTGCCGTGCTCGAGAGTCCGTCGACGACCGAGGTGTGACTGTCGCCAGTGCGTACGAACTCTTCGCGCACTCGTGACAGGAGGAACACCTCGTAGTCCATGGAGAGTCCGAAGAGGATGGCGAACATGATCATCGGGACGAAGGGATTGATCGGGATCGTGTGCTCGAGTCCGATGAGACCCTTGGCCCATCCCCATTGAAAGACGGTGACGACAACGCCGTACGCGGCGCCGATGGACAGCAGGTTCATGAGTGCGGCCTTGAGCGGAACGAGTACGGATCGGAACACGATCGTCAACAACATGAACGAAAGCGCGATGACCGCCCCGATGAACAGCGGCAGCCGGCCCGAGATCCTATGCGTGAGGTCGCTGACCATCGCTTGTCCGGTGAGCGCCGCGTGGGCGCCGGTGCCTTGCATCGCCCGGGGGAGAACATCGGCTCGGAGATGACGGACGAGTGCGTCGGTCGCGGCATCCTGTGGAGACGTCGTTGGCTCCATCTTCAGAATCGCGGTGTCACCCGCTCGGTTGAGCTGTGGTGGTGTCACCGCGGCGACGCCGGGATCCGATTCCAGCGCGTCGTGCAACCGGGTTGCCGCGATCCGGTCACCTGATGTCGGGGCCTGGACGACGGCGACGATCGGACCGTTGAACCCCTTGCCGAAGCCGGACGTGAGCAGGTCGTAGGCCTTGCGCTGAGTCGTGGTCGTTGCCGCGTTGCTGTCGTCCGCGATCCCGATGCGCATCTGAGACACGGGGAGAGCGATCGCACACAAGGCGACGAGGCTGACGGCCGCATAGCGGATCGGGTGCCGAGCGACGTGATGTGCCCAACGTCCAGACAGTGTCTCGCCTGCGGACTTCGTCACATGCGAGCGGCGATGGATCGACAGCTTGTCGATTCTCGTGCCGGCCAGACCGAGCAACGCCGGGAGCAGGGTCACCGCGGCGATCATCGCGATGATCACGATGATCGCGATCGCGGCCCCCATCATCGTGACCTGAGGAAGGTCCGCGATTGCGAGCCCGAGAATGGCAATGACGACGGTGCCGCCGGCGAACAGGACCGCGTGGCCGGCGGTTGCGGTGGCGGCGCCGGCCGCGTCGATGACGCTCGCTCCGGAGCGCAAATGCTGGCGATGGCGCGTGACGACGAAGAGCGCGTAGTCGATGCCGACACCCAGCCCGATCATGGCGCCGAGCAGACCGGAGACCGACGGCACGTCGGCGAACCCGGCGAGCAGGCCGATGCTGGCAGCGCCGATCAGGATGCCGATGACCGCGGTCGCGAGGGGGATGCCCACCGCGACCGCCGATCCGAACGCGATCAGCAGGATGACGAGCGCAATGGCCAGGCCGAGCGCCTCAGAGCCGGGCGCGTTCTGTGCGGCATTCATGATCGAGCCGCTGATCTCCGTCTGCACACCGGCGCGGCGCGCGATCGCGACGGCGTGCTGCGCGTCGGCGGCGTGGGTGGGGTTGAGAGTCCGCACGGAATAGTCAACGTCGACATAAGCGGTGCGAGCGTCTGCGGTCATCGCGTGAGTCGCGGCGTCGAACGGATTCGAGACGGCGATGACGTCGTGCCCACCCAGCAACGCCCGGCGGGTCCTGGTGACGGCCGTATGTGCGTCGCGATCGGTGAGCGGGCGGCTGGTCGAGTGGAAGACGACCCGTCCGCTGACCCCGGCGTGTGAAGGAAAGCGTGCGCTCAGGATGTCAGCCGCAGTCTGGGACTCGACGCCTGGGACCCGGAAGTTGTCGTTGAACGGTCCGCCGACGGCACCCTGGAGACCGAAGATGACGATCGCGGCGACCAGCCACAACCCGAGAACCCGGAATGGGTGGCGAGCGCAGCGGCGGCCGAGATTGAACAAGCGCTGGGACATTGAACGACTCCTGGGTGGGCGCCCGCTCGGTGCGGGATCCACCCACCCTCCGGCACGGTCCTGTCCGCGGTCTGGCTGCTCGCTCGCGTCACCGAGTCAGCCCGGAGACAGGGCTATTGGGGGTGCAGCCGTCCCGTCCCGCCGCTTCGGGGGAGCAAGTCCTCGAGGGCCGTGTTGCCGCCGCGCGCAATCGCCCGTTCAAAGGCCGTTGCACCGATCAGGGCGGAGGCCTTCGCCGAGGTGCGGTCGATGTCCGTCGATCGGCTCGGGGGTGGCCAAGGTGACGACTGGCGTCGCCGCGCGGCTGCGCCGAGGAGCAGCGCGGCGCCGTTCCCATCACCGGCGGCTGCTGCGGCGCCGGCGAGCCCGGCCAACGCGACCGCCACCGGCAGCGGTCCGGGAACGCGCCTGGCCTGCTCGAGTCCGGCGAGATGGAACTCGCGTGCAGTGGTGGCGTCGCCCCGTTGCTCGGCCGCGAAGCCGAGTGTGCCCAGCGCCGCGGCGGCGCCGGCGGCCAGGTCGGCCGTCTCGTAGATCTCGAGCGCGTCTTCGGCGCACGCGACGGCGCGCTCGAGCTCGCCTCGCGATCGACGTGAGAACGCGATGCCGTTGAGGGTGAGCGCGACGCCGGCCTTGAAACCGAGCTCCTGCGAGAGTTGCAACGCCTCGCGGTGCAGTCGGTCGGCCTCGTCCCAGTGCTCGTCCGCCGCAGCCAGCGTGCCGAGGCGCGCGAGGACGCGGGCTTCGAACCCCCACAACCCGAGTCCGCGCGCGATGTCGCCCGCGGCGCGCAGTGATTCGGCCGCGTCGACCGGGTCGCCTCGCTGTTCGGCGAGGTAGGCGATGGCCTCGAGGCAGATGGCTGTGGCCCAGTCGTCGCCAATCGCGGTGAAGGCGGCTACGCAGGCGCGCAGTTGCGACTCGGCCGCTTGGCGGTCCCCGTGCAACAGCGCGAGGTGGGCACCGATGGTCACGGTCGTGGCGGCGGCCGGCTCGCCCGCCAGGCCCTCGTACTCGTGGAACGCGTCGGTGAGGACGATCTCGGCCTGCATCAGGTCGCCGCGGGCGAGGAGGCTGCGACCGAACAGCATGGTCGCCAGCGCCAACCCTTGGCGGTCGTCCGTGTCGCGGTACGACGCGACGGCCTCCTCGCTCAAGCCCAAGTCCGCCTGCAGCTGCCCTGCCCAGCACAGTGCTCGCGCCCGGGTGGCCGGCGCGACGTCACCCGAGATCGACAGCGCCCGGGTGAGGCAAGCAGATCCCTCAGTGACGCGGCCGGTGAGCCACCAGTACCAGCCGAGCGCGCCCGCCATGGCGGTGGCCCGCTCAGCGTGCCCGCGACTGAACGCCCATTCGAACGCGGCCGCGATGTTGCTCCACTCCGCAGCGACCTGGCGTAGCCACCGTCGTTGATCGTCGCCCAGCCACGCGGCGCTGCTGTGCGCGCACAGCTGTGCGAAGTAGTCGGCGTGACGCTCGCGGACGTGGTCAACTTCTCCAGTGGCAATGAGCTGCTCGTTGCCGTACAGGGCAAGAGTCTGCAGCAGCCGATAACGCGTTGCGTTACCGGAGCGATCCGCAACGACCAGGGACTTGTCGACGAGGTGCGCGAGCAGGTCGACCACGTCGCCGGCTGCGACCGGCCCACCGGCGCAGACCTGTTCCGCGGCGTCGAGCGAGAACCCGCCGGGGAACACCGACAGTCGATCGAACAAGCAGCGCTCGCCTTCGAAGAGAAGCTCGTAGCTCCAGTCAACGACTGCACGCAGCGTCTGCTGACGAGGCATCGCGGTGCGCGCGCCACCCGTCAGCAAGCGGAAGCGATCGTCGAGCCGGTTTACGAGCTCGTTCACGGACAACGTCCGTACCCGTACCGCGGCGAGCTCGATGGCGAGGGGGACGCCGTCGAGCCGCCGGCAGATCTCGGTGATGACCGGCTCGGAGTCGTCCATGAGGGAGACGCCGGGCAGCGATGAAGCGGCGCGAGCTGCGAACAGCTCGACGGCGTCCGGCAGGTCCAACGGCGGCGCCGACCAGATGACCTCCCCCGGCACCCCCAGCGCTTCGCGGCTGGTGGCCACGATGCCGAGCGACGGGCACGCCCCGAGCAACGTGTCGACCACGCGGGCAACGTCGCTCACCAGGTGCTCGCAGTTGTCGATGACGACGAGGATCCGCTTGCCGGCGAGGAAATCGAGGAGCCGATCGAGGACGGGGAGGGTGCCTTCGACGCCGACGGCGCCGAGCTCGGGAAGGCCCAGCGCCTCCGCGATCGCCGCGGCGACAGCGCCGCCGTCGATGAGCGGCGCAAGGTCCACGAACCACGCGCCATCCCGCAGCGTCGGAGTCAGCTGCGTGGCGAGCTCGACGGCCAAGCGGGTCTTGCCCACACCACCGGCGCCGATCACGGTCACGAGCCGATGGCGCGCCGCCAGCTCGCGCAGCGTGGCGAGATCGTCCGCCCGCCCCACGAAGTTGCTCAGCGGCGCGCCGATGTTCGTTCGGCGACGAGGACGCTCCGGCGCGACAGGTTCGTGCAGCTCGAGCCCGGGGTCTTGCGCGAGGACGGCCGACTCGAGGTGACGAAGCTCGGGACCCGGATTGAGGCCGAGCTCGTCGGCAAGGAGCCGCCGGGTCTCCTGGTAGACGCGGAGCGCGTCGGCTTGGCGTCCGCACCGATACAAGGCGAGCATCAGCTGGCCGCGGGGACGCTCACGGAGTGGGTGTTGCTCGACAAACGAATCGAGCTCGCCCACCAGCTCAGTCTGATGTCCTTGGAGCAGCTCGGCGTCGAACCGGTCCTCCTCGGCGGCGAGACGAATCTCCGCAAGACGGATTGCCTCGAGCCGCGCAAAGTCGCGATCGGCGAAGTCAGCCAAGACCGCACCGCGCCAAAGTGCGAGCGCCCCACTGAGCAACACTGAGGCCTCCGCCGCATCACCGGCTGCGAGTACCTCACGACCCGCGCGCACACCCACCTCGAATCTCGCCGCGTCGAGCTGTTCTGCGCCGACGTCGAACACGTAGCCCGTCGCCTCGGTACGCAGCAGCTGAGAGCTGTCGCCGAGCAGCCGCCGCAGCTTTGACACTGCGGACTGCAACGCGTTCGACGGATCCCGCGGTAGAGCGGCGCCCCACAGGATCTCGACGAGACGGTCCGTGCTCAGCACCTCACCGCGGTGCACGAGGAGCGCTGCGAGCAACGTGCGCTGCGTGGAGCCACGCACCGGCACGTCGTGCTGGTCGTCGCGCACTCGAAGCGGTCCGAGGATGCCGAAGTCCACTCTTCCCAAGTTACCCATGGATGCGCCGAAACTCACTCGGACAGCGACGAGACAGCGGCCGGGCAGGCCATCAACGCACAATCGATTTGCACCACGTCGACTCCAAGGACTCGAGGGATGCTTTGACTCACCGGTCCGCCACCTCACTTAGCGACGTCCCCAGTTCGGTTGACGGCGACGGCTTCGCCCTGACGACGACGCCTGCAGCCGCCCGGCTCTACCGCAGAGGCGTTGCACACCTCCTCGCCCACGACGTTCTCCTCGCGCAACGTGCGTTCGAAGACGCCGTGCGCGACGACCCGGACTTCGCCCTCGGCCATGCCAGCGTGGCGCTGGCGCAGCACACGCAAGCACGCGACTGCAACCGAGCGGCGGTCCGAGCGCGACACCGGTCCGATCGGGGCGCGAACGCGACGCGAACGGCAACACGTCGAGGTGCTCGTCGCATTGGTCGAGGGTGAGTCCGCCCGCGCCGTCACGCTCGGTCGTGAACATCTCTTCGAGTTCCCGCGCGATCTCGTCGTGTTCTTGGTACTGGTCACTACCGACCCCGCGAGTCGTGCCGACTTCAAGATCGGCTCCACGGCCACTGCAAAGGAGAGATCCATGACACCACTCTCGAAGAACCAACACGTTGAGAGCTGCGAGCGGTTCCGGTCGATGCATTCGACCGGCCAGGTTCTGCAGATCGTCAACGCGTGGGATGCGACGTCGGCGCGATCGCTGTCCGCCGCCGGAGCACCTGCGATCGGGACCACCAGCTTCGGTCTCGCGCTCGCGCACGGCTATCCCGACGGCGAGCAGATCCCGTGGGAGACGGTCTGTGCGGTCGCCGCGTCGATCGTCGACGCGGTTGATGTCCCGGTCACGGTCGACATCGAGGCAGGAAGGGGAGCGACCGCTCACGACGTCTGTCGATCCGTCACCGCAATCATCGAGACCGGAGCGGTCGGGGTGAACATCGAAGACAGTGTCCCGGGAAGGCCCGGCGAGCTGTTCGCCGTCGACGAGCAGTCATCGCGGCTTGCCGCCGCGCGCCGCGCGGCGGTGGCTGCCGACGTTCCGTTGTTCATCAACGCGCGTTGCGACGTGTACTTCGGCGCCAACATCGCTCCGGAAGATCGTCGCGAGGCCGTACTCGAACGAGCGAAGGCCTACAGGGTCGCGGGCGTCGACGGGTTGTTCCTGCCCGGACTGCTCGATTGCGCCACCCTCGCAACGATCACGAAGGCGGTCGATCTTCCGGTCAACGTCATGGTCGGGACCGGAGCGCCCGAGCTGGACGCGCTGGTCGCCGCGGGCGTTCGCCGCACGTCCCAAGGCGGCGAGCCATTCATTGCCGCGCTCGGCACGCTGAAGCACCGGACCGACGAGTACCTGGCGGGCAAGTTCGGAGTCGCGCCCGAAGTCATGGGCGCCGGCATGACGCTCCTGCCGAGCCTGGTTCGATGACGGGCAGCCAGACGTCGAGCCGAGGACTCGAGTTCGGCGTCTACCCGCTGAGCGCGGCCGGTACCCCCGACGGGCTCGCCGTCGGTCCCGCCGACGACTTCGACCTCGTTGCCGTCGCACTGGCGGACCTCGGCGCCGACGTCGTCCCGCGGACCTACCTCGTGGACATGGAGCCGGGCGGTGAGCAGGCGGTCCTGAATCTCGCCGAGCGGTACCGGTCGCATGGACTGCTCGGCCACGCAACGCTTGGTTGCCTGCGCGAATCCAGCTTCGACCTCGGCCGTTGGGACACCCTCGTCCGAACCATCGTCAGGCAGTTCGGAACCGACCTGCGATCGCTGCAGATCACCAATGAGCCGAACCTGTCGTTCATGGATGGCTCGAGACCCTTCGTGATCGACGCGCTCGTGCGCGGTGTCCTCGCAGCCAAAGACGAAGCGCGCCGGCTCAACCTGCCGATGGACATCGGATTCGGATCGGTGCCGCAGAGCGCCGTCACGCTGCCGACCTTCTGGGACGATCTCGCGGCACGAGGTGGGTCCGCGTTCATCGACTCTGTCGACTTCGTCGGGCACAACTTCTATGTCGACGTGTTCGAGGAGCCACTCGACCTCGAAGCGATCGAAAGACACGTCCGACAATTGCTGCGCGACCTCCGTGAGCGCGACCTTGCGAGAATCGGTCTTCCCACCACGGTTCCGATCCGCATCACCGAGAACGGGTGGCCGACCGGGACCAATCCCTTCATCAAGCTCACACGAACCGAACAACGCCAGTCCGAGGTCATCGCCACGATCGTCCGGGCCGTGCACGGCGTCGCGGTCGAGGTGAACGTCACGCACTACATGCTGTTCGGGCTGCGTGACGCCGACAGTGCGAAGCCCGACCTCTTCCACCAATTTGGGATTCTGCACGACGACTACACACCGAAGATCGCGTACGAGACCTTCAAGTACATGCTCGACGAGCTCGGCACCCGCGCGTATGCGCCACACGCGGCAATCCCCGCGGCCTCCAAAGCTCGGCGGTCGTGAACCATGTTCCGACGTCATCGCCCGACCGACTCGACGGCACATCGCGGCCCCGCGCTCGCGCTCGTCAATGTCGGAAAGACCTACGGTCGCGGTGGTGGTGGAGTCGCGGCGCTGACCGACGTCTCGTTGAGCATCAACGACGGTCAGTTCATCGCGGTGATGGGGCCGTCCGGATCAGGAAAGAGCACACTGCTGCAGTGCGCAGCCGGCCTCGTGCGCCCGGACCGGGGGTCGATTCGGCTCGGGCCGACCGAGCTCACTGACCTCGGCGAGACCGCGTTGACCCGGCTGCGACGCGACCGGCTCGGCTTCGTCTTCCAGTCCTTCAACTTGTTGCCTGGACTCACCGCAAAGCAGAACATCGAGCTGCCGGCGCGTCTCGACGGGAGGCGGGTCGAAGAAGGAGCGCTGCGCGCGCTGGCTGATGAGCTTCGGATCGCGGCAGTGCTGTCCAACCGGCCGGCGGAGATGTCGGGTGGCCAGCAGCAACGCGTCGCGCTGGCCCGTGCGCTGATCGGTCGACCCGATGTCGTGCTGGCCGACGAGCCGACCGGAGCGCTGGACATCGCGACAGCCGGCGAAATCCTCGACCTGTTGCGAGCGGCCGTCGGAGCGGGACAGGCGGTGCTGATGGTGACGCACGATCCGGTGGCTGCGGGACGAGCGGACGCCGTGGTGTTTCTCGCCGACGGCGGAATCGTCGGGACGCTCGAGCAGCCGACGCCGGCGGCGGTGTCCGAGAACTTTCTCACCCTCGCCGGCGCGCGCTGATGCTGTGGCTCGCGCGGCGGTCGATGCGCAGCCGAAGGGCCGCGTTCATCGGCTCGTTCTGTGCGCTGTTCTGCGCGGCAGTTGTCGTGTCGGCGTGCGGGTTGCTCCTCGAAACCGGGCTGCGCGGCGCGGTCGCCACGGAGCGGTACGCCGGCGCCGACGCCGTCGTGACCGCCGATCAGAACATCCACTGGGTGACCGAAAAGCACGGCAAGGAGAAGGACAAGTCGAAGCCCTTGGCTGAGCGGGTGTGGCTCGACGAATCCATTTGGTCTCGGGTCGCCGCGCTCGACGGGGTCGCCCGCGTGGTCCGCGAGGTGACCTTCCCGGCCCGCGCGTTCGCCCACGGTGGGCGACCGCTGAACCGCGACCCGGGCATCGAGCAGCTCGGACACGGCTGGGGATCGGCCTCCCTCACGCCGTACGCAATCCGCGATGGTCGCGCACCCCGAGCACCCGATGAGATCGTTCTGGATTTCGCCGCTGCCGATCGCGCCGGGATCAGTCCGGGGAGCGCCGTCATGGTGCAATCGACTGGCGCGCCGGCCAGGTATCGCGTCGTCGGTCTCGCCGAACCTGACGGCGTGAACCCCGCCCATCAAACCAACCTGTTCTTCGACGACGAGGAGGCTCGCCGACTCGCAGGCCACGACGGCCAGGTCACCGCGCTCGGCGTCATGGCCGAGCCAAGAGTCGCTGCGACGACGCTCACGCAATCGATCGATCACGCGCTGTCAGGGACGGGAGTGAAGGTTCGCAGTGGGAGCGACCGCGGCGTCGCCGAGTTCCCGGACGCCGCCGCGGGGCGTGTCACGCTCATGAGCATCGGAGGGGCGCTCGCAGGTACCGCGCTGCTCGTTGCTTTGCTCGTCGTCGTCGGTACGGTTGCCCTCGCGACCGATCAGCGACGACACGAGATCGCCGTGCTCCGCGTGCTCGGGGCGTCGCCCCGCCAGGTGCAACGGCTGGTCGCGCACGAGCTGGTGTTGGTATCCCTGATCGCCGCAGTCCCCGGCGCCACCCTCGGCCTCTTCGTCGGCCGCGTGTTGTACGACCAGCTCGTCGACCACGGATCGATGCCGGCGACGATCGAACGTTCAGGAACGCCGGTCGTCGTTCTCGCCGCCGCCGTCCTCGTGATGCTCGGCACCTGGATCGCGGCGCGGATCGGCGGGAGGCGGACGGCGCGAATTCCGCCGGCCGAGGCGCTCACCGATGCTGCGATCGGACCGCCGTACGCGTCACGGGGACGGCTGGTGCTCGGGGTCGCAGCCGCGGTCGGATGCGCGGGTCTCGTGCTCGCGCTCCGAGGGCTCGACACCGAACCTGCGGCGATGCCCGTCACGATGCTCGTCCCCATCGTCGGGGCCATCGCGGTGGCGCTGCTCGGCCCAGTTGTCATCGCGACGGTCAGCTCGGTGTCGGGATTTCTCATGCAGGGCGTGTGCCGCCGCGTCGGACCCCTCGCTCGGATCAACGCCCACGTGCACCGCTCACGGCTGGCTGGGATCGTGACGCCGATGACCCTCGCGATCGCCATGACCCTGACCATCGTGTGCAGCACGCTCACCCTCGACGCGGCTGCAGCGGCTCAAGTCCGGGACGGGACGAGAGCAGGTTCGACCATCGTGTCCGACGGCGACGGAGTGCCGCGCGCCGCCGCCGAGCGCGTGCATGAGGTCTCGGACCGCGCGGCGGTGACAGAGATCGATCATTCGACCGTGTGGATCGGACGGGATCGATATCCCGCGCAGGGCGTTACTCCCGGCCCCGCCACCCGACGAGTGCTCGACCTCGGCGTCGTCGCCGGTGACCTCGGCGGCTTCAAAGACGGAACGTTGGGACTCAGCGAGCACGCGGCAGCCGGACACGGCGTCCGTGTCGGGGACCGCGTCGAAGTGACACTCGGCGACGGCGCCAAGACGAGTGCGACTCTCGCGTTCACCTACACCCGTCGACTGGGCTTCGGCGACGTCACACTTCCGTTCGATCTCCTGCATCACCACGTCGATCACCCCCTCGCCGATGCGGTCCTCGTTCGGGGTCCGATGCGGAGCGCGGCGCTTCGCCGAGCAATCGATGGTTTCCCGATGCTCCACGTCGTCGACGCACACCGAGCCGAAGCGATGCGAGCGGAACAGCACAATGAAGACGCGCAAGCCCGGTGGCTGGCGATCGCCCTCGTGATCGCGTTCACCGCGATCGCGCTCGTGAACACGATCGCCATGATGATCTCGATGCGAACGGGGGAGCTCACCGTGCTTCGCCTCAACGGCGCCACCCGATCGCAGGTTCGCCACGAGCTCTACCTGGAAGTCGGGTTCGCCACCATCACCGCGGTTGGCATCGCGACGGCGATTGCTGTCGCCACCGTTGGATCGTTCAGCCACGGGCTCACCGGCCGCACTGCTCCGGTGATCCCGCCGCTCGTCTACGGCGGCGTCGTCTCCACCGCGGTCGTGCTCGCGCTGCTTACCACGATGACGTCCGCTCGTATCGTGATGCGACAGCCCCTGATCGCAGCTTGAGAAGAGCTCGCAATCCGGCACGTTGCACTCGGAGCCGACCCGACATCCAGTCTCTCATGTCCAACGAGGGCGCGTGGCTGCGCCTCGGTGGACTTCTGGGTTGGCCCGGGTGTCATTGATGGGTATGTCATTCCGGTGAGTGGTCGCGTCTGGTCACGGTCCAGCCGGTGGTTCACGCCACGGAGGGCCGAAGGCGGTCGAGGGGATGCAAGCGGACACGCTGGAACGCGTCAGGATCGGCGGAGCTGATCAGTGGGTGCTGGAGCGCTCGGAAAATCTCTCGAACCCGATTCTGCTCTACCTCCATGGTGGTCCCGGCACGTCGCAATTGGCTTTGAACCGCCGCAACATGCGAGAGCTCGAGCGGTACTTCACGGTCGTCAACTGGGACCAGCCGGCGCGGGTAAGTCGTATGCCGCGATCCGAGACACGGGCGCGATGAACATCGACCAGTTCGTCGAGGACACCCGACAACTGTCCCAGTACCTCCTGCAGAAGTTCGCGAAGGAGCGGTTGGTGCTCGTCGGTCACTCCTGGGGCAGCGCGATCGGCGCGCTGACGGTGGCACGGTCGCCGGAGCTGTACTCGTGCTACGTGGGCATCGGGCAGGTCGCCAACATGGCCGAAGGCGAAGCACTCTCGTACGAATGGGTGCTCAAGGAAGCACGACGACGCCACCATCGGCGAGCCGTCCGATCGCTCGAACAGATCGGCCCGCCTCCGTATTCTGGCGACTGGCGGCGAAAGACGATGACCGAGCGCGCCTACGTGGCGAGGTTCGGTGGTGAGGTTCGAGCCAGCCGCCGCGGCGCCATGGGAGTGCTGCTCCGGAGCGTGCTCTTCTCCTCGGAGTACACGTGGCGCGACCGCGTGAACTTCCTCCGCGGCGTCTTCGGTTCCATGCGGGCGCTGTGGCCGCAACTCCTCGAGGTCAACTTGTTCGAGCAGGTGCCCGACATGCGGGTACCGGTCTTCTTCATGGAGGGACGGCATGATTGGGAGGTTCCGTCGGTCCTCTCCGCTCGTTACTTCGAGGCGCTGCGTGCGCCATCGAAGCAGCTCGTCTGGTTCGAGCACTCGGCGCATCTCCCCAACGTGGAGGAGCGACCGCGGTTCAACCAGATCATGCGGGACGAGGTCCGTGAGGCGGCCCTGAAATGAGGTTGACCGACGGGCGTGTCGACTTGTTCTGGGTCCCGTTGGGTGCGGGCCCCCACGGAGCACCGGTGCGTTGGGGCGGTCGGCTGTACGAGGCGGTGGTCGCGGCGCGGGACCGTCGTCCTCCGTGCGATCTGTATCACTCTGCGCTTCTGGTGGAGGTGAACGGGACGACGTCGAGGATCGAGGTGGCAGTGCCGGTGCAGGACGGTGATCGAGGAGTCATTGCCGAGGGTCCGGTGGGCACGCGGTTCCTGGACTGGTCACGCGTGTTTCGCTACGAGGTGCGTTGTTGGGCGGATGGCCCAGTTCCCAAGGTGCCGTCACGACTGGATGGCCCCGTGTGCGTGAGCGGTGATGCTGAGGTGGCGGAGCGGATCCTCGCGCTGGTTCCCGAGTTCCCGCTCTGCACCTGGGGGCGTGACGAGTTGGGCGCGGGGGAGATGTGGAACTCGAACTCGTTCGTGTCGTGGCTGCTGGCGCGTGCGGGCGTCGACACCGACGGGCTCCGCCCGCCGTCGGGTGGGCGAGCGCCGGGTTGGGACGCCGGCCTGAGGGTCGCGGTTCGGTGACGGCCGGGTTCAGCGGCGGGACTCGAAGATCACCTCGGGGAACGGCTGGGGTGGCCCGTCGAGTAGTGGCGCGCGCTCGTGTCGGAGCTCGCGATCGAAGAACGCGAGCGAATAGGCGTTGATGATCCGGTGCGCGCGATCGGCGCCCATCGGCCCGGTGAGACCGGGCCACGCCACCAACGTCGAGAGGAATGGGGCGTCGGTCATATCCAGGTGGAAGCTCCCGGGGATCTGCACGAAGTAGCCGTCGCCGGGCAAGTGTTCGTACACGGTCCGCATCGTGCCCAGCGTCTCGTTGATGTCGGCCTCGGTCCAGCCGCCGGCCGCCGCTCGCTCGAGTCGCATGCTGTCGCCAGGGCGAGCGACGAACATGACCGGTTGCGCCAAGCCGTCGTGCACGACGTCTGCGGGCATGAACGCCTCCTCGAGCAGCCCGGCACGCACCCGCGCATCGATGCGGCACGCCTCGGCGCCGACGACGGCGCCCATCGAATGACCGACGAGGCCCACATGCTCGAGGTCGAGTCGTCCGGTGAGAATGCCATTCGGGTCGGCGTGAGTGAGAGTTGCGAGCTGATCGAGCGTGAAGCTCACGTCGCGCGCGAGATGGGGAATGTGCGCGTCCATGAACGCACTGTGCGGCGGTTGCCATCGGTCGTCGTAGGCCACACGATGGCCGTCGGGATACACGACCATCGCGACGGAGTAGGGCTGGTCGATGGCGGCCACGACATAGCCGTGCGACACCAGCTCCTCGACCTGGAACGTCTGGATCTGGCGGTAGCTGCCCTTGATCCCCACCAACATGATCAGCACCGGAAAGACCGTTCCGTCGTTCGCGATCGGCGCACCCTCGACTGCGTTCGTGGTGATCCACGCGAGGGGAGCGATGGTCGACGGCGGCACGCCGAGGAAGGCCGCGAGCGCCGGCGTCACCCCTCCGGCTTCCGGGAGGTACGGGGCCCGCGGCGCCGACGGCACGTCCTGCGCCGGGTACCAGATCTGCACCATCAGTTCCCGACGATCGCTCGGTCGGGTGGAGAACACCTCCCGGCGTTCGTCGTCCACCCAGTATTGGGTCACGGTGCCGATCCGGTACGGGCCGCTCGGTGGTGGGAAGACGAACGCCGGGAGGTTCACGGCATACCCGAGGTCTCGTCGCAAGGCGTCGTGCGTCGCCAGCATGATGGTCATGTCGAGCACGAAGTCGGTCATGTGGTTCTCCTTTCGAGTCGAGTGACCGCCGCCTTCGGCGGTGGCATCAGGTGTGGTGGGAGATTTGCTGTTCGACGTACGTCAACTTGTCGGGATTGACGATCCCGTAGATGGCATGGATTGCGTGATCGTGGGCTTCGATCGTCAGGAGTTCGGTGTGCCGACCGATGCTGAAGACCGCGGCTGCTCGTCCGTTGGCCTCGACCAGTCGAATTTCGCCGACCTCGAATCGCCGGATGAGGCCGCGGAAGAACTTGACGATGTTGGCACGTCCGTTGATAGGGCGGATCGCGGCGCGGACCTTGCCGCCGCCGTCGCTGTACGAGACCGCCTGGTCCGCCAGGAGATGCTCGAGGTCGTCGAGGTCCCCGGTCGTCACGGCACGTAGGAACTCGTCCAGGAGGGTGGCGTGCTCCACCGGGTCGGCGTCGAATCGGTGCCCATGCTCGGCGATGTGGCGTCGGGCACGATGGAACAGTTGGCGTGCGCCGGCCTCTGAGGTGTCGAGGATCTCGGCGATCTCGGCGAAGGGGAAGTCGAACGCCTCGCGCAGGACAAAAACGCCGCGCTCGGGCGGGGTGAGCTCTTCCAGGACGTGGAGGGTGGCGACGGAGACGGACTCGCGCATTTCGAGCGAGTCGAGTGGTCCGAGGACCGACATGTCGGTCAGTATCGGCTCCGGGAGCCAGGGTCCGACGTAGCTCTGCCGGGTCACGCGCGCCGAGGTCAACTGGTCGAGGGCGAGGCGGGTGACCATCGTGGTGAGAAAGGCGGCCGGTTCACGGATCTCGGAGTGCTCGACCCGTAGCCAACGCACCATTGCCTCCGACACGATGTCCTCGGCGTCCCACATGCTGCCGAGCAATCGGTAAGCGATGCCGAGGAGCCGCGTCTGGTGGCGGAGGAACTCGTCGGCCGCGCTCGATGTCCGTCACCCTGTCACCGAGGCTCGGGATGGCCAGACTGAGATGTCAGCTCGGCCGCGAATCCATCGCGCCACGTCGTGAAGCGTGGGCGCCAGTCCAGTGAGAGTCGAGCGCGACTGTTGTCGGCGCCGACGATGCGGTTCATGAACGCCACGCCCCACGCGCCCGCGACGAGGCGAGCCAGCGGCACGGGAACGCGACGCGGCGCCGGCGCGCCAACGATGCGGGCGAGCTCCGGGAGCCAGTCGTGGACGTACACGGGTGTGTCGTCGACGATGTTGAACGGGCCGGCCACGTCCTTGTCGAGCGCGGCGGTGATCGCCGTCGCCACGTCGTGGGTGTGGACGAAGGAGAACATCGCCTTTCCTATACCCACCTGGGCCGCGCGACACGCTCGGACTCGTTCGACGAACTCGCCACCCGGTGCGAAGGCCGTGCCCGGACCGTAGAGGTGCCCGAGTCGCAGAACAGTGCCACCCGCTTGCGTTGGTCAGGCGCTCGAGTTCCAGGAGGGCGGCGACGGTAGGGCGATATGACCGGGGTGCGTGCTTCCAGAGCGGTCGGGTCTCGTCGGCGATCGGCCCTCGTCGGGTCGATATGCGTAAGCCAGCCCTTCGGAGATGATGCGCGCACCATCCGCGGCTTGCACCAAATGTGTGGTGCCTTCAACCCGCAACCGGTTCGTCAGCGCCATGTCACGTGCGACGTGGCGAGAGTCGAGGCTGCGGGGAATTGCGGTGAGCAGGTTCACGATCACGTCGGGAGCGGTGTCGCGCACCGCCGAGCGCACGGCATCGCGATCGAGCACGTCCACGGTCACGACGCGTACGCCGGGGATCTCCGCCGGAGAACCGGGCCGCGTCATCACGACCACGTCGGCGCCGACCTCGCAGAGCAGCGGCACCAGCTGCCGTGCGATCACGCCGGTGCCGCCGGCAACGAACAGCTTCATCATCGGCCTCCGATCTCGTTGGTGGAGGCTTGACGATCGACTCCTCTCAAACGTGACACTCGACGGCTGTCACGTCGCGGAATCGTAAATCGTCAGAGTGCTGGATGGACCTTGCGACGTTCAGGAGGTAGCGACGTGGCGGCAGCAGTGCGGACGCAGCAACTCTCCAAGCGGTACGGGCACACCGTGGCGCTCGAGCACCTGGACCTCGAGATCGAGTCCGGCACGGTGTTCGGCTATCTCGGGCCGAACGGCGCCGGGAAGTCGACCACGATCGCCCTCCTCCTCGGGTTGATCCGACCGACCGCGGGTGCGGCGCAGATCTTCGGCCTGGACGTCGTACACGACGCACCGGAGATCCATCGCCGACTTGCGTATGTCCCGAGTGAGGCCAACCTGTGGCCCTCTTTGACCGGGGCAGAGGTGCTGAGCTTCCTCGCCGCGATCCATGGGTCGGTCGACGGCGCTACCGCGACGAGCTGGTGGAGCGGTTCGACCTCACGCCCGACCGCAAGGTCCGTGCCCTCAGTCACGGCAACCGCCAGAAGGTGCTCCTGATCGCGGCCTTCGCCAGCCCGCGGAGCTGCTCGTCTTCGACGAACCCCCACGGGGCTCGATCCGCTCATGGAGCAGGTCTTCCGAGCGTGCGTGCTCGAAGCTCGTGACCACGGACAGACGGTATTCCTGTCGTCCCACATCTTGAGCGAGGTCGATGCCGTCTGCGACCGGGTCGCCATGCTGCACACCGGTCGCATCATCCAAACCGGCGCCATGCAATCGATCCGGAGTGCGGCATCCGTGCGGGTCCAGGCGACGTTCGCCGGCGATGTCCCCGACGTATCGGGCGTCGAGGGTGTCGCCAATGCCACGGTCTCGGACCATACGCTCGAATGTGACGTCACCGGATCGATGCAGGCGGTGATGGCAGTCCTCGTGCAGGCCGGAGTCACCCAGGTCCGGACGCGTGAGTCGTCGCTCGAGGAGCTCTTCCTCTCGCTCTACGGAGACGACGCGGCTGACCTCGCGGCCGCATCATGGCCGCGACGCTCACCCGCCCGACGCCGGTGGAGTTGGTGGTCGGCACCGAACGACACGGTGCGGGCGCCGACGCCGCGATCGCCCGCCGCACGTTCCCGTCAAGTGCGGACCGGGCCATCGCGTGCGGCCTACACGTTCGGCGCCACGGTTGCGGTAACCGCGTCGTCGTACGTCTCGTCGTTCCCGTCGGCCGCCAGCCGCCACGAGCTCGCGGTGTCGACCGGGCGCGACTCCGGGCTGGCCGTCCTCCTCGGGCCCGTGACCTCGCTCGAAACCGTCGGTGGCTACACCGTCTACAAGCTCTTCGTGTTCCTCACAACGATCGCCGCGCTCTGGAGCCTGCTGGCCGCGACCCGGCTCCTGCGGGGGGAGGAGGACGCGGGGCGCTGGCAGATCGTGCTCGCCGGCAACACTGGAGCGACCCGCACGACCGCGGCAACCCTCATCGGTCTCGGGGCGGCGATTGGAGTCGTCGCTGCGGCGGTTTCGATCTTCACATGGCTCGCCGGCCGCGACGGCCACATCGGGTTCGGCGCCGGCGACAGCGTCGTCTACGCGGCGAGCATCGCCGTGCCTGCGGCCGTGTTCGCGGCGGTCGGCGCAGTGACGGCGCAGATGGGCAAGACGCGACGTGTCGCTGTCGGCATCGGAGTCGTGGTCATCGCAGCGAGCTTCGTTCTCCGCATGATCGCAGACTCCGGATCCGGGACACGTTGGCTGGCCTGGGCCACGCCCTTCGGGTGGAGCGAGAACGTGCATCCCTTCACCCGCAACAACCTCGTCCCGTTCCTGCCCGCGACGCTGACGGTTGTCGCCCTCGGCCTGCTCACGATAGTCCTCGCGGCACCGCGCGACGCCGGCGATGGCATCGTGTCCGGCCGCGAAAACGCAGCTCCACGCGAGTTCGGGCTCCGGTCACCGTCGGGTCTTGCCAGACGCCTCGAACTGCCGACGCTGGTCGCATGGGGCGGCGGCGTATTCGCCGCGGGCGTCGCCTTCGGCATCGTGGCCAAAGCCACGAGGCCTCTGCTTCGAGCTCGTTGCGCAACACGCTGGACAGCTCGACGTCGCCGGGTCCTTCGCCACGAAGTCCGCGGGCGTGGCGTTCCTCCTCGTTAGCGACTGTCATCGCCCTACTTCCTGCGTCTCAGCTGAGCGCCGCGAGCGACGAAGAGTCGAGTCGGCCATCTCGTTCACATCCTCGCGGCGCCGAAGACGTGTCGCGCCGCATGGCTGGCCGGACGCCTGCTGCTCTGCGCAGTTGCCGTGGTTCGCGGCCGCCTTGCTGGCCGGATCAGGCTTCTGGATCGGCGCCGCCACGCAGGGCGTCAACCTCGGCCTGCTCGACATGCTCGGCGCCGGTGCCAACGCCATCCCGACCGCGCTGCTCCACTCGTCTTGTGCAGTGGTCTTCGTGCTGGCGCCCCGACACGCCGCGGCATCCGTATACGCCAACGTTGGCTTCTCCATCGTGGTCCAGCTTCTCGGGACCTCGATCTCGAGCCTGCACGTCCTCGAACGCTTGTCGCTGTTCGACTTCATGCCGCTCGTACCGGCGCAGGATCCCGATCCCGTTGCTCTGCGGCGCGACCGTCGCGGGAGCGGTCGTCTCGGGGTCGCGGCCACGCTGCTCTTCGAGCACCGCGATGTCGGCACCGAATGAACCCAACGTCGAATGAGGGAGGTACTCGATGAATCGGGTTGAAGGCGTGAGTCAGCGACGAGCCCGGCGACATCGTGTCGGAGCTGGAGGCGATGAACATCAAGCTCGACTACGACGTCATGAGGATCAGCCCGCGAGCCTGGGCGATCCACGGGCGGGTGGCCTACGACGGGGAAGTCATCGAGCAGGCGATCTTTCGCGAGCGAGCGGGAGGCCTGGGTCGCCCTGTCACGCCCGACGGCTCTTCAGCGTGCGCATCGTACGGGTCGCGTCAGAGCAAGGTGTGCCCTACGTCGGTGGAACTACGCGCCGATGACTGGCTGCTCATCGGCGAGGCGCTGGA
>CAWFYL010000006.1:0-24687 GCA_963820025.1 uncultured Acidimicrobiia bacterium
TGCCAGCGGCGAGAAGTGCGCCGCCGATAGGTGCGACGACGACACGATGAGGCGAGGTGCGAGAACGCCTGCGGGAAGTTGCCGATCATGTGTTTCGTCTCAGGGTCGCACTCCTCCGACAGCATGCCGACGTCGTTCTGCAGGGCGCGTCGGCGCTCGAACAGCGCGCGGGCTTCGTCCTCCCCCCCCGATCAACGCGAGGTTGTCGACCAACCAGAAGGTCGTCAGCAAGAAGGTCCCCTCTCCCGCCGGGAAGCCGTCGACGGCGTCGTCGGAGGTCGGGTAGCGCTGCACGAACCCGTCGACCGTCAGCTCGTGCTGAATAGCGTCGACGGGGCGGACGATCCTCGGATCGCTTGGCGGAAAGAAGCCGACGCATGCGAGCATCAACAAGCACCACCGGTCGATCGGCAGCTCGGTTCGCCCGAGGTGCTCGGCAAGTCTTCGCCGCCGCCGCGGCCGACCTCAGCGACTGCCGCGTTGCGGCCGACCATCGCCATGATGCCCTGGTCGCGGTTACGGAGCGACCGGCCGGGAATCGGCGCCCCCTACTCATGCACGTCAGCACCCGCCGCCCCTCCGCAACCGTAGGAATCTCCGAGCCGATCCGAGTCACAAGCTCCAAGTGTCGCCGAGTCTGTCCGCGCTACCCACCGGCGGCCAGGAGCGACGGTGCCGGAACGCAGGGTTCACCGAATGTTGGCTGCAGGTTCCCGGCCATGCAAGAGCGAGCGCGCCCGACGGATCGCTCCCGAGGTGCGCGAGTACCTCCCGTGCCCCCGTGCAGGACCACCTCGACAACTCGCTGCCGCGCCTGTCCCACCTCCTCGTCCGGAACACCGCGCTCTGACTGCCTTCCGCGCCCATCCACCCAAGGACTGGAACCGGTCGGCCGTCTCGTGCGCACCCACCTCACGTACTTCCTGTCGCGTCGTTTTCGATCAGCTCATACGAGATCGAGACGGCGGCGTTCGAGCGCGGCGAGCGTCTCGTGCACGATCTGTTCCTCGTCGGTCCCGACCGTCGTGCTCTCGAGCGCGGCAGCCGTGATCGTCTCGAGCTCGGTCTCCGAGATGCCCGACGCGGTGAAGCGCGCGCACGCCTTGATCCAGGGACGTCGCCACCTGCCGTCGCGATCCTACAACCACGGCACCTGAACGCAGTGGGCCACACGGCCGTGACCATCACGGTGTGCGCAGGGAGACGGACGCCTGGTCGCCGGATGAGCGCGCGATCGGCTCATCGATGGGCCAAGGACGCACTCACGCGCCGTGTCCTCGACCAGCTCGAGAATGCTTCACCCGACCGGCAGCGAAACGGGGGGGCGTCGTCGTGTCGCTGGCGGCAACGAACGTTCCGACGAGCCGCTGCATCCGGCGATGACGAGCGCGACGAGCGCGGGTTGCGAGCAACGATCGCAGCGCCGCCACATCACGGGTGGTGCCGGACTCGGCGCGCAGCCACCGCGAGCGCGGTGGCGCATGCGCCTGCACCGACCGCCATGGCTGCGACGCGGAATCGTCCCGAACCGTCGTCGGGTCGCCGGCGCACCTGCTCGATTGCCGATCCGTCGGCGCGCGCGCAATCCTGACGAGCGGCGAGTCGGAGCATTTCCGCGAGGTGCAGGGCGTGGCGGTCGGTCGCCGCCTCGATCTGGGTGCGACAGGAGAAGCCGTCGGCGACCACTACGGTCGACGGTTCCGCGCGGCGCACCGCGGGCAGCAGGCCTTCCTCGCCGATGGCGAGTGATAGCTCGTGATGGCCGGCCTCGAAGCCCCATGAGCCCGCGAGACCGCAGCACCCGCCGGTCGCCTCGTCGACCGCCAGTCCCGTCTGCTCGAGAGTTCGTCGCTCCTCGCCCATGTCCCCGGTCGCCTTGTGGTGGCAGTGTCCCCAGAGAAGCGCCCGCCCGGCGAGGTTCCCCACGCCGATGTCGTGCGCGACGAGGAACTCGGGGAAGTGGTAGGCGAGGTTGCGCAGGCGCCCGGCATCATCGTCGTGGGGGAAGAGCTTGGGGAGCTCGTCTTTGAAGACGGCGACGCAACTTGGCTCCACTCCCACTACGGGAACGCCGGCGCGGATCTCGTCGCGCAGGACGTCGAGCACGCTCCGCAGATAGCGCTCCGCCAGCCCGAGAAATCCGTAGTCGTAGAGGGGCCGCCCGCAGCACACGTGTCCTTGCGGCATCTGGACGTGCCAGCCCGCCGCTTCGAGCGTCTCGACCGCCGCCACGCCGACATCGGTGTGGAAGTGGTTGTTGAACGTGTCCGGCCACAGCACGACCTTCGGTCCACCGATGTTGCGCGGCTCACGCTGCGCGAACCAGCGCTGCAGGGTGATGGGAGCGAACGTCGGGATCTCCCGCGCCTGGGCCATCCCGGCCGCCGCCTTCACCAGGGACGCCAGGCCGGGAGTGCGGGCGACGGCGTTGACCGCCTCCGGCATGCGACTGGCGAACCGCGCCGCCTGGTCGATGAGCCCGAACGCGTACGCGTGCCGGGGGCGCACGCGACGGTGCCAGTGGTGGGCGAGGAACTCCGACTTGTACGTCGGGATGTCGACGTTGACGGGGCAGTCGTTCGTGCAGCCCTTGCACGCGAGGCACAAGTCGAGTGCCTCCTTCACCTCACGACTCCGCCAGCCTTCGGTGATCAGGTCGCCTTCGAGCATCTCGAACAGAAGACGCGCCCTGCCCCGCGTCGTGTGCTTCTCCTCGCGCAGCACCTGGAAGCTCGGGCACATCACCTCGTCGGCGTCGGGAATGCGGCACCGCCCCACGCCGACGCAGCGCAACGCCGCGTCCGCGAAGTCGCCGTTGTCGTCGGGATAGCTGAAGTGCGTCGGTGGGCGCCAGGGGTTGTAGTCGGTGCCGAGCTTGAGGTCTTCGTCGAGTCGGAAGGGATCGACGACCTTTCCAGGGTTCATGCGCCAGTCGGGATCCCAGATCCGCTTGAACTCTCGGAACGCGTCCACGAGTTCCGTCCCGTACATCTTCTCGAGCAGCTCCGCTCGCTGTTGCCCATCGCCATGCTCGCCGGAGAGCGAGCCACGGTAGGACGTGACGAGGTCGGCGGCTTCTTCCATGAACGCCCGATAGTTCCGTATCCCATCGGCCGTGCGGAGGTCGAACGAAATCCGAGAGTGGATGCAGCCGTCGCCGAGGTGTCCGTAGAAGGCGCCGTCGTAGTCGTACCTCTCATAGAGGGCCTGGAGGTCGTGGAGGTAACGGGCGACGTCCTCCGGCGCGACCGCCGAGTCCTCCCATCCCGGCCAGTGGTCGCGTCCGTCGGGTCCGAAGGCGGTCGCACCGAGGCCGGCCTCTCGGGCCTCCCAGAGCTTGGACTCCTGTTCGCGATCATCGAACACCGCTGAGCCGATCGGGGGCACGCGATCCCGGCCGAGCGCTCGGAGCAGCTCGTGCGCCTTGGCGTCGGCGTCCTCCGTGGAGTCGCCACCGAACTCGACGAGCACCCACGCATTGCCGTTGGGCATGAGCTCGAGGTCGTGGGGGTGGATACCAAGCTGGCGTTCGTTGTTGAACAGGGTGTGGTCGATCGCCTCGCAGCCAATCGGCCGACGGTCGAGGATCTCCCCGAGGTGGTCCGCCACCGAGAAGATGTTGTCGTAGCCGATGACTGCCAATGTGCGCGCGGCCGGATTCGGGATGAGTTTCAGCGTCGCCTCCAGCACCGTGACACACGTGCCCTCGGTGCCGACGAGCGCGGCCGCGACGTTGAAGCCGCGTTCGGGAAGCAGGTCGTCGAGGTTGTAGCCCGACACGCGACGCGGGATGCTCGGAAACCGTTCGCGGATCAGCGGCGCATAGCGGTCGCGCAGGTCGCGCAGGTCGCGATAGATCTGCCCGCGTCGTCCTCCGCCCGCCACGATCCGGGCGAGCTCGTCGTCGGTCGTGGGACCCACGCGCATCCGCACCCCGTCGTAGGTGAGGACCTCCATGGCGGCGACGTTGTCGGACGTCCGGCTGCCGTCACCTGCGAAGCGTGCTTGCAGCGAGTGGATGCCGCACGAGTTGTTGCCGACGTTGCCGCCGATGGTGCAGTACTTGTGGGTCGACGGGTCCGGCCCGAAGACGAGGCCGTGCGGCCCGGTAGCGAGGTTGACCTGCTCGTTGATCGCGCCGGGCTGGACGGTCACGGTGCGCCGACCAGGATCGATCTCGCCGATCGCGTGGAGGTACTTCGAGCAGTCGATCACGACTGCGTAGTTCACCGATTCGCCCGACAGGCTCGTGCCACAGCCGCGGGCGAGGATCGGCGCGTCGTGACGACGACACACTTCGTGCGTGCGCACGATGTCGTCGACCGTGCGAGGAATCACGACCCCGATCGGTGGTTGGCGGAAGTTCGACGCGTCGGTGGCGTACAAGGCGCGGGACCCTGCGTCGAAGCGCACCTCTCCTTGCACCACCCGGCGGAGCTCGTCGGCGAGCGCGTCGCTGTCAATCTCGGCGCGGGCGAGCATCCCCGTCGCGTACTCGGGCCTCCCTGCCTTGACCGGGATGGTGATCCGGCCGGCCATCAGGCCGCCGCCACGAGGTAGCGGTCGGCGTCGGCTCGCCGGAGCTCGAGCCCCAGGCCGGGACGCGTCATGTCGGGATGGAGCGCGCCATCGCGCAGCTCGGGAGTGCCGTCGAAGAGCATCGATTCGATCCTCACGTGGTCGTGGAAGTACTCGAGGTGACGAAGGTGCCGCGCCGGTGTGAACGCGTGGGCCGCCACCGCTGGTGCACAATGACCCGACACGTCGACGTGGTGGCCGTCCGCGAGGCCGAGCACCGCGCGCAGCCCGGTGATGCCGCCGCAGCGCGTGACGTCAGCTTGGAGACAGTCGACGGCGCCGCATTCGAGCAGCGCGGCGAAGTCCACGCGCGATGAAGCCGTACTCGCCGGCCGCGACATCCATGCCCGCCGGCCCGTGCTCGCGCACGAGGTGGAGCCCGTGCAGGTCGTCGGAGCTCACCGGCTCCTCGAACCAGGTCACGTCCCATTCCGAGCGGTACCGCTCCGCCCAGTCGAGCGCCTGCTTCGGCGCGAAGGCGCCGTTGGCGTCGACGAACAGTGCGACGTCGTCGCCGATGGCACGTCGCGCGGCGTCGAGCCGAGCCGGGTCCTGCTCGGGTTCCCGCCCGACCTTCATCTTCACGCGCGGGATGCCGCATGCGGCCCATCCGCCGAGCTGCTCGGCGACCCGGTCCGGTGCGTACGACGTAAAGCCGCCGCTTCCGTAGATCGGCACCTCGCCGCGGGCCGGCCCGAGCAGCGAGCACAACGGGGTGTCGAGCAGCCGCGCGTGGAGATCCCACAACGCGACGTCGACCGCGGCGATGGCCATCATCCCGGCACCGGGCCGCCCCATGTTGCGCAGGCGGGCCGACATCGCCTGCCACGTGCGGGCGCTCGCGGCCGGATCGGTCCCGGTGACGACCGGCGCCAGCTCGTCGCCGATGATCCGGGTGAGCGCCGCCGCGCCGTAGGTGTACCCCAGACCGCAGTGTCCGCCCGCCTCCACCTCGGCCACGACGATGGTCGTCGAGTCCCAGGCGAGCGTGCCGTCGGACTCCGGGCTGTCGGTCGCGACCCGGTAGGCGGAGGCGCCGACGTGAGAGACCGTCGGGCCTGCCATCACTCTCGGCCTGGGAGCAAGGACTCTTTGAATTCCTGCGCCTTCTGGAGGCCGCCCCGCTTGAGGATCCCGAGCGTCTCGGGGTCGCCTCGGAGGAACGCCTTGGCGAACTTCTTCGCCATGCTCGGCTTGATGTGGGGCGGCATCGGTGGGACCTGGCGGTCGACCCGCGCCTCGAGGACGACGGGGCGGTCGGCGGCGAGCGCGTCGTCCCATGCCGCGCCGATCTGCTCGTCGTCGCTGCACGTGATCCCGCGGAAGCCGAGCAGCTCGGCCCATCTCGCGAAGGGCGCGTACGGAATGGACTGCGATCCCTCGAACTTGGGGTCACCTCCGAGCGCACGTTGCTCCCAGGTGACCTGGTTGAGGTCCTCGTTCACGAACACGCAGATGATCAGCTGCGGATTCGCCCACCGCTCCCAGTACCGCTTGATCGTGATCAGCTCGTTCATGCCGTTCATCTGGAACGCGCCGTCACCGACGAAGGCGATCACGGGGCGGTCGGGGTACGCGAACTTGGCGGCGATCGCGTACGGTGTGCCGGGCCCCATCGTGGCGAGCGTTCCCGAGAGCGACGCCATCATGCCGTCGCGGATCTTCAGCTGGCGGGCCCACCAGGTGGTCGACGAGCCGGAGTCCGCCGCCAGGATGGCACCGTCGGGCAACCGCGACGACAGCTCCCACGCGACCCGCTGGGGGTTCATCGGGTCCATGTGCTCGAGCGCGCGGTCCTCGACGACCCGCCACCACTCGGCGACCTCCTGTTCGATGTGCTCCCGCCACGACCGGTCGGCCTTGCGCCGGAGCCGGGGCAGCAGCGCTCGGAGGGTCTCCTTGGAGTCGCCGACGAGATGGACGTCCATCGGGTAGCGGATCCCGATCATCCGTGCGTCGATGTCGATCTCCACGCCGCGGGCCTGCCCTTCCTCGGGCAGCCATTCGGCGTAGGGGAAACTCGTGCCCACGAGGAAGAGCGTGTCGCAGCTGCTCACCATCTCGTAGCTCGCGGTGGAGCCGAGGAGCCCGATGGGGCCGGTGACGAACGGCAGGTCGTCGGGAAGCACCGCGCGTCCGAGGAGGGCCTTGGCCACACCTGCGCCGAGGACTTCTGCCGTCTCGACGATCTCGTCACGGGCGTCGGCGGCTCCTGCGCCGACCAGCATCGCCACGCGCTCACCTTGGTTCAGCACCTCGGCGGCCCGATCGAGGTCCGCGTCCTTCGGCAGGATCCGCGGTGCCGACCACCCGATGCTCGAGTAGACCGCTCCGTGCTCTCGTGGGGGCGACGGCACCGCGCTCGCTTCCTGGACATCCTCGGGGAAGATCAGCGTCGCGACCGAACGTTCGGACAGCGCGCAGCGGATGGCTCGGTCGATCAAATGTCGCGCCTGCGCCGGCGCCATGCACGTCTCGACGAACACCGACACATCGGTGAACAGCGAGTCCAGGTCCACCTCCTGCTGGTAGTGCGCGCCGAGCGACATCCGCTTCTGCTGCCCGACGATCGCCAGCACGGGCTGGTGGTCCATGCGGGCGTCGTACAAACCGTTGAGCAGATGGATCGCTCCGGGTCCCGACGTCGCCGTGCAACAGCCGATCTCGCCGGTGAACTTGGCGTGCGCGCACGCCATGAAGGCGGCCATCTCCTCGTGGCGCGGCTGAATGAACTCCGGATCGCCGTCGGCACGGTCGAACGCGCCGAGGAACCCGTTGATCCCATCTCCGGGGTAGCCGAAGATCCGGTGGATCCCCCAGTCCGACAAGCGTTGGAGCACGAAATCCGCCACGAGCTGCGACATGTCTGAACTCCTTTCGTCTTCGAGCGCTCTTGCGCGCCTACCCGCGCGACGGCGATCGGAAACATGATCGGTGGACTCACGTCGTGTCGTGGCCATGCGGTTGTTCGGGGCCCGCGCGCGAACCAGTCGGCGATCGCGACGTCGGTGGAGGAATGAGCGACGATCGAGACGACCACCGTGACCGCGATGAGCCCGAACATCGCGCTGCTGTCGGGCGGATGCGCGGCGACGATGAACAGACCGTAGACGACCTTGGCGAAGCCCTTCGGCCCGAACCAGGCGATGGTCAGGAGCTCCTTGCCCTGGATGCCGGTCCCCAGCAGTGCCACCGCGACTGCGACGCTGCGCGCCACCGTCAGCGTCACGATCGCGAACGCCAGTCCCGCCAACCCCGCACTCGTGAACTCGTCGCCGCTGAGCAACGCGCCGAACGTGAAGAGCGCGGCGAGCTTCAGGAGCTCGGTGATGAGCTCACCGAATCGCGTGAAGGCCTCACGCAGTGACCGACGACACGGTCGACCCGCCCGCGAAGCCGGCGAGGAAGACGTTGGCGCCGGCGAGATCGGCGAGCGAGAACACGAGCATCCCGATCGCAACGGGCGCCAGCGCCTCGTACCTGGCGCCGCGGCCTCTTGCATGGGTGGGTCGAGCGCCGCCCTGCATCGCAGCCACTCCTGGGTGCGGCCATGGCCCGTCGCCTGCCGGACGGGCGGATTGGACAAGTGCTGACTCGATGGCAGCACCAGGTCGGTCGCCGCATCACCGCCCGGCGCCGAATCGCGCCCGCCAGCCGGGCGCCCCGTCACGACGAGGCGTACCAGCCCGGTCGGCATGCCTGTCGCGGCCGCGACCTGCTCCCAGGACACGCCCCTTCGAATGCGCACGAGAAGCTCGCTCCGAAGAGTCACCGTCCCCTCGCCCGGGGCCTTCGCGGTGGTTCCCCCCACAGGCCCGGCGTCAAACGCGGCTCGAGGATCTCTTCCTTGGCTCGTCGTCGCCGCGCCCCGCCCGGCGCAGCAGCATGAGGATCACGAGCGTCGACACGGCGCGACCGAGCCGCCGGACGCCATGCCCGATCGCGACGAGGGCATTGCCGAGCGGCCCGGGGCGCGAGGACGACCCGACCCTCTCCTCGGGCTCCTCGACGGGTGGTTCGGCAGTTGCGACCGGCGCCGGGGCACCGGCCTCGAGCTGTTGCGCGTGGTGGGCGCGTTGCAGGTCGTGGCACAGCTTCCACGCGAAGAGCCCCGCGAGCAGGGGGAGGACGACGACCAGGACGCGGAACGTCCAGATGGTGTCAGCCAGCGAGATGCCGAACAGGTCCGACCAGATGTCCTGGGCGCCGGCGCCGAGGAGGACCACGTAGAAGGTGAGGACGAGCACGCCGATGCCGGTGCGCACCGGATGCTCGCTCGGACGGTCGAGAAGGTGATGTTCGGCGTGGTCGCGGGTGACGCGCGCTTCGAGAAACGGCCACGCGTAAAGCGCGACGAAGGTGAGCGTCGGCAAGAGCACCGCGGGCCAGAACAACTCGGAGATTGAGTAAGGCCCGATGCGCACGAGCGCGGGCGGCATGAGGCGAAGCGCGCCCTCGATCCACCCGACGTACCAGTCGGGCTGGGCGGCGGTGGAAACCGCGGGCGCTTCGAAGGGCCCGTAGAGCCAGATCGGGTTGATCTGGAACAGTCCTCCGAGGAGAGCGAGGACGCCGGCGACGATCGCGAACAGGCCGACGCTCTTGGCGGCGTAGGTCGGCCACAATCGTGACCCGACCACGTTGTGCTCGCGCCGGCCCGGGCCCCGGAACTGGCTGTGCTTCTGGCGCCAGAGCACCGCGAGGTGGACGGTCAGCAACGCCGCGATGGCGGCCGGGATCAGCAGGACGTGGATGACGAACAGCCGTGGGATGATGTCGCTGGCGGGGAACTCGCCGCCGAAGACGAGGAAGGCGAGCCAGGTGCCGATCACCGGCACCGACAGCGCGATCGAGTACGCGATGCGAAGCCCGGTCCCCGACAGGAGGTCGTCGGGGAGGGAGTAGCCGGCGAACCCATTGAAGATCGCTAGCAGCAACAGGGTCACGCCCACGATCCAGTTGAGCTCGCGCGGACGTCGGAACGCACCGGTGAAGAAGATCCGGCAGAGGTGGAGGACGATCGCGCCGATGAAGAGCAGCGCAGCCCAATGGTGGATCTGGCGCATGACGAGGCCGGCACGGACGTCGAAGCTCAGCTCGACAGTCGACCGGTACGCCTCGGACATGTGCAGCCCCCGGAGGGCGTGATAGCTGCCGTGGTACACGACGTCCTTCGCGCTCGGGACGAAGAAGAAGGCAAGGTAGATGCCGGTCGCGACGAGCGCGATGAAGGCGTAGAGCGCGATCTCGCCGAGCATGAAGGACCAGTGGTCGGGGAAGACCTTGTCGACCGCGGCGCGTCCGAACCGCGATGCGCCGAGGCGTGTGTCGAACCAGGAGACGATCCGGCGCATCACCACGGCGGCGGCACCCCGAGTGACGTGTGCTCATCGCGGCGCTCCATGCCGATCATCCACGCCGCAAACAGGGAAGCCGCGGTGACGACCAACGCGAGGCCACCGAGTGCCCACATCAACGCGCCTGCGACCTGCTGGTCGACCACCGCGTCGCGGCCGTGTCCGTACGGCGCGTACCACGATGTCGACGCCACGGTCATGAGGAGGCCAAGCGCGGTCGCGGGCAACGACAGGAGGAAGACGGCGAGGACGCCCAGGCCCCGACGGTCCGGGCGACCGGCGACGAGCACGAGCCACCAGAAAAACGTCGCCGCGAGCACGAACGAGAAATGCTCGATCGCGTGCAGGCTGTCGTGACGGACCGCAGCGTCGTAGAGGGGTGGGAGGTGCCACGCGCCGAGGACGGCGGTGAAGAGGACGAACGCGACTGCGGTCCACACGACCCACGCGCGGGCCTGGGAGCGGGCAATCCGATGCAGGGCGTGCTGCGCCGGTCGGCGGTGGCGCGGTGGGAGGGCGAGGGCTGCCACCGCCAGCGGGGCCGCGACCGCCAGCAGCGGCGGTGCGACGCTCAGGAGGAGGATGTGCTGGAGCATGTGCGCCGGGAGGCTCGTGTCGGCGAGGTGGTCGAACGGAGGGGCCAACGCGCCGAGCAGCACGGCGAACGCGGCCGCGAAGGCGACGACCTGGCGACTCGAGACTGCACCGCCGAGTGCGCGCTGCGCACCGAGCGCATAGACGAGCGCCGAGCCGATCAGCGCGAGCGGGACAAGCGAGTCAACCATGCGAGGGTGGGATGACGAAGATGTAGGCGCCCTCGGTTGCGATGAGCAGCAGGTTGATGCCGTTCACCAGCAGCCCGACGATGCCGAGGAACCGCATGCGGCCGGAGTCGGTCGCGGCAGCGTCGTCGTCGTCTCCGGCGCGGTATATGCGCCAGCTCAGCCACATCGCGACCAGCGCGAGGAGCAGGCACACGGCATTTCCCACGTAGAAGAGCCAGAAGTAGCCCTCATTCGCGACGAACTGCACGACGGCGCTGAAGAACAGGAGGTGGGCGGCCCAGGCCGCGATGCCGGCGATCAGCGCGAACCAGACGAGGAAGCCGTGATCGGGGAAGCCCCGCAGCCGCAGGCTCATCGGAGATGCGGTGACAGGATCAGGGACGCGAACACGAAGATCCACACGCCGTCGACGAAGTGCCAATAGAGGGCGAACACCTCCGGCGTCGTGTGGCGGTCTTTCGAGATCTTGCCCATCCATGCCTTCAGCTGGACGACGACGCTCATGGCCAGTCCGATGAGGACGTGCAGGGCGTGGAGCCCGATGATGGTGTGGAACAACGAGGAGTACGCGTTGACCCGCCACCCGAACTCCATGTTGAGGTAGTCGTAGATGGTGTTCCCGAGGAACGCCGCACCCATGAGAAACGCGATGAGGAGCGACGCCTTGACCTGACCCATCCGGCCGAGTCGCAGCGCGTGCTCCATCCACAGGATCGGGACGGAGCTGCCGATGAGCACGATCGAGAAGATGATGGTGCGGTGGAGCTCGGGAAGTGGAAGTCCCCCGATCGGCCACTCGGATGACGTCGCCCGCACGAAGAAGTAGGCGGAGAGCAACGACAGGAAGATCATCGCCTCTGTCGTGATGAGCATGACCATGCCCCACCACGCGGTGGAGTACCCGCGCCCGCGGGGCGCGGTCCGGACGGGAACGGTGGCGTGGGTCACCGGAGGTCCTCGTCCGTGCGCCACAACCACCACGCGACGCCGACGAGCCCGACCGCGACGCCGACCACGCCGATGAGCGCCGCCTTGGTCAGCATGCCGACGAAGAAGATCGCGACACCCACGCCGGCAACGAAGGGGAGGTAGCTCGGTTCGGGGATGCCGAGCACGCTCTGGGGATGCGCGTCCATGCCCTCCGTGATGGGCATCTCCTTCTCGAGCGCGCCACGCACGCTGAGGGCCTGGACGGCGGCGTGCCCGTCGGTCTGCGCGGCCGGCGGCGGCTGCTGGTCCCACATCGGGTGCCGGCTCGTGACGACCGGCATCTCGGAGAAGTTGTACTCCGGAGGCGGTGACGTGGTCGCCCATTCGAGGGTATCGGCGCCCCACGGGTCGGCGGGCGCCGGTACCCGCCGTCGTTGGCTGATCACGAAGTTCACCAACGTCAGCAGCGTCCCGATGCCGAACGCGAACGACGCGACGCTCACGAGCAGGTTGAGCCCGTCCCATCCGAGTGCGGTGTCGTACGTGAAGATCCGACGCGGCATCCCGAGGAACCCGAGGATGTGCATCGGGAAGAACGCGACGTTGAAGCCGACGAACATGATCCAGAAGCTGATCTTGCCCAGCCGCTCGTCGAGCATGCGCCCCGTCATCTTCGGGAGCCAAAAGTAGAGCGCGCCGAAGATCGGGAACACGACTGCGCCGTTGAGCACGTAGTGGAAGTGCGCGACGACGAAGTAGCTATCGGTCACCTGCCAGTCGAACGGGAGGATCGCGACCATCACACCGGTGATCCCACCCAGCAGGAAGATGAGCAGGAAGCCGATAGCGAAGAGCATCGCGGTGCTCAGCTCCACCACGCCCTTCCACATCGTCCCGATCCAGGCGAAGAACTGGACGCCGCTCGGGATGGTGATGATCAGCGACACCGCGGAGAAGAACGACAGCGCGAGCGCCGGGATGCCGGTCGCGAACATGTGGTGGACCCACACGCCGAAGCTGATAAACGCGACCACAACCAGCGCGGTGGCGACCCACACGTAACCCGTGAGCGGGTGCTTCGAGAATACGGGGATGATCATCGAGATCATGCCGGTGGCGGGCACGAACAGGATGTAGACCTCGGGATGCCCCCAGAACCAGAAGAGATGCTGGTAGAGCAGCACGCTCCCTCCGGCGGTCACATGGTAGAAGGACGTGCCGAACAGGCGGTCGAGCTCGAGGAGCGCCGCGGCGCTGGTGACCGCCGGCACCGCGAAGATCACCATGAACGAAAACACGAGCATCGACCACACGAAGATCGGCATGCGGTTCAGGGACATTCCCGGTGCGCGTAGCTTGAAGATCGTGACGATGAAGTTGATCGCGCCGACGGTCGTCGAGATGCCGACGAACACGACGGCGAGCCCCCAGAAGTCGATGTTGATCCCGTTCGAGTACGGCGTGTTGGTCAGCGGCACGTATGCGAACCATCCGCCGTCGGGCGCGTTCCCCAGCAGGAAGCTCGAGTACAGGAACGTCCCGGATAGCACGAAAATCCAATAGCTGAACGCGTTGAGGCGAGGGAAGGCGAGGTCGCGGCTGCCGATCATGAGCGGGATCAGGTAGTTCCCGAAGCCGGCAAGCACGGGCGTGTTGAATAGGAAGATCATCGTCGTCCCGTGCATGGTGAAGAACTCGTTGTACGTCCCGGGCGACAGCACCGACTGATTGGGCGCGGCGAGCTGGACCCGCATGACGAGCGCGAGCGCCCCGGCGACGAAGAAGAAGATGAAGGCGGTGTAGATGTAGCGCATGCCGATGCGCTTGTGGTCGACGGTGTTGAAGAAACCCGGCAGCCCCGGCGCGTCCTCCCATCGCTCCTCGAGTTCGCGTCCGACCGCGTCGTCGGTCCGATCAGTGATCGCCATCGTCTCCCTACTTAAGGCTCTCGAGGTACGCCACGATGCGCCTGACGTCACGTTGGGACAGCGTGTGGAACGACGGCATCGAGATGCCGGGCTTGATGGACGGGGCGTCCGCGATCCAGCGCGGCGAGGTTCTTGGGTGTGTTGAGGAGCGTGTCGGCGCCGATCGTCTGTCGTGAGCCGACGTCCGTGAGGTCGGGACCGACCTTGCCGGTCGCGCTCGTGCCTCGCACCGTGTGGCAGCCCGCACACGGGAGCGACGTGAACAGCGTCGCCCCGGCTGCGGCGTCGTCCGACACGGGCTCCGTGGGCACCGACTCCCGGCGCGCGAGCCATCGCCCGAAGTCGGCCGGCGTTTCGACGATGACCCGGAGCCCCATGTGGCCGTGCTCGATCCCGCAGTACTCCGCGCACCGGCCGCGATAGGTGCCCGGCGTCTCGGGCGTGAACCGGAGGTGGTTGGGCTGCCCCGGGATCGCGTCCTCCTTGCCCGCGAGTTGTGGGACCCAGAAGCTGTGGATCACGTTGTCCGACGTGAGGCGGATGTCGACGGGCTGGCCGGCCGGCAGGTGGATCTCGTTCGCGGTGTCGACGTCGCTGTCCGGGTAGTGCACCCCCCACCACCAGAGCTGACCGGCGACGTCGACGTGCAGCTCGTCGCGCGACGGCTCGCGGAGCGCGCCGGTCGACTGGACCGTGACAACCGCGATCACGGCGAGGATCACCATCGGCACGACCACGCCGCCGATCCAGATGAAGAGGTTGGTGTCGAGCCGGGAGGCCACGCCGCGGCGGCGCCCACGGGTCACCGCGAACAGGATCAGCCCCGCGACGGCGACGTACACGAACGCGGCCAGCCCGAACGCGATCCACCACACCGAGGCGATGCGGTCCGCTTCGGAGCCCTTCGTGTCGATGATCGACCCGGCGTCGCTGCATCCGGCGACCACGGTCGCGGCGAACGCCACCATCAACGCGGAACGGAGCCGCCTCATCGGCCCCTCCGGGTCCAGAACGTCGGACCGATCGGCTCACGGTAGTCCGACTGCGCGACGACGTAGCCCTCCGAGTCGATCATGATCGGCAGTTGCGGCAGCGCGCGCGCCGCTGGGCCGATGAGCGGGTCGCCGCCCGTCAGGACAGCGAAGGTGGACTGGTGGCACGGGCACAGCAGCGTCGCCCGCCGCGCTTCGAACAGCCCGACCGGGCAACCTGCATGCGTGCAGACCTTGGAGTAGGCGACGAGGCCCTCCGGTGCCCAGGAGCGGCGGGACGCGGGGAGCCGGAGTCGTCGGGGATCGACGCGCACGAGCACCGTCTGCCCGTCGGACGAGCCGGGGTGGCCCTCGGGGAACACGGTGACGAGCCCACCGAGGGCGATGTCCGCGGCGCGGACGGGCACGCCGTCGTCGGTGACCGCGCGTAGACCGGCGCGCCAGGGGGTGCGGGACAGCGAGTCCCCCGGCGACGGTCCGAGCGACCGGATCGGGAACAGCAACGCGACGAACAGTGCGCCGACCGAACCCGAGAGCCCGCCGATGATCAGGCGCCGGCGGGTGACGAGTCCGTCGCGCTCGATGTCGGACTCCAGGGCCTGGCGCTCGACGGTGTCGGTGCCGAGCGGGGGCCGTTCCTCGACGAAGGGGCCGCGGTCGAGGAATCGGTGGGCCCAGGCGACGAGCCCGACGCCCAACCCGAGCAGCGCCACGCCCGCCAGCGCACCCTCCCACTGCGGCTGGCCGCCGAGCGCGTAAACGACGGCCAACGCGATCCCGGCACAAGTGGAGATGCCGAAGCAGGCGACGACGAAGCGCTCGGCGACGCGCTGGCGGCAGGAGTCGACCGCTCACGTGCGGGTCCCGATTCTCCGCACCGCGTACACGAGTATCCCGAGACCGATCACGATGGCCACCGCCCCCTCGGCCAGGGGCCCGAAGTGCCAGAGCGACAAGCCACCGCGGTCGTTGGGATGGTCCAGGTACTCGATGTAGCGCACGACGGAGTCGAGCTGCCGGGGCGTCAGCGCCGCGTGCCCGAACGCGGGCATGTTGCCGGGGCCGCCGCGGACCGCCTCTGCCGCCTCCCGCGGCGTAGCGGCGTGGATGCTCGGCGCGCTGCGATCGACGAGCGCGCCGCCATTGCCGGCCCACGCGTGGCACGCCGCGCAGTTCAATCGGAAGAGCTGTCCGCCGTCGGCAAGATCGCCCTTCGCGACGTCGACGTCAGGCACGGGCGGCCCGCCGCCACCGGCCAGGTCGTGGACGTACCCGACGAGGGCACGCACCGTGCGCGGGTGGTACTTGGGCGTGCCCCGCTCCGGGGTCTTCGAGGGATCCGACACCGGGAGCGGCATCCTCCCGGTCGACAAGTAGTAGTCGATCAACGCGGTGCCGGCACCCCGCAAGTCCGGCCCGAGGTCGGTGCCGCGGGCGTCGGCGCCATGGCAGGTCGCGCAGTCCCGGAGGTAGACGTGCTCCACGTCGACCGTCCGGGTGGTGGCTGGTGCGTCGGCGACAGATGCGGACGACGCGATGCCCGGGCCTCCGACGCAGAGCACGCCGAGCGCGAGCAGGCCGGCCGTCGCCACGAGCAGCGCCTTCAGCCGACCACGCATCACCTGCTCCCGGACTCGGTCCCCAGCGGGCCATACCCGGTTCGATTGCACGGCAAAACCGCCTCGTGCCCATGCGCCCGAATCAGCACGCGCCCCAAACCGTGCGGCGACGTGCGCTCAGGCCCGCAGAGGACTCCCCCGGGCACGGGGTCACGGCCCAGCGCCGGTCGCGCGCCGGTATGTGAGCCCCGACCGCTTCGCGCGCGGGGAGCGCGTGGGTGCGGCTCCGAGGGGCCGGCGACGCAGTGGCCGCTCGCCTCGAACACGTCGAGCAACGCCCCCCGTCGAGGGTTCGTGACTCGTCAGCTCGGGCAGGTCGAAGGATGTGGACGACGACTTCGAGACGACGATCCTGGCCCTCATCGACGACTTCCTGAGCGAGTGTGCTCGTGATGCGTGTCGCCGGAGCGCCGTCGATCCGCTTCTCGAGCTGCGCAGCCGGGTCGCAGATCTGTGCGCAGTCGCGCGACTGACGCACGACTGCGATCCGGATCGCGCTCTCGGGCGCCGAGCTCATCGGGCGTGGGCGACGCCGCATTGACGGTCGACGCGTAGCCCACGCGTGCGCCAAGATCAGCCCGGTGGGCGGGTCAGGACCGGCCTCCATGGAGCTGGTCGGCCAAGGTGGTGGCGGCGCTGATCAGCGCGAAGTGACTGAGGGCCTGCGGGAAGTTCCCGAGGTGCTCGCCGGTCGAGGGGTCCGCCTGCTCGCTGAAGAGCCCGAGGTCGTTCGCCTGTGTCAACGCGTCGTCCATCAACCTCGCCGCCTCGTCGAGGCGTCCCGCGGCGGCCAACGCAGCGATGAGCCAGAAGCTGCACGCGATGAATGCGCCCTCTTCGTCTTGCATGCCGCTGTACCGGTAGACAAACGGCCCGTTGCGCAGCTCGTCGCAGACTGCGTCGATCGTCCCGAGCATCTTCGGGCTCCCCGGCTCCTCGAAGCCAGTCCGCGACGCCAGCAGGCACGCGGCGTCGAGGTCGTCGCCGTCCGCCGCCATGGTGAACGAGCCGCGTCGCTGCGACCAGCACCGCTCCTCGACGAACCGGCGGATCGCCGCAAGCGCCTCTGTCCAGCGCGTCAGTTGGGACCGCGGGACGTTCCACGCCGGCGCGAAGCGTCGCGCCCGGTTCAGCGCCACCCAGCACCCCATCCTCGAGATGGTGTACTGGCGGGTGTTGGGTAGCTCCCAGATCCCGGAGTCCGCGGCCCGCCAAGCCACGCTCGCGAAGTCGGCGACCGCGCGCAGCTGCTGGACCATGGCCCCGTCGAGCGACCAGCCAGCCTTGTGCAGCAGCCACATCGTCTCGAAGATGTCGCCGAGGTTGCCGAGTTGCAGCTGGCCTCGAGCATCGTTGCCGTCGCGTACCGGACGGGAGCCACGATATCCGCTGAGATCGAGCAATCTGGTCGGCCCGCTCGCCGAGCGCCCGTCGAGGCGGACGAAGGGCTCCAGGCGCGGCGACATCCGGCGCAGCGCCGCGGTGACGAAGCCGGCCGCTTCGCCGATCTCTTCGAATAGCCCCAGCCGCAGGAGCGCGTCGAGCGCGAACGACGTGTCTCGCAGCCAGCAGTACCGGTAGTCGTAGTTCTTGTCACCGCCCGGGCGCTCGGGAAGCGACGTCGTCGGTGCGGCCGCGAGCGCACCGGTCGAGGCATCCTGCAGCAGGCGGAGCACCAGGGCGCTCCGGCGCACCGCTCCCGACCACGGTCCGTCGTAGTGGACCCGTTCGGCCCACGTCTCCCACGCCGCGCGAGTGGTCTCGATCCGGGCGTCGACATCATCCGCCTCAACGCGCGGGAGCGGCTCGTCCTCGACACCGACCAGCGCGTGCACGCACCGCTGGCCGGCACGCAGCTCGATGCGGCCGGTGACATCGCCTCGACGCACGACGACGTCGCGCGGGTCGACTCCCACCAACGCGAGCCGCGCACCCCCACCCTCGATCCTCAGTCCGCCCTCGTGCTTCTCGATGGCGCGGGGGTAGCCCGTGAATTCGAAGCGCGGCGCGACCCGCCACTCCACCGATACCTCGCCGGAGATGCACTCGATCCGGCGACCGTGCTCCGACCAGGGCAGCAACGCCCCGTGCCGGGTGTTCAGCGCGTCCGTGACGCGGAGGACTCCCTCAGCGGTGCTGAACGTCGTCACCAGCACGTTCGTCGCTCCCAAGTACTCGTGGGAGGCTGTGAACGGCGAGGCCGGCGCGACGTCCCACCGCCCGGCCTTCTCGGCGTCGAGCAGCGAAGCCAGGACCGGGGGCGAACCGATCCCTGCCGGAGCCAGCCAGTCGATCCGCCCGTCGTCCGCGACCAATGCCACAGACCGACCGTCGCCGATGGCGCCGTGACGGCCGATGCCCGCCGATACCGGCGCGCGGCGGGCGCGACGTGTCACTCCCTGACGGGCGTGGTCGCACACTCACATGCTCGGGTTGTCGTGCATCGCATGGCGCACCGCATCTCTCGCGCGGTCGGCCATGGCGACGAAGGGGCCGACCACGAGGTTGCCGGTCGCGCTCTCGGGGGTGTGTGGGTGGGCGTGCGTGGGGGCGAGCTTCTGCGCCGCCCGGAACGCCTTCGCCGCGCGGGCCAGCTGCTTTCGGTCCACCTCCTCGAGCTTCGGGAGTTCCTCCTGCTCTTCGTGCTCGGCGTGCGAGATGACCTCCCTCCTGACCGCTTCGAACTTCTCCTGGAACTCCGGTGCGTCGGTGCCGATCTTCTCGAGCTCGCTCAGCGCCTCCTTGCCCTTGCTCTCCTCCGCCAGCCGGGCATCGACGACCGAGTCAGCATTGCGTACGGCGCTGTGGCGGGTGAGGGGATGCACGACCTCCTCCTCCGCGGTTTCGTGCACCGCGATCTTGCCGACCAGGCATTCGAACGCCTGAGGTCGCCGGTCGCTCGTCGCGGTCGAGACGTCGTTCATGAGCGACAGGATGTCGGCGTGGTCTTCGAGCACTGCGGCGATCACGTCGTCGTTCGGTCGCTGTGCGGCTCGAGCGCGGATCTCGTCCGGGTCGGGCATGGCGCCGCTCCTTGTCTCCGGTGCGAGGGAATCTCCCCCACCTCGATGCTGGGATGCCCACCTCGACGAGGAACGCAAACGCCATGCAGGGCCGCACTTCGCCGGAGTTTTCCGTCTCGCGGGTGCGGGTAGGCGCAGATCGCGACAATGGAACCGCGCTTCGCCCTCCGCCCGCCGACCTCGCTCGGCACGCTCGGTCGGTCGTCGCGCTCGTCACCGACGCGCATCGTCTCGGCCGACGAACCGATCGAGCACGCGGTGTCCGTTCCGCTCCGCCGAAGGAAGGGAGCAGACATGAGCCCGATGTCGAACGAGCCGACCGACGCGCCCCATCGTGCGGGCCGTTCACCGGAGCACTGGTTGCGGCTCATGGTCAAGATCATCGCGATGGCGCGGATCGCGATCGGGGTGACGGCGATCGCGCGCCCCCGCACCGCCCGGCTCGTGTTCGCGGGGCTGCCAGCAGACCCCGCGTCCCTTGCGGTCGTCCGCACGATCGGCGGGCGGGATGTGGCGCTGGGCGCCGTAACACTCGGCGTCGCCGGCTCGGCATCGCAGCTCGCCGCCATTACCGGGGCGAGCGTGGTGAGCGACATCGGTGACGCTGTCGTCCTCGCGACGTCGCGTCGACACGACTGGCGCCACCACCTGGCCGCGACCGTCCCGGCGGCGGGGACGGCGATCCTCTCCGCAGCGTGCCTCGTCCGCATTCGGCGATTGGCGGGACGATGAGCACGCGGCCCGTGGCCGTGGTGACCGGCGCAACGGGCGGTGTCGGGCGCGCGACCGCGATCGAGTTCGCCGCCCGCGGCTTCGACGTGGGCCTGATCGCGCGCGGCGCGGCAGGCCTCGACGGCGCCGTCTCCGACGTCCGGGCGCGCGGAGGCCGTGCGCTCGCATGCTCGGCCGACGTTGCCGAGTTCACGGCCATCGAGCATGCGGCGGCAGAGGTCGAGCGCGAGCTCGGCGTCATCGACGTCTGGGTCAACGACGCGATGACCACCGTGTTCGCGCGTTTCGATGAGATCGCTCCTCAGGACTTCGCCCGCGCCGTCGAAGTCACGTTCCTCGGGCAGGTCTGGGGTACGCGCGTGGCGCTCGACCGCATGCTCCGACGCGACCGTGGCTCGATCGTCAACGTGGGCTCCGCATTGGCGTTCATCGGCATACCGCTGCAGAGCCCGTACTGTGCGTCGAAGTTCGCGTGCCGGGGATTCTTCGAGTCGGTACGCGCGGAGCTCATTCACCAGGGCAGCAGTGTGCGGCTCAGCATGGTGCACCTGCCGGCCGTCAACACTCCGCAGTTCGACTGGTGCAAGACCTTGACCGATCGTCGGCCGATGCCGGTGCCGCCGATCTACGAGCCCGAGCTGGCGGCAAGCACGATCGTCGACGTCGCGCTCGACGGCCGCCGTTCAAAGGTGCTCGGGTCCTGGAACAAGCTGCTCGCCGCCGCGGCCCAGGTCTCGCCGGCGCTGGCCACGCAGTTCGCGGCACGCGGTGCTTGGGGAACTCAATTGACGAGTCGGCCCGTCCGCCCCGGTGACCCGGTAAACCTCGACGACCCGTGCGACGACTCCGTCGACTTCGGAGCGCACGGTCGGTTCGACGACGACGCGGGCGGTTTCCTCGACCCGTCGTACCTCCGGACGCTGCCGTCTACCGCCCGCACGTTCGTCGAGGCACTACGGGCGACGATCCGCGAGCGGGTCCGTCACTCGCCGGCTGCCGTGCGCCGGCAGTCCGGCGTCACTCGGTTCGGGACCGGCTGAACCCTCGGCGGAGCCCCGCGTCAGCCGTCGGTGGGCCGTGGGCGGGTGGGCGCGAGGTAGACGCGGCGCGCCGTAGGGACCTCGGCGCGGATCGCGTCCTCCATCTCCTCGAGCGCGCTCGTGATGTCGACCGTGTCGATGCCGTCTCGCAACACCACCTTGGCCCCGACCATGATCTCGTCGGGCCCGAGCTGCTCGGTCCGGAGATCGAGTACCTGGTCGACCCGGTGGTCTCGCTCGAGCACGTGGCGCGCCGCGACGACGTCCTCTTCGGCCGCGGACTCACCGATGAGGAGGCTCTTCATCTCCGACGCGAGGGTCAGGGCGACCACGACCAGGAGGATCCCGATCCCGAGGCTGCCGAGCGCGTCGAACCGAGCGTCCGCCGTGACGAACGACAGCGTGACCCCCAGCAAGGCGCAACCGAGCCCCACGAGCGCCGCGCTGTCCTCGAGCAGCACGACGGGCAGCTCGGCCGCCTTCGACTGCTGGATGAACGCGCCAGCTCCGGTCACCCTTGGCGGGACGGGCGCGCCGGACAGCCGTCCGCAGCGACAGCGACTCGAACACCATCGCGGCCACGAGGATGCCGATCGCCCAGCCGCCCGACTCGAGCTCGTGGGGATGGCGCAGCTTCTCCTGGGCTTGGTAGAGCGCGAACAGCCCGCCACCGGTGAACAGCACGACGGCGACGACGAACGCCCAGAAGTAGCGCTCACGGCCGTAGCCGAACGGGTGGCTCTTCGACGGCCGCCCTCGCGCTCGACGCGACGGACCACGGCGCCGTCGGTGCGCTCGCACCGAGCCTGAAGGACGAATTCGGGATCACGAACACCGATCTCGGGCTCCTGGCGTCGGCGTCGACCATCGTCGGAGCTCTCGCCACCGTCCCGATGGGGATGTTGACCGACCGGGTCCGGAGGGTGTCGCTGTTGGCATACGGGATGCTCGTCTGGAGCCTCGCCATGGCCGGCTCCGCGTTCGCGTCGAGCTTCGCGATGCTGTTCGCCTTCCGTTTGCTGCTGGGCGTCTTCAGCGCGACCGCGGGCCCGCCGGTGTCGTCGATCGCCGGCGACGCGTACCCCTCCGACCGGCGGGGAAGCGTGATGGCCGCCATCGGCGTCGGGCGAGCTGGTGGGTGCGTCCGCCGCCTTCCTGATCAGCGGGCTGATCATCTTCGTCGGTTCCTGGCGTGACGTGTTCGGGTTCCTCGCGGTCGTCGGCCTGTGCTTCGGCGTTTGGACGCGGCTGCGAATGGAGGAGCCGGAACGCACGGGAGCCTCGGAGCTCGCCAGCGACGTGACGGAGACCGCTGACGAGAGTGCGGACACGAACGCGCTCAGGCGCCTCGTCGAGGCGCGCCACGTGGCGCCCCACGAACGGGCCATGGTGCGATCGCAACACCCGTCGACGACTCTCGCGTCGGGCCTCCGCTACGTGAGCCATGTCCGCACGGTCATCATCGTGATCATCGCGGGCTCGTTCGGCGACTTCTTCTTCTCCGGCGTGCAGATCTTCGCGGTCGTCTATGCGGTCGAGCACTACGCCATGGCGCAATCGGAGGCCGCGTTGCTCATCCCGGTTATCGGCCTCGGGGCGCTAATCGGTCTCGTGGGCGGCGGCCGGCTCGGCGATGCGCTCATTCGCCGTCACGTGCTCACCGGTCGCCTCCAGGTCGCGGCGTGGTCGTTCGTGCTCGCCCCGGCCGCGGCCATCCCGGTCCTGCTCCTTCACTCGGTGTTCCTCGCGGGCCCGGCCATCGTCGTCGGCGCGATGCTCGTCACTGCACCGACGCCTGCGATCAACGCCATCCGCCTCGACGTCGTGCATCCACGATCCGAGGCCGGGTCGAGGCAATCCGCACCATGGGGCGACTCGTGGCGCAAGGCAGCGCGCCGTTCGTATTCGGGTGGCTGGCCGATCATCTCGCCGGAGGCGGTGAGCCCGGTCTTCAAGCGGCGTTCCTTGTCACCGTGCCGCTGCTCGCGGTCGGCGGGTTGTGCCTTCTCATCGCGGTGCGCACCTACCCCGGCGACGTCGCGGCGGTCCAGGCATCGGTGCTTGCTGCGCGTCGCGGTTGACCCGTGCATGGCGGGTGGTCCCACTCGTTTCCTGCGCCCCGACGATCGGTAAGCCTGTGCGCGTGCGGCCCAGCCTGCGTCACGCCCCATGATCCCTGCCCCCGAGTTCGCCACGATTCCGCACAGAACATGCGGATCGTGGCATCGCCATGCCCATGTCGGCATGGCTGTTCGGTTCGTGGCGTAGCGCCGGCTTCGTCGCGGCCAGCACTCTCCTGATCTATGCCTCGACCGTGGTCGCGATACGTCTCGTCGGCGAACGGCGGACGCTCACGCAGATGGGCATCTTCGACTTCGCGGTCGCCGTCGCAATCGGAGCGATCATCGGCCGTACCGCCACGACGCGTGCGCCGACGTACGCGCAGGGCCTCACCGCGGTTGTCGCGCTCCTCGTGACGCACAACGCCATCGGCTGGATCCGGGTACACGCCGCAAGCACCCGGAAGATCTTCGGGCGACCTCCCATCGCACTCGTCGTGGACGGGCGCGTCGACACGTCCGAGCTGCGCCGCGCACATCTCACGCGCGACGACCTCGACACAGCCTTGCGCGAGCGCGGCGTGGTGTCGCTCTCCGACGTGCGGCTCGCGATCCTCGAATCACGCGGTGAGTTCTCCGTGCTCACGGGTTGTGACGGCGACGAGTCGCTCTGGTCGCGAGACGTGCTGCTGCCGCGTCCGAACGCGCATCACAACCGAACGTCGGGACGGCGCGACCGCACCGGCTGACGGCGGCGTCGGCGACGACGCTGTCGGTGGTTCCTTGGCCTGACGAGTGGGCATGCCTTCTACGTGGAGAACTTCGTGCTCGCGTCGATGTTCCCGTGGCTGCGCGACGTTGCCGACCCGTGGGCGTACCCGATCGTGTTCGCAGTCGCGCTCGCCGAGGCCGCCCTCTTCGTCGGTCTCGTCTTCCCGGGTGAAACGATTCTCCTCCTCGTCGGCGTCCTGGCATGGAAAGGCGACGTGAACCTGGTCGTCGCGATCTGTGCTGCGGTCGCCGGCGCCATCGCGGGCGACTCGCTCGGGTACGAGATCGGCCGCCGGTACGGTCCCGGTCTCCGTGACAGCTCGGTCGGACATCACATCGGGCGCGACAAGTGGGAGCGATCGGAGCGATACCTCCGCGAACGCGGGGGGAAGGCGGTCTTCTTCGCACGTTTCGTGACCGGTCCGAAGGCGGTCGTCCCAGCGCTCGCGGGACAGGCCCGCATGCCGTACCGGCAATTCCTCGTCTGGAACGCGAGCAGCGCGGCGCTGTGGGGAACGTTCCACGTCGGCCTCGGCTACGTCGCCGGAACGTCGTGGCATGCCGTCGACCAGTACCTCAGCATCGCCGGGTACGCGTTGCTCGGCCTCGTCGTGCTCGGTGGCGGCGCGTACTTGTTCGTCCGGCACCGGCACAGGCAACGCGCGGATGCGCGGAACCAGTGAGCGGCTCAGCGCGTGGCGCCGAGCAGGTCGTAGACGCGGGTCGTGGTCATGCCGTAGCAGAGATGCGCCAGGAGGACCTTCGCGAGCGTCGCCGCGTCGTAGTCCCACGGAGGCCGGTAGATGCCGCTTTGGGGGCAGCGCCACCTACGGACCCAGCCACACCGCGGTGGTGGAGCCGCGTTCATGCTG
>CAWFYL010000007.1:0-1442664 GCA_963820025.1 uncultured Acidimicrobiia bacterium
GGCGCGACCCGTGTGTTCAGAAGGGCTGGTGCACGCTGTCGATGATCTGTCCGATGACTCGCTTCGCGGGGTAGCGCCGCGCCAGCTCGTCGCGGGCCCACGCGAGTGGTCTGCGGTGCACGAACATCATCCGGGCGAGACGACGGGAGTCGGTCTGGTTGCGTTCGATGACGGAACGGCATCGCTTCTCGTAGAGCTCCAACGCGAGTGGAACGGTGGTCGTCGCGGCGCGCGAAAGCTCGTCGGCGAGTGCGGCCGCCGCTCGCATCGCGTTCGAGGCGCCGACACCAGCCGTCGGAAGGAATCCGACCGCGGCGTCACCGCACAATGCGATCCGACCCATCGCTCCATCGGTCGCTGCGGAAGTCGCGCATCGGCCACCGATGAGCCTCGTCGAGGTCGTCGACGGCGGCGCGAATCGGGTCATGGTGCTCCGCCATCACGGAAAGGAGACCTCGCAGGACGTGCGAGCATCGTCGCTGATGAGCGCGGCCTCGGGTCCGCCGGCCGCGCACATCACGTGGCCGGGCGCGGGGTACGCGCCGAAGAAGCAGCCCGACCCCCACCACTCGGCGGCCACGTCAGGGGCGAACCGCTGCGGCGCCACCCACCACGTCCACAACACCCACCGGTATCGAATCCTTGGACCTGGCCCACCACCCGATCGCGGGTGGGCGACCCGATGCCGTCGCAGGCGACGACGAGATCGAATCGCTGTGACGTCCCGTCGTCGAAGGCAACATCGACCCGATCACCGTCGGCGACCAGCGTGCTGATCGTCACCCCTCGACGCAGGTCGGCGTTCGCGCAGCTCGTTTCGAGCACCTGAAGGAGATTCGGCCGGCTGATCATCAACATGGGACCCACCGCTCCGGTGAGGATCGACATGTCTACCGTTTGCAGTCGGTGGCCGGACTCCGAGGCCAGTTCGTAGCGCTCGACCTTCGACGATCGCTCGAGGAGCGCGTCATAGATGCCCAGACCGTGCAGGACGCAGCTGCCGAGTGGATAGAGCCCGATGGCGTAGCCCCCGTCCGGAGCGGTGGCCCGCTCGACGATGACGGGCGGACGACCCTGCTGGCACAGACACCCGCGAGGGTCAAACCCGCCGGCCCAGCCCCGATGATCAGAACCTTCACGCGCACACCATGCCGTCGGGCGGCATCGGCGGCAACCTCCGGAGCGCCTTGCGTCTCCAGCGACCGGGAAGCACACGTGGATGGGCCGACGCCTGTGCGTGAGGTCTGTGCGAAGTCCCGAAGGAAGCGCGCCTCGATGGCGAGAACTCAGCGGGCTGGGACGTTGCCGTGCCCGATCGTGCCCTGCAGCTCCGTGCCCTTGGCGTGCCCGCTACCAGCGGCACTGGCGGTCACTCGCGTTCAATACCGGTCACTCGATCAGGTGGCTGACCTGGGCATCGAGCCTGTGACCTGCACCTTTGCGCTGCGTCGCGTGAAGTTGGGAAACCGATGCTCTATCCCCTGAGCTACGAGGGCGCGAGGGCGGGGACTTGTCTGCGCAGGTCAGAGGGTAGTTGTCGGTCGCGGGGAAGCGGGCTCTTGGTCGGCGTGACCGTGTCGTTCTCGATCGGTGGGTGAGCGACGCCTCGCCGCTACCGGCAAGTCACGCCGAGCTCGCCGCGATCCTCTGACTACTCGTCGCCGCGGTCGCGCCGAATCTCGTCACGCTCGGACGGCCTCCTTGTTCTCGCTCGTTCACAGTTTCAGAAGGTGAAGAGCCGGCTTGCCGGCGGTCGGTCGATGGTCATCGACGCAACGCGCCGGTCACTGCTCACGGACTCCGGGGTAGGTTCAGCCGGTGCGACGCCTGCGAGTGATCGTTCTTGTGGCGTTGGTCGGGATCGGCGCCCAAGTGTTCACGGGTGTGCGTCCAGGCGCGGCTGAGGTCGGCTCTCCGACACCGGCCGGTCCTGTCACGTCGGAGCTTCCGTGGCACTCGGCGGTCAAGGATGCGCACGGGAAGCTGCTCGCTTGGTACAAGCCTCAACAGCATCTCGGCTACGACAAGGTGCTCCGACTCGGTTGGAACTTCATCGAGCACAAGGTGCCGGATCAACGGGGCACCGGGCTCAAGCCGTATCTCGTCAACTCGGTGTTCGACGGCGACACGCTCCAGGGTGTGTATTGGCAGAACAACCCGGCCATGACCTTCGGAGCATTCGTCGACTCCGCGTTGGCCTGGTATCCCTACTCGGGCGACCACCAAGCCATCCGTACGGTCGCCACGATGCTCGACTACCAGCTCGCACACGGGACTTCGCCCGCGTCCTGGAACTGGCCCGACGTGCCGTTCGCCACCGGGTGCGGGAACCAAGCCGACTACGGCCGTTGCCTCTCCGACATGCCCCACGACTTCTACGGGGGGATCGAGCCGGACAAGATCGGCGAGCTGGGGATCGGATACGCCCTCTTCTACGAGATGACGGGCAACCAGCGCTATCTCACCGCCGCGATCCACTCCGCCGATGCTCTCGCCGCGCACGTGCGAACGGGAGACGATGCGCACACGCCGTGGGCGTTCCGCGTCGACGCGAGAACAGGTGCCACGCTTGACGGCGAGGAGTACGGGGGAGTCGTGGTCTCGTCCCTGCGCCTCTTCGACGAGCTCATCCGGATCGGGAAGGGTGACCGCCGGGCGTACGTCCGCGCGCGCCGGATCGCGTGGCGCTGGCTGGCCTCCCATCCGCTGAATCCCCGCAGCCCCACATACGACAAGTGGAGTGGCTACTTCGAGGACGTCGCCAAGGACGTGAACAACGTAAACCAGGCGGTGCCGACCTACACCGCCCTCTACCTCCTCAACCGACCTGACCGGTCCGCTTTCGATCACGAATGGCGGACACAGGTCAGCCACCTGATCGGCTGGGTCGCGCAACGCTTCGGCGCGGGCCCGTACTCCGGTGCGTTGGGGATCAACGAGCAAGGCCTGGCCGATAGCGCGAGGTACCTGTGCTGTTCGGCCTCCGGTCTCGGTAGCGACACGTCCCGATGGGCCGCGGTGAACGCGATCTACCACGCGAAGACCGGCGACCGACCGGCGGAAGAGGACGCGTTCCGGTCGCTCAACTACGCGACCTACTTCGCCGCATCCGATGGCCGTGTCTCATGTTGCGGGGAGGCCTTCGGGGGCATCCAGTACTGGTTCAGTGACGGCTACGCGGACTACCTGCGCAGCTTCAACTGGTCGATGGCGGCACTCCCCGGTCTCGCGCCCGATGGCCAGACCCACCTCTTGGGCTCAACCTCCGTGGTCCAGCGCGTCACCTACGACCATCGCGGCATCTCCTATCGCACATTCGATCGAGACGCGACAGAGGTCCTCAGGATGACGTTCCGCCCGCGGTCGGTCACCGCGGGCGGACGCGCCTTGCCGAGGCGCGCCACCGGCCACGGCGACAGCTACACCCTCGAGTCGATCGGCCGACGGAGCTTCGTCGTGCGACTCCACCACCTCCACTCGGGCGAAGTGCGCATCGCCCGCTGAGCCTTCGGTCGTCGCCGGGTGCGTCAGACCCATCCACACGCCGAGACGTTCGGAAGGTGAGCAACGGCTTCTTGAACTTCTGTTCACATCGCCGCTGCCGCGCGCTGACTCAACGGAACAGTGCCCTCGAGACGGAGTTGCTCGACACCGGGACGTGCAGCTTCGCGATCATGCCAGTCGCAACAGTGCCATCCCGCGTACGGCAGACACGCGGACGGTCGTCAGGTCGGCCGGGAGCCTGCGCAACGTGAACGGCGCGACCAGCCGGAAGGTCGCGGTCGGAAAGTCGGCGGTGGCCATGATCCGATCCTGGAATTGCTGGTCGCGGGCCTCCCGGTCGCTCGACTCCTCGCGCAGGTCGACCGTGAACGCACCGGACCGCACGGTCGTCCCGTCGAGCACGAACCGGCCCCGGATCGCCTCGGTGCGGCCGACCGCGGTCGTTCCCTGGCCGTCTTGTTGGTCACCGCCGGCGACAACCCGCACCGACTCCGCAACGAAGCATCGTTCGCGAAGCTCTGCGGCGTCGCGCCCCTCGAAGCCTCCTCCGGACGGGTGCGGCGGCATCGCCTCAACCGCGGTGGCGACCGTCAAGCCAACCACGCGCTCTGGCTCACCGAACACGTTCACGAAACGCGCCCTTGACCTATGTGGTCCCGCCGAAGGGCTTCGGTGTCATTACGACGACAGGACGCCGGACCGGCCGACGGAGGCGGCGACCGATTCGGGTTGTCATGCGGGGAAACACTGCCTACTTCGTTGCCATTGTCGGCGAGCGTTCGGACGTCGTGCGCGATGTTCGATCGTTCGCCGAAGTGGAGCTGCGAATCCGTGGAATGAAGACACAAGGAACAGCCCGGGTGCTCGACGACGGGCGTGAACGTGAGTTTCCGCGCGAGCTGTACCTCGCGCAGTCGAATCTCGCGGACTACGTCGAGTGCGTCCTTCATCTGCGGGGCCGGCCGTCACGAACGAAGATCGACCTGTTACACCGACGCTGGTTCGAATACGGCACGGCAATCGCAATCGACATCGACACGGTGCACCTGACGAGCGCCGAAGACTGAACCGCCCCTGTTCGCTGGAACACGGCTTGCTCGCCGAGTCCGCCCACGTCAACCGGTCGTCGACGACCTCGGCGGTGAGCCCTTCATCGCGCGTCTCCACTCCTCGGGCAGTGGATGGTCGGGCTCGAGCAGGTCGAGGTACGGATGCAGACTCTCACGGCCGAGCCACTGGCTGCCGCCCAACGCCGCGAGGGCTGGCAGCTCGAGGACCGGTGAGAGGTCTCCATCCGCGGCACCGGACAGCACGGCCATACGGAGTCGCGGATGTCCGGCGAGCGGTACCTAGGAGTCGACGGACGGATACTTCTCCCACGCGGAGGTAGGAGAGCTAAGGCAGATCGCGGGCCGGGCCGAGGTCCGCGACCGTCGTGAACTCCAGTCCGAGATACTCCAGTCGCGCCAGGTGTTGAATGCCCACCAGCGCCGCGAGGCGGGAGAACGTGAGGTCGAGACCGCGCCATGTCATTGTGACGGCTGCAGGTTGTCGAGGTCACGCAAGCGACCGCAGTCATGCAGCTCAAGGTGTTCGAGCCGCGGGAATGCCGCGCTGAGGTCATCGAGGGCCGCGAACGGCATTCGCCTCAACCTGATGAAGCGCAACGAGCTGAGGCCGCGGAGCATCGTCGGAACAAGCGCGCGCCCAATTTTGCCCGACAGGTGTAGGCGAACCATTGCATGTTGGGGTGATTCGCAAGCTCGACGTCGCCGCGTACTTGCGACTCGATGATCAGGCGGCGCAGCTCAGCGCACGGAGCGTCGATGCACGACCTCAAGTGTCCAACAACGCGGGTTAACTCCAGCCGCTGCAGGCATGATCGGGACGTGACCCGTCCCTCCTTCTCGGCACCGATGATCGACCTCCTGATCGCTTCTTTCGCGGTGGACATCCGGAGGGATCTGTCTCGTCGGATGACCATGGTCAGCCGGTGTGCACCGACCGCGCCGAGTGGCAGCGTGCCCGTCCGTGTCCTTGCGACCCGTGCCCCTGGCGTGCCGACTCCTTGACCTGCGCCGGAAGGAGGCGTGACAGGAAGTTAGGAAGCCGATGCTCTATCCCCCTGAGCTACGAGGGCCTTGCTGCATTTCCGCAGGTCAGACCCTACTTTGCAGGCGCGTGGGGCTCGCGCGGTTCGGGTGACGCACGGTGCTGGTGAGCGAGCCGTGGTCCCGGCGTTCATCGACATGTGGTTCCTTCTCCGGGCCTTCTTCGGCGCGTGAGCGTCGGTGCAAAAACTGTGCGTCAGCTGGTTGGTCTTCTGACGCACTGTCCGCGCGCGGCGTGCCCGTTGCGTGCCCGTCAAGACGGGTGTCAAGTCCCGGTACCCGGGCGACGGAGTTGGTTCCGGTAGCTGGGCGACCGGTGCTTGGGGGTTAGGCGGCGTTGATGCGTCGGGGTCGACCGCAGGGGTTGGCGAGCGCGACGTGTTCGCGGGTGCGGTCGTGGCGGGCGGGGTGGGTGCGGATGAGTTCCTCGCCGATGAAGATCTCGACGGTCTCGCCGACTAGGGCGACTTGCGCTTGTCGCCGTCGGTACTTCGTCCCGACCGCGCAGGCGATGCCGGCGAAGCTCAGATGGCCGCGTGAGTCAACGTTGCGGGTGACGGAGGGCGCAGTCGCGGTGGGCGGCTTGGTCCGGGCAGGTCGTTGACCGCGGCGAAGACCGGCGGCTTGTTCGTCGATCCGATGGCGGCGAGCGTGGGTAGCGACCAGCACGCCTCGATGATGGAGGTGGACGAGTCCATCGTCGCAGACGACGGTGACGTTCTCCCTGGCGAGCCATACGCCGGCTCGATAGTGCGTCCCGCGAAGCTGATCAGCCCTTTGGTTCCGACGCCGACCCGGGGCGCAGCAGTCACGCGAGCTGGCGAGGGGTTAGCCTCCGATCGTCGAGTCGGGGGGCGGACATGGTGCGAGCAGGCAGAGCACGACTGCGCGGGTATGCGGCCATCGCGGTGGTGGTCGCGTTGGTGGCGAGTGGGTGCGGATGGTTGCGGGGGCCGCGGTGGTCAGCTCGCCCGGTCCCGGTTGCGGAGCTCGGCGTGGACACCGCGACCCAGACGCGCTGCGACCCGATCGCGCCGCAGTGCATGCTCCCGTTCCCGAACGACCACTTCACCGTTCGAGATCGGCGCACGCCCACGGGTCGTCGGCTCGCGCTCTCCTCCTCGTCGCTCCCCACCAACGCCTCAGGAGCCCCGATCGACGTCGCCGACCAGAACCGCGCCGACGGGTGGAGCCCGGGCTCCCAGATCATGGTGCAGCTTCCTGGGCTCGACGTCACCGCATCGGGCGTGCCCGGACTCGCCGATGCCTCGCGCTCGATCGCGCCCACCTCGCCCATCGTCGTCCTCGACGCGACCGCCCACACGCGTCTGCCGTTCTGGGCCGAGGTCGACGCGAACGCCGATCCTGGCGAGACACCCGTGCTCTTCATCCGTCCGGCGGCCAACCTCGAGGACGGTCATCGCATCGTCGTCGGCATGCGACGCCTCGTCGATGTGTCCCGCCATCGCCTCGCACCCACGAAGGCGTTCGCCGCGTACCGCGACGGTCAGCGCACCACCGACGCGACCTTCGAGTCGCGCCGCCCGGCGATGGATCGAATCTTCTTGGATCTCGCGCTCGCAGGAGTCCGCCGTCACGACCTCCAGCTCGCGTGGGACTTCACCGTCGCCAGCACCCGGAGCCTGACGGGCCGGATGCTTGCGATCCGCGACGACGCCTTCAACGTCTTGGGAAGCGGCACACCGGCGTACACCGTGACGAACGTCATCGAGAACCCGAACCCGCAGGTCCGCCGGCGCATCGAGGGCAACTTCGCTCTCCCCCTGTACCTCACCAACGGGGGTGCGCCGGGAGGCCGCTTCGTGCTCGGCTCCGACGGGCTGCCGCAGCGCCAACCGGGCACGTTCACCGCGCAGTTCACGTGCAACCTCCCCGCGGCCGCGGCGGTGACGCCCGCGCGGATGGCCCTCTACGGGCATGGCCTCTTCGGCGATCTCGGCGAAGTGAACGGCAGTCTCACTCGTACGATGGCTGAGCAGCACGACATCGCCTATTGCGCCACCAACTGGTACGGCATGGCCGAGGATGACCTCGGAAGCGCCATCACGGTCCTCCAGGACCTCTCGAACATGCCCAAGATCGCCGACCGGCTGCAGCAGGGGATCCTCGCGTTCCTCTTCCTCGGCGACCTCATGCGCGACCCGAACGGGCTCGCCGCCAACCCCGCGTTCCAGCTCGACGGGCACACCGCCCTCGACACGAGCCAGCTCTACTTCGACGGCAACAGCCAAGGTGCGATCCTCGGCGGCGCGCTCACCGCTGTCGCCCAGGGCTTCACCCGCTCGACTCTCGCCGAGGCGGGCATGAACTACTCGCTCCTCCTCGATCGCAGCGTGGACTTCGACGACTACCTGACGATCCTCGAGCCGTCGTACCCGAGTCGATACGACCGGCTCATCGGACTCGCGGTCGCTCAGCTGCTCTGGGATCGGGGCGAGACCGACGGCTACGCGAACCACGTGACGCGCGATCCTCTCTCCGGTACACCACGCCACGACGTTCTGCTGCTCGGCGCGGTCGGTGACCACCAGGTCAGCGAGTACGCGTTGCGCGTCGAGGCCGCGACGATGCACGTCCCAGCCCATGTCCCGCTCGCGCGGCCTGGACGAATCGCCGACGACCTCGGGGCGTTCCTGCGGCCGGTGCCGTCCTACCCCTGGCGCGGGTCCGCGTACTTCCTGTGGGACACGGGCTCGCCGTCCTCACCGGTGAACAACACGCCGCCACGCGCCGGGCACGACCCCCACGACGACACGCCGAACATCCCGGGCGTACGGAGCCTCAAAGATCAGTTCTGGCGTCCGGCCGGGCCGATCAGCGACGTCTGTGGCGGTGCAGCGTGCACCGCGCCGATCCCGCCGGAGAACGCGGACTGAAGGAGAAGCGCGCCTCGACAGTGACCGTGTCGTTGCCCAAAATGTTGATTCGGAGGTCGAGCGATTCCTCTTCGGGGGAGTCGATCTACTGCGACGCATACCTCGGGCGGCGCGGCGACGCGGGCATCGCATCCATCTCCGTCCGGCCGGACGTCGCCGCACGCTTCGTCCTCGAAACTGCGACCTGGTGGGCACGCCACCGCCATCGGGATCCCGAACCGCTCGCGATCGACGATGCCGGCGCGCGCGATGCGGTCGTCAAACTCGTCATGCACGCGCTCGCTCCTTGAGCGCGGTGAGCTCCCGAGTACCGTCTCTACTGACCTCGCCTGCTGGCGCCCACAGGTCTGCATCGCGGCGTCCGTCGAGTCAGCGCGTCTCGACCCCGAGCTGAGCGTGGCGTTGCGCGAGCGCGCGGAGCGGGAAGGGCGCACCAACTCCGATCTCATCCGCGACGCCAATCGCCGTTTCCTCCGGGCCAGCTGATCACCGTCAGCTGATCGAACGAGGTCTCCGTTCCTCGATTCGCCAACCCGACGCTGCAGAACACCCCAGCGCGCCGCAGTTCTCGCTCGGTGCAGGGTCCGCACCGGCATGCCCTCGGGAGTGCTGACGTTCAGTGGTGTTGCCGCCCTCGGCCCGTGGGACTGAGTGGAGTTGGCCCAACTCTGTAGGACACGCTCGCTTCGGCGAGCGGTCGGCACGATCCGGCTCCGACCCACGGGGACCGCCGGCACGTGGGGCGCCATTGGCGCATCGTCTGGACCACGTCGACAAGGTGCTCGACGTCGAGGTCGTGGCTGGCGCCGGGGCGGACGTGGCGCGCCGAGCAATCTCGGCGCCGGTGAGGCGGACGGCGAGGAACCGGCGGTGGAAGACGTCGCCCTCGAGCTCGCGGCCTGGGGGCGCACGAGTGCACCGACCAGCCCACGTATGTCGGCGGCGCCCGACGCTTCCCAGCCGTCGAGCAGTCCGTCGCGGGCAACCGACACGGCGGGTGACCCGCGAATCAGTCGCCCGGTGCGGGCGTCGACGGCGCACCTTCAAGGAATGTGACTTCGGCCTCTGCTGTCGCGTGGCTGGGGTGGCGCACGATGACACCGTCGAGAAAGGGGGTTGTCATGGAAGTCTTCCCCGACACGACTCCGATGTCCGGCGGTGTGGATCCCCGAATCTGCCCGCAGTGCGGGGCCGCGCCGCTTGCCCGGGTCGCCGATTGTGAGATCGTGCATTGGTTGTGCCAGTCGTGTGGCCACTGTTGGCGAGAGACGCAGCGCAGTCTGCGCGGGGTCGATCCGATCACCTGCCCGGGCTGTTCGACGAAGCCTCGTCCCGAGTGCATCGCTCAGTTTGCTCGCGAGTTCCCCCGCTTCAGCGGTTGAGTGCGAGCCGGTGTGGCAGTCCGTGCGGCGCTGTTGCATAGGCGCACAAGCGCGGTGAGCGTGGCGCGACGAGATCACGCCGTCGTATCCCGATGTCGAGGAGCTGCTCGGTGAGCGTGGGATCGAGGTCGAACACGTCACGGTCCACCGGTGGGTCCAGGTCCCGACGAGGAGGCATCGGGTGTGACCGCGGCCGGCGCAAAGCCCGACTCCGACCATTGCGTGGACTCAAGCGCGAGAGTTCCGCCCGCGTGATCATCCGCGGTCACGCGCTCATGCAGAACCCGCGGCGCGGCCACTACGAAGTCGGCCTGGACATGCGTGTTCATCGACGTGTCGAGACCGCCTTCATGAACTCGCCGGGATGATCTGAACCGGAAGCCGCGCCGGCGACCCGGTTCCGCGCGCTCCGGCTCGGCCGAATGCAACAGAGCCCCGGGCGTCATCCGATGCCTTGAGGTGGTTCTGTGTCCGCCGTAGGGTTCCGAAACGATGTCGAGGGAGCGAGAGCGACCCATTCTGCGGGTGCACGACATCGATGTGGTGTACGGCGAGGCGATCCATGTGCTGCGCGGGGTCAGTCTCGAGGTCCCGACGGGCGCGATCGTCGCCATGCTGGGCGCGAACGGCGCGGGCAAGACCACGTTGTTGCGCGCCTGCTCGGGCCTGTTGGGCGTGCAGCAAGGGGCGGTCACCTCCGGGATGATCCAGTTCGACGGTGTCCGGATCGAGCGGGCCAAACCCGCCTCGGTGGTACGTCGCGGACTCGCGCAGGTGATGGAGGGCCGGCGGATCTTCGGCGAGCTCACGGTGGAGGAGAACCTGCGCGCAGGCGCGTTCACCCGCCGCGACCGCAGCGGGATCCGGTCGAGCTACGAGCACGTCCTCGAGCTCTTCCCGGTGCTGGCCGACCGGCGGCGAAGCCAGGCAGGGTACCTCTCGGGCGGCGAACAGCAGATGCTCGCGATCGGCCGGGCGCTCATGGCCGCACCGCGATTGTTGTTGCTGGACGAACCTTCGCTCGGGCTAGCACCGATGATCGTCGAGAAGATCCGCGACATCATCGCAGCGATCAACGGGACCGGTACGAGCGTCTTGCTGGTTGAGCAGAACGCGTCGATGGCACTGACGATCGCGCACCACGCCTACGTCTTGGAGACGGGGCGGGTCGTGCGGGAGGGACCTGGACCAGAGCTGCTCAACGATCCCGAGATTCGACGGCTCTATCTCGGCGCGAGCGAAGGGGTGCGCCATTCGTTCACCACGATGTCGCCGGCGTCGCGCGTCCGTGCGTGGATGCCGTGACGTCGCCGATGGTCGAGCCCCCGCCGGATGCCGGGGTCGAACAGGCGGCGGATCCGTTGCTCGTGGTCTCCGACCTCACCCTGCGCTTCGGTGGCATCAACACCCTGACGATGGTCGAGTTCGACGTCTTCTCAGGCGAGCTGTTCGCGATCATCGGACCGAACGGCGCCGGCAAGACCTCGATCTTCAACTGTCTCAACGGTGCCTACCGGCCCCAGACCGGGTCGATCGTGCTCGACGGAGTCGAGCTCGCCGGCCGGCGGCCGTCGGCGATCGCGTCGCTGGGACTCGCGCGGACGTTCCAGAACCTGGCGCTGTTCGCCAACCTCGACGTGATCGACAACCTGATGTTGGGCCGCCACCACCTGATGCGCACCGGGCTCGTGTCGGGGATGGCGTGGGTCGGACGGGCCAGGCGGGAGGAGGTGGAGCATCGACGACCCTGCGAACAGATCGCCGAGATGCTGATGCTCGGCGCGTACCGCGGGATACCCGTCGCGACCCTGCCGTACGGGGTGCAGAAGCGCATCGAGCTCGGTCGCGCGCTGGCGATGGAGCCCAAGCTCTTGCTCCTCGACGAGCCCGTGGCGGGCATGAACGTGGAGGAGACCGACGCGATGGCGCGCACGATCCTGGCGCTCCGGGCCGAGCTGGGACTGACCATGATCCTCGTAGAGCACGACATGCATCTCGTCATGGAGCTCGCGGACCGGGTGCTTGCGCTCAACTTCGGCCAGGTGACTGCGGTCGGCCCGCCGGAGGCCATCCAGAACGACCCCTCGGTGATCGCGGCGTACCTCGGCAGCGATGCATGACCAGGCCGGAACACCCGTGAGCGCGGTGGTGACCGCCGACGGCGGCGCGCAACTGGTCGGGCTAGCCGCGTCGTCATCGCTTCCCGCACTCCTCGTGGCACGGGCTACCGCATCACCCGATCGCGTTGCGTGGAGGCAGAAGCGGCTCGGGATCTGGACCGAGACCAGCTGGGCGCGGTTCGAGGCGCGTGCGGTCCGGTACGCGGCCGGATTCGCGAGCCGCGGGATCGGGCCCGGCTCCCGCGTGGCCATGATCGTCGGGCCCGGCATCGAGGCGACGGCAGCCGGACTCGGCCTGCAGGGGATGGGCGTGGTTGTGCTGTCGCTGCACCCGGGTCGGCCCGTGCGGGAGCTCCGCGAGCTGCTCGCCGGCGCCGACGCGCAGATCGCGATCGCCGAGGATGCCGAGCAGCTCGCGACGGTCCTCGAGGCGCGCCGTACTGGGTGGGAGCTGCGCGAGGTGTTGGTGGTCGACCCGCGCGGCATCCCGGTCGGAGCGGGAACGCCCGCGCGTCTCGTAAGCGTCGCGGAGCGGTTTGCCGATGATCCGGACGCGATCGAATCATGGCGCGAGTCGGTCGGGCGTCTCGCCCCCAACGGGCCGGCGCTGCTCGCGCTGACTGTCGGTGGTTCCGGAGCACCCCGGTCCGTGACCCTGAGCCACGCGAACCTCATGGCTGCCACGCGTGCGCTGGCCGGCGCGATCCCGGTCGTGAGCGACGACGAGATCCTCTCGTACCTGCCACCCAGCCACGTCCTCGAGTACGTGTTGTCAACGGGCGTCGCGACGCTGGTGGGGGCCGTCGTCAATGTCGGCGACGGACCGGGTGGCGTGCTCGCAGATCTGCGCGAAATCCGACCTACGGTGCTGCTCGGCGTGCCCAGCCTCTGGGACCGCCTCGCGGAGCAGGTCGAGGAGCGGCGCTCGCGGACCCGCTGGTTGAAGCGGATGGTGCTCGACGCGGGCATCCGCGGTGGCCGCCGTCGGCTCCCGGCGTTGCGGAGCGGCTCGCGGTCCGGGTTCCTTGCGGGTCGCCTCAGCACCCGGCGAGTCCGCGCCCTGCTGGGGCTCGATCGCACCCGGGCGCCGCTCAGCGCGCTCGCAGCCCTCGCCGGTGAGACCGCCGAGGCACTCGGGTCTCTCGGAGTGGTGGTGCGGCAGTGCTACGGCACGGCCGAGGCGAGCGGTCTGCTCACGCTCGAGCCGGCCGACGACGTGCACCCCGGCTCGGTGGGTCGGCCGCTCGCGACCACCGAGGTCCGCGTCGACGCCGACGGCGGGCTCTTCGCCCGCGGTGCGCAGATCGCGACCGAGGCGCTCGACGCCGAGGGTTGGCTGCAGACCGGCGATCGTGCCTTCCTCGGCGACGATGCGCTCGTCCACCTCGTCGGGCGGTCCGAGGATCTGATCGTCACCGCTTCCGGCGCGCGCGTCGATGCCGCGACGGTCGCCGCGGCGCTCGAGGGTGGACCGCTCGTGCGTCGGGCGGTGGTCACCGGCGACGGACGACCGACCATCGGCGCGCTGCTGGAGCTCGATCCGGTGCACCTCTTCGCCTGGGCGGCCGAACGCTCGGCGCCGTTCAGCGGCATGCGGGATCTGCTCGAATGGCCCGAGCTGCACCGCGAGCTCGATCGTGACGTCTCGGCGGCCAACGACGCGCTGCCCCCCGAGGCCCAGGTGCGCGAGTTCCGGGCCCTGCCCGATCCACTCACCCTCGGCGCAGAGGTCACCGACACGCGGCGTCTCCGCCGCGTTGCCGCGCTCCGGCTCCACGCCCGGCTCGTCGAGGAGATGTACCGGGCATGACCAAGTTCTTGGAGCTGTGCTTTGCGGGACTCGCGCTCGGCGGGCAGTACGCACTGGTTGCGCTCGGATACGTCGTGATCTACCGGGCGACGAGCGTCATCAATTTCGCCCAGGGCGGATTCGTGATGATCGGCGCGTACCTGGCGTACAACTTCCATCAGACGTGGGGTCTGCCGTTCTACGTCGCGGTCGTGCTCGCGATGATCGCCGGCGCCATCGTCGGCGCCTTGGTTGAAGCGCTCATCTTGCGCCGGCTCCTGGGACGACCCCCCTTCGTCATCATCATGGTGACCATCGGGCTCCTCATCCTGATCGAGCAGCTCGTCCCCGTCGTGTGGGGTCAGAACCCGCTGGCCCTCGGCGATCCCTGGGGGGTCCGCTCGATCATGTTCGGCGACATCGCGCTCGCCGTCGCGGACCTTTGGACACTCGGCATCGTCGCAGTGGTCGTGATCGTGTTCTTCCTGTACTTCAAGTACTCGCGCATGGGTGTGGCGATGCGCGCCACCGCGTCGGATCAAGAGGCGGCGCTCGCGCAAGGCATCGGCGCGGGTCTCGTCATCGGGGTCTCCTGGGCCATTGCCGGGGCCGTCGCCGCGCTCGCCGGGGTCACGCTCGCCGGCGGCGGCGGCGGAGTACGCCTCGACATCGAGCTCGTCGCCCTCGCCGCGCTGCCGGCGATCATCCTCGGCGGTCTCGACTCGCCCGTCGGCGCAGTCGTGGGAGGGCTCCTGATCGGGCTCGCCCAGTCGTTGGCCTCCGGGTACCAGCCCGAGTACGCGCCGTGGCTGGGCAGCGGCTTCGATCTGGCGCTGCCCTACATCATCATGGTGATCGTCTTGCTGGTCCGGCCCTACGGGCTCTTCGGCCAGCGAGAGGTGCGACGGGTCTGATGGCGCGTCTGTTTTCCCCTGATCGCCTCGTGGGGGGCAGGCCGAGCCGCGGCCTCGTCCGGCGCGCACAGGACCGGCTGCGGTTGACTCCGAGCCGGTCGCAGCGCGCCTTCCTGGTGTTGCTCGCGGTCGTGTGGGTCGCGACGCCGTCGTACCTCAGCGACTACTGGCTCGACGTCCTCGCGCGCTGCGGTCTCGCCGCCATCGGCGCGATCGGGCTCAACCTGCTGACCGGCTACACCGGACAGATCTCGCTCGGTCACGCGTTCTTCATCGGCGTCGGCGCGTACGTCGCTGCGTGGTTCGGTGTCGAGCAACAGATGCCGCTCCTGGTGTGGCTTCCTCTCTGCGCGGTCGTCGGTGGGCTCATCGGTGCCGTGATCGGGCCGTTCGCGCTCCGGCTGCGGGGCAACTACCTGGCGATCGTGACGGTCGGGTTGCTCTACATCGGCAACCTGGTCTTCAACAACTGGACCAGCCTCACCGGTGGCCACGCCGGCACCGCGACGGCCGCGCCGGTCTCGATCGGGCCGCTCGACTTCGCGGACCTTCACCTCTTCGGGCAGGTCTGGTCGCGCCGGCAGGGGCTGTTCTGGCTCGTCTGGTTGCTGGTCGGCCTCGCCGCCCTGCTGGCCAAGAACCTCGTTCGGACCCGACCCGGACGAGCGATGCAGGCCGTCCGCGATCAGGATGTCGCGGCTGAAGTGGTCGGGGTGAACGTCGCCCTGTACAAGGTCGGGGCCTTCGCGGTCTCGAGCGCGTTCGCCGCGGTGGCCGGTGGGCTCTTCGGCGTGGTGCAACAGTTCGTGAACCCCAGTGACTTCGGCGGCGCACCTGGCCTGCTGCTGTCGATCACCTACGTCGCGATGATCATCGTCGGTGGGATGGGCACGATCGGAGGGTCGGTCGTCGGTGCGTTGGTCGTGGTCGCGCTGCCGAACGTGATCCAGCAGATCAACCAGTCGCTCGCGATCCCCTTTGTGAAGAGCAGCCCGACGGCCACCGATGGTGTCATCACCGTGTTCCAGCTCGACCAGCTCCTGTTCGGGGTCCTGATCATCGTGTTCCTCCTGTTCGAGTCACGTGGTCTCGCCGCGGTCTGGCAACGTGCGAAGCGCTACGTGGGGTCCTGGCCATTCCCATCGTGAATTGCCCGAGAGCGCCGGTCGCATCCGGGCGGTAGCGTGACCCGAGCGAAGAGTTGGAGGCGATGCCGATGAAGACGAGTGCACGCAGCCTGACGATCGTCCTCGTGGCCCTGGCCATGATCGCGGCGGCCTGCGGGGGTGGTGGCCGCGGGAGCAGCGACACGTCGAGTGGCGGCAAGAGCGGGGCTCCGGGCTCGACCATCGGGTTCGACGGGAAGACGATCACCGTCGGCGCCATCTCGCCACAGACGGGCATCGCGTCGATCATCGGCATCCCGCTCACGGCCGGCAACCAGGTCTACTTCGACGCGCTCAACGCGAAGGGTGGTGTCGCGGGGAAGTACAAGGTGAAGCTCGAGGTGCGCGACAGCGCGTACAACTCGAACACCGCGCAGCAGAACTACTCCGATCTACGCGACAACGTCGCGATGCTCGCCCAGGTCCTCGGGACCGACATCACGAACGCGTTGCTGACGCCCATGCGCCAGGACGACATGGTCGCGGCACCCGCCACGCTCGACGCCGAGTGGGTGCGTGACCCCAACCTTCTGCCCGTCGCCGCTCCGTACCAGATCGAGTCGATCAACGGTTTGGACTACTGGGTCAACGAAGGCGGAGGGAAGGGCAAGACGCTCTGCGTCATCCGCTCGGACGACCTCTACGGGAAAGCAGGGCTCGACGGCGTGAAGTACGCCGCGTCGAAGCTCGACTTCACGCTGGGTACCGTCACCGAGTTCCCCGCGGCGTCGACCGACCTCACTGCCCAGCTCCAGCAGGTGCGCACCGGCTGCGACGCGGTCTGGCTCGTCGCGCTGCCGACGGCCACGATTCCCACGATGGGAGCCGCCGCGACCCAGAACCTCGACGTGCGCTGGATCGGCCAAGCGCCGACCTGGGTCTCACTGCTCGCGTCGGGCGCGACCGGCGCGTACATGGCTCAGCACTTCTGGCTCGCGGCCCAGGGTCCGCAGTGGGGCGACACGAGCTCACCCGGGATGAAGCAGATGCTCGCCGACATCGCCAAGTACAAGGCGGACCAAAAGCCCGACCTGTACTTCGAATACGGCTACGCCCAGGCGCTCACCGTGACCAAGCTGCTCGAGAAGGCCGTCGCGCTCGGCGATCTGAGCCATGCGGGCATCAAGAAGGCGATCGACAAGCTGGGCACGGTCGACACGCTCGGGTTGGCCGGCAACTACACCTACGGACCCCCCGATCAGCGCGTCCCGCCCGAGCAGAGCACGATCTTCAGCGTCGACCCGAACCTTCCGGGGGCGCTCAAGGCACTGAAGACCAACTACGAGTCCGACACGATCAAGTCGTACACCTTCCCGAAGGGCTGAGGGCCTCAGTTCGACGCGGTCGACGAGCTTGGGCATCCACGGGGCCGGTTGGAATCTTGGTGCGACCGGTGATGGTCTCGCGGGCTCGAGGCCGCGGCGCCGTCCTGTTCGACGGTGAGACGGCATTGACAGAGCAGCATCAGCGCCAGAACTTCGATTGGCCCTCGTCACGCCGATCCCGATCGGGCAATCTGTGATCCGCGCCCTGGAAAGAGAGCCCGAAGGCGCGTCCGCAAATCCGAGGGACCGGCGAGAACCCGTGCCCGTTGCGTGCCCGTCATGAGCGGTACTTGGGTGGTCCATGGTCCGGTCGGGTTCGTGGTGATCCCACCAAGATGCACCCGCCGCGTACCGACTCGGCCGGGTCGCGGGTCGGGCCCGGCTGGGGGTCCGCGCCAGACCCGGTCTCGGCGTTCATGGCACCGGGTGGGTCGTCCACGTCCGGCCCTCAGGCGCCGAGGTCTGCTCGTGCGCAATGATCCAACCTCGTGGGGGCGATTCCGCGGCCCACCCGATGTTGAGAGGCGAATCTCGATGGCGTTGCGGATCGTGGGTGCAGGCGTCGGTCGCACGGGTACGCATTCGTTGAAGATCGCGCTCGAGCAGCTGCTCGGCGGCACGTGTCATCACATGATCGAGATGTTCGAGCGACCGGATCAGGTGGAGGCCTTCACTGCGGCGATTGACGGTGAGCCGACGGATTGGTCCGTCGTGATGGCGGACTTCACCGCAATGGTGGACTTTCCCGGGTCATTGTTCTGGCGTGAGATCGCGGCTGCCTTTCCCGACGCGCCGGTGTTGCTCTCGACCCGCGACGCGGAGGGTTGGTACCGCAGCGCGTCGAACACGATCTTCCTGTCTTTCGATCGGACGCCGGCGGAGCTCCGACCGTGGATGGAGGCGATTCGGCGCGGACTTCGGGATCGCTTCAGTGACGACTTCGAGAACAAGGACGCGATGATCGCTGCTTACGACGCCCACAACGCCGCGGTGCGCGCCGAGGTCCCGGCCGCGCGTCTCATCGACTGGACGCCATCAGACGGCTGGGGCCCGATCTGCGCGGCGCTGAAGGTGCCGGTCCCGACGGAGCCGTTCCCACTCACGAACACCACGAGCGAGTTCCGGACGATGATCGGCCTCGATCCACCGGCCTAGTACCGTCGATGCCCCGGATCCGGATCTCGTCCGAGATCCGTCGACGGGTTTCGCTAGCGCGGCGAGACGCCCGGAGACGACTGCCCAGACGACCGGCTGATGCACTCGCGCCGGTCTGGATCGCTCGCTCGAGCGTGTCGCACGATGATCTCACAATGGGCAGCGCACCTGAATTCGATCCCGCGGCCGTGGCGCGCGAGGTGCTCTCGTGTTCACGCGACTTCGGTTACGTCGACACCGCGAACTGGCTCGACCGAGATCGAGCGTGCGCCGAGCGGTGCCGCGGCAGTGGTCGTCGTCGGAGAGAAGAAGCGTGGTCAGAGCTCGCTGATCAATGCGGTGCTGGCCATGCCCGCTCTCCTCCCCGTCGACGTGGACGTGGCTACCTCCTGCTACAGGTCTCGAGGCAGGTCACGTCGACATGACACTGGCTGCGCTTCAACTTGCCATGCGCTCGTGTTCGCGACCGATCCTTAGAACGGGCAACGGCTTCCCGATGCGAGCCCACCCCAGCAGGCGTGCATCGCCTTCGCCGGCTCCGACGCGGCTCTGCTCGGTGGCGCGACAGGGTTCTGGGACTGGGTCGAGGTGTACTCGACGTGGTGAGCGAGTCGCGCGATGTGGCGCGATCCTGCACTGTTGCTTGGGCCGAACGGCGCCGCGCAGGATGCAACCGCGCTGCCCCGGCAATGGCGCGGACTCGCTACCCCTGGTACTCGGCCAGGATCGTCATGTCGACGAACTCGGGCGGGCCGTCGAAGATCTCCGCCATCAAGGCGCGCGCGTCCCCGAGATGCTCGAGGCGCTGCGGGTCGTTCTCTCGGGCGCGGGCCTTCTCCTCGCTCTCGAAGACGACCAGGATGGAGAGGCGACCCGGGTCCTTCTGGTCCTGCATGGCCGTCGACCGCACCAACCCGGACCCAGATCCCTCCGCCGCCTCGAACTGATCCATCAACTTCGGAACGTCACCTTCGCGACCCGGCTTCAGCCGGGTGGTGATGAGTTGCGCCCACATGGTGATCTCCCGTTGCGCGACGTCGCCGCGAATCTGGCAGACGCGCACCGAACTGGTCAACGGGTTGGTGGCACGGGTCTGCCGAATCATCCGGGTGAATCCGATCGGCGACAAGAGCAGCGGCACCGAAACCGGTGTGCCGAGTACCGTCGTCGCGAGGTCCGGCCCCGGCGCACCGATGGTCTGCCCGACCTGGGGACGGAACCGGACGGCTTCGACCCCCCCGCTGGTTCGCGAGCACGGTCGACTCGGAACCCGCACCCCCCTCGATGTAGTCGAACACCGTGCGGGGCACGCGACTCCGGGCCAGCCGCTGGGCGTCGGCTACGGTGTTGATCCGGGATGCGACTCGCCGCTGCCTTGCATCACGCCGGTCGGAGCCCTCATCCGAAATCGGCGCTGTCGGCATAGCGCCACCGTACGCCCGCAACCCCACGCTCAGCATGCGACAACGACGGCCCACGCTGCGCCGACTGCGCGACCGGCGGCGTCCTCGGTGAGTCGCGGTGAGCTCAACCTGGACCTGGCTCGGCGCTCGCGAGCCGCAGGCTCCCCGAACACGACGGCACTGAAAGATCAGCATGCAAGATCCCCAGCGTCAGGAGCCCCGAGAGCGCATCTCGACCGGCACCTCGGTCGAGGTGCGCAACCGGTTCTGTCACTCATGGGGGCGTGGCTTTCAGATCGTGTCCGGAACGCGTGCTGGCTACCGCGTCCGGCGCATGTCGGACGGGTACCTGCTGCCGGTCGAGTTCGCCTGGGGCGAGGTGCGGATCGCGACCTGACGTCGCGAAACGGGGTTGCAGCAGGTCGATCAGGAGACGGACAAGACGGTAGATGCGGGCCACCAGTGGATCCTCGCAGCGCTCAGACCACACCGATCCGTCGAGCGCGAAAACCCAGGTCGACGCACCGGATGAGTTTCCGGCCCCCACACGTCGCAGTGTGGTATTTGCCCGAAATCGAGCAGGCGGCACGAACCGGACGTATCCGCGATCCAAATTTCCGGGATCGTCTCACTCGAGCACCGCTTGCGGCGGCGAGTGCACGAGACGGCGGTTCACGAGATCGAGGTGGGACGCGGTGACGGCCCGCAACGACGCAAGTTGGCGCGGCGAGAGCCGGTCACATACCCATTCCCAGTGCAGCGCGACGGCGTCGCCCAGCTGCAGCGGTCCGGCAAGCCCGTAGCCGTCGCGAGCGATCAACGCCGTCTCGGTAGCGGGTGGCCCGAGCGCGAGCGTTTGGCCGTCCCAAGCCAGTGTTCGAACGCGGATTTCGGCGCGGTCGCCGGCGATCTCCGCGACGCGACCCCACCGGATGCGGCAACGGTCGAGCACGCGGAGCGGCTCGCCGCCGTCGGCACCGCGGAGCAGGCCCACCCACGGGTACACGGCGAACACGTGAAATCCGTGCTGCGCGAGCGGCGCGGCATCGATCACCTCCGCGAGGCGCGGCCACGCTCGCCCCGCCGGGCCGCGGAAACGTGCTTCGACCGACGTCGCCAGGAGGGATAGCGGCACGCGCTGGAGGAGATCGTTCCCGATCCAGTACGCCTCGACCACGCGCCGGTCGAGCGGATCGCCGATGCCGTTGGCGGCCGCGATCAACTCGAGATACGGCCACGCACCGTCGAAGCCGCGTGCGAGTGAACGCAGGTCACCGTCGACGGCGCCCGACGCCGCGTACTCGAGCAGGGTCCGGTGCTCATCCGTACCGCAGTAGCCGAGCGCGTTCGGCGGATACGCGAATCGTGCGAAGAGCGTGGGCCCGGACGCGGTCGTCATGATGGTGACGCCGCGGCGGTGGGGGCGTGCGCGCGTCGAGCGGCGACGCACACCAGCGCGATGCCGATCGCGATGAAGACCAACCCCATGGCTTGGGGTCGGAGCGGAGCACCGCTCGCGGCGGCGTCCAACGCGGCGGTGACGAGTGCCCCGGCGACGAGGACCGCCGTGACGTCGACGGCTTGGGCGCGAGCGAGGGCCGAATACCAGCACGCGACGTACGCGCAGAGGAGCGCGCCCGTGAGCAGGGCCCATCCCCACGCATCGGTGCCGAGGCCGGCGAGCACGTGAAGCCGGCCGGTGATCGCGACCCAGCCTACGAGCGCGACGACGCCGATTCCCATCCGCGCGGCGCCGAGCGTGAGCCCGGATCGTCGCGGGAGGAGCTGCTTGGCAATCACGACCTCGACCGCCCAGCACAGTGTCGCCGCCAGGATCAGGGTCGACGCCGCGTTCGCACTGAGCGATGGCCAGCCACTGGTGAGCTTCGCCTGCCCCACGATCAGCAGCGCGATCGCGGCGACGTGCCCGGCGTTGAGCCGCTCGTGGAGCAGCGGGACCGCGAGCAGCGCGACCCATACGACGAGGGTCTTTTGGAGGAACGCGGCATCGGTCGAGCCCGCGCGCTGCAGACCTTCGAAGAAGAGCACGAATGGGACGGCGCCCCCGATGATGCCGACCGCGAGGAACCCCCACCGGTCACGCGCGGTGAACGGGACGCGCCCTCCGCTCGATGCACGGGAACGAGAGACACCCAGCGCGAGCGCGACGAGGAGAGCGGCCGCGACGAGGTTCTTGCTCGTCGTATAGACGGTCGCGTCCGCGAAGTGCTTGGCGCCGTAGCCGTTCACGAACACGGACACGCCGCTGATCGCGGCGGTGACGAACGCGAGTGCGATGCCCGCTGTCCGAGTGTTCGGCACCATCATGATCCCTCCTGCGCGGTGTGCAGCGAACGATGAAGCGCGACGAGCTCGGCCGCGTCGTCGGGGTCGAGCGTCTCGACCGCGAGGCCCGTGTGCACGAGGAGCCAGGTCCCGGGCTCGACGCTACGACCGTCGAGCGTGAGCACGGCGAGCGACACGCGTCGCTCGGCCCCGTCGACCTCGACCACGGCCTCGCGGCCGGCGCGGTCGACGGCGAGCACACGCGCCGGCATCGACAGGCACATCAGCGACCTCCTCCGATCTCGGTGGCGATGCGCGCCGTGACCTCGGTCACCGCGCGCCGAACCGCTGGTGACAGTCCTTCACCGTGGCCGAAGTTCGCTCCTTCGACCGCGAACACGACGAGCCGGCCGGGCATCCGCCCGAGCGCACGGCCCAAGCGCGGCAGCCGTACCGATGCCCATCGCATGACTGCCGGCGGCGGCAGTCGACGGATCGCCGAGGACGCCGGCATCCGGGCCGACCTCGATTCGCCGTACCGTTCCGGCGGCGGACTCGGCGGAGCAGAGCGCGTCGACGACGATCGCGAGGTCGGCGCCGGCCCAGGCCTCGACAACACGCGCCGGTTCACCGTCGAGCTCGAGCAGGCGCGCGCGTGCAGCCGTCGGGCCGCCGGCCAGAGCGTCGAGCACGGCCGGTCCCGCGCCGTCGTCGCGCCGGTACCGGTTGCCGACCCCGATGATGACCGCCCCGTTCACGTGCGTTCCACCCGCATGTCGAGGAAATGCGTCGCGCACGAGATGCACGGGTCGTAGTTGCGGATCACCTGCTCGCACCGGTGACGCAAGGCGTCGTCGTCGAGCCGGGCGTTGGCTTCGACGAAGTGAAACAGGTCGTGCTCGATCGCCGGTTGGTTCTGTGACGTCGGCGGCACGATGCGAGCGTCGACGATCGTGCCGTCGGCGGCCAGCTCGTAGTGGTGCCAGAGGGTGCCGCGCGGCGCTTCGGTCCACCCGCACCCGACACCTGCACGCGGCTCGACCGCGATCGCAGGCTGATCCGGCTGCTCGTACGCGTCGATGATGCGGAGGGCTTCAGCGCAGGCGTGCACGATCTCGACCGCGCGTACGACGATGCTTCGGAACGGGTTGCGCTCGTCGGGTGAGAGCCCGGCGCTAGCGGCCGCGTCGCGCGCCTCGGGCGCGAGCTGTGCAGCGTTGAGGGCGTACCGCGCCATCGGCCCGACGAGGTACTCCCCCCGTTCGAGCAGGTGCGCGTGGAGGGCGGTCGAGTGGGCGACGTGCTCCTCGACGACGTGAGCGTCGAAGTCGTCGACCGAGATGTCGAGCCCGCGCGTCGACACGAGGCGTCCGCCGAGCACCGCGTACGTGTCGTCGGAACGAAGCGCGACCAGCTCGAGCTCGTGGGCGAAGTCCGGGAACTCGAACTCCGAGACCCAAGCCACCGTCTCGAGCGCGGCGTCGCGCGCCGTCAACAGCCGTTCGCGGAGCGGCCGCAGCTCGCGGCGAGTAGGCACGCGGTAGAAGCCGCCAACGCGGACGTTCACCGGGTGGATCGCCCGCCCGCCGATCAACTCCATGATCTCGTTCCCGACCTTCTTGAGCTGGAGCCCGCGCTCGACGACCGCCGGGTGATCAGCCGCGAGGTCGATGGCGTTCTCGTAGCCGAGGAAGTCGGGTGCATGGAGCAAGTACACGTGGAGGGCGTGACTCTCGATCCACTCGCCGCAATACAAGAGCCGGCGGAGCTCGTGCAGCGGTCCGTCCACGGTAACGCCGCACGCGGCTTCGATGGCGTGGCATGCACTCATCTGGTAGGCGACCGGGCAGATCCCGCATATGCGCGCAGTGATGTCGGGCGGTTCGGTGTACCGGCGCCCGCGCAGGAACGCTTCGAAGAATCGCGGCGGCTCGTAGATGCGCAGCTGGACGTCGCGAACCTGGCCGTCGTGGATCTCGACGTACATCGCGCCTTCGCCCTCGACGCGCGTGATCGCGTCGACCTTGAGGGTGCGATTCGCGGGGCTGCGGTGCGTCACGGTCGCCCCTCGCCCGTCGTCATGGCGATCGCGTCACTCGCTTCACGGAATGGTGGGGCACCCGCGTTGAACGTCCGCAGCAAGCGAACGACCCCGCCGTCGTCGACTCCCCGGTCGTGGAGTGACTGCACCATGGACGCGAGGTTCGGCGTCTCCATCGGGCCGAAGCAGCCGTAGCAGCCCCGGTTGTACGAGGGGCAGAGCGCGCCGCATCCGGCTTGCGTGACGGGCCCGAGGCACGGCGTCCCGTGGGCCACGGTGACGCACACGTTCCCCGCGGCCTTGCACTCGACGCACACGCTGTGGGGGGAGATGCTCGGGCGGCGTCCGTGCAGGAACGCGCCGATCACCTCGAGCAACTGGGTCTTCGTGATCGGGCAGCCGCGCAGCTCGAAGTCGACCGGCACGTGCGCGGCGATCGGCGTCGAGTCGCCGAGGGTCGCGATGAACTGCGGTTGCGCGTAGACGATCGCGAGGAACTCCTCGACGTCGGCGAAGTTGCGCAGCGCCTGGATGCCGCCGGCGGTCGCGCACGCCCCGATCGTCACGAGCCGCTTCGAAGCAGCTCGCACCTCGCGAATGCGCGAGGCGTCCGCCGCGGTCGTGATCGACCCTTCGACGAGGGAGAGGTCGTACGGCCCCGCTGGGTTGGCCCGTCCGGCTTCGAGGAAGTACGACAGCTCCACCTCACCGGCCAGCGCGAGCAGCTCGTCTTCGCAGTCGAGCAGCGTGAGCTGGCAGCCGTCGCACGACGCGAACTTCCACACCGCGAGCGACGGCTTCCGCGGGAAGGTCGGCCGACTCATCGGCCCCGAACTCCGAGCAGTGGCATCAACCGCGCCGCGTCGAGCACCGGGCCCTCACGGCACACGAACACGTCGCCGAGCTGGCAGTGTCCGCAATGCACGATGGCACATTTCATGTTGCGCTCCGCCGACAGTCTGATCCGATCGAGCGGCATGCCCCGTTCGCGCAGCGCGCGCGTCGCGAACCGCATCATGGCCTCGGGGCCGCAGACGAACGCGACCGTGCGCGATGCGTCGAACTGCGCGCGCGCGATGAGATCGGTCACCACGCCGACGTGCGCACCCCAATCCGGCCTTGCAGCATCGACGGTGATCTCCACGTCGACGCCCGCCTCGGGCCGTGGCCATTGCGCGAGGTTGTCGGTGAACAGGATCTCATCCGGCGTGCGCGCGCCGACGAGCACGCTGATGTGCCGGTAGTCATCGCGGTGTGCGAGCAAGTGTTCGACCACGGGTCTGAGGGGTGCGAAGCCGATCCCACCAGCCGACGACCACGATGTCGGCTCCGGCCGCAGATTCGACGTCCCATTCGGTGCCGAACGGTCCGCGCACACCGACGACTCCACCTTCGCCGAGGTGCGCGAGCGCGTCCGACACGGTGCCGACTGCTCGGACGGTGTGCACGAGCGTTCCACCCGCGCCCGTGCGGCTGACCGAGATCGGTATCTCGCCCACGCCGAACACCCAGAGCATGTTGAACTGACCGGGGCGCGCGTCCACCGCGTCGATGTTCGGCGCGTCGGCGATCGGCGTGAGCACGAGCGTCGTCACGTCCGCCGTCTCCATCGTCACGTCCAGCACGCGGTAAGGCCGCGGCAGCATGGGTTCGGCGACCACGCCGCCGTTAGCCGGCACGCGTCTTCCCGTACATGTCAACGAGTTGCAACCTCGTCGCCTCGAGTCGCCGTACGAGGATCTGTGCGAATCGCCGCATCAGCGCGTAGCCGAGCCCGGGATCCGCGTCACACTTCCCCCGAAGGCACACACCGTCGAGACCGATCGCGTGGGTTTCCTGCGTCGCCTCGGCATCGAATCGCCAGGCGTACGGCGGGAAGAGCCACGACCACCCGAGCACGTCGCCCGGGCCGAGGGTGGCGATGACGAGGGGCTCGTGCTGCGGGACGGGGATGCCGATGGCCACCCGTCCGGTGCGCAATACATGGAAGTGCTCGGCGGGATCACCCTCACGAGCCAGGATGGTTCCGGCCGGGAACACCTCGTTGCGACCACAACCCGCGAGAAGATCGAGGTGCTCCGGTGCCATGTCGGCGAAGAAACGGTGGTCGCCGAGGAGGTCGCGGATCGTACGTTGCGTCATGGCGGCGCCTCCGATGCTCAGGTCGGGGTGAGCAACGCACGGACCTCGGCGGTGATATCGATGCCGACGGGACACCACGTGATGCATCGACCGCAGCCGACACAGCCCGATGTGCCGAACTGATCGACCCATGTCGACAGCTTGTGGGTCAGCCACTGCCGGTACCGGTCGCGGGTCGACGCGCGGGTGCTTCCGCCGTGGATGTACGAATGGCCGAGCGTGAAGCAGGAATCCCACTTGCGCGTACGCGTCGCCTCCGTGCCGGTCAGGTCGGTCGTGTCCTCGACGCTGCTGCAGAAGCACGTGGGGCAGACGAGGGTGCAGTTCGTGCAGGCGAGGCAGCGGTCGGCTACGTCGTTCCACTGTGGATGTTCGAGCACCTCGGCCAAGCGTTGCGGCAGCCCATCGGCTTCGAGCGTCCGACCCATGCGGCTTGCTGCACCGTCGGTGACCGCCTGCGCCGCGTCCAGATCGGCGGCCCGAGCCGGTCGCGAGGGAACGTCGGCCAGGATCCCCGCGCCGCGTTCGGAGCCGACCTCAACGACGAACTCGTGGTGTTCGGCGTCGACGACCTCGGTGAGCGCGAGATCGAAACCGGAATCGGCGCGGGGCCCGGTGTGCATCGACAAGCAGAAGCAGGTGCCGCTCGGCTCACCGCACTGCACCGCGATGATGAACGCACCGTCGCGACGCGTCCCGTAGTCGGGATCGGAGTAGGAACCGCGAAGAAAGACCCGATCCTGGATGTCGATCGCCGCGATCTCGCATGAGCGCACACCGAGAAACGCGTAGCGGGGTGCCGCCTCGTCGTCTTCTTCCACCGTGGTGAAACCGTGGTCGGGGTCGAGTCGCGAGCGAAAGAGCACCACCTCCGGCCGGAACAGGTACTTCTTCCACGAGTGCGGACCGACCGCGTACCCGAATAGCGCCGCATCGTCGCGGGCGGCCAGGCGGTACGAACCGGCGTCCTGCACGTCAGTGATCCCCGCCGGAAGGTCGTCGACGGCGTCGATCTCGTCGTACACGATCGCGTCGTCGCGCATGGTCGGCGCGATTATCTTGAAGCCGGAGGCGCCGAGCGCTTCAAGCAACGCCTGTAGTCCGGCATGATCGATCACCACGTTCGCGGCAGACTCAGCAAGCATGAAGATCCTGTCTATGCCATCGCCGCGGCCGCGACAAGAGGCACTGTTGCATGAGCGGAAGGTCGTGCCGGCCGGTCGATCCAGTGCCACCGACCGGCGACCTGTCGCCGCGGCCCCGTCGCCCCGGGGGTTCCCGTCCGATCCAGACCGAGCCCGAGCAACCGAGCCGCCGTGTCAGCCGGGCGCGGCGGTCGGGAGCTCCCGAAGAAACCCGACAACCTCTTGCGTGATCTCGGCGTGGCGCAGCCCGAAATCGAGTATCGATCGAAGGTCGACGCGTCGGGCGTCGGGCAGGTCGGCCACGAGCTCTGCGGCGTCATCGACCGAGTGGATCGGGTCGTAGGAATGAGCCGTGACCAGGATCGGCATCGTCAATCGAGACAGGGTCCCGGGGTCCTTGGAGGGCGCGTCCTGTCCTGAGATGCTGAGCATGAGCGCGGCTTGGGCGAGATGGTCCGCGACCAGGAGGTCACGGATGAACGCGACCTCGTAAGCGTGGTTCGGGACCGGGAGCCATCTGATGACGGGATGAAGCGGCGTCAGCACCGGGTAGAGGCCCGTGAAGAACGCGGCGAGCGCGGTGAAGAACACCCGTCCCGCCGTCACTCCACGGGCGAACACCGGCATCTCGAGCACGAGCGCCCGCACTCGCTCAGGATTGCGCAGCGCGACCTCGAAGGAGACGTTGGCGCCGAGTGACAGGCCACCGAGCACGGTCTGCTCGATCTCGAGGTGGTCGAGCAGCGCCACGACGTCGTCGGCGAACTCCGACACGAGGTAGCGGTCGGGTTGGCGAGGCTTGGTCGACTTACCGTGGCCGTGAAAGTCGAGCAGGACGACGCGGTAGTCGGAGAGTGAAGCGGCAAGACGCTCCATCGTCCTCGAGGACATGGTCAGACCGTGCAGCAGCACCACCGGGGACCCAGTCGGGTCACCCCGCTCTGCGTAGTACAGGGTCAGGTCGTCTCGCGTGAGAGTCGGCATCTCATCCTCTCGTCCAGGATCGACGAGAGCGACCGCGCGTTCCCAGGGCCGAATGACCCGATGTCGCAGTCCGGGCGACGGCACCGAGTGGCGGCAACCGGAGCGCGCCCCTGCTCGTCGACGGTGGCGACGTCGCCCTGTGCATGCGAGGGGAGCTAGAGGTCGGGGAGACCGAGGTCGAGGTTGGGCTGCTCCAGCCCACCATCGACCTCCAACACCTTGCCCGTCACGTATGCCGATGCGGGCGACGCGAGGTACAAGACCGCGGCGGCGACATCTTCCGCTTCGCCGATGGTGTGCAAGGGTGTGGCGTCCTCCATCGCGGTGCGAGTGGCATCGTCCTGCACGACGAACTCCAAGGCCGACGTCGCCACCGAGCCGACCGCGATGGCATTCACGCGGACTCGCGGGGCGAGGTCACGTGCGGCAAGGCGCGTGTAGTGCGCGAGCGCGGCCTTTGCCGCGCCGTACGCCAGGTACCCCCGACCGCTCACGCGCCCCATGACCGAGGAGATGTTGACGATCGACCCACCTCCGGTCTCGAGCATGAGGGGCACCGCGGCGCGACACAGGGCATGCGCGGTCGCGACGTTGAAATGAAACGCCTCTTCCATGTACTCCGTGGTCGTATCGAGAAACGCGTTGGGAATGGTGCCGCCAAGATTGTTGATGACGATGTCGAGCCGACCGAAGGCGTCGCGCGCCACGTTCGCGAGCCCGGCGACGTTGGCGAGGTCGGACAGATCGGCGGTGACGATCAGCGACCGACGGCCGACGCTCCCTATGCGGGCCGCCACGTCATCGAGCTGCGAGGCGGTACGGGACGACACGACCACGTCGGCCCCCGCCTCGGCGAGCGCGACCGCGCTGGCGGCCCCGATCCCCCGGCCGGCGCCGGTCACAACTGCGACGTGGTCGGTGAGCTGGAATCGGTCGAGGATCATCGCTTCCCTTCTCGCGAGGCTCGCACTCCGGAGCACGACTAGAGGAGCGCAGTGGGCTGAGGAATGCAACAGCTCGCGAAAGATGACTTCGGACCCTTGTCCGGACCCTCCCGGCGGGTGAACCCTTAGGGGCCATGGACGCCTGGCAAGTCCTCGACGGCAACGAAGCGGTGGCCCAGGTCGCCTATCGATGCTCCGAGGTGATCGCCATCTATCCCATCACTCCGGCGTCGCCGATGGCCGAGCACTGCGACGCGTGGGCGGCGGCGAGCCGGCCCAACCTCTGGGGCACGGTTCCCGAGGTGATCGAGATGCAGTCGGAGGCCGGCGCGGCTGGGACCCTCCATGGTGCGACCACGCGCGGGGCCCTGGCGACAACGTTCACGGCGTCGCAGGGGCTGCTTCTCATGCTCCCGAACATGTTCAAGGTCGCGGGCGAGCTGTCGCCCGCCGTCATCCACGTCGCGGCCCGGTCGATCGCGACACACGCACTCTCGATCTTCGGGGACCACAGTGACGTGATGGCCGCCCGCACGACGGGATGGGCGATGCTGGCATCGGGTTCGGTCCAGGAGGCAGCTGATCTCGCGCTCGTGGCGCACGCAGCCACGCTCGAGTCGCGAATGCCGTTCCTTCACTTCTTCGACGGGTTCCGGACGTCACACGAGATCGCGACCGTCCATCCGCCCACCGATGCAGACGTGACTGCACTGGTCGACGAGGACTGGATCGCCGCGCACCGACGACGGGCCCTCGACCCGGACCGTCCGGTCCTGCGCGGCAGCGCCCAGAATCCCGACGTGTTCTTCCAGGCGCGCGAGGCGCTGAACCCGTTCGTGGACGCAGTCCCGAGGATCGTCGAGGGCGCATTCGCCCGCCTGGCGGAACGGACGGGACGTCGCTACGGCCCCGTCGAGTACACCGGAGCGCCCGACGCCGAGCGCGTGGTGGTGCTCATGGGTTCGGGCATTGGTGCCGCGGTCGAGGCGGTTGACGCCCTCGTCGCGGCCGGCGAGAAGGTCGGAGTGCTCCAGGTCCGTCTCTACCGCCCGTTCCCCGTCGAGGCGATTGCTCGCGCCCTGCCCGCGTCGGTGCGCGCGGTCGCCGTGCTCGATCGCACCAAGGAACCGGGCGCACCCGGGGAGCCACTGCGTCTCGATGTCCTCGCGGCACTCGCCGATGCCGCGGGACGCGGCGTACGCCCACTGCCCCGCGTCGTCGGTGGTCGGTACGGTCTCTCGTCGAAGGAGTTCACGCCGGCGATGGCGCGTGCGGTGCTCGACTCGCTCGCGTCGAGCGAGCCACGAGACGGCTTCACCGTCGGGATCGTCGACGACGTGACGCACACGAGCCTGCCGGTCGATTCCTCGTTCACGACCGATCAGGCCGGGTTGCGGGCGGTGTTCTACGGGCTCGGCAGTGACGGCACGGTCGGCGCGAACAAGCAGACGGTCAAGATCGTCGGCGAGAACACGCACCGACACGCACAGGGCTACTTCGTCTACGACTCGAAGAAGTCGGGTTCGATGACCGTCTCGCATCTCCGGTTCGCCGACGAGCCGATCCACTCCACGTACCTCATCGGCGACGCGGAGTTCGTGGCGTGTCACCAGTTCGTCCTCCTCGACCGGGTCGACGTGCTCGGCGTCGCCGCGCACGGCGCCACGTTCCTGCTGAACAGCCCGTATCCCGCGGACGCGACCTGGGACCATCTGCCGCGCGAGGTGCAAGAGTCGATCCTCGAGAAAGGTCTCGATGTCCACGTGATCGACGCACACCGCGTCGCCCGAGACGCCGGTCTCGCCGGGCAGATCAACGTCGTGATGCAGGTTTGCTGCTTCGCGTTGACGAAATTGATGCCCCTGGACGAGGCGCTCGACGCCATCCGGTCGTCGGTCCGCGAAATGTACGGCAAGCGAGGCGGTCCCGTCGTCGACGCCAACCTTGCCGCGATCGACGCGGCGCCGGCCGCCCTGAGAAGGCTCGCCGTCCCCGCCGCGGTGAGTGCAACCTGCGGTCGGCGCTCCTCGGTGCCGTCCGACGCGTCCGACTTCGTGCAACGCGTCACCGCGCGGATACTCGCCGGCGAAGGCGATCTGCTCCCGGTCAGTGCTCTCCCGGTCGACGGCACGTTCCCCACCGGAACTGCTCGTGTGGAGAAACGCTCGCTTGCAGCCGAGATCCCGATCTGGGATCCGGAGATCTGCATCGACTGCGCGCGTTGCGCGCTCGTCTGCCCTCACGCGGCGATCCGCATGAAGATCCACGACCCGGCTTCGACGGACGACGTCGCTCCGGCCGCCGGTCTTCCGAGCAAGCGGTTCCGATCTCATGACCACCCGGGTCTGCTGCTGACGATCCAGGTCGCGCCCGACGACTGCACGGGCTGTGGCGTGTGCGTCGACGTGTGCCCGGCCAAGTCGAAGTCCGAAACCAAGCACAAGGCGATCGAGATGGAGCCCATCGCCGAGCACCTCGACCGCGAGCGGGAACGGTTCGACGCGTTCCTGCGTCTCGCCGGCGTACCGGACGGTCTCCTCGACCCGACCTCGGTCAAGGGCTCCCAAGCTCGCGAGCCGTTGTTCGAGTTCTCGGGCGCCTGCGCGGGGTGTGGTGAGACCCCATACCTCAAGCTCCTCACCCAACTCTTCGGCGACCGGGCGCTCGTGGCGAACGCGACCGGTTGTTCCTCGATCTACGGCGGCAATCTGCCGGCGACCCCGTGGGGTACCGACAGCGCCGGGCGTGGACCGGCTTGGTCCAATTCGTTGTTCGAGGACAACGCCGAGTTCGGGCTCGGTATGCGGATCGCGCTCGACCGCCAGAGCGCGACCGCCCGACGGCTCGTCACCGAGCTCGCCCCGTCTCTCGGCGAGGAGCTGGCGGCCGCCGTCCTCGCGGTCGACCCCGCGATCCCGGTCGACGATGCCACCATCGCGACTCAACGGTCTCGAATCGCCGAGCTCGACGCCCGCCTCGCCGGCCTCGTCGACGACCCCGACGATGTGGTCGCCCGGCGCGCCCGTAGGCTCTCGCCTCTGACGGGAACCCTCGTGCGCAAGAACGTTTGGATCGTCGGGGGCGACGGTTGGGCGTACGACATCGGCGCCGGGGGTCTCGACCATGTGCTGGGGTCGGGTCGCGACGTCAACGTTCTCGTGCTCGATACCGAGGTGTACTCGAACACCGGCGGCCAGGCCTCCAAGTCCACGCCGCGTGCTGCAGTGGCCAAGTTCGCCTCCGCCGGGAAGCGCACCGCGAAGAAGGACCTCGGAGTCGAAGCGCGGCGCTACGGCGACGTCTACATCGCGCAGGTCGCGATCGGAGCGAACGACATCCAAACCGTCAAGGCGTTCGCCGAAGCGGAGGCCTGGCCCGGACCGTCCCTGATCATCGCCTACTCGACGTGCATCGCCCACGGGATCGACATGCGGACCTCGATGACGCACCAGCATGACGCCGTCCGATCGGGTTATTGGCCCCTGTACCGCTTTCACCCGGGTGCCGACGAGCACACGCACCCGCTGCATCTCGACAGTAAGGCTCCGTCGATCCCGCTTGCCGACTTCCTCGACGCCGAGGGGCGGTTCGCGATGCTCTCCCGTGCCAACCCTGATGACGCGACGGAGCTGTGCGCGCTCGCGCAAGGTGACGTCGACGAACGGTGGCGCTACTACTCCCAGCTCGCCGGGATGGAGCGCAGCATCGCCTATGTACCGTCGACCGAACCGACTGCTGGGAAGCCGGAGTGAGGCAAGGTTTTCGATGACCGACCTGCGTACCTCCTACCTCGGCTTGGAGCTCGCGAATCCGCTCGTCGCGTCGGCCGGTCCGCTGACCGGCCGCATCGACACACTCGAGCAGCTCGCGGCGTCCGGCGCGGCCGCCGTGGTGCTCCCATCACTGTTCGAAGAGGATGTCGTCGCCGCAGCACTGGAGAGGCAGCACCTCTTCACCCAAGGTACGGAGTCCTTCGCCGAGTCCTTGACGTACCTCCCCGAACCGGATGCTGCCGACGAAGTCGATCGGCATCTGCAGCTCGTCTCGGATGCCAAGATGGCCCTCGACGTGCCGGTGATCGCGAGCCTCAACGGCACGACGCGGGGCGGATGGATCCGTTACGCGTCCGAGCTCGTCGATGCAGGAGCCGATGCGGTCGAGCTCAACACCTATGGTCTCGGAGCGAACGCCGAGGACACGTCCGCGTCACTGGAGGGAGAGCTGCTCGACCTGGTGCGGGCAGTGCGCGGCGAGATCTCGGTGCCGCTTGCGGTGAAGATCTCACCGTTCTTCACCGCCATGGCCCACTTCGTGTCACAGGTCGCGGCCGCTGGAGCCGATGGTGTCGTGTGTTTCAACCGCTTCTATCAGCCCGACGTGGAGCTCGAGTCGCTGGCTGTCACTCCAACCCTCGACCTCTCGACTTCGGGCGAGCTGCGTCTCCCACTGCGCTGGATCGCACTGCTCCGTGGCCGAGTGTCGTGCTCGCTCGCGCTCTCGACCGGCGTCCACACCCCGGAGGACGTGGTCAAGGCGCTGTTGGTCGGGGCCGACGTCGTCATGGCCACGTCGTCGTTGCTCGCCCACGGTCCCGAGCACCTCGACCAGCTGCTCCGAGGCCTCGCCGCCTGGCTCGACGATCACGAGTACGAGTCGGTGACCCAGGCCCGCGGCAGTGTCAGCGCGGGATCGGTCCCAAACCCCGCGGCCTACGAGCGAGCGAACTACCGGCAGGTGCTGCGCTACTTCACGAGCACCTACGACGCCTGAACGGACCACCACCATTGGGGTGCCGGCAGGCGCCAACGCCGTCGATGATTGTCGATGGTGGTTCAGGCTGCGGGGTGGTAATGGTCGATGAGTCCGCCGCAGGTGGCGTGTCGTCGGATCGGCTGGCCGGGCCGGAACGCGGGGCGACCTCGCGAGGGTCGGTTTCGCCATTGGTCGGTCGCAATGCCCTTCACAGTCGTGGGTGCAAGGGGGCGATGGCTTCGGCCGGGGTGTCCGGCACGCGGTGGTCGTGGATGTAGTCCCACCGGATCTCGTAGCCGAGGCCCGGGGCCGGGGGCACGGTGACGAGGCCATCGCGGCTCATGGGATCGCACGGCGCGGCGAGATACGGCGGCGTGGCGTCATAGTCCACGCCGGGCCCGAGCAGGCCTCGCTCGTAGTACTCGCAGACGTCGTCGCTCGTCGCACCGAGGACCTGGAGATTCCCGAACCCGCTCATGTGCAGCTCGCACTGCATGCCGAACGCCTCGCAGATCGCCGCCATCTTCATCGCGCCGGTGATCCCCCCGCGCAAGACGTCGATGCGACTGATGTCGGACGCGCGCCGGAGGATCCAATCTGCTCGGGTCTGGATCCCCCCTTCCGCGATCTCGGGCGAGCAGATCGGGATGTCGAGCGCGTCGGCCAGCCGCGCGTACATCTCGACGCGGTACTCGGGCATGGGGTGCTCGTACCAGAGGAAGTCGAGCCGTTCCAGCTCGCGGCCGACCCGGAGTGCATCGGCGTAGCTGGAGTACGCGCCCCACGGGTCGAACATGAGCGCCATGTCGTCGCCGACCGCGTCGTGAACGGCGCGGCAGATCTCGACGTCCCAGTCGACCGGCGGCGGTTTCGGAAGCGTTGGTTGGCGGGTCGACGGGTCCCAGGCGAAGTAGGGATGGATCTTGTACGCGCGGTAGCCCCGGTCTCGGCATTCCATCGCGTGGGCGGCGTAGTCATCCGGCGAGCCGAGGTTGTTGAAGCTGCTTGCGTACGCCTTCACCTCGTCACGCGCGCCCCCGAGCAGCTTGTGCACGGGCAGGCCGGCGACGCGCCCGGCCAGATCCCAGAGCGCGAGGTCGATCACGCTGCACACGTTCTCGGGAAGCTTGGCCGCCCCCAGCTGCTGCCAGATCCGCTCCCGGTCGAGGGGATCGTTGCCCACGAGGAGTGGACCGAGGAATTGGGTGATGAGCGCGCGGTCGCCCGCGAGCAAGCCGTCTTGATCTCCGTGGAAGTGACCGCCGAAGTAGTGGCCTTCGTGATCTTCGTCGGTCAGGACCTTCGTCACCGTCTGGACGATCGTGTGGTCGGTCAGCACCTCACCGAACGAGATCCGACTGACGGACACCTCGAACGGGATGACCTCGACGCCGGTGATCTTCATTCGGGGCCTCCGGTGGTTAGTCGGTGATGCGCAGGGAAGCCGCGGGTTGGATCTTCGCGGCCTGGCGCGCGGGAAGGAGTGCCGCGACGACGGCTGAGCCGAGCGCGACGCCGACGATCACGAGCAGATTCTCGATCGGGACGCCCCAGTGCAGGCCCTTCGCCCAGTCGGCGCCGGACGCGGCCAGTACGTACGAGGCCACGAGCGCGATCGCCACTCCGAGTGCGATGCCGATCCCGGCGATGAACCCGGCCTCGAACATGAACACGTTCGCCACCGAGGACGACACGAATCCGAGGGAGCGGAGCACCCCGACCTGCCGGCGGCGTTCGCGGACCGCTCGGAACATGATGACGCCGATGCCGGCGACGCCGACGACGAGTCCCGCACCGACGAATTGCTGCATGAGGGTGAAGAAGCCGGTGTTCTGCGACAGCGCGAGCGTGACCAGGCTGCGAACCGTGTCGGCGTCCGCCCCGTTCGCGATGAACGTGGCGCGGATGCGTTGCACCGTGCGGTCCGGATGGGCGGCCGAGACGAAGTACCGGGCGGGCACCGCTCGCGCTTGGAACACCGCCGCCAGCGCCGGTTGCCCGACGAACGCGCCGTTCCCCAGGATGTCGTTCTCGGCCAGCGCCCGAACGACGAACCATTGGTGGCGACCGGTGACTGGATCCGTCATCACGATGCGGTCGCCGATCTCCGCCGCCCGCCCGGACGGGCCACCGGCTCGTGCGAGGAAGTAGTCGTCGACGATCGCCGCGTGCGGATCGTCGACGACTGCCCGCCAGGCGGCCCGGTCATTCGGGAAGTTGCCCCGGTCACGGAGTCGCGGCGGCGCGTCGGCCAGCGCCGCGCCGATCCCCGTCACGGGCCACGCGGTGCGCTTCCGGTGGGGAGTCGTGAACTCGGCGAGCGTGTACCCGAGCGGCGCGACCCTCCGCACCCCCGGAAGCGCCTCGAGCCTGGCCATCGGGATCGGTCCGCCGGGGTTCGACTGCACCACCACGCCGAAGCCACCCGAGAGGTTCCGGGTGGTGGAGTCCGACCCACTCCGAATCATGGACGAGATGACGCTCATGTAGACGAGGGTGAGGATGACAATCGCGAACATGGCGAGCGTCATCGCGGTGCGGAGACGTCGAGCGAGGGGATAGGCGATGCCGAGCCGGGCGGTCAGCGCGGCGCCTCCACGCTTCGCGAGCGCGGCACCGAAGCTCCCGAGATACTCCGTGACGAGTACGACCGATGCGCCGGCCATCGCGAGCCCTTGGAGGAGGAACAACGGGATCGTGATGGTCGCGTCGAGGAGCGCGAGCACCGCAACGCTCCCGATCGCCCACAACAGCACGACCGCGCACGTCGCGACCGTGACGGCGTGCAGGCTGACGGCACGCGCGGCAGTGGGTGCGAGACCCACCACGATCATCATCGGCCCCGCCATCAGGAGATAGGGCTGCGGGACCGCGAACCCGAGGATCGTCACCGGAACGCCGAGGACGGCCAATGCCAGGCCGAGTCGCGCCCAACGGCGACCGGGACGGCGGTTCGGCGCGGCCCGCTGGTCGCGGATGGCCTGGATCACGTTGAACCGGGCGATCCGGAGGCTCGAGAGGGCGATCGTGACGATCGAGATGATCAGACCGATCGCGAAGCCCACGGCGACCGTCGCCGCGGTGAACGTGAACGTGAGGTGGAGCGCGTTGACCTCACGGCCCGTGGCCAGGATCCGGCCCGCCCGCCATGCGATCAGCCACCCGAACCCGATCCCGAGAAGTGCTCCGAGCGCGCTCGCGATCACCGCGTAGATCCATCCTTCGGTCGCGAGGCCGAAGACGAGCAGCGTCCGTCGCATGCCCATGGCCCGGAGCATCCCGAGCTCCGAGCGGCGTTCGTCGGCCAACATGACGAAGACGTTGACGAGCAGCAGCACACCCGCGGCGACCGCGAACATGCCGACGGTGAAGTACAGCTGCGTCAGCGACTTGCCCGTCGTGGTCGCCCGGTCGAGGAGATCGCGCTTGACCGGGCGAGCCTTGGCGTTCAGCCCCGACAACCTGCGACCGATGTCGGCGAGAGCCGCGGGCGTCCTGCCGGTCCCCGACTCGACCCCGCCGACGTTGGAGAAGGCGAGGACCGATTGGGGTGGTTCGGTGGGACCTCCCGCGGTGCTCGCCGCGAGGCGCGCGGTGGTGCCGGGGGTGACGAAAACGTTGTAGGACTGCTGCCGACTGTCGATCGTCCAGAAGCCCGCGACGCCACGGCGGGGCAGGATCCGGTCGATCACGAGCGGCGCCGAAGCACCGTTGGCGAAGACGAGGATGCGATCACCCCGGGCGACGCTGAGCTTCCGGGCGAGGTCGTCCGTGATCGCGGCTCGGCCCGGCGCGGGTGTCGGCCCGCTCACGCCGGTCGCTCGAGCGTCGTGTCCGAACGCGCGCGCCTTGGTGAAGTCCGCTTCGACGAGTTGGGCTCGGGGTTGCGTCCCCCCGGTGCCGCTCGGATGGACGACGGCAGCCGTCGTCGTCGTGAGCGACAACATCCCGTCGATCGCCGGAGATGAGAACCCCGCGAACCTCCGTTGGAGCTCGGCGCCTTGCGGCAGGGGCACCGAGACGAGCTCGTCGACCGGGCCGAGCTGGTCGTAGGCGGCCGCGCGGATCGACCGGTTGATGGTGTCGCCGACGATGAGCGAACCCGTGATGATCGCCGTCCCGAGCAACGAGCCCCCGATCACCAGCAACGCCTCGACCGGCCGCCGCCGCGCGTTGCGGGTCGCGAGGCGCCGCAGCAGCGGCCACCCGATCAGGACCGCCACGAACGGGATCGAGAGGATGACCGCCGCGAAGATCGCCATGGCTACGAACGGTTGCCGTGGGTGGGTTCGTCGGAGACGATCCGACCGTCTCGCATCCGGATCATGCGCTGTGCCTCCGACCCGACGACGGCGTCGTGGGTGACGAGCACGATCGTCACGCCCTCGCGGTGGACCTCACGCATCAGCTCCATGACGTCGCGTGCACTCTCGGAGTCGAGCGCGCCGGTGGGTTCGTCCGCCCAGACGATGCGCGGGTGTCCCGCGAGAGCCCGCGCGATGGTCACCCGCTGCTGCTCCCCGCCCGAGAGCTCGGTCGGGCGATGCCCGGTCCGCTCGCCCAACCCGACGCGCTCGAGGCTCTCGGTCGCCCGATGCCGGGCTTCACCTGCATGCTTGCCCGCGAGCAGCAAGGGGATCTCGACGTTCTCGACCGCGGTCAGCACGGGAATGAGGTTGAACTGCTGGAACACGAATCCCATCGACGCGGCCCGGTTGCGGGTCCGCGAGGCGTCGCTGAGGTCGTGCAACACCTCGCCGTCGAGCATCACGGTCCCGCCGTCGATGTCGTCGAGGCCGGAGAGGCAATTCAGCAACGTGGTCTTTCCTGATCCCGAAGGTCCCATCACCGCGACGAACTCTCCGTCTCGGACGTCGAGCGAGACCTCGCGCAACGCGTCGACGTGCCCCGCCCCGGTTCGGTAGATCTTGCTGACGTGGTCGGCCGCCAACAGGCACGCCCGAGCGGCCTGCGTCGGTTCGTTGCTTTGCACGTCCACCCGGAGACCCATCTTCGGCATCGTTTCCTCCATCTCCCCAGAGTCGATCGATCAGACCGCCCGGGCCAGGGGAGAAGGTCCCAACGGGCGTGAACGATCCGTGTCCTCCGGCGATCCCGAGCCGTCGAGAAGTGACGTCGGACCTTGGGTGGACGCGTCGTGAGGACATGGTCGGGCGGCATGCGCCGCCGACTCGACCTGGCCGTCAGCATCGTCACCCGTCCCGACCTGCTGTTCCGCGACGAGCCGACCACGGGTCTCGACCCTCGCAGCCGGAATCGCCTCCTCGCCCAAACGGTCGGCGCGCCGATCACCGGTGCCGATCCGACGACGATGACCACGAGCGTCAACGAGCCGGCCCGGGCAGCCGAGGCGGTCGCCACACTCACCCGGTCCGGGATCGCGATCGCCGACTTCTCACTCAGCCAACCCAGCCTCGACGAAGTCTTTCTCGCTCTCACCGGCGACTCCCACGACGCCGGCCCCGACGAAGAGGAAACACCACGAGCATCGCCGCACCCGAACAACCGATGATGCAGATCGCGTCGCTCACCTCGACAGCACCACGACCCACACGCCCGAGCGCGCTCTCCTCGTCTCTGACCTTCGCCTGGCGCTCGGTACTGAAGGTGAAGCACGTACCCGAGCAGGCGCTCGACGTGCTCGCGATCCCGATCGTGTTCACCCTGATGTTCACCTTGGCTGATTGAGATCGAGCTCACCGGTTGGCGAGGTGGAGGTAGCGTTTCCTCGTGTCTCCGATCGACCCGACCGATCAGACTCGACAGTGGTCGGACTCGCTGGCGGCTGCGTGGGAGCGTCACCGGGATCGTCTGTTCGAGAATCAGCGCCAGGTGTCGGAATGGCTGATCGATCAGGTCGATCCGCAACCGGGTCAGACGATCTTGGAGCTGGCTGCGGGGCCGGGTGAGACGGGCTTTCTCGCGGCCGAGCGACTTGGCGCCGGGGGCAGGCTCATCTCGACGGACCTCGGGCCGGGCATGGTCGACGCGGCACGGCGCGGCGTGGAGGCACGCGGGCTCGGCAACGTCGAGTGCCGCGTCATGGACGCCCAGGAGATCGACCTCGCCGGTGCGAGCGTCGACGGCGTGCTGTGTCGCTTCGGAGTGATGCTGATGCCGGAACCGGCGCGTGCGGTCGCCGGCGCGCGGCGAGTCCTGCGCCCGGGGCGGCGGCTCGCGTATGCGGTCTGGGGGCCACCCGATCGGAATCCGTGGATGACGCTGCTCGTCGGCGCGGTTCTCCAGAACGGGCATCAACCGCCGCGCGACCCGTTTGGTCCGGGTGGGCCGTTCTCGCTCGCCGACCCGGCACAGAACCGTGCCCTGCTCGAGCCTGCCGGCTTCGCAGAGATCGAGGTCGAGGAGCTGCCCGGGAGCATGGGGTTCACCGACTTCGACGACTTCTGGACCCTGCGGAGCGAAGTATCAGGACCGATCGCGCTGTTCGTCTCATCGTTGCCGCCGGACGACGTGGCCGCGATCCGCGCCACGTTGGCACCGATGCTCGATGACTTCGCGTCCCCGAACGGCTTCGAGATTCCCTCACTCGCGATCGGCGTGAGCGCGCGCTGACGCCGACGGTCTCGGGTTCGCGCTCGTGCGTGCCCTCGGATGCCGTGCCCTCAGAGCTCCGCGTTCACCGCAGCCGAGGCCGAAGTCGCGGCGCGGAGAGCGTGCCTCAGCCGACGCGGACGAACACCAGGAGGAACTCGATCGTGCCGCGGTCGTCGGTCCGGGCCGGGCCGAAGCTCGGGTTGGGGATGCCGTAGTCGGCGAAGGCGACCGGGATCGATCCCTGGACCTCGACGTGCGCACCATTGCGACGGGTGGTGAGCGCGACGGTCAGCCGTCGCGTCTTCCCGTGCAGCGTCAGGCGGCCGAGGCGCAGACACGCGGACGGTCGTCAGGTCGGCCGGGAGCCGGCGCAACGTGAACGGCGCGACCAGCCGGAAGGTCGCGGTCGGAAAGTCGGCGGTGGCCATGATCCGATCCTGGAATTGCTGGTCGCGGGCCTCCCGGTCGCTCGACACCTCGCGCAGGTCGACCGTGAACGCACCGGACCGCACGGTCGTCCCGTCGAGCACGAACCGGCCCCGGATCGCCTCGGTGCGGCCGACCGCGGTCGTTCCCTGGCCGAACAGTGTCTCGTCGACCCGGTAGCCGGCCTGCGAGCCGGGCGCGACGCGCCAGGTGCCGTCGAGGCGGACCGGCGCCGCGGATCTCGACCCGGCGGCCGCGGGCTCGAACGCGAGCTCCGCCGGTGCGGGGCCCTCGATGTAGTGGATGTACACGTACGGCGCGACGACCACGAGGAGCAGCGCGCCCAGTCCGAGCAGCAGCGGGACTCCGACGAGGTACGTCGTCCGCCGCCGGAGGAACGGACGCCGCTCGAGCGTGGTCATGTTTGTCTGTCCGGGGTCCAGCCCTGCGGGGCGACGACGCGGTCGGCGACATCTCGTGGTGTGGGTTCGAGCGTGGTGGTCACGGCGATCAGCCCATGTACATCGTCTTCGCGGGCGTGATTCGCAGGACGGTGCGTTGCTGCTCGTTCAGGGTGTCGACGAGCGTGGCGGGGTCTGCCGGCTCGGTGCCGGACATCACGGCGAAGATCTGTGCGGTGAGCTCCGCGCGGAGTGGATCGGCGTCGATCGCTTCGGCGTCGCCGTAGATCACGAGGTGCGCCCGGCCGTCGGGCACGGTGACCGACACCCGAGGTTGGTGGAGCGCGTTCTTCCACTTGGCGGTGTACGACTTGGCCGAGATCAGCAGTCGCCCGTCGTCGTCGACCGCGTAGCCGATCATTGACTGCTGCGGCGAGCCGTCGGCCCGGCCGGTGGCGAGCACCGCCCAGAGGTGATCGTCGAGGAACGTCCGGTGGTCGGGATCCCAGGTGTGGGTCATCGCTGGCTCCTTGGTTCGGTGTCGGTGGTCAGAACAGTCCGGGGTACGAGCCACCGTCGAGGCTGATGCTCTGGCCGGAGAGGTATCCCGCCTGTGCGCTGCAGAGGAACGCGCATGCGTCGCCGAGCTCGGACGGGTCGCCGAGTCGCCCGGCCGCGATGGTGGCGCGGATCTCGTCGTAGGCGATCGTCGATGGTGATGCCCTTCACTGCGCTGGCGAGCTCGGCCATCTGGTGCTGGCGGTCGGTGTCGAAGCGCTCGGGGCAGAGATTGTTGATGGTCACGTTCGCGTGCGCGATGTCGCGCGAGACCCCCTTCAGCGCCGCGGTGAGCGCGGCGCGACTTCCCGACGACAGCCCCATCGCACCGATCGGCGCCTTCACCATCGCGGAGGTGATGTTGACGACCCGCCCGAACCCCCGGTCGATCATCCCGTCGAGCACTGCCTGCACCATCAGCGCCGGCGCGAGCAGGTTGGCGTCGAGCGCCGCGAGCCACGCGTCGCGGTCCCACGCCTGGTACGGCGCGGGCGACGGGCCGGCGTTGTTGGTGACGAGGATGTCCGGCGCGGGGCACGCGTCGAGCAATGCGGTCCGAGTCGCCGCCTCGGTCACATCGCCGACGATCGGCGTTACCGCGACTCCGTGACGGTCGTGCATCTCGCGCGCCGCCGGGGTGAGCGTCGCCCCGTCGCGTCCGTTGATCGTCACGGTGACGCCTTCCCGCGCCAACGACTCCGCGCACGCACGACCGAGTCCCCGGCTCGACGCCATCACGATCGCAGTGCGACCACGGATGCCCAGATCCACGGTCATCGCCTCCCGAGGGACTCGCGCGCGGCGCCGATGGCGGCGAGGTCGGGCGGAGTGAAGAACACCTCGGGCGGCTCGGCCGGACCCCACACCGCCAGCCCGGCTTCTTCCGGCGTCCAGTCGTCCCGGCGGTGCTCCCGGTCCCAGGCCGTGTCATCGGTGATCCGGTCCATGTCCGCGAAGAGCTCGAACATCGACCCGGCCGGGTCGGTGAGGTACCAGAACAGATTGGATCCGAGCCGGTGACGGCCGACGCCGACCACGTGCGCGTCGGGCTGTTCGGCGATGACCGCGGATCCGGCCGCACCGATCGCGTCGACGTCGTCCATCTCCAGCGCATAGTGGTTGAGGTACGAGACCGGCGCAGGCTGGATCAGCAGGTTGTGGTGGTCGGGCTCCACGCGCGTGAACGTGAGGACGCCGTCGAGGATCTTGTCCGACACGCGGAAGCCGAGCCCGTCGACGTAGAACGCGCACGCCTCTGCGAGATGCGGGGTGCCGAGCACCACGTGGCCGACGCGTCGCGGCGGGCGCGGCGCGGCTTCCTCCACGACGTCGGCCCGGGCGGTGGTCCGATCGGTGTGTCCCGGACGGTTGATCGATCGCGCCGCCGCCTCGCTGAGCGGTTCCTCGCCGACGACGTCGACCACCACGCGGTGGTCGAAGACCGGGTCGCTGCACGTGAGGGTCGTGCCGGCGACGCTTGAGTGAACGCCGAGGGTGCCGAGCCGACCGGGCGATCGCCCCGAGGTCGGCCTCGGACTCGCAGCCGAGGTGCAGCCCGGCGAGGTGCCGGTACGGACCCTCGACGAGCGTGAGCTGCCGCGGGCGATCGGCGGTCCCGAGGACCGCACCGGCCCGCCGCATGCCCCGGCGTTCCCAGAACGCGGCCAAGGCGTCGGGGTCGGGTACGGCGAGGGTGATGTCGAGGAAGCGGTTGACGGCCATCGGTCCTCCCTCAGCGGTCCAGGATCGTTTGCATGACGTCACCGAGCGCGGCCGTCGGGTCGGCGACGGGTCCCGCGCTGCGCCAGGCGACGAAGCGGTCGGGCCGCACGAGCACGCAGCCGGCGTCGGCGACCTCGCGGGATCTCGTCCAGGTCCCGAGCACGTCGTTGTGCTCCTGGCCGAGGGCCACCCGGAACGGGCGGATCTCGACCCCCACCTCGTCGGAGACGACCGCGGCGGCCTCCTCCCACGCTCCGCCGTCGGCGCCGGTGATCAGCGTGAAGCGGTCGTAGGCGCCGAGGTCGAGGGTCGAGATGTCGTGGGTGTCGCGTCCGAGCCAGGCGTGGGGGAGCGCCGCGCCGGGATGGGTGGTCGGGTGGTAGTGCAGCTCGGGGTCCCGCGTGTACGCCGGGAACTCGGTGCCGTCGCCGACCACCGCCGACGAGGTGTAGCGCTGGCCGAGCTCGACCCCCAGCGCGTTGAACTGTGCGTTCATCAGCTCGAGGCCGCTGAGCATCGCGGCCCGCGCGTCCTCGCCGTCGGGTCCGAAGGTCTCGTCCAGCTGCTTCCACGCCGCGTCCGGGTCGAGGCCGTCGAGGACGCCGGCCGCGCTCAGCCAGGGCACCATCTCCCCGACGCTCTGGTTGGCGCGGTCCACCACCTGGCGGCCCACCGGCTGGCGTTCGGCGTCGTAGCTGTCGAGGAGGCCCTCACCGGCCCGGCCCTGCAGGACGAGCGCGAGCTTCCACGCGAGGTTGTACGCGTCCTGCATCGACGTGTTGCTCCCGAGCCCGTTGGCCGGTGGGTGGCGGTGGGCGGCGTCGCCGGCGAGGAACATCCGGCCGCGCCGGTAGCGGGCGGCGACGACGTGGTTGAACTCCCATTGGCTGATGTGACGGATGCGCACGTCGACGTCGGGATCGCCAATCGCGGCCCGGACGCGCGGCAGCACGGATTCCTCGCTGAGCTCGTTGGGCTTCTGCCCGTGCCGCACGAAGATCGTGCTCCACTCGTTCCATGGCTCGATGCACGTCCAGATGCTGACGATGTCGTCGCTCCCGGGATTGCACACCACGAACAGCGCGCCGGACCGGTGCGCGGTGTACCGGGAGAGGTCGGCGTCGATCCAGACGGTGATGGCATTGCCGAGGCCGCCCTGTCCCTCGAACTCGAACCCACCTTCCTCGCCGACGATCGTGCGGGCCCCGTCGCAGCCGATCACGTACTGCGCCGCGACCTCGAACTCCCGGCTCCCATCGCGCGGCCGCACGCGTGCGATCACTGCATCGGGCTCTTCGCGGAGCGCGACCACCTCGTGGTGGAGTCGAATGTCGGCACCGAGATCGCGCGCGTGCTCGAGCATGATCGGCTCGAGGATGTGCTGGGGGATGTTGCAGGGCTCGCACGGGCTCGCGGCGCGGTATTCACCGATGCGGTCGTCGCCGGTTCCCCACGTCATCATCCGGGAGATCTCGCGTCCCGCGAAGGAGGTCGCGAAGACCTGCTTGCCCATCAGCTGGTTCGGCAGCGCCCGCTCCGTGACCCGTGGCTCGAGCCCGAGATCGCGCAGGATCTCCACCGTCCGCTGGTTCGTGATGTGGGCCCGGGGCGAGTTCGCGGTGGCGTACTTGGTGACGGTGAGGGCGTCGACACCCGCCCGGGCGAGCAGCGACGCCGCGGTGAGTCCCGCCGGCCCGGCGCCCACGATCAGCACGTCCGTGGCGATCGGCTCCATCGCGCTGCTCCTTCACTGGTCGGACGACCAGTGAAGTATCCGCGTCGGAGTTCCGCTTGTCAAGTGACCTGTGAAATCACTCCGGGGCGAAGAGGTCGGCGACGAGGTCGGCGTGTCGCTTCACGCTGGCCGGCGTCCGGGGATCGGTGCCGGTGAGCGCGGTGCACTCGGGCGCGACCGCGAAGATCAGCGAGGCCGCGCCGGCGAGCGCGTAGTACACGTGCGGCGCGAGCTTCCGGGACCCGCCGCCGGGTCGCGCCTCGCCGAGGCCGCGCACGCCGGCGAACAACGGCGCGAGATGCGTCTCCACGAGCCAGCGCATCCGCCCGTCGTCGTGGCGACCGGCGTCGACCATGAAGTGGAACAGCTCCGGGTGGTCGGCGGAGAAGTGCACGTAGGTCCGGATCGCGGCGCGGACGTCGGCGCCGGCGGGGGGTGGCTCGAGCGGGAGGGCGGCGACGAGACCGCCGAAGACCTGATCCGCCGCCGCCCGCCAGAGCTCGTCCTTGGATGCGAAGTGGTACGTCAACAGCCCCTGGGTCACGCCGGCGCGCGTGGCGATGTCACGCGTGCTCGAGGCGCCGAAGCCGTGCTCGGCGAACGTGTCGATCGCGGCGTCGACGATGCGCTGGCGGGTGGCGTCGCGTTGCTCGGCTCTGCTCATACCCCGAAGTCTACTGGTCACTTGACAAGGGAAACTGGATCCGCGATCCTGTCGTAGGTCAAACGACCAGCGAAAGGACGACCCATGAGCCGGATCGCACCACTGGCGAGAGAGGACCTGACGGCCGAGGAACCAATCTTCGGGGCCTACGAGCAGATCATGGGGCTCGTTCCCAACACCGTGTTCACGATGGCCCGGGTGCCGGGCCTCATCGAGGGGTACGTCGGCCTGGCTCACGCCGCGGCCATGAACGGGCTCATCACCGAGGAGCTCGCGCAGCTGGTGGGCAATGTCGCCAGCGCGGCGGCGGGCTGCCGGTACTGCCAGGCGCACACCGCCGCTCACGCTGACCATCTCGGGGTGGATCCGGCGAAGCTGGCCGAGCTGTGGTCGTTCGAGACGAGCGACCGCTTCTCCGACGCGGAGCGCGCAGCACTGCGGCTCGCGTTGCACGCGGGGCAGTCGCCGAACGGCGCGACCGACGACGACTTCGCCGAGTGTCGCCACTACTACACCGACGACCAGATCACCGCGATCGTCGCGGTGTGCGCACTCTTCGGCTTCCTCAACCGGTGGAACGACACGATGGCGACGACCCTCGAGCCTCGGGCTCGTGACGTGGCCGACCGCGTGCTCGCCCCGCAGGGCTGGTCGATCGGGGTGCACGGATGAGCCGGGTCGCACCTCGGTCCACCGATGACCTCGCCGAGTACGCCGACGGCTTCGCCCTCATCGAGTCGTTCATGGGCTTCGTGCCGAGCTCGTTGCGCGTGATGGCCCGAGTGCCGGGCCTGCTCGACGGCATGACCGGTCTCTCGACCGTCGTGTTCCTGAACGACCTGTTGCCCGTCCCGTTCAAGCAGCTCGTCGGTTTCATGGCCAGCGCCGGAGCCGGGTGCCGCTACTGCCAGGCCCACACCGCCGCGCACGCGGCACACCTCGGGGTGGACCCGGAGACGCTCGTCGACCTGTGGTCGTTCGAGACGAGCGAACGGTTCACCGATCCGGAGCGGACCGCGTTGCGGCTCGCCTTGCACTCGGGCCAGTCACCCAACGCGGTGACCGACGCCGACTTCGCCGAGTGCCGGCGCTACTACACCGACGACCAGATCACCGCGATCGTGGCGGTCTGCCGCGCTGTTCGGCTATCTCAACCGCTGGAACGAAACGATGGCGACGACGCTGGAGCCCGTGCCCCGCGCGGTCGCGACCGACGTGCTCACGCCCCAGGGCTGGACCGTCGGGAAGCACGAGTGAGCGAGCCGCCCACGATCGTCACACTCACCGGGACCGGGGTGCCGCTGCCCGCGCCAGGTCGTGCGGGCCCGGGGACCCTCGTGCAGTACGGCGATGTCGCTCTCCAGTTCGACGCCGGCCGCGCGACTGTCCTGCGCCTCACGGAGGTCGGCTGCCCCCCGCATGCGCTCACCGCGATGTTCGTCACGCACGTGCACAGCGACCACGTCGTGGCCCTCGCCGACGTCGTGCTGACGCGCTGGCTGTTCCACGACCTGTTCCCGCGTGCTCCGCTGCCCGTCGTGGTCCCGGAGGGCAGTGCGGCGCGCTTCGTCCGGCGGGTGCTCGACGCGTATGACGACGATGTCGCATTACGAATCGCGCACGTGCAACCCGGGCCGCCGACTGTCGACCTGCGGACCTTCGACGCCCCGCCGGCGCCGAAGACCGTCTGGACCTCGGACGACGGCGCCGTGATCGTGGAGGCAGTGGCGGTACACCACGAGCCGGTCGACGGCGCCGTTGCTTTCCGGGTGACAACGCCGACCGGTGTGGTCGTGGTCTCGGGTGACACCCGCGTGTGCGGCGAGGTCGAACAGCTGAGCTGTGGTGCCGACGTGCTGGTGCACGAGGCATGTCGGACCACCGCGATCCGCGACGTGATCGCGGGGACCTCCTTCCAGACGATCTTCAGCTACCACGCGGACACAGTGCCGCTGGGCGCGATGGCCGAGCGCGCCGGTGTCGCCCACCTCGTGCTCACCCACCTGATCCCGCCGCCGAACGGTGATGCCGAGTCGGCGGAGTTCGCCGCCGACGTACGTCATGGCGGCTACACCGGTCGGGTCTCCGTGGGCACAGACCTCTCCACGGTGACGCTCGGGGGCACCGTGTGACGCCTGCTCATGCGATGCACATCCCGGGTGTGACCACGTAGTTCGCCGGACATGAGGACTTGACGTCTCGTTCCTCAATTCACGGATGAGCTGCGACCGCGGCTCGGGAGATCTCGTGGTGAAGCTCGACGAACAACGTGTCGCCGCACTCGTCGACGCCGGCCAGGCGGAACCGTTCGCACCCCACGGACGGCGCTTCCGCGAATGGGCGAGCATCCCGACGCGACGACACCGCAGCTGGGCCAAGCTGCTCGACGAATCCCTCGAATGCGCGGCGCGTCGGGGCATGGAAGCACGCGATCGGAGTTGGAGATGACCGTCGACGTCGAAACGGAGATCACGATCGACCGGCCGGTCGAGGAGGTCGCGGCCTACGCCGCCGACCCGTCGAACGCGCCCGCTTGGTACGACAACATCGATTCGGTGGAGTGGGAGACGCCGCCCCCGGCCACCGTCGGATCCAAGGTGGCGTTCGTCGCGAGGTTCCTCGGCCGCCGGCTCTCGTACACGTACGAGCTCGTCGAGCTCGTCCCGAACCAGCGTCTCGTGATGCGCACCGCCGAAGGGCCGTTTCCGATGGAGACCACCTACACCTGGGCGCCGACGAGCGGCGGCGGCACGCGCATGACGTTGCGGAACCGGGGTGAGCCGGCCGGATTCTCCAAACTGGCCGCGCCGTTCATGTCCGTCGCGATGCGACGGGCGAACCGCAACGACCTCGAGCACCTTCGGACGATCCTCGCGTCTCGATAGCTGTAGCGGTCGTCGTCGGGCTACGGCGACGCGATGGCGATGATGCGCCGGAGCGGGATGCCGATCTCGTGGCCGATCCAGCGCGCCGCGAGCCGATGGGCGGCGGCGACGCCCTGCTCGGACGGTTGCCGGCGGCCAGGACAATGACGGACATCCCGAGGCACAGGCTTGGGAACCTCCCAACCTTCGCGGGAGCGAGGTAACGACTCGACTCCATCACGACGCTCAACTCCGGCAGGTTGATGCCTCCGCCGAGTGATCATGCGCGACAAGCGTTGGATTTCGATGTCGCCGGGCTGTGTTGTCGGTGTACATGCTCGCCTCTGCGAGGTGCGTTCCTCCGGCATGAGGACCTCAGTGGGGGTCTGCAAGTCGCACCCATCATTGGATGGGCCGACACTGCGCGAATGTGACGGACTCATGCGGAATAGCCATAGCGCAGCATGGCTGGCGCTGCGATGCAGAAGATTGAGACTTGTTGTGCCCGTGACAGACTGCTCCGCCAGTTGTCGGTGCGTCGGAGCGGCACCGGACCCACCCGAAACCGGTCGACGTTCCCGGCGAGGGCGTGGTTCGGCGCAACGTGCAAGATCCCGTCCTTCACGGGCAGCAAGGAGTAGTCGATGCCGAGCCCCATACTTTGGAGGAGATCTCGAACTGTGAGGATCGGGGCCGCAACGAAGTCCTCCATCCGAATGCGTGGAACGCGCGGCGGTCCGAACGCCATGCGCACGGCTTCGGCCCCGAGGTTCATGCCGAGCCATGACGCGAGAGATGCCGCGGCAGAGCGGGTGCGCATCTCCTCCTGCCACTCGCCAGCGGTCCAGACCTTTCTTCTCGACCAGGAGTCGACGACGCCTCTCGGATCTCTCACGACATGGACGATTCGCAAATCGACATCTGGGACCTGCATGAGGAGTGCTGCGAATGCGGGAGACTTCGACGAATCGATGATGAGATCGGAGCCAGTCGCTACGCGCAGCGCCGAGTAGAGGTGCCCGGTCGCGGTGACAAGCCTGGCTAACTCGCCTCGAGGCTTTGGCCGTGACGAACGGTAGAGAAGCCGCGGGAGATGACGGACTCGTACATGAGATTGCACCAGGCGACGCACTTCCTCGTAGCTCGCGCGCCAGGAGGTGATGGCACCGAGCGAGGTCTCGAACGCGCGGGCCCAAACCTCGCAGTCTGCGCACGAACGAAGGCATGAGCATGGGCGCCGGTCGACGCGCGAAGACCATGCCAGCGCCGACTCGCCGATGTTCCAACAGCCCGGCAGCTCGCCAAGTGCCGAGGCGAGCAGCGTGGTGCCGCTGCGCTGCGCACCCATCACCAGGAGCACCTTCGTCCTGGGTTCAGCCGGCGCGCACCTATCCATCCACTTGTACCCACGTCGTCCAGGACCTGCGCCGCGCCGGGTATCGGGTCAAGCGCGCGCTTGACTGCCGCACTCGGCGACTGGAACCGGCCCCCGAGTTCAGTCGCATCTATGGATCACCTCTCCTCGCGACACCCTGCATGAGGAACTTGTGAGTTCGATGTCCCGTAGGTGTGCGCGCGATGCGGAATCGACGGTGAGGGTGTTCGCCGCTTTGTCGTGTGTCACCGTTCTCGGCGATGGCGGCGAGGTTGACAAGAACTCCGCAGCTGATGGACAACGACAGCACAGGGTCGTCAGATACGTTGCTCCCGCGGTGGTCCGTTCACTTGGCTGCCCTCCCCGCCGGGCGTCCTGCTCCCTCCCTGCCCGGGAGCAGGACGCCCGGCATCTTCATCTGCGCGATACGGCGCTGGATCCGGGGTCGCGACCGCGAGCGGTAAGTCTTCAGGCGATTCGCAGAGAATCTGAAGGTTCAGCAGCGACGATCAGGTGATGCCGGGAGAGCCGCACCGCCGACTGAGTGGAAGGCGTTGAGCGGTCGACACAATCCAAAGGTGTCGGCTCGGCGCGCGCCCGTGGGTCGCCGCGCCGAGCCGACGGGCAGGCTGGACGACTCGCTCCGCGTCGGTCTGCATGTCGGGCAACTTCTCCAACCGGTGCCGGGTGGCATCGGTCGGGTGACCGAGCTGCTGGCACGGGGACTCACACATCAAGTGCAGCTCGTTCCGTTTGCTCCCGGAACTCGTGAGCAACGGTCCAAGATCGCGGCGAGGTTGGGTGGCCAGATCGATGTTCGGAGGAGCGGGCTTCCTTCGTACCGCATGCAATACGAGTTGTGGCATCGATTTGGACGACCGAGCGTCGGGTTCCATCTCGATGTTTGTCACGCACCGAGCCTCGCTGTGCCGCCACCGCGCGGACCGCTGGTCGTCACAATCAATGACGTCGCATTCCTGCGCCATCCCGCGGCCTTCACGGAACGCGGGCTGCGATTCCACAAGCGCGCGCTCGAGGTGGCACGGAAGCGGGCATCGGCAGTCATCGTGCCCTCGGACCACGCTCGACAGGAGCTCGTCGCCGAGGGTTTCGACCGGAGCACGCTCCACACCATTGCGCCTGGCGTGCCGTTACCAACTCACGGGCATCCCGCGAGCGCGCGAGCGGTGTTGCGCGGCCTCGGCGTCGAAGGCCGCTTCGTCCTTGTCGTGGGAACCATCGAACCGCGCAAGAACCACTTGAGTTTGGTTCGTGCCCATCAACGCCTGCGCCGGCGCCATCTCGGTGTCTCGCTCGTCCTCGCAGGCCCCAACGGCTGGCTCACCGAAGAGCTCGAAGCAGAACTGGATGCTCCGGACGTGATTCGGCTGGGTGCGGTCTCGGACGAGCAGCTCGAAGCGCTCTACTCGGAGGCGACGATTGTTGCCACCGCTTCTGTCTACGAAGGCTTCGGCCTTCCTCTGCTCGAGGGACTCGCCTGGGGCCGACCAGTCGTGGCCTCGGACATTCCGACGCATCGAGAGATCGCGGGTGAGGCAGCTCGTCTTGTCCAAGCGCTTGATGTCGATTCGATCGCGGCCGAGATGAGTCAGCTGCTTGACGACCGTGGGAGTCGCTTGGCCCTCGCGAAGTCCGCGAGAGACCAGGCAGACAGGTTCAGCGTCGATCGGATGGTCGCCGGGCACCTGGACGTGTACCGGCAGGTTGCGTCCCGCACCCCGAGTACCTACAGCTCCTAGCGACCTTGCCCTGCCGGGGTCGCGGCGTAAAAGAGAATGGCTTGGATACCTCACTTCTACTGGACCTCGCGAGCGAGCTGACCTGGAGCGCTGTCCAAGCGCACCGCGCCAGAGAAGCTCACGGCTCTCGGACGACGAAGCCGACGTTCCAACTCGTGTGGACCAGGCGCGGTTCACCCGCCGCCTCAGTCTTGCGTCGCAGGTATCCGATGTAGACGTCAAGCGAGCGCGAGCGTGTCTCGAAGTCGATGCCCCAGATCTTGTCGTGGATGAGGTCGCGTTCGAGCACGACCCCGGCGTTGCGCATCAGCAGTTCGAGGAGATCAAACTCGGTCTTGGTGAGTTCAAGGTTTCGCCCTCGCCTCGCGGCGGTTCGACACGACGGATCGAGGGTCAAGTCCGCGATTCGCAACAGTTCTGCGGTTTCCGAAACACTGGTACGGCGGAGCAGCGCGCGCAGACGCGCGCAGAGTTCCGAGAGCGAGAACGGCTTGGCCAGGTAGTCGTCTGCTCCTGCATCGAGACCGGACACACGGTCAGATACTTCATGACGTGCGGTCAAGATCAGGATTGGTGCTGGGCAATCACGTGCGCGCAACCGTCGGCAAGCAGTGAGGCCATCGAGCACGGGCATCATGATGTCCAGAATGATCACGTCCGGCATGCGCACGGCGGCAGCCTCAAGGGCTTGCGCGCCGTCGCCGACCGCCACGACGTCGTATCCCTCGAGCCCGAGCGCAAGCACAAGTGATTTGCGGACGCTGCGATCGTCCTCTGCGACGAGGACTCTGGGTCTCGATCCCGTCGTCACCATACGCGAACGGTACGGGACGAACGCGAGAGCGAAGTAAGACTTCGCGCTCGGCAGTCGGGCCGACGCTGAGCTCAGCGTGATGAAATTGTCGATGCCGCGCGGTGCTGTGCGTGGATCGTCACGCTCTTTGATGCCTTGTATCGATGCGCCGACACTTGGAACTCCCTGTGGGCCCAATAGCAGGCGCATGTGCGCGCGATCGGAGACTCTCGTGAGTGACCCGTTGATCGCCTTGGGAGTGACACGGAATTGTCAGTTCGAATCTCTACGTTGCGAGCCGTCAGAGGGCGGTTGTGCGGACGCCGGGCGGACGGCGTAGCAGGCCTCCACCGCGAGACTGGCGCCCAGTTCCCCGAACACTGCCACGAGACTGCGACCGGATCTCAAGGTTGTGCGCCCATCATGTCCCCATGACCGAAGCAGGCCTCTTCGTGGGGGCTGGTCCCAGCGCTTCCGGGACGGCGTGCGTCCTGGTCGTGGATGACGAGGAGAACATCGGGAGCGTGTTGCTGACGGCACTCCAGCACTACGGGTTCGACGTGCTGCTCGCTCGTACCGGCCGCGAGGCGCTGAGGATCATCGAGTCCGGTCGCCCGGACCTCGTCGTTCTCGATGTGATGCTGCCCGACCTCGATGGCTTCGAAGTCTGTCGACGTTCCCGCGTCATGGGAGTGACTCTCCCCATCCTCTTCTTGAGTGCCCGCGATGCCACCACCGACACGGTCCGCGGACTTACCGCCGGCGGAGACGACTACATGACCAAGCCGTTCGCGATCGATGAGGTGATCGTTCGCATTCGTGCTGCGCTGCGTCGAGAGCGCCGACAGATGACGACGCTCCGCTGTGAAGACCTCGAAATGCACGACATCGCACACGTTGTCGCCCGAAATGGGATCCCGCTGCACCTCTCGCCGACCGAGTACGTGCTGCTCCGCTACCTCCTGCGAAACGCCGGATCGGTCGTTTCCAAGCAAGAGCTGTTCGTAAACGTGTGGGGCAACGAATGGCTCGGCCGATCCAATGTGATCGAAACCTACATTGGATACCTGCGTCGCAAGATCGAGGCGACTGGGCCGAGCCTCATCCAGACGGTGCGGGGCTTCGGCTACGTCATGCGCTTGGCCCGATCTCCTGAAGAAGATCGGAGGTCGCACACCTAACTCACAGGTTGCCGCCAGGAGTCCTTCAACTTCTCCCGCCAGGGTGGCCTGATGCAGAGTTCGGCATTGCGCGCCCTCGTCGTCGACGACGAAGACAACATCCGGTTCCTCGTGGCGTCGGCCTTGCGGCTTGAGGGATTCGAGGCGGTGTCAGCGGCTTCGGGTCGCGAGGCGCTGAACCTGGTCATCGAGTCCAGACCCGATGTCGTCCTCTTGGATGTGATGCTTCCGGATCTCGATGGCTTCGAGGTTCTGCGTCGGATGCGGTTGGATGGCTACCACCAGCCGGTGATCTTCCTCACAGCTCGGGATGGCACCGAGGACCGAGTCCGCGGCCTCACGGCGGGCGGAGACGACTATGTCGTCAAGCCGTTCGCGATCGAAGAGCTCGTCGCACGGGTCGGAGCCGTACTGCGACGAGCCGGCCATACGATGCGCTCGTCGGTGGTGACGTTTGCTGATCTCGAGATGGACGACGACGCCCATCGGGTCTCACGAGGTGGTGTTCCCATCTCACTGTCACCGACGGAGTACAAGCTGCTTCGCTATCTCTTGCACAATGCCGGGCGGGTCATGTCTCGCGGTCAGATCCTTGACGCGGTCTGGGAGTACGACTTCGGCGGAGAGTCGTCGGTTGTAGAGACGTTCATCAGCTACTTGCGCAAGAAGGTGGACGCCGTCGAGCCGCGCCTGATCCAGACGGTCCGGGGCGTTGGCTACACCCTTCGACTCGAGAACCCGCCCAAGTGACGCTTCGGGTACGGCTCGTGGTGGTGTTCCTGGTGATCGTCGTGGTGGTCGGCGCGACGGGCATCGCCATCTTTTCCGCTGAGCGCGGGTATCTCATCGATCAGATCGACCGGCAGCTGCGGGCCGCCGCACGACCGATCCAGCAGTTGCCCTCGACGTCAGGTGAAGCACCCACATTCACGCCGGCACCGCGTCAGCCGCAGGTTCTCTCCGAGCTGTGGATCGGAGAAGTCGGAGCCTCCGGCCGACTGACAAAGCGTGCTTCTCCGCTTTCGAAGCACGTCAAGCAGCCTGCCGTCACGTCGCTGGTGATCAAGGCAGCAGTCGGGCACGGCCCGTTCACGGTGGGCGCTCGTAGTGGCGGGGGTGAGCTCCGCATGTTGGCAGTTTCTCGTCCAGAGGGTGGCGGAGCGATCGCGTTGGGTCTCTCGCTGGACAGCGTGGACCGTGTGTCGAGTCGACTTCGTACGTTCCTCGGGCTTGCCGGCGCGGCGATTCTGCTCGTAACGGGCCTGCTCTGCTGGTGGGTGTGGCGGCTCGGGTTACGACCGATCCGACGCATGACCGAGACCGCCGACTCGATCACTCGTGGCGACCGTTCGCTGCGTGTTGACGGGCCAACCGCCAGCACAGAGGCGGGACGCCTCGCCATGGCGCTCAACACGATGCTCGATGAGCGCCAACGCATCGAGGATCAGCTACGCCAGTTCGTCGGCGACGCCTCGCATGAACTGCGCACGCCACTGACATCGATCCGTGGCTATGTCGACTTGTACCGCCGCGGTGGCCTCGACGAGCCAGCGAAGCTCGCGGACGCGATGAGGCGAGTTGGCCAGGAGTCAGCTCGGATGACTGAGCTGGTCGATGACCTGCTTCTTCTTGCTCGCCTTGACCAGGGTCGGCCGCTCGCCGCGGATCGGGTGGACCTGGGCGTCGTCCTGCGCGATGCGGCCACGGACGCTGGCGCCATCGCGCCCGATCGCCAGGTCTCGGTGGATGTGACGGAGCCCATTGTCGTGACCGGAGACGAAGCCCGACTGCGTCAGGTCGTCGCTGCGCTCGTGAGCAACTCGCTGTCGTATACCGACGGACCGATCGTGCTTCGCACGCTCGCCGCTACGAACGGACAGGTCCGATTCGAGGTGGTCGACGACGGTCCCGGCATACCGGCCGAGTTCGCCGGCCACGCGTTTGAAAGATTTCGGCGGGGGGACAGTACGCGAAGCCGCGCACGAGGCGGGGCGGGACTTGGTCTCGCGATCGTGTCGTCTGTGGTCGCCGCGCATCACGGCTCGGTGAAGCTGTTCACCGATCCTGCCTCCGGAACCGTCGTCCGTGTCTGTCTACCAGCCGCGGGCATCAACGGAGACGTGGAAGCCTCGAATCGATGAGCCGACGTATGTTGAGTGCCCGATAGCTGGTAGTGCACAACCGGCAACCGGACCAGGTGTGAAAGGCCACGTACGTCGAGCCGTCCGTAGCGCGGAAGACCTCGAGCCCGCCCGGCCCGGTGAGTCCGTCGGCGGAGCTCAACCAGTCGGCGTCGATCACGGTGCACGCCTTCTCGAGACTGGCGCAATCCGCATATCCCGTCCGGTAGGTCGACGCCTTCCAATTTCCGGTGGAGAAGAAGAGCCGGTAGCCATGGGCGGTGCGCACGACCGAGGGGCCCTCGATGTTCGTGTATCCACCTGCGCTCGACCCGGTGAGAAGCGTTGTCTGGGGTCCCGTGATCTCGAGGCCCGAGAAGTCGAGGGGCGCGGCGACGATGCGCGCGGTCTCTGATTCGGTCGGTTCGTTCTTCCATATCAGCCAAACGTGCTTGGACGTGTCGACGAACGGGCTTGCATCGATCGATCCGCGCTCGGCGCACTGCAACGGATGAGTTCTGAGGAAGGTGTAGGGCCCCGCCGCGTTCGGGCTCGTCGCAGTCGTGATGCACTGACGGCCGGATCGGTTGTCGGCCACGGTCAGGTACATGACGTACCGGCCGGCGAGGTAGATGACCGACGGTGCCCAGGTCATGCCCGCACTGGTCGCCCAGCTCGGTAGTTGGGGCGCAGCGTCGCCGAGATCAGTCCAGTGCTTGAGGTCGAGCGACTCCCACACCGGCACGTTGTGGTCGCGCGAGTTCGTCGAGAACGCGTAGTACCGGCCATCCGCGGCTATCACAAACGGATCCGCGACGTCTGCATCGATCGCGGGCGAACCGACCGTAGCGATGGCTCGGTCGTCTCGATGTCGAAGATTCGTGGCGACGGCGTTGGGGGCAGCCGCGATGCAGATCGCGGTCAGCAGCGCGATGCCCAGCAGCCAGGTCCTGACTCTGGCAAGGCGAGCGCGGTGTCGCGGCACGATGTGCCGCTCTCGGGACATGCCGTACAGGATCGAGGCCCCACTTGGGCACGCCCTGTCAACCGTCTACGAACTCACTGTGGTCCGCACGCGACGAGGTTGCTCTCCGAGATCCAAGGCAACTTCGCATGTGGTTGCCATGCGATTCAGAGATTCGGTCGCCAGTATCGCCCCATGCACCAAGCCGTGAAGCTCCGCTCACGCGGGTTCGGACCCTCCCGAGCACCCGTGCCGCGATCGGTGGACGTTCGATGACCCCGAAATCGCCCGTCTCGATCTTCGAACCGGACGGTCCCGCGACCGAGCCGCACGAGCCGGCCGAACTGCCGCCGACCTCGGACGTCCAAGTCCCGAGACGGTCCCGCCTGGCCTGGCTCCGTAGCCGACGAGGGATCGCCATGATCGTCCTTGCGATCGCAGTCGTCGCGGCGGGCATCTGGTGGTTCGGCATCCGTTCTACCGGTTCGCCCACGTCGGCGACCGCCGCGACCAAGCAGCTCGTGACGGTCTCGACCGGATCGATGAGCACGACGGTCTCGGCCGAGGGCACCGTGGCAGCCGCCCAAACCGACGATCTGAGCTTCACGTCCTCGGGAACCGTCACCGCCGTGAACGTCAAGGCAGGCGACGCCGTGAAGGCGGGTCAGGTCCTCGCCACCATCGATTCGGCCTCCCTGCAGTCCGCGGTGACCTCCGCCAAGGCGAGCCTCGCGAGTGCCCAAGCAACGCTGTCCGATGATCGTTCGGCGAGCGCATCCAGCGACCAGATCACCGCCGACGAAGCGAACGTCACCTCCGCAAACGACACACTCACTACAGCGCAATCGAACCTTGATGGCGCCTCGCTGGTTGCCACCTTCGACGGGACAGTCTCCACCATCGACCTCACGGTCGGCGAGACCCTCGGGAGCACCGGGACCAGCGGGACTTCGACGACGGGCTCGTCGAGCGGCTCCGGACAGTCCTCGTCTTCGCTCGGCTCGAGCAGCGCCGAGCGCGCTGCCGGGCGCCACGACGAGAACGCCTCGTCCTCTTCCTCCTCCTCGTCGTCAACGTCGCAGATCCAGGTGGTCAGCAAGGGTCGGTACACGGTTGACCTCTCGATCGACAGTGACAACATCGACAAGGTCGCCGTGGGCCAGAGCGCGAAGCTCACCGTCACCACGAGCTCAGCGTCGAGCACTGGGGGACTCCCGGCCGGGTTTCCCGCCTTCCTCGGAGGCGGTGGCGGTGGCGCAGCAGGCCAACCGAGCTCCGGACTAGGCAGCAACTCCAGCTCGACTGGAGCATCGGCAACGGGCACGGTGACTTCGGTCAGCAAGGTCGCCGACGCGAGCTCCGGTGTCGCGAAGTATCCGGTCACCATCGCCTTCACCGCCGACAGCAAGGACTTCTACGTCGGCGCCACAGTGACGGGAGACATCTCGACGGATGTGCGCAACAACGTCGTGCAGGTCTCCTCCCGGGCGATCACGACGACGAATGGCACATCGACCGTCGTGGTCGCAACGGATGGCACACTCAACGGTTCCACCGAGACGCGCACGGTCAAGACCGGGCTGACAGCCAACGGGATGACCGAGATCACGTCGGGACTCAAGGTGGGCGACAAGGTGATCGTCACGACTCCCGGGTTGCCGAGCGGCTTCTCGCCACCTTCAGGCGGGACGAATGGCGGAGGGTTCCAACCGCCGAGCGGCGGAGGGTTCCAGCCCCCAGGTGGCTTCGGCGGATGACCACGGTCGACGAACAGTCGAGTACACCCGTCATCGAGCTGGTGGACGTCAGCAAGGTCTACGCAACCGGCGAGATCGAGGTGGCGGCGTTGCGCAACGTCTCGCTCCGCATCGACGAGACCGAATTCGTCGCCGTCGTCGGACCATCCGGTTCCGGGAAGTCGACCCTGATGCACATCCTCGGTTGCCTCGACGTCCCCTCGTCCGGAGCATTCCGGCTGGCCGGCCACGACGTGCAGTCCTTCGACGAGAACCGCCTCGCGGACGTGCGCAACCTCTTCATCGGCTTCGTGTTCCAGCAGTTCAACCTGTTGGCCTACCTACCGGCTTGGCGCAACGTCGAACTGCCACTGATGTACGCGGGTGTCAGCTCTGTGGAACGACGCGAGCGCGCCCTGCTCGCACTCGAGCAAGTCGGACTTGCAGACCGAGCCCACCACCGTCCCGGGGAGATGTCCGGGGGTCAGCAGCAGCGGGTTGCCATTGCCCGCGCGCTCGTGACGGAGCCCGCGATGATCCTCGCCGACGAGCCCACCGGGAACCTCGACTCCACCTCGACCGGGGACGTGCTGAGCCTGATCGAGGACCTGCACGAGGCCGGACGCACGATCGTGCTGATCACCCACGAACACGACATCGCCGAACGCGCGGAACGCACCATCCAGATCCGCGACGGTCAGCTCTGGCTCCCCGGCGACGAACCGGCGAGCGCGATCACCCAGTGGGTGGGCCGATGAGCTGGCGCGACACGATCCGCACGGCAACCGAAGCGGTTCGGACCCACCGGCTGCGATCGGCCCTCACGATGTTGGGCATCCTCATCGGCATCACGGCTGTCGTGCTGACGGTTGGCCTGGGTCAAGGCGCGCAGGCCAAGGTGCGCGACCAGATCAACGAGCTCGGGACCAACCTGCTGGTCGTCTCACCGGGCAGCTCGACGAGCAGCAGTGGTTCCCGCGGCGGATTCGGTTCCGCGTCCACGCTCACGGTGCAGGATGCAAACGCCCTCGCGTCGAAGACGGCCGCGCCGGACATCCAGACGGTGGCCCCGGTCTCGACGACCAACGGGTCGCTCGTGAACGGCTCGACCAACTGGACGACGACCCTGACCGGCACCACGCCCAGCTGGAAGACCGTTCGGTCCCGCGGTGTGTCGTCAGGACGGTTCATCTCGGAGAAGGACGAGAAGGATGGTGCTGGCGTCGTGGTGCTCGGTTCGGACACCGCTGCGGAGCTCTTCACGCGGGGAAGCCCCATCGGTCAGTTCATCTCGTACAACGGCACCAAACTCGAAGTCATCGGAGTGCTCGACGCGCTCAGCTCCTCGGACAACGCGTCCAACAACGATCTCGCGATCGTCCCGCTCAGTACGTACTCGCAACGACTCGTCGGTGGCAGCAACCGGAACTCGGTCAGCTCGATCTACGTCAAGGCGACGTCAGACGCGACTCTCTCGGCGGCGTATCAGGAAGCTGATGCCCTGTTGCTCAACCTGCACCAGATCACGAACTCGAGTGACGCCGACTTTTCGATCGCAACGCAGCAATCGATTCTGAGCGCGGCGACCTCGGTCGACGACACGCTCACTGTGATGCTCGGCGGCATCGCTGCGATCGCGCTGTTGGTCGGGGGCATCGGTGTCATGAACATCATGTTGGTCTCGGTCACCGAACGAATTCGGGAGATCGGACTCCGCAAGGCGTTGGGCGCACGACCTCGCCTCATCCGACGACAGTTTCTGGTTGAGGCATCGATTCTCGGGCTCGCCGGAGGCATGCTCGGTGTCGGGCTGGGTGTGGTCGGCGCCATCTTGCTCCCGATGTTCACCGACTCGCGGGTGATCCTCTCTCTACCTGCGGCCGCCGGCGCCATCGCGATGGCGGTCGGTATCGGCGTCGTGTTCGGTGTCTATCCCGCGACTCGCGCCGCGCGCCTTGCCCCGATCGACGCCCTCAGGAGCGAGTGACATGTTGTCGGATCACCACACGGGCGTGTCCGTGCCCGAATCGGCTCCGCACGAGGCAAACCACCGTCTCGACGCGGTGTTCGGAGATTCGTCGAGTCCGCAGAAGCCCCGCCGACGGATGCGGCGTGCCGCGGATCGCGATCGCCCTTGTCGTCGTGCTCGTCGCGGTGTCGCTGCTTGCGAAGAATGCGTTCGCCAGCGACGCGACGGCATACCGCACGGCGACCGTCGAGAAGCGCGATGTGAACTCGGTGCTCACCGGCGTCGGCACCATCGAACCGGTCTCCCAGGCGACGGTGGCGTTCCCGGTGAGCGGCACGGTCAAGACGGTCGATGTCGAAGTGGGCGACACTGTCACCGCCGGCCAACAGTTGGCAACCCTCGACACGCAAAGCCTCGACGCCACCCTCCACCAAGCCGAAGCCACGCTCGCGGAAGCGAAGCTCACCCTTCAGAAGGCTCTCAACGGCGAGTCGGTATCCGCCGGAAGTGGTAACCCCCAAGGCCAGGCGAAGCCAACCGCCGCGACCTCCTCAACGAGCACCGTCGAGCTGACTGCGGCCTCCCTCGGATCCACGAACGCAGAGGTTGCCGCCGCTCAACAACGAGTCCTCAAAGCTCAGCAACGCGTTGACGCCGCGCTCGCCGCATCCGACACCGCGACCCAGTCCGCCAACACCGTCTGCAGTGCAGCCGGCGTCGGCAGTGCGGCCACGAAGAGTTCGACGACAACGAGCTCGACGACTGCTGCGAGCGAGGCCGCGTCCGACGCCGAGCCGGTGGGGGCGTGCAAGACCGCGCTCGAAAAGGTGCAGATCGCTCAGGGCGAAGTCACCGCAGCCCAGAAGGATCTCTCAGCGGCGTCGACTCAGCTCGACGGGCTCCTCGCACAGCAAGGTTCGGCCACGTCGAGCACCGGCGCCAATCCCAGTCCGTCCGGAGGGGGCGCGACGGGTAGCAGCTCAACGTCAGGCTCGTCGCCGTCTTCGCAAAGCTCGCCGTCGTCGGCCGATCTTGTCAACTACCAGAAGCAGGTCGACGCCGCGCAAGCCGAGGTCACCGTCGCCGAACAAGCCGTCGCGCAAGCCACCATCGTCAGCCCCATCGCCGGCCAGGTCGTTGCGGTCAACCTCGCGACCGGTGACAGCGTGACGAGCGGCTCGAGTTCACAGAACATCGTGATCAAGGGCGCCGGAGGATACGAGGCGACCACGAGCATCAGCGTCGACCGGATCAGCGATGTCACGGTCGGGCAAGCGGCAACCGTCCACGCCGACGGCATCAGCACCCCGATGCAGGGCACGGTCGTGTCCATCTCCAACGCTCCGGACTCCTCGACCAGCAGTTCCACCAAGACGTACCGAGTGACCGTCGCGCTCGCGAACCCCAACGCCGAGCTCCGTGACGGTGGCACCGCGACGATCTCCATCATCACGAAACGAGCGACCTCTGCGCTCGCAGTCCCCACGTCCGCGGTTGTCGCGAGCGGAACCCGACGGTCGGTGACCGTGGTCGATGGCTCGAGCACCCGTCAGGTGCAAGTTGGCGTCGGGGTGATCGGCGAGACGTGGACGCAGGTCACCGGCGGCCTGACCGAAGGTCAGAGCGTCGTGCTCGCAACCGTGACCAAGCCACTGCCGGACTCGGCAACGAGCTCGTCGTCGAACTCCGGCATCGGCGGCATCGGTCGCGGCGGTGGCGGTGGCTTTCCCGCCTTCCCGGGCGGCGGACAGTGACCCTCGACAACTCAGCAACGACAATCGAACTGAAGGGCGAAACAACATGAAGATCCTGACACGCGTAGCGATGCTCGGCTTCGCCGGGATGATCGTCGCCGGGTGCGGGGGAGGGGGAGGTGGCTCGACCACGAACAGCACCGCGAGCGGAGGCGGGGGAGGGTTCAACACCGCCGCGCTCCAGAAGTACACCAAGTGCCTCTCCAAGCACGGCGTCAAGTTGCCGACCAGATCAGGCAACGGCGCGCCCCCGAACGGCGGCTCATTTCCTGCAGGCGGCCCTCCGAACGGAGGGAGTCTCCCCGAGGGCGCCACCCCACCCAACGGCGGAAGCCTTCCGGAAGGGGTGACGCCTCCCAACGGGGGTACCGGCGGAGGCGGGATTCCAGGCGTCGACCAGAACGACCCGAAGGTGAAGAAAGCCATGAAGGCCTGCGCGTCCTTGCAGCCACAGTTCCCGAGCCAAGGCACACCGCCTAGCTCCACTGGCACGTCGCAGTAGACGACGCCGGGCCGGCGTGCCTCGACCCATGCCGCGGCCGGTGGGGTGTAACTCGGAGCCCCGTCTCAGCGCCGCGACGGACGGCAAGGAGCTCTCGAGCGGACTCGCCGAGACGGCGCCGCGACGAAGCCAGACCAAGTTCGTTCGTCGACTTCTCGTGGTGGCGACGGTTGGCCTTGCAATCCGGCTCTTCTACGTCCTCGTCTTTCGGGCGCCACTCACGCCATTCCACGGTGACGCGCTCTTCTACAGCGGCGGTGCCACCAATCTGGCGCGCGGTTACGGCTTCATCGAGCCTCTCGCGCCGTTCGTTTCTCTCCAGTCTGCGAGTCACCCTCCCCTCTATCTGGTCTATCTGAGCATCATCGCCTCGGTGTGGAATGCGCACACCCCGTCGCAGACCGTCTTCATGGTCTGGTCGTGCGTGCTCGGGACCGGATCAATCGTGCTCATCGGTTACGCGGCCCGCGAAATCGTCGAATTCGCGAGCAGGGCTCATCGCAGCAGCCGTGGCCGCGTCCTACCCCAACATCTGGGTACACGACGGCATGCTGATGTCCGAGACCAGCGCGATCTTCACGAGCGCGCTCGTCATCTTCTTGGCGTATCGCTCCCTTCACCGACCCGGCCGGCGGCGTCTTCTCTGGGTGGGAGTGGCGAGCGGACTCGCAGCGCTGGCTCGTCCCGAGCTCGTGCTCCTCGTCCCGTTGCTGGTCGTTCCGCTCGCCGTCGCTGCCCGCGGTTGCAGCTGGCGTCGGCGTCTGGTTGGGCTCGCGGCGGGCGTCTTGGCAGCAGTGACGGTCATGGCGCCTTGGGTGCTCTTCAACCTGAGTCGCTTCGAGGCGCCGGTATTTCTCTCGACGAATCTCGGCGGCACGCTCGCAGCCGCCAATACCGATGCGACGTACTACGGGAACATCATCGGCTACAAGGACTACGACGGGGCGCGTCAAGTCATCACCGAGGTGCAGCAGCACACTCGCGCGTGGAAGCGACTTGACCCATCCGAACAAGATCGCGCGATCCGGGCAGAGTCAACGCACTACATCCGAGCCCATCTCTCTCGGCTGCCGGTCGTGATCCTCGCCCGACTCGGACGTATCACACATCTGTTCCGACCTTTCCAAGAGGTTCAGTTCGATCAGCTCTTCCTTCGACAAGAAACTGCCGTTGGCTACGCAATCGTGTGGTCGTTCTGGGGAGTTGCCGCGTTCGCGATCGCCGGAGCCGTGCTACTTCGCCGAAAGCACGTCGCGATCTGGCCGCTCCTCACCATCCCGCTCATCGTCTGTGTGTCGGTCGCAGTGACCTTCTCGCAGACCCGGTACCGCGCTCCTGCTGAGGTTTCGCTCGCGATCCTCGCTTCCGCTGGCATCGACGCACTTGCCAGATGGTGTAGTCGTCCTCGAGCCGGCGGTACACCAGACCCTGGCTAGGAGCGAGGCGGGGTGTTCCGCCCGTCATCACGGGCAATCGTTGGTCACTCGCGGTAGCTCGAAGTGCACTTCCACCTGGAGCTCGATGCTGTGACCTGCACAGGAGGAAGGCGTGACAGGCAGTGAATGGTGCAGGTTGGAATCACTTGCGGCGTGCCTGCCGGCCCCCCTCCATGCACCCTGCCCTTGACGCAACCAATCGGTTGCCATACAGTTGCAACCTGACAGTTGCTACGCGAGCGGAACGAGGCACGGAGATGGCGTTTCCCGATCGGATCGAGCGCACGGTGGAGCTCGCTCACCCGCCGGCGCACGTGTGGGCGGCGCTGACGACGGCCGACGGCCTGAGCGCCTGGTTCGGGGAGCGGGCGACGATCGACCTGCGTCCGGGCGGCGACGCGGCGATGACGTTCGCGAGCGGCCTGACCGTACCGATGCGCATCGAACGGGTGGAGGAGCCGAGCGTCTTGGCGTTCACCTGGCGCATCCCGGATCTGCCGGAGGACGATCCGCGCCGGACGTTCGTCGAGTTCACGCTCGAGGAGGTGGGCGCCGGCACCCGCCTCCGGGTGACCGAGACCGGTTTCGCGCAGCTGCCCGACGCGACGCGCCGCGAGACGTACGACAGCCACGCCGGGGGATGGGCGAGTGAGCTCGGCGATCTCGTGGAGTACCTCGATGCCGCCTGATCCGGAGGCCATCGCCGAGCGGGTCTTCACCGCACTCGCCGACCCGACCCGCCGGGCAATCCTCGCTGCGCTCGCCGCTGACGGGCCTGCGACCGCAACGGATCTCTCGGGCCGCCTCCCGATCTCGCGCCAGGCGATCGCGAAGCATCTCGTGCTCATGACCGACGCCGGCCTCGTGACCGCGGAGCCGGGGGAGCGCCGACGCGTGCGCTACCGGCTGCGCTCCGAGCCCGTGCAGGTCGCGCAGCAATTCCTCGCCGCCCTCGCCCACGACTGGGACGGACGGCTCGCCGCGCTCACGACGCACCTGGACCGCTCCGCCTCCACCCTCACCGGAACCAGCTGACCGACACGGAAAGGACCACCATGACCCACAGGACACCCGCCACCGCGCCACCGGTGGACTACGAGTCGACGATCCGAGTGCACGCGTCCCCCGACGCCGTGTTCGACGCGCTGACCACGACCGACGGGCTCGCCGCGTGGTGGAACCCGGCGACCGGATCGGGCGAGGCCGGCGGCGAGCTCCGCCTCATGATGAACGCGCCGGAGCCGCTCGTCATACACGTCGACGAGGCGATCAGGCCGCGCCGGGTGCGGTGGCACGTGACCGACTGCCCGTTCCTTGCCGACTGGGTCGGGACGCGACCGACGTTCACGATCACCCCGGCGGGCGCCGACGTCACCGAGCTGCACTTCCAGCACGAAGGGCTGAGCGACGCGCTCGAGTGCATCGAAATGTGCACCCGGAGCTGGGACCACTACATGACAAGCCTGCGCGACCTGGTCGAGACCGGCGAGGGCAGCCCGATTGGCAGCCCCGGCGACCGCGCCCGCCGTGCCGCCGAAGGCCGCAGCTGAGAGGAGAGAGCCACATGACGATCCACCAGGAAGCCGTGATCGCCGCGCCGCCCGAGCGGGTTTTCGCGCTGCTCACCGACGGTGCCACGTTCGGCGACGCGACCGGTGCACCGGCGCAGCTCACCGCGCGCGAGGGCGACGCCTTCTCGGTCTTCGGCGGTCGCGTGGAGGGCCGGCAGATCGAGCTCGTCCCTGGTCGCCGCGTGGTCCAGGCGTGGCGGTTCGGCCCCGAGCACCCGTCGCCGTGGGAGCCCGGCGTCTACTCGACCGTGCGCTTCGCGCTCGAGCCCGCCGGCAACGGCACACGACTCGTCATCGACCACACCGGCATCCCCACGGAGTGGGTCGAGCACATCGAGGGGGGCTATCCCACCTTCTACGCAGAACCCATCGCTGGGTACTTCGCGCCCGCCACCGAATAGCCCGCGTTGGACCGTCGGCGTCAGTCAAGCATCTCGTCGAGCCACCGCAGGATCTCGAATGACGCCACGAGCCCCTCGAGGATGAACGGGTCGCGTCGCACGAACTCTTCGGCCGCCTCCTGGGACCTGAAGATCGCCATATTCCCCATGTCGGCGAACGCGGCGAAGCGACACACACGCGTTTCGCCTCGCGTCGGATCGCATCGTGACGCAAATGCCGTAGACGTCAAGTGCTACGAATCCCACGTGAACCGGTTCGACGTCGGCGACTCCCACCACCAGTCGAAAGTGAAGCCCGCATGACGAGCAGGTCGATCGACTACAGCCCGCGCCCGACCGCCGCGGACGACGCGAAGCGCTACGTCGAGGAGGGGTATTGGAAGAACGAAAGCCTAGGTGCCGTGTTGGCGGCGGGGCTGCACGACGCAGCCGAGCATCCCTTCACGGTGTACTCGGCGCGTATGCCGTACCGCGGCACGCTCGGTGACGTCGACGCGCTCGCCCGGCGCGTCGCGCGGGGACTCCAGGCGCGTGGCATCGAAGCGGGGGACGCCGTCGCGTTCCAACTCCCGAACTGGCTCGAAGCGGCGGCAACGTTCTACGGCGTGGCCTATCTCGGTGCCGTTGTCGTACCCATCGTGCACTTCTACGGCCCCAAGGAGGTCGGGTACATCCTGCGGAAGACCAACGTGAAGGCGCTCGTCACCGCCGACCGCTTCGGCCACCAGGACTTCCTCGCGAACCTCGCCTTGCTGCGAGGGGATCTCCCGGGACTCGTTTGGGTCGCCGTCGTCGGCGATCGCACGGAAGTGTCAGTTGGCGCCGGCGACGTTGCCTTCGCGGACTTGGTATCGAGCGAGCCGCTCGCGGAGATCCCGGCAGTCGATCCCGCTGCGCCCGCGCTCGTCGCGTACACGTCGGGCACCACGTCGGATCCGAAGGGTGTCGTGCACTCGCACCGGACGATTACCGCCGAGATCCAACAGCTCGCCGCCATGCAGGCGAATCGCGACGGGCCCGCGATGATCACGGGTGCCCCGGTAGGGCATGGCATCGGCATGTTGGCAGCGCTGTTGGTGCCGGTCTACAACCGCGCCGAGATCCACCTCATCGACGTGTGGGACCCGGGTCGCGTGCTGACCGCGATGCTCGACGACGGATTGTCGGCCGGTCAGGGCTCCACCTTCTTCCTGACGAGCCTGCTCGACCATCCCGACTACAAACCGGAGTTGCACGCTCCGCTGATGCCGTTCGTCGGGCTCGGCGGTGCGGCGGTCCCGGCCGCGGTCGGGGAGCGATGCGCCGCCATCGGGATCGAGATCGCGCGGAGCTTCGGCTCGACCGAGCACCCGTCGATCACGGGTTCCACACCCGCGGCGCCGCACGACAAGCGCGTCACCACGGATGGGCGGCCGCTGCCCGGCGTCGAGATACGTCTGGTCGACGACGACGGCAACGACGTCGAGGTCGGTCTGCCGGGTGAGATCTGGAGCCGTGGGCCAGACCTCTTCATCGGATACACGGACGCGCTCGCGACCGAGGCGGCATTCAGCGCCGACGGGTGGTTCATGACCGGCGACATCGGCGTCCTCGACGACGACGGCTACCTGACGATCACGGACCGCAAGAAGGACATCATCATCCGCGGCGGCGAGAACATCAGTGCACAGGAGATCGAAGAGCTCCTGGTGCGGATGCAACATGTGGGCGAGGTCGCCGTCGTCGCGGCGCCCGACGCCCGCCTGGGTGAGGTGGCGTGCGCGTTCCTTCGCATGCAGCCCGGCGCGCGGGCTCCGGAGCTCGCGGCGATACGGGCTCACCTGGATGCGGCAGGAATCGCTCGCCAGAAGTGGCCCGAGCAGGTTCGGTCGGTCGACGACTTCCCGCGCACTGCGAGCGGGAAAGTGCAGAAGTTCGTGCTGCGCCAGCAGCTACGCCAGGAGGGGCGGCCGCCGGACTGATCACGAAGCTGCTCTCGCGCACCTGTCGTGCGGAACGATCGAGGACGGTGGTGAGGTCGCGTTCGTCGATCTCGGCGACGCTCGTGGTTCCCGGTGGCGAGAAGGCGGCGCGCGCCGAGCTGCGTCGGAAGCTGCTCAGCGATGGAGCCTATGAGGCCGACGTCGCCGCGTTGAGCGACCCGGACCTTGCCGATCCAATAGGTCCCTCATCGACGATCGACTCCTCATTGCCCGGCTGGTGGGGGAGCGGATCAGGCTTCCCCGCGCTGGGCTCCTTACCACGACCTACTGGTACTACCGCACGTGTCGCGCCCGCGATCGTCGGTGGTTCGGGACAGCTCTCGGGGCCGTTCGCGCGGCTCGCACGCGAACTGACACCTCGCCACGGAGATCAACACCCCGCGAACAGCCAGAGCGCGAGTCCGGTCGTGGTCGACGGCAGAGTGATCCTGACCGGCTGCTCGCTTCATCTGGTTGCTCCCGACGTTGACCTCTACGACGGACGCGTGATCTCGGCGACGAGCAGCTGGACCCGTTCGCGCAGCTCGTCGCGCATCAGCCGGTATCCGTCGAGACCCTCAAGACGACGATCGATGATTCGCCAGGCCTGGTAACGCCTGTCGTCGATGATCGCGATGTCGTCGTGGGCGTCGAGGGTCACGATCAGATCGGCGGCCTGCTCGACTTCGGCGCTGATGGGCTTGGGGTATGCGTCGGCGATCTCCAAACCGATCTCGCGGAGGACATCGACGGCTTCGTCGAGCAGCTCCGATGCCGGCGCGGTACCCGCGGAGTGAGCTCGACCTCGAGCGCCGACGGCCGCATCGAACAGGGCGGCGGCCATCTGGGACAGCGCGTCGTTGCGCTCGCACACGAACAGGACATCGACGGAAGGACCGCCGATCAACCCGCGGACCTTCGCGAGCGCGCCGAGACGATCGAGGGCGAACCGCTCGACGAATGCAGGAATGTGCGTCTGTACGGTCGCCTGCGCGGCGAGCTGCCGATACGAGTCATCGACATAGTGCTGCAAGGTGTCTCGGGTGAACAGGCTCCCGTACTTGCCCTCGAGCCGGTTGGCGATGGCTCGGAGCACGAGCGCGTGCTGCGCCCGTAGGGTCGCTTCGTCGACGGTTCTGGCATCGTTCGGCATCCTGTGGCCTCCATCTCTGTCCTTCGCACATGGTGGGAGCGGTGCTCGGCGACCACTAGGTACGAAAGTCCCGCGGCGGGACCGGTGTCACGGGGAATTCACCGACTGGTGGCCCGGCGTTCGCCCGCGGTCGGTCGTGCGGCACCACGGCGATCGAGTCCCGACGCCCTACCAGGTCCCTGCCATCGCTTCTGGATTGGTGATATGCTTTAAGCAGATGACCAAATCTCCCTCCTCTGACGCGTCCGGCGATGGCGGGAGTTCCACTCGTGCGCGGATCTTGGACGCCACCGTCGCGTTGATGGCCGAGGTCGGCATCGACCGTGTCCGGGGACGAGCGGTCGCGGACCTGGCGGGGGTGAATCCCGCGCTGGTGCACTACTACTACGGGACGATGGCCGCGCTGGTCGTCGAGGCGGCGCAGCATGCCCTGCTCAGCGAGCTCGGCCCCTCGATCGACGCGTTCGCCTCGGGTGGAACGGTGCGGGAGGGGGTCGCGGCGATCCTCGATTGGATCGTCGAGCACGGGCGGACGCCGGGTGCGACGATTCTCGCCGAAGCGATGGTGAAAGGGACTCGCGACCCCGAGTTCCGATCGTGGAGCCGCAACGCGGCGCGCCGCTTCCGAGCGCAGATCCTCGAGCGGCTGGAGCAAGGCCGTGATGCGGGCGAGATCGACGCCGCCCTCGATCTCGAGGCAACGGCACTGCTGCTCGCGGCCGCGTTCGACGGCCTGCTCTTCCACCACCTCGTCGATCCGAAGTTGGCGGTCACTCGCGCCGCGGAGCCGATCGCCGCCATGCTCCGCGACCCCGAAGGAGAGAGGAGCCCACATCGTGAGCGCAGCAGTGATCGAAACCCGTCAGCTGACGAAGCGATACGGGAGCGATCGAGGTATCGACGACGTCGACCTCCACGTCGAGCCGGGTGAGGTCTTCGGCTTCCTGGGTCCGAACGGCGCAGGGAAGTCGACGACGATCCGGACGCTGCTCGACTTTCAACGCCCGACGTCGGGATCGGCCTCGCTCTTCGGCCTCGACTCACGCCGCGACAGCGTCGCGATCCGCGCCCGGGTCGGATACCTGCCCGGCGACCTGAAGCTCTTCGATCGCATGACCGGTGCGCAGCACCTCGCATGGTTCGGCCGCGCGCGCGGCGCGCACGACCCGTCGGTCAGCGACGACCTGGTCGTCCGGTTCGGCGTCGAGATGGATCGCCCGATCGGGGAGCTGTCGAAAGGCAACCGGCAGAAGGTCGGCTTGCTGCTCGCGTTCGCACAATCCCCGGAATTGCTGATCCTCGACGAGCCGACCTCCGGACTCGATCCCCTGATGCAGGCCGAGTTCGAGCGCCTCGTGCGCGAGACCGCGCTGGGAGGCTCCACCGTGCTGCTGTCGTCTCACTCGCTCGCCGAGGTGCAACGGGTCGCCGATCGGGTCGCCATCATCCGCGACGGCCGACTTGTGGTGACTGACACCGTCGAGCACCTCCGGGCGCGAGCGCCTCGGGTCATGGGTTTCCGGTTCGCAGGTCCGCCCGATCTCGAACCCTTCCGACGACTCGACGGGGTGACGAACGTCGAGGGCCATGGCAACGACCTCGATCTCCACGTCACCGGCGGCGTGGCGCCGGTGCTCGAGGCGGCCCTGGTGCAGGGCGTGCTCGACCTCACCGCACACCACGCCGATCTCGACGAGCTCTTCCTCGCCTACTACCGCGACACGGACGTGTCGTCGTGAGAGCGAACCTCGAGATCACCACGCTCGACCTCTCCTTCCGACGCAAGGCGCTCGTGGGCTTCACCATCGGCTTGGTGCTCTACGTCGTGGTGGTTGTCGCGCTCTACCCCTCGTTCAAGAGCTCGTCCGAGCTCGACAACCTGACCAAGAACAGCCCTGGCGTCGCGGCGCTCTTCGGCATCTCGGGATCGCTGACGTCACCCGTTGGGTGGATGAACGCCAACGTCTGGGCGAACTTCTTCCCGCTGATCATCTTGCTGCTGACCATCGGCTACGGCGCAAGCGCCATCGCCGGCCAGGAGAAGGACGGCCACCTCGAGCTCGTGTTGTCGTTGCCGTTCTCGCGGACGCGGCGTCGTGGCGCAGAAGATCGGCGCACTCTCGGTCCAAGCGTTGATCCTCTGCTTCTTCACCTTCCTCGCCGTGCTCGTCGGCCGCTGGTTCGAGCTCAGCTTCGGCATCTGGGAGTTGACCACCGCGACCGTCGGTGTGCTCCTGCTGGGGATCGACTTCGGTCTCCTCACGCTCGCGATCGGTGCCGGCACGGGCAACCGCGGCCTGGCCGTCGGGGTCGCGTCCACGGTGGCGGCGGCGTCATATCTCGTCAGCTCGATGGCGCCGGTCGTCTCGTGGCTCGACCCGGCCAAGTACCTTTCGCTGTTCTACTGGTCCGTCGGTGACAACCAACTCCAAGACGGGCTCTCGGTCGGGGCCTTCGCCGTCCTCGCGAGCCTCGGGGTCGTGCTCGCAGCCGTATCGGACCGCCTGTTCGAGTCCCACGACCTCGTGGCATGAGTCGGTCGTCGCCGAGCTCCGAACCACGATGCAGGAGATCGAAGGCGGACAGAGGTGCGCGCCGAAGGGCGATGCGTGGGGCTCAGATCGTCGCCCGCCACCACACCGGCGCGAGCAACGGTCCCGTCGAGGCCGCGAACCTCACCATCAAGGTGTATCCGCGGTGGGAACGTCCACGGAGGTACCGGTGCCCGTGGGTGCCCAGTCCGCCGGCACGGCCACGACCGGCCGCAGTGCCTGGTGCATGACCCGCCGCACCGTGGCACCGAGGACGAGCTCGTGCAGCAGGCCACGCTCGGTCATTCCGATGACGATCAGCTCGGCGTTCGCCTTTCGGGCGGTCTTGAGGATCACGTCTGCCGGGCGGCCGTCCTTCAGCTTGGTGCGGTACGGGATCCCCGCGGCCCGCAGTGGCGCGGTCCACTCGGCGTGCAGGAGTTTCTCCAGGCGCCGCCGGATCGGGTTCGTGTCCACCTGGATCGCGGCGAGCTCCCACTCCGCCAGCGACGGCAGGACGTGGAGCATCACCACCGAACGTTGGCGCTCCAATGCGTACGAGATCGTCCACCGCAACGCGGCGCGCGCCGCGGAAGAGTCGTCGTAGGCGACGAGGATCTCTCCGGGTGTCGACACGAACTCACCGCCGCCGTTCACGAGGCGTCCTCCGCCATTCCTCCATCGCCCTCGGGCTGTACATCGGTGGCGCTTCCCTCCGCCGCGCGTCGAAACCGCTCGGCATCCAGCCCGTGCAGGACCGTGAGCAGCCCGCGGCGGAACTGCTCGTCGGTGGTGAACTCCGCAAGGTCTGGCGTCATCCGGGTGAGGTTCGGATACTCATCGTCGGGAAGGCCCGCGAAGAACGCCGGCCAGTAGTGGGGCGATGACTCGGTGATAGCTCCGTCGGAGCGTGTCGGCTGTTGCCCGCGGAACCGGTCGCGCGCGATCTCGAGCGCGGCGAATCCAAGCGTGTAGGTGTGGATCGTCGTGTACGCCGCGATCGATCCCTGCGCGTCGAAGCCCGCGCTCCGTAACACTTCGAATGCAGCTTCCATGCGCGACAACGCGGCCGGAACACCGACGGGGCGCCGGCAGTACCGGTCGAGGAGCGCCGGGTATCGAGTGAGCACGGACCGGAGCCGCTCCGCAGTGGCGATCGTCCAGGCCTTCCAGTCCTCGGTTTCATCAGGACGGGCCAGTGCTTCGCGCGCCAGCACGCGATCGATGATCTGGTCGAGGATGTCGTCCTTGTTCTCCACGTGTGTGTAGAGAGCCATGGCGGTCACGCCGAGCTCCTCGGCCAGGCCTCGCATGGTGAGCAGCTCGAGCTCACCTCGGTCGGCGGCCTCCAGCGCGGCGCTGGTGATGTCGTCGCGGGTGAGCTGCGAGGACCGACCCGTCGGGTTCGCCCGACGCGCGGCTTCCGATGGCTTCGGCCGACCCGCACCATCGCTGTGCGCCTTCATCGCCACCCTCCCGACGAGTCTCTACATGTAAATATACTAGTATAGGTGCCGGACGGGACACACCGCGAAGAGGAGTGGGCCCATGGAATGCATCCAGGTGCTGCGCCGTGACCACCTCGCCATCAACGCGCTGCTCGTGCAGATCGGCTCGGAGGGGCCGTGTACGCCCGAAGGTCTGCGCTTTCTCGCCGCGGAGTGGGTGTGCCACGTCGAGCACCTGCACGCGACGGTGGCGGAAGCGTCCCCCTTGGCTCGGGCGGAGGTTCGTGACGTCCTGGACGACGACGAGCGGACGCGCCTCGAGATCACGGAGCGACTCGCTCTCATGACGTCTGGCGGCTGCACCGAGTCCGAGATCGTCCGGCTCGCTCAGGAACTCGATGCTCTGCTCGTCGCGCACCGCCGTGCCGAAGCCGCCGCAGTCGCACTGATCGCACCACCCGCCGGCGCCGAGTCGATCGGGTGGGTTCTCCCTGCTGGACACCGGGCGCGGCTGTGACCGTGCTCATCATCGCCATCCCGGTCCTGCTGGTCCTGGCCGCCGTCATGATCATCGCCACGGGTCGCAAGCGGGCCGCGTCCGACGCCGAGGGTCGGGTCACCGGGACCCTCAGCGTCGAGACCCGCCAGACCGACCAGAGCGTCGGCCACACGACCGAGCCCGGCGACGCATCCGGCGCGGCGCGTGAGCGCGCCGGCGAGACTCGCAGGGCCATCGGCTCGGGTGGAGCCGCCTCGGCGATCCGGGAATCGACCGCCGTCATGGAACGGCCGCCGATCGACGAGGAAGAGGTCGGGATCAGCCGCCGCCAGTTCTTCAACCGGGGCTTGCTCATCACGATGGCGCTGAGCCTCGGCGCGTTCGGCGCCGCCGCGATCAGCTTCCTCTACGCCTCCTCCGCCGGTGGGTTCGGCGGCCGGATCGACGCGGGTACCTCACTGGCCGACATCCAGGCGTACTGGTCGAGCAAGAAAGCGCCCTTCTACGTGCCCGAGGCCCGCACCTACCTGCAGCCGTACCCCAAGGCCGACGTCAAGCAGGCCGCCAAGATCCCGCAGTACCAGAAGGTGATCCCGCTGATGGAAATTGGGATGGTCGCGCTGTACCAGAAGTGCCCGCACCTCGGCTGTCGGGTCCCGTGGTGCCAGCAGTCGCAGTGGTTCGAGTGCCCCTGCCACGGCTCCAAGTACAACCGCGTCGGCGAGAAGCGCGGCGGCCCGGCCCCGCGCGGTATGGACCACTGGGTCGCCACCATCAGCGGACAAAAGGTCGTGATCGACACCTCGGGCCTGCCCGTCACCGGACCTCCCATCGGCACCGACACCACGGGACAAGGCGCCGAGGGCCCGTTCTGCGTCGGTTGACTCGGAGGAACTCGTGGGCGAGGTGCTGACCCGCGAGTTCCGAGGTCGGATGCGTTCGAGAGGCTGTGTTCGGCGGGTGTGTGATGTCGCAGAGGGCGCAGTGAACTCGGCGGGCGCGGATCAGTGGTGGCGTAGCTCGGCGCGCATCAAGCGGGCTCGATCCAGGGCGGCGCAGCCTGCAGTTGCCCGTAACCCTCGCGGCGTTCAGAGTCGAGGCAAGCGTGCGACCGAGACGATGCCATACGTGGCGAGGAGGACGGCCAAGACGTTTACACCGCCGCGCAGCGTCTTGTCCTTCATGCGTTGTGCGAGTGCTACGAGGAAGAGGACCATCGCGAACAAGACGGTGTCGCGGACATATTTCTCGCCGGTCTCGCGGGCCTTGGTTCCTTCGTCGAAGGCAGCGCTGGCGGTGGCATTCAGCCGGGTGGCCTTCTCGGTGTCGGGGTTCTTGTACTCCGGCATGCCCGCCGGCCCGGGCGGTGCCGCGGGATTGACGAACGGGTCGATCGCGAGCCACGCGTCGAACGCGACCTTGAAGTCGGGGGTGAGTCGTTTGGCGAGGAGCGCCTCGAGCTCGAGGTTCCCGGCCTCGTGCGCCTGCAGCCAAGCGGTGAAGATCCCGGCGTCAGCGGCGAGGCGCTGGTCGCCGCTGGTCGTGGCGGCCTCGGCCTCGAAGCGGTCCCGACTGGAATGCCCGTACAGGACGGACTGACGGCCGTCCCATTTCGCAGCCTGGAAGCCGCTCCACGCCGTGACGATGGCCACGATCGCGAGCAGACCGACTTCGAGGATCTCCAGAAATCGGTGCCAACCCTCGGCACGACCACCATCATGCTCGTCCGCCTCGGTCAGTGAGTGGGCGATTTCGACATTCGCACCCTCGGGCAATGCGGACTCCTCATGCAATCGAGCAGCCATCATGACTCAGCTCGCGTAGCGCATGGTGACGCTTCGCCCGCTACTGGTACAGCGGAGCGTGTCGGCGAATGCCCCACGATGGCTCGGACCTGATCGCCGACCTGCGTGAAGGCGTCGTCGACACACACGACGAGCAGCGCTCCCGTGGAGTGCGGGTGGAGCTGCGAGAGCTCCCGGTCCCCGGAGGCGCTCAGCGCGGTCTTGGCATCGTGCGTTCGGCGCAACGAACACGACCTTCGGCGGAGCGTTGCCATGACCAGCACGCGGGTGACCGGCCGGCGATGCGGTCGGGGGCACGCACGTGGACCTGCGTCATGCGGTCGACGAGTGTCGACCAGGGGACGTCGCCGACGCTGACGAGCCCGAAGTTGCTGTCTTCGCCGTCGAATCTTCCACCGGTGGGTTCGTCGACGTATTCGAACCACTGGTCGCCGACGAACCACGGCGTCGCGTACAGGCGTTGGGCGTACTCGGCGAACGCGTCGGCTCGTGCCTGCTGAGTGGGAAGCGTCGGGAAGATCGGCGGGTAGCTGTTCGGTACACCCGCGTCGGCCGCGCGAAACGAGTACTCCATGACCAAGAGCGGGCGCCGCACGATCCGGGCGATCGCCGAGAGCGTCGGGTCGTGGGGCAGGTACATCGGCCACGCCTGTTGGATCTGATCGGCGAGACCGGGAGTCAGCGTGTAGTCATCGACCGAGAACACGTCGACATACGGTCGGGCGGCTTCGAGCACCGCGGGCGGCGTCAGCTGGCTGATCTGCTTCACACCGAGGATCAAGTGGTGCGGATCCTGCTCGCGGATCGCCTCGGTCGTGACCCGGAAGTAGCGGTCGGCGAGCACTCGGAGGAAACCGATCGGGTCGCCGACGTAGCGATCGGCCATCGCGCGGCCCGGCGACCCCGCGGGCAGGTTGGCGTAGTCGTCGAGCAGCTGACTCGGGCCGCGCCAGTCTGGTCCCCACCGCAACTCGCTGTCGGTGACCCATCCGATGAGGTTCGGGTCGTCGCGCCGCGCCGCGACCGTGGTCGCGGCGATCGACGCGGCGTGGGTCGCGAACGCGTCGGAGAACCAGTCGTCGCCGGTCGCCATGCTCAACAGCGAGGTGTACGGCATCCGCGGGGCGAAGCGATCCACGTCGGACCAGGAGCCGATGGTGTTGATCCCCCACGAGCGGAGGCGCCCGACGGTCGCGTCGGCCCAGGCGTTGACGTCGGGGTAGCCGGCCGCGACGGTCTGACAGTACGGGCACGTGCCGGTGACCCGGTCAGTGTCGTTGTCCGATGTCACGTGGTTGATGCCGGTCGAATAGAACGGCCGGCCGTCGGGGGTGACCAGCCACCAGCGGTGCCCGTCGAAGGTCGTGTGGAAGAACCCGGTCGCACGAAACGCCGGGCCACGACCGCCGTTCGGCCAGCCACGGTGCCCGACCGGTCGACACGCCACGACCGTCACCGCGACCGTCACCAGCACGACCGCCCACCGTCTGAGCTGACGAGACGACACGACCCACCCCCCATCCCGCCGGCGCCTCGGCGCACAACGGTCGAATCGGACTCAGAGTAGGTGTGCGGCGACCTCAGCGCCCGCGGAGCCCGTGTCGATCTTCCCGCGTTGGTTCTCGCGTCTTGGGGTTCCCCGTCGACCGACGAGGAAGTAGAGGACCGGGGCACGAGGTGTTGTAGGTCGTCATGGTGTGCTCCTCGTCGTGGTCAGAGAAGCCGTCGGCGGTGGTCGGCAGCGATGCCGCGTCCGCAGCTGCCACCACAGGCTGCGGCGACCACAACCAGCGTCGCGACCGACGCGAGCATCCGGAACCTCATGAGACGCTCTCGGAGACGGCGGTCCCGAGCGCTTCGAGCGCCGCAGTGAGCCGATCGGCTGCTTGCGCGGCCAGCGACGCGAACGCGGGCTCCTTCATCAGCTCGCGCGGGTCGACCACCGAGATGCGGGTGCCAGCCATGGTGGTCTCCAGCACCACGTTGCACGGGAGGAGGAGCGCGACGGAGGGGTCGAGCTGCAGCGCCTCGTGCGCGAAGTGAGGGTTGCAGGCACCGAGGATCTTCAACGGCGGTCGCTCAACGCCGAGCTTGGCGTGAAGAGTGGCCGCGACATCCATTTCGGTGACCACACCGAAGCCTTGCTCCCCGAGTGTGGCCCGCACTCTGTCTTCGGCGTCGCCGATCGGTGCGTCGAGGGTCGTCTGGATGCTCCGCATCAGAAGCAGCGGACTCAGCGGCCGGCGGGCGTGAGCCCGAGGTCGGCTTCGATCATGTGCCGAGGCTTGGCTCCGACCGAGAACCCTGCGGGCTGACCGTCTCGGAAGAGCGCGATCGTCGGGATGCCGGAGATGGCGTAGCGCCGGGCGATCGCGGGTGCGGAGTCGACGTCGACCTTGACCACCTTGATCGCGTCGCCGTGAGCGGCGGCGAGGGCCTCGAGCTCGGGGGCGACCATTCGGCAGGGGCCACACCAGTCGGCCCAGAAGTCGACGACGACCGGCACGGCCGCCCGGAGGACTTCGTGGTCGAAGGTGGTGTCGTCGGCGTGTGCGAGTTGTGCCATCGGAGTCTCCTCGGCTCGTGGTTGATACCCCATAGGGTATGTACTACGGTAACCGAGATACCCAGGGGGGTATTCCAGCCTCACCTCAGGAGCGTCATGGCCACCACCTCGACACCCGCCGGTACCCCGACGATCGAGCACTCCCCGTCGGAGCTGCCCGACACCCGGGCGCTCTTCTCCCGCCTGGCGGGCTCGATGGCTCGCCACCGAAAGATCGTCATCGCAGTGTGGCTCGTCGTCGCGTTCGCGGCGGCGCCACTGGCACTCACCCTGACCGGCGCGTTGTCGGGGGCCGGGTGGGAGGCGCAGGGGTCGACCGCACAGAAGGTGCGGGACGAGCTGCGGAGGGACTTCCCGGCCCTCGGCGCCGAGAATCCAGTGGTCGTGTATCGACAGTCGACGCCCATCGCGACCGACCCGAGCGGCCTGCAGTCGCTTGTTCGGCAGTTGGGTGGTGCTCCCCGTGCCGCGTTCGGTCGCGAATCCGCTCACCCTGCCCGCCGGTGCCGGGCTGATCTCCCGTGACGGGCGCACGGCGATCGTGCCGGTGGACCTCGCGGTCACGTCCGACGCTTCGCGTCCCGTCGCGGCCGGAGCTCTTGGGTCGTATGTCAGCGGGTTGAAGCTCGTGCCGGGCGCGCGCGCCGACGTCACGGGTGAGTGGCCCGTGTGGAGTGACTTCAACCAGGTGAACGAGGAAGCGCTGCACAAGGCGGAGCTGGTCAGCGGCATCCCCACGATGATCCTGCTGTTCTTCGCGTTCGGCTCGGTGATCGCAGCGCTCCTGCCGCTCCTGCTCGCGATGGCCGGCATCGCGGTCGGCTTCGCGTTGCTGCACCTGCTCGGGATGGTGACCCCGCTCTCGGTCTGGTCGATGAACTTCTCGATGATGATCGGCCTCGCCGTCGGGATCGACTACAGCCTGTTCATCGTCAGCCGTTACCGCGAAGAGCGCATCGAGGGCAAGGACGCGATCGCCGCGATCGAGAACACCCTCTCGACCGCCGGCAAGGCCGTCTTCCTCTCCGCCCTCACCGTCGTGCTCGCCCTTGCGGCCGTCTTTCTCGTACCGGTGATGGTGTTCCGCTCGATGGCGCTGGGGATGATCCTCTCCGTCGTCGCCGTCGCGCTCGCGTCGCTCACCCTGCTTCCTGCGCTCCTCGTCGCGCTCGGTGACCGCGTGCTCGTGACGCGGGGGAAGAAGGACCCCGACATCGTCGCCGAGACCCGATGGGCCCGCTGGACCGGCGTCGCGCTGCGGCGGCCGGGCACCGTGCTTGCGATCGGGATCGTGCTGCTCGGCGCGCTGGTGCTCCCCGCGGTGGGGATCCACCTCGGCATGCCCGGCGCTCGCGTCGTCGACCAGGGTCACACGAGTCGAGACGGTTACGACACGCTGGTCCAGTCGTTCGGATCGGGCGCGGCTGCGCCCGTGTTCATCACGGTCCCGGCGGCCAACGCGCCCCAGGTCGTCAAGCTTGCGTCGGGACAACCAGGGGTCGTCGACGCCCGCGTCGTGAGCCCGGCCGCGGCATCGGGACGAACCGTGGTCCGGGTGACGGGATCTACCCCCGTCGATGATTCGCGCACCGCCTCGCTCGTGCACCATCTCCGAGACCGACTCGCCACCGCGGTTCCGGGCGCCCGCGTCGGCGGGCCCGCCGCGCAGAACGCCGACCTCACCTCGGTGCTCACCGGCCGGGCCCCGCTCGCGATCGGCCTGATCCTCCTGCTCGCGTTCGGGCTCCTGCTGCTCGTGTTCCGGAGCTTGGTGATCGCGCTCACGTCGATCCTGATGAACCTCGTGACCGTCGGGGCGGCGTTCGGGTTCGCGACCGTCGTGTTCCAACACGGAATCGGAACCGGCCTGCTCGGCATCGAGCACCAACCGTTCGTGGACGCGTGGGCTCCGTTGTTCTTCTTCGCGCTGCTGTTCGGGCTCTCGATGGACTACCAGCTGTTCCTCCTCGCCGCGATCCGCGAGCGCTACGAAGCCACCGGCGACACCCACCGAGCGATCCGCGAGGGCATCGCGCGCACGGGACGGCCGATCACCAACGCCGCGCTCGTGATGATCGTGGTGTTCATCGCGTTCGGTGTCACCGGACCGATCCCGCCGACGGAGCTCGGTCTCACCCTCGCCTTCGCCGTGCTCCTCGACGCCACCGTGGTTCGCGTGATGCTCGTCCCCGCGACGATGGCCCTGCTCGGGGAGCGGAACTGGTACCTGCCGAAGTGGTTCGCGCGGATCCTCCCCGTCGTGAAGTTCAGCCACTGAGCGGGTGCGGCCGTCCCGGTACCCGAGGACCGGGACAGGACGACCTCGGGCGCGCCGACCTCGGCCGCGTTCGCAAGCGCGTCGTAGGCCTCCTCGAACTCATCGACGGGCGGCACCGTCCTTCCCGGCAGTAGCGGCACGCGCCGCATGCGACGTCCCGAACTGCTGTGCTCAGGTCGTTGCGAGCTCTGTGCCGCGGCTGGCTGCGTAGCCGCCGAGGAGATCGGCGACGGTGGCGAACCCTCGGGCGCGGAGCAGCGACGCGGCGGTGGCAGAGCGGTATCCGCCGGCGCAGTACACGACGGCCGGCCGGCCCGGGTCGAGCTCGCCGAGCCGGTCGAGCAGGGTGGGCAGCGGCAGATTCAGCGCCCCCTCGATGATCCCGTCGGCGCACTCGGCCGGGTTGCGGACGTCGACGATCTGTAGCGACGGGTCGTCGCGCCGCCACCCCTCGAGCTCTGATGCCGTGACCCGTGGAGCCTGCGCGGCGAGCTCCGGCCGCGTCGTGAGGACGCCGTCGATGTCGTCGAGCGCGCCGACGACATGGTCGAATCCGATGCGAGCGAGACGGATCCGGGCTTCGTTCTCCCGCCCGGCGTCAGTGACGACGACGACCGCGTCGCCCGGGCGCAGGACGTCGCCGGCGTATTCGGCGAACCGACCGTCGAGCCCGACGTTGATCGACCCGCGAAGATGCCCAGAGGCGAACAGCTCGGCCGCTCGTCCGTCGATCACGACCGCACCCTCGGTCTGGCGGCCGAGCACCTCGTCGATGTCGAGGCGTGGTGTGAGCTGCGCGTCGTCGAGGAGCTCGCGTTCAGTGCGGTTCGCGTTGGCCGCGAATGCGAAGTACAGCGGGGCGACGGACTGTCCTTGCGTGACCGCCTCGACGAACTGGTCCTCGGTCATGGGCGCCAACGCGTAGTTGGTGCGCCGCTGCTCTCCAATGGTCGACTCGACGGCCGTCGACAGGTTCTTGCCGCAGGCCGAGCCGGCCCCGTGGGCCGGGAAGACACGGGTCGAGTCGGGGAGGCTCAGGAGCTGGTCGTGGACCGAGCGGAAGAGCCGGCGGGCGAGGTCATCCGCGCTCCATCCGATCGAGGTGAGCAGGTCGGGGCGGCCGACGTCGCCGATGAAGAGCGTGTCGCCCGTGAGCACGCCCCACGGAACCGAGTCGTCCGCGTGCTCCCAGACCACGATCGAGATCGACTCGGGCGTGTGGCCCGGGGTGTGACGGATCTCGAGCGCGATGTCGCCGAGAGAGAGACGCTGCCCGTGAGCGAGTCCGTCGATGGGGAAGTCGGCGCGGGCTTCGTCGCCGTAGGAGATGACGGCACCGGTCGCCGCGGCCAGCTCGAGGTGGCCGGAGAGGAAGTCGGCGTGGAAGTGAGTCTCGATCACCCGCTCGATCCGCAGGCCGAGCGCGCTGGCGTCGGCCAGATACTGTGCGACGTCGCGTTGCGGGTCGACGACGACCGCGCGTCCGGTGGACTCGTCACCGACCAGGTAGCTGAACAGTGACAGACAACCCAAGTTGTACTGCTTGAAGATCATGGGACACCTCGCTGTGCACTCGGGCTGTTCGGCGCGTCACGCCAGCTTGAGGAACATCTTCTGCACGTCGCTGACGTCGTAACCGGCCGCGGCGGAGCGTTCCGGATCCTCGAGGCACCAGGTGAGCCCCGCCGAGACCATGAGGAACCCCGCCTGCTCGAGCGCCTTGTTCGCCGCCGCGATCTGGGTGACCACCTCGCGGCAGTCGCGACCGTCGGCGACCATCTGATGGATTCCGCGCACCTGACCTTCCACCTTGCGCAATCGACGCTGCAGATCGGAGATCGTCGACTCGGGAAGCTCCATGGCCGGGGTCGGTGGCGCTGGTCGTGTGCTCATGCAGTCAGTATACGTTACCCCATGGGGTATCAGCAACTACCCCAGGGGGTATACGCTCGTGATGTGGAATTCGTGCAGTACGTTCTCGCCGGTCTCGGCGTCGGGGTCGTCTTCGGGATGTTCGGAGCCGGCGGCTCGGCGTTCGCGACCCCGGTGCTCGCGCTCCTCGGTGTCCCCGGGCTGCTCGCCGTCGCGTCGCCGCTCCCGGCGATGCTTCCCGCTTCCTTCGTCGGCGCCCGGCGCTACCTCCGTTCGGGCAACCTCGACCGCCGCGTCGCCAAGCTCGCAGTCATCGGTGGTGTTCCCGGCGTCCTGATCGGCGCACTGGCATCGAACGTCGTCGGCGGTCCGAACCTGCTCGTGCTCTCCGGCCTGCTGCTCTTGGGCATCGGCGTGCGGCTCGTCCTGCCTGACCGGGCCGGGGCCGCGCACCGTGCCGCCGGCCGGCGCGACAGCACCGTGATCGTCGTCGGCACATCCTTCGGCGTCGGGCTCCTGACCGGTTTGCTCGCGAACGGAGGTGGGTTCCTGCTCGTCCCCGTGTTCGTGCTGGTGCTCGGCCTCACCGCGGTGGAGGCGGCCGGCACGTCGATGGTCGTCGTCGGGATCCTCACCATCCCCACCCTCGCCACCCACTGGGCACTCGGCCACATCGACTGGACCGTCGCGGCCGGCTTCGCCGCCGGGCTGATCCCGGGCGCCGCCGTCGGCGCCCGCATCGCGCAACGCATCTCGTCCGAACGCCTGCGGAGCTCGTTCGGGATCATGCTCATCGTGTTCTCGATCTTCTTCCTGGTTCGCCAAGTCGGGTGAACGACAACACTCTGGTCCGTGGCTCTGACTCCCTGCCCATGGAGGTACCAATGAACGCACGCGGCGACACGCCTGAGCCCCGGACGGCCATGAGCGAGGCGGCGTCGTGGGACGAGCGGTACCGGACCGCCGAGTTCGTGTGGTCGACCCGACCGAACCGGTTCCTGCCCCCTGCGGTCGAGGGCCTGACGCCCGGCCGGGCGCTCGACGTTGCCTGCGGAGAAGGCCGCAACGCGGTCTGGCTGGCGACTCAGGGATGGGATGCGACCGGCGTCGACTTCTCTGCGACCGGGCTCGAGAAGGCCGCGCGGCTGGCCGAGGCGAACCAGGTCACGGTGGCGTGGATCCACGCGGACGTCACGAGCTGGCAACCGGCCGAGCGGTTCGATCTCGTGGTCGTCTTCTACCTCCAGCTCCCGGAACCGCAACGGCGCGCCGCCCTGGGATCGGCCGCGAGGGCGCTGGCTCCCGGCGGGACGGTCCTCGTCGTCGCCCACGACCTCACCAACCTCACCGACGGGATCGGCGGGCCGCAGGATCCGGCGGTGCTGTGCACGCCTGACGACGTGCGCGGTGATCTCATCGGATCCGGCGCCGTTGGCCTCGCCATCGAGCGCGCGGAGCGGATCGAGCGGCCGATCGAGACCGACACCGGCACGGTCATGGCCATCGACTGCCTCGTGCGGGCTCGTCGCGAGAAACCCTGAGTCCCGCGCGCGACGAGTGGCTCCGTCGTGGGTTCCTTGATACCCTGGGGGGTATGTGCAGACAGACGAGATGTTGGAAATGCGGCCGACCGAGCTGGGCGGGCTGCGGAGCCCACGTGGAACAGGTCCTGGGGCCCGTGCCACCGTCCGAACGCTGCCAGTGCGGGCCCGACGACCCGGTTCCCGAGCCCCGGAGGTGGCTGCGCCGGCCGCGACCGGCGAAGAACCCGAGCGCGTGACCCGGCCTCGAAGGGATGCCTGGGATGGACCAGAAGAAGCTCCAGATGTTCTCGTTCCTCGTCTTCACCAAGCTCGAGGGCGCGGTGACCACGGGGATGATCCACCTCGGTGACAAGCTCGGTCTCTATACGGCGATGCGAGCCGCGGACGAGCCATTGCATGCCGACGAGCTCGCCCGACGAACGGGCCTTCACGAGCGCTGGGTCCGGGAATGGGCCTACAACCAGGCTGCCGCACGCATCATCGACTGCGACGGGGACGAACGCTTCTCGCTGTCGGAGGAGGCCGCCGCGGTCCTTGCCGATCCTGACCACCCGGCGTACGGGATGGGAATGTTCCACCGATTCCCGAACACGATGGAATCCCTTCGGGCCATGCCCGACAGCTTCCGCACCGGCCTGGGACACGACTACGACAGCCATGGGCCGGAAGCCGCGGTGGGCATCGAGCGCTCCTTCGAACCATGGAACCGCGCGAACCTGCTGCCGGTCGTGCTGCCCGCGCTCGACGGCGTCGTCGGACGGCTCGCTGCGGGTGCGACCGTGGCCGATGTGGGCTGCGGTGCCGGGGGAGCACTCCTGCTGATGGCCGGTGCGTTCCCGAAGAGCCGGTTCCTGGGTTACGACATCAGCCGCTTCGCGCTCGAGCGGGCCGAGGAGAAGCGTCTGGAGGCCGACGCAGCCAACGTGTCGTTCCACGACCCACGCGCCGAGCCGCTTCCGGCGGACGGATCGGTCGGGTTCATCACCACGTTCGACTGCATCCACGACATGACCCATCCGTTCGAGATCATGCAGATGCTGCGCCGCGCGATCACGCCGGACGGGACCTGGCTGCTCGTCGACATCAAGGCCCATGACACGTTCGCCCTGAATGCATCCGAGAACCCGATGGCGTCGTTGATGTACGGCATCAGCGTTCTGTCGTGCATGTCGTCGGCCATGTCGGAGACCGACGGCGCCGGCCTCGGCACCCTCGGTCTGTCTGCAGCGAAGGCTGAAGAGATGGCACGCTCCGCCGGGTTCAGCCGCTTCCGCCGGATCGACATCGACCATCCGGTCAACGCGTTCTACGAGATCCGTCCCTGATCGCCGGCCGGACGGTCCGAGCATCAGGGTTGAAGGCGGCGCGCCCAAGGACTTGTGGCCCTACTCGGGGTCGGGGCTCGTCCGTATCCTGGTTGATGGGATGCCCTGTGGGATGAACGCGCGAGGTGGTGGACGTTGACCGATCAGGTTGTGGTGCTGGGTGCCGGGACCGGAGGGACACTCATCGCGAACCGTCTCCGTCGTCGGTATCGCGAAGAGCAGATGGCGATCACGGTGGTGGACCAGGACGATCGCCACGTGTACCAACCGGGGCTCCTGTTCGTGCCGTTCGGGCTCCTCGAGGCCGACGAGATCGTCAAGCCTCGCCACGAGCAGCTGCACGACGGGATCGTCTTCCACCAGAGCGGAGTCGACTCAGTGCGCATCGGGGACGGCGAGGTTCAGCTCTCGGACGGCACGGTGCTCGGCTACGACGTGTTGATCGTCGCGACCGGAGCGCAGCTGTTGCCCGGCGAGACCGAAGGAATGACCGGACCGGGTTGGATGGAGAAGGTGTTCACCTTCTACTCCCCCGAAGGAGCCGCGGCGCTGCGCAGCGCGCTCGAGCAGTTCGCGGGCGGGCGGCTGGTGGTCAACGTCGTCGACATGCCGATCAAATGCCCGGTCGCGCCGTTGGAGTTCGCGTTCTTGGCCGACTGGTACTTCCGCGAGCGGGGCATCCGCGACAAGGTCGGCATCACGTACGTCACTCCGCTCGACGCGGCGTTCACGAAGCCGGTGGCATCGGACGCGCTCGGCGGGTTGCTCGCCGAGAAAGGGATCGACCTCGTCACCGAGTTCAACACCGGTGAGGTCGACGGCGTGGGTGGTCGACTCGTCTCCTACGACGAGCGCGAGGTGCCCTTCGATCTTCTCGTCACCGTGCCGGTCCATGGCGGCGCCGACTTCGTCGCCCGCTCACCCGGGCTCGGCGACGCGCTGAACTTCGTCCCGACTGATCTCCACACGCTGCAGTCCGACGCGGCTCCGAACATCTTCGTGCTCGGCGATGCCGCCAACGTGCCCACGTCGAAGGCCGGTTCGGTGACTCATTTCGAGGGCGAGGTGCTGGAGGAGAACATCGTGCGGTTCCTCGCGGGTGAGCCCCTCGACGCCTCGTTCGACGGGCACACGAACTGCTTCATCGAGACCGGATTCCACAAGGCGCTGCTGATCGACTTCAACTACGACACCGAACCGCTCCCCGGTCACTTCCCGGGGCGGGCGGGGCCGATGCCGCTGTTGAAGGAGTCACGACTCAACCACCTCGGGAAGCTCATGTTCCAGCCCCTGTACTGGCATGCGCTCCTGCCGGGGCGTGGCCTCCCCGGGATCACGCCGGCGATGAGCATGGCCGGCAAGCAGCGTCCGAGGGAAGAGGAGGCATCGTGAGCACGCAGACCATCGCCGGCACCGAGGTCGAGGTCAACGACGAGGGGTTCTTCGTGCACCCCGAGCAGTGGAGCGACGCGATCGGTGTCGCGATCGCGAAGGCCGCGGGCATCGATCCGATGACCGACCGGCACTGGCAGGTCGTGCGCTTCATGCGCCAGCAGTACCTCGACACCGGGACCGCTCCGTCGATCCGCGCGCTCGGCAAGGCGTCGGGCGTGCCGGTCAAGGAGCTCTATCAGCTCTTTCCGAAGGGCCCGGCGAAGCTCGCCGCCAAGATCGCCGGGATCCCGAAGCCGCGGGGGTGCATTTGAGGCGCGAACACGAACACCGACGACTGGAGTGACCCATGGGCGCTGAACCCATCGAAAAGGTGTCGATCATCGTGTCGAAGGGCTCGTTCGACGGCATCTATCCCGCACTGATCATGGCGAACGGCGCGCGGATGGAAGGCATCGAGGCGAACGTCTTCTTCACCTTCTTTGGCCTCGACGCGATCAACAAGGAGCGCAACGAGCACGTCAAGGTCGCGTCGGTCGGCAACCCCGGCCTCCACTTGGCCACGTGGGTCGGTGGCGTCCCCGGCATGTCGGCGATGGTCACCCACAAGCTCGGCAAGCGCATGGAGGAGCTCGACTTCCCCTCGATCCCCGAGTTCATGGAGCTGCTCCACGACTCCGGGGCAGGGCTGTACGCGTGCAAGGCCTCGGTCGACATGTTCGAGCTGACCCGAGACGACTTCATCGACGAGATCGACGCCATCATCACCGTGGGCGAGTTCTACGAACAGGCCGCCGGCGGCCAGATCATCTTCACTTGAGTGGGGCGGCGAGCATGAACCGACCGCGATGACCGACGGCGTGATCCGGTCGCCTCTCGAAGCGTTCCTCGCTCGAGCGTTCCCGGCGACCTGAGCCGTCCGAGTCCGTACACTCCTCGCCGTGGGCGCATGGAGCGAGCAGGTGGTGCCCCGGTTGACGGACGTCATGCTGGGCAACGAACAGATCCGCCGCCACCGGCGACGCGCGGCCGCCGGTCTCCGCGGTGTCGTGCTCGAGATCGGGTTCGGCTCGGGCCTCAACGTACCGGTGTACCCCGACGAAGTGGAGAAGGTCCTCGCCGTCGATCCGTCGATGGTCGGTCGTGCGCTCGCGGCGGAGCGCATCGCATCGTCTGCCGTCGCAGTGGACTTCGTCGGTCTCGACGGTCAGGACATTCCGCTCGCCGACGCGTCCGTCGACACCGCCCTCTCCACCTTCACCCTCTGCACCGTTCCCGACGCGGCCCAGGCCCTGGCTGAGGTACGCCGGATCTTGCGTCCCGGCGGGGAGCTCCACTTCCTCGAGCACGGCCTGAGCCCCGATGCCGGTGTCGCGCGGTGGCAACACCGCTGCAACGGGATCCAGCAGCGCGTCGCCGGTGGTTGCAACCTCGACCGTCCGGTCGACCGGCTGATCCGCGCCGCCGGCTTCGAGATGCGGGAGCTGCAGACCGGCTTCCTCGGCGGCCCCAAGATCTCCCGACCGTGGGCCTACTTGTACGAGGGACTCGCGCAGCTCACGGACGATTGACGCATCTGGAGAGGGCAACCCAGAGCGAGGACACTCGCTCATGTCCTGATGCTGATCCCACCGCTCCTCGTCGGCGGCGCGTGGAACCGGCGGCGGAAAGGGGCTTTTGCTCCCGAGCGGCATCGGCGGCATGATGCCAGGGGCGGGTCGCGGTGGGGACCGGTCCTCGGGAGTAGGGAGGGCCAATGAAGCGAGTCCAGCTGGTCGCGCTGGCCGCAGCGGTGTCCGTGGTCGCGATGGTGGGTATGCCGGTGCCGGCCGGTGCCGCGGCGGTGGCGCCCGCGTCGACCCCCATCGGTGCCCGCATCCCGTTCGCGCAGACGAACGGCGACATTCTGGCCATCACCAAGGTGGCGGGCGCGAGTCGTGACCTGATCGCGTTCGGCGGCAACTTCTCCGCCGTGATCACGCCCGACGGGGTGAGCCGTCCCGCCAAGGACTTCGCCGTGGTCGACGAGGACACTGGCGCGCTGGTCTATGCCGGCAACGTGAGCTCCTACGTCCGTACGATCACCAGCCGCGATGGGGTCATCTACGTGGGGGGCGACTTCACGACCTTCGGCGGCGTGGCCCGCAACCGGCTGGCCGCGCTCTCCCCGACGTTCGCGGTCACGTCGTGGAACCCGTCTCCCGGGTTCAGGATCTACGCCGCGCTGGCCGCGCCGCTTGGCGTCTACTACGGCGGTGACGGGGGTACCGCGCGGTTGGCCAACGTCACGACGGGCGCGACGATCTGGTCGCAGCCCGTCTCGGGTGGATCGGTCCGGGCGTTCGGGCTCTCGCCGGACGACGCCTCGCTCTATGTCGGTGGCCTGTTCGAGGTGTACGGCGGCCTCACCCAGCACGGGCTGATCAAGGCCGTCCCGTCCACGGGTGAGCCGGTGAGCACATTCAACGCGAGGCTGCGGGTGGACTCGACGACGGGCCAGCACGCGGGGTTCGACGGCGAAGCCGCGATCGTCATCCAGGTCTCCGCGAACGGCCAGCAGCTGCTGGCGGGCATCGCGGGCTACGGCTCCGACGAGTTCAAGGTCCTGAACCCCACCACCGGCGCGCTCGTTTGGGTCAAGGTCCTGCCGGGGGACTGCCAGGGGCTGGGGATCGTCGGCACCACGTATGTGGTCGGCTACCACCGCAACCAGGCCAATGGCACCATCCCGTACCCGTACTTCAGCGCACAGCTCGAGGCGTCCAACAAGCAGCTGACCGACTGGGACCCGAAGCTGACCGGCAACCAGGGCAACGCCGACGGCGGCAACAACGGGGTGCAGGCCATCTACGCCGACCCGGTCGAGCACCGGCTCTTCGTGGCCGGTGCGTTCACGACCAGCGACGGCGCCCCCCTCAAGTCGCTGGCGGTGTACTCGTGGGCGGGCGCGTCGAACCAACCGCCGACGGCTACCTTCACGTCGTCGGTCGAGGACCTGACTGCGTCGTTCAACGGGTCGGGTTCGTCGGATCCCGAGGGGCCGATTGCTTCCTACGCCTGGGACTTCGGTGACGGGGTGCACGGCACCGGCGCTGCCCCCCAGCACACCTACGCCTCGGCGGGTACGTACACGGTGACCCTGCAGGTCACGGACAACCAAGGTGCGACCGGCTCGACGTCTGCCGCGGTGACCGCACCACCGTCACCGTCGTACGCGATCGACTCGTACTCGCGAACCGTCGGCAACGGCTGGGGGAGTGCGGACCTGGGCGGCGGCTGGACGGTCAGCAGCGCGACCTCGAGCTTCTCGGTCGGCAACGGTGCGGGCCACATCAGCGCGAGCCCGGCAACTGACCGGACTGCGAGTCTCGAAGGGGTGCAGAAGACCTCGACCGAGGTCGCCACGAAGGTGTCGTTCGACAAGCCCGCGACGGGCGGCGGCGTGTATGTCGCCGTGGTCGGTCGGCGGGTCAGCGCGGGGAACGACTACCGGGTGAAGCTGCGCGTACAGGCCGGGGGCGCCGTCACCGCGCAGCTCGTCCGGGTCGTGTCCGGAGCTGAGACCGTCATCCAGAGCATCCCCACGGTGCCCGGACTCACCGACGCCCCGGGCGACGTGCTCCGGGTGCGGTTCCAGGTGAGCGGAACGGGCACCACCCAGCTCGCGGCCAAGGTCTGGAGGAGCGGGACGACCGAACCGACGTCGTGGTTGCTCCAAGCGAGCGACACCGCCGCCGCGCTGCAGTCACCGGGTTCGGTCGGACTCTGGATGTACCTGTCGGGCACCGCCACCCAGGCGCCGATGGTCATGTCGGTCGACGACTTCTCGGCCGGCCCGCCGGCCTGATCCGCACCCAGCCACCTCCCCGCTTGGACCCCGCGGCGACCGCCGAGCCGGGTTAGGCGTGCCAGTCGACGAGGACTGCAGGAGGTGGGCCCTCCGGTGGTGTGGCGAGGTCGACGCCGGTCACGTCGAGGACCCGAGCACGGAACCACGTCGTGAACTCGGAGTCGTCAGTAGCGAGGTCGGCGAACGTCTTCTCCACATCGCCTTCGAACCACACGATCATGAAGCTCCCCATGGGGGTCTCCTGCAGCGCCCAGGTCTCCCGGGTGATGCCGCCGCGCGCGAGTTGGGCCTCGTACCCGGTCCGCCGAGCCCCGAGCGTCTCGGCCGCGAACGCTCGAGCTTCCTCCTCCTTGCCGGCCTGGACCGGAAACATCCCGTTGAACACACCCATGTCCGCCTCCTCTGACGTCGGACCGGCATCGTCGCGTGGGAATTGTCACAGCCGCGCATCACCGAACGGCCCCCCGGGTCGACCCTTCGCGCCGCACTTCAGGTGAGGAACGAGAAGAATCGGCGTGAGACAATGCGCCCGTGGCGGGCTCGGAGCCGGTGATCAAGGGTGTGCGCCTGCTGGGTGGTGTCCAAGCGGTCGGGGTCGACGGCTCGGCGATCGACCTGCCCAGTGCGAGCCAGCGGCGACTGCTCGCGATCCTGGCGCTCCACTCGCCGCGTCGGCTGCGATCGGAGTGGCTCGCCGACGTCTTGGGGATCTCGCCCGGCGCGTTGCGGATGTCGGTCTCCAGGCTGCGAACGGCCATCGGCGGAGCCGTCCTGCAAACGGCGAGCACGGGCTATTCGGTGGTGACCGACGTCGACGTGCTGCAGTTCTCGGAAGCGGTCGCCGGCGCCGCCGATGCCGACGATCGGACGCGAGGCCTGGAGTGCGCGCTCGGGCTGTGGATGGGACCAGCGCTCGAGGAGTTCTCGGGAGAGGAATGGGCTGACGGCGAGATCGCCCGGTTGACCGAGCTGCATGCCGGTACGGTCGATGACTATGCCGAGGAGCTGATCTCGGCGCGTCGGTCTGCCGACGCCGTCGCGGTGCTCGAAGCCCAGGTCGCGCGACACCCGTATCGCGACAGCTCGCGTGGACTCTTGATCCGCGCCCTGGCGAGCGCGGGTCGCCAGGGCGACGCGCTCCGCGCCTTCCAACAGTACCGGTCACTGCTCATCGAGGAGCTCGGGACCGAGCCTTCCTCGGATGTCGTCCGTATCGAGCGGCGCGTCGCCACGAGCTGGGACGGCATCGATACCGCCACCGACCCACCCGCGCCCATCGACGCAGTCACGGTACCGCTCCCGAGCACGTTGGCGCACGCGACTCGCTTCGTCGGCCGCGCGAACGAGCTGGACGCGCTCGCCGAGGAGCTCGCGCTCGTGCGAGGTTCGGGACTGCGTGGCGTGGTACTGAGGGGCGAACCGGGCATCGGCAAGACCACCTTGTTGGCGGCGTTCGCGCATTCGGTGGCGTCGACGGCCGACGCGACCGTCGTCTACGGGCGATGCGACGAAACCGCGGTACCGATCCAACCGTTCCGCAGCGTGCTGTCCGACTGCGTCGAACACGCACCGGTCGACCTCCTGGCCGAGCACGTCGCGCGGTGCGGTGGAGAGCTCGTGCGGATCTGCCCACTGCTCGCAACGCGGGTAGCGACCGCTCCGGACCCGACGGTGTCCGACGACGCCACCGAACGATTCCTCGTGTTCGAGGCCGCGACCGACCTCCTGCGTCGCATAGCGACGCCGCGGCCTCTCGTGCTGATGTTCGACGATCTCCAGTGGGCGGAGCCGACCGCGTTGCTGATGTTGCGTCACATCACGCACGCGCTGGCCGATACGCCGGTTCTCGTTGTTGTCAGCAGCCGCGAGTCGGGTGAGCACGCGTCGGAGGAGCTGCGAGCCGCGTTTGCCGATCTCGAACGCGGCGAGCATCGTGGCTTGCAGCTCGCCGGATTCGATGACGACGAGCTGGCCGATCTGGTCGCCACCGCCGCGCCGGTGACCGGCGATGCCGAGGCGCGCCGCGTTGCTGCCGCGTTGCGGGTGGAGAGCGCCGGGAACCCGTTCTACGCGTCGCAGCTCATCCGGCACTGGGTCGAATCGGGCCGCTTGGACGATGCGGGGACCGGCGCATCCGACCTGCCGGCCGCGAGTGAGGATGATGTTCCGCCGAGCCTGCGTGACGTCGTTTGGAGCCGGGTCAACGCGCTCGGCGCCGACGCGTCGCGCATCCTGACCGCGGCGTCCGTACTGGGTATCGAGTTCTCCGAAGATGTGCTCGTCGACATGATCGGGCTTCCGGAGTCGACCGTGGTCGAAACGCTCGATACCGCAACGCGCGCCGGTCTCCTGGTCGACGCCGGGTCGGTGCGGCTATCGATGCGGTTCGTGCACGCGCTGGTCGCCAACGCGTTGTACGCCGACCTGGGGCGATCGCTTCGCGTCCGCCTGCACGGACAGGCTGCCCGCTCGCTGGAACAGCGCACCGACGACATCGGGCCCGACGTCGTGGTCCAGCTCGCGCGGCATTGTGCACGCGCCGGATGGCCCGGCGCGGCACAGCGGTGGTCGACGCTCGCCGGCGATCAGGCATTCGAACAGCTCGCGCCGACCGAGGCGTCGCACCACTACCGGGTCGCGCTCGACATGGCGGTCGCAATGCATCGTCCCGACGCCGAACGCGCTGATCTGCTCGTGCGGCTCGGCGATGCGCAACTCCGGGCCGGCAACCCGGAAGGTCAGGACACCATCGCGCAAGGCGCCTATCTCGCCCGTCGTAGCGGCGCGCACGACCCGCTCATCCGGGCCGCGCTCGCGTCGAACCCGGGCTTCATGCGAGTCGATGCTGGTGCACCCGAGTATCTCGCGACCGTCGAGGCGGCGGTCACGGTCGCGGACGAGGCCGATACCGCGACCTACGCCCGACTGCTAGCGCTCTTGGCGCAGAGCCTCGTCTACACGCCGGACGCCGAGCGACGGGTCGCATCGGCGCACCAGGCGCTCGAGCTGGCCGGCACGCATCATGATCCGACGTTGCTCGCGCGCATCGCGCCGGGTGTGCTCTGCGGACTGTGGGAGCCCGGCAGCGCCCAGGTCCGGTCCCGCGTCGCGGCGAAAGCGGTCGCGGTCGCCGAAGCCTCTGGCGACCCGCGGCTCGAATTCGGTACCCACCTCGCGGCGTTCCACATCGCGATCGAATCAGCCGATCACGTGGCGGCGGCTCGCAGCCTGACAAAGCTCCGGGCGACGGCGCGCGCCATCGGGGAGCCACGCCTGCGCTGGACGGTCAGCCTGGCCGACACGTTCACGGCGACGATGGCGGGGCGCCTCGTCGAAGCCGAGGAGGCAGCAACGGAGACACTCGAGCTGGGCATCCAGATCGGGGCGCCCGACGCCTTCACGTTCTTCGCGGGCGAGTTGTTCGTGATCGGCACGTTCGCCGGCCGCCATGAGGAGCTCTTCCCGTTGGTCGAGCAGGCGACGAAGGACGACCCCGCGGCCGTCGCGTTCAAGCTCGCGTACGGCATCATCTGCACCGCTGTCGGCCGCGACCCTACTGCGCGCGAGATCCTGGACGACGGGATGGCGAGCGGCTTCGCGGAGCTGCCCGTCGACAACATCTGGACCACCTGCATCGTTGGCTACACCATCCTCGCGATCGAGCTCGATCACGCCGGCGCCGCGGCCCAGCTCCTGCCTCTCCTGGAGCCGTTCGCGAACGATGTCGCGTTCAACGGCGTGACGAGTCAAGGGCCGATCGCCGCATACGTCGGGAAGCTCGAGTCGATCCTCGGGCGTCATGACGACGCGGAGGAACACCTGCGCGCCGCGCTCGAGATTGCCGAGGCGTTCGGATGGCACTACCACCGCGCGACCACGCTCTTCGCGCTCGCGCAAGCAAGGCGTCGGCGGCTCGGCATGCTCGACGCCGAAGGACAGGCCTGGCTCGGTGAGGCATCCGAGCTGTGCCGGACGCTGGGATTCGGGACCTGGATCCCCCGGATCGACGAGCTGGCCGGCGCGGAGCCGGACGCCGCGCCTCTGTGATGCCCGGGCGTCCGACGACCGTCAGGATTCGGGTATCGCGGTCGCCGACACGATCTGATCGAGGACGGACTGATCCGGCAACGTCGGCGCGTCGAGAGTCGGCAGCTCGCGGATGCGGCCGAAGGCCCGCTCGATGAAAGGGCCCTCGATCACTGGGCTGTGACAGCTCGCGATCGTCGTGATGTCGAGGTTCTGCACGCAGTCGACGTACTCGCCGTACTTGTCGGTGTCGAGCATCGTCAGCCAAGGGCTCACGGCGCCAAGTGCGAACATCCACAAGCCGTGGAACCAGAAGTCCTCGTCGAGGTCCGCGATCGTCATGCTCGGATCGGGAAGGGGCGTCGCGAACGTGTCGACGGCCCAGTACACGCCGGTGGTCGAGTCGTAGAGACCGCGCGTCGTGGGCGAATCGAACACCGGGGGACGCAACGCGTGCAGTGTCCGGTCGCCCACGTCGAGCGTCTCGCCGTGCACGACCCATCGGCAGCGTTCGAGCGGGAAGTCGAAGCAGTTCGTGTGCCGTTCCACCATCGCCCAGTTGCACACCAACGTTGCGTTGGGACATGCGGTCAAAGCCTCGTCGAGGTTGCCGGTGTGATCGACGTCGTCGTGCGAAAGGAAGATCCAGCGAACGTCCTCCGGCTCCACGAGCGAGAAGACGTCTTCCAGCCACTGGTTCCGGTTCGCCGGCGTGCCCGTGTCGACGATGACCGGTTCCCTGCCCAGGATCACCATCGAATTGATGTACACGAACAGCGGCTGACCGAGGGCGGGCTGCACCTGGTGGATCACGTACGTGTCGTGCGCGATCTTCGTCGGTGCGACGGTTGTCGTCGGTGCAATCGGGGCGAACGTCATACTTCCTCCAGGCTCGTGGTCGGGTGCTCGCGATCGCGGCCGGGAGCGGAGCGTCGCCGCTACGGCAGGACCTTGTAGACGTCGATCGTCGTCTCTTCGGGCGGAGTCGGAAAACCGCCCTCTATTCCGGCGGTCAGCTTCGGCAACAACGTGCCGTCGCGGAACTGCTCCCAGTTCTCCTTCGACTCGTGCACGGCAACGATGGTCCAACCGCCGGGCACGGCGCCTGCGACGTGAACGATCTGACCCTTGGGCAGCAGGTTCGGGCCGGGGTGCACGGCCGCGATCGATGCTTCGTAGTTCGCTTTCGTGCCGCCGGGAAAGTGATGAATGACTGCGTACGCCATCGTGGCGCCTCCTGAGATCGAGTATCGGGTCTTGGGACCGCGCCTCCCCGCGGTCAGTTCCGAAGCTGCGGCGTGAGGCCGTCGACCTCCATCTCGGAGTACTCGTTGTCGGCGTACGGTCCGACCGCGCCCTCGACGACCTCGCGTACCGCTTCCAGTGACTCGCCTTCCCAGATGCAGATGCCGAGTCGGTGATCACGAGTTGCCGCGTGCACAGGCAGCGCGACACTGGCAGGGAGCCCGCCCTCGAGGGCTTTGGCCTCAGCTTCCTGGAACCCTTTGGGGTCATGGATTCGATGAATGACGGTCACGAACATGGGAATCCTCCATCCCTCGTCACAAAGGTCATCTGCTCGCCGCCGGCGCTCTGCCGTGTGCGGCTCGGATACGGCGCGGCCGTTACGCCTCGATGAGCATCACGATGGTCTCGGGACGCACACCGTCGAACTTCATGGCGTCGCCTGCGGCTTGGGTCTCCAGCGCGGCTCGTAGCGTGTCCACATCGGGCACCGTGACAATCAGCCCGACCCGATTCGACTTGTCCGGATCGACGAACGTACGCACAGTCATCCCGAGAGGCCCGAAGAACTCTTCGCGCTTGGGTGAGCGAAGCCAATGACCGACATCGTCAACCTCATGGAACACCAATACGGTGGTCATACGTCTCCTCTCGAGCTGTGTCACCGGCCAGCCGGCCGTTCAGACGGCGCTGGCACGTTGGCGCATCCGAGGTCGACGATGGCAGACGTCGTGCATCACTCGCGCATCACCTCGTGAGCTCCGGACCGAGCGCTGCCGACACGAGTGTGGCGGGGGTATCCGCTGGTCACGGCGGCGACTCACGCGCGGTGACAGTCAGATGCCTTCTGTCGACGGATCGGACTGGCTCTGGGAGTCCCTCGTGAATCGTTCCGCGCAGCGGTCCGAACAGAAGAAGTAGTCCGTGCCGTCGTGGGTTCGCTGCGCGGGTGCGTTGCTGATTTGTACCTGCATGCCGCAGCTCGGGTCCATCGCGTATCCGCCGCCGCCGCCGAACCGGTCGCGGTTGCGGTAGAGCCAATAGAGGTACCCACCAATCGCGATGAAGACGATGTTGAGGATGGTCGTGTAGTTCCACTCGAAATGCGTCTGCACGACGGCGAGGTTTCGGTTGTGGGGGATGAGGCCCGTGCTCGAGAAGAGCAGCTCGACGATGAGGCCGGCGATGGCCATGACGGCCCAGAACCAGACGAGGAGGTGGAGGGTGAGTCTCGTCCCGTAGTACTTGCGGTAGATGAGCAGCAGGGGGAGCGTGATGAGGTCGGCGAAGATGAATGCGATGACGCCGCCGAAGCTGATGCCTCCGTGCCACAGCGCCGCGGCGAGTGGGACGTTGCCGATGGAGCAGACGAAGGCGATGATCGCGATGAACGGGCCGACGATGACGTTCTCGAGTGTGGTCCAGAAGCCATGGCCGTGGAGGAACACTGCGTTCCAGAGGTGCGTGGGTACCAGTACGGCGAGGAATCCGGCGACGACGTAGCCGATGAGGAGCTCGCGGCGCAGCATGGTGAGGTCGGCGACCGTGTAGCTCGCGGCATCGGACCACGCGGCGCGTGAGCGCAGCTTCTGGGACCAGGGTTCGCGTTCGAGCTCGGCTTGGCGTTCATCGCTCACCCCGACCATGGTGGAGTGGTCGTGGTCTCCGGCCATCTGCCCGGACTGCAGGCGGTCGCGCGCCTGCTTGACGAGGTGGCGTCCGACGACGAAGGAACCGGTGAGGGCGAGGATCGCGATCATGATCGGTCCGCCGATGAACTCGGCCGCGGCGAACTGCCAACCGAGGAGCACCACCAGGACGATGCCGAGCTCGATCACGAGGTTGGTCGAGGCGAACATAAAGATCATCGCGGTGGTGAAGTCGGCGCCCTTCTGGAAGAGCGACTTCGCCATCGCGGTCGCCGCGTACGAGCACGATGACGACACCATTCCCCACCCGCTTGCTCGTACGACCGCGCCGGGGCGGTGATCCCCCATCGTCGCTTCGAGCTGTTGGCGGGGTACGAACGCCTGCACCGCGCCCGAGAGGGTGAAGCCGAGGATCAACGGCCAGAGGGTCTCCCAGAACATGAAGAAGCCCGCGCGCAAGCTGCGCCCGATGTCACCCAGGACGTCCGCCGCCACGACCACGTCGAGTCACCGGGTCCTGCGGGTTGGCCACCTCACGACTTCACCAGCCGTGCGATCGCCGCCGACGCTTCGGCAACCTTCGCATCGGCGTCGGGCCCGCCTGCGCTGATGGCATCGCGCACGCAGTGATCGAGATGCTGCTCCAACAGCTCGAGCGCGAACCCTTGCAGCGCGCGCGTGACGGAGGAGACCTGCGTCAACACCTCGATGCAGTAGGCGTCCTCGTCGACCATCCGTTGCAGACCCCGCACCTGACCCTCGATCCGTCGCAGTCGCTGTTGCGCCGCTTCCTTGTTGTCGCTGTATGCCGCCACCATGGCTCCTGTTCGCCCGACCGGACCATACCCCCCTATGGTATCGAGCACGCCGGCCTCGATGGTCGCGATCTGTGACGCGCTCATCGCGATCGGTGTGGTGAGGACGACCCAACGAACGCCCGCGGTACATGGGGGCGTGGTGAGGCTGCCGTCGAACCGGATCGACGCGGTGAGAGTCGCTCGAGCTGATCTCGCCGTCAGGTGAACCCGGGTGGGACCTCGTAGGCGCCGAGCACCTCGGCTGCGAGCTCGGCGACCCGGATCGCGCGGCGGTCGTGCAGGTAGGGGGCGACGATCTGCATCCCGACGGGGAGCCCTGCGGCTGTCCGCCCGATCGGAATCGTGAGGGCCGGCTGGTCGGTCACGTTGACGATCATGAGCCAGTGCGAGATCTCAAAGTGGTTGCGCGGCTCGCCATTCACCATCAGCGTGTGGTCGAGCATGGTCCCGACCTGGTCGTGCTCGAACGGTGGCGTCGACCACGCGGGCAGGAGCAGCACGTCGTACTCGCGGAACCGGCGCGTCCTCGGTCGGCACGTGCTCGGCCAGCTCCACTGCGCCGCCGGTCGTTCGCAAGCCCTCGGTTGCGATCGCGTCCTTGACGGTCATCGGGAGACCGTGGAGCGGGCCGAGCACCTCACCCCGAGCCCGCGCGTCGTCGGCTACCGCCGCGGCGTGGCGGGCACGATCGGCATCGACGGTGACGACCGCGTTGACGCCATCGCGATCCAGCCGGTCGATGCGATCGAGATAGATCTCGAGCAGATCGCGTGCGGAGCTCTCCCGACCGCAGTGCCGTGGTGAGTGTCACGGCCGATGACGTCGCGCTGGTCTCGCCCATCGCTCGCCACTCCCGCCGCTCGATCCGGCGATGAGAGTACTTGTGTGACAGGCATCCATCAGCTCAGGGTTGGGGTCGTCCCCGATCGCCGTGGTGCCCTCGTTCGACGGCCGGCACGGGCGAGTCTCGGCCGGCCGTGCCATTCGATCGTTTGCCCTCGTTCGATTGGTTGAACAGGCGGATCACGAACGGGTCGAGCTTGCCTTGCTCACTGGAGTTCGCGAAGACGAAGGCCGTCGTGTCGAACCTCGGGTCGTACACCACACGCACGGCAATGCCGGGGCCGTTGCCGGCGAACCCGATGCGGGGGAACTTTCTCCCTGGTGGACAGCCGTCGTAGATGCAGTACCCGGAGCGTGTGAAGCCGACGATGCCGAGCCCGGCGCCCCCGCCGTTGATTCGGCGAGCCGTGCGCGCGAGGCGACGGGTCGGGAAGTCGCCCCGGAGGAAGGCCTGCGCGAAGTGGAGGATGTCGCCGCGTGTCCGAGACCATGGCCACCGACGGGCCGTCGAGGGTCAGAAGGGAGTCGAGGGGGTACTGCGACGTGTCGATCTCGGTCCGGTGGGCGTCGTCGACGTAGAGCACCCCTGGGATGGGCGGGCGCGGGGCGGGCTGCTGGGGGAGGTACGCCGTGCTGTCGAGATGCAGCGGGCGCAGTACGTAGTGCCTGTAGGCGTCGGCGAGCGGTCGCTTCGTAACGGCCTCGATGACCAGTCCTGCGAGCAGGGTGTTCGCATTCGAGTAGTGGGTTGCGGCGCCGGGCTTGGCCAGCAGGGGCATGGCGCGGACCGGTTCGAGGCTCTCCGCCATCGTGAACCGCCGGCTGAGATCGGCGCTCTCGAGGGCTGCGTGCTGGGAGTCCGGAGGGTCGTCCTTGTTGCCCCAGGAAGGGAGTCCGCTCGTGTGGTTCAAGAGCTCGCGGATCGTGATGCGCGGGTCCCAGCCCGGTACGTAGCGCACGACACGATCGTCCAGTCGCAACGCGCCGTGCTTGACCAGCGCCAGCATGACGGTGGCGGTGTAGGCCTTGGAGACGCTCGCGATGATGAACGGGTCGTCGGGCTGGAGCGGGCCACCGGCCCGGCGGTCGCGTGTTCCCCGAGCGACGATCATCGGTGCATGCGCGTCGCGCTGGATCGCGACGATCGCACCGGGCGCATTCGTCGCACGGCGAACGTCGTGGACCAGGCGGCGCATCGCCGCGAGGTTCGACGCTCGCGGCGACGCATCGGCACCCGCTCCCGGAACCGACCAGCCGCCCAGCCCGAGTGCGCCCAGCAGGGCGAAGACCAGCGCTCGCGACCAGGTAGTCCCGCCCATCACATCGCCTATTCGCTGCGGGTCTCGAACCGGATCGCTCGGGGTCGACGCGCCGCCCGCCTGAGCCGTTGAACCGGTGATCGGCCGGGCCCGCGGCTGACGTCGCGACGGTCCTGACCCGCCGGTTTCGTGGGCTCCGGGGTTCGTGGTCGGCCCGCGAGGCGGGGGTAGGTGAATCCGGGTCGACGGGCCCTCGGCCAGGGGCGAGATTTGGCGTCAAGCGTGGTTCCGGCCCTGCCGAAGAGTCGGTGTGGTCTCCACAGTTCGGCGTGCGTCCCGCACCAGGCGGTACAACGCACTGCGTTGGCGCGCCCGGCCGGGGAGTGTCGTGAGCCGCCGGACTCGCAAGTGGCTGGTACGACAGATACCCCTCTTGATCGTCGTCATTCTCGTGTGCTCCACGATCGCGACCGCGCTCGTCGTCCGCAGCGTCGTCCACGACCAGGAGCGACGGCTCTTGCACGAGCGAGCCGGCGAAGTTGGTGCCGTGCTGTCGGTGTCGATGTCCCAGTCGGGAACGATGCTTCCACTGCTGGGGGCATTGACCCAACCCGCGGTCGCGGGGCCTGGACAGTTCGAAGCGGTTGCGTCCAGCATTGTCAGCCGGCAGAAGTCCGGCGCGATCGGAGCGGTCCAAGCGCGTGGTGGCGAGTTGGTCGTACTGGCTGCGGCCGGCGATGGGCCGAAGCGCGGACAAGTGCTCGATGGGCCGCGAGCCGCCCTGGTCGAGCGTGCGTTCCACGCCGGCGGAATGGTGAGCTCGGTGCGAACGGAGGGCGACACGCGCCGACTCACGTTCGCGGTGGCCCTCCCGGGCGCGAATCCGTCGGTCGTCTATCAAGATGTCGCCTTGGACGCGGCGCCCGTCAAATTGGACAAGGATTCGCCGTTCGCCGGCATCGAGGGTGTGCTCTACGGGTCGACGAGCGCGCAAGCGCGCGACGTGGTGCGTCGCGACCACCACGGACCTTCCCATCGGCGGAGACGTCGCGCGGAGCCGGGTGAAGATTGGTGACGACCAGTGGTTGCTGGTGATTCGCAGCAAGGAGCCACTCGTCGGCACGCTGGCGCAGCAGACCCCGTGGCTCGTCCTGCTCGCGGGCTTGCTGACTGCGCTGTTGATCGGCTGGCTCGTAGCAGTGCTCAGCCGGCGCCGGGCGTACGCGCAGGCCGCGGTCGATGCCCGAACGACCGAGCTGAAGCACGCACTTGCGGAACAGGAACGACTCGAGGAAGGTCAGCGAAGCGCCCGTGAGGCCGCCGAGGCCGCCAACGAGTCCAAGAACGAGTTCCTCTCGCGCATGAGTCACGAGCTACGAACGCCGATGAATGCCGTGCTCGGATACGCACAGCTGCTCGAAGACGATCCACTCGACGATTCTCGACGCGCGACGCGATCGAGCAGATCCTCAGAGGCGGCCGCCACCTGCTGCGCCTCATCAACGAGGTCCTGGACATCACGCGCATCGAGACCGGCGACTTCGCGATCTCGCCGGAACCGGTCCGGGTGGCCGATGTGATCGCCGAGGCGATGGACCTGACCAGACCGCTTGCCACCAAGGCGGAGCTCCACCTCGTCGGAGGCGCGACCGCGGACACTGCCGACGTGTACGTGCTCGCCGACCGGCAACGCCTGAGCCAGATCCTCCTCAACCTCGTGTCCAATGCGATCAAGTACAACCGGCTCCGCGGGACTGTCTCGTTGTCGTGCGAAGTGGTGGAGGAGCACCGGCTCCGCATCAACGTCACTGACACCGGCCCCGGCATCCGCCCCGAACATCTGGAGCTGCTCTTCGAACCGTTCGAGCGACTGGGCGCGGAGCAGAGCTCGATCGAGGGTACCGGGATCGGTCTCGCGCTCTCGCGCCGGCTCGCCGAAGCGATGGGAGGCACGCTCGACGTGGCCACCACGCCGGGACAGGGGAGCACGTTCTGGGTGGAGCTGCCCGTGGTCGAGGACCCCGTCGAGCGCTACGCACGGCTCAACGCGCCGCAGCCGACGTCTGACGTGAAGGCACCCGATCGATCGGGCGGCCAGCCGAAGATCCTCTACATCGAGGACAACCTCTCGAACCTGCGACTGATCGAGCGCATCCTCGCGCCCTCCGGACCTACCCAGCTGGTCTCGGCGATGCAGGGACGGCTGGGCTTCGAGCTGGCCCGCGAGCACCGTCCCGATCTGGTCCTCCTCGACCTCCACCTGCCCGACATCGGCGGCGACGAGGTCTTGCGACGGCTCCGCGACGACCCGCAGACCGCGTCGATCCCCGTGGTCATCCTGAGCGCGGACGCCACGCCGGGCCAGGTCCAGCGTCTCCTGCATGCCGGTGCGAGCGCGTATCTCACCAAGCCGTTGGACGTCCGCGAGCTCCGTGAGGTGCTCGGCCGATTGACCGGTTCGAGCCCGGATACGACCGTCACGGTCTCGTGACCACACCCCTGGAGGTCGCGGCCGTCGGAGCGTCGACCGACGACGAACGGGAGCCGACGATCCTCATCGTCGACGACAACGCGGCCAACGTCGGACTCCTCGAGAAGATGTTGGCCCGCGCCGGGATGTCCGGTGTGCAGGCGACGACCGATCCGTACGAAGCGATCGACCTCTACCGTCGCTGCTCACCCGACCTCGTGATGATCGATCTCCACATGCCGGAGATGGACGGGCTCCACCTGATGGAAGTCTTCGCAGGCATGACCGACGCTGCGGACCTGGTGCCGATCATCGTGCTCACCGCCGACGGCACTCCTGCCGCTCGCGACCGCGTGTTGGAAGCAGGCGCGAGCGACTTCCTCACCAAGCCGTTCGACCGGACCGAGGTGGTCCTGCGGGCACGGAACCTGCTCCACACGCGGGCGCTGCACGCCAAGCTCCGTGAACACAACGCGGCGCTCGATGCCGAGCTCCGGCGGCGCGACGCCGAGCTGGCCCGCGTGCACCAGGAGCACTCCGAGAAGCAACAGCGGATCCGGGACGTGATCACCATGCACGCGTTCCACATGGTCTTCCAACCGATCGTGGACATGACCTCCGGCGAGATCGTGGGTCAGGAGGCGCTGGCCCGGTTCGCTGACCTGCCGGAGCGACCGCCGAGCGACTGGTTCATCGAGGCCGCGACCGTGGGGCTCGGCACCGAGCTCGAGCTGCTCGCCGTCGACGCCGCCCTCGACGAGCTGCGCCGGTTGCCGAGCGGGCAGTTCCTCACCCTCAACGTCTCTCCCAGCACCACGCTGACGACGGCACTCGCCGATCGGCTCGCGTGTCACGAGCGCGGACGGCTGGTGATCGAGATCACTGAGCACACCCGGATCGAGGACTACGGACCGTTGCTCGGCGCGCTCGCCGCATTGCGTCATGACGGGGTCCGCCTCGCCGTCGACGACGCCGGTGCAGGCTTCGCCGGGCTCAGCCACATCCTCAAGCTGGCCCCCGACATCATCAAGCTCGACATCACGCTGACCCGCGACATCCCCGCCGATCCGGTCAAGCGGGCGCTGGCCTCGTCACTCGTGAGCTTCGGACGCGAGATCCCGGCAACGATCATCGCCGAAGGCATCGAGACCGAAGCCGAACGCTCGACGCTCGCCGGACTCGGCGTGCCCTGGGGCCAGGGATACCACCTCGGGCGGCCGATCCGTCCCACCGCGAGGGACTCGTAGCCCTCCGTCTCGCACTGCCCGGTCGGAGAGCAGCGGGAAGCCCTCCATCGGTTCGTCGAGATCGCCAGTTGTTCGCGCTTCATTCACCGCCGGGAGGGATCTCGTCCAGCGGGCTTCGCTAGAAACCCGCTCATGCGCAGACGAATTCGCTTCCCCATGACGTTGATGGCCGTCACGGCGATGAGCTTGGTCTCCTTCGCGGTTGTCAGCCCACCGGCGAACGCCGCGGTACCGGGCCAGATCGTCATCACCGAGTGGATGTACAACCCGGTCAACAGTGCGGCCGAGTTCGTCGAGGTGACGAACATCGGTGGCGCACCGGTGGACATGACCAACTACTCGTTCGACGACGACAGCCGCGCTCCAGGGACGTTCTCGCTTGCCGGCCTCGGCACGCTCGCTCCCGGCGAGTCGGGCCTGATCGTCGAATCCACGGCCGCGGCGTTCCGCACGGAGTGGAGCCTCGCCGCAACCGTCAAGATCGCCGACAACAACACCGCGAACCTCGGCCGCGCCGACGAGATCAACCTCTTCGATGGCACCACGCTGGCCGATCGGCTCACGTACGGCGACCAGACCTTCGCGGGCTCGATCCGCACGCAGGGCATCTCGGGGATCCCGAGCAACTGCCTGGCGGAAGGCGCGAACAACGTCGGCCTCTGGCAGTTCTCGGCCGTTGGAGACGGGCTCGGCACGACGAAGTCGGCGACGGGCGCCGGCGACGTCGGGTCGCCCGGCACGAGCCCGTTGAATGCCTGCGGGCCGGTCACGATCGTCGGCGGCAACGGCACCGGCAACCCGAACACGCTGCCGTGCCAGCCCGAAGCGGCGTCGGGCACGGGTTCCGCGCCCGCGACCGCGCAGACGTGGCCCGGCGGCTCCTCGGTGACGGTGGCCGACCAGGCGTGCGCCTGGAAGACCACGACCGGTCCTGAGGGGCGCGACATGAGCGGCCTCGTGTTCGATCCCACGAACCCCAACGTGCTGTGGGGAGTCAAGAACAAGAGCTGGGTGTTCCGCCTGGTGAAGCAGAACGGCGTGTGGACGCCCGACACCGCCAACGACTGGGCCGCCGGCAAGCAGATCTTCTTCCCCGGCGGGGTCGGCCAGCCCGACTCCGAGGGACTCACCGTCGGCGCCGACGGCGCGCTCTACATCACGACCGAGCGTGACAACTCGAACAACTCGGTCTCGCTCGACTCCGTGCTTCGATTCGACCCGACGGCGGCGGGCACGACGCTCACCCCGACCACGCAGTGGAACCTCACCGCGGACTTCCCCGAGCTGCTCGCCCCGGTGAAGGCGAACCTCGGCTTCGAGGGCGTCACCTTCGTACCCGACGCGTACCTGGTGCAGAACGGGTTCATCGACCAGTCGACCGACGCGGCGTACAACCCGGGCAACTACCCCGATCACGGCTCCGGCCTGTACTTCGCGGCGCTCGAGAACGACGGCAAGCTGTACGCCTACGCCTTGAACGCCGACGGCAGCTCGCATCGCGTCGCGGTCGCCGACACCGGCATGGGCCACGTGATGGATGTCCAGTACGACCGTGACCTCCAGCAGATCTGGGCGCTGTGCGACAACACGTGCTCGGTGTCGTCGACCCTGCTGAAGGTCGACTCCGCGGGCGCCATCGCCCCCGATCCCGTGTACGCGCGCCCGGCCGATCTGCCCAACGTGAACATCGAGGGCTTCGCGATCGCACCCGACTCGACGTGCGTCGAAGGCGCGAAGGAGGTGGTCTGGTCCGACGACGGCATCTCCGCCCCCGGCCACGAGGGGCACGCGCTCTACAGCGGTACGTTCCCGTGCGACTCGCCGGTCGTCGTCCCCGGTGTCGGATTCGTCACCGAGGGAGACAGCGGCACCACGACGATGCATGTCCCAGTCACGCTCTCCCACCCATCGAGCAAGACGGTCACGGTGGAGTGGGAGACGATCGACTCGCTCGCCCAACCCCAGGCGGGGGTGGACTATGCGCCCGGTTCGGGAACCGTGACGTTTCTTCCCGGTGAGACGTCCGGGACTGCGTCGTTCACCGTCTACGGCGACACGATCGACGAGAACACGCTCTACGACGCCGAGTGGGCCGGGCTGACCTTCCACTCGCCGACCAACGCGACGGTCGGCTCCGGCTTCGGTGCGACTGGACTCGCGCTGATCCGCGACGACGACCCACCGCCCACCATCGTGACCACGGCGGCGGGCGTGCTCGAAGGCGACGTCGGAGATACGACATTGCTCGTGGAGGTCGCGCTCTCGGCGCCATCGGGGCAGACGGTCTCGGTGAACTGGGCGACGCTCGACTCGGCCGCGCAGCCGCAGGCGGGAGTCGACTACGCGCCCGGTACGGGCACCCTCACGTTCGCCCCGGGCGAAACGTCGAAGTCGGTCCCGTTCGTCGTGCACGGCGACACGGTCCACGAACCGGGCCAGTACTACAACGCGGAATGGGGCGGCATCCAGCTGTCGGCGCCGACGAACGCCGTCTTCGGCACCGGTCCCCTGGCCCGGATCAGCCTCGCGCTCATCATCGACGACGACTGAGTCGTCGGGGCTCTGGTTCGCCGCGCCGGGACAGATGCGGCCAGCGAGTGCTCACCCGCACATTGCGGATTCGGAATGCGCGGCGCGCCCTTCACGTCCATCACCATGACAACCAACTGTGAGCGAGCCCGACCCCGAAGGCCGAACCGGGCCGCCCACCCCGGGGTGACCGTGCGCACCTCCTGCGTGGGCGCTCAGCTGCCGAGCAGGCTCGACGCGCTCGCCCACGCAGCTGCCCGGGCCAGGTCGCCGTCGGCGCCTCGGAATCCGGTCCACCAGCCGCGGTCGCCGGCCCAGAGCCCGGACTCGATCCCGCGAGCCACGCACCACGACGCGATCCTCGCGGGATCGAGGCCGGTCACCTCGGCGACCTGCCGGGTGCGCGCCGCGAGCTCGGTCGGGGCCGGTACGGTGACGGTCCAGTCACCGATCTGGGTGAGGAGGGGCCACGGGTCCCAGGCCAGGTCGCCGTCCACCGGCTTCGGGTCGATCGCCAGCCACCTCGCGGACCCGTTCTCCCCGCCCGCGGCCGCATCGTCATGGCGGAGGATGTTGCCGGGGTTGAGGTCGCCGTGTGCGAGCCCACGGTGCGGGGCGTCGCTCGGGAGGGTCCTCAGCAGGTCGACGGCGTGGCGACACAGTCCAGCATCGACCCGGATCGGTGCTGCAGGCAGCAGGCGCTCGAGCCGTTCGGCGGCGATCACTGCGAGCCGGTCCGCGACGTCGACGAGGTCCCGGAACCGCTCACCTGCGGGGACCGGGACCGCCGCCATCCGGCGCAGGAGCTCCGCTCCGACCGCGAGGTGCTCCACGGGCGGGAGTCGCTCGTCGCGCAAGGTCGTCCCAGGTCGCAGCCGGCGCAGCAGCAGCGCCCAGTCGTGCGCGTCCGCACCGAGCACCTCGACCGCGCCCGCACCGTGCCAGGCTCGGAGCGCGGCTGCCTCGTCGCGCGCCTCATCGTGCGGGTAGGAGAGCTTGAGGACGACTTCGGTTCCGGCGGCCGTGGTCCCGGGCGCCGTCCATCCGGCCATGCCGGCCTCGAAGGGCTCACCGAGGACGAGGCTCCAACGGTCGACGGCACGCGCCGCAAGCGCGGGGATGGAGTCGAGCCACTCCTGTCCGCCCTCCTCATCGACGACGGCCTGGCGCAAGCCGGTCGGCACCGTCACGGACATGTCGCCATTCTGGTGCAGCAGAAACGCAGCGCCGCTGACAACGTTGGCTGCCGCCTACTGACGCCCGCGTACCCCATCCAGGCCAACGCGATCCCGACTGGCACTGCCACCTTCGGCTGCGACGCGTTGGGGAGGAGGCCGGCCACGGGGGCCAAGAACGACATCCAGCGCACCAGGCGTGGCGGTCATGTGACTGCCGACGCGTCGCACGTACCATCTCTCCGGGCACCGTCACGCGGGTGACCGAGGAGCGGCATGGCCAAGCTGATCTACGTGGCGAACGTGTCCCTCGACGGTTGCATCGAGGACGAGCACGGCAGCCTCGAATGGACCGAGCCCAACGACGAGGTCTTCGCCTTCATCACCGACCTCGTGCGCCCCGTCGGCACCTATCTCTACGGGCGGCGCATGTACGAAACGATGGCCGTGTGGGAGACGGAACCGGCGCTGGCCGCCGAGTCGGAGCTCAGGGCCGACTTCGCGAACCTCTGGCAGGCAGCTGACAAGGTCGTCTACTCCACGACGCGGCCCGCCGTCTCGACCGCGAACACGCGGCTCGAGCGCCGATTCGACCCCGATGCGGTCCGCGAGCTGAAGGCGTCCGCCGCCGGCGACCTGACCGTCGGCGGGCCGGCGCTCGCCGCGCACGCGTTCGACGCCGGCCTGGTGGATGAGTGCCAGCTCTTCGTCTGTCCGGTGCTGGTCGGCGGCGGCAAACCCGCATACCCCGCCAACGCCCGCATCCCGTTGGAGCTGCTGGAGGAGCACCGGTTCGGCAACGGTGTCGTGAACCTCCGCTACCGCACCCAGCGCTGAACCATCGGTCGCGAGCACACCGCGGAGAAGCCGTGAAACGACCCGAGAGCCGGGACCTTCGCCACTGGGCACCGGCGGGCGTCCACGCGCACCCGCTTCACTCGCCGCCGGAGAGCAACGGCAGCTGGGTCCGCGACTAGCTACCCGCAGCCGGCGCGCGCGCGTCGAGGAGCGCGATGACAGCGTCGCGCGTGGCGATTCGGGCCTCGTCGGGTGACAGCTCGTGCGTGCGGCGCATGACGGCCCAGCCCGCTTGGGTGAGCAGCGCGTCGATCGCGGCGACGACGCGCGCTCGAGCACCGCCGGACATGTGGTGGAGCTCGCCCGCGAAGATTCTGTTGAGCTGGTCGCGGGAAGATCGGCGCCCGAAGTCGCGGCTCGCGGCGATGGTGGGTGAGGTCTGCTCGTAGAGATCGGCGGCTCGGAGGAGGGCGCCGAGGTCTTCGTTGATGCGGGCCCGCTGTGCGCAGAGCAGGTCGATCCGGATCGGGAGGGGCTCCTCCGGGTCGATGACGGACAGGCGCTCCATGACGAGGGCCGTTGCCCGTTCGACGAGCGCCTGATGGAGCTCGTCGACACTCCTGAAGTGGAGGTGGACTGCCCGACTCGAGACCTCGGCCCGGTCGGCGATCGTCTGCACGTTGGGGCGAGGGTCACCTTCCTCGACGAGCGCGACGAGGGCGTCGACGACCGCGGCGCGGGTGCGCTGCGAGCGGGCGGTCCGGCCGTCGAGTGGGGTTGCCTCAGTGTCGATCCGACCAGTCTACGGATTGTGCAGATCACGTGAACCCACTGCGCGAGGGGAGTTCTCCGGCGAACCGCTCTGCCCTTGACAGAGGGGAAACTCTCCGCGAAGTTTCTTCACTATGAATGTAGATACTCGACGCCGTGGTGGCGTGCGGCGGGCGGTCGCGGTCCTCCTGATGCTGGGGGTGATCACCTCGTGCTCGAGCCCCGGCTCGTCGTCTGGTCGATCGGCGACCGCACCGAGTTGGCCGGCGGTCCATGCCGATGGCGCGAACTCCGACTACTCGCCCGTCGTCGCAGCGTCGGACCTCACCCTGGCATGGCATCGGCACTTCGACGGGTCGGTCAAGATCGGGCCGCTCGACTGGACGATCAACCTCGGCCCGACGATCGCGGCCAACGGCCAGGTGTACCTGACGTCCACGGTCGCGGGATGTCATCTCCAGGCGCTGGATCCCGAGACGGGACGGACCCGTTGGTGCGTCCCCCAGCTGGACTACCTCGCGGTCACGTCGTCGCCATTGTTGGATCGAACGGGCCGCAGCTTCGTGGCTGACGGCAGGGCGATGCATGCATTCGACTCGAGCGGCCACCAACTGTGGGAGACGCCGATCAGAGGCGTGCCGTTCTCGGCGCAGTTCACCCCCCGAGGTCGCGTGATCTTCATCACGCACATCGGGGTCATCTACGTGCTCGATCCCGAGACCGGCAAACCGGTGACTCCTCCGGTCGAGCTCATCAAGGACACGACCTGGGATCGCTCGCAAGGCGTGTGGGCATGTGCGCAGGGAACCGTTGGATGCGCCAGCGCCAACACGCCGGCGGTCGATGCGCGAACAGGCCGGTTCTTCTTCACCTTCTGGGCTCCCGGTTCACCTGCCGCGGGATTGCGCGCGATGCAGATCAACGAGGGCCCCCGGTCGGCGACCCTCACCCCCTTGTGGGCCAATGAGTCGCTGCCCGGGGGGAGCGCGTCGAGTCCTGCCCTCTCGAAGAATGGTGCGAGGGTGTACGTGACCGACAACGTCGACAGCATTCACGCGATCGACGCGCGCACTGGTGCCGAGATCTGGTCGCACGTCATCGGTGGAGCGACCGGGGGAAGCTCGTCGACGTCGCCCCGGGGTCTCATCATGCCGGCCGGTGGTGGCGCAACGCCGCTCCAGGCCGTCACCGACCGAGGGGATCGAGGAGTCACGGCTTGGCGGATGGACGGGGTCGCGAACCGCGGAGTCGCGACGCAGAGCGCCGGCAACCACGCCTACACGACCGTGGCGCGCTCCGGGCTCGAGAACGATCTCCTGGTGGTTGACACCCGCACCGGCGCGGTGCTCGATCGTGAGCGACTGCCGGGCGTGACCCGCTTCACCGTCGGCACGACCATTGGCCCCGACGGAACGGTCTATGTACCAACGATCGCAGGCGACGTGTTCGCGTTTCGTTCGTCGTCTCCGCGGCGTCGTCAGCGCAACCCAGCGGCCGGATCCGGTGGCGACGAGGAGCGCGAAGCTCACATCTGGCAAACCGAAGGCGGGCGCTGAGCGTCTGTTTGATGGGTCGGGGAGGCAGTTGGTGCGCTGGTGAAGGAACCTGACGCGTTGGTCGCGTTCTGCAAGCGCGAGTGGCCGAGGCTGGTTGGAACGTTGTCGCTCTCCACCGGTGATCCCGAGCTCGCCCAGGAGTTGGCGCAAGAGACCCTCACTCGGGCGTGCCGTGACTGGCGGCGGGTCTCGCGACTCGACGCGCCCGGCGCCTGGGCCCACCGCGTTGCCCTCAACCTGCTTCGGTCGCACTTCAGGCATCGCGCCGTCGTTCGCCGCCACAGCAACACGATCGGCTCTGACGACCACATGCCCGACGCCGACCCGACGAGCTCAGTCGCAATTCGCGTCGCCCTGATGCAGCTTCCCACACGGCAGCGCACCGCTGTCGTCTTGCGGTATTTCTCAGACCTCTCGGTTCGCGAGACCGCAGAGGCCATGCGATGCCCCGAGGGAACGGTGAAGACGCTCACCCGCCAAGCGATCGCCGGCCTCCGGTCGATGGGGCTGGTCAGCGACCACGCGGCCGAAGAGGAGTCGATGACCGATGTCCAATGAGGTGCGAACGCTGCTCCGGTCCGCGGTCGGTACGCCAGTGGCGGAGCCCGATGTCTCGGGCGCGTGGCAACGAGGCCGACGCCAGTTGGCCCGACGTCGCTTGGTGGGCGCACTCAGCGTCGTTCTCCTGGTTGTCGTCGTCTCAGCGGGAGGCATCGCGCGGCTCACCACGAACAACGAGCGACCGCGAACGATCCCAGGGAGCCAGCGAAGCCGGATCTGTGGCGCCCCGTTCAGCCGTACCGGTGACGTGCCCGCGTGGACCAGCACCGCGAATCCTCCGACCGACGTTCCTCACGTCCTCTCGCCACAGAGGAACGTCGCCGCGTTCGTGTTCGGATACCCACTCCGGGCTCGCCGACACGACGGCCGCGCCAACAAGATCCTCTGGGTCGTCCGCGAGCCGCGAAACCACCGGCCACTCCGGATCACAGGTCATCGCCCGCACAGCAGACACCACATGGCGCCGGTTGCGATTCCCGCAGACTCCGCGCCCGGTGAGATCTACCCGTCCGTCATCAACGTCCCGATGCCGGGATGCTGGCGCTTCACCCTCACCTGGGACGGGCACCGCGCCACCATCAGGCTCCGGTACCGGTGAGGGCGGTGCTGTCCGTGGGAGTGATCACTCCTAGAATGGGTGCATGGCACCCGGTGCTCCCCCTGCAGGTCTCCGCCCGACCCCGGGCCCGGTGGCTCCGGACCGGATGCGGGTGGAGGAGTTCGCCCGTCGGACCCAGCTGTCCGTGGACACCATCCGCTTCTACCAGAAGCGGGGACTGCTGCCGCCGCCGGTGCGCGAGGGCCGGATCGCGTGGTACGGAGCCGAACACCTGGAGCGGGTGGAGCGGATCCGCGATCTCCAGGCGCAGGGGTTCACGTTGGCCGTCGCGCGACGCGTGCTGGACGGTGAGCTCGATGCGTCCGACGCCCCACTCGCGCTCGAGGTGTCACGGGCCGTCGTCGAGGACGTCGAGCCGCTCGAGCTGCTGACGATCGACGACCTGGCCGAGCGCTCGGGGGTGCCCGTCGCGCTGCTGGTCGCGATCGGCAAGGAAGGCTTCCTCGTTCCCCGACGCGTCGACGGCGCGGCGGTGTACACGACGGCTGACCTCGCGGTCGTGCGGGCCGGGTTGAGACTGCTCGAAGCCGGGCTCCCGCTCCCGGAGCTCATCGAGCTCGGCCGGCGTCAGCACGAGGACACTCGCGCGATCGCCGAACGCGCGGTCGAGATGTTCGACGAGCACGTTCGGAAGCCGCTGCAGGCGCGGGAGCTCCCTGACGACGAGCACGCCGCGCTGCTGGTGGACGCGTTCCGATCCCTCCTACCGACCGTGACGACGATCGTCGCGCACCACTTCCGACGAGTCCTGCTCGAGGTGGCCCAGGAGCACCTCGAGGCGGTCGGAGATCCGGCCGAGCTCGCGGCAGCGGAGGCGGAGGCCGAGCTCCTCGCGGACGAGTCGATCGCATGACTCGATCGAAGTCACCGGTGCTCCCGAGCGGTGACGAGAAGCGAGTCGTGGTGGAAGAGATGTTCGACCGCATCGCGCCCCGCTACGAACGCGTGAACCGCGTGATCTCGTTCGGGCAGGACGTCCGCTGGCGCCGGCGGACCTTGGGCGAGCTCGCACTCCGACCCGGCTCGACCGTCGCCGACCTCGCGTGCGGCACCGGCGACCTCTGCCGGTCGCTCGCCGCCGCCGGACATCGGGTCGTCGGGTTCGACTTCTCTGCGGGGATGCTCGCCGCGGCGCGTGCAGGCAGTCCGCTCGTGCGGGCCGACGTGCTGGTCCTCCCCGTGCCGGCCGCGACGCTCGACGGGATCACCTGTGGCTTCGCGCTCCGCAACTTCACCGCCCTCGAACCCTTCCTGGACGAGTGCGCGCGCGTCCTTCGTCCCGGCGGCCGGCTCGCGTTGCTCGACGCCGCGGAGCCCCGCAACGTCATCATGCGAGCCGGCCACGATCTCTGGTTCCGACGGCTCGTGCCGCGCATCGGCGCCGCGCTCTCCGACGCATCGGCGTACCGCTACCTCCCGGCGTCCACCGCGTACCTGCCGGAAGCGGCCACGCTGGTGGCGATGGTCGCCGCGGCCGGCTTCGCCGGCGTCTCGCGGGTGACCATGACCGGGGGCGCGGTGCAGCTCATCACGGGGACCCGGCGATGAGCACCGGAGCCGAGCCGCTCGTGACCCTGCAGGCGTCCACGCGATTCACCGAGGGCGGGTCCGACCCCCTGCAGGGCTTCCCACCCGACGGCTTCGCGTGGTGGCACGACGACCGTGGCTTCGCCACTTCCGGGATCGCGGCGCGGGTCGACGTCGGCTCCGTTCCGGCGGCGCTGGCGATGGTGAGCGTCGACGACGAGGTTCACACGCCCGGCACCGGCGCGATCGCAGTGGGCGCGCTCTCGTTCACGCGGCAACCCGGCGACCACTTCGTGATCCCGGCCCGCATCGTCGGCCGGAACTCGGACGGACGGACATGGGTGACCACCATCGGAGCCGCGCCGCGGCTCGTGTCGGCGTCGCGGCGCGAACCATCGACCTTCACGGTCATCCGGGTCCAGGATCGGGAGCGCTGGCGCACGATGGTCAGGCGCGCGCTCGACGAGATCGACGCCGCCGCGGTCGAGAAGGTCGTCTTGGCCCGCGAGGTCACGATCGACGCCGACGCGCCGTTCGACCGGCCCGCGGTGCTCCAGCGGCTGCGCGCCCGCGAGCTCGGCGCCTTCGTGTTCGCCACGCCGGAAGGCCTTGTCGGCGCGAGCCCGGAGCTGCTGGTCCGGCGACGCGGCGCGGGCGTCGTTTCACGGCCGATGGCGGGAACGGTGCCGGTCGCGGACGAGGCCGGGCTCGCGCACCTCGCCTCCTCCGACAAGCTGGAGCACGAGCACGCCGTCGTCGTCGACGCGATCCGGACGACCCTGGCTCCCCACTGCACGACGGCGCCGGTCGTCACCGGTCCCCGTGCGGTCCCGGTCGGCGATCTCGCGCACCTCGTCACCGAGCTGCGAGCCGAGCTCGCCGAGCCCGCGCGCACCGCGCTCGAGGTCGCACGGATGTTGCATCCCACTCCCGCGGTCGGGGGCACGCCGACCGGCGCGGCGTTGGCGCTGATCGAGGAGCTCGAGCCTTCCGGCCGGGGTCAGTACGCCGGCGCCGTGGGCTGGGTGGATGCCGACGGCGACGGTGAGTTCGCGGTCGCGTTGCGCAGCGCGTCGCTCGACGGGTCCCGGGCCCGCCTCCACGCCGGCGCGGGGATCGTCCGGGGCTCGGTCCCGGACGACGAGTGGGACGAGACCGAGGCGAAGCTCGCGCCCATGCTCCGGGCGCTGATGCCCGGGGTCACCGATCGCCTCGACGAGCACCCCGGCCCGGTCTCGATGGCGCGCCCCGCGCCTGACGACCGCGGCCTCAACCCCCCGGGGCTGAGGTGATCGCGCGTTCGACCGCGCCCGTCGCGGCGCGGTGCAACTCGACGTTCGTGGTCCGGTCGGTCCGCACGTGGACCATCTGAGCGCCGCGTTCACCGAGGGCTGCCCGCACCGCGGGGCCGAGGTCCTTCGATCGGGTGACCCGACGGACCGGGATCGAGTGCGCTGCGGCGATGGCGCCGAGGTCGACGCCATGTGGGGTAGCGAACAGGCGCTCGAAGTGCTCCGGCAGCTCCGCCTGGGGCAGGAACGAGAAGATCCCGCCGCCGTCGTTGTCCACCACGACGAAGACGATGTCGATGCCGCGCGCCGCCGCACCGAGCAAGCCACCGGTGTCGTGCAGGAAGGCGAGGTCTCCGAGGAGGGCGACGGTGGGGCGCGGGCCGGACGCGGCCGCGATCCCAAGGGCGCTCGACACCAGACCATCGATCCCGTTGACGCCGCGGTTGGCCAGCACGCGCACGGCATGGCGGGCAGCCCCGAACGTGTCGAGATCCCGGACCGGCATGCTCGACGCGACGAACAGATCGCTACCGTCGGGCAGCACCGCGAGGACGTCGCGCGCGATGCGTCCTTCGAACGGCGCCTCCTGTTCCTCGAGGAACCCGTCGATGGTTCGACGCGCGACCTGCTCGGCGTTCGCCCACCCGTCGCGCCACGGCGACGCGCCGCGCGCGGCGAGGCGGGCGGTCACTGCGCCGAGCAGCGCGTCCGCATCGGCGACGATGAGCTGCTCGTCGGCGCGGTTCGGATCGAGCCACGATCCGGTCGGGTCCACGCGGATCACCGGGAGCGGAGGCGCCAGCCGCGCGCCGAGCACCTTGCTCGTCGGCATCGCACCGAGCCGGAGCACGAGCTCGGGGGTGCGCACTCCGGCCGGGTCGGGGATCCTCAGCAGCGTGTCGTAGGTGGTGATGGCGCTCGGGTCCGTTCGCAGTCCGGACAGCGGGTCCGCGAGCAGCGGCCAACCCGACGCTTCGACGAAGTCCCGGACGATGTCCGCGCCCGCTTCGGCACCCCATCCGGCAACCAGCAATCCCTTCGGCGCCGTGGCAACCCGTGCCGCCAGCGAGTCGACGGCGTGCGCCTCGGCGCCGGGCCGGGCGCGATCGACCACGGTCCACGGACGATCGCCGGGACGCCCCGGCGCTTCCACCAGCGGCGCGCCGGTCGGCACCAACGGCTCCCGGAACGCGAGGTTGAGGTGGACGGGACCGGGCGGCATCCCGACCGTCGTCGCGAAGGCGCGTGCCGCCAGTGATCGCCACTCCGGTCCCACGCCGGACCGATCCTCCGGCGCGGCGACGTCGACGAACAGGCGGGGCGCGGTGCCGTAGAGATGCGCCTGATCGACGGTCTGCCCGGCACCGATCCCGCGCAGCTCGGCGGGACGGTCGGCGGTGCAGACCAGGAGCGGGACGCGGCCGTAGCTGGCTTCGAGCACCGCGGGATGGAGGCCCGCGGCCGCAGTTCCGGACGTGCACAGCACGATCGCGGGGAGGCCGGTGGCGCGGCCGGCGCCGAGTGCGAAGAAGCCGGCCGAGCGTTCGTCCAGGATCACGTGGACCTGCAGCCGGGGTTCGTCGGCCAACGCCAAGGCCATCGGCGTGGAGCGCGACCCTGGCGCGATGACCGCGTGCGCGGCACCCGCGCGGACCCACTCGTCGACGACGGTCCGGGCGAACGCGGTGGTCGCGTCCGCGACTCACGCGAGACTCCTCGGGTGCAGATGCGCCTCGTACCCGGCTTCAGCCAGACCGCGGCCGCCTGGAATGAGGTGCGCGATCTGCTGCCCGACGAGATCGACGCGACCGCGCTCGAGGTGCCCGACGGTCTGGACTTCGTGGCGACCGCCGCAGCACTGGGGGAGGCGGGGGACGCGGGACCTACGTGGGCTACTCGATGGGAGGACGTCTCTGCCTGCGCCTCGCGCTCGACCGTCCCGAGATCGTCGACGCGCTCGTGCTGGTGAGCGCCACGCCGGGAATCGCCGACGCCGCCGGGCGCTCCGCGCGCCGGCGCGCGGACGACCAGCTCGCGCGTGAAGTCGAGCGCGACGGTGCCGTCGCGTTCCTCGACCGGTGGGTACGCCAACCGATGTTCGCAGGTGTGCCGGAGACCCTCGGACGAGCGGCGCGGTTCGGTGCGGGCGACGAGGCGCGGCTCGCCCACCAGCTGCGAGCCCTGGGCCAGGGGAGCCAAGCGCCGGTGTGGGACCGGCTGCACCGGCTCGATCGCCCGGTGGCGCTGGTCACCGGCCGCGCCGACGACAAGTACGGCGCGATCGCCGACCGGATGCTCGACCTCGTGCGCGACGGGGTGCATCTCCGCCTGCCGGGTGGGCACTCGCTGCCGCTCGAGCAGCCGGGGGCACTCGCCGACTCGCTCGTCGAGTTCGTTCACACCGTCACCGAGTAGCGGGCCAGGAGATCCGGATCGGGGATGACGGCGCGCGCTCGGAGCACCCAGTCGCGCGGGCGCAGCGAGTCCATCGTCAGGTCTCCGGCAAGTGCGTCGAGCGTGGCGAGGCCACAGGCATGCGACAGCTCCGGGAGCGCGCACGCGAGCGCGAGGCCCGCCGCGAGACCCACCGAGGTCTCGAGCATGGACGTCACGAAGGCCGGAACGCCCGCGGCCTCGGCCACCATGAGCGCGGCGCGCACCCCGCCGAGCGGCTGCACCTTCAGCACGAGCACGTCGGCTGCGCTCAGCGCCTTGATCCGCCGGGCATCGTCGAGGTTGCGCACGCACTCGTCCGCCGCCAGCGGCACGTCGACCTTCCGCCGGAGCGAGGCCAGCTCGTCGATCGTTGCGACCGGTTGCTCCACCAGGTCGAGGTCGACGGCCGCGAGTCGGCCGATGGCGTCCCGGGCAGCATCGACGTCCCACGCGCCGTTGGCGTCGATCCGCAGCGCAACACCGGGTCCCACCGCCTCCCGGACGGCGTGCACCCGGGCCACGTCCTCGTCGATGCTGCGCCGCCCGACCTTGACCTTCACGGCCGGCGCCCCGGCGAAGCGGGTCGGGTCGATCGGACCGTCGTCGACCAGCGCGTTGATCGGAACCTGCTCACGTCGCGGGGCCGGCCAGCCGACGGTCGCCGCTTCGGTCGCGGCGGCGAGTGCGGCCTCCGGATCGCACGGATACCCGGGGAAGGGAGAGCACTCGCCCCAACCCGCGGGGCCCTCGAGCAGCAGCACGTCGCGGCGTGCCGATGCGCAGCCGGTGCTCGCGCACTCCGCGGCTCGTCACCGCGGCCTGGGCTGTCTCACGAGAGTGCGAGCCCGACGGTCAGCAGGGCAGCCAGCACCAACGTCAGCCGCACTGTGCCGACGAGCGCCAGCACGAGCGAGGGCGGGTCGCTCCGGGTGAGCACGAACCGGGCCGGGCGCACGGCGAGTGGGAGCGCCAGCCACGCGACGAGCGCCAGCGGGTGTTCGAGTGCGATCGGCAGGACGGCCAAGAACGCGCCGGCGAGGCACACCACGAAGAGTCGGCGAGTCCGCGCCGCGCCGATCCGCACCGCGAGCGTCCGCTTTCCGGCGATCCGGTCGGTCTCGATGTCGCGCAGGTTGTTGGCGAGCAGCACTGCGCACGCCGGCAGGCCGACGACGAGTGCGCCCCACCATGCCTCCGCCGGCACCTTCTCGGCCTGCACGTAGGCCGACCCCGCGGTCGCGGCGAACCCGAAGCACGCGAGCACCGCGACCTCGCCCCATCCCGAGTACCCGTAGGGCCTCGAACCCCCGGTGTAGAACCACGCCGCCCCGACACACGCCGCACCCAGGGCGAGCAGCCACGGGTTGACGGCGACCGAGAGCACGGTGCCGACCGCGGCGGCGACCCCGAACGACAGGAACGCGGCGCGCTTGACCGCGCGGGGCGAGGCGAGGCCGGTCGCAGTCAGCCGCAACGGACCGCGGCGTTGGTCGTCGGTGCCGCGCACCCCGTCGGCGTAGTCGTTCGCGTAGTTCGCTCCGACCTGCAGCGCGACGGCGACGATCAATGCCGCGGCGGCGCGCCACCAGATCGGGTCGGTATCGAGTGCTCCCGCCGCGGTACCGACGGCCACAGGCGCGACCGCCAACGCCAGTGTGCGGGGTCGCGCCCCGGCCAACCAGTGCTGCGCGCTCGTCACGGGCGCTTCGGGAACCGCTCGAACTCGGGGCGGCGCTTCTCGAGGTACGCCTGCTTGCCCTCCTGCGCCTCCTCGGTCATGTAGTAGAGGAGCGTCGCGTCACCGGCGAGCTGCTGGATGCCCGCCAGCCCGTCGTCCACCGCGTTCATCGATGCCTTGAGCATCCGCAGCGCGAGCGGGCTGTGCACCAGCATCTCGCGGCACCACTCGACCGTCGTCTCCTCCAGCTCGGCGAGCGGGACGACGGTGTTCACCAGCCCCATCTCGAGCGCCTCGGCGGCACCGTACTGCCGGCACAGGAACCAGATCTCGCGCGCCTTCTTCTGGCCGACCGACCGGGCGAGCAGTCCGGACCCGAACCCGCCGTCGAACGAGCCGACCCGAGGACCGGTCTGACCGAACCGGGCGTTGTCGGCCGCGATCGTCAGGTCACAGACGATGTGGAGGACATGGCCGCCGCCGATCGCGTATCCCGCGACCATCGCCACGACCGGCTTGGGGCAGCGCCGGATCTGGATCTGCAGATCGAGCACGTTGAGCCGGCCGATGCCGTCGTCGCCCACGTACCCGTCGTCGCCGCGGATCCTCTGGTCGCCGCCCGAGCAGAACGCGTGCGGGCCCTCACCGGTGAGCACGATCACCCCGACCTCGGGATCGTTGCGGGCGCGTTCGAACGCGGCGGCCAGCTCGAACAGGGTGCGGGGCCGGAACGCGTTGCGCACCTCGGGCCGACAGATCGTGATCTTGGCGATGCCGTCGGAGAGCTCGTAGCGGACGTCCGTGGCATCGGTTGCAACCTGCTGCCACTGGGCGGCGGGCCGGATCGCTGTCTCCATCGCGGATCTCCAACGTTGGGAGTGATTCTGGGAGTGATCACTCCTATGGTTACGCTACCGGGCCGTGTCCCCGATCGACGACTCAGGTTCCGTCGACGGCTCCGGCGTCGCCACCATCGACGGGGCGGACCCCGGCCGGGCGGCCGTGGCGATCCGAGAGCACTGGAGGTCGGGTCGACCGTTCATGGTGCTCGACCCGCGCGATCCCGCGGCCCGGCGCGCGTCTCGGCGATCCGCGCTCGGTCGGGCACCGCTCACCGCCGGTGCGGCCCTCGTGGTCGCGACCTCGGGGACCACGGCTGACCCGCGACTGGTCGTCCACGGGCGTGCCGCGGTCCTTGCCTCCTGCCGGGCGGTGAACGAGGCGCTCGACTCGGAGCCGGCGCGCGACCGGTGGCTCGCGTGCGTGCCCCTCCACTCGGTGGCCGGGCTCGCGATCGTGCTGCGCGGGGCGACCAACGGGGTGCCCGTCACCGTGCACGACGGCTTCGATGTCGAAGCGGTGGCTCGTGCGACGGACGACTGCTCGCTGGTCTCACTCGTGCCGACCCAGCTCCTGCGCCTGCTCGACGCCGGAGTGCCGCTCGACCGGTTCCGGGTCGTGCTGCTCGGCGGGGGGCCCGCTCCTCCGGGTCTGGTCGACCGGGCGCGCGAGCGCGGGGTCACGGTGCACACCACCTACGGGCTCACCGAGACGTTCGGCGGCTGCGTGCACGACGGCCACCCGCTCTCCGGCGTGGACATCGCGCTCGCGCCGGGAACGGTGGGTGAGGGGATCGGCGAGATCGTGGTGCGAGGCCCCGTGATGCTCGGCTACCACGGCGCGCCCGACGAGACCCGGCGTGCGTTCACCTCCGACGGTTCCCTGCGAACCGGCGACGTCGGGCAGATCGGCGCGGACGGCCGGCTGTACGTGGTCGACCGCCTCCGCGACCTCGTGATCAGCGGTGGGGTGAACGTGAGCCCGAGCGCGGTGGAGGCGGTGCTGACGACGGATCCGAGCGTCGCGGACGCCGGCGTGATCGGCGCGGCAGACCCGGAATGGGGGGAGCGGGTCGTCGCCTGCGTCGTTGTTGCGGACCCCGATCGACCCCCGACCCTGACCGGTCTGCGGGACCGCGCCCGCGCCGCGCTGAGTGCGGCGGAGCTCCCGCGCGAGCTCCGCCTCGTCGATGCGATCCCGCGCACCGCCTCGGGCAAGGTCCGCCGCGCCGAGCTCCGCGGGTTGACGGCGTGAGACGTTGCCGCATCAATCGTCGGCTATTCGACGCGCAGGAGCCTCGCGGTGGGCACGCGTCGTGCTCGTCGTGCGGGGAGCAGCACGGCGAGATTGGCGAGTGCCAGTGCACAGAGCGAGATCGCGCCGAGTGCCAACGTCGGGAGCGTCGGGTCGGGGAGCGCGCCGGTTCGGTCGACGAACGTGCGGAAGAGCCTGGTCCCTGCGAGGACCCCGATCGGCAACCCGATGACGAGCGGGACCACCGTGAGCAGTGTCGCTTGCGAATGCATGATCTGTGTGATCCAGCGCCGGTCCGCGCCCAGGCCCTTCATGATCGCGACGTCGATACGACGGCTCCGGGTCGAGACGTAGAGCGCGTGGAGCAGAGTCATGAGCGCCACGACCGCGAGCAGCACGGCGAGCGCGCTCGGCACACCGCGGACACGCTTGACGTTGGCGATGACGGGCGGCAGGTCCTCGCCGCCTGCTTGCGGGGGCTGGCCGCCGAGCCGCCCGGCGAGGCGACGCACGGCGCCCGGGGCACCGGCGCGCAGGCTGATTGCGGAGACATTGGTGTCGGACGCGCCGTTCACGCGTCGGAAGCCGGCCGGGGTGACGACGCCGCCCTGGCCGACGCCGTCGATGCCGCCCACACCGGGAACGATGCCGATCCCGACCACATGGAACGTACCGACACCGTTTGCCCCGCGGAGGCGGAGCGCGTCACCGACGTGCCGTCCGAGGGCGTCCGCACTGAGGCGCCCGAGCACGATCTCGTCGGAAGCGGCGGGGAGCCGTCCGGAGAGCAGGCGCGGCGAGAGGTTGCCCTTGACTGGTTCGAAGCGCACGAGGCCGAGGTTCGCGGTCGAGCCGACGACGCGTCCGGATCCTTCGGAGAGCACCATCATTCCTGTGACGGCTGGATCCGACGCGATGGCGGCGCGCAGCTGGGCGGGGCTGTGGTCGGAACCGTCATCGCCGAGGGCCAGGCTGTAGTTGTCGCCGAATCGAGCCCGGTCGGTGACGAGTCGATCGAGGCTCGCGGCGAACGTGGCCGAGCCGGCGACGAGGACGACGATCGCGACGAGCCCGGCGAGCGTGCCGTACGCCGGGCGTCGGCGATCGCCGCGTGTCATCGCGAAGCGGGCGCCGATTGCGCCGGCAGTGGCCGGGAGTCTGGTCAGCACCCCTCGCGTTCGGCGGGAGACGTTCGGCCGTGTGGAAGCGCGTTCGTCGTAGCCGATCGCGATCGACACCCAGGCGAGGACACCGAGGCCGAGCAATGCGCTGCCCGCGAGCGCGATCAGGTCGACGTTCGCTCCGGTGTGTGGTTCGAGTGCGTGCGCAAATCCGGTTGGGAACGCGCTGGACGGGACGACGGCCAATGCGGCGCCGATCACAAGACCGGCGCACACCGGCACCATCGCGACCAGGAGGCTCTCGATCTGCCGCTGGGCGCGCGTGTAGCCAACGGACAACAGCACGCTGCGCTCGTGATCGTCGCGCTGCACGTGTCCGGCCATGAGCTGGCCCAGCGCGACCAGTGCGGCGACTGCGAGTACCGCGGCCAGTACCCACAGACCGGTCGCCTGCGCTTCGATCGCGTTGCGAATGTCGCGGGAGACGACCACTCCTGGCTCGAGTGAGAGGACTGCGTGCTCGGGAAGTGTGTCGAGCTCGCGGCGTAGATCCGATGCCGACAGTCCCGAGCGCAAGCGGACCTGCATCTCGGTCGCGACGTATCCGACGTCCTCGCGCAGCAGCGCCCTCGGGAAGATGGCGACGGTGGTGTCGCTGGTGATCTCGTCGGGCGAGTCGATGACGCCCACCAAGGTGGCCTCGAAGGCTGCGCCTCGCGGCTTCCCTCCGAAGCCCTCCCCGCTCGCGATCTGCGCGCGTGAGATGCTCCGGAACCCGAAGCGATCGCCCACGCGAGCTCCCGTGGCCTGCGTGAAGGACCCGTCGGCGAGAAACTCGTGCGGGTCGTTCGGCCTGGGCTCGCGCCCGGCAACCACATGCGACGTCAAGGGTCGTTCCCCGGCGAAGGTGACGAGGGTGGACGGCACCCGGTGTTGACTGCTCTGGAATCCGCCGAACACGAACGTGTAGGCCGCCACCTGCCTCACGCCCGGCAACGCGGCGACCCGATCGGTCAGCGGTCGGCCGGAGCGCTGACCGACCAGCCCGTCGACGTTCCCGCCGACACTGGTGGTGTACCGATCGGGCGCGCTCGCCGTCCGCCGGGCCCCGGCGACGACCACGCACACCAACGCCACGACGACCGCGACCGCCGCGGTGACGGCGACCGTTGACCAGAGGTGTTGGTGCACCCTCGTCGAGACCCGCATCCGAATCGCGCGCACGGCATCAATTACCAGCGAATCCCCGGCCCGCCGTCCACCCTGATGGCTCGCACGCGTTCCTCGTGGTACCACCCCCGCCGGTACCGGGATCGTCCCCCCGGGGGTCCGGGTCGAGGACGGAGCCGCGAACGCTGCGATCGCTCCCGGCTACGTGGGTCGGCGTCGCCGGGCACGCAGGACGACGTCGGCGATGTGCGGCGTGTCGGGCGGCGGATCGATGCGCGCTCGAGATCGCGTGCAGCTCGACCGTGAAGTTGTCGTCGAGCAGCTGGTCGACACCGGAGAGGTCGCCGAGATGGGGGGCGGCCACGACCTCATGGACGAGCGTTCGCATCACGGGGCGAAGGGAGTCTCGGGCGCGGAATTGCGGAACCGCCGCAGCTTGTGCTCACTCATGGAAACCAGTGGGTTCGAGCCGTACCAACAGGAGTGGTGGCACTACGTGCTGAGCGACGAGCCGTACCCCGACACCTACTTCGACTTTCCGATCTCATAGGTTCGGAGCGCGGCGGCGATGCGATTCCGTTCCGGCGAGGCTGCCTCCGCCACCGGTGGCCGGTTGCACGGGCCCGACGTGTGGATCGAGGGCGCGTCGTTCGACTCGCGCTCGCTGCGACCCGGGTCGCTCTTCGTGCCGATCGTCGCTGCCTGCGACGGGCACGACCACATCGCCGATTCCACCGCGCGATCGGACGGCCGGGCGCGCGCCCGGCCGTCCGATCCGCTTCGGGGTGACTCGCTCAGCTGTGCTTGGGCGTGATCTCGTAGGTGACGTTGTCACCGTGCTGGCCGGTGTAGAAGAGCCGCCAGCTCGGATCCCAGAACACCCTGGGCACCTTCGCTCCGAGGATCCCGTTGGTCGACGGGTCCCCGTCCGAAGCATGGATGCCGGTGATCTCGTTGTCACCCTCGTTGTTGAACCCGGGGAAGGCGCCGAGCTGCGAGTCCAACGTGGCCGAGGCGTCGCGGCCCTGGGCGAGCATTCGCACCGGAGCCGGTGCCTGCGGCGCGCCGTAGCTCTTCGTCACGTCGAAGACGAACGCCGAATCGAGCGCGTTCGCCTGACCGTGCATCGTATCGCCCGCGTCCTGGCCGAACGCCACGTGGTTCTGCGACAGGAACGTCACGTTGTCGAACGACGAATGCGCCTGATCGGACTCGTAGAACGGCTGGAGCGCCCCGTGGTCGGAGCTCGGCGAGCTCTGCGTGAGCTTCAGGATGCTCCCGTACCCACCGAAGCCGTTGTTCGCCTGCGACCGTGCATCGGTGTCGCCGGTCTCGTCGAAGAAGAACTCGCGGAACTGCGTACCCGGCCGGAACTGCCCGTTCTCCGGGCGCTTGAACGGCGTGCCGTGGGCCGCCTTCGCGAGCGCGTTCGCGTCGAAGGGTGTCGCCCCGTCCGTTGCCGTGTCGTGGATGGTCACCCACCTCGTCGCGAACGTCTTCCCGTAGGTGTGGAGATCCCTCACGTCGGCCGAGAGGACGTCGGCATCGGCCTGACCGGCGTGGAACACGATCGGCTGGCCCGGGTGTGCGAGTGACCGTACCTGGAGCACCTGCAAGGCGCCGCCCTTCGTCAGGTCGTGCACGTTCCGCGGTCGGAGCCGGTACACGAAGCTGTTCGGCTGCTTGGCGCGGTCGTTGACGGTCCCGGTCGCGCCGCCGCTGTCCTCGACGAGCCAGACGTTGCCGTCACCGTCGTTCTGGACGCCTTCGTAGCCGGCCCGTCCGAACACGCCCGACACGTCCTGGACCCGGCCGTCGAGCGTGGACTGCCAGACGCCGCCGTCCGTCCCCTCTTCCGAGGTGAAGAGCAACCGGCGCGCCCAGGGATCCCAGGTCGAGCCGTCGATCGGGGGGAGCGCCGTGCCGTTGGTGTCGGTCGACGCGAGCAGGGTCACCCGATGGGCCGCGTCCGCGTCGAGGTTGACGCGGGTGATCTCGCCGCTGCCCTCGTGCCCTTGGAACAGGAAGCGCGACCCGTAGTCGTAGTGCGGGTCCGGTCCGTGCTGACCACCGAGGACCAGGTAGGTGTTCTTGTCCGGCTCCGTCTTGGTCGCCTCGACGGTGTGACCGTCAGCAGGGACGTCACCGGGCGCCGGCACCTGCGGCCCGTCGCCGCCGTACCCGTAGTACGGGTGCGCAGCTGTCGCGTTCTCGATCGCGTCGGCTCCCCTCGCGACCGGCGTCTCCTCGAGCTCACGTGAAAGGACGTCGGACCGGGCGAAACCGGTTGCGTCCGTGTTCGCGGCACCGACCGGCGTGATGGTTCCCGGTGTCACCGAGCTCCCCGCCGCGCCGAAGACGCCCGTGCCCAACAGACCAGCGACGATCGCGATGCTCGCAACCCCCGCGCTCGCCGCGCGGCGGCGACGTTGCCTTCTCTCGCGCATGGACCCTCCTCTTGGATGTGACCCTGCGGTGTGCTCACCGCTGATCGAGAGTGTTTCCAGCCGAGGTGACAGGCAGGTGTCCGACGTTCAACGCGGTCCGGGCGCGATCACGAAGACTGGTCGACGTCCGCTCGGCTGTCCGGAACCCATGCGTGGAGAATCGGCGCCGTGCTCTCTCACGAGTGACCGGGAAGCGCGATCCGTCGGTGCGCGCCAAGGGTGGCGAGCGCCCGCAACGTCACGGCTCCGCGCCACTCGACGGACTGCCCGGGTGACCACGCGAGCCAGTCGAACGTCCAGCCGCCGTCGTCGCCCTGTCGACGTTCGAGCGCGTCGAGGTCGGCTTCGATCTGCTCGGGAGGGAACAGTGCCCGGCTTCGCAGTCCCGGTCGCGGCGACAGGGTCAGTGGCGTGAGCCGTTCGTTCTCGGTCCCACCGGCAACGCGGAGCGATCCGTCGACGGAAAGCCTGGGGCGGAGCGACTCGATGGTGGTGCGGGCCCGGTCTTCGTCGGCAACCGCGTCCAGGAATTCGAGCGCGAATTTCACCCAGTAGCCATCGAGCAGGTCCGGGTGTTCGAGGAGGTTCCAACCCCACTCGCTGGCGCGCGGCAGCCATGGGTCCGCCGAGCCCGCTTCGCACAGCCGGCTCGCGATCGCGAACGTGAGATGCGATCCCTCTGCGGACGGTTCCATCCACGGGGCGTGCGGAAATGGGGCTGCGCTCGGCAGGACGAACGGGAGTCCGCCGTCGGGGTTGGAGATCGTCCCGATCCAGGCCGCGGCCTCGACGACCATTGGGTCGTCGAGCGACGCGATCTCGACCAGCACGTCGAGCGCGTGCAGCGTCGACGCGGGCTCACTGTCCGGAGCACGAACGTCGGGCTCGAGCGCGTGGCCGAAGCCGCCGTCGGTGTTGCGGTACGCGCGCAACGCGCGGAGCACGGGCTCCACCGGTGCTTGGTGCAGGAGCACCGCGAGACGATGACGATCGAGGAGCCGGCCGTTCGCGAGCACGAAGCGCTCGGCCGCGTCGACGTCCACAGCTCCGGGCACACGGCGAAGCTACGCGGCGGTCCGCGATGGGTCTTCCAAGAATCGGACAGGCGTCATGCCGGTGAGCCGGCGCACCTCGTCGCTCATGTGGGACTGGCTCGCGTACCCAGCCCTGACGGCTCTGGTTGCGAGGTGCTCGTCGGTCAGCGCCGCGAATCGGCGCAACCGGGCCACGCGAGCCAGCATCTTCGGTCCGTAGCCCACTGCCGCCAGGGTGCGCCGGTGGAGGTGACGCGGGCTCACCCCGAGCTCGGCGGCGACGGTCGCCACGCGCGCCGACCGGGCCAGCTTCCGCGCCGCCATTCGCACGAGGAGATCCGGCTCGGCGCGACGGCGAGTGACCGCGTCGACGAGCAGGACTCGCCGTGTGACCGGCTCCGCACCGGAGAGCGCCCCTTCGAGCTCCTCTCCCTGAGCTCCCCAGACCGACGCGAGGCGGACGTCGTGATCCCGCAGCTCGCGGACCGGCACGCCGAGGACGGCGCCCGCCGCCCCGGGCCGCAAGCGGATCCCCGAGAGGCGCGCTCCAGCCGGCATCGTCACGTCGCGCGGTCCGGTGTCGGCGCCGGCGACGATGAGCTCGGCCGGGCCCAGCCAGATCAGATCGACACATCCATCAGGTACGACGTGATGGACGTGCGTTTCGTCCGCGTCGTTCTCCCATGTGCATGCGACCAACGCCTCGAGGTGCGACGGTGGTCGGTACTCGCGGTATGGCGCCGCCATCGAGCGATCGTAACCCGGTAACCCGGGCTCGACGCAGCTGGTGTCAGTTCGTCTGGTCGCGGCCGCGCTGGATGATTGCGGCGCGCTTGCGCTCGATCTCGGCCGGGTCGAATCCGTCGCCCTGCCATTCGCGCGACACCCGGTCCTCGATCGCCCAGGCCTCGTCCCCGCTCACGAGGCTCGCCTCCTCGTAGGTCTGCAGCATCCGCCGCACCGCGACCTGGTCGATCGTGCGGCAGTCCGCGGCGAGCCGCCGGCAGAACGGGAGCAGGTCCTCGTGTGGCACGACGTGATTGACCAGACCCCAGTCGTAGGCGAGCTCCGCATCGACGAAGTTCCCCGTGACGCTCATCTCGCGGGCACGAGCGGCACCGATGCGTTGTGCGAGGAGCACCGTGAGACCCCAACCGGGCATGATCCCGACCCGCGCGTGGGTGTCCGCGAAGCGAGCACGTTCGGAGGCGATGAGGAAATCGCACGCGAGCGCGATCTCGAACCCGCCGGTCACCGCGACGCCGTTCACGGCGCCGATCAGGAGCTTCGTGCGTGGTGGGAGTGCGCCGCGAGTCGTTCCGAGGTCGTCGCGGGTGCCGCTCGCCTCACCCCCGCCGAGCTCTTTCAGGTCGATCCCGGCGCAGAACGCGGGGTCGGCGCCGGTGAGGATCATCACGTCGACGCCGGCGTCGTGCTCGAGCTCGGTCACGACCTCCGGAAGCCGACTGCGGACGGCCCGGTCGAGTGCGTTGCGCGCCTCGGGGCGGTTGAGCGTGATGGTCGCCACGCCGTCCTCCAGGTCGACCAGCACCACGTCACTCACGGCTCACTCCTTCGCACCGGGAGCCAAGATCCTGGCAGACCCCGGCGATGGCGGTCGCCGGGGATCGTGGCACGTTGCCCCTCGGTCAGCCGGGCGAGTTCGGCGTCGACGTCGGTGCCCGCTTCGACGTGCAGGCGCGGGATGACGCGGCCGAGCCAGGCCGGGAACCACCAGTTGCGGTCGCCGAGCATGTGGAGCTTGTCGGTCTGATATTGCCGCGGGGCCGCCGTCTGCAACCCGTCGGTGGCGGAGAAGTCGTCCATGATCGACAGTTCGACCTGGGCGCGAACCGTCGCGACGCGGAGCTCGGCCGCAACCGAACGCAGGTGTTCGGCGGCACGGGCCCGCCCGCATCGACGCCGTAGGTCACGATGCCGGCCGCCTTGTCCGTCCATTCGTCGTAGAGGAAGTCGATGGCGTTCCTGAGCACGCCGGCGATCGAGTGGCGGGGCCTGGGCAACCCAGGCCGACTCGACATCGCCGATGCGTCACGCGCGGCCCGGCACTTCATCGCGCTCGTCGCCTCCGAGACGGCTCGGACCCAGTACCCCGACGGACCCCGCACCACACCGTCCAAGCGACGCGCCATGATCGAGGCCGCGGTGCAGGCCTTCCTTCACGGCTACGGCAGCTGAGCCTTCGACCTCTCGCACGTCAGAGGCGGTCCGGCACGGTCGCCGGCCCCGCTCGACGAACCGACGGCACCGGTTCACCGGCCGAGCACGCCGAGGGTCGGGACGCCGTTGACGAACCGGAGGGGCCGGACGACGAGGTGGCGGCTCCCGCCGTGCGAGTAGCCGACCTTGGTGCCGGACCACGCGGCGTACACGAACAGGTCGGGGCCGAGGCGCGTCGGCATCGCCGAACCGCCGCCGGGACCGGTGTTGGCGCCGGACGAGGTGAGCCAGGGCACCGCGGTCGGCTTGTGGCACGGCCCGGTGACGGAACCACACACGGCGTACCCCATCGCGTAGTGCGAGGTGTCCCACGCGTTGGCCGAATAGAAGAGATAGAAGCGACCGTCGTTCTCGATCATGGACGGGCCTTCGATCAGCCCGTGCTCCCACGGCTGGTCGGCCGCGAGCAGTGGCGTCGCGGGCGCGCCGACGTGACGCCCGTCGACCGTGAGCGGTGCGATCCAGATGCGCGTGGGGATCCCGCAGCAGTTCCCGTCGTTCTTCCACATGAGGTATTCGACGCCCCCCACGGTGATCGGGCTGGGATCGATGGAGCCCCCGGCCGCGAGCTGGCAGACGAGCGGCACGCCGGAGTCGTCGACGAACGGCCCGGTCGGTGAGGTTGCGGTCGCGACCGAGATGCACTGTCGCCCGCTCGCGCGGTCGCGGGTCGTGTAGTAGAGACGGAACTCGCTCCCGACGAGCGTGACGGAGGGCGCCCAGACGTGGCCGGGTTCCGACCACGCCGGCAGGTGGGGGAGTGCATCTCCGTCGAGACGGGCGCTCCTCCCGACGCGACTGCTGCCGACCGGGACGTTCGCCGTCGGCGTGTTGGTCGCGTACGCGTAGAACGTGGTGCCCACCCGCAACAGGAACGGATCCGCGAAGTCGCCGGTGAACACCGGCTGACGGGTGCGCGCCTCGGCGCGGTGCAGGCTCGGAGCGCGCACCGCCGCTTCGGCTGGGACGATGCCGAGGCCGAGCACGGTCGCCGAGATGACGAGGAGCATGACGAGCGGGACACGTCGGGATCGAGGCATGCCGCATTGTCCGGCGCGCCCGTGAAGCAACGTCGAGGGTCGCACCAGGAGTCTGTGATCTCCCGCGTGACCCGCGAGCGGTCGTCATCGCCGCGGACGCCGCGGTCTCAGCTCACGCGTCGGCCTCCCTCGAGGATCGGGAACTGGCGCGTCGCAGCATCGGCCGGCTGGGTGTGCAGGTCGTCGGGCGAGGTACCGACGAGCACTCGGGCGCCATCGGAGGCGTACTGCACGATGTAGGCCTTGCGGACGGTCTCGGTCCGGTTGGGGCCGGTGCAGTGCGGAGTGAGCGACGAGAAGACCACGACGTCACCGGCGCGCGCGGGCACGGGGACCGCGTCGGACGCGTCGTCGAAGCAGACCAGGCCCGTCTCGGTGAGCCGGTGCTGCAGGGTGCCCATACGGTGGACACCCGGCACGACCCAGGGGCACCCGTTCTCCTCGGTCGCGTCGGTCAGCGCGATCCAGCACGTGAGGTACTGCTGTGGCTCGACGTACGCGTACCCGTTGTCCTGGTGCCAGGGGAAGCTGGCGTCGGTGTCGGGCTTCTTGTACACCGCCTGGTCCCAGTAGAGGCGCACGTCGGGGCCGATCAGGTCGGCGCACAGGTCGGCGAGGGACGGGTCGGCGACGAACCGCCGCAGCTGCTGTGAGCGTTCGACGAGGTGGGTCGTGAAGGTGATCTCGTCGGCTCGGGCGATGAAGACCCTGCCGCCAGCGGCCTGGCGCAGCCGCGCTTCGGCGGCGTGCTCGATCGGATCGATCGCAGCCACCAGCGCGCGGACCGCCGCCGCGTCGAACGCGTGCTCCAGCACGAAGTAGCCCTGCACGTCGTACGCCCGTGCCTGAGCCGGGGTGATGATCCGGAACGGTGGGGTGGGCGTACGCCACTCGAACGCGCGGTTGAGCGGATGCCGGATCATGCGAGGACGGTGCTCATCGCGCTTCGTCACGGTGGCGAGAGCTGCGAGGTGCTCTCGATCATCCGAACGGTCGCGTCGCGCACTTGGACGAGTCCCGCTCGATCGATCATGCGCGGGGTGTCGCGGTCGTCGAAGAGATAGACGGGCGCGGAGATGAGGCTGACGACAGGGACGCCGGTGAGGGAGAACGGCGCGGCGTCGCTCAGTGGTGCGTCGCCGCCGAAGAAGCCCACCGCGGGAAGAACGAGGTCGCGATCCATGTGTTGGGTTCGGAGTGCACCGACGACGATCTGGCGGAGGTCGGGACGGTTGGTGGTGAACCACCACCGGGTCTCCGGCTGGTCGGTCACCTCGAGCCCGGAATCCGAGACGGTGGCCCGCCGTGCGATGTGCTCGAGGTGGACCTCCAACACCGTCTGCTTCATCAGGCGCGGGTGGCGCTGGATGAAGGCGATCGAGCCGGCGGCTCCGCTCATGTGTCCGGCGGTCGCGACGAAGACGAGATGGTGGGGTCGACGAGCCCTCGGGACCGCGGCCCAGTGGTGCGCCTGCGCGAGCACCTCCGAGATCCCACTGGCGTCCTCGACGGCGGACGCCCATGGCGCGTCGTGATGCGATCCGATGACGACCGCGGTGTCGCGCGCGCCCGGCAGCTCGCCGACGACGTTGTACGACCGCGCCGGTTCGCGCACCGCCCGGCTCGTGAGCCGAGCGGTCACCGGACCGGACGACAGCGCCGCGAGCAGCGTGCGACCGGGTTGCTCGCCGAGCCACGCCGCGGGGAGGTCGACGTTCACACCCGTGTACGGCGCGTAGTAGTGCGACGTGGCGAGCCCCTCGAGGATCCCGAGGAACGCGACGCCACCGCGGCTCGATGTCGGGGTGAAGAAGTCCGAGAACAGGTCGCCGTTGCGAAAGCCGAACGGGAGCGGCTGCTGGTCGGTCTTGACGAACGTGTCGGGGGCGACGACGTCGAGGGCCTGGTCGGCGATCACCTGTTGGGGAACGGTCTGGAAGTGATCGCGGACGACCCCGATCGCACCGTCGAGCGCGCCGGTCCCGTCGTCGAGCGCGAGCCGGGCGGTCACGTCGACGACCGGCTCGCTGAAGGGCAGCGAGAAGCAGTCGACGGTCGTGCGCGACGACGGATCCCCGGTCGGCCACCACACCAGCCGACACGTCTCGGGTCGCCAGCGGTTCACCTTCACGGGCTCGAGCCCGACGTGGCGGAGCCCCGCACGGCGGAACTGGCCGGCGATCCAGCGGGCCGCTCGGGCGTCGCCGGGGTATCCGGGCCGGCGGATGCCGAACCCGACGAGCGTGTTGATCCACGACATCATGCGGTTCGCGTCGACCGAGGCACTCGCGGCATCGTCGCTCGTCCTGGATGTGCTCATGGCGCTCTCCGCGCGGTTCCCGGCGCACCCCCCGGTGAGGACCGCAGCCACGGTGATCGTGAGGACGACCCGCCTCACCATCCGGTTCGCCGTCCTCGAGGCCCGGTCCCGTTCCCGACACGACGCCAAGTATAATCGACACGATGTCGACCACGACCCGCCGCGCTCGCCGAGGTCCGACGAAGGGGGATCGGAAGGAGTCGGCGATCCTCGACACGGCCTGGCAGCTGCTCGGACGCCAACCACTGGCGTCGATCACCGTCGAGGATCTCGCCGGCGGTGCCGGCATCTCGCGATCCGCGTTCTACTTCTACTTCGACTCTCGTGACGCGGTCATCGCCGCGCTGTCCGATCGCGTCGCCGCAGACATCCGCAGCGCGATGAGCGCCTTCTTCACGACGTCGGACGATGCGACGATCGACGACCTGCGCGCCGCCGTCGCCGGATATCTCGAGCGCTGGCACACGCACGGATCCGTGCTGCGAGCGATGTCCACACTCTCGGAGTCCGACGCCGACCTCCGAGCCTTCTGGGACGACCTGTCCCGGGAGCTCCTCGTCGAGGCGGAGCAGGCGATCGAACGAGAGCGCGCGGCGGGCCGAGCCCTGCCGGGTCCCCCCGGAGCGGCGGAGCTGGCCCGCGTGCTCTTCGCGATGCTGTGGCGGACCGGATACGAGATCTCGGTGGCCGGGAGCTCCAAGCGGGAGACCCGACTGCGGGTCGACGCCGCGACTGCGGTCATCGCCCGGGCGCTGTTCGGATCATCCTGATGAGGACCCGAGCGCGAACGGTGGTGCTCGGCGCGCTCGCGACGGCCGCGCGCGAGGCCGACGGCGCGCACCAGTGGCACCGGTGGAGCCGCTGGCTCCGAGATCGCCGCCTCGGGTTCCTGCTCGCGCACCTGCACGACCCGATGCCGGACCGTCCTCCCATCGCGCCTGACCGGTAGGTTCCGGGCTGATGCAGGTCGAGGGGCTCGTCTTCAGCGCACAGCACGTGTGCGAGATCTCGACCTACGACCTCCCGACCGAGCTCGGGCCACGCGAGGTGCTGATCCGCAACCGGCTCGGCCTGATCTCGCCCGGGACGGAGCTGGCGATGTTCTGCAGGACGCACCCGGGCTTCGCGGTCGACGGCCACTGGGCGCGCTACCCGTACGCACCTGGGTACTGCGGCGTCGGCATCGTCGAAGCGGTCGGTGCCGCGGTCAGCGGTCTCGAGCCGGGCACCCGGGTCGTCCACCAGGCGAACCACAGCACGGCGACACGCCAGCCGGCGGCCGCGGTGATCCCGGTCGAGTCGCTCGCGGACGAGCGGGCCTCGATCCACTCATCACCCATCGCGTCCCGTTCCACGACGCGCAGCGCGCGTACGAAGGCCTGCGCGACGATCCCGACGCCTGGCTCGGTGTGCTGCTCGAGTACCCGCCATGACCGCCAGATCGGGGAACGGGACCCCGTTGCGCACCGATCCATGTCGGAGCTCGTGGCCGCGGCGCATGGGCGCTCGGGCTCATGGCGACGGATCCACGGTTCGAACCGGTCGCGATCGTCACCCGGGACGCGGCGACGATCGATGCGGAGCTCGGGGTGGCCGGCCTCCCGAGCGCAGCCGCGTTCACGTCCCTCGCGGATGCGTTGGATGCGACCGTGTGCGACGTGGTCGTCGTGTGCACGCCGGTGGAGCTTCACGCGCGCGACCTGCGGACCGCGTATGTCGCGGGCAAGGACGTGCTGGTCGAGAAGTGCCTGTCGAATCGCTGGAGCGAGGCGTGTGCGCTCGTCACCGAGGCCGAGGCGGCCGGTGTCGAGCTGGTCGTGGCCCAGAACTCGCGCTTCACGACGGCGACCAGGACCCTGCACGACGCGGTCACCTCGGGTGGTTACGGCAATGCCGCGATCGTCGACCTGGCCATGCACAAGTACCGCCCCGCACCGCGCCAGCAGGAATACCCGTTCGCCATGTTCTGGGACCAGGGTTGCCATCACGTCGACGACCTGCAGTGGTGCTTCGGCCCCATCGAATCGGTCACGGCGCGGACCTTCTCGGCCTCATGGTCGCGGTACCACGACGATGCCGCGATCCAGGCACTGCTCACCTTTGCCACCGGGCTCACCGCGGCATACCTGTTGAGCAACGTCAGCCGAGGAAGCGAGCTCCGGTGGTCCGTGCACAGCGACCGCGGTGTCCTGACGCGACGAGGTGACGAGTGGCGGTGGGCGGAGGCGCTCGCACCCGACGACGCGCCGTTCGGTTGGAACGCTGCACCCGTCGCGATCGACCCGCCGCCCGATGTCGCGCCGACCGGTGAGCACGGGGTGCTCGACACCTTTCACCTCGCGGTCACGAGCCGCGAGGCCACCGAGATCAGCGGACGGGCGAACCTCGAGACGCTGCGGGTCTGCGAGATGGTGGAGCGCGCCGGCCGGTCCGGTCTCGCGGTCCACCGCGACGACGTCCCGGACGCCTGAACCAGGTCAGGGGTGTTCCGCGGCCTGCAGCGCGACCGCGTCACAACGCTTCGCCGCGGCGAAGCCGGTCCGGACGAGGTCGAGGACCTGCTCGGCCGGTACGGCAGCGGCCCACAAATACCCCTGGGCGTAGGGACAGCCGAGCTCTTCGAGCACGTCTCGCTGCTCCTGGGTCTCGATGCCTTCGGCAACGACGCTCCGACCGAGGGCCCGGGCGAGGTCGATGATCGCCGCGGCGATGCCGCGGTCCAGTGGATCGGTCGCGATGTCGGTCACGAAGCTTCGATCGATCTTGATGACCTCGGCGGGCACCTGCTTGAGGTATGACAACGAGCTGTAGCCGGTCCCGAAGTCGTCGAGCGCGACCCGGACGCCGAGGTTGCGAATGGCGGAGATGTTCGCGGTCACCCGCTCGGGACCGTCGAGCAGCGCCGTCTCGGTGATCTCGACGACGAGGGCGCCCGGAGCCAGTCCGCTGTTGTAGAGCGCGGTCTGCACCAGTTGCGCCAGATCGACGTGGGTCAGCTGGCTGGCCGAGACGTTGACGGCGACCGAGATCGGAGCGCCGGCACGGGCCCACCACGCAGCATCGGCGCACGCCTGCTCCAGGACGTACACGCCGATGCGGTCGATGAGCTCGGAGCCCTCTGCCGTGGGGATGAAGTCGCCCGGCATGAGCAGCCCGCGAGTGGGGTGACGCCACCGCACCAGCGCTTCGACCCCCTCGACGGCGCCGGTGGCCAGCTCGACGACGGGTTGGTAGTGGACGATGAGCTCGTCGTTGGCCAGTGCAGCCGGGAGCTCGGCCAGGATGCTGAGGCGCGCCTCCGCCTGGTTGCGGAGGTGATCGTCGAAGACGACCGAACGCGCCGATCCTTCGCGCTTGGCCGCGTACATCGCGGTGTCCGCCTGTTGGAGGAGGCGGTCCGGCCCGGCTCCGTCACGCCCCAGTGCGATGCCGATGCTGCCCGTGATGTAGAAGCTCCCGCTGCCGGGGACGTCGACGAGCCCACCGATCTCATCGTGCAGGGCGACGGCACGCGCGAGAGCGTCGGATGCACCGCGAACGTCGCGGCAGATGACCGCGAACTCGTCGCCTCCGAATCGGCCCAGCGTGTCACTCTCGGGCACCGCTGCTCGCAGGCGTTTCGCGATCACGATCAGGAGTTGATCTCCGACGGCATGTCCCCGCGAGTCGTTGACGGCCTTGAACTGGTCGAGATCGATGACGAGGAGCGCCGTCGAGCTCCCCGCCGTCGCCAGCGTCTGTTCGAGCTGTGTGGTGAACGACCAGCGGTTGGGGAGTCCGGTGAGGCTGTCGTAGTGCGCCAGCCTGGACAGCTCCAGCTCCGCGGTCTTCCGGGTCGAGATGTCCCGGATGTTCGCGACGAGCCCTCTGACCGCGGGTTCCTCGATCAGGTTGGTGACGACCTCTTCCACCCATCGCCAGGCACCGCTGGCGTCCTTCACCCGGAGCTCGGTGCTCGCGTGCACACCGGGAGTCCCGAGGTCGCTGAACGCGACGAAGGCGCGCTCGAGGTCCTCCGGGTGGATCAGATCCCATCCGACGGAGCCCACGAGCTCGTCCGGCGAGTAGCCGAACTGCTCCTGCGCCGCGGGACTGACGTAGCGGACGGTTCCGTCCGGTTCGAGCACCAGTGCTGCGTCGGTCGATCGTTGGACGAGCGCCCGGAAGTAGTGCTCGGCGGCCTGGAGCTCGGCCTGCGCCCGGGTTGCCGCTCGCAACAGGCGCGATCCACGAAGGAACGCCAGGATCGCGAGCGCGACCGATGCGGCGAGCATCGGTACCGGGTCGGGATCCGCGCCCTGGGTGTACCCCGCGGCCTCGATGATCCCCGGGACGAGCAGCGGCGCGATTGCGAGCGCCACGCGACCGGTACCGACCTTCTGCTTGGGGCGGGCCGTCGCGCGCGCCGCCCCGCCCCGCCACGTCGCCGCCGCCAGCAGCCCGGCGCCGATCATCCAGCCGGCGTCGAGCCAGGCCGACCACGACGTGGACGTCGGGAACAGCATGTAGAAGAAGTCGGAGAACAGCCAGCTCCCGATCCCGGCGACGAGGAGCACACCACCCGAGAGGCGGGCCCGGGCAACGCCGATCACGAGTACCAGCAGCACCGCGTCCAGGATCGGATACGAGGCCCAGATCGCCCGCACCCCGGGCTCGACGGACGCGTCGCTGATCGTGGACTGCACCGTCGCCTGCCACACGACGAGCAAGGCGACGATCGCGACCACTGCCATGTCGATCATCTCGTCGACGTCGGTGCGGTCACCCTCACGCGCGAACCGCAGCAGCATCAGGAGCCCGACCGAGAGCGCGGCGTAGGACGCGAGCCATGGCACATCGGCGACGGAGATGTCCGGCTCGAGTCCTTGCACATGCACGTAGATCGACCAGGACAGGTCCCCCAAGGCCGAGAGACACACCCCGCCGGCGATCCAACACCACGCCGCTCGGCTCTCCGCCGGCCTTCGCAGGGCGCCGCAGAGCGCGAAGACCCCGGCTCCGAGGATCACGGCCAGATAGGTGACCTCGCCGAAGAGGCCGTCAGGCGCGACCAGATGTACGAGGACGAAGGCACCGACCAGTGCGAGACCAGCGCCCTGTCGTGGCGTCGCGTTCCACCGGAGGGCCGCCATCGTGCCGATACCTCGATTTGGCTTCTGCCGTCGGAAGGTCAGAAGTCAGTAACCTCGACACGGTTCCGCGACGGCTTGAGCCCCGGATGGACGGTCCTCGGGGCCATATGCGGCCCGGTTGCCCCCTCGTGATCCGGCGTGCGGCTACCGGTGCGCGCCGAAGAACGCGACCGTTTGCGGTGCGTAGGTCGCCGAGTACTCGTGGACCGCGAGCACGACGTTCACCTGGTCGCGCAGGGTCTGCTTCTGGTCGGGGGTGACGTTGGGGGGGTAGGCCAGAGACGGGAGTGCGGCCTGGGCGGAGGCGATGCTGACGAGGCGGTGCCCGGCACTGTCCCAGAGGCCCGCCTTCACGATCGTCGAGAAGATCGCGTTCGCGGTCGTGCCGTCGATGCCGGGGACGCGCAGGAAGCGGGCTGCGCTCAGGTTGGTCTCCGGTTCGATCACGTTGCTCGCCGGAATGCCGTGGGCGACGAGATCATTGACCTGCGCGACGACCTGTTGGTTGTCGACTATCTGGTCGTTGGCGCCGAGCGCGAAGTAGGCGGGGACGGTGAGCCCACCACTCGCGCGGACGCTGAGTGGGATCTGCCCGTGGCTCGGTGCGATCGCCGCGACCGGGTATCCCGCGTTCTTGAACGCCTGGGCGAACACGGACGCGAACCCGGCGCCGCGTGACATCCCGATGGCATAGATCGGGGTGTGATCCGTGATTGCTCGGCTCGCCTTCATCGATGCGTACAACCGCGCCAGGCGTGCCAGGTCCGGGTTCGTGGTCAGCGAAAGGTCACTCGTGTTCCACTGCTTGCTCGTGCGGTCGGTGCTCTCGGTCGCGACGAACCCGTAGCCGGCCGCGCTGAGGTGGTTGAGCATGTCGACCGACTCGAGCTTGGTCGCGAAGGCGGCGCTGCCACCGGTGCCGTGGAACATGAAGACGATGCCGGCCGGATTCGACGGCACGGACGAGATCACGGGGAAGCCCTCGAACGTGGTGGTGGAGCTCGTGTAGCTCGGTACGACCGCGCACCCGGCCGCGATGATGGCCGCGACCCCCATCAGCACGAGCGCTTTGACCGACTTCATCCGCATCTCGACTCCTCCGGGCCGGCGACTCGATGCAGCCTGACGCGCGGGTGTGACCGGGTGGTGAGTCGATGGTCATGCCCGTGTGAGCGATCGCCCGGGATCCCGCGTGCGGCCCTGACGTGCGGGTGACGCCGACGTCACAGCTTGCTCACGTCGCTGGGTTGACTGGCGCACGGGTTGGCCGGCACCTGGAGGTCCCATGGCCGTGCGTCCGCGCCGAATCCCCGCCGTCGCGCTGGTCGGCGTCGCCCTGACGGCGTGCTACCCGGCCGTGCCGCCGGGCGAGAACTTCTCGCCCCGCTGGGCCCGGGTGCTGTCGGGCCCGATGAACGAGGACGAGTTCGACGGCATCGCCGACGCGCCCGTGTCCGGAAGCTACGCCGTCGAGGTCGACCCGGCCGGCAGCGTCGCTTCGACGTGGTGACCGCGCCCGGTCCCGGATGCGTACAGGACTGCGTCAGCGCTTCGACTGGACTTCGCTTCGTACATGGCCATGTCGGCATGGGCGACGAAGGTGTCGGCGTCGACGAGCTCGTCGGTCCACGCGACGCCGATGCTGGCCCTGAGCTCGACGGTGGTGTCGCCGACGGCGATGTCGGTCGCGAGCGTCCGGGCGAGCCGCCGGCCGATGTCGAGCCCGGTGGTGCGGGTTTCGACATCGGGACAGATGACGAGGAACTCGTCTCCTCCGATGCGGCCCGCGTGGTCGCCGTCGCGCAGGATGGAGCTCATCCTGCGGGCGGCAATCTCCAGGACCCGGTCACCGGCGGCGTGGCCGAGGCCGTCGTTGACCTGCTTGAACTCGTCGAGATCGACGAACAGGATCGCGGTCGGTGCCCCGAGTGCGGCTTGGCGGGTGAGCGTCTCGTCGAGGAGCTCGAGCGTCGTCGCCCGGTTCAGACACGCGGTGAGCGGGTCGACCGATGCCCGGAGCTCGAGCTCCCTGCGCAGCTGGACGCGTTCGGTGACGTCGCTCAGACATCCGATGGCGCCGCTCACCTCTCCGGTGCTCCCGGTGAGGGGTCGCATCGCGAGCACGCAGACCCGCTCGACGTCTCGAGACTGGTCGTTGCCGTCGGGTGGCACCTGCAGGCGGAGCTCGACGTCGTCGGCGGGTTGGTTGGCGAGGACCGCGGACAGAGCCGTCTCGAGCAGCGCGAGGTCCTCGGTCACGACCGTCGCGAGCTGGGCATCCACGGTGGCGGAGGGCGGGCATCCGGTGATCGTGTAGAGCTGATCGTTGGTGAACGTGACCTTGCGTTCTGCATCGATCTGGAACAGCCCGACCGGCAGCGCGTCGGACAGACGACTCAGGAGCTGCGTGCGGGCTCGCAGCTCCTCCTCGGCGCTGACCTGATCCACGGCGATCCGGGTCATGGTGCTGAAGACGAACGGTGCGCTCGGGTCGTCGAGTCGATTGACGTTGACGGTCTCGACCCATCTCCAGGTGCCGTCCGCCGCGCGGTAGCGCCCTCGCCAGACCCGGCGTTCACCCGGCGCGCTGAGCATCGCGAACCATGCGGCGATCGCGCTCGGTTGATCCTCCGGGTGGATGAAGTCCGTCGAAGGCCGTCCGATCAGATGATCCGGTTCCCAGCCCAGCACGTCCGAGATCGAGTCGTCGACCGAGGCGATCAGGGCCGCTTCGTCGCGGGTGAAGCGCGCCAGAGCGTCCGCCCCCCGGGCGACATCGCCGGTCATGGGGTACTTCATCGACCAGCCTGCCGCGACCTTGAGCCAGGCCTGCGCCAACATGTTCACCGTGACGGACTGGCGCGGCCTCGACCGCTACTGGCGGGCTGCGAACTACCTCACGGTCGGGCAGATCTACCTGCAGGACAACGCGCTGCTGCAGGAGCCGTTGCGCCGCGAGCACATCAAACCGCGCCTGCTCGGCCATTGGGGGACCTCGCCCGGGCTCAGCCTCGTGTACGTGCATCTGAACCGGCTCATCCGCGAGCGTGATGTCGACGTCCTCTACGTTGCCGGGCCGGGTCACGGCGGGCCCGCGATCCTCGCGAACGTCTACCTCGAAGGCACCTACTCCGAGGTCTATCCCGAGGTGAGCCGCGATGCGGCCGGGATGCGGCGCCTGTTCCGCCAGTTCTCGACGCCGGGCGGCGTCCCGAGCCACGTCAGCGTGCCCACGCCGGGGTCGATCCACGAAGGCGGGGAGCTCGGCTATTCGTTGGTCCACACGTTCGGCGCCGCGTTCGACAACCCCGACCTGGTCGTGGCGTGCGTCGTCGGCGACGGGGAGGCGGAGACCGGTCCGCTCGAAGGATCGTGGAAGGGCGTGCACTTCCTGAACCCCGCGCGCGACGGTGCGGTGCTCCCGATCCTTCACCTCAACGGGTACAAGATCGGGAACCCGACCGTGCTCGGCCGCAGCTCGGACGCCGACGTCGGGAGCCTGCTCACGGGCCACGGCTACGCACCTGCGTTCGTGGAAGGCGATGATCCGATGTCGGTGCACGGCGCCTTCGCGGCTGCGCTCGACGCGGCCCACGACCGGATCCGGGAGATCCAGGCCGATGCCCGCGACCGCGGCTCGCGGGCTCGTCCGCGCTGGCCCGTCATCGTCCTGCGCACCCCCAAGGGTTGGACCGGCCCCCGCGAAGTGGACGGTCAGCAGGTGGAGGGGACGTTCCGATCCCACCAGGTCCCGCTGGCGAACGTGCGCGAGCGCCCGGAGCACCTGGCGATGCTCGAGGACTGGATGCGCAGCTACGAGCCGGAGGCGCTGTTCGACGAGCGCGGGCGGCTGCACTCGGACCTCGCCGACCTCGCGCCGCGCGGCGAGCGCCGCATGGGTGCGAACCCGCACGCGAACGGCGGACTCCTCACGGTCCCGCTCGACCTGCCGGACTACCGGGAGCAGGCGATCTCGGTGCCGGTGCCGGGACGCGAGCTCCACGAGTCGACGCGCCGACTCGCGGGCTGGCTCCGGGACATCTTCGTGCGCAACGCCGACGCGGCGAACTTCCGGATCACCAGTCCCGACGAAGCCCGGTCGAACCGGCTCGACCCGGTGTTCGAAGTCCAGAACCGCGTGACCATGGACCCGGTCATCGCGACCGACGATCACGAGTCCGCGGACGGCCGGCTCATGGAGGTGCTGAGCGAGCACAACTGCCAGGGCTGGCTCGAGGGCTACGTGCTCACCGGCAGGCACGGGATCTTCGTCACGTACGAGGCCTTCGCGATGGTGTCCGCGTCGATGCTCGTGCAGCACATGAAGTGGCTGGAGGCCGCGGACGATCTCGAGTGGCGCGCGCCGGTGCCGTCGCTGAACCTGCTGCTGACCTCGACCTGCTGGCGCAACGACCACAACGGCTTCAGCCACCAGGGTCCGGGTTTGATCGACACGGTGCTCTCGATGCGCGGCAGCGTGGCCCGGATCTACCTGCCGCCCGATGCCAACTGCCTGCTCTCCGTCGCGGATCACTGCCTGCGAAGCCGCAACTACGTGAACCTGATGGTCATCGACAAGCAGCCCGAGCTGCAGTGGCTGGACATGTCGGCGGCCGAGGCGCACTGCGCTCGGGGCGTCGGCGTCTGGGAGTGGGCCGGGAACGAGCCGCCCGACGCGGACGCCGAGCCGGACATCGTGATGGCCTGCGCGGGCGACGTTCCGACGCTCGAGACCATGGCCGCGGTGGCCATGCTGCGCGAGCACGTGCCGGAGCTCGTCGTGCGGGTGGTCAACGTCGTCGATCTCATGACGCTGTTCCCCCGCGACGTGCACCCGCACGGGCTGGCGCCGTCCGAGTTCGTCGACACCTTCACCGCGGAGGTCGATGTCGTCGTCGCGTTCCACGGCTATCCCCGTGAGCTCCACCAGATCCTGCACGGGCGACCGTCCGCATCGCGGTTCCACGTGCACGGGTTCCGCGAGCAGGGCACCACCACGACCCCCTTCGACATGGTCGTGCTCAACGAGATGAGCCGGTACCACCTCGCGCTCGAAGCCGTGCACCGGTCGCGCCGGAGCCCGGACGGCGTGCCCGAGCTCATGGAGCACTGCCGGGAGATGCTCGGGCGGCACCGCGAGTACATCGTGGAGCACTTCGAGGACCTTCCCGAGGTGCGCTCGTGGTCCTGGGCGTGAGTCGCGTCGGCAAGCACGAGTCCGCGGCGCTGTGCGTCAACACCGGCTCGTCGAGCGTGAAGGTCGCGCTCGTCGCCCTGGACGGGTCGACGGAGCGGCGGGAGGCTCCGCTCGCCGGCGACGTCGATCTCGAGCCCGCGATCGACGACGTCCTGGACGACCTGCTCGCCCCGAGCGGCGAACCCGACGTCGTGGGGCACCGCGTGGTGCACGGTGGCGTCGACTTCCCGGGGCCGGTGCTCGTCGACGACGACGTGATGGCGAAGCTGCGAGGGCTGGTCCCCCTCGCACCGCTGCACCAACCTCGTGCCATCGCCGCGATCGAGCAGCTCCGGCGACGACTGCCGCATCGGCCCCAGGTCGCATGCTTCGACACCGCGTTCCACCGCCGCCTGCCCGAGGCCGCGCGACGGCTTCCGCTGCCGGACCGGTTCTGGGCCGCGGGGGTGCAGCGATATGGATTTCACGGCCTGTCCTACGAGTCCGTCGTCGATCGGCTCGGCGCGCGTCTCGGCTCGCGGGCGGTCGTCGCGCACCTGGGCAGCGGGTCGAGCCTCGTCGCGCTGCGCGACGGTCGACCCGTCGACACGACGATGAGCCTGACTCCCGGCGGCGGCCTGATCATGGCGACGCGATCGGGGGACCTCGACCCGGGCGTCGTGCTGCACCTCCTGCACCTGGAGTCCACTCCGGAACGAGTCGGCATGGTCCTCGAGCACGAGAGCGGGCTGACCGGCATCTCGGGGTCGACCGGCGACATGCGAGCGCTGCTCGATGCGTACCCGAGCGACGCGCGTGCGCACGAGGCGGTCCAGGCCTACGTCACGAGCGTGGCCAAGCACGTCGCCGGGTTCGTCAGCGTGCTCGGCGGTCTCGACGCGCTCGCGTTCACCGGAGGTATCGGCTCATCCAGCCCCGAGGTCCGTGGCGCGGTTGTCGATCGGCTCGCCCCCCTCGGCATCGCGATCGACGCCGCTGCGAACGCGAGCGATGATGGCATCGTGAGCGCCACGGGTGCACCGGTGACCGTGTTCGTCGTGCCAACCGATGAGGAAGCGGTGATCGCGCGGCAGGCCCGTGAGGTCGCCGGTCGGAGCTGAAGAGTGCCTCGGAGCTCCTATTCCGACGCGGACGAGGCGCATGAGGTCTTGGCGTCTTGGGCGTGACGGAGTGCTCAGAACTCCTGGAGCACCTTGCACGCGTGATGAGCGAATGCGTCCCGAGCTTCCTGTTCGGAGACACCGGAGCGGTACTCGTCACACAGCTCGCAGACGAACTGCCAGGTCACCGAGGGTTGATGCGTCGCTGGATCGACGTGCTCGACCAGGGCAATGGAGCGCTCGCCCTGCTCCGATTCGGAGCTCTCGAGGATGCGGATGCTCATCTCAGTTCCTTCCTTTCATGAGGGGTGGAGCGGTTGACTGGGGGTCTTCTTCGTCGATCCGACCGTCGCGCAGGCGGACCAGACGATCCGCCGCGGCGGCGACGCTCTTGTCGTGGGTGACCAAAACGATCGTGATGTCACGCGTCTCGCGCAGTCGTCGGAGCAACGCGAGCACGTGGTCGACCGATCGGGTGTCGAGGCTGCCGGTAGGTTCATCGGCCAGCAGGACGCGAGGATCGTTCGCGAGCGCCCGCGCGATCGCCACCCGCTGGCGTTCGCCCCCCGAGAGCTCCGGAGGCTTCCGGCCCGCCTTGTCGGCGAGCCCGGTGTCTGCGAGCAGCTCGAGCGCCCGGGCCCGCTGCTGTCGGGTCTCCCGGCGCGTGCCCATCATCGCGACCTCGACGTTCTGCTGGGCGGTGAGGTGGGGGAGGAGGTTGTGGAGCTGGAACACGAGCCCGATCTCCTCGCGCCGGTAGCGATCCAGGTGCCGGAGGCCGCCCAGGTCGTGACCGTCGACGACCACCGAGCCCGAGTCGGGGGAGTCGAGGCCCGCCAGCAGGTGCAGCAGCGTGGACTTGCCGCACCCCGACGGGCCCGTGATCGCCACGAACTCCTCGGCGTCGATCCCCAGGTTCAAGCCGTCGAGCGCGGTCACCAACCCGTGGTCGTAGCGCTTGACGAGATCCCGGGTGACGATCAGCGGCGCGTCGTCGGGACCCACTGCTGCCGCGAGCTCGGTGCTACTCACGACGGATCGCCACCATCGGGCGGAGGAGGCCGGCGCGGACCGCGGGATAGAACGCGCCGAGGAAGGCCACGGTGGCGGCCGTGACGAGCGCGCGCAGGAAGCTCGCCGGTGGGTAGCTCGGCCGCAGGATCCCGCTCAGGCTCGGGAGCGAGGCGAGCAGCGCGACGAGGCCCACCGCGAAGCCCACGCCGATGGCTGCGCCCAGCAGGCTGATGGTCAGTGCCTCAGAGAGGACCATGGACACGATGCGCGCCCGACTCCAGCCGATGGCGCGCAGGATGCCGAACTCGCGGGTTCGTTCCACCAGCGACAGGAGCATCGTGTTCATCACGATCACGGCGCCGATGACGACCGCGACGATCGTGGCCCCCGTGTTCGCCGCCGTGATCAGCCGGTAGCTCTGGTCGGCCCGCCCGAACTCGGATGCGGTCGTGATCGTCGTGAGGGACGGGTTGTCGTGCTCCACCCGCGCCGCGACCGTGTGCAGGTTCGCGTGCTTGTCGACCTTGACGAACGCGAGCGACGAGCCGCCCGGCTGGCGTTCGTACGCCTGGAAGGGCACGGCCGGGAACATGCCCGCCGAATCACCGAAGGTGTTCCCCGTCGTGAAGAGACCAGTCACGGTCTTCGTGCCCCCGGCGACGTGGATCGTGTCGCCGGGCCGCACGCCGAGATCCTGCGCGATGTGCCAGCCGAGCATCATCTCGCCGCTCGCAGACGCTCCGAATGGCCGCCCCGCGAGCACCCGCACGCCGAACGGGCCGAGGTCCTGCGGCTGGATGCCGATCTCGATGAAGAGCGGGTTGTCGGCGTTGAGCTTCTCCGTGTCGAGGAGCACGCCGACGACGCTCGCCACGCCGGGAACCCTCCCGATCCGCTGCAGCTGCTCTCGGGTGAGGCTGCTGAAGAGGATCTGCGACGAGCCCCGTTGCGCAACGGTGAAGTCGGCGCTCCCGGTCTTCAGCACCGCGGCAGCCGTCGTCTTGACGCTCTCGGTGACGATCCCGAGTGCGACCACCGTCATCACCCCGATCGCCACCGCGATCGCGGTGAAGACCGAGCGCAGCTTCTTCGACCAGACGTTGTGCGTGACCAGGCCGGCGAACGTCATCGTCGTTCCTCCGGCCTCAGGTGATGCACCGTCTCTCCCTCGCTCGGACCCGTGCGCCCAGTGTGCGGTGACGGCTCGGCCCGCCCCAGGGCCGAAAGTCACCTGGCGGGCCGAGGACGTCGGCGGCGCCGGACCGGCTCCTGGAGTGCCCCCGACCCACGCCGGGGGTGCGTCAGACTGCGGACGATGGCAGGTGCGGCTCCGACTGATGCTGGCCGCCACGGCCGCGGTTCGGAGTGGCGCCGGAGCCTCTTTCGACGGGCCGGAGAGGGCGGCCGACGGCGCCGAATCGGTGATGGGATCCGCGTGCTCGTCGCGGCGGTCGTGCTCGTCGCCGCGGCCCGCCACGTCGGCGATGTCACCGCGAGCGAGCGTGCCTTCTTCGACCTCTTCAACACGCTGCCCGGCGGGCTCGCGCCCATGTTCCGTGCGCTGTACCGACTCGGGGCGCTCTGGGCCGTCGGTCTGGTCGTGGTCGCCGCACTCGTCGCACGGAGGTGGCACCTGGCCCGGGATCTGCTCGCGGCCGGGCTTCTCGCATGGGCAGCAGCGCGGGTGATCGGTCTCGTCGTCGTCGCGCACGAGGGGATCGTTCACAGCGTCCGCATCGCAACCGGAGCGGGTGGCTCACCTGCGTTCCCCTCCGTTCGCGTCGCGGTGGTCGTCGCCGTCATTGCGGCGGCGTCGCCGTATGTGACCCGCCCCACGCGCGTGGTCGGCTGGCTGCTCGTCGCCGCGCTCGCGGCAGCCACCCTGTACCTGGGTGCGGCGTTCCCGGTGGATGTGGTCGCCGGAGTCGTGCTCGGTTGGGGCGTGGGCGCCGTGGTTCACCTCGCGTTCGGTTCACCGGGTCTGCGGCCGTCCGTCCCCGAGGTCGTCGAGGCGCTGCGCGAGCTCGGGGTCGATGCCCGAGATGCCCGCCTCGACGACGGACGGCCGTCGTCGTCGACCATCCTGATGGCCGCGGACGACGAAGGCCCGCTGCGGATCAAGGTGATCGGGCGCGACGAGGCGCAGTCTCGGCTGCTCTCCAAGGTGTGGCGCACGATCTTCTACAAGGACTCGGGTCCGCGGAGCGCCCTCAGCCGGGTCGAGCAGGTCGAGCACGAAGCGTTCCTCCTCCTGGTGGCCGCCCAGGCGGGAGCCGACGTCCCTCGAGTCGTCGCGGCAGGCCGCGCCGGGCCGCGAGCGGCGGCGCTGGTGCAGCGCCCGGTGTCGGGAACCCGACTCTCCGAGCTCGACGCGTCAGCGGTCGACGACGATCTCCTCGCCCGGATCTGGAGAAACGTCGCCGCCCTGCATCGCGCGCGTGTGGCGCACAACGCCCTGGACCCGGCCCACGTGATCATCGCCGACCACCGGCCCTGGATCGTCGGGTTCGACTCGGCCGTGGCTGCCGGTGGAGTAGAGCGCACGGCCCACGACGTCGCCGAGCTCCTCGCGGGGACGGCGGCGATCGTGGGCGTCGAGCGAGCCGTCGCCGCGGCTGCGGGTGTCCTCGAAGCCGGTGCGCTCGCCGCCGCGCTGCCCTTTCTCCAGCCGGCTGCCCTCACGAGCCTGACCCGAGACCTCGGGGGTGAACGCAGGCGAGCGCTGCTCGAGCGGCTCGACCGCGTCCGCGCCGCCGGCGCGGACGCGGTGGGCATCGAGCCGCCCGAGCTCACCCGGCTGCATCGAATCAGCCCCACCGGAGCCGCGATGGCGCTCGGTGCCCTGGTCGCCATCGGGACGTTGCTCCTGGACGTCGGAGATCCGAGCGAGGTGTGGGCCACGATTCATGGCGCCGACTGGTCGTGGATCGCGCTCGCCGTGGTGCTGTCGCTTGTCTCGAACGTCGCGTACGCGATCGGATTGCAGGGCGCGGTGCCGATCCGCCTCCTGCTGTGGCCGACCACCGAGGTGGAGCTCGGCATGTCCTTCTCGAACCTTGCCGTTCCGGCGATCGGCGGTCAGGCGATGCAGGTCCGTTACCTGCAGAAGGTCGGAGTCGATCTGAGCTCCGCGGTCGCCGCGGGCGGGATCCTCAGCAATGTCGGCGTCCTCGTGGCCTCGCTGGCGCTCTTCGCCGTCGCGCTGGCGTTCGACCCAGGGCGCGTGGACCTCTCGCTGATCCCGACCGACGGACTGCTCGTGTTCCTGCTCGCAGTGCTGGCGTTCGCCGCGCTGGTCAGCGCGGTCGTGGCCGGCGTTCCGAAGGTGCGGGCACTGCTGGTGCCACCCATCACCCGGGCGGTGGTGACCATGTGGACGACGGTGCGTTCACCGCAACGGCTGGCGTTGCTGCTCGGCGGCAACGCGCTGGCGATCCTGCTCTCCACCTGGTGCCTGCAGGCGTGCCTCATCGCCTTCGGAGGCCACACGTCGTTCTGGGCCCTGCTCGCGGCGAACGTCGCCGTTCTGGGAATCGCCTCCACCGTCCCGATTCCCGGTGGCGGCACTGCCGTCGGGACCATCGGGCTCTCGGCGGCGCTCGTCTCCTTCGGCGTCAGCCGTGAGGTCACGATCGCGACCACGCTGGCCGATCAGTTGATCTTCTTCTACCTGCCGGCGATCCCGGGCTGGTTTGCGACGAGGCACCTCGTTCGCCACGACTATCTCTGAGCCGGCGGCAGGCACGGCATCGGCGCGCCAACTTCGACCGATACCGTGCCGCGCGGTCAGACGCGGGTGATGGGAACCCGGGTGGCTTCGGTCTTCCCGTGGTCGATGGGAAGCCGCACCTCGAGGATCCCGTCGTGGTACGTCGCCTTGACGTCGCCCTGGGTCGCCCCAGCCGGCAGTGAGACGACCCGAGAGAAGTATCCGTAGTGGAACTCGCTCCGGCGGGTCTGGTCGTGATCGTGCTTCGTCTCGTGATGCCGCTCGGCGCGGATCTGCAGCATGCCGTCGCTCACGGTGATCTCGACGTCCTTCGCGGGGTCGATCCCGGGCATCTCGGCCCGGACGACGTAGTGGTCGTCGGCGATGCGCTCTTCGATCCGCATCGGGGTCGTCTCGAACGCTTGCTCGAACGCGTTCAGCCACCCCCGCCGCGGGAGCCAGTCGAGCAGCCCGTGGGTGCCCTCGGACGGTGCCGTCTCGCCCGAGCGGGCAATGTCCTTCGTCTGGGCCATGGTTGCCTCCGTCGGTCGGTCGCGGAGCGGGTCTCCGCGACCTCTACCGTCGCATTCGGCTCCGACGCCGGACAGGGTCCAAAGTCACCGCGTGGTTGCGGATCACCGCGGCGATCGCTTTGAACTCCGCATCGTGGAACACGGATCTGCCGGAAGTGCGCAGCCCGCGCGCGGAAGTGCTCGTCATGAACGACGGGACGGTCTTCCGGGTCAGTTGTTCCCGAGCTGTGAGCCGGTGGCGGGCGAGCCGAGCGCCACACCGAGGAACTGCTCCAGACCGAGTTCGTCCTGCTCGATCGTCAGCCGGCCCCGTTCGCGCCTGATGTCCAGGGCGGGGCAGAAGAACCGCTGGCCGTGCACGAAGAAGGTCGGCGATCCCTCCACTCCTCGTCGTTGTCCCTCGTGCCACTCGGCGTGGACGGGCCCCACGTCGGCAGTCGCACGATCGATTCCGTGCGCGGTCGCGATGCGGTCGAGGACCACCGGCTCCGCGACGTCGAGGCCCTCCTCGAACAGGGCACGGCGCAGCGCGACGCTCACGCGCTCGCCGAGCTCGAGGCTGTGGCGGTAGCCGGCGGCGCCGAGCGCGAGTGCCGGCAGGGTGGTCGCGGGGACTGCCGCGGCGTCGAAGCCGACGAACAGGTCCGGGGCGACCCCGGTGCGGAGTGCTTCGACCTTCTCGGCGACGAGCGCCCCGGAGAGCGGTGCTCCGTTGACGAGCTCGAGGGGCCACGCCTTGACGTGGATCGGCTGGTCGCTTCGTCGTGTGTCGCGCTCCTCGATGACCTTGAGCAGTCCGACGTAGGTGAACGCGGACGAGATGTCGGCGAACACCTCGATCATGACTGCCCTCCTCGGGTCGGTGGGTGAAGGCGGCGCATCGTTGCCTCCGGATCGGCCGGTGCCACCACTGAGTGGCCGTCCGCCCGGGTGAGGGTCGCAGCCGGCGCGCCCGGTCGACAGAGGCCAAGGTCACGAGGAGTCCAAGTGACCTTGGCCCCTGGTCGGGCCTCGGGCGTCGCGACACGATGAACGGCAGGCGCGGCCGGTGCCGCGCGGGAGAGGACGAGACGACATGGCGAAGTTCGTGGTCGGCGTCGACGGGTCAGGGCCCTCGCTCGCCGCCGTGCGGTGGGCCGCGGCCGAGGCTCGGCTCCACGAGGCGACGCTCGTCCTCGTTGCCGCGTGGGAGTTCCCGCATGCGCTCAATCCGGTGACGATGTTCACGGTCGAGGCAGATCCGTTCCGCGCCGACGCGAAGGCCGCTCTCGACCGCGCCGTGGCCGGCATCGATGCGGGATCACTGAGCGTGGAACCCAAGATCGTCGAAGGTTCACCCGCGCTGGTCCTCGTCGAGGAGAGCGCGGACGCGGATCTGGTCGTCGTGGGCTCGCGCGGCCGGGGCGGGTTCGTCGGTCTGCTCCTCGGGTCGGTGAGTCAGCACCTCGTCGCGCACGCCCGCTGTCCCGTGCTGGTGCACCACGACGGTTAGAGCCACCACGCCACGGCCCATCGTGGTCACGTTCGCCGAGAGCTCGCGCCAGCCGCGGTTGGGCGCGCCGTCTGCGCCCAACCGCGGCTGGCGAGGATCAGCGAGCGGCGGCCTTCGCGGCCCCGCCGGCCTTCTTGACGGGCGGGCGCGCCTTCCGCTTCGTCGTGGCCCGCTTCGTGACCTTCTTCGTGACCTTCTTCGTCGCCTTCGCCTTCGATGCCGTGGTCGTCGAGCTCGCCGTGCGGAGCTTGGCGACGTGGCGCTCGAGCGCGCGCAGATCCTTGCGCAGCCCCGCCAGCTGGATCCGCAGCTCGTCGTCGAGCCGGGTGAGCGCCCGTTCGGTCGACGACTCGCCCCGGTCGATCAGTCGCTTGAGCTGACGGTCGATCTCCCGGGCCTGCCGGGCCGATGCCCGGGTGATCCGGTCCGCGGTGTCCGCGACCTGGTCGAGCAGCTTCTCGACGCTCTGAACGTTGCGTGATCGAGGGCTCATGGCTTCTCCTCCAGTAGGGGTGCGCTCACGGTACGGGGGGTTCCGAGCCGGGCCCAGAGGCGAAGGTCCCGCGTTGCGAGACAGGTCCTTTCGTCCTGGCGGGTCCACGGAAGGCGCACACCCTCGATAGGGGAACATGGGCGGTCGCGTTCGAGGTCGGGTTCGCCGCGGCGGTCACGACCCTGCCCGGGCTCACCACCGTCTTGGGCACGAGCCTGCCACCGGCGCGCGCGCTCATCCTGCTCGTGCTGTTCCCGGTGATCGTGTGGGGCGCGGACGAGCTCCGGCGGTGGGCGATCCGGCGGCGTGAGGACCGGGTCCGGGTCACCGGGCGGGCCGGAGCGGGCCGGCGTGGCTCCACCGCGACGCGAGCCGCTGCACCCGGCGCCGGTGACCCGCACGGTGGGTGCGCGCGGGACGCTTCGCCCGCGGCACGTGCTCGAAGAACCTGCGCTTCCCGAGCTCGACGAGGAAGAGATAGAGCACCACCATGCCGGCGAGCGCGAGGAAGAACGCCGCCGGGAGCGGCGCGAAGCCGAGGTCCGCGGCGAAGGGTGAGTACGGCAGGGCCGCGCCGACGGCGACGACGGCGATCACCGCCACGAGCATCGTCCGGCTGGGTCGGCTCCGCCAGAACGGGATCCGGCGGGTGCGGATGACGAACACCACGAGGGTCTGGGTGGCGAGCGATTCCACGAACCAACCGGACCGGAACAGGCTCGGGCCGGCGTCGAACACGAAGAGCATGAGCGCGAACGTGGCGAAGTCGAACAGCGAGCTGATCGGGCCGAAGAACAGCATGAACCGGCGGATGAAGGCGAGGTCCCAGTGGGAGGGACGCGTCACCATCTCGGGATCGACCCGGTCGGTCGGGATCGTCATCTGGCTCGAGTCGTACAACAGGTTGTTGAGCAGGATCTGCGAGGGCAGCATCGGGAGGAACGACAGGAACGTCGACGCGACCGCGGCGCTGAACATGTTCCCGAAGTTCGACGACGTGCCCATCAGCACGTACTTGATCGTGTTGGCGAACGTCCGGCGTCCCTCGGCCACGCCCTCCGCGAGGACGTCGAGGTCCTTCTCGAGCAGCACGATGTCAGCCGCGTCCTTGGCGACGTCGGCGCCGGAATCGACCGAGATGCCGACGTCCGCCGCGTGCAGCGCGACCGCGTCGTTCACGCCGTCGCCGAGGAAGGCCACGTCGCGTCCGGGGCTTCGGCTCATGCGGATCAGCCGTGCCTTCTGAGCCGGGCTCACGCGAGCGAAGATGGTCGTCTCGGCCGTCCGGGCCCGGAGGGCGTCGTCGTCGAGGGCATCGATCTCGTTCCCGGTCAGCGTCCCCGTGACCGCCAGGCCGAGGTCCCGGCACACCTTCTCGGTGACGACGAGGTTGTCGCCGGTCACGACCTTCACGGTGATGCCGAGGTCGGCGAGCCGCTGGAGTGACGCCGCCGCATCCGCCTTCGGGCGATCGAGGAACACCAGGAACCCCGACAGGGTGAGCCCCCGCTCGTCCGAGGGCGCCAGCAGGGTCAGGTCGGGCGCCGGCCGCGTCGCGAGCGCGACCACGCGGCTGCCGGCGGCGAACTCGCGATCGAGCGTCCGGCGCGCTGCGTCGGGCACGGAGGCGCAGGCCGCCAGCACGCTCTCGGGTGCTCCCTTCGTGATCATGATCCGACCGCGGACCGTGTCGTCGACGAGCACCGACGTCATGCGCCGCTCGTGGTCGAACGGCACGAACGACAACCGGGCGACGTCGATGGGTGCGGTCGATGCGTCGAGTGCGTCCCAGAGCGCGACGTCGAGCGCGTTCCCGCTGACCGCCTTGCCGTCCTCGATCACCGCCTCGTTGCAGAGGAGCCCGTCGCGTTCGACGGCCTCCGACCCGGCGCCCGCGGGATCGATCGCCCGCTCGAACGCGATCCGGCCCTCGGTGAGGGTTCCGGTCTTGTCGGTGAGGAGCACCTCGATGTCACCGAGGTCCTCGATGCAGACCAGGCGCTTGACGAGCACCTTCTTGCGGGCCAGGCGGCGAGACCCGGTTGCGAGGCTCGTCGTGACCACGGCGGGGAGCAGCTGGGGCGTGATGCCGACCGCGATCGCCAACGAGAAGAGGAGGGACTCGAGCAGCGGGCGGGCCAGGAGGACGTTGATCACGAAGATCGACGTGGTCAGGACCATGGCGACCCGCACCAGCAGGACGGAGAAGCTCCGCAGTCCGGCCTGGAACTCGGTCTCCTCCTGGCGTTCGCCGAGGCCGAGCGCGATGCGCCCGAACTCCGTTCGGCCCCCGGTGGCGATCACGACGCCGTCGCCGGTGCCGGACCGCACGATGGTGCCCATGTACGCCACGGCCTCGGCGTCGGCGAGCTCGGCGCTCGCCGCCCGGGCCGCAGGCGACTTCGAGGCCGGCAGCGACTCGCCGGTCAGCACGGACTCGTCGCACTCGAGGTCGTCGGTGCTCAGGATGCGGATGTCGGCCGGGACGACGCCGCCGACGGTCAGGCGCACCAGGTCGCCGGGGACGAGCTCGGTCACGTCGACCGACCGAGCCCGGCCCTCCCTTCGCACGGTGATCTCGTGGCGGATCTCGCTGTGCAGCGCCTCCGCGGCCAGCTCCGCCCGATACTCGTTGACGAACCCCAGCCCGACGGAGATCACGAGGATCGTCCCGATGATGACCGCGTCCGAGCGGTTGCCGACGAAGAACGAGAGCCCGGCCGTGACGACGAGCAGGAGGAGCAGCGGGCTGCGGAGCTGGCGGCCGAGCACGCTCCACCAGCGCGCATGATGCGTGCGCACCGCGTTGGGCCCGACGATCTGCTGACGTCGGGCGACCTCGTCCGGCGTGAGCCCACCCGCGCGAACGCCGAGGCGGGCGAGCGCCGCCGTGGGTTCGATCGCCGACGCCTCGGCCGCCGTCAGCGTCATCCATCCGTCGTCAGCCGCCGCGGTCGACTCGGTGGAGCTGCTCGCGGTCGTCACTGACCGCCTGTCCTGGGGAACGGTGGCACCGAGCACGCTCCGGGGGGCTGCCGCAAGCGGTCGGATCGTGCTGCGGCGGAAGCTCCAGCCTATGGCTGCGGGTGGTCCGCGACTCGCGCTTCGACGAGGCGAGCGCCCGCGGCGAGCTCGTCGCGAGCGCTCTCGAATGCCGCCGCGACCACGGTCCAGACGTCGTCGGTCTCTCGCTCCAGCTCGTGGAGCCGGTCGCGCGCGTGGTCCATCCGGGCCTCGAGCCGTCCGATCGGAGCGCCGAGCTCATCGCGGGCGTCCAGCCCCGCGAGCCTGGCCTGGACCCGAAGCTGCTCGATCCGCGCGCGCCACGCGTCGAGGCGGGCCTGGGTGGCCTCCCGGCCGATCCGCGCGGCCCGGGCCTCCCATCGTCGGAGGTGCGCGAGCACGTCGTGGGTCGATTCGGTCTCCGTGGTCATCGTTGCTCCCCCGTCCGGGCGACACCGGGTGTGGTGCTCGCGCCATGATCCGGTACCCGCAGCCGCCGACCGGTCACGAGGTCGCAGCTCACCGCGACGTAGTGCTCGGCGGTCTCGCCGTCGATCCAGGAGCCGGCGAGCTGCGCGCGCGCCCGGTCCAATGCGGACGGCAACGTCAGCTCGGTTGCGACGCCGCGCACCAGGACGCTCCAGCCTTCACCGACCGTCTCGTCGTAGCCGTCGGCCTCGACGGCGAGGATCGAACCCTGCGAGGCCATGGCGAGCTTCGTCCCCGGCACCGTACGGAACACGATCCGCTCGTCGAGCAGCGTGATCGTCACCGGCAGGATGGCGGGCAGGGCGTCCACGCTGACGCCGACCCGGGCAAAGGAGGTCTGCTCCAGGAGCGCCATGCACTCTTCGCGGTTGAGTCGGCTGAGGCCTCGGTCGAACGGCACCAGTCCATGCTGGAGCCCGGCGCTCCCCCTCACTAGGGGCGAAGGGCCCAAGATCCGGCGGGCTATTCGGGCCGCTCACGCTCCGGCAGCACCCGGGCGCCATAGACCGCGGCCTGCGTGCGGCGCTCCATGCCGAGCTTTGCGAGCAGGTTCGAGACGTAGTTCTTGACCGTCTTCTCGGCCAGGAACATCTCCTCGGCGATCTGTCGGTTCGTGAGCCCGTCGGTGATCAACTCCAGGATCCGCCGCTCCTGCGGGGTCAGGGACGCGAGCCCCTGATCCTGCTCGGGTGGATTCCGGAGTCGGTCGAGCACGCGCTTGGTCGCATCGGGGTCGAGCAGGGACTCGCCCGCGGCGACGCGCCGGATCGCGTCGACGATGTCGGTGCCCTTGATCTGCTTGAGCACGTAGCCCGAAGCGCCGGCCAGGATGGCCTCGAAGAGGGCCTCGTCGTCGGCGAACGACGTGAGCATGAGGCACTTGATCCCCGGGTCGGCGGCGCGCACGTCCCGGCAGACCTCCACGCCGTCCCCGTCGGGGAGGCGGACGTCCAGCACGGCGACGTCGGGCTGGATCGGCGGGATCCGGGCCAGCCCCTCGGCCGCGGTCGCAGCCTCGCCGACGACCTCGAAGTCGTCCTGTGACTCGAGCAGCGTGCGCAGACCCTGGCGCACGATCTCATGGTCGTCCATGAGGAACACGCGGATCACTCGGGTGGCGGGCACGTCAGTGCACCGTACCGGTCGGAACGCACCAGCGCAGCGTCGTTCCACCGCCCGGGGTCGGTTCGACGTCGAGCTCGCCGCCGTGGACCTCGGCACGGCGTGCGAGGTTGGCCAGGCCGCTCCGCCGTCCGAGCTCCTCCGGCATGCCGACGCCGTCGTCGACCACCCGGAGCTCGATCCCTTCTGTCGACGTGAGGATGATGATGGATACGTTCGTCGCGCGCGCGTGACGGGCGACGTTCGAGAGCGCCTCGCGCAGCACGGCGAGCAGGTCCGGGACCAGCTCGGCGGGGATCCCGGCGTCGATCGGCCCGTCGAAGTCGATGTGCGCCTGCAGGCCCGATCGATCGGCGACCTCGTGGATGAGCTCCAGCACCTCCGCGCGCAGGCCCGGGCGCTGGTGGGCCTCGAGGGCGAAGATGCTCGTTCGGATCTCGCGGATCGTCTCGTCGATCTCGTCGACCGCCTGGAGGAGCCGGGACCGGTCGGTCTCGCGGGCCGCGCTCGGCGCGATTGCCTGCAGCACCATCCCGACCGCGAAGAGACGCTGGATCACCGTGTCGTGCAGGTTTCGCGCGATGCGCTCCCGATCTTCGAGTCGGTCCAGCAGGTCCCGGTCGTCGCGGCTGCGGGCCAGCTCCACGGCCAGCGCGGCTTGGTGGGCGAACGTCTCGAGGATCAGGCTCTCGGGCGTCCCGAAGTGGGGGCTGCCCTTGTGCCGGCTGACCCGCAACACTCCGAGGCACGCGTCCTGCGCGGCCAGCGGGAGGTAGAGGATCTCGCCCGGCGCGGTGCCTTCGAGCGCGGAGACCATCACCCGAGGATCCGAGCTCGCGTCTTCCACGTGCTGCACGTGCCGGGTCGAGAACGCGTCGCCGGCGGCCGTGCCGGCGACGGGGAGCGTCGATCCGAGCACCTCCTCGGCATGGTCACCCCGAGATGCGACGACCCGCAGCTCTTCGTCCGCTTCGGCGATCAGGATCCCGACGCTGTCGGCGGCGGCGAGCTCGACCGCGCGAGCGGCGATGTCGTCGAGCGCGGTGCCGACGGCGGTCCCGGCGAGCAGGCTGCGGTTGACGTCGGCGACGACCTCGAGCAGGTGTTCGCGGCGCTGGCGGTCGTCGTAGAGGCGGGTGTTCTCGATCGCGATCCCCGCGGCGACCGCGAGCGCGCCGATCAGCTCTTCGTCGATCTCCGAGAACTCGGCCGCACCCTGCTTCTCGGTCAGGTAGAGGTTGCCGAACACCACGTCGCGGACGCGCAGCGGCACCCCCAGGAACGACGTCATCGGGGGGTGGTCGGGCGGGAACCCGAACGAGTCCGGGTGTGCATTCAGATCCGCGAGGCGCAGCGGCCGTGGATCGCGGATGAGGAGCCCGAGGATCCCGTGGCCCTCGGGCTCTCGTCCGATGCGCGCCCGGAGCTCGTCGTCGATCCCGACGGTGACGAACTCGACGAGGCTGTCGCCGTCCGGACCGATCACACCGAGCGCGCCGTACCGGGCGTCGGTCAACCGGCATGCACCCTCGACGATCGCGCGCAGGACCGACGGGAGGTCGAGGCCGGTGCCCACTGTGAGCACGGTCTCGAGCAGGACCCGCAGCCGGTCCGCGGCGGAGGAGATCACGCCGGCGCGGTCCTGGAGCTCGGCCAGGAGGTCCTCGAGCCGCAGATGGGCCGCGGCGAGCTGCGGGAGCTCCTGAGGGGCGCTGCCTCGCTCGGGGTCGGGCACGATCAACTCCGCTCCGGGCCCACCGGACTCGGCACCGCAGGCACCCGGTGCTGCCCGTCACCGGCGTGCCGAGTCCTCGTGGGGATGACGTATCGAGGCGGCTGGGGGGTGAGCCGCGACGCGATTGTGGTGCCCGCAGGCGAGGACCGGCAAGCCCTGGAAGTGGGCGAGCCCGGTCAGAGGTACGCCCCGACGTGAAAGGCCCACTCGTCCTCGGCGGGGTGGAGCTCGCGACCGGTGATCGAGAAGGGCTCGATCATCAGCCAGGCGTCTCGTTCCGCGCCGAGCCACGGTGCGCTGTCGAAGCGCTCCCGGAAATCGGCCGCGTCGGGGTCGACCGCCAGCAACGTGCCGCGCACGAGCACCGACCAGCCTCGGTGCCGGCTCGGGTCGATGCCGTCGATCTCGAACGCCGCCCGCTCGGATGCCCGGTCGATCGTGTTCCCGGGTCGCGTCCGCAGCGCGATCCACGTCAGACCGAGGGTCTCGACCAGCCGGTAGTTCACCGGGAGCACCAGCGGGAATCCTTCGCTCACCACTGCGATCCGACCCACCGAGTTGCTCCGCAGGTACGCCAGACAGGTCGTGGGGGAGAGTGGCTCCAACCACGCATCGCTCATCCGGTTCTCCTCTCGGTTGCTCCGGCGCGGTCCGATCATGCCCGAACGAGCGCGAGGACGTCCGCCCACGCCGCGTCGTCGAGCAGGCTCCCCGTGTCGACGACGATCGCACCGGGCCACGGATCCGCCACCCGGGCGAGCGCACGCGCGACTTCGACCGTCGCGTCGGATGCATCCGAGCCCTGCGCCGCCCGGCGCCGGATCCGCTCGGCACACTCGTCGGGTGGCGCGTCGCACCGGAGCGCCACGAGGTCGGTGCAGGTCTCGGACGCCAGCGCGGCGGCGGCCGACCGGTGCCTCGCATCACCCCACGTCGCGTCGAGGACCACGGACTGGCCCCGCTCCACCAGCACCCGGGCGTGGGCGAGCAGGCCCGCGTACGTCGCGTGGGTCGCCAGGTCCCCGTAGATCCCGGTGCCGACCCCGGTCGTCGCGGGTCGGTCGAGATGGCCCATGCCCGCCAGATCCTTGCGGACCTCGTCCGAGCGCAGGACCGCCCACCCGGTGCGCCCGGCGATGCCCTCCGCGAGGGTGGATTTTCCGGTCCCGGGCGCACCACCGACCAGGACCATCGTCACCCGGGCGGACCGGAGGTGGTCGAGGGTCATGCGGTGCAGGACCTTCGCGTCCTCGAGCGCGTCCGGATCGCCGCGCAGGCACGCGACCTTGGCGCGGATGTGGGCACGGAGCGCGACGTAGTGGTGCTCCAGGCTGCCCGGGTGGGTCTCACCCGACAGCTCGCGGTAGCCGTCGAGGAACCGCCGGGCGAGCTCGGGCTCCCCGAGCCGCTCGAGGTCCATCGCGAGGAACGCGATGTCGGCGAGGACGTCACCGAAGCGGAGATCGTCGTCGAACTCGAGGCAGTCGAGGACGCGCGGCCCATCCGGGGTGAGGAAGACGTCGTCGGCCAGCAGGTCGCCGTGCCCGTCGACGATCCGACCCGCGGCCACGCGGTCGTTGAAGAGCTGGTCCCGCCCCGAGACGTAGCGCCACCGCGAGCTGCCGGATCTCACGCTCGACCTCGGCGTCGAGGATCGCGCCCACGAAGGGCTGGATCTCGGCGAAGCCCGACTCCCAGCGGTCCCGGACCGCATCCCGCCGCCCGGCGGCGGAGATGGCCGGAGATCTCGTCGCGCTCGCGTGGAACGTGGCGACGGTGTGGGCCAGCCGCATCATGTCGTCGTCACCCAGCGCGCCGTCGCGCGCGAGCGACGACAGCCGCTGCGCCTCCTCCATCCGACGCATGACCACGAGGTGGTCACAGACGGTGCCGTCGGCGTCGGTGACGTCGGCGACGCCGAGGTACACGTCGGGGGCCAATCGGCGATTCAGCTCGACCTCGCGCCGGCACGCCTGCTGGCGCAGCGCGCGGGTCGACTGATCGAGGAACGGGAAGCGCACCGGCTTCTTGAGCTTGTAGGCGCGGTCGCCGACGAGGAAGACGATCGAGATGTGGGTCTCGTGCAGTGCTGCGCTCATCGGCCGAACGTCGTGCGCTCCGGCTCGCTCACCCGCCTGTCCGAGCCCCGCGATCCCGGCTGCCCGAGGTGGTCCGTGAACCACACGGTCGCGAGGTCCGCGGCGCGCTCCAATGTGCCCGGCTCCTCGAAGAGGTGCGTCGCACCGGGAACGACATCGAGTCGGTGCTCACAGACGAGGAGGCGCGCGGCCTGCCGGTTGAGCTCGAGCACCGTGTGGTCGAGCCCGCCGACGATGAGCAGCGTCGCCGCGCGCACGTCACGAAGCCGGCTGCCGGCGAGGTCGGGACGCCCTCCGCGGGAGACGACGGCGCTCACCGCCGCGTTCGGCATCGCCGCCGCCACGAGCGCGGCTGCGGCACCGGTGCTCGCACCGAAGTACCCGAACCCGAGGCCTTCGCACTCCGGCCGGGATCGCAACCAGGTCGTCGCGGCGTGGAGGCGCCCGGCGAGGAGCCCGATGTCGAACACGTTCCGTCGGTCGGTCCCTTCGGGGTGGTTGAGCAGGTCGAACAGCAACGTGCCGATGCCGGCACGGTTGAGGACGCGCGCCACCGCGATGTTGCGAGGACTGTGCCGGCTGCTCCCGCTGCCGTGCGCGAAGAGGACCACGCCCCGGGCATCAGGAGGCACGGTCAGGTGCCCGTCGAGCCGGACGCCGCTGGCATCGACGGTCACCTCCCGGTCCGTCATGCTCCGAGCCCTCGGACGAGCGATCGCGGGCTCGACCGACCCGATGGACGCCGAGCCCCGCGCCAGGAGGTCCGTGACCTCGTCGTCGGTCGTCTGGCTGAAGTCTCCGTACCATTCGCCGAGCGAGCGGAAGTGCGTCGGGATCGAGTCGACGACGACCTCGTCGGCATCCCGTCGCAGCTCGCGGACCGTCTCGAGGGGCGCCACCGGGACCGCGAGGATCACCCGGGCGGCCCCGTGCCGGCGCGCCACCTCCACCGCGGCGCGCGCCGACGCTCCCGTGGCGAACCCGTCGTCGACGATGACCACGGTGCGATCCTGCAGCGGGAGCATCGTGCGGCCCCCACGGAATCGGCGAGCCCGCCGGTCCAGCTCGATGCGCTCGCGGTCCTCGACGAACCGCAGGTCCTGCCGGCCGACTCGCGCGTCGTCGAGCACGTCCGGATTGAGCACTCGCACGCCACCTTCGCCGATCGCGCCCATCGCGAGCTCCGGGTGCGCCGGGAGACCGAGCTTGCGCACGACGAGGACGTCGAGGGGGGCGTCGAGGGCGAGGGCCACCTCGTACGCAACGGGCACGCCCCCGCGCGGCAGGCCGAGGACGACGGGGTGCTCCCGGCGCAGGTGTGAGAGGCGCGACGCGAGCCTGCGGCCCGCGTCGGTGCGGTCGCGGTAGTACGAGGCCAAGGGACTGCTCCTCTCAGATGCCGGTCGGGTAGGTCTCGGGTGGCTCACCGCGGTCCCACTCCTCGTTCCGGTCCAGGGGAACGAGCGCGTGGGTCACGTCCCAGTGGACGACGGCGTCGAACTGGTTCGTCATGACCGCGTCGAAGTAGTGGCTCTGCCGCTCGGTACCGGGCCGGTAGATCACGCCGATGGCCCGCTCGAGGCGGCGAGCGCGCAGCGCGTCCCGGGCGCCGGGCGCCGCGGTCGACACCCAGAAGGACGGCCGCGGCACCGTGTGGAGGACGGCCTCGTGGCTGCCGGCCATCGCCGGTCGGACCCGCTTCCGTTCGGCGGGCCCACCCCAGTCCGAGGCCGCGGTGACCTCGCCGGTCGTGGTCGTCTGCCCGACGAGCATGCACTGCCCGCCGTAGCGTTGCCGGGCGAGCTGACCGACGTTGAGCTCGCCGCGGGCGCCCATGCCGGTCGAGCGGGCGTCGCCGACGTGCGAGTTGTGCTCCCAGACGACCACCTTGGCCAAACCGGCTTGGTGCTCGAGGTGTTCCAGCAACGCGTCGAGCGTCCCCGCCATGTGCCGGTCGCGGAGGTTCCAGGACGAGACCTCGGCGCGGTACATCTGCTGGTAGTACTCCTCGGCGTTTCGCACGACCCGCGCGTTCTGCTCCGCGAAGAAGAGCTCGTCCTCGGCGATCCAACCGTCACGCCGCAGGTACGCCTCGGCGCGGCCGCGCAGCGAGACGAGCTGCGCGACCACCTCGTTCTCGCACGGGGGCGCACCCTGGTACGCGAGTGCGTATCCGTAGGCCTGTCCTTCGCCGCCGACGTGGTCGAAGCAGGCGTAGCGCTCGCGCGCCCGACGAGCCTCCACCGGGTCGATGCCGTCGAGGTAGGTGATCACCGCCTCGATCGAGGCTTGCAGGCTGTAGAGGTCGAGGCCGTAGAAGCGCGCCCGCGTGGCGGGATGCCGATGTGCGGCGTTCCGAGCCCGGAGCCACTCGACGAATTGCAGGACGTCGCGGTTGCGCCACATCCAGGCGGGGAACCGACGGAAGTCGGAGAGCGCGGTGCCGGCGTCGCGGTCATCGGAGCACCCCATCACGTAGCGGTTCACGCGGTACGCATCCGGCCAGTCTGCTTCGACCGCGACCGCGTTGAACCCGAGCTCGTCGATGAGCCGCTTCGTGATCCGGGCGCGCTCGCGGTAGAACTCGTGGGTGCCGTGCGACGCCTCGCCGATGAGCACCACGCGGCGCGATCCCACGAGGTCGAGCAGCGCGTCGTAGTCGCCGGGCGATCCGTCGATCGGTTGGACCGCCTCCTGGAGATTGAGCGCAAGGAGCTCGTCGACGGTGCGCATGACGTCAGTGCTCTCCGGGCGGTACCACGAGGACGGGGCAGGTCGCGACGTTGAGCGCTGCCATCGTCGTGCTGCCGAGCGCCGCACGGGCGAGTGGGCTGTGCTGGTGGGCGGCCATCACCATCAGCGTCGCCGCCGGATCGTCAGCGAAGTCGACGAGCGCACCGCCGATGAACGAGCTGCGGAAGAGCTGATGGCGGTGCACGGGGAGGCCGGCCTGTCCCACGATCTTCTCGTACGGCTCGAAGACCACGTCGGGGTGCTCGCTGCCCTCGACGTCGAGCGGATGCGTGGCGAACACGAGGTGGACCTCGAGGTCGAGGGCCTTCGCCCATTCGCACGCATGCCGGGTGGCGATGCGGCCGGCCTCGCTGCCGTCGACGCAGACGACCATCCGGTGCGCCGGCCGGGCCCAGGTGTCCTCGCCTCGCGGGCCGACGAGCAGCAGGGGACTCGACGAGCTGCGGATGACCTCCTCGGCAACACTGCCCACCACGGCCCAGCGCAGCCGGCCTCGCCCGTGCGTGGTCATGCAGACCATGGCGTCGGGATGCTGGTCGACCGTCTGGGCGATGGCCGTCGATGCGTCGACGTCTGCGTCGACTACCTCGTCGAACGAGACGTCGTCGGCGGTGGTCGCCACGTGCTCGAGGTAGTCATGCCGAGCGCGCGCGTCACCGAAGGTGGCCGAGGTCAGCACGACCTCGCCGCCGAGCCGGTGGGCGAGCGGGACGGCGACTCTCACGGCGCGCTCTGCCAGCTCCGACTCGTCCAATGGCACGACGATGGTCTTGGGGATCATGGCTGGTCCTCGCATCCGATCTCGATGTGCCTGCAGGAACGGTCGAACGCGCGCAGAGCGCCGACGATCCGGACGGCCGCGACGTCGCGCTGCCTCTTCTCGACGTCGCCGGAGAGCTGGAGCACCGCGCGCAGCCCCGTCCCGCTCCGGTAGACGTCCGCCCAGGCGTCGTCGCTCGGCGCGCCGGCTCGAGTGAGCGTCTCCCGAAGGGTTCGCGTGGCGATCGCGCTGTGCGCCGCTTGGGGTTCCGACGCCGTCCGCTCACAGGTCTCGACGACGTCGTCGACACCCGCGACGGCGGCGGCGTGGTCCGCGAACGGGTTCAGGCTCGTCCGGCCCGCCACGACCACGGGAGCCCGGTGCCGCAGGGCACACGTGATGCCGTCCTCGAGCGGACTCGGGCGCGGGTGCGACCGGCCCCGAACGGTCAGGACGACGTCGATCGCGCCGTCGTCCAGCGGGCACCGTCCGCGCCCGAGCGCGGCGCACGGGAACGCACGGGCGCCGGGCGCGTGGCATCGCTCCACCCGGTGACCCGCGGCCTGCAGCTGTGCGATCGCGACCACCGCGGCGCCCGGGTCGGACTCCAGCACCAGAACGTCCATGAAGCTCACCTCCGAGTCCAGGTTGCACCCGATCGTCGCCGGTCGGCAGTGCCGAGTGGTCCCTCCAGGTCGGGACCTTCGTCCCTGGGAGGTGGGGGACGGCATGGTGACCGCCTTCATCGTCCAGTGAGGCGGGGGAGCTCCGTGAACGCCGGGCCCCCGGGTCCCGGACCCGGGGTCACAGGGGATCTGCGCGGAGGCGCCGTCCGCTCACGCGCTCCACGTCGATGCGAACCCACCGATCGCGCGCTTCGGGCCACCAGGGCTTCAGCGGGAGCTCGGTCAAGATCGCGATCTCCTCGGCCGCGTCGACCACGCGCGCCGGCCCGTGCACGAGCACGCTGTAGCCACCGTGGTACATCGGGTCGACCGCGTCGATCTCGAAGGCGACCGTGGCCCCGGCGGCCGCCGCTTCCAGCTTGCTGCCCTTCGTGCTCTGGAAGACGACCGTGCCTTCGTGGAACACGTAGTTCACCGGAAGGATGACCGCGAGGCCCTCCTCGACCAGGCCCACCCGGCCGAAGTGGCCGCGCTCGAGCAGCCGTAGGCACTCGGGCTCCGGGAGCTCGAAGAGGCGGTCGGTCATCGTCGTTCTCCCGTCATCGCTGTCCTGTTCCCCCCTGAAGTGTGCACGCGCTCACGCGGTGCGGGCGCCGACGAGGTAAACCGCGAGCCGCTGGGCCCGCTCGGATCGGAGCTTCAGGCCGAGCAGCATCTTGCGCTCCATGATGAAGTGTGGACCTTCGATGAAGATCGCGTACGCGAGGCTGGGAAGCCCGGGGGGGATGCGAGTGCGGGCGATCAGCCGGCAGCGTCGCGCGTCCAGCGGCACCAGGTTCAGGTACCAGCCGCCCTGGAAGGCGAAGGTCCGGTTGCGGTCGAACCGAGCGAGCTTCACCCCGTTGAGGGGGTGCAGGAAGATGCTGTCGCCGACCGAGCGGTCCTGCCACTCCTCGTGGACTCGATCCGCGTTGTGCATGTCGCAGCCGGCGAGGTTCTCGAGCCAGGTGTAGCTGTAGAAGCCACCCCGGTCCTGGCCGATCTGCGCCAGCCACGGCCACACCGAGTCGACGGGTGCGTCGATCGTCACCGCGCGGGTCATCGAGAGCCCCGGGTCCGGGGTCAGCTCGTCGCCCGGGAGCACGGCCTCGACCTCCGCCGGCGTCGCACCCCACGATCGGGTCCACGGCCGGAACGCGCCGAGGTACGCACCGAGCGCGACGGCGACCAGGACCGCGTCTGCCGGAGGCCTCTGGCGACGGCGCACGGCCCGTCCGGCGCGCCACGCGCTCCGCACGCCGATGCCGGTCAGGAGCACGGGGCCCCCTGACATCACCGTGAACGCTCGCATCGCGCCGGCCGCGCGCCGGAGGCCGCGGCGCCGGCTCGCGCCGCGGTCGGGCGTCACGGACACGACTCGTAGACGGCGACTGCTCCCATGAGCCTGTCCTCCCCGTCGCTCGGCCTTCGTGTCGTCTCAAGGTACGAAGCGCCCGCGTTCGGGACCAGGGACGAAGGTCACTCCCTGCCCGGCCGCTCTGCGCCTCTCAGCCGCGCCGCAGCGTCCTCTCGAGCCCGGTCGCGAGCTCCCGGCGCTGTGCGGCGGTGAGCTTCGCGTTCGCGTGCAATCCGAGCCACGTGTAGTAGCTGGGCGGCATCGAGCCGTCGCGCACCGTCTCTGCGGCGTCGTCGCCTCCCCCGCGCCGGGTGCCCCACTCGGAGAAGTTCAGGCGTTCGCGCCCGTCGTCCACATGGTTCGTGATCCACCAGGAGAGCGGCGCGATCCGCTCCCACCATGTCGGGTGGCTCTGGTTGCTGTGACAGTCGAAGCACGCGGCCACCGCGAGCTCACGCGTTCGTGGGCTGTCCCAGCTCGGCTCCCCGTTCACCGGTGGGTTCGTCACCCGGTACGGGATCAGCTGTATCGCGGCCAGCGTGACCAGGCCGATCGCGAGCACGACGAGCAGCGACGTCATCCATCGTTTCATCGCCATGTTCTACGCCATCGGGCCGTCGTCACCGACGGCACGATGGCCCCTGCGTTCGGGACCTTCGGCCCTGATCGGTGTTCGCAGCGCGGGCGCATGCTCATCGGACCGGTCGTCCATTCGGACCGGTCGTCCACATGGTGATTGGGGGAGAGCATGTCCGCATCAGGCATCGAGGTCATCACGATCGCGGGCAGGGAGCTGTCACGGGGTAGGGGCGGTCCTCGTTGCACGAGCTGCCCGATCACCCGGAGGTCCGCGTCATGAGCGACCTGCTGCGAACTGCAGACCTCGACCACGACCAGCTTCTCCATCTCCTCGAGCTCGCCGAGGCCTTCAAGAACGACCCGGACCTGCACCACGAGGCGCTGCGTGGCCGGACCGTGGTCCTGTACTTCGCCAAGCCCTCGACCCGGGCTCGCCTGTCCTTCGAAGCGGCAGTTGCGCGGCTCGGAGGGACTCCGGTGGTGGTGGGGCCGAGCGAGCTCCAGCTCGGCCATGGCGAGACGATCGAGGACACCGCTCGGGTCGTGTCGCAGTACGCCTCGGCGTTCGTCATCGGCACGTTCGCCGACGCCGACGTGCGTGCGTTCGCCGCCGCGGCATCCATTCCCGTGGTCAATGCGCTGACCGACGGTCACCACCCTTGTCAGAGCATGGCGGACCTCCTGACGATCCGCGAGCGCTTCCACCACTTCGCCGATCGGAAGCTGGCGTACCTCGGCGACGGGAGCAACGTCGCCAACAGCCTCGTGGAGGCCGCGGCGGTCATGGGCATCGACATCACGGTCGCGACCCCGCCCGGGTTCGAGCCGTCCCGTGACGTCGTCGCCCGCGCCGAGCAGCTCGCCGAGTTCTCGGGCAGCTGGATCGAGCTGACCCACGACCCGCATCTCGCAGTGAAGGACGCGGACGTCGTGTACACGGATGCGTGGCTCTCGATGGGTGACGCCGACTCCGAACGTGGCGAACGCAGGGAGGCCCTCACGCCGTATCGCGTCACTTCGGAACTCCTCGGCGAAGCGTCGTCGGGCGCGTTGTTCATGCACTGTCTGCCGGCACACCGTGGAGAGGAAGTGTCTGCGTCGGTCATCGACGGGCCGCAGTCGGTGGTCTTCGACCAGGCCGCGAACCGTCTGCCGACCGCACAGGCCGTGCTGTACGCGCTGGTCGACGGCCACTTCGACGACGGGAGGAGCTGGTGCTGATCGTCGCCGAGCTCCTCGGCGCCGACCGGCTCCTGCTGCTCACGGACGTCGCTGGCGTCTCACTCGACTGGGGCACGCCGTATGCGAAGGAGGTTCGGTCTGCCGAACCCGAGGCACTCCGCCGCGTCGCCTTCGCCGCCGGGTCCATGGGCCCCAAGGTTGCGGCGGCCTGTCGGTTCGTCGACGCGACGGGCCGCGACGCCATGATCGGCTCGCTGCACGACGCCATGACCGTGCTGGGTGGCGGGGCAGGCACCACCATCTCGCGGCGGACGCGCGGGATCGAGCTCGCCGAGGGGGCCGGCTGACGCGAACGGCGCGGTCCGGCCTCCGCCGTACCATCGACCGCTCATGCTTGCTCGGGCCCGACGCGTGCTCCAGGTCGTCGCCATCGCCGTCTCCGGCCTCTCGGCCGGAGCCGGCGAGGCGCTCGTCGCTCGTTGCCTCGGCCGGCCGCGGTCGCGTGGCCCCCGGCGCCTCCGCCGGACGCTCGAAGCGCTCGGACCGACGTTCATGAAGCTCGGTCAGATCCTGTCCACCCGCCCCGACCTGGTGCCGCCGAGCTACGAGCGGGAGCTGAGCCGCCTGCAGGACGCCGCGCCGCGTGTGTCCTGGCCCGACATCCGGGCCGCGATCGTCCGCGAGTTGGGAGCGCCCCCGGAGACCCGGTTCGCGGCGTTCGTCCGCGAGCCACTCGCGGCCGCGTCGATCGGTCAGGTGCACGCAGCCCGCCTCTACGACGGCACGGAGGTCGTGGTCAAGGTGCGGCGCCCGGGCGTCACGGCGCAGGTCGCCGTCGACCTCAACGTGCTGCGCACGGTCGCGTCGGCGGCCGGTCGGCTCCGTCGCCTCCGCCGCTTCGATCCGGTGGGTCTCGCGGGCGAGTTCGCGACGACGATCACCGCCGAGCTCGACTACATGCAGGAAGCGCGCAACGCGGGACGGATCGCGTGGGACTTCCGCGGCGAGGAGCGCGTCGTGGTCCCGGCGGTCGTGTGGCCCGACACGACGGACGGGGTCCTCACCGAGACCCGGATCGTCGGCACCAAGATCGACGACGTCGCGAGGATCTCGGCGGCCGGTCTCGACCGCAGCGCGGTCGCGCGTGACTTCGCCGACGCGTACCTCACGATGGTGTTCGTCCACCGCTTCTTCCACGCAGACCCTCATCCCGGGAACGTCTTCGTGCAGTCCGACGGGACGATCGGGTTCGTGGACTTCGGCATGGTCGGAACCGTGGACGAGGCGACCGGTCGCAGCTTGGTGACCGTGCTCGGCGCGCTGGTGGCTGCTGATGCGACCGCCCTCGCAGGCGCGCTCGTCGATCTCGGAATAGCCGATGTCGGGTCCGCGCGGGCTGGGCTCGAACACGATCTGCGCGAGGTGCTCGAACGCTACCGCGACGTCGCACTCCAGGATCTGCGCCTCGCCGACGTCGTCGAGGACCTCATGGCCGTCGTCCGCCGGCGCGACCTCCAACTCCCCAGTCGCATCGCCCTGCTGCTCAAGACGGTCGTGATGTGCGAAGGCGTGGCGGCGCGCCTCGATCCGGCTTTCCGGCTGATCCCGCTGCTCGTGCCCTATGCCGCGCGTTTCAGCTCGGGGACGGAGCCACTGAACGGGACGCCTCCAGGATGATCCGGCGCTCGGCCGCGGCGATCGTCCGCCGGGCGGCGCCGACCGCGTCGGGGTTCACCGAGACCGACGTGATGCCGTCGCGCACGAGGTGCTCGGCGAAGCTCGGGTTCGTCGACGGCGCCTGCCCGCACAACGACGAAGTGATCCCGGCGTCGCGGGCCGCCGTGATGATGTCGTGGATCGCGGCGAGCACCGCGCGGTCCGACGCGTCGAAGAGATCGGCGCAGATCTCCGAGTCCCGGTCGACGCCGAGCATCAGCTGGGTGAGGTCGTTGGAGCCGATCGACACGCCGTCGATGCCCAGGGCCGCGTACTCCGGGATCCGGTAGATGACCGAGGGCACCTCCGCCATGACCCAGCGGAGCAGGCCGCGCTGGCCCCCGAGCGGAGATCGGTCCATCAGCTCGAGGCACGCCTCGAGCTCCCAGCGCGTCCGCACGAACGGGATCATGACGTGGAGGTTCGGGGTCTCCTCCCGCACCCGCGCGAGGAGCTCGCACTCCAGGGCGAACAGGTCGGGCTCGCGCACGTAGCGGTAGCAGCCGCGGTACCCGATCATCGGGTTCGCCTCGTGCGGCTCGTGGGCCTCGCCACCGGCGAGCTTGCGGAACTCGTTGGTGCGGAAGTCGATGGTCCGGTACACGACGGGTCGGGGGGCGAAGGCGCTCGTGATCCGGCGCAGCGATCCGGCCATGCGGTCGACGAACTCGGCCTGGCGCCCTTCCGCCAGCAGCTTGCGCGGGTGCTCACCCCCGAGGGCGTCCGTGACCATGAACTCGGCTCGGAGGAGGCCCACACCGTCGACGTCCATCGCGGCGACGTCCTCGGCGTGCTCGGGCATCGCGAGGTTGACGTAGAGGCGCGTCGCGATCGTCTCGGCCCCGGGGCCCGGCGCAGCGGGTCCTGCGCTCACCGCGACCGGAGCGGTGGCCAGCGTCGCGGTGCAGTCGCCTTCGTAGACGGTGCCGCGGCCGCCGTCGACGGTGACCACCTCGCCATCGCGCAGCAGTCTTGTCGCGTCGTGGGCGCCGACGACGCACGGAAGCCCCAGCTCGCGGCCGACGATCGCCGCGTGACACGTCACGCCTCCGCCGTCCGTGACCAGCGCGGCGGCTCGACGCATCGCGGGCACCCAGTCGGGCGTCGTCATCGGAGCCACGAGGATCTCACCCGCGACGAGCGCGACGGCATCCTCCACCGTGTGGACCACGCGGACCGGACCGGCGGCGACCCCGGGCGCGGCGGACCGTCCACGCACGAGCGGCTCATGCTCGCCCGCGTCGAGCGTCGTGATCGGACGGGACTGCACGAGCGCGATGCGCGTACCGCTGATCGCCCATTCCATGTCCTGCGGCGCGCCGTAGTGCTGCTCCGCTCGTGTGGCGAGCTCGACCAGTGCGAGGATCTCCGCGTCGGAGAGCACGCGTCGGTCGGCTTCATCGTCCGACAGGGTCTCGCGCTGCTGCACGCCGTGCGCGTCCCGCCGGATCGCGAAGGCCTTGTGGCCGACACGGGCGGACAGCACCCGCGTCGGGGTCTTGGCGGCGACGTAGTAGTCGGGCTCCACCTGACCGCCGACGACGACCTCGCCCAGACCGAACGCAGCCTCGATCACGACCCGCTCGCGGTCGCCGGTCGCCGGATCGGCCCCGAACATGACGCCTGACCGTTCCGCGTCGACCATCTCCTGGACCACGACGGCGATCGCCGGCTCCGAGGTGATGCCCTGCGACGCCCGGTACGAGACGACACGGTCGCCGAACAACGAGAGCCAGCACTCCCGTATGGCGTCGATCAGCGCGTCGTCACCCTCGACGTTCGTGAAGCTCTCGTGCATGCCCGCGAACGAGGTGTCGGCGGCGTCTTCCGCCGTCGCCGAGGACCGGACGGCGACGCGCACCCGGGCCCCCAGCTGGTGGTAGGCGGACAGCACGGCGGCACGCAGGTCGTCGGGCATCCCCGCGCCACGCAGCAGGTCGCGGCCGTGCGCAGCCCGTTCCCGCAGTCGGGCCGGATCGTCCCGGTCGCCGCCGTCGCAGATCTTCTGCAGCTCGGCCCGGATCCCGGCCCGGTCCATCGCTTCGAGGTAGGCCCCGGAGACGACCACGAAGCCGGGCGGCACCGGCAGGCCGGCCTTGGTGAGCTCGCCGAGGTTGGCGCCCTTCCCACCTGCCTGCGCGACGTCACCGACGCCGAGCTCGTCGAAGCCGCGGACGAAGTGCCGGAGCTTCTCCGCGTTCGTGCTCGTGCTTGTGCTCGTGCTCGTGCTCATGCTCATGCTCATGCTCTTTCCGTCGGTGTCATCCGCGCCGCGAAGCGGCCCAGATCCTCGAGGCGCAGGGTCCCCACGCTCCGGCCGCCCTGCACGACCGCGACCCGGTGGCCGGGCGAGCCTTCGACCAGCTGCAGCAGGTCGTCGTCGAGGACCGCGTCGGCGTCGACCACGACTGCCGGCGCGAGCGCATCGACGGCCGGTTGCATCACCTCGCGAACCCGGTGGCCGCGCAGCCGGGCGTGGACGATGGTGCCGGCCTCCTCGGCCGAGGCGCCGAGGTAGACGAAGACTCCGATCAGGGTCAGCCACACGTCGACGAACAACCCGATCACCATCATGGTCACGGCCAGCACCCGACCGATGTGGGCTGCGGAACGAGTCGCGGCCTCCAGGTCCCGATTGCGCTCGAGGAGCGAGCGGAGCACGCGACCGCCGTCGAGCGGGAATGCCGGGAGGAGGTTGAACGCGCCCAGGATGAGATTCAGCCAGACGAGCCGGACGAGCCACGAGCCCGCGACGAGATCGATCGGCACCAACGCCTGGTTCGTCGCGACACACAGGATGGCCGCGCCTACACCGAGCCCGATGCTCGTGAGTGGACCGACGATCGCGATCGCGAGCTCGTCGCGTGGTGATTCGGGAAGGTGCCGGAGCTTCGAGACCCCGCCGAGCGGGAACAGGAGGATCTCCGTCACCTCGGCGCCGCGGCGCGGGCGACGACGCAGTGCGACAGCTCGTGGACGACGACGCACGAGAAGATGACGAGCAGCCATCCCACGCTGGCGACGGCCGCCCGGAGACCCGGCTCCGGCGCCGCGAGGGCGAAGAGCGCGACCAGCACGAGGAACGAGACGTGGACCCGGACGTCGATGCCGACGATACGCCCCACGGGCAACGACCACCCGTGCGGGCGGGATCGGCTGCGGTCGGAGTGCTCCATGGCTCGACGGTACGGCGGCCGGCGTTCGGGACCCAGAGGCGAAGGTCCCCAGTTCCGCTACCGGGAGGCGCCGTCGGTGCGACGATCGTCGTCGGCCAGCTCGGCTTCCGTCGGCTCGAGCACGTCCGTCGCGCGGTGATGGACCGAGAGGTCGTCGACCTGGCACTCGACACCATCGACCTCGGACCAGCGATCGACGACCGCATCGGCCTCGGCCTCGGTCTCACAGAGCTCACGGTGGACCAGGTCGCCGTCGCGGTACACCGTCACCTCGATCGTCGGGGTCGCGCCGAGCTCGTCGGGGGAAAAGGGTTCGGTCATGAGGGCCAGCCTGGCCGACCCCGGCCGTCACGGCCAGGGTCGAAGGTCACGAGCGATCTCCGAAGATTCCACCCGGCCGATCGGCGAGCCGCGGTGGCACGACGGCCGCCGGCGTGGGCCGAGATCACACCCGGGTGAGCACGACCTTCAGGGCGCCGGTGTCGGCGGCGTTGGCGAACACGTCGTACGCCTCGTCGAACTGGTCGAGCGTGAAGTGATGGGTGACGAAGCGGCCGGGATCGACCTGCGCGCGCTGCGCGAGGCGCAGCAGCGTCGGGGTCGAGAACGTGTCCACCAGCCCGGTCGTGATCGTCACGTCCCGTATCCAGAGATCCTCGAGGTGCAGCGATGCGGGCTCGCCGTGGACGCCGATGTTCGCGATGTGGCCGCCGGGACGGGCGAGCGCGACGGTGAGCTCGAAGCTGGCGGGCACGCCGACCGCTTCGATCGACACGTCCGCGCCGAGCCCGTCGGTCAGGTCGCGGACCACCGCGACTGCGTCTTCCCGGCCGTTGTTGACGACGATGTCGGCCCCGAACTGCTTCGCGGCCTCGAGCCTGGAGTCCGCGAGGTCGATGGCGACGATGTGGCTCGGGCTGTACAGGCGCGCTCCCATGATCGCGGCAAGCCCGATGGGGCCTGCTCCCACCACGGCGACGACGTCGCCGGGCTGGACGTGGCCGTTCAGTACGCCGACCTCGTAGCCGGTGGGCAGGATGTCGGCCAGCATGAGGAGCTGCTCGTCGGACACGCCGGCCGGCGCACGGTAGGTCGAGGTGTCCGCGAACGGGACCCGGACGTATTCGGCCTGGGTCCCGTCGATCAGGTGACCGAGGATCCAGCCACCGCCGCCGAGGCACTGGCCGTAGCGGCCTTCTCGGCAGTAGCGACAGGCGCCGCATGCGGTGATGCAGGAGACCAGGACCCGGTCGCCGATACGGACGTTCTTCACCCCGGTGCCGACTGCATCGACGGTACCGACCGCCTCGTGGCCGAGGATCCGGCCGTCGGTGACCGCAGGGACGTCGCCCTTCAGGATGTGCAGGTCGGTGCCGCAGATGGTCACCGCGTCCACGCGCACGATGGCGTCGGTGTCCTCGATGACGACCGGGGTCGGAACCTCCTCCCAGGCCTTGCGTCCGGGACCGTGGTACACGACGGCTCGCATGTCGTTCTCCTTGAACCTCGACGGAGGGATCCCGAGCGAAGAGACCGTGACCCGGGTCCGACGGTACCGACCGCGGCGGTCACGAAGTAGGGCCAGAGGTCCCGGTCCGCGTTCCACCGACGCCCGTCCTTCTCGGCACGCTGTCGCGTCAGCGGAGCTGGAACGAGCTGAGCATGATCCCGGTCGCGTCGAGGGCGGAGGCGACCCGACCGACGACCCGCGGCGGGAGGTACTGCGCCCGCCGGGCCAGGTGTGCCCACCGTGGTCGATCCGGTAGAGGTCGACCGTCGGACGACCGTCGGCGTGCCAGTGCACGCGGGTCACCGGCAGCTCGTCGCCGGGACCGGAGAGGGAGTCGGTCTCGGGCGGCACGAGGATCCCGTTGGCAGACGCCCAGTCGGCTGCGCCGACCTCCGCGGCCACGGCCAGGCCGCGCCCGGTGCTCGCGGAGTCGCGGCGTGCCACCAGGTCCCCGAGCGGACCGATCGGGCCACCGCGGTACGGGATGAGCGGGTCGGCGGTGCCGGCGAAGATGAGGACGTTCGCCTGCTGCGCAGGAGATGCGGGTCGCCCTCGTGATGGATCGGCGCGGACGCAATCCCGGGTCCGTCAGCTCGATCCTCCGGCGGTCGGCGACCCGGTGGTCTGCCGTACCGTCAGCCCAGCGGCCCGGCACCGACCGCGGTGCTCTCATCTCGCCACCGTGCCCACGCGGGACGCCCCAGCCCTCAGTAGCACGCCCCGACGGTGCGTGCGTCGGGCTGCCCGGGATGCGCCTGGATCCACTCCTGGCAGTCCGCCCCGAGCCCGAAGACGTAGCCTTTCGCGTCCCGCCAGACGTGCGGGGCCAGCCGGACGATCGGCTCGGGCCGGTTCCGGAACCGCGGCTCCAGGCTCGCGGCGGGGACGCGCCGGCCCGACGACGCATTCCCATGTGAGCTCCCACCCTCTCCGCACGCGGTCAGGGCGACGGCGAGCAGCGCTCCCACCCACAGTCTTCTCATTGCCCGTCGATCCATCGGCTGCACGCGTCGTCGCTCGCACCACCCCGTCCTGCGCCGCGCACCAAAATAGCATTCCAGTCGAAGGTGCGTGCCGCGATCATCCCGGACGCCGCTGAGCAGCCCCACGCGTATTGTGTGACCGACGTTCCAACGTGTTCGTCGGCGAAGCGAGGGAGTCGTGCGAGCGTTCCGAGGTCTGACGGGCCTCCTCGTGATGGCGGCGTTGGTGCTCCAGGCATGCAGTGGCTCCGGCACGCGTCCGGTCCGCGTCGTCGACGTCACGAAGGTCCACTACGGTCCGGCGCTCGTCTCGGCCGAGGATCTCCGCTTCGTCGGCGACTTCCTCGTCGCCGGCCAGGGCAGCACCGCCGGCCGGCACCTCCCGACGCTCTGCGGGCGTCGCGGGTCGCCCGCGCCTCGTGCCGTCGCGGGCGGGTTCCGAGAGTTGCAGGAACCGGGAGCGGGGGTCTCGTTGACCGCGTCGGTGTACGGGTTCGCGAGCGACGAGGCGGCGAAGCAGGCCTTCGCGTCGAGCAGGGGCGTCGCGAACACCTGCCACCGGAGCTCGACGTTCACCAGCGACGGTGCCACTTTCGTACGGACCGCGAACCCCACCGTGCAGAACGGCGGGGACGAGTCGCTCTCTCTGTTCGCGCGCCGAACGGATACCGGCCTGGTGGTCGCCGACGTCTTCGTGCGTGGGGGCCGCTACGTCCTCGCCCTCCGCTTCGCCGTGCCGCCGGGCGCGGCCGTCGACGCCGGCGTCGTCGCCACGGCCGCGACCGAGGCGAGCCGCGAGTTCGCGAGTTGGGCCGACGATCACTGACCCACCGGGCACGGCCGCGCCGGCGCGGGGCGCCGTGCACGTCGGGACCGCGCTCGAGGCCGACGCTCGCGCGCCCGACCGTCAACCGTGTGGCTCCAGGACCATCGACTCCAGCTGCGAGCGCTCCACCCGGAAGAGCGGGACCCGGTCGCCGATGGCAACCCTGTAGAAGCTGGAGCCGTGGTCCACGTCGTCGACCTGGAACGGCATTGTGCACGTGACGGTCCCGGAGACACCGGTGCGGTCGCGCGGCGCTCCCCTCACGGTCTTGCCCGTCGAGGCATCCTTGAAGGTCGCCTTCCCCGACTCGAGCTGCCCGGTACCGACGATCGTGTCGCTCGAGTCGCGGATGATGATGCTCTCGCCGCTGGTCAAGTCGCTGTCGCGACCGGTGCCGGCGCAGACCGTGGTGCCGCGGTCGGGGTAGGCGATGAGCGATTCGCTCACGACACCGTCGCGCAACTCCTCGGAGAACCGCACCACGCCCCGGGCGGTCACCTGCGTGGCGCCCCCGCAGCCACAGCCGACCGTGGTGAGGAGCGCGCAGGTCGCGAGCAACAGCCACCCACCGGGCTTCCTTGGCATCATCGCAGCGTAGGCAGGTGCCGATCGGTGCGACGGTCACCCGACCGTGAACGTCACCGATGCGATGACGCGATTCCGGAAGGGGAGGTGGTCGGCGGCCACGAACTCGGCCTCTACGGTGTGCTCTCCGAGCGCGAGACCGGAGAGGCGCCGGTTCAGGCTGTAGGACATCGCGATGAGCCGCCCGTCGAGGGACACGTGCACGTGTCCCCGGCGCGGGTCGGGGGTGGCGCCCGGCGGGGCGGACACGATGCGGGCATGCGCGAGTTCGACGCGCACGTCCACCTCGGGGCCGGTGCGCGCGTTCGGCGCCGGGGTGACGATGCGCAACGTGGCCGGCGTCGAGGGTCGTCCCGAGCCACCGCTGGTGCAGGCCGACAACGTGCAGAGCAGCGAGCGCGAGCGCGGCGATGACGCCCAGATGCTGGGCCGGGCGGGGCGCGCGGCCCGCGCCATCCGGGCCGGACGACCCACCCCACCGCACCATTTCGACGGTCATTTCCCTCTCATCTCCGTCCAGTACGGAGTGCACGGTTTAGGGATTTCATGCTAATATGTCTCCCCGAGTCGGCGACCGGGCAGGATGCGAGATGGGATCTGTGCAAGCGACGAAACGGGCCGGCCGGGTCCCCGCACTCAAGGAGCCGGGGGTCACGCGACGAGGTACTGGGGCATGAGCGCGATCACGACGCTGCCGGGGAAGGTTCTCGTCGCAGGCGGAGGAGGGTTCATCGGTGGACACCTCGTGGCCCGCCTCCTCCGGGACGGCTACGACGTTCGCAGCGTCGACTGCAAGCCGCTGGGCGAGTGGTTCCAAGTGTTCGCGGACGCCGAGAACTTGCAGTTGGACCTGATGGACCACGACGACTGCCAGAAGGCCGTCGACGGCACGGAGACGGTGTTCAACCTCGCCGCCGACATGGGCGGCATGGGGTTCATCGAGCTCAACAAGGCCGCATGCATGCTGTCGGTCCTGACCTCGACGCACATGCTCGTCGCGGCCAGGGATGCCGAGGTCGCGCGGTACTTCTACTCCTCGTCGGCGTGCGTGTACGCCGCCGACCGACAACGAGACCCGAACGTCCTCGCGCTCAAGGAGAGCGATGCCTACCCCGCCGATCCCGAGGACGGGTACGGCTGGGAGAAGCTGTTCAGCGAGCGCATGTGCCGACACTTCCACGAGGACTTCGGCGTGGAGACCCGGGTGGCGCGGTATCACAACGTCTACGGCCAGCAGGGCACCTGGCAGGGAGGTCGGGAGAAAGCTCCGGCCGCAATCTGTCGCAAGGTCGCGACGGCGAAGATCAGCGGCGACCACTCGATCGAGATCTGGGGCGACGGGAAGCAGACGCGGAGCTTCACCTTCGTCGACGATTGCATCGAGGGTACGCTCCGGCTGATGAAGAGCGACGTCACGGTGCCGATCAACATCGGCTCCGCAGAGCTCGTCGCCATCGACGATCTCGTGACGATGGTCGAGGACATCGCCGACGTGCGGTTGCAGCGGAGCTACGACCCGACCGCACCGCAGGGCGTGCGGGGTCGCAACAGTGACAACGAGCTGATCACCGAGCTCCTCTCGTGGAGCCCCACGACGCCGCTCGCCGACGGGCTCCGGGCCACCTACGAGTGGATCCACGCCCAGATCTCGACCGGCTGATCGCGCCATCCCACGATGGACACCGCAGACTCCACGATGGAGACCTCCAGCCCCTCCCTCGGCCCGGAAGAGTTCGACCTGCGCCGGTACGCCGACGTGATCCGTCGCCGCAAGTGGACGGTGCTCATGGTCGTCCTGTTGGTCGTCGCGGTGACCGCGGCCTACACGGTCATGCAGACCAACAAGTACCACGCCAGCTCGGAGGTGCTGCTGCGCCCCTCCACGGCCGAGCAGATCCTCGCCGGAATGAGCTCGACGCCCGCCGCCAACCAGAACGCGATCCCGGTCAACGTCCAGACCGAGATCGAGTACATGAAGTCCCGGTCGGTCCGCGACGCGGTGCGCAAGCAGCTCGGCTTCGCACCCGCGGTGACGGTCGGCCTGGTTGACGAGGCCGACCGCGAGAGTGAGGTCGTGAGCATCCGGGCGTCGAGCCCCAACCCGAAGCGGGCGGCGAAGATCGCGAACGTCTACGCCGCGGCCTACGTCCATGCGCGGCGCGAGCAGCTCAGCGGTGAGTACACGCATGCCGCCAACCAGGTGGCCAAGGAAGTCGACGACCTGACCGCGCAGCTGAACGCGCTCGATGCACCCCTCGACCAGATCGACGCGCAGATCGCGATTGCCCTGACACCTCAGGACGTGAACCTGCTCGTGGCCCGCCGCTCGGCCGTCGAGGCACATCTCCAGCCCGACCGTGACCCGATCGTCAACCGGCTCGACAGCGCCAAGGACCAAGAGGCGAGCCTCAAGCTCGCGCTGAGCGGCATCGACACGGGCGGGGCCCAGATCATCTCCGCGGCCGAGGTCCCGGGCAGCCCCTACGCCCCGAAGCCGGCACGCAACCTCGTGCTGGCGGTCGTGGTCGGACTGCTCCTCGGCATCGGCGTCGCGTTCCTGCGCGAGATGCTCGACGATCGCCTGACCTCCGTGTCGACGCTCGAGCGGATCACCGGGTGGCCCGTCATCGGAGTGGTCCCCAGGCGCCGCGGGAGGCGAGCCGGCCACTCGCGTGCCGTCGTGCTGGGCGAAACGGGATCCGCGGTGTCCGAGGCGTACCGGATGCTGCGCACGTCGGTGCAGTTCGAAGGCCTCAACCGGGCCTTGCGCGTCGTCATGGTGACGTCGGCCAAGCACGGCGAGGGGAAGTCCACCACCGTCGCGAACCTTGGCGTGGCCCTCGCGCTGGACGGCAACCGCGTGCTCGTCGTGGATTGCGATCTCCGCCACCACCGACTGCACGAGTTCTTCGACGTCGCCAACGACCCCGGGCTGGCCTCGGTCATCACCGGCGACCTCCCGGTCGACGACGCGGTGGTTGCCATCGACGCGCAACGCCTGCTGTCCGTGCTGCCGCCCATGGCCGCCGCCGACGACTCGGCCGCGATCGAGGGCCAGCGCCTGTTGTCGGTGCTGCCGGCCGGCACGACGCGCTTGAACCCGCCGGAGCTGCTTGCTTCGAGGAGCGCGAGCGAGGTCTTCCGCCAGCTGCGAGAGCGCTACGACTACGTCCTGGTCGACGCGCCCCGGTCCTGCCCGTGAGCGACGTCGCCGTGCTGACCAGGCACGTGGACGGCGTGCTGTTCCTGGCCAACGACGCGGTGTCCCGCCAGGGCCCGATCCGTCGGGCGGTGCGCCTCCTGAAGCAGGCGAACGCCCCGGTCATCGGCGCGGTGGTCAACACCTCAGCCGGCCACAAGCGCGACGACGGCGATGACTACGGCTACATGTACCAGCGGGGGGGCTACCGCCGCGACCCGAACGCCGATCTGGGCAACGGGCTGGCTCCCCACCGGCCGGAACACGACGACTACCTGCCCACCTCGGTCCGGGGATCGGACATCGGAAAGCGGTGACGGGACGGGCGTGCCCGCCCGGCCGTCCGCGAGAGACAACCCAGGTACGCTGCATCGCCGGACGTCCTGGCAGGCGACACGTTGCGTCGACGGGGTGAGGCATCGGTACGACGACATGACCCACTACCTTGTGGTCGACTTCGCCGGTCATGGCCTCCAGTTCGACCTGTCGCGCGCGCTGGCCCGCCGAGGGCACGCGGTCACGCACACCTGGTGCTCGTCGAATCTGACGCCGCACGGCGACCTCCGCGGCGGTGAGGGAGTCACCGCGGTCCCGGTCGACAGCGGGGGGTCGTTCGAGAAGTATCGCCTCGTGTCGCGGGTGCGCTCCGAGGTCGTCTACGGGTTGCGAACGGCGCGCCTCGTATGGCGGAGCCGACCCGACGCGGTGCTCACGAGCAACGTGCCGCGGATCTCGCTGGCGCTGATCGCGCTCGCGGCTCGCCTCCGGAGGGCCCGCTGGGTGCTGTGGCTCCAGGATCTGCAGTCGGGTCTCGCCGAGCAGTCGTTGCGCGGACCGGCGCGGATCGGCAGCTCGTGGCTGCGGCTGCTCGAACACGGGCTGATCCGCAACGCCGACGCGGTCGTCGTCATCGACGAGGGCTTGGTCGCCGCGGTGCTCGACGCGGGAGCGAGCTCGCCGACCGTGATCCGCAACTGGGCCGTGGTCGACGACCTCCCCCTCCGACCCAAGGACAACCCGTGGGCGCGCGAGCACGGTCTCGACCCCGAGCGATTCGTGTACCTGTACGCCGGCACCCTCGGTCGCAAGCACCCCGCGGAACTGCTGGTGGCGCTGGCCGAGGAGCTCCCCGAGGCGCAGGTCGTGGTCGTCAGCGAAGGAGTGGGCGCGGAGTGGCTCGCCGAGGCGCGGGCCGCGCGGGGACTCGGGAACCTCGTCCTCCTCCCGTTCCAGCCCCACGACCGGCTGGCGGAGGTGCTGGCCTCCGCCGACGTCCTCGTGGCGGTGCTCGACGCCGGCGCCGGAGCGTTCTCGGTGCCTTCGAAGGTTCTGAGCTACCTCTGCGCGGGACGCGCCATCCTCGCGGCGATACCGGAGGAGAACGGCGCGGCGCGGGTCGTCGCGCAGGAGGCGAATGCGGGCGTGGTGATCGCCCCCGATGTCGACGCGATGCGAACCGCGGCGCGCGCGCTGGCCGACGACCCGGCGCAGCGCGCCCGGTTCGCGGCGGCGGCGCGGCGCTACTCCGAGGCGACGTTCGACGTCGACGACAAGGCCGCTCGGTTCGACGCCCTGCTCGGCGACGGATCCGTGGGTGCACGCGAGACGGACGCAGTCGGGGAACGTTCTCCGACCGCGCGGCGAGGAGCCTGAATGACTCGGATCGCTCGTTCCGGTGCCTATTCGGACGCGTTCTACGATGCCTACGGGTCCGGCTCCGAGCGCTCCGCGGCCGCGGTGCTCGACGTGCTGGGTGGGCACGGTCTGGGGCCATGGCGAAGCGTTGTCGACGCTGGGTGCGGACGTGGCGAGTGGCTGCGGGCATGCCGGAAGCGGGGGGCGACGACGACTGTGGGCATCGACGGCCCGTGGAATGCCGGCGCCTTCGAGCACGACGATCCGGTCGACTTTCGCAGCTACGACCTCGCCGAGTCGTCGCGAGAGGGCCTGGCCGCGCTCGTCGGCCCCGAGCGGTTCGACCTCGCCATCTCCGTCGAAGCGCTCGAGCATCTCCCGCCGGAGGCCGGCGCGCGCGTGATCGAGGCGTTGGTGTCGTGGTCGGACCTGGTGCTCTTCTCGGCCGCGATCCCGGGCCAGGGTGGGCGGGAGCACCAGAACGAGCAATGGCAGTCGTACTGGGCCGCCGAGTTCGCCGAGCACGGGTACGCCCCCTACGAGCTCGTGCGCCCGGCGCTGTGGGATCGGGTCGACGTCGAGCCCTGGTACCGCCAGAACATCCTCGTGTACGCGGCGACGGCTCCGCGCCCCGAGCTCCGGCCGGCCCCGGTCGGGTTCATCGATCTCGTGCACCCCGAGGTGTTCGCCCGCCGCCGGCTCGAGCTCTCGGCGTCGGAGCTGGCCCGGGCGGCGCGCGGGCTCGCACGCCGGCGGGGGCGAGGGATCGTGCGTCGGCTCGGAGGCTGACGGGTCTTCCGCCGTCAGCGGCCGCCCGCGAGCCCCACGACACGCTCGGCGAACACGTCGAAGTTCCGTCGCTCGTCGAGATGGGACGCGGCATGGGCGTGCGCGGCCTCGCCCATCGCGGCACGCAGCGCGGCGTCGCCCACCAGACGGGCGATGGATGCGCAGAACGTGTCGTCGTCGTCCGGTGCCGGCACGAAGCCCGAGATGTTCTGCACGACCAGCTCTTCGATGCTGCCCATGCGCGACGCGACGATCGGGAGCCCGGCCGCGGCGGCCTCGGCCAGCACCCACGGCGACTGGTCCCGCCGCGTCGGCAACACGAAGATGTCGCACGACGGGAGGAATTCCCCGAGGACCCGCGAGCGGGGCATCGGCTCGTGGACGAACACGCCGGGAACGGCGCGTGCCGCGGCCGGGGCATCCCGGCACAGGAAGTGCAACTCGGAACGCCCGAGGCGGCCGCGTGTGAACCAGTCGAGGAGGCGATCGCCTCCCTTGCGGATCCACGGCGCACCCACCAGGCCGATCCGGGGTACCTCGAGGGGGACGCGACCGGGGCACCGCTCGGGCACCGGCGCCGACGGTGCGACGACATCGGTCAGCTCCGGGTCGCGGCGGTAGTGCTCGAGGAGCGAGCGGCGTGCCCAGTCGCTGTAACAGGCGACGTGGACCGCCCGCTCGAAGGTCGTCCGGTCGATGCGGTGGCGGACCGACTCCTGCCAGGCGCTGCTCCCGAATTCGTCGCGCATCAGCTCGGCGGTGCAGTCCATGCCGACGCTCAGGGTGGCGCGCGAGGACGGCGCGACCCGGGCGAAGGCGTGCGCGAACCCGGGTGGAACGACGTGGACGACGTCGTACTCGCTCATCGAGGTCCGGGCGAGGGAGTGCAGCTGCACGTCGAGCGCGATCTGGCGGCGGACGGCCTCGAAGTCGGCACCGTGGGCGCGCTGGATCGTGTAGCCGAACGCCCGGTTCCAGAGCGCGCGTTCGACCTCGATGTGGTCGAAGGACGCCCCGCGACGTTCGAGCGCCGCCGCCAGGGCGGAGGCGAAGCTGCGGTGCCCGTGCGTCCGGGCGCCGACCACCAGGACGCGCGGACCGGTTCTCCCGGTCACACGAGCGCGTGGTCGCGCGGCGCGGTGTCGCTCTCGGTGGTGTGGACGCGCGCGGTGGTGACGAAGACGAGGGCGACGAGGACCGCGAGGCGTGGTGTCGCCGCCAGCAGCGAGCCCCGGAGGATGTAGAGCTGGTACCCGGCCAGGAGCGGAACGAGCACCGCGCCGAACGAGAACGGATCGGAGGCGTCGAACCGGCGCTGCAGGCGCGCGGTCAGCGCGCCGTACGCCGCGAAGCCGATCACGACGAGGGCGAAGCCGCCGTCGATGTAGAACTCGGCCCAGAGCGGGCTGGACTCGTTGAGCTGCTGGGGGTAGCCGAGCGCGTCGTGCATCATGTCGCCGGTGTCGACGGGCTTGTCCGTCCAGATGGTGCGGGGGACGAGGAACAGGGCGGTGCCGAGCAGCTGCCGTCCGAACGTGTGCCCGTTGGCGTCGACGTACTCCACTGCGGTGTGGACCTGGGCGAACATGCCGAAGCCGGCCGCGTACAGCAGGTCGTGGTGCAGGCTCGTCGAGGGCTCCGTCTGCGACACGACCGGATCCGCGCGTCGAAAGCTGTTCGCCAACGGGTACACGTAGAAGACTCCGACCAGAATGGCGACGAACGCCAGCCGGCTGACCGCCTTCTGATGTGGGCGGAGCCAGGCGAAGAGCAGCGCGAACACGAGTGCGCCCGCGACGGCCCGGGTGCTGGACGTGACGTTGTTGATCACCAGCGCGGTCACGACCACCGTGATGACCAGGACCCGTCGAGCGAGCGGTGCGCGCGGCCAGCTGAGACCTCCGGGCTGGCGGTAGAGGTAGACGAGGAGGATCGCGGCGACAAAGACCGGGAGCCGCAGCAACACGTCCGAGGTCAAGGAGGCGTACCCGCCCTGGGCCCGCGTTCCGAACGTGTCGTAGAACTCCTGGCGCGACGTGAACAGCACCGCGGCCGCGCCGCCGAGGACAAGGGCCAGCGCGCTCGCGAGCAGCCCCGCCGCGCCGAGGGCCTGGACCCGGAGCGGCCGGACCCGACGGCGAGCGATCGGACGCCCGGGCCGGCCCCGCCCGAGCCGGAGGCCGAGCTCATAGGCGAGGACCCCGCTCCAGATCATGGTGGTCGCGGTGAGGCGGGTGGACTGGTCGAAGCCCCGGCCGAGGAAGTACTCGGGGAACTGGAAGTAGTTCGCGTCGACCTGCACCGTCGCCGCGAGTCCGAACCACACGTAGACGAAGAGGTAGAAGGTGATCGTGAGGTACTCGCGCCGCGCGCGGCCGACCAGGGCACCGAGCCGGGCGGCGGAGAACACGCACAGGAGGAACACCGAGCGCGTGGTTCGAGGACCGGAACGGTGCGGTCGGGCTGTCCATCATCGAGAGCGGCAGGACGATCCCGAGGACACCCGCGAACCCGACCGTCCAGGTGCCCTCCGCGAGACGGTTCCGCGAGCGGATCTCGGTCGCGACGGGCGACGACGTCATGGTCAGGCGGTGCGCTGCGGCTGACGCAGCTCCAGCCAGTGTCCGAGGTCGCGACGGAGCACCGCTTCGAGACGGCGCACCTCCGGTCGGAACACCTCCACGAGCTCCTCACGTAGCGGCGGGGGAAGTGGGCGGCGCACTTGGGCCTGCTTCAGCAGCTGGTCCTTCGAAACGACCAGCCGGCGCGTGACCCCTCGGGGCAGCCTGGTCTTGGCCAGGCGTGCGGCGCGCCGGCCCGCCGCCGACCGCAGCGCGCGGGCCAGGCGCGGCGACCGCATGACCATCGCGGTGTTGCGCCGGCCCGGATCCGCGAGCGCGCTGGACAGGCCGAGTCGCGCGGCGAGGTCGTCCAGCACGGAGCCCATGTCCTCCATCAGGTCGTCGTACACGATGATATGAGTTCGGGCGGCGCCCACCTGGTCTCTGACCCGCTCGACCTGCTGCCCGACGGCGGCGATGCGCTCGTACTGGAGGAGTCTCGGCACGGGGCAGCCCGCGACCGGGTTCCGGACCCGGTCCTCGCGGGCTCGCCAGGCCTCACCGAAGTCGGTGAGTGGTTCGAAGCCGGCGTACACCATCTGCATGTGAAAGCCGTCCGCGAGCTCGACGGGGTTGCGCACGACGCAGATCACCAGTGCGTCGGCCTCCTCCTCGTCCAACCGGGCGATCGCGTCGGGTGAGCTCAGGTACAGCGTCGACGCCTCACCCCGCCAGCGCACCGCAGGCTTCGAACGGTCGTCGAAGCAGGCGAGGTAGTCATCGCGCGTACGGATGCCATGAGGCCTCCGCAGTGGCGCCAGGTCCGACCCGAACCAGTACGGCTCCTTCGGGATCGAGAATGCGATCTCCGGGTGCCGCGCGAGCGCGTCGGCGAGAGCGGTCGTGGCGGCCTTTGGCGCGCCGGCGATCGCGAAGAGCTGCACCACTCAGGCCTCTCGGACCGGCGGCCAGGAACCCCGACGCCTCCGCGCGCCCTGAGCGACCAGCGGTTCGCTCTCGTCGGTGAGCTTGGTCAGGGTTCCGTCGTCGATCGAGACGACGCGGTCGCAGACCTCGAGCGTCGACCCCCGGTGCGCGACCACGACCATCGTGGTGGTGCTGCGAAGGTCCCGCAGGGTTTGGAGCACCATCCGTTCGGCCAGTGGATCGAGGGCGCTCGTGGGCTCGTCGAGGATCAGCAGCGCCGGGTCACCGAGTAGGGCGCGGGCGATGCCCAGACGTTGGCGTTGACCCCCGGAGAGCGTGTGCGCGCCGGGACCGATCACCGTGTCGTATCCGTCCGACATCGCCTCGATCTGATCGTGCAGGTGCGCCCGGACAGCCGCCGCGCGCACCGCGGCGTCCGAGAATCGCTCGCGGAAGAAGCGGATGTTGTCGGCGACGGTGCCGTAGATGATCTCGTTGTCCTGAGGCACGAGCGCGACGCGCTCGGCCCACGTCGACGGTCGCACGCGCGCGAGGTCGGTGCCCCCGGCCAGCACGCGGCCCTCCGTCGGCTGCCGGAGCCCGAGGAGGAGCTGGACCAGCGTGGTCTTGCCTCCACCGGACGGCCCGATCACGCCCAGTGACTCGCCGGTGGTGATCGTCAGATCGACCGAGTGCAGCACCGGATGCCCGGGGACGTAGGCGAACGAGACGTCACGCAGGGTGATCGGCGTGGCTTCGACGACGTCGATCCCGTCGCGGCGGCGAGGGTGCGCATCGAGGCGCTCGATCTCCTCTTCCATCGCCACGGCATAGGGCGCGAACTCGATGCCGTTCTGGACACTGTTCTGCAGCTGTTTCGCGTACCCGACCATTCGCACGAGCAGCAGCACGACCGGTCCGATCGCCGCGACGTCCGGGTGGCCGGAGAGCATGAGCCATCCGAGCACCGCGACCAGCACCGCGAGGACTCCGCACTGGTACAGGATGGGGACGATGGGCTGGAGCCGCCGCACGCTCCGCAGCGCCCCCGCCAGCGGCCGGTACTCGACCTCGAGGCGCTCGGCCATCGCCGGCCCGACGTCGAACACGCTGATCTCGCTGCCGACCCGCTCCGTCTGCGCCGCGATGGACGCGAAACGCTTGCCGACCGTCTCGTACCGGACCGCGCCGCGCTTGGACGCCTTGCTCAAGGGTCGCAGCAACAGCCCGATCGCCACCGCCCCGAGCACCGCGAGCAGGGCCGGGAGGGGCGAGATCACGAGCGCGGCGACCGAGAGCACGACGATCCCGCAGAGCGCCGCGATGATCAGGGAGATCTGCTGCACGAGCCGTTCGGCTCGCTGGGCGTACTCGCCGAACATCGCCTGGAGGTACCCCTCGCGGGTGTCGGCGCGTGCGCTCCATTCGGCGTTCAGATACGCGTTCGAGAAGCGGGAGTACAGGCGGACGAGCGTGCGGTCGCTCACCCGCGCCGCGCTCCAACCCAGGGGGATGGACGACAGGGCGAGGGCGACGACGAAGACGGATGCCGCGATCACCACGCTCTCGAGCGAGATGTGGTGGGGAGCGAGCGGCCCCAAGTTGATCTCGATGGACGTGGCGCCCTCGGCGAGCCCGACCGCCATCCGACCGATGAGGTAGAGCGCGGCCGTCTCGATCAGTGCCGACACCATCGCGAAGATGCTCAGCCACACCACCGACCGCTTGTGCGGACCGACGGTCCGCAGACCTACCCGGAGGAGCTCGAGGACGCTGACCCGTCCGACCGGCGCGCCCGCGCCCCGCGATCGGGCTCGGCATGGCCGTCATCAGGGACGCTCGGGTCCGTTAACGTTGCTCTCATGCCACCAGTCCTGCCGGAAGCTGGTGCCCAACATGGCGTCGAGCGCCCGAGCGTCTGGTTCCAGAATCGCACGAAGATAGCACAAATCGCCCGTACTCATGACCGGTCGCTCGTCGGCTCGATACGTGCTGAAGAGGGCCCGCTCGACGGCGGGGTCGGACTTCAACCGGCCGAGCAGCGCCTCGGCCCGCACGCGCCGCAGGACACCGGCACCGAGCTTCGCGGCCCGGGCCAGCGCGAACGAGCGGGGCCGGGCCGCGACCCGGACCGGCTCGAGGTCCTCCGGCGCGAGCTCCTGGGCCTCGGCGCCGAGCCCCGCCAGCAGGCAGGTCTTGAACGCGGCCGGATCGCGGGTCAGCTCGCGCGAAGTCGAGCACGGTGAGCCGATCACGGTCGACGTGCTCGAGGACCGTCGACAGGTGGGTGTGATAGCGCCCGTGGTCGACCAACTCGTCGATCGTCCGCAGCGCGGTGGAGAGATCGAGACGGGTCCGCCCCTGGCGCACCATGTAGAGGTAGGAGGACACCGCGCGCTCGGCCGGGTTCCGGGCACATACCACGAGCCTGGCGGTCGGGAACGGGTCCAGGATCCGCACGACGGCCTGCTCGTCGAAGAGGTAGTCGTGGCACACTTCGACCGCGGTCGTGGTGTGCTCGTCCGGGTCGAACTGGCGTAGGTACCAGTCGATGCCCCGCCGGTGGAAGCGGTTGAAGAAGTGCAGGTCCTTGGAGGTCGGCACGCAGACGGTCGGGTGTCGTTCCAGGACCGCCTGGATCCACGACGACCCGGCCTTGTCGGGACCGATGAAGAACGCCCAGTTGCACTCGCGGGCCCACCGCTGCATGGGTGCATGATGGCAGCCGGCCGAGGCCGATGAGGATCGTCGTACCGACCTGGACCGTCGACGAGCGCAAAGGCGGGATCAGGACCTACCTCGCCAACCTCGTCGACGCGCTGGCGCGCCGCCCCGACGTCGAGTTGACGCTGCTGTGCAGCCGCGACAGCCGGGCGGTCTTCGCAGGGACGGCCGACGGGCGCCGGCTGGTCGATCTCTCGGTGCCGGGCGGCGCGCGCCTGCGGCCGCTGACCGAGCAGATCGCGGGGGTGCGCATCGGGCCCGGGCTCGGGGACGTCCTGCTCACGCCGTCGAACGTGGGGCTGCTGGCCGCGCGCATCCCCCAGGTCGTGGTCGTGCAGTCACCGCTCGCCGTCAGCTCCATCCGCGCGCAGCACCGGTCGGTGCCGGTCGACGCGGCGCATCGCGCCTACCACCGGTCGCTGCTGGGCCCGAGCCTGCGGCGAGCCGACGCGGTGGTGACCGTCACCGAATGGATGCGGGGCGAGCTGCTGGCGAGCGTGCGCGGGCTCGATCCGCAACGGGTGCACGTGGTCCCCGAGGGGGTCGAGCCACCTCGGGGCGAGCCGCGGGGAGCCGTCCCGCACGGAGCTCCCAGCATCCTGTTCGTGAGCACGCTGTTCCCGTACAAGGGAGCGGACCTCCTCGTCGACGCGCTCGGGCATCTGCGGAGGCACCGTCCCGAGCTCGATTGGGAGTGCCGCATCGTCGGTCGGGATCCGTCCGACGGCGAGGTCTCGGCCGAGCTCCGGGCGCGGATCGACGCGTGCCGTCTCGGCGACCGGGTCCGGCTCGTCGGGACCGTGCCGCACGAGCGCGTCTGGGAGGAGTACGCCGCCGCGGACGTCTTCGTCTACCCCTCGCAGCTCGAGTCGTTCGGTCTGCCGCCCCTCGAGGCGATGGTGGCCGGGGTGCCCGTGATCACGTCGACCGCGCCGAGCGTGCGCGAGGTGGTCGGCGACGCCGCTCGGGTCGTCGACGTCTCCCGGCCCGAGTGCTTCGCGGCGAGCATCGCCGACCTGCTCACATCGGACTCGGACCGTCGGGAGCTGCAGGACGCCGGCACGCGTCTGGTGCGCCAGCGGACGTGGGACCACGCCGCGGCCGGCATGGTCCGCGTGCTGCGGCAGGCCGCGCCGCCGTGACGTTGCCGCTCCGGCTGCCGGGGCCGGATGGTCGCCCTCGCGCTCATGACTCCCGGCGGATGCCGGGAGTCATGAGCGTTCGGACCGCGGCCGGGTCCGGTCAGGCGGATCCGGGGAGCCGGAGGGCGGGGACGTCACCGGACTGGCCCCACTGGGTGGAACCGGCGATGCCGTTGACGAACCACTGGCCGTTGGAGGAACGCCAGATCGCGACGTCGGTGGTGCCGTCGCCGTTGTAGTCGGCGGGAACGGCGACGTCGCCGCTCTTGCCGAACTGGGTGGAGCCGGCGATGCCGTCGATGTACCAGCGGCTGTTGGAGGGTCGGAACACCGCGAAGTCGGTGGTGCCGTCGCCGTTGTAGTCACCGGGCACCGCCACGTCGCCGTTCTTGCCCCAGGTGGTGGAGCCGGCGATGCCGTTCACGTACCAGTGGCCGTTGGACGGTCGGAACACCGCGATGTCGGTGGTGCCGTCGCCGTTGTAGTCGGCGGGAACGGCGACGTCGCCGCTCTTGCCGAACTGGGTGGAGCCGGCGATGCCGTCGATGTACCAGCGGCTGTTGGAGGGTCGGAACACCGCGAAGTCGGTGGTGCCGTCGCCGTTGTAGTCACCGGGCACCGCCACGTCGCCGTTCTTGCCCCAGGTGGTGGAGCCGGCGATGCCGTTCACGTACCAGTGGCCGTTGGACGGTCGGAACACCGCGATGTCGGTGGTGCCGTCGCCGTTGTAGTCACCGGGGGCGGCCACGTCACCGCTCTTGCCCCACTGGGTGGAGCCGGCGATGCCGTTGATGTACCACCGGCTGTTGGACGGTCGGAAGACCGCGAAGTCCGCCGAACCGTCGCCGTTGAAGTCCCCGAAGACGCCTCCCTCCGGAGGTGCCGCCACCACGTTCACCGTCACGTTCACACTCGAGGTGTCGGTGCCGTCGTCGGCCTGGACCGTGACGGTGTACGGCGAGCCGGCCACGTCTCCCGCGCCCGGCGAGAGCTGCAGGTCGCCACCCACCAGGCTCGCGAAGCCCGGGCCCGATGTGATCGAGGTCGTCACCGGGTCGCCGTCCGGATCCCCGGTGGTCAGATCCACAACCGAGGTCTGGCCCGCGGTGACCGTCGCCGGGTTGGGCGAGGCCGTGATCGTCGGTGGCTGGTTCGCCGCCTCCACGTTCACCGTCACGTTCACACTCGAGGTGTCGGTGCCGTCGTCGGCCTGGACCGTGACGGTGTACGGCGAGCCGGCCACGTCTCCCGCGCCCGGCGAGAGCTGCAGGTCGCCACCGACGATGGAAGCGAACGCCGGACCCGACGTGATCGACGTCGTCACCGGGTCGCCGTCCGAGTCGCCCGTGGTCAGATCCACCACCGAGGTCTCGCCCACGGTGACCGTGGCCGGGTTGGGCGAGGCCGTGATCGTCGGCGCGTGGTTGGCGGACGGGGCGACGTCGAGGTCGAACGGCACCTGGCCGGTGAGGCCCCCGGGGTCGGTCCCGGTGATGAACACCCGCTGGGTCCCGGAGTCCCCGGAGGTGTCGTGCGTCCAGGTCCAGGTGCCGTCACCGTTGTTCACGACCTGGCCCACATTCGCGCTCATGGTCACCGGGTCGTTGTCCGGATCCAGGACCTTGCCGGACACCGAGGCGACGTCGCCCTCGTTCGCCTGCACGAGCGTGGGAGTCATGTCGACGTAGGGACGCTCGTTGCCGCCCGGGCCGGTGACCACGAGCTCCGCGATCAGGCCCAAGTGGGCGTGGATGAACATGTGGCAGTGGAAGACCCACCGGCCGGCCGCACCGCCCGGGGTCACGCCGTCCGCCTGGGGACGGTCCTCCACCTTGAACCGGTAGGTCAGGGTGACGTTGGGCGGGACGTCGACGGCGTCGACGTACTCGGGCGGGAAGGTGAACGTCGGGTTGTTCGCTCTGGTCAGCGTGACCGGTTGGAACGAGAACCCGTGCATGTGGAACGTGTGGTGGAGGCCCGAGGTGTTCGTCACCTGGAGCTCGACGGTGTCGCCGATCTTGACGTAGCGCGCCGACGCCTGGTGCGGTGCGGACGCGTAGTCGCCGGGGGGTGAGTGCACTCCGGTGACGTTGTTGACGTTGAACAGGCCGAGCGTGATCGCGTTGGTCCCGTTCCCGGTCTTCGGCGGCGAGAACGTCGCCGGGTTCTCGACCGTCCCGTTCACGTCCGAGGGGGTCAGCAGCGGGATCGTGTCACCCGTGGCGTCGCGCAGCGGAGTCCCGGCGGCGATGGTGTACGGCGGGTTGACCGGCGAACCCGTCATGTTGAAGTGCGCGACCGGAACGGTCGGGATGTCGGTGAAGCCGGCGCCGAGGCGCTGGAAGTCCTCGGTCCAGAGCGTCGCGACTCCGGTGGCGTTGGCCGGGAACGCGGCGACGACGTCGGCCCGCTCGCTCGGGCCGAGCAGGATCTCACCCGAGTTGTACTTGAAGTCGAAGCCGCTCTGCACGCCGCCGTCGAGCACCGCGGCATCGAGGAGACCCCCCTCGCCACCGACGCGCACGAGCGGCACGAACGTCCCGTCGCTCAGCGTCAGGCGGAGCCTGATGTATCGGATCTGCGTGGGCGCGATGAGCTGGAGTCGCACCCCCTGTCCCGGTCTGACGTCGAGGAGGTGGGCGTTGCCGGCGAGCGCGCCCGGCGCGTCCGGGGTTCCGGCCCGAGCGCCGACGTTCATGCCGTTGGTGATGACGGTCTGCCCCTCGTTCACGATCGCCGCGTTGGGGGGTGTGACGTTCGCGATCCATCCCTCGGGCAGGGGTGTGTTGGTCGGATTGCCGTCCTTGTCGAACGGGGTGTCGCACAGGGCGTTCGGATGCGGCGCGCCCTGGGCCGGCAGCGGACCGCCGCCCACCCACGGCAGCGACGGGTCGTAGTTGGCCGTGTCGTTCGTGCCGGGCGCCTTGCAGATGGTGAGGTCGCTGAGCATCAGCGTGTGCGTGTCGGCCGGCGACGGGAGGGTCCCGTTCGCTTGGAGCGGGGCCTCGTTCGGGTCGTCGACGATGAGCGCCCCGTACAGGCCGCGGACGACCTGGTTGGTGGAGTACTGGTGGTGCGGGTGGTACCAGTAGACGCCGGGTCGCGTCACCACGAAGTCGTACAGGTAGGACCCGCCCGGCGGAACCATGTTCTGCGTGAGCGGGGTGCCGTCGGACTTGTTCGGCAGCTCGATGCCGTGCCAGTGGATCGCCGTGTCCTCGTTGTCGAGGTGGTTCTCGAAATGGACGATCACCCGCTGGCCCACTGTGAGGTGGAACTCCGGTCCGGGGATCGAACCGTTGTACGCCATCGCACCCTTGGCAGTGCGACCGTCACCGATGTCGGCGATCTGGAGCTCGTCGGCGACGATCGTCGTCTCGACGATGTTGGGGTCGGGGTTGACGTCGACCACCTGGGGGACGGTGTAGGGAGAGGCGTCGGAGGTCGCGCCCGACGGCAGCCCAGTGCGTGCGATCAGCATCGCGGCGACGAGCAGGGCCACCGACACCACCACAATGACCCGGGCGACGCGCGTACGCCGCCACGCCGAGCCGGCCAGAACCAAGGACCCGCCCATTCGCCCTGCTCCTCCCGTCACACGATCATCCGGACCGCGTTGCCCTATCCAGACAATCTGTGTGATTGCATTGGATTCCAGCCCCAAACTGAGGTTCATGGCTTAACACCCCGAAATGCGCAAAGTCAAGGCTCGCGGAGCGCCGATCGGTCACGGGCACCGGCGTCTAGGATTTTCCGTATGCGTCGGTTCCTCCTGGTCGTGTGCGCGGTCGGCGTGGTCGTGGTCGCGAGGGCACCGGGAGCGGGCGCCCACGTCACGAAGCCCGTGGGAGACCTGACGGTCAGCGTCGGATGGCGCGACGAGCCGGCGTACGCCGGGCTGGCAAACGCGGTGCAGATCACCGCGCTCGACCGACAGGGCCGCCCGGTGGTCGATCCGCGCGCCGACCTGACCACGACCGTCTCGTTCGGCGACGCCACCGTGACCCGGCCGCTCGCGCCGGGCGCGCCCGGCGTGTACAGCGCCGACCTCGTCCCGACCCAGCCGGGCACCTACTCGTTCCGCATCGGCGGCACGCTCGCGGGTCAGACCGTCGACATCAACGCGACGTGCTCGGACGCGACCTTCGACTGCGTCGCCGACGCGGCTGACGTCGAGTTCCCCCCGCCCGCGACCGCCCGCACCGCGACGGCCGCGGCCGGGACGGGCTCGGGCGCGTCGGGCGCCGGAGACTCGAGCACGGACGTGCTCGCGGTGGTGGCGCTCGCGCTGAGCGCGGTCGCCGTGGTCGTGAGCGTCGTGATCGCCGTCCGATCGGCTCGGATGGGGCGCGGCGCCTGAAGACACCACTCCGACTTCTCGCCGCCGCCGCGGTCGTCGTCACCGTCCTCCTCGGCAGCGTCTCGCCGGCGGGCGCGCACGCGGTGCTCGTGCGCTCGAACCCCACCGCGGGCTCGGGCATCGACGACTCGCCGACCGCCCTCACGCTCGCGTTCTCCGAGGAGCCGGAGCTGTCCCTGGCGACGATCAAGGTCACGGGCCCGCACGGGGAACCGGTCGCGGTCGGTGTCCCGGTCCCCGAGCCCGGCGATCCCCGCTCGCTGTCGGTGCATGTCCCGGCGCTGGCCAAGGGCGTCTACACGGTCGACTGGCGCGTGGTGTCCCGTGTCGACGGCCATCCCACTGCCGGCGCGTACTCCTTCGGTGTCGGCGTCACTCCCGAGCAGAGCCAGCTCGCCGCGGTCGCGGGGGACAATCGCGCGCCGAGCGCGTCAGCAGTGGAGGTCGTCGGACGCTTCGTCTTCCTCCTCGGCGTCATCGCGCTGCTCGGCGCCGCGTGCGCGGGCGCGGTGGGGTACGCCGGCGCGGATCGCGGGATCCCACTGGCCGCGCTTGCCTGGCTCATCGCAGTCGTCGGTCTCGCGGTGCTGACCTCTGCCCAACGCGCGAGCGCGGCCGTTCCCTTCGGAGACTTCCTCCAGACGTACGCCGGTCGCGCGTTCGAAGGGCGCGCGGTCACGCTGGGGATCGCGGGTGTGGCGCTGCTCGCGGCGCGGCGCGCCCGTTCTCCGGCCGCGGCGCGTCTCGCGCTCGCGACCGCGGCCACGGCCGCCGCCGTCATGATCGCCATCCACGTCTCGGCGGGGCATGCCGCGACGTCGTCCGGCTGGACGCGTTGGGTCACGACCGCGGGGCAGTGGTCGCACTTCGCCGCGGCCGGGGTGTGGATCGGTGGCCTCGCCGCACTCCTTCTCGGTATCCGTGGCGCGCCGTCCCCGGAGAAGGCGCGGGCGGTGCGCCGGTTCTCCGGCGTCGCCGCGATCGCGTTGGCGGTCGTCGTCGCGACCGGCGTCTGGCGCAGCATCGTCGCCATCCACACGTGGGACGAGCTCTTCTCGACCGGCTACGGCCAAGCGATTCTGGTCAAGGTCGCGCTCGTCGCCGCGATCGCGCTGCTCGCCCTGCGGAACCGGTTGCGCAGCGTGCCCGCCGCGGAGAGGACGCTCGGTCCGTTGCGACGCGTCTCCCTGGGCGAGCTGAGCTTCGCGGTCGTCGCGATCGGTGCTGCCGCGCTGCTGGGGAGCTTGTCGCCACCCGTCGAGGCCACCCCCCTGGGTCTCACGGTGTCGGGCGTCGACGCGTCGGGGACCGTCCAGGCCCGGCTCGAGACGAAGTGGGGGGTGCCCGGGCCGAACCACTTCGACCTCCGGCTGACGGAGGCGGACACGGGAGACCCGGTGCGCGCCAGGCGCGTGACGTTGCGGTTCGTCCCGCTCGACGATCCGGGAGTCGAGGCCACCACGCTGCCGCTCCGGCGCGGGAGGTCTCCGGGGACCTGGATCGGCTCGGGGGACAACATGACGTTCGCCGGGCGCTGGCAGGCCTCGGCGATCACCGAGCACGGTGACCAGTCGCGCGTGGTGCCCCTGGAGCTCCACCTCACCAGCCCACCGCTGTTCCTGTCGTTGGAGCAGCTCCCCGGGAAGCCGGTTCGCTACACCGTGCAGCTCCCCGACAACGGCTTCATCCGGCTCACCGTCGCGCCGGCCCGCTCACCGCGCGACCGTGTCAGCGTGGAGTTCTTCGACTACTTCAGCGAGCGCCGACCGGTGTCGCAGATGGTGCTGACGGCCAGCCGCGACGACGGTCCCACCCGCCAGCTCCCGTTGCGGCGGACCGGGGTGTCGACGTTCGTGAGCACCACCGTTCTGACTCCCGGACCCACGCACTTCGCCGTCATCGCCCGCACTGCGGACGGCACCCGCCTGTACGGGACCTACGACGTCGAGGTCCACGCGCCGAAGCAGTAGGCCGAGCGACCCAGGCGGTGGGACCGCGGGCCCAGGTGCAACTCGTCCGAGAAGTGAACAGTCGAGGCAAATAGCCATTGGAGTCTTGACAAGACGCATACGTCCCTTCTACCGTCACGCCCGTTCTGGTACAAACACACCAGGCATTATCAAGTAGTTGCAAAGGGCATAAGCGTAAGAGGTAGGCGTGGAACCCGGGGGCCGACTCGGTCACCTTTTCCCCCGGGTGAGCCAATGGTGAGACCGGCCCTCCTTCGCTTCCAACGATGGTCAGCGTGCTCCGGGGGCGGGGCCGTTGCAGGGGAGTAGGAGCCATGGGGTCTTCGTTGTTCTCTGGTCGTGGAACGACGCCGTCGGCGCGTCGCGGTCCGGGCCGGGTACGCCGCCGGGCGATCGCGCTGGCATCGGCGGTGGGGTTGGTGCTGCCGGCCCTGGCCTTCGTCGGGGCGACGGCCCCGCCGGCAGGCGCGGCGACCGGCACCCCGATCTACCGGGTCAACACCGGTGCCGCGACCGTGGCGGCCACCGACGGCGGCCCGAGCTTCCAGGGGATCACCGCGGTGGGAACGTCGATCCCGGGGTTGAACCTCACCGGGGACGTCGCAGCGACGACCAACACCAACACCTACAGCAACCTGACCGACGGTGCACCCAATGGGCTGTTCCAGTCGACGTTGCACACCTCGACCACCAACGCCGGCACGGGCGCGATGAACTTCGCGTTCGACGTGCCCTCGGCCGGCGACTACGAGGTGAAGGTCTTCCTCGCCGAGAACCAGACCTCGATCAACAGTGCCGGTGACCGCCAGTTCGACCTCGCGCTCGAGGGCACGACGGTGGTCGACAACTACGACATCTGGGCCAACACCGGTGGGCTCAACATCGCAAATGTCGTCACGATGACGACGACGGTCACCGACGGCGTCCTGAACCTCGACGTGATCGCGCAGGTGAACGTCGCCGGGATCCGCGGCATCCAGATCGCCCCGATCACGGGCGGCGGCAACATCGCGCCGACCATCACGGCGTCGCCCAACCCGGTGACGGTGACCGCGGGGACGACCTCCACCGTCGACCTCACCACCGCCGACGCGAACAGCGACCCGGTCACGACGTCGATCACGTCGGGCCCGGCCTTCGCCAGCCTGGTCGGTGGCAACTTGCAGCTCTCGCCGGGTGCCGGCGACGTCGCCGGCTCGCCCTACACGGTCACTGTGCAGGCGAGCGACGGCCAAGCCAACTCGAGCGTCAACGTCACGGTCAACGTCATCGCCGCGGGCTCGTACCTCTACGCGGTCAACGCCGGCGGTGAGGATGTCGGTGCCTTCAAGGGCATCACGAGCGCTCCGGGCTCGATCCCGGGTCTCACGCTGAGCGGCAACATCGGCGGCTCGGTCGACATCCGTACGGACGACCAGGTCCCCGACGATGTCAACATGTCCTTCGTCGACCCGTCGTTGCCCGAGGCGATCTTCCAGACGGTCCTGTACTCGCCGCAGAACAGCACCGGGTACAACTGGGACTTCAACGTGCCCGACGGCACCTACACGGTCGACCTCCACTGGATGGAGCACAACTTCACGACGATCACCGACGTCGGGCAGCGTCTGATCGACGTGTCGATCGAGGGCAACCAGGTGCTCAACGACCTGGACGAGCTCCAGACCTCCCTCAACCTGCTCGGCTCGACCACGGTCGCCGACGGGTACAACGTCGCCTTCACGACGCCGTTCGAGGTCACGGTCACCGACGGTGTCCTGAACATCGTCATCAGTCCTCAGCTCAGCGTTGCGAACATCCGGGCCATCGACATCAAGCCGGTGGCACCGCCGAACCAGCCGCCCACGATCACGGCCTCGCCCAACCCGACCACGGTGCAGGCGGGCCACACCGGGGTGGTGGACCTCACGACCGGCGACCCCGACGGTGACCCGGTGACGACGTCGATCACGTCGGGTCCGGCCTTCGCCAGCATCGTGGGTGGCGACTTGCAGCTCTCGCCGGGTGCCGGTGACGTTGCTGGCTCGCCGTACACGGTCACGGTCCAGGCCAGCGACGGCCAGGCGACCACGAGCGTCAACGTGACGGTCAACGTCACGTCGCCGCCGCCGCCAGGTCAGAGCACCTATGGGGACTTCGACGGGGACGGCTCGGCCGACCTCGCGGTGTTCCGCCCGTCGAACGGTCGGTGGTACGTCGACAGCCTCGCCGGCTCGACGCCCTTCGGTCAGAGCGGTGACGTCCCGGTGGCGGGCGACTACAACGGCGACGGGACCACCGACATCGCGGTGTACCGGCCGTCGAACGGCCACTGGTACATCAACGGCGTCGCCGGATCCACGGCGTTCGGCAAGGCCGGTGACGTCCCGGTGCCGGGTGACTACAACGGCGACGGGACCACCGACATCGCGATCTTCCGGCCGTCGAACGGCCACTGGTACATCAACGGCGTCGCCGGATCCACTGCGTTCGGCAAGACCGGTGACCGCCCGGTGGCGGGTGACTACAACGGCGACGGGACCACCGACATCGCGGTGTACCGGCCGTCCAACGGCCGCTGGTACGTCAACGGCGTCGCCGGCTCGACCCAGTTCGGCAAGTCCGGTGACGTGGCCGTGCCCGCCGACTACACCGGTGACGGCTCCACCGACATCGCGGTGTACCGGCCGTCGAACGGCCACTGGTTCGTCAACGGCGTCGCCGGATCCACCCAGTTCGGCAAGTCCGGTGACGTGGCCGTGCCCGCCGACTACACCGGTGACGGCTCCGCCGACATCGCGGTGTTCCGGCCCTCCAACGGCCGCTGGTACGTCAACGGCGTCGCCGGCTCCACGTCGTGGGGCCAGACCGGTGACGTCCCGGCCCTTCTGCCGCCGTCCTGAGCGACGCGCAGCAACCGAGTCCGACCGTTCCCGGTTCCCGAGATCTCCGCTCGGGAACCGGGAACGAGGACGAACACTGAGCTGCCGAGCAGGGAAGGCGTCCTCAGATGTTGACCCCCGTCACGATCAAAGGTGATTCGATGATCTACGACGCGGTGGAAGCCACGCCCCGGGAGTACCTCGAGGTGCGTGAGCAGGCGCCCGGCCACGCAGCCGCGCGCTCGGCTCGACCCGGTTGGTGCGGTCGGACGGCAAAGCGGACGGTCGACATCGTTCTCGCCGGCGCGGCGCTGCTCGTGCTGGCCCCACTGATGGTGTTGGTCACCATGGCGGTCTGGCTGTCCTCGCCGGGCCGGCCCCTGTTCGGCCAGGAGCGGCTCGGTCGCGGCGGGCGGGTGTTCCGGTGTTGGAAGTTCCGGTCGATGCACCGTGACGCCGAGGAGATCCTGCGGCGGGACCCCGAGCTCTACGCCCGCTACGTCGCCAACGACTTCAAGCTCGAGTGCGAGGGCGACCCTCGGGTCACGGCCATCGGGCGGCTCCTGCGCAAGACGTCGCTCGACGAGCTGCCGCAGCTGTTCAACGTCCTGGTCGGCCAGATGAGCATGGTCGGGCCGCGACCAGTCGTGTCCTTCGAGCTCGAGCGCTGCTACGGGCCGTGGATGGGCGAGTACCTGGCCGTGCGACCCGGGATCACCGGGCCTTGGCAGATCAGCGGCCGCAACGACATCCGCTATCCCGAACGCGCGGCGATCGACGCCCACTACGTCAACACGTGGACCTTCCGCCGGGACCTCACCATCATCGCCCGGACCCCCCGAGCGCTGCTGCGCGGGCCCGGATCCGGGACGGGCAAGAGCGCCGACATCATCCGGATCCACGCGCCCTACGACATGGATATCGCCGCAGCGGAGAAGTGAACGCTGGCGGCGACCGTCCGCCACCGTCGTGATCCTTCAGGAGTTCGCGTCGCAGGCGTAGGTGCTCGATGAGCTGATCGAGGCGGAAGCCGCGAGGGTGATCGGGGGGCTACGCACGAACGGTTCGAGAGACGCACGAACCAGTGCACCGGGATCGGCGATCAACCCGTCAGCATGCACCCTGGATCTCCTCCCGGTTCAGGTGGGCTGACGATGAGTCGTTCATAGGAGGCCACGGATGCAGGGGCACCACGGTCACCCGAGCCGCGAGCAGAAGCAGCTGGCGTTCCGGCTGCGAGCGAAAGGGTGGCGGCTCGTCGATGTCGCTGGGGAGATCGGCTGCACCGCGCCGATGGTTGGCCTCATGGTTCGCGACGGCAAGAATCGCGACGCTGCACCGTTTGGTTGGGCGCCCCGGTCAGGATGCCTGGCGATCCATGACCGTGAGCAGATCATGCTCGGGATCAGCCGCGGCGACTCGCTGAGCGCGAGAGCCCGGTCGTTGGGACGGGCACCATCGACGATCACCCGCGAAGTCAACGCGAGCGGCGGCCGCGCACTACTCGGCGTAGCGCGCGCATCAACGAGCACGGGAGGCGGCTCGACGCCCGAAGCCGTGCAAGCTGCGTCGTGGTGGGCTGTTGCGGGAGGTGACCCACCGACTCCAGCAGCTCTGGTCGCCGGAGGTGATCGGGTGGTGGCTCAGTTTGACTGAGCGGCGTGTCTGACCATTGTCCAGGACGATCCGTGCTTCTCGACAGGCACGAAACCGACCGACTCGTAGAGGCCACGCGCCGGATTGTCGCCGTTGACGCTGAGACTCAGAGCCGGGTAACCCTGAGCGATGCTGGCCGCGACGAGGTCGATGAGAAGCCGACGACCAATCCCCTCGTGCCGACGCGACACGACTACGGCGATCGACAGTTCCGGGACTTCCTCAGAGATGAAGCCATAGCCATGGCTCGCCTCGGTGTAGGCCCGATACCAAGCCGCGCCCAACGGTCCATCTCGTTCGGCAACGAGTCCATAGTCGCCGTGCCTCGGCCATCCAGCGAGGTACATCGCGTAGCGCGGATCGGCGAGCACCTGGTCGGCGGTCGGTGTCGGCTTGTCGGGACGCCAGACTGCGGCCTCGCCAAGCATCGTCGCCAGAAAAGTGAAGTCCTCAGCCCCGGCCGGGCGACATCGAACGTCCTTCACCTGGCTCAGTCTTCCAGCAGCTCGCACCCTGGATGGAGGCTCAGAGGAGTTCAGCGACCGAATCGTCGCCGGAACCGGTCTATCGCTGGTAGCCGGGGCGCGGGCCGTCGGTGACGTTCCAGTTCGGTGACGCGCCGGAGAAGGTCCTGCATTTTTCCAGGGCCGCGTCTCGGAGCACCGCCGAGTGAACGTCGATCATCCCGCTGAACAACTCGGCCCGTTCCTTGTCGGTCGCGATGCCAGGGGTGTCTTGGGTGGCCGCACGAAACCCCATCTGAGTGTCGAGCAAGGCGGCTTGGAGCTTCCGATCGACGAGCTGAAGAACCCGCCACAGTGCGTCCACGACGGGCGGGTGCGTCCACGACGGGCTGGTGCGAACCGAACCCATCGATCGCAAGCAGGATCCAGATCGAGGCGAGCTGCGCGGGGAACTGGCTCGGTGTCTCGGGTCGGGTCGCACGAACTGCCGCGCGCAAGGACGAGTTGAGCGGCGAGCTGTTGCGGGAGTGTGGGCGCCGGAGGGTCACACGGGTCACCACACCGTGAGCATCACGGTGCGAGGTAGGGATCGGCGGGAGCTGGGATCACGGTCGACTTGTCGGCCTCGAGCTCCTCGACGTCGGGGACGTTGTTCGCGTCGTGGGGCTTCCAATAGCCCTCGATCCTCAGCCAGGTGTCGTGGTGCGGGATGTTCTTGATCCCGCTCACCCGGACGCTCACCGGGTAGGCGTCGGCGGCGCAGCAGCTCAGAACGAACCGGGTGAGCAGGAACGTGCCGCCGGGCCCGTCGGAGTCAGACGCGACGAAGCCGTCGGTCCGCAGGCGAACCCGGTCCATGTACCGGTGGGTGTCGTAGAGACCGTGCTGGTTGATGTCGGCGATCGTGATGTCCGCTGCTCCATCGACCGGGGGCGGGAGCCGGTACTCCTTGCCGCTCCCCGGATCCGGCACGCGCTGCGGCTGGCGGCTGGCCATGAACGACCCGAGCGGGGCGGGTCCGATCACGAACACGACGACGCAGGGGACCATGAGCAGCCAGGCGAGGCGGTGCGCGCCGTGGTGATGGTGGCCCTCGGCTCCCGGTTCCAGCATCACGCAGAGGCTGAACACCGCGACCACGACACCCGCGACGAGCAGGTACGGCCCCATCGACGGTTTCACGAAGAGGACGTGCTCGCCGCTGAGGCTGAGGCGCAGCAGCAGCAGCGCGACCGTCGTCAGAATCAGCGCTCGCGCCTCGCGGGTCACAGCAGCATCGTCCCCACGACGACCGCGCTCACCACCGCCGCGGCGAAGGCGAGCGGGGCGAAGCGGACGGTGAACTGCCGACCGAAGACACCCGACTGCATGGCGATGAGCTTCAGGTCGACCATCGGTCCCACCACCAGGAACACGAGGCGCGAGGTCAAGGAGAACTGGCTCAGACCCGCGACGACGAACGCGTCCGCCTCCGAGCACACCGACAGGACCACGGCCAGGACCGCCATCGACGCGACCGCCAGCACGCCCGAACCGCCGAGGGAGTCCAGGATCGATCGCGGCACCAGCACCTGGAGCGACGCGGCGGTGATCCCGCCCAGGATCAGGTACCCCCCGGCGTGGAGAAGATCATGGGTCGCCGTACCGGTGAACGCCTGCCACCGTCCCGCCGTAGGGCCGATGTCGTGTCGAGACCGGCCCAGCCACGCGTCCTTTCCGATGCGGACCCAGACCCACCCGACGACGACCGCGGCGATCAGCGAGGCCACGAACCGTGCGACCACCATCTCGGGTTGCCCGGGAAAGGCCACCGAGGTTGCGACGAGCACGACCGGGTTGATCGCCGGAGCCGCGAGGAGGAACGTGAGCGCGGCCGAAGCCGGGACGCGGTTGTCCACCAGCCGCCCCGCGAGGGGGACCGAGGCACACTCGCAGCCCGGGAGGGCCATGCCGGCGAGTCCGGCCGCGGGCACCGCGAGCGACGGACGCTTCGGCAGTCGCCGCGCGATCGCGCCCGGCGGCACGAACGCGGTGAGCAGGCCGGAGAGCACGACCCCGAACACCAGGAACGGCAGCGCCTGGAGGCAGATCGACACGAAGATCGTGAACCAGGCCTGCGCCGCCGGAGCGGACGCGAGCGAGCGGACGTCGCCCCGGAACACGATGAGCAGCAGGTAGCCGATCGGGATCAGCCAGATCGCACCGATCCTCCGACTCGGTCGGGCCGCGGCCGGGTGCTCCGCGGGCCGCGGCTCGTCGAACTGATGCTCCCGTTTCGCCCCGCGAACCCTCTGTTGCATCCTATATACCTTATGTCGGATTAGCTCACCGGGAGCCCGCACCTTCGTCGGCAGGTTCGCGATCGCGATGAAGCGGGCTCCGCCGACGGAGTCGGGCCATCCGCGCGCTGGCGTGTGCCCGATCGAGGCGGCGGTGGGTGCGGGTTGCGCCTGGCACCACCGGGTGCGGCGCGATCAACGCCCCGACGCCGGCAGGTCCTTTCGACCCGCGGACCAGCAGTCGATGATCTGGTTCAGGCGGGAGCTCGGCAGCCTCGAGTTGTCCCAGAGCTTCTCGTCTTGCGGAGTGACGCACGACTTGCCGCTGCGTGAGTCGGATCCGCCCGAGCACGCCCCGAGCGACGACGCGAGTACCAGGGCGGCGAAAGCGGCAGCTGCGTACCGGCCGGCTGCCCGCCTCATCGGTCGCTCCGGCTCCGTCTCGCAGACCGGGTCCGGGGGCGCCGCGGTCCGGTACGCCCCCCGGCTCCCCCCGCCCGAATCCACCATTCCCGGGTCTTGTCCCACTTCTCGCCCCGATCAGCTCAGACAGGGATCTGATCCTCTGGACCGGACAGTCTACCTCGGACCAGCGACGGGATGGCCCGAAAATGAATGATAGAAGGTGTATGCCGGTTGATGGTTGACATCGGCATGTTTGTCCCTCTACGGTTCCGACAAATAGGGCTAGGCATTCGCAAGGGCTGAAAAGGGCGTAAGCGTTCAAGGGCAAAGGGCGTAAGAGGAAGGCGTCGACCCAGGGGACGGACTCGGTCACCGAGTCCCCTGGCGAGCCAGTGGTGAGACCGGCCTCCTTCGCATCCAACGATGTTCAGCGGGCTCCGGGGGCGGGGCCGTTGCAGGGGAGTAGGAGCCATGGGGTCATCGCTGTTCACTGCTCGAGGGGTGCACCGGCGGTTCGCCGGCGGGGGACCACTCCGCCGGCGGGCGCTCGCGGTCGCGGTCGCCGTGGCGATGGTCGTGCCGACCCTCCTGTTCGCGGGGACTATCGAGCAGTCAGGGGCACAGACGGTCGACTTCGTGAGCACCGAGGTGCTCACGACGCCGACCGACACGTCGGTGCGGGTGACCATCATCCCCGCGGACACCGTGCAGATGTTCTTCGAGTACGGCACGACCTCGGGGGTCTACACGAACCAGACCCCGACGCTGACCGCCACCGGTAACGAGCCCCATGAGGTGCAGATCACGGGCCTCCAACCCGACACCCGCTACTTCTACCGGACCCGCTACATCAATCCGGCGGATCCGAACGTCACCGAGGCGCGCCCGGAGCAGTCGTTCATGACCGCGCGCACCCAGGGTGAGCCCTTCACGTTCTCGGTCACGGCTGACTCGCACCTCGGCATGCTCGGCGACGCCAACCGCTACATCCAGGACAGCAACAACATCGCGACCGAGCGACCCGACTTCAACCTGGACCTGGGCGACACGTTCATCAACGACGGCCTGACCTCGCAGGCCGCAGTCGACCAGAAGTACGTCAACCAGCGGCCGTTCTTCGACCAGTACGCGGGTTCGACGCCGCTGTTCTACAGCGCGGGGAACCACGAGGAGCAGGAGGGCTGGAACCTCGACGACAACCCCAGCCCGGGCCTCTTCGGCCTCAAGTCACTCCACAAGTACTTCCCCCAGCCGACCACCGACAGCTTCTACTCGGGCAACACCGATCCGCTGCCGGCCATCGGTGCCGACCCGTACGAACCCGCGCGCGACAACTTGCGGGAGGACTACTACAGCTTCACTTGGGGTGACGCGCTCTTCGTGGTCATCGACCCGTTCGAGTACACCCCGGTCAAGCCCTACGCCGGCGCGGTCGCCGGTGAGCAGAACGACGAGACGCAGACGACGGACCAGTGGGGCTGGACCCTGGGCCAGCAGCAGTACGACTGGCTCTACAACACGGTCACGAACAGCAACGCCAAGTTCAAGTTCGTGTTCTCCCACCACCTGCTCGGCGGCCAGATCCAGGGCGGCGGCTCCGGTGGCCCGGCGGGCTACGTCCGGGGCGGCGCGGCGGCGGCCGACTTCTTCGAGTGGGGCGGCAAGAACGCCGACGGCACCGACGGCTTCGCGGCGCACCGGCCCACGTTCACCCACGGCCCGGTCGGCCAGTTCCTGAAGGACGCCGGCCTGACCGCCGACTACCACGGGCACGACCACGAGTACGCCTACGAGGTCGTGGACGGCGTGACGTACCAGTCGATGCCCGCGCCCGGAATGACCGGCAACGGGTTCGGCCTCTACACCGAGGGTGCCAACAACGGTGAGACCATCAAGGTGCTGCCGAACTCCGGCCACCTGCTCGTCACGGTCGACCCCGGCACGAACACCGCCACGTCGCAGTACGTGCGGTCCGATGTCACGGTGCCGGGCACCAACGGCGATGTGTCGCACACCTACACCATGCAGGGCAACGACACCGGCCCGAACCAGCCGCCGACGATCTCGGCGTCGCCCAACCCGGCGACGGCGCAGGCGGGCCAGACCACCACGGTGGATCTGACGACGGGGGATCCGGACGGTGATCCGGTGACGACGTCGATCACGTCGGGTCCGGCGTTCGCGTCGATCGTGAACGGTGACCTGCGGTTGACGCCGGGGGCGGGTGACGTAGCCGGCTCGCCGTACACGGTCACCGTGCGGGCGAGTGACGGTACCGACAACACGACTGTGAACGTGACCGTCAACGTGACTCCAGCGGCGAACCAGCCGCCGACGATCTCGGCGTCGCCGAACCCGATCACGGTCACCGCGGGCCAGACCGGCGTGGTGGACCTGACCACGTCGGACCCCGACGGGGATCCGGTGAGCGTCTCGATCACCTCGGGTCCGGCGTTCGCGTCGATCGTGAACGGTGACCTGCATCTGAGCCCGGGTGCGGGTGACGTGGCCGGGTCGCCGTACACGGTGTCGGTGGAGGCCAGCGACGGGTCGCACACAGTGGGCACCGACGTCGACGTGAACGTCGCGGCAGTTCTGCCACCGGGCGGATCCACGTTCGGGGACTTCACCGGCGACGGCTCGGCCGACGTCGGGGTGTTCCGCCCGTCGAACGGTCGGTGGTTCGTGAACGGGATTGCCGGATCGGTCCTGTTGGGCCAGACCGGCGACAAGCCGGTGCCGGGCGACTACGACGGCGACGGCACCACCGATCAGGCGATCTGGCGCCCGTCGAACGGTCGTTGGTTCGTGGACGGGATCGCCGGATCGGTCCAGCTGGGCCAGACCGGCGACAAGCCGGTGCCGGGCGACTACGACGGCGACGGCACCACCGATCAGGCGGTCTGGCGCCCGTCGACAGGTCGTTGGTTCGTGGACGGCATCGCCGGCTCCACCCAGTGGGGCAAGAGCGGTGACGTTCCCGTACCGGGCGACTACAACGGCGACGGCACCACCGACTTCGCGGTGTACCGGCCATCCAACGGGCGCTGGTACGTCGACGGGATCGCCGGCTCCACCCAATGGGGCAAGTCCGGTGACGTCCCGGCGCCGGGCGACTACAACGGCGACGGCACGACCGACTTCGCGGTGTTCCGCTCGTCGAACGGCCACTGGTACGTGAACGGCATCGCCAGCTCGACGGCCTGGGGCAAGTCCGGTGACGTGGCGGTGCCGGCCGACTACACGGGTGACGGGGTCACGGACTTCGCGGTGTTCCGCCCGTCGAACAGCCGCTGGTACGTGAACGGGATCGCCGGCTCCACGCAGTGGGGCAAGAGCGGTGACGTTCCCGTCCTGCAGCCCTCCGGGTCCAACTGATTCAACAGGGGCAGTCCATTCGTCTCCCGGCTCCCGGCGTTCCTGCCCGGAGCCGGGAGACGGACTGGTCTCCGGCGACGACCGAGCTCGACCGCGGCCGCGCTCTGTCAGGTCGCGAAGAATAGGTAAATTGCCGCTTCGATCTTGACACGTACGAAATACCCACATACCGTCCTGTACGTCCAGATAGGGACAGGGCAAACACGAAGTAAGTCTTCGCATACGCGGGCGTAAGAGGTAGGCGTGGACCCCGGGGGCCGACTCGGTCACCTTTTCCCCGGGTGAGCCAATGGTGAGACCGGCCCTCCTTCGCTTCCAACAATGGTCAGCGTGCTCCGGGGTGGGGCCGTTGCAGGGGAGTAGGGGCCATGAGGTCTTCGTTGTTCGCTGGTCGTGGAACGACGCCGTCGGCGCGTCGCGGCCCGGGCCGAGTACGCCGCCGGGTGTTGGCGTTGGCGTCGGTCGTGGCGGTCGTCGTGCCGAGCCTGTTGGCCGTGGGTGCGGTCTCGCCGGCGGTGCAGTCGGCTGCGGCCGCGACGGGCGCGCCGCTGTACCGGATCAACGCGGGTGGTCCCACGATCACCGATCCGAACGGGGACTGGGTCGGGGTGGGCCGGTCGAACCCGACTGCGCCCGGCGTCACCCTGACCAACTCCTCGAGTGCGGCGGACGTGACCGTGACGGACACGTTCGACATGAGCGGCGTCGACCCGACGCTGCCGATGGCACTGTTCCAGTCGCTGGCCCGCACCACGGCGACCGCGGGCAACCAGATGAACTGGACGTTCTCGGTGCCCAACGGTGACTACGAGGTGCACCTGTACTTCGGCGAGCAGACGAGCAGCACGATCAACGCCCCTGGTGGGCGCGTGTTCGACGTGGCGCTCGAGGGCAACACCGTGCTCGACAACTACGACATGCTGGTCGCGAACCCGACCAAGGGCGTGGCGCTCGACGAGACGTTCCCGAGCGTCACCGTGGGCGACGGGACCTTGAACCTCGACATCACCGCGGTCACCAGCGTGGCACTCATCCGCGGCATCCAGATCCTCCCCGTCCTGCCGGAAGGCAACCAGCCGCCGACGATCACCGCGTCGCCGAACCCGGTGACGCTGGCCGCCGGCCAGACCGGCGTCGTGGACCTGACCACCGGCGACCCGAACGGTGACCCCGTCACGACCTCGATCACGTCGGGTCCGGCCTTCGCCAGCCTGGTGGGTGGCGACCTGCAGCTCAGCCCGGGGGCGGGGGACGTGGCCGGCTCGCCGTACACGGTGACCGTACAGGCCGACGACGGTCAGGACACCACGAGCGTCGACGTCACGGTGAACGTCGTCGAGCCGAGCGCCGCCATCTACCGGGTGAACGCCGGCGGACCGACGCTCACCGATCCCGCCGGGGACTGGGTCGGTGTGGGCCGGTCGAACCCGACTGCGCCCGGCATCACCCTGACCAACGACTCGAGCGCGGCCGACGTGACCGTGACGGACACGTTCGACATGAGCGGGGTCGACCCGAGCCTGCCGATGGCACTGTTCCAGTCGCTGGCGCGCACCACCCAGACCGCCGGCAACCAGATGAACTGGACCTTCGCGGCTCGCGAACGGTGACTACGAGGTGCACCTGTACTTCGGCGAGCAGACGAGCAGCACGATCAACGCCCCTGGTGGTCGCGTGTTCGACGTGGCGCTCGAGGGCAACACCGTGCTCGACAACTACGACATGCTGGTCGCGAACCCGACCAAGGGCGTGGCGCTCGACGAGGACTTCCCGGACGTGGCCGTGAGCGACGGGACCTTGAACCTCGACATCACCGCGGTCACCAGCGTGGCGATCATCCGCGGCATCGAGATCCTCCCGGCCGCGGTGCCGAACCAGCCGCCGACGATCTCGGCGTCGCCGAACCCCATTACGGTCACCGCGGGCCAGACGGGTCTGGTCGGCCTGACCACCGGCGACCCCGACGGGGATCCGGTGACCACGTCGATCACGTCGGGTCCGGCCTTCGCCAGCCTGGTGGGTGGCGACCTGCAGCTGAGCCCGGGGGCGGGTGACGTGGCCGGCTCGCCGTACACGGTGACGGTCCAGGCCAGTGACGGGACCGACACCACGAACGTGGACGTGACGGTGAACGTGGAGGCGGCGCAGCCGCCCGAGAACGGCGTCTTCGGCGATTTCGACGGGGACGGCACCGTGGACCTCGCGGTGTTCCGCCCGTCGAACGGTCGCTGGTTCATCGACGGCGTCGCCGGCTCGACCCCGTTGGGCAAGGTCGGTGACGTCCCGGTGGCGGGTGACTACAACGGTGACGGGACCACTGACCTGGCCGTGTTCCGGCCGTCGAACGGTCACTGGTACGTCGCCGGTGTCGCAGGTTTCACCGCCTGGGGCAAGTCCGGTGACGTGCCGGTGCCGGGTGACTACAACGGTGACGGGACCACCGACTTCGCGGTGTTCCGCCCGTCGAACGGTCACTGGTACATCAACGGCGTCGCCGGCTCCACGACGTTCGGCAAGTCGGGTGACATCCCGGTGCCGGGTGACTACAACGGTGACGGGACCACCGACATCGCAGTGTTCCGGCCGTCGAACGGTAACTGGTTCATCGACGGCGTCGCCGGCTCGACCCCGTTGGGCAAGGTCGGTGACGTCCCGGTGGCGGGTGACTACAACGGTGACGGGACCACCGACATCGCGGTGTTCCGGCCGTCGAACGGTCACTGGTACATCAACGGCGTCGCCGGTTTCACCACCTGGGGCAAGAGCGGCGATGTTGCGGTCCCGGCCGACTACAACGGGGACGGCGCCACCGACATCGCGGTGTTCCGCCCGTCGAACGGACGGTGGTACGTGAACGGCGTCGCCGGATCCACGCCGTGGGGCCAGTCCGGTGACGTTCCCGCTCTCAAGCCGTCCGGGTCAGCCTGAGCCGATCATCAGGAGCCATCTAGTCCGACCGTTCCCGGCTCCCCGGCGTCACGCCGGGGAACCGGGAACGCGACGACCGCACGGGTGACCTGCATTCGCTCAGCAGAGCGCGACGGCCTTGACGTACTCCGGGTCCTTGTCGACGGTGCCGCCCGATGCCGAGTGCAGCCGCTGTCCGACGAGTCCCCACAGCTGGGGATCGCTGCGCTTGTAGGTGACGACCACGGCCCCGTTGACCTGCTCGCACGTCTGGGCCGGCAGCTTCGTGCCGTTCGGGAGCCGGCAGCCGTCCTTGACCTGTCGGGCCGTGATGACCTTGCCCTCGGCGTAGATCGTCGAGCACGAGGCGAGCTTGGGATGGTCGTCGCCGCCGCAGCCCCCGAGCACGCACGCGCCCACGACCGCGAGCACCACCAGCACCCGGTTCATCGATCCGACTCTAGGCGCGCGTACCGGTCCCGACGAGTATGCGCGGGCCGCCGGGCGCCTCTCCGGTTCCGGGGGTTGGCTACCAAAAGTGCACCGAAGGGCCCGTTGCGCGAATTGCTCCCCGGGCGAATACGCCCTGCACGCCTTCATCAGCGAACGGGTTGCGATCGAGGCTGCTCTGGTGGGCTGTGCCTGCTCGACGACCCCTGGGCCTCTGATCGGCCGTATCACGGACACGGCGGTTGCGGGCCGACGGTCGGGAACGTGAGGTCGGGTGCAGGGGTCACCGGGCTTCCCGGTGGCTCGAGGGCGATCGCGATGGCGAAGATGAACGGGCCGCGGGGGAGATCGGCGCTCCGGCACCACCCGACCGGTGTTCCGTTGGCGATGTTGGCGGCGACGGTCGAGCCGGTCTCGCCGTCGACCCAACGGAACGGACTGGCGTTCCCCGTGATCGCAGCGCGGTTCCCGGTGAGCACCGTCCCTGTCACCGGACGGTGCAACACCGTGGTGCGGTACGGCGTGCCGACGATGACCGCGTAGGACCCGTCGTCGGCGGCGAGGAAGCGGTTGGCCGTCACGCGGGCGGCGTCGTCCTCCACCCGAACGCCGTAGACGACGTTGCGGAACGTGTTGCCGCTCACGGTCGTGCGCGGTGCCCGGTCCAGGGTGATCCCGGGTGCGTACTGGGGGTCGCTGCAGTCCATCGGCAACACGTTCTCGGCCATGCGCGAGCCGATCCACACCCCGTTGACCCCACCGTCGAAGACGTTGCCGGAGATGACGTTGTCGTCGGCGCCGTACGGACGTGGGATCCACGCGGCCGGGTCGTTGTGCACGTTCTCTCCACAGTTCGTGTAGAGGAACACCCCGCCGGCGGAGTTCCCGGTGAGCACGTTGTCGACGACCTGGTTGCGCCTCGATCCGTCGACCGCGATGCCCTCGCGGCCGGTCCCCCAGAACCGGAACTGCAGTCCGCCGAACGTGAACAGCTGCCCGACCGGGCTGTCCTCCACGAACCCGTTGTCCCTGATCGAGTTGTGCTCCACCACGTTGTCGGTCGACCCGGCCTCGAGGTAGATCCCGGTGCTGCCCGCGCCCACGATCGTGCTTCGACGTATCGTCGTACGGGTCACGTAGGCATCGACGTAGATCCCGACGCCGGACGAGCCTCCGACATCCGAGTCCTCGATCACGATCCCCGAGATCCGGTGGTCGTACTCGTGCCCGGCGTCGAGCGATCGAAAGCCGACGCGCGTCACGCGCATGCTGTTGAGGAACCCGCGCACGCGGCAGTTCCGGATCGTGACTCCGGAGAGGTCGGTGTCGACCGGAGTGCTCACCTCGATGCCGACGCCGTTGATCGAGGTGCTGCTGACGAGCGCGCCGCGGCAGTCGAGCGTCACGTTCGACGCGGTGATCTCGAAGCCGGCGCGATAGGTGCACGACGGGTCGAGGACGCTGCTCGCCGTGACCGTCACCCGGACATCGGCCTGCGAGCAGGGGATCAGCGTGGGCCGCGCGTGCGGGTGCCCCGGCGCCGGCCATCCGGGCCGGCACGCCACGGCCGCGAGCGCGAGCAGGGCCAACAGGACGACGAGCCGCGCTCTCCCCATCGGCGCGAGTCGAGCACAACGCACATTCCGCCCGCAACGCTCGTGGAAGCCGGCTCAGCGACGCTGATACAGCTGCACCAGCCCGCGCGGCTTCGAGACGGCGACCCGCCGGTAGCCCTGCTCGAGCTGGTCGAGCAGCCGCTGCGTTCCGGGCGCATGGCGCACCGCGGGCGAGGCCTGCCGCAGGCCGAAGACCAGGACGCAGTCGACGGAACCGGGATGGCCCGGGGCGGTGTCGTTGCCGACGAGACGGACATCGGGCGGGCTCTGGTCGATCCACACCCGGCCCTTCCCGATCGACTCCTTCGGGTCGACGCCGTGCCCGAACGCGATCGGGAAGAACTGGAGGTAGGCCTCGAAGTGCGAGAGGTCGACCACCTTGCGTTCGGCCATCAGCCAACCACTGGCCTGCAGCGTCGGGCGCGCCGACTTGGAGTACTGCATCCCGGGCGGGGGATCGTCGTCCTGGACGAAGTTCAACGGCACGAGCGTGGCCCCGGGCCGGAGCGCGTGTCCGATCGACACATACTCGCCCACCTCGCGATCGAACGCGCGGTACGTGTTCCAACGCGCACCGAGAAGTCCGAAGGCAGCACACGACAGGGCGACCGCGACCACCAGACCGTCGCGGGCCCGCATCGCGAACTGCGCATTCCAGAGGAGGACGAACGCGACGATGAAGAAGCCCAGTCGCGCCGTCAGCCCGCCACCACCATCAGAGTCGGTGTCGGGCAAGGCCACGTAGGCGACGAGCGCGATGACCGCGCAGGCCATCAGCGCCCAGCTCGGGTCGCGCCACGTTCGACCGCGTGCATGCGAGAGGTTCACCAGGGTGAGCACCCCGAGCGCCAACGCGACCAACGTCGAGAACACCAGCTCCGTTCGGTTGAACGCGGTCAACACGCGGTTGAACGTGACGAGGTTGGCCAGGAGCGTGCCGACACCCCAGCGCGCGCCGGCGCCGCGACGTTCGATCACGGTGTACGTCCCGAGCAGGATCAGGCTCGGCAGGGCCGCCGCGGCCGCGACGCGCAGCCGGCGGCGTGCCGACGTGGCGGCGTCGCCCGACACCCCGCTGACGATCGGCCACAAGGCGTCGACGCCCACGACGAACACCGCCATCGTGAACGGGACCGCATGGTCGACCAGGGTGATCAGGAACAGTGCTCCGAGGCCGAGTGCACGGATCGAGCTGAGATCGTCTCGAGCCCGGTACCAGTACCCGACGACCACGAAGAAGAGCGCCAGTCCGAGCGAGAAGTTGTACAGACCTCGGTGCAGGAAGAAGTTCACTGCGAGCGGCAGCCCGGCGTACGACAGCAGCACCGAGCTCGGCCGGATCGATCGGACTGCAAACCGTACCGCGCACGGAATCGCGACGACGACGAGCCCCACCATGATGCGGCTCGCTGTGATCGGGTCGGTCAGCCGCACGAAGCCGGCGAGCAACAGGTGCCCGGCGAGGTTCGGGACGAACCAACGGATCCGGAAGTACTCGGAGAAGCTCCCGTGAAAGTGGTCGAGGATCTCGGCGCTCGCGACGTGGGCCGCACCGTCCTCGCTCGGGAAGTATCGCAACGCCACCAGCGGGATCGCCTGCAACGCGACCAGGGCCGCGAACACCCACGGCTCGACGCGGCGCAGGCGGCTCGACCGTCTCATCTCGACCTCGAGTTCGCTCGAGACGGCCATCGCCGCGGAGCGTACCGGCTGCGTGGTGCAGGCTTTCTCGACTCGTTTGCGATGCGGGCTCTAGGCTCGCCGGCCGAGTCGGGAGAACGCTCGTCGGCGCGAGATCCTGGGGGGAAGTCAAGGATGATCAAGAGGTCGCTCATCGCCGCGCTCGTCGTGGGCGTGGTCGCGTTGGCACTCTCCGGGTGTACGCGCTTCGGGGCCACCCTGGCACGTCAGTCGGATCCCGTGGTGCTCGACGGGAGCGCACTTCCGAAGCTCCTCGGCACCAGCCCGATGCATGTCGTCGGATTCTCGTGGGACGGCAATACGTGGCACCAGATCCCCGTCCAGGTCGACGAGCGCGACCTCGTCAACCCCGGAGTGATCTACCACCGGCCGACGTCGCTGTACCCCAACCTGTACGGCACGACGACGCCGTACAAGATCCTCGTGTACACGCCACCGCCCGCGGTGACTGCGGGGTACACGTCGTGGGCGACGTACACCCCGTCCGACTCGGACCCGACCTTCGACGCCAACGACGAGCTGTCCTTCCTCGCAGACGACACCGGCAAGCAGGTCACCGGAGGGATCGCGAACCCACCGGGCGTCGATGCGTCGAGCCGGGAGGAGGTGAGGGCGACGGATCCCCTCGCCACCGACCAGAACGGCTACGTCTACCTCTTCCACAGCGCGGGAATGACCGGTGGGAGCGCCGGGACCACCGGGGTGAACTACACGTTCAGCCTCGATTCGGGTGCCTACACCTCGACGTACAAGATGGGGACTGCGTCGCTCGCGCCGAACAACACCTGGGGCTTCAACCCGGAGCACACGACGGTCGTCACACCGATGTACCGCATCGCCCTGGGCGACCGGTGGCTCAACAACGGCCTCGCGATCACGGGGCTCAGTGGGAGCGGAACCAACGTCCTCGACCGCACGCACTACTACGTCGTCGGGACCTGCGGCCGCAGCGAGGACACCTTCGACGGCAGCGCCAACAATCCCGGTGAGGGCGCGTTCGTCGCCAACATCTCGGGCCCGGTGCGGGCGATCCGCTCCTACATCGGTGCGAACAGCTACCTCTACACCGTCAACACCGACATCTTCTACCCGAGCCGCGAGGACACCACGACCGAGCTCCGCGGGCATGCCGGCCTTCCGGGGTACGGCAGCGCTGACGACTACGTCACGGGCACCACCGGTCTCACCTATTCGGATCCGGTGAACACGGGCATCCCCATCGACGGCGTTCCCGACTCGGTCACACCCATCACGTCGACCACCGGCTCATCGGTTCCCGCGGCATGGCAGCTCGTGACCGGGACCCAGGGATCGGTCGTCACGGTGCGCAGCATCGACACGAGCATCTCTGGTCTCAACGTCACGACGGTCTACCAGGACCGCAACCCCGCGTCGCCCGCGCAGTGCACCGGCGACGCGGCCGCGTGGGGACAGAACGGCATGAACATCACCTCGCCGGTGAACTCGGTACCCGTCACCGACCCGACGCTCACGGCCGCCCCGGCGACCTTCGTCACGCACCGCGCCCGCTACTTCCGCGGTCCGAACCTCTCCACGGCGACGGCGGCGGCGATCAACGACCAGGTCCTCGCGCCGCTCCAGACGACGATCGCGGGCTGAGCGCACCGGCGGTCGTCGAAGGCGCCGAACATCGACTCGGGCCGCGACGGGCCGAGTGAGGTTGTTTCGGCATTCTTGCCTCCGGGTACGGCCCTCCCGGCCGTAGCGGGGATCCGATGCACCCGAAGCGATGCACGACAGGGTCCGGCGCGCCACGACGAGCGATGTGAGTGTCCGGGAGGGCGGGACGATGTCGAAGGCACGGGCGGGTGTCCGGAGCGGCGGGTTCGCGTTCGCGATGGCGATGGCGATGGCGATGGCGATGATCGCATCGCTGGTCGTCGCATCGGTGCCGATCACGGTCGCGGATGCCGCGACGCCGACCTTCACCGCGGTCGGCAGCGCGCGCCAGGTGTACGTCACCGGTGTCGCAGCCTCCACCCAGATGTCACTGGTGAACCCCTCGGGGGTGGTGGTCCAGACCCGGAAGGCCAACTCGCTCGGTGGGCTGCTCTTCCGTGACGTCGCCCCGGCCGCCGGGTATCGCGTACGCCGGGTCGCCGACGGGGTGCAGTCGGGGACGATCACCGTTCACTCCGAGAGCGCAGCACCGTGGGATCCGGGGATCTACAACCAGACGATCCCCAGCAACGGCTACACGTACCTCACCACCCGTGACGGGACGAAGCTCGCGGTCAGCGTGCATCCGCCGACGAGTCCGGCGGGGGAGCCCGGCCTGCCGCCCGGCATCCCGATCCCCAGTGGGCCCGCGTTCGCGCCGCCCTACCCGACGCTGATCGAGTACTCGGGGTACGGGTACGCCAACCCGGCGGGACCGACGAACGGCATCGCGGTGCTCGCCAACCTGATGGGCTTCGCGGTCGTCGACGTGAACATGCGAGGGACCGGATGCTCGGGTGGCGCGTTCGACTTCTTCGAGCCGCTGCAGAGCCTCGACGGGTACGACGTGATCGAGACGGTCGCCCATCAGCCGTGGGTGAAGAACCACAAGGTCGGGATGATGGGCATCTCGTACGGCGCGATCAGCCAGCTGTTCACGGCCCGCCTCCAGCCGCCGTCGCTCGCGGCCATCGCCCCGCTGTCGACGATCGACGCCACCGCGACCACGCTCTACCCGGGGGGCATCCTCAACAACGGCTTCGCGGTCGAGTGGGCGAAGGAGCGCCAGCAGGAGGCGCTTCCCGCCGGACCGAACGCCGGCCAGCCCTGGGCCTACCAGCAGATCCAGAGCGGCGACACGACCTGCGCCGCCAACCAGGTGCTCCACGGCGAGGCCGCGGACCTCCAGGCGAAGATCGCGGCCAACTCGCACTACGACCCCGCGGTCGCCGACCCGCTGGACCCCGTCTCGTTCGTCGACCAGATCAAGGTGCCGACCTTCATGGCCTGCCAGTGGCAGGACGAGCAGACGGGCGGCCACTGCCCCGAGCTCGTCCGGCACTTCACCGGCACGACCCAGAAGTGGTTCACGTTCACCAACGGCGCGCACGTCGACTCAATCGATCCCGACACCTACAACCGCTGGTACGACTTCCTCCAACTGTTCGTCGCGCACCAGGCGCCGATCCAGAACGCGGCGATCACCCGCGCGGCTGCGCCGGTCATCTACCAGCAGGCCATGGGTTTGCCGGCCACCGACGTCGTCACCCTGCCCGCCGATCCCATCCAGCTGCAGCCGACGTACGACCTGGCCTTGGCCGCGTTCCGGCAGCTCCCGTCGGTCCGGGTGCTCTTCGACAACGGCGCCGGTCCGTCGCCCGTCGGACCTGCGAACGCCGGCGACCCCTACGCCGGCTTCGCCCAGACGTTCTCCTCGCTCCCGGTCGCCGGCACCACCGCGCGCACCTGGTACCTCGGGTCGGGCGGCGCGCTCACCGACAAGGTACCGACGCGCGTCGGGGATCAACGCGTTCGATGCGAACGTGCACGCGCTGCCCCGTACCGACTTCGGGGTCAACACCGGCTCCGGCGGGCTGTGGGGCAACGCGTCGCAGTGGTCGTGGAACTGGCAGCAGCAGCCGGCGGGCACCGCGGTCTCGTACGTCTCGGCACCGCTCACCGCCGACACCACGGTCGTCGGGAGCGGCGCGGTCTCGCTCTGGGTGCGCTCGTCGACCCCCGACGTCGACCTGCAGGCCACGATCAGCGAGGTGCGACCCGACGGCAACGAGGTCTTCGTGCAGAACGGCTGGCTCCCGCGAGCGAGCGCAAGCTGTCGACGGACTCGAAGAACATGTTCAAGCGGCCGAGCACGACGCTCGAGCCGGTCCCGACCTTCACCGCGGCCGACGCGTCGCCCATGCCGGCCGGACAGTTCGTCAAGGTCGTCGTCCCGCTCTACTACCAGGGCCACGCCTACCGCGCCGGGACGCGCATCCGCGTGACGATCGCCGCGCCCAACGGCACGCAGCCGATCTGGGCCTTCGACGAGACGGTGCCGAGCGGGACGACGGCGATCACCTTCTCGAGCGCCATGCCGTCGAGCCTGGTCCTCCCGGTCGTCCCCGGCGTGAAGGTGCCGACGCCGCAACCACCCTGTGGGAGCCTCCGCAACGAGCCGTGCCGCCCGTACCGAGCGATCGTGAACACCACTGCTTCGTGAGCGAGCCGGCTGCCAGGAGCGGTGAGCGTCACACCTCGGCCGCGTAGAGGTGCCAGGTTCCCGGAACCCCCCCTGAGCTCGTGTGAACCACAGGTGATCGGTCCCGTCGAGCTCATGGCAGACGGGAAGCGCGGCGAGTCCTCGGCGAGGTCACGTTCTCGTGAGGATCGCTCCGGTGCGGCTCGCCGAGACGAGGGCGACGTCGACCTTCGGGAGCTGGTTGGCGGCGGTGCCGCGGATCTGGCGGACCGCTTCGGTGACCAGGTTGAGCCCGTGGATGTAGCCCTCGCCGATCCGGCCGCCGTTCGTGTTGCAGGGCAACGTGCCCGTCGGCATCAGGTTTCCGTCGCCGACGAAGTCCTTGGCCTCGCCGAAGCCGCAGAAGCCCAGCGCTTCGAGCTGCATGAGCAGGATCGGCGAGAAGGCGTCGTAGATCATCGCGAGGTCGATCACCGGGGACACCTTCGCGACGCGGGTCGAGTCGTTCGCCGACGTCAGCTGGAGCTTCTACCGGCAGCGCCGGTTCGTCGCGTACGAGCAGCTGACCCTGAACCTGTTGAGCGACCCGACGGTCCACGCCGCGACCGGAGGGGCGTGCGGAGCGCCGACCGTCCGAGCGTGTGCGGACTCGGTTCAGCCCCCGTCGCGGTCGGCGTCGGGGACCGGCTGGAGGTGCGGCTGCGAGCGTCGACGCAGCTGGGGCCGGGGGCGCTCGTAGCGGGTGAGCAGCCACATGACGGCGAGGCCGATGATCTCGAGCAGGTGCGTGGTCTCGCCGGCGATGGGTGTGTGTCCGGCGGCGACGTCGATCACCGCGGTGATGACGAGCCCGACGGAGATGACCGCGGCGACGGGGAGCAGGCCGCCGACGCGTCGAGGCCGGAGCGCGGTGTAGACGAACCCGGCCGCGAGAGCCGCGGTGAAGACGCCGAGATGTCGGGACATGTGCTCGTTGGCGCTGGATCCCGGGGCGAAGAGATCGGGCAGCGACTGGATCAGCGCCAGCACGCCGACCACCCCGAGGATGACCCGCAGCGACTTCGATTCCGCCGACGTGGAGCGGTCGGGCTCGAGCGCCCCGAGCACCCGCGAGATCGTGGTGGCGGGCGGGGACGTCGCACGAATCGGGTTCGGGCGCACGACGCGGATGGCCCGCTCGTAGCTCCGGCACTCCGCGCAGGTCGCGAGGTGATCGGAGAGCGCTTCGTCGTCCGCCAGCGGCTCGCCGTCGGCCCGGCTCGAGATCGCGATCCGCGCGGATTCGCAGTCCACGAACCGTTGCTTCCCACCACGTTGGTTCATCGCGCACCGCACCGACGCACCGGACCCGTGATGCCTCGGCCGGGAGGGACCGGGACTAGCGTGACCCGCTCGTGGACGAGCTGACGAGCCTGTTGCTCGACGCACGTGACGGAGACCGCCGGGCCTTTGCCGCGGCGATCCGGATGGCTGAGCAGCCGGTGCGTCGGTTCGTGCAGGCGATGATCGACCGGGAAGAGGTCGACGACACCGTCCAGGACACGTTCATCAGGGCGTGGGGCTCGCTCGCGCGGTACCGCGTGGAAGCCAGTGGTCGCACCTGGCTGCTCGCGATCGCCCGGCACGCGTGCGCGGACGTGGTTCGGCGCCGCAGTCGCGAACGGCGTCTCGCGCAGCGGTGCGAGCTCGGGCTGATCGACCGGTCGGAGCCCGGGCCGGAGGAGGAGCACGCCTTGCTGGACCTGGTGCGGGAGCTCGATGCCGACCGATCGGAGGCCTTCACGCTCACCCAGCTGCTGGGCCTCTCGTACGTCGAGGCCGCGCAGGTGTGCGGGGTTCCCGTGGGCACCATCCGTTCCCGGGTGGCGCGAGCCCGCGCCGAGCTCATCGCGAATCATCATGAAGCTTCGACTGGCTAGCGCGACGGCTGCTGCCTTCTGAGCCGGACGCGCTCCCGAGCGACGGTGTCGATGCCGGGTTCCCACGGTGTGCAGACCTCCCAGGGGTCGCGTCGTTCGCCCGGCCCTCACCGTTGAGGTCGTGGCCGATCGCAGTTTGGTTCCACGCTCGCGGGAGACGGCAGCCAAGGTCTCGATCCTGGGCGCGAACGAGGTTTCGACGACGCCCGGTCCGGGAAATTGATGGTGCCGGGCGGCGCCGCGTCCCCGGCTCAGGGGGGAGCACGTGCCGCCGGATCGTGCGCCGGTGTCCGGCGGACCCGACCAGGCACGGGAAGTGCGCGACGCGGCGGCCGAAGCCGTGAGATCGACGAGCTCGATGCCGGCCTCGACGTCGTGGACGTCGTGCTCGACGACGCCCGTCCCGAGCTCCTCTGGAACCAGCTCACCGGCGGATCGAACTCGGTGCACTCGCTCTACACGCCCATGCGGGCGGTCGCCGCCGCAGCTCGGGCCAGGCTGGTGACCGCAGCCGCGCGCCGCTTCGGCGTGGACGGCGCGAGGTTGGTGACTCGCGACGCGACCCCGATCGATCTAGTCGAGTTGCGCGGGCTCGTTGTGGAGCCCGTGCACCGACTCTTCCGGCCACGCGGTCAGCCCCCGCCCGCGATCTCGGCGCGCAGCGCGTGCAACGCGTCGGCGTAGATCTCGGAGAACGTGGGGAACGGCTGGATCGTGTCCCGCAGCACGTCGAGCGGCACGTGCGCGCGGATCGCCAGGGTGGCCTGCTGCAGCCACTCGCCGGCCTCCGGGCCGAGCGCGTACGCACCGGTCAGCCGCGTGCCGTCGCTCAGGAGGGTCAGGAAGCCGTTCGACTCGGCGTACGCGCGGGTGTACGTCGCGGTCCGCGAGACGCCCGAGACCGGTGCCCGACCGGTGAAGCGCGCGTCGAGCGCGCCGACCGCCGCGGCCTGGGGATCGGTGAAGACGACCCGGGGGAGGGCCTCGTAGTTCGCTTCGCGCGGCTCGCCGAGGATGTTCGCGGCGACGATGTCGCCCTGGTACTTGCCGGTCGTCGTCAACGGCCAGATCCCGGTGACGTCGCCGATGGCCCAGAGCCCGTCCCCGGCCCGCAGATGCGCGTCGACCGGGATCCCCTTGCCGTCCGCGGTGATCCCGACGGTCTCCAGCCCGATGCCCTGGACCCGCGGCCGCCGACCGGTCGCGACGAGGAGGTCGTCGCCGCGCAGGTCGGGGCCGCCGTCGACGCTCAGAACGAAGTCGTCCCGGTCGCGGCGCGCCCGGGTCACGTGCGCGCCGAGCACCAGGTCGATGCCGTCGGCGCGCAGCACGTCGCCCAGCGCCTCGCCGAGCGGCGCGGCCTCGCCGCCGAGCACGTGCTCGGCCATGTCCACGAGCACCACCTCACCCCCCAGACGGTGCACGGCCTGGGCCATCTCGACCCCGACCGGACCCCCGCCCAGGATGACCAGCCGGCGGGGGACCGCGGTCATCCCGGTCACCTCGCGGTTCGTCCAGAGCCCCTCGAGCCCCTGGAGTCCCGGCACCGGCGGCACGATCGGCTCCGCACCGGTGGCCACCACGACGTTCGCGGCGGTGTGGCGAACCCCGTCGACCTCGACCGCGCCGGTCCCGGCGAGCCGGCCGTCGCCCCGGAGCAGGTCGATACCGCGCTCGGTCAGCCACTTCTCGGCGCTCGCGTCCGTGTGGTTCGAGACCATGAAGTCGCGCCAGGCGAGCGCCGCCGCGACGTCGACCTGCGCGAGTGCCGCGGCCTCGTTCGCGGCGTGCACTGCTTCACCCGGTCGGAGCAGGGTCTTGGACGGGATGCACGCCCAGTAGGAGCACTCGCCGCCGACGAGCTCGCGCTCGACCATCGCGACGCGCAGCCCGCCCTCGGCCAGCGCACCGGCGCAGTGCTCACCGGGCGCGCCGGCGCCGAGCACGATGACGTCGTAGTCGGTCACAAAGGAAGCTCAGTACCGGCCGACTCGGCCACCATGTACGCGGCGTACCACTCGGGCCAGTTCGGATCGGCCTCACCCGTGCGGTTCTCGTGCTCGCCGTGCGCCGCGGCCGCCCGCTTCGAGCGCGGCGGTGAGATCCGCGACCGAGCTGAACGAGGTCGTGGCCGGATCGACCCGTCCCGGCAGCCGGTCGGTGATCTCCTGCAGGTGCCAGTCGTTCCCGTCCGGGTCGCTGAACACGACGAACGATGCGTAGGTCCGCCGGCCCGGGTCCGGGCCACTCGCCCGGAGGTCGGGGTCGAAGCGGTTGTACCCACCGGTCGAGTCGTGGAACACCTCGCTGACCTCGGCGCCGCGGGCGACGAGGTCGTCGTGGGCCGCCTCGATGTCGGAGACCACGAGGAGGCTCTGCGCCGCGCCCGGCGCGGCGGCGGTGAGACCGATGCCGAACTGGACCGAGCACCCGGAGCCGGGCGGGTTGAGCTGGACGATCCGGAAGCCATCACCACCCAGATCGGCGTCGAGCCTCCACCCGAGGCCGACGTAGAAGTCCTTCGCGCGGTCGACATCCGAGACCGGGATGACGATGGCTTCGAGCTTGAAGTCCATCATCGCGACCTTGGGGTCTCGCGTCGCTTCGCTCGGGGTCTCGGTGGTGCTCATCGGGTCTCCTGGGCTGTCGGAACCTGGAGGTGAACGTCGCGCTTCGACGGCCCCGGGTCAACCGGAGCTTCGGACCGCGAGCCGACATCGTTCATGAGCCCGGTGACTCCGCACACCGGACGACGAGCACGGGCAGCTTCGACGCGTGGAGGACGCCCAGGGCGACGCTGCCGAGCAGCGCGCTCGCGACGGGACCGTGGCCGAGCGATCCGATGACGATGAGGTCGGCGCCACACGATGCGCCGTGCGCGACGATCTCCTCGGCGGTCGAACCACTGAGGAGGACCGTCGTGGCGGGAACACCGTGCTCGGCCGCCAGGGCCGCGGCGTCCCGGAGCGCCGCCTGCTCGTGCACCGTGGGCTCGTGGGCCCGGGCACCGTGGAGGGCGTCATCCCCGGCGGTCGGGACGAACTCGATCGTCGGGACGACGTGCACGAACGTCAGCTCCGCGTCGCGTCCGGACGCGAAGTCGACCGCGAAGCCGATCGCGTCGGCGGCCGAGAGGGAACCGTCGGTCGCGACGAGCACCCGTCGCATGCCGCGCCAGTGCGCCAGGTAGCCCTTCGACGGGGTGACCGGCAGGAGCGGTGTGGCATCAGGCGGGGTGTTCGTCTCCATGACGGCAGCGTAGGACCAAGCGCTCGGGCCCGGCCCGGGAACCACCCCTACCGGGCATCGCTGCGGTGGCTTACGCTCCGGCTCGATGGTCGCCGACTTCCCCTCGCCCGGCGAGGACGGGATCGTGCTGACGCACTTCATCGTCTCCGCCGACGTCGAGCGCTCGCGCCGGTTCTACACCGAGGTGCTGGGCGGCGAGGTGGTGCGCACGGGCGAGCCGACCTACGTGGCGCTCGCCAACAGTTGGATCATCATCAACGTCGGCGGCGGTCCGACCGACGACAAGCCCGAAGTGGTGCTCGAGCCGCCGCGCGATCCGAACCGCGTGAGCAGCTTCCTCAACATCCGCGTCGCCGACATCCACGCGCGCTACAAGGAGTGGAGCGCGCGCGGCGCGGAGTTCCTGACCCAGCCGTTGGTGCGCGAGACCGAGATCCGGTGCTACATCCGCGACCCGGACGGGTACCTGATCGAGGTCGGCCAGACCACGCAGCGTCCTTGAAGGGACTTGGCTCATGCGCTCCGACATCGTTCCCGGTGCCACGTTCCCGGACTACGAGCTGCCCGATCACACCGAGACCTTTCGCAAGCTCAGCGAGCTGCAGGGCGACGACCCGATGATCCTCACGCTTGCGCGTGGCCACTACTGCCCGAAGGAGCACCAGCAGCACCTCGAGCTCGCCGCTTTCTATCCGAAGATCGCCGTGGCCTACACCCAGGTGGTCACCATCGCGACCGATCTGCACCACACGCTCCAGGAGTTCCGGGCCTCGGTCGGCGCCCAGTGGCCCTTCCTCTCGGACCCGGGCCGCATCGTCCAGAAGGACCTCGAAATCCAGGAGTACACCGACCCCGACAACGACCCGATGATCCCGCACACCCTCGTGCTCGAACCGGGCCTCGTCGTCCACCGGGTCTACAACGGCTACTGGTTCTGGGGTCGTCCCTCGATCGACGACCTCCGCCACGACCTGCGGGAGGTCACGGCGAAGGTCCGGCCCGACTGGGACCTCGAGCGCGCCGGGGTTGCGCGCAGCCTGGGACGCCGGCGACCGCTCGCTCTTCCACGGATGGGACCGGCGGGAGGCCGCGGCGCACGACGCGGGGTGACGCCGGAGACGGTCGGCGCGCTCAACGTGCGGTGGGATGGAGCCGCGCCGTGCCGACCCACTGCTGCAGGACCTCGGGCACGACCACCGACCCGTCGGCCTGCTGCTGCTGCTCGAGGATCGCCGGAAGCAGACGGCTGGTCGCCAGCCCCGAGCCGTTCAGGGTGTGCACGAACGACGACTTGCCCTGCTTGGGCTTGTACCGGATCTTGCCCCGGCGGGCCTGGAAGTCCCGAGCGTTCGACACGGAGCTGACCTCCATGTAGGAGTCGAGGCTCGGGAGCCACACCTCGATGTCGCACGTCTTGGCCATCGACGCGCTCGTGTCGCCGGCGGCCAGCAGCGACACCCGGTAGTGGAGCCCGAGCCCCGCGACGAGCCGCTCGGCCTTCTCCACCAGCTCGTCGTGGGCTGCGTCGGAGTCCTCGGGTCGCACGATCTGGAACATCTCGACCTTGTTGAACTGGTGCCCACGGAGCGTCCCGCGATCGGTCGACCGGTAGCTCCCGATCTCCCGCCGATAGCACGGGGTGTACGAGAAGTACTTCTTGGGGAGCGCCGCTTCGTCGAGCGTCTCGTTGGTGTGGAGGCCGACGAGCGCGGTCTCGGACGTGGGCAGGAGGAAGCGGCCCCGACCGCCGTCGGCGTCGGGCTCGAGCAGGAAGACGTCCTCGGCGAACTTCGGGAACTGACCGGCCGCGTACCCGCTCTCCTCGCGGAGGAGGTGCGGGACGAGGGTGAACGTGTAGTCGTCCCGGAGGTGCGAGTCGACGAAGTAGTTGAGGAGGGCCCACTCGAGCTGGGCGCCGACGCCGGTGTAGACCCAGAACCCGCTTCCCGCCAGCTTCGCGCCCCGTTCGTAGTCGATCAGGCCGAGCGCCCCGGCCAGCTCGACGTGATCGAGAGGCTCGAAGTCGAACCGCTGCGGGTGCCCGGAACGACGGAGCTCGACGTTGCTCTCCTTGCCCCCGGTCGGCACCGCGTCGTCGACGACGTTGGGGAGCACCTCGAGGAACTGCTGGATCTGCTGGTCGAGCGACATCAGCCGTCCATCGAGCTCGTCGAGCTCCGCGCCGAGCTCGATCGAGCGCCGGCGCGCTTCCTCCACCGACGAGTCGTCGCCCGCGTCGCGGCGTCCGACCTTGGCCGAGACCGCCTTGCGCTCGGCGCGGGCCTCGTCGGCCCGGACGCGCAGTCCCCGCGCCGCGGTGTCGAGCTCGAGCAGCTCGTCGAAGGACACGTCGACGCCACGCCGCTGCAACGCGCGCGACACCTGTCCGGGGTCCGAGCGGATGAGGTTGAGGTCGAGCATCGGGTGGAACCTCCGAAGTCGGCCTCACCCTAGTGGTGTCGACATCGCGCGAAGTGCTTGGCGCATCGTCGCGCTCGGGTCACTTCGGTGACGCCGCGGACCAGCAGGCGCTCGCCGTGTGGCAGCTCTCGAGCCCGGCCAGGATCCGGTGGAGCTCGGTCCGTTGCACACGGGTGAGCTGTGGTGCGATGTTGCGTTGCTCGTACGGATCCCGCTTGATGTCGTAGAACTCGGTTTCGTGCTGGGCGTCCTGGTACTCGACGTAGACGCCGTCGACCGCCCCCTTGAAGCCCGCGAGGTGCTTGGCGGAGACGCGAATCGCTTCGTACGTGGTCGGGTTGCTGCCACCGCCCTCGAAGTCGGGGTCCGAGGCGTCGTTGCTCTGCTGGTGCTCGACCAGCGCGACGCTGCGCCACCTGGGTACGGGCTTCGAGGGATGCAGCAACGGCACCAGGCTGTGCCCTTCGATCGGTCGGTCCGGCTTGGCCCCTGCGAGCTGCACGAAGGTGGGGTAGAGGTCCACGTTCTGCGCGACCTGCGGGACGACACGGTGGTGCGGGACGCCCGGGCCCGCGACGATCAAGGGCACGTGGATGTCGGTGTCGAACGCCGTCTGCTTGCCCATGACGAGCCGGTGCTGGCCGAGGTGGTAGCCGTTGTCCGAGCTGAACACGATGTAGGTCTTGTCGGTGAGATGCTCGGCCGCGAGGGTGGCTTCGGTGTCGGCGAGCAGCTGGTCGACGGATTCGACCGCCTGGGCCCGCTTGCGGAACGCCCGGTCGATGTTGGCGAGCCGCCGCGGCCCGAGCGCCGGACGTTGGCCGAGCCACGACGGTGGGTTGACGTTGTTGGTGTCGAAGGAGGGGTCACGCGGCTCGGTGAGGCCGGGGAAGTCGTTCGCGTTGCGCGGGGCCGGCGTGTACGGCGCGTGCGGAGCGAACGTCGCCACCTCGATCGCGAACGGTGAGGCCGCGTTCTGGTCGATGAACGACTGTGCCTTGGCGTTGAGCACGTCGACGCCGTAGTTCTGGGGTCCGTTGTAGGTGTTGAACGTGCCGTTGTCGTTCAGGAGGTAGTTGAACTCGGCGTACCCGGTGCTGTTGCTGACGTGCCAGTCGGACCAGCCCGGTGGGATCGGCGCGGTCGTGGTCTTCAACGGGTCGCCGTAGCCGTTCAGGTACTTGCCGAGCATCGACGTCTTGTAGCCGGCAGACTGCAGCGCGACGGCGAAGGTCTTCTTGTCCAGGCCCTCGGACTGGAACTTCTGGAAGCCCCCGTCGGGCGGCAGGTTCCGCACGACCTTCGTGTCGTGCGGGAACAGCCCGGTGAAGATCGACGATCGCGAGGGGCAGCACAGCGAGTCGGCGACGAAGGCGTTGCTGAACGTCTCGCCCTTCTGTTCGAGGTCGACGATGTGCGGCGCGAACCGCTTGGTGACCAGGTTCCACGAGAGATCGTCGGTGAGGATGAAGACGATGTCCGGTCGCTTCACCGCGCGCGGCGAGGTCGCCGTCGTCGAAGCGGTGGACGGGCTGCTGCACGCCGCGAGGACGATCGCGAGCACGGCCGCGAGTGCGACGAGACGCGAGATCGGCTTGTATCGTGGCTGGGTCATGTGTGCTCCTGGCCGAGGTCGTCGAGGTGGATCGCGCCTACCCGGGAACGCGCGATCCATGCGGTGCCGTCCGCCGGGAAGAAGTTGCAGTCGTATCCCCCGAAGTAGACCCGGTCGTCGCCGAACGGCGACAGTGCGATCGTCCTGATCGACACGAAAGCCTGGCCGGCGCGGATCGGGGAGGTCACCGTTGCGGCCGGCGTGAAGTCCGACCACGCAGGCAGCGCAGGTCGAACGTCGGCGAGGACCCGTGGTCGTTGCGGATCGCGAAGCACGCGGCCGAGTCGTACGTGATGGCGTGAAACGCGGTGGGTCCGCACGAGCGGGTCGACGGGCAGCTGCCGACGTACCCCCATTCGAAGCCGAAGACCTGGCGCGCTCGGCTCCCACCGTGGAGCGGCGTGAAGTTGTTGTACGCGGCGATCACGTACCCGACGGACCCGGGGCCGCGCGCCGGCACGGTCGTCCCCGACGCGGCGAGCATCCGTCGGATGGCGGGGAACGGGGAGAGCTCGAGGTGGGGGACCAGCAGCGGTGCGCCGTCCGCCCGGCGACCGACCGGAAGGTGGTCGAGCCGCAGCACGTCGCCGTTGCCCTCGGTCGAGAGCAGCAACGAGGGCGCGCCGTCATGCGCGACGCACGTCAACCCGCGCACGCCGCTGTTGAACGAACCGACCGGCGGCGCCTGATACACGAGCGCCCACCGCGGGATGCTCGGCGCGAGGTCGCCGTCGTTCCGGCGGAAGACCTTCGTGCCGATCGACACGTACAGGGCGCCGGCGCAGTCGGCGAAGCCGGCGACCTTCTGCGTCTGCTTGCCGGGCGTGCCGGAAGGCGCGGTCGACAGCTCGGGCTTCGGGTCGAACACCAGGGTGTGCTTCGTGGGCGACCAGGTGCCGCGCAGGATCCCCGTCGGCGCGACGCCCGCGAAGACGGACCAGACGCCGCCATCCTCATGCGCGCCGAAAGCCCGCACCCCGGCGCTCGCGGACGCCAACGCGAATGCGTCGCGGCGTGCGAAGGAGTGCGCGTCGTCTCGCAACCACTGGATCTCCGACCGCCCGTCGATGGTCGCCGCGGTGAGCAGCAGCGAGTGCCGAGGGCCGAGTCCCTGGTCGGCCGGCACCTCGAACGAGTCCAATGCCTGGACCCGGAGCGACTCGGTGGCTTCGAAGACCTTCCAGGGATCGTTCGCCGACTCCTTCACCAGGAGCTGTCCGTGCGCCGGCGACCCCGGGTACATCCACTGACCGGTTGCGGCGAACAGCCGCCCGGCGTGGGGGACCAGTGCGAGCGTCTCGGTGTCGTGCGCGACGGCGGACTCGCGGTTGGCGGTCAGAGGCTCGCCCATCGCGTGGACCGTGCTCACGCCGGTCCCGGAGGCCGGCACGGTCGTCGGCGAGGCGCTCGCCGAGGACGTCGACGTCGCGCTCCCGACCACGACCGCGACGGTCGCGAGCACGAGCGCGGTCCGGGGGAGGCGGCGGCGCATGTCCGGAGTATGGGAGCGCGCGCCTATACTGTCAACCGTGGTTGTCAATCCTCTGGCCGAACGCTGACCGTCGGCTCACACACGGGATCGGGCCGAGCGGGGTGACCGAGCGGGCCTCCCTCGGGCCGGCGTTGCGGCGCGCCTGGGTCGGGTACCAACGTCGCGTGGACGAGGCCATGGCGGTGGCCGGCTACGACGACCGCGGCTTCCCCGACGGTCGCATCCTCCGGATGTGCCGCGACGCCGAGCGGACGATCTCCCACATCGGTCGGGAGCTCGGGGTGACGCGTCAGGCCGCCGGCAAGGCCGTCGGGATCCTGCGCGATCGGGGCTATGTGTCCGTCGATCCGTCGCCCACGAGCGGCAGGGAGAAGGTCGTGGGCCTCACGCCGAAGGCCGAGGCCTACCTCATCGCGCAAGGGACCGCGATGCGCCGCATCGAGCGCGAGCTGCGGAGCCAGCTCGGCGACGACGGCTTCGCGCAGCTCTTCCGCCTCCTCGACGCGCTCGGCGCCGACGAGGAGCCGCGCCTGCGCGACTACCTGAGGAACCGGGTCCGGGACCTCTGAGCTCCGTCGGGTGGCGCGGATCGCACCGGGTCCCGCCCTCACCTAACGTGGCGACGTCGGCGCCATCGAGTCGCGACCCGCCCGGGTCACAGAGGGAGTACCCATGGACCACGTCCAGCAGTTCTACATCAACGGCGAGTGGGTGGCCCCGCTCACGAGCGACACGCTCGCCGTGATCAACCCGGCGACCGAGGAGCCGATCGCCTCGATCGCGATGGGCGGCGCGGACGACGTCGACGCGGCGGTGGCCGCGGCCAAGGCGGCGTTCCCGACCTTCTCGCAGACGACGAAGGACGAGCGCCTCGCCCTCCTCGACGCCATCATCGGCGTGTACGCCGGGCGCATGGAGGAGCTCGCCGACATCATCAGCCAGGAGGTCGGTGCCCCGCTCTGGCTCGCGCAGGCCGCCCAGGCTGCCGCCGGGCTCGGCCACCTCGCGACGGCCCGGGCCGTCCTCGCCGACTTCGAGTTCGAGCGCACGATGGGCAACACGCTCATCGTCCGGGAGCCGATAGGCGTCTGCGGGATGATCACGCCCTGGAACTGGCCGCTCAATCAGATCGCATGCAAGGTCGCGCCCGCGCTCGCGACGGGTTGCACGATGGTGCTCAAGCCGTCCGAGGTCGCGCCGCTGAACGCGATCATCTTCGCGGAGATCCTCGACGCCGCGGGCGTCCCCGCCGGCGTGTTCAACCTGGTCAACGGCGACGGCGTCAACGTCGGCGCCCCGCTCTCCGCGCACCCGGACGTCGACATGATGTCGTTCACGGGCTCGACCCGGGCCGGCATCGAGGTCGCCCGCAACGCGGCGCCCACGGTGAAGCGCGTCGCGCAGGAGCTCGGCGGCAAGTCGGCGAACATCGTCCTCGACGACGCCGACTTCGCCGAGGTGATCGCCCGGGACATGGCCGGGATGTGCACCAACTCCGGCCAGTCCTGCAACGCGCCGACCCGGATGCTCGTGCCGGCCGCCCGGATGGACGAGGCCGCGGCCATCGCGGCCGAGGCCGCGAGGAACGTGAAGGTCGGTGACCCCCGGGCGGAGGGCACCACGATCGGGCCGGTCGTCTCGGCGACCCAGTACGGCCGCATCCAGCAGCTCATCGAGAAGGGGATCGGCGAGGGCGCCAAGGTCGAGGTCGGCGGTCCCGGCAAGCCCGAAGGGCTCGACACCGGCTACTACGTACAGCCGACCGTGTTCTCGCACGTGTCCAACGACATGACCATCGCCCGCGAGGAGATCTTCGGTCCGGTGCTGGTGATGGTCGGTTACGAGGACGACGACGACGCCGTGCGGATCGCGAACGACACGGTCTACGGCCTCTCGGGGTACATCTCGGGGAGTGCGGACCGGGCGAAGGCGATGGCCCGCCGGATCCGCAGCGGCAACGTCCACGTCAACGGCGCCGGCCCCGACTTCAACGCGCCGTTCGGGGGCTACCGGCAGTCCGGCAACGGGCGCGAGTGGGGCCCGCTCGGCTTCGAGGAGTACCTGGAGACCAAGGCGATCATGGGCTACGACGCCTAGACATCAGCTCGAGGCGCGGGCAAGCGCTCCGCACAGAGCTGGGCGCGGCGCACCTTGCCCGCGTCGTCGCGCAACGGCTCGTCGACGAACTCGAACGAGCGCGCACGAGCCGCGGCGTAGGCCGGCCCGAACTTGCGTCGAATGAGCCGCGTCAAGCGGCTCGCGTGACGCAAGTTCGGGGGGCTCGTACGATGCCGCCGTGTTCCTCCTCCGGTTCGACATGCGTGCGCCCGACGAGGGTCCGGCATCCACGCGTGACCTGTACGACGCCGCCATCGAGATGTCGGTGTGGGGCGAGCAGCACGGTGCGGTCTCCCTGGTGCTGTCCGAGCACCACGCCTCGACGGACGGCTATCTGCCGTCGCCGCTCGTGCTCGCCGCGGCGGTGGCGGCTCGAACGACGACCGTTCCGATCATGGTCGCCGCGCTGCTCGTGCCGCTGCACGACCCCGTGCGCCTGGCCGAGGACATGGCCGTGCTCGACGTGATCAGCCACGGGCGCGTCATGTACGTCGCCGGTCTCGGGTACCGGCCCGAGGAGTACGCGATGTTCGGCCGGTCGCTCGACCAGCGCGGGCGCCGCATGGAGGAGTGCCTGACCGTCCTGCGTCGCGCCTGGTCGGGTGAGGAGTTCGACTATGACGGGCGCGCGGTGCACGTGACTCCGGCCCCCGAGACGCCGGGTGGCCCGCCGCTCATGTACGGCGGCGGCACGCCGGCCGCGGCCCGCCGCGCCCGCGGTTCGGCCTCCCGTTCTTCGCCCAGGCCTGGTCCGACCGGCTTGAGCAGACCTACCGGGACGAGTGCGCGAGCCTCGGCAACGAGCCCGGCCTCTGCATCGTGCCGGCGCCCGGGAGCGCGACCTCGATCTTCGTCGCCGAGGACGTCGACCGCGCGTGGGAGCGCCTCGGCCCCTACATGCTCCACGACGCGCAGATGTACGCGTCCTGGCTGGGCGACACGGCGGCCGCGAGCAAGTCGACCGCGGTCTCGATCGACTCGCTGCGCGCCGAGGCCGGGCCGTACCGCGTCCTCACGCCGGAGGAGGCCGTCGACTACGTGCGGACCTACGGCGCGCTCGCGCTGCACCCGCTCTGCGGCGGCTGCCCGCCCGAGCTCGCGTGGGAGACTCTCGAGCTCGTCGCCGACCGCGTCCTCCCGGCGTTCTCGTAGGTTCGGGATGGAGCTCTGGGAGCTGGTGGCGCGCGAGCAGGTGCGGCACACGATCTCGTCGTACACGTTCGGCGGCGACCGCGGCCGGCTCGACGAGCTCGCGGCCGCCTTCACGCCCGACGGCGTGCTCCAGATCGAGGAGGACGACGTGTCCACCGGGCGCGACGAGCTCATCGAGCGCCTGTCGAGGGTGGTGGCGATGGATCGCCACCCGAGCCACATGCACCACCACATCTCGGGTACGCACTTCCGGTCCGTGAGCCCGTCGAGCATCGACGTGTCGAGCTACTTCCTCGTCGTCACCGACCTCGGCGCCGACCACTGGGGCCGGTACCGCGACCGGTTCGTGCCGGCCGAGGACCGCTGGCTCATCGCGCATCGCCGGGTCACGACCGACGGCTACGCGACGGGATCCGCCTTCCGGCCGGAGGCGTAGCCTGACGACGGCTACCGGTCGGCCGGACGGTAGGTGCACACCTGCACCCCGGTGCCGGTCGTGACCGCGGCGACGAGCTCGAGCGTGCGCTGCACCCCGTCCGCCGGGAACATCGTCTTCCCGCCGCCGAGGGTCACGGGCTCGATCATGAGCCGGAGCTCGTCGACCAGGCCATCCTGAAGAAGCGTGCGCGCTAGGGTCGGGCTCCCCATGATGGACAGGTCGCCGCCGTTGCGCTCGCGGAGCGCTCGGATGCGCGCCAGTGCTTCGGCGCCCGGGATGCGTGTGGTGTTGTTCCAGGTCAGGTCGGCATCGCTCAGGGTGCTCGTCACGACGTACTTCGAGATCGCGTTCATCTGATCCGCGAACTCGTCACCGGCCCGCTCGGGCCAGGCCGCGGCCATGGTCTGCCAGGTGCGGCGCCCGAACAGCAGCGCCTCGGTCTGCGCCATCTCCTCGCCGATGAAGCCGCCCATGACCTCGGGGTCGAAGAACGGGTGCGACCAGCCGCCGTGGGCGAAGCCGCCGTCGCGGTCCTCCTCCACGCCACCAGGTGCCTGCACGACCCCGTCCAAGCTCATGAACTCGCTGATCACGATGCGCACGGGACTCGCTCCTCGTCGTCGGTCGGGTACGGCAGGTGAGACCGTCGCGCCTCACGAGAATCATCGCGTCCGGTGGCATCGGTCGCGAGCCCGCGCCCGCCGGGCCGTAGAGTGCGGCTCCTCGTCGGAGTCTGGGGGCGACATGGACGCACGGAGATGAGCGCCGCAGGACGGTTCGCCGGCCGCGTCGCGATCGTCACGGGTGGTGGCGGGAACATCGGTCGCGCCACCGCGCGGCTGCTCGCGGCCGAGGGCGCGTCGATCACCGTGGCCGATCTGAGCGGGGACGCGGCCGCCGGGGTCGTCGCCGCGATCGAAGATGACGGGGGCACGGCGCGGGCGCAGACCACCGACGTCACCGACCCCGACGCGGTCGAGGCGATGGTGCGGGACACCGTCGCGGCGTACGGCGGTCTCGACGTGCTGCACAACAACGCCGCGGCGATCGCGCTCAACGGCAAGGACCAGGACGTGGTCACGATGGACCTGGACACCTGGAACCGCGTGATCGACGTCAACCTGACCGGTCCGATGCTCGGGTGCCGTTTCGCCATCCCGGCAATGCTCGAGCGCGGGGGCGGGGCGATCGTGAACACCGCGTCGGCCGCAGCGTTCTACGGGTCGAAGTCGCTCGCGGCCTATGGCACCTCCAAAGCCGGCCTCGTGGCCCTCACCCGCTACGTCGCCACCGCGTACGGTGACCGCGGCATCCGCTGCAACGCGGTCGCGCCCGGCGTCGTCGTCGAACAGGCGACCCAGGACGCGCTCGGCGGACCGATGGGTGACCGGCTCCGCCGCTACACGACGAGCCACCTGGTGGGCCGCCTCGGCTACCCCGAGGAGATCGCGGCCGCCGTCGCCTACCTCGCGTCCGACGACGGTGCGTTCGTCACCGGCGAGACCCTGCGCGTCGACGGCGGCATGACCGCGCACAGCCCGTCGCACGGCACCGACTGATCGGCCGCGTCGCCCGGCGCCCGGGTGGTCTCGCTCGACGGGTGCGCTCAGGCCAGCCCGAGCCGCTCGGGCAGGTCGGCCACCGAGTCGATCACGGCGTCCGGGGGAGCCGCGGCTCGGGCCAGCGTGACCTCCCGGAACTTGCCCGTGCGCACGAGGATCCCCGTGATCCCGACCGCCTGCGCGGCGAGCACGTCGCCGTCGAGGTCGTCGCCCACCATCACGGCGTCCTCGGCGGCCACGCCGAGACGGCCGAGCGCGGTGGTGAACATCTCGGGCGCCGGCTTGCCGATCGTCGTGGCGGTGCAGCCGGTCGCCCGCTCGAGCGCGGCGACGTACGCGCCACCGTCGATGCAGATGCCGCCGGCGGTCTGCCAGACCACGGTGCCGTGCATCGCGACGAGCGTGGCGCCGTCGAGGACGGCGCGGGCCGCCGCGTTGAGAAGCTCCCAACCGAACGATGGGCCCGCGGATCCGATCACCACGACGTCGGCGGGCTCGCCCGGTCCGACGATCGTGAGGCCGGACAGGTCGTCGATCGGCCCGTCGTTCAGCATCAGGCAGCGAGCCCCCGGGTGCTCGGCCGCCAGGTACGTCGCCGTCGCCATCCCCGCGGTGAGCAGCTCGTCGTCGCCCGGCGCGAAGCCGGCCTCGGCCAGTGACGCGGCGATCTGCGCGCGGGTGCGCGATGTGGTGTTGGTGAGGAACACGAGTGGGAGTCCGGCGGCGCGGATGCGGCGGACGGCGTCGACGGCGCCCGGCAGCGCCTCCCACGAGACGACGAGCACCCCGTCGATGTCCAGGAGCACGCCGCGGACCGTCATGCCCCGAGCCTGCCCGCTCGGTGTGAACCGAACGTTACGGCCGGCGCACGCCTCCGGCCCCGGTCGTCGGCTCGAAGCTTGCGCACGTCGGGCTCAGCCGGTCGGGTGCTCGCGGAGCCATGCGTTCGCTCGCGTCGGCGACGCGCGTGAGAGCCACGCATCCTGGATCAGCTCGGCCAGCTCCTGGTGTGTGACCTCGCCGATGCGGCTCGAGCGCAGCAGGACCGACGGATGGTGGTCGAAGTGCGGCGTGGTGAAGAACGGCGACGTCTCGTCGCGCACCAGCGCCTCCTTGTCCAGCTCGGACGGAACCCAGAAGACGATGACGTCCTGGTAGCGCTCGCCGGTAGCCGGGTCGACCGCGTCCGGCCGCGGGTTGCGGAAGAACACGAACGACTTGCGACCGACCTGGTACACGGGGTTCTCGCCGGTGCCGTGCTCGACGGTGACGTGCGGCATCCCCATCGCGAGCTCGTGCACGTCCTCGACGCGCGCTCTCCTGCTCCGGTCCGCCATGGGAGCACCGTAGGCATCGCGCGTGGGTTGAGTCACGACCCACTTGGATGACGACTGGCCGGTCCCGCACCTCGCCTCGGCCGCCCTGGCGCGGTGTGTGCCGGCGGAGACATACCGGGGGTCGTGGTCCCGGCAGACGCGGCCCGCGTGTCGGCGCACGATCTCCTCGAGAAGCCGACCGGGGAGGATCCCGATGCGAAGTGTGAAGCCGACGACGAAGAACCCGATCGACACGCTGCGGGCGCTGCCGATGTTCGGCACCTGCTCCGACCGGGAGCTGCGGCGGATCGACCGCGTGTCGACTCGGGTCCGGGTCGCCCCGGGTCGGGTGCTCATCCGTGAGGGCGAGCCGGGCTCGGAGTTCTTCGTCCTGGTCGCGGGCGAGGTCGCGGTCACCCGCGGGGGACGGACCCTCAACCGGCTCGGTGCCGGTGCCGCGTTCGGCGAGATCTCGCTGCTCGACCTGGGCCTCCGTACCGCGACCGTCGTCGCGACGGAGCCGTCCGAGCTCCTCGTGTTCAATCGGGCCGAGTTCGCCAGCCTGCTCGGCATCGCGCCCCGGGCCGGCAACGAGCTCATGCGCCGGGCGTTCGTGCACGTCCGCCGGCTCGACCCCGACGAGACGGAGCCACCGGCCGATCCCCGCTCCCCGGTCGCGACCCGGGCCGGATAGGTCGCGCGGCGTCGCGCCCGTCGGCGGCGGACAGGACAGGGCACCCGGGCGCCCCCCGCCCGGGTGGTCCGCCGGCTGGATACCCTCGTCCCGTGTCGAACGGGGCGGGGGTGCTCTACCAGCTCTCCGACGAGGCGCGACGCCGTGTGCTCGCGGCGGCCTCCCGGCGCCGCTTCGCGCGGGGCGAGGTGATCTTCCACGAGGGTGATCCCGGTGAGGCGGTGCACGTCGTCGCGAAGGGGCACGTCGCCATTCGCGTGACGACCCGACTCGGCGACGTTGCGACGCTCCGGGTCCTGGGGGTCGGCGAGATCTTCGGCGAGCAGGCGCTGATCGCCCCCGACGCCCACCGCGCTGCGACCGCGCGGGCGATCGACGCAGTCGAGACCCACGTGATCGTCCGGGAGCACTTCGACGAGCTCCGCCGCGCGCATCCCGAGATCGACCGCTACCTGGTCGAGGTGCTGGTGCTCCAGATCCGACGGCTGTCGCGCCACCTGCAGGAGGCGCTGTTCGTCGCCTCTGAGACGCGCGTCCTGCGTCGGCTGGTCGACCTGTGCGACTCCTTTGGCGCCGCGGACGGCACCGCGGTCATCCCGATGACGCAGACCGACATCGCGTCGATGGCCGGCGCGTCCCGCTCGACGGCCAACCGTGTGTTCAAGGCCGCCGAGGAGGCGGGACTGTTGCAGCTCCGGCGGGGAAGCGTGCAGGTGCTCGACCCGGAGGCGCTGGCGCGCGAGGCGCACTGATTCGGGGGGTCACGGGAGGTAGTAGCCCGCGATGCGATGGGCGCGCGGCCGTCCGAGGACCGCGTTGGCCGCCTGCAGGCCCGAGAGCACCGCGGACTCGATGCACCCCGCGTTCATACCCGAGTCGGTCCAGTCGCCCGCGAGGAACAGGTTGTCGTAGCCGCTCTCGTCCGAGCGGAGCCGGTAGCGGTCGGTGCCCGGCAGCGAGAGCACGTACCGGTCGGATGGGTCGACGTTGGCGGACCAGTACTGGGAGTCGAAGGCCTCGGGGCCGTCGCGACCGTCCGTCCCGCACAGCAGGTCCCACCGGAACCCGTCCGGACCCTCGACGCCGGGGATCAGGCGCGGGAGATGGCGCTCCAGGAACCGGACCGCCTCGCGGCGGGTCTGATCGCGGTAGCGGCGCGCGTACTCCGGTCCGCGGGCGTCGTCCGGCCACGTCGCGTCGAGCGCGCCGCAGAAGTACGCGACCGTGCCCGGACGGTCCTCCGCCGGCCACTCCTCGGCATCGATCAGCTGCGGCATCGACGCCCACGTGCTGAAGGGCTGCTCGTAGGCGCTGATCGTGACGCCAGGTCGGTCCCAACCGAGCGTCGGCTCGTCCTCGCGCAGCCAGACCTGGAACGACTGGGTCGCGACGGTCGCCAGGTGGTCCACCATCTCCTGCCACTCGGGACGGTCGTCGATCAGCTCCCGGCACAGCAACGGGGCCATGCCGATGGGGATCGCGAGCACCACGGTGTCGAAGTCCTCGCCCCGGCGCAGCACCCGTGGCTCCGCGTCGGGCCAGCTGCACCAGTGCGACTCGAGCGGTTGGTCGGCGACCGCGGGGTCCGCGTCGAGCTGCTCGGTGCGGGGACGCTCCGGGAAGCAGGGCAGGTCGCGCACGCGCACGAGGGGGTCGTAGCGAGTCCGTCCCGGCGCCAGCGCGACCTGCCGCCCGACGCTGATCGCGTCGATCGCGGTGCGGTCGGGCGAGAGGTGCAGCCCGTCGACCCGGTGGAAGAACTCGAACCGGACGCCGCGCCGGAGGAGCACCTCGTACAGCGGTGCGAACACGACGTCGCCCATGCCCGCGGTCATCTTCCAGAAGATCGCGCCCTTGTAGTCGAACAGCATCTTGCCGCTGAGGAACGCGGCCAGGCCCGCCGCGAACCGGGGTCGCTTCGGGTCCGCGTCCTCATACCCGAACACGAGGTCGTAGAGGCCACGCACGATCGCGAGGTCGGCGACTGCCGGCGAGGCCCCGTGGCGCAGCACCCAGTCCAGGAAGTCCTCGTCGTTGATGGCGCGGAAGCTGGCGGGCTCGGAGATGATGTCGTCCGCCAGGATCCCGCGCACCACCGACGTGATCAGCGAGATCAGGCCCCAGGTGCGCCGCAGCTCCGGGCCCGAGCCTGCGGCGTCGCCCGCGTTGACCCGGATCAGCGCGAGCAGCTCGTCCATGCTGCGCAGGAGGGTGCTGTCGTCGCGCGACCCGTTGCTGTCGGTGCGCCGCGCGACCTCCAGCAGCCCGCCGAGCGCGGCGGCGACGACCGCGGCGGCCGACGCGCCAGCCGGACGGTCGGGAGGCTCCTCGCCCGAGGCGGGCGGTTCGGGCACCGACCGCAGGAAGTCGAGGACGAGGAGCACCGCGCGCGCCACGAACTCGACGGCGGTCAGCGCGCGCCCCTCCGTGTCGGGGTCGCCCGGTAGCTGCGCGTTCGTGCTGAACGTGCCGAGCCAATGGCTCCAGTCGTCGCCGTCGAGGTCCTCGAGCCCGAGGCGCGGGGCCGGGATCATCGTGTCGCGCCAGGTCTGGAGGCGCGCGTCCGGGTCGGTGGCCGGACGGTCGAGCTCGCCGTAGCACTCGCGCAGGAGCCGGAACGCGTTGTCGTACGCGCCGAGCCAGAGGTGCAGGCCGTGCTCCTCGATCCGCCCGGAGGCGCCGCGGCTGCTCGCTCCCTTGCCCCCGAGCCGCCAGCCCCGCTGGTACACCGTGATCGATTCGAACCGGGCGCGCCATCCGGGCTCGCTCAGCCTCCAGGCCGTCGCCATCGCGGCCATCCCGCCGCCGAGCACGGCGACGCGCTCCGGTCGCGCCGAGCGGGCCGTCACGCTCCGGGGGTCACCGCGACGCGAGCTTCGTCCAGCTCCGGGTACCGCGCGTCGGGCGGGAAGTGACGCGTGGCCGCGTCGAGGTCGTCCGCGTGGGCTGCAGGGTCATGCCGCCAGAGGTCGAGCGCGGCGCGCAGCTCGAAGACGTGCGCGCCTTGTTGGCGCGCGGTGCGCAGGGCGTCAACCAGGCCGCCGGCGACGTCATCCGGCGTCGCGCCCAGCGTCGCCGCGTGCCGGAGGGTCTCGGCGTCGTAGAAGTGCATGCCGGTGGTCCTCGCGAGCTCGAGCGACGAGGCGAAGTGCGCGCGCGCCGCGTCGATGTCGCCGGTCGCGCTCGCCAGGACCCCGAGCATCGTCCGGTAGAAGGGCAGCATGAGCTTCATGTCGAACTGGCTCCACGCGGCGACGAGCCCCTCGATCATGCCGGTGTGGGTCGTGAGCGCGCTCGGGTCGGGCGCGGCCGCCTCGAGCGCCCGCAACGCGTTCAGCGTCGTCTCCTCGGTCACCGCCACGAGCGTCCAGCTGTCGAAGCCGTGCTGTCCGGCCAGGCTCGTCAGCCGCCCGACCGCCTCGTCGGCCAGGTCGAGCTCCCGGACCTCGGCGCGCATCCAGACCTCGAACGCAAGTACGTAGGCCGCGCTGAACGGCCCCTGGGGGAAGGCGAGGCTCGCCGCGGCGCGGGCCGCCTCGTCCAGCTGCAAATCGGCGCCGCTCCGGTCGCCGCGCACGAACCGTCCGAGCGCAAGGTGGATGTGGATCGAGACCTTGGGATCCATCGGGTTGAGCCACGACGACTCGACCTCGTCGTCCCGGCCGACCAGGTGCACCTCGGCCCCGGCCGCCTCGAGCTGCTCCTGGGCGCGGTCGAAGCGTCCCCCGTACCAGTCGAGCATCCCGAAGCCCGCGGTGTTGAAGGGCTTCCAGAACGCGCGGTCACCGGTCAGGACCTGCCGCAGCATCGTCAACACCTGGTGCGCGCGCTCGAGCTCGCCGCGCCCGACCAAGTACCCCCAGACGACGATCAGCGTGCGGAACATCTCCTCGTCGGCGGCGTCGAGGCCCGCGAGGTTGAGGCAGCGGCCGTAGTCGACCGCGGCGGTCGTGCTCGCGTTCCCCTCCATCGACGCGGCGAGGAACCCGCGGCGCAACCGGAGTTCCACCTCGCGCCGGTCGCGCGCGGCGCCGTCGGGCAGCCCTTCGATGCTCTCGATCGCCCGGCCGAGATGGGCCCGGGCTTCGTCGAGCGCCCCGCGCCGGCGGGCCTCGTCCGCGGAGTGCTCGAACGCGTCCGCGGCGGCGGCCCGCTTCCCCGCACGCTCGAAGTGGTTGGCGACCAGGGCCCAGTCGACGACGTCCTGGGCCGCGTCCCTGCGCACGAGCACGTCGCCGACGCGAGCGTGCAGCCGGCGGCGCTGGGACGGTGGCTGGATCTCGTACGCGACGTCGCGCAGGAGCTCGTGGCGGAAGTGGCTCCGGCTCGCGGTGTCCGGCTCGAGGACGTGCTCCCGGCGCAGCGCCTCGATGGCGGGCGCGAGCTCGTCCTGCGGCACCTCCAGCACCTCCGCGAGCAGCAGGTGGTCGACATCGCGCCCGATGGTCGCGGCCGCGCCGGCGACCGGCGCGACGTCCGGCGTGCTGTAGAGGAACGCGACGAGGAGCTCGTAGAGGACGTTGGGCACCGCGGCCCCGACCCCACCGGGGTGGCTCGGCGGCGCGCCCGGCTCCGGTGCGTCTGGCTCTCGGGTCTCGGTCGCGGCGCGTGCGAGCTCCTCGAGGTAGAGGGGCACCCCGTCGCCGCGCGCGCGAGCAGCGCGTCCCGCTCGGTGTCCTCGAGCGTCCGGGTGCCCAGCACGTCGAGGAGCGCGTCGCTGTCGGACGGCGACAGTGGACCGATGTCGATGACGTCGACCTGGCTCGGCCGCGACGCCTCGGGGCGAGCGGTGATGACGACGAGGAGAGGGACCGACGCGTGGTGGGTGATGCGGTGGAGCAGCTCCCGGGTCGCCTCGTCGAACCACTGGAGGTCGTCTGCTACGAGGAGCGCGGGGCCGGGCGCGAGGCACGCGGTGAGGTACTCCTCCGCGGCGCGCGACACGTCCTCGTGCAGCTTGCGGGCGTCGGAGGCCGCGGGCACGTAGCCCGCGGCGGGCCGCATCCCCAGGACCGGTGCAAGCAACGGCATCAGCCGGTCGCCATCGAGACCGAGGTCGGTGAGCTCGTGGCGCAGGCGCTCGAGCCGCTCGGCGCCGTCGGCGTCCGCGCGCAGCTCGACGCGCCGCTCGATCAGCGAGCGGATGGAGTGTAACCCCGTGTCCACATGGAACGACGAGCCAGAGAGCTCGACGACGGTCGCCCCGTCGAGCCGCGCGGTCTCGGCGACCGCGGCGGCGAGGCGGGTCTTCCCGATCCCGGCCTCACCGCGCAGCATGACCGCGGCGGGTCGGTCGGTGGTGCCCGCGCACACGTCCTGCCACATCTCGTGCAGCTGGTCGAGCTCCTCGGCCCGTCCCACGATGGTCGAGCCCGAGCGCAGTGGCCGGGCGTAGGCCCCGGGCCGCTCGCCGCGCACGCGGTACGAGCGCAGCGGCTCGGCCACACCCTTCACCGGTTGGCTCGGCTGCGGCTCGAGGACCAGCACCGCCTCGGTCAGCGCGCGCACCTCCTCGGAGACGACGACGGTCCCGGGTGCGGCGAGCGTCTCGAGCCGGGACGCGACGTTGACCGCGAGCCCGTAGACGTCGTCCTCCTCGGTGTCGAGATAGAGGATGCCGTGGTGGACCGCGATACGGACGTCGAGCAGCTCGCCGACGTCGCGCTCGGTCGTCTTGGAGAGCTCGTGGACCGCATCGACGATGTCGAGCCCGGCCCGTACGGCGCGCTCGACGTCGTTGCCGTGCGCGCGGGGGATCCCGAAGAGCGCGAGCAGCCCGTCACCGGTCGCGTCCGCGATGTGCCCGTCGTAGCGGTCCTCGATGATCTGGCGGCACCGCTCCTTGTAGCGACGGACGAGCCCGCGGTACAGCTCGGGCTCGTGGCGGCCGGAGAGCTCGGTGGACCCGACGAGGTCGCAGAACATGATCGTGGCGCGGCGCAGCTCGCCCGCGCTCGGGAACTCGCTCGCGAGCAGCTCCTCCGCGTCCGCGTTCGTCGCGTCCTCGGCGAGCACCTCACCGGCGAGCCGGTGGACCGTGACCAGGTCGCCGCGGTTGGCCGCGTCGAGCACGCGATCGAGGAGCTCGGCGATCGTGCCCTCGGTCTCGCCCGGCGCGGACATGGTGGGTGCTACGGGACCTGGACCACGACGTCGACCGTCTCCTGGACCGCGCCGTTGACGACGACGTCGACCTTGGCCCAGTAGGCGTCGCCGGGGAGGTTGGTCCGGTCGAGCCTGACGTGGAAGCTCTTCTCGCCGGTCGGGGTCGTCGTGCGGACGATCGTGGCCGCGCTGGCCGCCACCGTGGTCTGCGAGTACTGCGCGTGCAGCGGTCCGGCGATCCGGAGATCCACCGGTCCCTTGACCGACTTCGAGACCGGCTCCGGGTAGTCGTCCGAGGGGACCGTGGTGGAGCCGGTGCCGACCATGAGGTGCTGGTAGAGGTCGACGGTTGCCTTCGTCATGCGCCCGGCGTACGCGCCGGCCTCGGCGATCCAGGCCGCCGGGTCGTACGACCCGCTCGTCACGCGGCCGGCCAGCGCGGTCGCGCTCGTCGCCCAGGCGTCGATGGACGCCGACATCCACTGGGCGTACGCGTCGACGAGGTCGGCCGGCTGGTTGGGGGGCGTCATGCCCGGTCCTCTCCGCCCGCAGGCGTGTCGGTGGTCTCGCGTCGCACGATCCCTGCCCCGCGCAGGCCGAGGTCGACGGCCTTCGCCCAGTCGCGGGCCGCGCGCTTCAGAACCGTCCCGACGTCCCCGGCGGCGTCCTCGCTCGTGTACGTGCCGTCGACGATCTTGCCGTAGCTCTTCCGGTAGCGCTGCCGCGTGTCCTCCACGCAGTCCTTCGCAGAGGCGGCGACGTCGTGGATGAGCTTGTTGCAGTCGTGTCCGGGTTCGCCCTCGCCGGTCGGTGGCCCGATGAACTTCTTCGGCGACTTGTCGCTGATGATGCCGGTGCCGGCGCCTCCGCCGGTCCCCCCGCCTCCGCCGCCCCCGCCGCCCGCGCCGGCGCGGTGCAGGCGGGCCGCCTCGTAGACCAGGAGCTGACCCATGTCGCCGTAGCCGAACAGGCACGAGAACATCGTCAGCGGGTCCGGCGGGACGCTCTTGAACAGCACCCGCTTCGTCGTCGTGACTGACACCCCGGGAAATGGCGTGCGGTCGTGGACCTCGATGCTGCCCTCGTCGACGAGGACCTCGCCGTCGCCGGGGCAGTCGGGGGCCGTCGGCGGGGAGAGCCGGTACGCGGCGACGTTCACGAGCGGGGAGGTGACCGTCTTGAACCCGAGGCAGGTCGTCAGGACCTGCTTGGGACAGTCGATGCTGATGGTCTCGACGTAGCGCCGCGACCCGTCCTGGCCGGGGTTGGCCGGCTTCATGCCGCACCAGATCGGGCAGCACTGCGGCCAGATCGCGGGGTCGAGCACCGCCGAGGCGTCGTCGAAGTCGAGGTCCTCGGCGATGAGCGTCGTGGTCAGCGCCGTGGCGGGCTCGGTGTGCCCGGCCACGGTCACCTGCACCACCTCGCTCTGGCAGCGCAGCGGCCGGGCGGAGTCGAGGGGGATGAGGCCCATGGCGACCGCGTCGCGCATCATCGGGTCCCACGCGGCGGCGTCGGGGTAGCTCTCGGAGTCCGTGAGCAGCCGGAGCAGCTGGTCGGCGCGGCTCTGGTCGGGGGCGAGCCCCGGGGTCGTCAGGGTCGGGAGGGTGTGGAGCACGTTCGCACCGCCCGGGCCGTAGTCCGGCATGACCCGGCCGAGGACCGCGATCGTGAGCATCCGCAGCCCGAAGTCCGAGGTCCGCGCCGCGTCGTCGCTGAGGTCGGCGAGGCCGCCGAGCGCCTCGTCCAGGCCGGGGATCTCCACCGGCGGCTCGTCCTCGGCTCCCGGCCGTTCGGCGAGCCAGCGCTGGAAGACCGGGAACCAACCGAGCGCACCCTGCTGGTACGGCCGCAGCAGCTTCCCGACGTCGGGGACGAGTTCGGGGTGCTCGACGAGGTGATCGTCGATCGCACCGAGGACCCCGACGAGATCGGAGAGTTCACTCATGGGAACTGGTCCTTCCTGCCGCAACGTAGCCTATCGGCGCGTCGGCCGGCGGGCGATGGTGCCGGCGCAGGAGAGGAGCAGGTGTGTCCGGGCGATCGGACGAAGGCGGCGGGGGTCTGCCGTGGGCATCGGTGTTCGACCCGGTGGCCAACGCACGCGCGCTCGAGCAGATCCAGCGCCGGGGCCTGCGGGCGGCCGGGGAGCTGGTCGACCGGCTGGTGTCGGTCGTCGACGGCGACCCGGCACGCGAGCGCCCGGCGGACACCGGCGCCGACGGGGCGAGCCGCGACGGCGCAGCGTCCGGGTCCACGGCCGCGAACGGCTCGGATCCCCTCGGCGTGTGGGTGGACCTCGTCACCCAGACGCTGCAGACGATGGCCCGACTCGCCGTGCCGGAGCCCGGACCGGGCGCGCAGCCGACCGGGGGGCCGGTCTGGGTCGACGTCCTGACCGGCCGCCGTTCGGGAACCTTCGCCCTAATCACCGGGCCGACGGCGTCGGCGACGGGCGAGCTCTGGCTGCACAACCCGTCGGCGCACGCGGTCGGGCCGTTGCGCCTCGACGTCGGTGAGCTCCGCAGCCCCGACGGACGGTCGCTGCCGGGAGCTGCGGTCCGGCTCGACCCGGAATCCGTGCCCGAGCTGCCGGCGCGGTCCAGTCGTGGGGTGTCGGCGTGCTTCGGCCCGCCGCACGCCACCGATCTGCCACACGCGGGGCGCTACCGCGGCCTCCTCCAGGTGGACGGCGCCGATGCGGTCGCCGTGCCGGTGGAGCTCGTGATCGGCGAGCCGGCATGACGACGGAGCTCGTCGAGGTCCCGGTCGCGGCGACGCTGCGGGCGGTGGAGCAGCGCGTCCGTCGCGCGATCCTCGACCTGATCCCCGACGACGAGCCGTACGAATGGCTCTATGGGCTCGCGCGGGAGTACCCGCGGCGCCCGAGCAAGGCCTTGCGTCCCGCGCTCTGTCTTGCGACCTGCCGCGCGTTCGGTGGCTCGGACGCCGATTGCTTCCCGATCGCCGTCACCATCGAGATGCTGCACAACGCGTTCCTGGTCCACGACGACATCGCGGACGCGAGCCTGCGGCGTCGCGGTCGGGCGACGCTGCCCGCGGAGTACGGGCCCGAGCTCGCGCTCAACGCGGGCGACGCGCTGGCGGTGCTCGCCAACCAGGTGCTGCGCAAGCACACCCGGGGCCTCGACGGGCCGCTCGGCGACCGCGTGCTCGAGGAGTTCGACACGATGGCCCTGCGCACGCTCGAAGGTCAGGCGACCGAGCTGGGGTGGCGCCGCGACGGCGTCACCGCGCTGACACCGGAGGACTTCCTCGACCTCATCATGCACAAGACGTGCTGGTACACCACGATCCATCCGTTGCGGGTCGGGGCGCTCGTGGGGTCGCGCGGCACGGCCGACCTGCGCCCGATGGTGCGGTTCGGGTTCCACCTCGGCGCGGCCTTCCAGATCCGCGACGACGTGCTCAACCTCGTCGGTGACGAAGCGGTCTACGGCAAGGAGATCAACGGAGACCTCCAGGAGGGGAAGCGCACGCTCGTGCTGATCCACCTGATGGACAACGCCCGCGGCGCCGACGCCGAATTCGTCCGCGCGTACGTCGACCTGGAGCGCGAGGAGCGCACGCCCGCGGTGGTGGACGAGATGCGCGCGCTCATGGACCGTTACGGCAGCATCACCTTTGCGGCCGAGTACGCGCGGGGGATCGCACGTGCCGCGCTCGACGCGTTCGACATTGCGTTCGCGTCGGCGACGCCCGGACCGGACACCGACTTCGTCCGCGCGCTCGTCCCGTACATGCTCGGCCGCTGGTCCTGAGCGGCGCCGGCGCGGCGGGGATCCGGGCGGAGGGCGGTTGTCGCGCGCGACCACCGGCGGTACCGTCGCCACGCGGAGCCCCGTCCGCCCCTTCAAGGAGGCACGCCGATGCCGACCCGCACCGAGTACGCACCGGGAACCCCGTCCTGGATCGACCTCGCCAGTCCCGACCTCGCCGCCAGCCGGCAGTTCTACGGCTCGCTGTTCGGGTGGACCTTCGACGAGCAGGACACCGGAAGCCCGGACAACCCCTACGTCATGGCGCGACAGGACGATCAGGACGTCGCCGGGCTGATGAAGCTCACGCCCGAGATGCAGGCGGGCGGGATGCCGCCGGTCTGGACCACGTACGTGACGGTTGCCGACGTCGACGAGTCGACGAACCAGGTGGCGGGGCTCGGCGGCACCGTGCTGAACGGGCCGATGGACGTGATGGACGCGGGCCGGATGTCGGTGATCGCGGACCCCGCGGGCGCCGTGCTCTGCCTCTGGCAGGCGAAGGGCAGCATCGGCGCGCAGCTGGTGAACGAGCCGGTCTCGCTCACCTGGAACGAGCTCATGACGCCCGACGTCGGCGCGGTCGCGCCGTTCTACGCCGGCCTGTTCGGCTGGAAGGGCGACACCATGGACATGGGCGGTGACGGCCCGCCGTACACGGTGTGGATGCTCGGCGAGCGCGGGGTCGGTGGCGCGATGCCGCCGCCCATGGACGGCATGCCCGCGTTCTGGGGCGTCTACTTCTCGGTCGCCGACTGCGACGCCACGGTGGACCAGGCGAACGCGCTGGGCGCGAACGTGCTCAACGGCCCGATGGACGTCCCCGACGTCGGCCGGATGGCCGCGCTGATGGATCCGCAGGGTGCGGCGTTCAGCGTGCTCAAGAACGCGAACCCGAGCTCCTGAACCGGTCGCGAGGGATCGCGTGATCGACGGCCGGCCCACCGCCGTCGCCGAGCTGTGGCGCTACCCCGTGAAGTCGATGCGGGGGGAGCGGATCGACGCGACCGCCGTGGGTGACGTCGGGCTCACCGGCGATCGCGCGTACGCCGTCGTCGATGCGGCGACCGGCAAGGTCGGCAGTGCAAAGCACCCGCGGCTGTGGAGCGCACTGCTGCAGTGCGAGGCCCGGTACGCCGAGGCCCCCGCCCCGGGTGGCCCGCTCCCACCGGTCACGATCATCCTCCCGGGTGGCGACGAGACCGGCAGCGACGCCCCGGACGTCGACGAGCGCCTCTCCGCGGTGCTGGGCCATCGCGTGCACCTGACGACCGCCGCACCCGAAGGCAACAGCTACCTCGCCGTGTGGCCCGAGATGGACGGGGTCGTGCCCGACGCCTTCCGCGAGCAGAGCGCGGTGGAGGGCGACGAGCAGGAGGGCACGCTCACCGACCTGTCGCTCGCGCTCGCCGCCACGCCGGGCACGTTCTTCGACGTATCGGCGTTGCACGTGGTCACCACGGCGACGCTCGAGCACCTCGGCGCGCTCGCACCCGGGAGCCGGTTCGCGGTCGAGCGCTACCGGCCCAACATCGTGTTCGCCGGGCAGGGCGAGCCGTTCGCCGAGAACGGGTGGAGCGGCGCCGCGCTGCGCATCGGCGACGCGCTCACCGCGACGGTGCTGCTCCCGACGATGCGCTGCATCATGACGACCCTCTCCCAGGGCGACCTGCCGCGGGACAACGAGGTCCTGCGCACGCTCACCCGTCACAACCGCGTCGAGATCCCCGGCCTCGGCACGTGGTCCTGCGTGGGCGCGTACGCCGCGGTCACCGAGCCCGGCCGGCTGCAGGTCGGTGACGAGGTCGTGCTCGAGCCACCGAGCGTGCCCGATCGGGACGGATGACCTTCCCGTCGTAGGGTTGCGGCCGCACACCGACCCGGAGGACGAGATGGCGAACCCGGTGCTCAGCGACAAGCGGTTCACGGCCACGGCCGAGGAGCTCGAGGCGGGCTGGGCCGCGCCCCAGGTGGCCAACCCGACCGCGACCGGAACGGTTCCGCCGCCGCCCATCACCGCGCGACCGACCGCGACGATGTCCGCCAACGGGACCTTCGCCAAGACCTTCTTCCTCTGGGTGCTGCTCGTCGCCGGCGGGGCGTTCGGCTGGTCGCAGGTCACGGCGGACCCGCTCGGGAACGTGACGATCCCGGGTTGGGTCTTCATCCCGCTGTTCGTCGCGCTCGGGTTCGCGATGGCGTGCATCTTCGCCCCGAAAACCGCCCCGGTCACCGCGCCGCTCTACGCGATTGCGGAGGGCATCCTCCTCGGCGCCATCTCACGGGTGTACGAGCAGCAGTGGAGCGGGATCGTGCTCCAGGCGGTGCTCGCCACGCTCGCGGTGTTCGTCGTCTGTCTCGCGCTCTATGTGAGCGGTGCGGTGAAGGTCACGAACAAGTTCATCTTCGTGGTGGTCGCCGCGACCGCCGGGATCTTCGTGCTCTACTTCGTCTCGTTCCTGCTCTCGATCTTCGGCGTGGACCTGACCTTCTGGAACCAGCCGAGCGCGTTCGGCATCCTGTTCAGCGTCGCGGTCTGCTTCGTCGCCGCGCTCAACCTGTTCGTCGACTTCGAGATGATCAGGCGGATGGTGGTCGCCGGCGCGCCCAGGGGCATGGAGTGGTACGGCGCGTTCGGGATCACCGTCACGATCGTGTGGCTCTACCTCGAGATCCTCCGCCTCCTCTCCAAGATCCGCAGCTAGCGCTCCCACCGAAAACGTCTGCCGCCCCCGGGTGGGCCGCTTGGCAGATGGGGTACAAGGAAGGGTGTGGAAGCGCCGCCCCCCACCCGGCTCCGAGCGCACCGGGCGCTCGTGGGGGTCTGCGTCGGCCTGACGACGGTCGAGGCCCTCTGCCTCGTCGCGTTCGGCCCCGCCGGGGCGCTCGCCCTCGCCCCGCAGGTGAGCGCGCCCGAGCCGTTCGGCGTTCTCCACGATCTGCGCTGGCTCGCGGTGTTCCACCGCTCGTGGCTCGCGTTCTCGATCGAGCTCGTGGCGCTCCTCGTCTTCCGGACCGGCGTCGTCGTGACGTTGACCGCGCTCGCCTGGGACCGTGACCGGCCGCGACCTCCGGTCACGGTGCTGGTGGCGTGCGCGCTGCGCTACCTCGCGGTCGTCGCGGCGTTGAGCTTCGCGTGGGTGACGGTGATGTTCGCGCTCGCGGTGGTGTCGCTCGAGTGGTTGTTCTTCGTCGGCGTGCCGGCGTTCCTGATCATCGCTCTCGTGACCCACCACGGCGTCGTGCGCGCGCGGTGGTGGCGGGAGGCCCCGCCGCTGCGCACCACCGCGTGGCTCGCGTTCGTGTTCGTCGAGCTGAGCCTGGCCGGGGCCCTGGCCGCCGCGGTGCCGGCGCCGTTCGCGGTGCTCGTCGCGGCCGGGAGTGGTCTGTTCAACGCGTGGGCCTGGCTGTCGATCGTCCACGTGCTCAACGGGTCGCCCGGGGTGGTGCGCTTCCGTCCGGTGGCGCCGGCCGCCATCGCCCTGCTCGCGACCGTCACCCTGCTCGGCGTCGCGATCGGCGCCCGCCAGCTCGGGCGGGTCGATCGGTCACGGCCCGCGCCGGCCGAGGCTGCCGCGATCGCGCCGACGACCGGAGCCCGCTCGGCGGCGGCAGTGCTCGTCGCCTCGGGGTTCAACTCGCAGTGGGACGGGGCGGCGAGCCCTCCGTTCGCCCCGGGTCTCGGGTCGGAGCGGTTCTCGTACCGAGGGCTCGGTCCGGACGGCCGTCCGCTGCCCTACGCGGCGGACGCGACCCACCGTTCGCTCGGCGCGTTGGTCCGGACGATGCGGGCCCAGGTCGACGCCCTGCACGATCGCACGGGTCGCCCGGTCAGCCTGGTCGCCGAGAGCGAGGGCTCGATCGTGGCTGCGGCGCTGCTGACGGTGCACCCACGAGCCCCGGTCGGCACCCTCGTCCTGCTCAGCCCACTCGTGCACCCCGGGCGCGTGTACTACCCGCCCGCGGACGAGGACGGTTGGGGTGTCGTCACGGGGTGGGCGTTGCGCGGCATCACCGAGGTCGTCGACCGCGTGTCGGCGATCGATCTCCCCGCCGACGCCCCGTTGCTCCGATCGATCGACGCCAACGCCGCGGTGCTTCGGAACCTGCTCGCGTGTGCGGCGGGTCGTCGCACCGAGCTGGTGGTCATGCCCGTGACCGCCGCGCTGGGCGCGCCGAACCCGCCGGACATCGGTGCCCCCGTCGTCGTGGTGCCCGCGGTGCACGGTGGCCTGCTGTCGAACCCGACCGCGCGTGCGGCCGTCGTCGACGCGATCCGCGGCCGGCGTCCCGCTCGCGAGCCGGCCTGGGCCGACGTCGAGGGCGCGCTGCGACTCGTCGCCGCCCCGTGGCAGGTCCCGGAGCTCCCGCTCACGCTGAACCCGGCCTGGACGTCGCCCGCCACCGGCCGCTCGGGATGCGTTCGCCTGACCCGGGCCGAACAGCGACGGCTCGGCTGACCGGCGGTGAGGCAGCTCTTCGCGCACCGCGGGTTCCGGCGCCTGATGATCGGGCAGACGGTCTCGGCCCTCGGCGACTGGCTCGGGACGATCGCCCTGATCGCCCTGGTGCTCGACCTGACCGGTTCGTCGACCGCGGTCGGGGGCATCCTCGTCCTGCGGCTCGCCCCGTCGCTCGTCGCGGGGCCCGTGGTCACGCGGTTGGTCGGTCGGTGGAACCGGCGCCGCACGATGCTCGCGATGGACGCGATCCGGATCGGGGTGGTCGTGCTCGTCCCGCTCATCGGCGCGCTCTGGTGGGTCTACGTCTGGGCGTTCGTCCTCGAGGTCGCGGGCTTGGTGTTCCTGCCGGCGCGCGACGCAGGCATCCCCGACCTGGTGCCGGACGAGGACCTGTCGATGGCCAACGGCCTCGTGCTCGCGTCGTCGTACGGGACGATCCCGTTCGGGGCCGCACTGTTCGGCCTCGCCGGATCGATCGCGCCCGGGCGGGCGGGGATCTCGGTGGCGTTCGGTCTCGACGCCCTGACGTTCCTCGTCTCGTACCTCGTGATCCGCCCGGTCCACGAGCTGGACGTCGCCCGCGAGGACGGCGACGCCCCGCCGTCGACCCGCTTCCTGGCCGCGTTCCGCATCCCGTTCGTCCGCGCGTTCGCACCCGCGACCGTCATCGCGACGCTCGGGCTCGGCGCGCTCTTCTCGGTCGGCATCGTGTTCGTCCGCTCGGTGCTCGATGCGTCGGTGGGGGAGTTCGGCGTGCTGATCGCGCTGTTCGGTGTCGGAGCGGGACTCGGGCTCGTGCTCCTCTGGAGGCTGCACGTCGACTCCGTGCGCGTCGTCCGCTACGGGCTCGGCGCGCAGGGTGTGGTCATCGCGGTCATGAGCCTGGCGCCCAACATCGGGTTCGCGTTCCTCGGCGCGGCCCTCTTCGGTGCAGCGACGAGCACGACGCTCACCGCGTCGATGAGCGCAGTGCAGGAGCTGCTGCCGGACGAGCAGCGGGTCGTGGGCTTCGCGGCCTTCCACATCCTGATCCGCGCCGGCCTGAGCCTGTCGGCCATCGGCGCGGGCATCGCCACCGACCTGATCCGTGGGGTCCACTGGCCCGTCGTCGGCCACCTGCCGCCGAGCCGGGTGGTGCTGCTCGGGTCGGGGCTGTTCGTCGCGTTCGCGGCCGCGCTGATCGCGCCCCTTCTGCGCAGCGAGCGCTTCGTGCAGCGGACGGCGCCGGTCGAACGCGCGCCCACCTCCCAGGGTTCGTCAGTCTTCGGTCCAGCGGTCCCGGTCGAGCAGGAGCCGGTTGACCAGCGTCGGCCCGAGCGCTCCATCGACGGGACCGTTGCCGTTGAGCCGCTTGACGATCATCGGTACCACCACCGCCGCGGCCGCCAACGCGTCGTCCCGACCGCCGAGCCGTCCGAGCAACGGGACGACGGCGACGTCGGCCACGAGGCTCCCGATCGCGGTCTCTCCGGCGAGCCGGCCCACGACCATGCCACCGAGGAGGGTGACCGTCCCCGGCCACGCCTGGGCGAGCAGTGCGCCGAGCGCGGGTGAGATCCCTCTCCCACCCGCGCCGCGCAGCCAGGGTGACCAGTTGTGTCCCACGACGGCCGCCCCGCCCGCGACCGCGGCGACGAGCGGGCGGCGCCGGGTCGCGAGCAGCGGGCCGACCGCGCCCTTGGCCACCTCCAGCACCCCGGCCGCGGCCAGCGGGCCGAACCCCGCGACCCGGTACAAACCGGTCCCGGACACCGTGCCGCTGCCGACCTCACGGAGATCCACCCCTCGGGACCAGCGGGCGGCGAGGTTCGAGAACGGGATCGAACCGGCCAGGAACCCGGCGCCCACTGCGACCACCGCCGGCCAGGAATCCCGGGAGCGGCAGGAATCCCGGGAGCGGGTCGCGCGTTTACCCACCGGGACGAGGTCGGCGCGGCGGGGGGAAGGACGGCGGATGAGCGTCAGCGTCATCACCGACAGTGCAGCATCGCTGCCCCGGGAGCTCGCGGACTCGCTCGGGGTCGCAGTGGTCCCGCTCGAGCTGGTGGTCGGTGGCGAGCCGTATCACGACGGCGAACTTCCCCTCGATGAGGTCGTGGCACACATCGGTGAGGGGGTGTCGACGTCGAGCCCGCCGCCCGGCCGGATCACCAAGGCGATCGAGGAGCGACTCCTCGACGCCGACGGCACCGTGGTCCTGACCATCTCGCGCCGGATGAGCAGCACCTACGATGCGGCCGAGCTCGCGGCGCACGCAGTGCGCGGCAGGGCTCGCGTCGTCGACACCGAGACGGCGGCCGGGGCCGAGGGCCTCGTCGTGCTTCACGCGGCCGAGTGCGCGGCGCGCGGCGGCGACTGCGACGCGGTGGAGCAGGCGGCGCGCGACGCGATCAGCCGCGTGCGCCTCGTTGCGACCGTCGACTCGCTCGACCACCTCGTCGCGAGCGGCCGGGTGCCGGAGATCGCCGGCCGCGCGGGCCGGTTCCTCAATGTGCACCCGCTGTTCGAATTCCGCCGCGGCCGGGTGCGGCCGTTGCGTCCGGCGCTCTCGCGCGACGCGGCGCTCGAACGCGTCGTGGGGCTGTGGCGCCGTTCGATCGTTCCGGACGCCGACCTGCACGTTGCCGCGCTGCACGCCGACGACCCGGGGCGAGCGGAGCGGATGCTCGACCTGGTGCGCTCGGAGGTCGCACCGACGACCGCGTTCGTGGCCGAGTTCAGCACCGTCATGATCGCCCACACCGGTCCGAACCTCGCGGGGCTCGCGTGGTGGTGGGAGCCGCGGGGGAACGGTCAGGAACGGGAGCCCGACGCCGCGATGACCCAGTCGACCGCGTCGCACACGGGTTCGAGGGCGGCCTCGGAGAACGCGTGACCCATGCCGTCGACGATGCGGAGCGTCCGCGGGTCGTTCGCGTGGCTGTAGAGCTCGGACGCGGCGTCGACGGGGATGAAGGAGTCGGCTGCGCCGTGCACGATCGCGACGGGCTCGTCCAGCCGGTGCACGAGGTCCACCGGCGGCGCCGGGTCGGTCCAGTCCCGAGCGATCCGCACCCGCATGGCCCGGGCCGCGACCGCGCGCCCGGCTGCCGTCCTGGTCATGAGCGCGGCCGCGAAGGCCTTCGGCGTCCGGGGGAGCACCCAGCGAGCCGGGCAGCTCACCGCGACCACGCCGGCCGTCGAGCGGTGCTCGCTCGCGAACCGGAGCACGGCGATCGCGCCCATCGACGCCCCGACGACCACGACCTGGTCCGATCGCTGACCGGCGAGCAGGACCCCCGCGGCGACGTCGTGCTGCTCGAGGTCGCCGAGCGTCGACGAGCCGCCCGAGCCACCGTGGCCCCGGGCGTCGTAGGCGATGACGTCGAGCCCGCGGTCCCGCAGCGCCACCGCGGTCGCGACGACCGAGGGCTCCTCGGCGTGCGCCCCGAACCCGTGGGCGATGACGACGGCGGCCCGGGGTGTGCCCTCGACGAGCCAGCGGCGTCCGACCAGCGCGACGGAGTCGGACGTCAACAGCGAGGGCCGTGGCGGCTCGCTCCGGTCGTGAGCACCGACCATGGGCTCCATCATGACGCGCCGCGCCCCAGCAGCGACCAGCGCGGCATCAACGGCTCGTGGCGTCGGACCGACCGTTGGAAGTGCCACGCCGAGGCCGCGATCGCCGACACCGTCAGCACCCCGGCGCCCAACGGGCGGGCCACCGCGATCACCTGCACCGACTGGCTCAGCGCGAGCCAGATCGTGAGCCCCGCGTTGACCAGGAGGACCACCGCCCAGAGCAGGGAGATGCGGAGGAAGAACGCCCGGACCCACGCCTTGTCGGTCCAGCCTTCGGGGAACGGGCAGAAGTCGTGCGCCAGACGGGCCGCGAGCGGGCGGCCGGCGACGACCGAGACGAGGAACGCCAGCGCCATCATCGCCGCGCCCAACGACGGCTGGAGGAAGTAGAGCACGAGGCTGTGCGTCGACACGGCGAGCAGCGTCCGGCACGTAGCGGTGATCGCGGCGATGACGAGCACGCCCGGCACGCGCTGGCGCAGCATGACGCGGCGGATGACCGCGAGGTACACCCAGCCGAGGCCGACACCGAGCGCCACCCACGGTCCGAGCAGGCGGATCGCCATCCAGAACACCGCGACCGGGATCAGAGTCCCCTCGATCACCGTCGGCAACGCGTGGCGCACGAAGTCACGCCAGGGCGGGAGGGCGAAGAATGCGTCCGTGTGCGTGCCCGGTGACGACGCGGCCACGGAAGGAGTGCAGAGCGACAAGGTGGGAGCCCGAGATCGAGTGCGGCGACGAGTCGGACACCCGCCGCGAAGGAACGAAGCGTAGCGGTCGCCGTCGCAGGATCTTCATCGCCCCGTGCTGGGAGATCCAGGAAGGACCGAGCCCGACGGGCGCGCCGCCGCCGGAGCGTTGCCGCCCTACTCCGTCTTGGTCGACGGGAGCTGCGGGACGAGCCACTCGAGGAAGCTCTCGGGGCTGCGGGTCTGGATGAAGCAGCGTCCCGGCCCGGTGAGCTGCACGACGAGGCCCTCACCACCGAGGATCGTCGACTTCCAGTTGCCGGCCTTGTGCACCTCGTAGTTCACGCCCTCCTCCCAGCCGACCATGTGCCCGGTGTCGACCGTGTAGCTCTGGCCCGCGGCGAGGTCGATCGACTGGATCGCGCCGTAGCTGGACACGATGAGGTCCCCGGTGCCGACGCACTTCAGCATGAAGAGGCCCTTGCCGCTGAAGAACGTCTTCGCGCCGCCCCACTTGCTGTCGATGTCGATCGACTCGGGCGACGCGAGGTACGCGCCCGACTGGAGGAACACGGTGTTGCCGGTCAGCGGCCAGGTGACGATGTCCCCCGGCAGCGCGGGCGCGACGACCACGTGCGCGTCGGGCCCGGTCGCGGTGAACGTGTTCATGAAGAAGGACTCGCCGCCCAGCACGGACCGGCGGAGGCCCTTCAGCACACCGCCCTTGGTGCTGGTCTGGATCTCGACCGACCGGGTCATCGCCATCATGGCCCCGGCTTGCGCCTTGATCGCCTCGCCCGGGTCCATGTGGACCGTCGCCATCGCGAACGCGGGACTGAAGCTGATCTCGGTCTGCATCGGTGCTCCTCGGGGGCGGCGACAGCTGGAGAGTCGACCGGGAATCTACGACGTTGACGGCGGGCGAGAATTCCCCAGCGCGGCGCCGCCGGCCGCGCCGGCCGCGAACTTCAGGAGCCGGGGCACGCGGTCGATACCGCGACGGTGAGCAGCACCGGCGGAGACGCCGCGCCCGAGCACGACCAGGGCCCGCGCGGTCTCGGTCCTGCGCACCCCGGCGGTGCGGCGCATGGTCGTGACCTACGGCTTCTCCGCGCTCGGCTCGGCGATGGTGGCGGTCGCGATGGCGTTCGTCGCATACCGGGAGTCCGGGTCCGTCGTCCTGACGGTGCTCGTCCTCGGCGCCAACGCCGCGCCGGCGCTCGTCCTGTCGCCCGTCGTCGGCAAGCTCGCGACGCGTCGTGACCCGCGCACCGTCGAGGCGATCGGCCAGGCCGCCAAGGTGGTGCTCTCGATCATCCTGACGGTCGTCGCGGCGAGCGGTGCGCTCAGCTATCCCGTGCTGCTCCTCGCCAACGTCGCGAACGGCGTCGTGTCCGCCCTGATCGCGCCGGCCTGGCCGCGGCTCGCCCGCATGAGCGCGCCCGAGGGCCGGCTCACCGAGGTCACCGCTTCGCTGAGCAGCGTCGGCTCCATCGCCGCGATCGTCGGCGCGCTCGCGGGCGGGATCGTCGTCGCCGCGATCGGCTCCGCGTGGGTGTTCGCCATCAACGCGCTCAGCTACATCCCACTCATCGTCGCCGTGCGGATGGTTCCCGGAAGCCCACCCGAGTCGCGCGTGGCGCGTCGAACGGTGCGCCGGGGGATCGAGGTGGTCCGTCGCGCCGACACGCTCCGTCGCGCGTTCGTGCTCGCTGCGGTCCTGAACCTCGCCGCGTGGCCGGTCCTGAGCATGCTGCCGGCCGCCGCGCACGACATCGATTCGCGCGCCCACGTGCTCGGCCTGCTCACCGGCGCGTTCTATGCGGGCGCGGCCGCGGTCTCGTGGGCGGTGGTGCGGCTGCGGCGCCGGTTCCCCTACGGGACGGTGCTGTTCGTCGGCTTCTTCGCCGCCGGTCTGCTGCTCTGCGCCAACGCGGCGCTCACCGCCTGGCGGACGCCCGGCTACGACGCGGTCTTCGTCGCGGTGCTGACCCTCGTCCCGATCGGTCTCGCGATCGCGCTCGACTCGGCGCTGTTGCAGGCCCTCGTGCAGCTCGGCACGGATCCCGACGACCAGGCGCCGGTTCTCGTGGTCTACGCGACGATCACGACGATCGTCACGCCCATCGGGGGACTGCTCATCGGCGCCTTTGCCGACGAGCTCTCGCTCTGGGGTGCGCTCGGAGTGTCGGGTCTCGTCATCCTCGTCCTGGCAGTGTGCCTGCGCCGGCGCCTCCGTGTGTTCAACGAGCTCGGTCCCGCGCCGGACCAGGCCACACATCGCGTGCAGCCCGTGGTGCGCCACCCGCACCTGCATCTCATGCACCTGCTCGGCTGCGACGCGCCCGGGGCGCTCGACGTCTTCCAGCACGTGCGACATCACGACGCCCATACGCCCGCCGAAGTGAGCGCGTCCGCCGCAGCCGCCGCGGACGCACCCGGCCCAACGGGGCCGGATGCGCGCGCGAACGCACCGGTCGGGACCTGACGCGATCGCTGAGCCCGCGGGTCGGGTGGGGCGCGGTCGTCTGGATCGGGTGCGGGTTCGAAGTGGCGTCGGGTGCCTTCGCCGACGATGCGCAGGTTGTGGGCGTGTTTGTAGGCGTGGTGGTGGTGGCAGGGTCGGGTGAGGTTCCACAGGGCGGTGGGGCCGCCTTCGGCGATGGGGATGTTGTGGTCGATCTCGAGGTGTCGGTCGACGTGACATCCCTCGATGCAGCACTCGGGGAAGAGCTCCTCGAGCGCCGTGCGCAGACGCGCGGGAATCGTGCGGCCCGCGTGGCTGATGGCGCGCACGTCGGTGGAGTCGTGGACGAGGACCTTGAGGATCGAGTCGTCGGCGAGTTTGCGGGCGACCGGCACGGGGACGGGTCCGATCCCGGCGATCTCGCAGGTCTCGCCCGGCTCTGTGGCGCCTCGCACGAGTGACGCGTGGTCCACGCACACGACGACCGTCGCCGGTGCGCGGGTGCCGGTGGCCTGGGTGGCGACTTGGGCGGACTCGTCGGCCATCTGGACCATGGCGTCGAAGGCGAGCGTGTCGGGGTGTTCGCGGCGTCCAGCCGCGCGGGCTTGGTCGAAGAGGTCGGCTTCGATGGGTTCGAGCGCGGCCATGAAGCGTGCAGCGAGGTCGATGGGGCCGCGCATCTCGACGTGGCCTTCGACGTCGGAGATCGCGCGGTGCCGGGCCATCCGCCCGACCCGCACGGTCTCGTAGCGTTGCATCTGGTCGGTCGACGCCGCGGCCTCGACTCGCGCGGCACGCGCGCTTCAACCCGCGGACGCCAACGACCGACGTGCAGTGCAACAGGCCGGCTTCGGCATCGGGTTCGACCGATGCGGCGGCCGCGATCGCGTCGACCTGGACCTGCGACAACGCGCCCGTGCGGAGCGCGGTGCGCGTCTCGGGCAGCGTCGCGAGCCGTTCCGCGGTCTCGATGGTGGCTCGGGCCCGACCCACGGTCGTGCCGGTGACCGAGGCCATCCACGCGCCCGCGTCGCGGAACGCGCCGTCGGGTCCGATCCACGCCCCGGTCTGCGCGACCCGCCCCGCGGCCAACGTGCGTATCGCGCCTGCCAGCCGCTCGAGCTCGGCGCTCTGCTCGACCAGGACCTTCGCGTCCGCGCCGGTCAGGTCAGCCGGCTCGAGCGCAGCCGCAAGAGCTCGCAACCCACGGATCGCTTCGGTCAGCACCTCGAACACGGGCTCGCTCCCGTCACCGGAAGATTCACGGACGGGGGAAGCCGATCGAAAGGGAAGTCCCGACACCATATCGAACACGCGTTCGGAGTGTCAAGAAGAATCTCGATGACCTCAGAGACGAGAGATCTCCGTGGCCTGGCCGAGCGAGCCGGCTCAGGCCGAGAGCTCCACTGGGCGCTCGGCCGGATCCTTGTTGATCGGCGCGGTCCAGCGCTCGCCGGGCAAGTTCGTCCCGATCACTAGCCGGGTCTGCGTGCCCGCCAGGGTGCGGTGCAGCCATCCTGCGGGTGCCCGGAGCCGGCATCCCGGTGCAACCGTGGTCACATTGCCGTCTTCGTTGGCGAACGATCCCGTGCCGGAGATCACCCAAGTGACCCCCTCGAACTCGTGCCAGTGCAGGGTCTCGTCCTCGTCATGGACGTCGTCGAACGCCAACCCGTGCAACCCCATGGCCGCGACCTGCTCGAGCGCTTCCTCTTCGGTGATCGGTGTCCCCGTCGTGAACTCGTATTCCATGCCCTGCCATCCAATCGTCATGCCCTTGGCGGCGCAGCGGGAGCCGCATCGTCGGCCGAATCGTAGACCTGGTCGTCCACCGCGCCAACCGTCATCCCCGGTGGACAAGTCCATGCCTTTGGAGCGGGTCCCGCGGAGCCGCTCCGGCCTGCTGACCTCATTCATGAACCGTGGCCTCCCGCAGCGAGCCCACACCAAAACGGCACTATGTGCGCGTGGCTCGCCGCCTTCGACAGCGTTCCTATGGATGTTGGATCGCGACGAAATCGAGGCCGCCCACGCCTCCCGATGGCAAGCACCGATTCCGGTACGCGGCTGCGACGGCGTTTCCCAGCGCGGTGCATCGATCGGCCGTTACCGGTGACACGTTCGCGCATACGAGTCCAGATCCGGTACCGGGCGACGACGCCACACCAAGGTCGCCCGTGCTCATGTCCTCGCCTTCGGCGAACACCATCAGATCGCCGCACCACAACGTGAGCGCGTGGTTTCGCTCGACGAGCTGGTCAAGGATCCAGGTCCTTTGGTCGACGCGGTTGTAGCCGTACCAGTAGACGAGCACAGCGCCCGACTGTGCGGCCTCGATGGCGACATCCAGGGCGGAGACGCCTCCCGGTCCGACGCTGTAGTGATCGAAAGGATCGATGAACACGACGACAGTCGTCGGATCGTGCCTGCCCAGTTCGTCATGAACAGCGGCCATCCCGTCAGCGGTGAGTACACGAGCTGAGTGCACCATGCGCTGCGTTGCAACCGTCCGGATGTTGCTTGCGCTGCCATTGTCGAGATCGCAGAATACGTACTCGGCTGTGTCCTGAAGAACTGCCATCGCCACGAGGGGACCACCGGGAATGCCTAGCAGCGTCGTTTCCGTTCGCAACGAGTACAACACCGCCGCGTACGCCGATCGCCGGAGTTCGGGCTCGTGGTCAAGGACGTGATCGAAGCCGAGCACACCGAACTGGCGCTCCGGGTCCTCGACGACGCCGTAGAGCGCATCGCCGGCATGGGTATCAAGAACGACGCGAGGTTGCTCAGCCGCAAGGACCTCCGCCAATACGAGGTGCTTCCACACCTCACTGACTCGCCCGAAATGGCGGTTCGTCATAGCCGGGAGTATGTGCTCGGACCCGTCGAGCGTCCACCGACTTTCGACGTGGCCCCTGCAACTCAGTGCGGGTATACCGATCCGGCCTGACGAGGTCCATCACGAGTGGCCAGGATGACTGTCCCCGAACGCCGGTTCTGGGACGCCGTGGGAGACGGCCCGCTGGCGCTGTCATTCACGCACACTCTCCTGCCCTGGCGAGAACACGTAAGAGCGGGCATTCTGCATCCGTGCGCGAGACGCGAGTGTTGGAGCTTCTGGACGGTCGCGACTTGGCGTGGATGGAGTATGGGCTGGCTGATGGGGCACCGGTTGTCGTGTTCCATGGATCTCCGGGGACGGGCAGCTTCTTCGCGCCGCAGTCGGACACCGCCGCGCGCAAGGGTGTGCGGCTGATAGCACCGGACCGTCCGGGTTATGGGCACAGCACGTTCCATCCGGCGCGCGAGCTACGAGACGTGGACGCGCGACGTTGCGCAGTTGGCTGATCACCTCGGCGTCGATCGGTTTTCTGTGGTGGGGCATTCGAGCGGGGGTCCAAACGTGGCGGCCTGTGCGCGATGGTTGGGCGATCGCTTGTCGGGTTGTGCGATCGTGAGCGGATTGGCACCCCCCGAGGCGCGAATATCCAAAGACGGCATGGTGCGTTCGAACCGGATGTTCCAACGCTTGTCGTTGGTGGCTCCCCGGCTCATGGGCGGCTTGTTCGAAGCTGGGCTTCGGCAAGGACAACGCGCGCCCGACCAGGCGATCGCGTGGATGCGCCGCACACTCCCTGCCTGCGACGTCGCGGTGATTGAACACCCGGACATCGCTGTCGCCGTGCGAGCCGACCTCGCTCGGCCGCTATCGGCGACGGCGGGCCGCGCGGGCGTGCAGGACGTCACGCTCGAACAGCGCCCGTGGGGATTCCGCCTCGAAGACATCAAGGTCCCGGTGCATGTCTGGCACGGCGACGCCGACCGAAACGTGCTCATCGCCCACGGCACCTACCAGGCCGACACAATCCCTGATGCCACATTCCATCGGCTCCCCGGCGAAGGACACTGGCTGATCTTCAGCCACTTCACCGAGATCCTCGACGCCGCCATCGCAACCGCTCAACCGGGCTGAGCGAGACCGGCCAGGACTCCGCGGCGCGCAGCACTGTCATTGACGCACTGTGATGATCGGTGGCGCTAGCGCTCGTGGACCCAGATGATCGACGTGGGGTTGCTCTCGGAAGGCAGGCCCCGAATCCTGCGGGTAGGTATGCGTTCAGGCAGGATCCCGATCCCGCCCTCCAATCCCTCGACGATCTCGAAGTGGAGTTCGTTTGCGAGGTCCTCTGGTCGCGGAAAGGTGTCGACCAGCTGCCTCCGCGAGGCCTCGTCCTTCCACATCGGGTCGCGCCATCCGAACAGGCAGTCAGGCCTGTTGATCCACGTACGGAAGAGAACAACGAGGTCGACTGCAGTCGGAGTCGGTCGTTGCAGCACAACGCCTTCCCAGGCGACGACATTCACGCTGGGTCTCCAGTCGAGCGCAACGTCGCGGCGCGGGGCCGCGATTTCGTTGAACCCTCCGCTCAGCAGTCGGTCGCGTAGAGCCGTAGCGCAAGCGTTGGCCCATTGGTCCTCGACCTTCCCGGTACTCACACGGCTGCTCGTCATCGACCAAGTCTCGCGTGACGGTGCTCAAATCGTCGGGTCAGCCTGTGAGTCGATCCGCCTCCGCGAGCAGGAGGTCGCCGAACGGTTGGAACCCGATGCTCCGGCTGTAGAGGCCGCTGATGACGCGATGGATCGTTCCCCACTCCCAGATCGCGGTGGCGTCCACACCGGTGCGGGCTGCGAGCCGCATTGCTCTCGCTCCTAGGTCGTCGCCATGGTCGGGATTGCATCGCACGATGGTGCCGAGATCGCACGCTGGCTCAGCCCGCAGGCCGCCAGGATCAATGAGCTTGAAGGTGCCGTCCGCCGCCTGCAGGGCGTTGAGATCGTGGACGTCTCCGTGGACGAGCACGGCGTCCCCGTCGTTGTGGGCGCGGCGTCGACGCTCCGTGCAAGCGAGAGCGTCATCGACGGTCGCCTGGGAGCACGGTCGTCCCGTCTGTTCCCACAGCCGCGGGAGCCAGTCGGCGGACCGCTCTGCCATGTCGGCGCCGGTGGGAAGGTCGACGTCAGGGCGGACCGGACGCCACATCCGGACTGCGAGGTCGCACAGCACGTCGTGCCGAGTCGCGGGATCGGGCACGACGTCGTACAGGGCCGCCCCGAGTCGCTCGAGCAGGAGCGCGTCGCGATCGAGGTCGTCGCGCAGCAAACGCGCGCAGCCTTCGCCGTGAGCGAGGCGAAGCGTCGCCGCCTCGAAGCCGAGTTCCCGCCGAACGCCCGGAACACCGATCTTGAGCACAGCCGCGGTCCCGTCGGTGACGGTCGCCTCGACGACAAACGCCGCGTGGCCACCGCGCCGCGTGGCGCCGATCCTCAACGACCAGTCCTCGGCGAGCGACTCCACGACCGATGGCAGCTCGTCAAGCCATGCCGCATTCCCGTCGGCGACGACCTTGTTCACGATCGCGTCGGGGACGCCCAGCCTCATGCGTTTCACATGGACGAGTCTCGCACCCCTCTACGGCGCCAGCGCATGGTTGATCGCGGCTCCGCTCCGTTCCTACCGCCGGCCCCTTGACGCCCCGTGGCCTGAGCAAGCGAGCCTCGCGGGAGGCATGCTGTGCTGGTGTCTCAGCGCGTCGTGATCGGCATCGTGATCGCATTGGCGCTCGCCGCTTGTTCTCGCGGGTCAACGGCCGCACCATCTCGGACGCAAGGCTCGACTCCACCGAGCAGCGCGTCAATCACGAAATCATCGACGAAGCCGTTGCCACCAACGGCTCCGGCACTCGTCCCCGAGACCGTCGCGTCGTGGAAGATCATCGGAGAGTCGGCGTCGTATCCGGCAACCTCGAACGCGGTGTTCTGCATCAGTCCCGACCCACCCGCGCCGTGCAACCGCCTCGACGGCCCGATCGATCTGGGCGGCTACGGAACCGGCGGTGAAGCGGTCGGGGTCACCGTCCACCTCTCACCCGTATCGTTGACCGACGCCCGGGTCGCGACCAACCTCGCCACCGCCAGGAACTCTTGCGGTTGTCGTACGGTGGAGACGACGACTGTGGATGGTCGTCCTGCTTGGGTCGTGCAGGGAAGCACTCGGGGCGGCGGCTTCGTCTTCCTGGTCACTCGCTTGAGCGACACGGCGTACGCGTCCATCCTGCAGTACTGCGGCTTCGGACCTTGCCCGGCACCGTTCCCACTCGACCACGCTCGCCAACTTGTCTCGGACCTGGCGCCGGCACGGATCAGGATGCAGCTGCTGCGCTGGCTCGGCCCGACCGACGGAACCTCCCGAAGGCTGCGGGTTCCGTTCGGCGACCGAGCGTGTGATCTGGGAGGCCCTCAGCGAACCGATAGCACCGACGGGTACAGCATCACCGAGCACATCGCGCTCGGCAACACGGGCCCGATCTCCGATTTCTCCCAGCTCTGCACCAACCCCTCCTTCGGCTGACGTTGGCGCACAGTGGCCTGGTCAAGGCCGCCGCCCCAACCGCGGTGCAAACACTCCGTGGCGTCGTGCGGGGCCTGCGACGATCTCTCGATGCAGGCCTTCGGCAGCGGCGTCGAATACTGGAGAGTCCGTGTCGCGGTGCTCGCGAACGGTTCGACGCTCGGTGACATGGAGGCCCTGATCGAGCACCTCCGCCGAGATCTGGAAGCGCTCCCCGGGTCTCGTGACGGTTGGGGCGTCGGCGGCGAGTTCTCGATCGGCGAAACGGGTGAGCCGGTCATCGGCGCGAGCTTTTGGGTCGCCGCGAACGATGTGGGCGCCGCCGCTGCCACGGCGGTGGAGACGATGGTGACGGAGTGCGAGCGGGAGACGGGGCGCCCTCATCACCTCTACGAAGTACTCGTCGTTCCCCGCGCCCAGACGCGCGATCCAGGCGAGGGCTAGCCCCAGCGGGGCTGGCGTCCTTGACGCGTCATCAGTGACGAGGCTCGAGGAGGCTGCCGACGCCGCGCTGGAGTTCTTCGTGGATCAGTGCCGTCGTGAGGGTCGGACCTGGTCTGACATCAGCGGCGCGCTCGGCGTGACGAAGCAAGCGGCCCACAAGCGGTTCACGGCGCCGGGTCCCCCGTTCGACCTGTTCACCCAGCGAGCGCAACGCGCGCTTTGGGCCGCGGCCGACGAGGCACGCGCTCTGGGCCACAATTACGTCGGGACCGAGCACCTCCTGCTCGGACCTTCACGCCACTCATCGACCGTCGCCGCTCGCGATCTGCGTGATCGTTCGCTCGACGCGCGTGGTGTCCAGGTCGGCTTCGTTCGCCTGGTTGGTCTCGAGGGCGAACGCCAACGACTGGCGCGGGCACGCGTACGCCTCCGTGCCCCAGTAGCCGGGATGGCCCCAGCACCGCTCACCACCGATGGTCGTAGCGAAGATCCCCAGGCCCGCGTCGAGCGCGCCGCGCCGCGGGCGCGATCGTCGTCATCGCGTCCAGGGTCGACGGCCGCGAGAAGACCCGTCCCGCGAACAGCGCGCGGAAGAAGCGCGAGAGGTCCCCGACGGTCGAGACGAGTCCGCCGCCGCCGAACAGGTCGCTCGACGCGTCGAGGTGGATGTTGTCGAACGTCGTGCCGTAGTACTGGTGCGCCCGCGGGGGCTGTCCGACGGGCGCCGGTTCCAGCCGTTCCCACGCCGTGGCGTCCAGGCCGAGCCGCTCGAACCGGTCGAGGGTCCGCACCGCGGCGGCGAGCGGCTGACCGGAGGTGCGCTCGATGATCTCGCCGAGCAGGACGTAGTTCGTGTCCGCGTAGTGGTAGCGGCGCCCGGGTGCGGCGAGTGGGTGTCCGTGGTCCATCGCGAACCGGATCTGTGCCTGCGGTGTCCACACCCGGCCCGGGTCCTCGGTGTTGAGGGTGTCGTACGCCTCGCTCGCGGCATAGTCGAAGAGGCCCGAGGTGTGGTTCAACAGCTCGCGGACGGTCATCCGTTCCGGCGCGTACCCACCGGCGACGAGGGTCGCGGCAGTGGTGGGCGAGAGGGCCGAGCTGATCGGCTGGTCGAGCGAGAGCCGCCGCTCCTCGACGAGCCGGAGCACTGCGACGGCCACGAAGGTCTTCGTCACGCTTGCGATGCGGAACGGTGTGTCGACCCGCAGCGGGGTCCGTGCCGCGACGTCGGCGAACCCTCGCGCCACCGCGACGTCGAGGCCGGGGCCCCGGACGCTGACGGCCTCGCCAGGCACCTTCGGATGGGCGTGCAGGTCGGCGGTGACCGCCTGCACCAGACGGGCCCGCGGCGCGGCCGGACCGGTGCTCTCGGTTGCCGTCGACGCGGATGCGGCCGCGGTGAGCACGACCGTGGCGACGAGGGCGAGCCGGCGGGATCTCATGTGGCGGGTCTCCGGAATCGTCGGTCGGCGACGGACGCGCCACGACCTCATCAGATCGACCGCGGGCGCGGACACTTGAGCCGACTCCCTTCGGTGCGTCACCACCCCCTCAGAGCTTCCCGTATCGTGAGGGAAGTCGACGGTCGGGGGGACGACGTGACGCGAGCGCATCGGAGGCCACGGTGAGCGCGACGACGGGGGCGCGGACCGTCCACCTGCGGACGTGCCCGCTGTGCGAGGCGATGTGCGGGCTCGAGATCCACGTCGAGGACGAGACGGTCGCGCTGATCCGCGCCGATCGCGACGACGTGTGGAGCAAGGGCCACCTCTGCCCGAAGGGCACGACGCTCGGTCAGCTGCACCACGACCCGGACCGGCTGCGCGCGCCGATGGTCCGCGAGGGAGGCACGTGGCGCGAGGTCGGCTGGGACGAGGCCTTCCGGCGGTGCTCCGAGCTGCTCGCACCCGTGATCGCCGAGCACGGCATCGAGGCCGTGACCGCGTACGTCGGCAACCCGCTGGCACACAACTTCAGCCTGGGCCGCTACGTCGGGATCCTGATCGGGATGTCCGGCATCCCGATGATCTACTCGGCGGGCACGGTCGACCAGTGGCCGAAGAACGTCAGCTCGCACCTCATGTACGGCGGCATGTGGAAGATCCCCGTGCCCGACATCCAGCGCACCGACCTGCTCGTCGTCATGGGGGCCAACCCGCAGGCGTCGCAGGGTTCGTTGCTCGCGTGCCCGGACGTGATGGGCGAGATCGACAAGATCCGCGCTCGCCATGGCCGGGTGGTCGTCGTCGATCCCCGGCGCACCGGTACCGCGGCCGCGGCCGACGAGTGGCTCGCGATCACGCCGGGCACCGACGCCGCGCTCCTGCTGGCCGTGGCGAACGTCGTCGTGATCGAGGGGCTCGTGCGGTTGGGCCCGATCGCCGACCGGCTCGACGGCGTCGAGACGATCGAGGCGCTGGTCACCGGTTGGACGCCCGACCGGGTCGCGCCGGTCACCGGGATCGACGCTGATCGAATCCGTGCGTTGGCACGCGAGCTCGCGACGACCGAACGTGCGGTGGTCTACGGGCGGATCGGTCTGTGCAACCAGGAGTTCGGCACGCTCGCGAGCTGGCTCGTCGACGTCGTGAACATCCTGACCGGGCACTTCGACGTGGTCGGCGGACTCATGTTCCCGCAGCCCGCAGTGTGGTCGGTCACCGACCTCCCGATGCCCGGGCTCGAGGCCGGCGTCGAGAACTTCGGCCGTTGGAGGACCAGGGTGCGCGGCGCGCCCGAGGTGCTCGGCCACGTCCCGGTGTCGTGCCTGGCCGAGGAGATCGCGACGCCGGGCGCCGGCCAGATCCGGGCGCTCTTCACCGTCGCGGGCAACCCCGTCCTGTCCACGCCCGGCGGGGACCGGCTCGATGCCGCGCTCGACGAGCTCGACTGCATGATCAGCGTCGACAACTGGCTCAACGAGACGACCCGCCACGCGGACGTGATCCTCCCGGGCCTCTCGCCCCTCGAGCAACCGCACCACGACGACCTGCTCTGGAACTTCGCGGTCGGCAGCGCGGCGAACTTCTCGCCCGCGATCTTCCCACCGGAGGACGGCCGCCCCGAGGAGTGGGAGATCCTCATTCGCCTCGCCGGCGCGTGCCTCGGCATGGACGCGGCCGAGGTCGACGTCGCCGCGATCGACGACGGGTTCTTCGACGTCCTCGCGGAGACGCGCGGGCTCGACGGCCCGACGATCCGCGCGCACTACGACCACGGCGGCCCGTTGCGGATACTCGACCTGACGCTGCGCAGCGGTCCCCATGGTGACCGGTACGGCGAGGTGACGGGCGGCTGGAACCTCGATCGGCTCGAGGCGGAGCCGCACGGCGTCTACTTCGGACCGAACGAGCCGTGCCTCGACGCGGTGCTGGCGACGCCCGACGGCAAGGTCCACCTGGCGCCGACCTACATCACCGACGACCTGCCGCGGTTGGCCGAGCGGCTCGAGCGTCCGCCCGCCGACCTCGTGCTCGTGAGCCGCCGGCACCTCCGTTCCAACAACTCCTGGATGCACAACGTCAAGGTGCTGGTGAAAGGCAAGGACCGGTGCACGCTGCTCGTGCACCCACAGGACGCGGATCGCTACGGCGTGTGCGACGGCTCGCTGACCCGGGTCACGTCCGCGGCCGGCGCGGTCGACGTCGCGGCCGAGGTGACCGAGGACATCCGTCCCGGCGTCGTCTCGCTCCCGCACGGCTGGGGGCACAACCTGCCCGGCACCCGCCTGTCGATCGCGAACGAGCACGCGGGTGTCAACACCAACGTCCTCGCGCCGGGCACGTTCGTCGACGTGATCTCGGGCAACGCCGCGGTCAACGGGATCCCGGTGACGATCGCCCCATCGTCGGAGTGACCCCACTCCCGCCCGAACTTGCGTCGAAAGAGCCGCGTGACCCGGCTCAAGTGACGCAAGTTCGGGCGGGGCTACGTCGTCAGGCCGTGGACGATCGCGGTGATGCCGGCGATCGCCGAGACCGCGAGCACCGCGGGTCGCAGCCAGCCCCGGTCCACGAACGGGTGCAGGTGGCGGCTCGTCCACATCCCGAGCACGAGCGCAGGGAGGAGCGCGAGCGCGAACAGCAGCTGCTCGGGGTGGAGCTCGCCCGCGAGCGCGTAGGCGACGATCGAGAGGACCGCGCTCACGGCGAAGAAGGCGCCGAGCGTCGAGCGCGTGGTCGGCCCGCGATGGTGCTGGAACAGCAGCGCGACCGGCGGCCCGCCGATCGCGACCGCGGTGCCGAACGCGTTCGAGACGAACCCCGCGGTGGTGCTCGACGGGCCCGTGATCGGCACCGGCGGCGAGAACACCGAGAGCACGACGCCGAGCAGGGTGACCGCGCCCGCCGCGATCGCGAGACCGGTCGCGCTCGAGCGCGTCGAGCAGCAGGAGACCCACGATCGTGCCCGGCACCGCGCCGATCACCAGGTACCGCACCGCGAAGCGGTCGACGGCATGGTGCTCGCGCGGCGACGTTCGTGATCGACGACAGCAGCGCGACGAGCACCAGGCTGAACGGCAGCATCTCGGGCGCGACGATCGCGACGACGGGCGCGGCCAGCAGGTTGAGGCCGAAGCCGATGGATCCCTGCACCACCGATCCGACCAGCACGGCCGTGATGCTGATGACCAGGGTCGGGGCATCGACGTGCACGCGGCACGGTAGCAAGTGGTTCGCCGGCCGCTTCGTGGGCTTCCTCAGCCGCGATGATGTCGGCGTGCAGACGATCCGGACGGTCGGCCACGGCACGCTCGAGGTGCAAGCCTTCGCCGACCTGCTCCACGGCGCGGGGCTGGCGACCGTCGTCGACATCCGCCGGTTCCCCGGCAGCCGGCGGTACCCGCAGTTCGGGAGCGACGCGATGCGCGGGTGGCTCGCCGACGCGGGGCTCGGCTACGAGTGGTGCGAGACGCTCGGCGGGCGCAGGACGGCGGCATCCGACTCGCCCAACGTGGCGCTGCGCAACCTCCAGTTCCGTGGCTACGCGGACCACATGGCGACGCCGGCCTTCGCCGCGGGCGTGGCCGAGCTCATGGCGGTCGCTCGGCGCGGCCCGGCCACGGTCATGTGTGCGGAGTCGGTGTGGTGGCGGTGCCATCGCCGGTTGCTCGCCGACCACCTCGTCCTCGTGGAGCACATCGAGGTGGAGCACCTGTTCCATGACGGCCGCATGGTCGGGCACGTCGCGACGCCCGAGGCCCGCGTCGTCGGTGGCCACGTCGTGTACGACCTCGCGACCCAGCCGTCGTTGCTCGACGGGTAGCCGGAGCCGGCGGTGGCGCCGGCGTCGATAGGCTGCCCGGCCGTGGCCGCCGTCGGTGCGCTCGGATGCACCTTCTTCGATCAGCTCATGCACCGCGCCGTCGACGTCGACGGGGAGTGGGCGATCGAGCTCGACATCACCGACGACCTCCGGGGCCCGGCGGGGTCGTTGCACGGTGGGCTCGTGGCCATGATCGTCGACGTGGCCGGGGCCTCGACGCTCGCTCGGTCGACGGGCCGCCCCGTCGCCACGGCGTCGGCGTCGATCCAGTACCTCTCGGCCGGCCGCATCGGACCGCGGCGCGGGACCGGGAAGGTGCTCCGCACCTCGGACACGCTCGGCGTCGTGGAGGTGCAGGTCGTCGACGTGGGCAAGGACGAACGGCTCGTGGCCGTCGCCCACGTCACCCTGAAGCTCCTCCCCGGCGACACCTACGTCCGCCAGATCTCGTAGACCACCACGTCGGGAACCTGGACCTGCGGGGTCGGGTTGGGTCACGATCACGCGACACGGGCAGCGACCGGGGGGACCGACATGCGGCTGTGGACCGACGAGGTGGAGGCGATGCGCCCCGAGGCCCGCGCCGCGGTGGACGAGTCGCTGGCGGTGATCATCGAGATGATGGGCGGTCGGGGCCCCGGCGCCGACGCCACGACGCTCACCCGCGACGAGCAGGTCGCCAAGGCCCGCAAGGACATGGAGGTGGCGTACTTCCCGTCGCCCGACGCGCAGCGGCGCGAGATCGCGGGTGTGCCCTGTCGCGTGTTCACCCCCGAGGGGCCGGCCACCGCGGTCTACCTGCACTTCCATGGCGGCGGGATGGTGGTCGGCGCTCCGGAGATGAGCGACTACGCGAGCGTGGACTTCAGGGATCGGTTCGGCGTCGCGGTGGTGTCGGTCGACTACCGGCTCGCGCCGGAGCACCCGCACCCGGCCGGGCCCGACGACGGCGTCGCCGTCGCCGCCTGGCTGCTCGAGCACGGGGAGCGCGAGTTCGGCTCGAGCCGCATCATCGTCGGCGGCGAGTCGGCCGGTGGCTACATGGCCGCGATCGTGGTGCTGCGCATACGCGACGAGCTGCACGCGGTCGAGCGCGTGATCGGGGCGAACCTCGTGTTCGGCGTGTACGACTGGGGTCGGTCGCCGAGCCAGCGCGGCACCCGCCCGACGACCGGCCTCGACCTCCTCGACCCGCTCGGGATCGAGTTCTTCACCGAGTGCTACCTGCCCGGCATGACCGACGACGAGCGTCGGGACCCGTCGATCTCACCCGCGTTCGCCGATCTCCACGACCTCCCGCCCGCGCTCATGGCCGTCGGCACGTCCGACCACCTCTGCGACGACACGCTGACCCTCGCGGCGCGCTGGGCCGCGGCGGGGAGCGAGGTCGAGCTCCTCGTGCTCCCCGAGATGCCGCACGGCTTCATGGCCGTTCCGTGCGGGATGACGGAGCTCTGGACCAAGACGACGTACGCGTGGTTCGCCGACCTGCTCGGGCGGGTCAGCTGATTCCGAGCCGCTGGTACTGCTCGTCCGGGGCGTCGACGGACGCGAGCGCGACGCGCAGGAGCTCCACCGCGTCGGCCTCGGCGGGCGAGCCCGCGAGGTCGTGCGTCTCCGCGGGATCGTCGTCGAGGTCGAACAGCAGGTGGTCGCGCGACCGGGCCGTCGCCGCCCACAGCGGCATCGGGTCGCCCTCGGCGAACGGCTGGCGGATCACCGGGACGTCGCTGCCGGGCATGTAGTCGAGCCGGGCCCGGCGGTCGGGGCGGGGGAGCCGGAGCTCCGGGAACGCGGGGACCGGCATCGTCGACCAGCGGTTCGACCAGAGGAAGAGCGGTTGGTTCGTCGCGACCGGTGCGCGGGCGTATTTCCGATGCCCGTCGGTCACGTGCACCTCGCGGCCCCAGACGCCGGTCAGCGCGAACTCGCGGACCGAGTCCGCGCGGCCTTCCAACACCGGGACGAGAGAGTGCCCGTGCGTGCGCTGCGGGACCTCGACCGCGAACACGTCCGTCAAGGTCGCGAACAGATCGACGGAGGTCGTCAGCGCGTCCACGACCTGCGGGTCGCGACCGGGCCAGGCGACGAGCAGCGGGATGTGCCCGAGGGGCTCGTAGACCGGGACCCCCGGCTTCCCCCAGATGTCCTTCTCGCCGAGGTAGTGGCCGTGGTCGGTGCAGACGATCACCGCGGTGTCACGCCACCGGTCGGTCCGGTCGAGTGCCTCGACGACGCGCCCGAACCAGTGGTCGATCATCGAGAGCTTCGATCCGTAGTTGGCCCGGATCTGTCGCGCCGAGGCCGCGTCGAGAATTCCCTTCGCGAGCGCGTCGACCGCGTAGGGCGGCCAGATCAGCCGGGGCTCGTCACCGGTGTCGACGTAGCGCGACGCCCACGGCTCCGGCGTGTCGAACGGCTCGTGCGGGTCGAACTCGTCGACGAAGAGGAAGAACGGAGCGTCGGTCGGCGCCTCCTCCTCGAGCCATCGGGCGGCGGCCGCCATCGTGCGCGGTCCGGGGAAGTCGGCCTCGTCGCGGAACCACGTGCGCGAGACGTTGTAGTGGTGCGGGATCCATCCCGTCGCTGCGGGCAGCGCGGGCGCCCCGATCCACGACGGGTCGGCGCGCGTGCGCCAGGGGTCGCTCTCGTGGCCCCGCTCGTAGCCCCAGGCGTCGAAGTCGGTGTGATAGTTCTCGCCGCCCACCTCGAACAGGTGCGGGTGGTCGGTGAGGAGCATCGTCGTGACCCCGGCCCGGCGGAGCTGGTGGACGATCGAGTCCTCCCAGACCTCGATCGAGCCCCAGGGGCGCCAGAGGAAGTCGAGCGCGCCGCAGAGGATGTCGTGGCGGGCGGGGATGCACGGCAGCGAACCCGTGTGGTGCCGCGTGAAGCGCGTGGCCCGGGCCGCGAATCGGTCGAGCTCCGGGGTCTCGAACTCGCGGCTGCCGTAGGAGCCGAGCAGGTGGCGGTTGAGGCTGTCGAGCAGGACGACGACGACGTTGCGGGGCGTCACGGTGGCAGCGCTACGCGCGCAGCCCGTCGACCATCAACCCGAAGAGTCGCTCGGCCGCAGCGCAGCCGTCGGTCGCGTCCTCGGACGTCAGCGCGATCGCGTTCACGAGCCGCATCACGTCGTCCGCGTCCACGTCGCTCCGGACCACGCCCGCAGCCTGGGCCCGTGCGAGCTGCGCCTCACCGGTCGCGCGGAGCGCGCTGCACGCGGACTGCTCGCCGCACGCATTGAGCGGGGACTCGTCGGAGAGCTCGCTGATCATCAGCGAGGCGGCGAGCGCCTGGTAGGTCATCGCGTGCTGCAGCTGTGCACGCAGCCAGGCGACGAACGCGTCGAAGGGGTCCGTGGAATCGGACTGCTGGTTCGCCTGTGCGCACAGCGCGTCGACGCTTTCGCGAAACATCGTGTCGAGCAGGGCGTTGCGGTTGGGGAAGTGGCGGTAGAGCGTGCCGATGCCCACGCCCGCGCCGCGCGCGATCTCGTCGAGCGACGCGTCGGCGCCGCGCGCGCGGAACGTCTTCCGGGCCGCGTCGAGGATGCGCTCGCGGTTGCGCTGCGCGTCGGCCCGCAGCCGCCGCGCGGGTGCGGGCGTGCCGGGCGGGTTCGGTGGCGGGGTCATCGCGGCGTCTGCTCCATGGCGGGTCTCCGGCCTCTCCGGCTCGGACCGGAGAATCCTCTTGCCATCCGGAGGGACCCTCCGTATAGTAGCGGAGGTTACCTCCGGATGGTAGCCCGCCGTCGCTTCCCCCGCGGCGGCGGGTGCATCCGGGCCCGACCGTACTGCGACGACCGGAGCCCGCATGACCGCTGCCCCCACCCTCCCCGCGCCCCCGGCCCCGGCCGGCCCGGGCGCGCACCTCTCCTCGACCCGCCGCAACCTCGTGCTCGCCGTCATGTGCCTGGCGGTCCTGATGGTGGTGGCGTCGGTGACGATGCTCGCCAACGCGCTGCCCGCGGTCTCGGCCGACCTCGGCGCGAGCCAGTCCGAGCAGCAGTGGATCGTCGACGCGTACGGCCTCACGCTGGCCGCGCTCCTGCTGCCGGCCGGGGCCCTCGGCGACCGGTACGGCCGGCGCGGCGCGCTGGTCATCGGCTTCGCGATCTTCGGCGGCGCGTCGATCCTCGCGGTCGGCGCGGGCTCACCCACCCAGCTGATCGGGCTGCGGGCCCTCATGGGGATCGGCGCCGCGCTCGTCATGCCCGGGACGCTCTCGACGATCACCAGCATCTTCCCGGCCGAGGAGCGGGCCAAGGCGGTCGGCATCTGGGCCGGGTTCGCCGGCATCGGTGGCACGCTCGGACTCCTCACCGCCGGCGTGCTGCTCGAGTCGTTCTCGTGGGCGTCGGTGTTCGTCGCGACCGCGGTGCTCGCGCTGGCGCTGCTCGCGGCGGTCGTCGCAGTGGTACCGGCCACGGTGTCGTCGCACCACGTCGGTCTGGATCCGCTCGGCGCGCTGCTCTCGGCCGCGGGCATCGGCGCGCTGGTGTTCGGCATCATCGAGGGGCCCGACCAGGGCTGGACGAACCCGGTGACGATCGGTGCGCTCGTCGGTGGCGTCGTGCTGCTGGTCGTGTTCGTCGCCGCCGAGCTGCGCTCCGACGCGCCGCTCCTCGATCCCCGGTTCTTCCGCCACCGCGGCTTCACCACGGGATCGGTGTCGGTGTTCCTGCAGTTCTTCGCGATGTTCGGGTTCTTCTTCGTCGCCCTGCAGTTCCTGCAGCTGGTGCTCGGCTACTCGACGCTCATGGCTGCCGTCGCGATGGTGCCGATGAGCATCGTCATGATCCCGCTCTCCGCGGTGGCCGGGACCCTCGCCGACCGGCGCGGGCACCGGGTGGTCGGCGGCGCGGGCCTGGCGATCTCCGCGCTCGGCCTGCTGCTGTTCACGACGCTCGGGCCCGACAGCGGGTACCTGCAGTTCCTCGTCGCCTCCCTGGTGCTGGGCGTCGGCGCCCCCCTCGCGATGACGCCGGCCACGACCGCGATCGTCGCCTCCCTCCCGTTGGAGAAGCAGGGGGTCGCCTCGGCCGTGAACGACACCGCGCGCGAGGTCGGCGCGGCGTTCGGCGTCGCGGTGCTGGGCTCCGCGTTCAACGTCGCGTACCGCGGCTCGATCGACCAGCACCTCACCGGACTCCCGACCGCCCTGGCCCGCCAGGCGCGCGAAGCGCCCGCACTCGCGCTCCAGGTCGCGCAGCGGGCCGGCGGGCACGCCCTCGTCGACGCGACGAAGAACGCGTTCACCGTCGGGATGCGGTGGTCGATCGGCCTCGGCGCGGTCCTGCTGCTCGCGGGCGCGCTGCTGGTGTGGTTCCGGGGTGCGTCGCGCGAGCAGGAGATCGTCGAGGACGAGATCGACGTGACCACCGAGCTGCCGCAGCGCGGATCACCGCAGCCGCAGGTCCGTGTGGATGCTTCCCGCGGGACGCAGCTCGACTCCGGCCGCTCGGGGTTCGTGGGCCCGGACCCGGTGCCCGGCTATGCGACGGTCGTGCCGTACATCTCCAGCAACGGGTCGGAGATGAGCTCGAGCCGCTCACCGTCAGGACCGGAGAAGTAGAGCGACGACCCGCTCATGTGGCGGGTCGGGACACCGGCGGTCTCGAGCTTCGCCCTGAGGTGCTCCCACCGGTCCGGGGTGATCGAGATCGCGATGTGGTGCAGCCCGCCGAGCACCTCGGCGTACTCGCCGAGCTCCAGGCCGGGGAAGTCGAAGAACGCGAGCAGGTTGCCGTTCCCGATGTCGAAGAAGAAGTGGGTGGAGCCCCGGTAGTCCCGGTTCTCGAACAGCTCGGTCAGCGGGAACTCGAGCAGGCCCTGGTAGAAGTCGATCGTCTGCTCGACGTCGCTCGAGAGCAGTGCGAGGTGGTGCAGCCCCCGGGCCGACGATGCCGGGCGCGAGCCCGACTCGTCCAGGTGGCGGGCCCGCAGCGCGGCCCACTCCTCGGTGCGGTCCACGTCGGCTCCGTGCGTGCTCATCGGCCGGCTCCAGGGGTCACGTCGGGGAACGGGAACACCGCGAGGTCAGGGGCGGTGCGGGCGAGCGAGTGGTAGCGCCGGTGCCCGAACCACCAGCGCGCCTCGGCTTTGACGTACTCGTCGTGGTAGACGCCGTAGGCGACCGACTCCCGGCCGTCGTCCACACCCTGACGCAGCTCGCACATGTAGAGCCGGGCCGTGGCCCGTGCGTCGCCGTCGAGGGAGACCGTCGTGCCGAGCACGACGAACTGGAACCGCTCGAACCGCTCGATCGAGCCCCCGATGAATTCGCCGATCGCCGTGGGGCCGATGAACGAGCGTGGCTCGCCGCGACGCGTGTCGAGCACCAGCTCGGCGTCCGGACGGAAGAGCGCTTCGAGCTCGGACCACGCCCGCCGGGTCACCGCGTCCGCGTAGGCATCCTGCAGGCGTCGGATCGCGATGTAGTCGACCGTCTCGCGAACTTCGGGATCCACTGCTCCATCGTAGGTGCGGCGCCGGCGGGGCGTGGCCCGCCAGGGGATTCGGCGGCGCGCGCAGTACCGTGACCTGCGTGACTCAGCCCGAACCGAGCCACGCCGCGGTCGGGCGGTACCGCGTCGGCCTGCGGGCCAGGGTCACGGCCGTGTTCGCCGCCCTGGCGTTCCTCCTGTCGACGACGTTGGCGATCGCGTCGTACGAGCTGACCCGGTCCTTTCTGGTCGACCGGCGCGAGGCCGCGGCGCGCCAGGAGGCGTACCTCAACGCCCGCGCGGTGCGCGACTCCCTCCGGGTCAATTCCGCGGACGTGGGCGGCGCGCTCGCCCAGGTCGAGACGGGCACCGACAGCGTCGTGGTGGTGCGCGTCGGCACCCAGTGGTTCGGCACCTCGGTCGGTGTCGGGCGCGACGACGTCCCGGGGTCGTTGCGGAAGATGGTCGCCGGCGGGTCTGCGGGAACCCAGAACACCAAGTTCGCGTCGGTCCCCAACATCGGCGTGGGCGTGCCGCTGCCGGTGGTGAACGGCGCGTTCTTCGAGTTCATCTCGGCCAAGGAGGTCGACCAGACGCTGAGCCTCCTGGCGCGCGCGCTGGCGGGAGCGGCGTTCGTCGTCACCCTGATCGGCGCCGTCGTCGGCTGGTACGCGAGCGGCGCGCGTGCTGCGGCCGGTCCGGCGCATGGCGATCACGGCCGGCGGCATTGCCGAGGGTGCGCTCGACCAGCGACTCGATGCCGAGGGAGACAGCGACCTCGAGCCGCTCGTCGACGCGTTCAACGGGATGGTCCGTGCGCTCCGGACCCGGATCGAGCGCGAGGCCCGGTTCGCGTCCGACGTGAGCCACGAGCTGCGTACACCGCTCGCGACGATGTCGGCCGCGTTGAACGTGGCCCGCCGGCGTCGCTCGGCCGAAGCGGCGGACGCCGCGCTGGTCGTGCTGGACAGTGAGCTGCACCGGTTCAACCGGCTGGTGCTCGACCTGCTCGAGATCTCGCGGATGGAGGCCGGGGTCTCGGAGGTGCAGCCGGCGCCGGTGAACCCGGTGCAGGTCGTCCAGGAGGTGCTCCAGACGACCCAGCGCGGCGTCGGTCGCGGTCGAGGTCGATCCGTCGGCGCCGACGACGTTCGTGCTCGACCAGCGCCGGATCGCGCAGGTGCTGACGAACCTCCTGGACAACGCGGACGCCTACGGCGACGGTGCGGTGGCCGTGGTCGTGGCCGGCGAGGACGGCGCACTGCTCCTCGCGGTCGACGACGCCGGGCCCGGGATCCCGCCCGAGGAGCGCGAGCTGGTGTTCGAGCGCTTCGCCCGCGGCGGGGCCTCGGAGTCCAAGCCGGGCACCGGCCTGGGGCTCGCACTCGTCGTGGAGCACGTCCGGCTCCACGACGGCCAGGTGTGGGTCGAGGAGTCGCCCGGCGGAGGGGCGAGGTTCGTGATCCTGCTCCCGGCGGCCGCGCCATGAGGCGATCCCGCGCCGTGGCCGTGCTCCTGCTGCTCGCCGCGCTCGACCGCGTGCGGCGTCCCGACCCACGGGTCGGCCAGCAAGGTCCGGTCGAAGGACGTGCCGTTCGGCCTGCTCCGCAAGGAGAACGGGTCTTCGGCGTCGGGCGACTCCGGCCACGACGCGGCGCTCGTCTACTTCGCGAAGAACGGCCGGCTGGCCGCGTCGTCGCGGCGGCTCGCGCCGCCGGTCACCGTGCAGAGCGTCGTGCGGGCGCTCGGCCGGGGCCCGAACCAGGTGGAGATCGCCGCCGGGCTCCGGTCCGCGCTCCCGGACAACGACCCGGTCAAACGCGTCTCGTTGTCGAGCGGCACCGCGCGCGTCGACCTGGCCCGCCCGTTCACCGCCCTGTCGAGCAGCGACCAGATCGTGGCGCTCGGCCAGCTCGTCTACACGCTCACCGGCCGGCCTGGCGTCGGCCTCGTCCGCTTCACCCTGCTCGGCCGCACCACGGAGGTGCCGCGCGCCGACGGGTCGCTGACCGCGGCGCGCGTGTCCCGGGACGACTACCTCGCGATCGCGCCCTCGCCGACGCCCTGACCGTCGTCGGCGTTCGGCTCAGGACTCGCGCACGACCGCATCCCCGAAGACGTCCGGCGCCGTCGTGTCGACGGTCTGGATCCGCTGCTGGCGGCTCCACCACGCGGCACCGAACGCGGCACCGACCACCAGGGTGCCGAGGATGAGCTCTCGTCGCATGGAACGCACGCGGGGAACCTACCCGGGGTCGCCGTCGTGCAACCCCGGCACGGGCTCGCCGGGATCACCGCGGGTCTTCGCGATCGAGGTTCCAGTGCCGCGAGACGCTGGACAGCCAGTCGTCGTCGGCGATCGGGATCAACGCGAACCGCGTGATCACACGCTGGCCGCCTTCGCCGTCGCCGTAGAGGATGTCGATCGTGAGGCTCTCGTGGCGCTTCACCGCCTCGATCACGTCCGGGCGCTGCGGATCGTCGGGGTCGCGCATCGCGCCGTGCCAGTACCCGGTGTCGCCGGCCGGGATGTAGATGTCGCGCCCCTGGCGCCGGAAGTCCTCGAGTGGAGGGTGCTCCAGCTCGGTGTTCGGGAACACGTGGGGCTCGATGCGCCAGGCCTGCAGCACGCCCATCCCGGTCCCGACGTTGCGCACCGCGATGATGAGGAACACCACGTCGTCGGTGTACTCCGCGATCGCGTGGCCGCCGGCCAGCCGGAACCACTTCATGTCCTGGAACAGCACCTTCTCCGGCTCGTCGGACAGGCGCGACGGCACGAGCACCGGGCGCAGCCCCGCGAGCAGGCTGCGCTCGGCGAGGCGCGCCGAACGGTTGGACGAGCGGACCGCGGTGAACGTCGCCGCGGCGAGCACGAGGGTCCCACCCGCGGTGGCGAGCGAGGAGATCGTCACCCAGTCGGCCATACCGGCAACCTACGCGCGCGGGGCCGGAAACCTCGCGGTCAGGGCCAGCTGACCCCGAACGTCGTGGCGTCGCAGATCCGGCCGGTGAAGTCCGTCGCGATCTGCGCGCTGAGGAAGACCGCGGCGGGGACGACCGATTCGGGCCCCTTCCAGCCGGACCAGTCGTGGTCCTCGCCGTACTCGAGGGTGGTCATCTCGGTTCGCACCGCGCCCGGTCGCAGCGCGTTCACCGTGATGCCACGGCCGACGAGCTCCGGCGCGAGCGCGGTGGTGAAGCGCTCCAGCGCCGCCTTCGCGACCGAGTAGGTGAGGTACCCGGCGGGCATGAACTGCGTGACCGCGTGGTCGGCGCCGTGGGACGACATGTTGATGATGCTCCCGCCGCCCTGCGCGGTCATGTGCGGCTCGACCAGCTTCGTGAGCAGGAAGAGGCTGCGGACGTTGACCCGCATGGACTCGTCCCACTCGTCGACGGTCGACGCGTCGAACACGGCCTGGGTCGGCGCCATCGCGTTGTTCATCAGCGAGTCGACCCGCCCGAACTCGTCGATCGTGCGCTCGACCAGCGCCGGTCAGGTCGGCGTCGACGCCGATGTCGCAGCGGACCGCGATCGCCCGGCCGCCCGCCTCGGTGATCTCGTCGACGGTGGCCTCGATCGTCCCCGGGAGGTCGCTCGGGTTCGCCCGGGCCGAGCGCGCCGCGCACACGACCGCCGCGCCGGCGTCCGCGTACCCGAGCGCCAAGCCCTTCCCGATGCCCCGGGACGCCCCGGTGACGATGACGACCCGGCCGTCGAGCTCCTCGGCGGTCATGGCGTGCGATCCTCTCGATCCGCCCGGAGGGCGGTGCCCGGGCCACCCTTCCGGTGGCCTCGAAGGCCTCGGACACTACGCGGGTTCCGCTCCCGGTCGAAGACGCTCACGACCTCCACGTGGAACGTGTGGGGGAACAGGTCGATCGGGGTCGCCGACGTCAGCGAGTACCCGGCCCGGCGCAGCAGCGCCGCGTCACGGCCGAGGCTCGCGGCGTCGCAGCTGATGAGGACGACCCGGCGGGCGCGGCTGGCCGAGACGACGTCGACGCCGCGCCGTTCGAGCCCGGCCCGGCTCGGGTCGGCCACGACGAGGTTGCTCGGGCGCGGCTTCCAGCTTCCGACGTCGGCGCGGACGACCGCGACGTCGAGGTCGCGCAGGTTGTGCCGGGCGTCCTCGACCGCGCTGCGCTCGCTCTCGACCGCGGCGACCGACCAGCCCCGGGTCGCGAGCGCGCCGGCGAACACACCGACCCCGCTGTAGAGATCCAGCGCGCTGCCCGGTCGGGATCTCGCCGGCGGCGGCGACCACGGCCGCCGCGAGCGCGTCGACGCCGTCGGGTCGGGTCTGGAAGAACGAGCGGGCCGAGACGCGCCACCGGAGCCCGGCCGCGAGCTCGTGCACGTGGTCGGACCGGACGTCCTCGGGTACGTCCATCGTCACCGCCCGGGGCATCGGGGCGGCGAGCCGCTCGCCGGTGCGGGCCCCGCACCGGAGCAGCACCTCGTCGGCGTCACCGTAGCGACCGCGCCGGATGAGCTCCTCGACGAGCGGATGGGCGACGAGGCACTCGTCGACCTCGACGACGCGGTGCGAGCGGTGCCGCCGGAAGCCGGCGCGCCCGTCGGCGACCGCGGCGTGGACGGTGGTGCGGAAGCCGGTCGCGTCGAGGGCCACGGTCGGGCGCAGCGGCGCCGCCGCGGTGCCGTCCTTCAACCCGAGCGCCTCGGCCACGACCGCGCGCTTCAGCTCCCGCTGGGCGTCGAGGCCGATGTGCTGCCACTGGCAGGCCCCGCAGCCGTGCTCCACCTCCGGGCACGGCGGGTGCACCCGGTCGGGTGACGGGTCGAGGACCTCCACCGCCCGCGTGTGGACGACGCCGTGGCGCCGGGCCATGACCCGCACGCGCACCCGTTCCCCGGGAATGCCGCCGTGGACCGCGACGACCGAGCCGTCCGCCTCCCGCGCGACGGCGTCGCCGCCGGGACCGAGCCCGGTCGGGGTGATCTCACGCTCCGCGTCACGTGCACCTGAATCGGGCATGGCTCCGTCACGCAGGGTGGAAGGTCGGGGTGGCGTCCAGGCATACTGCCCGCCGTGACCTCACGTCGAGCCGTGCGCCGCCTGCTCGCGCTCCTGCTGGGGATCGTCGTGGTCGCCGCCGGGTGCCGGTTCGTCCCCGGGCCCGGGCCCGCCGCGGACCACGCGGTCCCGCCGCTCGCGCACGACGGCCGGTGGTTCACCGACGCGACGGGACGGGTCGTCATGTTCCGGGGCGTCAACTTCGTCGAGAAGTTCGCCCCCTTCACCCCCGCGGCGGACGGCTTCGACGACGACGACGCCGCGCTCCTCGAGTCGAGCGGCCTCAACACGGTCCGTCTCGGCGTGCCGCTCGAGTTCCTGATGCCCCAACCCGGCCAGATCGACCGGCAGTACCTCGAGTCGATCGCGGGCACGGTGCGGATCCTCGGCCGGCACGGCATCTACGTGCTGCTCGACTTCCACCAGGACGGATACGGACCCGTGACCCACGGCAACGGGATGCCGGCGTGGGCGACCCTGACCGACGGCCTGCCCAACCCCAACGACCCGTTCCCGACCTACTACGTGACGAATCCGGCGCTGCAGCGCGCGTTCGACAACTTCTGGGCCGACAAGCCGGGACCTGACGGCGTGCCGCTGCAGACGCACTACGCGGAGGCGATGCGCGCGGTCGCGCAGCGGTTCGTGCTCAGCCCGAACGTGATCGGGTACGAGGCGATGAACGAGCCGTGGCCGGGGACGAACTGGTCGAGCTGCACGACCGGCTGCCCCGACCTCGAACGGCAGCTCCTCGCGCCGTTCGACGCGCGGATGACCGCGGCGGTGCGCACGGTCGACCGGCGGCGTCCGGTCTTCGTCGAGCCGTTCGTGCTGTTCAACTTCGGGGGTGCCGACACCTCGCTCCCGGGCCCGGGATCACCGAATGCGCTCTCGACGCACGCGTACGCGTCGGACAGCGCGTCGAACGGGCTGGTCATGGACCGCAGCGTCGCCGCCGCGACCCGGGACGGCGCGCCCGTGCTCACGACCGAGTGGGGGGACTCGAACGACCCCGCCTTCCTGAACCCGTTCGAGGACCAGCTCGACACCCGGCTCCTGCCCTGGCTCTACTGGTCCTACAACGGCCACGTCGTCAGCGACAGCAGGCAGTCGCTCACACCTCCGAACCTCAACCTCTCGGTGCTGACGTCGCTGACCCGGCCGTACCCCGCTCTCGTCAACGGCACCCCGACGCAGCTCACGTTCGACCCCGCGACCGCCGACGCGGATCTCGCGTTCACGACGACCCGGCCCGACGGGCGCCGGGCGCCGTTGCCGCTGGCGTCCGTCGTCGTCGTGCCGAAGCTGCGCTACCCGACGGGGTACGCGGTGACCGTCTCGGGCGCGGACGTCACCTCGCGGCCGTGCGCGCCGACGCTCACCTTGCGCAACCGGCCGGGCGCCACCTCGGTCTCCGTTCACATCGTCCCTGCGACCACCTGCTGATCTGCCAAGGATCTCCGCCCGGCGACCGGCGGCGGTTCTTCCGAAGATCTCCGCCGCTCGATCGCCGGACCGGGGTTGCCCGGCGACCGGCGGCGGTTCTTCCGAAGATCTCCGCCGCTCGATCGCCGGACCGGGGTTGCCCGGCGACCGGCGGCGGTTCTTCCGAAGATCTCCGCCGCTCGATCGCCGGACCGGGGTTGCCCGGCGACCGGCGGCGGTTCTTCCGAAGATCTCCGCGGGATCAGGGTGTGTGCTGGCAGGGGCCGCCGGAGCAGACGTCGACGAAGGCGCCGTCGGGTTGCAGGAAGGCGAGCGCCTCCTGCGCGACGCCGGGGTTGTCGTGGCCGAAGCCGTGCGGGTCGGCGCCGTACTGCGGGCCCTCGGGCGGCGTGTTCGTCAGCGGCGGTCGGGGCGTGCCGTAGTCCCACATCACGAGGACCGAGCCCCGGTAGGGCGTGGACGGCACCGGTGCGATGCCCCAGAACGGCACGACGTCGGGGCTGCGGCCCGGGGCCAGCGCGGGCTGCCAGACCTTCGCGCCGATCGACCGGGCCATCGTCTCGGTGCCGATGTTCGCGACCTGGTGGTCGCCGAACGCCTCGATCAGCAGCACCTGGTGGCGCGGGGTGCCGGGCAGCGGGTCGTCGGTGAGGTGCTGGGTGTAGCCGTCACCTTCGCCGCGGTCCCACAGCATCTGGATCAGCGAGAAGTCGAGCTGCTGGTCGATCGGGTCGGGATACGCCTGCAGGCTGACGCCCGCGAACTCGGTGTAGTCGACGCTGCGGTTGAGCAACGTGCTGTAGTTCACCGCGGGGACTCCGAGCACCGCGCGCGTGAAATCGGTCGACGTCGCGGTGACCGCACCGCCGAGGATGCCGCCCTGGCTGTTGCCGTTGAAGTACACCTGCCCGTCCAGCAGCGGGATGTGCGCGGCGCCGGCCTGGAACGCGGGATTCGTGGCGAAGCCGTGCGGGTCCTTGAGCAGCCGTCCGAGGAACTGCATGTTCACGATGCCCTGCTGCAGGCGGTCGGCGATCGTCGGGAAGTCCGACAGGTTGCCGAGGACCGTGGCGACGTTCGGCAGGTCGCTGCTCGACATGCCGATCTCGTCGGTGCCGCAGATGATCGCGTTGCCCTGGTCGGCGAGCGGCCCGAAGCCGTCCACCTCGTTCGCGCTGCCGAGCAGGCCGTGGCCGTTCGCGATCCCGCGCGCGGGGTGCACCGGGTCGTTGCCGTCCGCGCTCGCCGAGCGAGGGATGAGACAGCGGAAGTTGGCGGTGAAGTCGCCGTTGCGGGTCGGCAGCCGGTTCGGTCCGGTGTCGCCCGGGCCGTAGTCGAACCGGGAGCCGGGCTGGCCGGTGCCGGTCAGGTAGCTCGGGACGGTGAACGTGCCGATGACGCGCCGCAACGTCGTGTCGTCGACGTTCTCGTCGACGTGCGTCACGGTGAAGCTCGGCGCCGCTCCATGGAGGGACGCGAACACGTCGTCGCGGATGTGCACGAGCCGTCCGGTGAGGTTGCGCTCGCTGGCCACGGTGAAGTCCCAGGCCAGGGTCAGATCGGCGCGACCGACATCGCGCGCGCCAGAGCGCGCCGAAGATCCCTTCGAGGTGGGGCCGGCGGCGCTCGACCGCCGGGTCGAACGTCGGGATGCGATCGCGGTAGAGCTGGAATGCACGGCTCGCGGGAATTGTCGCACCGGCCGTGGTCTTCAGTCGGCGCAGGGCGACGACGTAGCGATGCCCCTCGAGCAGGTTGCGCGCGGGCCGGATGATGAGGGCCCGCTCGACGTCGCTGGTGGCGTTGGCGTCGAGCTCGGCGAAGAACGGCCAACGCTGCCCGGTCGTCGCGTCCAGCAGGACGATGGGTGCGTCGGCGGCGAGCGAGCGCCCGATGTCGGTGATCGGCGCGGCACCGGTCGCGGTGAGGTCCGCACCGGGGACGCTCGCGAGGATCTCCGCGCCGGGGCTGAAGCCGTCGTTGGTGTTCCAGTCGCTCGGGTCGATGTGGACGCCCGCGACGTTCGCGGTCATCGACGCGAGGTTCAGGTCGACCCGACGGCCGGTGTCGGTCGTCGGGTCACGGGTGGTGAACCAGTCGTTCGGGAACGGCAGCAGGCACCGGCTCTGGCCGAGGAAGTCGCAGCGCGACGCAAGCGTCGTGTCCACCGCCGGCTCCCAGGAGACGGTGGCGGACGCGTACCGGCGGTGCGCCCCGTGCCACGCGCCGCGTGCGCGGGCGACGACCCGGTTGATGCCGGGGGAGAGGTCGGCCGCGGTCAGCGCCGCACCGAGGCCCAGAGCGACCGGATGGAGCCGGGTGGTGACGTCCACCGGGGCGTGGCCGTCGGCGACGATCGCGACCCGGAGCGTCGAGCGGGCCAACGGCCGGTCGAGGCGGACGATCACGTCGAGGGTGCCGTCGCGCGCCACCTGGGTGCGGTCGCCCGGGGCGACGATCGTGATGCCGGACGGGGGCCCACCGTCGTGCCCGTGCGGCAACCAGCGGCCGCACCCGGCGAGCACCAGGGCCAGGATGCCGATCCCCAGCAGCGTCCCCGCGAGCTTCGGTCCACGCATCCCGATTCCCCCCGAACCGTGCGAACTACGACGACCCTACCGTGACCGCTCGCCGTGACGGCCATCCCGCGGGCTGCGGCTCCACGCGTCGATCCCGGCCCGGGCGCGCGCCTTCAGCTCCTCCGGTGCCGCGGACGCGTCGATCGAGGTGCGCGCGATCCGCGCGAGCGCGGCGTCGTCGAGCCCGAGCCGGCCGCGGACGAGCTCGTACTCGTCGAGCAGGCCGGGCCCGAACAGCAGCGAGTCGTCGGCGTTCAGGCTGCACGCCACGCCCGCGTCGAGCAGCGCCGGCAGCGGGTGCTCCTCGACCGTCGGGCAGACCGAGAGCATCAGGTTCGAGGTCGGGCAGACGTCGAGGCACACTTGGGAGTCCGCGAGGCGCTGCACCAGCGCCGGGTCCTCGACCGCACGCACGCCGTGCTGGATGCGGTCCGCACCGAGCGCGTCGAGCGCGCCGACGACCGACGGCGGGCCGGCGAGCTCGCCGGCGTGGGGCACGCTCAGCAACCCGGCGTCGCGCGCGATCGCGAAGGCCTCCGCGAACGGCTCGGGCGGCCGGACGGTCTCGTCGTTGGCGAGCCCGAGGCCGACGACCCCCGCGCCCGCGTGCCGCACGCCGAGTCGGGCCTGCTCGACCGCGTCGGCCGGGTCGAAATTGCGGTTCGCGGTGGCGATGATCCCGACCCCGATGCCGAAGTCCCGCGCTGCGTCCGCGGCGGCGTCGAGCACCAGCTCCATCACGCGGTCGGGTGGCCCGAGCCGGGCGCGGTGGTACGGGGCGTAGAAGGCAGGCTCGACCCAGACCGCGCCGTCGTTCGCGGCGTCCTCGACGACCTCGCGCACGAGCCGTTGCATCGCGTCGGGTGTGGTGAGGACCGTTCCCGCGGCGACGTACATGCCGGCGAAGGCTGCGAAGGTGCCGTAGCCACGAATGGGTGGCACCTCGACGCCCGCGGCCTCGGCGAGCTCGCCCAGCGTCCCCGGTCGCATCGAGCCCTCGAGGTGCAGGTGCAGGTGCGCCTTGGGAAGCGCGCGCAGGTCACGCACGAGGGCAGGGTGGGGCGGCGTGCCGACGGCGTGCCGAAGATCTCCGCCGGCTCAGTGCTCCTTCCGACTGATCCACGCGACGAACTCGTCGACCGTGCCGCCGCCGTTCTCGGCGACGTACGTCTCGGCCCACTCGTCGATCTCCTGGTCCGTGAAGCCGTCGGCGTGGAGCCGGTCGCGGGCCTCGTTGCCGAGCGTGCGGGCGCCTTCGATGTTGCCGAGCTCGGCGGGAACCTCCTCGGGGACCCCGGCATCACGCGGCCGTTCGGGAATCAGATCGTCCATGCGGTCATTCTGGCCCATCGTCGTCACCCGGGTCGCTCCGGCCGATCGGGCGCGTGCGAAACTGCGGCGATGGAGCAGCTGCACCGGATCCTTCCCGCCTCGCCGGTCGAGACGCTCGACGACTACGTCGCCGGCGGTGGCGGGCGGGCCCTCGAGCTGGCCCGATCGGAGACGCCCGACCAGGTGCTCGACCGCCTCGACGCCGCCGGCCTCCGCGGCCGCGGCGGGGCCGGGTTCCCGCTGTCGCGGAAGTGGCGGACCGTCATGGCAAACGAGGCGTACGAGGCCAAGGCGAGCATCGTCGTGAACGCGGCGGAGGGCGAGCCCGGCTCGTTCAAGGACCGCGCCATCCTGCGCGCGAACCCGTACCACGTGCTGGAGGGCGCGCTGATCGGGGCGCACGTCGTCGACGCGAGCGAGGTGATCGTCGGCTGCAAGCGCACCGAGACCGAGAGCCTCGCCCGGGTCGAGCGGGCGATCGACGAGATGCGCGCCGAGGGATGGCTGGGCGACGTCGACATGCGCGCGTTCGCGGGGCCGAGCGAGTACCTCTACGGCGAGGAGACTGCGCTGCTCGAGACGATCGACGGTCGCTACCCCTTCCCGCGGATCGCGCCGCCGTACCGGCGCGGCGTCGAGGAGGTCGTCGACCACGCCGAGGACGTCACCGCGAACAGCTCGTCCGCCGCGCACATCGAGATGGCGGGCGCGGACCACGTGGCCGCGCCGACGCTGGCGAGCAACGTCGAGACCTTCGCCAACGTGCCGTGCGTCGTGATCGAGGGACCCGACTGGTTCCGGGAGCACGGCACCGAGGACTCGCCGGGCACGATCGTCTGCACGGTGAGCGGCGACACCGTGCGCGCCGGGGTGGCGGAGGTCGCGATGGGCACCACGCTGCGCGACCTCATCGAGACCGTCGGCGGGGGCGTGCCGGAAGGCCGCGAGATCGCCGCGGTGATGTCCGGTGTGTCGAACCCGCTGATCACCGGCGAGCAGCTCGACGTCCCGCTCACCTACGAGGACATGCGCGGCATCGGCGCGGGGCTCGGGTGCGCAGGGTTCATCGTGTTCGACGACCTGACCGACTTCACCGCGGTCGCCGCGGGGGTGGCGCGCTTCCTCGCGGTCGAGTCCTGCGGGCAGTGCAACTCGTGCAAGAGCGACGGCCTCGCGATCTCGGACCTGCTGGCCAAGCTGTGCTCGGACGCCGCGGGCCCGAGCGACCTGCGCGACCTCGACGCGAGCCTCGCCACCGTGGCCGAGGGCGCGCGCTGCAACCTGCCGTACCAGACCCAGGCCGTCATCGGCAGCATCTTCGACCTCTTCGATTACGAGATCGCGCAGCACCGCGACAAGACCGGTGCGAACTCCGAGCCGACGTTCATCGCCGCGATCTCCGAGCTCGCCGACGGCGCCGCGCAGCTCGACGCACGCCAGGCCCAGAAGCAGCCCGACTGGACCTACAACGAGACCGACTCGGGCCAGTGGCCCGCCGACCGCCTCGACGACCACCGCGCCCACGACACCCTCTAGGCCCACCCCGGTCTCGCTTTGGCGTCACTTACCCACCAAATAGGTGGGTAAGTGACGCCAAATCGTCGGGGGTGCTTAGGCTGCGGGACATGCACGGTGCGGTGACGGTGAACATGGCGGCGCCTCCCGATCGGGTCTGGGAGCTCGTGAGCGACGTGACCCAGATCGGGCGGTACAGCCCCGAGACCTTCGAGGCGGTCTGGATCGACGGCGCGACCGGCCCTGCACCCGGCGCGAAGTTCCGGGGCCACGTCAAGCGCAACGGCCGCGGCCCGACGTACTGGACGACGTGCACGGTGGTCGCCTGCGAGCCCGGACGGGAGTTCGCCTTCGGGGTCGGCAACGGCGACACACCGCTCAACGTCTGGAGCTACCGGCTCCAGCCCGCGGCCGACGGCACCGACAGCACCGACGTCACCGAGTCGTTCCAGCTCGCGGACACCTTCGGCCTCCGTCTCTACTGGCTGCTCCTCGGTTGGGCGCGCGGCAAGACGAACCGTGAGGACATGCGCGCGACGCTCGAGCGGATGAAGGCCGTCGTCGAAGCCGACCCGCGCGTGACGTGAGCGCGCTCGTCGTCGGTGGCGCGTCCGGGATCGGCGCGTCGGTCGCCGACCGTCACCGGGACGCGGGGACGACGACCGTCGTCTGGGACCGAGCCGGCGATCGCGACGTGGACAGCCGGAGCACTAGCGCGAGAGCGGTGCTTCCAGCAGGCCGCGGTTGCGGTCGTCGACGTGGACGATGCGCGGCGCGTACGCGGCCAGCTCGGCTTCGTCGTAGGTCGCGTACGTGATGACGATGACCCGGTCGCCGGGCTGGACCAGCCGGGCCGCGGCGCCGTTCAGCACCACCGCCCCGGAGCCGCGCGCACCCTCCATCGCGTAGGTCTCGAAGCGTGCACCGTTGTCGATGTCGAGCACGTGGACGTGCTCGAACTCCTCGATGTCGGCCAGCTCCATCAGCTCGGTGTCCAGGGTGATCGACCCGACGTAGCTGAGGTCCGCTCCCGTCACGGTGGCACGGTGGATCTTCGACTTCATCATCGTGCGGTGCATGGCAACTCCTCCGGGTTCCGGCCGCCGGGGTCCGGACCTGTGTGCCCCTCACGGTACCCGTCGCCGCCGGCGTCGTACCATCGCTCGTCCACCGAGGTGTCTGACGAAGGAGCAAGCGGATGGAGATCGCCGGTTCGAGTGCGCTGGTGACGGGTGGAGCATCGGGGCTCGGTGAGGCCACGGCCCGCCACCTGGCGGCCGCGGGGGCGAGAGTCACGATCTTCGACATGAACGCCGAGCGCGCCGCGGCGATCGCCGGCGAGCTCGGGGGCGGAGCCACGTTCTCCGCCGGCGACGTCACCTCCGAGGAGGACACGGTGGCGGCGGTCGAGGTCGCGAACGCGGACAGCCCGCTGCGGATCGTCGTGGCCTGCGCCGGAGGCGCACGCGGCGGGGGGCGGACCGTGGACCGAAAGGGCGCGCCCCACGGCCTCGATCTGTTCCGGGACACCGTGGACCTCAACCTCGTCGGCACGTTCAACACCGTCCGGCTCGCGGCCTCGGCCATGGCGGCCAGCGACCCCGGCGAGGACGGCGAGCGCGGCGCGATCGTGACCACGGCCTCGATCGCGGGGTACGAGGGCCAGATCGGGCAGGTGGCCTACGGCGCCGCGAAGGCAGGGATCATCGGGATGACGATCATCCTGGCCCGCGACCTCGCCGCGATCGGCGTGCGCGTCAACTGCATCGCCCCGGGCACCATGGGCACGACGGCGTGGGACCTCGCGCCGGCCGAGATGCGCGAGAAGCTCGAGGCGAAGGTTCCGTTCCCGCAGCGGTTCGGCGCGCCAGAGGAGTTCGCCGCCCTGTCGGAGCACCTGGTGACGAACCGCTACGTCAACGGCCAGGTGATCCGGCTCGACGGTGCGATCCGCTTCGACCCGAAGTAGCCCTTCGAGGTCGGCGTGGCCGCGCCTCCAGCCTCAGACCGGCGCGTACCGCACGTCGATGTGGTCGACGCCCGCGGCCGCACCGAGGCGACGGATCATCGCCGTGGTGTTCCGCTCGGCCCGTCCGACCAGGTCGGTCTTGCGCGGCGGCGCGGTCCATCTTCGTGATCGCGGCCTGCTCGAGCGCGTGCTCGCTGGTCGGGTTGTCGTCGAACATGCCACCGATCCGGTCGAGCAGACCACGGTCGCGGTTCATCACGTGGCTGTGGCGGAGGTCGAGCTGCGCGTCGGCGAGTCGCGCGTGGGGGAGCGTGACGACGAGCGTGCCGTCGGGCCGGCGGGTGACATGGGCGGCGTCGAGGCCACCGAGGTCCACCGACGCGCCGACCGTGCCGTACCCGCTGTAGATCACGCGGGATCCGGCGAGGACCTGCGGGAGGATGCTCACGTCCTTCTCCACGTCGACCGTCACCGAGAACGTGCCCGACGCGGCCTGATACGACGACAGGTCCTTCAGCCGGTGCAGGATCACCGGTGCCGAGCGGTCGGTCGTGCGGGTCGTGAACAGGTGGTCGAGGCCGAGCCACCCGTTCGCGACGCCGATGCCGAGAGCGAGCAGGAGCCCGACGCCGGCCAGGGCGAGGAGTCCCAGCAGCGACGGCCCGCGCCGCCGGCCCCCGTCGACCCGGACGACGACATCGGGCTTGCTCGCGGTCGCGGTCGGGCGTTGCTCGGTCAGTACGGCCACGTCGAGTCTCCTGGGTCCGGACGCGCGACGAACGCCGCGATCGCATGTCCAACGCAGCGGCGTCCCGCCGGGTTCCCGAACGGTGGAGCTTCACCCGGTCGGGGGGTGCGAAACACCCGACCGGGCGGCCCGGAGCCCGGTCCTAGTGTGCAGGCACGACGACCCCGAGGGAGCACGATGACGCGGCTCGGCTACCAGATCCCGAACTTCGACTACCCCGGCACCGGCCCCGCCGGCCTGTTCGACCTGGTCGTCGCCCAGGCCGCGGAGGCGGACCGGTCGGGCTTCGACACCGTCCTGCTGATGGACCACTTCTACCAGCTGCCGATGCTCGGGGACCCGGACGCCTTCATGCTCGAGTGCTACACGACGCTCGGTGCGCTGGCTCGTGAGACGAGCACCGCGCGTCTCGGTGCGCTCGTGACCGGCAACACCTACCGCAACCCCGCGTTGCTCGCAAAGATCGTCACCACCCTCGACATCGTGTCCGCCGGACGGGCGCAGCTCGGCATCGGCGCCGGGTGGTTCGAGTTCGAGCACGAGTCGCTCGGGTTCGAGTTCAAGACCTTCAGCGACCGGTTCGAGAAGCTCGAGGAAGCGCTCCAGATCATCCTGCCGATGCTGCGTGACGAGCGACCTTCGTTCAGCGGCTCGCACTACACCGTGCGCGACGCGATCAACCATCCTCCGCCGTTGTCCCGGATCCCGGTGATGATCGGCGGTTCGGGGGAGAAGAAGACGTTGCGGCTGGTCGCGCAGTACGCCGACGAGTCGAATCTGACATCGCCGCGCGACGAGATCCCGCGCAAGCTCGATGTCCTCGCCGGCCACTGCGAGCGCCTCGGCCGGGAGCGGGGAGAGATCACGGTCAGCCAGCATCTGAACGTCTGCATCGCCGAGAGCCACGAGGCGGCGTACGAGGACATGGACCGGTTCCTCGGAGCCCGCGGCCTCGACCTCTCGACGATGGATCCCGAGATGCGCGACCAGATCCTCGCGCTCGTCGTGTGGGGCGACCCCGACGAGGTGGGGGAGACGCTGGCCGAGGTGCTGACGAGCGGCGTCGACGGGATCACGTGCTCGCTGCCGGGCAACGGCTTCGTTCCTGGTCGGGTCACGCTGCTCGGAGAGACCGCGACCAAGGCGCTCGCCTGAGTCACCGCCGGAGGGCGCCGAGCGGATCGCGGTCCGGCGGTCGCCCTCCGGAGAGCCTGCAATTCACCGCACCGCGACGCGGGTGAACGTCCGCGCCGCGACGAACGTGAGGAGCGCCGCGAAGGCGCCGACGACCGCGAGGCTGAGCGCCGCCATGGCGGTGGCGTCGTGCATCCCCCAGATGTCGTGGAGGCCCGTGGAGCTGCCCAGCAGGCCGTAGCGCATGACCGCGAGCGCGTGGGTGAGCGGCAGCACGCGGGCGAACGCGGTCAGGAAGCCGGGGAGCGCGCTGATCGGGAACAACGAGCCCGCGAAGAAGAACGGGACGATCGCGAGCGCGGGGAGCGAACCGGTGTACTCCTCGAGCGTCGGGATGCGGTTGGCCAGGGTCTCGGCGACGCCGTACATGCCGATCCCCAGGAGCGCGGTCGCGCCGACGAACCAGCCCGCACCCGCGACCGAGGTGTGCAGCTCCGCGCCGCGCAGCACCGCGGCGGCGATGAGCACCACGACCTGGAGCGCGGTGACCGCCAGTGCGACCGCGAGGTTCGCGAAGACGATGAGCGGGCGCGAGATCGGCGCGGCGAGCAGGTCGCGACGGGCACCGCTCTCACGATCGAGGATCACGCCGATGCCCGCGAACATGCAGTTGAGTGGCACGAGCAGGGCGACGGTGCCCACCGCGGCGTAGCTCATGTAGTCGAGCCCGGGCACGGTGGGGCCGATGGACGCCAACGCGGGCGCGATGACCAGCGCGAACAGCACCGGCGTGAGCAGGGGGACCAGGATCTCGCGGGGCGTGCGGGCGCTGAGCGCGAGCCGGCGCGCGGTCAACGTGACCAGGGCCCGCCATCGCGACGTCCCGAGGCGGGCCGGCGCGGCGCGCCGGGGCTCGGCGAGGATCGTGGGTGCGGGCACGGGCGTGGCCGTGGTCGTGGTCGACATGGTGGCTCCTTCGCTCGGTGGTTCAGGCCGCGAGACGGTCGCCGGTGAGGCGCAGGTACACGTCGTCGAGGGTGGGACGCCGGCTGCTGCTCGCCGCGATGGGCAGGCCGGCGCGCGCGGCTGCGCCGGCGACCTCCGCGGCCGGTCGACCGCGGACCGGGATGGTGATCGAGGTGCCGATCGCGAACGCGCTCGCGTCGGCCACGCCGTCGGCGCGCAGCCGGGCCAGCGCACTCTGGGGCTCGGAGTCGACGCGGATCTCGACGACGGTGTCTCCGAGGTCCGCGAGCAGCCGGCCCGGAGTGTCGAGTGCGACGATCCTCCCGGCGTGCATGATGCCGACGCGGTCGCACAGGCGCTCGGCCTCGTCGAGGTAGTGCGTGGTCAGGAGCACGGTCGCCCCGGCGCGGGCACGGAGTCCCGCGATCACGTCGAGCAGCTCGTGGCGGATGCGCGGGTCGAGGCCCACGGTCGGCTCGTCGAGGAACAGCACCCGCGGCTCGGAGAGCAGGGCCCGCGCGATCTCCAGCCGGCGTCGCTGACCGCCGCTGTACGTCGACACCGGCCGGTCGATCAGGTCGTCGAGCGCGAAGTCGGCGGTGAGCTCGGCGATGCGCCGGGTCGCGACGCTCCCTGGCACGCCCCAGAGCCGGGCGTGGGTCACGAGGTTGCGCCGGCCCGTGAGCGCGCGGTCGATCACGGGATCCTGGAAGACGACCGCGCTGACCGCACGTGCCGCGACCGGGTCGGTCGCGACGTCGTGGCCGTGGAGGAGCGCGCGCCCGGCCGTCGGCACGACGGTCGTCGTGAGCATGCCGATCGTCGTCGACTTGCCCGCTCCGTTGGGTCCGAGCAGGCCGAAGACCTCGCCGGGCGCGACGTCGACGTCGATGCCCTGCACGGCTTCGACCCCGTTGTCCCAGGTCTTGGTGAGCCCGATCATCGAGATCGACGGGGCGGTGGAGGGAGATGCGGCATCGGTGATGTGGGAGCTGGTCATGTGGTGGCGACGAGGTAGCGCCCCGCAATGTGACGGGACGGCGGCCATGTCACATCTGGGGCTCCCGTCTCGTCGGAGATGCAGGGCCCGCTACCGTCTCCCTGGGAGCCGCCATGCACATCGATCCGAGCGCGGACCACGCGAGCACCACGGCCTTCGACGAGGTCTGGCAACGCGACCGGGGGTACCTGCTCGGCCTGGCGACGCGGATGCTCGGCGAACGCGCCGGGGCCGAGGACGTGGTGCAGGAGGCCTTCGGACGGTTGGCCCGCGTCGACCTGGACGAGCTGGAGGACCCGCGGGGCTGGCTCGCGGTGGTCGTCCGCCGCCTCGCGCTGGACCGCATCCGCTCCGCGCACCGCCGCCGCGAGACCTCGGTCGGGGCCGAGCTCCCGGACGGCTCCGTCCCGTTGCAGAGCGCGCGGGCGACCGACCCCGCGGACCGGGTGACGCTCGACGACCAGGTCCAGCTCGCGCTCGCGGTCGTCCTCGACCGGCTGACGCCCGCCGAGCGGACCGCCTTCGTGCTCCACGACGTCTTCGGCTTCTCGTTCGACACCGTCGCCGAGATCGTGGGCCGGACGCCGGGAGCGTGCCGTCAGCTCGCGAGCCGGGCCCGGCGCACGGTGCGGGCCGATGACGGGTCGCGCCCCGACGATCCGGACGTCGTCCGTCACCGCCTCGTCGCCGAGCGGTTCATCGCCGCCTGCGCCGGGGGCGACATCGGCGAGCTGATGAGCCTGCTCGACCCGGGCGTCGCGGGGGAGGCGACGCTCGTCGGGCACGGGCCGCTCGTCACGGTCATCGGTCGCCCGGACGTGGCCCAGCGCCTGCTCGGCCTGTTCGGCCCGGCGACCGACACGATGCTGGTCCCCTTCCCGATGGAGCAGGGCCCGGGGCTCATCGCGTTCGCCCACGGCCGGCTGGCCGCGCTCGTCCGGCTCGACCTCGAGGCCGGGGTGATCCACCACATCAGCTCGTTCGTGTTCCCGCCGACCTGATTTCTGGGGATCTCCCTCGGCCGATCGCAACCGCTCACCGGCCGAGGTGACTCGGGCCGGCGGGGCCGGGCTCAGCCCGGGACCGGTGCTCCGGGGTGCGACCGGATGGGGACGACCGCGTCCGGTGGCGGGATCGGGCCGCCCGGGTCGCCCGGGACGCAGAGGTCGGGGCCGGCCGCGAGAGCCGGAGCCGGGAGCTCCGGCGGCTCGAGGAACGCGGGCCGTCCGTGGAGGTCGACCGAGTCGAGCAGGTTGTCGGCGTTCGCATCGCGGAAGGTGAGCGCGCCCAGATTCCACTTCGTCTCGACCAGCTTCAGCACCGAGGTGTGGTCGTGGACCACGTGCGACACGTAGTTGCGTCGCGAGAACGGCGAGATGACGGCCGCGGGAACGCGGAACGAGTAGCGGTCGTACGCGCCCGGAAGGTCCGGCGGGACGTCGATGTCGGGTGGGATGTCGTCGGGGCGGGGTGCGGGCGGCGGCGGGACGTGGTCGTAGTAGCCACCGTGCTCGTCGTAGGCCCAGATCATCAACGTCCGCGGCCAGGCCGGTGAGCTCATCACCGCGTTGACGACCTTGGCGGCCATCTGCTCGCCCACCCGCAGGTCCTGGGGGTTCTCCTCCGACTCGGTGTCGAAGTTCGGGTCGACCAGGCTGAACGACGGCAGCGCGCCGGTCGCCGCGTCCGCGTAGAACTGGTCGATCCGCGAGAAGTTGGACGGATAGTCGGTGAGCGTCTTCAGGATGATCGCGGCGGACGGAAGATCCGTGTAGTAGTTGCGCCACGAGATCCCGTGCGCGTGGAACCGGTCGAAGATGGTGCCGTTGGGCGGGGGCGGCGCGGTGAGCGCCGCGTTCGAGGTGCTCACGATGCCGGCCGCGGTCCCGGCCATGAGGAAGCGCCGGTTCGGGTACGTCTGCGCGAGGACCGACCCGAACCAGCGGTCCGACAGCGGGAACGTGCGCGCGAGCCCGTAGTAGAAGGGGATGTCGGTCTCGTCCCAGTAGCCCATCGCGACCGCGGTCGACGCCTCCACGAACCCGTCGTTGCGACCGCCGTCCCAGGAGCGGTGGCTGCGGTCCCAGTCCTGACCCGGCACCGCGTGCAGCTGGCAGGTCGACGGCATGTGGAAGGCGCGGACGAGGTTGCCGGAGCCGTCCGGGTTCGCGTTCAGCGGCTTCCCGTCGGGCCCGAAGCGGAACCCGTCGCCCCGGTGCCGGAGCGCGCCCAGGTACGAGTCGTACGAGTGGTTCTCCATCATCAGCACGACGATGTGCTCGATCTGGGGCAGGGTGTCGACCCCTTCCGGCAGGCGCGGGAAGGGGCGGCTCCCCGGTGGGCGCAGCCCGGCCCGGGGGAACCAGCCCTGACCGGGACGCCACCCGCACGCGGCGAGCCCGACCCCCGCGCCGAGGGTGGCCATGCCCTTGAGGACGGTCCGCCGGCTGACGAGACCCGGATCGGCCCGGCGCCGGCCGTGGACGGACTGGTCGCTCATCGCCTTGCCTCCATGCTGGTCCGCACCGGACGTTCCCACATCGCGTACGCCTTGGAAAGCCCCGGTACCCGGGCGTGTCGATCTCTCGCCGTCCGTTCGTCGTCCCGGTGAGCCGGCGCCATCCGGGCGCCCGGAACCGGCGAGGTGGACGATGGACGACGCGAGGACCTGGGACGTGATCCACCGGGAGCGGGCCGCGATGGCCGGGACGCTGGCGACCCTCGGGTCCGGGCAGTGGTCCGAGCCGTCGATGTGCGACGGCTGGTCGGTGCAGGTCACGGCCGCGCACGTCGTCCTCGGCGCCGAGCAGACCCCCGGCCACTTCTTCCGCCGGATGGCGGCCAACGGGTTCCGCTTCAACACGATGATGGACCGGGACGCCCGCCGGGTCGGGACGGAGCCGCCGACCGAGCTCGTCGACCGCCTGCAGGCGACCACGACCACCACCAACCGTCCGCCGGCCCCCGTTGCGACGATGCTCGGCGAGATCGTCGTGCACTCCGAGGACATCCGGCGCCCGCTGGGCATCGACCCCGACACCAGTCCCGACGCGGTGCTCGGCTGCCTGGACCTGTTCGCGGGCTCGGGCTTCCCCGTGCGGGGCAAGAAGCGCGTGGAGGGTCTGCGCCTGGTGGCCACCGACGTCGACTGGAGCGCCGGCACCGGGCCCGAGGTCTCGGGGCCGGGCCTGGACCTGGTGCTCGTGATGACCGGCCGGGCCGCCGGCCTCGAGCGGCTGACCGGTGACGGGGTCCAGCTGCTCGGAGCCCGCCTCGCGCCCGTGCGCTGACCGGGCGGGCCCGCGGTCACCCCATCGGGATGACGACACGCGCCACCGGCTCTGGGACCATGGCCTCGACGAGGAGAGATTGCGTGGCCATCACCCCGAAGCGGATCGAGCATCTCACGCCGGACGAGCGCGCCGCGCGCGGTCGGCAGGCGCGCACCTCGGCGCCGCGGCGCAGCCACGGGGCGTGGGAGCCCGCGCCCGATCGCCGGAGCCCGGTGGCGATCCTGCAGGAGCAGGCGGCGAGCCGCGTGCAGGAGCTGGTCCCGATCCGGCACGCCCGGATGACCGCGTCCCCGTTCGCGTTCTATCGCGGCGCGGCGGCGGTGATGGCCGCGGACCTGGCCGCGACGCCGAGCTCGGGCATCCGGGTGCAGTGCTGCGGCGACGCGCACCTGGCGAACTTCGGCGGGTTCGCAGCCCCGGACCGGATGATCGTGTTCGACCTCAACGACTTCGACGAGACGCTCCCCGGGCCGTGGGAGTGGGACGTCAAGCGTCTCCTCGCAAGCTTCGAGATCGCGGCGCGCGCCCGCGAGTTCGATCGCAAGACCCGGTCCCGGATCGTGGAGGGAACGGCGCGTGCCTACCGCAGCGCGATGGTCGGCAACGCGGCGCGGGGAAACCTCGACCTCTGGTACGCGCGGCTCGACGAGACCAGCGTGCACCAGGTCTGGGACACGCGCCTGGGTCCGGAGGCGTTGCGGCGGTTCGAGAAGAACCTCGCCAAGTCGCGCGGCAAGGACAGCCTCCGCGCCCTGTCGAAGCTGACGACGTCGGTCGACGGCAAGCACCGCATCGTGAGCGACCCGCCGCTGATCGTGCCGCTCGAGGACCTGCTTCCGGTCGAAGTCGCGGCGCGGACGCGGTCGACGCTGCAGGCGTGGCTCCGCGGCTATCGCCAGAGCCTCCAGCCCGACCGGCGCCACCTGCTCGAGTCCTACGAGCTCGTCGACGTGGCCCGGAAGGTGGTCGGGGTGGGAAGCGTCGGCACGCGGTGCTGGATCGCGTACCTGCAGGGTCGCGACGACGGTGACCCGCTCTTCCTCCAGATCAAGGAGGCCGAGGCGTCGGTGCTCGAGCCGTACGTCGGCAAGAGCACGTACGAGAACCACGGGCGCCGGGTCGTCGAGGGCCAGCGCCTCACGCAGGCCGCCAGCGACATCTTCCTCGGCTGGGACCGGGCACCGGACCTGGCCGGCGACGAGCACGACTTCTACGCCGCGCCAGCTCTGGGACGGCAAGCTGTCGGCCCAGATCGACCTGATGGAGCCCGAGACCCTCGAGGTGTACGGCGAGATCTGCGCGTCGACTCTGGCTCGGGCGCACGCCCGCTCCGGAGACGCCATCGCGATCGCCGCGTACCTCGGGACGAAGCCGGTGTTCGACCGGGCGGTGACCGAGTTCGCGTCGGCCTACGCCGAGCAGAACCAGCGGGACTACGAGGCGGTCGTGGCCGCGATCGACGCGGGCGAGCTCCCCGTGGATCGCAGCGAGATGCCGGCATGACCGCACCCCGCCGTCATCCGGGCTCGGCGCTCAGGCGTCGGGGATGAGCGTGGTGATGCAGAAGGGGTCGGGGTCGAGCAGCACGCGCCAGAGGTCGGGGTTGGGCTGCGCGTCGGGCTTGGTCGCGCCGATCGCGACGGCGTGGGCCTCGGAGTCGTCGAGGTCGGTGACCGCGAGCTCGAGGTCGGTGACCGCGAGCTCGAGGTGCAGCTGCTTGCCGCGTGGACCGGTCGGCCAGTCCGGCGGCTCGTGGTCGGCGCTCCGCTGGGTCGTGACCAGGATGCCGCCGCCCTTGAGCGCGACGAAGCCCTCCGCCTCGAAGTAGGTCTCCAGCCCGAGCAGCTCCCGGTAGAACCCGGCGAGGGCCGCAGGATCGGTGCTGTCGAGGGACACGGCGGCGAGACGGGCGATCGGCGGCACGCGTGGCATCTGAGCCGGTCGCGGGGGATGCGTCAAGGCGCGCGGCGACCGCCGCATGCTGTTGGCGCGACGTTCGTTCGCGGTGCGATGCTGCCCCGCTTCGGCGAGACGAGCCACGCGGCGGGAGGAAACGGGTGCTGTCGAGGGTGCGCGGGTCGTCGCGAGCCTCGTGGTGGGTGACGTTCGTGCTGCTCGCGTCGTTGGGGGGCTTCTGGGCACTGGGGTCGGTGCCCACCGGGGCGCCCGACGAGCGCGACCACGTCGTCACCGCCAGCGCGGTCGCGCGCGGCGAGCTGGTCGGCGATCGGCTCACGCACGCCCAGCGCGCCGCGATCGGTCCCGGCAACGGCCAGAGGAGCGCGTACCGCTCGGTCGACGCACCCGAGCTCTACCGCGACACGAACACCGGCTGCTTCGCGTTCCAGAAGGAGGTCACCGCCGCGTGCCTCCACCTCTCGGGCTCGACCCGCATCGTTCCCGTGGTGACCGACGTGACCTGGTACCCGCCGGCGTACTACGCGCTCGTCGGCCTGCTGACCCGGCCGGTGCCGCCCGGCTCGAAAGCGCTCTACGCCATGCGCCTGGTCACGGTCGCCCTGATGGCGGCGCTGCTGGCCTCCGCGGTCGCGAGCCTGCGCCGGGGGCCTTCGTCGCGCCTGCGGCTGCTCGGCTTCCTGGGCGCGCTCACGCCGATGGTGCTGTTCCTGGACGCGTCGGTGAACCCGAACGGCCCCGAGATCGCGGCCGGGCTCGCGCTCTGGGCCTCCGGGGCCGTGCTCGTGGACGAGGTCACCGGGGGCGCGGCGCCGGACGGGCGGCTGGTCCGGCGGGTCGGCATCGCGGCCGTCGTCCTCGCGCTCTCCCGCCAGGACTCGTTGCTCTGGCTCGGTCTCATCGTCATCGTCCTGCTCGCGCTCGCGGGACGGCGCGCGATCGTGTCGCTCTGGCGCGCCACCGGGGTGCGGATCTGGATCGCGCTCGTCGTGTTGTGCAGCGCGGCGCAGGTCGCGTGGATCCTCGTCGTCGGGACTTTTTCCCCCGACCACGCGTTTTTCCCACCACTCGACCTCCCGGCCCATGAGGCCATCCGGGCCGCGATCGGGCGCAGCCCGGAGTGGTACCACGAGATGATCGGCAACTTCGGGTGGTTGGACACCCCATCGCCGGCCCTGACCGTGGTGATCTGGACGATCGTGCTGGGCGCGCTGCTCGCGCTCGCGATGGCCCTCGGACGGCGACGCTGGTGGCTCGCGACCGTCGTCGTGTTCGGGATCACCTTCGTGTTGCCGATCGCGCTCGAGTTCGCGCAGGCCGTGGGCTGGGCGGACGGGCACTGGCAGGGGCGCTACGCGCTGCCGTTCGCGGTCGGGGTCCCGCTGCTGGCGACGATGTCACTCGAACGCCACAGCGCCGGCGCCCGGCTGAGCGCGAGCCGGGTCCCGGTCGGGTTGGCCGTCGTGCTCGGGGTCGCCTCGATCTTCGCGTTCGCGGCAGAACCTGCGCCGGTACACCGTGGGCTACGACGGCCACGTCTGGTACTTCCTCGACCCGCAGTGGTCACCGCCCGGAGGCGCGCTCCTCATCACGGTCGGTTTCACCGTCGCGATGGGGTTGACGATCGCCTGGCTGCTGACCGGCTCCGATCGGGTCGCCGCACCCGACGCGGCCCCCGGCCCGGATCCCGTCGCCACCTCCGCTCCCTTCGGGGCGCGTTCGACGTACCAGGGCACGTCGAAGTCGCCCTGAAACCGGTCGCGGCCGGTGGGTCAGGTGCGGTCGAGGATCTCCGCGGCGGCGCGCTCGCCGGAGCGGACCGCACCGTCGACCGCGCCGTGCGAGACCGTCGAGGTCTCGGTGCCGGCCCAGTGGATGCGGCCGAGCGACTGTCGCAGCAGTGGGCCGGAGCGGGTCAGCAGCCCGGGTGGGAAGTGGGCCATCGAGCAGCCCCGAGTCCACTCCTGCTTCCACCACGCGGTCTCCACGAAGTCGGCCGGCGAGGCCGCGCGCGGGCCGAGCCGGGTGGTCAGCGCGTCGACGACCGCCTGGCGCCGCTCCGCCGGGTCTTGCGCGTCGACGTGTGACGCAACCGGCCCGAACGTGAACGACGCGATCACGCCCGGCGTCCCGGAGGACGGCGACGCGTCGATCGTCACCTCCGACGGCGACCCGGGATCCGCGGTCTGGCCGCTCAAGCCGTCGGCCCGCCAGAACGGCTCGTCGTAGACGACCAGCGTCTTGGACTCCGGCCCCGCGACCGAGCTCCGGTAGAGCGCGAGCCGGTCGGCGGGCAGCGCGGGCTCGAACTCGATCTCGGCCGCGAGCGCGGGAGGGATCGTGACCACGACGTGGCGGGCGGAGACCGCGACGCCGTCGGCGTCCACCGCGACCCGGTCGTCGTGCTGCGTGATGGTCCGGACCGGGCAGCTGAGGTGCACCGCGTCGCCGAGATCGTCGGCCATCTTCGCCGCGATCGAACCGAAGCCCCCGTCGACCAGGTTTTCCTGGGCGCCCTTCTCGATCGAGAACAGGTGGTTGATGCTGCCGTGCGCGCGGACGAGGAACAGCAGGTGGAGGAACGACGTGTCCTCGAGCCCACCGGTGAAGAGCCCGCGGACCGCCATCTCGAAGAGGTCGGCCCCGATCCCCTTCCTGACGCCGGACCGCGCGACGAAGTCGGCCACCGTGCGTTGATCCCACTCCGCCGTGTGCTTCGCGGTCCAGGGCGCGTCGACCGGGACCTGCTTCGACAGCCGGTCGACCTTCGCCTGTGCTCGTGCGATCGAGAGCACCGCCAACGGGCTGATCTTCGGGATCAACCCGGTGTACCGCCGGATGCGACCGCCGTCGACCAGCAGGTGCTTGCCCTGGACGTACGTCTTGTACGTCGTGACGCCGAGCTCGGCCGCGAGGGCGAAGACCGCGTCGTGGTACGGAGCGACCCAACCGCCGCCGCGATCAACCGGCGTGCGGTCGGCGAGCAGCTGGGTCCAGACCCGGCCGCCGACCCGGTCGCGCGCCTCGACCAGGACCACCGACCTCCCGGCCTGGCTGAGCCGGCGCGCCGCGGTGAACCCCGCGTACCCGGCCCCGACGACGCAGACGTCCGCCTCGATGCGTCCCCCCGGTCCCGCCACGAGCCGCGACCGTATCCGGATCGTGGATCGCGGTCCGGCGCGGGCGCTCGCCCCGCGGTCGCGGACGTGACAGCCTGACCACGGGACGGGAGCGGACACCGGGACGGGAGGGACCGTGGCATCCGAGGCAGAAACGCGTCTGGCGCTCGCCCTCGAAGCCGCGCAGCTCGGGACCTGGACCTGGGACATGGCCGCGGGGACGACGGTCTGGGACACCCGGCTCGAGCAGCTGCACGGCCTCGAGCCGGGCGGGTTCGGGGGGACGTACGAGGACTGGCTCGCCGCCGTGCACCCGGCAGACCGCGACGAGTGCCTGGCCCGCGTCGAGCACGCCCTCGCGAGCCCCGGCCCGTACCTGCTCCTCCACCGGACCACCTGGCCCGACGGCACCGTCCGCTGGATCGAGTGCCGGGGCCGAGTGACCGTCGACGGGGCTGGGGCGCCCACCGGGACCATCGGCGTCGCGATCGACGTGACGGAGCGCGAGGACCACGGCGCGGTCGTCGCCGAGCAGCTCGAGCAGGAACAGTGCATCGTCGCGGCGCTGCAACAGGCGCTGCTCCCGTCCGAGCTGCCGACGGTCCCCGGGGTCTCGGTCGCGGCGCGCTACGTGCCGGCCTCAGGACCGGCGGAGATCGGCGGCGACTGGTACGCAGTCGTACCGCTCGCCGGTCGCGCGCTCGGGCTCGGGATCGGTGATGTCGCCGGTCACGGGCTGGGAGCGGTCGCCGACATGGCCAACGCCCGCTTCAGCGTGCGCGCGCTCGCGCTGACGGAGACCGAACCCGAGTGTGTGCTGGACCGTCTCGACGAGGTCGTGCGCGTCTTCGACGACAACGTCCTGATCACCGCGTTGTACGGCATCGTCGACCCGGACGCGCGCACCTGGACCTACGCGGCTGCGGGCCATGTCCCGGCGGTCCTCCGCGGTCCTGACGGTGACGCGACCCGGCTGGACGCCCGCAACGGACCGCCGCTCAACTGTGGGGCGTCGTACCGGTCCCACCGGGTCGCGCTCGAGCCCGGGTCGCGGATCGTGCTCTACACGGACGGGCTGGTCGAGCGCCGGGACGAGGGCATCGACGACGGGTTGGCCCGGCTCCGCGCCGCCTGCGCCGGCGGGCCGGCCGAGCCCGACGCGCTCTGCGACCACCTCCTCCACGAGCTCCTGGGCCGTCGTGGCTCCGACGACGACGTCGCCCTGCTCGTGGTCGCGCTGGACTGATTCGGAGCATCGGACGAGATCGAGTGCGCCCTAGGCTGACGCGATGGCCGGGTCGGCAAGCCCCCCGACGCTCGAAGCCGCGCTCGACGAGCTGTACGGCGTCGAGCCGTCGTCGTTCGTCGAGGTCCGCAAGCGCCTGGCCGGCGCGCTGCGGTCCGCCGGCGATCCCGCGGGCGCGAAGTCGCTCCTTGCGGCGCGCCGCCCGACCACGGCAGCCTGGGCGCTCAACCAGCTGACCCGGGAGCACCCCGAGCTGGTCGACACCTTCCTCGGGGCCAGCCACGACCTCGAGCGCGCACAGACCGGCGAGCTGCCCGGTGGCCGGGAGGCGGCGCGCGACGCGACCCGAGCCCAGCGCGACGCGCTCGAAGCGGTGAGTGACGCCGCGCTCGCAGTGCTCGGCGAGCGCGCGACCGACGCCTACCGGGGTGCGATCCAGGCCACGTTGCGCGCGGCGGGGGCCGATCCGGCCGTCGCGGAAGAGCTCCGGCACGGCCGCTTCGAGCGGGAGCTGACCGGCGCGACCGGGTTTCCCGACTTCCCGGGCCTGACCCTGGTGCCGGACCTCAAGCCGACGGCGACGACCGCCGCGAAGCCGGACCGCCGGGCGCGGCCACGGAAGGGCCCACCGAAGCCGAAGCCGAAACCGGAGCGCGGGGTGGATCGCGCGGAGGATCGGGCGGCGCAGGCCGAGCAGGCCCCGGCCGCGCGCGAACGCGAGGCGGCCGAGGAGCGGGACCGGCTGCGCGCGGAGGCCGAGGACGCCGCGCGCCTCGCGAGCGAGGAGCTGGCGGCAGCCGAGGCCGGCGCCGCAGCCGTCCATCAGCGGATCGACGTTCTGAAGCACGACCTCGACCGGGCGCGGCACGAAGCGCGGGCCGCGGACGACCGCGCGTCACGCGCCGCTCGCGAGGCGACGCGCCTCGAGCGCGCGGCCGCGAAGCTCCGGCTCCGCTGACCGCGCCGATCGGGCACCCCTCGGACGCTGCGTCCCCGGATTCTGATCTGCCGGTTCGGGGTACGACCGCGCGGCTCAGCGAGAAGGAGGAGTGCGCGATGGCGACGACGAAGCAGAAGCAGGCGGCCCGGAAGAACCTCGAGAAGGCTCGGAAGGCGCAGAGTGGGCGCGCCCAGGGCAAGAAGGTGCCCAAGAAGACGAACGGCCTGAGCACCGCGGAGCAGAACCGGATGGCGGACTCGACGTTCGCGTTCCCGAAGAAGCGCAAGGAACCGCTCAACGACGCCAAGCACGTGCGCAACGCGATCGCCCGCTTCGACCAGGTCGAGGGGGTGACGGATCGGGAGCGTGACGCGGCCTGGAAGCGCATCCGGGCCGCGGCGAAGAAGTTCGACGTCGAGGTCAGCGAGAAGAGCTGGCGCGAGCTGTTCAAGGGCGGCAAGGCGCGCAAGCGCTGAGCCGAGCGCCCCTCTTGCCGGTCAGCCGTCGAGCAGCCCGGCCGCGACGTGCAGGTCGCGGACGAGGTCGTCGCGCGATCTGGTCCTTGCGCTCGGCCGCCCGCAGCACGGCAGCCGGGTGGTAGGTCGGGACCACCGCCACCGCGAGCTGCTCGACCACGTGGCCGCGCAGCTCGGTCACCTTCGCGGCCGGCCCGAGCACCGCCTTGGTCGCGATCGACCCGAGGCAGACGAGGACCTTCGGAGTGACCACGACCAGCTCCCGCTGCCACCACTGGGAGCACGCGACCACCTCGGATCGTGACGGCGACTTGTGGATCCGCACCTTGCCGCCCCGGGTGCGGTCCCACTTGAAGTGCTTCACCGCGTTCGTCACGTAGACGACCGACCGGTCGATGCCGGCGTCGACGAGGACCTCGTCGAGCAGCGCGCCCGCCGGACCGACGAACGGGTGACCCGCCCGGTCCTCCTTGTCGCCCGGCTGCTCACCGAGCAGCATGAGCCCGGCCGGCGCCGGGCCCTCCCCGAAGACCATCTGCGTGGCGTGCTCGTACAGCGGGCAGTCGCGGCAGCCGTCGGCCGCGCGGTGGAGCCGGTCGATCTCACGCTCGCGAGTCGAGCCCGGAGTGCGGTCGGCCACTAGATCGGGTTCGGGCTGTCCGGGGTCGCCGCCTCACCTTCGTCGTGCTCGTCGTTCGGGTCGAGGTCGTCGGGGTCGTCGAGGATCTGCTCGGCGTTGAAGCCGCTGAGCACGTCCTCGACCCCTTTGTCGGAGTCCTTGCGGGGATCGGTGGACATGGCGAGCTCCCTGCGGTCTTGACCGGTGTCGGTGCGGGTCGTACCCGGCTCCGCGCGGGCCCACACTCGCCGAGGCCGAGGCGATGGTTCGCGACGGCCGGGGTACCGTCGACCGACGCCCGTTCACCGCCCGGAGAAGATGACCCATGGGCCAGAACCTCGCGCAGCAGCTGATCGCCGCCCACCTCGTCGAGGGCGAGATGATCGCCGGTCAGGAGATCGGCATCCGGGTCGATCAGACCCTGACCCAGGACGCGACGGGCACCATGGTGATGCTCGAGCTCGAGGCGATGGAGCTCGACCGCGTCCGCACCGAGCTGTCGGCGCAGTACGTCGACCACAACCTCCTGCAGGCCGACTACCGCAACGCCGACGACCACCTGTTCCTCCAAAGCGCGTGCCAGCGGTTCGGGCTCTGGTACAGCAAGCCGGGTAACGGGGTCAGCCACCCGGTGCACATGCAGCGTTTCGGAATCCCGGGCAAGACGCTGCTCGGGTCGGACAGCCACACGTGCGCGGCGGGCTCCCTCGGCATGCTCGCGATCGGCGCGGGCGGGCTCGAGGTCGCGATGGCGATGGCGGGGGAGCCGTTCCACCTGGTGATGCCGCAGATCTGGGGGATCGAGCTGGTGGGGCAGCTGCCGGACTGGGTCAGCGCCAAGGACGTCATCCTCGAGGTGCTCCGGCGCCACGACGTCACCGGCGGGCTCGGCCGCATCATCGAGTACCACGGCCCGGGGCTCGCGCAGCTCTCGGCCATGGACCGTCACGTCATCGCCAACATGGGTGCCGAGCTCGGCGCGACCGCATCGGTGTTCCCGTCCGACGACGAGGTCCGGCGCTTCCTCGCCTCGGAGGAGCGCGAGTCCGACTGGGTCGAGCTCGGGGCCGACGCCGACGCGACCTACGACATCGAGGAGCAGATCGACCTCGCGCAGCTCGAGCCGCTCATCGCGCTGCCGTCGAGCCCGGGCAAGGTGGTGCCCGTGCGCGAGGTCGCGGGCGCCGAGGTCTTCCAGTGCGTCATCGGCTCGTCCGCGAACCCGGGGATGCGCGACTTCGCCATCGCCGCCCTGATCGTGGACGGGCGCCAGACCCACGAGCGGGTGTCGTTCGACGTGAACCCGACGTCGCGCCAGACGCTCGAGGCGCTCGACGTCGAGGGGTACCTGTACAAGCTCATCGCCGCGGGCGCGCGCATCCACCAGGCCGGGTGCATGGGCTGCATCGGGATGGGCCAGGCGCCCGCGACCGACCGGATCAGCCTCCGGACGATGCCGCGCAACTTCCCCGGTCGCTCGGGCACGCCCGAGGACCGGGTGTACCTCTGCAGCCCGGAGACCGCCGCGGCCTCCGCGCTCACCGGCGTCATCACCGACCCGCGCGAGCTCGGCGTGCCGTACCCGCGCTACGAGCCGTCGGGCCGCTCGTTCGTGAACACCGCCATGCTCGTCGCGCCACCGCGCGACGGCCGACTGGTCATGCTGATCAAGGGCCCCAACATCGCCTCGCTGCCGGACTTCGAGGAGCTGCCGGAGACGATCGCGGGCCCGGTGCTGCTCAAGACGGGGGACAACGTCTCGACCGACGAGATCCTCCCGGCCGGTGCGTCCGTCCTGCCGTTGCGAAGCAACATCCCCGCGATCAGCCGGTTCGCGTTCGCACGGCTCGACGAGACTTACCACGACCGCGCGCTGGTCATCCGGGAGGCCGGCGGGCACGTCGTCGTGGGTGGTGCGAACTACGGGCAGGGCTCGAGCCGCGAGCACGCGGCGATCGCCCCCCGCTACCTCGGCCTCCACGCGGTGATCGCGAAGGGGTTCGCGCGCATCCACGCGCAGAACCTCGTCAACTTCGGCGTCCTGCCGATCACGTTCGCCGACCCGGACGACTACGACCGCGTGGAGCAGGGCGACGAGATCGTGATCCGGCATGCGGCGGACCAGATCCGGGCCGGCCGCGACGTCACGGTCGAGAACCGGACCCGTTCCCAGACCTACCGCTGCACCCACGCGCTCTCGTCCCGTCAGGTCGACCTCGTCGCCGCCGGCTCGCTGATCAGCTTCCTCCGCCACCAGGTCAACGCCACCTGACCCACCCCGAGGGGGGTGGGGGTCAGGGTTGCTGGAGGCGGAAGGTGGCGCCGGTCGGGTCGGCCGCGGTCGCGAGCCGGCCGTAGGGCGTGTCCTGGGCTGGGTCGACGACGCGGCCGCCGAGCTCCTCGATCCTCGCCAGGGTCGCCTCCGCGTCCTCGACGTTGAAGTAGATCGTCCAGAACGACGGCGTACCGGCCGGTATGTGGGTGCTCGCGTCCATGATCCCGGCGGCCTGGGCGTCACCCTCGCCGAGCGTCGTGTAGCGGAACTCGGGCGAGTCGCTCATCGTGTGGGTCTCCCAGCCGAACACGTCCCGGTAGAACGGCACTGCCGCGTCGTAGGCGGTGGTGTGCAGCTCGAACCACGTCGGCGCGCCGGGCTCGGCGACCACGCCGAACCCCGACATCTCGTCGGGCTGCCACGCACCGACCGTGGCGCCGCTCGGGTCGCTCATCACCGCCATCGTGCCGAGCGCGTGGACGGGCATCGGCGCGACGAAGATCGGCGCGCCCTTCGACGCGGCGCCCGCGGCGACGGCCTCGATGTCGTCAGTCGTGAGGTAGAGGTTCCAACTGTCGGGCTGCCCGGTGCTGCCGTCGTTCGCCATCAAGCCGGCGACCAGCTCGTCGTCCTTGAGGAAGTTCCGGTAGCCGCCGTAGTCCGGACCCGGGTCCTGGACCTTCCAGTCGAAGAGCGATCCGTAGAACTGCTCTGCCGCCGACGGGTCGGAGGTGAAGAGCTCGATCCAGCAGGGGGCACCGGTCGGACGGACGTCGGGCTTGGGCATGGGAGGCTCCTTGAGGGAGAGTCGGTCCGGGTCGGTCCCGGTCGCGACTGAGACGGCGCGGGGCGTCGGAACTCATCGGTCGAGAGGAAGCGGGGCACCGAGGACATGGCGAAGCAGCGGACGGTCGTGGTCACCGGATCGGCGTCGGGGATGGGCGCGGCGACGAAGGCCCGCCTCGAGGCGGACGGTCAACGCGTCATCGGGGTGGACCTGCGTGACGCGGACGTCGTGGCGGACCTCGGCACCGCGGTCGGGCGGTCGGCCGCGATCGACGCGGTCACCGAGCATGCGGACGGCGTGATCGACGGGCTCGTCACCTGGGCCGGAGTCGCCGGCCTCACCAGGACCGCGGGCAGCCTGCTCGCGTCGGTGAACTACTTCGGCAGCGTCGCGCTCCTGGACGGGCTGCGGCCGCTGCTGGCCCGGGGTGACCGCCCGGCTGCGGTCGCGATCAGCTCGAATTCGACCACCTGCCAGCCCGGCATCCCCATGGACGTCATCGAGCGCTGCCTCGACGGCGACGAGCCCGGCGCTCGGGCCGCGGCCGACGCGGCCGGGGCGATGGCGACCTATCCGGCCACCAAGACGGCCATCGCCTGGTGGGTGCGCCGCCACGCCGTCACCGCCGAGTGGGCCGGGGCCGGGATCACGCTCAACGTGGTGGCGCCCGGGGCGGTCGAGACACCGCTGCTGCAGTCGACCCGCGAGGACGAGACGATCGGGAAGTTCATCGACCTCTTCCCGGTGCCCATCGGGCGCAAGGGCGAGCCCGACGAGCTCGCCGCCTTCGTGGAGTTCCTGCTCGGGCCCGACGCGAGGTTCTTCTGCGGCTCGGTGGTGTTCGTCGACGGCGGGTCCGATGCCGAGCTGCGCGCGGACGACTTCCCGATGCCCATGGGGCGGGGTCGCTAGCCGCGGCGCGCGGGTGGCGACCGTCACGCGACGATCGGCTGGATCTCTTCGGTGCACGCGGGACAGCGCGTGGCCCGGGCCGGGATCTCCGTGAAGCACCGGGGGCAGTCGCGCTTCTCGGGAGGCTCGCCCGGCTTGCCGCGCTTCTGCAGCTCCTTCGCCGTGTCGAACGCCTTCACGATCAGGAAGAGCGACGCGGCCACGATGAGGAACGTGATGATCGCGTTGATCAGCGCGCCGTACTGGATGACGCCGTCGCCGAGCGTGAAGGTGAGATCGTTGAAGCTCGGCTGGCCGAAGATCCCACCGATCGCGTTCAGGATGACGCCGTTGACCAGCGCGTCCACGACCTGCTTGAAGTAGAGACCGAGGATGAAGGCGATCGCCAGCTCGAGCACGTTGCCTTCGAGCGCGAACTCCTTGAACTCGTGGAGCCAACCGCGCACGCGTTCTCCCATGACCGCACCTCCGGGTGATCGGGCCGATGTCCGGTGGCGAACCTAGCGGCGACCGCGGTGATTCGCGCGGGTTCGCCCGGGGTACCTACAAGTGTGCCTACGGACCCGTTGACCGCGCGCTTCCCGCCCCAGCGAGCCAGCGTCGCAGGGGCGCGCCAGTTCGTCACCGAGACCCTGGTGGAAGCGGGCGTGACGAGTGTGCTGGACGAGGCGCGGCTGCTCGTGAGCGAGCTCGCGACGAACGCGGTGGTCCACGCGGCGACCGACTTCACCGTGAGCGTCCACATCGGCGCCGGGCGGGTCTACGTCGAGGTGCGCGACGGCGACCCCATGGGGATCGAAGCGGTCGAGGCGCTGCCGGAGCTGCCGATCCGCGGTCAGGGCCTGCGCATCGTGGGCCGTCTGGCCGGCGACTGGGGCACGCGCTCCGAGGACCACGGCAAGGTGGTCTGGTTCTCCGTGGAGGCCTGATCCGAAGCGACGGTAGCGGTCAGGCCAGCGGCGGGAGGCGCTGCTCGTCGGCCAGCATCGGGGCCATGGGGTCGGGACGCGACGCGAGGCGGTCGAGCACGGTTCGGATCGTCCACCGGTCCGGGCGCAGGTCGGGATCGTCGAGCTCGTCCCAAGTGATCGGGACCGAGACTGGCGCGCCCGGCGCCGGTCGGGCGCTGTAGGGCGCGACGAGCGTCTTGTTGATCGCGTTCTGCGTGTAGTCGAGCCGGGCCCGGCCTTCGCGGTCGCTCCTGGTCCAGGTCCAGCTGACGAGGTCGGGCGCGGTTGCACCGACCGCACGCGAGATCTGCTCGACCCACGCCCGCGTCTCGCTGAAGCTCGGACCGGCGACGATCGGGATCCAGATCTGGATGCCGCGCTGCCCGGTGACCTTCGGGTAGCCCCGCACCTGGAGGTGCTCGAGCGCGGTGCGGTGCAGCCGCGCGAGGACGAGCAGCTCGTCCCAGGTCGTCTCGGTGCCCGGGTCGAGGTCGATCAGCGCGTACGTCGGAGTGCGCACCTCGGGGATGCGGGAGGTCCACGGGTGCAGCTCGATCGCGGCCTGGTTCGCGAGCCAGACGAGCGTCGGGGTGGAGTCGGCGACGACGTACTGCTCGCTCTCGCCCGGATCGGCCTCGGTGTTGTCCCAGTGGGTGACCCAGTCCGGCGCGTGCGCCGGGATCTGCTTCTGCCAGAACCCCTTCGAGGAGCTGCCGTTCGGGAACCGGTTCAGGTTGAGCGGCCGGCCCTCGAGGTAGGGCAGCAGGGTCGGCGCGATCGTCGCGTGGTAGCGGACCAGGTCGCGCTTGGTGACGGGCTCGCCGTCGCCACCGGCGGGGAACAGGACCTTGTCGAGGTTCGTGAGCGCCACCTCGTGACCCGCCACCGACCACGTGGCCTTCTCGGGGAGCGTGTCGAGGTCCGCGAGCTCGTCGGGAGTCGCGGGCGCGTACGCCGGGTCCGTCGGGTGAGCCGGCTGCTCGCCGCCCTCGCGCGTCCAGAGCCACTCGGGGTTCGCCGCCACCTCGTCGTTGGTCCGGCCGCTCAGCACCGACCGGGGATGCGCCTCGGGATCCCAACCCTCGACCGCGTGATCGTCGCGCTTGTGCATGAGGAGCCAGTTGTCCTTGCCACCGCCGCGCGCGCCGGGCCGACCCTTGGTGCGGATCATGACGATGCGGCCCTTGATCTTCTCGCCGAACAGCTCCGCGTGGATCTCACCGGCGTTGATCGCGGTTGCCACGTCCTCGTCCTTGTGGAGCTCCCACGTGCCGCGGTCCCAGACGATCACGTCGCCGCTGCCGTACTGCGCGTCCGGGATCACCCCCTCGAACAGCTCGTAGTCCATCGGGTGGTCCTCGACGTGCACCGCGAGGTGCCGCACCGACGGATCGAGCGTCACGCCCTTCGGCACCGCCCAGCTCGCGAGCACGCCGTCGACCTCGAGCCGGAAGTCGTAGTGCAGCCGCCGGGCCCGGTGACGTTGGATGACGAACCGGGGCGCACCCGATGACGCAGCCGGGGCGCCCGCGGGCTCCGGCGTCTTCGAGAAGTCCCGCTTCTGCTGGTAGCGCTCCAGGCTCATCGCGCACCGCAGCGTAGGCGTGGTGCTGGACCAGCGCAGTGCCGATGCTCACCAAGGATCGAGTACCCGACGACCGAGCCCGCGGCCCGAGAGTGGATGGTCCACGTTCTTGCCGATCTGCTCACCGATGACGGGAAAGCGCGACATGTGGTGCCGATCACGCGGTCCGAGACGGATCGGTTGCCGACGAAGCCGAGCACCGTCGGACGGATCAGCAGCGCGGGGAAGTTCGAGAGAGGCACCCGGCTCCCCGGTCGAAACCGCACCGACCCGTCGCGCCTGAGCGTGGTCCGGCGCACGAGCACCATCGTGTACTACCCCCGGACGGGGGAAAGACCGGCGGAACGGGTTGAGCGCGCGGACGGTCGGGTAGACGCGGAGGTGCCCCCTGACCGCGATGTTCGAGGAGATCCGATGGAACCCAAGATCGACGAGCTCAAGGGCCGGGCCAAGGAAGCGGCCGGCGACCTGACCGACGATGCCGACCTCAAGCGCGAGGGTCGCTCCGACCAAGCGGCCGGCAAGGTCAAGCAGAAGGTCGAAGACGCCAAGGACTGGGTCGAGGACAAGGTCGACGAGATCAAGCGGTAGTCACGCACCCCGCGAGGGATGCCGCGAGCCGGCGGCGGAGGGAGCTCCGTCGCCGCTTCGCGTCCGGGGTCGGCGCGCCGGTCGCTTTGCGTGGACGCCTCGGTCAGTGCGAGCGGGTGCGCAGGAAACGGGGCACGGCGAGGGAGCGACGCGCGATCCCGGCGGTCGCGGCGCGGCGCGCGGCGGTGCTCCACGTGCCGCGGGGCCGCTCGCATGTGGCGCGCCCGCGGGCCTCTTCGAGCTCAACGGTCTGCTTGAGCGATGTCCGGAGGTCGAGCAGGAGGTCGGTCACGTCCTGTGCGCTCACCATGGTGCGGTCCCGCAGCGACTCGAGCGCCGCATCCACCACGTGCGCCACCGTCCATGACAGCGACGTCTCGCCGATCGCCGCCTGCTCCGTCGGCACCGTCACCACCACCAGCTCACCTCCCGCACTTTCACGCTCACCACGGACTGGTGTCCCCGCGCCACCGAGGCGTCAAACCTGTGCCCGCAGGGTGGGCGACCCGGCGCGGGCAGCAGCCGGGCTGGTGAACGTGATCGGTCTCGGCCTCCTCGACCAGGGGCTCGCGACCGGCCGGATGGGAGTCGTCGCCCCGACCGCCGCGGTGGTCGCGCGCTGATCCCGGTGATCTGGGGGTTGGCGACCGCGGCCGGTAGGTCCGAGCGTTTGACGCCGGCTCGGTCGCGTTCGCGGCCAAGGGCGCTGGAGGGCGCAGCGCGTCGAGCTTCAGCACGCGCGTCCGCTGGTCATGCGGCGAGTTGTTCGGGTGACGTGATCGCCGGGAGCCGGCGCACCAGGCGTAGCTGTCCCACCCTGTTCGTAGAATTCGGTGGTGATGGTGAACCGGGTTCGTTCGGCTCGTTCGGCGCTCGAGGGCGCGGCGCGGACGTTCGACGCCAGGGCGTGTTCCGGCCAAGAAGCGGTGTCGTTGCTGGAGGAGCTCGGCGCGGCCCGGCGGCTGGTCGACGGGTTGATCGCCCGGGTCATGAAGCGGGTCGAGGACACCGCTGCGCACACCTACGGCAGCGACCGCAACGCGGCGGAGCTGTGCGAGCGACTCGTCGGGATCTCGTCCGGTGAGGCGAAGCGCGCAATTGCGGTGGCGACGCAGCTCGATGCACTACCGGCGACCGACGCCGCGGTCCGCGAGGGCCGCCTCTCAGCGCGGCAGGCCGACCTGATCGTCACTGCCGCCGCGGACGACCCGACCGTCGAAGGCGAGCTGCTCGTGGCGGCCTCGGTGAGCCGGGTCGCGCTCCGCGACGCGTGCATCACCGTTCGCGCGCGGCGCGAGGACGAGACAGCACGCGCCGAGCGCCAGCACGCGGGACGGTCGTTCCGGATGTGGACCGCCAGCGACGGGATGGTCGAAGGCCACTTCAAGGTCACCCCCGAGATCGGCGGCGCCATCCGAGCCCGCATCGACCACGCAACCCGCGCCCGGTTCCGCCAGGCCCGGCAAGACGGGACCCGCGAGGCGCAAGACGCCTACGCGGCCGACGCGTTCGCCGAGGCGATCCTCGGTGACCCCAGCTCGGTGAAGTCCGGTGGCTACACCACCCACGTCGTCATCGACCACGAAGCCCTCGTGCGCGGTCGCGCCCTCCCCGGTGAGACCTGTGAGATCCCCGGCCCCGGACCCGTCAACCTCACCTGGGCCCGCGCCCTGCTCGGTCAGGCCTTCGTCACCGCCATCGTCAAGAAGGGCCGCGACCTCACCACCGTCGCCCACCTCGGCCGTCACGTCCCCGCCGAGCTCCACACCGCGCTGATCGTCACCGGCCGCGAATGCTCCATCGAAGGCTGCACCGGACGCGAGTACCTCGAGCTCGACCACTGCGAGATCGACCACGCCGCCGGCGGACCCACCGCCCGCTGGAACCTCACCTGGCTCTGCTCCATCCACCACACCCGAAAAACGCAGGGCTGGACCCTCGGTCCGCCCGACCCCACCACCGGCAAGCGACGACTCACCCCACCACCCCAACAGCGCGCCGCATGACCGGCGGACGCGCGGTCCCGCCTGCGGGTCGGCGGGGCGGTGGTCAGTCGATCGGGCCGAGGCGCTGGTCGAGGAGGTCGACCATCGAGCGCCACGAGCGGCGGTTCGCGACCTCGTCGTAAGCGAAGCCGGGCATCCCGAGCGTGTCCACGCGCGGATTCGTGAAGCTGTGGCCGATGCCGCCGTACAGCTCGATGCGCCAGTCGGCGACCTCGGCGTCGTGCATCTCCGACTCGAAGGCCGAGCGCTGGTCGGGCCCGACCACGGGGTCGTCCGCGCCGCAGCACATCAGCACCGAGGCGCTGACCACGCCGGGCGCGGCGGGAGCGGCCGTCGAGAGCCCGGGGTGGAACCCGACGACGGCCTGGAGGGCAGCGCCGTCGCGCGCCAGCTCCATCGCCATGACGCCACCGAAGCAGTAGCCGGTCGCCGCCACACGAGTGGGGTCGACGTGCTCCTGCGCGAGCAGGACGTCGAGCCCGGCGCGACCGATCCGGCGGCATCGCGCGGCGTCCGACCAGAGCTCGTCGATGCGGGTCATCGCGTCCTCGATCGGCATCCGGCCACCGTGGTAGTCGAGCGCGAACGCGGCGTAGCCGAGCGACGCGAGGCGGACCGCGCGACCCTTCACGTGTTCGTCGAGGCCCGGGCCCTCGTGGCACAGCAGCACCGCGGGCCGCGGCCCGACCCGGTACTCGTCGACCGCGTACCGACCGACCATCGTCCGACCGTCGGCTTCGTAGGTGATGTCCGCGATCTGCACGCCGGCAAGGTACCCGAACCCGACTCGCGCCTCGGCCGGAGGAGCTCGCCGGCAACCGACCCCCGTCAGGAACACCGAAGAGGTCAGGAACAGCAACAAGTTGTGGTGGTGTCAGGGCGCCGGGTTCTCGATCGTGTTCCAGTCCCGGGTGCTCAGGTACGTGCGGAACTGCTCGCCGATGTGCAGCAGGTCGTCGGTCGTCTTGGGGTGGCGCAGCTCGTAGAGGTGCGGAAAGCGACGCATGCCCCGGACGAGCTCCCAGAGCGCGACCGCGTCCTCACCGTCGGGTGCCGGGACGACCACCGGCCCGTACACCGCGTACTCCACGGTGTGCTCCTCGTCGGGGTGGAACACGATCGTGGGCACACCGTGGGCGCCGACGCGAGCGACCGCCTCGAGGTGCTCGTCGCGGACCTCGGTGAGCGTCGACGGGTCGTCGATCGCGCGCTCGACGAACGCCGGGTCGAAGCCGGCCGCCGCGATCACCGACGCGTGGTGCTCGGGCGTGTGGGTCTTCACGCCGTCGAAGAAGAACGCGTTGCCGACCGCGGCGTACCAGCGGTCGACCGCGTCGTTGCCGAGCTCGCGCCGGATGAGGGCGCCCACGCGCATCTGGCCGAAGCCGAACGACCACGGGCGGTCCCAGGGGTGCTTCTTGCCCTCGACGCGGTTCACCTCCTCGAGCGAGAAGAACCGCCAGTCGATCTCGAGGTCGCGCTGCGAGCGCACCGTGCGGATCCAGCGAGACGTGGCGTACGCGTACGGGCACATCGGGTCGAAGTAGAAGCTGATCCGGTCGGTCACGCCGCCAGTCTCGCGCCGATGCCCCAGGCGGTAGCTTGCGGCGATGAGCGGAGCGCAGTGTGAGGTGGGGGAGCCGATGATCGACCGGCTCGACGAGGTCTGGGTCGACGTCGCCACCCTGTGCGACGGGCTCACCGTCGAGCAGTGGGGCACCGCGACGGACTGCCCGGGGTGGACGGTGCACGACAACGTCGCGCACATGATCGGCACCGAGCGCATGCTGCTCGGCGAGCAGCCCGCGCCGAGCGCGGGGGCGGGCGACGCCGCGCACGTCCGCAACGACATCGGCAGGGCGAACGAGCAGTGGATCGCCAACTACCGGGACTGGGACGGGCCGGCGATCGTCACCGAATTCCGGGCGGTCACCGGACGGCGGCTCGACGCGCTGCGCGCCCTGTCCTCGGATGACTGGGACCGGGAGGGGTTCACCCCGGAAGGGACGGGTCCGTACCGGCAGTTCATGGAGATCCGGGTGTTCGACTGCTGGTTCCACGACCAGGACATCCGTGAGGCGCTCGACCGTCCCGGGTTCCTCGACGGCCCGGTGGCGGACCTCTCGATCGGTCGCATCCCGCGCAAAGCGCTCGGCTACGTGGTGGGGAAGAAGGCCGGCGCGCCTCCCGGCAGCACCGTGGTGTTCGAGGTGGCCGGCCCCGCGCCGATCACCGCCGCGATCGAGGTCCCGCCGGAGGGCCGCGCCCGGCTGCTCGACGCCGCGCCCGACGCACCGACCGCGCGTGTCGTCACCGACCGCAGGACGTTCGCCCGGCTGGCGGGCGGCCGCTGGAGCGGCGAGCGCGCCCGGGCCGAGGGCTCGGTCACGGTCGAGGGTGACGTCGACCTGGCGAACCGGGTCGTCGACAACCTCGGCTTCACGATCTAGCTGAATCTCCGGAGGGCGATCTCCGGACCGCGCGGGCCACGGCGCCCTCCGGCGGCTCGCCGAAGATCTCCGGAGGGCGATCTCCGGACCGCGCGGGCCACGGCGCCCTCCGGCGGCTCGCCGAAGATCTCCGGAGGGCGATCTCCGGACCGCGCGGGCCACGGCGCCCTCCGGCGGCTCGCCGAAGATCTCTCAGCTCGAGACGATCTCGCTGGTCTGCATCACCGGCGCGATCGTGGTGTAGTTCGCCACGTCGGCGAGCACGTCCGCGGTGCCCGGTACCCCCATCGCCGTGCCCATCGCGTCGAGCGATTCGAAGATGAAGTGCACCGCCGCGACGTAGGGGCCGTCGATGCCCTTGTCGATCTCGGCGCCACCGAGGCCCCAGGTCTTCACCGCCAGCGGGACGTGCTGGTCCCGGTAGTAGTCGTGGTCGAAGGTCGCGCCCTCGGTCGTGGGGTACAGCACGCTCAGCCGGATCATGTCGGTTCCTCTCGGTGGGACGGCGGGGGCAGTCTGCCCCGCCCCCGACCGGGCCTGCGAGTCGGCTACGCGACCTCGACCGCCGGCGCCGCGAACTGGGCGTTGTAGAGGCGCGCGTAGGCGCCGTCCGCCTCGAGCAGCTCCTCGTGGTTGCCCTGCTCGACGATCTGGCCCGCCTCCATCACCAGGATGACGTCGGCGTCGCGGATGGTTGACAGCCGGTGCGCGATCACGAAGCTCGTCCGGTTGGACCGCAGCGCCGCCATCGCCCGCTGGATCAGCACCTCGGTGCGGGTGTCGACCGAGCTCGTCGCCTCGTCGAGGATCAGGATCGTCGGGTCAGCGAGGAACGCCCGGGCGATGGTCAGCAGCTGCTTCTCGCCGGCACTGACGCTGCCGCCCTCGTCGTCCACCACCGTGTCGTAGCCGTGGGGGAGCGAGTGCACGAAGCGGTCGACGTACGTCGCGCGCGCGGCCTCGAGGATCTGCTCCTCGGTGGCGTCGAGGTTGCCGTAGGCGATGTTCTCGCGGATGGTGCCGCCGAACATCCACGTGTCCTGCAGGACCATGCCCATGTTCGAGCGCAGGTCGCGGCGGCGCATCTTCGAGATGTCCAGCCCGTCGAGCATGATGGCGCCGGAGTCGATCTCGTAGAACCGCATGATGAGGTTCACGAGCGTCGTCTTGCCCGCGCCGGTCGGGCCCACGATCGCCACCGTCTGACCGGGCTCGGCGACGAGCGACAGGTCCTCGATCAACGGGTTCTCGGGGTTGTAGGAGAACGACACGTGGTCGAACTCGATCCGGCCCTTCGGCTCGAGGTCCTCCAGCGGGACGAGGTCGTCCTCGACCTCCTCGGGCGCGTCGAGGAGCTCGAACACGCGCTCGGCCGACGCGATGCCGGACTGCATCACGTTGATCATCGACGCGAGCTGCGTGAGCGGCTGGGTGAACTGGCGGGAGTACTGGATGAACGCCTGGATGTCGCCGATCGTCATCTGACCCGACGACACCCGCAGGCCGCCGATGAGCGCGATCGCGACGTAGTTCAGGTTGCCGAAGAACATCATCGCGGGCTGGATCGTCCCGGAGATGAACTGCGCGGCGTAGCTGGCCTCGAACAGCTCGTCGTTCTTGTCGTTGAACTTCTTCTCGACGTCGGCCTGGCGCCCGAACACCTTGACCAGCGAGTGCCCGGTGAACGCCTCCTCGACCTGGGCGTTCAGCGTCCCGGTGTGGCGCCACTGGTCGACGAACTTGGTCTTCGACCGCTTGGTGATCGCCTTCATCGTGAACACCGACAGCGGGATCGTGATCAGCGCGACCAGGGCCAGGATCGGGGAGATCGTGATCATCATGATCAGGACACCGACGAGCGTCAGCGTCGAGGTGAGCAGCTGGCTCAACGTCTGCTGGAGGCTCTGGGCCAGGTTGTCGATGTCGTTCGTGACCCGGCTGAGCAGGTCGCCGCGCGGCTGGCGGTCCACGTAGCGCAACGGCATCCGGTTGAGCTTGTCCTCGACGTCCGAGCGCAGGCGGAACATCGCGCGCTGCACGACCCCGGCGAGCAGCCGGCCCTGCGAGAGCGCGAGCGCGGCGGAGAGCGCGTAGATGCACAGCACCTTCAGCAGGATGTCGTGCAGCTTCGAGAAGTCGATCCCCTTCCCGCTGGTCACGCCGTCGACGATGACGTTGGTGGCGCTCCCCAGGATCTTCGGCGCGATGACGAGGAGCGTCACGCTCGCGACCGCGAGGACCAGGACCAGTGCGACACCGAAGCCCTCGGGGCGCAGCCGGGCCGCGAGGCGCCGCGTCGAGTTCTTGAAGTCCTTCGACCGCTCGAGCGGCATCCCGGCCGCGCCGAAGCGGCCCATCTGGCCACCGCCGCGCATGTCGTCCGGTGGCTTGACCGTCTGGTCCTCGGGGGCCGGCACCGGTGTCGCTTCCGTCTCGACGTTCCCGTCCGAGCTTCCGCTCATGCCGCCTCCTCCGCGGTGAGCTGCGAGGCGACGATCTCCGCGTAGGTCGGGCAGGTCTCGAGCAGCTCGCGGTGGGTGCCGAGCCCGACCTGCTGGCCGTCCTCGATGACGAGGATCTGGTCGGCGTTCATGATGGTGGACACGCGTTGGGCGACGATCACCGTCACCGCGTCCCGGACCACCGGCGCCAGCGCGGCGCGGAGGCGGGCATCGGTCGCGAGGTCGAGCGCGGAGAACGAGTCGTCGAACAGGTAGATCCCCGGCTTCCGGACGAGCGCGCGGGCGATCGCGAGCCGTTGGCGCTGCCCGCCGGAAACGTTGCCGCCGCCCTGGCTGATCGGCGCGTCCAGCCCACCGGGCATCGCGGCGACGAAGTTCCTCGCCTGCGCGACCTCGAGCGCGGCCCAGAGCTCCTCGTCGGTCGCGTCGGGGTCCGCGTAGCGGAGGTTGCTCGCCACCGTGCCCGAGAACAGGTACGGCTTCTGGGGGACGAGCCCGATGCGGCTCCACAGCAGCTCGAGCTCGATCTCGCGCACGTCGTGCCCGTCGACGAGCACCTGGCCGCCGGTGGCGTCGAACAGCCGCGGCACCAGGTTGAGCAGCGTGGTCTTGCCCGCGCCGGTGCTCCCGATGATCGCGGTCGTCTCACCGGCCGCCGCCCGGAAGGAGATGTCGCAGAGCACGGGGAGCTCGGCGCCTGGGTACGCGAACTCGACGTGGCGGAGCTCGAGCGAGCTGTGCTCGTCCAGGTGTGCGACGGGCTCGGCGGGCGGGACGACCGACGACTTCGCGTGCAGCACCTCCTCGATCCGGTCGGCGCTGACCGATGCGCGCGGCGTGAGGACCGCGACGAACGTCGCCAGCATGACGGACATGAGGATCTGGATCAGGTAGCTGAGGAACGCGATGAGCGCCCCGACCTGCATCTGGCCGTTGCCGATGCGGTCCCCACCGATCCAGATCGCGGCGACGCTCGACACGTTGAGGCAGAGCATCACGGTCGGGAACATGAACGCCATGAGCTTCCCGGCCTTGAGCGACACGTCCGTGAGCTCGTCGTTGGCGTCGCCGAACCGCTTCGCCTCGTCCGGCTCGCGCACGAAGGCCCGTACGACCCGGATGCCGGTGATCTGCTCGCGGAGCACCTCGTTGATCCGGTCGATCCGGTCCTGCATCTTCTGGAACTGCGGGACCATGCGGATGATCACGAGGCCCATCGAGATCGCGAGCGCCGGGATGCTCACGAGGAGCAGCAGGGAGAGGGGCCCGTCCTCGCGCACGGCCAGGATGGTGCCGCCCACCAGGGTGATGGGTGCGGCGACGAACAACGTGCACGCCATGAGGACGAGGATCTGGACCTGGGTCACGTCGTTGGTGATCCGGGTGATCAGCGACGGCGCGCCGTAGTGGGCGACGTCCTGGGCCGAGAAGTCGGTGACGCGGTGGAAGAGCCCGCCGCGTACGTCGCGGCCGAACGCCATCGCGGCGCGTGACCCGTAGTACACGGCGACGATGGCGAAGGTCACCTGGACGAAGGTGATGACGAGCATGATGCCGCCGAGCCGCCAGATGTACCCGGTGTCGCCGGTCAGCACGCCCTTGTCGATGATGTCCGCGTTGAGCGTGGGGAGCAGCAGCGTGCACATCGTCTGGACGAACGTGAGGCCCACGACCAGGATCAGGAGGTTGCGGTACCGGCCGAGGTAGGTGCGGAGGAGGCGCTGCAGGTTCATCGGGTGGCCTCCCCGCGGTTTCGGATGCCGTCGAGGAACAGCGAGACGATCTCCGCCGACGACAGCGGCTCGTCGAGGATGAGCGCCGGGTGCGTCGCGGCGATGGTGAGCCCGCGCAGCAGGTGGGCCGCTTCGAGCGGTTCGCCCCGCACCTGGTCGCGATCGGCCACGAAGAGCGCGGCGAGCGGCGAGAGGTCGGGCGGTCGGTGGCGCTCGGTCATCGAAGGTCCGCCGCTCGAGACCTGCATCATCCCGAGGGCGGTCCGCAGCTGCCAGAGGTCGGCGACCCGCCGGCGGAGGATCTCGACCGCCGCGACGAGCCGCGCCTCGAGCGGGAGCGAGCGGTCGATCGCGTCGAGCGCGGCGTCGGACGCAGTGCTGTCGAAGGCGCGGTCGACCGCGGCCTCGATCAGGGACTCCTTGTCCGGAAAGACCCGGAAGATGGTGCCTTCGGCGATGCCCGCGGCCTCCGCGATCTGACGGGTGGTGACGCTCGCGCCGTGCGCGAGCAGCAGCGGGAGCGTGGCCGCGATGATCTCGGCGCGCCGCTCGGACGGCGGGAGCGCGGTCGCTCGGGTGCGGCTGGGGGCGCTGGGCATGGCTGCAGCCTACATGAGTGAGCGCTCACTCATGGCAGCGGATACCCCTGGTGAGACCGGAGTCACACTCCTCTTCGGGTCGCTGCGGCCTGTGCGACTCCGGGTCGTTCCGGCGGCGCACTTCGTACCCGCTTCCGCCTCCGTGCTCGCTCCGGCCTCCGCGACGGGCCCGGGTCGGGGCCGGCCCGAGATTCGTGGTTTCTCACGCTGCCCATACACGGCTCTCAGGTACCTCTTGGACGGCCCGGCGAACGTGGGCCGATGCGCCTGCGGAGCCTGGTCCAGCCGATCGTGCTCGTCCCGATCCTGATCGTCGCCGCCATCGTCGGGGTCTGGTGGTTCGCGTTCCGTCCGAGCGACGACGCCTCCGCCTCGGCGACCAGCACCAAGCAGCTCGCGACCGTCACCCGGGGCCCGATGGCGGTGACCGTGTCGGCCGAGGGGACCGTTGCGGCGGCCCAGACCGACGACCTGAGCTTCTCTTCGGCCGGGACGGTGACGGCGGTGAACGTGAAGGCCGGCGACACCGTGCAGGCGGGCCAGGTGCTCGCGACGATCGACTCCGCCGCGCTCCAGTCGGACGTGACCGCGGCACAGTCGTCCGTCGCGGACGCCAAGGCCAAGCTCTCCGACGACCAGGCGTCGGGCGCGTCGTCCGAGCAGCTCGCGGCGGACGAGTCGAGCCTGACGTCCGCGAACGACTCGCTCATCGACGCGACCGAAGCGCTGGCGAAGGCGTCGCTCGTCTCGACCTTCGACGGCACCGTCGCCGCGGTGAACCTCACCGTCGGCGAGCAGCTCTCGAGCAGTGGCACCGGCGGGACCGACGCCACCGGCACGGGCAGCGGGTCGGGACAGTCCGATGCGTCGATCGGATCCGGCACCAACCCGAACCCGGCGAGCTCCAGCGACTCGTCGAGCAGCTCCTCGAGCGCACAGGTCCAGGTCGTGAGCACGGGCCGGTACACGGTCGACCTCGCGGTCGACAGCGCCGACATCGCGAGCGTGAAGGTCGGCCAGACCGCGACGATCACCCGCACGAGCTCGAGTGCTGCGACCGGCCGCTTCGGCGGGCTCGGCGGGCTCTTCAACCGCCTCGGAAACGGCAGCACCGGAAACGGCGGCACCGGAAACGGCAGCACCGGGAACGGGAACGGGACCGGCGCGAGCTCGACGACCGGGGCCACGGCCAACGGGCTCGTGACCGCGGTCGGTCGGGTGGCGGACGCGAGCTCGGCGTCGCGACGTACCCGGTCACGATCGCCTTCGACGCCACGGGCACCGACTTCTACGTGGGCTCGACGGTCTCCGGCGACGTGGCCACCCAGGAGCGTCCGAACGTCGTGCAGGTCTCGTCGCTCGCGATCACGACGAACGACGCCGGCTCGACCGTCACCGTCGCCACGAACGGCACGCTCGACGGGCCGACCGAGACCCGGAAGGTCACGACCGGGCTCACCGCTGACGGCACCACGGAGATCACCAGCGGGCTGAAGGCCGGCGAGAAGGTCGTGATCACGATCACCCGGCCGGGCGGCTTCTCGCCCCCCGGTGGGCAGGGCAACGGGGGGTTCCAGCGGGGCGAGTTCCCGGGCGGCGCGAGGTTCGGCGGTTGACCGAGGTGCGCGAGTCCTCCTCGCCGGTTCCCGCGGGCACCGAGCCCGCGGTCATCGAGCTGCTCGAGGTCAGCAAGATCTACGCGACCGGTGCGATCGAAGTCGCCGCGCTGAGCGACGTGTCCCTGCGCATCGACGACGGCGACTTCGTGGCGATCACCGGACCGTCAGGGTCCGGGAAGTCCACCCTGATGCACATCCTCGGCTGCCTCGACGTGCCGACCTCGGGGGTCTTCCGGCTCGCGGGCCACGACGTCCAGACCTTCGACGAGGACCAGCTGGCCGACGTCCGCAACCTCTTCATCGGCTTCGTCTTCCAGCAGTTCAACCTGCTCGCGTACCTGTCGGCGTGGCGCAACGTCGAGCTGCCCTTGATGTACACCGGCGTGCATCCGGCGGAGCGGCGCGAGCGGGCCTACGTCGCGCTGGAGAAGGTCGGGCTCGCCGACCGCGCCCTGCACAAGCCGGGGGAGCTCTCGGGTGGCCAGCAGCAGCGCGTCGCGGTCGCCCGCGCGCTCGTGACCGAGCCGGCGATGCTCCTCGCCGACGAGCCGACCGGGAACCTCGACTCGACGTCCACGGCCGACGTGCTCGACCTCCTCGAGGAGCTCAACGGCGAGGGCCGGACGATCGTCCTCATCACGCACGAGCTCGACATCGCGCGACGCGCGCCGCGCACGATCCAGATCCGGGACGGCCGCATCTGGCGGCCGGACGAGGTCGCGTCGGGGCCCGACCTCACGGGGGTCACGGCGTGAGCTGGCGCGACACGTTCCGGACCGCGACCGAGGCGGTGCGCACGCACCGGCTCCGCTCCGCACTCACGATGCTCGGGATCCTCATCGGGATCACCGCGGTCGTGCTCACCGTCGGGCTCGGGCAGGGCGCCAAGGCCAAGGTCCAGGACCAGATCAACGAGCTCGGGACCAACCTCCTCGTGATCTCCCCGGGGAGCTCCACCGACGCCTCCTCCGGGACCCGGGGTGGCTTCGGGTCGGCTTCGACCCTCACGGTGCAGGACGCAGGCGCGCTCGAGTCGAAGGTCGCGGCGCCGGACATCCAGGCCGTCGCCCCCAGCTCGACGTCCTCGGTGTCGCTCGTCAACGGCTCGACGAACTGGACGACGACGCTGACCGGCACGACGCCGAGCTGGAAGGTCGTCCGGTCCCGGCCCGTGACCTCGGGCCGCTTCATCACCGCGGCCGACGAGCGTCAGGCCGCGGCGGTCGTCGTGCTCGGTCCGGACACGGTGAGCGAGCTGTTCAACAACGCCGACCCGATCGGCCGCACCGTCAGCTACAACGGGGTCAAGCTCACGGTCATCGGCGTGCTGAAGGCGCTGAGCTCCTCCGAGGAGACCTCGAACAACGACCTCGCGGTCGTGCCGCTCAGCACGTACTCGCAGCGCCTCGTCGGCGGGACGAACCGCGACTCGGTGAGCTCGATCGCGGTGAAGGCGACCTCCTCCGGCACGCTCTCCGCCGCCTACCAGGAGGCGAACGCGCTCCTGCTGAACACCCACAAGATCGCGACGGCCGCGAACGCCGACTTCTCGATCGCCACCCAGCAGTCGATCCTCTCCGCCGCGACGTCGGTGGACGACACCCTCACGGTGATGCTGGCCGGCATCGCGATCATCTCGCTGCTCGTCGGTGGCATCGGTGTGATGAACATCATGCTGGTCTCGGTCACGGAGCGGATCCGCGAGATCGGGCTGCGCAAGGCGCTTGGCGCCCGGCCCCGGCTCATCCGGCGCCAGTTCCTCGTCGAGGCGTCCGTGCTCGGCCTCGCCGGCGGTGTGCTCGGCGTCGTGCTCGGTCTCGTGGGCGCGGTCGTGGTGCCGCTGTTCTCCGACTCGCGCGTGATCGTCTCGATCCCGGCCGGGCTCGGCGCGATCGCGATGGCCATCGGGATCGGCGTGATCTTCGGCGTCTACCCCGCCTCGCGTGCCGCCCGGCTCGCGCCGATCGACGCGCTCCGGAGCGAGTGACATGGCCGTCGACACGCCCATCGCGCAACCCGGTCCCCCGATCGGCCCGCAATCGCCCACGCCCGCCGCCGACCGGCTCGCGAAGCTGTTCCCCGACGCCGCCGCACCGGCGGCGAGCTGGTGGCACCGCCGCCGCACCGCGATCGTCGTCGTGCTGGTGATCGCGCTGGTGGCGAGCGGCGTGCTCGCGGCCCAGGCGTTCGGAGCGAGCGGACCCTCGTACGTCACCGCGACGGTTGCCACCCATGACGTCGACTCGCTGCTCAACGGCGTCGCGGTCGTCGAACCGGTCTCGCAGGCGTCGGTCGCGTTCCCCGCGGCAGGGACCGTCGCCGCGGTGGACGTGAAGCTCGGCGATTCCGTGACCGTCGGCCAGCCGCTCGCGTCGCTCGACCCTCAGGCGCTCCAGCAGTCGCTGCACGAGAAGCAGGCGACCCTGGCCCAGGCCCAGCTCACGCTGGAGAAGGCGCTCGCGGGCGAGTCCGTCGGTGGCATCGGCACCGGATCGAACGGCACCGGGCGCGACAACGGGTCGAGCAACGCCTCGAACGCGTCGGCCGCCCCGGCGGACGCCGCGAACGGCACGATGGCGGTGCTCACTGCGATGAGCATGCCGAGCTCGAACAGCCCCGACATCGCCAAGGCGCAGCAGGACGTCCTGGCGGCCCAACAGCAGGTCGACGCCGCGGTGCACACCGCGACCCAGGCGCTCGACTCGGCGACGACGATCTGCGCAGCCGCGGGCGTGGGGTCCGGCTCGCCGTCGACGCCGACCCCGGCGCAGCTGACCGCGTGCCAGACCGCGATGCAGCAGGTCCTCAGCGCGCAGTCGGCCGTGAGCCGGGCCCAGCAGCAGCTGGTCGCGGCGTCGACTGCGCTCGACGCGCTGCTCGCGCAGCAGGCGAGCACGCCGGCCACCACTCCGAGCACGACACCGAGCTCCGGATCGCAGGGTGGCAGCCGCGCGGGTTCGGGCGATGGCTCGAGCGGCTCGGGCTCGGCATCGCCGTCCGGGAACGGTTCCGGTGCGGCCACGTCATCCCCGTCCGCCTCGGACCTTGCGGCCTACCAGAAGGCGGTCGACGCCGCGGTGGCCGACGTCGCGGTCGCCGAGCAGGCGATCGCGCAGGCGACGATCGTGAGCCCGATCTCGGGCACGGTGCAAGCGGTCAACCTCGCGGTGGGCGACACCGTCACCGCCGGCTCCACGACCGCGAACATCGTGGTGGTCGGCGCCGGCGGCTTCGAGGTGACGACGACCGTGAGCGTCGACCAGGTGCCCCAGGTGAAGGTCGGCCAGCGCGCGACGTTCGTCCCCGACGGTTCGAAGCGCGCTCTGGGCGGCAAGGTCGCCTCGATCGCGCTCGCGCCGACCACCAGCTCCGGCGCGACCAGCTACCACGTGGTCGTCGGGCTCGACGATCCCGACGCGTCGTTGCACAACGGGTCCACCGGATCGGTCGCGATCGTGACCAAGAGCTCGCGGTCGGCGCTCGCGATCCCGACGTCCGCGGTGACAGCGATCGGGACGCGCCACACGGTCACGGTGCTCGACGGCGACACCCCGACGCGGGCCCTGGTGCAGGTCGGCGTCGTCGGCGACACCTGGACCGAGATCACCGGCGGGGTGCACGCGGGCCAGACCGTGGTGCTCGCCGACCGCGACGAGCCGCTGCCCGGGTCCGCGACCAGCTCGTCGAACGGCTCGTCGAGCAACAACGGGCCGGGTGGGTTCACGTTCCCGCCGGGAGGCGCGACGTTCCGCGGCGGGCTCGGCGGCGGAAAGTGACCGGCCGATGACCGCACGACCCTCGACGAGCAACCAACCGATGCGCGCGATCAAGCGCGCACATACACGAAGGAGCAACCGATGGACGACGACCTGACGAACCCCGGCCCGCCGCTCGAGCCGACCGCGCCCGACGCGCCGTGGCCGCAGACGGCGACGACCCCTCCCGAGGGGGCGCCGCCCGCGGGCCCGCCCCCGGTGCCCGGCGCCGCCGCCGGCCGGTGAGGAACCCAGATCCGGACCCTCGTGGAAGACGTGGGTAGCCGTGGCCGCGGGCGCCGCGGTCGTCGGTGCCGCAGCCGTCTTCGGCATCAGCGCGGCAACCTCCTCGGGTGGTTCGTCGAACGCCGGTGCCTCCAACCAGCCGAGCGCGAGCTCGACCCCGGGCTCCGGCGCGGGGCAGGGGGAGGGCTTCCGGCGCAACTTCGCCGGTGGCGGCGGCGTCGGGACGATCGCGAGCATCAACGGCGCGAACCTCACCCTGAAGAACGGAGGCGGCAAGACGACGAAGGTCGTGACCAGCTCGAAGACGTCGGTCACCACCACCTCCTCCGGAACGGTCGGCGATGTCGAGGTCGGTGACACGGTCACGGTGATCGGCACGGGCGCGTCGCCGGCCATCACCGCGACGCGGGTCATGGACGAGGGCAAGGTGTCCGCCGATGCGGGCAACAACGGTCCGGGCGGATTCGCGCCTCCGGGCGGGGGCGAGGGTCGCTTCCGACCGGGTGCGAACGGGCAGCCGCCGAGCGGAGGCGGCCCGGATCAGCGTCAGTTCCCCGGTGGCGGCCAGTTCCCGGGCGCCGACGGCGCCACTGCGTTCACCCGCGGCACGGTCGCGTCGGTGGGAGACGGGACGTTCACGGTCACCTCGATGGACGGGACCGCGGTGACGGTCACGACCTCGTCGTCGACGACGGTGAGCGTGACGAGGTCCGCGTCGGTGTCCGACCTGAAGGTCGGTGACCAGGTCGTGGTCCGCGGGAAGCGTTCGAACGGGACGATCACCGCGACGAGCATCCGCGAGGGCTCGCTCGCCGGTGGCGTCTTCGGCCGGAACCGCCCGAACGGCGCCCCGCCGGACGGGAACGCCCAGAACGGGAGCTAGCTCGGAACCGCGGCGAGTGCGAGCCGCGGCTATGCGGTCGGCCGGTGGACCGGGTGGTTCTCGGGGTAGTGGTGGCGCTCGATCACCGGGGCGTCACGGCCCGTGCCCCGGGTGCCACCCGAGGAGTCATCGTCGCCGGCCGACTCCTCGTGGTACTCCTCCTCGACGTTGACGCTCCACACGTCGTGCTTGGAGCCGGTCGCGATGTTCTCCGCCGTGAGCATCGCGGTGTACATCGAGTGGTCCTGGTTGTTGTAGCGGTGCATCCCGTTGCGTCCGACCGGGTGCACGTTCGGTGCGCAGTCCTCGAGCCACTCGACGATGCGGGCGACGTTCGCCTTGTACTCGGCGTCGTAGAAGGGATACGCCTTCGGCATCCGGACCACGTAGCCCGCCTCGACCTTCTCCGGGTCGACGAGCCCCAGGATCCCGAGCTCGCGCTTGCCCTGCTCGACCAGCTCCGCGTCAGGCGTGTTCCAGGTCTCGTCGCCCTCGAACACGAAGAACTCCAGGCCGAGGCAGGTCCGACCCTCCTTCACGAGGTACGGGGACCACGAGCCGAAGTTCTGGATGCGCCCGACCTGGACGTCGCGTGAGTGCACGTAGATCCAGTTGTCGGGGAAGCTGTAGGCCTCGGGCACGACGAGCGCGACGGTGAGGAAGTCGCGGTAGCGCAGGTCGTCGGCCGCGACCTCGGCGCGGTCGGCCGCGGGGGGCTCCATCGCCTGGAGCAGCTGCGAGATCGGCATCGACGAGATCACGTGGTCGCACGGATAGTCGGTGCGGTTGCCGTCACGGTCCTCGGCCGTCACCGAGACCGCGCGATCGTCCTCGTGGTGGACCGCGACGACGCGGCTGTTCATCACGACCGTGCAGCCCTTCTCCTCCACCAGGTCGCGGCAGCGCTCCCACATCATCCCCGGGCCGTACTTGGGGTACTGGAACTCCTCGATGAGGGAGGTGATCTCCTTCTGGTTGCGCTTCGGCAGCAGCGCCGTCATCACCGCGTTCATGAACGAGAGGTTCTTGATGCGCTGCGCCGCGAAGTCCGCGGGCAGCTTGCTCGTCGGGACCCCCCAGAGCTTCTCGTTGTAGGTCTTGAAGAAGTGCCGGTAGAGGCGCCAGCCGAAGCGCGCCGCGATCCAGCCCTCGAGCGTGTCCTGGTCCTTCGGCGGGCGGATGCGCACCCAGAGGTAGGACGCGGCGCAGCGGAAGGCCTCCCACAGACCGAGGTTCCGCAACACGTTCGGTATCTTGAGCGGGTAGTCGTAGTACTTGCCCTCGTAGAAGATCCGGCTCATGCGCGGCCGCAGCATGAAGTCCTCGTCGGGGAGGATCTCGTGCCAGAACGCCTCGACCTCCTTCACCTTGGTGAAGAAGCGGTGGCCGCCGATGTCGAAGCGCCAGCCGTCCCGCTCGACCGTCCGGCTGATGCCGCCGACCTGGTCGTCGGACTCGAGGATCGTCGACGCGATCCCGTACTTCGTGACGAGCTCGTAGGCCGCGGTGAGACCGGCAGGCCCGGCGCCGATGATGACGACGTGCGGGGTCATGGTCGCGGACGGGTCCGGAGTGGTGGGCATGAGGTCTCGGGGGCAGGCGGCGGAGGACGATCCGTGTCCGGCGGACGACCGCGCACGGTACTCGGCCCTACCCCGACATCCGGTGAACGAACCGTGGCGCCCCCGCTCGAGCTCCGTGCCGCCGGATGTCCGAGCCGGAGACACCCCCGTCGTAGGCTCGTGACCTGACGACCGCAGGGGGCCTCGTGGCGCGCCGGATCCGGCGGCTCGGAGGGGGCGCCGACCCGAAGACGGAGCTGGGCGGGTGACCGCGACGGCCATCCATCGGCCCAGCTCGAAGCGCATCGTGATGTTCGTGGCGGGGTTCGTCGCGATGGCGCTCGCGTTGTGGGCGTTGATCGCCGTGGTGATCCCGACCGTGGAGAACCTCCCGTGCTCCGGAGTGGAGTTCCGGGCGCCCGCCGTGACCCGGCCGTCCGCGGCCGCGGTGCCACCCATCGGCGGCGCGGGAGGGTTCGCCGGCCACCTCCGCTCGCTCTTCAACGGCGGCGCGCCGGTGGTGTACTGCCGCGACTTCGCCGACCCCTTCGTGTTGCGCACCGGCGACACGTACTTCGCCTACTCCACCAACACCGAGTCCGATCACGTCCCTGTCCTCACCTCGGGCGGCCTGTTCGGCACCGCGCGCCGCGCCGATGCGCTGCCGACGCTGCCGTCGTGGTCCGCGCCCGGCTTCGTCTGGGCGCCGGCCCTGCTCCCGCGTCCGGGTGGCTACGTCCTCTACTACACGACCCAGGACAAGGGCACCGGCCGGGAGTGCATCTCGTATGCGCTCGGAACCCGGCCGCAGGGACCCTTCGTGGACCATACGACCGGCCCGCTGATCTGCCCGGCCGGCGGCGGTGCGATCGATCCGAACCCGTTCGTCGACGCGAGTGGCACGGCGTACCTGCTCTGGAAGAACTACGACGGGTTCACCGGCATCATGGGCCAACCGCTCGCGGCGGACGGCCGGAGCCTGGTGGGGACCGCGCAACCGATGCTGCAGGCGGACCAGCCGTGGGAGCTCGGCATCGTCGAGGCCCCCACGATGCTCGCGGCGCCGGACGGGCGCTACTACCTCTTCTACTCGGGCAACAACTGGGACACGGCGAACTATGCGATCAGCTACGCGGTCTGCACGTCTCCGCTCGGGCCGTGCGCAAAGCCGCGCCAGTCTCCGTGGCTCACCTCGAGCCCGACCGCGCAGGGGCCGGGGAGCCCGTCGGTGTTCTTCGACGACCACGAAGCGACGTGGCTCGCGCTGCACTCCTGGGTCGGGAACAAGGTCGGCTACCCGCAGGGCGCCCGGAACCTCTTCGTGGTGCGGTTCGCGATCGTCGACGGCGCGCCGGTGCTCATGTAGGGGCGGGCCCCGGGACGGCTAGCGCGCGCCGAGCACGAACTCCTCGACCGCCTTGGCGAAGCCCTCGTCCTCGTTGGACGCGGTCACCTTCGTCGCCGCCTCCTGCACGTCCGTACTCGCGTTGCCCATCGCGATGCTGAGCCCGGACGGCGTGAACATGAGGACGTCGTTCGGCATGTCTCCGATCGTCGCGATCTCGGCCGGACTGATCTCGTAGCGCGGCGCGAGGTAGCCGACCACGCCGCCCTTGTTCGCCTCCGGGTGGGTGACGTCGAGGTAGTAGGGCTGGGACCGCGCGGCGGAGACGTGCTTGCCGAGCTGCTCGTGCGCCGCGGTCTCGGCGCGGGCGACCGCATCGAGGTCGTCGCTGACCCCCACGATCTTGGCCACGTCGTCGGTGAGCCCGTCGAAGCTCGGAACGACGGTGGGGGAGAACTTCACCGTCCATGTCTCGCGGTCGACGTGCGGTCCCGCAGGGTCTCGCACATACCAGTCGGCACCGCGGTAGACCCAGACATCGAGACCGAACGACGTCATCAGGTCGATCGTCGGCGGCACCTCGTCCGCGGGGAGGACGCGCTGCTCGATCACCGACATGTCGGGGTTCACGAAGAGCCCGCCGTTGAACGCGGCGATCGGCGTGTCGAGCGCGAGCGGCTCGATCAGCATCTGCATCCCGCGCGGCGGGCGCCCGCTCGTGACCGCGAAGCGGATGCCGGCGGCGTGCAGCGCGTGGACCGCCGCGATCGCGCGGTCGGTCAGCACCTTGTCCTTGGTCACCAGCGTGCCGTCGACGTCGGCGAGCATGAGGCGGATCGTCGGCGTGACCATGGGTGCTCCTGTGAGGGGTCAGACGGTCCGGACCGGCGCCCGGTACCGGCGGAACGCGACGCCGGCCCAGATCAGCTCCGCGATGCCGAACGGCCAGGCCCCGGACAGGAACCCGTACACGCTCGAGAGGACGCAGCCGGCGGCGAAGGCCAGTACGAACCCGCGGCCCCGGCGCTCGAGCGCGTACATCGCGATCATGAACGTGACGGCGATGACGCCGTAGATCGTGACGGCCACCGCTACCGCGACACCAGGCCGGCGAAGTCACGCAGAACGGTCCCGGCATCGTCGAGGGAGCAGGCGACCGGTCGTTCCATCGCCCCACGATACGCAGGTGCCGGGACCGCGGTGGTCCCAGCCATTGCATGCGTACGCATGGATCTCTAGGCTGCGGGAATGAGCACCGTCTGGATCCGAACCCCGACCGCGCCACCGGCGGTCGAGACCGCCGCCCCGACCTTCCGGGTCGGCGCCCCCCTGCAGGGGCTGCGCGCCGGGATCCGCACCGACGCGGCGTGGCGGTCGTGGCGCCTGATCGCGGCCGACTGGGAGCAGCGGCTCCGGGCCGACGGCGTGGCCGACGTCGCGACCGTCGAGACCCATGGCCAGGTGGGGGAGACCGGGGCGGCCGATCGGAGCCACATCGGAGCGCTGGCCGAGGCGGTCGACTTCGGGATCGTCGGGCTCGGCACGTGCGGCTCCTGCACCTCGTTCGCCATCGCGGACGCCGTCGCGATCGAACAGCGCGAGCGCCCGGTCGTCGCGGTCGTGACCGACGAGTTCGCGACGCACGGGGCGAACATGGCCAACCACCTCGGCCACGGGGACCTCCGCATCCTCGTCCTGCCCTACCCGCTCGAAGCCCGCCCCCGCGAGGAGCTGCTCGAGATCGCGGCCGACGCGTACCCGCGCGCGCTGGACCTGCTCGGGGTGGAGGTCGCACCGTGACGCTCACCGGCGCGAGGGTCGAGGTCCCCGCCGACCCGGCAGCGTTCTACGAGCTCTCGCTCGAGCAGCACTGGGGCGACGGAGCGCCCGTCCTCCCGCCGACCGACGCGGCGATCGACGCGCTGCTCGCCTGCAGCCCGGACCCGGCCGAGCACGTCGTCGGCGTGCTGCCGCCGTGCGGCGGCGTCGCCACGGTCGAGCTCGTGGCCGCCAACGCAGCCATGGCCGGGGTGCAGCCGGAGGCCTTTCCCCACGTGCTCGCCGCGCTCGAAGCCCTGCTCGTGCCCGAGTGGAACGCGTTCGGGCTCACCACGACGACCTCGAGCGTCTTCCCGATGCTGCTGGTGAACGGCCCGTCGCGCGACGCGCTCGGCATCGACTACCGGGCCGGCTGCATGGGTGGGGCCGGGGGTCGGGGCTCGATGACCATCGGGCGCGCGGTCGCCCTGTGCCTGCGCAACATCGGTGGGCAGCGCGCGGGTGAGACGTCGCGCACCGTGTTCGGCCAGCCCGCCCGGTTCGGCCTGTGCTTCGGTGAGTGGGAGGAGCGCTCGCCCTGGCCGTCGCTCGCGGCCCGGCGCGGATTGCCGGCCGATCAGGACGTGGTGACCGTTCACGGCGGCAAGGGCACGTTCCCGATGGCGGACATCCACAACGACGACCCCCGCGGCCTGCTCGAGCTCCTCGCCCGGAGCATGGCGTACCCGCTGGCCAACATGTTCCTCGGCAACGCGCAGAACGGGGAGGTCGTGCTCGCGATCAACCCGATGTGGGCCGAGCGCTTCGGCGCCGCGTTCCCGGATGCCGCCGACCTCCAGGCGTTCGTGCACGGGCACGCGTGGCAGCCGCTGGCGCTCTGGCCGGAGCCGAACCAGGTGATCCTGCGCGACAAGGGCCGCGTCGGCGACGCGGACCGGGTGTACCTGACCGCTACCCCGGAGCAGATCGTGCCGATGGTGTGCGGCGGGCTCGGCAGCCTCCACGCGATCGCGCTCCCGAGCTTCGGCGAGAGCCAGATGCAGAGCGCCGTCGTCCGCCGGCCCACCTGACCGTGGACACCGATGCGGTCGCGCGCGCGGTGGACGAGGTCGGTCGGATCCTGCGCGCCGACGGCGCGGACCTGCTGCTCGTCGAGGCGGACCCGAAGACGCTGCGGGTGCGCCTCGAGCTCCGCTTCGACGACGTGAGCTGCGAGGAGTGCATCCTCGCACCCGACCAGCTGGCCGAGACGGTGCAGGCCGCGATCAGCCGACGGGTGCCCGGCGAGTTCGAGCTCGTGCTCGCCGACCCGCGCCGCTGAGCGATGGCGAGCTCGCCCGAAGCGGCACAGCGCCTCTGGAGCGCGATCGTCGACGTCTATCAACCGGTGCTGCGCGACGTGGTGGCGGTCCTCGAGCGCGACGCGGGCATCGACTCCGGGACCTATTCCGCGCTCGCCTACCTCGACCGCGCCGGGGGACGCATGCAGCTGCGGGACCTCCACGCGCTGATGCGCGTGCGCTACAGCCAGCCGGGCTTGAGCCGCTTGGTCCAGCGCATGGAGGCGGACGGGCTGGTGGACCGCCGGGTGCACCCGGAGGACCGGCGCGGGACGGTCGTGGCCCTGCGCCGCGCCGGGCGCGACCGGTTCCGGCGCGCCCACGAGGTCTACGTGGCCGCGCTCGAGGAGCATCTCGGCGCCAACCTCGACCCCGCGGCGGCGGCCGAGCTGGCCGAGGCACTGGAGTCGATCGCCGCCCGGCGCGCCGCGGCCGGTTCGTGAGCGTTCGTCAGCGGGCGACGAGCGTGGCCGGGTTGGCGACGACCATGGTGCGGATCGCGTCGGCGGCGAGCCCCTCCTCGGCCATCAGGTCGGCGAACTGCTGCAGCCCCTCGACCGGCGCGACGTTCGCGGCCTGCCCGTAGTCGCTCGCCAGCGTGCAGCGCTCGGGGCCGATCAGCTTCGCCGCCCCCGCGAGGTCCGAGACCGGTCGGGTCGCGAGCGCACCGACGCAGGTGAGCGCGCACAGCTCGATCCACGCGCCGAGGTCGGCGAGCTCCGCCAACGCAGGGGCCTCGAGCTTGGGTCCGACCATGTCCTCCATCGCGTGCGTCACGAGGACGCGCTGGCTGCGACCGAACGCGCGCGCAACCGCGGCGTGCTCGGCCGCGCTCGTGTGGCCGGTGGCGAGCACCGCGTCGTGCTCCCGGCACAGCGCGGCGATCTCCTGGACCTCCGGCAGGATCTCGCCGTCGTCGTCGATCACGACCAGTCCGGGCCCGGGGATCCCGAGCTGCTCGGCCACGCCGTTCACCACGTCCTGACGGGACGAGAGCGTCGGGAGCCACACGATGCGCCCGCCGAGCCCGAGCGCGGTCTCGACCGCGGCGGGGTTGAGGCCGCCGATCTCGTGGTCACAGCAGACGCCGCCGTAGACGTCGATGCCGTCGACGACGTCGTCGACGATGCGCGCGAGCTGCGCGGTGGGCTCGGTGTGCGACTTCAGGAGCACCGCGGCGTGACCGGCGTCGCGCGCCTGGGCCGCCGCCTCGAGCGCAGTCACCGATCGGGCGCGGTGCGCGTCCGGCCCGAAGTGGCAGTGCAGGTCCATCGCCCCGGAGATGTCGACGCTCACGCCGCCAGACTGGCACGTCCGGCGGAGTGGCTCAGGTCGATCGCCGTGGATGGGGAGCGGGACAGAGCACCGCGCACCTGGCCAGTTCCAAGTCTCCTGGTGAGATCACGCTGGCCTGGTCGATCGGAGGTGTGCCGCGGAACGGGACCACTCTTTACCCGAGTCGCGCATGGTGAAGGATCCCGCCGCGGATCCTGGAGGGTGCGTGCGCTTGCCGAGCTCAGCGCGAAGGAAGTGAAGTTGCGGGGCCACGGTCCGCGGGAGTTGCGCGTGCCGGGATGAAGTGGTCGACGAACAAGAACACGACGCCGACGAGTGCGAGCACCACGAGGCTCGTCACGATTCCCGCACCGACCGCGTGTGCGACCGCGGCAACGAGGTGCACCCACGGGTTCGTCGTCACCGCGGGAAGGATCACGACGGGAAGGATCCACAGCACGACGAGATGCGCGAGCGTGATGCCGATCAGCCATTTGCCGATGAGCTTCACCGTCGCGTGTCGATCATCGGTCGTGACGAGCCCGACCGTGAGCAAAGCGGCCGCGCCGAGGAGGTAGAGCCAGAAGCGGTGCGCGAGCGCTTGTCGGCTCTTGAACAGCGCCTGGCTCTGCGGCACGTCGAACGTGACGGCATGGACGTTGGCGAGGTCGGCTGCAGGAACGGACGGCAACGCCGCGGCAACGAGCGTGCGCACGGTTGCCTCATCGAGTGCTGCCGGCTGTGACCGCTCTCCCAGGAGCCGTTCGTGGGCGTCGACGACAAACTGCTCGAGTTTCAGCTGGATGTCCGTCCGGCCGAGCACCGCGTCGAGCTGGTTCGTGTACGAGCCGTTGGTCGTGGCTCCGGCCGCGGACACGCCGACCGCAGGCGCCGTCACCGACGCGATGTGATCGGCGACGAAGTGCCGCAGATCCATGCTCTGCAGCACGGCCTCGGTGACCCGGCGGGTGCGCGCCGTGTCGAGGATGGTGTGCGAGGTCCACCACGATGCGAACGCGAGCGCCGCGCACAGCATGCCCACGTGGATGAACAGCTTGCTCACCGAACCGCGTCCGGTCACGCATCCTTGCTAGCAGTGGCGGTCACGGCCTGCAACGCCCGCATCGGATCGGGTGGAAGTCGCACCGAAAGCAGATCATGGGCCTCAGCCCTGCACACCGCGCTGCGTTGCGCTGGCCTGGCCTGCCCGGCCGGTCGTGTCGGCATGCCGGGTCGGTCGGGATCGAGGTCGAGCGCGATGGACCTCGTGGTCGCGTCCGCGCCCTACGCTCGGCGCTTCATGGGCTTCCCGATCGGCGTCGCCGACCTCGCGTACGCGTCCGAGCCGTCGGTCGCGCGTCGCGCGGAGCGGGCGCGGGCCGACGGGTTCGCGCACGTCGACGTGCTGCTCGAGGCCGACGACGGCTCCCTGGCCCTCCCGGTCGGCTGCCCGATCGCCTTCCCGAAGCCGCAGCCGGTCTGGTGCTCGACGCCAGCACCACCTGCCGGCCCGGACGCCTGGGACCGCACCGTGCGCTGGTGGACCGCGGCGCCCGACGCGCTCTGCGAGCCGTGGGCCGGCGCATCCGTACGCTCGATCGACGACGTGCGTGCGCTCGCCGAGGCGGTCCCCGGGGTCCGCTTCCTGATCGACACCGGCCACGTGACCGCGTGGGGCGGCGACATCCTCGAGCTGCTCCCGTACGCCGGCCACGTGCAGGTCCGGGACGCGCGTGTCGGCGAGACTCAGGTCGCGCCGGGGGAGGGTGACGTGGACTTCGCCGCGGTGCTCGACCGGCTGGGCGACCTCGGGTACCAGGGCGCGATCTCGGTCGAGTACTTCGACCTCCCCGAGCACGGCTGGCCGTGCCCGGACCCGCGCGCCGCAGCCCTCGCACTGCGCGACCAGCTCGCGGCCCTGGGCTGAACGCTCAGACGAGCGGCTTGTGATAGCCGAAGAACGGCGACACCGCGGTGACCGCGACACCGCAGTGCCGGTCGGACTGGGCCCAGCCGTCGGCCCGCTCCCCGGCGTGGGGGCCGGTCGCGATCGTCGCGACGACCGGTCCGTCGATGCACAACGACGGCGGGACCGAGTGGCGCATGACGGTGATCGCCCGCCAGTCCGTCGTGGCCGGATCGCCCACCAGGACGACCTCGAGCTCGAGCTGGGGGTCCGCCTCGGCACCATCACCGTGGCTGAGGACCATGTGCACCACTGCTTCACGCATGTCGGCCTCGGCTGGTCTCGCCGTCGCCCCGCCGACGGGTCACCCGCCGGCCCTTCGATGGTACGCCCCGATCCGGCGAGGTCAACCTTCTTCCAGGACGAGCCGGGGCTGGCGCCGGGACCGTTCGAGCTCGAGGAGCGCCCGTTTCCGGTCGATGCCGCCGCCGTAGCCGGTGAGCGAGCCGTCGGCCCCGATGACCCGGTGGCACGGCACGATGATGCCGACCGGGTTCCGCCCGTTCGCGAACCCGACCGCGCGCGACGCGCTCGGCTGTCCGATCCGGCGGGCGAGCTCCCCGTACGAGGTCGTCTCGCCGTACGGGATCTCGAGCAGCGCGGACCACACCCGGCGCTGGAACTCCGTTCCAACGAGTCGCAAGGTGACGTCGAACTCGGTGCGCGTCCCGGCGAAGTACTCCTCGAGCTGCTCGACGACGTCGTCGAACGCGGTGTCGTCGCGCACCCACGGGTCGGCGCCCGCCGGCGGGTGCGCCTGGTCCTCCATGCGGAGCGCGGTGACCGCCCCGCCGTCCCCGGCGACGGTGACGAAGCCGACCGGGCTCGGGATCGTGCGGAAGAGGATCTCGCCCATGCCGGCCAGCGTCTCACGCCCCGGCGCGGCCGGCTGGCGGGAATCCGACGGGGTGGTCCGTGCCCGTAGCATCGACCCCCGATGCCCCACCCCCACCCCACGACCGCCGTGTGTGCGGAAACCGAGATCATGCGCGTGTTCTCGCACGAACAGGGCGGGGGGAGGGGGTGAGCGGGGTGCCGGGGGCGGCGGGGCTCGGGCGGGGCGTGGTCGTCGCGCGCCGCGACCCGGTCCCGGACGCGTGGGCGGATGCCGAGGTCGTCACGATCGACGACGCGGTGCTGGCGGACCCGGGCCCGACGGTCGGCGCGCTCCACCACGCGTGGGTCGCGCGCCGGCCGTTCGTCGTCGCGCTCGGGGTCGAGGCGGAGCGGTTCCGTGCGCCGGTGCCGGTCACCGATGCGCCCTGGCGGCTCGGTGCCCGCTTCGAGGTCTGGCTCGACCGGCTGCACTTCCTGGTCTGGGCGAACACGTACGACGCCCGCGACGCACGAGAGCCGGTGTGGTGGTGGGCCCGCAAGGCGGCGCGGCTGGGCGCGACGGAGATCACCGGCCCCGAGACCGGTGACGTGCTGCTCCCCGACGGCACGCCGGCCTGGATCGACGGCGGACCCCGAGGGCCACGGGACGTCGCCGACCTCGGCGCCGTCGCCGTGCACGCGGAGACGGTCGAGCTCGGCCGGCTCACGCCCGAGCCCCCGCCGCGACCGGTGACGGCCGCGCTGGCGCCCGACCAGCTCGCCGCGGTGGCGCACGGCGCCGGCCCGGCGCGCATCGTCGCACCCGCGGGTTCGGGCAAGACGCGGGTGCTCACCGAGCGCCTCCGACACGTCGTCGTGGACCGGGGTGTCGAACGCGAGGTCGTGCTGGCGGTCGCGTACAACAAGAAGGCGCAGCTCGAGCTGGAGGAGCGCACCGCGGACTTCGCGCCGCGCGTCAGCACGCTCAACGCGCTCGGCTACCGCCTGCTCGCCGAGTACCAGGGCACCGCGCCGCACGTGCTCGACGAACGAGACGTGCGGCGCATGGTGGACGACCTCGTCCCGCGGGGCCGGCCGCGCACGAACACCGATCGCCTCGCGCCCTACCTGGAGGGGCTGACCGCGGTCCGCCTCGGACTGCGCGACCCCGAGGTGGTGGAGGCCGAGCGCGACGACGTGCCCGGGCTGGCGGCGGCGTTCGACCCGTTCCGGGAGGGGCTGCGTCGGCGTGGCGCGGTCGACTTCGACGACCAGGTCTACGGCGCGGTCGAGGCGCTGCTCGCCGACGGCGCGTTCCGGCGTCGGGCCCAGGCCGGCTACCGCCACCTGCTGGTCGACGAGCTCCAGGATCTGACCCCGGCGCACGTGCTGCTGCTCCGGCTGCTCGCCGCGCCCGCGCTCGACGTGTTCGGCGTCGGCGACGACGACCAGGTGATCTACGGCCACGCCGGCGCCGACCCCGCGTTCCTCATCGACTTCGAGCAGCTGTTCCCGGGCGCGGCGTCGCACCCGCTGGAGGTCAACTACCGCTGCCCGGTCGCCGTCGTCGCCGGGGCCAAGCACCTGCTCGGCTACAACGACGTCCGGGTCCCGAAGGAGATCCGGCCCGGCCCCGACGCGGACCCGGACCCGGGGGCGCTGGCAGTGGTGCTGCACCGGCCCGACGCGGGCGCGAGCACGCTGGTCGAGACCGTGCAGGGCTGGCTGGCCGACGGGGTGGACCCGGCCGAGGTCGCGGTGCTCACCCGCGTGAACTCGTTGCTGCTCGCACCCCACGTCGCCCTGGTCGAAGCGGGCGTGCCGGTGACGTCGACCGTGTCCGTCGACGTCCTCGAACGGACCGGCGTGCGTGCCGCGCTCGCGTACCTGCGGCTCGGTGCGTCACCGGACTCGATGCAGCCCGACGACCTCCAGGAGGTGCAGCGGCGCCCGAGCCGGGGATTCCCGCCCTGGATCAGCAAGTGGTTGCAGCGACCGATGTCGATCGACGACCTCCGTGGGATCGCAGAGCGCATCGACGACGCCAAGGTCGGCGCCAAGGTCGAGGCCTTCGCGGACGACCTGCTCGTGGTGGCCGAAGCGGTGCGCACCCGCACGACCCGCGAGGTGCTCGCGGTCGTCGGCGACGAGATCGGGCTCGGGGGCGCGATGACGCTGCTCGACGGGTCCAAGGGCGGCCAGAGCGGGTCGCAGCTCGACGACCTCGACGCGCTCACCCAGGTGGCGGACCTCCACGCGGACCCCACGGGCTTCGAGCGCTGGCTCCGCGGCGTCCTGGGCCGCGGCGGGACCCGGGACGACGGCGGGGTCACGCTCTCGACCGTGCACCGGGTCAAGGGCATGGAGTGGGACCGGGTCGTCGTGGCGGGCGTGACCGATGGCGTGCTGCCGCACCGCCTGGCCGAGGACGAGGAGGAGGAGCGCCGGGTGCTGCACGTGGCGATCACGCGGTGCCGCCACCGGGTGGTGGTCCTCGCGGACGCGACCCGCCCCTCGCCGTTCCTCGGGGAGCTCGACGGGACCGCGCCGAAGCGCGCGTCCCGCCCGAAGCCGCCGCGCGAGGCGACGCCACTCCCCAAGCCCAAGGGCGGGGCCAGGGGGAAGGGCGTTCCGCTCGCGGACCTCGCGCCCGAGGACGCCAGGATCGAGGAGGCGTTGCGGGCGTGGCGGCTGGAGCGTTGCCGGGCCGACGACGTCCCCGCGTACATCGTGGCGTCGAACGCGGTGCTCCGAGCGATCGCGACCCGACGGCCGACGTCGGCGCGGGAGCTGGCGACGGTGGACGGCATCGGCCCGACCAAGCTCGAGCTCTACGGCGACGAGATCCTGGCCGTGGTCGACGCGACGACGGATTGACGCTTCGCTCGACCAGCGCGCTCAGGTGGTGACGATGGCCTCGATGCGCTCGAGCGTCGCGGCCATGTGCTTGCGCGTGTCCTTCGCGCCCATGCGCACGAACGGCTTCGTCGCGGTCGACTCCTCGGTGATGTCCCAGGTCTCGCGCACCAGGGTGCCGCCGTCGACCGGCTCGAGGTCGTAGCGCCAGATGCGCCCGCCGAAGAGCTTCCCGATCGCGCGTCGGGCCGCGGGTCTGCCACGCGATGCACCGGTTCTCCTCGAACGCGATGACGGTGCTCTCCATGGAGTACGGCAGGCCCATCTTCATCGACATGCCGAACGTGCTCCCGAGCTCGAGCCGCCGGGGCTCGCCCTTCGCTCGACGCACCGTGCCCGAGCCGTCGATCTCCGGGTGCCGGGCCGGGTCCGCGAGGAAGGCGAAGATCGCCTCGGGGGCCGCGGGGATCAGCCGCTCGACGGTCTCGGACTCGCGTTCGTCGCTCATCGCCGCATGATACGGCCCGACGCCGGCTACGGATTGGCGACGGACGGTGCCGTCGTCGTCGTGCTGTCGGACGGGGGCACCAACCCGTTGTCGCGTTCGAACTCGTCGATCTGGGGCGGGTGCACCAGCTGGCCGGCGAGCGGTCCGAGCAGCTTGAGCGCGTCCGCGTCGGAGATCCGCGGCAGCCGGCGCAGGCCCTTGAGCTCGTTGAGCTGGGCCTGGGTCAGGTCCTCGCGCTGCCGGTGGAACGCCACCACCCGGTCGATCGAGTCGCTCACGCCCGTCACCTTGGCGACCGCCGCGTTGAAGCGGTTGATCGTCGCGGAGAAGTCGCCGATCGACGTGAAGTCGATCGCGACCGCGTTGGGGAGTCGCTTGCGGCGGGCGATGCACGCTTTGAACCGCTTCGTGAGGACCGCGCGCGAGTTCACCGAGGAGGCCGCGGTCGGGTCGGGCGGTCCGTTGGGCCGCAGCCAGTGATTGATGAGGAGCAGCGGCTTGTCCTTCCCACCCCGGTTCGGGGCGCAGGTGAAGTCCTTCACCGATGTGAAGGTGTACGGCGTCTCCTGGAAGAGCGAGTAGGTCTTCGGGAGCCAGCTCTCGACGCCGCCGTGCTTCTCGCTGACGACGATCAACCGACGCGGCGCGTCCTTCTGCCCCTTCTTCGGGGTCACGATGTCGAGCAGCGTCTTCGTGCGGAGCTGCTCGGGGGTGAGTGTGAGGAGGCGGGGCGCGAGGCCGGCATCGTCCAGCGCGGCACGCACGTCCTTCGGCTGGACGTAGTCCTCGAGGTCGAGGACGACCACGTCGGTGAGGTTGCGGTCGAGGAAGTCGCTCACCCCGCTGAACACGTCGGACGCCTTGACCGCGCCGAGCTCGCACAGGTCGTGGCAGAAGTAGACGTCCTGCTTGTGGCCCGAGGTGTCGGCGGTCCCGGTGAGCGCGCCGAGCCGGTCCAGCGCCCGCACCGCGTCGGGCCCGCGCTCCTTCTCCAGCGTCTTGCGGTCGACACCGCCGGCGAGGTTCGTGCGGACGATCCCGTCGTCGTCGTAGCCGTAGTAGGCGTCGAGCATCAGGAACCGCGCGCCCGAGTTCAGCTGCTCCGGGATCGTGATCGTGTGCTCGGCCCCGAGGAAGTTGTACGCGCTGGAGGACATCGCGTTGTGGCTCGCGGGCCACACCAGCTGGTCGATCGGCTGCGGGCACAGCTCCATGTACCCGTTGCACCCGCTCCGCTCCGGGTTCGCGCTCGGCGCGCTCGTGTTCGCAGCGACCGCGGCAACCGCGACGCCGGCGGTCAGGGCCCCCGCGACGAGCATCGAACCGAAGACGCCGGCGACCTGCCGCTTCTTGAGCCGGGGGAGGGAGTGGTCGGTCACGAGCACGCCGGACGCCCGCAGGCAGATCACCACCGCGACGTACAAGCCGAGGATCGCCAGCAGGTCGACCAGGGTGCGTGCGGTCTGGGTGGGACGGGTCAGCACCGACGCCGCGAACAGGAACAGGGCGATCCCGCCGGCGAAGCGCCACCGCCGGCTGGCGCGCTTGCGCGCCACCCACGATCGGACCCGCTCCACCCGGTCGCGCAGGTCCCCACCGTCCTTGCCCGGCGCGAGCGCCACCGCGAGGCCGATCAGGATGAACGCCAGCCCCGCGCCGACCAGTCGGCCGATGAGCACCGCGATGAACGCGGCGAGCGCCTCACCGCGTGCGGCGTCCCCGTTCGCGGCGACGGCCGCCACGGCAGGCGTGGCCACGCCGACCCCGGCGAGCAGCGCACCGGAGACGGCGAGGACCATGCCGACGCTCCGGATCGCCCGGACCCGGTCCCGGGCCCGCGCCATGGCGATCGCGAGGAGCGCGATACCCAGGATGCCGAGGGGGAGCCAGAGCCAGACCCACCTCGAGATCTTGAACGCGGTGTCCACGGCCGAGTTCTGGGAGATCGTGGCCGACGCGTCGAGCACGTTGGCGGGCAGCTTCTTCGAGAGCGACGGGTTGATCGTCTGCAGGGCCGATCTGATCGTGGTCGAGGCCTGCTGCGCGTCGATGTCCACGCGCCGGCTGGTGCCGGTCTTGAAGACCTGCTGGTGGGCCCGGAACGCGAAGTCACGGATGGCGTCCTCGACCGGCGGCGTCGCGATCGCGTTGGACACCGCTTCGGTCACGATCGGGCGCGCGCCGGACACGAAGTTGGAGGAGCTGGCGAGCCGGAGCGTCGCCTGGTCGGCGACGTAGTCGCGCACCTCGGGTTGCTGGGAGGCCTTGGCCACCACGTCGGCGAAGCCCGAATCGTCGAGCACCCGCGAGTCCAGCCACCACCCGAACGCCGAGAGCGTCATCAGGAAGCAGCCGGCGAGCGCGAGCAGCCGCACGCCCCACCGCCCGAGCCTCCCGTCCGACGCCCGGGTCTCCGCTGCCATCGGGAGAGTCTGGCACCCGGGCGCACGGGAGGCCGGTCGCTCCACCGGCCGAAGGGCTACGTTCGGGAGATGCGAGCACCGGCTCGACGGCTTGCGATCCCGTGCCTCGTCGTGCTCGCGCTGACCGCGTGCGACGCGACGTTCGGACAGAAGTCCGGAGCTACGACGCAGAGCCAGGGGATGTCGGATCTGTGGCGAGCCGGCGTCATCGCCGCGATCGTCATCGGCGCGCTCGTCGTGTCGCTCATCCTGTGGTGCGTGCTGCGGTACGGGCGGCGTGGCCGCGACGACGTGCCGAACCAGCGCCAGTACATCATCCCGCTCGAGATCGTCTACACCGCGATCCCCGTGGTGATCGTCCTCGTGTTCTTCGGCTTCTCGTGGGCGGTGCAGGACAACGTCGATGCGCTGAAGGCTCGCCCGGACCTCACTGTCGACGTGCAAGGGTTCCAGTGGCAGTGGCGCTTCGCGTACCCGGAGGAGCACGTGACGGTGGTCGGACTCCCGGACCGCACGCCAGTGATGGTCCTGCCCGAGGGGCGGACCGCGCGCCTGCGACTCGTGTCGCGCGACGTCATCCACTCGTTCTACGTCCCGTCGTTCCTGTTCAAGAGGGACGTCATCCCGGGGCTGAAGAACCAGTTCGACGTCACGCCCGACACGACGGGGACCTTCCGGGGGTACTGCGCGGAGTTCTGCGGACTCGACCACGCGCGGATGACGTTCGCGGTCAAGGTGGTGAGCCCGGCCGAGTTCCGGGCCTGGGTCGCACGTCATCGGGCGGCCGCATGACCACCACGGTCGAGCGCCCGGGCGAGGCGCCGGCACCCGAACCGGAGCACGGCGCGACCGGCATCCTGCGCTGGGTCACCACCACCGACCACAAGCGGATCGGCCTGAGCTACATCTTCAGCGCCATCGGGTTCTTCTGCATCGGCGGTCTGCTCGCGCTGGCGATCCGGACCCAGCTCGCCCAACCCAACGAGCACCTCGTCGACCCGCAGACGTACAACGAGTTCTTCACGATGCACGGCAGCATCATGATCTACCTCTTCGCGGTGCCGTTCGCCTTCGGGCTGGCCAACTACATCGTGCCGTTGCAGATCGGCGCGCCGGACATGGCATTCCCCCGACTCAACGCGCTCGGGTACTGGCTGTACCTCTTCGGCGGGCTCACGATGATCTCGGGCTTCCTGACCGCGAGCGGCGCGGCGAGCTTCGGCTGGTTCGCGTACGCGCCGCTGTCCGGCGCGGTCTACTCGCCGGGCGTCGGGCCCGACCTCTGGATCGTCGGCGTCATCGTGACCAGCACCGCGGGGGTGATGACCGGGGTCAACCTGGTGACGACGATCTTCATGCTGCGCGCGCCGGGAATGACGATGTTCCGGATGCCGATCTACACCTGGAACATGCTGGTGACGAGCGTGCTCGTGCTGCTCACCTTCCCCGTCCTCACTGCCGCGCTCGTGATGCTCTTCGCCGACCGGCACCTGGGCACCCACGTGTTCGAGGCGACGAGGGACGGCACCCCGATCCTCTGGCAGCACCTGTTCTGGTTCTTCGGCCATCCCGAGGTGTACATCATCGCCCTGCCGTTCTTCGGGGTCGTCACCGAGGTGTTCGCGGTCTTCTCACGCCGGCCGGTCTTCGGGTACAAGGGCCTCGTGTTCGCGACGCTCGCGATCGGCGGGCTCTCGGTCGGGGTGTGGGCGCACCACATGTACGCGACGGGCGCGGTGCTGCTGCCGTTCTTCACGATCATGAGCCTCCTCATCGCGGTGCCCACCGGGGTCAAGTTCTTCAACTGGATCGGCACGATGTGGGGCGGCCGGATCAAGTTCGACACCGCGATGCTGTTCGCGATCGGGATGCTGCTCGTGTTCCTGCTCGGCGGGCTGAGCGGCGTCCTCCAGGCCATGGCGCCGGTCGACTTCAGCCTCACCGACACCTACTTCACCGTCGCGCACATGCACTACGTGATCATGGGCCTCGTGATGGGCGCGTTCGCCGGGGTCTACTACTGGTTCCCGAAGATGACCGGGAAGCTGATGAACGAGCGGTGGGGGAAGGTCCACGCGATCACGTTCTTCATCGGGATCAACGTGACGTTCTTCGTGCAGCACCAGCTCGGGCTGGACGGGATGCCGCGCCGCGTTCGCGACCTACAGCGCCAAGGAGGGGTGGGGCACGCTGAACCTCATCTCCACGATCGGCGCGTTCATCCTCGCGCTCGGTGTGCTGGCGTTCGTCTGGAACCTCTTCCACTCACTCCGCCACGGCGAGCCGGCGGGTGACGACCCGTGGGGCGGGCAGACGCTGGAGTGGGCGACGACCTCGCCGCCGCCGGAGCACAACTTCGACTCGCTGCCGCCGATCCGCTCGGAGCGGCCCCTGTGGGACCTGCACCACCCGGCGCCCGGGCCCGGCGGTGCCGCTCCGTGATGCGCGACGAGATCAAAGTGTTCCTCGGGGTGACGGCGTTCTTCGTCGTCATCGGGATCGTCTACTGGTTCACGTCGTACGAGACCGCGGGTTCGGTGATGCTCGCGGCCAGCGCGCTGATGGGCGTCGTGGCCGGCGGCTCGATCTGGTGGCTCTCCCGGCACTCGCCGCCGCGCGCCGAGGACGATCCCCACGCCGAGATCGCCGAGGGTGCCGGCCCGATCGGCGTCTTCCCGATGCAGTCCGCGTGGCCGTTCGCGGTCGGGCTGAGCGGCGCGGTGTTCGCCAGCGGCTTCGCGTTCGGCGTGTGGCTCGTGATCGTCGGCGGCGTCGGGTTCGTGCTCTCGGTGTTGGGCTACATCGGTGAGGCCCGCCGCGACACCCTCCCGAGCGAGCGCGGGCGGCCGCGCCGGAGCGCGAGCCCAGCGCGGACTAACGCCGGGTCGGCGCGGGGTCCGCGTCCGCGTCGACGTACGCGCCGCCCGGGGTCCGCTCGAGCAGCGCGAGGTTCTCCTCCGGGGAGCCGTCGCGCCGCCGGAGCTCATTGCAGAGCCGGTACGTGACCACCGCGGCCACCGCCGGCAGCGCGAACAGCAGGGCGCGGAAGACGTACGTCACCGCATTGACCGACAGGCTGAAGTGCGCGGCGATCACGTCGTTGCCACCGGCGAGGAACAGCACGAGGTAGAAGGCGAGGACCGCGACGCCGATCGACGTCCGGATCGGACGGTCGCGCGGGCGGTCGAGGAGATGGTGCTGGGCGTGGTCCTTGGTGAACCGCTCCTCGATGTAGGGCCAGAGGTACAGGATCGTGAACGTGATCCCCGGGAGCAGCACGCCGGGGAAGAACGGGTTCGGGATCTCGAACCCGCCGACGCGCAGCTCCCACGGCGGCATGAGGCGCAGCGCACCTTCGAGCCAACCGATGTACCAGTCGGGTTGCGATCCGGCGCTGACCGCCGCGGGCTGGAACGGGCCGTAGAGCCAGACCGGGTTGATCTGCGCGAGGCCGCCCAGCGCGGCGCAGACCGCGAACACGAAGAAGAAGAGCCCGAGGGTCTTGGCCGTGAACGTCGGCCAGAGCTCGGAGCCGACGACGTTGCGCTCCGTGCGCCCGCGTCCCGCGAACTGGGTGTGCTTCTGGCGCACGAGCATCGCGAGGTGCACGGTCAACAGGCCGACGATCAACGCGGGGACGATCAGCACGTGGATCACGAACAGCCGGGGGATGATGTCGTCGCTCGGGAACTCGCCGCCGAAGACGAGGAACGCGCTCCACGGCCCGATGAACGGGATCGACAGCAGCACCGAGTACGCGATGCGCAGGCCGGTGCCGGAGAGCAGGTCGTCCGGCAGGCTGTAGCCGGTGAACCCGTTGCCCAGTGCGAGCAGGAACAACGTGAGCCCGACCATCCAGTTCAGCTCGCGCGGCTTGCGGAACGCACCGGTGAAGAAGATGCGCAGCATGTGGACGAGGATCGAGCCGATGAAGAGCAGCGCGGCCCAGTGATGGATCTGGCGCATCACGAGACCGGCCCGCACGTCGAAGCTCACGTGGAGGGTCGACTCGTAGGCCGCGGACATGCGCACGCCCCGCAGCGGCGCGTAGCTGCCGTGGTAGACGACCTGTCGGGAGTCGGGGACGAAGAAGAACGTCAGGTACACGCCGGTGAGGATCAGGATCACCAGGCAGTACATGGCGATCTCGCCGATCATGAACGACCAGTGGTCCGGGAACACCTTGTTCAGCGCGGTGCGCGCGAAGCGGGCCATGCCCAGCCGGCGGTCCAGGCCGCGGACGGCGCGCTTGGTGATCATCACCGGTCGCGGTCCCAGAAACCGGGGCCCACGGGTTGGTGGAAGTCGCTCTGCGACCGGAGGTAGCCCCCCGAGTCCACCATGAGCGGGAGCTGGGGGAGCGAGCGGGTCGCGGGCCCGAACACCGGGGTCGCGCCGGTCGCGACCTCGAACGTCGACTGGTGGCAGGGACAGAGGAGCCGTTCGATCGACTGCTGGTAGAGCCCGACCGGGCAGCCCGCGTGCGTGCAGACCTTCGAGTACGCCACGTAGCCCGACGGGCCCCAGGTCTCGCGGCCCGGCCGGGTCGTGACGTTCGTGCGCGCGAGCCGGATCAGCAGGGTCTGGCTGTCGGCGGCCTCGAGGTGTCCCTCGGGGAACACCGTGATCACCCCGCCGACCTCGAGGTCCTCGACCCGCACCGGATGTCCCTGCTCGTTGACCACCCGCGAGCCCTTGCGCCACTTGGTGACGAACAGCGAGTTGCCCGGCCGCGGGCCCAGCGACGCGATCGGGAACAGCGCGGCCAGGCCGAGCGCGCCGGCGGCCGCGCCGAGCATGCGCGTGATGATCTTGCGGCGCCCGATGTTCACCTCGCTCTCGGGGGTGCCGCCCGGGTCGAGCTCGTAGACCGCGTCGAAGTCGCGGGCGAACGCCTCGATGTCGTCCGGGCTCGACTCGAGCGGCTCGCGCGACTCGGTGAACGGACCCTGCGGGAGCAGCTTGCGGGCCGCGACGACGAACGTGAGCCCCAGCCCACCGAGCGCGAGCGCGATCAGGACACCTTCGAGCTGGTTCTGCCCGCCGGTGAGGTAGACCACGGCGAGCGCCAGCGCCGAGATCGTCGTGACCGCGAGCGCGATGACGATGAGGCGCGTGGCGCGCGACTCAGCGTTGCCGTTCATGGCTCTCCTCGATGCGGATGCAGACGAACAGGAGCAGAGGGATGCCGAGCAGGAGGGCGACCATCCCCTCGGTGATCGGACCGATGCGACCGAGCGAGAACCCGCCGGGGTCGTCCGGGTCCTGGAGGTACTTCACGTAGCGCGTGATCGAGTCGACCTGGTGCTCGGAGAACGTGTCGGTGCCGAAGACCGGCATCTGGCCGGGGCCGGTCCGGATCGCCTCGGCGATCTGCGTCGAGGTCGCGCCGTGCAGCGAGGGCGCGTCGCTGCCGTAGCTGAGCGCGCCACCGATGCCCGCCGAGCTGTGACAGGCCGCGCAGTTCAAGCGGAACAGCGTCCCACCCTCGCTGAGGCTCCCCGCCTCCACGTCGACGTCCGGGATGCGCGGCCCGGGGCCCAGCGACGCGACGTACGCGACCAGCGCCTTGATCTCGGCGGCGTCGAACGCACGGGGCTTGCGCACCGGCTGGCCCTTCGGGTTCGCGAGCGGCATCCGGCCGGTGGTGAGCTGGAAGTCCGCCGCCGCCGCACCGACACCCGCCAGCGGGGGCCCCTGGTCGGTGCCCACGCCGCCCGCGCCGTGACAGCTCGCGCATGACGCCTCGAAGAGGCGTTCGCCGCGCGCGACCCGGGCTGCGGGCGGGTCCGCCACGGGCCTGGACTCCGCGGAGCCCGCCACCGCCCCGGTCATCCAGAGGTACACACCCGCGGTGACCGCCAACCCGAGGACGACGAACCGGGCCACGCCGCTACCGGATCACGAAGATCGTCAGGAACAGGAGGATCCACACGACGTCGACGAAGTGCCAGTAGTAGGTGACGGACTCGACCGCCGGGCCGCGCCGCTCGAGCGACCCGGGGCCCGAGACCAGCACGACGGCGGTGACGATGAGCGCCAGGCCGGCGAACACGTGCAGGGCGTGGAAGCCGGTCATCAGGTAGTACATCGAGCCGAACCCGCTCGAGGACGCCGAGAAGTCCAGGACGTAGAACTCGCGGATCTGGTTGACCAGGAACACCGCGCCGAGGGCCGCGGTGATGATCAGCCAGCGCTGCGTCAGCACGCGGTCGCCCCGTTCGCGGGCCTGGGTGGCGAGGTGGATCGTGCCGCTGGACGCGATCAGCACGAGCGTCGCGACCGTCGCCGCGAGCAGCTCCAGGTGCACCGGCTTCGGTGGCCACACGTGGGCGTTCGAACGCAGCGTGATGTACGCCGCGAAGAGCCCACCGAAGAACATCAGCTCGGACGCGAGCCAGACGACGGTACCGACGGCCAGGAGGGACGGTTGCTTGCGGGGGGCCTGCGACGTCACGCCCTGCGTCACGCGGCGATGATGGCACACCGCTACCCTCAGCGCGTGAGCGTTGCCGCGGTGGTCGGTGGTGCCCTGGCGCCCGGGAAGCCGACGTGGTCGTCACTGCTGGGCGACTGGTCGATCGACCCGCTCTTCGTGCTCACGCTGCTCGCCGGCGCCGCCTACCTCACCGGGGTGCGGCGGCTCGCGGCACGGGGTCGTAGGTGGCCGGTGCACCGTTCGGTGTGCTTCGGCATCGGGCTCGCGCTGATCGTGTTCTCCACCCAGTCGGGCCTGGCCGGCTACGACACCGTGCTGTTCAGCCTCCACGTCGTCCAGCACCTCGCGCTCGGCATGGTCGCGCCGTTGTTCCTGGTGCTCGGCGCACCGGTGACGCTCGCGCTCCAGGCGAGCCACCGCCCGGCGCAGGAGCGCTGGCTCCGCGCGCTCCGCAGCCGACCGGTGGGCGTGGTCACGCATCCGGTCGTGGTCTGGGTGCTGTTCGGCGGGACTTTGGTCGTCCTGTACTTCACCGGGCTCTACGAGCTGTCGTTGCGCGATCCGTGGGTGCACGTCCTCGTGCACGCTCATTTCATCGTGGTCGGCTGCCTCTTCATGGTCTACGTCGTCGGCGTCGACCCGATGCCGCGGTCGCTCGGGTACGGCGCCCGCCTGCTCTTCGTCGCGGTGGTGCTCCCGTTCCACGCGTTCCTGGGTGTGGCCCTGCTCGGCACGGACACCGTGCTCGCGAAGGACTGGTACGCGCAGGTGTCCCGGCCGTGGCTCTCGAGCGCGCTCGGCGACCAGCGACTCGGCGCCGGGATCCTCTGGGGCTTCGGGGAGCTGTTCGGCCTCGCCGCGCTCGCGATCGTCCTGTACCAGTGGATGCGCCACGAGGAGCGCGAGGCCGTCAGGCTCGATCGCCGCCTTGATGCGCCTCTTTGAAGATCTCCGCCGTCCGATCGCCGCAGCGCGGTCGCCGGATGGCCGGCGGCGGTCTTTGCCGATGCGAGCCGGCCGGGGGTCAGTCCTTCACCCGGACGACGACGACCGGGCACGGCGCGTTGTTCGCCACGTGCGTGCTCACCGAGCCCATGAGCGCGCGCCGGATCGCGCCGCGGCCGCGGGAGCCGACCACCACGAGGTCGACGCCGAGCTGGTCCGCGAGGTGCACCATCGTCGAGCCCGCGTCGCCGTACTCGATCCGCCGGTCCACGGTCGCGCTCGTGTCGAGCGCCGCGGCGGTGCGCTCGATCGCGGCCGTGGCGGTCTGGGCCGCGGCCGCCTGCTCGTCCGCGATCTCCGCCGGGCTCGCGATCCCGCCACCGAACCCTGACTCGAGCCCCGCGGTCTCCAGCCCCGAAGGCTCCACCACGCAGGCGATGGTGATCGTGTCGGGAGTGGCGAGCAACGGCAGCGCACGTGTCGCGGCGGTGATCGCGTCGTCCGACCCGTCCGTACCGATGAGGACGTGCATGCGGTTCCTCGCTCTCAGTCGTCGGTCTCGGACGCGATCAGCCGGCGCGCCGCGTCGATGAGCGCCAGATGGGTGAAGGCCTGGGGGAAGTTTCCCAGGTGCTGGCCCGTCGTCGTGTCGATCTCCTCCGCGTAGAGGAGCAGCGGGCCGGCGAACGACAGCAGCTTCGAGAAGAGCTTGCGTGCCCGCTCCACCTCGTCGACCAGCGCCAGTGCCGAGACCAGCCAGAACGAGCAGATCGTGAACGTGCCCTCCTCGCCGGAGAGCCCGTCGTCGGACCGGTCGACCCGGTACCGGAGCACGAGGTCGTCCTTGGTGAGCTCGTCGGCGATCGCGAGGACCGTCGCGCGCACCCGCTCGTCGTCGTGGGGGAGGAAGCCCATGATCGGGATGAGGAGCAGCGACGCGTCGAGGTCGTCGGTGTCGTAGTGCTGGCGGAACACGCCCCGATCGGAGACACCCTTGGCCAGCACCTCGGCCTTGATGTCGTCCGCGGCCTGCGTCCAGCGGTCGGCCCGCTCGTGGTCGCGACGCTGGCGGGCGAGGTGCGCGCCCCGTGCGGCGGCGACCCAGCACATGACCTTCGATGCGACGAAGTCCTTCGGTTCGCCCCGCATCTCCCAGATGCCCTGGTCCGGCTCGGGTGCCCGCTCGATGGCGGTGTCGACGAGTCCGGCGATGCCCTCCCAGAGCCGGACCGGGATCTGGCCCCCCTGGCGCTGGTGCTCGCAGATGGAGTCGAGGAGCATCCCCCAGACGTCGTGCTGCTGCTGGTTGTAGGCGCCGTTCCCGATACGGACCGGCTTCGCGCCGCCGTAGCCCGAGAGATGGTCGAGCGTGCTCTCGGTCAGCTCCGTCTCGCCACCGATCCCGTACATGATCTGGAGCTCGAACTTGCCTCCCGCCGCCGCCCCGGTGCCGCCGAGCGCGTCGAGAATGAAGGCGAAGTACTCGAACGCCTCCCAGTCGAAGCCGAGCGCGTGCAGCGCGCGCAGCATGAACGCGGTGTCGCGGATCCACGTGTAGCGGTAGTCCCAGTTGCGCTCGCCGCCCGGGGTCTCCGGGAGCGACGTCGTTCCCGCGGCCATGATCGCCCCGGTTGGCGCGTAGCTGAGCCCCTTGAGCGCGAGCGCGCTGCGCTCCATGTACGGGCGGAAGTCGTGGTCGGGGAAGTCCGCCATGCTCATCCACTCGCGCCAGAACAGCTCCGTGGCGTCGAGCTGGGCGAGCGCCTCGTCGACGCTCGACGGCCCGTGCCCGCCCCAGGAGAACGAGACGTACGCGGACTCGCCGTGCTCGAGCGTGGTGCGGCCGTAGGTCCGGGCGCCGAGGATCCCGAGCGCGAGGCTGCTCTCCACCTCGATCGACAGGTCGCCGGACGCGAGCAGCAACCGGTCGTACCCGGACCCGTCGTAGCTCCACTCACCGATCACGCGGCCGTAGTCGAACAGGGGCAGGCAGCTGACGAGGATCTCGACGCGCCCACCGAAGCAGGTCGCGACGCGCAGCAGCGTTCCCTGCGCGGCCGCGTCGCCGGGGACCCGCCGGTAGTCGGCGCGGCGCCGGCCGATGTCGGGCGGACCCATGACGAGCAGGTCCTTCACCGTGAGCCATCCGGTGGGCGTGTGCCATGTCGTCTCGAGGACGTTGGTGCCGGGGACGTACCGGCGCGAGTCCGGCACCAGCGCGTGTGACGGGCCGAACCGGAACTGGCCGGCCGCCCGGTCGAGCAGCGCGGTCGAACAGGCTCGGCGAGTCCGGGCGGGGGAGGCACAGCCACTCCACGCTGCCGTCGGGCGCGATCAGCGTGCTGACCTCGCAGTCGGACAGGAACGCGTAGTCGGCGATCGGCGGGAAGCCGCTGGCGGGCTCGGGCGTGCCGCCGGAGGACGCCGCCCGGTCGCGGTCGGGCGGTCGTCCTTCGGAGATCTTGCGAGGAGACGTGCTCATTGCCGTTCGGGCTCCTTGGGCGGGCGAGATCCATCCGGGGTGCGATTCGTGGTGAGATCCTGGTGCAGTCCAGAACCTGGCACATCATGCCGACAGGATGATTCGACCGAGGGAGCAGCGGACATGAGCCTGAGCGGCAAGGTCGCCATCGTGACCGGGGGCAACAGCGGCATCGGCAAGTCCATCGTGCTGGCCCTCGCCGAGCAGCACGCCAACATCGTGATCGACTGGGTGGTCGATCCCGACGCGACCGAGGCGCTCGAGGCGCAGATCGTGAAGCTCGGCGGCCGGGCGATCGGTGTCCAGGCGGACGTCAGCAAGGTCGACGACCTGCAGAAGCTCGTCGACGCGAGCGTCAAGGAGTTCGGCCGGCTCGACATCATGGTGAACAACGCCGGCATCGAGACGCGCACGTCGGTCCTCGACACCACCGAGCAGCAGTACGAGAAGGTGCTCGAGATCAACCTCAAGAGCGCGTTCTTCGGCACACAGATCGCGGCGAAGCAGATGATCGCCCAGGGTGACGGCGGACGGATCATCAACGTGACGTCAGTGCACGAGGACTGGCCGATGCCCGGGAACACCGCGTATTGCGTCTCGAAGGGTGGGATGCGCATGCTGACCCGCACCGCGGGTGTCGAGCTCGGCCCGCACGGCGTTCTCGTGGTGGGGGTCGGGCCCGGCGCGGTCGAGACGCCGATCAACACCGTCACGATGAACGATCCGAAGCTGCTGCAGGTCCTCGACGCCGCGATCCCGGTCGGACGGATGGCGAAGCCCGAGGAGATCGGGAACGTGGTCGCGTTCCTCGCCGGCAAGCACGCGAGCTACCTCACCGCGACGACGGTGTTCGCGGACGGCGGCATCATGCACTCGAGCCCGGGCCTCTAGTCACGTACGACTCAGCGCTCTGGATCGCGTACACCCTGCCGGTGGTCCAGTCGCCGACGAGCAGGGTGCCGTCGGCGCGCACGAGCACCGGCTCCGGGCTCTTGAACCCGGTGAGGAACGGCTCCGCCCTGCCGGTCGCGCGTGATCCTTCGTGGCGCAGGCGCACCCGGAGGATGCTCGCCTTCGCCCACTCGGCGACGACGGCGGCGGTGCCAACGGTGGAGCCGAGCTGCCCGGTGACGATGGCGACGCCGCTCGCGGCCGCGTGTCGATCGAGGATCGCGGTCGGCGACGCCACGCCCTTGCACACGGCTCCGCCCTGGCCGTAACAGGCCGGGAACCCCCACCGCTGGCCGTGCCGGACCACCGCGAGCCAGTCGCCGGGAGTCCGCGCGCCGAGCTTGTCGCGCTGGTTCATGGTGACGTACAGGTGGCTGGTCCCGGGGAAGTACGCGAGCCCGACGGGTGCCCGGATGCCGGACGCCTCGACGCGGAGGCCGGTCCCGTCGGGCTCGAACGACAGATGCTCACCAGCTTCGCCGGTGTGGCTGCACTGCCCGCGCCGCCGGCGCAGCTCGCGACCAGCAGGGCCACGATCACGACCGCGGTCAGGCGTCGGGCCACCATTCCTTCCTCTCTCGATCGGAGGGGAGGGCCGGTGGCGCGACGCCGCGGCGGGGGGAGCCGCGGCGGCGCGCCACCGGCCGGGGATGCTCGCGGTCGTGCACCGCGAGCGGGGGTCACATGTTCGGGCAGTTGGCCGAGCTTCCCGATCCGCCCGACGGGGCGGTCGCGCCACCGGCGCCGACGGCGGCGATGGTCGCCACCGACACCATGGCCAACGTGCGACGAAGCTTCATGTGGGTGCCTCCTTTCGTCTGCGTGGGGGGTGACGACCACTCAACCTGCCCCCCGTAAGGCGCCCCTGGGAGCGACGTAAGAACCGTCCAAGTCCCGTCCGGGCCCCTGGATCCCGGCCCGGCCCGCAGATCCGCGCACTGGCCGCCCACCCGTCCGACTCGCTACCTTCCGGCGATGATCGTGGTGGTGGCGGCATTGAAGGGCGGCGTCGGCAAGACGACGACGACCGTGTACCTGTCGGCGGTCGCGGCGTCGAACAAGCGGACCGCCACGGTGGTCGACGCCGACCCGCAGGCCAGCGCGGCCGACTGGATCGAGAACGCCGACGACGAGGGATTCGAGCGGGTCACGCTGGTCGAGGCACCGACCGAGCGGCTCCTGACCAAGGCGCTCAGCCGCATCGGTGAGGAGGACGTCGCGGTCGTCGACACACCGCCCGGCAACGAGCGGCTGCTCGCGAAGGCGATCGACGTCGCGGACGTGGTCATCGTCCCGACCCGCATCGGTGGGGTCGAGACCGCGAGAGTCGAAGCCGTCCTCGACCTCGTCCCCCGCAAGCTCCCGGTGGGGCTGGTGATCTGCTCGGCGCGGACGTACACGCGCGACTACCAGGACGTCGTCGCGGCGTGGATCGAGGCCAACGTGCCGGTGTGGGGGAGCGTGCCCGAGCGGGTGGCCATCGCCGCCGGTCCCGAGAGCTGGCTCTCGCTCGACGGCCTCGAGTCGTACCGTACGGTCTGGCGCCGCGCGCAGCGCGCGGCGCGGGAGTCCTGAAGACGCGGCCGCGCGGCGGGTGGACCCCGGCGTGGCCGGGGACCGCCTGGCGTACACTGACTGCGTGGTGACGACCCGACGGAGCGATCAGCTCCCCGATGGTCTCCGGGAGACCGTGCTGGTGCGCCTCGGCCGGGCGAACCAGCGCCTGACCCCGAACCGGGAGGCCCTGCTCGAGGTCCTGGCCCGGTCGGGTAACGGGCCGCTGACGATCGCGGAGATCCGGGACGCGCGGCCCGACCTCGCGGTGAGCAGCGTGTACCGCAACCTCGCGGTGCTCGAGCAGGCCGACGTCGTGCACCGCGTCGTCGCTCGCGGCGACTTCGCCTACTACGAGCTCGTCGAGGAGCTGACCGAGCACCACCACCACGTCGTGTGCTCGAGTTGCGGCACCGTCGAGGACGTGCCCGCGACCGCGTCGATCGAGCAGTCGGTCCGTGACGTCGCCCGCCAGATCGCGCGCCGCACGGGGTTCAAGACCGAGCGCCACCGGCTCGACCTCTTCGGCCTCTGCGAGCGCTGCGCCTGAGCCTCCCGGCGCGGACAACCGGTCGGGCCGCCGGAGCGCGGTGGGCCCCGCAGCCGAGGCGATCGCGCTCCGGGGATCTTCGGGTCAGTGGCCGGGTCCGCTGAGGAGGTTCGCGATGTTGGCGCGCCGGAGACCGGTGACGCCCGCGGTGACCGAGAAGACGCCGCCCGCGACGAGCACGATCGCGCCGCCCGGAGCCACCGCCCAGAGCCTCGCCGCGGCGAGGCCGGCGACGACGGAGAGGATGCCGACCCCCACCGCGACGAGGACCGTCGCCCGGAAGGAGCGGGCGAGGAGCCGGCCCGACGCGACCGGGAGGACCATCAGTGCGGCGACGAGCAGCGTCCCGACGACCTGGGTGGCCGCGACGATGGTGACCGCGGCCAGCGCGACGAGCAGGCCGTTCAGCAGATTGACGGGCAGGCCCGACACCCGCGCCGATTCCTCGTCGATCACGATGGCGAACAGCGCCCGGCCCGCGATCGCCACGCTGCCGACGATCACGACGCCGAGGCCCACGACGAGCCAGACGTCGTTCGGCGTGACGGTGAGGATCGAGCCGAAGAGGTAGGGGAGCACGTTCACACTGCGCCCCTCGGCGGTCGCGCGGCTGGCGACCACCGCACCGGCCGCGATCCCGCCGTAGAAGAAGAGGGCGAGCACCAGATCCCCGGATGCCTTGCCCCGCGCGCGCAGGTACTCGAGGGCCAGCGCGCCCACGACGGTGACGATCAGCGCGACCCAGAGCGGCGACACCGCGAGGAGCAGGCCGATCGCAACGCCGGCGAACGCGAGGTGGCCCAGGCCGTCGCCCAGCAGCGAGAGCTGCTTCTCCACCAGGAAGGCGCCGATCAGCGGTGCGCACGCGGCGACGACCAGCCCCGCGGCGAGCGCGAGCTGCATGTAGTCGCGGTCGAAGGGGTACGGGAGCGCGAGCAGGGCGAGGCTCATCGCAGCGTCTCGAGCCAGAGGGGAAGGTCGTCCTGATGGATGCCGAGGCTCACGCCGGTCGCGGCCAGATCCGCGGGCGGCCCGTCGAAGAGCACGGCCCGCTTGAGCACGACGACCCGGTCCAGGTCGTCGGCGACCGCGCCGAGCTCGTGGGACACCAGCACCACCGCGCCGCCGCGGTCCCGGACCATGTGCACCAGCGCGTCGCGGAACAGACGCTGGGACTCCGCGTCCACCCCGGCGACCGGCTCGTCGAGCACGAGCAGCTCGGGCTCGGCCGCGAGCGCCTTCGCGATCATCACCCGCTGCTGCTGGCCGCCGGAGAGCTCGCCGATGGGCCGGCGGTGGAGGTCTCCGAGCGCGACCGCTTCGATCGCGGCGTCGACCGCGAGCCGGTCCGCGCGGCGCGGTCGCCGCCACCACCCGCGCCGGGCGAGCCGGCCGGCGGCGACGATCTCGTCGACAGTGGCGGGCAGCGCCCCGGCGATGTGTGGCCGTTGGGGCACATAGCCCAGGCGCGCACGGTCCGAGAGCCGGCGCGGCGGCTCGCCGAAGACGCGGACGGTACCGGAGGTGGGCGTCAGCAGCCCGACGAGGATGCGGACGAGGGTCGACTTCCCCGAACCGTTCGGACCGACGAGCGCGACGAACTCCCCGGCGCCCACGTGCAGGCGGACGCGCTCGAGGACCGCCTCCGACCCGTAGGCGAAGGTGACGTCGTCCGCGGCGATGACCTCCACCTGTCCTCCTTCGTGGGTCGCGGTCCGGATGGTACGTGGCTTGACGTCGGTGATAGTAATGAGACCGATTCTCAAAGTCACCTCGAGGAACGGCGACGCGATGCGGAGGACCCGGTTGGGACGCTGGACGGCGGTCGTCGTGGCCGCGGTGGTGCTGGGCGCCGGGTGCACGAGCGGGACCCACAGCTCCAGCGAGGGTGGGCGGATCAAGGTCGTCGCGGCCTTCTATCCCGTCGCGGCCGCGGCGCAACGGGTCGGTGGCCGATGCGTCGCGGTGACGAACCTCACGCCGGCGGGTGCAGAGCCGCACGACCTCGAGCTCGTGCCCGACCAGGTCGACGCGATCGAGGACGCCAAGGTGGTCTTCGTGATGGGGCACGGGTTCCAGCCCGCGGTGGAGAAGGCGGCCGACCAGCGCGATGGCACGACGGTCGAGCTGCTCGACCGGATCGGCGTCGACGCCGCGGGCAAGCGGGTCGCCGACGAGCGGGACCGGAGCGCGGCGGACGCGGTCAACACGCTGGACCCGCATGTGTGGCTCGATCCCGTGCTCTACGCGAGGCTGGTCGACGCAGTGTCCGGCGCGCTGACCAAGGCCGAGCCGCGCTGTGCCGCGGTGTTCCGCCGCAACGCGGCGGCGTACCGACGCGAGATCGGTGCGGTCGGCGGGGACTACGCGTCAGGGCTGCGCGACTGCGTGCGCCACACGATCGTGACCGCGCACGAGGCGTTCGGCTACCTCGCGAGGCAGTACGGGCTCCGGCAGCAGGGCATCGCCGGCATCTCGCCCGACGAGGAGCCGAACGCGCAGCGCCTCGCACAGCTCGCCGACCTGGTGCGGAGCCAGCACATCACCACGATCTTCACCGAGGACCTGGTCTCGCCGAGGGTCGCCGATGCGCTCGCGCGCGAAGCCGGTGGCGTCCGGACCGAAACGCTGAACCCGCTCGAGAGCCTCACGGACCGCGAGGTCGCACGGCACGACGACTGGGCGTCGGTGATGCGGGCGAACCTCCGGAAGCTCAGGCGCGCGCTCTCGTGCCCGGGCGCCTGAACCGATCATCCCGAACTTGCGTCGCTCGAGCCGCGTGGAGCGGCTCAACTGACGCAAGTTCGGCGGTCAGGTCGCCCCATGATCTCGGCGACGAAGGTGAGGAGCTCGGGTGAGACCTTGCTCGGCGCCCCGGCGTCGAACGGTGGCTGCGGGTCGTACTCGATCGCCAGCTGCACGGACTTCGCGACCTCGTCGTCGAAGAGCCTCGCCACGAGCGTGAGTCCCATATCGATGCCGGCCGACACGCCGGCGCCGGTGATCACCTTGCCGCGCTCGACGACGCGCTCCTCGGTGGGCCGGGCGCCGAGCGCACGCAGCCGCTCGTAGGCGCCCCAATGGGTCGTGGCGTCCTCGCCGTCGAGCACGCCGGCGAGCGCGAGGAAGATCGCGCCGGTGCACACGCTCGTCGTCCACGTCGTGGTCGGGTGTACGGCGCGGATCCACCTGACCACCGGGTGGTCGGGGCCCGCGTCCAGATCCGCGAAGCCGCCCGGGACGACGACGACGTCGGGAGCCGTGATCTCGGCGAACGACGCGGTGGCGACGAGGGCGAGGCGACCGGTGTGGTCGAGCACCGGGCCGCGCTCCTCCGCGACGAACACGACGTCCGCCCCCGGCAGGTCGGCGAGCGTCTGGAACGGGCCGACGATGTCGAGGGCGGTGAACCGGGGATAGAGGACCAAGGCGATCTGCATGTCGCCCAGCCTGCGCCCGAACCGGGGCGGGCACAAGGACGGGGAGCCGACGGATCCGGACACGACGCATCTCGTTGGCGCGCTCCGTCGCGTCGCGCCAGGCTGCACCGTCGTGAGGGCGTTCGAGCGTGAGATTGCCGTCGCACGCGACGGCGCCGCGGAGCACACGTACCGGGGGGAGCTCAGCGAGGAGTGGTGCGCGCTCTCCGTGCCCCAGGGCGGCATCGTCGCCGGGGTGGCTGCGAGCGCGATGGCCGCCGCGCTCGACGCGCCGGCGCTCTCGCTGCGCTCCATCACCGCGGTGTTCGCGGCGCCGGTGCGCACCGGACCGGTCGACATCGACGTGCGCGTGCTCCGCCGCGGCCGGTCGACGGCGCAGGCGACCGCCACGGTGCGGTCGGCGGGCGAGCCCGCCGGGACCACGGCGGTGGCGGTGTTCGGCGCGCCCCGGGTCGGCTTCGGGTTCACCGACCTCGAGGTCCCCGACGCGCCACCCCCGGACGAGTGCCCGTCGTTCCGCGAGGGCCCGCCCGACGAGCCGGGCGCGCGCGTGCCGTTCGCGTACTGGCGCCACCACGTCGAGGGTCGAGCCGCGCTCGGGCACGCGCCGTGGGAGGAGTTCGAGTCCTCGTCGTCGGAGCGGGTGTACTGGTACCGGTTCGACGACGCGCCCCGCCTCAACGACGGTCGGCTCCACCCGCTCGCGCTGCTGACGCTGAGCGACACGATGCCCGGCGCGATCGGCGAGCGGATGGGCGGCGGCCTCCCCGAGTGGTGGGCACCGAGCGCGGACCTCACCGTGCACCTGCTCGGGGAGCACCGCGGCGAATGGGTCCTCGCGCGCAACCGGGCCCGCCACGCGGGCGACGGCTACGCCTCGCTCGAGATGGAGCTCTGGGACGCGGAGTCCCGCACCCTCTGCCGCGTACGCGACGCAGCTCGTGATCTCCACGTTCCCGGACGGGCCGCCGCCGCCCGAGCTACGCATCCCCCGGGATCTCCGGTGACCGGCCCTCCCGCGGCCGGCGGGCTGCTCGCCGGGATGCGGGTCCTCGACCTGTCGGCGTACCGGCCGATGCCGCACGCGACGCAGATCCTGGCCGACCTGGGCGCCGAGGTGCTCAAGGTCGAGCCTCCGGGCGGCGACCCGATCCGCGCGTATCCCGACATCTTCGCCTCGGTGGCCCGGGGCAAGCGCAGCGTCGTCCTCAACCTGCGCAGCGACGCCGGGCGCGCCCGGGCGCACGAGCTCGTGGCCGAGGCGGACGTGGTGTGCGAGAGCTGGCGGCCCGGCGTCGCCGACCGCCTCGGGGTCGGGTACGAGAGCGTCGTCGCGCTCCGTCCCGACGTCATCTACTGCTCGCTCTCCGGCTTCGGCCAGGACGGGCCGCTGCGGGACGTGCCCGGTCACGACCTCAACTTCCAGGCGATCGCCGGCGCGGTCGCGCCCCGCGGCGGCGCGGATCCCGAGGTGCCGCGGCTGCCGGCCGCCGACCTCGAGGGTGGGACGGTCTGCGCGCTCCTGATCTGCGCGGCATGGGCGCGCCGCCTGTCGCACGGGACCGGCGAGCGGATCGACGTCGCGATGGCAGACGTCGTCGCGTGGTGGGTCGGGCCGCGCTCGGGCACCGTCCACGTCGACGCGGACGGCCCGACGGCCGGCTCACCGGGCTACGGCGTGTTCCGCGCCCGCGACGGCGAGTGGGTCGCGCTCGGTGTGCTGGGCGAGCCGCGGCTCTGGGACGCCATCTGCCGCGCGCTCGGCCTCGACGCGCTCCTCGGCCTGCGCTTCGACGAGCGTCTCGCGCGCGCCGCCGAGGTCGACGCCGCCGTCGCCGGTGCCGTCTCCCGGCTCGATCGCGACGAGGTGCTGGCCCGGTTGGTCGAGCAGGGCGCGCCCGCGACGCCGGTGCTGACCCCCGAGCAGGCGACCGACCACCCGCAGCTCCGCGCCCGCGGCTTTCACGTCGCGAGCGACGCCGGCCTGGTCGCCGGCCTGCCGGCGCGGCTCGCGAGCGGGGGCCGGGTCCTGGCCACGCACGTTCCCGAGGTGGACGAGCACCCCGGGGGCTTCGCCCTGCGCTGACCCGACCCGCCGCGCGCCGACGGGGCTTCTTACGTGGTTCTTCGAACTCGGCGCGCGCCCTCTTACCCCCGGTCCCGATGCTGGCCGCAGATCGGCCGGCGTCGGCGGGCCGGAGACCTCGGAAGAAGGAGTGGTCGGATGGGTGTCGTCGAGGTGGGTCTGGCACCGTCGCTGTCGAACCGGCAGTGGGCGCTGCAGGAGCTGTTGGGATCGGGCTACGCGGTGGCCGACGGCATCGCCGCGACGTCGGGTGTGATCGTCCTCGACGAGGCGACCGCGCCGCTCGTCCGCGCGACCCGGGCGCGAGCCCGCGACCTCGGGATCATCGTGCTGCTCGACGACGAGCACGACTGCACCCCACGGTCCGTGGTGGCCTTCATCGACGACGGTGCCGACGTCTGCCTCGTGGCGCCGGGCATCGCCGGCCTCGCCGCGCACGTGCGGGCGCTCGCGGCACACCACCCGACCCGCGCGCCGGCCTCCCTCGCCCCGAACCCGTGCCCGGCGTGAGTGGCGGCGTGGATCGACGCCGAGCCGTCAGACCACCGTGCCGGGGGCCTGTGAGACCTTCCGGTGCGCCTCCTCGCGGATGACCCGGACCTCCGCCGCGTGCTCGAGCGGTCGATCGTCGTGGCTGGCGAGGCCGAAGCCGGTGTAGATGACGCGCCGCTCCGAGGTCACCGGCGCGTGGCTCATGTGGAACGTGCAGGAGCAGTGCACGGTCACGTCGCCGGTGTCCGTCGGCAGCTGGCGCACCGGCAGCCCCCAGGTCTTCCGGTAGAAGCCGGGCTGGACGAGCGCACGGTGCGAGCCCGGCACGACCGCGAGCTGGCCCGAGCCCTCGTCCGCGCCGGTGACGGAGATGCCGACCGTCAGTCCGCAGCAGCGGTAGGAGTGCATCCCGAGCGCGCAGTCCTTGTGCCACATCAGGTCCGAGATCCCCTTGACGACACCGATGGGCTTCTCGAGCGCCTCACCCCCGGTCCGGGCCTCGTAGTCGTCGCCGGTGAGTCGCCCGACGCGCAGGAAGCGCTCGTCGGCGAGCAGGCCCGCGAAGGTCGGGCTGCGCTCTTCGAAGCGCTGGAGCCGCACGGCGCGGCGCGTCCCGTCCGCGGTCTCGGCCCACCACGAGTTCCCGTCCTCGGGTGCGTAGTGCGGGAAGGCCGCGTCCATCTCCGCGCTGATCGCGTGCATCTCGGCCGGGTCGAACCAGCCGGCCAGGTGGAGGAACCCGGCTTCGGCCAGGAACTGGGCCATCTCGGCGTCGGTGTCGTCGGGGCCGAAGGCGCGGTCGAGATCGAGCGGCGACCCGTCCGCGGCACGGAACGAGACCGACGCCGCGGTGTGCGCGGGCCGAGCATCGATCAGGGAGCGCAGCACGACCCACCAGTCGAGGAAGTTGCCGTGGTCGCCCCGCTGGACGTGCGTGCCCGCCGACGCGACCAGGGTCATCGGCGTGATCAGGTCGTTGACGAGCTTCGTGACCTCGTCGTCGCTGAGGAACACCCGGCCGCTGTCCGGTCCGCCGTCGCCCCGCCCGACCACGACCTCGTCGCCGTCGATGCGCAGCGTCCATTCGCCCGCCGGGCACGCGAGCGTGAACGGCGCGACGCCGAGCTCGAGTGCGCCCGGCACCGCGAGGTGCGAGTGTTCGACGGCCAGCGCGGGCAGCTCCCCGTCGAAGAAGTCGGTGATGTCGAGCTCGCGGATCGAGTCGGCGTTGCGGGTGCGCAGGTCCAGGGTCGGCATGTCGGTCTCCTCGGTTCCCGGACAGTCTGCCCGGGCAGCCCGCGGCTCCGCCGGTGCACCTAGGATGGACCCGCTCGTCACGGAGGACGGTCGGGGGATCGGTGGGCGCACCGCCGCGGACAGGGAGGTCGGAGGCACCGTGTCGCGTGCCCACTGGGAGGCGGTCTGGCGCTCGGATCCCGACGCGCTCCCGACCCAGCAGCCCCGCTGGATGGACGCGCTCTGCTCGGGCGGGTCATGGATCGACGCGACCCGGTCCTACCGGGCGGCCGACGGCCGCTGCATCGTGGTTCCGCTCGCCCGCCGACGGGGCGCCGGGTCCCACGGGGTCGAGGCGTCGATGCCCGCGCACTGGGGCTTCGGCGGGATCGTCGCCGAGGGCGGGGTGACCCCCGACGACCTGCGCATCGCGCTCGACGACCTCACCGCCCGCGCGGTGCTGCGCCAGAGCATCCGACCCAACCCGCGCCACGGCAGGCTCTACCGGGCGGCTGCGCCCGCGCGGGCGCTGCAGATCCCCCGGCGCGCGCACGTCCTCGACCTGTCCGGCGGGGTCGACGTTGTCTGGAAGGGCTTCTCCGAGAGCCGCCGGCGCGCGGTGCGCAAGGCCGAGCGGTCGGGCGTCGAGATCGAGCACGACACGAGTGGCCGGCTCTTGGCGGAGTTCTTCGAGCTCTACGCGTGCTCCGAAGCGCGTTGGGCCGCGCAGCAGCACGAGCCCGCCGCACTGGCGCGGTTCCGGACGCGGTTTCGCGACACGCTCGCGAAGTGGCAGCGGATCGCGCGCCACCTGGACGGCGGTTGCCATCAGTGGGTCGCGCGCCACGCCGGACACGCGGTCGCGTCGATCATCGTGCTCTCTGGTGTCAACGCGCACTACACGCGGGGCGCGATGGACAAGGCGCGCGCGGGACCGCTGCGGGCCAACGACCTCCTGATGTGGCACGCGATCCGCGCCGCATGCGGCTCCGGTGCCGGCGCGTTCCACCTGGGTGAGTCCGGTGGGTCGGCGTCGCTCGCCCACTACAAGGAGCGGTTCGGCGCCCAGCCCGTGGACTACCCGGAGCTGAGGCTCGAACGGCTGCCGATCACGCGGGCCGATCACCTGGCCCGCACCGTCGTCAAGCGGGCGATCGGCTTCCACGAGCCATGAGCGCGGCGCCCATCGCGATCCCCGGCATCCCGAGCTGGGTCGTCGCGCGCCTCCCGGCCCGGGTCGTCGAGCACCTGCGCTCGCCGCTGTACCGCAACGGCTACGCCCTCGTCGTCGCGACCGGCGCGACCTCGCTGCTCGGGTTCCTCTACTGGCTGCTCGCGGCGCGCCGGTACACCCCGGCCGATGTGGGCCGGAACTCCGCACTGCTTGCATCGATGACGTTCCTCGCCAACCTCGCGCATCTGAACCTCACCAACGGCTTGAACCGCTTCGTGCCGACGTCGGGGCGTCGCACGCCGCGCCTGGTCGGGTGGTCCTACGCCGTCGCCGGCGGACTCGCGGTCGTCGCCGCGCTGATCTACGTCGGCGGCATCGAGACATGGTCGCCCGAGCTGACGAACCTCGTGAGCGACAACCCGCTCGCGGTGCTGACGTTCGTCGCCGCGACCGCGCTGTGGGTGGTGTTCCAGCTCGAGGACTCGGTGCTGACCGGACTCGGCCGGGCCGACTGGGTCCTGATCGAGAACGTGATCTTCGGCGTGGTGAAGATCGTCCTGCTGGTCGCGCTCGCCACCGCGCTGCCGAAGACGGGCATCTTCGCGTCGTGGACCTTGCCGCTGGTGCTGATCGTCGTCCCGATCAACGTCCTCGTGTTCCGGCGGCTCTTTCCTCGCCACGTCGCCGACCGAGAGGCGGTTGTCGAGCCGATCCATCCCCGGGATCTCGGGCGCTACCTCAGCGCGGACTACTTCGCGTCGTTGCTGTGGACCGGGACCACGAGCCTCCTGCCACTGGTCGTCCTCGCGATCGCGGGACCGAAGCAGAGCGCCTACTTCTACCTGTCGTGGACCATCGCCTACGCGATCTACCTGCTGAGCCGGAACCTCGGCATGTCGCTTGTGACCGAAGGTGCCCGCGCCCCGCAGCGGCTGTACGAGTTCGCGCTCCGGACGCTGGCCCAGAGCGGCAAGATCGTGGTGCCGCTCGCGATCGCGGTGGCCGCGCTCTCTCCGCTCATCCTCCGGCTGCTCGGGCCGGACTACGCGCGCGGCGCGTCGATCGTGCTCCCGCTGCTCGTCCTCTCGGCGATCCCGAACGTCGTGATCACGACGTTCCTCAGCGCGGCCCGGGTCCAGCGCCGGATGCGGGCCGTCGTGGTCGTCACAGCCACGATGGCCCTCAGCGTGATGGGGCTCTCTGTCGTGCTCCTCGACCGGTACGGACTGACCGGTGTCGGGGTCGCGTGGCTCGTGGCGCAGTCATTCATCGCGATCGTGCTGCTGCTCACCGAGCTCCGCACGACGTGGATCCCACGCGTGCCGTTGCATCGGATCCCGCACCCGACGCTGGCCCGCAACCATGCGGCCGGGGCCGCGCAGGCCGCGCTCCAGGCCGCAACGGGCTGGGAGCAGGTCGGCGTGGCCCGGGCGGATCCCGACCTCGGAGCAGTCGTCGTCCGCTCGCGCGACGACGACCATCTCGCGGTGCTGCGGTTCGCGCGCACGGACTTCGGCGCACGCAGCCTCCGCTGCCACGCGGGGGCGCTACGGGCTGTCCGAGCCCAGTCGATCCCTCCGGCGTGGCGTGCGCTCGCGCCGGCCCCGCTCGCATCCGGGGAAGCGGCCGGCCGACCCTGGCTGGTCGAGACGCACGTCCCGGGGGAGGATGCACGCCGCGCCGCGTCGCGCCTCGGCCCGGGCGTCGTCGCCGCGAACGCGGCCGCCGCGATCCGCGTCCTCCACGCGGCGACCGCGACCGAGACCCCCGTCGACGAGGGGGTGCTGCGGATCTGGGTCGACGACCCCGTCACCGTGCTGCGCTCGACGGCCGCCAACCGGCTGCGCGCGGGGTACGATCACGCCGCTCTGGATCGCATTGGTGCGCGCCTGCGCGAGGAGCTCTCCGGGCGAGTGCTGACGACGTGCCTGGTGCACGGCGACTTCTGGCTGGGCAACGTGCTCACCACCACGGAGGGGAGGGTCACCGGCATCGTCGACTGGGAGCGGGCGGGGCCCGGAGTCTCGGCGCTCGACGTGATGACGCTGGTCCTGACCGCGCGGGTGCACGACCGCCGGCGAGAGTTCGGGCCGGTCGTGCGCGACCTGCTCCGGGGGGACGGCTTCGATCCCGGCGAGCGGCACCTGCTCGCCGGGGGGCCCGGAGCCGGGGAGCTCCCGGAAGGGACGCTCCTGCTCCTGACGTGGCTGCACCATGCCGCCTCGAACCTGCAGAAGCGCAACCACTACCGGTCCAACCCCGTCTGGGTCACCACCAACGTGCATTACGTCCTCGAGAAGATGTGACCCCGGCGGCCTGGTTTCGGCTCGAGGGGCGAGGGGTACTGACGTCCTATGTCGCCCTCAAGTGCCACGCTTGCCGTGAAAGCCGCTCCCGTGACCAAGCCCGACGCCCGCCTCTGGTCGCGTCGCGCCGCGTGCACGGGAAAGACATCGCTGTTCTTCGGGACCGCCGCCGAGCGTCCGGAGACCCGGGTGGTCCGGGAGCTGAAGGCCTCGCTCGTCTGTGCCGACTGCCCGGTGCTCAACCCGTGTCGGGCGTGGGCCCGCGAGCACGGCGAATACGGCTACTGGGGCGGGGAGTCCGAGGAGGCGCGGGCGGCGGCCGGGTACCGCACCCGGATGCCGCGCTCCGCCCGACGTCCCCGGCGCATCGACCCGCACCGCGTCGCCTGATCCGTCGGTCGGGGCACTAGCCCGCAGCGGGGTTGATCGCCTTGAGCTGGACCACGAACCAGAGTGCCTCGTCCGGGGCGATGACGGGCGGGCTGCCGGTCGCGCCGTAGGCGTCGGCGGCCGGGATGCCGAGGAGGCGGGTGCCGCCGACCTTCATGCCCGGGATGCCCTTGGTCCACCCGGGGATGACACCGTCGAGGCTGAGCGTCGCGGGCTGCTTGCCGTAGGAGGTGTCGAAGACCTTGCCGGTCGAGCAGGAGACGCCGACGTAGTCGACGGTGATGTTCGCGCCCGGCGACACCGTCTCGCCGCTTCCGACCTGCAGGTCCTTCGTGACCAGCTGCGTGGGCGCGGGCCCGACCTCGACCGGGACGGCCGGCGCGCCCGCGGGCAATGGGGCGACCTCGGCCACGCACGGCTTGCCGGCGGCGGACGGCATCGCGGCGACCGTCGTGGTGGGGGTTCCCGTCGTCGTGGTGGTGCTCGACGACTTCGAGCTTCCGGAGTCGTTGCCGGCGAAGAGCGCGACGACCGTGCCCACGGCGAGGACCACGACGATGGCCACGACGACCATGCGCACCCACGGCTTGGTCTGGGTCTGGCCGAGCGGCCGGGCCTTCTTCGCAGGCGGGCGGCGGGTGGGCTTCCGGGATGGGCTCACGGGCCCGCAACGTAGTGGCATCGGGTCTGCCGATCGCGTCAGGTCGACCCGACGCTGGTCCTGGAGTCCGTCGGCGGCACCGAGCAGTAGGGCTCGGCCGGCGTCGTTAGGCTCCAACCGATGGCAGGGCCTCGGGTCGGGATCGTCGGAGCGGGCGGGGTGGGCGTCGCGACCGCGTCCGCGATCGTGATGCGCGGCCTCGCCGGCCGGGTCACGGTCTACAGCCGCAAGCCCGAGGCCGCGCACGGGCTCGCGCTCGACTTCCTCCACGCCCGGCCGTTGCTGTCCCACATCGAGATCCGGGGCCGCGGGCTGGACGAGATCGAGGAGGAGGACGTCCTCGTCCTCACCGCCGGGCACCACACAACCGCCGGGGAGACCCGCCTCGACATCTTCCGGGCGAACCTCGAGGTCATGGACGACATGGCCACCGCGGTGGAGGCCGGGGAGCTGCCGCGCATCGCGCTCGTCGTCACGAACCCGCTCGACGTGCTCACCGAGTACCTGTCGCGCCGGTGGGCGGGACGGCCGGTGTCGGTCATGGGGTCGGGCACGTCGCTCGACACGCTCCGGCTGACCCAGCGCATCGCGGAGGAGTGCAGGGTCCACCCGCGCAGCGTGCACGCGTGGGTGGTCGGCGAGCACGGCGACTCGTCCGTCTTTCTGCTGGGCAGCGCCACGGTCGGCACGCTCCCGCTGCGCGAGTTCGCGGCCCAGCGCGGCATCGCCCTCGATCCCGAGCGCCTCGACGCGATCGAGCGGGACGTGCGCCACGCGGCCTACGAGGTGCGCGACCTCAAGGGTGCGGCCGTGCAGGGCATCGGGCTCACGGTGAGCGGCCTGATCCACGCGACCGCGTACGAGGTCGGCGCGCTGATCCCGGTGTCCGTCCGCGTCGGCGACGACGTGTGCGCCAGCCTGCCGTGCGTGCTCGGCCCGGACGGTCCGAGCAGGCCGCTCATGCCGGAGATGACCGCGCACGAGGCCGAGTGCTGGGAGCAGTCCCTCGCGGTCCTGCGCGCCGCGAACGAGGCGCTCCCTGCTTTCTGAGGTCCCCGCCGCTCGACTGCCGGGTCTCGCGTGCCCGGCGAGCGGCGGCGGCTTCCGCGGCTGAGGAATCCCGGTCAACCTTCGTCGAGGTCGAGACGCGCCGCGATCGTGCGACCGATCTCCAGCGATGCGGTGGCGGCCGGCGACGGCGCGTTGAGCACGTGGAGTGCCCGGCCGACCCGGCGGAACTCGAAGTCGTCCACCAGGTCGCCGGCGGATGTCACCGCCTGCGCCCGCACGCCGGACGGCGCCGGGCGCAGGTCCGCCGACCGGACCTCGGGCACGAGCCGTTGCAGCGCCCGGGTGAACCGGCCCCGGCTGATGGAGCGCACGACCTCCGTGGCGCCGAAGCGCCAGTGCTTCGCGGCGAGCTTGCGGAAGCCCGGGAAGCTCACCGTGTCCCGCAGCTCGCGGCCGTCGACGGCACGCCACGAGTACCCCTCCCGGGCGAGCGCGAGGACGGCGTTCGGGCCGACGTGCACGTGGCCTTCGATCCCGCGGGTGAGGTGCACACCGAGGAACGGGAACTGAGGGTCGGGGACGGGGTAGATCAGCGTGCGGACGAGGTGCGACCGCTCGGGCCGCAGCTCGAAGTACTCACCCCGGAACGGCACGATGTGCAGCCCCGCCGCCGCCTCGGGCCCGCTCACCGCGGCCGCCACGCGGTCGGCCTGGAGCCCCGCGCAGGTCACGACCCGGCGCGCCGCGACGGCGCCGCCGGTCGTCTCCACCACGAGCCCGTCCGGGTGCTCGGCACCGGCGAGGACCGCGGTGTCGAGGCGCAGGGAACCGCCAGCGGCCTCGATCTCCGCCACGAGCGACCGGCACACCGCGGGGTAGTCGGCGATGCCCGTGTCGAGCACGTGGAGCGCGGCGACGCCGGCGGCGTGCGGCTCGATCTCGCGCAGCCGCTCGGGGCCGATCGCCTCGACCCGGACTCCGTTGGCGCGGCAGCGGCGCTCGAGGTCGGCCAAGCGGGCGCGCTCTTCGTCGTCGAGCGCGACCACGACCTTCCCGCACACCTCGTGCGCGACGCCATGCGCGCGGCAGTACTCGACCATCGAGATCCGCCCGGCGGTGCACATGCGGGCCTTCTCGGAGCCCGGCGCGTAGTAGACGCCGGCATGGATCACCCCGGAGTTCCGGCCCGACTGGTGCCGCGCGGGGGCGTCCTCCTTGTCGAGCACGACGACGCGCGCCGACGGCTGGGTCTCCTGGATCGCGCGCGCGGTCGCGAGTCCGACGATGCCCGCGCCCACGACGACGACGTCCGCCCGGTCCATCACCTGGCCATCGTGGCATGGCGAACTGCCCGGTCGAGATCTCCGACGGCCGGTGACGCTCTGCCTCGCGGTGTACCTCGGGCTCGGTCGCGCGCTCGAGGTGCTGCAGGTCGACGAGGCCTGCGCGGTCGACCTCTAGCTCGAGATCTCCGCCGCTCGATCGCCGGACCGCGGTCGAGTCGGGGAGCGGCGGCGGTTCGAGCTCGAGATCTCCGCCGCTCGATCGCCGGACCGCGGTCGAGTCGGGGAGCGGCGGCGGTTCGAGCTCGAGATCTCCGCCGCTCGATCGCCGGACCGCGGTCGAGTCGGGGAGCGGCGGCGGTTCGAGCTCGAGATCTCCGCCGCTCGGTCGCCGGACCGCGGTCGAGTCGGGGAGCGGCGGCGGTTCGAGAGCGGTGGTTCTAGAGCATCCCCTTGTTGATGAGGTCGCGGGTCGCGAACCAACCCGGGATCGCAGGGATGTAGGTCACCGCGAGCTGGTGGGCGAGGACCGCGGCGCCGCTGGCCGCGGGCGGGACGCCGAACGCGGTGAGCATCCCGGCGAGCCCGACCGACGACACCGCGGTGCCGCCGCCCGGGATCGGCACGAGCGACGCGATCGTCGAGATCCCGATGTTCAGCGCGAGCAGGGTCCAGAAGTCGACGCTGGCACCGAACGCGTGGAGGCACGCGAGCAGCGAGCCGGCGTAGAAGCACTGGGCGACGATGTTGCCGAACACGAGCAAGGCCAGCCGACTCGGCGTCTTCACCGCGTCCCACACGGTGCGCGTCGCGCGCACGATCGGGGGCAGCACGACGCGGCGGATCCGGCGCACGCCGACCACCACCGCCAGCGCGACGAGGAGCACGAACACGACGATGAGCGCGAGCCAGGCGATCTGCCCGGTGTCGATGCGACCGAAGTTGATGGAGTCCGGCGAGAGCCAGAGCGCGACGAAGAAGAGCGCGAGCTGCACGATGATCTCGGACACCGAGCTGAGCACGCCCCCGGTCGCGACCGCGGACGGGAGGTCGAGGCCCTGCTTCTGCAGGAACCGGACCTGGATCGCGGTGTCGGCCGCGACCGGCACCGCGAGGTTGGAGAACGACATCGCGGACTGCAGCTCGACGCTCGGCCAGATCGGGATGCGGATCGGCACGTTGCCCAGGAACGTGATCCCGAACGCGACGTCGGTCATCAGCCCGAGGAAGAAGGCCAGTGCCACGAACCCCCAGCTCGCGTCGCGCACCGACGCCCAGAAGTCCTCGGGGTTGCCGATCCGGCTGAACAGGACCGCGATCGCCGCGAGCGCGCCGACCGCCATCAGCAGGCTTCGCGGGTGGACCCGGTAGAGCTGGCGGAGCTCGGGTGGGTCGGTCGCCAGCGCCGCGGCCGTGGCCTCCCGCAGCGCGGTCAGGCGGTCGTCGAGCCCGCTCCGCCCGCCGAGGGCGTCGTGGGTCCACCCCGAGACGGACTGCGGCTGCAGCATCGGGAGCGCGGCGAGCAGCCCGTCACGGTCGACGCCTCGCCGTGCGGCGGCGACCGCGCGCTCGTCGCCGACGACCGCCGCGGTCGCCGCGAGGAGGTTGGCGGTGTCGCTCGAGGCCTGACCGAACTGCGCGCCCGTCGCCGCCCACTCGAAGCCGGTGACCACGATGTGCCCGTCGGCTTCGAGGAGCAGGTGGTGACCGTCGACGCGCCCGTGCGCGATCCGAGCGTCCCGCAGGCGCGCCAGCTGGGACCAGGCGTCGTCGAGCACCGAGTCGGTCACCGCCGCGGTGGGCGCGTCGAAGAGCGGCGTCCCTGCCGCCTGGTGCTCGACCAGCAGCGCGACCGGGCCGGAGTTGCCGGCGTAGACCACGCCCGGCACGCGCACGCCCGCACCCGCCGCGAGCAGCTCGATGTAGGCCTCGTACTCGACCTGCTGGCGCCGGGTCAGCAGGAGCGTGCGCGGCGCGTCCTTTCGGGTGAGGAAGCGCCAGGTGCGGCCGATGAGCTGGGCATCACCCTCGTCCCGGCCGAGCGCGCTGACGTGCATCGCGCCGGTCGGGGTCGCCGCGACGAAGATCGCCCGGCCCACGGGTTGGTCCGAGATCGGCGTGACCGTCGTCGGGCCGGTGACGACGTGGTCGAGCGCGGGCGTGACCATCAGCGGCGGTCGGGCGCCCGATCGGTGTGCCGAACGCGTAGTGCACCGCGGCCGCGACGCCCCATCCGAGCACGACCGCACCGAGGAGGTCGGTCGGGAACGCGTGGTCGACGTACAGCGCCTCGAGCGCGATCACGACGATGAGGACCTGCCCGACCCGGCGCATCGGGCGCGAGAGGTACGGCGACGCGACGACGACCATCGCCACCGCGACCGCGAGCCGCACGGTGGGGAACCGGGGCGCGTCGGTGAGGTCGAAGGTCTTCCGGAGCGCGGCGGTGACCGACGAGTCGTGGGTCAGGAACGCGAGGGACCTCCCGATCGCCCAGCTGGCGACGGCCGCGACGACGAGATCGCGCGCGAGGCGCCAGCGGCGGACGAGGATCGCGCCGACCGCCAGCAGCCCGAGCGCCCAGACCGCGAGGATCTCGTAGCCGAGCACGACGAACGAGCGACCGTCGTGGGGCAGCTCGGCGACGGAGTGGACGAGGTCGCGCTCGACCTGGGCCGGGTGGTGCGCGTAGGCGACGAACCCCGCGACCGCGAGCGCGGCCACGACGACCCGGACGAGATCACCCGGTCGGCGGCGGCTCGGGCCCTCGTCGCGCCGACGGACGAGCACCCCCGAGAGGCGCGCCCACCACGAGCGCGGGGCGTGCGGAGGCAGGGTTCCTACTCTTCGGGCTCGTTGATCTCGTCCGGGTACTCCTCGTACTCGTAGTCACGCCGCTTCTTGAGGGCCATGGCCCCCGCGATCACGCAGAGGATCGCCACGACGAAGAAGATCCCGAAGCCGTAGAACCACATGTCCGCAGGTTAGGGGGTGGGGCGTTCGCCCAGGAGCTCTTCGGCGGGTGGGCCCGCGTCAGGCGGAGGTGCCGGCCCGGGCGCGCAGGCGCGCCGCGGCCGCGGCGGGCAGCCCGATGGGGGCGAAGCGCTCGCTCTCGGCGGTCAGCTCGTCGGCTTCGGCGTCCGAGAGCTCGAGGTCGGCCGCCTCGATGTTGTGGCGCAGCTGGTCCACCGAGCTGGCCCCGGGGATCGCGACGACGTTCGGCTTGCGGATCAGCCAGGCCAGCGCGACCTGTGCCGGCGTCGCGTCGTGCGCCGCGGCGACGCGGCGGAGGGCGTCGATCAGCGCGCCCGCACGGGCCAGGTTCTCGGGGAGGCAGAGCGGGTTGTTGAGCCGCGTCGGCCCCGACGGCGGGTGCGCAGCGTCGTACCGACCGCCGAGCACCCCCTGGGCGAGCGGGCTGTACGCGATCACGATCCGGTCGTTGCCCTGCGCGTACGGCACGTTCCCGTCGTCGTGCTTGCGCTGCAGCAGGTTGAACCGGACCTGGTTCGAGAGCACGGGCCGGCCGAGCGCGCGCTCGGCCGCCTTCCACCGGTTCACGCCGAAGTTGCTGACGCCGACGTGGCGGATGATGCCGTCGTCCTGCAACCGGCGCATGCCTTCCATGGTCGAACGGATCGGCACCGCCGGGTTGGGCCAGTGCTGCTGGTACAGGTCGATGGTCTGCACCCCGAGCCGCATGGACGAGAGCCGGCCGTGCTCCTCCACGCGGTCCGCGGTCGGCCACGTGGGCACCACCTTGGTGGCCAGGAAGGCCTCGTCGCGCCGGCCCTCGAGCGCCCGGCCGACGATCGCCTCGGAGACGCCCTTGGCGTAGATCTCCGCGGTGTCGATGAGGTTGACGTCATGGTCGAGCGCGTAGTGGACCAGTGGCACCGCGACCGTGTCGCCGTACTCCTTGCCGTAGCCCCAGTCGTGCGAGCCGAACTGCCAGCACCCGAGGCCGATCGACGAGACCCGTGCTCCACCCGCTTCGACGTACCGCACCGAGCACCTCCGGGGTCGTGTCCCACCGTGCGCGATCGAGTCTGCCAGGCCGCACGCGGCCGGCGCCCGGCGCCGCGCGGACCCCCGACCGCGCGCCGTAGCCTGGGTGGCGTGACCGACGCGACCGCCCCCACGTCGAGCGACCCGGTCCTCGAGGCCTTCGTGCTCGGACCGCAGTGGCCCACGATCGACCCGTTCCTGTTCTGCGCGCACCACGACGACGCGTACCCGGCCGGCACGGAGGCCCTCGGCCCGGACGCGCCGCTGAGCGGTCGCGAGATCGGCGCGGACTTCGCGGGCGTCGACGGCTGGAACATGTACCACGGCGAGGTCGTGCCCGGGTTCCCGCAGCATCCCCACCGCGGGTTCGAGACCGTGACCTACGTGCGCCGCGGCATCATCGACCACGCCGACTCGCTCGGCGCGGCCGCGCGCTTCGGGCGCGGCGACGTGCAGTGGCTGACCGCCGGCAAGGGCGTCGTGCACTCCGAGATGTTCCCGCTGCTGGATGCGACCGGGCCCAACGACCTCGAGCTGTTCCAGATCTGGTTGAACCTCCCCGCGGTCGACAAGATGTCCGACCCCTACTTCACGATGCTGTGGCACGACGACATCCCGCAGGTCTCGCTGGTCGACGAGGACGGGCGCACCACGAGCGTCACGGTCGTCGCGGGTGCGCTGGACGGCCACACCCCGCCCCCACCGCCGCCGAGCTCCTGGGCCGCACGCGCGGAGGCCGACGTCGCGATCTGGGTGGTGCGGATGGAGCCCGGCGCCACGGTCGAGCTCCCGGCGGCTCACGGGCCCGAGACCGTCCGCACGCTGTACGCCTACGACGGCTCGGGTGTCACCGTGGGCGAGCACGCGATCGACGCCGGGACCGGTGCGGTGATCCGCGGTGGCGCGCCCGCCCGGCTCACCGCGGGCGACGGCGGCGTCGAGATCCTGCTGCTGCAGGGCCGGCCGATCGGCGAGCCGGTCGAGCAGTACGGACCGTTCGTGATGAACGACCGCGAGGGGATCGTGCAGACCTTCGCCGACTACCAGCGCACCGGCTTCGGCGGGTGGCCCTGGCCGGTCGACGACCCCGTCCACGGCGCGGACCAGGGCCGCTTCGCCCGCCACGCCGACGGCCGCGTCGAGCACCGCCCCACCTGACCCCCGCCCGACGCCAAGATCTCAGGTGGGGGTGTTGAGGGCGGTCGCGCGGGCCCACGCGGTAGTCGGCCTTGCCGGTGGGGAGCCGCACGACCTCGTCGACGAGGTGGAGCACCCGGGGCAGCTTGTAGCCGGCGAGGCGCTCACGGGCGTGGGTCTGGAGCGCGTCGAGCGTGGGCTCACCGGGGAGTGCGTCGTCGGCCGGGGCGACGAGCGCGGCGACCCGCTCGCCCCAGCGCGCGTCGGGGACGCCGACCACGACCGCGTCGGCGACCGCCGGGTGGGACTTCAATGCCGCCTCGACCTCTTCGGGGTACACCTTCTCGCCGCCGGTGTTGATGCAGAACGACCCCCGGCCGAGCAGGTGCACGGTCCCGTCGGCGTCGATCGTCGCCATGTCGCCGGGCAGCGACCATCGTGCGCCGTCGATCTCGACGAACGTGCGGGCGGAGCGCTCGGGATCGCCGAGATAACCGAGCGGGACCCTCCCCGTGGTCGCGAGGCGGCCGACCACTCCCGGCGCCCGGCGGCACGGGACGCAGCTCGTCGTCCACGACCATCGTCGTGGCCTTCGCGGTGAAGCGCAGTGACGTCGGTCGGCTGCCGCCGCGCGTCGTGACCGCGACCGCTTGCGCGGGCGACTCGGACGAGCCGATGCCGTCGATCAACGCCGACAACCGACGGCATCGCGGCGAGCAGGCGGTCCTTCACGTCGCCCGAGAGGATGCTCCCGCCCGATCCGAGCAGCAGCAGCGACGACGTGTCCCACGCGACCGGGGTGCGCCTCGAGCTGTTCGACCAGCGGGCGCGCGACCGCGTCGCCGACGAGGTTGAGCGCGACGATGTGCTCGCTCGCGACGAGGTCGAGCACGGGACTCGGCATCGAGGTGCGGCTCGGCGTAGAGGACGACCGCGCCCCCGCTGAGCAGCGTCCCGAGGGCCGACCACTGCCCGCTCGCGTGGATGAGCGGCCCGGTCGCGAGCGCGACGAGCGGCGGGCTTCGGCGTCGCCCGGCGGCGAGGAATGCGGCGACCCGACCGGCCGGGTTGGCGAGCACGCCGGGCCCGATCGCCTCCGGCATCCTCGATCGGCGGGCCCCCCGGGTTCCCGCCGCCGAGCGCGGCGAAGAAGATGTCCTCCTGCCGCCAGACGACGCCCTTCGGGAGGCCGGTGGTGCCGCCGGTGTAGAGCACGTACCGGTCGTCGCCCGAACGGGGACCGAAGTCGCGCGCCGCCGACGTTCCGGAACGGAGCGTCCTCGTACCCGAGTGCGCCGGTCGGGAGCACGGCCCGGATCCGTCGTCGACCTCGATCCGGTGCGCGACCGGTGCGCCGCATCGTGGCCCCAGCCTGCCCGCGGGCGGAGACGAGTGCGACGAGACCGGCGTCCCGGCAGAGGTACGCGACCTCGTCGGCGACGTAGCGGTAGCTCACGTTCACCGGGACCGCGCGCAGCTTGTAGCAGGCGAGCATCACCTCGACGTGCTCGAGCGAGTCGCGCAGCGCGACGCCGACGTGGTCGCCGGCGGTCACGCCGAGCCCGGCGAGCCCGTGGGCCACCCGGTTCGCCGCCTCGTCGAGCTCGCGGTAGGTGACCCGGACCGGCCCGCAGACCACCGCCACATGGTCCGGCACGTGGTCGGCGACGCATTCGAACAGGTCCGCCAGGTTGAACTGCATCGATCCCACAGGTCCCGATCCGGAGTCGGCCGGCCGACGCTACATTCCAGGGATGGATTGGAGCGCCGACGGCTCGTCCAGGACGACGGCTTCGTCCCCAAGGACCGCTACACCTCGCCCGAGTTCGCCCGGCTCGAGGTCGACCGCGTGTGGGGCCGGGTCTGGCAGATCGCCTGCCGTGAGGAGGAGCTGCCGGAGACCGGGCGACTTCGTCGAGTACGAGATCGGGGATCAGTCGATCCTGGTCGTGCGGGGCGAGGACGGTGCGATCCGGGCCTTTCACAACGCGTGCCTGCACCGCGGCACGCGCCTGGCCGCGGGCGCGGGCTGCTTCGCCGAGGGCTTCGTCCAGTGCCGCTACCACGCCTGGCGGTACGCGCTCGACGGCCGCCTGACCGAGGTGGTCGACGCGCACGAGTACACCGACCTGCCCGAGGGCCTCCGACTCGCGACCGTGCGGGCCGAGTGCTGGGGCGGTTTCGTCTTCGTGAACCCCGATCCCGCGGCCGAGCCGCTGCTCGAGTTCCTCGACCCGCTGCCCACGCTGCTCGCGCCGTACCGGCTCGAGGACCTCCGCCTCAGGGCGCAGCTCAGCACCGTGTTGCCGGCGAACTGGAAGAGCGTCGTCGACGCGTTCAACGAGAGCTACCACGTGCAGGGCACGCACCCGCAGATCCTGGCGTGGACCGACGACGTGAGCATCGCCTACGAGCAGCTCGGCAAGCACGCGCGCTACGGGCGGCTGGCCGGCGCGCGGCGCGAGCTGAGGCCGAGCCCGCGGCTCGGGCTGCGCGACGACGAGTACGACGAGGGTGAGATCCTCGCCGCGCTCGTCGGCGGCCTCGGTGGCGCGTTCCTCGCCGACGAGCGTGCGCTGGTCGACGAGCTGCGCGCCGCGCGGCCTGCCCAAGGGCGAGCTGCTGCCCGCGTACCAGCTGCGTCGACTCGAGCTGCTCGCGGCTCGCGGGATCGACGTCTCGGGGTTCGAGCCGGAGCAGATGACCAGCGCGGAGGACGTGTTCTGCTTCCCGAACGTCGTCGGGCCGATGTACCCCGGCAGCGCGATCCTCTTCCGGGCCCGCCCGTACGGGCTCGACCCGGACCGGGCGATCCACGACACCTGGGTGCTCGAGTGGCCTCGACCCGATGTGGAGCGGCGCCCGCCGACCCGGCGCGACGTCCCGGACTGGACCGAGCGGGACTGGGGCGAGATCACCAACCAGGACTACGCCAACATGGCCGAGGTCCAGGTCGGCATGAAGTCGGCCGGGTTCACCGGGCTCCGGCTGAACCCCCGCCAGGAGGCGAACCTCCTGCACATGCACCGGGTGATCGACACCTACCTGGAGGCCTGATGGATTCGGTCAACCTCGGAGCGACGGGGCTGCGCGTCACGCGCGTGCTGCCTCGGGATGATGAGCTACGGCAACGACAGCGAGCGGCCGTGGGTCCTCGACGAGGACGCCGCCGAGCCGATCGTCCGGGCCGCGGTCGAGCGCGGGATCTTCTTCTTCGACACCGCGGACACGTACTCCGGGGGCGCCAGCGAGGTCGCCACCGGCCGGATCGTCCCGAAGTACCTTTCGCGCGACGAAGCCGTGATCGCGACCAAGGTGTTCATGCCGATGACGGCCGGTCCGAACGGCGGTGGTCTGTCGCGCAAGCACATCCTCTCGGCGATCGACGCGTCGCTGACCCGGCTCGGCATGGACTACGTCGACCTGTACCAGATCCACCGATGGGACCCCAACGTCCCCATCGAGGAGACGATGGGCGCGCTCAACGAGGTGGTGCGCGCGGGCAAGGCGCGCTACATCGGCGCGAGCAGCATGGCCGCGTGGCAGTTCGCGAAGGCGCAGCACGTCGCGGAGCGCAACGGCTTCGCCAAGTTCGTGTCGATGCAGAACCACTACAACCTCCTCTACCGTGAGGAGGAGCGGGAGATGATCCCGCAGTGTCTCGACCAGGGCATCGGCGTGATCCCGTGGAGCCCGCTCGCCCGCGGCGTGCTCGCGGGCAACCGGACCCGGAGCGGCGAGAAGACGACCACCCGCGCCAACACCGACCAGTTCGCCGACTACCTCTACAACGAGGGCGACTTCGACGTGGTCGACCGGGTCGCGGAGGTCGCGGCCGAGCGGGGCGTGCCGGCCGCGCAGGTCGCGCTGGCGTGGCTCCTGCACCGGCCCGGGGTGACCGCACCGATCGTCGGTGCGACGAAGCTCCAGCACCTCGAGGACGCGGTCGCGGCCGAGGAGCTCGAGCTCAGCGCGGAGGAGATGGCGCGCCTCGAAGCGCCGTACGTGCCCCACGCAGTGCTCGGGCACTGACGCCAAGCCGGGCGCGTCCCCGTGCGCTACTGCGGCGCCTGGTCGAGGCTGAGCATCCAGTAGAGGAAGTTCGTCTCCTGGGCGAGGATGTCGACGCGGTGGTTGTACGGGACGTGGCCCTCACCCTGGTAGGTGGTCAGGTAGGCGATGATCCCGACGGACTTCGCCGCGCTCACCGAGTTCACGGCCCACTGGTACGGCACGAGCGGGTCGTTGGTCCCGTGGAAGTCGAGGAACGGGGCGTCGCCCGCGCTCATCGGCGCGCCGATGAGAAAGGCCCCGGACAGGGAGACCGCGCCACCGACCGCGGACGAGTAGCCGGGGTTGCCGCTGGTGCCGGGGTCCTCGCGGTTCGCGGCGACCTGGAGCGCGGTGATCGCGCCGGCCGAGGAACCCCCGATCGCGATCCGGGTCGGGTCGATCCGGTAGGTGGTGGCGTTCTTGCGCAGGAACCGGACCGCGGCCTGCGCATCGTGCTGCGCGTCGATGATCGCCTGCACGCAGCCGGCGGTCGCGCCCGCGGCCGAGCAGCCGGGCCCGAAGAGGCGGTAGTTGATCGAGACGTTGACGTAGCCCTCCCTCGAGAACCAGTTCGCCTCATCGACGATCTCGGCGGATGTCTTGTCGCCACCGCTGAACCCACCGCCGTGCACCCAGACGATCGCCGGCCGCTTCTGGATGGTGTCGCCGCTCGGCTGGTACAGGTCGAGCTTCAGCGTCTGGGTGACCTGCGACTGGTCGACCGCGCTGCCGTAGATGATGTCGGTGGTCTTGGTGACCGCGGCGAACTTCTGGTCGCGGTAGCGCAGCGGTGCGGCGCCCGTCGGCGTGATCTGGTTGTACCCGCAGCCCGCGGCCACGACGGCCAGCACCGCGAACACCACGACAGCGCGAAGACGCATCCGGACTCTCCCCCCGAGACGACGGCCGCCCATTGTGGCACGGAACACCCGATCCCCGGCCGGAGACGCCGGCTCCGACCACATCGGCCGGCTACCGCACCCCGATCGTGCTCACCACCGGACTGCGTGGTCGACGAGCACCGAGCACCCGTACCGGTGCTCGGCGATCCGGCGCGCTTCGCGCTCGGCGCTCAGCTCGTCGGGCGCATCCACGAACACGACGGTGATCCCGTTGCCCGCGGTCCGGTCCAGCGTCTGGACGGTCACGCCGTAGGTCTTCATGTTCGACTCGACCTCCTCATCAAGCGCGACAACGCATTTCCAGGCGGTCGCGTTCCCGAGAGATCCCTCAAGCCCGGGGTCGCACCCGCCGATCCACCTCCTGGCACAGGGAGACTTCGCTCGGGAGGCAATGGATCATGGGACCGCGTCGCGCGCTCGCGCTCGCGTCGGTGCTCGGCGTGCTGAGCCTCGTGCTGTCCGCCACCGGGCCCGGGTCGGTCGCGAGCGCGGCCGGCGCGACGTCGCCGCCATACCAGATCGTGACGCGGCCGTCGGGCACGCTCCCGGGACGCGTGTTCACCGCGATGGCCGGCGACACCGACGGGTCGTCCGTCGTGCTCTACGGGGGTCAGACCGCCGGTGACACGACCGACAAGATGTTCGGCGACACCTGGGTGTACCAACCCGGCTCCGGATGGGTCGCGAAATGCGGGTCGACCTCGCCCGGCGCGACCGTGTCGTGCGGGCCGGGCCCGCGCTCGAGCGCGGGGATGGGAACGGGCCCGTCGGGACCGGTGATGTTCGGCGGGTCGCCGACGGGCATCGACGGCGGGGGTGGCGCACTGCCGTCGGACACCTGGGTCTGGGCCCACGGGGCGTGGGCGCAGGCGTGTGCCGACGGGGCGTGTGGGCCGAGCGGTCGTATCTTCCCGGGCGTGGGCGGCAACGGCAGCCGGGTCGTGATGTTCGGCGGCCTCGGCGGGAGCGGGTTGCCCGACGACACGTGGGTGTTCGACGGGCACGCCTGGACCCAGACCTGCGGGACGGGCACGGCGGTGCCGTGCGGCGCGCCACCGCTCGTCGGTCCGGCGATCGGCTGGGACGGGCAACGGTTCGTGATGTTCGGCGGCGCGCCCATGGGCGCGGGCGACATCGGCGCTCCCACCGACGACACGTGGACGTTCGACGGGACCAGCTGGACCAAGGTGTGCGGGACGTCGATCGGGTCGCCGTGCGGGCCGGCCGCGAAGTCGCTCGCCTCGATGACGTTCCAGAAGAGCCCGACCACGACGTTGCAGGGCGCCGTGCTGGCCGGCGGCGGTTCCCTGCTGGGTGGCGCCGCGGAGCACCTCGACCGCGACGTCTGGCGCTACACCGACGGCGGGTGGACGGAGCTTCCGACGCCGTGGCCGTCGACCACGGTCGCGTTCTCCGACGGGGACCCGCCGCCGTCCGGGCAGGGCCCCCTGATCGGGTTGGTGGCGGCGCGACCCGCGGACTGCCAGATCCTGTTCCTCGGGGAGGACCCGGTCCGCGACCCCGACTTCGACGTGCACCCCGACAGCGCGTCCGGCGGCTGGGACCTCGACGCCTCGGGGCAGCCGGCGGGCTGCGTCGTGGACCCGGCGGGCACGCCGGTCACGGCAGCCGTGGACCCGGCGGGCACGACGACGGGTGCGCCGGGCGCACTACCGGCCACGGGTGCCGGAGCCTCCGGAACCACCGCGTCCATGGCGCGCACGGGCCGGTCGAGCGAACCGCTCGCGGTCTCGGGCCTGGCGGCGATCCTGCTCGGGTCGATGGGCGTCGTCGTCGGTCGCGCGCGGCGCGGGTCGGTCGACCGCGGCGTCAACGCCTGAACTGACCGGCGGTCAGTCCGGCTCGACGGGATCCAGGTAGAGGTCGAGGTCCAGCGCCCCGGCGACCGCAGGTGGTGGCATCAGGATCTCCGCAGCGCGGCGAGAGCACCTCGTCGCGGGTCGGATTGCGCCGGTCGAGCGCCGCGAGCGTACGGGCCAGCGCGGCCTGGCGGCGCCGGTCGTAGACCGCGACCGGCCGGTCGGGCGCGCCGCCCTCGTCCGGGCCCGGCGACGGCACGGCGAGGTCTCGGGCCGTGACCCCGAGCACGTCGGCGACGCGCGCCGGCGACGCATCGAGCAGCTCGGTCGCGACGGAGGCGAACGCGACGAGGTGCTTGCAGACGCCGCGGTACGCGCAGTTGCATTTCACCGTCACCGGCGCGTTCACGAGGACGCGGTGCTCGAGCAGGTCCGCGCGCAGCTCCCGGCTCATGGCCTCCGGGATCTCCCCGACCGGGTCGGGGGAGGTGTCGCGGATCGCCCGCACGAAGCGGCTCTGGTCCGCGTCGGTGGTTTGGAACGTGATCTCGGTGCGGTACGGAACCGGCTCCGAGCCTTGGACCTCGCCGCTGATCCGGCCGGGCTCGAAGTGCACCGAGACGGTCTGTCCGGCGCGGGCGTACGCGCGTCCGCGAGTCGCGATGCCGGGGCTGGCGCGGTCCAGGACCTTCCGGGCGATCGACCCGCCGACGCCGTTCGTCGGCCGGTCCGACTCCCGCCGTGCCGCGATGCCACCCTCGACCGGGATCGGCGGTGGGGACTCGTCCCAGAGGTTCCACGGACGCTCGGACGCCGGGGTCACGACGCCTGTCCGGTCGCATCGTCGACGTCGAGCTGCACGAACGCGGCGAGCTCCTCGTCGTCGAGGTCGGTCACCAGCGTGTCGGTGGACCCGATCACCGAGCCCGCGAGCTCGCGCTTGGCCTCGATCACCTTGGCGATGCGCTCCTCGATCGTCCCCGGGCACACGAGCGTGTGGACCTCGACGCCGCGGGTCTGGCCGATCCGCCAGACCCGGTCCGAGGCCTGGTCCTCGACCGCCGGGTTCCACCAGCGGTCGAAGTGGATGACGTGGTTGGCGCGCACCAGGTTGAGCCCGGTGCCACCCGCGCGCAGCGACACCGCGAGCACCCCCGCGCCGGTGGTATCGGAGAACCGCTCGACGATCTCGTCGCGCCGGTTCCGGGGAACCCCGCCGTGCAGCACCGGGACCGGGAGGCCGAGCGCGGTCGCGAGGTGGTCGGCGATCCGGCGGAGGAACCCGGCGTACTGGCTGAACACGACGACCGCCTCGTCCTCCGCCGCGATCTCCTCCGTGAGCTCGACCAGCCGGTCGAGCTTGCCCGACCGCCCCGCGAGCTCGCTCGTGTCGTCGGGCACGATGCTCGCCGGATGGTTGCAGATCTGCTTGAGCTTCGCGATGCCGGCGAAGACGTGCAGCCGCCGCCGCTTCGCCTCGGTGATCTCGGCGACCTCGTCGAGCATGGAGTGCGCGGTCGCCTGGTAGAGCGCGATCTGCTCGCCGGTGAGGAGGCAGTCGTCGCGCACGACGATCCGGTCCGGCAGCTCCTCGACGATCCCGGGATCCGTCTTGGTGCGCCGGCAGACGAACGCGGCGATGCGCCGGCGGAGGTGCGCCAGGCGCTCGGCGTCGAGCTCCTCCTGTCCGGCGCCGCCGAGCTGGTAGCGGGCCGCGAACGCGGTGCGGGTGGAGAGCAACCCCGGGTTCGTGAAGGCCATGATGCTCCACAGCTCGTCGAGGTGGTTCTCGACGGGCGTGCCGGTGGCCGCGATGCGATGGTGGGCCGTCAGCGCGCGGCTCGCCTTCGCGGTCGCAGTCTGCGGGTTCTTGATCGCCTGGGCCTCGTCGAGGACCACGCGATGCCAGCGCACCTGCGCGAGGCGTGCGTCGCGCCGGAGGAGCCCGTAGCTCGTGATCACGATGTCCGCGCGCGACGCGACCGCGACCGGGTCGCCACGCGTGCCCCCGTGGTGGACCGCGACGCGCAGGTCGGGGGTGAAGCGCTCGGCTTCCCGCATCCAGTTGCCGACCACGGACGTCGGCGCGACGACCAGCGTCGGGCCCGCGTGGTCATGCGCGGTCAGCGCGAGCAACATCGCGGTCTTCCCGAGCCCCATGTCGTCGGCGAGGATCCCGCCGAGCTCGTTGCGCTCGAGCCACACCAGCCAGTCGAGGCCGTCGCGCTGGTAGTCGCGCAAGGGCAGTCGGAGCATGGCGGGCTCGGGGACCCGCTCGGCCGGCTGGGGGTGCCAGGTCCCGGCCAGCGCGCGGGCGAGCCAGCTGTCGGGATCGAGCTCGACCTCCAGCTCGGTGTCGTCCTCCTCCTCGGAGTCGGCCGCGGCTTCGAGGACGCCCGCGGCATCGGTCGTGCCGAGCCGGCGGACGAACTGAGCGATGCGCGTGCGCTCGCCGTCCGCGAGCAACGTGTAGCGGCCCCCGACCGACACGAGGTCGTGGGACGACGCGACGATCGCGTCGATCTCGGCCGCGGTGAGCGTCGTGTCGCCCACCCGCACGTCGCCGGTCAGGATCAGGTTGGCGACGTCCAGGCCGCCTGCGGTGCCGCCGACGCGGTAGGCACGCGTGCTGGTGGACCGCCGCCCGAGGTGTGCCGGGAGCAGCACCGCGATCCCCGTGTCGATGAGCTTGGGCGCCGCGGTCTCGACCAGGCGCACCACGTCCTCGAGGGCCAGCGCGCGGCGCACCGGGGCGACGTCGCGCAGCGCCGGCCACGCGCGCTGGGCCGCGGCCCACTCGACCGCGACCAGGCGCTCGACCGCGGCCATCGTGACCTGGAGCGCGCCGGCGGCCGGAGCCAGGTCGAGATTCGGCTCGGCCACTTCTGGGTCGAACGGGTCGCACGGCTCCTCCGTCGCTTCGAAGGGATCGACGGGCCCGACGGGTTCGGGGCCGAGCTGCGTCGCGTCCTCGGCGGGCCCGGTTCCCGAGGGTTCGGCACCGGTGCCGAGCTCGGCCATGACCGCGGTCGCGCGGCGCGCGTGGAGGACGGGGACGAGATCGAAGCCGGCGTCGGTCTCGTCGAGCCGCAGCGCGAGCCGCGCGCCGGCGGACCGCCGGGCCGCGACGCGCTCGGCCCAGCGCGAATAGGTCGCACTGGGTCGACGGCCGTCGAGCGCCTTCGGGACCGGACCCAGCGCGGCGGTCGCGAGGGTGTGGATCAGGTAACCGGTGAGGTCGCCCGCGTCGGCGTGCTCGTGCCGGGCGGCGGCCTGCGCGTCGGCCAGCCCGCGCGGCCGACTTGCGGTCGGGCGCGGCGATCCACGCGGTCGCGAAGTTCGGCAGCGGGCCCGGGAGGACCTGGCCCTCGGCGACGATGCGGCGCGCCGCGACGAACAGCTCGAGCAGCACGCCGAGCGCGGGGGTGACCGGCCACCGCGTCTCGATGATCGCCCGCAGCGCAATCGTCTCGTCGACCGCGACGCTCCAGCGCCGCTCGAAGCCCGTCGGCGCGACCCAGAAGGACTGGTGCACCGGGCGCGGGTGGGGCCCCACGATCTCGTCGAGGTCCTCGAGGTGGGGATGCCGGAGCCGCTCGTGCGGGTCGGTGAGGAGCCACAACTGCCCGCCGTCGAGCCGGGCGTCGAGCACCACCCGCGCGTCGGGCTCGCGGGGCCGGCCCCGGTCGCGCCCGCGGCGGGGTTCGGGGATCGCGCTCGCCGGGGGCATCGATGCAAGGTATCGGCAGGATCGCAGGTCCGCCGAAGGCGGACTGCGGGATCCGGCCGCCGTCCGTGGGGGCGTGACCGCTCCGGAGGTGTCGAGGGAGCCTCGACGGGAGGAACCCGCTGGCCCAGACTTGACCGGAGCGCACATCCCGGTCGGGTGATCCGGGGCGCCGAGGGAGACGTCGTGCACGACACCACGATCGGCGAGGTGACGGTGGACCCGGACGCGCTGCTCGCCGAGATCCTGCTGACGCCCGAGGGGAAGGCCGACCCGTACTCGCGCTACGCCGCGATCCGCGAGCACACCGCCGCCTACCGATCGAGCATCGGCTTCGTCGTCGTCTCCCGCTTCGAGGACTGCCAGTGGGTCCTGCGCGACCCGCGGTTCGGCAAGGGGGCCGGGGTCGCGGTGTGGGAGCAGTACGGGATGACCGAAGCCGAGTGGCGGGCGCGGTTCTCGGACTTCCAGCGCCGGACGACGTCGATGCTCGGGCTCGACCCGCCGGACCACACACGATTGCGGCGACTCGTCGCGAAGGCGTTCACGCCGAAGACGGTCGAGCAGCTGCGTCCGGACATCGTCCGCCTCACCGCGGCGCAGCTCGGCACGTTCGAGCCCGGCGCCGTCGTCGACGTCATCCCCGAGCTCGCGCTCCGCCTCCCGATCGCGGTCATCTCCGAGATGCTCGGGGTGCCCGAGTCGTACTGGCCCGAGCTCCAACCGCTCGTGCGCGCCGCGACCGCGACGCTCGAGATCAACGTGTCCCTCGACCAGCTCGAGGCCGCGGCGCATGCCGCGCGCGAGATCGCCCAGTGCTTCGAGGACCTGATCGACCAGCGCCGGCACTCGCCCACGGACGACCTCCTGTCGCACCTGATCCACGTCGAGGAGGCCGGCGACCAGCTCAGCCACGACGAGCTGATCTCGACGGTGATCCTCCTGTTCGGCGCCGGCTTCGAGACCACCACGAACCTGATCGGCAACGGGCTCCTGGCGCTGCTCGACCACCCGGACGAGCTGCAGCGCCTGCGCGACGACCGGTCGCTGCTCGCGAGTGCCGTCGAGGAGCTGCTGCGCTGGGACAGCCCGGTGCAGATCGACGGACGGCAGGCCTTCACCGACGTCGAGGTGCACGGGGTGCCCGTCGCGGCCGGGGACCAGGTCGTCACGCTGCTCGGCGCGGCGAACCGGGACCCGCGCGTCCACCCCGAGCCGGAGCGCTTCGACGTCGGCCGCGGCGCGGCGCAGCTGATGAGCTTCGGTGCGGGGATCCACTTCTGCCTCGGCGCCCCGCTGGCCCGCGCCGAGGGTCGGGTCGTGCTCGACCAGCTGCTCGACCGCTTCCCGGTGATCGAGCCGGCCTGGGGCGCCGAGCGCCCGCGCTACCGCGACTCGATCGTCCTGCGCGGCCTCCAGTCGCTGCCTGTCCGCTTCGCCTGAGCCCTCGGCCGGGCCGCGGCTCGCCCACATCTCCGCCGTCCGATCATGGGATCGCAACTGGTCCGGCGGCCGGCGGCGGCCTCGTGCCCGGTAGTACGTTGCCGCGCCATGGCCATGATCTTCCATGACGCCGACGGTGATCTCGGAGTGCTCGACGGCGAGTCGGTCGCCGTCGTCGGGTACGGGAACCAGGGTCGCTCCTGGGCGCTCAACCTGCGGGACTCCGGGTGTGACGTCCGCGTGTGCGTGCGGGCCGACGCATCGCGCGAGCAGGCCGCCACGGACGGCTTCACCCCCGGGAGTCTGGAGGACGCGAGCGACGCCGACGTCGCGTGCGTCCTCGTCCCCGACGACGTCATCCCGTCGCTGCCGCTCACGCGGACCGAGGACGGCCTCACGGTCGTGGCGAGCGGCTACACCCTGGCGTTCGACCGGTTCGACCCCGCCGGTGACGTCGGGATGGTGGCACCCCGCATGCTCGGGCCCGAGGTCCGCAGCTGCTACGAGGAGGGCGTCGGCTTCATCACCGCGGTCGGGGTGCACCGCGACGTCACCGGCAACGCCCGGGCCCGCGTGCTCGCGGTCGCGAAGGCGATCGGCGGCCTGCGCCAGGGTGCGATCGACCTGAGCCCCATGCAGGAGGCGGTGCTCGACCTCGCGGTGGAGCAGGCGCTGTCCCCGGCGCTCACGCTCGTCAACGGCACGTTCGTCCAGGTGATGCTCGAGCAGGGGATCCCGCTCGAGGCGATCATCACCGAGCTCGTGCTCTCGGGGGAGGTCGAGCGGACGATGCGCCTCGTCCGGGAGTCCGGGTACGCTGCGCAGTTCTCGTTCCACTCGCCGACGAGCCAGTACGGGCAGCTCACCCGGCGTGACGAGTACGACGGCGCCGAGATCGGGGCCACGATGCGTCGACTGGTCGAGGACATCACGTCGGGCCGGTTCGCGGACGAGTGGGACGGCGAGCGCGACGCGGGCTACCCCAACCTGGAGCGCCTGCGCGAGCAGCACGCCGGCGCGGCGGTCGGGGAGTTCGAGACCGCGCTGCGCCGCCAGCTCGGCGAGGGCGCGATCCAGCCCTCGGCCTGACGGGCCCGTCGGGTCGCCGCGCCGCGGCCGCGCTCCGTGGTCGGATGAACGAAATCCGCGGCCGAATCCCCGCCCGTCCGGCCGGTTCGCCCTAACGTTCCTGCCGAGGTCCCTACCGAGCGTGTGCCCGCCCAGGTCCGCACGGTGGGGACCTCACGCGTCCGTGGCCCGTGGCGAACGCCTCAGCCGGCGACCGTCACCCGGCTGAGCGTGGTGAACGAGCAGAGGTAGAGGTCCCGCCCGAAGCCCGCGGTGGGGAAGACGACGGACTGCAGGGGGCTGCCGGTCCGGGCCCGGGCCCGCTCCGCGCCGGTCTCGAGGTCGAGGACGACGACCTGGTCCCCGTGGTGCTCATGGTCGTAGTCGGCGGTGACCAGCTCGCCGGTGTCGGGGTACCGGATCAGGTGGCGACGCGTGGTACTGGGGTCGCTGCCAGCGCGGCTCGAGCGTGCCGTCCGCCGCGACGGTGAAGGCGGCGAGCACGCCGTTGCCGCTGTCGTAGCCCACCGCGATCCGCCGCTGCGGGTCGACCACCGGCGGGTTGGCGACGATGCCGCCAGGGAGCCCGCACACGTCGGTGAGCGCCGACCGCGCCGGTGGTGAGTGTCGACGCGGACGAGGTGCAACGGCGCCCGTGCGACGCCGAGACCGCGAAAGGTGCCGGCGAACCGCTCTGCTGCCCTCGCCGTCGTCGAGGAACCATGCCGCACCCCCGTCGAGCACGGCGTCCCACCCGTAGCCCTGGCCGTCGAGCGTGCGGTAGCGGGACCGGAAGCCGTCGTCGAGGGTCAGCGCCGTCCCGTCCCAACGGGCGCGGAGCAGCGACTCGTCGCCGACGACGTAGATGTCGTCGCCGTCGGCCGAGAGGCGGGCGATCGAGCGCTCGGGCAGCGGGAGGCGGGCGACGATCTCGAGCCGTTCGGGTTCGAGCACCAGCAGCTCGGCCGGCTCGGCCGCGGGGGCCGAGCGGCCGGGGAGCACGCCGCCGAAGTCCTTGGTCGCGAGGTGCCCGTCGGGGAGGATCACGAAGCTGTTGTAGGGGCGCTCGCGGCGGCAGGGTGCGGGACGCGATCGGCACGGTGTCGGGACCGAGCCGGTGGAGGTGCCGCCCGAACGCCACGTACAGGGACCCGTTCGCGTGCACCGCCACCCCGCCGGGCCACGTCGGCCCGCCGGGGAGGTCGGGGGAGCGGACCAGGGGCGCGAGCGTCTCGGGATCGATCTGCTCGACCCACGAGATCGCGGCGTCGCCGCCGGTGTGACGCAGCAGGTAGGCCTCGCCCGGGCCGCGCAGGACCACCATGGTCGCCGCCGGCACCTCGCGGGAGACGACCTCGAGCTGCTCGCCATCGCGGATCCCGAGCCCGGCTCCCGACGCGGGGGCCTGGGTCCGGCGCGGGCCCCCGTCCTCGCCGGGCCAGCGGCTGGCCCAGTATCCGGCGAGGCTCACGGGCGTCGCGGGCGGCGGGGATGCCGCCGCGACCGCGCCGACGTGTTCCACCCGGTACAGGTCGATCGGGTCGGGGATGCCCTTCATCATCACCGGGCCGAGCTCGACGAACTCGACGCCGCCGTCGCGGCGCGTCGGCTGCGTCGAGCAGCGTGCCCGAGCACAGCAGCTCGCCCGGCGCGGCGATGTCGACGATGCGGGCCGCGACGTTCACGTCGTGGCCGACCAGGTCGTCACCACGCGGTGACGGCCGCCCCCGGTGCAGCCCGACCCGCACCCACAGCGGCATCTCGTCGGCGGCCTCGGCGCGCTCGAATCCCTCGAGGATGGACACGCAGGAGCTGACCGCGGCGTCAGGGCTCGGGAAGAACAGCAGCAGCCCGTCGCCGAGCTCCTTCACGATCCGCGGCATCGTCCGGGAGCGCGGCGCGGACGATGACGTCCTGCGCGCCGAGGACCGCGAGCGCGTCGCCGTCGCCCCGGGTCGCGGTGTACTCGGTGAACCCGACGAGGTCGGTGAAGGCGATCGCCCCTTCGAGCGCGCGGCGGGTTCCGCGTCACGCCGGTTGCACCGAGACGTCACCGCTGATCGTGCGGGTCGTCACGTCGAGATCGTGGCCCCGGTCGAACCCGAGCCGCAGCTTCCCGCTCATGGTGCGGTGGTGCACATCGGGTCGCGCACCCGCGGGGAGCGTCACGTCGATCTTTCCCGAGACGGTCTCGGCCGCGACCGGCCCCGGGCCGTCCACCACGATCCGGATGTCCCCGCTCACGGTCCTGGCCGAGATCCCGGCCCCCGCGGCGTCGACCCGCACCAGGCCGGAGGTGCTCGCGATGCGGGTCTCGCCCTCGGCCCGGCGGATCCGCACCGACGCGCTGTGCGACCGCATCCGGACCGGGCCGCGGCTCCGCTTCACCTCGAGCTTCCCGGAGTGCGAGCGCGCGCGTCGACCGACGCGGCCTCCTCGATGTCGACGTCGGCGCTGTGGGTGGTGGCCCGCACGGCGCCCAGGCGACCCTCGAGCCGCACGTCGCCCGAGCTGCTGCCGAGGATCACGTCCGTGCCGTCGGGCACGCGCACCGTGCACGCGTCCGATCCACCCTCGATGCGGGTCTCGTCGCCATCGACCGAGACCCGCGTGGAGCCGTCGACGTCGATGTCCGATCGCGCCTCCGCGACGACGACGACCCGCCCTGATCCGACGGTGATGCGGACCCGGCTCACGTGCTCAGCCGGTGCCGAGGGCGGCCTTCACCGCGGCGGCCACCCGCCCGCCGCTGGCGTCGGTGCCGACCCGGGCCCGGACCGCCTTGATCACCTGGCCCATCGCCTTGCCGCCGGTCGCGCCCTCCGCCCGGGCGGTCGCGACCTCCTCGGCGACGATCGCGCCGAGCGCGGCGTCGTCGATCTCGGCCGGGAGGTAGCGCTCGAGCACCGCGGCCTGCGCGCGCTCGCGCGCGGCGAGCTCGGCGCGGTCCCCGCGCTCGTACAGCTCGGCCGCCTCGGCGCGCCGCTTGCCCTCGCCGCGGAGCAGCTCGACGATCTGCTCGTCGGTCAGCGTCATCGACGTGTCGCCCGCGACCTCCGCCTTGGTGATCGCGGCGAGCGCGAGGCGCAGCGTCGCGACCGTGATCTCGTCCTGACTCCGAATGGCGTCGGTGAGGTCCGCCCGGAGCTGCGCCTTCAGGTCTTCGGAGGCCGACCTCTCGGGATTCGAGCCTTCGGAGGTCATCGGGGCTCGAGCACGACGACCGGGATGTCCCGCGTGGTCTTGCGCTGGTAGGCGGCGTAGTTGTCGTGGTCGGCGACGATGCGGGGCCAGAGCCCGGCCTTCTCGTCGCGCGTCCGCGACGCGCGCGGTCATCGGCCGGGTGGAGCCGTCCATCGTGACCTGGACGCTCGGATCGTCGCGGAGGTTGAGGAACCAGGCGGGGTTGCGGTCGTCGCCGCCTTTGGACGCGACCAGCATGATCGCGTCTCCGTCCCGGAGCGGGCTCGTCAGCATCGTCGTGCGCGGTTGGCCGCTCTTGCGACCGGTCGTGGTGAGCATCAGCACGGGCATCCCCGAGCCGCGGTTGAGGAGCCGGCCCTTGCTCGCCCGGAAGATCGCCTCGTGCACGCCGGTGACGGCCTTGATGATCAGGTCCTTCCCGGTGGCCACGGGCGCAGACTACGCGCCCGGCCCGTCCGGCCGCGAGGCCCGCCGGGATCGCCGGACCCGGGTCGCGCCGCTCGCTTCGGGGACGTTGCGGTAGTAGGCGAGCAGCAGGAGGTCGTAGGCGAGCTTCATGCCGCCGGCGATCAGCAACGGCCACCCGAACGTCGTGTGCGCGAGCAGGATGCCCGCGAGGAGTGGCGTCCCGGCCGACGCGAGGCTGCGGGGGACGTTGGTCACGCTCGATGCCGCGGCGCGCTCCTCGGGCGGGACGACGGCCATCACGAACGACTGGCGGGCCGGCACGTCCATCTGGGCGAACAGCGCCCGGATGAGCAGCAGGGTCACCGCGACCGCGCCGCTCGGTGCGAACGCGGCCAGCGCGAGCAGCGCGTTGGCGGGGAGGTGGGTGAACACCATCGTGCGCACCAGTCCGAAGCGCTGCGCGAGCCGAGGCGCCAGCAGCTGCGAGCACCCGCCGAGCAACCCGGCGGCGAAGAACACCGCGCCGGTCTGGCCGGCCGAGAGGTCGAAGCGGAGGTGGAGCCAGAGCACGAGGAGCGACGTCACGACGAAGCCGCTCCCCGCGGAGTCCAGGCTGAACAGCCCCGCGAGCTCGAGCACCGTGCGCCGGGACGAGCGCAGGACGCCGCGCCGCTTCGCGGGCTCCTGGCCGAGCGCCTCGCGGTCGGGCTCGAGGCGCCGGTAGATCAGGAAGATCGACGCCCCGGCGGCGGCGTAGAGCAGGAACGACGCGCGCTGGGTGTCGGTCACGTTCCAGCTCGCCTGGTGGGCGATCGCCTCGGGTGCGATCGACGCGAGCGCGCCGAACGCGCCGGCGAAGATCGCGAAGAGGTTGTAGATCGCGAAGAGGTGCGGGCGGTGAGGCGCGTCGACGTGGCCGGCGACGAGGGCCTGCTCGGTGGGGAGGAAGACGCTGACGTCGCCGGCGGAGGGGTTGAGCGTCCCGACCACCGCGACGACGAACAACGGCCAGAACCAGATGATGCTCGCGAAGCCGAGTCCCGTCGCGACCATCATCGCGGTCGCGGCGAGGAGGAGCGTGCGCAACGGGAACCGGTGGCCGGTGAAGCCGAAGCCGAGGGTCAGCACCGCGGACCCGATCAGCGTGCCGGTGACGATCGCGCCCACCTCGACCGGGGAGAAGCCGAGCCCGGTGAGGTACTGCGCGAGCAGGACGCTGACGAAGCCGTCCGCGAAGCCGCGGATCGTGCGGCCCGTGACGATCCGGCGGACGTCCGGGGACGAACCGGGAGGCAGCAGGCTCCGCATCGCGGCGACCCTAACGGCGGGGTTCGGCGGGGCGTCGGCCCGGGTTCGCCGGGTACCGGGGAGCGAGGGGTTCGGCGGGGCGGCTCAGAGCCGCTTGCGGTACCAGAGCGCGGCGTCGCCCACCGGGTAGCCGTCGACCCGCCCGACGAGCTCGTAGCCGCGGCGCGGGTAACGCTGCCCGCCGGCGCCCGCGTTCGCCGCGTGCGTGAACAGCACGACCTGGCGGCAGCCGCGCCGGGCCGCCTCGGCCTCGGCCGCGTCGAGCAGCCGGGTCGCCAGGCCCTTCCCGCGGCCCGCCTCGTCGACCCACAGGTGCTGGAGCTCGCAGCAGCCACCCCAGGTCCAGCCGTAGACCCCGGCGACCATCGTGCCGTCGTCGTCCCGGACGAAGATCGCGAGCTGGGTCTCGGGCTCGCCGGCGTGGCCGGTGGCCGCCGCGTTGTGCTGCGCGACGTGCGCCTCGAGGCGTGCGACGTCAGCCGGGTCCGGATTGCTCTCGACGCGAACCTCGACCACCCGTGGCTCAGACGTCGAGGAGCAGCTGCTCCAGCAGCGCGGCGTCGTCGAAGTAGTTGCGGAACGCGCAGATGAGGTCGCCGCGGAACTCTGCGAACGTGGCCCCGGCGAGCACGATCCGACGACCGCTCGGTTCGATCGTGACCTCGTCGTCGATGACCAGCGCCCCGCTGTGGTCGGCACCGAGGCGCCACTCGGCGATCGCGTTCTCACCGATGATGTAGACCGCGTCGAACGAGATCACGATGTTCGACAGCGCGTCGTGGCGGTCGCCGAACTCCTCGGCGAGCTCGGCGCGGCGACGTGACCGCGAGGTTCGGGGACCAGCCCACGACGTCCTCGGTGAAGGTCTGGTCGAGCAGGCTGTCGTCGCCGGTGACCGCGGCCTCGAGGGCCTGGACGAGGACGGTCTCCTTGGTTGCCGTAGGCACGATCGGCTCCTGAATCCTTGAGTGATGGGCAGGTGGAGGTGGTGGTGCTCAGATCCCGAGGAGCTTCGCCTTGGCCGCGGAGAACTCCTCGTCGGTGAGCACGCCCGAGTTGTGGAACTGCACCAGCTGGTCCAGGTCCGCGGTCGCGCCGCTCGGCGCGGGCGGGGTGGGCGGCGCGTACGCGGGCGCCGGTGCCGGCTGCTGCGTCGCGGCGTAGGCCTGCTGGGCCTGGTCGTTCACCTGAGCCTGCTGCTCGCCCTTCTTGCCCATGTGGTACGCGGTGCCGGCGACGGCCGCCCCGGCGGCGACGCGCATAAGTGGACGGCGGCGGCGCATCATCAGTCCCATGGTGGTTCCTGCTTTCTGAGTCTCGTGGGTGTCGGCTCTGCGGTCACGCTAGACCGAAACCCCGGGCGCGTTCGCCGCGCCGGGCTCCCGTGATGCGCATGAAGCCACTCGCCTGCGGCCGCGTCGTCATCCGCATCGGGTGAAAGTCGCGGCTCGCCGCGGCCCCGGTGCGGGCGGGGTGCGCGCTCAGCCGGGCGGGTCGGGCTCGTTCAGGATGACCCGGTGCCCCCGGTCCCACTTGAAGTAGTTGAAGGCCCAGTTCACGAGGACGACGACCCGGTTGCGGAACCCGATCAGGAACACCAGGTGCAGCCCGAGCCAGCTGACCCAGCCGAGCGTCCCCCAGAAGCGGATCCCCAACGGCAGCTCGGCCACCGCCGAGCGCCGCCCGATCGTGGCCATGATCCCCTTGTCGACGTAGTGGAACGGTCGGGGCGACCGGCCCTCGATCCGGCGCTCGATGCTCTTGGCGGTGTGGCGCCCGCCCTGCATCGCGACCGGGGCGAGCTGGGGGTGGAGCTTGCCGTCGCGTCCGGTCGCAGCTGCGAGGTCGCCGATGACGAAGACCTCGGGCCGGCCGGGGACGCTGAGGTCCGGGCCGACCGAGATCTCGCCCCTCGCGGTCGTCGCCAGCCCGAGCCCGGCCGCGATCGGGTTCGCCTTCACCCCCGCGGTCCACACGACGGTGCGGGTGCGGATCGTGCTCCCGTCGCCGAGGCGGACCTCGTCGGCCGCCACCGACGCGATCGAGGTGGACCGCCGGACCTCCACGCCCCGCCGCTCGAGCTCGACCACCGCCTCGACCTGCGACGGGGAGGAGAAGCCCCCGAGCAGGTGGTCGGTCATCTCGACGAGCACGACGCGGGCGCGGCCGACGTCGAGGTGCTTGAAGTCGCGCGCGAGCACCTTGGTGAAGAGCTCGGCGAGCGCGCCGGAGAGCTCGACGCCGGTCGGGCCGCCGCCGGCGACCACGAAGGTGAGCGCGCCGTCGTCGACCAGCGCGGGCTGGGCGTTCGCGGCTTCGAAGCGGCCGAGGACGGTGCTGCGGAGCCGGGTCGCGTCGTCGAGCGTCTTGAGCGGGATCGCGTGCTCGCCCACGCCCGGCACACCGAAGTCGCTGCTCACCGCGCCCGCGGCGAGCACGAGGTAGTCGTAGGGGAGCGGCGGCCCGCGATCGACGTGGACCTCGCGTCGGTCGAAGTCGACCCCCGTGACCGTCGCGAGCCGGGTCTCGACGTTGGCGTCGTCCTGCACGATCCCGCGTAGGTTGGGAGCGATGTCGTCGGGCGCGAGCCCGGCGGTCGCGACCTGGTACAGCAGCGGCGAGAACGTGTGGAAGTTGTGCCGGTCGACGATCGTGACGTCGACCGACGCGCCCGAGAGCGCCCGCGCCGTGCTGATCCCGCCGAAGCCGGCGCCGACGATCACCACCCGCGGCCGCACCTCGGTCAAGACCGGCTCCGCTCGGCGAGGCCACGGACGAACGCCGCCTGGCCCGCGTGCTGCAGATCGTCGGCGATCACACTGACCAGCCGCACCCCGAGCGTGACCGGCGGGTCCCACGACTCGTCGACGACCCGGTCGAGATCCGGTGCGCCCAACCCGCGGACGAACCCCAGGGTCTGCTCGTGGACGTCGTCGTAGTACCCGGTCAGCAGCGCGCCCGACACCACCCCCACCGCGGCGACCTCGTCGGACGACTGGCCGTACCCCGTCGCGCGATCGTCGAACGGGAGCCCGAACCGCTCGCACCAGCCGCGGCCGGTCCACACCTGCTCGATCCCCGCCGCGTCGGCGACGTGGTCGTCCTGGATGCGGGTCAGGTGCCAGACGAGCCACGCGACCGAATTCGCGTCGGCGTCGGCACGGAAGCCGAGCCCGTCGGTGTCGAGGCCGGCGACGACCCGGTGGATCACGCCCCTCACCCGTCCGAACGCCTCGACCAGCTGCTCCGCGATGTCCATGGCACGACCCTTTCCCGCCCGCCGCGACCTCAACCCGACTCTCGCACGCGCCGGCCGTCCCCGCCCGTGTCGGCCGCGATCACCCGCGGCAGCGCGCGATGCGACAGGCTGGGGCCCGTGCACGAGGGGAGCGGCTGACCCGTGTGGTTGCATTGGCGCTGGGCCGTCGCCCTCGCGGTCGTCCTCGGGGGCGCGGGGATCGCGGCGCGCTGGTCGCCCACGGGGTGGGTGCGCAGCGCGGGTGCGTTCGCCCGTGAGACCGCGCTCGTGCTCGCCCTGTACGCGGTGTGGAACTACGCGGGCCGGCTCTCGCTGGTCCACGTGGACCAGGCGTTCGCGCACGGCCGGTGGGTGTGGCACACCGAGCAGTGGCTCCACCTCCCGAGCGAGGTCTGGTTCCAGCGGCTGCTCCTCCCGTCCGCCGCGGTCATGCACTTCCTCAACGCGTACTACGCGGTGCTGCACGTGCCCGCGCTGATCGCGTGCCTCGTGTGGTTGTTCGTGACCCACCGCGACCGCTACCCGGGCCTGCGCACCACGCTCGCGCTCACCACCGGCGCGTGCCTGCTCGTCCAGTTCACGCCGGTCGCGCCACCGCGGATGTACCCGCAATACGGGTTCGTGGACGCGGGCGCGGTCTTCGGGCCCACCGTGTACGGCAAGGTCGGGACCGGGATCTCGGACCAGCTCTCGGCGATGCCGTCGGTGCACGTGGCGTGGGCGGCGTTCGTGGCGTTCGTGGTGATCCTGGCGGGGAGCAGCCGCTGGCGCTACTGGATCCTCGCCCACCCGATCCTGACGATCGTCGCGGTCACCGCAACCGCGAACCACTGGTGGCTGGACGGCATCGTCGCGATCGCGATCCTGTTGGCGTCCTACGGCATCGACCGCGCGGTGCGACCGGCGGTCGGTCGGGTCGTCCGTCTCGCCACTCGTGCCGCACCGAGCCCGCACCCCGAGCTCGAGCCGGCGGCGGGCAACGTTCCGACCGCGGTCTGAGCGGCTCCGAGGCAGCTTGCCGGAGCAACAGGTTCGTGCGGTTGCTTCCCGCTCGGCGGTCGCGGAGCCCGGCCGCTCAGCGAGAGAAATGAGCGCCCCGCGGCGCGCCGGTCAGATCTGCGAGAAGTCGCCCTCGGCCGGCACCTTCGCGGGCGGCGTCCCGATGACGATCGCGATCTCCTTGAAGTTCGTCAGGGGGATCGTGCGCGGGTCGCCGGTGAACCGCTGGCCGTCCACATAGATCGCGATCGGCGTCTTCGGCTCGCAGTACGTGCCCACGCAGGTCGGCGCCAGGGCCACGCCCCACTCGGTGAAGAACTGGCCGAGCGTGTTGTTCACGTCGGTCGCCGACTCGGTGTGGAGGATGCCGCTCGCGTCGTGGGTGTGGAGCGGTGAGATGCACGGTTGGTCGCACGGCACGGTGATGCCGCCGTACGCGGGCTGGCCGAGCACCGTCCCGCTGTGCACCCCCGGGTCCTTGATGTTGATCCCGATCCCGCCCGGCACGAGGATCAACTTGGCGTTGACGTACACGTCCAGGTGCGAGTGCACGTGGTGCTCGAGCCGTTCCGCGGTCTCCGGGACCAGCCCGGCGGCGCGGGCCCGGGCGAGCGGGTCCGGCGGCGCCGGCCACGGCTCGTCCGCCGTCGCCTTCGTCGGCGAGGCCTTCGCGCTCGAGCTGCCGGACGAGCAGCCGGCGACCAGCACCAGCGCGACGACGGCGAGCAGACCGACGAGGACGGCGGAGCGGGGGCTGCGGTGCACGGCGCATTCTGACCCGCCCGCGCGCCGGAATCCGGACACCCGCAGCCGCGTCCCCGTTGTCGGACGCGACGCACAGGCTTATGGTGCAACCTGGGCCGTGCAGGGACCCGTCAGAGGAGGGCGTGATGACGCTGACCGAGACGATGGTGGACGCGTTGCGGGCGTCGTTCAGAGGACCGCTCGTGGGGCCGGGGGATCCGGACTACGACGACGCGCGCCGCGTGTGGAACGCGATGGTCGACAAGCGCCCCGCGGTCGTCGCGCGCTGCACCGGACCGGCGGATGTCGTCGCCGCGGTCGACTTCGCGCGCGAGCACGAGCTCCCGACCGCGGTGCGCGGGGGAGGGCACAGCGCAGCGGGGAAGGGCACGTGCAACGACGGGATCGTCATCGACCTGTCGCTGATGAAGGGCATCCGGGTCGATCGCGCGCGCCAGACCGTGCGCGCGCAGGGCGGCGTGACCTGGGGTGACTTCGACCAGAACACCCAGGCGTTCGGGCTCGCGACGCCGGGTGGCGTCATCTCGACCACGGGCGTCTCGGGGTTGACCCTGGGTGGCGGGTTCGGGTGGCTGACCCGCCGCTTCGGCCTGTCGTGCGACAACCTCCTGTCCGTCGACCTGGTCACCGCGGCCGGCGAGCAGCTCGTCTGCAACGAAGGCGAGAACCGGGACCTGTTCTGGGCGTTGCGCGGCGGCGGAGGGAACTTCGGCGTCGCGACGAGCCTCGAGTTCCAGGCGCACCCCGTCGGCCCGCTGATCCTCGGTGGACTCATCGGCTGGCCGCTCGGGCAAGCGCCCGAGATCCTCGAGTTCCACCGCGAGCAGACGCGCGACGCGCCGGACGAGCTCGGCATGTCGGCCGCGTTCGTCACCGCGCCACCGCTGCCGTTCGTGCCCGAGGCGCTGCAGTTCCAGCCCGCGATCGCCGTGATCCTGTGCTGGTCGGGCGACATCGACGAGGGGCGCGAGGTCATCAAGCCCTGGATGGATCTCGCGCCGCCGATCCAGATGGTCGACGCGCTGCCGTACACGTTCATGCAGTCGATCCAGGACGACCTGGCGCCGCCGGGCCGTCACAGCTACTGGAAGTCGGGCTACCTCGCCGAGCTCACCGACGACGCGATCGCGGCCGCGGTCGACGTGGCCGGTCGCGTGCCGTCGCCCTTCAGCCTGGCCGAGCTCGTGCTCTGGGGCGGTGCGGTGGCGCGCGTCGGAACCGACGACACCGCGTTCGGCCAGCGCGACGGCCGGTTCCTCTTCAATGCGATCTCGATGTGGGAGGACCCGGCTGTGAGCGACGACAACGTCGCGTGGGCGCGCGGGTTCTACGAGGCGCTGCAGCCGTTCGCGGCGGAGGGCGTGTACGTCAACTTCCTCTCGGAGGAGGGCGACGAGCGCATCGTCGAGGCATACGGCGCGGAGAAGTACGCCGCGCCTGGCTCGGATCAAAGCCGAGTACGACCCCGACAACCTGTTCCGCCTCAACCAGAACATCGCGCCGGCGACCTGAGACGGCGACGCGCTATCGCCGCGTGTCCATCACGTTCGCGAACTGCTCCCACGAGAGCTTTGCCGGGATCTGCGCGCCGCGGGGGTACCAGTCGACACCGCCCTGGCTGATCCGGAGCTCGCCGAGCTTGCCGGCGTCGTCGAACACCTCGAACACGACGTCGGCGTGCTGCACGACCTTGGTCGTCGGGATCTTCATCTCGACCCAGTGCGACGGCATCGGTGCTCCTTCTCACGGTTCGCTCGCGGTCCTACGTCCTCGTCACGACGATCGTGTGGCGTCCCATCGTCGCGTCGATCTCCAGGCCGCGCTCGGAGACCCGCAGCGCGACCGGCGACGTCCCGTCGACGCACGACACCCTCCAGCGCGACGGGTCCTCGACGTTCACCACGCCGAACGTCGTCGGTGTCCCGACCACGGCGTCGTTCACCGGAGTCGTCCCGATCGTCAGCTGCTGCACGCGCCGCGTCCCACCACGCACGGTCGAGTGACAGCGCCGGGAAGTCGACGCCGACGACGGTCGGCTCGGTGAACCGGGAGCCCGGCAGCTCGTTCGCGAGGCGCCACCACGAGTCGCGGGTCGCGACCTGCGCCGCCGCCATCGTCCCGTTGTACTGACCGCGGGGGTGCTCCTCGTCCAGCTCGAAGCCCCAGGTGAACTCGCCGGTCGTCGGGTCGAACGACGGCTCGTACTGCGTGTCGATCGCGTCCGAGAGCGCGGTCTCGATCGCGCCCAGTCCCCACTCGCGCGCGAGCCAGAGCGCGGTCGCGGAGGCACGCGGTCCGGGGAGGGTCACCGGGCCCGAGGGAGACCAGAGGCCGAGCTGGGTCATGCCCGCCTCGAACAGCCGCCGCGCACCGGCCGGCTCCTGGGGCGCGAGGTAGATCGCCGGAACCATGCCCGCGAACACCGGGACCTCGTGCGCGACCTCGAGGATCGGGTCGTAGTAGAGCGTCACGTTCTGCGGGCAGCGCATCGCCGTCGAGATGGAGGTATCGGTCGCGGCACACGTCCTTCCACCACTTCGTGAACACCTCGTGGTACCGGGTCCCGCGCAACAGGTCGTGGAGCTGCAGGCCGAGCCCCGCGCCCGCGAGGCAGTACGGCCAGATCTTCGTGTTCTCGCAGTGGCAGCCGTCCGGTTCGCGCTCCCACTGCCCATGGAGGTGCTCCGCGATGGCGGAGTGGAACCACGTGAACGTGTTCTCGCCGTCGCGCACGATGTCGAACGGGTCGTTCCAGCGCGCGTCACCGGTCGTGCGCAGGTGCAGCCCCAGCATGACCAGGAAGAAGCCCTTGAAGAACAGGTTGCCGTCGGCGCCGATGGGGTCCAGCTGCAGCCCCCACGGCTCGACGCCGTTCGCGGTCCAGCCCGGGACGTCGTAGTCGCCCCAGAGGTGGGCCGGGATGAGCAGGCGGTACAGGTCGGGGTAGTTCGCGCGGTCGGGGTCGTGACCGATCTGCGTGAGCCAGTCCCGCGCCGCCCACCATCCGGTGTGCCGGAAGATCAGCTCGTCGAGGATCCGGCCGTACACCTCGCGCCAGGCCGGGGTGCGGTCGGCCATCAGCGCGACCGCGTAGGTCGAGTCGATGAGGTCGAACCGGTGCCAGCACAGCATCGGCGGGTCGCTCGGTCGTCCCAGTGCGGGTGAGGCCGGCCGGTGCGGTCCCAGTCGTCGGGGGTCGTCGCCTTGCGGTACAGGTACCGGAGCCAGCCCTGGGCTCGCGCATCGAGCGCAGGGATCTCGCCGCCCGCGGTGGTCATGCGAGGTGGTCCTCGACGGCGCGGACCTTGTCGTGCAGTGCGTCCGCGGTACCGGGACGGACGTCCAGCTTCATCGTGACGCTCACCCGTGGCGCGTCCTCGAGGACGCGCTCCACGCACTGTTTCAGCACCGCCATCACGTCGTCCCACTTGCCCTCGACGTTCGTGAACATCGCGTTCGTCTCGTTGGGGAGGCCGCTGGCCCGGACGATGCGCACTGCCTCGGCGACCGAGTCGCTGACGGAATCGCCGGCGCCGAGCGGGGTGATGGAGAAGGCTGCAAGCATGCCGCGCAGTTTTCCATCGATCCGCGTGCTGGACTTCGCGACGTCGCAGGTCGACACGAGGCACGAAGGAGCGGGCGTAACGATGAGCGGAGAGCGGAGCGGGCACGAGAGTGCGGAGCTCGGAGCGGCCCCTGCGGAGCCGGAGCGCCCGAGCCGGACGGAACGATGAGCGAGGAAGGGCCGTTGGAACCGGTCGCGTCCGAACCGGAGCCGCCCACGCAACCGGAGGCCGCGGCGTCCGAGCCGACCCAGCCGGTGCCCACCGCCGAGCCGGCCGCGCCCGGGGCGACGCCCGCGCCCGCCTGGCCGACACCCCCGCCGGGCGGCCCGTCGGCGCGGAGCTCGACCGTGGCGGTCCCGAAGTGGCTGCTCCTCGTGCTCGGCGGGTTGGCCGTCGGCCTGCTCGGGTTCGCGATCGGCTGGATCGCCGCACCCGGAGGTGACCGCAGCACGATCGTCGTCCGCCCCGGCGGTGACTTCGCGCCCGGCAACGGCTTCTTCGGCAACCCCGGCAACGGTCGCGACGGAGGCAACGGAGGCGACCTCCCGACCGTGCCGACGGTCCCGCGCGCTCAGGGCGGCGCGTTCCTGGGCGTGGCGTCGAGCACCGCCACCGATCCTCCGGGAGCCCGGGTCGTGACCGTCGTGCCCGACTCACCCGCCGCGCACGGGGGCCTCGAGGCCGACGACGTGATCACCAAGGTCGGCGGAGACACCGTGAAGAACCCGCAGCAGCTGGCCGACCGGATCGGCGCGCACCGCCCCGGTGACGAGGTGACGATCACCTACGAGCGCGACGGCAAGAGCCAACACCGCGACGGTGCGGCTCGTCGCCCGCTCGTCGATCGAGATCCCGACCCCGAGCACGACGAGCCCCGGCCTGTAGTGCCCGGGCAGGAGCCGGGTGCGCGTCTCACCAGCGTCGGTGGGTGGCTCGCACCGTCCGACGGCCGGACGTGAAGTCGAGGGTCACACCGCCATCGCGGTCGGCGATCGTGAGCGTCCTCGCGTCGAACGGCGTGTGGCTCCACGGGTTGTCGTACCGGGCGTAGTCGGCGATCGGCACGACTGTGCCCCGTTCCGTGAGCGGCGCGGTCGTGCCGAAGGTCAGGAGGCCCTCGGTCGGCGAGTCCCACGCCACGTCGAACCCGCCCGGCAGTCCTGCGGCGGTCTTCGGGCGGACCGACACCTGCGGCACGTGCGCGAGCACCGCGGCGCGGAATGCCTCGAACGAGCCGAACCTCGACGCGTCGCCGACCTGGGTGATCCACGTGTCGTCCGGGCCGCCGTCGGCGACGAGGTCGAACGGCTGCGTCAGCCCGTTGGTGAAGATCCCGGGGTCGGTGTACGTGCGCCAGTGCGTCGGGCGCCACGACCAGATCGCGACGTACCCGTCGCCGCGCTTGCCGAACGTCCAGCCGCCGGCCTGCACGACCTGGTCGAAGCGCTCCTGCGGAAAATAGGCGTGCGTGAAGTCGAGGTAGCCGAACGAGTCGAGGGGCGGGCCGGACCGAGCGAAGTTCGGCGCGTACAGGCTCATCGACACCGCGCCCTGCTGCGCGGCGCGGGGGAGTGAGCCGTCGCCGGTCCAGTAGCCGTCGTCGTCGGGCCACTGGGTCCCGGACTGCGGCTCGTTCTTCGGGTGGGTGGTGAAGACGATCGCGTGCTCGTCGAGCGTCGCCTGGGAGATGTGAGCCTGTTCGCTGAAGTCACCCGGGCGCCAGGACTGCGCGGTGGAGAGCATGACGTTCGGGCTCCGGTACGTGATCGTGTTCACCTCGCTCAGGAGGCCGAACGAGATCTGCGACGCGAGCGACTGCGCGAGGCTGCGCTCGACGTTCGGATCGCCGCCCGCGATGTCCACCAGCGGCTTGAACGGCGAGAAGAAGTCCGATTGGAAGAGGTTGTACCTCTCCAGCTCGTCGATCGTCGTCGGGACGACCTGCCACGCGGTGAGCGCGCCCCGCTCCCACCAGAACGGGATGTTCGCCGGGTCGTCGAACGTGTACCCGTAGGGCGCCACGGGGTTCGGCGTCACGGGTGCGTGGGGGTCGAGCGGCACGCCCATCCGCTCGCGGTCGACGGTCGTCGCGGGGCTCCGAGCGACCCGCAGCAGCACCGCGGGCATCCGGTAGCGGCGGGCGCGGGCGAAGAGCGTCGCGCCCGCGTCGCCGTCCGAGGTGTACGGCAGCGACGTGTCGTCGAACAGCAGCTTGGCCATCCCGAAGACGTCCTCGTCCTCGGCCACGCTCTTGTCCTTCATGTACGACCGGCCGTGGGTCGCGCCGTTGTTGCCCTTCTGCACGTGCAGCGCGAGGTCGAAGAGCAGCAGGTCCAGGATCCCCGACGCCCGCTCGACGCGTGCCGGATCGTTCGCGAACTCGACGAACGTGAGCAGCGCGTCTGCGGTCTTCTGGTAGTACACGTCCGAGTGCCACTCGGTGAACCCGAAGCGCGCCTTCTCGGTGAGCCACTGGTCGATCAGACCCGCGGCGCGCGCCCGGTGCTCGGCGCCGGTCTTGCCGTCGTTGCCGAAGATCGTCGTCGGGTACGCCTGGCCGGCCAGGTACTCCTCGACGTGGTAGAGCATCGCGTGGTTCTCGGTCCAGTAGTACCGCTGGTCGACGATGCCCGCGGGCTGCGGATCGGTGTACCAGTACTTGAACGCGACGATGCGCGACGCGATCGCGTTCCGCACATCCGGTGTCAGCTGGGTGCCGTACCCGAAGTACAGGTTCATCAGGTAGAGCAGGTCGAAGTCCGACGTGTCGACGAACCCGTCGATCCGGTTGAACGAATCGCCGAGGGTCGCCGGCGTCACCGCGGTGGCGTCGAAGTGGAACCTCGGGTCGCGTCGCGCCCGCTCCGCGTTGTTGATGATGTTCGTGGCCGAGCCGGGGGAGAGGTGGGCGGTCGCGAAGCGCAGGTAGTCGTCCTGGCGGGCGCGCATCCACGCGGCCGAGACGAACCCGTTCCCGCGCGAGTCCGGCGGCGCGCCGGGCCCGCCGTGTCCCTGGCCCCACCCCGGCCGGCAGGCGGTCGCGACCAGCACGACGGCCACCGCCAGCGCACCGAACGTCCAGATCCGCTTCGCCCCCACCACGTCACCCTGCCATCTCCGCCCGGCCCGGGCCAGCGGCGGCCGGGCCGGCGCGGCCCCGGGGCCGTGCGATCATGCGCCCATGGCGAGGGCGATCGTGCAGGTGCGACGGCTGCGCGACGCCGCCGCGTTCGACGCGCACCTCCAGGATCTCGGCATCGAGCTGGAGCGCCATCCCGATCCCGCCGCGGTGCTCGGACGCGAGCTGGACGTCGCCGGCGCCGCGCTCGCGAACCGCTGGGCGGTCCTGCCGATGGAGGGGTGGGACGGCACCGCGGACGGTCGATCGACCGACCTCGTGCGCCGCCGGTGGCGCCGGTTCGGTGAGTCCGGGGCCGCGCTCGTGTGGGGTGGCGAAGCCGTGGCGGTCCGGTCCGACGGTCGGGCGAACCCGCGCCAGCTCGCGATCGGCCCTGAGTCGGGCGGTGACCTGGCCGGGCTGCGCGACGAGCTCCTCGCGGGTCACGCCGACGCGACCGGAGGCGCCGCACCGCCGATGGTCGGCCTCCAGCTCACCCACTCGGGCCGGTGGTCCCGCCCCGAGGGCGCGGCGGCGCCGTGGGTCGCGTTCCGTCACCCGCTGCTCGACGAGAAGGTCGGCGCCACGGACGCGGACCTGGTCACCGACGGCTGGCTCGACGACCTCATCGGTGAGTACGCCGCGGCCGCGAAGGTCGCGCTCGATGCGGGCTTCGACTTCGTCGACGTCAAGCACTGCCACGGCTACCTGCTGCACGAGCTGCTGGCCGCGTGGGACCGGCCCGGTCGATACGGCGGGGACCTCGCCGGTCGCACCCGCTTCCTGACCGAGTCGGTCTCGGCCATCCGCAGCGCCGCGCCCGGGCTCGGCATCGGGGTGCGCCTCTCCGCGTTCGACGTCGTCCCGCACGTCCGCGGTGAGGACGGTCGTGGCGTGCCCGCGGCCGCGGGGCCGTACCCGTACGCGTTCGGTGGAGACGGGACCGGTGTCGGGATCGACCTGCGCGAGGTGCACGCGCTGTGCGAGCAGCTGGTCGCCCTCGACGTCACGCTGCTGTGCGTGACCGCGGGCAGCCCGTACTGGTGCCCGCACGTCCAACGGCCGGCCTACTTCCCGCCGTCGGACGGGTACCTCCCGCCGCGCGACCCGCTGCTCGAAGTCGCGCGACTGCTCGACGTCACCGCGGCGATCGCTCGCGCGCACCCGTCGCTGACCGTGGTGGCGAGCGGCCTGTCGTACCTCCAGGAGTGGATGCCCGAGGTCGCGGCCGCGATGGTGGACCGCGGCGACACGACGCTCGTCGGCTACGGGCGCGGCGTCCTGTCGTATCCCGAGCTCCCGCGTGACGTCCTCCGCCGGTTCGAGCCGACGCGCGCCCGGTTGTGCCGGACGTTCTCCGACTGCACGACCGCGCCGCGCAATGGGCTCGTCTCCGGGTGCTACCCCCTCGACCCGTTCTACAAGGCGCGCCCGGAGCGCCTCGAGCTGACCGCGGCCAAGCGCACAGCAGGCGAGGGCTGAGGTGGCCGGACCCGCGATCGCGTTGGCGATGATGTCCGGCCTGGTCGACCACGCGTTCACACCCGCGCAGCTGGACCGGCTCGCCGCAGTGGGTGATCTCGTCGACCCGGTGCCGCTCGACGCCTTCGACGGCGACCGCGCTGCCGGGGTGCTCGCCCGGGCCGAGGTCCTCGTCGGTCACTGGGGGTGCCCGACGCTCACCGCGGAGGTGCTCACGGCCGCGCCGCGCCTGCAGCTGTTCGCCTACGCCGCGGGCACGGTGAAGTGGCAGGTGACCGACGCCGTGTGGGCACGCGACCTCGTGGTGACCTCGGCCGCGGCGGCGAACGCGGTCCCGGTCGCCGAGTACACGGTCGCGATGGTGCTGCTCGCGGGCAAGGGCGTGCTGCTCTTCCGCGAGTGGCTCCGCGACCCGCAGCCGCGGCTCCCGCTCGACGCCGCCACCGTCGGCAACTACGGGCGGCGTGTCGGGCTCGTCGGCGCGTCCCTGGTCGGGCGGCGGGTCATCGAGCTGCTCGCGCCCCACGACTTCGAGGTCGCGGTCTACGACCCGTTCCTGAGCGCGGCCGACGCGGCGCACCTGGGCGTCGAGAAGGTCGACGACCTCGATGTCCTCTGCGCGTCGGTCGACGTGTTGTCGTTGCACGCGCCCGACGTGGAGGCCACCCGGGGGATGATCGGCGCCGCGCAGCTGGCTGCGTTGCCCGACGGCGCGACGTTCGTGAACACCGCACGTCCGGCGCTCGTCGACCAGGCCGCGCTCGAGGCGGAGCTGGTATCGGGACGGCTCGCCGCGATCCTCGACGTCGCGGACCCGGATCCGCTTCCGGCCGATCATCCCCTGCTCGCGCGACCGAACGTCTTCGTGACGCCGCACGTCGCGGGGGCGATGGGCAACGAGCTGCACCGGCTCGCCGAGCTCGCGGTCGTCGAGGTCGAGCGCTTCGCCCACGGGCGGCCGCCGCTCCACCCCGTCCGCCACGAGGACCTGGACCGGATCGCGTGAGCGGAGCGCGCGGGTGAACGGGCCGAGTCGCCACCTCGTGCCGGGGCTGTGCTCGGTCACGATGCGTCACCTCGAGGTCGAGGAGGTCGCGAAGGTCGCGGCCGAGGCGGGGTTGCGCGCGATCGAGTGGGGTGGTGACGTCCACGTCCCGCCGGGCGACGCCGCGGCGGCCGGGCGCGCGCGCACCGCGACGGCGGCGGCCGGCCTCGAGACCGCGTCGTACGGCTCCTACCTCCTGGCCGACGGCGACGCGTCGCCGGACACCACCGCACGCGTGCTGGACACGGCGCTCGCGCTCGGCGCGCCGAACGTACGGGTGTGGGCGCCGTTCGGCATCGAGCCCGGTTCCTCGCGGACGGGCGAGGTCGCGGAGGCGGTCGCGGCGGTGTGCGCGAGCGCGGCCGAACGCGACCTCGGCGTCGGGCTCGAGTTCCACGGTGGGACGCTCACCGCGACCGCGGACTCGGCCGGCGCGCTGCTCGACGCGGTTGCCGCGCCGAACCTCGCCACGTACTGGCAGCCGCCCTACTGGGCCGCCGGGCGCGGACCCGGGGACGACGCGGAGGACGTCGAGTCGCTCGCACCGCGGTTGTCCCACCTGCACGTGTACGAGTGGGCCGGCGCGCACGACCGGCGACCGCTCGACGAAGGACGCGATCGTTGGCGCAGGGTGTTCGCGGCGCTCCGCCACGCGGCCGAGCCGGCCCGACCTGCACCGCGCGTCGCGTTCCTCGAGTTCGTCACGGACGACGATCCCCGTGCTCTGCTCCGGGACGCGCGCACGCTGCACGACCTCCTCGGAGCCGAGCCGTGACGTCGCCGCCGGAGATCCGGCGCGGGCGGCCGATCACCGGTATGTCCGCGGTGCTGCTCCCGTTCACCGATGACGGTGCGATCGACTGGGACGGGTTCGAGGCGCACCTGGCCCGGACCGTGGACGCGGGGCTCGTGCCCGCGGTCAACATGGACACCGGCTTCGGCCCGGTGCTCGACACCGTGGCGCGCGCCCGCGCGGTCGAGATCGCGGTGGCGCGTGCTCCGGACGGTTGGGTCGGTGGCGCGCACGTCGGTGATGCGCCCGGTGCCGCGTTCGACCACGCCGCGTACGCGCGCGAGTGCGACGCGATCGCCCGGGCTGGTGGCCTCCCGATCCTGTTCCCGTCCTTCGGCCTCGCGGCACTCGACGACGACGCGCTGGTCGCCGCCCACGCCCGTCTCGGCGCCGGCCTGGATCGGCTGCTCGGCTTCGAGCTCGGCCCGATGTTCCATCCCGCGGGTCGGATCCCTTCGCTCGACGCCTTCCGCGGCGTCCTCGAGATCCCGGCCGTCGTCGGGCTCAAGCACTCGTCGCTCGACCGGGCCCGGGAGTGGGAGCGGCTCGCGATCCGCGACGCGACGCGCCCCGACTTCCTGCTGCTCACCGGGAACGACCTGGCGATCGACATGGTGACGTACGGCTCCGACTACCTTCTCGGCCTCTCGACGTTCGCACCCGAGGCGTTCGCGGCCCGCGACCGGGCCTGGCTCGATGGTGACGACGCGCGCTTCTGGGCCTTGAACGACGTCCTGCAGTACCTCGGACAGCTCGCCTTCCGGCCTCCGGTGCCCGGCTACCGCCACGACGCCGCGATGTTCCTCGCGGCGCGCGGTTGGATCACGAGCGATCGCACCCATCCGTCGTCGCCGACTCGGCCCGACGCGGACCGCCCGCTCCTCGCCGGCATCGCCCACCGCCTCGACGAGCTTTTCTGACGCTCCACCACCACGCTTTGGCGTCGTCTACCCCCCTCGGTGGCGGGTACGCGACGCCAAACCGTCGGGGAGAGCTAGGGCTCGTCGAGGACGACGCGCTCGAACAGGTCGGCGGTGCGCGTCGCGATCGGACCCCATTCGAACGCGGGCCGGGACGCGACGATCGCGGCCGCGGCCGTCGCCAGCTGCTCCGCGGTGAGGCCGTCGACCGCGGCCGCGATCGACGCCGCGGTGTGTCCGCACGGGATCACGCCCGCACCGAGGATCTCGGTGAGGTACGCCCACTCGGAGCCGAGCACCGGGATCGCGAGCCCCTGGGCGTCGGCCGCGGTCCCCGTCGCGAGCATGTCCCCCTCCGGATCGAAGACGAGCGCGAGCGCGTCGCAGACGGCGAGGCGCGTCGCATAGGTCGCAGGGTCGCAGCCGCGGTAGGGCTCCGCGACGGCGATCCGCGCGTCGTCCGGCACGACGTCGCCGACGCCGAGCGACCAGCACACCAGCTGCACGTCTTCCCGGCGCGACGCGGCGACACCGTCGAGCACGGCTTGGACGAGCTTGTCGGTGCGGGGCGCGCCGACGACGCCGATGCGGATCGCGCACGGGGAGAGCCCGAGGCGGGCCTCGGCGGTCGCCCGATCGGGGACGCCGGCCGCCTCCCACATCCCGCCGAAGTGCCCGTGCGGGAACACCTCGTGGCGGCAGCCGTCGGCGAACCGGTAGCGGGCGAGCATCCGCGCCTTGCCCCACTCGCTGTGGTGGATCACGCCGGCGGCCGCCGCGGCCCATGCCGCGTAGATCGGGTCGTAGACGTCGGGTCGGCGGTCGTGGGGGGTGAGGTTGTGCGCGGTCCACACGAACGGCACACCGTGGTCGCGCAGGCGCGACAGGATCGTCCGGTGCGCGTCCGCGTCGTCGAACGCGAGCCACTCGGGCCAGTGCAGGTGCAGCAGGTCGATGTCCTCGATCCGGGCGTTGCCATCGGCGGCCCAACCGAAGGGTGACGGCCGTTCGAGCACCCGGTCCGCGATCGGGGTGTAGAGCGCCTGGTCGTAGTGGTGGCCGAACGCGGTCGAGCCGACGCGCAGGAGCGGCGTCACCGTCGCCCGGTATCGGAGCTCGCGCGCCGGTGTGCAGTCGAGCTGGTGGACGGCGGCGATCTCGGACCACGGGCTGCGCCACTCGGCGAGGCCGGCGACCGTGACCCGGGTCGACGCATGCGGGGAGGCGCAGCTCCACTCGACGTGCAGCGGCCGCCCCTCGACCTCCGGGATCGCGAGGCTCGCGGCGTGGGGCACCGCGTCGAAGGTCAGTTCGTCGTCGAGCACGAGGCTGCGCCGCTCGACCGCGAGACGCATGGTTCGCGTCGCCGCGAGCGGCGCGGGCTCCTTGGTGGAGTCGAGGCTCACACCCGACGGTGCGAGCGTCTCCCAGTGCGCGGTGAGCACGCCGTCCTCGTGGCGCAGCGACGCGGGCACCCCCGCCGCGGTGTAGCGCCCGAGCCCGGAGAGGACGAGCGGGGTCCAGCACGGCAGGTCCCGGTCCACCGGCACCTCCCAGGTGCCCGGCTGGAACGGTGCCGGCAGGTAGTGGCTGCGGCTCGCGCCGACGAACGGGAGCACGAAGTCCGCGCCCCCGCTGCGGTGGGCCCAGACGCCCGCGGCGCGATGGGCCTCGAAGCCGATCCACCGGTCGTCACGCGGGTAGGCGTCGACGGGTGCCGCCGCGCGGATCCCGCCGGGCGCGCGTCCGAGGGTTGCCGCGGCCCACGCCACCTTGCCGAGCAGGTCGAGCGTGAGCTGGAGGCGCCGGGCCGGCCCGCGGTACTCGTCCTGGTCCCGGTGGCGGTGGGCGTCGACGACGCCGTCGGGGTCGAACGCGCGCTCGAGCGTCGCCGTCGCGTCGAGCGCCCGGCGGAGCCAGATCTCGGCGCGGCGGTCGGCGGTACCGCGTGCGAGTGCGAGCGCCGCGAGCTCGACGGTGAGGGCCGCGCCGAGAGCACCGGTCGAGCGGCCCCACGGGATCGCGGTCCCGTCACGTGCACCGACCGCGAGGACGAGGTCGAGCGCGGTCTCGAGCCCGTCGGCCCAGAGCGGCCCGAGGCGGGGTGCGAGCGGCTCGCAGAACAGCCAGACGTCCGCGGTGTAGATGTCGTACCGGCCGACGCGGTGGTTGGAGTCGTCCAGGTAGTGCCGGGGGTTCTCGCCCAACACCGCCGCGGCGCGCCCCACGAGCCCGTCGAGCACGGTCGTGTCCGCCAGGAGGCCGAGACGGTCGCGAGCCAGCTCGCAGCGCGCGAGGACCGCGGCGTAGTTGCGGGGGAGCAGGTCGGTGTCGAGCAGCTCGACCCAGTCCGAGCTGTCGGTCGCGCGCGCGACCTGCTCGAGCATCGCCGCGTCGAACCCCTCGAGCAGCGGGTTGCCCGCGAACGGTCCGCGCCGCGCCAGCGTCTCGGCGATGCGGTAGGAGAAGAAGGTGTGGGTCGAGCTCCCATCCACCTCACGCAGGAGGAGGCTCGTCACCGCGTCGATCGAGGTACCGGCGACTTCCTCGACGCCCGCGTCGGCGAGGTGACCGAGCGTGAAGCAGAGGTCCGCCCGCACGTCCGCGGCGACGGCATGACCCGCGAACACGCGGGGGATGCGCCAGCCCGGGAGGTGGTGGTGCTCCAGTGCCTCGACGGTCGCGACCGCCAGGGTCCGGAGCCGCGCGGCCAGCTCCGCCGCGGTCACGGCGAGGGCGTCCAGCCGTCGATGGTGCTGCCGATGCGGTCGAGGTCGAGCGGACCGTCGTAGACGATCACCAGGTGCCGGCGCCGGAAGGGGACGCCGGCCGGTGCGGTCATCGGCTCGTCCCAGAGGAAGGCGGCGTTCAGGAAGTTCGCCCAGCCCTCGCCGTAGGTCTCGGCTCGGTTGCTGCCGTACCAGGGCGTCGGGAACCGTGGGTTCGCGGGGTGGTCGACGAGCACGAGGCCGCACTCGCGGTCGGCGCCGTCCGGACGCGGCGCGCGGCCGTGCAGCGCGCACCACGCGGCGCGCGCACCGAGGAGTCGGTCGTGGCGGTTCCCGTCGGGCAGCACGAGCTGCGTGTCGCGCCAATCGGGCGCGCCGCGCACCGTGAGCCCGCCGTACCCACCCCAGGTCGTGAACGGCGTGCGGTCGAAGGTGGTCTCGACGGCGGGAACGAGCTCCTCGGCCCAGTCGATCGCGAACGCGTCGCGGCCGAGGTCGAGCGGCGTGAGCTCCCGCGTCTCGGTCAGCGCGACGGTCTCGCCGTCGGGCCGCACCCAGTCGATGGTCGCGTGCCACGCACCGCCGTCGTCCTCGACGACGTCCCGGGTCCGCAGGAGCCCGAAGTCCCCGTACTCCTCCCAGAAGTTCTCACCGTTCACGTACTTGATCGCGAACCAGAGCGCGTGGTGCCACGGGTGGTCGGGCGGCGCCTCGGTGGTGAGTCGCGCGCCGGCCGGCGTGACGACGGGGTGGACGTACGGGCGCGGCGCGTCCCAGACGGGTGACCAGGGCATCCTGTCAGCCTCGCGCGTCCGCCTGCGCTCGCACCCGAGCTCCCGGGGGCGACCGGCATGGCGACGTGGCCCGCTGCCGTTCGTGAGCCCTCGGCGCGGACCCGACGAGAAGGTCGACGCGATCCCGTTGCCGGGCCGCCGGCGCGCCGCCCGCCGCGATCATGGCCAGGATCCGCGTGCCTAGGCTTGGGGCATGAGTGCGAGCCTCACCGTCGAGCCGATGACCGTCACGATCGGCGCGGAGATCGGCGGGGTCGATCTCGCCACCGACCTCGGCGACGAGACCATCGCCGCGATCCGCCAGGCGCTGCTCCAGTGGAAGGTCGTGTTCTTCCGCGATCAGCGACTCGGGCGCGACGAGCACGTCGCGCTCGGGCGGCGCTTCGGCGACCTCGAGGTCCATCCACTCACACCGAAGGACCAGGAGCAGCCCGAGGTGTTCGTGCTGCCCGCGGGCGGCGAGCACGGCGCGCCGGGGGTGTGGCACAGCGACGTGACCTGGCGGCCGGAGCCCTCGATGGGCTCGATCCTGCGCGCGGTCGAGCTGCCGCCGGTCGGCGGCGACACACTCTGGGCGGACATGCACGCGGCGTACGAGCGGCTCGACGACGACACCAAGGCGCGGGTCGACGGCCTCGTGGCGCTGCACGACTACACCCGCGCGTTCGGCGCCGGTCAGCCGCCCGCGGTGCAGGAGAGGATGCGGGCCAGGCACCCGACCGTCGAGCACCCCGTGGTGCGCACGCACCCCGAGACCGGCCAGAAGTCGATCTACGTGAACGCCGGATTCACCATGGGCATCAAGGACATGGATCCCGAGGAGAGCTACCCGCTGCTGGCGCGGCTCCAGCACCAGGCCTGGCTCCCCGACGTCCAGTGCCGCTTCCGGTGGAGCCCGGGCAGCCTCGCGTTCTGGGACAACCGGGCGACCCAGCACTGCGTCAGCAACGACTTCCTGCCCCGCCGCCGGGTCATGGAGCGCGTCACCGTCGTCGGCGACCGGCCCTTCTAGTTCTCCGGAGGGTGACCGGCTCCTCCGGCTCCTCCGGGGCCTACCGGTCGACCGCGCGCTCGAGCTGTGCCTTCGACATCTTCGACCGGCCCTTGATGCCGCGCTGCCTGGCTTCCTCGTAGAGCTGGTCGCGCGTGCGGCCTCGTGGGCCCCGGTGTGAGCGGAGCCCGCCGCGTCGACCGGACGAGATGTCGCCGGTCGAGGTCCTCGAGGACTCGCGGGCCTCACCCGCGCGCGCTCGTTCCTTGTTCACGGTGCGAGCTGCGATCTCCTCGGCGAGGTCCTCGGAGCGACCGTGCTCCTCCAGCCCCTCCTTGATGTGCTGGTACTGCCGCTCCCGCTTCTTGTTCCAGGCCTGCGGTGGCATGGTGCGCTCCCTTCGGGCCGGGTCAATGATCTCTCATCTCCTTCCCGCGGCCCGTGGGCCCCAAACACCAGGCTTTGCACGCCTTCCCGCCCGGCGCGAGTGCCGGGTTCTCGAGCGTGCGGAGTGGGTACAACCGCGCGCGGAGTGGCGGAACGGGAGGACGGGATGGGGGTCTGGATCCTGCTGGCGGTCGGCGCCTGGTTCGTGGCCATCGGGACCGTGGGCGTCTGCGCGGGCCTGGTGAAGGAGACCGACCGGGCCCAGGGCGAGGTGTTCGCGAGCGCTCGTCGTGCACCGTTCCTCGCGCCGGTGCGCCCACGCATCTCGACGCCGGCACGCGCCGCCCGGGCGCACGTCGCGCGCCGTCTGGCCGGCGGCTCGCGCACGTACGTCGGCTAGAGCCGGCGCACGTACGTCCCCTCGGAGGCGGCGCGCGTCAGGCGGGGCGCACGGTGAGGAACTCGTGGCCGAGCTCGGCCCGGCGGGGCGCCTCGAGCACCACCCGGACCTGGGGCAGCACCTCGGTCTCCTCCGCGTCGACGTGCTCCTCGACGAGGATCTCCAGCTCGCCCACGAGTCGGGCGCGGCGGTCGGCAGCCCGTTCGTTGCGGACCCGATCGACGAGGCGCGCCACCTCGGCATGCTCGTCCTCGTTCTCGCCCGCCATCTGCCGGCCGTTCGGGAGCTCCGCGTCGACGACGGGGTCGAGCACCGTCGCCTCGGCGACGCGGTGCCGGTCCAGGGCGTCGCAGATCGCGTCGACGAGCCCGCCGTCGCCGGTCGACGCGAACTTGGCGAACAGGTCCTCCACCTCGCGGTGGTCGCGCTCGACGAGCTCGACGATGTCCATGGTCGCTACCAGGGGGATCGGGGGCACGGGCGAGGCGTTCAGTACCAGCGGCGGCCCCACGCCGCGCCGGCGCCCTCGGCGACCCACAGGACCGCGCCGACGACCGCGAGGATGATGCCGATCGTCCAGAGTGCGGGCGCTCCCAGCAGGAAGCCGATGACCATCAGGATCACTCCGAGCACCAGCATGCGCGCCTCCTGCACGTTGACCGTCCAGCGCTTGTACCCGTCGAGTCGCGCGCGAAACCTCGTCGTCGGGCGGAGGTCGTCGCCGCGCCGGTTCGCGTCAGCGCTCGACCACGCCCGCGGAGTCGGTCGGGACGTGGTCGAGCGCATCGGCGGCAGCTGTGGCTGCCTCCCTCGCGGCCGGCGGTCAGCCGGCGAGGAGCTGGGTCAGGCGCCCGTACGCGGGCTTCGGGCTGAAGTCCCGGCGCAGCAGGCCGAAGTGGTCGTCGCGGGCGGCCGGGTCGGTGCCGTTGTCACGGATCTGGAACCAGATGAACGGCCCGGTGAAGCTGCCGAACTTCTGGGTCCAGCCCTTCAGGTAGTCGGTCACCCACTGGGCCTGCTGGGCCTCGGTCAGCGAGACGTCCGGCCCCGCGGCGCACCCGTGGTTGACGTCGTTCGCCGTGGGCGCGCCGGCCTCGGTGGCCCAGATCTTCTTGGCCGCGTCGCCGTTGGCCACCATCACGTCGTGCAGGGAGCGGGTCTGGGTGAAGGCGTTCCAACTCGCGTCCGTGAGCGGGCTGCACGGGAACGAGTACGGGTGATGGCCGAACGCGTCGAAGAACCCGCGCCCGCCGTTGGCGTAGATGCCCTTGAGGAAGGTCACCGGCGCCATGTCGGTTCCGTTGGCCGCGTCCGGGGCCGGGGAGGTCCCGCCGGCGATGACCGTCGCCGCCGGGTCCGCCGCCTTGAACTCGACGTAGGCGCGCTCGAGGATCGCGGTGTAGTGCGCGACGTCGACGGTCGGCTGGACGAACGGGACGTGGTTCGGCTCGTTCCAGACCTGCCAGGCCTCGATCGAGCTCCGCAGGTCCGGGATGGCGCTGCGCGATCCGTACCGCGCGGCAACCTGATCGCGCGAACGTCGCGAACGGTTCGGGGCTCGCTGGGAGGCAGTGCGTCAGCGCGGACGCCGGGCAGCTCGCCGGCTCGGCCCATCGGGGGCTGTAGCCCGCGATCGCCACGATCGCGAGCCCGTACGAGCGGGCCTCGCGGACGAACAGGTCGGTCGCGTCCCAGCGCCAGACGTTCGGACCGGCGCCGTTGATCGAGTTCCAGTCCATGTCCATGGCGACGTAGTGGGCCCCGGAGTCCGCGATCGCCTTCAGGGCCTGGCGTCGCACCGCGTCGTTCGGCTCCCAGATCGTGGCGGACCCGACGTTGATGCCGATCCGCTCACGCAGGGCGGCCGGCGTGGGTGCGGCCGCGGTGGTCCTCTCGTCGGTGACGACCTTGCCGCCGACGACCGAGCAGCCGGCCAGCAGGGCGACCACGGCGACGAGAGCGGTGACGATGACCGGACGTTTCCATCGTGAGACGGGCACGAGCTCTCCGTTCCGGAGTCGGACAGGGGTCCGGGCGCGCCTGGAACGGCTCCCGGAATTACGCATAAGGCATTTATCGGTCGAAAACTCTGAACATCTGAAGGAACCGACTGAAATACCTGTTCTTGCTGGTGTCCGGGGCCTCGAGGGCGGTCGCGGTGGCGGGTTGAACCGGGCTCCTCCGGTCCGTCAGACTCGTGAACCGCCGCGGTGCGTGGCCGCGGTGCCGGGAGGAGGTACCGCATGCACGACCCTGCGGCCGACGCGGTGCCGGCCCCCGGCGACCGCGCCGGGCTCGCCGACGCCGGCTTCGACTACGACGTGGCCGAGAGCACCGCTGGTGCGATCGTGTGGCTCCGCGGCGAGCTCGACCTCGCCGCCGCGCCCGATCTGCAGCAGCACCTGCTCGGGATCCTCGCCCGGCATCCCGCGTCGCTCACTCTGGATCTCGGCGGGCTGGACTTCCTCGACAGCTCGGGGCTCGGCACCCTCTACCGCGCGCGCCAGGCGGCGGAGGACCAGGGCGTGCCCCTCCGGCTCGACGCAGTGCCCGACCACGTGCGCCGCGTGCTCGACGTCACCGCGATGACCCCCCTGTTCGACCTGACCTCCAAATCCTGAGCGGCCGGGGTGGGTGTGGCGCGAGCCGTGACCACGGCAACGAACCCGGAGTTGGCCGAGCGCGGTTGAGGCCGCTCAGCCGACAAGCGTCGGAGCTCAGGTGGGCAGCGTGATGGTGAACCAGACGGTCTTGGCGTCGCCGGTGCCGGACGTGGTGACGCCCCAGTCGTCGGCGAGCTGCGAGACGATGTGCATGCCCCGGCCCGACGCCGAGTTGGGGTCGGCTCGCAGCACGACCGGCGTGCCCGGGCCCCGGTCGGTGACGCCGACGCGGATCCTGCCGTCCGAGCGGTCGACGGCCACCTCGAAGTCGGTCGCGGCGTGGCGGATGCTGTTGGTCGCGAGCTCCGAGGTCATGACCGCGACGGCATCGGCCACGTCCGGTGGCGCGCCGTCGAGGTGCTCCTGCACGTAGCGGCGGGCCTGGGTCACCGAGGTCGGCGAGTTCGAGAAGCGGCGCGCGGACCTCATGGGCGCCGGGCCTGGTCTACGTGCGCCATCGGAGTCCCAGGATCGCCGTGTCGTCGTCCGAACCGGCCTGGCTCAGACCGTCGATGACCTCGGTGAGCAGGCGCTCGAGAGAACCGTCGACGCCGGCGGCCGCGTTCCTGAGCCGCTCCAGGCCGACGTCCAGGCTCTCACCGCGCCTCTCCACCAGTCCGTCGGTGTACAGGAGCACCGTGCCGTGGGTCGGGATCGCGACCGTGGCCGATTCGTACCGGGTCGGCTCCTCCACCCCGACCGGCAGCCCGGTGTGCACGGCCGCGAAGCTCGCACTGCCGTTGCTGACGACCAGCGGTTGGAGGTGACCTGCGCTCGCGACAATCATGCGGCGCGCTGCCGACGTCGATCGTGCCGCACAGCACCGTCGCGAACGCTGCCGTCGCGCTCGACGTCGAGCAGGTTCGACAGCTTCGTCAGGATGACGTCCGGCGCGTCACCGTCGGCCGCGTACGCGTGGATCGCGTACCGCAACGACGCCATCACCGTCGCGGCCCGAAGCCCACGACCGGAGACGTCGCCGATGACGAACAGCAGCTTCCCGTCGTCGAGTGGGAGCACGTCGTACCAGTCCCCGCCGATGTCGACCCCTTCGACGCCGGCGACGTACCGGACCGCGAGGTCGAGGCCGGGGACCTCGGGAAGGTGCTCGGGAAGCAGGCTGTGCTGGAGCGTGTACGCCACCGTGCGCTGGTCGGCGAGGAGGCGCGCGTTCTCGGCCGCGGACACCTCGAGCTCGCGTGCGAGGGCCTGCGCGCGTTCGCGCTGGCGGATCAGGCGCTCCACGAGGACCGCGGCCGAGAGCGAGACCAGGACACCGATCGCCACCAGCAACCACGGCAACCGGAGCAGCAGGGTGCCGCCGAGCTCGCGGCGGGGGGCGAGCACCACGAGGAGCTTCTCGTCGCCGAACGGGACGACCAACGAACCCTGGCGTCTGGAGCGCGGGACGGCGCCGCCGCTGCTCGACGCGAGCAGGCTGCGCTGGTTCCGGTGGGCGCCGAGGTAGAGGGCGTAGTCGAAGTCGGAGAACGCCGAATTGCTCGCGATGCGAGCCTTCCGGCTGCGCGGCAGCTGCGACTCGGTGTAGACGACGTACCGCGGGGGTGCCCCGACGGCCTGCGTGTAGCCGAGGCGCCGATCGGGCCCGCCGAGCAGGTCGTGGACCGAGATCGTCCGTGAGTGGGTCGCGCGGCTGAGCACCTCGTTGATCCGCGTGGGACTCTCGCCCGCCAGCTTCGGCGGGATGCCGACCACGGTGATGGGTGCCGGGTCCGGTGAGTCGACGGGCCAGATGGACGCGGACGCGTATGGGTTCTTCGTCGCGGTCAGCGGGCCCATCAGCGCCTTGAAGGCGGCGGGATCGGCGTTCGTCGAGTCCGTCAGCGCGGCGGCCGCCGACAGTCGGGCCTGGGCGCCCCCGACGGCTGACGAGGCGACGGTCGCGACCTCGTTGACCCGTTGCCTCAGCAGGCGGTCCTCGTTGTCGTTGCGCAGCAGGCGCGTGCCGACCGCGATCCCCGTCGTGAGCAGGAGCCCGATGACGAGCACGACGATCGCCCCCGTGTGCGGTGCGTAGCGTGGACGCCCGACCGTCCTCGTCGCGCTCATCGCTGTGCCGGGGCCGTCTTCGGGCGGGTCAGCTCGGGAACGGGGCGAGCCCGAGCCGGCTGCGGACCTCGGGACGGCGGAGCGGGGGAAGCGTCTTGGGGGGTTGGCGGCGCGGCGGCAGGCCGGCCAGCAGCTCCTCGGTGATGTCGGCGACCTCGCGCGCCGCGGTGTCCATCGCCGAGGCGAGCGCGAGGTTGGGCCGGGAGATCCCGGTCACCTTGCGGATGAACTGCGACGCCGCCGCCTCGATCTCCTCGCGTGTGGCCGCGGGCTCGAGCCCTCGGAGCTCCGTGATGTTTCGGCACATGCTCCCCATGGTAGAGGCGCGCCCGACGCCGCGGAGACCCTCCGGGCGGCGCGCCTCAGGCGGGCCGGCCGACCTCACCGCGCAGCACGAACCAGGAGACGGCGGCCGCGAGTGCGGCGAAGCCGCCGATGACGAGGTACCCGGCCGCAGCCGCGCCCGCGAAGGCGTCGCGTGCGGCGGCGTCGAGCACCCCGCTGGTGGACGGCGGCCCGCTCGCCCCGGGGATGTATGCCGCATACACGGCCGCGAACACCGACCCGACGATCGCGACCCCGACCGCGGCGCCCACGAACCGGCTGACCATGCTGAACGACGAGCCGTCCCCGGCCTTGTCCGCCGGCAGCCCGTTCATCATCACGGTCGACGCCGGCGCGATCAGCAGCGAGAGCCCAGCCCCGGCGACCATCGTCGCGAGGACGGTCCAGACCACGTCGTCGTGCACGACGAGTGCGAGCAGCACCATCGCGACCGCGTTCGTGGCCAGCCCGATGGTGATCGCGGCGCGGGCGCCGAAGCGCGCGACCGCGGCCCCGGCGCGCAGCGAGAGGAGGCCGAACGTCGCGGCGAACGGGACGAGGAGCAGCCCGACGTCGACGATCGACTCCTTCGACACGTCGGTCAGGTACTGGGGGAGGACGAAGAGCATGCCGGTGAAGACGATGTACGCGACGAACAGCGTCACCGCGCCGGCCGCGACCGTGGACCGAAGGGCGATGCGCACGTCGAACAACGGGAAGCGGGCGGCGAGCTCGCGCCGGACGAACGCAAACAGGACGAGTGCGCCCGCCACGAGTGCGCCGACCACTTCGGGGGCGGTCCAGCCGCGCTCGGGCCCCTCGATGACCCCGAAGAGCAGGACCGCGAGGCCACCGACGGAGAGCGCGGCGCCGACGACGTCGAGCGGACCGCGGGTGGCGACGCGCGACTCGGGGATCACCCCGAAGCCGACGACCACGCCGAGCGCGACGAGCGGGACGTTCACCAGGAAGACCGAGCCCCACCAGAAGTGGTCGAGCAGCAGCCCGCCGATGACCGGGCCGATCGCGAGCCCGGCGGCCCCGAACACGGCCCAGAGCCCGATCGCGCCCGCGCGTTCCTCGGGCGGGTACAGCCCGGCGATGATCGCCAGCGCCGGTGCGACGACGCCCGCCGCCCCGACGCCCATGAGCGCACGCGCCGCGATGAGCGTCTCGGTCGTGGTGCTCAGCGCGGCGAGCAGGCAGGCCGATCCGAAGAGCGCGTACCCGGCGAGGAATACGCGGCGACGCCCGTAGCGGTCGGCCAGCCCGCCGCCGAGCACGAGCAGGCCGGCGAGGACGATGTTGTACGCGTCCACCACCCACTGCAGGTCGCTCGTCGGCGCGTCGAGCTGCTTGCCGATCGCCGGCAGGGCGACGTTCGTGATCGTGATGTCGATCGCCGTCGTCAGCGCGCACAGGCACAGCACGACGAGCGCGAGACGGCGCCGGGGTGCTGCGATGTCGACCGGGGCATCATCGTGGTGACGATGCAGCCGCGCCGCGTCGTGCATCCGGTCACGGTACGGGAGGACGCGGCGGATCGCGAGGATGGGCGCACCGGCGCTGCCCCCGGCCGTTATCGTCGCGGCATCGCCCCGGATCGTCTGGACCGACTCCGTGCCATCTGCCTCGCGCTCCCCGAGGTGAGCGAGCGGCCGAGCCACTCCGCGCCGACCTGGTTCGTCCGGGGAAAGAAGAGCTTCGTGATGCTCTGGGCCGACGGTCACCATGACCACGACTTCCCGCACCTCTGGTGCGCGGCTCCACCCGGCGCGCAGGAGGAGCTCGTGGAGTCCGAGCCGGGTCGGTTCTTCCGGCCGCCCTACGTGGGGCACCGCGGCTGGCTCGGCGTTCGGCTGGACGGCCGCGTCGACTGGACCGAGATCCGCGAGGTCTGCCGCGACGCGTACCGCGCCGTCGCCCCCAAGACCCTCGTCGCCCGGCTGGATTCGCCGTGAGCGGCCGACCCGATGAGGAGATCACGTGAGCCCGGATGCCGAGCCACCCGAGGTGCCCGACCCAGGCCAGGCCGACGACGGATCCGTCGCGGCGCTGCGCGAGGAGCTCGAAGCCGAGAAGCAGCGCATCGCTGCGCTCGAGGCCGAGAACGCCGCGCTGCTCGCGGCCGGTTCGGGGCTCGGAGGGGAATCGCCCGCGGCGCCGGCGGGCCGTCGCTCGCACCGGTTCTGGGTGGCGCTCCTGCTCGTGCTGGCGACGATCCTCACGCCGGTGGCGATCGTCGCGATCTTCCTGAAGAACGAGATCGGCAGCACCGACCGCTACGTCCAGACGGTCGAGCCCCTGAGCTCGAACCCGGCGATCCAGGCGTACGTGGCCGACGACGTCTCGGACGAGCTGTTCGCGCGCGTCGACATCAAGAAGTACGTGAAGGACGCGCTGCCGAAGCGCGCGGACCCGTTGGCCGGACCGCTCACCAGTGCCCTGCAGACGTTCGTGCGCACCGCGGTGCTGAAGATCATCGAGACCGACCAGTTCCAGAACCTGTGGGAGGACGCGAACCGGATCGCGCACTCCCAGCTCGTGAACGTCCTCACCGGTGACGGTGACGGCACGATCAGCGCGAGCAAGAACGGGGCGGTGACCATCGACCTGTCGGCCGTGTCCAAGCAGGTGCAGCAACGGCTCGCGGACAGCGGGATCGACTTGTTCTCGCAGGTTCCGATCGCGAGCATCGGCGGCAAGATCACCCTGTTCCAGTCGGATGACCTCTACAAGGCGCGCCGCGGGTTCAAGATCCTGAACACGCTCGGCTTCGTGCTCCCGTTCCTCGTCCTCGCGTGCTTCGCGGGCGCGATCTACCTCTCGAGGAGCCGCCGCAAGGGATTCGTCGCCAGTGCGATCTGCTTCGCCATCGGCGGGCTGATCCTGGGGCTGATCCTGACCGTCGGACGCGCCGCCTACCTGAACGCGGCCACCTCGAACCACCTGCCCTACGACGCGGCGGCCGCGGCGTTCGACACGCTCGTTCGGTTCCTGCGCCAGTCGGTCCGTGCGGTGCTGTTCCTGAGCGTGATCGTGGTCGTGGCGGTCTTCTTCGCCGGGCCGTCGCGGTTCGCCGTCTGGTTCCGGACCCGGGCGCGCCAGACCGCGAACTGGCTCGGCCACGAGAGCGACGTGGCCGGGTGGCACTGGCTCGCACCGAACGCGTTCGTGGTCCGGCGCAAGAACGGGCTGCGGATCGTGGTCGCGGCGGTGGCGTTCCTCATCCTCTTCCGCTGGAAGCACCCGACCCCGATGGTGATCCTCGACTTCGCGCTGGTCGTGCTCCTGCTGCTCGCGCTCATCGAGTTCTTCGGCCGGGAGCCCCTCCCCGGCGAGCCCGCACCCGTCCCGAAGGGCCCCGATCCCGCCCCGGCGTAGCTGAGCGGCTCCAACCGCGGGGCAGCGCAGGTCCGGGTTCGTGCCGTTGTCTCGGCTGGACCTGCGCGCGCCTCGGGCCGCTCAGGGTTTGGCTGAGCGGCTCCAACCGCGGGGAGCGCAGGTCCGGGTTCGTGCCGTTGTCTCGGCTGGACCTGCGCGCGCCTCGGGCCGCTCAGAATTTGGCTGTCCCAGGGCGCGCGAGGATGGGGAGGTGACCGCGCTCGTCTCCCCGCGCCAGCTCTCGCTGGCCGCGACGCGGGCCGGGACGACCGACGACGGGGCCTTCCACCCGGCGGTCGCGGAGTGGTTCCGGCGCCGCTTCCCGGACGGTCCGACGCTCCCGCAGGCCGAGGGCTGGGTCCACATCGCCTCGGGCCGGGACACGCTGATCGCGGCCCCGACCGGTTCGGGCAAGACCCTCGCCGGGTTCCTGGTCGGGATCGACCGCCTCTACCGGGCCCACGACGCGGGGGAGCCGGTGGCCGACCTGACCCGGGTCGTCTACGTCTCGCCGCTCAAGGCGCTCGCGGTCGACATCGCCGAGAACCTGCAGCGCCCGCTCGCCGAGGTCGCCGAGATCGCGGTCGAGCTCGGCCTCAGCCGCGCCGGACATCCGCGTCGCGGTGCGCACCGGCGACACGCCGAGCTCCCAGCGCACCGCGATGCTGCGCCACCCGCCGAGCTTCGTGGTCACCACGCCGGAGTCGCTGTTCCTCCTGGTCACCAGCAAGGGTGGGCGCGAGCTGCTCCGCACGACCGAGACCGTGATCCTGGACGAGATCCACGCCGTCGCCCGGGACAAGCGGGGCGCGCACCTGGCGTTGACGCTCGAGCGGTTGGAGGCGCTGTGCGACGATCGCCCGGCGCGCATCGGGCTGTCCGCGACCCAGCGCCCGATCGAGACCGTGGCCCGCCTCCTCGTCGGCGACCGTCCGATGCCAGAGATCGTCGACGCTGGCCACCAGCGCGACCTGGACCTCGAGCTCGAGCTGCCGGGCGGTGAGCTCGAGGCGGTGACGTCCGCCGAGCAGATGGACGACGTGCTCGACCGCATCGCGGACCTCGTGCGCGAGCACCACACGACCCTGGTGTTCGTGAACACCCGCCGGCTCGCCGAGCGCCTCGCGCACCAGCTCGGTGAGCGGCTCGGCGAGGACGTCGTCGCCGCGCACCACGGCAGCCTCTCGAAGGACCGGCGGGCGCGGGTCGAGCGCCGGCTCCGCGCCGGTGAGCTGAAGGCCCTGGTCGCCACCGCGTCGCTCGAGCTGGGGATCGACATCGGCCCGGTCGAGCTGGTCTGCCAGATCGGCTCACCCCGGAGCATCGCGACGTTCCTGCAGCGGGTGGGCCGCTCCAACCACACCCGGGTCGGGACGCCGAAGGGCCGCCTCTACCCGCTGACCCGCGACGCGCTGATCGAGTGCGCGGCGTTGCTGGCCGCGGTGCGGGCCGGGCGCCTCGACGCGATCGAGCCCGCGCGGTTGCCGCTGGAGATCGCGGCGCAGCACGTCATCGCCGAGACCGCGGCCCGGGAGTGGAAGACCGACGAGCTCTACGAGCTGGTGCGCAAGGCCGCGCCCTACAACGGGCTGACCCGGGCGCAGTTCGACGAGGTGATCAACCTCGTCTCGGGCGGTGTGGAGACCGGGCGGGGCACGCGCGGCGCCTTCGTCCACCACGACTCCGTGAACGGGGAGCTGCGCGGTGGCACCGGCGGGCGGATCGCCGCGCTGACCTCGGGCGGCGCGATCCCCGAGACCGGCGACTACCGCGTGGTCGCGGAGCCGGACGACACCTTCATCGGGACGGTCAACGAGGACTGGGCCGTCGAGTCGATGGCCGGCGACATCTTCCTGCTCGGGACGCACTCCTGGCAGATCCGGCGGGTCGAGCCCGGGGTCGTGCGCGTGCGCGACGCGGGCGACGCGAACCCGACGGTCCCGTTCTGGATGGGCGAGGCGCCGGCCCGCACCGCGGAGCTCTCGACCGAGGTGTCGGAGCTGCGCCGTCACGTCGACGAGCACCTCGCCGCGGGGGACCCGGACGGGGCCCGAGCCTGGGTGATGGAGACGACGGGCCTGCGCGACGTCGCGGCCGCGCTCGTGGTCGACTACCTCGCCGTGGGCCGCGCCGTGCTGGGGGTCATGCCGACCCAGGAGCACCTCGTGCTCGAGCGGTTCTTCGACGACACCGGTGGGATGCAGCTCGTGCTGCACTCGCCGAACGGTGGTCGGGTCAACCGCGCGCTCGGCCTCGCGCTGCGCAAGAAGTTCTGCCGCTCGTTCAACTTCGAGCTCCAAGCCGCGGCGAGTGACGACGCGGTGGTGCTCTCGCTCGGCCCGCACCACAGCTTCCCGCTGGAGGAGGTGCCGAGGTACGTGTCGAGCCGGACGGTCGAGGAGACGCTCCAGCAGGCGATCCTCGACTCGCCGATGTTCCTGGCCCGCTGGCGCTGGAACCTCAACCGCGCGCTGCTCATCCTGCGCTTCCGCAACGGGCGCAAGAACCCGCCGCCGATCCAGCGGATGGAGGCCGACGACCTGATGGCCGCGCTGTTCCCGCAGGCGGCGGCGTGCCAGGAGAACGTCACGGGCCCCATCGAGATCCCCGATCACCTGCTGGTGCGCCAGACGATCAACGACACGCTGAGCGAGGCGATGGACCTCGACGGCGTCCGCGGCCTGCTCGAGCGGATCGAGTCCGGCGAGGTGACGGTCCACTGCGTCGACACGACCGAGGCGTCGGTGCTCGCCCACGAGATCATCACCGCCCGGCCCTACGCGTTCCTGGACGACGAGGAGCTGCAGAACCGGCGGACCAACGCGGTGCAGCTGCGGCGCGGCCTCAACGTCGACCTCGGCGCGATCGGCGCGTTGGAGCCCGCGGCGCTGGAACGGGTGCGCGAAGAGGTCACCCCGGAGCCGACCACCGCCGACGACCTCCACGACCTGTTGAGCTCGCTCGTCATCGCCCGGGCCCGGGACGACTGGCGGTCGAGCTGGGCCGAGCTGGTGGAGCGAGGGCGCGGGCAGGTGCTCGAGCACCACGGCGTCGAGCTCTGGTCGACGACCGAGCGCCACGAGGACGCGCGCCGGGTGCTGGCGGGCGACGAGCCCGCGATCGCCGCGGCGCTGCGTGGGCAGCTCGAGATCTCGGGCATCACCACCGTGGACGAGCTCGCGTCGGCGACGACGCTGCCCGCGTCGCGCGTGGTCGCCGGGCTCGCGGTGCTCGAGCACGAGGGCTTCGCGATGCAGGGTCGGTACTCGGGGGGCGACACGACCGAGTGGGTGGCCCGGCGCCTGCTCGCACGGATGCACTCGTACTCGCGGCGCGCCCGCCGCGACCGCACCAAGACGGTCACTGCGCAGGACTTCGTGCGCTTCCTGCTGCGCTGGCAGCACGTCGCGCCCGGGACGCAGCTCGTGGGGGAGGCCGGGCTGCTCGCGGTGCTCGACCAGCTCCAGGGCTTCGAGGCGGCCGCGGTCGCGTGGGAGCCCGAGCTGCTGGCGCGGCGCATGGGCAGCTACCGGCCGGACCTGCTCGACCAGCTGTGCCACGCGGGCCAGGTGGGCTGGCTCCGCCTCACGCCGCGACCTCGTGACGACGCGGACGTTCCGGTCGGCCAACCGTCGAAGGCGACACCGATCTCCGTCGTGTTCCGCGCCGACACCCCGTGGTTGCTCGAGGCGGCGCGGGCCGGGGGCGACCCCCCGGAGCCGACGGTCGGCGCGACCGCCGAGATCGTGGAGGTGCTCCGCGAGCGCGGCGCGAGCTTCGCCCACGAGCTCGAGACCGCGACCCGCCGGCTCCCCGAGGACGTCGAGCGCGGGCTCTGGGACGGCGTCGCGCGCGGCCTGCTCACCGCGGACGGGTTCGGCGCGGTGCGGGCCCGGGTCGGCGAGGCGCGCCGGGCCGAGCCCCGCCGCTTCTCACGCCTGCTGCGAGGTGCGCAACCGGCCGCCGCGGCACCGGGCCGGTGGTCCCTCGTGCCCGCGACCGGCGCGGACCTCGACCGTGACGAGCTCGCCGAGGCCGTGGCCGAGCTGCTGCTGCGCCGCTGGGGTGTCATCTTCCGCGACCTCGCGGTGCACGACTCGCTCCGGTTCCCGTGGCGCGACCTCCAGTGGGCGCTGCGCCGGCTCGAGGACCGGGGCCTGGTGCGCGGCGGGCGCTTCGTCTCCGGGTTCACCGGCGAGCAGTACGCCCTTCCCGAAGCGGCCGAGCAGCTCACCCACGTGACCAAGCTGGCGCGCACCGGGGAACGGGTGACGGTGAACGCCACCGATCCGCTCAACATCGTCGGCGTGCTCGTGCCGGGTGCGAACGTGCCGACCGTGCGGACCCGGCAGGTGACGTTCGTGGACGGGGTGCCCGAGAACCCGGCCGAGCTCCCGCGCACGGGCTGACCGCCTGACCACCCGGAGCACCGCCGCGTGTGCGCGGCGGTGTCCTCGACCCGCTTGGCGGCCTTGGCGACCAAGCCGTCGGTCAGGCGACGGGATCGAAGTCGCGTGCCACCGCCTCGAGCGCAGTGCGAGCGTGGCGAAGATCATCCGTGATCACCACCACACGATCTCACGAGGGTGGGACAGCCACCTCTCCGTCGTGGCGCGCTCTTGCTGCTGCTCCACATCGACTCCTTGGTTCCGCGCGGGGCCTCCACTGCCGACCGGCACTACCCTCGAGCCCAGCGCGCGAGCCCGCGACCGAGGAGCGATCCCATGATCGGCACGCCCAGCCCGGACCCGGGTGCGGTCGAGCTCACCGACGAGGAGCTCACCGACGACGAGCTGAGCGCGCTGGCGCTCGCGGCGGACCCGGACGTCGAGCTCGACGACGACGCGGTGCCGCTGCGCGACCTCGCGGCGACGGGCGAGGGCGGGCCGCTGCCCGCCTGGTACATGCCTGCGACGGCACCCGGCCGCATGCTCACGGGCTGGCAGCGGGTGCCGGTCGGGCTCGTGATCGCGGCGCTGCTCGTCATCAACTGCTACGGGCTCTGCAACACCTACGGCCAGCTCGGCTTCACCTAGAGGTGCGTCGGCGACCGTGATCATCGTCACCGGGACGGTCAAGGTGCGCGCCGACGAGCTCGACCGCGCGCTCGAGATCAGCCTCGAGCACGTACGCCGCTCGCGCACCGAGCCGGGGTGCCTGTGCCACTCGGTCCACCGCGACGTCGAGGACCCGCTCACGCTGTTCTTCTTCGAGCAGTGGGAGGACGACGCCGCGATCTCCGCGCACTTCGCGGTCCCCGAATCGCTCGCGTTCGTGACCGCGCTCAGCGAGCTCACGACGGCACGCCCGGTCATGACCCTGTACGACGCCACCCCCCGGGGCTGACCCTCCGGGTTGGGTTCGGGGCGTCTCGCGGTCGCCAGAGCACCAGGAGCGACCGCCACGCGCCCCGAAACGAGCGGGACCGGCCCTGGCGCGGGCGAGACGGGCCTGGCGCGTCCCCCGGCGCGCTACCAGTACGCGGACATCAGCTCCGTCGCCCAGGTCGGCTCGCGGACCTCACCGCGCGGTGCGAACCCGAGCATGTAGGGCTTCACGTCGAGGACCGGCGTGCCGTCCATCGCGTCGAGCCCCTCGACCTCGATGGTCAGTCCCTCGACCGACAGCAGGCGGCACGCGGTGCTGCCGATCCGGTTCGGACGGTCCTTGGCCCGCTGGGCGAGGATCCCGGTCAACGGCCAGTCCCGGCGGCCGCGCGGGTGGCGCGCGCCGTTGCAGACCTGCGCCGGGTCGACGCCGTCGAAGACGAACACCACCTCGACGTGCGAGAACCCGTCGAGGCCGAGCGTCGACGCGGCGGTCACGACCGCGGGGTCGAGCTCGATCCGGCAGGTCAGCCCGCCCCAGTCGTCGTCCTCGGGGGTGGTGCGACCGCCCCGCACGGCGCCGACCGGATGCATCGTGATCGGGTCCATCGAGTCCTCGTTGATCGTCGTCGGGTCCGGGCGGGATCAGCCGGCGAGGTCGAGGACCAGGGCCGCGGTCCAGGAGAACCCGTCCGCGCCGTAGCCGCGCCCGGTGAGCGCCGAGAAGTACTCCTTGCAGCCGCCCTGCGCAACCAGGTCCAGCGTGGACTCCCGCAGGCGCGCCGCGGCCGAGCCCGACCCGACCCGCTCGAGGCCCTGCACGATCATCCAGTTCGTGTTCACCCAGGTCGGTCCCTGCCAGTAGCGCTCGGCGACGAACTCGGGTGCGTCCGCGGGGACGCTCGGCACCGGGAAGGTGGTCGCCCAGCCGGGCTCGGTGAGCAGGCGCACGAGGTGCGCGGCGCGGTCGGGCGCGATGCCCGCCCACAGCGGGAGGAACGTGGCGACGGTCGGGACGGGCAGCAGCGCCCCGGTGGTGGCGTCACGCGAGCAGTACCGGCCGGTGCGCTCGTCCCGGAGCAGGTCGAGCGCGTGCTCGCTGCGCGCGATGCCGGCGACGAGTCCGGGGCCGAGCTCGATGCCGGCGTCGCGGGCGAGCCCGGCCAGCGCGCGGTTGGCGGCGACGAGGATCGCGTTGAACGCCACATCCTCGATGAGCACCGAGTCCGCCGAGGGCATGCGCCGGAGCTCGAAGCCGTATCCACGCGCGCGGTGCGCGAGCACGAGCATGCGCAGGCCGTCGTCGTCACTGGGCCGCTCGGCCGCGGGGACGTACCGAGTGTCCCGTCGGAGGAACCGCACGACCCACGCGAGGCGCAGCGCGAGCGTGGCGCGCATCCACGCCGGCGTCGTCATCCGGCCGAGCGCCTGCATCCACGGCGGCGTGGTGTCGAGCCCGCACTCCCACGGGTGGATCAGGGTGACCAGGCCGGTCGCGTGCAGGTCGCGCTCCCGGTAGAGCCACTCGTGATGGCGGGCGATGGCCGGCACCAGGTCGGCGAGGAACGCGTGGCGGTCATCCCCGGAGAGCGCCCGGGCGATGTGCTGCGCCGCGACCGCGAGCAGCGGAGGCTGGGTGATGCATGAGGTCTCGACGTCGCGCGGTGCGTCGGGGAACGTGCGCGAGCGCCAGATCTGCCGGCTGCCCGCGTCGTGGGTCCCGGGGGCGAAGATCATGTGCGGGACCATGCCGTTCGCCCACTGGCCGCGCAGCAGTGCCCTCAGCTCACCCGCGGCGCGCGCCGGGTCGTGCCGGGCGAGACCGATCGCGACGAAGCACGAGTCCCAGAGCCACTGGTGGGGGTAGATGCCGTCCGCGGGGCACGTCCACGCGCCTCGGCGGTTCTGCTCGAGCACCTCGAGCGCGCGCTCGGTGAGGCCGGCGCGCCGCGGTCGGGGCATCGACGCCGATGCTAGGCAGAGTCGCGCCGCTCAGCCGGCGAGTCGCTCCCGCCGGGCAGCACCCGTCGCGGGGAAGCGGTCGGGCGGCGCGGGTCCGTGAAGGCGCGCGAGGAACTCGGTGACGGTCGCGAGGTCGGGTGGCTCGGCTCGCCAGCCGACGTGGCCGTCGGGACGGACGAGCACGTGGGTCGGGCGGGTGATCCCCCAGGCCTGGTGGATCCCGCCGCCGGAGTCCGTGACGACCGACGTGCCGCTGCGCACCGACCGGACGCCGGGGACGCGCGTCACGATGACCGAGCGGATGGGGAGGCGGCCCGGGAGCGGGATGTCGGCGATCGTGTGGCGGCCGTCCGTCGGCTGGTCGCCGGTGAACTGGAGCGAGACGTACGACCGGCCGTCGCTGACCCGGACGCCGGCATCGGTCGTGAACGGCGCGTCGGGCGCGAGGTCGCCGGGACCGACCGCCGCCACCGGCGACGGATCGGTGCGGAGCCCGGGTGCCCGGTGGCCACCGACCGCGGGGGAGGAGCGGTAGCCGAAGTCGAGGCGTGCGCTCCGGCGCGCCGCATGGCGCTCGAAGCCCGGCAACGAGGTGAGGAACCCACGGGTCAGCTGGTCGACGTCGGACCCGGCGGGGACGGAGGTGACGCCGCCGGCCCCGGCGCTCGCCCGCACGAGCCGGGCCTGCGCGTCCCGACGCTCGACGTCATAGGAGTCGAGCAACAGCTCGGTGGCCAGACCCCGTTGCGCGAGCGCGACCTTCCACCCCAGGTTCCATGCGTCCTGGACGCCGGCGTTCATGCCGTGGAACGCGACCGGGACGTGCACGTTTGCCGCGTCGCCGAGCAGGAACACCCGGCGCGCCCGCCACCGGGTCGTCGCACGTCGTTCGACCGCGTAGTAGGTCGACCAGTGCACGGCCCCGACGCGCAGCGCGGTCCCGAGGTGTGCATCGCACATCCGCTGGAGATCCTCGGCGAGCGGCGGCGCGGGACGTCCGGCGGCCACGGTCGGTCCGCAGTCGACCGCGATGCGGTATCGGTCGGTCGCGATCGGGTGGACCAGCATGCCGCGGTCGCCGCGCACGGCCAGCGTCGCGACGTCCGTCGGGACGTCGACGAGCGCGCAGTCGGCGATCGCGTACCGCGTCGATCCGTCGCTCTCGTCCACCGGGAAGCGCATCGCGTCGCGCACTCGGCTGGTTGCGCCGTCGCAGCCCGCGAGCCACCGGCTGCGGACGATCTCGGTCGAACCGTCCGGGGTCCGGAGCAGCGTGGTGACCCCGCGCTCGTCCTGGCGGCACTCGCCGAGCTCGGTGCCCCGCTCGACCGCGATCCCGCGCTCGGCGAGCCGGTGGGTCAGCAGCGTCTCGGTGTCGGACTGGGCGATGCCGAGCAGGAACGGGTACCGCGACTCCATCGCGATCCCGCCGGCACCGAACGCGGCGACGACGTCGCCACGACTCCGGATCTCGGAGGCGGTGATCCGGGTGCCCACGTCCAGGATGGGCCCGGCGAGCCGGAGCTCGTCGAGGATCTCCAGGGTCCGGGACTGGATCGCCGCCGCCTTGGACAGCCCCGCCGGGGTGTCGGCGCGATCGATGATGCGGCAGCGCACGCCGTGGTGCTCGAGGATGACGGCGAGCGCGAGCCCCACTGGCCCGGCGCCGACGACGAGGACCGGCAGCTCCTCCATCAGTGGACCTTCGGAACGCGGCGCCCGCGCCTTGAGCATCTCGTCGCGGGTTCTCCGGGCACCGGTGCGGGCACCCGCGCGGGTCACGTCGCTCGGCACGGTGCAGGTCAAGGGACGGGACCCGCCCGTCGATGCCTGGCGGCTCGAGGCCCTCGGCGAGCCACCTGCCTGACCGCTGTACGGACGGGCCGGTTCCGTGGGAGCGTGACGCGCGTGGGAGCACCCTTCCGGTTCGACCGCACCTGGGTGTTCCCGGTGCCACCCGATCGGCTGTGGACCGTGCTGGCGCGCACCGATCGGTACCCGGAGTGGTGGTCGTGGCTGCGCGAGCTCGAGGCCGACGGCTTCGAGCGCGGCGCGAACGCGGACTGCGTGATCCAGTCCCCGCTGCCCTACGCACTGCGCTGCACGATCCACGTCGACGAGATGCTCCCGCCGACCACGATCGCCACGACCGTCACCGGGGACCTGCAGGGTCCCGCGCGGCTCGAGGTGCGGGCGGTGCCGGAGGGTTGCACGGCGAGACTCGTGTGGGCGCTCACCCCGGGCAGCCGCATGCTGCGGCGGCTCGCGCTCGTGGCGCGTCCGGCAATGCTCTGGGCCCACGACCGCGTCGTTGCGGTGGGCGTCGAGCAGTTCCGCCGGCGGGCACTCGCCCCGGCCGGGGAACTCCGTCCCTGACCTCGGTCAGGCCTCCTCGGACTCGCCGACGTTGCGATCCAACCACGCGCGCAGTGGCGCGGCCGCGTCGAGGAACCCGACGACCCGGTCCTTGGCCTTCCTGGTGCCGAGCCACACGCCGACCGGCCATTCACGCCACGCGATCAGTCCCTTCTGGCGCAGCAGCTCGATCCGGGGGTGGTCCTTCGGGTACCCGCGGGGCGCGGTCTTCAGGCTCTCGCGCGCGGTGACATCGAGGCCGGTGGCGCGCGCCTCGGCGACGAGCGTGCTCAGCGCGCGCCCGGTGCGATCGTCCGCGACCGCGCGCCGGTACCGGTCGAGCTGGTCCGCGGCCGGGTGGTACAGGCCGCACCCGACACCGAGCCCGTCGGCCGACATCTGCACGTATCCGCCGCGCTCCAGGCTGGCCGCGATCGCCGTCTTGTACGGCGTCTTGTCGGCGCTGAAGCGGACGTCGCGGTACGGGCGGTACACCTTGCCCGCGCCGAACCGTGGCTCGAGCTCGGCGAGCAGCTCCTCCATCGGTGCGCGCACGCACGCCTCGTAGACGGCCTTGTGCTCCTGCCAGTAGGGCTTCGAGTTGTCCGCGAGCAGCCCCTCGAAGAACTCGACTGCCTCCACCGGCCACCCCTTGAACGCCACGCCGGGATCGTAGGGCGCACCATGAGGGTCACCCCTTCGGGGGTGCTCGCGAACTGGTCGTTTCGCGCCGGCCGGCGCGGGGCAATGACCGGGGGCGAGGCGAATCCTCGGTGGACGCCCCGGGACCGGTCTGGCGCCTGCGCCTCCGACCCCCCGGCGACGGGTCCCGCGGGCCCGGTTCCCGGCCGGGAGACAGCCGGGGACCGGGCGGCGGCGGGGCGTGACCTCCGGAGATCCGCGCGATCAGGCGGCGAGCGGCCGGGCGAAGCTCAGCTCGTGCCCGTCGGGGTCCTTGATGTGGAAGTAGCGCTCGCCCCAGGTCGCGTCCACGGGCGCGGTCGACGGGGCGTAGCCCGCGACCCGGGCCCGCTCGTAGGTGGCGTCCACGTCGGCGACCCAGAAGATGACCCGACCCCAGATCTCGTTGATCGGCGCGTGGCCAGGATCGAGCTGGAGGTTCAGGAACCCGGTGCCGGCCCGTAGCGTGGTGAACGCGGCGTCGGCACCCCCGGACAGGAGCTGGAAACCGAGCGTGCTGTAGAACGCGACCGACGCGGCCATGTCGGCGGTGAGCAGCGTCACCGCGTTGATCGACTCGACGGATTCCGAGGTCGCGGCCATCAGACCAGGCTGACACACCCCGAGGCCGGATTCGCGGTTCCTACGGGTCGACCGGCACCATCGCCGCGGGCCGGTCCACGGTGGTGCGGGCGCGGAGCCGGCCGGCCAGCGCTGCGTGCACGAGCGAGATCGCCGTGAGCGCGATCACTCCGTCGGTCACGTTCACCGCGTCGACCTGCCACACGACGAGCGCGGAGACGCCGATCGCCGCGACGGTCGCGAGTCGCAGCACGTCGAGGGGGCGCTGCGGCCGCCGGCGGGAACAGGCGCCGATCACGATCAGCGCGAGGTACAGGCCGACGAGGGGAACCGCGACGCTCTCGATGTCTCCGCTCGGTGTGTGCGCGCCCGGGTCCAGGTGCACGAACTTCGAGACGCCGATCGCGGCGCCCACGATCGCGATCTGCAGCACGAGGTGGCCGGCGATCCACGTCTCGATGGCGGCGCGCGATCCGCGCAAGCCCGCGAGCGGGACGTCGTCGAAATAGGTCCACCAGACCGCGAAGACGAGGCCGAACTGGAACGCCATCACGATCACGTCGATCTGATCGAGCGCACCGTCCGTCGCCACGACCGCGACCTTGACGAACGCCTCGCCGCAGACGATCAGCGTGAAGGCCCCCAGCCGCTCGACGATGTGGTGCTCCGCGACCAGCGGCGGCGGTCGCACGCTCGTCACGAAGGCGACCGCGGGGAGCACCGTCACGACGAACCCGACGACCCAGAGCGTGACCCGGCCGGTCTCGGGGAGTGCGGCGGCCACCGCGAAGACGACCGCCGCGGCCAGGTACTCGACGGCCCGCCGGCGGGCCCAGGGGACCGGTCCGATCCCGCGGCGCGCACCCCGCCCGTACATCACCGCGAGCGACAGGACGAGCAGGGCGTAGTCGATCGACAGGAAGACCTCGTCGTGGCGGACCCCGTCGGACGCGCCCATCGCGACGAGCGCGACGAAGAACATCTGCAGCAGGACGATGACGCGGTGGCCGGTGTCGTCGAGGTGGAAGCGGTTCGTGAACATCGTGGTGGCGAGCCAGATCCACCAGATCGCCACGAACGAGAGGACCAGCCAGGCGCCGTGCGCCACGCTGTGGCCGTGCGCGAACGCTGAGCTGAGCACGAGGATCGCCGCGACGAAGACCAGGTCGTAGAAGAGCTCGAGCCAGTTGGTCGGGGGATGGGCTCCCGCCGGCGACTCGTCGGGGATCAGGCCCGATGGCGGCGTGGACACGGCGACAGCATGGCCGACTCGCCCCGCAGGGACGCGGACGCGGCTCGGGCGAGACGTCGGTCCTCGTCACCACAGGATGAACGAGGACCGCCCCACCGACGTCCTCATCGGTGGGGCGGTCCCCGTCGACGGTCCGGCCGAGACCGTCCGCCGCGCTCGCCGGTCGGGGCGGGGGCTAGGCCGGCGGGCCCTTGGTCAGGGTCACGCTCGCGTGGTGCGAGGTCCCCGAGTCGTCGATCCAGGTGATCGTCACCTTGTCGCCGGGGTGGTAGCCGTTCAGCACCGTCCGGAGCTGGTCGGCCGAGTCCACGGACTTGGTGCCGACGCCGGTGATCGTGTCGCCCGGCTGGATCCCGGCGTCGTCAGCCGGGGAGCCCGAGGAGACGTCCGACACCGCGGCGCCGTTGGTGTTGCCGCCGCTGTCGCCGAACGGGCTGTTCGAGGACGACTCCTGGAGCACGACGCCGAGCAGCGCCCGGTCACCGATGTGAGCACCGTTGGAGGTGTCGCCGTCCCGGATCTCGTCGACGACCTTGATCGCGTTGCCGATCGGGATCGCGAAGCCGGTGGTGCCGGTCTGCGAGCCGAACTGTCCGCCGAAGGGCGACTGGCCGGAGCCGGAGTCGGCCGCGGTGTTCATCCCGATGACCTTGCCGCTCTCGTTGACGAGCGCGCCACCGGAGTCGCCGGGCTGGATCGACGCGGCGATCCGGATCATGTCCGAGAGCGTCTCGGAGTCGCTGCCGTCGCCCGCCGTCACCTTCTGGTGCAGCGCGCTCACGGTGCCGCCGACGGCCGACGGTGTGCCGAAGCGACCGAGGGCGTTGCCGACGGCGACGACCTTGTCGTTCTTGGACACCGAGGTCTCGGTCGAGATCGTCTTCATCCCGGACGCGTTGTCGAGCTTGATGAGCGCCACGTCGTCCGCGGCGTCGTACCCGACCACCTTCGCGGTGTACGTCTTGCCCGTGACGCCGACCTCGACCTGGATCTTGGTCGCGCCGTTGATCACGTGGTTGTTCGTGAGCACCTCACCGTTCGACGTGAGGACCATGCCGCTGCCCGCGGCCTCGCCGCCGCCGGACAGCGTCGTCGCGATGTTCACGATGGCGGGGTTGACCTTCTTGGCGATCCCGGAGACGTCGATGTTGACGTTGCCGGTCGAGGAGCCGGAGCCGCCACCGAACTGGCCGCCCTCGGAGGAGCCACCCGACGAGCCACCGTTGCTGTTCCCGAAGGGGTTGCTGGGCGCGACGAAGCTGGACGGGCTCGTCCCGCCCCCGCCATTGTCGGAGACCGCGACGCCGACCGCGGCACCGGCCGCGCCGGCGAGCAGTGCGACGACGCCGACGACCGCCACGAGCGCGGTGGTGCGTCCTCGCGTCGGCCGGACGGGCTGGGCCTCGGGCGCGGGCCACGGAGGAGCTGCGGCGGCGTACGTCGGCGTCGGTTGCGTGGGATCGGCCGCCGGAGGCGTGGGGGTGGGTCCGGCGTCGGTCGCTGCCGCGGCGGCGCCGGCCTGGGTCGGGTCGGCCGGGGTCGGGGTGGGCTCGCCCGGGCGCGCCGTCGGCCAGGGCGGCGGCACCGGCGGCTGGTGGTCGGTCGGGTCGGAATCGCTCATGCGTCGTCTCTCCGGGTTCAGGTCGCACACGGGCCCGAGGGGGGTTCGGGTCCGATGCCGGCGAGCCGGCTGCCGCGACGTCGAGGTCGACAGGGTGGACCCCCAGTCTGAGACCGAGGTGTGAATCGACGGTGAGCCCCTTGGGATCGTGCCAAGATTCTCGTGCACCCCCCGGGCCCACGTGCGGCTCGGGGGCTCGCGCGCGTCCATGACCCAGTCCAGTCCCGAAGTCGCGGCCGAACAGGCCTATCTCGACCACGCGCAGGCCTGCCTGAAGGCCATGCGCGCCCGTGCCGCGCGCAATGTCGAGATCGGGACCCGCCGGGCCCGGGAGGAGCCGAGCGTCGACACGTCGCTGCTCCTCGAGGAGCTCGAGCGGCGCCTGGCCTCGCTCGCGGACTCCCCGGTGGCCCTCGCGTTCGGCCGCCTCGACGAGGAGGCGGGCGAGCGCTTCTACGTCGGGCGCCGGCACGTGGAGGACGCCAGGGGCGACGCGGTCGTCGTCGACTGGCGCGCCGCGGTCTCGGTCCCGTTCTACCGCGCGACCTGGGCCGACCCGATGGGCGTCGAGCGCCGGCGCCGGTTCGCGCTCGACGGTCCGGAGCTGGTCGGCCTGTTCGACGAGGACTTCGGCGATCCCGACGCCGAGCGGGCCGGGGGCGGCGGCGGGGTCCCCGATCCCTTGCTGGCCGAGCTCGAGCGGGCACGCACAGGTGAGATGCGCGACATCGTCGCGACCATCCAGGCCGAGCAGGACGAGGTGATCCGGGCGCCGCTCGGCGAGTGCCTTGTGGTGCAGGGCGGACCGGGCACGGGGAAGACCGCGGTCGGGCTCCATCGCGCGGCGTTCCTCCTCTACGAGCACCGCACGCGCTTCGAGCGCGAGCGCCTCCTCGTCGTCGGGCCGAATCCGTTGTTCCTCCGCTACATCGCGCAGGTGCTCCCGTCCCTCGGCGAGACCGCGGTCGCTCAGACCACCGTCCCCGGCCTGCTCGAGTCCCGGTTCCGCATCCGGGCCACGGAGCCGGACGCGGTCGCGACCCTGAAGGGCGACGCGCGGATGGCGGGCGTCATCGGCCGTGCGGCGCGCGCGGGTCTGGTCGTCGAGGTGTCGGAGGCGATCGGGTTGAGCGTCCTCGGCACGACGTTGCGGCTCCCGGCCGCCGACGCGCAGGCCGTGCTCGACGCGGTGCACGCGCGCGGTCTGCCGCTCCGGGCCGGGCGGGAGCAGCTCCAGCGACGCCTGTCGGTGCTCGCGCTGAACCGGTTCACCGAGCTGCGCCCGTCCGTCGACGAGTCGGACGTCACCGCGGCGCTGCGTGAAGGCAAGGAGCTGACCGCGGCGGTGCAGCGGCTCTGGCCGGTGCCCAGCGCCGCGGTCCTGGTGCGGCGGTTGCTCGGCAACCGCCGAGTGCTCGCGGCGGCGGCCGAGGGCCTGCTCGACCCGGGCGAGCAGTCGTTGCTCTTCCGCAAGCCGGCGGCGAAGCAGGCCGAGGAGCAGTGGACCCGGGCCGATCTCGCGCTGCTCGACGAAGCCGAGTCCGTCGTCGGTGGCCCGCCGCGGGCGTTCGGCCACGTCGTGGTCGACGAGGCGCAGGACCATTCGGCGATGGAGCTGCGGATGCTCGGCCGCCGGAGCCCGAGCCGGTCGATGACGATCCTCGGCGACCTCGCGCAGGCGACCGGGACGGGCGCGCAATCGCGCTGGGACGATGCGCTCGGGTCGCTCGGCGCGGTCGACGGACGCGTCGCCGAGCTCGAGCTCGGCTACCGCGTGCCCGCACCGGTGCTCGAGCTCGCCAACCGGTTGCTGCCGTTCGCCGCGCCCGCGGTGCGGCCCAGCCGCTCCGTGCGCGCGACGGGCGCACCGCCGACTGTCGTGCGCTGCGCGACGCCGGACGAGATCCCGGATGCCGTCGTCGTGACGGCGTCCGACGCGCGGCGCCAGGAGCGCTCGGTCGGCGTCGTCGCCCCGGAGGCGCGTCTCGACGCGATCGCGGATGCGCTGCGGATCGGCAAGGTCGACTTCGCCGACGGCCGGAAGGTCGCCGGTCTGAGCGACGCGGTCACGCTCGTCCCGCCCGAGTCGGCCAAGGGCCTGGAGTTCGATGCGGTGATCGTGGTCGAACCGGCCGAGATCGCGGCCATCGGCGAGCACGGCCTGCGTCTCCTCTACATCGCGCTCACCCGCGCGGTGCGGACGCTGACCCTCGTCCACGCCGCGGACCTGCCCGCCCCCCTGCGCTGACCCCGACCCTGCCTCATCCGCCCCGAACCGATCCTCCGTGTGTGCGAGAACCCGCGTGGAGCGCGTCGAACGCGCACAAACGGAGTGGGCGCGGGGTGGTGGGAGGAGGTCAGCGGGCGGGGACGTCGAAGGGAGGGGGCGAGATGGTGACGGCGCGCACGAGGACGTCGCCGACGCTGACCGGTTGCGTGGTGAACGCGGCGAGGAGGCGTTCGGCGAGCGCGTCGATCTCGGCCGGAGCGGCCTCGGCCGCATTCGCGGTCGGTTGGCCGAGCCACCGGAGGTGCATGGCCTCGGTGCTCCGGATGCGCTTGGCCGCGACCAGCGCCAGCGCGACGACGTGCTTGCAGGTCCCGCGCCGATGCTCGGCCGCGTACGGGCAGTCGCAGCTCCACCGGACCTTGGTGATCTGCTCCGGCGCGGGCCGTTGGGGCACGGTGAGCTCGACCCGGTACCGCTGGTCGCCCGAGCCCCGGACCCGCCCGCGGATCCGGCCCGCGCTCACGCGCAGCTCGGACACCCGGTTGCGCTTCGCGTACCCCGTGCCGCGCCCGAGCACCGCGGCCGACGTGTGCCGGAGCACCGCCTCCTGGAGCGAGTCCGCGAGGCGCTGGGCTCCTTCGCTCGCGGGGGTGTCGTCGGGAACGGCTCTGGGCTCGTTCGCAGCCGCGTCGGGTGCGCGGTTCTTCTTGGCGGAACGCGAGCGCCGGCGCGAGCGCCGCTTGCGCGGCGTGCCGTCCGGGGTCGTGTTCGGGTCGATGAGGTTCGGGTCGTGCCGGGCGTCGCCGTCCGGCTCCGGGTCGATCCGGTTCGGGTCGACCCGGTTGGGATCGGGACGGTTGAGCTCGTCCGGTGCCAGGAGGTTGGGGTCGACGTCCGCGTGGAGATGCTCGTTCACACCAGACCTCCGGCGCGGTCGGCGTCGAGCTCGACCAGCGCGGCGAGCGCGGCGTCGTCGAGCTCGCTGATGAGCTGCTCCGGCGACGACGCGACGACGGCCTGCGCGAGGCTGCGCTTCTGGTCGAGGAGGTCGGCGATCCGCTCCTCGAGCGTGCCCGGGCACACGAGCGTGTGGACCACGACACCGCGGGTCTGCCCGATGCGCCACACGCGGTCCGAGGCTTGGTCCTCGACCGCCGGGTTCCACCACCGGTCGAAGTGGATGACGTGGTTGGCGCGGACCAGGTTCAGGCCGGTGCCGCCGGCCTTGAGCGAGACGCAGAGCACGGGCGGTCCGCCGTCCTCGCCGAAGCGCGCGACGGCCTTGTCCCGGGCGGGTCGGGCCATCTTGCCGTCGAGGTTCTCCACACCGATGTCGAGCTCGGTGCGCAGGTGATCGGCGACCCGGCGCAGGAAGGTCGCGTACTGGCTGAACACGACGACGGCCTCGCCCTCGTCGATGATCTCGCGCGTGAGCTCGACCAGCCGGTCGAGCTTGCCGGACCGGCCCACGAGGTCGCTCGTGCCGTCGTCGTCGGTGATGGTCGCCGGGTGGTTGCAGATCTGCTTGAGCTTCGTGATGCCGGCGAGCACCTTGCCCCGTCGCTTCATGCCGGTCGCGTCGGCGACGTCGGACTTCATGTCCTCGACGACCGCCTGGTAGAGGGCCGCCTGCTCGCGGGTGAGCGTGCAGTCGTCCCGGACGATGATGCGCTCGGGCAGCTCGTCCGCGATGCCCGGGTCGGTCTTGTGCCGGCGGAGCACGAACGGCGCGATCCGCTTGCGCAGTGCGGCCAACGCGTCGGCGCCGGCCGCGGTCCCGACGTAGTCGGCGTAGCGGCTCTTGAACGCGGCCTGGGTTCCGAGCAGCCCCGGGTTCGCCCACGACATCAGGCTCCACAGCTCGCCGAGGTGGTTCTCGACCGGGGTACCGGTGACGACCAGGCGGTGGGTGCCTTCGAGCTTGCGAGCCGCCTTCGTCGTGGCGGTGCTCGGGTTCTTGATCGCCTGGGCCTCGTCGAGCACCACGCGGTGCCACGCGATCTCGCGCAGGGGCTCGTCGCGTCGCATGACGCCGTAGCTGGTGACCACCACGTCGGCAGACCCGATGTAGGCCGACGGGTCCTCGCGCGCGGAGCCGTGGTGGAGCACGACGCGCAGCGTGGGCGCGAACTGCTCGGCCTCGCGCAGCCAGTTCGAGACGACGGAGGTTGGCGCGACGACGAGCGTCGGCGCCTTCGGCTTCTTCCGCCCCGAGAGGTCGTGGGCGATGATCGCGAGCGCCTGCGCGGTCTTCCCGAGGCCCATGTCGTCCGCGAGGATGCCTCCGAGTCCGTTGGCCTCGAGCCAGGCGAGCCACGCGAGCCCGTCCTCCTGGTAGTGGCGCAGCGTCGCGGTGATCGTCTTCGGTGTCTTCACCCGTTCCGCCGGCGTCGGCTTGAACTCGCCGGCGAGGGCGCGTCCGACCCAGCCCGAGACCGCGTCGACGTCGACCTCGTCGGCCGTGGCCGCGAGCTCGAGCACGTCGGCGGTCGACGGGTTGCCTTCCGCGACCCGCTTGGTGAACGCGAGCGTGGCGGCGCGCGTCTCTTCGTCGATGCGCAGCCAGCGCCCGCGCACCGCGACCAGCTCACCGCGGGCCCGGGCGAGCACCTCGAGCTCCTCGTCGGTCAGCGGGTCGCCGTCGACGAGCACCTCACCGGTGAGGGCGAGCGTCTTCGCGTCGAGCCCCGACGACGCGCCGGTGATCGTGACCCGCCGTACGAGCGAGGAGTCGGGCAGGAGGGCCGACGGGAGGTGGACGCTGATGCCGGACGCGTCCAGCGCCCCGATCCCGTCCTCGAGCAGCGCGGCAACCGCGCCCGGGGAGACGACGAGCTGGTCGGCCGGGTTCTCCGGCAGCTCGGACCACGCCCGGCGCGCGATGTCCCACTCGCACGCGAGGAGGGTGACCGCGTCGTGGGGTGAGGTCCCGAGCAGGTCGGCGGTGTCCGGGCCGAGTGGCGGCAGGACCACCGACGGGTCGGTGAGCGACTCGAAGCGGGGGAGGAGGAGGAAGTGGCCGTCGAGGTCGTCCGGCGCGCTCGACGTGGAAGCGCAGCCGCGCGCCCGCGCTCGCCCGGGCGGTGACCTGGTCGGCCCAGCGGTGCACGCGGGGCTCGGGCACGGTGCTGCGGATCGGGGGCGGGCCGAGCCGGGCGTTGGCCAGCTCCGCGACCGCGGTCGCGAACCAACCGTGGAGCACCTCGTCGGGGTCGCCGTCGGCGACCGCCTGCGACGCGGCGAACCAGACCTTGCCGATCCGGCCGGCCGACTCGATGCTCGGGGCGGGCCGCCAGGACCAGGTGCGCTCCGCGGTGTCGGTCGCGAGGTCGGGGACCAGCTCGCCCAGGGTCGTCAGCTCGACGGCCTCGACGATCAGCGCCGCGACCGCGGTGACGGTGACGTCGACCGTCGGCCGGGTGCGCACGAGCCAGTCCACGAAGCGCAGGGAGCCGACGACCGGGGCGCCGGTCCAGTGGGCCGTGCTCCCGTCGTCGAGCAGGACCGGAACCGGCTGGGTCGCGCCCGCGTCGATCCCGGCGTCGTCGGTGGGCGCGGCGAGCTGGTCCTCGGTCGGGGCGCAGAGGAAGAGGCGCCCCTCGAGGATGCGCACGGTGAGCGGTGCCGCGGACCCCGCGGGGCGGCGGCTGGCGCTTCGGGTGGTCGTGCCGGTCGTGACGGCCATACGTCCTGTCTGGATGTCCGGGCCAGTGGGAGCGTGCCCCCAGAGGGTCTGCGCGACGCAGGCGTCGCACGTGCACCGCGGCCTCCGGGGGAGTCACCGGGATGCTGGTCCGACCAGGACCAGTGATCAGTCGGTCGTTGACGCCGGCGCCGGGTGCCTACGAACCCGTTCGGCGTCCCACCAGGGTATCACCGGTCCGCTCCGGGGGGTTCGACCACGCCAGAATCGCCGGATGGCCGAACCCGGTTTCCCACCCGGCTTCTTCGACCGGAGCGATCCGGAGCCCGACGCGGCCTTCTACGCGCCGCCCCGGCTCGTCACCCACATCGACGACGCCGCGATCGCCGCGGTGGGGACCCTCTACGAGGAGCTCGGGATCGACGGGGACGTCCTCGACCTCATGGGCTCCTGGGTCTCGCACTTCCGCCGCGCCCCCGAGCGGCTCACGGTGCTCGGCATGAACGCGGCGGAGCTGGCCGCCAACCCCGCGGCGCGCTCGACCGTCGTCCACGACCTCAACGCGACGCCGGCGCTCCCGTTCCCCGACGACGCGTTCGATGCCGCGGTGTGCTGCGTCTCGGTCGACTACCTGGTCCGGCCGATCGAGGTCTTCGCGGACGTGGCGCGCGTCGTGCGCGCCGGCGGAGTGTTCGTGTGCACGTTCTCGAACCGGTGCTTTCCGACCAAGGCCATCCGGGGCTGGTTGTACGCGAGCGACGAGCAGCACGGCGAGATCGTCGCCGAGTACTTCCGACGCGCCGGTGGATGGGCTGAACCCGTGATCGCGCGCCGGACGCCGCCGGGCCACCGCGGCGACCCGCTCTTCGCGGTGTGGGCCTCGCGGGCGGCCGGGTGACCCACCGGGTGGTGGCCGGCCCGTCCGCCTGCGAGACTGCCGCGATGGACTCCGAGATGCAGGCCAAGGCCGACGCGGACGCCGCGGCACTGGAGCGCGACATCGGGCTGCTCGAGCACGAGGCGGCCCAAGCGGGGAAGTCCCTCGCGCGCAAGCTCGGCCCGCCGCTCGCCGTCGTGCTCGCGCTCGTCGTCGTGGCCTGGGTCCTCGGCCGCCGGTCCCGCAACCGCTGACCCGGCCCGTCAACGGGAGCGGTGGGGGAACGGGGAGGGGCGGTCAGGCGGCGTCGGGGTCGGGGTCGGGGTGCCGTGACGTGCGCAGCGCTCGGTAGACCGCGTCGGGCGTGAGCGTGCCGAGCGAGCGCGGGCCGTCGAACACCGCGACGAACCCGTCGTCGGAGAGCAGGATCGCGGCGAGCGCCTCCTCGAGCGACCGGCCCACGTCGACGACGACGATCGGCTGCGCCCGCTCGCCGACCACGCCGTCGCCCGCCGCGTGGCGCTGGCGGAGCGCCCGGATGCCACCGTCCGCGGGCGGGAGCACCGCGTAGGTGGTGCCGGCCCGGTCCATCGCCGCGCGTGCGTCCGCGAGCGACGCGGTCGGCTCGACGACCGGCGGGTGGTCGAGCTCGCCATCCGTGATCGGCATCACCTTCAGCCGCTTCAAGCCCCGGTCCGAGCCGACGAAGTCGGCCACGAAGTCGTTCGCCGGGTTGCCGAGCACCTCGGCGGGAACGTCGTACTGCGCGAGGACGCCGCCGAGCTCGAGGATCGCGATGCGGTCGCCCATCTTCACGGCCTCGTCGATGTCGTGGGTGACGAACACGATGGTCTTGGCGATCTCACGTTGGATGCGCAGGAACTCGTCCTGCAGCCGGGCGCGCGTGATCGGGTCGATCGCGCCGAACGGCTCGTCCATCAGCAGGACGGGGGGATCGGCCGCGAGCGCCCGGGCGACGCCGACCCGCTGGCGCTGGCCGCCGGAGAGCTGCGCGGGGTAGCGGTCCCGGTACGTCCCCGGGTCCAGCCCGACCAGCTCGAGCAGCTCGTTCGCGCGCGCCTTCGCCTTCCCGCGGCTCCAGCCGAGCAGGTGGGGGACGGTCGCGACGTTCGTCCCGATCGTCTGGTGCGGGAACAGCCCCACCTGCTGGATGACGTATCCCATCCGACGTCGCAGCTCGACGGGGTTCGCGTGCGTCACGTCCTCGTCGCCGAGGAAGATCCGACCTGTCGTCGGCTCGATGAGGCGGTTGATCATCCGCAGCGTCGTCGTCTTGCCGCAACCGGACGGGCCGACGAGCACGCAGACGTCACCGTCGGGCACGTCGATGCTCAGGTCGTGCACCGCGACGTTCCCGTTCGGGAATCGCTTCGTGACGGAGTCGAGTCGGATCAATGCGGGGTCCGGGTCGGAGGCGGCCTGGGTACGGTAACCGCCCACTCGTGCCCCGACCGGAAGCGTTTGCCGCGTTCGCCGTCGCTTCCGGACGGAGCACTGGGTACCGTGACGTGGTGGTGCTGGGGGCGTACAACGGCGACACGCTCGTTGACTGGTCGTGGGTCAACGACCACACCGGCGAGATCCGTCAGCGGATCGTCGAGCACCTGCAGCTGGTCGGGTGGTCGCTGCTCTGGGGTCTCGTCCTCGCGCTTCCGCTTGCGCTGCTCGTCCACCGCTTCCATGGGTTCCGTGGCGCGGCGCTCGGGGTGACGGGGATCCTGTACACGATCCCGTCGCTCGCGGCGTTCGCGCTGCTGCTCCCGTACACCGGGCTCTCGCAGTACACCGCGATCATCCCCTTGACCACCTACACGCTGCTCATTCTCCTCCGCAACGTCCTCGCCGGTCTCGACGCGGTCCCCGGCGAAGTGCTCGAGGCGGCCGAGGGGATGGGCTACTCGGGCTCGCGACGGCTGTTCGCGGTCGAGCTGCCGCTCGCGGTCCCGTCGATCATCGCGGGCCTTCGGATCGCCGCGGTGACGTTGATCGGGCTCGTGCCGGTCGCCGCGCTCGTCGGGCAGGGCGGGCTCGGGACGTTCATGATCGACGGCTTCAACCGCGACTTCCAGACCCCGCTGACGGTCGGCACCGCGCTCGTCGTGATCATCGCGATCCTCGCCGACGCGCTGCTGCTGCTCGTCCAGCGGCTCGTCACTCCGTGGAACCGGCGCACGGCCCGGGCCTGACGTGTCCCTCCAATCCATCCTCGACTGGTTCGACAACGGCGACCACTGGAGCGGCCCCGAGGGCATCGTCCACCTGCTCTGGCAGCACGTGCAGATCTCGGTCGTCGCGGTGCTGGTCGCGACGGTCATCGCGCTGCCCATCGGGCTGTTCTTCGGGCACCACCGGCGCGGGAGCTTCGTCGCGATCAACCTCGCCAACATCGGGCGCGCGCTTCCCGCGCTCGCGTTGCTCCTGTTCGCGGTGGAGCGGTTCGGAATCGCCGACCCGCCCGGATGGATGCAAGCCATCGGCATCGGGTCGATCCCGACGTTCCTGGTGCTCGTCGCGCTCGCGATCCCGCCGATCGTGACCAACACGTTCGCCGGGGTGAGCGGCGTGGACCCCGAGACGGTCGACGCGGCCAGGGGGATGGGCATGGGCGGTGGGCAGGTGCTGCGCCGGGTCGAGATGCCGCTCGCCTCGCCGCTCATCATGGCGGGCATCCGCACGTCCGCGGTCGCGGTCGTGGCGACCGCGACGCTGGCCGCGATCGTCGGCTGGGGTGGCTTGGGGCGCTACATCTACGACGGCTACCGGGTCCAGGACGACCAGCGGATCTTCGCGGGCGCCCTCCTCGTCGCGCTTCTCGCGATCGCGGTCGAGGGCGCGCTCGCGCTCGTGCAGCGGTTCGTGGTCCCGAAGGGCCTGCGGCTCGCGGCGCGCGTCGGCGACCGCACGACGAGGCGACCACGCTCCGCGAACCCCGGACACGAGCCCGGTGCGGCAGTCGAGACCGAGCCGGTCGTTCCGACCTAACGTCAGCCCGGTCGTCGCCCTCGGCGGCCACTCTCCGGAAAGGACCGGATCCATGCGCAAGGGAAGAATGCGGTTCAGCGGCCGCGCGCTCGGGGCGATGCTCGTGGGCTTCGCACTCGTGCTCGCCGCCTGCTCGTCATCGGACAGCTCCAGCGGCAGCGGGAGCAACGCGACGAAGTCCTCGCTGATCGTCGGCTCGAAGGACTTCGCGGGCGCGCAGATCATCAGCCAGGCCTACGGCCAGACCTTGGCCGCCAAGGGCTACAAGATCACGTACAAGGACAACATCGGCCCGACCGAGACGGTGTACCCGTTGCTCGAGAACGGCGACATCGACCTCTACGGCGAATACAGCGGAACCTTTCTCACGTTTCTCGGTGGCCAGCCGACCGCGAACCGCCCGGAAGTCTTCGCGGCCGTCGAGAAGAAGCTTGCCGGAAAGAACATCGTCGCGGTCGGTCCCGCGACGGCTGTCGACGTCAACGGCTTCTACGTGCTCAAGAAGACTGCGAACAAGTACCACCTCACCAATGTTTCGGATCTCAAGTCAGTCGCGCCAAAGCTGGTCTTCGGCGGCACGCCGGAGTGCCTCGACCGAGACCTCTGCCTCGGCGCGAAGGAGCAGCAGCTCTACGGCCTCAACTTCAAGGAGGTCAAGAAGCTCGACGCGGGTGGGCCGGTCACGAACACGGCGCTCGACGACGGCACCATCGACGTCGGCCTGCTCTTCACCGGGAGCAGTGTGATCAAGCCCGACTACGTGCTGCTGAAGGACGACAAAGGGCTGCAACCCGCGGACAATCCGATCGCGCTGATCAGCAAGCCGAAGGCGACGCCCGAGGTCCGCGCCATCATCAAGACGGTCAACACGAAGCTCGATACCGCGGCGTACAACCAGATGGCGCTCAGTGTGACGAACGACAAGGAAGACCCCTCGACCGTCGTCACGGCGTGGCTCAAGAAGAACGGTCTGATCAAGTAGCTCGGATCCGCCCGGTGTGGGAGGGGCATCTGCTCCTCCCACACCCACCTACCCCGGTGGGTTCGACGACGCGAACGGCGGCCAGTCGGGCCCGTAGCCGCGCCACGCGGCCCGGTTCGACGCGTCGATCCGCATCACGCCCACGACACCGCCCGGGTCGTGCGCCCAGACGACCCCGGTGGTGTCGCCGAGGTCGAGGCACGCGACCCGCCCGACGCTCGCAGGCGGACCGGAGCCTGCGCTCCCGGTCGGTGGGGGCAGCGGGCCGCGGATCCCGGTGCGCTTCGCGCAGTTCGGCAGCCCCTCGACTGCCGTGAGGTCTGCTTCGGACGCGTGCAGCATGCGGTCGAGCTCGGACGTGGCCCGCGCCGGTGTGGCGCCCTGCAGGAAGACGACGGACCCGCACCGGGTCACGAACGCGGTCCCGGTCGGCGCCTCCGCCTGCTTCGCGTCCAGCAGCTCGCAGCGCCGCGAGACGTGCTGGGCGTCTACCGCCGCGTCCCACAGCATCGCCGCGCCGTTCGAGACCCGCCGCCGGTCGTTGAAGGCGCGCACGGCGAGCGAGTTGATCTGGACGACGGCCTTCGGCTTGTAGAACGTCTCGACGAAGACGCCGACCGTGCCGCCGCTCAGCGCCGGATCCTTCACCGTCGCGACGGCACGGTTGGCCTCGAAGAGCGTGAGCGTGGTCCCGATGCACTCGGCGCGCACGGTGAACAGGCCCGGGGCCTTGGGGAGCCCGGGTCCCGGTGCCCACTTCCCGCCACCGGTCAGCACGGTGGTGGTGCCGCCCGCGACCCGTTGGATCGCGAACTCGCCGTCGTTGCCGACCCCGAGCCGGTAGTAGTCGTCGTCGTCCTGCATGCGGCAGACGACGCCGAACCCGGCGTCGCTGGGGCTCCCGGTCGTGTCGAAGGTCGCGCTGACGACCTGATCGACGGGGAACGTCGGGTCCAGCGTCGAGGTGACCACGCTCTGGGCGCCCCGTACCCCGACCTGGTAGCGCCCACCCGCGGGGACCGCTCCGTGCCCGTTGGTATCGTCGAAGGTCGCGAGGTCGGACGGGCGCATGACGTTCGCGTCGACCGCGAGACCGATCGACGGTGCATCGGGCTCGGGCAGCGCAGATGCACCGGACGCACCCGAGGAGCTGCAGGCCGCGCCGGCGACGACCATCGCCACGAGGCCGAGGAGACCGACCGTCACCCGCCCGCCCCGCGGCGCTCGTGACCCGCGTCCGCACCCTGTCTGCACCATCACCGCCCCTCCACGCGGCTCCGAGCCTCCCATACCGCATGGTGCGGAACGCGGCTCTCCGCCGCTGCACCGGCGCGCGTCGACACGGCCGCCGGCTCGTTTCGGGGCGCGTCGTGCGCACCCCCGTACGTCGAACGCGCCCCGAAAGGAGCTGGGATCAGCTGCGGTCGGTGGTGGCGCGGGCCGCGGCCCGCAGCTGGACCTCGGGCTCCTTGCGGTCCAGGTAGTCGGTCCACTTGGTGACCAGACCGTCCCCGTCGACCTCGACGATCGTCGCACCGTGCATCTCGATCGCGGTGCCGGCCACCGGGTCGTCGGCACCGCGCCCCGCGTAGGTCGCGCGGCCGATCCACTCGAACACCGCCCAGTCGTCACCCCCGCGGATGGTGGTGATCTCCTGGCACCAGTCGGGGAAGACGGCCGCGGTGCCGCGCTGCACGGATCGGAGGTCCTTCGTGCTCGGGGTGTTCGGGTCGCCGAACGTCGCGTCGGCGGCGAACAGATCGCGCCAGCGGCCCCCCGACTCGAATGCCAGCGCAGCCTCGGCCCGGCGGGCCCACGCGTCCCAGTCCATCAGTCGACCTCGACGGTCCGGCCACCCCGCCACGCGCGCAGCACGAGGTAGTCGCCCTTGAGCGCGGCATGGTCCCAGTCGCCGAAGCCCATCGTCGTGCCCGCCTTCCCCGTCGCGGCGTGGAGGCGCTTGACCCGTTCCAGACCGACCCGCACCGCAGCAGGGGAGCGGTCGTCGGCTTGGACCAGACCCTCACCGAGCAGGCGGCCGATGTCGAACGCGGCGACACCGATCGGGCTCGCGACGTGCCGGCGCGACTTCTCCCGCAGGGCGGCGCGCACCGGGTTCGCGTCGCTGATCGTGTCGATGTACACCCAGTCCTCGAAGCCGGTGCGCCAGTCCGGGCGCGCGTACCCGAACATCAGCGCCGAGTTGGTCACCACCGGACCCTTCCAGCCGATCGCGTCGACCGCGAGCGAGACGGCCCGGGCTGCGACGCCGAGCCCGAGGTAGAGGAGCGCGTCGGGTTCGATCGCGAGCGCAGCCTCGACGTCGGCCCGCAGGTCCTCGGCCAGCGGCGACACCGAACGCCGGAACGCGAGCTCCGGGTCGCCGGTGCGCGCGACCGTACGGCGGAGCCAGAGGTCGTAGCTGGTGCCGACCGGGGTCTCGTCGTAGAGCGCCGCCACGCGGTGGAGCTCCCGGGCGCGGAGGTGCTCGGCCAGGAGCACGGGCTCCTCCTCGAGCGAGCCGACCTGGTAGTGGAACATGTGCTCGCTGCGGGTGAACGCGCCGCCGGTGTAGTTGATGCACGCGACCCCGGCCGCGTCGGCCCGGTCGCGCACGATCAGCGCGTTGTCGCTGATCGAGGGCCCGACGATCGCCACCACGCCGGTACCGACGAGCTCGTCGAACTTCTGCTCGACCGACTCGGCCGTGCCCGCGGGGAGGCCCTCGGCGACGCGGGCGATCAGCTCGATCGGCTCACCCAGCCGCTCCGCCGCGTTCACGTCGGCGAACCCGATGCGCAGGCCCTCCTCGAAGTACTGACCGCCGTCACCCTGCGGGAAGTCGTAGAACACGCCGACCGGGATACTCACGTCTGCTCCAGCGGATCGCCGACAGGACGGTCGAAACTAGCCCCCGGGGGCCGTGTGGGGACAAGATGCGACCGGGCCCACCGGGCCACCACCGAGGGGGCGTAGATGCAGATCGACGACATGATCCTGGTGAGCGTCGATGACCACGTCGTCGAGCCGCCCGACATGTTCGAGCGGCACCTGCCGGCTCGCTGGCACGATGTGGCGCCGCGTGTTCAGCGCCGCGACGACGGCAGCGACGTGTGGGTCTACGACGGCAACGAGATCCCGAACATCGGGCTCAACGCGGTGGCCGGGCGTCCACCCGACGAGTACGGCATGGAGCCGACGTCCTTCGAGGAGATCCGCTCGGGCTGCTTCGACCTCTCGGACCGCATCGACGACATGAACGCCAACGGCGTGCTCGGCTCGATGTGCTTCCCGTCGTTCCCGAACCTGTGCGGCCAGCTGTTCAGTCGCTCGTCCGACCTCGACGCCGGGCTCGCGGTGCTCCAGGCGTACAACGACTGGCACATCGACGAGTGGTGCGGCGGGGCGCCGGGCCGCTTCATCCCGCTCATGCTGCCGCCGATCTGGGACCCGGGGGCGATGGCGGCCGAGGTCCGCCGCAACGCGAAGAAGGGCTGCCACGCGGTGTCCTTCTCCGAGAACCCGTCGCACCTGAAGCAGCCGAGCTTCCACGATGCGCACTGGGACCCGTTCTGGCAGGCGTGCGTGGACGAGGGCACGATCGTGTGCCTCCACATCGGTTCGTCCTCGCGGCTCGTGATGACCGCCCGCGACGCGCCGATCGACGTCCTGATCACGCTGCAGCCCATCAACATCGTGCAGGCGGCGGCCGACCTGCTGTGGTCGCCGGTGCTGCGGAAGTTCCCCGACCTGCGGGTGGCGCTGTCCGAGGGTGGCATCGGTTGGATCCCGTACTTCTGCGACCGGGTCGACTGGATCTACACCCGTCACCACCAGTGGACCGGCCAGGACTTCGGGGGGAAGCTTCCGAGCGAGGTCTTCCTGGAGCGGGTGGTGCTCTGCTTCATCGACGATCCCGCAGGGGTCGCGAACCTCGACCGCATGGACGTGAACCGGGTCTGCTGGGAGAGCGACTACCCGCACTCCGACTCGACGTGGCCGATCTCGGCGGAGACGCTCTGGCCGGCGGTCGAGAGGTTGCCCGACGCAACGATCGACAAGATCACCCACGAGAACGCGCTGCGCCACTTCCGCTTCGACCCGTTCGCGGTGCGGCGGCGCGAGGAGTGCACCGTCCGTGCGCTTCGGGAGGAGGCGGCCGGCGTCGACGTGACGCCGCGGTCGGTCGCACCCCGCCTGGAGCGCAAGACCGGCGCCGCGGACCTGATCGGCACCGCCGACCGAGGCAAACGGTGACGGCGGGACCGCCGGAGGGCGGTGAGGCATCTCGGGCCCGGCGCGGTGAGGCATCTCAGGCCCGGCGGGCGGTCATCGCGGGGGTCGCCACGTCCGACTATCCGGTGCTGGCGGATCTGGCCGAGACCGAGGTGCACGTGCAGGCCGCCGAGCGGGCGCTGGTGGACGCCGGTCTCACCTTCGACGACGTCGACGGCTACGCGACCGTCGGGTACTTCCCGATGTACTGCGTCGGCATGTGCGAGTACCTCGGGATCCATCCGACGTGGCTCGACGAGACCAACATCGGCGGCGCGTCGTTCGAGGTGCTGGTCGAGCACGCGTCACGGGCCGTCGAGGCCGGAGCCTGCGAGGTCGTGCTCATCACCTACGGCAGTGTCCAGCTCTCAGCGATGGGCCGGCGGATCGGCGGGCGCGGCGGCACCGTCGAGCGCGACCCAGGCCTGGGACGCGATCTGGGGCAACACGCTCGTCGGCGCGTACGCGCTCGCGGCGACCCGGCACATGGAGCAGTACGGCACGACAGCCGAGCAGCTCGCCGAGATCGCGGTGACGTTCCGCCGCCACGCCGGTTTCAACCCCTCGGCGCAGTACCGCGACCCGATCACCGTCGATGACGTGCTCGGCTCCCGCATGGTCGCGGATCCACTGCACATGCTCGACTGCTGCGTCGTCTCCGACGGGGGCGGCGCGTGCGTGGTCACCACCGAGGCGCGCGCCCGTGATCTGCCGAAGCGTCCGGTCCACGTCCTGGGCGGCGCGCACACGCTCACGCACGCGCTGAACGTCTCGCAGTCCGCCGACCTCACGGTCTCGTCCGCGGCCCGTTCCGGGCCGCTCGCGCTCGAGCGCGCCGGGGTCACGCTCGACGATGTCGACGTGCTCCAGCTCTACGACTCGTTCACGATCACGGTCCTGCTCACCTTGGAGGATCTCGGCTTCTGCAAGAAGGGCGAGGGCGGCGCGTTCGTCGAGAACGGACGGCTCGGGTTCGACGGGCCACTGCCGACGAACACGGACGGCGGCGGCCTCTCGTCCTGCCACCCTGGCATGCGCGGGATGTTCCTCATCGTCGAGGCCGTGCGGCAGCTCCGCGGCGAGGCCGGCGCGACCCAGGTCCCCGACGCGAAGGTCGCGCTCGCCCACGGCACCGGCGGGATGCTCTCGACCGGAGCGACCCTGCTGCTGGGCACGGAGGTGCCATGACCGAGTTCTCGCGTCCTCTGCACGACCCGCCGGAGCGGCCGGAGAAGGCCAAGCCGCGCGACGCGCCGCCCGAGGATCTGGAGCAGCACCCGTACTGGGCGGCGGCGCGCGAGGGCCGGCTGACGGTGCAGCGCTGCGTCCGGCACGGCCACACCCAGCTGTACCCCCGAGCGCACTGCATCACGTGCCGGGGCGAGGTCCGCTGGGCGGACGCCTCCGGGTTCGCCACCGTCTACTCGTTCACCGTGCTGCGCCAGCACCACTCACGCTCGCTGCGCCACCTGCTCCCGCTCGTCGTCGCGCTCGTGGACCTCGACGAGGGGCCGCGCCTGATGACGAACCTGGTGCACGTCGAGCCCGAGGACGTTCGGGTGGGCATGCGGGTCGAGGTCTGGTTCGAGGCGGTCTCGGACTCGGCCGCGTTGCCGATGTTCACGCCCGCGTCCACCTGACTCACCGCGACGTCCTTTCGGCGTCGGATCCCCACGAAATGCGTGGGTACGTGACGCCGAAATCGGGTCGGGACCAGGGCGCGAGCGGCCGGGCCGTGCCGGTGGGGTTGCCCCCACCGGCACGACGTCGACCCATCTCAATGCATGAAGGTGTTGCCAAGGTGCGAGGTGCTGACCGATCCGCGGAGCCGACGGATCGGTCTCTGGGTCAGCCGAGCAACCCCCCGACCCCCTGGGCCTGACCGAGCACCTGGCTGGTGCCGGCCTCGTTGGTGGCGGAGCTGGCCGCGGTCGAGTTGTTCGACTGCGTCGTGTCGCCACCGTTGTGGCCCAGGCTCAGGATCTGGACCGGCACGTTCGCGTTGACGGGCAGGATCTGCTCCGACTTCGCGGACGATTCGGCGTTCTGGTCGGTCGAGGCCTGCTGGCTCGCCCCCTGGAACGCCGGCGCCGGACCGGCCTGCTGGTGCTGGTACGCCGACTGGTCGGTCCCCGCCTCGTTGGCAGCACGCGACTTCGCGGTCGAGTTGTTCGACTGCGTCGTGTCACCGCCGTTGTTGCCGAGGCTGAGGATCTGGATCGGCACGTTCGCGTTGACCGGAGCGATCTGCTTCGACGTCGCGGACGATTCGGCGTTCTGGTCGGTCGAGGCCTGCTGGCTCGCTCCCTGGAACGCCGGCGCCGATGCCTCGGGGCCGTGGCCCTCCGGCTTCCAGCCGTCGTCGCCCTTGGGCTTCCAGCCGTCGTCGCCCTTGGGCTGCTCGCCCCCGGTCGACTGGTGCTGGCCGGCGGACTGGTCGGTCCAGGCCTGGTTCGAGGCTTCGGACTTCGCGGTCGAGTTGTTCGACTGCGTCGTCGTGGCGCCGTTCGAGCCCAGGCTCAGGATCTGGACCGGCACGTTCGCGTTGATCGGCAGGAACTGCTCCGACTTCGCGGACGAGTGGGCGTTCTGGTCGGTCGAGGCCTGCTGGCTCGCCCCCTGGAACGCCGGTGCCGGACCCGACGGGGCCTTGTCCTTCGGGCCGTGGCCCTCGGGCTTCCAGCCGTCATCCTTCGGGCCGTGGTCCTTCTTTCCGTGGTCCTTGGGGCCGTGTTCCCTCGACCGGTCGCACTTCGGGCCGTGGCCCTCGGGCTTGCGGTCGTCGTGACCCTTCGGACGCTCGGGCACCGGGGCCGACTGGCTCTGGTGCAGGGACTGTCCGGTCCACGCCTGGTTGGAGGCGTTCGACCACGCGGTCGAGTTGTTCGACTGCGTCGTCGTGGCGCCGTTGGAGCCCAGGCTCAGGATCTGGACGGGCACGTTCGCGTTGATCGGCAGGAACTGCTTCGACGTGGCGTGCGAGTCCGCGTCCTGATACGTGCGGGCCGACTGATCGGCGACCTGCACCGGACCGTGCTCGGGGCGTATGGGGCCCCGTGTCTCCGAGGCGCTGGCCGGCCCGACGTTCATCGAGAGGGCGACCAGGACCCCGGCAGAGGCGGCAGTGAGCCGCCACAGGATCGGTTTCAAGATGCTTCAACTCCTTCGAATGCTCGACGTTGGTCGCGGAGGTCTCCGCAACCGAAGCGGGTGATCCCGCTCGCTAGCCGGGCGACTCGAGGAGGAGGTCGATCCAGGTCGGCGGCCTGCTGGCTCCGAGCAGGCCGAGTCGCCGCCCCTGCAGCGCGGGCGGCGAGATCGCGTCGGGCAGCGCTCCGAGGAGCGGGCCCGGGCCGTCGCCATGGTGCGACGGCGCGTCCCCGTTCGAGACGGGGGAGCCGGGTGGTGCGGCCGGTGCGGGCTGCGCCGGGGTCGGCACGGGCGCCGGCGCCGGCGCCGCGGGCACCGCAGCCAGGAACGGGCCGGGGGCACCGACGCGCGCCGGTGTGACGAGGAGCGCGAGCTCACTCGCGATGGCGGGAGGAGCCGGAACCCCGGCCGCGGGAGCCGCCACCGGGACCGGGAGGGGCACGGCGACCGTGTCACCACCGGTCGGCGTCGGCGCCGTGACCGACGGCGTGTCCGGGACCACGGCCGGCGGAGGCGGGCCCTGGGCCACGGGTGCGGCGGGTGCCGTGACCGGGCCGACGACGGGAGCGAGTGGTGCCGCGAGGGCGCCGACGACGGGGGTGAGGGGCGCGGTGACGGTCTGGAGCACGGGCTCGAGGGGCGCGGTCACCGTCTGCACGACGGGGGTGAGGGGCGCGGTGACGGTCTGGAGCACGGGCTCGAGGGGCGCGGTCACCGTCTGCACGACGGGGGTGAGGGGCGCGGTGACGGTCTGGAGCACGGGCTCGAGGGGCGCGGTCACCGTCTGCACGACGGGGGTGAGGGGCGCGGTGACGGTCTGGAGCACGGGCTCGAGGGGCGCGGTCACCGTCTGCACGACGGGGGTGAGGGGCGCGGTGACGGTCTGGAGCACGGGCTCGAGCGGCGCGGTCGCGGTCTGGACGACGGGGGCGACGGGCGTCGCGACGGTCTGCACGACCGGGGTGAGGGGCGCGGTCGCGGTCGGCACGGCGGGCGACACCGCGGTGGTGACCGGTGCGGCTGCCCGGGTGACCGGCGCGACGACCCGGGTCACCGGTGCAGCCGCGGGCGTCGCGGTCTTGGTCACCGGTGCGGTCACGGGCGCGGCGGCCTGGGCCATGGGTGCGGCGGCCTGCGTGACCGGCGTCGCGGCCTGGGTGACCGGTGCGGTCACGGGCGCGGCGGCCTGGGTCACGGGTGGGGTCGCCGGTGCCGCGGCGTGGGTCACGGGCGCGACCGCGGTGGCGACGGGGGCGACCGTGTCGGTGACCGGGGCGACCACCCGGGTCACCGGTCCGAGGTCGACCGCGTGCGCGGCGGGGGCGCGCAGCGCGAGCACCGCCCACGCGCCCACCAGCACGATGCCGAACGCGAGGAGCGCAGGCAACAGCCGCGGGCGCCGCACGACCACCTCGGGTCGCGGCGCGGCCATGCCGACGTGCACCCAGCGGTTCCCAGCCACTGCTCCGACAAGTACCCGTCAGCGCGCGCGCGGAAACTGGCGAATCCTTCCGTTTCGCTCCGGCGGGCCGGGCGGGTCAGCGGGGATCGGGTGCGCCCGCGAAGATCGACGGGTCGACGGCGATGTATGTCGCCTTGCACGTCGCGACGACCTCGTCGTTCGCGCTGGCCTCCGCGGTGATGAAGATCTTGCGCCGCTCGCGACCCACCAGCCGGGTGCGGATCGTGAGCGGCTCCTCGACCGGCACCGGCGCCACGAAGCGCACGGTGAGCTCGCCCGTGAACGCGGGTTCGCCCAGGCGGCCGATCACGAAGCCGGTGATGTCGTCGAACGCGGCGGCGACGATGCCGCCGTGCGCCCGTCCGGGCGCGCCCTCGAAGGCCCGGTGCAGGACCACGGTCGCGACGATCTCCTCTCCCTCCCAGTCCACCTGGAGGTCCACGCCGGTCGGGTTGCACCGTCCGCCGACGGCGCGGTCCTCGAAGCCGGCGCCGGGGGCTCCGGACGCGAAGGTGTTCGATCCCGGCGGTGCGGCCTCACGTGCGGCCCGCATCATCGCGAGCCGGTCGCGCCGGGCGCCCCGGCGCATCGCCTCGGCCTCGCGGGCGGCGGTCGCCTCGAGCTCGCGCAGCCCGGCGGGGTCGCGGTCGTGAGCGACGAAGGCATGGGTGAGGTCGCGCAGCGCGGCCGTCGCCGCGAGTCGGGGGTCGGCCCCGTCGGAGGGATCGGCGGCGTCGGCGTCAGTCGTCATGGCGGGCACACTACGGGCCGCCGCCAGGCCTATTCGTCGCGCAGCACCGCGGCCGGTCGGGTCCGGGCGGCGAGCAGGGCCGGGATCACCGACACCCCGACCGCGATCAGCAGCGCGGCGGGGATCAGCGCCACCAGCCCGGTCCACGGGGTGACCGATCCCGCGGCGATGCCGAGGTTGTCCGCGAACAGCGCCCAGGCCAGCCGTCCCCCGATGAGGCCGAGTCCGATCCCGATCGCGAGCGCGATGACCACGAGCGTCAGCGCCTGCACGACGACGACCGCGGAGATCTGAGCGCGGCCGAAGCCCATCGTCCGCAGCAGCGCGATGCTGCGCCGCCGCCGCCTGACCGACGTGAGCAGCGTGTGGGTGAGGGTGGCGGCGGCGAGGATGGCCAGGATCGCGACCAGCGCGACCTGGAGGCCGCCGATCGAGTCGAGGTTGTCAAGATCGTTCGGGCGCTCGGCGAGCCGGGTGGGGAGCGGCTCGAGCGCGTCGCGCATGTGTGCGTACTCCCGGGCCAGCGTGGTCTCGGACCCGAGCTTCACCAGGAACACGTTCTGGTTCGCCTTGGGCACCAGGCCCCGGAGCTGGTCGAAGGTCATGAGCACGCCCGAGCCGAACTGGCCGACATCGCCGAAGGGCGGGAACACGGCGGTGCCGACGATCCGCGCGCCGGTCGAGCGCTGCCCGACCCGGAGCGTGATCGGGTCGCCGACCCGCTTGTGGATGAGCTCGAGGGTCTTGGCGCCGACCAGCACCTCGCCGATCCGGCGCGGGGCGCGCCCGTCGGTCACCGCCGGCTGCAGGTCGCCCTTCACCTGGGTGATGGCGAGCGCGTCGGCGCGTCGGCCCTCGACGTCGACCTGGATGATCGTGCCCGCAGTCGCGCTGTGGATGTCCGTGTCCGCCCGGAGCGCGGGGATCACGAGGCCGCCGATGTCCGGCAGCGCGGGCGCGCCCGACTTGATGTCCCAGGTCCACCCGTACAGCCGGGGTGTGTCGAGCAGCCGCTGGAGGCTGGTCCCGAAGCCGAGGGTGGCGACCAGCAGGCCGACGCCGAGCGTGAAGCCGACGATCGCGCTCTGCACCGGGACCGAGGTCGCCCCACGGCCCGGCGAGAGCGAGAAGCCGACCCCCACCGAGGTCGCGGGCGGCGCGCCCGTGCGGCCGAGCGCGGCCGCGATCCGTGACGGTCGGTCGGGGTGTTCCGACGCGCCGGTGGCGCGGGCGGCTCGGACCCGGCGCGCCGCGGGCCACAGGGCGAGCAGCGGGAGACCGAGCAGGATGCCGACGACCCCGACGGCGAAGACCGGGCCCTCGACCGTGAAGCCGGGGTGGGGGTTGGCGTTGCGGGCCAAGCCGACGACGCCGAACGGCGAGAGCAGGACGGCGATCCCCACCGCGAGCAGCGCGGCGACGACCCCGACCGCCGCGGCCCAGATCAGCGGGAGCACGACGAGCTGGCGGCTGGACATCCCGATCGACCGCAACGCGGGGTCGTCGCGGGCCCCGAACCGGGTCAGGCGGGAGATCGTCTGGAGGATCAGGACGACGAACGCCAGCAGCACGATGATCCCGAAGATGCGCAGCGCGGTGGCCTGCACCCGGATCGCGCGCTGCACCCGGATGGACTGGGTCGCCCGGGTCGTCACGAACGCCACCGGCTGGTCGCCGCCCATCTGCTCCACCCGCCGTTCGAACGCGGGGAGGTCGGCGGTCCCCCGCTCGAGGCGGGTGTAGAGCAGCGGGCTCTGCACGACCTGGTCGTTGTACCTGCTCGTAGAACGCGGGGGTGAGGTGGATCACGGGGGAGATGTCGGGGGGAAGCGGCGGGAACTCGCCGGGCGACGCCTCGATCCCGACGATCTCGAACTCGAGCTCGGGCCCGTCGGCGAAGCGGGCGTAGTCGGCGACGGACTCGTTGCCCCGTGCGTTGAGGCGCTGGTTGAACTGGGTGAGCAGCGCGGCGGCCGACTTCAGGAAGTTGGCCGCCGAGAAGAAGTGGATCTTGACCGTGTCCCCGACGTGGAGGTGGAGCTTCTCGGCCGCGATGAAGCTGGCGGTGGCCTCGCGGACCGCGAACGGATGCGCGGCGCGGCCCTCGAGCATCGTGAAGCGCTCGAACGTCGTCCCGAGCGCGTTCCCCGCCGCGGCCACGGGGAACACGTCGCCCGGGCCGATGAGCCGGCCATCGGGGGTGCGCCCCGCGAACAGCAGGCTCGCGCTCGCATCCGCGGTCTCGGCGACCTCGGGGAGGCGCCCGACCTTCGTGAGGTCCACCCCTCCGACCAGCGAGAAGTCGCTCCGGCCGGGCACGAGCACGTCCATCGGGTGCCCGGCCGAGACGAAGTCGGGGTAGGTGTGCTCGACCCGCTGCGCGCCCGCGAACGCGCCGATCGTGATCCCGCCGCCGATCCCGGCGAGGAGCGCGACGGCCAGCCACGCCTTCCACCGATTTCGCAGCTCCGCGCGGCTGCGCAGCCAGACCGCCCCCATGGCGGGAGGACGGTAGCGGGCGCCGGACCCGTGGGAGCATCGCCCAGCTCACCAGTCCCGTGACCGGCGCGCGACGATGCCGGCGATGGATTGGGAGGGCGAGCGCTACCAGCAGCGATTCGACGCGCTCGCCGCGAGCGGCACCGACGTGCACGGTGAGGCCCAGTTCGTCGCCGGGTTGCATCCCGGATCCGTGCTCGACGCGGGCTGCGGCAGCGGGCGCGTCGCCATCGAGCTCGACCGCCGCGGCATCGAGGTCGTCGGTGCGGACCGGGACGCCTCGATGCTGGAGGCCGCGAGCCGCCGGGGCCCGTCGATCGTCTGGGTGCAGAGCGACCTCGCCGCGCTCGACCTCGGGCGGACCTTCGATGTCGTGGTCATGGCCGGCAACGTCCCGCTCTTCACCCCGGAGGGAACCCAGGGCGCGCTCGTCGCCGGCGCGGCCCGCCACGTCGCGCCCGCCGGGCTGCTGGTGGCGGGCTTCCAGCTCGGGCGGGGCTACGAGCTCGACGAGTACGACGCTCACTGCGCGGCGACCGGGCTCACCCTGGAGCGCCGCTTCGCGACCTGGGACCGGGACCCGTTCCCGGGTGACGGGTCCTACGCGGTCTCGGTGCACCGCCGGCCCGGAGCCGGTGGCGGGGAACCGGGCTACGCCGTCTGAGCGGGGGCGCAGGCCCGCGCCGCGGCGCGGGCCGCGGCGGTCGCGGCGAGCTTGGAGCCGCGCTGGAGCTTGGCGAGCGACGGGATCCGCCAGGGGCGGGTGAGGAGGAACTTCGCCACCGCGGCCCCGTTGGCGGAGCCGTCGGGGTTGGCCAAGCCGAGCACCGCGTCGTCGGGGTGGTCCGTGGCCAGGTCGCTGATCGCCCGGATCACGGACCAGTCGGTCCCGCGGGCGACGCAGACCTCGGCGACCGCGGACGTCTCCATGTCCAGCGCGATCACGTCGTCGGCGATGAGCCGGTCGAGCATCCCGGGGTCGATCAGGAAGTCGTCCGAGGTGACGATCTTCCCGCGGGCCGTTGGGGCCGGACTCCCGAGGTGGGTCGGCCGGTACTCCGTACCGGTGGCCTTGTCCACGACGGTGCCGGCGAAGATCAGGTCGCCGATCTTCACGGTGGGCCCGACGCCGCCCGCGATCCCGACGACCATCACGTGGTCGGGCGGCTGGAGCTCGAGGACCCGCTCGGTGGCGGCCCGGGCGCCGGCGGTGCCGATCCCCGTGGTGGTCGCGACGATCTCGGTGTCGCCGACGGTCCCTGTCTGCACGACGGTGTCACCGATCGTGGTGCGGGTGAGGCCGAAGGCCTGGACGACGGGTGCGAGCTCCTGGCGCATCGGAGCCAAGATGGCGATCCTCATCCCCGGAGCCTGCCCGATCCGGGCACGCGCCGCACGCCCACGAGAGGGAGGTCCCCGATGCCCGGCGCCGCGACCGCGCAGTGGCTCCAGGCCCTGCCCAAGGCCGAGCTCCACCTGCACATCGAAGGCACGCTCGAGCCGGAGCTCATGTTCGAGCTCGGTCGCCGCAACCAGGTCGACCTGCCCTACGCCGACGTCGACGCGGTGCGCGCCGCGTACGTCTTCGAGGACCTCCAGTCCTTCCTCGACGTGTACTACGCGGGCTGTTCGGTGTTGGTCACCGAGGCCGACTTCTCGGACCTGACCACGGCCTATCTCCGGCGCGCCGCGAGCCAGGGCGTCCGTCACGCGGAGATGTTCTTCGACCCGCAGACCCACACGGACCGCGGCGTCGACCTCGCGACCGTCGTCGCGGGCATCACCGGCGCGCTCGCGGACGGGGAGCGCGAGCTCGGCATCACCTCGAAGCTGATCCTGTGCTTCCTGCGCCACCTCAGCGAGGACGCGGCGATGGCCACGCTCGAGGCGGCGATCCCCTACCGGGACGTGATCGCCGGCGTCGGCCTCGACTCCTCCGAGTCGGGGAATCCGCCGTCGAAATTCCGCGCCGTCTACGACCGGGCCCGGGCGGAGGGGTTCCTGCCAGTCGCGCACGCAGGGGAGGAGGGCCCGCCCGGGTACGTCCGGGAGGCGCTCGACCTGCTGCACGCGCGCCGGATCGACCACGGCGTCCGGTGCATGGAGGACGACGCGCTGGTCGAGCGGCTGGTGACCGAGCAGGTGCCGCTGACCGTCTGCCCGCTCTCGAACGTGAAGCTACGCGTCGTCGACGACCTCGCCGACCACCCGATCCGGCGCATGGCCGAGCGGGGGCTCATGGTCAGCATCAACTCGGACGACCCCGCGTACTTCGGCGGCTACATCGGCGACAACTACGTCGCGACCGCCGCCGCGCTCGGCTTCGACCGCGACGCGATGCGGGCGATCGCCCGCAGCTCCTTCCTCGCATCGTTCCTCGACGACGCCGGGCGCCGCCCCCACCTCGCCGCCCTCGACGCCTACCCCGACTGACGACCAGCTGGGGACCCGAAACCAGCCGGCCGGGACGGCCAGCCGGGTCAGTCCGGGTCGACGTGCCAGTGCGGGTCGCGGCGCTCGGCGAAGGCCCGGGGGCCCTCCTCCTGGTCGGGGTGGCCCCACATCGAGACCAGCTCGCCGGCGCCGGCCCGGCACGCGTCGGTGAGCCCGAGCTCGAGCGCGCCCCACAGCGCCTTCTTGGTCGCGCGCATCGCGGCCGGCGAGTTCCGGGCGATCTTCTCGGCGAGCGCCTGGGCCTCGTCTCGTAGCTGCCCGGGTGGGTCCACGACCTGGCTGATCATCCCGAGCTCGTACGCACGATGCGCCGAGATCCGCTCGTACTTGCCGACGAACGCCATCCGCATCACGGCCTCGACCGGCATCTTGCGCAGGAGGCCGATGGCTTCGATCGCGACGACCTGCCCGACCGAGACGTGGGGGTCGAAGAACTGGGCGTCCGACGCCGCGATCACGATGTCCGCGTCCGCGACCCAGTGGAACGCGCCCCCGGCGCAGATCCCGTTGACCGCGGTGATCACCGGCTTCCACACCTGCTGGTGCCAGGCGGTGAAGTGCAGGTCCCAGTCCTCGACCGACTGCCGGTAGCGCTGCATGCCCTGACCGTCGGTCGCGATCTCGGCGACGTCGACCCCCGTCTGGAACGCCCGGCCCTCACCCGTGTGGACGATGACGCGCACCTCGGGATCCGCGTCCAGCTCCTTCCAGGCCACCGCGAACTCGTCGCGCATGTGCGCCGACATCGCGTTGAGCTGCTCGGGCCGGTTGTTGATCAACCACCCGACGGGACCGTGGCGCTCCACGATCAGGCAATCGAACGACGAGTACCTCACGGTCGGCCCGCCTCCGAGCCGCCGGAGGGTGCCGAGGCGCCCTGATCTTCCGCGGCGACCCTGCGGGGATCTCGAGCGCCCGCGTCGAGGGGGAGCCAGCGCGCCTCGCGGCGTTCGACGAACGCGCGCGGTCCTTCCTCCTGGTCGGGGTGGCCCCACATCGCGACGAGCTCGCCGGCGCCGGCCCGGCACGCGTCGGTGAGCCCGAGCTCCAGTGCTCCCCAGAGCGCCTTCTTGGTCGCGCGCATCGCCGCAGGTGAGTTGCGGGCGATGGTCTCGGCGAGCGCCATCGCTTCCGCCGCGAGCCGGTCGGGCGGGTCGACGATCTGGCTGAGGATCCCGAGCTCGTAGGCGCGCGCCGCGGTGAGGCGTTCGTGGCGGCCGGTGAGCGCCATGCGCATGACCGCCTCCATCGGGGACTTCCGGACGAGCGCGATGGCCTCGTACGCGGTGACCTGGCCGATCGAGACGTGCGGGTCCAGGAAGGTGGCGTCGCTCGCCGCGATCACGATGTCGGCGTCGGCCACGAAGTGGAGACCGCCGCCGGCGCACACGCCGTTCACGGCGGCGATCACCGGCTTCCAGACGCGGTTGTGCCACGCGGTCAGGCGCAGCTCCGCCGCCTTCGTCCGGCGGGACTGCTCGCGGAGTGCCTCCGGGTCCCGGCGCAGCTCCACCACGTCGAGCCCGGTCTGGAACGCTCTGCCCGCGCCGGTGTTCACGATCACGCGGACCGCGGGGTCGGCGTCGAGCTCGGCCCACGCCCGCTCCAGCTCCTGGAACATCACCGCGTTCATCGCGTTGCCGACGTCCGGCCGGTCGAACTCCAGCCACCCGACCCCACCCCGCCGCTCGACGATCAACGTCTCGTAGCCGCCGGATCCGCTCACGGCGAGCCTTCGAGCTCGGCGTGGAGCGCGACCAGGTCCGGCCGGAGGAGCTTGCCCACCTGGTTCCGGGGGAGCGCGTCGACGCGGTGGAACGCGACCGGGATCTTGTACGGCGCCAGGTGCTCGCGGCACACCGCGCGCAGCTCGTCGTCGGTCACGGACCCGGCACCGACGACGAACGCGACCGGGACCGCGCCGAGCCGGTCGTCGGGTACGCCCACCACTCCGACGTCGGCGACGTCAGGGACGAGGCGCAGCACCTCGGCCACGTGATCGGGGAACACCTTGTTGCCGCCGCGGTTGATCACGTCGCCCGAGCGACCCTCGATCCAGACGAAGCCGTCGCCGTCCATCCGGGCGAGGTCGCCGGTGTCGACGTAGCCCTCGGCGTCGATCCGGTCTTCGAGCCCGGCGCCGTCGGCGTAGCCCGCGGCCATCGACGGCGGGCGCACGAGCAGCCGCCCGACCGCGTCCGTCGCCGCGGCGGCGCCCGTGTCGTCCAGCACCCTGACCGAGACACCGGGGTGCGGCCGGCCGACTGCGCCGATCTTGTCGGGGTGCTGGCGTGCGTCGGCGGCGGTCCAGCCGATCACCTCGCCGATCTCGGCCTGCCCGTAGCCGTTGAGGACGGTGACGCCGAACTTCTCGGTGAAGCGACGGGCCTGGATCGGCGAGAGTGGGGCCGTGATGCTGCGTACGTACCGCAGCGGCTCGAGATCGGTGACCGACGGGTCGTCGGCGAGCATCGTCATCGCCGCGGGCGGCAGCACGGTCGACCGGATCGCGAACTGACGTACGAGCGCCGCGAACCCGCTCGGCGAGAACCCGTCCATGACGACGATCGGTGCCCCGGCGCGCAGACCGAACAGCACGTTGTAGATCCCGGCATTGAGGGAGAGCGACACCGCGACGAGGTTCGGGCTCGCCGGCCGGCCCGGTTCACGCGGCTTCGCCCGCAGCGGGCCGAGCACCCGGTCGAGCAGCTCGAAGTACGCGGAGTGCGTGTGGAGGATCGGCTTCGGCTCGCCGGTCGTGCCAGAGGTCCACATCACGAACGCGGTGTCGAGTGGGTAGGTCCGGTGCGGACCGGCCAGCGGCGTGATCGTCTCGGCCTCATCCCCGCTGACGAGCACCGCAGGCCCGGTCGACGCGAGCACCTTCTCGACCTCCGGTCCGGGCACCCGCGGGTTCACCGGCACGAAGACCGCGGCCGCGAACCAGATGCCGAACATGGTGGTGATGAGCTGCGGTCCGTCGCGCATCTGGACCGCGACCGCCTGGCCCGGTTGCACCCCGGCTCCATGCAGCCGGAGGGCGATGGCCCGCGCGGCTTTCTTCGCCTCGCCGACCGTCAGCGTGGAGTCCGGACCATGGAGAAGCGGCGCGTCGTCGGGGAACGGCGGCTTCATCAGCAGGAGCGCGAGCGACGTCACGAGCGGGGCACCTCGTCCCACGGCGCGTCGACGTAGGGGTCCGGCTCGCGGGGCAGCCCGAGCACCCGCTCCGCCACGATGTTCTTGTTCACCTCGGTGGTCCCGCCCTCGATCGTGTTGGCCCGGCTCCGGAGCATGGCCCGGCTCTCGAACGGCATCGCCTCGGCCCACGCCTCCGGATCGCCGCCCGGACCGTCCCACGCGACCGCCCCGGGACCGAGCAGGTCGGCCGCGAGCCGCTGGAGCCGCTGGTTGAGGCCGCCCTGGTGGACCTTGCCGATCGAGCCCGCCGGGCCGGGCGTCCCGCCCGCGCGCACCGACGCACGCACGCGCTGGTTGGTCCAGTCGCGGATGCGCTCCTCGCTGGAGAGCGCCATGAGCCGTTGGCGGACGTGCGGGTCGGTCGCGCGCCCGAGCTCGGCCGCGCGCTCGACGATGCGATCGGCGCCCGAGCCCCCGATCCGGTCCACGCCGCCCGAGCCGGAGCCCGACACCATCTGACGCTCACCGGCCAGGGTCGCGCCCGCGACGCGCCAGCCGTCGCCCGTCGCGCCGATCCGGTACGAGTCGGGGACACGCACGTCGTCGAGAAACACCTCGTTGAAGTCGATCTCGCCGCCGATGTGGCGCAGCGGCCGCACCGTCACACCGGCGGCGTGCAGGTCGACGACGAAGTACGTCAGGCCGCGGCGCTTCGGCACCGTCGGGTCGGTACGGGTGAGGCAGATCGCGAAGTCCGAGAGGTGGGCCCAGGTCGTCCAGACCTTCTGCCCGTTGAGGATCCACTCGTCGCCGTCGCGCTCGGCCCGGGTCGCCAGCGACGCGAGGTCCGATCCGGCCCCGGGCTCGCTCAGGAGCTGGCACCACTTCTCCTCGTTGCGCACGAGCGGGGGGAGGAAGCGCAGCCGCTGGTCCTCGTCGCCGTGCGCGAACAGGGCGGGGGCGGCGCTGTTCAGCCCGAGCGGGTTGAGCCGGCCGAGGTTGTACGGCGCGAGGACCGCTTCGGCGACGCGGGCCTGCTCGGGCGCCAGATCCAGCCCGCCGTACGCCACCGGCCAGGTCGCGACCGCGAGCCCGCTGTCCGCGAACACCGGGTACCAGACCTCGTACGCGCCGCGGGTACGGACCCTGCGGATCGCGGCGCGTCCACCCTTCGCCGCCGCGTCCCGCCACGGCGTGGGGACCGTCGCGGCGACCCAGTCGGCCACGACCCGGCGCACCTCCTCGTCGGTCGACGACCGGTCGAGCGGAAGGCGGCGGTCGTGGTCCATCGGGCCGTACCGTACGCGATCGCCGCGACGGTCCTCCCGGCGGTGCGGTGCTCGCGGCCCGCGTAGTGTCACGGCTCGCAGACACGGAAATACCGCCGCCGGCCACCGGTCGATGAACCGTCCGGCGATCGGCCGGCGGAGAACTTCGGAATCGGAGACGGATGGCTGACGGGGAAGGGATCACGGACGCCGGCGTCGAGCGTCTGCGCGCCCGCGTGGGCATCGCCCGGCCGCACACCCAGCCGCCGCACTACCGGTTCCCGAACGAGGACACGTTCCGACACGTCGCCGAGGCCTACGGCGACGACAACCCGCTCTGGGCCGACCCGGACTACGCCCGGAGCACGCGCTGGGGCGGTGCGATCGCCTCGCCCCACCTCGTCGGTGGCGACACGCTCATCGGCGAGGACGAGGTCGCCGAGGTCGCCGAGGACGTCCGGGACCTGATGCGGGGAGACCCGATCCGCGGGGCCCACGCGTTCTACTCCGGCAGCTCGCGCGAGTGGTGGGCGCCGCTCCGGCCCGGCCGGCGCATGGTCCGGCGCAACGCGCTGGTCGGGGTGCACGACAAGGGCAGCGACTTCGCCGAGCGGGCGATCCACGAGTGGACCGCAGAGGTGTTCGCGTCGCGCGACCCGGACGAGGTGCTCGCGGCGCAGTACCGCCTGATGATCCGGACCGACCGGACGAAGGCCGAGCGACGCGCGCGAAGAACGACGCGATCGTCATCGAGCCGTACACCGACGCGCAGCTCGCCGAGATCGACGCGACCTCGGCCGCGGAGCGCGGTCGCCGCCGGGGGAGCGAGCCCCGGTGGTGGGAGGACGTCGAGGAGGGCGACGAGGTCGGGCCGCTCGTGAAGGGTCCGCTGCGCGTCACCGACATGGTGTGCTGGCACGTCGGCATGGGCATGGGGCTCTACGGGGTCAAGCCGCTGCGGCTCGGCTACGACCAGCGCCAGCGGGTGCCGCGCTTCTTCCGTCCGGACGACCTGAACATCCCCGACGTCCAGCAGCGCGTGCACTGGGATCCCGAGTGGGCGCGCCGGGCCGGCAACCCGGCGAGCTACGACTACGGGCGGATGCGAGAGACCTGGCTCATCCACCTCTGCACTGACTGGATGGGTGACGACGCCTGGCTCTGGAAGCTCGACTGCCAGTTCCGGAGGTTCAACTACGTGGGCGACACCCACTGGATGCGCGGGCGGGTGACCCGGAAGCTCCTGGCTGACGGCGACCGGCCCGCGGTGGAGCTCGACATCTGGGGCGAGAACCAGCGGGGCGAGACGACCACGCCGGGCCACGCAACGGTCCTGCTCCCGAGCCGCGAGCGGGGCGAGGTCCGGCTGCCCGATGCGCCCGGCGGAGCGACGACGTGCGCCGACGCGCTCGTGGCGCTCGTGGAGCGGTTCTCGAACGAGGAGCGCACGTCATGAAGCAGTACCCGACCCCACCGATGTCCGTCCCGGGGGCCCTCACGTGACCGAGCTCGATCTGCCGCAGACGATCCCCGCGGTGCTGGCGCGCGCGGCCGAGCGGTACCGCGATCGCGAAGCGCTCGTCGACGAGCGGGCGCGCCTGACCTACGGGGAGCTCGCCGCGGCGGTCGAGCAGGCGGCCCGCGCCCTGATCGCGTCCGGCGTCGAGCCCGGGGACCGGGTGTCGATCTGGGCTCCGAACACCACCGAGTGGGCGATCGCCGCACTGGCGATCCACAGCACGGGCGCAGTCCTCGTCCCGTTGAACACCCGCTTCAAGGCCGCGGAAGCCGCGTACATCCTCGACCGTGCGGACGTCCGCATCCTGTTCACCGTCACCGACTTCCTGGCCACCAACTACGTCGACCTCCTCGGCGGCGTCGAGCGGCCGTCGTCGTTGCGCGAGATCGTGGTGCTACGGGGCGCGCCGGCCCCGGGCACGGTGACCTGGGACGACTTCCTGGCCCGCGCCGGCGAGGTCGCACCGGACGAGGTCGCAGCTCGAGGACGGGCGCTCCGGGGCGACGATGTCTCGGACGTCCTGTTCACGTCGGGCACGACCGGCAGACCCAAGGGCGCGATGCTCACGCACTCGGCCAGCATCCGCGCCTACGCGTCCTGGGCGGACGTGGTCGGCCTGCGTGAGGGTGACCGGTACCTGATCGTGAACCCGTTCTTCCACGCGTTCGGGCTCAAGGCCGGGATCCTCGCGAGCGTGATCACCGGGGCGACGATGGTCCCGCACGCGGTGTTCGACGTGGACACCGTCATGCAGCGCGTCGCCGAGGAGAAGATCTCGATGCTGCCCGGTCCGCCCACCGTGTACCAGTCGATCCTGGACCACCCGCGCGTCGCCGAGTTCGACATGTCGTCGCTGCGCCTCTCGGTGACGGGCGCGGCTGCCGTGCCCGTCGAGATGATCAACCGGATGCGCGCCGAGCTGGGCTTCGAGACGATCGTGACGGGCTACGGGCTCACCGAGTGCACCGGGATCGCGACCATGTGCCGCCACGACGACGACCCGATCACGATCTCGACCACCTCGGGGCGCGCCATCCCCGGCATCGAGGTGCGCGTGGTCGACGAGTCCGGCGCACCGGTCCCGACCGGCGAGCCGGGCGAGGTCGTGGTGCGCGGCTACAACGTCATGCGCGGGTTCATCCACGACCCGGATGCGACGGCGGAGGCGATCGACGCGGACGGCTGGTTGCACACCGGCGACGTCGCCGTCATGGACGACGCCGGCAACATCAGGATCACGGACCGGATGAAGGACATGTTCATCGTCGGCGGCTTCAACGCCTACCCGGCCGAGATCGAGGGGATGATGCTCGAACATCCCGGGATCTCGCAGGTGGCGGTCGTCGGCGTCCCCGACACGCGGATGGGCGAGGTCGGCGTGGCCTACGTCGTCGCCCGACCCGGGGCGGGGATCGATCCCGCCGAGCTGATGGCGTGGTGCCGCGAGCGGATGGCCAACTACAAGGTGCCGCGGCGCGTCGAGGTCGTCGATGCGCTGCCGCTCAACGCGAGTGGCAAGGTGCTCAAGTTCGAGCTGCGCGCACGGGCCGCCGCGGAGTGAACTCGACGGTCGCGCCGGTGCTGATCCGGGCGAGGCCGATCTCGGGCGCCTCCGCCGCCGGTGCTGCGGCCGGGTCGATCACGGCGTCGTAGGCGAAGCGCTCGCCCGGCCTCTTCGTGGCGGCCGCGATGCCGGCGCGCGGGTTCACAGCATGCACGATCGCTTCGAGCCCGCGGTCCCCCGCGCCGCCGAGCTGCGCGAACCAGTGGAGGTCGTCGCCCTCCTCGAAGATCGGGGCGTCGAGGATCGCGAAGCGCACGTGGTCCTCGCCGGTGACCTCGATCGAGATGTCGACGTAGGTTCGTGGGGAGAACATCGGGTGGAGCGCCAGGACCTTGGCGACCGCCTCGGCGCCGTCGTCCTCGATCCCCATGGCGCGTCGTAGCCGCCCCGCGGTGAGGCCGGCCAGCCCCGTGAAGACCATCGGGTTGATGCGGTCCGCCTCGGACTCGCCGAACCGCTGCATCACCGCGAGCAGGAACCCCCGGAACAGCAGGTGGCTCTGGACCGCGACCTCCTGGAGCGCGACGACCAGCGCCCGGTGGGAGAGGTCCTCGAGCTGGAAGTCCGGGTCGAAGTCGCGGTCGTAGTCGTCCCAGCCTCCGGGCTCAGCTTCCGCGCTGCCGCGCGGCTCGCGCACGGGGATCGTCGCGATGCGGGCGGCTTCGACCAGGGCGACGTTCGGGTGCGCGACGACGGGCTCGAACGCCGGATCGATCTCGACGGTCCAGCGGCAGTGCGGCATCTGGTCGGCGGGGACGCGCGGCGGGCGGTGGACCGGCCGGACCTCGCGCGCGGGTTCGTCGCGACCGCGGTGGCGTCGAACGTCGGGTCCTCGATCGTGTGGCACATCCCGCGGACGTAGTCCTCGCCCATGGGCTCCACGTCCATGAGCGCGCCGCAGTGCGCGAGCCAGAACTCGCCGTGGTTCGCGTCGTCGACCCGGCACCGGAAGTCCATGAACTGGTGGGGCGCACCGATGTCGAGCTGGAGGTTCTTCATGATCGTCGGGACGTCGCCGGCGCCGAAGCGCAAGGCCCGCTGGGTTCGCCGCGAGTAGACCGGGCTCGCACCCATCCACTCCGCGATGGCCACCGCCTCCATCTCCTCGCGGGGCCGACCCTCGTGCACGAGCGGCATGCCGACCCGGTCCTGGAGGTGCCCGTGGAGCAGCCATTCGCGACCGAGCACCGCCAGGGCGCGCCGCGACAGGTGCTCGAGGTCGAAGTCGGGATCGAAGGGCCCGGAGCAGTCGTCCATCACGCACGACGGTACCGCCGCGGGCCCGCGCCCGCCTCGGGCCCCGGTCCCGTGCCCGGGCGTACGCTCCCCGCTGTGCCCCAGGACGTGATGCCGGCAACGGTGTACGAGGGCGACGGCGCGATGGCGGTCCGCGATGTGCCCGTGCCGGCCGTCGGGCCGGACCAGGCGCTGGTCGCGGTGTCGCACTGCGGGATCTGCGGGACCGACCTGCACCTGGTGCTCGAGGGCTACGCGCGCCCCGGGACGGTCCTCGGCCACGAGTGGGCGGGCGAGATCGCCGCGGTCGGCGGGTCGGTCTCCGGGTGGGCGGTGGGGGACCTGGTCGTCGCGGGCCCGACGCCGGGCTGCGGCGTCTGCCGGGCCTGCCGCCGCGGGCGTCCCGCGGTGTGCCTCGAGCGCGAGGCGATCGACCTGCTCGAGTTCCATGGCGCGTTCTGCCGGTACAAGGTCGTCGACGCGCACCGGCTGCTGCGCATCCCCGACGGGCTCTCGACGCGGGCGGCCGCGCTCACCGAGCCGACGGCGATCGCCATCCACACCGTCAACCTCGCCGGCGTCACGCCCGCGGACCGCGTGCTCGTCACCGGAGCCGGCGCGGTGGGCCTGCTCACCATCGCGGTGCTCCGGGCCCGAGGCGTCGACGACATCACGGTGTCGGAGCCGAGTCCCGGCCGTCGCGAGCGCGCGCGGGCAGTTGGCGCGAGCGAGGTGGTCACGCCGGATGCGCTCGGACCCGCACCGATGGGCCGGCCCGTCGATGCACCGTTCGTGTTCGCGTTCGAGTGCTCCGGGCACGCGGGTGCGGCCGAGTCCGCGCTCGAACAGCTCGACTACGCAGGGACGCTCGTGTTCGTCGGGACCGGCCGGCGGGAGCCGCGGGTCAACCACAACCGGATGATCGTGCTCGAGCAGACGGTGATCGGCGCGTACAACTACGACGACGACGGGTTCGAGCGCGCGCTCGAGCTCCTCGCGTCGGGTGCACTCCCGCTGGACCTGTTGATCGAGCCCCGAGACGTGCTCCTGGACGGGGTCCTGGGTGCGATGCAGCGGCTGGCGGCCGGTGATCCGCCCGGCAAGGTCATGGTGCGACCGGAGGTGTCGTCGTGAGCGAGCCCACGTTCCGACCGAAGCTGAACCACGTCGCCCTCTCCATGGCGCCGTCCGTGCTCGACGAACGCGGCCGGGCCGACATCCTCGAGTTCTACGGCGAGGTGTTCGGCTGGACCGAGGGCGACAACACCGGCGAGTCCGGGAACCCGCTCATCCTGTACACCGGCGAGCACGGCCAGTTCGTCTATCTCTTGCCTGGGGACCCAGCGCTGCGCGCGCCCGCGCTCGACCACTTCGGGATCCAGGTGTCGACGATCCCCGAGCTCGAGACGATCGTCGAGCGGGCGAAGGCGATCGCGGCGCGCGACGACCGGGTGCGGGTGATCGACATCGACGCCCGCACGACCCAGGGTCCGAAGTACTCGTACACGCTCACGAACGCGTACGTCGGCTTCCTGCTCCCGCTGATGGTCGAGATCCAGCACCTCGTGCGCGACGCGTAGCGCACGAGGTGGCCGCGCCGATCCGGGAGCGGGATGGGGGGACAGGATCGACGCCGCCTGGGGGGGTCGGCCGTTGACCCTGTCCCGCACATCCCCGTTCCGGATCCGCGCCGAACACAGCCCCGAGCCTCGGGGATACGGCCCTGCCGGTTCCGTACCGCCGGGGTGCGCTTGGGAGAGGCTGGCAACCTCCGACACCCCGCCGGCAGGGGTCACGCTAAGCGTGCGGATCAGCTAATGCAAGTGGTGCATTTTGGACCGCGGCCGGCCCGAGTGCGAAGGTGGGGCATGGCAGAGCCCGACGCCAAGTCCCGGCTGTACGAGGCCGCGCTCGACCTGATGGGCCGCAAGGGGATCGAGGGGACCTCCACCAGGGAGATCCTGGGCGCGGTCGGGATCAAGAATCCCTCCGCGATCTCCTACCACTTCGGGTCGAAGGCGGGCCTGGTCGACGCGATGGCGGCCGAGATCGCGAGCGGCCAGTACCCGATCCTCGGCCGGCAGACCGCGCTCGCGGGCGGCCGGGAGCTGCCGACCGCGACCGAGTGGGTCGCGCCGGTCGTCGACGCCGCGATCGAGCTGGTCTCGAGCGAGCGCGGCTGCCTGCTGGCGCGCGTGTGGTGGGAGTTCGACGGTTATCTGCGGCCGCAGTCGCTCGAGGGCTTCGTGTCGAGCGCCGACCCGGTCGCGGTGGCGTGGCGCGAGGCCATCACCCGGGCGTTCCCGCAGCTCCCGCCGCAGATCGGCCTGGCCCGCAACATCACCTTCCTGCGCACGGTGGGCTGGATGCTCGCGCGCATGGCGCAGATCAACCTCACGTCCGACCCGTTCATCGTGCGCAAGCACGCACGGTTCCGGATGTGGCTCGAAGAGATCGGTGTCACGCTGCTGTCGAGCCCGACGCACCTCACCGACGAGGACGTACGCGGGCGCGACGTCCGCTAGACCGCCGGAGGGCACCAGTCGACCGCGGCCTGGCGATCGCCCTCCGGAGATCCTCGAAAAGCCGCCGGAGGGCACCAGTCGACCGCGGCCTGGCGATCGCCCTCCGGAGATCCTCGAAAAGCCGCCGGAGGGCACCAGTCGACCGCGGCCTGGCGATCGCCCTCCGGAGATCCTCGAAAAGCCGCCCCGGACGGCCGTTAGTCCTCCGGGGAGACGACCCAGTCCTCGTGGTTGCTCGTGTACGCGTCGACGAGGCGGGTCGCGGGCACCCGGGCGACGGCCCCGGTCGCGCGGAGCTCCTCGACGGCAGCAACCGGGTCGCGGTCGCCGAACAGGCGCTCGTCCTCGAGCGAGACCTCGGCCCAGCCGGTCGGGTCGACCACCCAGTAGGAGGCCTCGAGCGCGATGCCGTTGGGGTCGTTGAAGTAGATCGACCGGATGAACCCGTGGTCGACGACGTCGGTTACCTCGCAGTTCGCGGCCTTGAGCCGGTCCCGCAGGTCGACGAGCGCTTCCTCGTCGACGAGCGCGAACGACAGGTGGTCGAACTGCGTCGCGCGCTCGTGGGGGACGCCGGCCGGCTTCGCGAAGTGCTCGAGGGGGACGTCGTCGTACTCGAAGAACGCGATCGTGTTCCCGACGCCGATCTCGAAGAAGTAGTGCCGGAAGCTGTCGGTCCCGACCGTCGCCACGAGGCGCGCCCCCAGCACGCCGACGTAGAACCGCACGGTCGCGTCCATGTCCGCGCACACCAGGGCCAGGTGGTTGATGCCCCGCCACCGGGGACGGGTCACCGGCTCGTCTGCCATCGCCGACTCCTTTCGAACGGTCACCCTCAGGCTAGTAGTGCGTCTCCCCGGCTGAGCCCGCTTCCACCGCCTGCCACAACGGCATCGCCATCGGGTGGCGCATCTCCTCCGCGAGGTGGCCGAGCAGCCCCGCGGTCCGGGCGAGCAGCGTGAACCCACGGATGATCCGCCAGTCGAAGCCGAGGTCTGCGAGCGCGGCCCCCGCGACGCCGGCACCGTTGACGGGAAGCCGCCGACCGGTCTCGGCCGACACCGCGGCGACGACCTCGAGCAGGCGCAGGTGCGGGCCGAGCAGGTCGAGCTCGCGCGCGAGCGCGTACATGCGGGGGACGCGTGGGTCGGTGTCCTTGTGGACCGGGTGCCCGAGACCGGGGGTCCGCAGACCCTGCTCCCGCAACCGGGTCACGGCTTCGGCGGCGGCGCGCTCCAGCTCGGCGTCGTCCGGGTCGGGAAGGAGCCCGGCCAGGATCTCCGTGAGGAACCGCGCCGCGTCCTCGGCGACGCCGAGGAACACGCTCCCGCCGCCGAGCACTCCGGCCGCGATGGCGCCCTGCAGCGCCTCCGGCGCGCCGAGGTACGTCAGGCGTGCGGCGAGCACCGTCGGCGTGATGCCGTGGTCGGCCAGCGAGACCAGCACCGCATTGAAGAGCACCGACTCCCGCGCGTCGGGCAGGCGGCCCGCGACCATCCGGAAGGCGAGGTCGGGGAACGAGATCTTCCCCATGACCTCCTCGGCGAGGTCGAGCCCGCAGACCGTGATCGTGGTCGGTGTGGTGGAGCCCATGTCGGTGTGCATCCAGGTGCGGTCGGGCGCGTCCATGTGTCTCCTCTGGTCAGTCGCGGGACTCGAAGTCGGTCTCTGCCGCGGTCCGCTCGACGGGGAGCCGGTGCTTCGCCACGCGCCCGGTCGGGGTCCGGGGCAGCTCGTCGACGACCTCGACGAAGCGCGGGATCTTGAACCGACTGAGCCTCATCGCGAGCGCGTCCCGGAGCCCGTCGACGTCGAGGTGCCGGTCGCGAGCGACGATCACGAAGGCCTTCACCTCGTCCTCGCCGAGGTCGGACGGCACCGCGATGACCGCGGCCTCGACGATGTCGGGCAGCTCGACGAGCGCGGCCTCGACCTCGCTCGGTGCGAGGTTCTCGCCCCGGCGCCGGATCACCTCCTTCTTGCGCGACACGAACGTGAAGGTCTCGTCCGGATTGCGCATGACGAGGTCGCCGGTCCGCAGCCAACCGTCCACGAGCACCGCGGCGGTCTCCTCGGGCATGCCGTGGTAGCCGAGCATCGTGGCCGGATTGCGCAGCTCGAGCTCGCCGACCTCGCCGTACTGGACCTCGGCGCCGTCGGCCACCACCCGCGCGTCGTTGATGTGACCGAGCACCGGGTGCTGGCGGGCGGCGCCGATCGTGTCGTATGGCCGCGCACCTCGCGGCCAGAACGTCCCGTAGGTGCTCTCGGAGAGGCCGTAGCCGCACACGATCTCGATCCCGAACCGCGCCTCGATCTCGAGCTGGCGGTCGCGCGGCGGCGTAGGACCCGTGTAGCAGAGTCGCAGCGGTGTGTCCGCGTCGTCGGCTCGCTCGGGCTGGCGCATCAGCATCTCGAGCATCGCGCCGATCATGTTGAACTCGGTTGCCTCGTTCCGACGTGCGGCGTCGAGGAAGCGGCTGGGCGAGTAGCGCTCGAGCAGCACGACGCTCGCGCCGACCGCCATCGACCCGAGCAGCGAGTATGCGGGCGCATTGATGTGGAAGATCGGGAGCGCGGTGATGAGCCGGTCCTCGGCGGCGAGCCCCGCCCACGCCGGGAACCCCTCGGCGGCGAGCGTGTAGCCCTGATGCGTCTGGGTCACGAGCTTCGAGCGTCCGGTCGTGCCCGAGGTCGGGATGAGCACGACCGGGTCCCGCGGTTCGAGCGCGGGTGCGGGGGCGTCCGTCGCGCGTCCCCCGGCGAGCGCGTGGACGTCGACGACGGTCGGGACGTGGTCGACCCGCCTCGTCCCGTCGGCGACGATCGTGTCGAGCTGCGGGTCGTGGACGACGAGCCGCGGATGCACCTGCTCGATGAAGCCGACCAGCTCGTCGACGGTGCTGTTCGGGTTGACCGGGAGCATGACCGCGCCGAGCCGGGCCAGACCGAGCCACGTGAACACATGTGCGGCGTGGTTCCGCGCGATGACGAGCACGATCTCGCCCTGCCTCACACCGAGTGCGGCGAGCGCGGCGGCCGCGGCTGCGACCTCGTACTCGGCCGCGGCGTACGTGAACGCGTTCTCGCCGCTGAGCAGCCACGTCCGGTCGGGCGTTGCGGCCGCGGTCTCTGCGAGCAGCTCCGGGATCGTCCGCATCGGTCGGGTGGCTCAGTCGATGTCGATGGCGGCGATGGCGGCGGCGATCGCGTCTGCATCGCCGGTCACGGTGACCGAGCTCAGCGGGAGACGCTTCCAGAGCACGAGCAGCAGGTCGCTGGCGGTGCCCCGCAGGGCGCCGACGACCGGGAGGTCGGGGGCCGCGCTGATCGTCATGCCGAACGGGGTGTCCGTGGTCACGACCTCGAAGCCGGCTTGCGCGCCGGGCGCGGCAGCCGCGAGCAGCGTGTTGTCGAGGGCGATCGCATCCGCGGCCCCGTCGGCGGCGATCGGGCCGGGCGTGCCGACGGCCGACTCGGCGTCCCACCGGTGCAGCGCCGCCTCCTGGACCTGGAACCGCTGGACGAAGCCGGCGTTCCGCTCCGGACCCCAGGTCCAGCACGGCGCTTCGGGGTCGGTCGCGCCGAGCACCGCGGCGAACCGCTCGGCGTTCGTCCGGAACTCGGCCACGAGCTCGGTGTCGGGCGGCATCGGCGCCTTGGACCACTCGGGCGTCGTGCGCCCCTCCGCCACGATGCGGCACCACGACCGGTGCACCTGCAGGACATGGCGCACGAGGTCGGCCATCGTCCAACCAGGGCACGACGGGACCGGCGCGGCGAGGTCCTGCTCGGCCGCGGCCGCGAGCGCGGCGCTGTCGAGTCCGATCAGCTCGACCCGGCGGGAGAGGTGCACGACTCTGATGTATCACGTGTACCTACGATGGGCTCGTTGGACGATCTCGAGGACCGCACGCACGGAGCGCTGGTCTCGGCGGTGCGGTTGAGCGCGGGCGCTCCTCCCGACCACGCGAATGCGGTGCGCTGAACGTGCTCGTGGGGATGGCGCACTCCGCGGTCTGTGTGCCGGATGTCGAAGCGGCCGCGCGCTGGTACGCGGAGACGCTCGGGTTCACGATCCTCTCGCCGCCGTACCTCATGGAGGGAGAGGCGATCGAGCGCGACATGGGCGAGCTGATCCCGATCCCGCGGCTCGCGGCGGCGATCGTCGGGCTGCCCGGCGACGGTGACCGGGTGCTCGAGCTCATCGAATACCCGGGTGCGGGAGGTCGGCCACCCCGGGAGGATGCATCGATCGTCGACCACGGGCTCACGCACGTCGGCCTCGTCTGCGACGACATCGCGTCCACCCGGGCCGAGCTCGAGTCGCGCGGCGTGCGGTTCCTGGTGCAGGGGATCGCCACGATCGCCGGACTGCGGACGACCTGGTTCGCCGACCCCTACGGGACGGTCTTCATCCTCATGGAGAAGGGCGATCCGCAGCGCCCGTACTTCGCGCAGTACTGACCGCGGCTAGCGGAAGGCCTCGTGAGTCACGGTCATGCCGGTGATCCCGGTCACCCAGAAGTCGTACGTGCCCCGCTCGAGGAGCTCGCGCGCCGCGTCCGCGAGCGCGCCGGCGGCGACGCTGCTGAACCCGCTCCCGACCGAGATGCGCTTCACGCCGAGCGCGGCGAGCTCGGCGACCGGCGCGGTCCCGGGGAGCGCCAGGACGTTGACCGGCCGATCGACCGCGTCGACGAGCCGGCGGAGATCGTCGGTGTCCTGCATCCCGGGCGCGTACAGCACGTCGGCGCCGGCGGCCTGGTACGCGAGCAGTCGTCCGAGCGTGCCGTCGAAGTCGTTGCGGCCGTGCAGGTAGTTCTCGCACCGGGCGGTGAGCACGAACCGCACCGGGCCCCGGTGCGCGGCCTCGGCCGCCGCGGCGACGCGCTCGACCGCGAGCCCCGCGTCGTAGATCCCGTCGTCGCGACCGGTGAAGTCCTCGCACGAGCCGCCGACGAGCCCCGCGTCGATCGCGAGCGTGATCGTCTCGGCGACGCCCGCCGGGTCGTCCGCGAAGCAGTTCTCCAGGTCGGCGCTGACCGGGAGGTCGACGGCCGCGCAGATGGCGCGCGAGTGGACGAGCACCTCGTCGCGGGTCACGCGGCCGTCGAGCCGGCCGAGGGTGCCGGCGAAGCCCGCGCTCGTCGTCGCGAGCGCGGCGAAGCCGATCGACGCCAGGATCTTCGCCGAGCCGGCGTCCCACGGGTTCGGCAGCAGCAGCGGCGCATCGCCGTGGTGCAGCGCGAGGAACGTGTCGGCCTTCTCGCTCTGCCTGCTCATGCCCCTCCCTCGGCCGGGCGGGACCGTGTCGCGCTCAGGCTCATGGGATCAGCACCACGCGGCCGACGGCCCGGCGGCTCTCCAGGTAGGCGTGCGCCTCGGCCGCGTCGGCGAGCGGGTAGGTGCGGTCGACGACGACGTGCAGGCGGCCCGCAGCGACGTCGTCGACGAGGCCGGCGATCATGCGTTGGGCGCGATCGGTGGCGATCTCGGCACCGAGGAAGACGCCGGTCAACGACTGGTTCGACATGCCGAGCACCGAGACGTCGAACGGCTGGGGGTCGCGTCCGGCGCTGCCGACGGTGATCGCGCGGCCCCGGTAGGCCAGGCACGCCACGCTTCCCTGGAGCACCTTGCCGCCGACCGAGTCGACGACCAGCTCGACCCCCCGGTTCTCCGTGATCGCGCGCACGTTCGCGACCCAGTCTGGGTCGGCGTAGTTGATCCCGTGGTCGAGACCCAGCGGCACCAGCCGTTCGAGGCGCTCGTCGCTCGACGCGGTGGCGAGCACCGTCGCGCCGGCGCGCTTCGCGAGCTGGATCGCCGCGACGCCGACACCGCCGGCGCCCGCCTGGATCAGCACGGTCTCGCCGGCGACGAGATGGCCGAACTCGAAGAGGCAGTCGTCCGCGGTGCCGAACGCGACGGGGACACACGCGCACGCGACCAGGTCGGCGCCGTCGGGGACGGGCCACGTCACGACCGACGGGGTGACGAAGAGCTCGGCGTGCGACCCCCACAGGCCCGTCGCGACGACGCGCTGGCCCACGAAGCGGTCGACGACACCCTCGCCGACCTCGCGGATCGTCCCCGCGCACTGGTACCCGACGACGTGGGGCGTCGTGGCCATCTCGCCGCCGGCGCGGTTCAGCGTGTCCCCGCCCTCGATGCTGATGGCCTCGACCTCGATGAGCACCCCGCCCGGGTACACCTCGGGGTCGGGCACGTCCTCGTAGCGGAAGACCTCCGGACCGCCGGTCTCGTAATAGACAGCTGCCTTCACGTGCACGCGCCTTTCGTGAGGTCGTCTCGGTCGTGGGTCGTCTCGCCCGCCGGCGAGTCTCGTCCTCGGGCTCGCGCGCCGTCCACGGGCATCGGTCACGCCGTGCCGGGTCCGCGTTCCTGTCCCACCCCTTCGCCATGCTGGTGCGGGCAACGTCACCCGTACTTCCCCGCCCCACTTCCCGAACCCTGGAGCACCCGATGGTCGCCGCATCCCCGCTGCCGCCTGAAGCCCGAGCCGGAGCCCGACCAGCCGAAGACCCGCCAGCCGAGGACATGCCAGGCGAGGACATGGAGGACGTCGAGCTGCGCGCCGGATCGTTGGTGGTGCACGAACTGGTCGAAACCGATCCCGAAGTCCTGCGCGTGGTGCGCGAGGCGGTCGGCCACGGCGTCGACGGGGCCGGAGACGCCGCGGACGCGACCCGGCAGTGCCTCCGGGTCGGTGCCCGCGCCGTCCTGGCCGCGCACGTCAGCGTGGAGACCCACATCGTCGAGAAGCGGTTCGACGCGATGACCGACCGGTTCGACGAGCAGGTCGAGGCAGCCGTCACCCGGATCTCGGCGGCGGCCGAGTCCCTGCTCGACGAGCAGGACGGCGCGCTCCCGCAGGCGCTCGCGACCCATCGCAACGAGCTCGACCAGCTGCTCGGCGACACCTTCGACCCCGATTCGAAGCGCAGCGTCATCTCGTTGTTCGAGACGGTCCTGGTCGACGCGCACCAGCAGCAGGCGTACGCGATGCAGCAGCTGATCGCGACGGACGGCGAGGACAGCCCCCTGGCCCGGCTCAAGCGCGAGCTGGCGCGCGACCTGTCCGAGCGCGTCGTCGAGGTGCGCCGCGACGTCGCCGAGCTCTCCGAGAAGATCGCGGTCGCCGACGCGGTCGCGCCGGTCCTCGAGCTGACGACGGGCAAGGGGTTCCGCTTCGAGGACGTGCTCGACGCCTGCGTGAGCCGGATCGCGGCCCACCACGGAGACGTCGCCGAGCGCGTGGGCACCGAGACCGGGCTCGCGGGGACCCAGAAGGGCGACGAGGTCGTCACCCTCAACCCCGACGACTGCGGCGGCTACGACGCGCGTTTCGCCCTCGAGGCGAAGTCCCGCAAGCTCACGATGCGCAACACCCTGAAGGAGCTCGACGACGCCATCGAGAACCGCGATGCGCTCAGCGCGATCGCGGTGTTCACGACCCAGGAGCAGGCGCCGACGTCGGTCCCGTTCCACTACGCGGGCAACAAGGCGATCGTCGTGCTCGACAAGGAGGGGGCCGACGATTCCGCGTTGCGCCTGGGCTACATGTGGGCGCGCTGGGTCGTGCGCCGCGACCTGTGTGCCGAGCCGAGCGACGAGCTCGACGTCGCCCGGATCGGCGGCCTGATCGACGACGCGGCCCGGGCGATCGACCGGTGCACGACGATCCGGAAGTACCACACGCAGGCTCGGAAGGGGATCGAGCACGCGGGCCTCGAGCTCGACGCGCTGGTCGACGAGGTGCGGGAGTCGCTCGACGCGATCGGCGAGGAGCTCGCGCCCGCGGACGACGACGCCGAGTAGGTCACTACCGTTGTCGGTGTGGATCACGACGATCGGCCGAACCGGGACGACGGCGACGACGACTTCGCGGTCTCGGACGCGCTGATCGACGAGGCGCTCGAAGCGGGGGAGGGCGACGTCCCGTTGCCGCCCCGGCCGGTCGACCGGTTCCGGCGCAGCGCGCTCGGGTCGGTCGCGGCCGCCGGGCTGCTCGGGCTGCGCGACGCGCTGGAGGGCCGGCCCGAGAAGGAGGAGCCGGCCATCGTCGTCGACGCGCCCCAGCCCAAGCGCGACGGCCCGGTCGACGTGGTGCTCGACTTCGACCATCCCGAGCGGTCCCGGGCGGTGGTGCGCCGCCCGTTCCCGGCCACCGGATCACGGACCCGGGAGCAGGACCCCGAGGCGCCGGACCACGAATGACTCAGCCCTCGCGGACGACCTCCCGCGCGGGTTTGTCGTCGCGGAGGCCGAGGAACGCGGGATGGCGGATGCGTCCGCCCTCGGTCCACTCGGTGAAGCGCACCTCGGCGACCAGCTCCGGTTCGACGAAGTGGGCCTCGCGCTCCGCGGTTCGGCTCTCGAGCGGATCCGCGAACGGCGTCGTCTCGCGTGCGATCGCCGCGAGCGAGGCCTGCAGGTCGGCGAGCACCGCCTCGGTGAAGCCGGTGCCGACCCGTCCCGCGTAGCGCAGGGCACCGGTGTCGTCGTAGTAGCCGAGCAGGAGCGCGCCGAACGTCGTCGCGCGGGCACCCTTCCCGGGGACCCAGCCGCCGACCACGAGCTCCTGGCGGAGGTGGTTCTTGATCTTCACCCAGGCCGGGGTGCGGCGGCCCGGCTCGTAGGAGCTGTCCACCCGCTTCGCCACGACCCCCTCGAGCGCGAACTCGTGGCTCACCGCGATGGTGCTGTGCCCGTCTCCGAGCTCGTGGGCCGGCACGCGCCAGGCGGCACCGTCGGGCACGAGCGAGGTCAGGAGCCGGCGCCGGTCCTCGTAGCGCAGCTCGGTCGTCAGGTGCCCGTCGAGCCAGAGCAGGTCGAAGATGACGTAGACGACCGGGACTTCCACCGCGAGCCGGCCGATGTCCCTCTCGGCCTGCACGTGCATGCGCCGCTGCAATCGCCCGAAGCTCGGCCGACCCCGCTCGTCGAACGCGACGATCTCACCGTCGAGGAACGCGTCGTGGCCGTCGAGTGCGTCCGGGAGTCCCGCGAGCTCCGGGTAGCGAGCGCTGACGTCGTTCCGGTTGCGGGTCCACAGCCGCAGCGCACCGTCCTGCGCGAGCCCGAGCGCGCGGATGCCGTCCCACTTGAGCTCCCAGGCCCAGCCCGGGCCCTCGGGTGGTCGGGACCCGAGCGTCGCGAGCATCGGGCGCGCGTCCAGCGGTGGCGGGACGACGGGGTCGGGCACGCGGCAGAAGGTACCGGTTCGGGTCGGGCGCGTGGCCGACCAGCGCGCCCCGAACTTGCGTCAGAAGAGCCGCGTGGAGCGGCTCAAGTGACGCAAGTTCGGGTGGTCGGGGGATCAGTAGCCGGAGCTCGATCGCGACGTGGTCGTCGTGGTCGAGCTGGCCGCCGGCGCCGCGGCGCCGCTCACCTTCACGACGCGCCAGGTGCCGCCGAAGCTGGAGAGCCCGTCGCCCTTGGCGTCGCCCGGCGCGGTGTCGTTGACGAACGTGTAGAGCGGCAGGCCCTTGTCCGCCACCTGCTTGCCGGCCGAGGTCGTCACGACGGTCAGGCCGGTCACTCCGGCCCCACCGGTCGCGGTCGAGGTGCCGGACGGCAGCGTCACCGGCGGCCACGCGCTCAGGCACCCGCCGGTGCACGCGACCGCGGCACCGCCGTTCGTCAGCGTGTAGACGGTCTTGCCGTTCGCGTCGACGAGGATCTTGCCGAGCGTCGGGTTGTCGGTGGTCTTGATGACCGCCGCGACCGTCGGCTGCGAGGCGGCCTTGGTCGTGGAGGAGTCGGACGAGCTCGACGAGCCGCTCGACCCGCACGCGGCGAGACCGACCACCGCGGCGAGAATTGCGGTCGTCGGGAGCAGGCTTCGCGGGGAGAGGTTCATGGTGGCACCCTCGTTCTGAGTGGCGGTCGTGGTTCCACCGGGTGCTACGGACGGCGCGCCGGGTGAGATTGCCCTGTGGTCGGGTCGCGACCGCGGTCCGTGATACCGTCTTGATCGTTCGCTCCCGCGAACCTTCGCTCTTCAGGGCCATTCGGTCCGTCTCGATCCTCGTTGCCTGTGTGCCGCGCTGCTCGAGTAAGTGCGCCGGCCCGCAACGAGCCCCCACCCCGGGGGCCATCTCCCCCCGTGTGGGGAAGGAGTCATCATCGTGTCCAGCTTCACCGACCTCGGCGTGCCCGAGGACCTCGTCGCCGTGCTGTCCCAGCGCGGCATCGAGGAACCGTTCCCCGTCCAGTCCCTCACGATCCCCGACCTCCTGGCCGGCCGCGACGTCTGCGGCAGCGCGCCGACCGGCTCGGGCAAGACGATCGCGTTCGGCGTCCCGCTCGTCGACCGGGTCGGCCGGGCCAAGCCGAAGCAGCCTCGGGCGCTGGTGCTCGCGCCGACCCGTGAGCTCGCGGCGCAGATCCAGCGCGAGCTGGCGCCGCTGGCCGAGTCCCGCAGCCGTCGGGTCTTCACCGTCTACGGCGGGGTCGGCTACGAGCCGCAGCGCCGCGCGATGCGGCGCGGGGTCGACATCCTCGTCGCCTGCCCGGGTCGGCTCGAAGACCTGATCGCGCAGCGGGTCGTCGACCTGGCCCGCGTCGACATCGTGGTGATCGACGAGGCCGACCGGATGGCCGACATGGGCTTCCTGCCTGCGGTGCGCCGCATCCTCGACGCCACCGAGAAGGTCCGCCAGACGATCCTCTTCTCGGCCACGCTCGATGGTGACGTCGGCGTGATCACCCGCAGCTACCAGCAGGATGCGGTGCGCCACGAGGTGCCGGGGCCCGAGTCCGACGCGATGGACGCGGAGCACCGCTTCGAGGCCGTCCACACGAGCGACCGGCTCACCCGCGCCGCGGCGGTCATCCACGCCGAGGGACCGACGATCGTGTTCTGCCGGACGCGCCACGGCGCGGACAAGATCGCCAAGCGCCTGGGTGCCGCCGGGATCCAGGCCGCACCGATCCACGGCGGTCTCTCGCAGAACCAGCGCGACCGGGCACTCGCCGCGTTCACCCGTGGCTCGGTGCACGCGCTGGTCGCGACCGATGTCGCGGCGCGCGGGATCCACGTGGACGACGTGGCGTGCGTGCTCCATTACGACCCGCCGACCGACGCGAAGACCTACGTCCACCGGTCCGGCCGCACCGCCCGCAAGGGCGCGACCGGAGTGGTGGTGTCGTTCGTCGCGGCCGACCAGCAACGGGCCAGCCGCCAGCTCCAGCGGGAGCTCGGGATCGGCGACCCGGGTCCGGAGCTGCGGTCGGAGACCCGGCCCGCGCGCAACGGTGGGAACCCGCGCTCGGCGCGCCCGCCCCGCCGCCACTCGCAGTCCCGGCGGTCGGCGCGCACGCGCTGACGCTTTGCGCGCCGCGTCCGCGCCGGTAGGGTCGGCGCATGGCCGATGAAGTCGAGATCGATGTCGAGCGCGTCATCGCCGCACCCGCCGACGTGTTGTACGCGGCGCGTCTCGGACGTGGTCCGGATGGGCGAGCTGTCGCCCGAGAACGTTGGGGCCACTTGGCTGCGCGGCGCGACGGGACCGGCGGTCGGCGCACGGTTCAAGGGCGAGAACCGCAACGGCAAGAAGAAGTGGTCGACGGTCGCGACGGTCACCGACGCCGAACTCGGTCGGCTCTTCGCGTTCGAGGTGACCGCCGGGCCATTCAAGGTCGCCCGCTGGAGCTACCGGTTCGAGCCCGTGGACGGAGGGTGCCGGGTCACCGAGACGTGGCTCGACCGGCGCGGGTGGGTCGGACACACGATGGCCAAGACGGTCAGCGGTACCGCGGACCGCGCCGCGCGCAACCGCGAGACCATGACTGCGACGCTCGAGCGGCTTGCCGCGCTGAGCGAGGCTGGCGGCTAGTCCCGCCGCTGATGGACGTCGTCCCGATGTACCGCGAGACCCGCGGCCACCTGCTCGAGCTCGCCCGCACCATGGACGACGAGCAACCCGGCCTGCCGGTACCGGCGCTGCCGGGCTGGACGGTCAAGGACGCGTACGCGCACCTCACCGGGCTCTGCGCCGACCTCCTCGACGGGAACATGGCCGGCGCGGGCGATCCGGCCTGGACCCGGCGGCAGGTCGCCGAGCGCGCGGGCTCCGATCTCGCCGAGATCTGCGCGGAGTGGGCGGAGCGCGGCCCCGAGCTCGAGGCCTGGATCGAGGCTCGAGAGGACCCGCCGATGTTCGTCGCGTACGACGTCTGGTCCCACGAGCAGGACGTCATGGGCGCGCTCGGGCTGCGGGGCGTGCGCGACGACGAGCGCGTGCAGAGCCTGGCTGCGAGCGCGCTCGCCGCGTTCTCCGATCGCTTCACCGCGGAGGGGGTCCCCGCCCTCCAGGTCGTCGGCGACGACGTCGAGTGCGTGTTGGGGGAGGGTGAGCCCAGGGCCACGCTCCACGTGGACGACTACGAGCTCATGCGCATCCTGTTCGGCCGGCGGAGCCTCCGCCAGATCGTGTCGGCCGACTGGGACGGCGACGTCGGGCCGTACGTCGAGCACCTCCACCTGTTCCCGCTCCCCGAGCGCGACCTCGTCGACTGAAGGCACCCGCGGTCAACCGGTGATCGCGGCGCGCACCTCGACCACGCCGTCGCGCACGCGCACGTCGACGACCGGCTGCGCCGCGAAGGCCGGCCCGCGCGCCACCGACCCGTCGCGGAGCCGGAACCGGGAGCCGTGCCACGGGCACTCGACGCAGCCGTCGCGCACCTCGCCCTCGTCCAACGGGCCACCCGCGTGCGAGCAGCGCGCGGCGAGGCCGTACCAGGAGCCGTCGTCACGGACGACGGCGACGGGCACGCCGCCGGCATCGACGCGTCGTGGCGATCCGTCGGACCACTCGGTCGCCGGATCGGTTGCCGTCCAGTCGCCCGGTAGCCGGTCGAAGACGGCGTGGTCGACGCCGACACCGAAGCGCTGGACCAGATGGCCGCCGAAGAAGCCGCCCGCAGTTGCCGCCGCGCTCCCGGCGAGGCCGTAGATCACGCCGCGTCCGTGATGGCCGCGTCGGCGCGCGAGCCACGAGGCGGTGAAGCACGCGAGGGCGGTCGTGTTGAGCGTGGCGTGCACGAGGCCGACGCGCGTCTCCTTGCCCGCGGTCTCGGACCAGTCGGCCGCGCCGCTTGCTGCCGTCGGGATCGCGGCCAGCACCCCCAGCCCCACGAGGAGCTGCGCGGCGGCTCGGTTCCGGCGCCCGCCGATCAGGTCGAGCGTGAACGCGCTGGTCCAGAACCCGATGGGCAGGTCGGTGAGGACGGGGTGCACCGCGTGCCCGAGCCAGCGGCCGGTGAGGGCATCCCGCAGCGCGCCGGTGCCGAGCACACCGTGGATGCGGTCCTGGAGCTCCGCGGCGACATCGTCGACCGCGTCCAGGTCCTCGACCGTGTGTGCGAGCCCTTCCAGCATCTCGGTGACCGCGTCGGCCGGCGCGGTCGGGACGGGCGGGTCCGGCAAGCTGCTCATGGCGCTCCCTTCTACCCGGATGCCTGATGGTCTACCCGCTACGGTCGGCGCGCATGAGCGGCATGCGGCTCGACGGGCGCCGGATCCTCGTGGTCGGTGCCGGCACGCGACGCTCGGACGATCCCGACGCACCTGTGGGGAACGGTCGAGCGATCTCGGTCGTCTGCGCTCGCGAAGGCGCGGCCGTGGTCTGCGCCGACCGCGACCCCGACGCGGCCGGCGCGACGGTCAGTTGGATCGAACGCGAAGGTGGGCGGGCCGACGTGGTCGTCGCGGATGTCGCGACCGAGGCCGGGTGCGTCGAGCTGGTTGCGGCCGCGACGACGGCGCGGCTCGACGGTGTCGTGGTGAACGTCGGCATCGGGCGCGGGGTGGGCCTGCAAGCGACGGTCGAGGACTGGGACGCGACGTTCGCGGTCAACCTCCGGGCGCACTTCCTCGTTGCGCGAGAGGTCTTGCCCCATCTCGACGCGGAGTCCGCGATCGTCTTCGTCGGCTCGGTCGCCGGACTGCAGCCCGGGAGCCGGCTTCCCGCGTACGACGCCTCGAAGGCAGGCCTCATCGGCCTCTGCCGTCACGTGGCCCTCGAAGGCGCGCGTCGTGGTGTGCGCGCCAACGTGCTCGCTCCGGGCCTGATCGACACCCCGCTCGGCCGGCTGGCGTCGGAGGGCCGGCCGTCGCGCGAGCGGACTCCGGTCCCACTCCGCCGGCAGGGGACGGCGTGGGAGGTCGCGAGCGTGGCCGTGTTCCTGCTGTCGGGGGACGCGAGCTACGTGACCGGGCAGGTGCTGGCCGTCGACGGCGGCCTGACGCTCGTCTGAAGCACCGTCCCCGGTCAGGCGCGGGGCCCGAGGAACCGGCGCGGCGAACGCCTCGACCGTCGGCTGGCCCCGCGCGGGCCACCCGCAGACGAGCGAATCGAAGCCGGCCGACTCCCACGCGTCGATGGTGCGGGCGATGTCGTCGAGGTCGTCCTCGAGCGAGAGCGACGCGGCGCGCCGGATCTCGGCCGGGTCGCGGCCGGCCGCGCTCGCCATGTCGCTCAGCCGGTGCGACTTCGGCGCCAGCACCTCGACCGGTCCGAAGCAGTGCCACACGTCGGCGAAGCGCGCCGCGATCGGCATCATGCGCCGCTCGCCCGACGCGCCGATCCAGATCGGGGGATGGGGCTGCTGCACCGGCCGGGGGAGCAGGGTCGCGTCGCGGACCTGGAAGTGCCGGCCTTCGTACGTGAAGCCGTCGGTCGTGAGCAGGCCCCGCACGATCTGGACCGCCTCCTCGAACGCATCCACCCGTTCCTTGAGCGGCGGGAACGGGATCCCGAGGCGCCGGTGCTCCTCTTCGAACCATGCCGCGCCGTACGAGAGCTCGAGTCGCCCGTTCGACGCGTGGTCGATCGTGATCGCCTCGGCGGCGAAGACCGACGGGTGCCGGTACGTCATGCCCGTCACCAGCAGCCCGAGCCGAACGTGCTCCGTGATGCCGCTCCACGCCGCGAGCGTCGTGTTGCCCTCGAAGCACTCGCCGGGTCCCTCGCCGTACATGGGCTGGAAGTGGTCGAAGCCCCAGATGCTGTCGAAGCCGAGGTCGTCGGCGAGGCGGGCGCGCGCCGCGAGCTCCGGCCACGAGATCCGCTGCTGGGCGATGTCCAATCCGAAGCGCATGGTCGCGTTGTACTACCGACGCGTCGGTCGCCGCTACCGTGACGTGGCCTCGCCTCCGGCGCTCACTCGGTGAGCTGCTCGTGGTCTCACCGGTGCTGGTCCGCCAGATCGAGCTCGCGGCCGGCACGCCGCGCCCGTCGGTCGCCGGCGCTCACGATCGCGAAGCCGCCGGCGTTCCGGAGGTTGCTCCTCAACCACTTCGGCTCGAAGTCGGGGCTGGTCGACGACCCGGCCGGCAACGGGATCGCGGGGGGGGGGGGGGGCCATCGCCGCGGCAGCCAGGATCTGGCGGGTCGAGGTCCCCCGGACCCTCTGGCGACCGAACCGATCGAGCGCGGCTTCGCGCCGCCGGGTCCGCGGATCCGGGATCTGGGGATCGGCCATGCCCGACGCTCCCTGGTCGACGGCCACCCACCGTAATGCGGGCGTTGCATTGTCCGATCGGGTCACCTACCGTGGCGCCGGTTGCGGCGGGGTGGGCAGGGGGACGCGGGCAGGGCGTTCACCCGCCGCAACGTGTTTCCGAAGACCTGCGGAGCGCGGCTGCCGGGCTGCGATCGCCGGGTGCGCTCCGGCGGCTTCCGACGATCTCCGCAGCACGTTCGACGCGCGCCGGTCATCACTGCTCTCCGTGATGCGTCAGGTGCGGCGACGGTGGGCGGGGTCGGCCACTCCGCGTGGGATGTAGCCGGCATCGGCCCATGTGAAGTTGGTTCCCGGCGGCACGATCTCGTCGATCGCGTCGAGCGTCGCGGCGTCGAGGGTCACGTCGGTCGCGCCGAGCTGGCTCGTGAGCTGTCCCATCGTCCGAGGCCCGATGATCGCGGCGGTGATCGACGGGTGGTTGATCACCCACGCGACGGCGAGGTGCACGAGCGGGATGCCAGCCTTGTCCGCGAGGTTGGCGAGCGCCTCGGCCGCGTCGAGCTTGCGCTGGTTCTCGGGCTGGCTGAGGTCGTAGCGGTCGGGGACGCGCGATGCACGACGGCTCGTCGGGTCGGCCCCGCCGCGCCGCCACTTCCCGGACAGCCATCCGCCCGCGAGCGGACTCCAAGGGATCACGCCCATGCCGTAGCGGTCACATGTCGGCAGCACGTCGGCCTCGATGCCGCGCACCAGGATCGAGTAGGGCGGTTGCTCGCACACGAACCGCTCGCGACCGCGACGGTCGGCCGTCCACTGGGCCTCCACGATCTCGGAAGCGGGGAAGGTGGAGCTGCCGACGTACCGCACCTTGCCCGCGTGCACGAGGTCCGACAGGGCGCTCAGCGTCTCGTCGATGTCGCAGCCCGGATCGGGGCGGTGGATCTGGTAGAGGTCGATGGAGTCGGTGCCGAGCCGGCGCAGGCTCGCTTCGCACTCGCGCACGATCCAGCGACGCGAGTTGCCGCCCTCGTTCGGGTCACGGCCCATCGTGCCGTGCACCTTGGTCGCGAGGACGACTTCATCGCGCCGACCGGCGAGGGCACGGCCGACGATCTCCTCCGACTCACCGGCGGAGTACACGTCCGCGGTGTCGATGAAGTTGATCCCCGCGTCCAGCGCGGCGTGGATGATCGCCACCGACTCTTCGTGGTCGGGGTTGCCCCACGCGCCGAACATCATCGCGCCGAGGCAGAGCGGGCTGACCTTGACGCCAGTGCGGCCGAGTGTGCGGTACTCCATCAGACTTCCTTCCTGTCTGTCGCGTCTCGCACGAGGGGCTACGAGAACGGGGTGGTGGGACGCTCGAGTGCTTCGCCGTCGACGGTGAGGTCGACGCGCTCGTTGTAGAACGCGACGAGCCCGGCGATCTTCTGGCTCTCGGGCAGCGGGGTCGGGTACGACCACGCGATGTCGGCGACGAGAGAGTCGGTCGCCTGCACCGACCAGTAGCGGGCGGTGCCCTTGTAGGGGCAATGGGAGTCCGTGTCGGTCGAGACGAGGCGATCCATCCGGACGTCGACCTTCGGCAGGTAGAAGCGCGTCGGCAGGCCGGTCTCGAACAGCAGCTTCGGGTGGTTCGACTCGGCCACCGTGACGCCCCGCGACGACGATCCGCACATGGCGTGAGCTCTCCAGGATGTCGACCCGGGCGTAGGGGCTGCGCGGGTGCGTGAAGACCTCCTCGTCCTCCTCGAACCATCCACCCATCGCGTCCCAGTCGAACCGGACGTACCCGCGGATCTGGTCGACACGCGAGTCGACGTACTGCCAAGCCGCGTCCACCGCGGTGTGGTGCGCGGTCTTGACCGTGTAGTGGGTCGCGTCGCCCCGGCTCGGTGAGTGGGTCTGCGTTCCGGTCGGGACCAGCTCGGCGTGCACGTCGGCGACCGGGATGTAGTACTGCGGGTAGTGGGGGATCTCCCAGACGAGCAGCACGCTCATCGAGTCCGCGACGAGCTCGCCACCGAGGTAGACGCGCACGCGCTTCGGTCCGGGCTCGGGTGCTCTGAGCTTGCTCATGGCGTTGCGCTCCACCAGCTCAGGTGCTCGATCGTGATCGAGTACGTGGGTCCCGCCGGCGGCGTCTCCCGGTACTGCGCGTATTTCGCCACCAGCCGGCGTACGGTCATCATCGCGAGCGGGTCGCCGGACGCGTGCACCGAGGCCATCCCCGACGCGCGTACCCACCAGAGCGCGGACCAGTCGGTGTCGTCGTAGTGGTCGACGAGCACGGTGGCGCGGCCGGTCCGCTCGAGATCGGCGAGTCGGGCCAGCTGCGGAGAGCGCTTGGGCTTGTGGTCGACCGCGCCGACCACGCGATCGCCGTCCACCGCGAAGCAGATCGGCACGAGTCGCACCTCGCCGCTCGGCGCGCGCGTCCCGAGGTGGGCGACGCGAGCGTCGGTGAGCCGCGTGATCGCCGTCGCCCGGTCGTCGGCTATTGGCCTTCCCAGCCCTTCCGGACCTGCTTGGTCTCGGCCTGCTTCTGGTGCTTCGCCGCTCGTTTCTCCTTGAGCGACCGGCCGGGCTTCTTGGACTCCGCTGAGGGCTTCGACTTGGATGCCATCGGCCCAGCGTACGGCGTCCGCCCGACCGCGAGCTCCGTCGGGCCGTGCAATCATGGCCGACCGCTATGCAGGCACACCGCGCGACCCCCGGAACTGCTGCCTCCCGCTGCCGGCGCCGGTTCGGGGGGCTAGCCCCCTCGACCCGGCCGGGGAGGCGCCCTTGCCCGGGCCGCCGGACTGTGGCCTGATCGAACCGTGGGCATCGGGCGCATCACGGTCTTCCTCGCCGACGACAACGTCCTCGTGCGCGAAGGCGTCCGCGCGCTCCTGAACCTCGAGAGCGACCTCGAGATCGTCGGCGTCGCCGCGGACTACGACGAGCTCGTCGATGGGGCGGACCAGCTGTCCCCCCAGGTCGTGGTGACCGACATCCGGATGCCGCCGTCGTTCCAGGACGAGGGGATCGAGGCGGCCAAGGAGGTGCGCAAGCGCCATCCCGGGACCGGGGTCGTGATCCTGTCGCAGTACGACGACCCGGAGTACGCGATCTCGCTGCTGCGCGACGGTGCGGCGGGGTACGCGTACCTCTTGAAGGACCGCGTGAGCGACGGCAACGCGTTGGCGCGGGCGATCCGCGAGGTGGCGACCGGTGGCTCGATGCTCGACCCCGAGATCGTCCAGTCGCTCATGGCGCCCGCGCGAAGAGGGCGAGCTGACCCCGGACCAGGACGAGCTCCTGCGCCAGGTCGCCGAGGGCCGGCCGGTGAAGGCGATCGCGACGAGCCAGGGCACGACGCCCGAAGCGGTGAACGACGCGATCGAGGCGGTCTTCCTCGACCTGGCGCACGGCGCGAGCGCCGGCCGTGAGGGCGCGCTGCGCCGCCTCCGGCTGCTGCAGAAGGCGATCGTCGAGCGCGAGGAGCAGGGCGAGACCCTGAGCCGGCTCCTCCCGGGCGGCATCGCGGAGCGTCTGCGCGACGACCCGGATGCCATCGGGCGCACCGAGCGACTCGTGGTGACCGTGCTCATGTCCGACGTCCGCGGCTACTCCGGCATCGCCGAGCGCACGGACCCGACCGTGCTGGCGGGTCAGCTCAACGGACACCGGTCGGAGATGAACTCCGCGATCCTCGAGCAGGGCGGGACCGTCATGCAGTACGTCGGCGACGCGGTCATGGCGGTGTTCGGGGCGCCCTTTCCCCAGGAGGATCACGCGCCGCGGGCGGCCGAGGCCGCCTTCGCCATGCACGGGCGCCAGTCCATCCTCAACGGCAAGTGGGAGGCCGAGGGGCTCGAGCCGTTCGGCCTCGGCATCGGCCTGTCGACCGGAGAGGTCGCGGCCGCGCTGCTCGGGAGCCCCGAGCGGCTGGAGTACACGGTCGTGGGCGACACCGTGAACATGGCGCAACGGCTCCAGGAGCTCGCGCGCCCGGCGGGGACGACTGTCGTCAGCGAGCAGACCGCGGAGGCGCTGGGTGACCGCGCTCCGATGCGGCCGCTCGAGGCGCAGCTGGTGAAGGGGCGGGAGTCGCTGGTCACGGCGTTCGTCATCGATCCGACCAACGGAGGGATCTGATGGAAGCGGAGCTGGGGAACCCGGTCCTGACCGTGCGGGGCGCCCGCAAGACCTTCGAGGCGGAGCTCGCGCCGGTGCGGGCCCTCCGCGGGGTCGACCTGACGGTCGACGAGGGCGAGTTCGTCGCCATCATGGGTCCGTCGGGCTGCGGGAAGTCGACCCTGCTCAACCTGGTGGCCGGGCTCGACACCGCCGACGACGGCGAGATCGTGCTCGCCGGCGAGCAGATCACGGGCAAGACCGAGGACGAGCTCGCCCGGATGCGCCGTCGCCACATCGGCATCGTCTTCCAGTTCTTCAACCTCCTCGAGGGCATGACCGTGCTCGAGAACGTGGTGCTGCCGGCGATGATCGCGGGCACCAAGCGCAAGCCCGCGGAGACACGGGCGCGCGACCTGCTCGACCTCCTCGGGCTCGGCGACAAGGCGGGCGAGGTGCCGGCGGTGCTCTCGGGCGGCCAGCGCCAGCGCCTGGCGATCGCGCGGGCGCTCGCGAACGAGCCCACGCTGCTCCTCGCGGACGAGCCGACCGGCGCGCTCGACACCGACGGCGGTCGCGAGGTGCTCGAGCTCTTCAAGCGGTTGCACGCCGACGGTCAGACCATCCTGCTCGTCACCCACAACGACGAGGTCGCCGCGGGTGCCGACCGGATCGTGCGCATGCGCGACGGCCGGGTCGAGGGCGAGGGTCTGGGCGATCCCATCGGCGCCGCGACCGGCTCGTCGAGCTAGACGGGAACCGGGCCCCGGAGTGAGCATGTCGACGACGGTGGACACCATCGAGCACCTCGGCCATCCGGCCGGTTCGCCGTCGTCGACCCGCGCGTCCGGATCGCTGCTCCCGTTCGCGCTGCCCGCGCTCGTCGTGGGCGTCGCCGCGGCCGGCGTGGCGATCGTGTCGCTCGCCGACGTCGGGGCGCCGAGCGACGTGCGCTGGGCGGCGACCGGGGTCGCGGCGGTCTGGGGGCTCGCCGGCGTCCTGATCGGAATGCGCCGACGGGGCGAGCCGCTCGGGTTGCTGGTCGCGCTCGTCGCGGCGTGTGCGGCGGCCGTCCTCGCGGGTTCCGCCGGCACCGACACGGGCAGCGGCCGGCTGCGCGACATTGCCGCCGCGCTCCTCGCCGCGGTGCTGTTCCACCTTGCTCTCGGTCTCCCCGAGGGTCGACTCGGGGTGCGCTGGCGGCGCGTGCTCGTCGGGCTCGGCTACATGGCCGCGATCGTGGTGGGCGCGACCGCGCGGGCCGGCGACCGGGAGATCGGTGGTGCGACGGTCGCGCTCGCCGCGGGGTTGGCGGCGATCGCGCTCGCTGCCTACGCGAACCGGTGCCGACGAGCGGGAGCCGTCGAGCGGGCGCGGCTCCAGTGGGCCGGCTGGGGTGTCGTCGTCGCGGCGTTGGTCGTGCTCGTCACCGAGATCGTGCACCTGCTCCTCGAGTGGCCGCCGTCGCCCGGCGCGGTCGCGCTGGCGGCGACTGCGCTGGTCCCGGTCTCGCTCGCGCTCTCGGCCTGGGACGGGATAGCGGTCCGGATCGACCGCCTCCTGGTGCACACGATCGTGGTCGCGGGGCTCGTCACGATCGTCGCGGTCGTCTACCTGCTGGTGGTGCTCGGACTCGGGAACGCGCCGGACGATGCGGACCGCGACCTGCTCGGGCTCTCCATGGTGGCCGCGGTCGTCGCTGCGGTCGTCGCGCTGCCCGCGCGCCGCAGCCTCGACGAGCTGGCGCGCCGGCGCGTGTACGGCGACCGGCGATCCCCCGACGAGGCCATCCAGACGTTCGGCAGCCGGATGTCCCGGGCGGTGCCGATGGACGAGCTGCTGCTGCAGCTCGCGGAGTCGCTCAAGCTGAGCATGCAGCTCGTCGCCGCGGAGGTCTGGACCGGCTCCGACGGGGTCCTCGAGCGGGTCGTGTCGGTCCCCGACCGCGGTCCGGCCCGGATCGTGCTCTCCGAGGAGGAGCTGCCCGTGGTGGCCCGGGCCCGGGTCTCCGGCAACGCCTGGCTCCAGGTCTGGCTGCCGAGCCTCGTGGGGGGCCGCGGGGAGTGCGTCGTGCGCGTCGCGCCCGTCGTGCACTCGGGGATCCTGCTCGGGCTCCTCGTCGCCGAGCGCCCGTCCGACGCGATCCCGTTCACGGACGAGTCCGAGCGCGTGCTCACGGAGCTCGCCCGTCAGGTCGGCCTCGCGCTCCACAACGTCCGTCTCGACTCCGCGCTGCAGGCCAGCCTCGAGACGCTCCAGGAGCGCAACGAGGAGCTCCAGGCGTCGCGGCTGCGGATCGTGACCGCATCGGACGAGTCGCGCCGGCGCATCGAGCGCAACCTCCACGACGGCGCGCAGCAGCACCTCGTCGCGCTCGCGGTCAAGGTCGGGCTCGCGCGCCAGCTCATGGATGCGGACCCGGAGGCCGTGAAGACCATGCTCGAAGAGCTCCGGGGCGACGTGCAGGCGACGCTGGGGGAGCTGCGCGAGCTTGCCCACGGGATCTACCCACCGCTGCTGCGAGACCGCGGTCTCGCCGAGGCGCTGCGCACCGCGGCGAACCGCGCGGTGCTGCCCACCGAGGTGATCGCGGACGGCATCGAGCGCTATTCGAGCGAGATCGAGGCCGCGGTGTACTTCTGTTGCCTCGAGGCGATGCAGAATGCAGGGAAGCACGCGGGCGAGGGAGCGACGATGACGGTCACGATCACGGGGGACGACCAGCACCTCGACTTCTGCGTGGCCGACTCCGGCGCCGGCTTCGACACCGCGCTCTCGGCCCAGGGCCACGGCTTCGTCAACATGCGCGACCGGTTGGGTGCGGTGGGCGGGACGCTGATCGTCGAGAGCGCGCCCGGCTCCGGGACCCGCATCGGCGGGCACATCCCTCTGGTCGACGCTTCTTGACCGAGCGGCTCCGGTGAGCGCGGCTCACGAGTACGACGCGGTCGTCGTCGGCGCGGGCCCCAACGGCCTCGTCGCGGCCGTGACGCTCGCGCTCGAAGGCTGGCGCGTCCTCGTCCTGGAGGCGCAGGGACGCCCGGGGGGCGGCACCCGCTCGGAGGAGCTCACGCGGCCGGGCTTCGTGCACGACGTCTGCTCGGCCATCCACCCGCTCGCGCTCACGTCGAAGGCGTTCCGGAACCTGCCGCTCGCGGCGCACGGCCTCGAATGGGTGCACCCGGACGTCCCGTTCGCACACCCGCTCGACGGTGGCCGGGCGGCGCTCGTCCACCGCTCGCTGGACGAGACCGCGATCGGGCTCGGGGCCGACGGCGCCGCGTACCGGCGGATGATCGGACCGCTGATCCGCCAGGACCTGATCGACGGGCTGCTGGAGCCGCTCGGCTTCCCGCGCGCGCCGATCCTGCTCGCACGCTTCGGCCTCGCGGGCATCCGGTCCGCCGCGGGCCTGGCCGGGAGCCGCTTCGAGACCGACGAGGCGCGCGGCATGTTCGCGGGAATCGCCGCGCACTCGATGCTGTCGTTGCGCAGCTCGCCGACCGCCGGCTACGGGGTGATGATGGCGGTCCTCGCGCACCTGGTCGGCTGGCCGATGGCGCGCGGCGGATCCGCCGCGATCAGCCGGGCGCTCGTCGGCGTGCTCGAGGAGCACGGTGGGACGGTCGAGTGCGACCGCCCGGTCCGGTCGCTGCGAGACCTGCCGAGCGCGCGGGCGGTTCTCCTCGACCTGACCCCACGGCAGGTGGTGGCGATCGCGGGCGACCGGCTCCCGACCCGGTACCGCCGGGGCCTCGAGCGATACCGGTACGGGCCCGGCGTCTGGAAGGTCGACTGGGCGCTCGACGGTCCCGCACCGTGGGCGAACCCCGACGTCGGACGGTCCGCCACGGTCCACATCGGCGGGACGCTGGCCGAGATCGCCGAGGCCGAGGACGCCGTGCAGGAGGGGCGGCACCCGGAGCGGCCGTTCGTGCTGTTCGCGCAGCAGACCCCGTTCGATCCGACGCGCGCGCCCGAGGGCATGCACACCGCGTGGGCCTACTGCCACGTCCCGAACGGCTCGGAGATCGACATGACCGATCCCATCGAGGCGCAGGTCGAGCGGTTCGCACCCGGCTTTCGCGACCGCGTCCTGGCCCGGCACGTCATGGGCCCGGGAGCCATGGAGCGTCATGACGCCAACTACATCGGGGGTGACATCAACGGCGGGCTCGCCAACCTCCGTCAGTTCGTCGCACGGCCGGTGGCATCGCTCGTCCCGTGGGCCACGCCGGTGGATGGGCTGTACCTGTGCTCGTCCTCGACCCCACCCGGCGGTGGAGTGCACGGCATCTGCGGCATGCGCGCCGCGCAGGTCGCGATGCGACGCGAGGGCTGACTATCGCGGCGCGGCGCCGTCGGGGCCGCACTCGTCCCACGTCTCGCGCAGGACCGCGGGGCTGAAGTCCTCCTTGTGCACGTACTTCGCTGCACCGCAGCTCCGCGCGTCCTCGGGCAGATCGTCGCGCGTGTACGTCGAGAGCAGGATCACGATCGTGTCCGGGCGCGCCTCGACGATCTGGCGCGTCGCTTCGAGCCCGTTGATGCCGGGGAGGTTGATGTCCATCAGCACGAGCTGTGGCCGGCGCTCGACGGCCGCGGTCACCGCTTCCTCGCCGGATGCGGCCTCGGCCACGACGTCGAATCCGGGCGAGAGCGCGACGACGGTCCGGGCGACGTCGCGGAACGGCGCCTGGTCGTCGACGATCAGCACTCCCACGGTTGCCGTGCTCTCGATCATGGCCTCCTCGGCGGGGATCATGAATCATCGTGTCACCGGTGCGAACCGGCGCCCAGCGTGCGCCCACCCGCGCCGCCGGTGGGGCTAGCCCCCTGGAGCGCCGTCCTCGGCCAGGTAGAGCAGAACGGCCTTCACCCGGCGGTGGGCCTGGCGCTCCTCGGAGAGGCCGAGCTTGGCGAACAGCGAGCTGATGTGCTTCTCGACCGCGCGCTCGGACAGGCCGAGGGCGGCGCCGACTGCGGCGTTGTTCTTCCCCTGGGCGATCTCGGCGAGCACCTCCCGCTCGCGGGGCGTCAGGTGCGCCAGTGGTGAGGTGCGGGCCCGGCTGCGCGCGTTGACCAGGACCTCGACGACCTTGGGATCGATCACCGAGCCTCCGCGGGCGACCTCGCGGATTGCGCCGACGAGCTGGTCCGGGTCGGAGATCCGCTCCTTGAGCAGGTAGGCCCGGTGCTCCGAGCCGGCGTCGAGCAGAGCCAGGGCGTACGCGGGCTCGGCGTACTGCGAGAGCACGACCACGCCCAGATCGGGGTGGGTCTCGCGCAGCCGGGTGGCGGCCTGGACCCCCTCGTCGCTGCCCGTGGGGGGCATGCGGATGTCGGTCACGACCACGTCGGGTGGATCGGCGTCGACCGCGTCGAGCAGCGAGGGCAGGTCCTCGACCAGGGCCACGATCTCGAGGTCCGCCTGGGCGCCCAGGAGCTTGGCGATGCCCTCGCGCACCAGGAGCGAGTCCTCGGCCACCACCACCCGGATCGGCACGCCTGCAGGCTAGGGCGGGGAACCCGCCTTGCAATGCGAGCGATCGCGATATATCATGATACTCGAAACGATTTCCGGAGCGAGAACGAGCTCCCGAACGAGAGTGAGCACAGATGTACGAGCGAGCAGAGCAGGCACGAGCGCGCCGGTCGCCCTGGGGCGACGGGCCGGAGCGCCAGGGCCGGCGCAGGGCACGACAGACGACGGAAGGGGACGTCATGGACGAGCGAGGACCGGGACCGGGTGGGCGCGCCAGCCGCGGCGGCCGTGGCGGGCGGGGCGGCCACCGTCACGGTGGACCGCGGTGGGAGGGTCGCCGGCGCATGCGCCGCGGCGACATCCGCACCGCGCTGCTCGCCGCCCTCGCCGAGCAGCCGGGCCACGGCTACGACGTGATGCAGACCCTGGAGGACAAGACCGGCGGGGCGTGGCGACCCAGCCCGGGTTCGGTGTACCCGACGCTGCAGCTCCTCGAGGACGAGGGGCTGGCCCAGTCCGCCGAGCGTGACGGCAAGCGCGTGTACGAGATCACCGAGTCCGGTCGGGCCGAGCTGGCCCGCCGGATCGAGGCCGCGGGCGGCACGCCGTGGGACCTCGCGGGCGCCAACGCGGCCGAAGGCAACGACCTGCGCGGCGCCCTGGCGCAGCTGCACCTCGCGGTGAAGCAGATCTCGATCGCGGCCGACCCGTCGCAGGTCGAGCGGGCCACCACGATCGTGCGCGACGCGCGCAAGAAGCTGTACCAGCTGCTCGCGGAGGACTGAACGCGTGACGGTCGTCACGCACGCGTGAAAACCCGCCCCGTGCGTTGATGTCGGGACCGGCCGCGGTTCACCATGCGGCCGGTCCCGGCGCGCGCTCGGCTCGAGTGCGGCCGCGAGCCACGGTGGGGGGTCAGCGTGACGTTGCCGCGCGCGTCGCGATCTCGCACCTCGCGCAGGTGCTGAGCGACCAGGGCTACCGGCCGGTGACGCTGCAGCTCGAGGGTCTGGACCCGTTCCCGGTGTCCGGCGGCGGCCCCGCGATCACCGGTGCTCCCGATCAGTTCGTGCTCGTCGCGACCGGCCGCGCGGACCCGGCTCGTATCGGGCTCGACGAGGCGATCAACGTCTACCGCTGAGCTGCCCGTCGAGCGCGCGCGGCCGACCGAGGTAGGTAGATTCCGGTCGTGCCGTTCGACATCGCGGACTACAAGCACCGGACCGGTCCCATCGTCTTCGACGACCTGGACCTCTCGCACTTCGAGGCGCACCCGCTCGACCCGGGCGTGCTGCGCTGCATCGGAGCGATGCACGATGTCGAGTACCACACCGTCTGCTACCTGCGCGACCTGCTCGTCACGCCCGCGCACGCGGATCCGGAGATCACCGCGTTCCTGACGTTCTGGAACCACGAGGAGCTGTGGCACGGCGAAGCGCTGGCGGCGGTCCTGCGTGCGCACGGTCGGGTTGGCGGCGATGCGAGAGTGGGCACGCTTCGGCGCAGCCTCGGGGTGCGCGACCGCGTCCGCCCGCTGGTCTCGCTCGTCGGCTCGACCCTCGCGGGCGACGACTTCGTCGCGCTGCACATGACGTGGGGCGCGATCAACGAGTCGTGCGCGCAAGCGAGCTACGGGCTGTTGGCGCGGCGGGCGGGCGATCCGCTCCTGACCGAGCTGCTGCACCGCATCATGCGCCAGGAGGGTCGCCATCTGGACTTCTACGCGTCCGAGGCGGGGAAGCGCCTGCACACGAGCTGGCGGGCCCGGCGCCTCACCCGATGGGCACTGCGGTCGTTCTGGGCTCCGGTCGGCTCGGGGGTGATCCCGCCCGCCGAGATGCGGTTCCTCTCGGCCTACCTGTTCGGTGACGACGACGGCCGGGCCACGACCCGGCGGATCGACCGCCGGGTGCAGCGCCTGCCGGGACTCGAGCAGCTCCAGCTCGTCGAGTCCGCGGTCATGACCCTCGCCGCCTGACCCGCCGCGTGGGGGCCGTGGTCGGGTGCCCCGTGGGTCAGTGGGCGCGCTCGGTGCGGTCGAGGGCGACGGTCGGGTCGTGGTGGAGGTCGGCCCGGAGGAAGTCCGGCGTCTCGGGTAGGGCGAGCACGAGCTGCTCGAGCCGTTGGCGCGAGACCTCGAGGGTGCCGGTCGAGCAGTCGAGCACGTGTCCGCCGCGCCGACGGTCCTCGTCGACGACGTGGAAGTGGTACCCGGGCACGTCGAAGCGGGCCGCGTACTCCGGTGACCAGAAGCCGACGAGGGTGCCCCGCACGCCTTCGAGCCGCCACTCGGCCTGTTGCATGCTCGCGTCCACGAGCGGTGTTCCTTCCGGAACCCTGCACGCAGCCCGCACGTGCAGCGACGGAAACGCCCCCGTGACCCGGAAGGCGAAGAAGTGGTTGTCGGAGTCGCGCTGGGCGTCGAGCGTCACGCAGAGCTGGTCGAGCGAGTCGACCGCGGGGATGGTCGCGACCTCGTCGGCGACAAAGCGCGTGATGACCGCGTAGGGGCTCAGGGCATCGTCGTCGACCTCGTGCAGCGCGCCGTCGCCGCGGACGCGAGCGAACGTCCCGTCGAGCGCGATCAGCTCGCCGTCGAGACCTTCGAACGTGCCCAGACCGAAGTCGCCGTGCTCGCGCAGCGTCCCCACTCGCACCGCGCCCTCGTACACCCCCTCGACCAGCGCGCCGACGGTGGAGACCTGGAACAGCGTCTGGTGCTCCATGTCGAGCGAGTCGGCCAGCGCGGTCGAGATGAGGTGCCGCACCGGCTCACCGGTCGCGGCGCTCCGCGCCTGGAGCGCGTCCCAGAGCCCGGTCGGGATCCGGCAGCGCAGCTCGTGGTCCCGCATGGATGGGTCCTCAGCTCACGCGGAGGGGAGCCGGACCTCGGCGGTGAGCATCCCGGTCTCGGGCCGCAGCTCGATCGTGCCGTCGAGCGCGGCGACGCCCTGCTCGAGGGTGGCGTGGTTCGGCGCCGTGTCGGACCAGCCCGCGGCGTGCACGACCACCCGGGCGGCGTCACCATCGCGGTCGACCGAGATCTTGAGCTCGTCGGCGCGCTTGGCCAGCGTCGCGGCCAGCTCCTGGACGACGCGGAGCACGGCGAGCGCCTCTCGCGGGCTCACCGGGTGGCCGAGGTCGATGCCCGTGACCTCTGCGTAGGTGCCGACCTCCTCGCGCATCAGCTCGAGCTCCAGTGCGATCGCGGCGCCGAGGTCGGCACCGACGTTCATGCCCGGGCCGTTCGCGACGGGCAACGTCGGCGTCCCGGCCAGCCGGCTCTGGCGGAGGCGCTCCAGCTGCCACAGACCGTTGGCACGGGTGTCGCCCGCGCCGCGGAGCTTGGCGGTGAGCTCCGCGTTCGACCGGTGCTGCTCGGAGAGCTCCTGGCGCAGCGTCGAGACCCGGGTCTCGAGGTGCTGCGTGGACCGCCGTGCCTCGTCGAGGTCGTGCTGCTCGGCGGCGACCTGCGCGCGGAGGCGCCGGATCCAGACCGAGGCGACCGCCACCACGATCACGATCGCCGCGACTGCGGCGATGGCCACGATCCAGGTCACCGGTCAGCCGACCAGCACGTCGGTGAGGGAGCCGAGGACGAGCAGGGCCGCCACGGCGAGCAGGACACCTCGGCACTCGGATCGGTTCATCGGCTCTTCCACTCCTGACCCCGGCACTCGTCACCCCGGGGCACGGTCCGGACCGTAGCCTCGCGGTGGGTCGGGACGGCGATCCGGGTCATGCGAGCCGGGCCACGGCTCGGAGCAGGCGCTCGACGTCGTCCGCGGTCGTGTAGCAGGAGATCCCCGCGCGCGAACCGCGCCGCCGCTCGCGGCGAGCCCGAGCGCGTCCATGGCCTCGACCGCGTAGTAGTGCCCGCCCCAGACCGCGATCTGTTCGGCTGCGAGCGCGGCGGCGACCTCGTCGGCGGTGCGTCCGGCCACCGAGAAGCAGACCGTCGGTGTCCGATCCTCGAGGGTCCGCGGGCCGTGGACCTCGACCGCGGCCAGCGCCAGGAGCCCTTCGAGCAGCGGCGCGAACAGGTCGGCCTCGGACTTCGCGAGCGTCTCCATGCCGGTGGTGAGCAGGAACTCGGCCGCGGCCCGGGTACCGGCGATCGCCTCGTACGCCGGGGTGCCGGTCTCCCACCGCTCCGGCGGAGTGTCCGGGGCAGGACGAACCTTGTAGGGCGTGAGACCGGCGCGCAGCTCCGGAGAGAGCCAGAGCACGCCCGCGTGCGGGCCGTACCACTTGTACGGCGAGGTGGCGAGGACGTCGCAGTGCAGCGCGCCGACGTCGATCGCCCGGTGCGGTGCGAGGTGCACCGCGTCGACGAACACCCGGGCGCCGGCGGCGTGTGCGGCGTCGGCCACCGCGGTGACGTCAGGGATCGTCCCGAGCGCGTTCGAGGCACCCGTGATCGCCACCCACCGGGTACGCGGCCCGATCCGCTCCACGATGCGTCCGACGGGCAGCCGCCCGGTCGCGGGGTCGAACGGCGCGAGGTGCATCGTGGCCCCGGAGTCGTCCGCCGCGAGCCGCCACGGGGTCACGTTCGCGTCGTGGTCGAGCTGCGTGCCGAGCACCTCGTCGCCGGCCACGAGCGTCCGGCACACGGCGCGGGTGAACGCGAGCGTCATCGTGGTCATGTTCGGTCCGAACACGATCCCGCCGGCGTCCGCGCCCAGGAGCCGGGCGACGGACGCGCGTGCGTCGCCGACCATACGCCCGGTCGCGACACTGGCGGCGAAGCGCCCACCACCGTTCGCAGACGTGCCGCCTTCGAGGTGGTCGCGCATCGCGGCGATCGCGGTGTCGACCATCTGCGTGCCGGCGGGGCCGTCGAAGCGGGCCCAGCTGTCACGCACACCGGGGAAGCGATCGCGCACCCACGCAGCGTACCCACGCGTCGAGCACCACCGACCGAGATCGAGCGTGGCCGCCTGGGAGCTACCGCGGCTGCCAGACCCCCGCGCCGTAGCTCGGGTCGGCGACGCCGTCGGCGAACGCTGACGTCGCCGCGGACGACGACTCGATGCGCCAGTCGTTGCCGTCGATGCTCTGGTCGAACCAGGAGAACCCGATGATCTGGGGGTTCGCCTTGATCCCCGCGAAGAGGTCCTTGATCCAGGCCACCTTCTTCGGTCCGTTGTTGCCGGACTCGGTCGCGCCGACCTCCGAGAGGAACACCGGCTTCTGCGCGATCGACTGGAACGCGGTGAGCGTCTTGCCGAACGTCTTGTCGAAGCTGGGGGTCTGGTCGACGTGGCGGAAGTAGCCGGTCATGCCCAGCCAGTCGACGTAGTCGTCGCCCGGGTAGAGCTCGTGCAGGTCGATGTTCGGGTACGGGTCGACGCGGCTCGGGCTCCAGATCCAGATCGCGTTGGTCGCGCCGTTGGCGGTGAAGATGTCGTGCACGTGGCGCCATGCCTGGACGTACTCGCCCTCGTGGTTCCCGTTGGCCTGCTCGGACCACGGGTACCAGGGACCGTTCATCTCGTGCGCGAACCGGATCCCCACCGGCAGGCCGAGCTTGGCCACGTCCTGCGCGTACTTCGTGATGTAGTCGTCGTGCTCCCCGTTGATGATCGACGCCAGCGTCAGGCCGTCGGTCTGCGGGGCGTCTTCGGTGTCGCCGGTCGCCTGCACGGTGGACCGCGGCTCCCACGTGATGACGGGGAGCATCTGGCGCCGCCAGGTCGTGGTGATCTTGTCGCTCGGGTAGTCGCGATCCCACCCGGAGAAGAACATGAGCAGGTTCGGGCGCTTCTTGGCCGCGTTGACGAAGAGCTCGTAGTCCTTCCAGTCGAACGGCGCCTGCGGGGTGGAGACGCCGAAGTAGTTGAGGTCGGGCGAGAGGAGCTGATCCATCGTCGGCGTGGTCGGCAGTCCCTCGGGCGCGGGCGGCTCCGGTGGCTTCGCGCCCGCGGGCGTCGACGCCGGGCGGCCCGGGTCGACCGGGAGGAGCGAGCACGCGATGCCGTCGTCGTTGAGCCCGCCGACTGCGCCGTCGAGGCCGTACGGGTCCGCGAGGTTCCGCACGTACGCGGCCTGGGCGTCCTGTTGCCATTTGAAGTCGGTGCACGTCGGCGCGTGGGGCGGGGGCGGGGCGGTGACGTTGACCAGGTCGGCGCTCGCGGGCGCATTGGTCGACGGCGCTCCCGAGGGCGCGGCCGTGACCGACTTGTACACGGTGTGTGTGCGGTGCAGGACGACGGTCTTCGTCTTCGTGATGGTGCGCGGTGGCCCGTCCAGCCGGTCGCGGCCGTTCGTGCGCGCGTTCGCGCGTGCCTTGCGCTGCTCGGCCCGTCGGACGGCGGAGTCGCTGGTTGTGACCGGAACGGCACCGTGGGTCACCGACGCGTTGGCCGACGCGATCTTCTGGGCGCGCGCCTCGGCCGCCCGCAGCGCGGGAGACGGTGCCGCGGGCGACAGGTAGACGAAGGCACCGATCGCGATGAGCAGGGCCGTCATCAGCGTGAGGATGCTGCGCTTAGCCATGGTACGCGACCCCTATGAGAAGGAAGGTGAACGCGAGGACGTACGGGATGGCGGCCCACGGGTTGGATTGCGTCTGCGCGCCCTTGCCGTCGAACGCGTTGCGACGCGTCCCCCAACCGTCGTTCTTCGCCATGCGCATGAATCCGTAGATGCGGATCGGCATGAGCATGAACGTGTTGAGGAAGGTGAACGCCGGCAGGAGCCACAGGTCACGCGGCCGTTCGTCGAAGTGACGGCTCTGGCGCACGTACGCGGAGATCCAGGTCGCGGTCAGCGTGAGGACCACGATGATGGCGGTGCCGACGACGGCGCCGTAGCCGAACGTGATTCCTTCGTAGAAATTCACGTTCTCGCCGTTCATGACCCGCACGATGAAGCCCGTCGTCGCGGCGAGCAGCAGGAACGGCATCACGATGTCGGAGATGTAGAAGAGCGCGAGCATCGGTGCGTTGCGCATCATCCATGGGAGCATTCGCAAGGTGTTGTACTGGCTGCCCCGCGCCCAGCGGAGCTGTTGCTTGGCGAGCTTCTGCACTCCGACGGGGGCGTCCGTGTAGACGAGGCTCGTGGACTGGTACACGGTCCGGTACCCCTGCTTGAGGCACAGGTTGGTGAGCGTCCGGTCGTCGCTCACCTCGAGGAACACGCCGAGGAACCGCGCGTTGAGGAACTCGGGCATCGCGGCCTCGAGGATCGAGCGTCGGAACGCGATCGTCCGGCCAGGGAGGCAGCCGACCTGACCGAGGACGCTCATCGCGGGCATCGAGTACTGGACCCGGATGCTCTCGAGCCAGTCCGCCCACCGGGTGAGGATGTTGCGGTCGTAGTCGACGATCCGCTGGTTGGTGGTGACCCCGCCGACCTTGCGGTTCGCGAAGGGCTTCACCAGCTCGGTGAGCGTGCCCGGCGTCCAGAGCGTGTCGCTGTCGACGAGCACGGCGATGTCGCCGGTGCAGAGCTTCAGGCCCTCGTCGATCGCGTTCCGCTTGCCCGGCACCGCCGTCCACACCCACTGGACGCCGGGATAGGTGTCGCACACGCGTTCGAGCTTCTCGTTGCGCGGTCCGTTGATCACCACGATCGTCTGATGGGGATGTTGCTCCGTGATGAGGTCGAGCACCTCGTGGAACAGCCCGACGGGCTCGTCGACGACCGGGATCACGACGGATGCCGTGGTCTCGTAGTCCCGGGTCCACGGGCGGTAGCGACGCGACAGGGAGGCCTTCACGCACCAGAGGGCCCACGTGAACAGGACCAGGATCGAGAAGACGTAGACGCGTCCTCCGTGCAACGTCTCGCGAAGCTGCAGGAAGAAGATGAACACTCGGAACTCCGCCTCGGTCCCCGGGTAGGTGGTTCGACTCCGCAGGGGGACAGACACTGGTTTCGGCAGAACGGCTCGCGTTTCTTGAACCTTCTCGACCGATTTCGGTGCGCCTCCGTCGACGCGCCTCGTCGAGGTGGTCGCGAGCGCGGCGGGACCGCACAGGAGCCATGTGTGAAGATCGGCGCTCTCCATGTCGATCACGAGCTCTGTGGAACGCCGCGCGCTCGTCGCACTCGGGTTGCTGGTCGCCGCTGTGGCATCTGTCACGTGCGCCGCGCCGACGAGCACCGCGACCGCCGCGCCCGGCGCGAACGCGTCCGCGACGGCTTCCCGGGTCGTCACGGACCCGTCAGCGCGCGTCGCGACGCTGGCAGCCGTCGTGGCCCGGCGCAACCAGGTGGTGGCCGCCGCGACGGCCCGGCGCGACGCGACGCGATCTCGCCTCGTCGAGGCACAACGGCTCGCGGACGCGGCCCGGGCCCGGACGGACCAGCTGTCGCAGCTCGCCGACCAGGCCGCCGCCCGGTTCGCGAGCTCGCGGGCGCGCCTCTCGCGCTTCGCGGCCGCCGCGTACCGCGACGGCCCGTCCGTGACCCCGTTGTCCCAGCTGCTCGCGTCGGGGAGCGCGGGCGACTTCGCCTACCGCCACGAGCTCGTGCGCCGCGTCGGGGTCCGCCAGCGGGACCTGGTGGACGAGGCCAGGCGCGACCGGGCCGCTGCCACCGCGGCTGCCGACCTGGCCCGCCGGGAGCGCGACCGCCTGGTGACCCTCGCGGCCAACCTGCAACGGGAGCTCCCGCAGCGCGAGCAGGCGGTCGCGGCGGCGGCGGCAAGCCGCGACGAGGCGCAGTTCTGGACCGCGCGGTGGGAGGCGATCCTCGCCGGACCCGCGACGCCGATCCTCGGTCCGGCCCGCCTCAGCGCCGAGGAGCTCACGGCGTGGTTCGACGGCACCCACCACCACGCGCACACGACGGTGCCGATGGCGACGCTCGCGCAGTACTACATCGAGGAGGGGGCGGCGGTCGGTGTTCGCAGCGACATCGCGTTCGCGCAGTCGATGCTCGAGACCGGTGGTTTCTCCTTCCCGGCCGGCGGTCAGGTGCTCGGCACCGACAACAACTTCGCCGGGATGGGCGCGTGCGACAGCTGCGCGACGGGCAACCGATTCCCCGACGCCCGCACCGGCGTGCGCGCCCAGCTCCAGCAGCTGCGCGTCTACGCGGACGCACACCTCACGAACGCCGAGCTGAACCCGCCGCCGGTGAACCCCAAGCTCGACCGGCACTTCCTGAAGGGGACGGTCACGACGTGGGCCGCCCTCACCCACACCTGGGCGACCGCCGACACCTATGGCGACCGGATCCTCGGGATCTACGAGCAGATCCTCGGCTGGCTGACGGACCGCGCCAAGGTCTGACGACCACCGAAGGCGCTACCGTCGGAGCCATGGCGACGACTTCCGTGGACTTCCAGCTCTTCGACGCGGACAACCACTACTACGAGGCGACGGACGCCTTCACCCGGCACCTCGACCCGGCGCTGGCGAAGCGCACGGTGCAGTGGGCCGAGATCGACGGCAAGCGACGCCTCCTCGTCGGTGGGCGGGTCAACCGCTTCATCCCGAACCCGACCTTCGACCCGGTCGCGCGACCGGGCGCGCTCGACGAGTACTTCCGGGGTCGGAAGGCGGGCGACGACATCCGTGCCGCGTTCGGCGACCTCGAGCCGATCAGCCCCGCGTACCGCGAGCCCGGGGCACGGCTCGCGGTCATGGACGAGCAGGGTGTCGAAGGCTGCTTCCTCTTCCCGACGCTCGGCGTCGGCATGGAGCAGCCACTCGTGCAGGACCCGGACGCGGCCCATGGCGCGTTCCACGCCTTCAACCAGTGGCTCCTCGACGACTGGACGTTTGACTACCGGGGCCGGATCTTCGGTGCGCCGTACTTCACGCTCCTCGACCCCGAGGCCGCGGTGCGCGAGCTCGACTGGGCACTGGCCAACCGAGCGAAGGTCATCGTGATGCGCGCGGGACCGGTGCAGGCGCCGACCGGGTTCCGCTCACCGGGCGACCCGGTGTACGACCCGTTCTGGGCCCGCGTCGCCGAGGCCGGCATCGTCGTGGCCTACCACTCCGGCGAGAGCGGCTACGACCGCTACGCCGCGGAGTGGGGCGAGACCAGCGAGATGGAGGCGTTCCGCCACAACCCGTTCAAGATCATCACGTCGGCCGACCGCCCGATCTACGACACCATGGCCGCGCTGATCTGCCACGGCGTCTTCGCCCGTCACCCGAACGTGCGCGTCGCCACCATCGAGAGCGGGAGCGAGTGGGCGCCGCTGCTCGTGAAGAAGATGAAGAAGTCCTACGCCCAGGCCCCGAACGCGTTCCCCGGCGGCGACCCCGTGCAGGATCTGCGCGACCACGTCTGGGTCTCGCCGTACTACGAGGACGACCTGATCGGCCTGCGGGCGGCGATCGGCGCGGACCGGATCGTGTTCGGCTCCGACTACCCGCACGCCGAGGGCCTGGCCGACCCGGTGAGCTTCGTGAAGGATCTCGACGGCTTCTCCGACGACGAGGTCCGGCTCGTCATGCGGGAGAACGCGCTGGCGCTGTCCCGGCCGCGCCCGCGCTGACCTCCGGTGGTCGCGGGCCGGTTGCTCGTCCCGGCTCGGTCTCGGGGGGCACGAGCTCGCGGCAGGCCAGCACCACGAGCGTAGGGACCAGCACCGCGAGCATCATCCCCATCACCTGCACGCCCGAGTCGTTGAGCACGGTGCCGAGCACTGCGAGCACCGCGAACGCGACGAGCATCGGCTCGAGCACCGGCACCGCGACGGCGAGCATCCGCAGCCGGTCGGTGCGCCACGCCAGGTAGGCGAGGGTGCCGATGATGCCCAGCACGAGCAGCACCCAGCCGGTGTTGTGGAACGTCTGGAGCATGAGCGAGAGCTTCCGGCCGACCACGGTCGTGAAGCCCGAGACGCCCTCGTCGCCGACCTTCTGGAAGAAGCGCCCGACGTGGGTCTGCTTGTCGGACGGGCGGGTCAGGTCGATGAGACCGACGATGAGGCCTGCTCCCACCAGGACCGCGGCGAGCAGCGCGACTGCCTTGACGGTGATCCGCCGGCCGTAGAGCAGCAGCCCGAGGAGGAGGTACGCCGGAGCCGCGGAGATCGCGCCGCCGAAGTCCTGGCCGAAGAAGGGCGCGCCGACGACGACCACGGTCAGGGCGAGGAGCGCGACCGCACCCCGCCGCCCGCCCGGGGGGGCGACACGCCACGCGACCAGCGCGGCGAAGAGCAGCGCGGACGCGCGACAGCTGCGCGGAACCCGGGTTCCCGAGCCCGGCGAGGCGGATCCCGATCGTCGGCGTGTACCCGAACACCGTGTTGAACTCGAGGCGGGCTCCGGTGAGCGCGTCGCCCAGGTGGAGCAGCACCATCCCGCCCAACCCGAGGAGGAGCGCGTCCGCGGGGTGTCGGCGGCCGAACGTGCGGCAGACGAGGCCGTACACGAGGGCGAACAGCAGCAGGAAGGCCCAGTAGGTGCCGCTCGACCACTTGTAGAACGGGAGCAGGCCCGCGACGAAGGTGCCGACGAGGAAGCCCAGGACAGCGAGCGCGGCCAGCTCGAGGAGCTCGGTCGCGCCGACGAGGCGGCGCCGGAAGACGAGGAGTGCGGCCGCCGCGAGCAGCAGGGTCAGGACCACGAGCGCGGCGGTCGCCCTGCCGATCGTGGTGTCGCGGAAGACCGCGGCGCGGTTCTCGCGGATGAGCGTCTTCACGCGTGCCGGGTACGGCGTGGAGCTGGCGTCGACGTCGAACGGCCGACCCTCCATCTCCTCGGGCCGGTCGATGCCGAGCAGCTTCAGGACGGTGGGGGCCACGTCGACGATCTGGACGAAGCCCTGCCGGCGCGTCGTTCCGGTCTGGAGGAAGCCGGGCGCGATGCCGGGCCCCCGCAGCGCGGCGACGGTGACCTCGCGTCGGAGGGAGCTGTGGTAGGGCCCGACGACGAGCACGGCGTCGTGGGCCGGGTCGACGTGGCGGAGCAGCCGACCGACGAGCTTGTCGGTCGCGCGCAGCGCGGCGCGGCGCATCGCGGCACGCTGGTCGGCGCTGGCGAGCGGGCGGTAGGCGTTCGCACGTGCGAGGTCCGACGCCTCGACGAGCACCACGTTGCGCGCCCGCGAGTCCCACGCCTGGGTGAACGACCGCATGACCGCGTTGCGATCGAGCCGCAGTCCGAACGGCGCGGCGGGGTCACGCATGAGCAGCCCGTCGTCGACGCGCCCCGCGGGGACGCGCCCGGTCGGGTCCATCATCGCCAGCGCGGCTTCGCGGTGGAACCGGTCCGCGGTGGGTTCGAGCTCGTCCTCGTCCGCGTTGGCGACGACGCCACGCCCGACGCCGGACTCCGTGAGGGTCTTGCCCAGCGTCCCCGCAACCGCGTCGTAGGGCAGCCCGTCGTTCGCGTCGGTGATCGACGGGATCGAGAGGACGCCGATGTTGTCGCGCAGCGGCACGCCGGTCCGCCGCTCGAAGACCTCGGCCGCGGTGCTGTCGCCGAACCGCTCACGGGGTTCGAGGTTCTGACCCGACGTCGCGGACCCGACCGCACGCGCGCCGGCGCCGAGCGCCGCGTACCCGTCGGCGGGGCTGGTGCGCTGCCGCACCGACCGGGTCGCCAGGTCCGCGATGGCGGACGCCGCGAAGAGGCGCTGGAGGTGGGGGAGGTGGCCGGTGGCGACGTCAGCCCAGGAGACCGCGGGGATCGCGATCTCGAGCACCCGGCGGACGGCCGCGGTCGTCGCCTCGGGGTGGCCGCCGGCCGCGATCGGGGCCGGCGAAGGGCTGGTCGTCCCCGGGGTCTCGGCCGACGCGGTCCCGGCGGTCGTGACCAGGAGTGCCAGCACGATCAGGCCGACGCCGGCACGGACGAAGCTCCTCATCTGTTGGGGGATCATGCCACCCGGGCCTACCGGGACCCGGGCACCCGGGGAGGGAACCGGCCCGGGCGATGCTGCGTTGTGCGGGGTGTCCGGGCCAGAATGGTGCTCCGTCTTCCGAAGGCTCGCCGGTGGCCATCGATCTCGCGTTCGACGAAGCAGGCGCCGGCGTCCCCGCGCCGTGCGACCCGTCTGCGGCGCTGCCCGCGGCCACCCCGGGCTCGCGCTCCGGCTCCGCGAGGACGTGGCGGATGTTCGCCGTGCTGCTGCTGCTGACGGTCGGGCTCCGGCTCCCCGCGTTCTTCGTCCAAGTCTTCAACTCCGACGAGACGTTCCTGGCCACCCAGGCCGAGGTCATCAACGAGGGCGGACGTCTCTACGACGACGCGACCGATCGGAAACCTCCGTTGGTGCCGTACCTCTACGCGGTGACGTTCAGCATCCTGTCCACGAGCGCGCTGTGGTCGGTGCGCGTGGTCGCGATGCTCGCGGTCGCGCTCACGGCGCTCCTCCTCGCGCTCGAGGCCAGACGCCGGTACGGGGACAAGGCCGGATGGCTGGCCGGGATCCTCTTCATCCTCGCCTCGGTCGCATTCGCGCCCCAGGACGGTCAGGCCGCGAACTTCGAGGTCTTCATGCTGCCGGCGATGACCGCCGCGGTCCTTCTGGCCGCGCGGGACCGGCCCCGATCGGCCGGCGTCGCGGTGGCGATCGCCACGCTCGCGAAGCAGACGGGCGCGGCGACGCTGCTCCCCGTCCTCTACCTCGTGTGGCGGGCCCGGGGCCGGCGCGGGATCGGCAGCGCGGCCGTCGGTTTCACGATCCCGATCGCGCTGGTCGCCCTGCTCGTGGGCCCCGGCGAGCTGCTCTTCTGGGCCGTCCTCGGGAACGGGTCGTACTTCGGACTCGGCTCGGCGTCCGCGTACGTCCTGGGCCTGTTCGCGGTCATGACGCTCGCGTTCATCGGCTGCAACCTGGCCATCATCTGGTCGTTGCCGCGCGCGTGGCGCACCCGGAAGGTGGCGTCGACCGAGCGGGTCGACGGTGCGCTCCCCACCGACGGGTTCGCCGGCGCGGACACGGACCTCTGGATCTGGCTCCTCTCCGCGTCACTGTCGGTCGCGGTCGGGTTCCGGTTCTTCGGGCACTACTACCTGCAGCTCCTGCCCCCGCTGTGCCTCCTCAGCGCCGGTGTGCTCGTCACGCGGGGCCCGCGCCTCGTCAAGGCGACGATCGTCTTCGCGTCGATCTCCGCGATGTCGTTCTCGCTGCTCGGCTTCTGGGTCCGCCCCTGGGGCGATCACCCGAAGTACCAGATGGTCAGCCAGTACCTGGACACGCACACCTCGGTGTCGGACCACATCTTCGTCTGGGGCCACATGCCGGAGATCTACTGGGCGTCCGACCGGCGTCCCGCGAGCCGCTTCATCACCAACGGCTTCGCGGTGGGTGACTGGGGCAGCCGTCCTGCCGGCGACGTGTCGACGAACGTGCCGACGCCCGGTGCGTTCGCGCAGATGATGGACGACCTGCGGGCGCACCCCCCGAAGTACGTGCTCGACACGTCGCCGGCCGCGTTCCGGGGCTCGCAGTACTCGCCGATGTCGAAGTACCCCGAGCTGCGTCGCTACGTCGACACCCGCTACGAGTACATCGAGACCATCGACGGCATCGCGATCTACCGGAGCCGCCACCCCGACCAGGCCATCGACCGCCGCTGACCCCGCTCGCGACTCGTTTCGGCGTCGCTTACCCCCCGTGGAGGGGGGTAGACGACGCCAAGATCCGGAACCGACGGGTGAGGACAGGTCAGGGCTCGAGGGCGGTGGCGAGGAGGGACTCGCTGACCGTCCAGAGCCTCCGGGCCGCGACGTCGTCGAGCGCGGCCCTGGACATCGCCGCGGGCCGGCACTTCGCGTAGTACCCGCCGGTGACGCCCTCGACCTCCGGCGACGACGCGAGGTACACGGACGTCCGTGCTCCCTCTTCCGCGCTGACCGCGAGCAGCTTGGCGCCGAGCCGGAGGACGGGCTCGAAGCGCATGTCGCCGTCGCGTCCGAACCGGCTCGCGACGTAGCCCGGGTGCGCGGCGTTGGCGGTCACCCCGGTGCCGGCGAGCCGCCGGGCGAGCTCGCGGGTGAAGTACAGGTTTGCGAGCTTGGACCGGCTGTACGCGTCGAAGCCCCGGTAGCGACGGGTCGACTGCAGATCGTCGAAGCGCAGTCCACGGCGCGCCATCTTGTGCGCCTGGGATGCCACCACCACGACCCGCGCCGGCGCGCTGGCGCGCAGTCGGTCGAGCAGGAGCGTGGTCAGGGCGAAGTGGCCGAGGTGGTTCACCCCGAACGTCGTCTCGAACCCCTCCGCGGTCTCGGTCCGGCGCGCCATCACGAGCCCGGCGTTGTCGACCAGGACGTCGAGGCGGTCGTAGTCCGCGAGCAGCGCAGCGGCGCACGCGCGCACGGAGGTCAGGTCGGCGAGGTCCAGCGGGAGCAGATCGACTGTGGTGCCGGCACTTCGGGCGCGCACGTCGGCCAGCGCGTCGGTCCCCCGCTCCGGGTCTCGTGCCGTCATGACGACGGTCGCCCCCATCCGGGCGAGCGCGACCGCGGTCTCCCGCCCGATCCCCGCGTTGGCCCCGGTGATCGCCACCACCTTGCCGCGCATGTCGCTGACCGGTGGTTCGTCGTCGCGCCCGTGTCACCTCGCGACCCTACGCGTGTCCCGGCGGCTTCCCGAAGATCTCCGGCGCTCGATCGTCGGACCGCGATTGCCGGACGAGCGCCGGCGGCTTCCCGAAGATCTCCGGCGCTCGATCGTCGGACCGCGATTGCCGGACGAGCGCCGGCGGCTTCCCGAAGATCTCCGGCGCTCGATCGTCGGACCGCGATTGCCGGACGAGCGCCGGCGGCTTCCCGAAGAGAACGGACGCGACGATGCCCGGGCGCATGTGCGCCCGGGCATCGTGACCCTCGCTGGGGGTGAGGTCTAGGACGACGCGCCCGCCTTGCGGTGCGGTGTGTCGTTGACCAGCGTCGGGATCCGCTGGTCCAGCCGGTCCTTCAGCTTCGCGGCGCGGTCGGCCTGGAGCTTGCCCGAGCTCACCGCGTCGTCGATCTTCTTGGCCGCCGCCGCGTCGAGCGCGTCGATCACCTTCTGCGGGTCGACGTCGTGCGCCTTGGCCACGTCGGCGATCGTCTGGCCACCCTTGACCGCGTCACGCAGCGCCTGCGGCTCGATGCCGATCGTGCTGGCCGCGACGTCGACGGCGCCGCGACGGGCGTGGCGCCGGAGCTTGGCCCGCTGGACCCGGTTCTCCACGTTGCCCTTCAACGTGCCGTTGACGAGCTTGGCGATCCGGTCGGGCAGCTTGCTCTTCAGCGTGGCGGCCTTGTCGGCGTCGAGCTTGCCGGCGGTCACCGCGTCGTCGATCTTCTTGTTCGCGGCGGCGTCGAGCGCGTCGATCACCTTCTGCGGGTCGACGTTGTGCGCCTTGGCGACGTCCGCGACGGACTTGCCGTCCTTGATCTCCTGTGCGAGCGCCTTCGGCTCGATGCCGATCGTGGTCGCCGCGATCTTGAGCGCCGCCCTGACCCGGTGGGCCCGGAGGGCCGGATGGCGACCGGCCGGCGCCTCGGTCGCCGGTGTGTTGGTCGTCGGCGAGTCCGCCGCGGCGGCGACGCCGGCGGTGCCGACGACGAGCAGCCCGGCGGTCGTGACGGCGGCGATGAGCTTCTTCATGGTTTCGTCCTCTCGCGGTGTGGGTTCCTGCCGCAGCCCCGTCGAGAAGACGGAGCCGTGCGGTGATGCCACCCATCCAACCGCGGTGATGTGAGGCTTCGGTGAGCGACGGACGAGGAGCACGCCAACCCTGGCCCGGGCCGGATCGCGGCGGCCTGGGTCGTTCGACCTCCAGGCCGGCTAGTGGCCGCGGGCGATCCAGGCGTCGAGGTCGGGCGCCTCCTCGCCGATCGTGGTCGTGTCCCCGTGGCCGGTGTAGACGACCGTGTCGGCCGGGAGGGTGAGCAGCCGGGTGCGGATCGACTCGATGATGGTGGGGAAGTCGGAGAACGAGCGCCCGGTCGCGCCGGGGCCGCCATTGAAGAGCGTGTCGCCGCCGTAGACCGCGTGACCTTCGGCGTCGTGGAGGCTCACGCCGCCGGGCGAGTGACCCGGGGTGTGGAGCGCGACGAGCGTCGTGTCGCCGACGACGAAGCGCGTGCCGTCGTCGATCAGCAGGTCCGGCGCGCGGCCGGGGTGGACGTGCTCCCACAGCATGAGGTCGTCCGGGTGCAGGGCGATCGGCGCGCCGACCGCATCCGCGACGTCGACCGCGGCGTTGATGTGGTCGTTGTGGCCGTGTGTGCACACGAGCGCGACGACCCGGCGTCCACCCACCGCGTCGATGATCGGTCCCGCGTCGTGCGCGGCGTCGACCACGAGGCACTCCTCCTCGTTGCCCACGATCCAGATGTTGTTGTCGACGGCGAAGTCCTCACCGTCGATCGAGAACGTCCCGGACGTGACGACGAGCTGGGGGGCTGCAGCGGTGCTCACGGTCTCACGGTACCTGTGCTCACAGCGCGGCAGTCAGGGCGAGGCCGAGCCCGGCCGCGACGAGCCCGAGGGCGACGCTGCCGAGCGCGTTGCCGGCGGCCGGGGCGAGGTCGCCGGCCTCGACGAGCTGCACGGTCTCGTACGAGAAGGTGGAGAACGTCGTGTAGGCCCCGCAGAAGCCGGTGCCGATCGCGGTCTTCGGGATCGGACCGAGCCCGTGGTACAGCGCCATCCCGGTCACGAGCCCGAGGACGAGTGACCCCGACACGTTGATGACGAAGGTGCCCCACGGGAACTCGCCGGGGCCGCTCAGAGCACGACCACCGAGCGCAGCACCTCGCCGCGTTCCATCTTGGCGAAGGCCACCTCGACCGCGTCGAGCGCGATCGTCTCGGACACGAAGTCGTCGAGCGGCAGGCGACCCTGCCGGTAGAGGTCGATGAGCATCGGGAAGTCGCGGCTCGGCAGGCAGTCGCCGTACCAGCTGGGCTTGAGTGCTCCGCCGCGACCGAAGAACTCGATCATCGGCAGCTCGACCGTCATGGACGGGTCGGGCACGCCCACCTGGACGAGGGTCCCGGCGAGGTCACGGGCGAAGAACGCCTGCTGCATGACCTCGGGCCGGCCGACCGCCTCGATGCAGACGTCCGCGCCGTTGCCGTCGGTCAGGGCGCGGATCGCCTCGACCGGGTCACCGTCCGATGCGTTCACGGTGTCGGTCGCACCGAAGCGCTTCGCGAGCTCCAGCTTGCGGGGGTCGAGGTCGACCGCGATCACCTTCGCGGCACCGGCGAGGCGCGCGCCGACGATCGCGGCGTCACCCACGCCACCACACCCGAACACGGCGACCGAGTCGCCGCGCTGCACGTTGCCGGTGAACATCGCCGCGCCGAGCCCGGCCATCACACCGCAGCCGAGGAGGCCCGCCGCGGTCGGTGACGCCTTGGAGTCGACGCTCGTCGCCTGGCCCGCGGCCACGAGCGTCTTCTCCGCGAACGCACCGATGCCGAGCGCAGGGGAGAGCTCCGTGCCGTCCGGCAGCGTCATCTTCTGCGTCGCGTTGTGGGTGTTGAAGCAGTACCAGGGCTTGCCCCGGCGGCACGACCGGCACTCACCGCAAACCGCGCGCCAGTTCAGGATCACGAAGTCCCCCGGCGCCACGCTCGAGACGTCGGGCCCGACCGCTTCCACGATTCCTGCGGCCTCGTGGCCGAGCAGGAACGGGAAGTCGTCGTTGATCGCACCCTCGCGGTAGTGCAGGTCGGTGTGGCAGACCCCGCACGCCTGCACCCCGACCAGGGCCTCACCGGGGCCGGGGTCAGGGACGAGGATCGTCTCGGTCCGCACCTGCTCGCCCTTGCCGCGGGCCACCACACCTCGTACCTCGTGCACCTGCAACCCCCTCCTTCCGAAGTTCCCCCACGGCCGAGCGCCGGTCCGCGATCGTCGGAGCGCCGTGGGCGGCCCCGGTGGATCGACGCTGCTGTCTACCGCACACGCGCTCGGCTGTCCTCACGCCGTCGCGACGACCTCGAGCCGCGCCCAGATCGGGCGGTGGTCCGAGTCGGTGGCCGGCGCGACGCCTCCGTCGAGCGCGCGCAGCCCGTCGTCGATCCAGAGGTGGTCGATCTGGCTGTGCGGGTGGCGGGCCGGCCACGTGCGACCGATGACGGCGCGGGTCCGGTGACGCACGGCCAGCCCGACGACCGGTCCCCACATGTTCAGGTCGCCGGCGATGACGCTCGGCCCACCCTGGCGCGTCAACGCCTCGTCGACCCGCCGCACCTGCGGCAGGGAACCCCAGAGCCGGTGGCTGGCGTGCATCCCCGCGACCGTCACGCGCTGACCGCCCACGGTCACGGTCACGAGCAGGCTGCGGCGCTGGTGGACCACGTCGCCCTTCGCGTGCGGGAGCTCGATCTCGACGACCCGTTCGACGGGCAGGCGGCTCAGCACCGACACGCCGCAGGTGCCGGGCCGCCCCGGCGGCGGGTGCAGCTGCTTGGGCCGCGCCGGGTTGTGGTCCGACATGAACACCGTCTCGTGCACCGACGCGCTCATTCCCGCGGCGATCGGGTCGACGAAGCACGGGCCCCCGTTGGGCCGCCAGACCTCCTGGAGCACGAGCACGTCCGCGTCGAGGGCGAGCGCCGGGCGGACGACGTCGAACGACCGCCCGTTGCGGTGCACGCCCCAGTGCGTGTTGAACGTGGCGACGGTGAGCTGGGCCATGGAGGACGCGCAGGCTAGTGGCGGGCGGGGCCGCCGCGGCGGTGCGGGCCCGCCGCGTAGTGTCCGGACTCCACGCAGGACCGGACCCTTGGAGCGCAGCGGATGACCAACGGCGGATACGACCTCACCGGCCAGGTGGCCGTCCTCACCGGAGCGGGCAGCGGGATCGGCAAGGCGACCGCGCTCACGCTCGCCGGCGCCGGCGCGTCCGTCGTCGGCGGGGACATCGACGTGGCCGCGGTCGAGGCGACCGCGGCGGAGATCACCGGTGCGGGAGGGACGGCCCGAGCGGTCGCGACCGACGTGACCCGGCGCGACCAGGTCGACGCGCTGGTCGACGGCGCGCAGGCCGAGTTCGGCCGGGTGGACATCGTCGGCAACATCGCGGGCGTCCCGCACAACAAGATGGTGATGGACGTCACCGACGACGACTTCGAGCGGATCCTCGCCATCAACCTGAAGAGCTGCTTCTACGGCTGCCAGGCCGCGATGCGCGTGATGGCGCCGCGCCAGTCCGGCAACATCGTCAACATCTCCTCGGGCGCGATCGACACGCCCGCGCCGACCCTCGCCTGCTACGGCATGACCAAGGCCGCGGTCGCGATGCTCACGAAGACGCTGGCCTGGGAGGCGGGACCGCTCGGGATCCGGGTCAATGCCCTCGCGCCCGGGGTGATCCACACCAACTTCTCCCGCCACAACTTCGTGGACGAGGACGGCAACGTCGTGCCCGAGAAGGTCGAGGAGTACAAGAAGCGGTTCGGCCGCATGGCCCCGCTCGGGCGGGTCGGCGAGGCCCAGGACGTGGCGGACACCATCCTGTTCCTCGTCTCCGAGGGCGCCTCGTTCATGACCGGACAGATCCTGCGCCCCAACGGCGGTCAGGCGATGCCCTGGTGAGGACCAGGTCGTCGGGCCGCTCACGGGACCGCGGCGACCCGGCCGGATGAGCGGGCGGTCATTCCCCGGCTCATCCGGGAGATAACCTGGTGCCCGCGAGCCAAGACCCCGCTCGCGGGTCAACCTCACGCAGTTCGTACCGATCGTGCCCCAGTGGCGATCGCGGTCGTCGCGTCGCAGGAGGGAGACCCTCCCGCACCTCCCGACGCACCACCGAAAGCGAGCTTCTCGATGACCACGACCTTCGACGCGCTGGGCGTGTCGACCGAGCTCGTCGATGCCCTGGCCAGCCAGGGCTTGACCGAGCCGTTCGCGATCCAGACCCTCACCATCGCCGACGCCCTCGCCGGGCGCGACGTGCTCGGCAAGGCCAAGACCGGCTCGGGCAAGACGCTCGCGTTCGGGCTGCCGCTCCTCGATCGGATCACGAAGGCCGAGCCGCGCCACCCGCACGGTCTCGTGCTGGTGCCGACCCGGGAGCTCGCCAACCAGGTGCGCGGCGTGCTCGCCCCGCTCGGCCGGGTGAAGAACCTCAAGGTGAAGGCGTTCTACGGCGGTGTCGGCATGGAGCCGCAGATCGAGGCGCTGACCAAGGGCGTCGACGTGGTGATCGGCACGCCCGGCCGCCTCATCGACCTCATGGAGCGCCGCGAGCTCTCGGTCGCCGACGTGCAGGTGCTCGTGCTCGACGAAGCGGACCGCATGGCGGACATGGGCTTCATGCCGCAGGTCCAGAAGATCCTCCACCGCGTCGAAGGCGACCACCAGTCGATGCTGTTCTCGGCCACGCTCGACCGCGGCGTCGACCGGCTCGTCGCGCGGTACCTGCACGACCCCGTGTCGCACGAGGTCGAGTCCGAGGACGACACCGTCGAGGGCATGCGTCATCACTTCCTCCTCGTCCACCAGATGGACAAGGTGAAGGTCGTGGCGTCGATCGCCCGGGGCGTGGACCGCACACTCGTGTTCTGCCGCACGAAGCGTGGTGCAGACCGCCTCGTCGAACAGCTCCAGCGCGAGCATGTGAAGGCGGGCGCGATCCACGGGGACCTGCGCCAGGCGGCGCGCGAGCGGGCGCTGGCCGACTTCACCAGCGGAAAGCTCCCGGTGCTCGTCGCGACGGACGTCGCGGCACGCGGCATCCACGTCGACGCGGTCGACGTCGTCGTGCACTACGACCCGCCCGAGGACCACAAGGCCTACCTGCACCGTTCGGGCCGGACCGCCCGCGCCGGGGCGCTCGGTGTCGCGGTCATGCTGACGCTCTGGAACCAGGAGAACGAGGTCCGCGTGATCCAGCGCCGGCTCGCGCTCGACGGCCCGATCGTCGAGGTGTTCTCGAACGACCCCCGCCTCGCCGACCTGCGCGCCTGGGACCCGAACGCCGAAGAAGCCGTCGCCTAGCCCCGCTCTCGTTCGTGCGGAATCCCGCGCATGACGCAGGTTCTCGCACGGACGGAGCGGTCAAACGGGGGAGCGGGGGTTGGGCGGGACGACGCGGACGTTGCCGTCGGGCTCGCCCGGCTCCACCACGTCGATCATCCGGCGCCGGCGCGCCTCGGCCAGCTGCTTCTGACGCGCGATGCGGCGCGCCCGCTGGCGCCGTACCGCGCGCCGGCGCAGCAGGAACAGCGCGACCAGCACGAGCACGACGAGGACCACCACGACCTTCACGTCGAGGATCGTGCCGAGCGCGAAGCCGGAGCTCCCGCCGCCCGCGCGCGTCGCGGCGGCGGCCTGCGCGTCGACGATCTCGGCGCGGGCACGAGTGGTCGACGTCGTGCCCGCTTGCTTCTTCGTCGATCCTGCCGCGACGTGCTCTGCCGGCTTGATCGTCGACGGCGTCAACGTGGTCGCACCCGCGACGGTCGCCGCCACGCCGCCGTCGAGCGCGGGCGTGCCGAGCGCCGGCGGGAGCCCCTCGAAGACCTGGCGGCGGGTGTCCGCGGTCACCGCACGCACCGGCGGCAGCTCGACGCCGCAGGCCGCCGGTGCGCTCGTGAAGCCCTGGTCGAGCAGGTAGCCCGCCCATCCCGTGTCGTCCCACGTGCCCATGACCACCGCGATCATCGTGCGGCCGTTGCGGGTGGCGGCGGTCACCAGGGTGCGGTTGGCCGCCTTCGTGTACCCGGTCTTCATCCCGATGGCGCCCGGGTAGGTCGTGAGGAACCCCTTGTTGTGGTTCGTCAGGTGGCGGACCGCGCCCGTCGGGTCGGTGAAGTCGTAGGTCAGCAGCCTCGTCGTGTTCGCGATCTCCGGGATCGCCAGCGCGTTGCGGGCGACGACCGCGAGGTCGTAGGGGCTCATGTGCGTGCCGCCGGCGTAGGACGTCCGGTCGTCGAGCCCGGCCGGGTCGCCGAACGTCGTGTTCTCGGCACCGAGCTCCTTCGCCGTGGCGTTCGCGTCCTTGGCGAACTGCGGGATGCTGCCCCCCGCCCGCTCGGCGATGGCGAACGCGGCGTCGTTGGCGGAGACGATCAGCAAGGAGTGGAGCGCGTCGTCGAGCTTCCAGACCTGTCCCTCCTTCATGTTGATCTTCGACTCCTCCTGGCCGGCCGCGAGTGCGCTCACGGGGACCGTGGAGTCGAGCGGGAGGCGCTCGAGCGCGGTGACCGCAGTGAGCAGCTTCGCGGTGCTCGCGGTGAGGAAGGCCTGGTGCTCGTTCTTCGCCGCGAGCTGGCACCCCGACCCCGCGTCCACGAGGACGTAGCCCTGTGGCGGCTGGGTCGCCGGCGCGGCGGCGGCGACCTCTGGACGCGCGACCCCCACGGAGGCGAACGCGCCCAGCACGAGCACCAGCGGGAGGAGCCGCCGCCCCGAGCGGCCGAGCAACGCCATGCGGCGAACAGGGTAGGGGAGGGTGGGGTGGGTCCGGGAGTCGCGGATGCGCCGAAGACCTCCCTCGGCCGATTGTCGGGCCGCGTGATGGCCGGTGGCCGAGGGCGGCGCCGGTCGTGGCCGTCCCGACGCGGTAATCGGTCCGGATTCGACGGGGGCGGCGTGCAACGATGGCGCGGTGACCACCGAATCCCGAGTCTCCCGCCGCATCGCGGCCATCGCCGAGTCGGCCACCCTGGCCGTCGACGCCAGGGCCAAGGCGCTCAAGGCGGCGGGCGAGCCGGTCATCGGCTTCGGCGCGGGCGAGCCCGACTTCCCGACCCCTCCGCACATCGTCGAGGCCGCCGTGGCGGCCTGCCGGAGCCCGGTCAACCACCGGTACTCCCCGACGCCCGGGCTCCCCGATCTCCGTGCCGCAATTGCCGCGAAGACCGCGCGCGACTCGGCCTACACCTGCGAGGCGGCGCAGGTGCTCGTCACCAACGGCGGGAAGCACGCGGTCTACAACGCCTTCCAGACCCTGCTCGACCCCGGTGACGAGGTGCTGCTCCCGGCGCCGTACTGGACCACGTACCCGGAGGCGATCGCGCTCGCCGGCGGACAGCCCGTCCCGCTCGCGACGACCGAGGCCTCCGGCTTCCGGGTCACGGTGGAGCAGCTCGAGGCGGCGCGGACGGCCAACACCAAGGTGCTGCTCTTCGTGTCGCCGTCGAACCCGACCGGTGCGGTCTACCCGCCCGCCGAGGTCGAGGCGATCGGCCGCTGGGCGCTGGAGCACGGCATCTGGGTCGTGACCGACGAGATCTACGAGCACCTCACATTCGGCGAGCATCCGTTCACCTCGATGCCCGCACTGGTCCCCGAGCTCGCCGAGACCTGCATCGTCGTCAACGGGGTCGCGAAGACCTACGCGATGACCGGGTGGCGGGTCGGATGGATGATCGGGCCGCGCGACATCATCGGTGCGGCGACGAACCTGCAATCGCACTCGACGTCCAACGTCGGCAACGTCGCGCAGCGCGCCGCGCTCGCGGCGGTCTCCGGCGACCTCACGGCCGTCGCGGAGATGCGGTCGGCGTTTGCACGCCGCGGCGTCGCGATGCAGTCGGTGCTGGCCAAGATCCCGGGCGTCGAGTGCCTGGAGCCCGAAGGCGCGTTCTACTGCTTTCCGAATATCGCCGGTGTCCTCGACCGCGAGCTCGGCGGCCGGAAGGTCACCACGTCCGCCGAGCTGGCCGAGGTCATGCTCGACGAGATCAAGGTCGCGATCGTGCCCGGCGAGGCGTTCGGCGCGCCCGGGTACGCGCGCCTGTCGTTCGCACTGGGCGACGACGACCTGAACGAGGGCGTGCAACGCATCGCAGAGTTCCTCCATTGATGGTCGCTCCGGCCTGCGCGACTGCGGGTCGGTCCGGCGTCGCACTGCGTGCCCGCTCTCGCCTGCACTCCGCCTCCGTGCTCGCTCCGGCCTCCGCTCCGTGCTTGGTGGGCGCTCCTGGCCTGCTGGTTAACCTCACGCCGTGACCAAGCGCGTCCTGGTGTCCGAGGAGCTGGCCGACCGCGGGCTGGAGTCGATGCGCGCCGCCGGGCTCGAGGTGGACGTGCGGCTCGGGTTGTCGCCGGAGGAGCTGGTCGGCGCGGTCCCGGGTGCCGCGGCACTCGTGATCCGCAGCGCGACCCAGGTCACCGCGGAGGTCCTCGCCGCGGGCACCGACCTGGTCGTGGTCGGCCGGGCCGGGATCGGGCTCGACAACGTCGACGTGGCCGCCGCGACCAACCAGGGCGTGATGGTGGTCAACGCGCCGCAGTCGAACGTGCTGTCGGCCGCGGAGCAGACGATCGCCCTGATGCTCGCCCAGGCCCGCAACATCCCGCAGGCCGACGCGGACCTCAAGGCGGGCGAGTGGAACCGCTCGCGGTGGGCGGGGGTGGAGCTGTACGGCAAGACCCTGGGCATCCTGGGCCTCGGGCGCGTCGGCGTGCTCGTCGCCCAGCGTTGCAACGCGTTCGGCATGCGGCTCGTCGCGTTCGACCCCTACGTCAGCGCGGAGCGCGCCCGCCAGCTCGGTGTCGAGCTCGTGCCCACGCTCTACGAGCTGTTCGCGACCTCGGACTTCCTCACCATCCATCTCCCGAAGACCAAGGAGACGATGGGGCTCATCGACGCGGATCTCCTGGCGAAGTCGAAGCCGGGCCTCCGGCTCGTGAACACCGCTCGTGGCGGCATCGTCGACGAGACGGTGCTCGCCGCCGCGATCGAGCAGGGTCACGTCGCGGGCGCCGCGATCGACGTGTTCGCGACCGAGCCCACCACCGAGTCGCCGCTGTTCGGGCTGCCGAAGGTCGTCGTGACGCCGCACCTGGGAGCGTCGACCGTCGAAGCGCAGGACAAGGCCGGCCAGACGATCGCGGAGCAGGTCGTGCTGGCGCTGCGGGGCGAGTTCGTGCCGTTCGCGGTCAACCTCGCGGCGACCGAGGCGAACGCGACCGTGCAGCCGTTCCTCCCGCTCGTCGAGCGCCTGGGCCGGCTGTTCACCGCGCTCGCGGGTGGCATCGTCGACACCTTGGACATCGGGTACGAGGGCCAGATCGCCGACTACGACTGCCGCGTGCTCACGCTCGGCGTGCTGAAGGGCGTCCTCGCGCCGGTGGTCGACGAGCCGGTCAGCTTCGTCAACGCGCCCAGCTCGCCGAAGCGCGCGGGTTGACGGTGCGGGAGACCAAGGTCGCGTCGGTTCGCGACTACGTGAACCTGGTCGAGCTCCGGGGGGTCTGTGCGGGACGACCGACCCACGTTGCGGGGACGCTCTACGGCAAGCAGGCGGTGCCGCGCATCGTCGGCATCGACGACCACATCGTCGACGTCCCGCCGTCGAGCCACATGCTCGTGGTCCGCAACGCGGACGTGCCGGGGATGATCGGCAAGGTCGGGACGATCCTGGGCGACGCGGGGGTCAACGTCGACGACATGGACGTCGGCAAGACCGCCGAGGGGCAGGCCGCGCTGATGGCGATCTCGACGACCACGCCCGTCGCCGGCGACGTGGTCGATGCCCTGCGCGGCCAGGACGGCGTCGTCGACGCCCGCGCCATCGAGCTCGACTGAGCGCCTCCCGGCTCCCCGGGAGCAGCAGTGCACCGAGTCAGCAGTGCACCGAGTCAGAGGTGGAACGGTCTGAAGTCCTCGAAGCCGGGCTCTTCGGGAGGATCCGGCAGCCGGTAGGCGCGAAGCCGCGTGTTCTCGCTCATCGGCTCCGCGCGCCACCCGGTGTTCAGCTCGAAGTAGCGCACCGCGGTGGCGACGGCGGGCCAGTGGCAGTCGTCCACGACGATCAATCCGTCGGGTCGGACGACTTCGCGTAGGTAGGAGAGATCGACGAAGACGTTGTGGAAGACGTGGCTGCCATCGACGAACGCCGCGTCGGCGACGAAGCCCTGCGCTACCAGGCGCGGCAGCGCCAGCTGCGATCGCTCTCGGAGCAGCGTGCAGAAGTTGCGCAGACCTGCGCCGTCGATCGCATCCCAGCCCGCGTCGTGGAAGAGGTGCTGGTACGCGTCGATGATGACATGACTCGTCTCGGCCTGGTCCTGGGACAGCAGCGACTCTTCGATGGCGAGTGCAGAGCTGCCGTACGCGAACCCGATCTCGACGACGGCGCAGGCATGCTCGGTGAACAGCAGGTCGCGAAGCGCGTCGCAGTCCTGTTCAGGGAGCGCCACGCGCTCGAAGTCGCCGGCGCCCCGAACCCGTTGCGGGCCGGTACTCGCCAATCTGCGCCGCGCGTTCCGGACTGAGTTCAGGAGCTCGGGGTCGCGCGCCATCGGCGAAGTCTCGCTGAACGGACCGCGGGCGACCAAGGGACCGGCGGCGGCGTAGCTGTCCCACCCCCGTGAGAAGGTTCGGGGGTGATCATGGACGATCTTCGGAGCGCACGGACGTTGCTCGAAACGGCCGCAGCTGGGTTCGACCCTTCGTCGTGCTCGGGGCAGGACGCGATCGATGTCGTCTCGGAGATCGGCGCGATCCGTCGGCTGACCGACGGGTTGTTGGGCAAGGCCGCGAAGCGCGTCGAGGACACGGCCGCGCACACCTACGGGCGTGATCGGAGCGCAGCCGACCTCTGCGAGCGCTTGGTCGGGGTGAGCTCGGGCGAGGCGAGGCGGGCGATCGAGACCGCAGGCAGGCTCGAGGCCTTGCCGACGACGGACGCCGCGGTGCGCGCGGGGCGCGTCTCGTCAAGGCAAGCGGAGCTCATCGCGGCCGCCGCGACCGATGACCCTGCGGTCGAGCGCTCGTTGCTGAAGACGGCGGCGAAGGGGATCGTGGCCCTACGCGACGAGTGCATCGCGGTGCGCGCCCGGCGCGAGGACCAGGCGGCACGGTCGGCGCGACAGCACGCGGCCCGGTCGTTCCGCATGTGGAGCGCGGCCGACGGGATGGTCGAGGGCCACTTCAAGGTCACGCCCGAGGTCGGCGGCGCGATCCGGGCCAAGATCGAGGACGGGACCCGCCGCCGATTTCGGGAGGCCCGGTCGGATGGGAACCGCGAGGCGCAGGATGCCGACGCGGCCGATGCCCTCGCCCACGCGGTCCTGGGCGACGATCGCGCGTCCAAGGCTGTCGGCACCACGCTCCACGTCGTGATCGACCACGAAGCCCTCGTCCGCGGTGAAGCCCTCCCCGGTGAGACCTGCGAGATCCCGGGCACCGGGCCGGTCAACGTCAACTGGGTCCGCGCCGTGCTCAGCACCGCGTTCATCACCGCGATCGTCAAGAAGGGCAAGGACATCGCAACGGTGGCGCACCTGGGTCGGCACGTCCCGGCCGAGGTGCGCACCGCGATGATCGTCTCCGGTCGCGAGTGCTCGATCGAGGGGTGTTCGGGCCGTGAGTACCTCGAGGTCGATCACTGCGAGGTCGACTACGCCGCCGGCGGGCCGACCGCCCGGTGGAACCTCATCTGGCTCTGTTCGATCCACCACGCCCGAAAATCGCAGGGCTGGAACCTCGGCCCGCCCGACCCCGTCACCGGGAAGCGATCACTCGAGCCTCCCGGCCGGGCCCGTGCCGCTCGAGCGCGCACGTCGGAACCGCGCTCATCGGACAAGACGACCCGAAGGTCAGCGCTTGGGTGCTCGGAGCCCGTCGGCGATCGCGGCTTCCGGGTCGACGTAGCAGCGCTCGGCCCGGATGCGGTCGTAGTTGCCGCCACCCGGCTCGTGGAAGATGCCGCTCGACAGCTTCGCCTTGACCGGGTGCGTGAGCGGGCAGCTGCCGTCGACCGGCTCGACCCACGGTGACGCACCGTTCGACGAGACCGGCGCCGGCCCGGACGGTGCCGCGGGGGCGACGTCGGCCGCGGGCGTCGCAATCGGGGTCGGCCTGGGCACCGGGCGGGGCGGCCCGGGGAACGGGCTCGTGCGGAACGTGACGCCGCCGGTGTCGGGGGCGCGGGCGGCGAGGAAGCGCCAGGCGGCGTACGCACCACCCGCGAGGATCCCCGCGAGCACGCCCCGGCGCAGCAGCTTCAGCACCGCAGCAGTCTCGCGCACCGGTGGCGAACGTTGACGGAGCTCCTCCCGGCGTGACAGACTTTGCTTTCCTATGACGTTGGTGACGCACTTCGACGGACTGCTCCTTACCTAGGGGCGAGCGCCTCCCGGTGCTCGCCGAGACCTCTCGTGCCTTCGGGCCGAGAGGTCTTTTGTTTGCCGAATTCCGCCCCAACCCCGGCAACCCGACCAAATGCACACTCACCCCGAAGGACCCCCGATGGACCAGGTGCTGATCTTCGACACGACCCTGCGCGACGGCGAGCAGTCTCCCGGCATCTCGCTCGACGTGGGCGAGAAGCTCGAGATCGCCGAGCAGTTGGCGCGCCTCGGGGTCGACGTGATCGAGGCCGGGTTCCCGATCGCGAGCGACGGCGACTTCGAGGCCGTCGAAGCGATCGCCCGCAACGTGCGCGGACCGATCATCGCCGGGCTCTCACGCACCGCGTTCCGCGACGTGGACCGCGCGTGGGAGGCCGTGCGCCACGCCGAGCGCAACCGGATCCACATCTTCCTGGCCACGTCCGAGCTGCACATGAAGAAGAAGCTCCGGATGACCCACGACCAGGTCAAGGAGGAGGTCGCGGCCAGCGTGGCCCGGGCCAAGGGCTACACCGACGACGTCGAGTACTCGCCCGAGGACGGGTTCCGCTCGGACCCGGACTTCATGTGCGATGTCTGCCAGATCGCGGTCGACAACGGCGCGACCACCATCAACATCCCGGACACCGTCGGCTTCGGGCTGCCCGAGGACTTCGGCCGGCTCATCGGGTACGTGATCGAGCGGGTCCGGGGCGACTTCGTCGTGTCGACCCACTGCCACAACGACCTGGGCCTCGCCGTGGCGAACTCGCTGGCCGGCGTGGCGAACGGCGCCCGCCAGGTCGAGTGCGCGATCAACGGACTCGGCGAGCGCGCCGGCAACGCCGCGCTCGAGGAGGTCGTGATGGCGATCCGCACGCGCGCCGACTACTTCGACGGGATCACCACCGGCGTGCGCACCGAGGAGCTCGCCCGTGCGTCGCGCATGGTCTCGCGCCTGACCGGCTACCCGGTCCAGTACAACAAGGCGGTGGTCGGCCGGAACGCGTTCGCGCACGAGGCCGGCATCCACCAGCACGGCGTGCTCGAGGACCCGGCGACCTACGAGATCATGGACGCCGGGGCGGTCGGCCAGGAAGCCGCGCAGATCGTCCTGGGCAAGCACTCGGGCCGCCATGCGTTCGCCGACTCGCTCGAGAAGATGGGCCTGCACCTGCAGGGCGACGCGCTGAACCAGGCGTTCGCCCGGTTCAAGGAGCTGGCCGACCGCAAGGTGCAGATCACGGAGGCCGACCTCGAGGCGATCGTCGCCGAGGAGCTCGGCACCGGCGTGGTGCACAAGTTCAGCGTCGTGAGCCTCGACGTGCGGGGCGGCACGGTGTCGACGCCGACGGCCACGGTCGTCCTGAGCGACGGCGACGGCAAAGTGGACGGCAGCGGTGAGGGCAACGGCATGATCGACGCGGCGATCGCCGCGATCGCCGACGCAACCGGGGTGTCCGGGACGCTCACCGACTTCAACGTCTCCTCCGTCACCGGCGGCGGTGACGCATTGGGCGACGTCGTCGTGCAGCTCGAGGTCGACGGCCTCCAGGCCTCCGGCCGGGGCGTGGCGACCGACGTCGTCGAGGCGTCGGCGCGCGCCTATCTCGCCGCGGTGAACCGCATCATCCGGATGCGGGAGCGCCCGCCGCGCGACACGGTCGTCGGGCCATGATCGGAGCTGTCGGCATCGATCCCGTCGCCAGATCAGAACGTGGAGCGCGGCCTGAGCGGCCCGGCCCGCAGGGCCAGGAGCGGGAAGCATGACCGGGAACGTCAACCTCTGGACCGAGGCCGAGCACGCGGAGGCGTATCTCGCGCACCGCAAGCTGCAGCCGCGCCGCGCGCGGATACGAGGCACTGTTGGAGCAGCTCCCGGCGCGGGTCACGCGGGTCCTCGACCTGGGGTGCGGCGACGGCGAGGTCTTCGCCCGGGTCCTGGAGGTGCACCCCGGCGCGCAGGTCGTCGCGGTCGACTTCTCGGCCGAGATGCTCCGCCGGGTCCGACTCCGCTCGCGGGACGACGTGCGGGTCACGATCGTCGAGCACGATCTCGACGCCGCGCTCCCGGACGGGTGGGGGACCTTCGACCTCGTGGTCTCGGCCTTCGCGATCCATCACCTCGCCGACGCGCGCAAGCAGGGCCTCTTCGGCGAGGTCCGGGACCGGCTGCGGCCCGGTGGCGCCTTCCTCAACCTCGAGCACGTCTCCTCGCCGACCCCCGAGCTGCACGCCGCGTTCCTCGATGCCATCGGTGTGGCCGCGGACGACGACGACCCGTCCAACCAGCTGGCCCCGGTCGAGACGCAGCTCGGGTGGCTCCGTGGTCTCGGGTTCGAGCAGGTCGACTGCCACTGGAAGTGGCGGGAGCTCGCACTGCTGGGCGGAATTCGCCGGGCCTGACCACGCTCCGTCCGACTCGGGTCGAGCGCTTCAAGTTCCGACCCCCACCGGCCGACACCTCCAGTGCATGAGGCAACGGGACTGGCTCACCTGGAGGCAAGCGTGACGTACCCCGAGTTCCTGACGTACCTGTTCGATCGGGACCAGACCAAGGAGCTCGCGGTCGAGCTCGCGTTCGTCATCGACGAGCATCTGCTCATCGAGCAGCGCGCCTCGATGCAGCCCGCGTAGGCGCTCCCCGTGGCGCCACCTCCAGTGGGACCATTGGGCGGTGGTGCATGACCCCGTGACCGTCGCGACCGCCTCGCCGGGGTGGTACGCGGACCCCTGGCGCCAGGCGACCTGGCGCTGGTGGGACGGGACGGGATGGACGGCGTACACCTCCGTTCCCGAAGATCCCCGGAGCGCGATCAATCCGAACGCGGTCACTCGGGGCGCTCCGGCGGCTACCGCTTCCCAAGATCCCCGGAGCGCGATCAATCCGAACGCGGTCACTCGGGGCGCTCCGGCGGCTACCGCTTCCCAAGATCCCCGGAGCGCGATCAATCCGAACCCGGCCAGCTGGTGCGCTCCGGCGGCCCCCGCGGGCGGGTTGCGCGCCGGCGGCATCGCGATCCTCGGCTTCCTCGTCGGGCTCGCGGTCTCGACGGTCATCGGCGTCGTATTGCTCGTCGCGGGCTACGAGAGCAACGATCCCGCCTTCCTGCTCGGCTCGTCGCTGGGCCTGTGGGTCGGGCTCGGAGGCTCGTGTCTGGTCGCGGTGCGGGTGAAGGGGAGTGGGTCGCTGCGCGACCTCGGTCTGGTGCCGCCGCGCCTCGTCGATGCCGCGCTGGGTGCCGGCTTCGCGGTCGTCGGCGTCATCGCGGTCTCGATCGCCGTGGCGGCGCTGCAGGCGATCGACAAGCAGCTGCTGCCCGGAGGCCGGACCGAGCTGACCGATCCCTTCGACACCGGGCGCGCCGTCGGGATCGTGGTCGTGTATCTGATCGCGGTCGTTGGCGCCCCGTTCTTCGAGGAGCTCTACTTCCGCGGGCTGGTGCAGGGCACCCTGACCGCCCGGTGGGGGGTCGCGATCGGCATCGTCGTGCAGGCCCTGCTGTTCGCGCTCGCCCACCTGGACCCGGAGAACGGGTGGGGCAACGTCGGGACGTTCGTGGTCATCACGATCGTCGGGCTCGGCCTGGGCTCGATCCGGTACATGACGAAGCGACTGCCACCCGGCATGTTCACCCACGCCGGCTACAACGCCTTGATCCTCACGCTCGCACTCGCCGCCAAGTAGCGCGGGTCGATCTCAGGACGCCGGCGCGCTCGGGAGGAACGCGGGCCGTTCGCGCTCGTAGGCGGCGATCTCGTCGCCGCGCTGCTCGGTGAGGCCGATGTCGTCGAGCCCGTGGAGCAGGCGGTGGTGGGTGTGGTCGTCGAGCTCGAACGGCTCGTCGAGGTCCAGCGCGGGCACCGCGACCCGCCGGTCCACCACGTCGACCACGATCTCGAGCGTGTGGTCGTCCTCGACCGCGCGCATGATGCGGGTGACCACGTCCTGGGGGAGCGTGACCGGGACGAGGCCGATCTTCAGGCAGTTGTTGCGGAAGATGTCGGCGAAGCGTGGGGAGATGATCGCCGCGAACCCGTAGTCCTGGAGCGCCCACGGTGCGTGCTCGCGCGATGACCCGGTCCCGAAGTTCGGCCCCGCGACGAGGATGCGGGCACCCTCGTATCGCGTCTGGTTGAGCACGAAGTCCGACGCTTCCCGCCACTCCGAGAACAGCCCCTCGCCGAACCCGGTGCGTTCCACCCGCTTCAACCAGTCCGACGGGATGATCTGGTCGGTGTCCACGTCGGACCGGTCGAGCGGCACGGCCCGGGAGATGATCTCTCGCACTGCTTCCATGAGAGCTGCTCCTTCGTGGTTCGGCTCGGTCGGTCTCAGGTCAGGTCGGTGGGGGCGGCGAAGTGACCGGCGATCGCGGTCGCGGCGGCGACCGCGGGGGACACGAGGTGGGTGCGGCCGCCCTTGCCCTGGCGGCCCTCGAAGTTGCGGTTGCTGGTGCTCGCGGCGCGCTCGCCGGGCGCCAGCTTGTCCGGGTTCATCGCGAGACACATCGAGCAACCGGGCTCGCGCCACTCGAAGCCGGCCGCGGTGAAGACCGCGTCGAGCCCCTCGGCCTCCGCCGCCTGCTTCACCGAGAACGAGCCGGGGACCACCATCGCCCGCATGCCGTCCTTCACCCGGCGACCGCGCACCACCGCGGCGGCGTCCCGGAGGTCTTCGACGCGCGAATTGGTGCACGAGCCGATGAAGACCGTGTCGACCGCGATGTCGCGGATCGGGGTCCCCGCCTTCAGGCCCATGTACCGCAGCGCACGCGTGGCGGACTCGGCCTGGCCCTCGCCGGTGAAGGACGCGGGGTCGGGCACCACGGAGTCGATGGTCGTCGTCTGTGCGGGGTTCGTGCCCCAGGAGACGCCGGGTGCGATCGACGCGGCGTCGAGCGTGACCTCCTTGTCGAACGTGGCACCCGCGTCGCTCGGCAGCGCGCGCCACGCGTCGAGCGCCTGCTCCCACGCCTTGCCCGTGGGAGCGAACGGGCGTCCCTCGAGGTACGCGAACGTCGTGTCGTCGGGTGCGATCAGCCCGGCGCGCGCGCCGGCCTCGATCGACATGTTGCAGACGGTCATGCGGCCCTCCATCGACAGGGCCGCGATCGCCGCGCCCCGGTACTCGATCACGGAGCCGATCCCGCCGCCGGTGCCGATCGTGGCGATGATCGCGAGGATCACGTCCTTCGCGGTGACGCCCGCCGGGAGCTCGCCGTCGACCGTCACGGCCATGGTCCCGGGCCGCTGCTGGGGGAGCGTCTGGGTCGCGAGCACGTGCTCGACCTCGCTCGTGCCGATGCCGAACGCGAGTGCACCGAACGCGCCGTGGGTCGACGTGTGGCTGTCGCCGCACACGATGGTCATGCCGGGCTGCGTGAGGCCCTGCTCGGGGCCGATCACGTGCACGATGCCCTGCCCGGGGTCGCCCATGCCGTACAGCCGGATGCCGAACTCGGCGCAGTTCTGCGCGAGCACCTCGATCTGCTTGCGTGAGATCGGATCGGTGATGCCGAGCTCGAGACCGGTCGTGGGGACGTTGTGGTCCATCGTCGCCACCGTGAGCTCGGGGCGGCGGACCCCGCGCCCGTTCATCCGGAGGCCGTCGAACGCCTGGGGCGACGTGACCTCGTGGACGAGGTGGAGGTCGATGTAGAGGAGGTCGGGCTCACCTACTGCCTGATGGACGACGTGCCGGTCCCAGAGCTTCTCGCTCAGCGTCTGCCGCATTCCTCGACCTCGTTCGATCTGTCTCAATATATGAGATAGAGTTTCTGGTATATGGACACTGTAAGCGGCGTGGGGGTCATCGACAAGTCGGCCGCGATCCTCGAGGCCCTGGCCGCACAGGGCCCGATGCCCCTCAGTGGGCTGGTCGAGGCCACGGGCATCCCGCGCCCGACCGCGCACCGCCTTGCGGTCGCGCTCGAGTCGCACGGCCTCGTGGGCCGGGACGAGCGGGGCCGCTTCCGGCTCGGGCTGCGGCTGGCCGCGTGGGGGAGGGTCGCGGCACCGCTGTCCGCATCGGTGCTCGAGCGGTCGGCCGAGGTGCTGAACGCACTGCGTGACGAGTCGGGCGAGAGCGCGCAGCTGTACGTGCGCGAGGGGGCGTACCGGGTCTGCGTCGCCGCCGCGGAGCGCCCCTCGGGCCTGCGCGACACGGTGCCGGTCGGTGCCCGCTTGCCCCTCGACGCGGGGTCGGGCGGCAAGGTGCTGCTCGCCTGGGCCGACCCCGCGACCTGGCCGGACGGGGCCGACCCGGTGGCGCTGCGCGGGGTGCGCCAGCGGGGATGGGCGGCGTCGGTCGCCGAGCGTGAGGCGGGGGTCGCGAGCGTCAGCGCCCCGGTGCACGGACCGGACGGAACGGTCATCGCGGCGCTGTCGGTGAGCGGGCCGATCGACCGCCTCGGGCATCGCCCCGGGCCCCGGTTCGGCCCCGCCCTGGTGCGGGCGGCGGGGCGACTGGGCGGCTGAGGACGCACGCCGACACGGAGGGTGTGCGGGGCGGGCAGCGTCGGTTCACCACGGAGAAACAAACCTGAAACGTTCGCCGGATACCTTCCGACCGATGGACGTCGTGCTGGTCCGCTGGCCGGAGGAGACCCTGCACCTCGGGGAGCTCAGGGGATCCGGGACGCCCCGGCTGCTGCTCGTGGGACCGGAGGCGTCGCCGCCCGACTCGGTGGACCCGCTCGAGGACTGGATCCGGCTCCCCGCCGAGGACCGGGACGTGCGGGCCCGCGTCGCGACCCTCGAGGCCCGGGCGTCGAACGGGCTGACCACCCCGGAGATCGACGACGACGGGCTCCTGCGCTTCCGCGACCGGTGGGTCTCGCTCTCCCCGGTCGAGCGCGAGCTCGCGGGCGCGCTGGTCGAGCGGTTCGGGGCGGTGGTCGGCCGCGAGCTGATGGCCCGCAAGGCCTGGCCGTCGGGCGCGCCGACGCGCAACGCGCTCGACGTGCACATCCTTCGGTTGCGCCGGCGGATCGCACCGCTGGGTCTGGAGGTGCGCACCGTCCGGTCGCGCGGCTACCTCCTGCAAATCGCGACACCCTGACGCGGTGAGCGTCGTCGAGGTCCTCCGGGACATCCTGATCGTCCTCGTCGCGGCGAAGGTGGCGGCGGAGGTCGCGGAGCGGATCAAGGTGCCGCCGGTGGTCGGCGAGATCGTCGCGGGCGTCATCATCGGGCCGTCGGTCCTCGGCCTGGTCAGCACGACCGAGGTGCTCGAGGTGCTGGCCGAGCTGGGCGTGATCCTGCTGCTCCTGCAGGTCGGTCTCGAGATGGACGTGCGGGACCTCGCGGCCGTCGGTCGCGCGTCGATGAGCGTCGCCGTGATCGGCGTCGTGCTCCCGATGGCGATGGGCTTCGGCGTGGGGCTCGCATTCAGCTACGACAGCAACACCGCGCTGTTCCTCGGCGCCGCGCTCGCGGCGACGAGCGTCGGCATCACCGCGCGCGTGTTCAGCGACCTGCGCGCGCTCACCTCGGTCGAGGCCCGCACGGTGCTCGGCGCCGCCGTCGCCGACGACGTCCTCGGCCTCGTCATCCTCACCGTCGTCGTGCGCATCGTCACCGAGGGCACGGTCTCGATCGCCACGGTCCTCGGGATCGTCGGGGTGGCGGTCGCGTTCCTGGTCGTCACGGCATTGCTCGGTGGTCGCTTCGGACCACCCCTCTTCCGCTGGGTGCAGCGCTACTCGCGCTCGTCGGGGACGCTCGTCGCCCTCGCCCTCGCGTTCACGCTGTTCTTCGCCGAGCTCGCCGACGCGGCCAAGCTGGCACCGATCGTCGGAGCGTTCGTCGCCGGCCTCTCGCTCAGCCGCAGCGAGCTGCGCGAGCGGATCGAGCGCGACCTCACCCCGGTGGGTCACCTCTTCATCCCGGTGTTCTTCCTGGCGATCGGCATCAACGTCGACATCGGTTCGTTCGCGAAGGTCGAGGTGTTGGAGGTCGCGGCGGCGCTCACGGCCGTGGCGGTGGTCGGCAAGCTGCTCGCCGCCGTCGGCGCCGTCGGGTCGCCGGGTGACAAGCCGCTCATCGGCATCGGGATGCTGCCCCGGGGCGAGGTCGGGCTCATCTTCGCGACCATCGGGCTGAAGGAGGGTGTGCTCGGCGAGAACCTCTACGCCTCCCTGCTCCTCGTCGTGCTCGTGACCACGCTCATCGCGCCACCCCTGCTTCGTTGGAGGCTCCAACGGATGGAGGCGGACCGAAGACCCGCGCTCGGGACGGCCGCGCCCATGCCCGAGGGCGGGTGGCTGCGGGTCGACGGCAGCGTCGAGGTGACCGGGAACCCACCTCCTCGACTCGCGGTCGCGATCGGGCTGCAGGCCGCGCTGGCCATCGCCGAGGGTGCCGTCCCCGGTGCTCGACTGCTCGACTGGCTCGGTGCGTTGCCGAACGAGCCCGCACCCTGGGACCGGGAGGCCACGCGGCAGCTGTTCGAGGTGCTGCTGCGCGGCAACGACCGTTCGTGGCGCTTCCTCGAGGCGAGTGGCGTGCTGGAGCGTGCGCTCCCGGAGCTCGCGGGCGCGGTTCGTCAGCGCCGGACCGACCCGCACCTGCTCGATTCGAGCCAGGTCCTGCGCTTCGAGCTGGTCGAGGGCATCCGCGACGTCGCCCGCGACGATGCCCCGCGGGCTCCGTCCAGCAGGAGCTCGCGCATCCCGAGTGGTTGCTGCTCGCCGCGCTGATCCTCGACACCGCAGGCGAGGACTCGGAGCCGGTCGCGTTGTCGCGGCGCCTGGTGCAGCGACTCGACCTGGGGGCCGCCGCCGAGCAGGAGATCGCGTTGCTGGTGGGCAACCCGGGGTTGTTCCGGGCGACCATCGGCCGCGTCGAAGGCCTCGACGAGGAATCGGTGCTGAAGCTCGCGACCCACCTCGAGACTCCCGAGCGGGCCCGAGCCCTGTACCTGCTGAGCCTCGCGCTCGCCCCGCTCGAAGCGATCGACCGGCGGCGGCTCTCCGAGCTGCTCGACCTGACCGTGAGCCTGCTCGAGCAGCCCGGAGTCACCGGGCTCGAGGTACGCAACCTGGTGGAGCAACGGCGGGCCGAGGCGACCCGGATGGTCACATCCCCCTTGCAACAGGAGCGCATCGCGCACGCGCCCCGCGCGTACCTCCTCTCGCAGTCCGCCGGCGCCGTGGCCCGCCAGGCGAAGCTGTTCGACCACCTCCCGGGCCGCCACGAAGCGCGAGTCGCGCTCTACGCGTTCGACGACGACCAGTGGGAGATCGACGTCGCGAGCCGCGACCGGCCCGGACTGCTGGCCCACGTCTCCGGCGTGCTGCTCGAGTACGGCCTCGACGTCTTCGCCGCGGTCATCGCGACCTGGGCTGACGGCAGCGCGCTCGAGAGCTTCAAGGTGCGGCGAGCGGACCTCCACCCGGACCTGATCGGGCCCGAGCAGCTCCAGCCGTTCGCCCCACCCGACCCGGCCCGGTTGCAGGCGGCCATCGAGGCGTCGTTCGACGGGCCGCTCGAGGCGGCGGCGAACCCGGACGCCGAGGTGACCTTCGACGACGCGGGATCGCCGTGGTACACGCTCTGCGAGGTGCGCAGTCCGGACCGGCGGGGGGTGCTGCACTCGATCACCGTGGGCATCGCGGCCGCCGGCGGCAGCGTGCACTCGGCGGGGGTCGAGACCGTCGGGGACCTGGTGGTCGACCGGTTCGAGCTCACCGATGCGAACGGCCGCAAGCTCGATGACGAGATGAAGGACGCCGTGCGCACGGTGGTCGTCGAAGGCGTTCGGCTGCGGCGGCGGCGGTTCGGTCGCCTCGTCCGAGTCTGAGCACGAGCCGCCGGAGGCCGCCGGTCGACCGCGGCCCGGCGGTCGGCCTCCGGAGATCCTGGAAGAGGAAGCATCTGGCACGCTGGGCCGATGCGGATCGGCGTGGACACCGGTGGCACGTTCACCGACGTCGTCGCCGACGACGGGCGGATCGTCAAGGCACCGTCGACGCCCGCCGACCCCGGGGAAGCGGTGCGCGCGGGGGTCGCGGCGGTCGACGTGGGTCGCCCGGAGCTGCTCGCCCATGGTTCGACCGTCGCGACCAACGCGCTGCTCGAACGGACCGGGGGGCAGGTGGCGCTGGTCACCACGCGCGGGTTCGCCGATGTGATCGAGATCGCGCGGCAGGCCCGGCCCTCGCTCTACGACCCCTTCGTCGACCGGCCGCTCCCGCTCGTGCCACGCGAGCTGCGCTTCGAGGTCGGCGGGCGTCTCGACGCGCGCGCGGCCTCGAGATCGAGCCGGTCGACCCCGGCGACGTGCCCGCGATCCCGGCCTCGGTCGACGCGGTCGCGGTGTGCCTGCTGCACGCCGACCTGAACCCGGAGCACGAGCGGGCGGTCGCGCGAGCACTGGCCGCGCGCGGGTTGGACGTCGTCTGCTCGCACCAGGTCTCACCCGAGTACCGCGAGTACGAGCGCGTCGTGACCACGGTCGCGAACGCGTCGCTCCGAGCGCGGTGCCGGTCGTACCTGCTCGGCCTCGAGCCGCTCGCGTCACGCGTGCTGGTGATGACGTCGGCGGGTGGCCTCGTCCCGATCCCCGTCGCGGCCGAGCTTCCGGTGTCCCTCCTGTTGAGTGGTCCCGCCGGCGGGGTGCGCGCGGCCGTGGCAGCCGCGCGCGTGCGGCTACCCCGACGCGGTGTCGTTCGACATGGGCGGGACCAGCACGGACGTGTGCCTGATTCGTGGAGCGGTGCCCGAGCCGGCACCGGTGCGCGAGGTGGCGGGGTTCCCGATCCGGTACCCGTCGCTCGACATCCTCACGATCGGCGCGGGCGGAGGCTCGATCGCCCGCCTCGATCCCGGTGGAGCACTGGCCGTGGGGCCGCAGAGCGCGGGCGCGGTGCCCGGGCCGGTCTCGTACCGTCGGGGTGGTACCGAACCGACCGTGACCGACGCGGACCTGGCCCTCGGCCGCATCCCGAGCGGCACGGAGCTCCCGGGCATCGGACCCCTCGACGTCGACGCGGCCGCGGCGGCGATCGAGTGCGCGGGTCTGACGGCGGACGGGATCGTGCAGGTGGTCGACGCGAGCATGGAGCGGGCGGTGCGGGTCGTGACCGTCGAGCGTGGGGTCGATGCGCGCGACCTTGCCCTGGTCGCGTTCGGCGGTGCAGGGCCGCTCCACGCGTGCGCGGTCGCCGCCGCGCTCGGGATGCGGGCCGTCCTGGTGCCGCCGCGCGCAGGCGTGCTCTCGGCGGTGGGGCTCGTGTCGGCGGCGCCCCAGCGGGAGCTCGTGCGGTCGTGGGCCGAGCCCGGCGACCACACGGGGTTGGAGCGCGCCCGGGCCGAGCTCGGACGGGAGGTCGGCGGGCTCGACGGGCTCGGGGGCGAGGAGGTCGACGTCGAGACGTTCCTGGACTGCCGCTACGCAGGTCAGAGCCACGAGCTGACCGTCGCTTCGGTGGACGCATTCGCCGCGGAGCACGCGCGGGTGAACGGGTACGCGCGACGCGGGATCCCGATCGAGGTCGTCGCGCTGCGGGCGCGGGCGCGGGGTGTGGCGCCGCTCGACCCGTCCGAGCTGCCGGCGGTGCGACGGGAGCGTGTGGTCGGCCCGGCGGTCGCGGTCGAGCCCGACTGCACGGTCTGGGTGCCCGCGGGCTGGACCGCCGACCCCGCCGCCGACGGCACCTGGGTCCTCACGCGCGGCCGAGAGCGGGAGTGGGAGAGCGAAGCGGGGAGGTGACGGACGTGCAGCCGGCGTACGAGCGCAGCGCGGCCCGAGCGGCCCGGCCCGGAGGGCCGAGAGCGGGAGTGATGGATCCGGCGTCGCTGCAGGTGCTGATCTCGCGGCTGACCGGCATCGCGGAGGAGATGGGCGCGGTGCTGCAGCGCGCCGCGTTCAGCCCGAACATCAAGGAGCGCGCCGACTGCTCGGCCGCACTCTTCACCGCGGGTGGGGAGCTGCTCGTGCAGGCCGAGCACATCCCCGTCCACCTGGGGTCGATGCCCGCGGCCGTGCGTGCCGCGATCGACACGTGCGGCGACAGGGTCGGCCCCGAGGACCAGATCGTGCTCAACGACCCGTACGCGGGAGGCACGCATCTCAACGACGTCACGCTGGTCGCACCGTGCTTCGTCGACGGCGTGATCATCGGCTGGGCTGCGAACCGCGCGCACCACGCGGACCTCGGCGGGATGGCGCCCGGATCCATGCCTCCCGACGCCGTCCACATCGCGCAGGAAGGGTTGCGCATCCCGCCCGTCGTGCTGTCCGATGCCGTCGCCGACGTCCTCGTCGCTTCGTCCCGCACACCGGCCGAGCGGCGGGGCGACCTCGACGCCCAGATCGGCGCGAACCGGCTCGGGGCGGCCCGACTCGCGGCACGGGCGGGCGAGCCGTTCGCCGAGATCGTCGACTACGGCGAACGGCGGATGCGCGCCGCGCTGCGCGACCTGCCCGATGGCCGGTGGCGGGCCGCGGACGTGCTCGACTCCACCGGCCCCCGTCCCGAACAGCAACACCCGGCCCGGATCGCGCTCGAGATCGTCATCGACGGCGACGAGGTGACGTTCGACTTCACCGGGACCGACGACCAGCGCCCCGGCACCGTCAACGCGGTCGAGGCGGTGACCGTCAGCGCAGTCGCGTTCGCGCTGCGGACCGCGACCGACCCGACGATCCCGGCCAACGGTGGCGGCCTGCGGCCCGTGCACGTCGTCGCGCCCGCCGGCTCGATCGTGGCGGCGCGGTTCCCGGCTGCGGTGGGTGCCGGCAACGTCGAGGTGAGCCAGCGTGTGGCCGACGTCTGCCTCCGCGCGCTCGCGCAGATCGTGCCGGCGCGGGTCGGGGCGGCGAGTCAGGGAACGATGAACAACGTGCTCGTCGGGGGCGACGGCTGGGTGTTCTACGAGACCGTGGGCGGCGGCCAGGGCGGGCGGCCGGGGAAGGCCGGCATGAGCGGCGTGCACACCAACATGACCAACACCCGCGACACGCCGGTCGAGGCGTTCGAGCGCGCGTACCCGATGCGTGTCCTGCGCTCCGGGCTTCGGCGGGGCAGCGGCGGCACGGGGGAGTACGCCGGCGGCGACGGGATCGCGCGCGACCTCGAGGCGCTCGAGCCGGTCACGGTCTCACTCATCACCGAACGGCGCGTGAGCGCGCCCTGGGGCCTCGGCGGAGGGAGCCCGGGCGCGGTCGGCGAGAACTGGCTGCTGCCCGGTGGGGACGAAGCGCGGGCCGAGCGACTCGCGGACAAGGTCACGGTCCGGTTGGACGCGGGCGACGTCCTGCGCGTCCTCACCCCCGGCGGCGGCGGCTGGGGAACCCCGTGACGAACCGCCCGGTGGTCGCCGTCCGGCGGTCGAGCGCCGGAGATCTTGGGAACAGCCGCCGGCGCTCGCCCGGTGGTCGCGGTCCGGCGGTCGAGCGCCGGAGATCTTCGGAACAGCAGCTAATCCGCGGGGCGGATGGCCTTCACCGTGACCTCGATGGTGGCGCCCTTCGGGGTCTCGTAGCTCGCGGTCTCGTCGACCCGCTTGCCGACGAGCTGCTGGCCGAGCGGCGATGACGTCGAGAGGACCTCGAACGCATCGCTGCGCTCCTCGATCGAGCCGATGAGGTACTCCTGGGGCTCGTCGTCGCCGGTGAACAGCAGCGTTGCGATCGTCCCGGGTCCCACCTCGTCGGCATCGGAGGACTCGACGATCACCACGTCGCGCAGCATCGCCTCGAGCTGGCGCACGCGGGCCTCGTTGAGGCCCTGCTCGTTCTTCGCGGCGTCGTAGTCGGCGTTCTCCTTGAGATCGCCGAGCTCCCGCGCGCGCTCGATGCGCTCCGAGATCTCGAGCCGCAGCGGGCCGGACCGGTGCTTCAGCTCCTCCTGCAGACGATCGTGCGCGGGACGCGACAAATGAGACTGCTCCATCCGTTGGAGGGTAGCCGGGGCGGCCGCCTCAACCTCTGGCGAAGAACCGCGCGAGCTCGATCCGCCCGGTACCTCCGATCGTGACGAACCCGCCGATGTTGGGCGGCGTGATGCCGTAGTCGACGAATCGCATCGGCAGCGTGCCAACCACCTGCACGGTCGTGCCGTCCCACCGGCCGACCAGTGTCCACTTCACCGCGTGGGTGATGCCGTGCAACGTGAACCTGCCGCGCGCACGGGTCGTGACCTTCTCGCCCTTTTGCGGGACTTGGGTCAGCGTGATCGGTCGGGTCGCGACGAACGTCGCGGTCGGGAACCGGTGCGACTGCAGCCCGTTGTCGCGGTTGTAGTGGTCGCGCCGGTCCTTGTCCGATGTGAGGTCGACGAGACCCGCGGCCGCGGAGACCTCGGAGACGGTCGTTCCTCCACGTGCCGTCCAGGCTCCCGCCCGCGGCAAGGTTCGTCTCCTCGACCTCGGGTGGGGGCCCGGCGTCGGAGCGCGGGAAGAACCACCAGAACGCCGCGCCACCCGCCGGCACGAGGACCACCGCGAGCCCGAGGACCGTGACGATGCCGCCCCGCTCGTCCGTGGTCGGCCGGCGCATCGGTGCAGCCTCGCACGCCAACCTGGTTGACATCGGGAGGGTCCGGTGCAATCCTTGCCGGTCCATGCGCCTGCACACCATCGTCGTCATTTCGTAAGCGGACGCCCTGCCGGCGTTCGCACTCGACCGTCCACCTCGGTGGGCGGTTTTTCGTTGCCGGACCCCTTTTCGCACGAGGAGCAGATCCACGTGAGGCACCAGATCGGGATCATCGCGGGCGATGGCATCGGCCCCGAGGTCGTGGCCGAGGCGCTCAAGGTGATCAACGCGACCGGCGTGCACTACGACGCGGTCCACTACGACCTCGGCGGTGCGCACTACCTCGAGACCGGCGAGGTCCTGCCCGACGCGGCGCTCGAGGAGTTGCGTGGCTACGACGCGATCCTGCTCGGCGCGGTCGGGACCCCCGACGTCCCGCCGGGCGTCCTCGAGCGTGGGCTGCTCCTCAAGCTGCGCTTCGCGCTCGACCTGTTCGTCAACCTGCGGCCGTTCTCGGCACCGGCGAGCGAGTTGAACGACGGTGTCGAGATGGTGGTCATCCGCGAGAACACCGAGGGCACCTACGCGGGCGAGGGCGGCTTCCTCCGGCACGGCACGCCGCTCGAGGTGGCGACCCAGGGATCGGTGAACACCCGCTTCGGCGTCGAGCGCTGCGTCCGTTACGCCTTCGACCTGGCGCAGTCCCGGCCTCGCCGGCACCTGGCGCTCGTGCACAAGACGAACGTCCTCACGTTCGCGGGCGACCTCTGGCAGCGCACCTTCAACGAGGTCGCGGCCGAGTACCCGGACGTCACGACCGGCTACGACCACATCGATGCGGCATGCATCCACTTCGTGCAGCGGCCCGCGCGCTACGACGTGATCGTGACCGACAACCTCTTCGGCGACATCCTCACCGACCTCGGCGGGGCGATCGCCGGGGGCATCGGTCGCGCCGCGTCGGCGAACCTGAACCCGGCCCGCACCGGCCCGTCGCTGTTCGAGCCGGTCCACGGCTCGGCGCCGGACATCGCCGGTCAGGGGATCGCGGATCCCCGGGCCGCCATCATCAGCGCCGGGATGCTGCTCGAGTTCCTCGGCGAGGCCGAGGCCGCAGCCCGGGTCAAGAAGGCGGTCGACAGCTCCGACGATGCTTCGGGGTCCACCTCGGAGATCGGCACACAGATCGCGGAAAGGGTCTAGGCATGCCCATCGAGAAGACCGAGAAGATCTGGATGAACGGCGAGCTCGTGCCGTGGGACGAGGCGCAGATCCACGTCCTGACCCATTCGCTGCACTACGGGATGGGGGTCTTCGAGGGCGTCCGCGCCTACGAGACGAGCACCGGGCCCGCCGTGTTCAGGCTCACCGAGCACATCGAGCGGCTGTTCGACTCGGCCCAGATCATGATGATGGACATCCCGTTCACGGTCGACGAGATCGTGCAAGCCTGCAAGGACACGGTGCGCGCCAGCGGCCTGCCGTCGTGCTACCTCCGGCCGATCGCGTTCTTCGGCTACGGCGAGATGGGCCTCAACACGCTGCCGTGCGACGTGACCGTCGCGATCGCGTGCTGGCCCTGGGGCGCGTACCTCGGTGCCGACGCGGTCACCAAGGGCGTGCGCATGAAGGTGAGCTCGTGGACCCGCCACGACCACAACACGATGCCGCCGGCGGCCAAGACGACGGGCAACTACGTGAACTCGTCACTGGCGAAGGTCGAGGCCCTGAAGGCGGGCTACGACGAGGCCGTGATGCTCAACCCGCAGGGCTTCGTGAGCGAGTGCACGGGGGAGAACATCTTCGCGTCGCGCGGCGGCGTGCTCGTGACCCCGCCCGTGGCCGCGGGTGCGCTCGAGGGGATCACCCAGGACTCGGTGATGACGATCGCCCGCGACCTCGGCTACGACGTGCGCATCGACTACCTCGCGCGGAGCGACCTCTACATCTGCGACGAGATGTTCGTGTGCGGGACCGCGGCCGAGGTGAGCGCCGTGAACTCGGTCGACGACCGCTCGATCCCGTGCCCCGGGCCCAAGACCCAGGCGATCGCGGCGGAGTACGCGAAGGCGGTCCGCGGCCAGACCGACCGCTACAAGAACTGGTGCGAGCATGTCGACGACTGAGCGACCGCAATCCGGGGCTCGCAGCTCCGGCTCGGTGCCGTTGTCTCGGCTCGACGCAACGTCACCCGGGTCGCTCGGCAACGAGACGACTGAGCGACCGCAATCCGGGGCTCGCAGCTCCGGCTCGGTGCCGTTGTCTCGGCTCGACGCAACGTCACCCGGGTCGCTCGGCAACGAGAAGGCCGGGGAGTCCGAGCGTCCGCTTCCGCGTCGGGTTCAGATCTACGACACGACGTTGCGGGACGGGGCGCAGCTCGAAGGCATCTCGCTCACCGTCGACGACAAGCTCCGCATCGCCGAGCAGCTCGACTGGCTCGGCGTCGACTACATCGAGGCGGGCTGGCCCGGGTCGAACCCGAAGGACGACGAGCTGTTCCGGCGGGCGCCGAAGGATCTGGCCCTCGCGACGAGCCGGCTCGTCGCGTTCGGGATGACCCGGCGGGTGAAGGGCAAGGTCGACTCGGACGACACGCTCCGCCACCTCGTCGAGGCCGGCACCGGGACGGTCTGCATCGTCGGCAAGACGTGGGACTACCACGTGGTCGACGCGCTCGGCACGACGCTCGACGAGGGGGTCGCGATGGTGACCGACTCGATCGAGTACCTCAAGGCCCGCGGGCTCGAGGTGCTCTTCGACGCCGAGCACTTCTTCGACGGCTACAAGCGGAATCCCGAGTTCAGCCTCCGCGTGCTCGAGGGCGCCGCGCAGTCGGGTGCGGACCGCCTGGTTCTCTGCGACACGAACGGGGGCGCGCTGCCGCACGAGGTCGAGCACATCGTGGCCGAGGTCGTGGACTACTTCGGCGCCGACGTGGCGATCGGGGTCCACCTCCACGACGACACGGGCTGTGGCGTGGCCAATGCGCTCGCCGGGGTCCGTGGCGGTGCGACCCAAGTGCAGGGAACGATCAACGGCTACGGCGAGCGGACCGGCAACTGCAATCTCACGACGATCATCCCGAACCTCACGGTGAAGATGGGCGTCGAGACGCTCCCGCCCGACCGCCTCGAGCGGCTGACCCCGGTCGCGCACCACGTCGCCGAGCTGGTCAACATGGCGTTGAACCCGCAGGCGCCGTACGTCGGCACGTCGGCGTTCGCACACAAGGCGGGACTCCACGTCAGCGCGATCGCCAAGCGCCCCGACGCCTACGAGCACATCCAGCCGGACTCGGTCGGCAACGGGACCCGCTTCGTGATGTCGGAGCTGGCGGGCCGGTCGACCGTCGCGCTGAAGGCCCAGGAGCTCGGCATCGAGCTCGACGGTCCCACGATCAACGAGGTCGTCGACACGTTGAAGCACCTCGAGCACGAGGGCTACCACTTCGAGGTCGCCGACGCCTCGCTCGAGCTGCTGATGCGGCGGGCGTCCGGGTGGCGCCAGAGCTGGTTCCAGGTCGAGAGCTTCCGCGTCATCACCGACGACCTCCAGGCCGAGGAGACTCCGGGCGGCGTCACCACCGAGGCGACGATCAAGCTGTACGTGGGTGAGGAGCGCTCCATCGCGACCGCGGAGGGCAACGGGCCGGTGAACGCGCTCGACCGCGCCCTGCGCGTCGCACTCGGTGCCCGCTATCCGGCGCTCGACCGCATCCACCTCACGGACTACAAGGTGCGCGTCCTCGACACGCAGCACGGGACCGGTGCGGTCACCCGGGTGCTGCTCGACACGACCGACGGCGACGAGACCTGGACCACGATCGGCGTCAGCGAGAACATCATCGAGGCGAGCTGGCAGGCGCTGTTCGACTCGCTCATCTACGGCTTGCTCCGAGCCCCGACCCGGGAGTAGCAACCAGCGGTGCCCACCGATCCGTTCGTCCCCGCCGTGCTCGACGAGGAGCCCCGCCAGGAGCCGAACCTCGCGCCCGGCAGCCACATGCCCGCCTCGGGGTCGTGGCGCGCGGACCGGCCCGGTGACCTCGGCGCGATCCAGCCCAAGGGCGCCCTGCTCGGGAACCCCGGGCCGAACGTCGGCTACGCGCTCACGTTGGCCAACCGGGCCCGGGACCGCTTGCGGCTCGAGACCGGCGAGTCGGCCGACGACACGCTCGCGATCATCGCCGCGCTGGCGATGAAGCGGGCCGCGACGTTCGGCCGCGCCCCCACGGTCAACGACGTGGACTTCGCGATGGAGCTGCTCGGCTACGAGGGCGACGCGCCCGAGGACGTGCGGGTCTGGCGCCCGGACGTGGTGCGGGAGGCCGCGCACGACTACGTCGTGCGGCGCGCGGTGGTGGACACCGTCGGCTCGGGCCTGCTTCGGCTCCCGATCACGGAGTTGCCCGAGAACCTCGCGATCGTGCGGGAGGCGATGGCCCGCGCCGCCGAGGCGGCCGCGGAAGCGGACGACGGGGCGGACGTGGACCTCGGCGAGCCCGACGCCACCGCCGATCCGGCGTGACCGGCACGAAGCCCGTACGCGTCCGGTTCTGTCCCGCACCCACCGGGTTCCTCCACGTCGGCGGGGTCCGGACCGCGCTGTTCAACTGGCTGTACGCCCGACGCCACGGCGGCACCTTCGTCCTGCGCATCGAGGACACCGATGCGGCGCGCACGCGCGGTGAGTGGATCCTCGGGATCCAGGACACGCTGCAGTGGCTCGGGTTGGGGTGGGACGAAGGGCCGTACCTGCAGAGCGACCGGCTCGACGAGCACGCGGCGGCCGCCGGACGGCTGCTCGCCGAGGGCCGGGCCTACGAGTGCTACTGCACCCCCGAGGAGATCAAGGCGAGAAGCGACGAAGCGATGCGTGCGGGTCGACCACCGGGCTACGACGGCCGGTGCCGCGACCTGACCGACGCCGAGCGCGCCGCGCTCGCCGCCGAGGGCCGGCCGCGGTCGATCCGGTTCCGGACCCCCGACATCGGGGTGAGCCGCTTCGACGACCTGGTGCGCGGCGAGGTCAGCGTCGAGTGGTCGACGATCGCGGACTTCGTCATCCTGCGCTCGGACAACAGCCCGGTCTTCTTCCTCGCGAACGCGGTGGACGACGCCGAGATGGAGATCACCCACGTCATCCGCGGTGAGGACCTGCTCGACACGACGCACCGCGTGCTCGCGCTCCGCGAGGCCCTCGGCTACGCCGAACCCGTCCAATTCGCGCACCTCCCGCTGCTCGTCGGGTCTGATCGGGGCAAGCTCGGGAAGCGTCACGGCGCGGTGGCGATCGAGGACTTCCGTGACCGGGGCTACCTCCCGGACGCGCTGGTCAACTACCTCGCGCTGCTCGGCTGGGCCCCTGCCGACGGGCGCGAAGTGCTGACGCGCGACGAGATGGTCGCCGAGTTCGACCTCGACCGCGTCACGCACTCGGCCGCGTTCTTCGACTACAAGAAGCTCGACTGGATGAACGGCGAGTACCTCCGGGACCTGCCGCTCGACGACCTCGCGGTGGACGTCTTCGAGCGCTTGGCCGTCCGCTTCGGTGATCGGGTCGATCTCGAGACCCGCGCGAGGTCGCCCGGATCGGCCAGGAGCGCGCGGTGACGACCACGAGCCTCGTGGACCAGGCGGCGTTCCTGTTCGAGACCGACGACGAGTTCACGATGGATCCCGAGGACTGGGACGACGCCGTGGCCAAGACGGAGCGGGCCGCCGAGGTGCTGGACGCGGTCGCCGCGCACCTTGCGTCGTGTGCGTGGACGACGGAGCAGACCGATGTCCGCCCGCCGATCGAGGCGCTCGGCATCAAGCCACGCAAGGCGATGCCTCTCCTCTACACCGCGATCGAAGGGCACCGCGCCGGCCTCCCGTTGTTCGACTCGATCGAGTTGCTCGGCCGCGAGCCGCGCCCTGGCCCGGCTCCAGGCGGCGCGCCGGCGACTGGGCTCGGGGGCCGAACCGACCACACGCTAAGATCGGCTCTCCCATTCGGGGGTGGTGTAATCGGCAACACAACGGGTTCTGGTCCCGTTATTGGGGGTTCGAGTCCTCCCCCCGAGCCACCGAAGGGACCCGACCCCGACCGGGGGGAGGGGCCCGGAGGACAGTGAGGCCCCGTCGTCTAGTGGCCTAGGACGCCGCCCTCTCAAGGCGGTAACGGCAGTTCGAATCTGCTCGGGGCTACCACAGCACGCCGACCCCTCGGGGTCGGCGTCGTCGCGCCCCGGTCACTCCAGCTCCAGGCGGGGGCTCCCGTGCTCGACGACGAGCGTGCACGGCAGCCCCACGCGCGACAGCGGATCGGCGCTCGAGCGGGCGAGCACGGTGACCATCTCGCCCTTGTGCGCGCCCGTCGTCAACGTCAGCTCGAACGCGATGCGGCCGTCGTCGCGCGCATCGGCCCATACGACGAACGCGTCGTATCGACCGTCGGAAAACCACGCGTCGTCCATGCATGCCCCTCGCATCTCGTCGTGATTCGCCGTCGCGCGACCGTCTCGAGACTTCGCGACGATCAGGTGCACCACCAAGTATCCGCCACACGAACACAGACTTGTGTCACGCTTTCTTTGCGCAGCCACTGCGCGAACGACCTGCACAGCGATTGGGACACACGTGAGTGAAGATCGGCGTCACCGTGCAGATCCGCTGCATGTGCGGCGCCAATCGCGCGCACGCACCGCATCGCAACGCGCGAATTCACACGCGAAACCGCGCGCGAACGCCGTTGCGTCGCGCCACGTCGCGCGTGTCGCGCGCAGGAAATGCTTGACGTTCGTCCGCGAATGCGTTTCCATGCACGTAATGCAATACAGCAATGCGGCAGTTCCGCGGGGTGAAAAGGTTTCACCTCAAGGTTTCGGTCTCCGCAACCGAACCAAGCGCACGACCTTCACCGGGTGCGACCTCCGCACCGTTGAGGTCGACGACATCGCGGCAATCAAGGGCTTGGAGCTCACGGCAGGCGCCGGCTTCACGCCCGCCGTGAACTGAGGAAGCCGACACGACTCGCGTCGGGTGTCCTCCTCTCTACAAACCAGGAAAGGTGGTAACCGTGCCTCCGGCAAAGAAGAGCACGCGCAAGGCAGCCGCCAAGCGCAAGGCTCCGGCCAAGCGCAAGGCAGCCAAGAAGACAACGGCGAAGCGCAAGGCTCCGGCCAAGCGCAAGGCCACCAGGAAAGCAGCGAAGCGGAAGGCTCCGGCCAAGCGCAAGGCAGCCAAGAAGGCGACCAAGCGGAAGGCTCCGGCCAAGCGCAAGGCCACCAGGAAGGCCACGAAGCGCAAGGCGACGAAGCGGAAGGCTCCGGCCAAGCGCAAGGCCACCAGGAAGGCCACGAAGCGCAAGGCGACGAAGCGCAAGGCTCCGGCCAAGCGCAAGGCCACCAAGCGCAAGGCTCCGGCCCGGCGCAAGGCGGCCAAGCGGCGCTGACGAGCCGTTCCGGCTCAGCATCACACTGGATTCGGGGAGGCCTGCGGGCCTCCCCGAATCGCGTCCCGACCTCAGTCGTTTCGGGGCGCGTTCGGCGTACGGGGGTGCGTCAACGACGTCTCGAAACGAGACGAGTGTCCGGTGCTACAGGTCGGTCAGCAGCCGGAAGGCCTCGCCGGGACCACCACCGTCGATGGCGCCGTCTTCGCGCGCCTGCGCTTCGATCCGCGCCGCGAACGCGGTCCGGTCGGACGCCTCCGTCGCCGACGCGGCGATGATCTGCATCGTCGAGCGCCACTGGCTCCGGTGCGCGAGCAGCGCGTCGATCTTCATCGGCAGGAAGTCGTCGGCGGGCTCGACGTGATCCGGCTCGTCGGCCTCGAAGAGCAGCAGCGTGTCCGGGCGGTGGGGACCACCGCGGCCGGGGAAGAAGTGCGGGTCTCGTGCCGCGACGATGCCGTCGACCGTCAACCAGCCCGCGTGACGATGGTCGGGGTGCAGGCGGTACCGCTTCCACGGGTCGTGGCCGAGCACCAGGGAAGGACGCACCGTCCGGATCACCTCGCACACGGACGCGCGCTCGCGCGCACCGCTCTCGAGCTCGCCGTCCACGAGGCCGAGGAAGTGGACATGGTTCGCGCCCAGCGCGGCCGCGGCGTCACGCGCTTCCTGCTGGCGCCGGATCACGAGCGCCTCCAGATCGTCGGCTTCGTCCCAGGTGCCCTTCGAGCCGTCCGTCAGGATGAGGAGGTGGACGTCGGCGCCCTTGGCGGCCCAGCGCGCGAGCGTCGCACCACAGCCGAACTCGATGTCATCGGGGTGCGCGCCGATCGCCAGCACGATGCCCGGCACCTCGATCGGGGCGCGGGTCACGGTCGGCTCGTCACGGCACCGGGGCGGCGAGCGCGGCGAGGTCGGCGGGCAGGTCGACGTCGAACCCGAGCGCGGGGTCGCGCACGACGCGCACCGCGAGACCCGCGGCATGGCCTGCGGCCGCATGGCGTCGGAACGAGCCCGGACCGTACGCGAACGAGAACGACGATCGGGCCGGGAGGGAGAGGACCGGTGTCCCGTCGTCCCGGTGGCAGGGGACGAGGGTCACGATCGGCCGATCGGCCTCCGCGGCGAACCGGGCGAGCGATCCGATCGGGGCGCGCGGCAGGTCGGCGTGAGCGACGATCACGCGACCCATGCCGTGGTCGGCCCACCAACGGACACCGCTCGTCGCGGCCCGGTCGAGCCCGCCGGGGTCGTCGAGGGTGGTGAGGCCGCGTGCGGCGGCCCACGCGCGCACGTCGTCGGCGGACGAGACGATCACGATCGGCAGCGGACCCGCCGCCGCGACGACCTGGTCGGCCATCGACTCCGCGAGCTGGGCGCGCGGGACGTCGCCGAGCGTCACCGAGAGTCGCGCCTTGCCCACCGCGAACGCCCGGATCGGGATCACGACACCCGCGCGCACGAGTCGGGACGGGTCGGGAACCATGACTGGTGCGTATGCTACCGAGCGTGGACGCGACGTACGTCCTCGCTCGCTCGGTGCTCTGGCCCCCGCTGCGGCTGGGCTTGCAGTGGACGATCGAGGGGGCGCAGATGATCCCGGTGCGGGGGCCGGTGATCCTGGCGAGCAACCACGTCTCGTACCTCGATCCACTCGTCCTCGCGTACCTGGCCGACCGCCGGCACCGGAAGGTGCGCTTCTTGGCCAAGGCCGAGCTGTTCGACAAGCGCGTGCTCGGGTCGCTCCTGCGTTCGGCCGGCCAGATCCCGGTGCGCCGCGGCACCACGGAGGCCGCGTCCTCGCTCGATGCCGCGGTCGGCGCGTTGCATCGGGGTGAGTGCGTGACGGTCTTTCCCGAAGGCACGATATCGATGGACCTCGAGCCGATGGTGGGGAAGTCCGGGACCGCCCGCCTGGCGCAGCAGAGTGGGGTCGCGGTCACGCCGGTCGGCCTGTGGGGCGCGCAGCGCATCATGTACAAGGGACGCAAGCCGTCGTGGCGCACCGGGGTGGCCGAGACCGTCGTCGTCGGCGCGCCGGTCCTGCTCGGTCCGGACGAGGATGTACGGGCGGCCACCGATCGGATCATGGCGGCGATCTGCACACAGGTGGCCCGCGCCCGTGAGATCTACCCCCAGACGCCCGCACCCGACGACGACGGGTGGTGGGTCCGTCCTCCCGCGACCGCCCGGTTGCGCAGCTGCATGGTGGCCGGGGAGGCGCCGTGAAGATCGCGGTCATCGGTGCGGGATCGTGGGGCACGACGGTGGCCGCACTGGCGTGCGCCAACACGCCGACGGTGCTGTGGGCCCGCGATCCGAACGTCGTCGAACAGGTGAACGCCGAGCGTCGCAACGCGGACTACCTGCCGGGGATCGAGCTGCCCGAGGCGCTGCGCGCCACCGCGTCGCTCTCCGACGCGGTCACGGGGGCCGACGTGGTCGTGATGGGCGTCCCGTCGCACGGGTTCCGCGCCGTCCTCGCCGACGCCGGGCCGGCGATCGACCCGGAGGCGGCGATCATCAGTCTGTCCAAGGGCCTCGAACAGGGGACCGTGCTGCGGATGACCCAGGTCATCGCGGAGGTGCTGCCCGACCACCGGTCCGACCGCATCGGGGTCCTCAGTGGCCCGAACCTCGCGCGCGAGGTCGCGCTCGGCCAGCCCACGGCCTCGGTCGTGGCGCTCGGCGACCCCGACTTCGCGAAGACGCTCCAGGCGCGGTTCATGACCACGACGTTCCGGGTGTACACGAACCCGGACGTCGTCGGGTGCGAGATCGCCGGCGCGCTGAAGAACGTGATCGCGATCGCGGCGGGGATCGCGCATGGTCTGGGCTACGGCGACAACACCAAGGCGGCGCTGATCACGCGTGGCCTGGCCGAGCTGGCTCGGCTGGGCATGGCGTTGGGCGGCGACCCGCTCACGTTCTCCGGCCTGGCCGGCATGGGGGATCTGGTTGCGACCTGCACCAGCGACAAGAGCCGGAACCGCACGGTCGGCGTCGCGCTCGGCGAGGGCCGGCCGCTGGACGAGATCGTGACGGAGATGAAGATGGTCGCCGAGGGGGTCAAGAGCACGGAGGCGGTGCTGGAGCTCGGGCGGCGCGCCGGCATCGAGCTGCCGATCGCGGAGCAGGTCGGCGCGGTGCTCTACGAGGGGCGGAAGCCGACCGAGATCGTCCCCGCCCTCATGCTGCGCGAGGCGAAGTCGGAGCTCGGGGGGATGCGCTCGTCGTGACCCTGGTCGGCGCGCTCGCGGGCCGTGGGCGCGCGGCGGTCGACCCGCGCGGGGAGGTCCGCGTCGTCGGGCGATCGTGGTCGGTCGACTGGTGGATCGGGGCTGACGACCGGTGGCGCATGCCCGCGAGTGAGCCCTCCGTACGCCAGCGCACGATCGACGGGACCCCGGTGGTCGAGACCGCGATGCGGGTCCCCGGAGGAGACGCCCTGCAGCGCGTCTACGGGGTCGGCGGACCGGGTGCGCTCGTGATCGTGGAGGTGGAGAACGACTCGCCCGCGGCCTTCGTCGTCGCGTTCGCGCTGGCCGGGGCGCGAACGGTGGCCGCGACCGGCGCGGTGATCGAGGTCGACGACCGGCCCGCGGTGTTCCTGTCGGCGCCGCCCGCGCGCTGGACCGTCGGCACGACCGCGCTGACCCCCGAGACGGTCGTGTTCGAGACCGGGCCGTTCCCGCGCTGTCGCGCCGGACGCAAAGAGCAGGTGCACGCGGCAGTGCTCGCGCCGCTCAGCCACCGGAACCGGCTCCGGATCGCGCTCGCGACGAGTGACGAGGACCCCGGGCCGGTCGACCCGACGCTCGCCGCGAGCCCGAGCGACGCGGCGGCGGGATGGCACACGCTGCTCGACCACGGCATGCGCGTCGTCGTGCCCGACGCGAAGGTGCAGGCCGACATCGCGCTCGCCCGCTCCCAGGTGCTCCTCGATCCCGACCCGGGCGCGGTCGCCACGGCCGCGCTCGAGGACTGGGGACACGACACCGAGGCGGCCTGGGCCTGGCGCGGCCTCTCGATCGGTGCGCGCCGCGCGGCGCGTCGGCGCCACGGCCCGTTCGACGACTCGACTCCCGGCGGGCTGCTCGAGTCCGTCCGCCGGATGCTCGTTCGCGACGAGCGTGACCTCGAGCTCGCGCCCGGATTGCCGGGCGCGTGGCGCGGTCAGGACCTCGAGGTGTTCGACGCGCCCACGCGTGGCGGCCGGCTGTCGTACGCGCTCCGCTGGCACGGCGACCGGGCCGCACTGCTCTGGGAGGTCGCCGGTCCCGTCGCCGGTCTTGTCTTGCGCGCGCCCGTCCTCGACCCGCGCTGGTCCACCCGCGACCCGAGCGGCGAGGCCCTCCTCGGCCCCGTCCCCACCCCGCCCTGAGCTTTGGCGTCGCCTACCCCCCACCGAGGGGGGTAAATGACGCCAAAGCGGAGGAGAGTGGTCGGTCAGTCGAGGCGGAGGGTCGCGATGCGCTGCGCGCCGAGCTCGAGCTCGGCCTGGAATTGCTCCTCGGGGCGCCCGAGCAGGTCGGTCACCCACCCGGTCGCGGGCGCGCCCTCGAGCTGGACGTGCACCACCGACGCGCGCGCGGTCGCGGATTGAAGAGGCGAACGACCAGCCCGCCCGGCTCGCGCAGCACCGCGGAGACGACCGCGCCGTCGACCTGCAGCGTCCGGCCGGTGACCGGACGCGACGTGCCGTGCACCCCGCCGCCGCGCACCCGCTCGAGCGGCACGAGCATCTCGTCCGCGCCCGCGTGCAGATCCGCGTCCTCCCAGGTCCCACGGTGGGGGAGCAGGGCGTACTCCATCACCAGGTCGCGTTGCAGCTGAGGTCCGACGAGTGGATCCAGGGGACCCGCCGGGTTGGGTCGGAGCGAGATGTCGGCCCGGGACAGGTAGCCCGTCGCGCGCAGGAGCGTCAGCGCGAGCTCGCGACCCCCGTCGACGAGCTCGTACTCCAGCAGACCGTCGTGCAGCACCGCGAGCCCGACCCCCGCGCCGGGACGGTCACCGCTCGACGCGTCCACGAAGCGGCGCGAGACGAACGTCGGCAGCGGCGTCTCGTGCGGCCCGCCCTCGGTGGTGAGGCCGCGGCGCACGACCGCGAACGCGCACTCCGCGTCGGAGTGGTCCACCGGCTCGGGGAGCGGGAAGTGCGCCCGGAGCCGGTGGTCGCGCGACCGGTTGTCGAACTCCGTGCGCACCCGCAGGAACCGCTCACCGGTGCGCAGCTCGAGCGTCGTGCTGACCTCCGTGTCGACGGTCTCGTCGCTGCGCCGGCTGCAGGAGAGCATGTCGCCGAGCGCGCGCTCCGGCCAGCGGTAGGTGGCGCGCACGAGGATCCGCGCCCGCGCCGGGCCCGCCTCGACGATCTCGACCCGCACCGACTCGGGACGGTCGACGACGAGGTCCTGCGCGGGCGGTGAGTAGTTGTAGGTGTCGCCGCCGTCTCCACCGTCGACCAGCCGTCCGAGCCCGTCGACGCGCACCCCGTCCTCGGACTCGATCGACCACGTCCCGGTGGCGGGATCGACGCTCACGGCGAGGTGCTCGTTCGCCAGCCGGCTGCCGGCCGCGGTCACCGAGGTCGTCGGACCCTCGCCGTCGACCCGACCGAGCGTGCGCCACCCGAGCCCGGGAATCGACGGCACCGCGACGACGACCTCCCGGAGCGGCGAGCTGTGCACCCGGATGTCGAACCGGACCTCCTCGACGGCCAGGTCGAGCAGCTCCTCGCGCAGGGCCTCGAGGTCGACGACCGGTTCACCGCCCCGGACTGCGAAGCAGTCCACCGAGACGACGTCGCCGGTGCGCTCGACCTCGTAGCGACCGATGCGGCTGCCCGCGAACTCCGGACCGTGCATGGACTCGAGGATCCAGCGCACCTTCTGGCCGACGACGCTGCGGGCGAACCCTGCACCACCGATCGTGCGCACGAGCTGGGTCGGGCACCGGGTGCCGTCGTCGAGCGTGACGAAGTGCGTCGGACCGTCGTCGGGAACGTTGACCGTGACGAGCCCGCCGCGGTCCACTGCCGTGGGGTTCACGACCACGGTGGAAGCCGCCGGCGCGTCGATGCCGAGTGCGAGCGAGTGGAGCGCCTGGCGGGTGAGACCGTCACCGATCTGGCGCGCCTCCTGGTAGCGGACCACGACTGCGTCGACGACCTCGTCCGCGCTGCAGGCACACGAAGAGTCGTGCGCCGAGTTGAGGACGAGCAGGCGCCAGGCCAGCCCCAGGAGCGCGTGCGGGTAGCGATCGTCGGGCACGAGGAGCGCGCTCAACGGCTCGGCCCGCCGCTCGAGCGCCCGTTCGGCCGCCGCGCACGCCTGGTGGACGTCCACGCGGTTGGACGCGACCCCCATGAGCACGTTCGCCCGGGCGCCCGAGCGCAGCTCGCCCTGCCACGTCCCGAGCCCGGCGGTCGGCTGGTCGGCGAGGTACTCGGGGAGCGACGTCACCTCGAATCGGTAGTCGTCCTGCACCGCGTTCGCCTCGGCCACCACCCGCCCGAGCCACGGCTGGGGGGCCTGGTGGTCGGTCCCGTTCATCAGCAGCATCCCGCCCGCGGGCAGCCGCGCGTCGCCGAGCTCGAGCTCGTAGCCGTGCGCGCGAGCCACGAGCTGCTTCGCGTCGTCGGGGAGGTCGCGGCCGTTCGAGTAGGACCCGTAGAGGTACTCGGCCCGCACACGCGAGCCGTCGGGTGCCTCCCACCAGAACGCCGTCTGGGTGACCGCCGACGGGACGCCGCGCCAGACGACCGCGTGCTCGAGGCCGGCCTGGCGCAGCAGCTGGGGCATCTGGGCGACGTGGCCGAACATGTCCGGCAGGTAGCCCACGGGCATCGCGCCACCGAGCTCGGTCGCGCGGGCCATCCCCATCTGCAGGTCGCGCACCATGGTCTCGCCCGACACCATGAACTCGTCCATGAGGATCATCCACGGCCCGACGGCGAGGCGCCCGCTCGCGGCGAGGCGGCGCAGCGACCCGGCCGCCTCGGGCCGGACCTCGAGGTAGTCGTCGAGCACCGCGGTCTGGCCGTCGAGCAGGAACCGTGCGTAGGAGAGGTCGCGCTCGAGGAGCGGCAGCAGCCCGTCGAGCAGGTCGACCAACCGGAGCCGGAACGCCTGGAACGGGGAGTACCACTCGCGGTCCCAGTGGGTGTGGGGGACGATGGCGACCGTGGTGGGGGTGGATCCCGGCGGCGTCGGCATGGGTCGAGCCTAGAAGTCGCACGCCCGGACGGCCGGGCCGCCGCGGCGAAAGGTCGTTTACACGCCTGTCATGTTTCTGAGACGCCCCCGGCACGGACGGCCCGTAGCGTCCCGCCCAGTCGAGTGGGTACCTGCCGTCGTGGTCACGCGAGCGCGAGCACCGAGAGGAGCTCCAGGATGAAACTCGACGACGATCGGGGACGCCGCCCGCACCGGCAAGATCGGTGACGGCAAGCTCTGGGTGATCCCCGTCGAGAGGACGGTGCACATCCGGACCGGCGAGCCCGGCGACGGCGCCTTGTAAGCGGAGGCGATCCGGGCCACCGGAGGGCCCGCTCCGAGGTCGGTGCGCAACGGCGCGCGGCGGCCCCGGGGCGGGCCTTTCTCGCGTCCGTCGGTCTTCATCGAAGACCGCGGTCCTGGTACCACGCCCGAGGCGTCGTACGAGGGGTACTCGTCGTGCCTTCGCCCATGCCCTGGGTTCAGAGAACCGTCAGAGAACGGGTGTCCCTCGTTAACAGTCAGGTCCTGAACGCGAAACCGCGTCTCCTTACGGTCTCCTGAAACACAACGGATCGAGCCACGAGGCGGGCCACCGGCGCCCCGCCTCTGCGCTCGCAGACCTCTGGGGAGGCACGACGTGAAATTCAAGAAGCGGCGACTCGCGTTTGTGGGGGTGTTGTCGATCCTGTTCGTGGTGCTGTTCGCGGCGCCTGCGTTCGCGGCCGCCCCTGCAAAACCGGTCTACGACGGCAGCCTGATCCCGAAGAACCTGGTTGACGTCGCGGTGGGAGGGAACCTCCTCTGGGTCGTCATCGGCGCGGCGCTCGTGATCTTCATGCAGGCGGGATTCGCGCTCGTCGAGACCGGGTTCTGTAGAGCGAAGCACGCGGCGCACGTCGTCTCGACGAACTTTGCGGTCTTCGGTCTCGGCTTCATCGCCTTCTTCCTTGTGGGCTTCCCGTTCATGTTCGGTGGCTACAGCCTTCCGGGCGTGTTCGGGTACGACAAGGCAGTCGGCGATGCGCTGCTCGGCTCGGGGAACTGGGTGTTCCTCTGGAAGGGCGGCTGGGGTCTGAGCCACCTGGGCGGCGTCGCGGCCGCGGGGCCGGTCGCAGGCTTCTTCCTCTACATGGTGGCCTTCATGGACACGACGGCCACGATCCCGACGGGCGCGATGGCCGAGCGTTGGAAGTGGAACGCGTTCGTGGGCTGGGGCCTGTTCTGCGGCGCGATCTACTACCCGCTCTTCGGTGCCTGGACCTGGGGCGGCGGCTGGCTGGCCAAGCTGGGCAACAGCGCGCAGCTCGGCTTCGGGTACGTCGACTTCGCGGGCTCCGGTGTCGTGCACGCCATGGGTGGTGCCGCCGGCCTCGCCGGTGCGCTCGTCCTCGGTGCTCGCATCGGCAAGTACGGGGCGGACGGCAAGCCGCGCACCCTGGCGGGACACAACATCCCGATGGCGATGCTCGGCACGTTCATCCTGCTGTTCGGGTGGTTCGGCTTCAACGCGGCTTCCACGCTGGCGATGACCGACACCCGGTTCGGCCTCGTCGCGGCGAACACCGCCATCGCGGCCGCGTTCGGCGCCATCATCGCCATGTGGTACACGCAGCTGCGCACCGGGAAGCCCGACCCCGGGATGATGGCCAACGGCATGCTCGCGGGCCTGGTCGCGATCACGGCGCCCTGCGCGTTCGTGGCTCCGTGGGGGGCTGCGGTCATCGGCATCGTCGCCGGCGTGCTCGTCGTCGAGTCGGTCTGGTTCTTCGAGCGCCGTGGCGTCGACGACCCGGTCGGCGCGATCTCGGTGCACGGGGTGTGCGGCCTCTGGGGGGTGCTCTCGATCGGCGTCTTCGCCGACGGCACCTACGGTGCCGGCTGGAACGGCACGACGAAGGGTGCGGCGGCGACCGCGAGCGGGGTCACGGGGTTCCTCTACGACAGCGGGCTCGGGTTCCGACAGCTCGGCTCGCAGGCGATCGGCTGCCTGGTCATCGCGGTCCTGTTCACGGGCATCGCGTTCGCCTTCTTCAAGATCCAGAACGCGATCATGAAGGGCGGCATCCGGCCCACCGCCGAGGTGGAGGAGCAGGGCTTGGACCTTCCGGAGATGGGGGTTCTCGCCTACGACAACCTCACGCTCAACGAGCTCGACATCGTGAGCGGCGAGGGCGTCGAGGCCGTCATGTCGGGCGGGCCGTCGCCCGATCCGACGACCGGGAGGTAGCACAGCCTTTCGACGTCACCGCATCGATGGGTCACGGCCGGTGGGAGACCACGCCTCCCGGCCGTGGCCCATCGCCGCGCCCGGGACGGTCCGGAGTCGACTGATCGGCACTCCCGGACTCAATGGCCGACCGGTACCCCCATCCGGTCGAACACGCCGGCGTTGGCCGCGTCCTGCATGCTGCTCGTCGGCGCGTCCGGGCCTCCGATCACCGCCGTGGGCGCGGCGGTCGCGCCCAGCACTCCGCCGGTGGCGCCGGAGGTGCACGCCGGTGCGCCGGGGGCCACGAAGACGTTGGGGTCGAAGCCGAGGTCGTCCGAGCAGCGGCGGGCCGAGAGGCTCGCGCCGAGGTTGTTCGCGTTGCGGTCTCGAGCGGTGAGGAACCACGAGTCGCCCGGGCGTCCGGGACCTTCCGGCGGGGCGCCGAGGAAGCGCCACTCGAGGAAGCGCAGCACGGAGCTGTGCTCGTAGGTGCGGTGGTCGACGAAGCCCGGGCGAGCGAACGGTGACGCCAGGACGGTGGGGACGCGGAACCCGGTCTGACCGAAGTCGTCCTCGTCGATCGTGCTCGCGCGGTCGTCCACGACGCGCGGGGGCCGGACGTGATCGAAGAAGCCGCCCCACTCGTCGTAGGTGATCACGAACAGCCCGTTGTGCCAGTTCGGCGACGCGGCGAACGCCTTGAACGCGTCGCGAAGGAACGCCTGTCCACGCCGGATGTCCGCGAGTGGATGGTCGTCGCACTGCTCCGGACCCAGGAAGCGCGGGTCGAGCATCGAGACCGCGGGCAGCGTCCCCGCCGCGCAGTCGGCGAAGTAGTCCGCCGCCGGGTGCCTGAGGTCGTCCGTCCGGCTGCCCCAGAACGCCAGGAAGGGGAGGTCCGAGAAGTAGTACCGCGCCGGCACGCCGGCCCCGCGCAGGCGGTCCCAGATCGTGTCCCAGGTGAAGCCGCCCGCGGGCGGGAACGCGTTGGTCTTGTTGCCCCCGGACTGGGCCGAGTGCAGGTACTCGCGGTTCGGATACGTGGGGCCGAGCACCGAGGCGTGGTAGCGGTCGAACGTGGTGAAGCGGCGCGCGAGCTGCGACGTGAACGGCAGGTCGTCGCCGACGTAGTAGCCGGTGGCGAACGCGTCGTTGTCGCTTCCCGGCGCGAGGAAGCCGCCGTCGCGCTGCGCGCGACCCTCGTCCCAGCCGTGGCCCGGGTCCACGTGCCCGCAGCCCTGGAACGGGCTCGGCTCGTCGGGCGCGCCGACGAGGTGGGCGGTCGCGACCGGTCCGGTCGGTCCTTGGATCACCTGGTGCTGGCGCCCGTCGATGCCGAACCGCCACCCGTACCGGCTGCGGCCCGCGTCGAGGAAGCGGTGATCCTCGGCGAGCCATCCGAGCCAGTGGTCGAACGACCGGTTCTCCATCATCACGATGACGACGTGGTCGATCTTCGACTCGGCTGCGGGCAGCTCCAGCATCCCGCGGCCGTTGAAGGCCGAGCCGGGTCCGAGGTGGTGGAAGAGCTGCCGGCATCCGGGCAGCGTCGTCGCGGCGGCCGCGGCCCCTCCGACCAGCCCGGCCCGCCTGAGGAAGTCGCGTCGATCCAACCCCATGTCGCCCCCCAGAGTGCTCCGTCGCGTGCCCCAGTTGTACCCGTTCCGGACGGCCGGCGCCCGGGACTCCGCCGGTACCATCGCCTGATGCCAGGTCTTCCTCTCCGAAGATCTCCGGAGGGCGACACAGAGCGTCTGAGTGGTGCGGTGCCCTCCGGCGGCGCCCTCCGAAGATCTCCGGAGGGCGACACCGCGCGTCTGAGTGGTGCGGCGCCCTCCGTCGGCCCGGCCCGCCTCGACCTGGCAGCTGCCTCGGTGTTCCTCGACTTCGACGGGACCATCACGGCCGGGGACGTCGGCGTGCACCTCCTGGAGCGGCTCGGCGCCGACGGCTGGCGGGCGATCGACGCCGAGTACGACGCGGGCGAGATCGGCAGCCGGGTCTGCCTCCTCGAGGAGTGGGAACTGCTGCCGCACGACCGGGAGCGGCTCCGGGCGGTCGCGGCCGAGGTGCCCCTCGACCCGGACCTCGACGGACTGGTCGAGGACCTGCTCGCCGCGGGCGCGGAGGTCACGGTCGTCTCGGACGGCTTCGGCTTCTACGCGACCGAACGCTGCGCCCACCTCGGGGTCCCGGTCATGACGAACGCGGTCGACTGGGACCTCGGCCGGCTCGAGTTCCCCCACGAGGACCGTTGCTGCGCCTGCTCGAGCTGCGGGACCTGCAAGCAGGCGCCCATCAAGGACGCCGGGCGGCGGGGCCGCGCCACGGTGATGGTCGGCGACGGCACGAGCGACCGCAAAGCGGCCCTGCTCGCCGACGTCGTGTTCGCCAAGGGGGCGCTGGCGCGCTGGTGCGCCGCGAACGCAGTGCCGATCCATCGGTTCGAGACGCTCGGCGAGGTACGCGCCGAGCTGGTCCGGTGAGAGTGGTCCTGGGCTCCGACGAACGCACGGGTCTCACCGACTTCGTGCTGGCGGACCTGCGCGACCGGGGTCACGAGGTCCTGCTCGTCGGACCGCCGGGCGACGAGTCGAAGGAATGGGCGCAGGTCGGCAGCGAGGTGGGCGAGGCGGTCGCGTCCGGGGCCGCCGAGGTCGGGGTCCTGTTCTGCTGGACGGGGACCGGGGCCTCGATCGCGGCGAACAAGGTGCGCGGAGTGCGCGCCGCGCTGTGCGCCGATGCCGCGACCGCGGCCGGCGCCCGCCGCTGGAACGACGCCAACGTCCTCGTGCTCAGCCTCCGGCGCACGAGCGAGGCGGTGGCGCGCGAGATGCTCGACGCCTGGTTCGCGACGGCGCCCGATCCGGACGAAGCGGTCAACATCGCTCGTCTCGAACCCAGTTAGGCTGCGCGGATGCCGACCTACGCGATGCTCAGCACGCTCGGCCCCGGCGGGTGGGCGACCCTGCGGGAGAACCCGGATCGGCTCCACGCGGTCACCCAGGAGGTTGAGTCGATGGGGCTCACGGTGGTCGCGCAGTACGCCCTGTTCGGCCAGTGGGACTTCCTCAACATCATCGAGGCGCCCGACGAGCAGACGATGGCGAAGGCGGCGGTGACGCTCGCGGCCCGCGGGACGATGCGCTCCACGACGATGCAGGCGCTCCCCATCGCGGACCTCATCGAGGCGCTGCAGGCGGCACCCGAGTAGCGCGCGTCGCCGCCCCTCGCGTCAGATCCACCACATGTCGTTGCGGCGGCGCTCCTCGCGGACCTCGTCGTCGCCGAACAGGACGGGCAGGACCGACCCGTCCGACCGGCGTCGGACCCGGTAGCGCGCCTCGGGGAGCCCGGGCACCTGTTCGGCGACCTCGAACCCGCGTGCCCAGGCCCGGTCGAAGCGCGATCGGACTTCCACGCGGGTCCCTGGGTCCACGCGCCGATCGTAAACCTCGCGTCCGGGCGTGAGGAGAGCGCGCGATCGGCAGCAGCGGTTGCTAGCGTGCGCGCGAGTGACCGCCCTCGCCCCCCGTCCGACGCTCCGGCTCGAGCGCAAGTGCTGGAAGGCGGGTGAGCGGCTGGTCTGCGGGATCGACGAGGTCGGGCGCGGCGCGTGGGCCGGTCCGGTGACGGTTGCCGCGGTGATCCCCGCACCGGAGCACCTGCGCGGTGTGCGCGACTCCAAGATGCTCACGCCGGAACAGCGCGAGGTCGCGGCCGTCGCGGTGCGGTCCTGGGCCGTCGCGTACGGCATCGGGCACGCGAGCCACGAGGAGTGCGACACGTTGGGCATGACCGCGGCGTTGCGGGCGGCGGGCCAGCGCGCGCTGCACCAGCTCGCGGACCAGGGGTTCGAGCCCGACCGGGTCATCCTCGACGGCAACCACGACTACCTGCAGCTCGGCGCGCGCTGCACGACGGTGATCAAGGGCGATGCCACCTCGCTCGCGGTCGCCGCCGCGTCGGTCGTGGCGAAGGTCACGCGCGACGCGATGATGGAGGAGGAGGCCGAGCACTTCCCCGCCTTCGGGTTCGAGTCCAACCGTGGCTACCCGGCGCCGGTCCACAAGGCCGCGCTCGCCGCGTGGGGCCCGACCACGATCCACCGCCGCTCGTGGATCTTCATGGAGGGGCTGTGCTGGGGCGGGCTCCCGCCCGCGCCCGGCCGCCTCTTCTGATCGGGTCCCGTCGTTCGACGAAGGAGACCGTGATGGCAGTCGATCTCCCTACCGTGCACGCCGAGGCGTTGGAGACCACACGGGCCTTCGTGACCGGGGTCCGGCCCGACCAGTGGCACGACGGCACCCCCTGCGGGGAGTGGGACGTCCGGTCGCTCGTGAACCACATCGTCACCGGCAACCTCTGGGCTGCGGAGCTGGGTGGGGGCCGGACGATCGAGGAGGTCGGGGACCGGTTGGACGGCGACGTCCTGGGCGACGACCCGGTGGCGGAGTACCTCGTGTCGGCCGAGCTCGCGGCGTCGACCTTCCGGGCGCCGGGCGCGATGGAGCGGCCGTGCGCGGTCTCCTACGGACCGGTGCCGGGCGAGGTCTACTGTGGCCACCGCTTCATCGACGTGCTGATCCACGGGTGGGACGTGGCCGCCGCGACCGGCCAGGACGCGACGCTGCCACCCGCGCTGGTCGACGCGTGCATCGAGGTCGTCACCCCGCAGGCCGAGCTGCTGCTCGGCAGCGGGATGTTCGCGACCGGCGTCGACGCCGGCGCCGGCGCGGACCACCAGGCGCAGCTCCTCGCCATGCTCGGCCGCCACGCCTGACCGCCTAACCTCCGACTCCATGGGTCAGCCGATCACCGTCACCGCTCGCTCGGGCGCGTCACCGTCCGTCTGGATGTTCGACCTCAACCGGTCGCTCACCGGCATGGCGCTCGAGCGCTACGCGTCCGTCGAGGACGCCGGGGCGCGCGGCGGCCGTCCGCCGGACGTGCTCGCGAAGCGTCTGCTGGAGGCGGGCGCGCAGCACGTGACGATCTACTCGAACACGGTGACGGTCGAGGCGCCCCAGGACCGCTGGCCCGAGCTCGAGCCGAAGGCCGTCTTCCTCATCGAGCACCTCTTCGAGTACTACGGCGACGACGCGGGATGGTCCTTCGAAGCACGCGGGGTCGAGGCGCCACCGCCGCTGGACGTGGCGGAGTAGCGCCCGCGCCGACGGGGAACGGTCCCGTCGTCGTCACCCGAGCCGGAGGCCGCGATGTCCGTCCCCATCCAGGTCGTCATCGACTGCCACGACCCCGCGACGCTCGCGAAGTTCTGGGCTGCGGCGCTCGGCTACGTCGAGCAGGCTCCGCCCCCGGGGTTCGCGAGCTGGGAGGACTTCCTGCGCGAGCAGCAGGTCCCCGCGACGGAGTGGAATGCGTTCAACGCGGTCGTCGACCCGGACGGCGCCGGCCCCCGGCTGTTCTTCCAGCGGGTTCCCGAGCCGAAGCAGGGCAAGGTGCGGGTGCACCTCGACCTCAACGTGGGCGGGGGGCGCGACGCGCCCGAGGACGAGCGCCGGGCCCGAGTGGACGCGGCGGTCGAGCGGCTGGCCGCGCTCGGAGCGGAGCACGTCAGGACCTACGAGGAGCGGGGCGAGCGTTGGGCCGCGATGCGCGACCCCGAGGGCACCGAGTTCGACCTCCAGTAGCGCGCGACGATCGCGGGATGCCGACCCCTGCCGAGGCCCGTCCGGCGATCACCCACGACCTCCACACCGAGGATCTGCCCGAGCTGCCCCAGCGCGACTTCCTGATCCCCGCCACCCGGTGGCTGGAGGCGCCCGCAGAGCTGCGCGCGCTCGGCGCGGACATCGGGGTCGGCCTCGTCGCGTACAAGCGGAGGATCGGTCGGTTCCTCCTGTGGCGCGCCGGCCCCGCGCGTCGCGCCGACGCCCGCTACATGGCGGTGGCGGCGGACGATCTGGGGGAGCGCTACGAGTTCCGGCTGTACCCGGACGGCCGCGGGACGGGGCTCGGTGCCGACGGGGTCACGCACCTGCGCCTGCGGCCGTGGAAGGAATCGCTCCGGGACGCGCTCAGCTCCCGATGATCTTGTCGGGCAACGAGTGCACGATCAGCCCCAGCCCGATGCAGACCACCGCGGCGACGATCACCCACCGGCCCCGGCGCTCACCGCGCGCGATCGCGACGCCGCCGAGGACGATCGCCAGCGGACCGAGGATCAGCGGGAGGATCCACACCGCGAACGCGGCCGCGAACCCGCCGAGGATCGCGGCGAGCTGGCCGGGACGAAGCTGCAGGCTGCCCGTGGTCGGAGCCGGAGACGCCATCCCCGCAGGCTAACCCTGCGGTACCGCCGAACCCCACGCGAGCGCGGCGCCGCTCCTCTTGTTTGTGCGTGATCTCGCGCTCGACGCCGGTTTCCGAACAAACGGCGGGAAGACCGTGGGAGGTGACGCAGGTCAGGTCGTGTTGGGGGCGGGCTGCTGGTAGGTGGTGGCGGAGTGGCGGCCCATCATCAGGTCCGCGGCCACGGCCGCCAGGAGGGCCGGCACGACGAACCCGGGCCGGCCGGTGGCCTCGGCGACGAACACGACGGCCGCGAGCGGCACCCGGTAGCCCGCACCGAGCACCGCCGCGACGCCGATGATCAGGGCGAGGTGGTCGTCGAGCCCGGGGAGCACGGCACCCGCGGCGCGCCCGAGCAGCGCGCCGGTCACGACGAGCGGGATGAAGAGGCCGCCGACACCACCACCGGCGACCGTCGCCGCGGTCGCGACGATCCGCAGGAGCATGACCGTCAGGATGATCCACGCGGCGTGGTTCGGCTCGAGCGCCCACCTGATCGCCCCGTAGCCCACCCCGATCGTGATCGAGTCGTGGGCGACCGCGTGGCCGAGCAGCAGCACCCCGGCCATCGCCGCGCCGCTCGCCACGAGCCGCACCGGCGCTGGCACGGTGGTGCTCACGCGCTTGGCCCGGCGCAGGAGCGCAGCGAAACACCGCGCGACGACGCCGCCGGCGACGCCGAGCAGCAGCGCGCCGACGAGGTCACCGGCGGAGAGCGCGGGCGACCCGGCGCCGGGTGGGATCAGGCTCTGGGTCCCGTGTACCGCGACGAAGCCGAGATACCCGCTCGCGGCAGCGACGAGGGTCGGGAGGAGCATCTTGCGGGCGAAGTCGTCCTGATAGGGCACCTCGAGCGCGAACACCGCACCGGTCGCGGGTGCCTTGAAGATCGCGGCGACCCCGGCACCGGCACCGGCGACCATCAGCACCCGGTGGTCGACCGACCGGAAGAATCGGTGGAACCGCGACTGGATCGACGCACCGATGGACGCTCCGAGGTACAGAGACGGGCCCTCGAGTCCCATCGCGCCACCGAACCCGAGCGTGCCGATCGCGGCCAGCATCCGGGCGGCGACCGGGCGCTCGGTGAGCGGTGCCGCACGGTCGTGGAACGCCTGCAGGTACGCATCGGTGGTGGCAGGGCTCGCCGGGCCGAGCACGCGCCGCGACACCGCGGCGATCACCAGCCCGACGGTCGGCATGAGCGCGAGGGCCCAGAGCGGCAGCTCGAAGAAGCTGTCGAGCAGCCACTCGACGACGATCGTCTCGAAGAGCGCGACCCCGAGGCCGGTCAGCACCCCGGCCAGCGCGGCGAAGAGCAGCACCTGGCGCGAGCGCACCGCGAACGCGTCGACGACCATCCGCCGCGCTCGACGCCACCAGCCGCTCATCGGTGCTCCCAGCCGAACGACCAGGAGGGCTCGGGGGTCTCGCCCGCGGCGTCCGCGAAGACGCCCAGCGCGTGGACGAGCACCCGGCGGTCGCGAGCCGGGATCCGCGCCACGATTCGGGCGATCTCCCGCCGGCGCCGCCGCGTCACGGAGTCCACGACCGACCGCCCCTCGCCGGTGAGCTGCACGAGCAGCTCTCGCCGGCTCTGCGATGCTGCCCGGCGCGTGATGAGCCCCTTGGCCTCGAGCCGCGTGCACAGCCGCGTCGCGCTCGACGGGTGCACGTCGAGCGCCTCGGCCAGCTCGCCCAGGTTGCGGTCGCCGGTCGCGAGCACCACGAGCGCGCGGAACTGGGGCAGCGTGACCTCGTCCTCGACCTCGGCCAGGGAACGCGCGGCGACCCCGACCAGCGCGCGCGACGCGAGGAGGACTGCGTCGGTCACGTTCGGGTCAGCTCGACTCACAGTTGCAGTATACAACAGTTGCTCTAAGCAACCGTCGGGCCCGCACGTACGCGTCCGCGAAGTGGTCGACGGAGTCGCGGTTGACCGTTGGGCAGGCCTCGACCGGTCGCAACGCCGGCAATGCTGCTGATCTCGAGGGTCTGCAGAGGCGCGTGGGCGACGCACCTTCAACGCGTGGTTCAGCGCACACACGATCGGGGACACGACCGCCGGGCTGCTGACGCTGCCGGTCCCGCACTGAGCCTCAAGCGTCGGCCCGGCGGGTCGTCAGCCGCAGCAGCACCAGCCCCATCGCGCCGCTCACGACGGATGCGCCGAGGATCCCGATCTTCGCGGCGTCCAGCCGCGCGCCGTGGTACGAGAGGTCGGCGACGAAGAGCGACACGGTGAAGCCGATGCCCGCAGCGGCACCGGCCGCGAAGAGATGGGCGAAGCGGACGCCGTCGGGCAGGCGGCCGACGCGAAGCCGGCGGGCGATCGCGGACGCGCCGACGATCCCGAGCGGCTTGCCGACGACGAGCCCGAGCACGATCCCCCAAGCGATCGCGCTGCCGAGCGCATCCGAGATCCCGCCTCCCGCCAGACGCACCCCGGCGTTGGCCAGCGCGAACAGCGGGACGATGAGGAAGCTCGACCAAGGGTGCAGGCGCGCCTCGAGGGGCTCGATGACCTCGCGGCCGTCGACCGGGTTCGCGGGGGTGAGGAGTCCCAGCACCACACCGGCGATCGTGGCGTGGATCCCGGACTCGAAGACGCAGAGCCAGAGCACGAAGGCGGGCAGAACGTACGCCCAGACCGGCCGCACGCCGATCGCCCGGAGCCCGACGACGACGAGGACGGTGGCCACTGCACCTGCGAGCCAGCTCACGGAGATCGTGCCGGAGTAGAAGAGCGCGATCACCACGATCGCGCCGATGTCGTCGACGATCGCGAGCGTGAGCAGGAACAGCTTGAGGTTGGGTGGGACCCGTGAGCCCGCGATCGCGAGCACCGCGACCGCGAAGGCGATGTCGGTCGCCATCGGGATGGCCCAGCCCCGTCCACCCGCGCCGCCTGCGTTGACGGTCAGGTAGAGCAGCGCGGGCACGATCATGCCGCCGACCGCCGCGATCACGGGCAGGCTCGCGGCCCGTCGGTCGCGCAGCTCGCCCCGCACCAGCTCGCGCTTGATCTCGAGACCGACGACGAAGAAGAAGATCGTCATCAGCCCGTCGTTGATCCACTGCTTCAGGTCTTCGGTGATGGTGTGGGTGCCGGGCCCGATCGTGAGGTGGGTCGACCACACCTGCTCGTAGGAGGTGAACGAGACGTTCGCCCAGACGAGCGCGGCGACGGTGGCGATCAGGAGCGCGACGCCACCGAGGACCTCGACGTCGACGAAGGCGCTGCCCATGGGCGGCAGGTACCGGCCCAGGGGGAGACGGACGTGGCGCCGGGACATCGGTCGACCCTAGGGCGGAGCCGGCCGGCGGGGATCGTGGAGGCCGCTGCCGGCCGTCGTCCGGTTCGGGTCCGGTGGTCGGCCGGCAGGGATCGTCGAGGCCGCTGCCGGCCGTCGTTCGGTTCGGGTCCGGTGGTCGGCCGGCGGGGATCGTCGAGTGCAGAGCTCAGCGCGGATCGAAGCTTGGGTCGTCGAAGTCGGGGCCGAGCGAGAAGACGATGGACCCCGTCGACCACGGGTCGGCGTCGCCGTCGGTGTCGACGGTCGCGTGGGTGTCGGCGACGAGCTCGGGGTCGGGTGCGGGGAGGTGGGTTCGCATGCGGACGTTCTCGTCGCGGCCCGGGGCGCGCTTGACGCCGAAGTCCCTCGGTCCGGCTGCTTGGCGATGCGAACAGGTGTTCGATAGGGTGGGTGGGGTGACCCTCGCGGCGCTTCCCCCCACGCCTTCCCCGGCCCTCGTGCCCACCCTGCCGGCGCGCGACGCCGCGGCCCGGGCCCGCCTCGGCGAGGTGGCCCGGCGCGGCGCCCCACTGGTGCTCGCGCGCGACCGGGTCCTGGAGGTCCCGGGTCCGCTCGGCGCGCTCCTCCCGGGCGGCGCGCTGCAGCGGGGCACCGTGACGACGGTCGACGGCGAGCGCGGCGCGGGCGTCACCTCGTTGGCGCTCGGTCTGGCCGCGGCGGCGACGGCCGCGGGCGAGTGGGCGGTGGCGGTCGACCTCCCGGGCAGCCTCGGCGGGCTCGCGGCGCGCGAGGCCGGCGTGGAGCTCTCCCGGTTCGCGGTCGTGCGCGAGGTGCCGGGCGACCGTTGGGCCGCGGTGGTGGCCGCGCTGCTCGACGGGGTGAGCCTGGTGCTGGCCGACGTCCCGCGCGGGCTGCGCGCGGCCGACGCCCGTCGGCTGGTCGCTCGCGCCCGGGAGCGCAGCACCGTGCTGGTGATGGTGGGCGCGGCGGCGCGGGTCTGGCCGGCGGACGCCGCGCTGCGGCTCCGGGCCGAGGGCGGGGCGTGGACCGGGTTGGGGTCGGGGCGGGGCGTGCTCGCGCCCCGGCCCCTGCGCCTGCGGGTCGAGGGTCGGGGGATGCAGCCCGCGGTGCGCACCGTCGACGGCCCGCTCGCGCTGACGGGTTGACGGCTGCGGTGGACGTCGCCCGTTCGACGAGCCCGGGACCGACGCGGAGCCTGTGCCTGTGGTGTCCGGACTGGCCGGTGGTGGCGGCGCGCCGCCGGGGCGGCGCGCCCGGTGACGCGCCCGTCGTGGTCCTCGACCGGGGCCGGGTCCTCGCCGCCTCCCGGGAGGCCCGGGCCGAGGAGGTCGGCACCGGGCTGCGTCGGCGCGAGGCGGAGGCGCGCTGTCCCGGGATCACGGTCGTCGAGCACGATCCTGCGGCCGACGCGCGCGCGTTCGAGCCGGTGGTGCGCGCGATCGAGGCGCTCACGCCCCGTCTGGTCATCGACCGGCCGGGGGTGCTCGGGTTCCCGACCCGAGGTCCGTCGCGCTACTTCGGCGGTGACGACGGGCTCGTCATCCGGGTGCTCGACGCGTTGACCCCGGTCGGGGTCGCCGACGTCCGGGTGGGGATCGCCGACGGCGCGTTCGCGGCCCGGCTCGCGGCGCGCCGTGGGGCCGTGGTCCCGCCGGGGGAGACCCCGGCGTTCCTCGCGCCCTGGCCGGTCGGCGTCCTCGGCGACGACGGGTTGGCCGGGGTGCTGGCCCGGCTCGGCCTGCGCACGCTCGGCGCGTTCGCCGCGCTCCCGCCGCCCGCAGTCCTGGCCCGCTTCGGCCCCGACGGCACGGGCGCGCACCGGCTCGCGCGCGGCGAGGAGGAGCACCCGCCCGCGCTCACCGTGCCGCCCCCGGACCTGGTGGAGGTCTGCGAGATCGACCCGCCGGCCGAGCGGGTGGACGAGGCGGCGTTCATGGCGAAGGGCCTGGCCGACCGGCTCCTCGGTCGCCTCGAGGAGCGGGGGCTCGCCTGCACCCAGGTCGTCGTCGAGGCCGAGACCGAGCACGGGGAGCACCTCTCCCGGTCGTGGCGCCACGACGGCGCGCTCACGCCGGCCGCGCTGACCGAGCGCGTCCGGTGGCAGCTCGACGGGTGGATCACCGACGGCCTGGGAGCGCGCGCGGTCGCCGCCGGCCACCTCACCGGCGGGCTCACCCTGCTGCGCCTCACCCCCGACCAGGTGATCCCGGCGCACGGTCGCCAGCTGGGCTTCTGGGGTGGTGACGCGGCCTCGACCGATCGCGCCGCGCGCGTCTTCGCGCGCGTGCAGGGGATGCTCGGCCTCGAGCACGTGGTGACCCCGGTGCCCCAGGGCGGGCGCACCCCGGCCGAGCGCGTGCACTGGGTGCCGTGGGGCGAGCCCCGCGTCCCGGAAACGCCTTTTCGAGGATCTCCCTCGGCCGATCGAGTCGACTGGTGGAGCCCGGCGGCCGAGGGCGGTGTTCGAGGATCTCCCTCGGCCGATCGAGTCGACTGGTGGAGCCCGGCGGCCGAGGGCGGTGTTCGAGGATCTCCCTCGGCCGATCGAGTCGACTGGTGGAGCCCGGCGGCCGAGGGCGGTGTTCGAGGATCTCCCTCGGCCGATCGACTCGACTGGTGGAGCCCGGCGGCCGAGGGCGGGCCCCGACCCGTCGATCCGGTCGTCGGGCCGACCGCCACGGAGCTGCCCGCGTGGCCGGGCGCAGTGCCGGGACCGGCGCCGGCGCGGGTGCTCGCGCCCCCCGCGCCGGTCGAGCTGCTCGACGACTGCGGGCGGCCGATCGTGGTGACCAGCCGGGGTGAGGCGTCGGGCGCGCCCGCGGTGCTGCACTGCGCCCTGCTCCCGGGACGCGGGGGTGCGGTCACCGCCTGGGCCGGGCCCTGGGCCCAGGACGTCCGGTGGTGGGATCGGGCCGGGCGGGCCCGGCGCGTCCACTGGCAGGTCGTGGTGGGCGAGGTCGCGTGCCTCGTGCGCGTCGAGCGCGGCGCCGCCACCCTCGACGCCCTCTACGACTGAGGCCGCCGGTGAGCGCAGCGACCTGCCAGGGCCGCTCAGGAGCGGCGGCAGGGGAATCCGCGGGGCTCCGGGTTCGTGCCGATGCTTCCCGGTGAGCGCAGCGACCTGCCAGGGCCGCTCAGGAGCGGCGGCAGGGGAATCGGCGGGCTCCGGGTTCGTGCCGATGCTTCCCGGTGAGCGCAGCGACCTGCCAGGGCCGCTCAGGAGAGCCGGGCTGAGCGGCGGCACGGGAATCGGCGGGCTCCGGGTTCGTGCCGATGCTTCCCGGTGAGCGCAGCGACCTGCCAGGGCCGCTCAGGAGAGCCGGACCGCGCGCCAGCACCGGCAGCCCATCGGGAGCTCGAGCCGATCACGCCCCGCGACCTCCGGATGGCGGCGCACGACCTCGAGGGCCTGCTCGCGCAGCTCGGCGCGCTCCGCCTCGGGCCGGGCGATGAACCGGCTGTAGGTGCCGGCCAGCCCGACCAGGTCATCGGGCGTCACCGGGATCGACCACCGCACGACGTGGGTCTCCGGCTCACCGAACGGTGCGTCGTCCGGGAGATGCACCTGGTGGCGGCGGCGCCGGCGGCGGGCCTCCTCCTCGGCCGGGACCGCCGGGCCGACCGCGACCGCCATCAGGTCGGCGAGCCAGCCCTCGGTCCGGTCGGGGCCGGTCCAGAGCAGACCGAGCACCCCGCCCGGCCGGAGCACCCGAGCGGCCTCCGCCACGGCGCGCGGCTCGTCCACCCAGTGCCACATCGACGAGCCGACGAGCGCGTCGAACGCACCGTCCGGCAACGGGAGCTGCTCGGCGCGCCCGTTGAGCACGACCGCCCCCGGCACCTGCGCCGCGAGCACCGCAGCCATGCGCGGGTCGGGCTCCACTGCAGTGACGCGCCGGGCGAGCTGCACGAGCAGCCGGGTCAGCGCGCCCGTCCCCGCTCCGATGTCGACGACCGCGTCACAGTGCCGGGGCAGCACCCACTCGGCGGCGACGATCGGTGGACCCGGGCGGTACCGGTCGTAGTCCTCGGCGATCGCCCCGAAGGACGTCGCGCGCGTCGTCCACTCGTCGACGGCCATCGGCACCGACCGTACCGCCCACTCCGTCGTCGCCCCGGGGCCGGCCCCGACGTTCTCAGTCATTCCTTCGTTTGTGCGCATCCACGCGTGGAGCGCGCCGATTCGCACGAACGGGGGAGGGGTGAACGAGCCGGGGAGCTCCTGCTACCGGACCTCGCAGATCTCGTAGACGAGCTGGCGGCCGTCGTCGGAGAGGACGCCCTTGCCGACCGCCTGGACCTTGTTCAGCCAGGCGTAGCGCTCGTCGCCCGTCTCGTAGAGCGGCGCGGCGTACGCCGGCGACGTCCCCGGTCCCTGCGAGAGGTCGAGCCGGCCGTGGTACCAGGTGTAGACGAGCGCGCCGTCGTCGGTCTCGAGCAGGCCACGCGCGTCGATGGTGCCGATCATGTTCGCGTCGACGGTCATCCAGTCCGCGGCCGCGGTGCCCTTCAAGCGCGCGGTGATGCGCTCGCCGGCCACGGCCCAGGCCTCGACCTCGGCGATGACGCGCATCCCCGCGGGCGTCCCGGGGATCAGGATCGGCTCGGCCAGGGTGATCGTCGCCGTGCACAGGGGGACCAGCTCGATCGTCATGCCCGCAGTCTGTCCCCGGGAGCCCGCCGGGCTCGTTCCGGGGCGCGTCGCCGTCGCCCCGGCGACGGTGGGACGCCCCGAAACCGTTGGACGGCCCGGGACCGGGCCCTGGCGGAGGCGAACATACGTTCGATAGGGTGCACGGATGGCGGCGTACGCGGAGTTGCACTGCCACACGAACTTCTCCTTCCTGGACGGCGCGAGCCACCCCGAGGAGCTGGCCGAGGAGGCGCACCGCCTCGGGCTCTCGGGCCTCGCGGTCACCGACCACGACGGGCTCTACGGCGCGGTCCGGTTCGCGGTCGCGGCGCGCCCGCTCGGCCTGCCGACGGTCTTCGGCGCGGAGCTGACCCTCGGGGCCGAGCGGCCGTCGAACGGGTCGGCCGACCCGCCGGGGGAGCACCTCGTGGTCGTCGGCGAGGGGCCGGCCGGGTACGCGGGGCTCGCCCGCGCGATCAGCGAGGCCCAGCTGCGGGGGCAGAAGGGCGCGCCCCGGCTCACGCTCGCCGACCTGGCCGGAGCACCGCGCGCCGGGCGCGAGCACTGGTGGGTGCTCACCGGGTGCCGCAAGGGCGCGGTGCCGGCCGCGCTCGTGCGCGACGGACCGGCCGCGGCGGAGCGCGCGCTGGGTGGCCTGGTCGACGCGTTCGGACGGGACCGGGTGTTGGTCGAGCTGTGGGACCACGGCGACCCGATGGACCGGCCGCGCAACGACGCGCTGGCCCGCATCGCGGCCCGCACGGGCACCGAGGTGGTGGCGACGAACAACGTCCACTACGCCACCCCGGACCGGCACCGCCTGGCCACCGCGCTCGCGGCGATCCGCAGCCGGCGCAGCCTCGACGAGCTCGACGGATGGCTGCCCGCGACACCCTTCGCGCACCTGCGCAGCCCGGCCGAGCAGCTCCGGCGCTTCGCCCGGTACCCGGGCGCGGTCGAGCGCGCCGCGGAGGTGGCCGCGGCGGCCGCGTTCGACCTCCGCATCGCGGTGCCGAACCTGCCCGACTACCCGGTGCCCGAGGGCCACACCGACATGACCTGGCTGCGCGAGCTCACCGCGCGCGGCGCCGCGGTCTCCTACCCGTCGACGCACCCGCAGCACGCGCGGGCGATGCGCCAGATCGACTACGAGCTCGGGGTGATCGAGGAGCTCGGCTTCCCCGGCTACTTCCTGCTCCTGCACGACATCGTCGAGTTCTGCCGCACGCACGACATCTACTGCCAGGGCCGGGGGAGCGCGGCGAACAGCGCGGTCTGCTACGCGCTCGGGGTCACCAAGGCCGACGCGGTCGCGCTCGACCTGCTCTTCGAGCGCTTCCTCTCGCCCGAGCGCGACGGGCCACCCGACATCGACCTCGACATCGAGCACCAGCGCCGTGAGGAGGTCATCCAGTACGTCTACGAGCGCTACGGGCGGGACCGCGCCGCGCAGGTGGCCAACGTCATCACCTACCGGCCGCGCCGCGCCCTGCGAGAGGTGGCGAAGGTCGCGGGCCTGTCGCCCGGCCACGCCGACGCGATCAGCCGGTGGATCGACCGGTGGCGGTCGCGGGAAGGCGCGTTCACCGACTTCCGCGAGAGCGTGGACGCACCGCCGGTCCCGGACCTGGTGCTCGAGCTCGCGGAGCAGGTCCAGGACTTCCCCCGCCACCTCGGCATCCACTCGGGCGGGATGGTGATGGCCGACCGGCCGTTGGTCGAGTGCTGCCCGATCGAGTGGGCCCGCATGGAAGGGCGCTCGGTGCTGCAGTGGGACAAGGACGACTGCGCGGCGGCGGGGCTGGTGAAGTTCGACCTGCTCGGGCTGGGGATGCTCACGATGCTGCACCTCGCGGTGGACCTGGTCCGCGAGCACGAGCAGGTCGAGGTGGATCTCGCGACCATTCCGCAGGAGGACGCGGTCTACGCGCTGCTGAGCGCGGCGGACACGATCGGGGTCTTCCAGGTGGAGAGCCGCGCGCAGATGGCGACGCTGCCGCGGCTCCGGCCCGAGAGCTTCTACGACCTCGTCGTCGAGGTCGCGCTCATCCGGCCGGGCCCGATCCAGGGCGGCTCGGTGCACCCCTACCTGCGCCGGCGCAACGGCGAGGAGGAGGTCACGTACCCGCACCCGGTGCTCGAGGACTGCCTGCGCAAGACGATGGGCGTGCCGCTGTTCCAGGAGCAGCTGATGCAGATGGCGATCGACGCCGCGGGCTTCACGCCCGGAGAGGCGGACCAGCTCCGCCAGGCGATGGGCTCGAAGCGCTCGAAGGCCCGCATGGCGCGCATGCGCGTCCGGCTGATGGCCGGCATGGCCGAGCGCGGCATCACGGGCGCGACGGCCGAGGAGATCGCGAAGAAGCTCGAGGCGTTCGCGAGCTTCGGCTTCCCCGAGAGCCACTCGGTGAGCTTCGCCTACCTGGTGTACTCGAGCGCGTGGATCAAGCTGCACTACCCGGCGGAGTTCGTGTGCGGGTTGCTCAACGCGCAGCCGATGGGCTTCTACTCACCGCACACACTCGTGCGTGACGCGCGCCGGCACGGGGTGCAGGTGCTCGGTCCGTGCATCGAGCGTTCGCGGCGGGACTGCACGCTCGAGCGCCGCAGCGCCGAGGCCGGTCCCATCGGTCACCCGTTGCCGGGATGGCACGCGGACCCGTCGATCCACGCGGTGCGTACGGGGCTGCGGTACGTGCGCGGCCTGTCGAGCGCGCTGCTCGACCGCATCGACGACGAACGGGAGGTGGAGCCGTTCCGTGACCTCGAGGACTTCACCCGTCGCACCGGCGCTCCGGTCGACGCGTTGGAGTCGCTGGCGACCGCCGGCGCATTCGCCTGCTTCGGGGTCGACCGGCGCGCCGGGCTCTGGGCTGCGGGGGCGCTGCGTGACGCGAAGCCGGCGACGTTGCCGGGCGTGGTCACCGGGGTCGAGGCGCCGCGCCTGCCGGGGATGAACGAGGTGGAGGAGACCGCGGCCGACCTCTGGGCGACGGGCATGGCCCCGGGCCGGCACCCGACCGAGTTCGTGCGCGAGGAGCTGACCGCCCGGGGCGTGGTCACCGCGAGCGCGCTGCGGGAGATCGAGGCCCGCCGGGTGGTGGAGGTGGCGGGGATCGTCACCCACCGCCAGCAGCCCGAGACCGCCAAGGGGACGATCTTCCTGAACCTGGAGGACGAGACCGGGCTGATCAACGTGATCTGCCCGGCCGGGGTGTGGAAGCGCTACCGGAGGGTGGCCCGGGTCGCCCCGGCCCTGCGGGTCCGCGGCCTGCTGGAGCGTCACCAGGGCGTCATCAACGTGCTGGCCCAGCGGATCGAGGCGTTGCCCCTCACCCTCGCGGACGCACTTCGTTCGCGAGACTTCCGCTGATCCGCAATCCGGATCCGTCCCTGCACCGTTCTTGCGGGGTCCCCAGCGCGCTCCCAGAAACCCTGCTCAGGATGCCCCCATGTCGCTCGGCTCCGTCATGCGCAACAAGAAGACCTGGTTCATCGGGATCCCGATCCTGCTGATCGTCGTGTTCGTGGGCGGTCCGTTCGTCTACATCCACTTCATCGAAGGTGATCCACCGGCGAAGCTGAGGCTGTCGACGGTCACCACCGATCCGAAGCGCGACCCGTCGTCGACCGCCGCGACCTCGGGCTCGATCGATGGCGCGTGGAAGGTGAAGTCCGGCAGCGCCGCGCAGTACCGGGTCCCCGAGGTGCTGTTCGGCCAGAGCACGACCGCGGTCGGCAAGACGACCGCGATCACCGGCGACACGACGATCAGCGGGACGACCGTGCAGACCGCGACCTTCACCGCGGACCTCACCAAGGTGACGAGCGACCAGGCGAACCGCGACCGCCAGTTCCAGGGCCGGATCATGGACACCGCGAGCTTCCCGACCGCGACGTTCAAGCTGACGTCGCCGATCGACCTCGGCGCCGTCCCGGCGAACGGCAAGCAGGTGACGGTGAAGGCGACCGGCGACCTGACGCTGCGGGGCAAGACCCGGTCGGTGACGTTCGACATCGTCGCCCAGCGTGACGGCGACACGATCGAGACGAACGGCACGATCCCCGTGAGGTTCGACGACTACGGCATCCCCGCCCCGAGCTTCGGTCCCGCCGAGGTCGGCGACAACGGCGAGCTCGTCTTCCTCGTCAACTTCACACGGTCGTAGACCCCCGCCCCCGGACTTTGGCGTCGTGTACCCACCTCTGCGGGGGGTAGGCGACGCCAAAGCGGGCTACCGCGCGTCGTGGACGACGAAAGGCGACACGAAGTCGACGACGGACGTTCCGGTCCAGGTGGGCCGGCTCGGCGGGACCCCGAAGCTCGGGATCCGGCGCCAGGTATTGGTCGCCGGGTTGTACGCGACACCGGGGAGGGGCTTCGACAACGGCGCCGGCGCGCCGTCCGCGCTCGCCGGCGCCGGGTTGATCAAGAGGAGCTCGGTCCCGGTCCAGAGCGGCATGCCGAGCGCGCTGGCGTCGATCTCGCCGGCGGGCGGGGCCGGGGGAGCTGACGGCGTCGACCAGGTCCGTGACTTGGTGTCGTAGAGCTGGAAGCGAGTGTTCGGCTCGCGTGGGGTCCCGATGACCATGACCCGGGTCCCCATGCAGACGAGCCCGGGCTCCATCGCGTAGGGGTACGTGACGCCGGTGAGCGTCGGGCTCGGCTGCCAACCGGACTCGGGGATCGCGACGTCGAGGAAGCGCAGCGTCGGCTGCACCGATCCGGAGTTCGGCCCGAAGGTGTAGCCACCCGACTTGGGATCGAGGAACGGATCGTCGTCGACGATCTCACGACCGTTGTCGAACTTCGTGTGCAGCGCGACCACGTGGTCTCCGGTCGTGCACGCAGTCGCGGTGATCCCGGGGCTGCCGAGGTAGCGCCACTGCGTCGTCGTCGGCGTGAACGCCCAGTAGCTGGGTGTGGGTCCGGTCTGACCCAGGTTGACGACGACGTCGCCGTGACCGGAGGTGCCGACGATCGACGGCGCCCACGCGAGCCTCGCGAGCTTCGTCTCATCGGACTCCTGACGCGTTGGCGCCGGGAGCCCGGGCGGAGCCGGGACGGCCTTCCAAGCGCCGGCCCGGACGCCGTAGGTCGCCGCGGTGAACCGAGTGCCGCCGGGCGCACACAGGGCGCCGTCGCCGCTCTCTTCGTCCAGTACGTAGCTCGGGCACTCGATGCCCATCACGAGCACGGTGTCTCCGCTCCGCGCCGCGACCGGGTGATAGGGCGGAGCGGTGAACGGCGAGGACGGGAGGGTGGACGCATCACCGGTCATCACGTCGACGAGCGCGCCGTTGTTGACCAGCGTGCCGCGGTGCTCACCCTCGGTGCCGCCGAAGACGAAGAGCCGGTCGCCCGTCCAGACGGCCGCGGGCTCGGAGCGCGGCGTGAGCCCGTTCACGCGGGTCATGCCGCTCCCGATGACCGGTCCCGCGTGGGCCGGCGTCTTGGTCGATCCGTCCTTGGCTATCTTCACGACGACGAAGATGCTGATGAGCACGAGCACGACGATCATCGCGACCGCGAACGCCCGTCGGAACGTCCAAGAACGGGACGCTTCCGCCGCGCCTTCGCCCGGCCCCGGCTCCTCCACGCCCGTCATTCAAGCCTCTCCCACCGAGTTTGGCGTCGCGTACCCACCTCTGCGGGGGGTAGGCGACGCCAAAGCGGGTCGGGGCCGCCGCCGGCCGTCGGGAAGTCGCGGTCCAGCGATCGGCCGGCGGGGGTCTTCGGTGAGGGAGGCGTCTTCGGCTAGGTAGGCGCGCGGAGGCGGCGGACCTCGGTGGCGGGGTGGTCGGGCGTGCGGACGAGGTGGATCTTCACGTCGATCGCGACGACACCGTCGGGACGGACGACGACGGGGTTGCAGTCGAGCTCGCGCACCTGGGGGAGCTCGTCGGCGAGCATGCCGATCCGCAGCAGCAGGTCCTCGAGCGCGGCGACGTCGGCGGGTGGTGCGCCGCGGTAGCCGAACAGGAGCGGTGACGAGCGGAGGGACCGCACGAGGTCGGCCGCGTCGACGTCGGTGAGCGGCACGAGGCTGAGCGCGGTGTCCCGCACGAGCTCGGCGCCGACGCCGCCCATGCCGAAGAGGACCAACGGGCCGAAGCTCGGATCGTCGGTGACGCCGACGATCGTCTCGATGCCCGGCTCGACCATCGGCTGCACCACGACGCCCCCGAGCTGCGTGCCGAGCGCGGTGCTCATCGACTCGTAGGCCTGGCGCACCGCATCCTCGTCGCCCAGCCCGAGGGCGACGCCGCCGACGTCGGTCTTGTGGACGATCGCGCCGGCGCCCGCCTTGACCGCGACCGGGAACCCGACCGCGGCCGCGGCCCGGGCGGCGGCCTCCGCCGAGTCGGCGTGGCGCAGCGGCGCGACCCGGATCCCGAACGCCTGGCACAGGTCGATCGCGACCTCGGGTGCGAGCCAGAGGTCTTCTGCGGCCTCGAGCGCGTCCGCGACCAGATGGTGCGCGCGGGCCCGGTCGATGCCCGAGAGGTCCGGATGCACTCCTTCCGGACGGCGCCGCCACTCCGCGTGCGCGGCGGCGCGGCTCAGCGCGACGGCCGCCGCCTCGGGGAAGGTGAAGCACGGGATCGCCCGCCGGTCCTCCGCGCGCGACTGCAGGATCTCCGGTGCATTCGCCTGGGTGAGGAAACATGTGACGATCGGCTTCGAGCCTGCCGTGCTCGCCGCGCTCGACGATCCCGCGCGCCACGTCGTCGGAGTCGGTGACGAGCGGCGGGACGAAGATGACCAGCACCGCGTCGATGTCGGGATCCGCCAGCACCGTGCGGATCGCGCGCTCGTAGGTCGCCGCGGTCGCGGACGCGATGAGGTCGATCGGGTTCGCGGTCGACGCGTCGGGGGAGACGAACGACGCGAGCTCCGCCTGCGTCGCGGCCGAGAGGATGGGCACCTCGAGCCCCGCCCCGTCGCACGCGTCCGACGCGAGGATGCCGGGCCCGCCACCGTTCGAGACGATCGCGACGCGCCGCCCGGGCGGTAACGGCTGGTGCACCAGCACCTGCGCCGCGTCGAGCAGCTCGGCGAGCGTGTCGACCCGCACGACGCCGGCCTGTCGGAACAGCGCGTCGGTCGCCACGTCTGACGACGCCAGTGCCGCGGTGTGGGACGCCGCGGCCCGCGTGCCCGCAAGGGACCGGCCGCTCTTGACTGCGAGGATCGGCTTGCTCCGGCCGATCCGGCGGGCGAGCCGCGCGAACTTGCGCGGGTTCCCGAACGACTCGAGATAGAGGAGGATCACCGTGGTCTCGGGGTCGTGGTCCCAGTACTGCAGCAGGTCGTTGCTGCTGACGTCGGCCTTGTTGCCCATCGAGACGAAGCTCGAGACGCCGAGCCCGAGGCTCGCCGCCTGGCCGAGCAGCTCGATCCCGAGCGCGCCGGACTGGCTGGCGAAGCCGATCTGGCCCCGCATCGGCCGGAACGGCGCGAACGTCGCGTTCATCGACACCTCCGGATCGGTGTTGACGACGCCCATGCCGTTCGGCCCCACCAGGCGCATGCCGTGCAGCCGGGCCTGCTCGACGAGCTCCTGCTCGACGCCGGCGCTGCCCCGCTCCGCGAATCCGGCGCTGATCACGATGAGACCGTGGACCCCTTTCCGCGCCGCGTCGCGCACCACCTCGGCGACGGACGCCGCGGGCACCGTGATGACGGCGAGGTCGACCTCGTCGGGCACGTCGAGGATCGTCGGGTAGGCGCGCGTGCTGCCGACCGCGGTCGCGTGCGGGTTCACCGGGTACACCGGACCCGTGAACTCACCGGTCAGCAGGTTGCGGAACACCTCGTGCCCGATCGTCCCCGGGCGACGGCCCGCCCCGACGACCGCGATCGAGCGGGGAGCGAGGAGCCGGCGCACCGAACGGGCCTCGGAGATCTGCTCGCGCTCGTCCTGCATCGCCTGTGAGGCATCGGTCGGGTCGATCGGGAACGTCACGCGCACGACGCCATCGGCGAACTCGCGCACGACCTGGTACCCCGCGTCGCGGAACACGCCGAGCATGCGGCGATTGTCCGGCAGCGTCTCGGCGGTGAAGCGGCGGATCCCGTGCGTGCGTGCGACTGCGGCGAGGTGCTCGAGCAGGATCGTGGCGAGCCCGCGCCCCTGCTGATCGTCCTGGACCGTGAACGCGACCTCGGCCTGCTCCGCATCGGGCAGGCGGTCGTAGCGCGCGACGGCGACGATGTCGTCGCCGAGCTCGGCGACGAGCGCGATCCGGTGGTCGTAGTCGACGTGGGTGAAGTGGTCGAGCTGCGCGCGGGTCGGCGCGTGCACGGGCGAGAAGAACCGGAAGTAGATCGACTCGCTCGAGAGCCGGGAGAACAGACCGAGCAGGCCGTCGTCGTCGGTGGGGCGGATGGGGCGCAGGTGGACGGTCCCGCCGTCGGTGAGGACGACGTCGGACTCCCATACGGCCGGGTACTGCTCATCCACCAGCGGCCGAGGGTAGCGTCACGACGTGGCCCTGACGCCCTCTCCTGCGGCGGCCACGCCGCCCGAGCCGGTCGCGCGGCCCGAGACCCCGCCCACCGGCCTCACCGGGAACGAGGTGGCCGAGCGTGTCGCGCGGGAGCTGACGAACGCCAGCGGAGCGCGCACCAGTCGCACCGTGGCCCAGATCGTCCGCGCCAACGTGTTCACGCGCTTCAACGCGATCCTCGGCACGATGCTGGCGCTGATCCTGGTGTTCGGCTCACCGGCGGACGGGTTGTTCGGATTCGTCCTCATCGGGAACGCGCTCATCGGTATCGTGCAGGAGTACCGGGCGAAGCGCACCCTGGACCGGCTCGCGGTGCTGAGCGCGCCGGTGGGGCGGGTCGTGCGCGACGGTGCGCTGGTCGAGGTCCCGGTCGAGGACATCGTGCTCGACGACCTCCTCGAGCTACGGTCCGGCGACCAGGTCCCGGCTGACGGCCTCGTGCACACCTCGGACGGGCTCGAGCTCGACGAGTCGCTGCTGACCGGCGAGTCCGAGCCCATCGCGAAGCACGGGGGCGACCCGGTCCTGTCCGGCGCGATCGTCGTGGCCGGGACGGGGCGGGCCCAGGCCACCGCGGTCGGGGAGGATGCGTACGCCCGCAAGCTCGCCGCCGAGGCTCGTCGCTTCACGGTGACCCACTCCGAGCTCGTCAGCGGGATCAACGAGATCCTCAAATTCGTCACCTGGATCCTGCTGATCATCGGCCCGCTGCTGTTCGTGCGGGGCCTCCAGCACCAGGGCGTCTCCGCCGCGGTGACGGGCGCGGTCGCCGGCGTCGTGCTGATGGTCCCCGAAGGGCTGGTGCTGCTCACCAGCATCTCGTTCGGTCTCGCCGCGGTCGTGCTCGCCCGGCGCCGCGTGCTGGTGCAGGAGCTGCCCGCGGTCGAGGGCTTGGCCCGCGTCGACGTCGTCTGCCTCGACAAGACGGGGACCCTGACCGAGGGGATCGTCGAGTTCGACCGCATCGAGGTGCTCGACCCGGCGACCGACGACGGTGAGCTCGCGGCCGCGCTCGGCGCGATGAGCAACGACGAGGGCGGCAACGCCACCCAGGACGCGATCGCGCGCGCGTTCCCCGCACCCGAGGCCTGGTCCCGGGAGGCGGTCGTCGCGTTCTCGTCGGCCCGGAAGTGGAGCGCCGGGAGCTACGGCGACCACGGCGTCTGGGTCCTCGGCGCGCCCGAGATGGTCTGGCTCGACGCCACCGCCGCGGTCCGGCGGCAGGCCGACGAGCTCGCGGCGACGGGCAACCGCGTGCTGCTCCTCGCCCGGGGCGACGCGCTGGCCGGCGAGCAGCTCCCGTCGACGTTGGACGCGGTCGCGCTCGTGCTCCTGAAGGAGAAGGTCCGGGACGACGCCGCCGCGACGCTCGACTACTTCCAGCAGCAGGGCGTCGCGCTCAAGGTGATCTCCGGCGACAACCCGCGGACCGTGGGAGCGGTGGCCCGACGCGTCGGGCTGCCGGACGTCGGGGATCCCGTCGACGCCCGCGAGCTGCCCGACGAGCTCGACGAGCTCGCCGGCGTCCTGGACCGGCACGCGGTCTTCGGCCGCGTGACACCGCAGCAGAAGCGGGCGATGGTCAAGGCGCTCCAGTCGCACGGCCACGTCGTCGCGATGACCGGTGACGGGGTCAACGACGCCCTCGCGCTCAAGGACGCCGACATCGGTGTCGCGATGGGATCCGGAGCAGCAGCCACCCGTGCGGTCGCGCAGCTCGTCCTGCTCGACAGCGAGTTCGCCACCCTGCCGGGTGTCGTCGCCGAGGGCCGGCGGGTGATCGCGAACATCGAGCGCGTCTCGAACCTCTTCCTGACCAAGACCATGTACGCGGCGCTCCTGGCGATCGTGACCGTCTTCGTGGGATGGCCGTACCCCTTCCTCCCGCGGCAGTCGACCATCGTGAACGCACTGACCATCGGGATCCCGGCGTTCTTCCTGGCGCTCGCCCCGAACACGCAGCGATACCTGCCCGGGTTCGTGCGGAGGGTCATGCGGTTCGCGATTCCGGCCGGCACCATCGTCGGCACCGCGGTGGTCGCGACCTACGCGATCGCGCGTGTCGAATCGGTCGGGACACGTGACGCGTGGACGACCGCGACGGTCGTGCTCATGGTCCTCGGGCTCTACGTGCTGAGCCTGCTCGCGCGGCCGTTCACGCGTTACCGCCTCGTGCTGCTGCTCGCGATGGTCGGCGCATTCATCGGCGCGCTGTTGATCCCGCCGGTCCGTGACTTCTTCAAGCTGAGCCTGCCCTCGGCGGACATCGTCGCGACGGGCTTGGCGATCGCCATGGCCGGCTGCGTCGCGCTCGAGCTCGCGACTCGCGCGGTGCGCCGCCGGATGACCGCTTCCGCGCCGGGCGCTACAGCCAGCCCCGCTTCTTGAACCGCACCCAGAGGAGCGCGGTCGCGATCGCCATGAAGCCGAGCGCGTAGAAGTAGCCGTAGTGGAGGCGCAGCTCCGGGATGTAGCGGAAGTTCATGCCGTAGATGCCGGCGATGAGCGTGGAGACGAGCAGGATCGCGCCGTAGCTCGAGGTCTTCTTCATGACGTCGTTCATGCGGTTCGACACGACCGCGAGGTGCGCCTCGAGCAGTCCGGTGAGCAGGTCGCGCTGTGACTCGATGAGGTCGGCGATGCGCAGCGAGTGGTCGTAGACGTCCTGGAGCAGGACGATCGATTCGGGTCCGATCCAGTCGACCTCACGGCGCAGCAGCATGCCGATGACCTCGCGCAGCGGTGCGGCCGCCCGCCGGAACCGGACCAGACCCCGGCGCAGGGAGAACACCTCGTGGGGGATTGCGTCGTGTCGCTCGTCGCCGAACACGATCTCCTCGATGTCGTCCAGCCGCTCGTCGACGAGCTCGGTGATGCTGAAGTAGCCGTCCACGATCACGTCGAGCACGGCCCAGAGGGCGCACCCGAGGTCGTCCTCGCGGCACTCGAGCCGGCCCCGCTCGAACCGGCGCTGGACGTCTGCGAAATTCATGGGCGTCTCGCCGTCCACCGGCTGGCGCACCGCGAGCAGCCAGTCCTGGCCGAACACGACGTCGACCTCCTTCACGACGATCCGCGCGTCCTTGACCTCGACCGCGTGCACCGCCACGTGCCAGTGGTCGCCGTAGCGTTCGAGCTTCGTGCGCTGGTTGGAGTTGCGCAGGTCCTCGAGCGCGAGGGGGTGGATCGGGAGCGCCTTGGCGAGGAGGGTCAACTCGTCCTCGCCGAAGTCCACGACTTCGACGACGAGCAGCGTGCCCGCACCCCCGCGGGCTTCGCCGAGCTGGTCGACGTCGACGGGCTCGCTCTGCGCGACGCCCTCCGTGAAGCGCCGGGCCTCGATCATCACCTCGAGCCTACAAATCCCGGCCGGCCCGAACGGGGACGCGTCAAGCGGTGACAACGGCACCGAGCGCGAGCTGCGATCCGCACCGTTGCCGCCGGGCGGACGGGGAGCCGGGAGCGAGACGCGGCTCGGACCGGTCAGCCGGGTGGGGCGGTGGGGGTCGTGGCCGCCGTGGGCGCCGGGGTCACGGGGGCGACGGGCGCGCCGCCGGTGCCCCGGGCGATCTTCGTCTTCGTCGCCGAGTAGCGCTCCACGTAGCGCTCGCGCTTGTCCGGCTGGCCGGGGGTGCTGATGATCCGGAAGTTCTCGACCACGTACCCGAGCTGGCCGGACTCCAGGGTCTTGGTCTGGCCCGCGGGCAGCGACGGATCGGCGACGTACTCGGTCTCCACGGGCAGGGTCTGGAGGATGTGCGGTCCCTCGGCCCGGCAGCTCCGTCCGCCCTTGTTGCCGTAGTACGCGACCGTGACGGATCCCGAGCTGTAGAACGCGCGGATGAGCACGCCGGATGCCGAGTCGTTCTTCCACTGGTTGTCGATCGACGGGTACTGCAGGGTCGCCTCCCGTCCCATCGGGTACCGGGAGAGGTAGAGCGAGTGCACCGTGTGGGTCACGTCCTGGTAGCAGCCGAAGAAGGTGGCGTTGTAGACCGTGGTGGAGACCTGGCTGACCCCGCCGCCGATCGCGTCCTCGTCCTCGAGGTCGGCACCGATCTGGGGCGCCGGGACGTAGCCCTTCGCCGCGGTGCGCTGTCCGAGCGCCGCGTTCAGCGAGAACGTGTCGCCGGGCGGGACGATCGTGCCGTTGATGGTGTCCGCGGCCCGGTGGATGTTGGTGACCCGCGGCTGACCCGGCCTGTAGTACGTCGTGAAGCTCGACACGAGCTCCGTGATGTTGAGCTGTTGCGCCCACTCGGTGGTGCGCGCGGGCTGCACGTCGCCGATCTTCGCCACGAACGCGTGGTGCCCACGTGCGATCTGCTTCGAGACGAAGTCCATGTCGACGAGCTTGCCGGTGACGGCCGGCACGACGGAGACCGCGGTGCCGTTGATCGCGAAGCCCGCGTCCTCGGGTGCGGTCTCGAGCGGCGCGAGCTGGCCGCCGAACGCGAACCGGAGCTTCGCCGGGTCCGCCTTCAGCACCAGCTTCGACTTGTCGATCTCGGTCGAGAGCGTCGGCGCGACCTGCTCCGGTGAGAGGAGCAGCGGCGTGGCGTTCACCGTGACGGTGACCGGATGGGCGAGCACGGCCCGGGCCCGCGCCGCGGCGCGGGCGACGTCCTGCCGGTCGACCGCGGGCGTCGTCGGGCCGATGGTGAGGCGCCCGGCGTCGCTCTCCCCCCGGCCCAGCGCGGCGAGGACCTGGGCCTTCGTCTCGGCCCGCTGGATGCCGATGCCGGACTTCGGCGCGATCTCGACCACCTGGGTGCCGACGAAGCGGAGCCCGCCGTCGACCAGACCCTTGCCGGTCTGGGCGATCCAGGCGTCGAGGACGGCGTCGAAGCGTCCGGAATCCACGTCGACCACGAACGGGATGTGGTCCGACCGGACGCGTCGCAGCACCGTGCCGGTGAGCTGATCGACGGGGTTGCGGCTGCGACCCGCCTCGCGAGCCGCGCGCACACTCGCGGCCACGTCGACCTGCAGGTTGAGCGCGGTCGGATCGACCGCGAGCTGGGTGGCGCCGGCGCGCACGTGGATGGGTGCGCTGTCGAGCTGCGTCGCGCGCTGCTGGATCGCGGCATACGCCTCCGGCTCGGACATCCCACTGACGTCGACGTCGCCGACGACGACGCCCGACAGCACGTGGCCGCTCTCGGAGACGCGCTCGACCACCGCGAGCACGACGACGAGCAGGAGGATCCCCGCCACCGCGAGCACGATCACCGTGAACCGTTGGTTGCTCCAGGCGCGCCGGAGCGCGGCTCGACCCGGCGGATCGAGGGGTGGCAGTGACGATCGCGAGCGCGCCGCGGTCGGGGGGCTGTGGACGCTCAAGGGGCGACAAATTACCTGGCCAGAGTGCCGCAACCCCGGTCAGGGTCAACCTGACCGTCGCGTCGGGCCCCAGGTACGCTCCCGCCGACCCGCATGGAGGTGCCGCATGGCCGTCGACAGCCCGACCCGCACCGCCGAGGATCTGCGCGACACGACGCGCCGGTGGCTGGCCGAGCACCTGCCCGCCGGATGGATGGAGGCCGTGGACGCCGGCGACGTCGAGGGGGCCACGCGGCTGCGCGCGGGCCTCGACTACGCCGCCTGGTGCATCGAGTTCGGCGAGGCCGGGTACGCCACGCCGACCTGGCCCGCGGAGTACGGCGCCGGTTTGTCGCTCTCGCCCGGTGACGCCCGGTTCGTGAACGAGGTGCTCAACCACTACAAGGTGCCGCGGCCCTACAACATCATCGGCATCGGGATGGGCGGCCCGACGGTGATGGCGTGGGGCACCGAGGAGATGAAGCACCGGCTCCTCAAGCCGCTCGCCTGCAACCAGGAGATCTGGTGCCAGCTGTTCAGCGAGCCCGGTGCCGGCTCGGACGTCGCCGGCCTCTCGACGCGGGCCGGGCGCGACGGCGACGAGTGGGTCGTGAACGGCCAGAAGGTCTGGACGACCGTCGCGCATCTGTCCAAGTGGGGGATGCTCCTCTGCCGCACGAACCCGGACGTACCCAAGCACGCCGGCCTCTCCTATTTCGTCATCGACATGGAGCAGCCCGGCGTCGAGGTGCGGCCGCTCGTGCAGATCACCGGCGACGCGGAGTTCAACGAGGTCTTCTTCAACGACGCGCGCGTGCGCAACGACTGGATGCTCGGACGCGAGGGCGACGGCTGGAAGGTCGCGATCACGACGCTCATGAACGAGCGCATCTCGCTGTCGGGCGCCGGTTCGATCGGGGGAGACTCGGTCGGCGGCAGCCCGATCGACCGGCTGCTCGACCGCCACCGCGCGGTCACCGACCCGCTGGCCCGCCAGCGCCTCGCGGGCGCGTACATCGAGAGCCGGCTCATCCGGTTGAACAACCAGCGGGCCGCGGACAAGCGCAAGAGCGGGGCCGAGGCCGGGCCCGAGGGCTCGATCACCAAGCTCATGCAGGCCGAGTTCAACCAGCGGCTCCAGAAGCTGGCCCTCGACCTCGAAGGACCCGACGGCGTCGCCTGGGAGGGCGTGAACCTCTCGAAGACCACGCGGTCGGGGCGTTCGATCCGGGTCGACGACGACGCGACCGTCGCGTTCGGCTTCCTGCGCGCGCAGGCCAACACGATCGAGGGCGGAACGTCGGACATCATGCGCAACATCCTCGGCGAGCGCGTGCTCGGGCTCCCGAAGGACCCGGACAGCTCGCGGGAGCTCCCGTGGAGCGAGGTGCCGCGCTCCGGGTGACGGCGGTGCGAGGATCGGCGTTGTGAACCCTGAGCTCGAGCGCTACCTCCTCGACCGCGGCGCGACGGCCGAGGAGGTCCGCCGGGCCGAATCCGAAGGCTGGCTCACGCTCCTCGCGATCGACCGCGGGCTGTCCGGTCAGGCGGCCGTCTACTCGCGCGCCGAGGTCGCGCGGCGTTCCGGGGTCGATCCCGAGGTGAGCGTGAGCCTCTGGCGTGCACTCGGCTTCCCGGACGTGCCGGAAGGCGCGCCGGTGTTCAGCGAGGAGTCCGTCCACGTCCTGAGCACCTTGCAGGTCCGCGTCGAGGCGTGGTTCATGCGCCGCGACGCGTCGCCGTCCGAGGCCGTGGACGCGCTCGTGCAGCAGGTGCGTGCCCTGAGCATCGGGATGGCACGGGTCGCCGAGGTGCTGAGCGACTCGTTCGTCGACTCGATCGAGGCGGGCCGGGAGCTCGGCCTCGACGACGAGGCGCTGGCCGCCACTTATGTCGACAACCTCGACTGGCCGTCGGTCGCGGAGCTGCTCGACTACGTGTTGCGCCTGCAGCTGCGCGACGCGGTCTGGCGGAAGCTCGCGACCGACGACAGCTCCGCAACGCGCCCGACGCTCGCGGTGGGGTTCCTGGACCTCGTCGGGTACACCGCGCTGAGCCAGGTGCTGGAGGACGACGAGCTCGGCGCGCTCATCACCCGCTTCGAGGCGCTCACCCACGACACGATCGCCGAGCTCGGCGGGCGCGTCGTCAAGACCATCGGCGACGAGGTGATGTTCGTCTCGGAGTCGCCCGACGTGGCGGCCTCGATCGCGCTGCTGCTCACCGAGCGCACCGAGGCCGACGAGGTGCTGCCCGTGGCCCGCGGCGGGCTCGCGCACGGGTCGGTGATCGCCCGCGAGGGTGACTACTACGGCCCGGTGGTGAACCTCGCCCACCGGCTCGTCGAGCTCGCGTACCCCGGCACGATCCTGGCGTCGACCGAGCTGCACGACGCGATCGGCGACGATCCCGCCTTCGGCTGGGGGCGGCCGCGGGACCGCAAGATCCGCGACATCGGGCGGGTCGGGACCTGGCCCCTCCGGGCGGGGACGGACGAAGTCGCGCGGTAGCGTTGTCGCGACATGAGTGATGCACCGGCCCCCCTCCGACTGCTCTGCGTCCACGCCCACCCCGACGACGAAGCGTCCAAAGGTGCCTCGACCGTCGCGAAGTACGCGGCGGAGGGCATCGGCGGTGTGCTCGTGTGCTGCACGGGCGGGGAGGAGGGCGAGATCCTGAACCCGGCGGCGGACACGCCCGAGACCCGTGCCAACCTGCACGAGGTCCGCATGCAGGAGCTGCAGGACAGCGCGGACACGATCGGCTACGAGAAGCTGTACATGCTCGGGTACCGCGACTCCGGGATGAAGGACACCGAGGCGAACGCCCGGCCCGAGAACTTCGCCAACGCGCCGCTGGACGACGCCGTGGAGCGGCTCGTGCGGATCATCCGGGCCGAGCGGCCCCAGGTGATCATCACCTACGGCGACGACAGCAAGTTCTACCCGCACCCCGACCACGTCCGTGTGCACGAGATCTCGGGCCCCGCGTTCGACGCGGCCGGGGATCCGGACGCGTTCCCGGGCGCGGGGGAGCCGTGGCAGCCCCAGAAGATGTACTACACGGGATGGTCGGCCCGGCGGGTCCGCGCGCTGCACGACGCGTTCATCGCCCGGGGTGAGGAGAGCCCGTACGCGCAGTGGTTCGAGCGTGAGGGCTTCGAGGAGCACGACGACCGGTTCACGACGTTCGTCGACGTGAGCGACTTCCTCCACAAGCGCCGTGAGGCACTGCTCGCGCACCGGACCCAGGTCGACCCGACGGGGTTCTGGATGCGCCTTCCCGACGACGTCGTGCGCGAGATCTTCCCGTGGGAGGAGTTCGTCCTCGCCCGCACGCTCGTCGACACCGGGGTGCCGGAGGGCGAGGCCGAGGACGACCTGTTCGCCGGGCTGCGCGCGCCCGCGAGGACGCGGTGACCAAGTTCCTGAGCCAGGAGTGGCTGGACGAGACCCGGGTGCTCGCCGAGAGCCAGCCCGAGCGCCCCGGCGCGTCGGCGCAGATGCAGTACGTCGTGAGCGGTGGACCCGACGGCGATGTCCGGTACTACTGGATCCTGGCGGACGGCAAGCTCCTCGAGAGCGCGCTCGGTGAGGCGCCCGACGCGGATTTCACGATGACCCTCGTCTACGACGACGCGGTGAAGGTGCAACAGGGCGAGCTCGACGCGAACGCGGCGTTCATGCAGGGCCGGATGAAGGTCGCCGGGAACATGGCCAAGCTGATGGCCCTCATGCCGCTGACCAACTCGCCCGAGTACAAGTCCCTCCAGGAGCAGATCCGCCAGATCACCGACTTCTAGCTTCTCCCCTTCCTCCCGACTCCTTCCCCCACCCACCTGCTGTTTGTTGCGATCTCGTCGTTCTACGACGCATTCGGCACAGACGGCGGCGCAGACGTGGAGGTCGACGGGTGCACACGGATGTGATGGTCGGACGCATCGCGGCGCGCCAGCTCGGACTGATCACGCGCCTGCAGGCGCTCGACGCCGGGGTCACCGCCGGCGAGATCCGTTGGCGGGCGGCGACGGGCAGATGGAGCAAGATCCGGTTCGGCGTTTTCGCGGTGGCGGGCGCGCCGACGTCGTGGGAGCAGCGAGTCCTCGCCGCGGTGCTGGCCGGTCCTCCGGGCACGGTCGCTTCGCACTTCAGCGCAGCCGTGCTCCACGCGTTTCCGGACGTCGTCCGAGATGGCATCGATGTGACGGTCCCGAAGGGCGCCCAGCCGAGGCTTTCCGGCGCCCGTCTGCATCGCCCACGACACTTGCCCGAGCATGACGTCCGGGTCGTCGACGGGATCCCGGTGACGTCGTTCGCGCGGACACTCGTCGACTGCTCGGGACGCATGTCGCTCGGCCAGATCGCTCGCGCCCTGGACTCGGGGCTGGTGCGAGGTGAGGTCACCGTCTGGTCGGTCGAGCGGTCGCTTTCTGCGCTCCGGCAGGCTCCCGGTCGGCACCCGTCGAAGCTCTGGACGCTGCTCGATGAACGAGGGTCCTCACCGACCACGGCGGAGAGCCGACCCGAACTCCGCATCCTTCGAGTCCTCGCCGGCAGTGACCTCCCGGCTCCGGTGTCACAGCACTGGGTGAGCTGCGAGGGACGGCAGTTCCGGCTCGACTTCGCCTACCCCAACGAGAAGATCGCGATCGAGTACGACGGTTGGGACTCGCATCGCTCGCGCTCGTCGTTCGACGCCGACCGCCGGCGCGACCGGCTCTTGCAGCGCGATGGCTGGGTCGTGCTGCGCATCACGTCGCAAACCTCGGACACCGAGCTCCTCGACACCGTTCGCGCCTTTGTCGGCTAGCGCTGTCTGTTGCGTTGACGTCGTACAACGACGGATTCGCAACAAACGGAGGGAGGGGAGGGATGAACGGAGGGTCAGGGGTCTTTGCGCTGGAGGTCGCGGAGCTCGCGGTAGCCGATCAGGGTGGCTCCGGCGCGGTCGATCAGGTCGCGAAGCGACGGGTCGGAGCAGAGCGCGGCGTGGTCCTCGACCCGGCCCGGCCAGTCGGGGTGCGAGGCCCGGAGCTCGTCGGTGTCGACCGCGGGGTGGAAGTAGACCTCGGTGACGCCGGGCCGCAGGTCCATCAGGGTCCGCTCGATGGCCCGCCGCGACCCGACGTGCGAGTAGACGAAGTGGTCGGTCGAGACGATCCCCTCCTCGGCGGCGAGCCGGCGGAACGGGAAGCCGACCCGCGCCTCGCTGCTGGCGCCACCCATGCGCAGCGGCAGCCGGAAGTCGACCGCGAGCTCGAGGTACACGTCGAAGAACTCGGGCCGCAGCTGCAGGGTGCCCATGTGGCTGTCGAGGTGGCTGACGTCGAAGCCCCAGAAGATCGCGCGCTCGATCTGCGCCCGGCACTCCTTGCGCACCTCCTCGAGGTCGGCGTGGTCCCAGATGTCGTCGAGCGTGCGCGGGAACCCGCCGTCGCCGTCGAGCAGGCTGGGGGAGTGGGTGATCGGCCCCCACCGGTACGTCTCCCACTCGGCGTTCAGCGTGAGGTGCACGCCGACGTCCTCGCCCCGGTACTGCGCGGCGGCGTCGCGGGCCCACGGGCAGGGGACCATCAGCGTCGCGCTCGTCGCGAGGCCGTGGCGGAGCGCGGCGTAGACCGCGACGTTCGCCGAGCGCGACGAGCCGAGGTCGTCGCAGTTGATGATGAGCAGCTTGGCGTCGGGCGAGTGGCCGAGCCGCTCGGCGAGGTTCGTCACGCCGTGCAGGCTACCGGCCGGTCAACCCACCGACGGACGGGCGCGCTCGACGATCGCGGTCGCGTCGACGCCCCCCGGCAAGGTGCCGTAGGTCGCCGAGCCTCCGCCGGGATCGAGCCGCGAAGCGCAGAACGCGTCGGCGACGGCCTCGGAGCCGGCCCGGATCAGCAGCGACCCCTGCAGCGCGACGGCCATGGCCGCGACGATCGACCGGGCGCGCCACTCCAGGTCGGAAGGCTCCGCGAGGATCGCGTCGAGCCGCCGGCAGTGGGCGTCGAAGCGCGGATCCGCGCCGGACGCGGCGAGGACCTCCTCCCGGAACGCGTCGACCGACGCCGGCGCGCGGCCCATCGCCCGCAGCACGTCCAGGCAGATGACGTTGCCCGAACCCTCCCAGATCCCGTTCAGGGGCGACTCCCGGAACAGCCGGGGCAGGATCGACTCCTCGACGTACCCGTTGCCCCCGAGGCACTCGAGCGCCTCCACGACGAGGCCCGGCTGGCGCTTGCACACCCAGTACTTGCCGACCGCGGTGGCGAGGCGGGCCAACGCCACCTCGTGGGGATCGGCGTCGGGGCGGTCCGTCGCGTCGTACGCCGCCGCGAGCCGGATCGCCAGCGTCGTCGCGGCCTCGCTCTCGACCGCGAGGTCCGCGAGCACGTTGCGCATCAACGGTTGGTCGACGAGCTCGCGACCGAAGGCGCGCCGGTGCGCGGCGTGGTGGGTCGCCTGCGCGACGGCCTGGCGCATGCCCGACGCCGCGCCGAGGACGCAGTCGAGGCGCGTGTGGTTGACCATCTGGATGATCGTCGGGACGCCCCGCCCCTCGTCGCCGACCAACCGCCCATCGGCGTCATCGAGCTCGATCTCGCTCGACGCGTTCGACCGGTTGCCGAGCTTGTCCTTGAGCCGCTGGATCTCGATCCCGTTGATCGTCCCGTCGTCACGCCGGCGGGGCACGAAGAAGCACGACAGGCCGCCGGGCGCCTGCGCGAGCATCAGGAACGCGTCGCTCATCGGCGCGGAGCAGAACCACTTGTGGCCGGTCAGTCGGTAGGACGCGCCGGGGCCGCCGCCGTTGTCGGCCACCGCGCGGGTCGTGTTCGCCCGGACGTCCGAGCCGCCCTGCTTCTCGGTCATCGCCATCCCGGCGATCGCGCCGAGCTTCTGCGCGGCGGGGAGCGGGCGTGGGTCGTACGTGGGGCTGGTGAGCCGCGGCTCCCAGGCGCGGGCGAGGCCCGGCTCCGCGCGCAGCGCCGGGATGATCGCGTACGTCATCGACACCGGGCAGCCGTGGCCCGCGTCCACCTGGCTCCAGACCATGAAGCCCGCGGCCCGCGCGACGTGGGCGCCGTCCTGCGCGTCGCGCCACGGGCCGCCGTGCAGCTCCTGGCTCACCGCGACGCGCATGAGCTCGTGGTACGCGGGGTGGTAGTCGACGGTGTCGATGCGGTTGCCGAACCCGTCGTGGGTGCGCAGGCGCGGCGGGTTCTCGTTCGCGGTCGCACCCAGCGCGATGGTGTCCGCGGCGCCGGCCTGCTCGCCGAGCGCGTGCAACCGGTCCACCGCCCAGCGCGCGCCGTGCCGCGGGACGGCTTCGGCGAGCGCGACGTCCGCGCCGTAGACGTCGTAGCCGTCGAGCGGCGGGGGTTGGTTCAGGACGTCGTGGGTGGCCACGGCCGGCTCCGGGCCGGGTCAGACCCGCTCGATGATCGTGCCCGTGCCCAGACCGCCGCCGCAGCACATCGTGATCAGCCCGAGCGTGCCGTCCGTCCGCTCGAGCTCGTGCAGCGCGGTCGTGACGAGCCGGGCGCCGGTGGCGCCGACGGGGTGTCCGAGCGCGATCGCGCCGCCGTTCGGGTTGACCTTGTCCATGTCGGCCTTGAGCTCGCGCTCCCACGCGAGCACCACCGACGCGAACGCCTCGTTGATCTCGACGGTGTCGAGGTCGGCCATGGCGAGCCCCGTCCGCTGGAGCAGCAGGCGGGTGGCGTCGATCGGGCCGGTCAGCATCAGCACCGGATCGACGCCGACGAGGCACTGGTCGACGACGCGCGCCCGGGGCCGGAGCCCGAGATCCTTCGCCTTCGCGGCGGTCATCAGCAGTACGGCGGCGGCGCCGTCGGTGATCTGCGACGACGAGCCCGCCGTATGCACGCCGTCTTCGCGCCCGACGGGCTTCAGCTTGGCGAGGGCCCCGAGCGACGTCTCGCGCAGGCCTTCGTCGCGGGTGACGGCGTGCGTCGAGCCGGTCGGCTTGCCCTCCTCGTCGACGTCGGGCGCGTCGACGGGCTTCACCTCGCGCTCGAACCGGCCTTCGGCCCAGGCGCGCTGGGCGCGGGTCTGGGACTCGAGCCCGAAACGGTCACAGTCCTGGCGCGTGACGCCCCACTGGGCCGCGATGCGCTCGGCGCCCTCGAACTGCGACGTGACCTCGTAGCGGGCGAAGTACGACTTCGGGGTCGGGCGACCGAACTCGCCGCGCACGGCGGCACCGAGCGGCACCCGGCTCATGCTCTCGACCCCGCAGCTCAGCGCCACGTCGACCACTCCTGCCTTGACGAGCGTCGTCGCGAGGTTCGTGGCCTGCTGCGACGAGCCGCACTGCGCGTCGACGGTCGTCCCCGCGACCTCGAGCGGCATCCCCGCCGACAGCCACGCGGTGCGGGCGATGTTGAACGTCTGCTCGCCGACCTGGCTCACGCAGCCCCCGACGAGCTGGCCCACCTCGTGCGGGTCGATCCCCGATCGCTCGATCGCGCCCACCTGCACCTCGCCGAGGAGGTCGGCCGGGTGGACCGTCGAGAGCCCGCCGTTGCGGCGACCCAACGGCGATCGCACCGCTTCGACGATGACGACATCGGTGTCTGCGAGCGGAGCCACGGGTCCTCCAGGGGCTGAGCGGACGGGGCGCCGAGCCCGCCCGGACCGGCGCGGGTGGATGGTACTGCGCCCCCGGAGCCTCCCCCGCGGGCCAGAGTGATGCGGGTGAGCTGTGGGCTGCCGGCGGCCGTCGGGTCGGATGCGGTCGGACGGTCGGCCGCCGGAGATCTTCGGAAGAGGAGGAGTGGGGCATGGTGCGGATGGGGGCGGGGGCTGCGGTCGCGGGCGCGCTGGCACTCGTGCTGGGCGGGTGTGACGGCGGCGGGTCGCGGGGCGTCACGGATGCGGGCCGCACGTCGACGACGCGCGCGCCGGAGTCGAAGACCACGCCGACGACCGCGGGCCTGCCGGGGAGCTTCGCACCCGGCACTCCGTCGACGACCGTGCGCTGTCACGTCGCCGGCTCGACGTCGAAGCAGCGCAACGCGCTCGTTGCGGACAACCAGCTCCTCTCCGGCGTGACGACGGCGACCGCGCCGTGCCAGGACACCGTGACGTTCACGTTCTTGCCCAGTGCCGCCCCGGCGCCGAGCTACGTCATCGACTACGCGGCCGGCCCGTTCGCCGACAGCGCGGGTCGTCCGGTGAAGCCGCCGGGATCGGCCTCTCTGCGCGTCCGGTTCCAACCCGCGTCGATCGCCGACTTCGACCAGCCTTCGGCGCCGTTGACCTACCGCGGTCCTCGGGTCATCACCCCGACGGACACGAAGGTCGTCCGGGGCCTCGCGATCTACGCCGCCGAGGAAGGAGTCGTCGGCTGGATCGTGGGGATCGACGGGAGGCACCCGATCGAGGTCGACGCCGGACCCGGCCGCGTCTCGATCGCGGTGAGCAATGGGTAGCTGCGTCAGCCCGGGGTGAGGATGACCTTGCCGAACGTCGCGTCGCTCCTCACGAGCTCGTAGGCCTCGAGGGCCGCGTCGAGGGGCAGCACCCGGTCGACGACCGGCTGCACCCGTCCGTCGTCGAGGAGCGGCACGACCTCGTCCACGAAGCCGGCGACGGCCGCGGCCTTCTCGTCGATCCTCCGGGCGCGCAGCACCGTACCGTGCATCGCCAGTCGCTTCGCCATCAGCGCGAAGAGCGGCACGTCGACCATCGCGCCGGCGAGCGTGCCGACGATCACGATGCGGCCCTTGGTCGCGGCCGCGGCGATGTCGGCCTGGACGTACGCGCCGCCGACGAGCTCGATCGTCACGTTCGGTGCACCGCCGGCGGCGGTGATCGCCTCGGCCAGCGCGAGGGGATCGACGGGGGACGCGGCCAGCACGCCGTGGTCGAGCCCGAGCGCCCGGGCCCGGCCGAGCTTCACCTCGCTGCGGGCGGTCCCCGTCACCGTGCACCCGAGTGCCTTCGCGAGCTGGACCACCGCGGTCCCGACGCCGGACCCGACCGCATGGACGAGGACGTGCTCACCGGGCTCGAGCTCCGCACGCGTGCGCAGCGCGTCGTGGGCGGTGACGAACACCTCCGGGATGCCGCCCGCCGCGACGAGGTCCAGCCGGTCGGGCACGCGGGCACAGTTGGTCTCGTCGACGACGAGCACCTCCGCCTGCGCACCCCCGCCGACGATGCCGAACACGCGGTCGCCGACGCCGATCGACCGCACGCCGGCGCCGAGCGCGCGGACGACCCCGGCGAACTCCATGCCGGGGATGTCGGCGGGCACGCCCGGAGGCGCGGGGTAGTGGCCGGCCCGCTGGGCGAGGTCGGCCCGGTTGAGCCCGGCCCCGTGAACCTGCACCTGGACCTGGCCGGCCTCGGGCTCCGGCTCGGCGCGTTCGGTGACCTCGATCGCACCGTCCCCCGGGAAGACCACTGCACGCATGCGGCGAAGCTACCGGGGTGCCGACCTCGGTCGTCCCGCACCCGACCGGCTCGGTGTCCGGAGCGGACCGGCCGCCCCGGGGCGGAGGTAGGTTTCGTCCGATGGCGGAGCTCGCGTTCGTCGACGACGACGGTGAGCGCGTCGCGCTGGACCGCGACGACGCGGCGTTGCTGCTCGAGATCACGGGAGGCCTGGAGGCTGCGACCGTGTCCGCCTGTCCCGACTGCCGGAGCCGGGTCCTCGCGGTGGTCGCGCTCGCCGACCTGCTCGACGCGGCCCCGCCCCACCCGCGGGTGAACGACCTGCTCGCGCTGGCCGAGGACGCGCCGACGCTGCACCTGTACGTGGTCGACGGTGCGGCGGGCTGCGACCACCGGGCCTGGCTCGACCCGGGCCACGAGGAGTGGCTCGACGCGGTGTCGCCCGGGGACCCGGCACCGCGGCGGCCCTGACCGCACGAGCGGTCGTCGTCGCTCGCGCCGGTCAGACGCCGGTCGCGAGCAGCGCGTCGAACGACTCGCGCAGGCACGCGAGGAAGGCGACCGGATCGGTGATCGCAGCCGGGTCGCTGTGGATCCCGAGGCACAGGTCGCCGCAGTAGGAGAGCGCGGTCACGTTCACCGCGCAGCCGCTGCGCGGGCCCATCGGGTAGCTGCCGACGATGCGGGCGCCGCCCAGGTAGAGCTCGACCGGGCTGCCGCGCAGGTTGGAGGTCGCGAAGTCCACCGACTTCGTCTGGCTGCGGAGCACTGCGACGATCATCGACGTCGGCAACCCCGCGGCCAGCCCGGCCACGCTGTCCGCGGCCGCGAGCGCCGGTTCGTGGCGGACGTTGGTGATGGTGTCCCTCACCCGGTGAAAGCGCGGCGCGGGCTCCTTCGGCGTCACCGGCACGACGACGCGCGTCGGGACGAACTGGTTCCCCGCGTCGGAGTCGTCGCTGGCGCGCGTGCTGACGGCCATCGCCATGCGCAGCTCGTCGACCGGCGCCCCGAGCTGCTCGTGATAGAGGCCGAGCGCGCCGGCGACCCCGGTCACGAAGATGTCGTTGATGCTGCCGCCGAGCGCGTGCGCCGCGCTGCGGCATTGTTCGAGGCTCACCGACATCACGTCGTAGCGGCGCCCCAACGAGCGGGTCGCGAGCAGGCGCGACTTCGCCCGGCCGGCCACGAGCACCTGCCGGCGCACCGACGCAGCCATCTCGAGCGCGTCCTGAGCCCGCCGCGGCACCGCAGTCGGATGGATCGCGATGTCGGCGCCGGTGCGGAGGCCCCGCCGCGCGAGGTCCACGTTCCGCTGCCAGGCGAAGCCGAGCGCGTCGCGCAGGACACCGACGGGAGAGTCGCGCTCGACCGGGTCCTCGAGCCGCTCCTGGCGTCCGCGCGCCTGCTGGTCCTCGGCGACGGCCCGCACCCCGTCGTGCAGATCCGGGCCCGGATCGCGCTCGAAGTCCACGAGGCTGAGCGAGAGCTTCAGGCCGCCGACGCCGTCCGTGACCGTGTGGTGCACGCGCTGCAACAGCGCGGCCTGCCCGCCCGCGAGACCCTCGATGAGCGTGAACTCCCACAACGGGCGGGACCGGTCGAGCGGGGTGGAGGACAGCGTCGCGGCGACGTCGAGGAGATCGCGCTCCGACCCGGGCTCGGGCAGCGCGACCCGGCGGAGGTGGTAGTCGAGATCCAGCGTGGGGTCGGCGCGCCACTCGGGTGGCGCGATCCGCAGCGGCGGCGAGACGACGCGCTCGGTCAGTCGCGGGAGTGTGCCGAGCGCCTGTTCGACCTTGGCCCGCAGCCGGTCGGTGTCCGGGGCGCGGTCGAGCAGGGTCAGGTTCGAGAAGTCCGAGCGCAGCGCCGGGTCCTTCTCCGCCGCCCACATGATCGCCTCGCTCGGCGACATCCGTGCGTTCACGAGCCGCTCGTCGCGTCGATCACGGTCCACTCCCTGCGCGCGTCAGCCGGGGATCTTCGGGGTCGATCGTACCGACCCGTCGGCCGCCGGTCCGCGGGAACGCGGCGCGCCGCCGGTCCGCGGTCGGGGCTCGGCGTCGGTCAGCGGGCGATCGTCGTACGTTTGAACTCGTTCAGCCGGGTCCAGTCGAGCAGGTCGAGCGCCCGCAGCAGGTCGTCGGCCCGGCCTCGCTCCATGAACCGGATGAAGACGGCCTCGTCGCCCTCGCAGTACGTGGGGACGCCGAAGACCGACCATCGCTCGACCGCCTCGGTGTGCTCCGCGGCCAGGGTCTTGAGGGGACGGCCGCTCCACGCCTCCTCCGCGACCGCGTCGACATCGAGCCCGACGCGCTCGATCGCGGCCTGCACCACCGCCTCCTTGCCGAGCTGGAGGCCGTGGTCGTGGCGCTGCGCGAACAGCTCGACGTGGGCCTCGAGGAACTTGTCGGGGAAGGCGTCGCGGACTGCGATGCCGTAGAGCAACGCGGTGGTGCCCGTGCCCCACTCGCTCGGATCCCGCTCCCACACCGGCGGCTCACCCTCCTCGACGTGGGCCTGATCCAGCGAGAACGCCTGGAAGTGCACGTCGAGGTCCGCGCCGTCGCGCCGCGCGTTGATGAGGGCCTCGTGGCCGTTGCGGGCGAACGGGCACCGGTAGTCGAACGTTGCGGCGATCTGACGGGTCACGGCGAGCCTCCGGTCCAGCGGTTGCGAGTCGTTCGGCTCCGCCGCGCGAGCTCGATGACGGGCCGACGAGTCGATGGTAACCCCGACCGATCCGGTCACATTCCGGTCGCCCCCCGATTCTCAGGTCCGCGGGAAGAACCGGCGCACCGCGCGCCCGAGCGCGAGCCCGACGAGCGCGCCGGCGACGACGTCCGACGAGTGGTGCATGCGCACGTAGACGCGGCTGCCGGCAACGACCGTGGCCAGCGTGTACCAGCACGCGTCGTTGCCGCCGGTCCGAGCGAGGATCGTGGCCGCGGTGAACGCCGCGGTGGCGTGCCCGGACGGGAACGACGAGGTGATGGGGCGACGCATGCCGTAGGGAAGCGGGCCCTCGGCGACCTCGTGCTCGGGGCGGACGCGCCGGAACGCCGACTTGATCGCGCCGTTCGTGAGCGTGGACTCGACGCCCATGGTCGCCGCGAACTTGAGCGCGAACGCGAGGTCGCCGCGCCGCAGCGAGCGCGCCGCCGCGACCCCGAACCAGAGCAGGCTGTGGTCCGCCGCGCTGGACAGGGTGTACATCGCGCGGTCGAGCACCGGGTTGCGGATCGGCTCGAGCGCGCGGTCCACGGCGCGGTCGAACGCCCGCACGGTCGGGTACTCCTCGGGGCCGGGCAGCCGGAAGGCCGGAACCATGGACGATGCGGTTCGCCGCTACGCGAGGGTGCCGGCGAGCGGCAACGGCGGCGCGATCACGGTGCCGGGCCCGAGCAGCTCGGCCGCGAGCGTGGGGTCGCCGCCGTACGCGGGGCAGTAGGCCTGGTAGCCGCAGTAGTCGCACAGCGGACCCGGACGAGGGCGGAAGTCGTCGCGCGCGCACGAGGTGCGGATCGCGCTCCACAGCGCCTCGGTCTTGCGCTGCGCACCCGTCACCGACTGGTCGGTCGGGAACGCGATGATCGCCTCCGGCCTCGAGAGGTAGAGCAGCTGGACCCGGACCGGTCGCTTGCCGAGCAGCTGCTCGACCATGAGCGCGTACATGTGCACGCCAGCGAGCCGCTGGAGCTCGTGGCGCTCGCCGGGTACCGAGCCGGTCTTGTAGTCGGTGATCACGAGCTCGTCGTCCTCCACGAGCTCGAGCCGGTCGATGATCCCGCGCAGGTGCACGGACCCGACGGTCGCGCCGAGCCGGAGCTCGAGCCCGATCGGCCGCACCGTCGTGGGGTCCTCGAGCTCGAAGTACCGGTGCACGAGCGTCTCCGCCTCGGCGTGGAACCCGTCCCAGCCGGCCTCCGTGAGCTCGAGCTCGGTGAAGTCGGGGTCCTCGGCCAGGTCGGCGCGGGCCCGGGTGAGGTCCTCGAGCGCGGCGTCGATCGTGCGGTCGGGCCCGTCCCGGAGCATCAGCCGCTCCAGCGCCCGGTGCACGAGCGTGCCCTTGCTCGCCGGGGCCGACGGGGGCTGCGGGAGCCGGTCCAGGTAGGAGAATTTGAACGCGAGCGGGCAGCTCTTGAAGGCGCCGAACGAGCTCGGCGACAACCCACGGGGCAGCCCTTCTCCCATGCCGCGAGGGTACTCAGGGGGTGGGACGGCTTCGCGGACGCCGACCTGACCCGGACCTGACGGCCCGGGGCGAAGAAAGGCGACCGACCCGGTTAGGGTCCTGGTGCCCCCCGGGCCGAGTGCGGAAGGATCCGCGCCGCCCGCCGTTCGATCGCCGATCCGGCGACACCGACGAGACGAGCCTGCCGCATGGATGCGCGAACGTTCCCGACGTCCCTGACGTCCCGAGGTCTTCTCCGTCGTTCCCGGCTCGGCGTCATGGCGCTGGCCCTGGTCGCGGTCTTCGTGAGCGCGGACTTCAGCTGCACGCCGCCGGGGACCGTGGTGGGGTCGTCGGGGTATGCGCCGCCGGCGGGGGCGTTGGTCGTGTCGACGTCGGGGAGTGACGGGGCGGCGGGTTCGGTGGGGTCGCCGTTGCGGTCGTTGGGGGCCGCGGTGGCGCGGGCGGCGTCGGGGGCGACGATCGTGTTGCGGGCGGGGTCGTACCACGAGTCGGTGGTGATCCCGTCGGACAAGCGGCTGACGGTGCAGGCGTGGCCGGGTGAGGCCGTGTGGCTGGACGGGTCGGTGCCGGTGTCGGGCTGGGTCGCGTCGGACGGTCGGTGGCGTCGGGATGCCTGGACGGTGAAGTTCGACAACTCGCCCACGTACACACGGGGTGCGGCGGACGGGACGGCGCCGAACTGGGGGTTCGTCGATCCGGCGTATCCGATGGCGGCGCATCCGGATCAGGTGTGGATCGCGGGCGTGGCGCAGCGCCAGGTCGGCTCCCTCGCGCAGGTCGTTCCCGGGACCTTCTTCCACGACGAGGTCAACAGCAAGCTGTGGCTCGGCTCGAACCCGAGCGGCGGGACGGTGCGCGCCAGCGATCTGGTGCAGGCGTTGATGGTGCGGTCGTCGGGGAGTGTGGTGCGGGGGTTGGGGGTGCGTCGGTACGCGCCGTCGGTGCCTGACATGGGTGCGGTGACGATCGAGCGTCCGAACGTGCTGGTCGAGAACGTGGCGGTGACCGACAACGCGACGACGGGGTTGCACGTGGGGTCGGGGACGACAGGTGGGGTGGTGTTGCGCAACATCTACGCGGCGCGCAACGGGATGTTGGGGATCAGCGCGACGTATGCGGACCGGTTGTTGATGGAGAGGGTGGTGTCGGAGAACAACAACACGGAGCACTTCAACTCCTCTCCGGTGTCGGGTGGGGCGAAGATCACGCGGTCGCGGGTGGTGGTGGTGCGTGACAGCGTGTTCCGGGGCAATGACGGGCCGGGGTTGTGGATGGACGAGTCGGACTACGACATGAGCATCACGGGCAACGAGATGCGGGACAACTCGGGTCACGGGGCGTCGTTGGAGATCTCGGCGAAGGCGTTGTTCGCGAACAACATCGTGACGAACAACGGCGGGTTCGGGGTCAAGATCAACAACACGAGCAACGTGTCGGTCTGGAACAACACGTTCGTCGGGAACGATCGCAGCTTGAACCTGGTCCAGGACACGCGCCGGCCGACGAGCGCGAGCACGCCCGGCCGGGACAAGCGCCAGCCGTTCCCGGATCCGACCATGACGTGGTTGATCGGGCCGGCGGTGTTCGCGAACAACGTCGTCGCGAGTCAACGGTCGTCGGCGAACTGCATGTTGTGCGTGGAGGACTACTCCGGGCAGCGCACCGCCGCGCAGATCGGGGTGCGAGCGAACGGTGACGTCTACAACCGTCCGAACCTCTCGACACCGACGAACCTGGTGGTGTGGTCGCGGGGCGCGAGCAACCCGGCGACGTATCCGTCGTTGAGCGCGTTCAAGTCCGCGACGGGGCAGGAGGGCGCCGGTCAGCAGCTGACCGGGACCGGGACGGTCAACGGGGACGGGAGCCTGCTCACCGCGCTCTCGACGAGTGCGCTCCCGCCGCTGCCCGCCGACGTCGCCTATGCGATCGGGTTCCCGACCGGCTCCCGCCACGCCGGCGCCTTCCCGCACTGATCCACGCCACGCCCGATCCGCGGCCGACCGCGCGTCGTCATCGCTCGACGGCGAGATCGACGACGATCGGACGATGGTCGGACCCTCGCCCGCGCCCTTCCCTCACCGCGACGGGCACGACCGAGCGGTCGACGAAGGCGTGGTCGAGGAGCAGGGGCGGGAGGTGGTGCATGCCGTTGGGCCAGGTGGTCGCGAAGGGGCGTCCGACCGCCTGGTGGGCGTCGCGGAGCCCGAGCCCGAGGATCTGATCGAACCAGCGGTTGTAGGGGCTCGCGTTGAAGTCGCCGATCAGCAGGCGCGGTCGCGGCATCGACGCGGCGATCGAGGTGATCGCGCGCTGGGCCCGCTGGTTCCGGGCGAAGGTCTCGACCGGCGCGACGAGGTGCACGCCGCCGAGGTGCAGGACCCGGCCCGCGACGTGGACCGTCGCCGTGATGATCGGCCATGCGCCGGCACGATGGACGACGACGTCCTCGAGCGGCAACCGCGAGAGGATCGCCATCCCGCCCGGGTCGTTCCGGAGCGCCTTCGCGGTGTCCGGATGGGTCGCGAGGAGCCCGGAGTGCTCGATCGCCCTCCACCACGAGGGCGTGACCTCCTCGACGACGATGATGTCGGCACGCGACGCGCGCAACTCGGCGAGGAGCGGGCCGTGCTCGGTGTTGTCGTACCGGAGGTTCGCGCTGGCGACGCGCAGGTGCGGAGCTTCCCGAGCCGCGGCGGTGACCGTGACGGTGTGCAGCGTCGTCGGCACCACCCACGCGAGGTGGGCGGCGACGACGACGGCCGCGACGAGCGCGAGCGACCAGGTGCGGAAGCACAGCGCCGCGACCAGGACGACGTAGGCGGGGAGGAACACCCAGAGCGTGTAGGCGTCCGCCATCATGAGCACGCGGGCCCGGTCGTAGGCGACCGCGTGGGCGGCTGCGAGCGCGAGGAGCAGCGCGACGAGCACCCACACCGGTACGAGCAGTCCTCGACCGATCCAGACCGCGCGCCGGTCTAGTTGTTGCACTCCGGGATGTTCGGATTGGCGACGCATGTGTTGAAGTGTCGCTCAGCCTTGCTCGTCCGGGAGATCGAGTTCGCGATCAATACCCCCATGAAGATCGCGAGGGCGATGATGAGGATGGCGACCACGACCCGCCTCGGGACCGGGTGGGCCGGCGCCCGCGTCCCGAACTGCGCCGCCGCGCTCGGCATCGGGCCCTCGTCCGCCTCGGGCGTGGCCGGGTCGCCCGCCACCGGTGCCGACGGGGTCGCCATCACGGGGCGGGGCTCGGTCCACTCGTCGGTGTCGGTCGTGGACGGGTCGCGCCGTGGCGGCTCCGCGGCGCGCTGGGCGCAGGCCGGGCAGGTGCCGTCGTCGCCGGCCAGGGCACGCGAGCAGCGCGAGCAGACCCGCGCCGCGGCCGGGGTGTTCACCGCCTGCGCCTCGTTGCCTGCCATCGGAGATGCCACCTCCCGGTGCCTTGCGGGTCGTGCCGGCCTCCTCCCATCATCGGCACGGCGATCGCCGGTCTGAACCCGGTCCCGGGCGGGCTGCGAACGGCCGTGGTCGCGGGCTCCCGGCCCGGCCGGAGCGGCCTGGTGGACGATGCCGGACGCACCACTAGGGTGCGGCCATGAAGGTCGACGGAGGGTTGGATGTCACCCCTTGCCCGACCGAGGAGCGCCACAACGCCCCTGGCCGCGCCGCGCACTCCGGCGACTGATGTGACGATGTCGAGTTGGGTTGCTGCGGCGCAGCCCGAACGCGTACAGCTTCTTGTCGGTCGAGCCGGTGTAGAGAACCCCGTTCGCAACCGCCGGCGACGAGCCGACGGGTCCGCCGGTGGTGGTGGTCCACAGCACCGCGCCGCTCGTCGCGTTCAACGCGTACACCTGTTTGTCCCACGAGCCGATGTAGACCACCCCGTTCGCGACCGCCGGTGACGAAGTGATGGGACCGCCGGTCGCCACGGCCCACTGGATCGCGCCGGTCGCCGCGTTCAACGAGTACACCTTGCCGTCGCCCGCGCCGACGTACACGACTCCGTTCGCGACCGCCGGCGTCGAGACGACAGCGTTTTCGGTGCGGAGCGTCCAGTGAACTTGGCCGGTCTTCGCGTTCAGCGCGTATAGGTTGCCGTCGTGTGAGCCGACGTAGACCAGTCCGCCCGCGACCGTCGGCGAGCCGGCAAAACCGCCAGTCGTCGCGCTCCACAGAACCTGACCGGTCGCCGCGCTCGACGCGTACACCTTGTGGTCGGCCGAGCCGACGTAGACCACCCCGTTCGCGGCTGCCGGCGACGCGTCCACGTGGCCGCCAGTCGTCACGGCCCACAGATCCTGACCGGTCGCCGCGTTCATCGCGTACAGCTTGTCGTCGTTCGAGCCGACGTAGACGACCCCGTTCGCGACCGTCGGCGACGAGACGACGGCACCGCCAGGAGTCCTCTTGGTCCACAGGACACGGCCCGTCGACGCGTTCAATGCGTACACCTTCCGGTCGGCCGAGCCGATGTAGACGACCCCCTTCGCGACCGCCGGCGACGAGAAGACGGCATTGCCGGTGGTGACCCTCCACCGGACCGCGCCGGTCGTCGCGTTCAAGGCGTACACCTTGCCGTCGTGGGAGCCGACATACGCGAAGCCGTTGCTGACCGCTGCCGAAGCGACGCTACCGCCCGTGGTCTTGGTCCAGTGCGTGGTGAGGCACCTCACGTTCGCCGGGTTCAAGATCGCTTCTCGCGTGTTCGTCCCCGAATGCGATGCGCCGAAGCCGAACTGCGGCCAGCCATGCCCACTCGACGCCGCGATCAGAACAACCGCGACCGCCGACAACCGGCAGTGAACCCGCATCGGCATCCCTTCCCTGGAAACCCCATCCTCACCCGAGAAGTGGCGCAACGTAACCCCGGCGGACCGCATTCTCAAGCGGGTCCCCGGCACAGTTACGCAAGTGCCAGCGGAACGATCCGCGGGCGAAGCCGTGCGCAGTGTGACAAAATTTCCCCCGCCGGGGTTGACGGAGCAGCGAATGACCATCGACATAGAGATCACGAATCGCTGCAACGCCTGGTGCCGGTTCTGCCCGAGGGACCAGACGCCGCATGAGGGCCTGATGTCCCCCGAGGTCTTCGACCAGTCGTTGCGCCAGGCGGTCGCGTACCGGCTGCTCCTCGGTGAACACCTCTCGGCCGATGCCCTCGCACTCGTGAACGTGAGCCTGTGCGGCCTGGGCGAACCGTTGCTGAACCGGGAGGCGGCGCGCTTCGTCAGGAAGGTCCGGGACGCCGGCATCATCTGCTCGATGTCTTCGAATGGCTCGTTGCTCGACGAAGAGCGAGCTCGCGCGCTCGTCGATGCCGGGCTCAGCGAGATGTTCTTGAACGTGGGCGACGTGGGTGCGGACTACGAAGCGGTGTACAGCCTGCCCTTCGAGCGAACCTGCGAGAACGTGGTCCGCTTCTCACACATTGCCGAAGGCGAGTGCGATGTCTGGATCGTGCTCGTCGACCATCGCCGCGACGCCCAACACAGCGCCCGCATGAGGGCCTTCTGGAAGGAGCGTGGGATCAAGCGGTTCTTGCCGTACGCGGTCATCAATCGGGGCGGTGCGCTGCACGGCGACGCCATGCAGCGCGAGGAGATGCCGGAGACTGCCCGGGCACGATCGATGATGCAGGACCACGGCGTCACCCTCCGCTGCGGTGTGCCCTTCGAGCACCCCTTCATCGGTTACGACGGGCAGTACTACCTGTGCAGCTCGGACTGGCAGAAGCAGACGCCGATGGGCAGCGTCTTCGACCACACGTTCCTCGATGTCATGCGGGCCAAGCTGGAGCTCGTGGAGTCGCGCCAGCCCGTGTGCAAGTCCTGCAGCCACGACCCGCTCAACCGACTCGCTGACGCCTTGCGAGAGCTCGCCACCGGCGACTCGACGAGCGCCGAGACGGATGCTCACTTCGACGCCGCGATCGAGAAGGGAAGGTTGGTCGACGACCACGTGTCCACGCTCCTCGTCGACACGCCGGCGCGCGTACCGGTCCCGCGGCGAACGCTCATTCCTATTGCTCCGGTCTGAACCGCAACATCGTTGCGGCGCAGGCTCAACCGATCCCCTTCCTGTATCCAGCCCGTCGAGGGTGCCGGGCGGGATTCAGAGGACACGTTCTACTCGTTGGGAAGAGCGCGGCAGGTCTCGCGTGGCGGTGCTCGTATTGAAGGTTCAGGTGAGCCCTGCGAGGGCCGCCAGTAGGGTTCGGGCCCATGAAGGTAGACACCGGGCTCCCGTCGAGCATGAACCCGAAGACGATCATCCGGGCTGCGCAGGCCGCAGAAGCCCAAGGGTGGGACGGAATCTTTTCGGCCGAGACCGGGCACGACCCGTTCTTCCCGGTGCTGCTCGGCGCGGAGCACACCGCGCGGCTCGAGCTCGGCACGGGGATCGCGGTCGCGTTCGCCCGCAACCCGATGATCATGGCCAACATCGGCTACGACCTGCAGTCCTTCTCGGAGGGTCGCTGCATCCTCGGGCTCGGCAGCCAGATCAAGGCGCACATCGAGAAGCGGTTCTCGATGCCCTGGTCCCACCCCGCGGCCCGCATGCGCGAGTTCATCCTCGCGATCCGCGCGATCTGGGCCGCCTGGAACGAGGGGCAGAAGCTCGACTTCCACGGCGAGTTCTACCGCCACACGCTGATGACGCCCTTCTTCGACCCGGGGCCGAACCCGTACGGCAATCCGAAGGTCTTCCTCGCGGCGGTCGGGGAGAAGATGACCGAGGTCGCGGGCGAGGTCGCCGACGGCATCCTCCTGCACGGGTTCACGACCGAGCGCTACGTGCGCGAGGTGTCGATCCCCGCGCTCGAGCGGGGCTGGGCCGCCGCGGGCAAGGCGCGCGACCAGTTCGAGGTCACCGGGCCGATGTTCGTCGTGACCGGGACGACCGAGCAGGAGTTGGCGTCGGCGCGCGTGGGCACGAAGCGCCAGATCGCGTTCTACGGCTCGACGCCCGCGTACCGGGGCGTGCTCGAGCTGCACGGGTGGGGCGACCTGCAGACCGACCTCAACCGTCTCTCGAAGCAGGGTGAGTGGGAGGCGATGGGGGAGCTGATCACCGACGACGTGCTCGACGCGTTCGCGGTGGTCGGCGAGCCCGAGGACATCCCGAAGCTGATGCTCGCCCGTTACGGCGACGTCCTCGACCGGATCTCGTTCTACGCGCCGTACCAGTCCGACCCCGAGCGCTGGAGCCGGATCCTCGCGGGGTTCCACGCCGCCGGCTGATCCGGCGTGACGTCGGTTGACGCTCAGGCGCGGAACTGCGTCAGCACGCGCCCGCGTCGACCACCGTCCCGTCGTCCGTGACCAGGAGTCCGGCCGCGTCGTTCACCTCGAGCAGCGCGGCGCCGTCGCGTGCGCCGGCGAGGAATGCCGCCTTGGCGAGGACCTCGGCCCGCCAGCCCGACCCGGCCACCACGGTGACGCCCGCGAGGCCGCTCGCGGCCGACGTCCCGGTGGTCGGGTCGATCACGTGGTGGTGCGTCGTACCGTCCGCCGCGGACCAGGCCCGCTTGGTTCGCCACGTCGAGGCCACCGCGCCCGCGTCCAGTGCGAGCGTGCCGAGGATGCGGTCGGCATCGGTCGGATCGTCGATCGCGACGGTCCACCCGGTTCCTTCGGGGCTTGCGCCGGCGACGCGCAGGTCCCCGCCCACGTTCACGAGTGCGCCGAGCGCACCCGCGCTGAGCACGAGGTCGACCACGAGATCCGCGGCGAGGCCCTTCCCGATCCCGCCGGGGTCGAGCTCGACGCCGCGGTCGAGCTGCACGGCGCCGACGATCGGGTCGAGCGTGATCCGGGCCGCACCCGAGCCAGAGTCGTGCGTCGCCCCGCGTCGGCCACCGGGGCCGGGCGACGGCGCCGGCGTCCCCGGCGCGCCGATCAGCTCGAAGGACCGGTCGTAGCCCGCGGCGCGCATCTCGGGCAGCAGCGTGGGGTCGAAGCGGCCGTCGGTGAGGCGCCACCCGTCCAGCGCCCGCCGCACCAGGAGGAACGTGTCCGGCGAGACGATCACCGGGACGCCGGGTCGTTCGTTGAGCCGGCTGATCTCGCTGTCGGGACGGAACCGGCTCCAACGGGTCTCCAGCTGCTCCAGCCGCGCAACCGCGCGATCGGCCAGGGCTGGGTCACCACCAGTGACGATGACGTGAGCCGTGGTCCCCATGACCTCGATGATGCGTGCTTCGGTCTTCATGCGACCCATCGAACGCCTCGCGGATGAAGGCGCCGCGACGGCGGCGATGAAGCTGGCGTGAAGGCTCAGTCGTCACGCTCGGGCCGGGCCAGCGGCAGCACGAGCGTGAACACGGAGCCCGCGCCGAGACCGGTGGACGTCGCGGTGACGTCGCCGTGATGAGCCCGGGCGAGACCCCGCGCGATCGTGAGGCCGATGCCGCTGCCGCCTTGGGGCCGTTCCGGTCCACGCACGCGGTAGAAGCGGTCGAAGACGACCTCGACGTCCTCGGGCGACAAGCCGATGCCGGTGTCGGTCACGGCGACCGCCGCCCGGTCGTGCTCGCGGCGCGGTTGCACGTCGACGCGGCCGCCGGGCGGCGTGTACGTGAGCGCGTTGCCCAGGAGGTTCGTGAGCACCTCCGCGATCCGGTCGGGGTCGACGTCGACGGGGATTGGTGGTCCCGATCCCACCGAGAGGTTGACGTCCTTCTCCTCGAACTGCGGGCGGAGGCGCTCGGCCGTCGTCGCGGCGAGCGCATCGAGGTCCACGACCCGGAGGTGGAGTGTGGTGGCGCCCTCCTCCGATCGCGACAGCTCGGCGAGATCCGACGCGAGCCGCTGCAGCCGTGACGTCTCCGCACCCACGGCGACCAGCACTTCCTCGGTAGGCTCGAACACGCCGTCGAGGATCCCCTCGACGTACCCGTCGATCGTCGTCAGTGGTGTCCGCATCTCGTGGGCAACCTCGGAGATGAGCCGGGCCCGACGCCGCTCGGTCGTCTCGAGCTCGACCGCCAACCGGTTGACATCGTCCGCGAGCTCGGCCAGCTCGAGCTCCCCGGGCTCGTCGACGCGCTCGTCGTAGTGCCCGTTGGCGAGCCTCCGTGTCGCGTCGCGCACCTGCCGCACGGGCCGGACGATCTGCCGGGCGACGAGGAGCGACACCAGGGCGGCCGCGCCCAGGCTCGCCGCCGAGCGCGACCCACAACGCCGAATCGAGCGAGTTCACGAACACGTTGTGGGTTTCGCCTTCGCGCTCGCCCGACACGGAGACGGTCTTGATGTCGTCGTCGAACCGGGCCGAGGCGACGACGCGCACGGTCACCGCGAGCGCGGCGAACACGACGAGCGTGACGAGCGCGTACGACGCGAAGAGGCGAACGTCGAGCCGGCGCCACGCCTTCATGCGGGCGCCGCGAGGAACTTGTACCCGACGCCGCGCACGGTCCCGATCAGCTCGGGGTCGTCGGCGCGGTCGCCGAGCTCCTTGCGGATGCTCCGGACGTGGACGTCGACGACGCGCTCGTCACCGAAGAAGTCGTAGCCCCATACCTTCTCGAGCAGCTGACGACGCGAGAGCACACGCCCGGGCGCCCACGCCAGCGCGACCAGCAGGTCGAACTCCAGCGTGCTGAGCGCGACGTCCCGCCCGTCGCGTGTGACCTCCCGAGCGCCGACATCGATGACGAGGCCGGGGTACACCAGCTGGTCCGCTGGTTCTCCGGCCGCGGTGCCCGACGCCCGGCGCAACACGGTCTTGATGCGCGCCACCAGCTCCCGGGGCCGGAACGGCTTCGTGACGTAGTCGTCGGCGCCGACCGAGAGTCCGACGAGCGTATCGACCTCCTCGGAACGGGCGGTGAGGAGGATGACGGGGACTTCGGACGTCCGGCGGAGCTGCCGCAGCACCTCGAGCCCGTCGGTGCCCGGCATCATCACGTCGAGCACGACGAGATCGGGATGCCACTCCCCGGCGACCACCAGCGCGGCGTCGCCGTCGCTCGCCTCCGCGATCTCGAAGCCCTCGCGCTCGAGGTACGTCCGGACGATCTCGCGGATCTTGGTCTCGTCGTCGACGACGAGGACTCGCTTGCCCACGCCGGCCAGGGTAGGCCGAGGACCGCCGGCGGCCGGGCCTGCTTCACCGACACTTCACGGACGGCGCGCCGGGGCCTTCACGGCCCTCGTGTTGTGTGGCTCGTACCGCGCCGGACCCCGAGCTCCGGCACCGAAGAGCGAGAGGGCCGACCGATGCAACGGAAGACCGCAGTCGCAGCCGCCACCGCGATCTCGATGAGCCTCGCGTCGGCGGCGATCGCGATCGGCGCGAGCTTCGGTGCGCTCGGGTTCGCGTCGTCGACGCCGACCAGCGCCAGCGCGTCCGAGCGCGGTCAGCACCGCGCCCCCGCGTCCGCCGGCACGTCGACCGGTGCGACGACGAGCCGGGGCGAGACCGGCGGCGAGCACGAGGATCGGACCACCGGCGCCGCGGCCACGACGGCCGCCGCCACCCAGGAGAAGGGACACCATTCCGATGACTGACCATGGCAAGGACGTCGATCCCGCGGAGCGGGTCCGCCAGCTCCAGGCCCGTCGGGCCGCGGCGGGCCGCACGCGACGCCCGGTCGCCGGCGCGAGCCGTTCGAGCGATGCGGTCGAACCCGTCGCCGCCGGGCCGGCAGCCGCCGGACCCTCACCCGGGCCCCGGGGCGGCACGCGGCGCCGGCACCACCCGGCGGCCGCCAGCCGGTGGCTCCTGGGCGGCCTGAGCGTCGCGTCGTTCTTCGGGATCGCGGGGACGATCGCGGCCGCGAACGTCGCCTCGGTCGCCGCGCCGGCTCCGACCGCGGCGACGTCGGCGGCCCCCGCGAGCGCGACCGGGAGCAGCACGCCCGCCGCCGCGACACCGGTCGCGACGAAGGCGACCAGCGCGAAGCCGGCGAGCTCCGGAACCGCACGGGTCGCGCACACCACGACCCGCGGCAGCTGAGGCCCGGCTCCCATAGGCTGCCGCGGTGCGCTCACAGACCTGGTGGTATGCGGCCCGCGCCGGCGGCATCGTGGCGTGGGCGCTCGCCTCGCTCTCGGTCATCACCGGCCTGCAGCTCTCGACCCGGCTGGTCCGCAAGCCCGCGCCGAACTGGGTGCTCGACGTCCACCGGTTCCTCGGCGGGCTGACGGTGGTCTTCGTGGCCGTGCACATGGTCGGGCTCGCGGCCGACCAGTTCGTCGGGTTCGGGCCGGTGGAGCTCCTGGTCCCGTTCGCGTCGGGCTACAAGCCCGCCGCGGTGGCGCTGGGCGTCGTCGGAATGTACCTGCTCGTCGCGATCGAGCTCACGTCGCTCGCGATGCGCAAGATTCCGCGCCGCACCTGGCACGCGGTGCACCTCACCAGCTTCGTGCTCTTCCTCGTCGCGACGGTCCACGGCATCACCGCGGGCACCGACCGGCACAACGCGCTCTTCCAGTGGGCGTGCCTGCTCACCGCGGCCGTCGTGCTCATGATGACGCTCGTCCGGATCTGGTCGCCGCGCCGTGCCGCACGGGCGGGCGCGAGCCCGGCCGCGCCATCGCGCTGACGCCCGCGGGCGTGCGCGTCGTACACGTCGTGTGCGTCGCGGGTCATGGGCGTCAGGGGCCCTGATCGCGCTTCTCGCCCGGGGCACCGGTGTCCGGCTCGTGCGGCGCGGAGTCGCGCCAGTGCCCGACCCCCTCGTGGGCGGCGAAGCCGGCGACGAGCAGCGCCGCGGTCGCGTCCGCCCACCACCAGCCGAAGGCCGTGTTGACGACCAGCGCGGTGAGGATTCCGGTGCTCAGGCAGCCGTCGAGGAAGGTCAGCGACGCTTCGGCCGAGAGCGGCTCGTTGCCGAATTCGTGTGCGGTCCGGTGCTTGAGTCGGGCCAGCCCGAACATGACGGCGGCGGTGAGCGCCAGGTAGGCGACGCCGAGCGGGGAGCTGTCCGGGTGGTCGCCGCGGACCAGGCCGCGCACGCTGACGACGACGAGGAACGCGGCCAGGAGCCAGAAGGCGACGGCGATCAGCCGCAGCGAGCGGTGCACGCGCCGGTCGCCGGGGTCGGTCCGCCGGTCGCCGAGGTTCCGGATCACGACCGTCGACGCGAAGATCTCGACGACGGAGTCGAGCCCGAACGCGATGAGCGCGAGCGAGCCGGCGCGGAGGCCGAGCGTGATGGTGACGAGCACCTCCATCACGTTCCACCCGTTCGTGGCCCACTCGAGGTGGACCCCGCGCCGGCGCGACTGCTCGGGCGTGCGGCGGGGGCTCGTCGGGTTCGTCGCACGGGTCGCGGCGGCGAAGCGCAGCATCGACGTGACCGCTTGCTCCGGATCCTCCAGCGGCCCGAAGTGGCCGCGGCCGGACCAGACCTCGAGGGTGGCATCTGGCAGCTGCTCGACGATCTTCGCCGCGAACGCGGGGGTGATCGCATCGGTCGTCTCGCCGCAGGCCACGAGCACCGGGCAGGCCACGCCGGTCAGCTCGGCGTACAGCCCGAGGCTCGCGCCCATGGCGTAGATCGTGGCCTCGTGCTCGGGCCGGCACTTGAGCTCGACCGTCCCGTCCGGGAGATCGCGCATCCCGTAGTCGACGTACGCGTCGAGCGCCCCGGGCGTCAGCACCGCGAGCGGCGGCTTCGACGCGTAGGAGCGGCGCGCCTCGTCGCGCGACGTCCACTGCGCGCGCCGTCGGCGCACGCCGGCCGACAGGGGGTTGTCCCCGTTGATCGCGCCCGCGACCTCGACCGGCATGATGATCGGCTCGAACGCCCAGATCCGCGGGTACACGCCGGTTTCGTGGCGCGCGCCCCAGAGCAGCGACGCACCGCCCTTGGAATGGCCGGCGGCGAGCAGCCGCGGATCGCCCGCGAGGCCGAGGTGGTGGGTCACCGCGAGCACGTCGGCCGCGAACTCCTCCCAGCGGTACGTCGCGTCCGGTGACGGGTCGCTGTCGCCGTGGCCGCGGTAGTCGAACGACCACACCCGCCGGCCCGCGGCGACGAGCCCGGCGGCGACCGGCGCCCCACGCGGCCGTGGAAGCCCGTCGGGTGCGCGAGCAGCACCGGATCGCCGTGGCCGCCCCAGTCGTGGACCGCGAGCTCGAGCCCGGAGGGCGCGAGGAAGCGGTGGGACATCGGCGCGGTGGCAGGCACGGTGCGCCATCATGGCATCCGTGCCCGCGAGCGAAGACGCCGTGTCGGCGGCGAACTCGGCCTACTACGCCGCGTTCGAGGCCCGCGACCTCGACCAGATGGCCGAGGTGTGGGAGCGGTCGGACCGCAGCACCGTGACGCATCCCGGCTGGCCGACGTTGCACGGCTGGGCGCGCGTGGCGGGTTCGTGGGACGCGATCTTCGCCAACACCGCCTTCATCCAGTTCGTGCTCACCGACGAGGTGGTGCACGTCTCGGGGGATGCGGCCTGGGTGACCTGCGACGAGAACATCCTCCAGGCCGGCAGCTCGCGCGAGGGTGGCGAGGACGTCGCCGAGCTCCAGGGCGGCCGCGTCGCCGCGGTCAACGTGTTCGTGCACGACGGCGGGCGGTGGCGGATGGTCCTGCACCACGGCTCGCCGGTGGCCGCCGAGGGCGACGCCGACTCGGGCTAGCCCTGTTGCTCCTTGGCGTGGTCCTCGATGGCCTTGGCGATCGCGTTCGCGGCCCGGCCGACGAACTCGCCCCCGCTGCCGGTGACCCAGTCGCAGGACGAGGCGGGCGCGTCGAGCTGCCCCTTGTACTTCGGCATCACGTACTGCGCGAACAGCTCGGCCGACCGGAGGGTGGCGGCCGGCGTGGCCCAGTCGTGCCCGAAGAACAGGAACGCGCCGAAGCCGCCGTTGCTGGCCTCGATCAGCTCGTCGATCTTCGCGATGGCGTCCTCCGGGGTGCCGATCACCGCGAATCCCTGCGCCTTGTTGTTCTCGATGATCTCCGTGGCGTTGTCCCCCTGCACCGGGCCGGCCGGGAGGACATGGGTGAAGTACTTCGAGAACTGCTCGATGCCGTACTCGACCTCCCTCTCCGCCTGCTCCCGCGTCTCCGCGAGGTGCATCGGCCCGACGAGGCGCCACTTCGAGCGGTCCGCGACGTGCCCGTGCTCGAGCGCGATCTCCTCCCAGAGCGCCCAGTGGTGCCCGAGCAGGTCCATGCCCTGCTTCGCGGTGGCGGCGACCGAGAGCATCCCGATGCCGTGCTTGCCCGCCGCACGCGCGCCGGTGGGGGAGAACGACGCGGCGACCGCGATGTCGAAGCAGGGGTCGCTGTACGGCGCGAGCTGCAGGCGCGCGTCCCGCAGCACGAACCCGTCGGTCTCCATCGTGACCGTCTCGCCGCGGAGCAGCGCCATGATCGCGTCGAGCGACTCCTCCATCCGCGGGCGTTGCGCGTCGGCGGGGATGCCGAGCATGTGCGCGTCCGAGGTGAGCTGGCCGGGGCCGACGCCGAGCATCGTCCGGCCGCGGGTCAGGTGGTCGAGCAGGACCATCCGGTCGGCGAGCAGCAGCGGGTGGTGGTACGGCAGCGAGCTGACGCCGGTGCCGAGCCTGATGTGCCTGGTGCGCTCGGCGGCGATCCCGATGAACACCTCGGGCGAGGCGATGATCTCGTAGCCGGCGGAGTGGTGCTCGCCCACCCACGCCTCGTCGTACCCGAGCCGGTCCAGGTGCTGGATCAGCTCGAGGTCGCGCTCGAGAGCGAGCGTCGGGTTCTGTCCCACCGGGTGGAACGGGGCCATGAAGATGCCGAAGTCCATCCGGCCATTCGAGCCCCGCTTGACCGATCGGTCAAGACGAGGGCGGCGCCCCCGGAGCCGGTGCGGACGTGGGGGTCGACGGTGCGGCGGGGAGCTCGAAGCCGACCGCGGCACCGCCTCCCGGACGGTTCGTCGCCCACACGCTGCCGTCGTGGCGGGTGACGATCTGCTGGACGATGGCGAGCCCGAGTCCCGAGCCCGGCTCGGTGCGGGCCTCGGCGGAGCGGTAGAAGCGGTCGAACACGTGCGCCTGGTCCGCGGGCGCGATGCCGGGTCCCTGGTCGCGCACCTCGACCCGCCGGCCGTCGATCACGATCGCGACCGCACCCGCGCTGTACTTGAGCGCGTTGTCGACGAGGTTGGTGAGCGCGCGCTCGGCCATGTGGGGTCCGACGAGGACCGTGCCGGGCACACCAACGGCGGTCACCGTGATCTCGCGACCGGTCCGGCGTCGCGCGCGCTCGGCCACGTCGTCGGCGAGCGCATGCAGCGGCACCGCTTCGGGTCGTTCGTCGTCGGCGCGGTCCGTCGCCAGCTCGACGAGCTCCGAGACCAGGTCGGTGAGCTCGTTCACCTCGAGCCGGATGCCCTGCACCGCCCGTTGCTGCTGCTGGGGGTTGAGCGCGTCGGGACGGTCGAGCAGCTCGGCGTTCGTTCGCAGGCTGGTCAACGGGGTGCGCAGCTCGTGGCTCGCGTCGGTGACGAGCTGCTGCTGCTGGCGCTTGGAGACGGCGAGCGCGTCGACCATCGTCGAGAAGCTGGTGGCGAGGCTGCCGACCTCGCCGCCACCGGTCTCGGGGATCGGAGCCTCGAGGTCCTGGGTGCGGGCGATGCGCTCGGCGGTGTCCCGCAGGCGCTCGATCGGGCGGACGAGCCGGCGGGCGAACAGCCACCCGAGGATGGCGGCCGCCGCGATCCCGACGAGGCTCAGCAGGAGCAGGCGCAACCGCAGCGTCGCGAGGACGTCCCGGGTCTCGGCGAGCGAGCGGGCGGTCTGCAGCGCGCCACCGTCGATCCACGGGATCGTGAGCACCCGGTAGCTCGTGCCCTCCACCGTGACGGTGTGGAGGCGGGGCTTCCCGCCGGTGCGCGCGATCGTGCGGTCCGACCCGCTCACCGGCAGCTTCGTGGCGCCCGCGATGCAGACGTGCACGGTGCCGTCGACGGAGATGACCTGCGCAGCTGAGGCCGGCTGTACCGCACCGGGCGGCGGGCAGCCCCGCAGCTGACTGATCCGTCCGCTCGCGAAGCCGGCATCGGGGTCACCGCGGTTCGGGTCGCCCTGCCCGTCGAAGCTCCGCGCCCGAGCCAGCAGGGAGTCGTCGATGCTGGACGTGAGCTGGTGCGAGGTGGTGACGTACGCACCGGTCGCCCCGATCGCGCACACGAGCGCGGCGATCACGGCGAGGCCGAGCGCGATGCGCCAGCGCAGGCTCATGACTCGCGCACGACGTACCCCACGCCGCGGACCGTGTGGACGAGGCGCGGCTCCCCGTCCGCCTCGCTCTTGCGGCGCAGGTACCCGATGTAGACGTCGAGGGAGCGCGAGCCGGTCTCGAAGTCGAAGCCCCAGATGCGGTCGTAGATGACGTCGCGGCCGAGCACGATGCCCGCGTTCAGCATCAGGAGCTCGAGCAGGTCGAACTCCGTCTTCGTGAGCTCCAGGACCCGGCCGCCGCGTTCGGCCTGCCGGCGGAGCGGGTCGAGGGTCAGGTCGCCGACGCGCAGCACGTCCTCGCTGCCCGAGACGCTGGTGCGGCGGAGGAGCGCACGCAGCCGCGCGAGCAGCTCGTCGAGCGAGAAGGGCTTGGCCAGGTAGTCGTCGGCGCCGGCGTCGAGCCCGGACACCCGGTCCGAGACCTCGTGGCGTGCGGTCAGCATCAGGATCGGCGTCCGGCACTTGCCCGCCCGGAGACGGCGGCACACGGTCAGACCGTCGACCACCGGCATCATGATGTCCAGGACGATCACGTCGGGCTCGCGCTGCGCGACCGACTCGAGCGCCTGCGCCCCGTCGTTGACCGCCTCCACGTCGTAGCCCTCGACGCCGAGCGCGAGGACCAGCGACTCCCGCACGCTGCGGTCGTCTTCGGCGATGAGGACCCGGGATCCCGGCTCGGCCGTCGTCATGCCCACGACCCTACGGGGCCGACGCGAGAGCGGCGTAAGACCCTCGACAGACCCTTCTTACGCATCTCGCGCGGCCTCTCTTCGGGCGCTCTTACCTCGGGTCCCGAGGATGGATCACACCACGGTCACGACGACCCCATCTCCCCCCGAGAGCGAAGGAGCGTGCGATGCCGAACCCCGCACCCCGCCGGAAGCGCCCCCATCCGGCTCACCGGGCCCGGCAGGCCGCGGCCGGCGCGAGCGTCGCCGCGTTGGTCGGGCTCGCCGGCGCGATGGCCGTCGAGGCGACGAGCTCCGCCGCGACGACCGCGTCGGGGGGCGCGCACACGACCGCGAAGCACACGACGAGCACGACGAGCCCGACCACGTCCTCGACCGACTCCTCCGGCACCTGGGGCGCGACCGGGTCGTCGAGCTCCTCGTCCTCGTCCGGCTCCTCGTCCTCGACCGACTCCTCGTCCTCAGGCGTCTCGACTGCCGGCCCGGACACCTCCAGCCATGCCAGTTGACGCGGCGTTCGCAGTGATGGGCTCCACGGCCGAGGTCACCGTGGTCGGCGGACCGCGTGCGCTGCTCGAGGTCGCGCGGGGCCGCCTCACCGACCTCGAGCGGCGGTGGAGCCGCTTCGTGCCGGCGAGCGAGGTGAGCCGGCTGAACCGGGCCGGGGGGGTGCCCGTGCGCGTCTCCGCCGAGACGCGGCTGCTCGTGCGCCGCGCGCTGGACGGGTATGTGGCGACCAACGGACGATTCGACCCGACGCTGCTCGGCGCGGTGCTGCGCGCCGGCTACGTGGAGTCGTTCGACCGGCTCGGATCGCGCCCGCGACGCTCGGCATCGCGGGGCGGAGGTCTCGTCACTGGTGCGAACCGGATCGAGGTCGACGACGGCGCGGGCACGGTCCGCATTCCGGTCGGCGTCGGGTTCGACCCCGGGGGGATCGGCAAGGGCCTCGCCGCGGACCTCGTGGCCGAGGAGCTCCTCGGGTTGGGTGCCGCCGGCGTGTGCGTGAACGTGGGTGGCGACGTCCGGGTCTGCGGTGCCGCGCCCGACGGCGCCGCGTGGCGGATCGCGGTCGACAGCCCGTGGGACGGTGGGGAGCCGCTCGCCGAGCTCCACCTGGAGGACGGCGCGGTCGCGACCAGCTCCAGGCTCCGCCGGCGCTGGGTCGACGAGGACGGCGCCGAACACCACCACCTCGTCGACCCGACGACGGGAGCCAGCGCCCGCTCACCCGTCCTCGCGGCGACCGCGGTCGCGGCCCTGGGCTGGAAGGCCGAGGTGCTGGCCAAGGCCGCGTTCCTCGACGCGGCGCAGGGCCTCGACCTGGTCGACCGCCTCGGCGCGGCCGCGATCGTGGTCGTCCCGGACGGGTTGCTGACGAGCCCCGGTTGGACCGCGCTGACCGGCGCAGCCCGTTGCGAAGGGATCCCGTGAACGAGCTCTGGTGGTACACCGCGCGCGCCGGGGGCATCGTCGCCTGGTCGCTGCTCGCGGCGAGCGTCGTGTGGGGACTGTTCCTGACGACCCGGGTCCGTCCCGCCGGTGCGACACCGGCCTGGATGCTGGACCTCCACCGCTTCCTCGGCGGGCTCGCCGTCGTCTTCGTCGGCGTGCACGTCGGTTCGATCCTCCTGGACTCCTACGTCCACTTCGGCCTCGCGGACGTGCTCGTCCCGTTCGCCGGCTCGTGGCACCCGTGGTGGGTGGTGTGGGGCACCGTGTCGATGTACCTGCTCGTCGCGGTGGAGCTGACCTCGCTGACCCGCCGCTGGCTCCCGGCGAAGCTGTGGCGTCGCGTCCACGTGCTGTCGCTCCCCCTGTTCGCGCTGGCGAGCGTCCACTTCGTGCTGACCGGGACGGACGCCGGGAATCGCGTCGCGGTCCTCGGGGTCGCCCTGGCCGCGTCGGTCGTGGCGGGGCTCCTCGTCCTGCGCATCCCGCGCGCCCGGTCCCGCCGGCCCGGGCCGGGCGGGCCGGCCGCGCCGGTCGGGCGCGGGACCGGGCGCGTGGTCGTCACCGAGCCCGTCTGGGAGCCCGATCGCGCCGCCGTCGGAAGTTGACCGCGTCAGCCGGCTACGGCAGCTGCGTGGTGATCCAGCGGTCGAGCGCGGCGCCGCTCTCGAACGAGCTGATGAGCGCATAGCGGGGCGCGTCACCGTTGTGCACGACGACGTGCCACAGCCGCTGGGTGTCCACCACGAACTGCGAGCCGCGGTGGAGAGGCACGCGCGTCTCCGTCGCGGGGTCGGGGAGCCCGTCGTCGCCGCACTCCATGAGCAGCATGTAGCTGTCGGGGTTGTCGGTGAGCTCGAGCCACGACCGGACGACCCAGCCCTGGTCGTCGGGGTTGAACCGGTTGTTGTCGTCCCGATGGAAGCTGCGGATCGCGGTCCCGTGGTCCTGCGGTTCGAGCTTGATCGTGCGCACGCGCCCGAAGCTCGCGCCGACGGCTTCGACGTACGCCTTGATCGTCGGACACCGCTCGGCGTTGCTGGTGAAGCGCGCGCCCTTGTCCGGTCGCTCGTCGCCCTGGTTCCAGAAGCCACGGCAGTCGAGCTCTCCGTCCGCGGTCGCGATCGGGGCGAAGTTCGTGTCGCCGCCGCTCTTCCAGTCCATGTACTCGAGGTCGAGGTACTCGTCCGCGGGGATCGGCTCGGCGAGGTCGCGCAGCCGGACCATGCCGTGTGGGCCCATCACGTCGAGGCGCGGGTGCGGCGTGTCCAGCGGGATCTCGACCGACCAGTGGTCGTGGTTGGGCCAGAAGGGCTTCGCCGACTCGACGGGGGAGGTGGCCATGCCGTCCAGTCTAGGGAGGGCTAGGTGCCGAGGCCGGACCAGCCGTCGCCGACGAGCTTCGCGCCGAGGACGAGGAGCACGACCATCATGATGACGTGGTTGTGCTCGCTCATGAACTCCTTGATCGACGCCACCGGCGCGGCGGCGCGTTCGCCGCCGACCAGGGAGAAGATCACCGGACCCGCGACGGTGAGCGAGCCGATGACGACGAAGACCGCGACCGCGATCGCGCGGTCGGCAGTGCTGAGCCCCGCCTGGGCGATCGACGCGGCGGCGGCGAGCGTGAGCGCGAGGTTCTTCGGGTTCACGCCGGAGAGCCCGGCGCCGAGCACGAACGACCGCCCCGGCGTGAACCGGTCGATCGCGGCCATCCACTTCGGCATCGGCGGCGTCTCGCCGGGTCGGGGGCGCTTGCGCCACTGGCGCATCGCCATGAACAGGAACACGATCCCGAGGATCAGCTTGCCGGTGTCGGCCGAGTCCGACGCCCCGCTGTTCGGCTTGTCCGCGCCACTGGCGACGACCAGCACGACGACGCTCACGACGACGAGCCCGACGACCCAGCCGGCGGCGAACGCCGGTCCGTTCACCTTCCCCTTGGGCGTCCCGAGCATGAGCGTCACGGCGACGATCGGGATCGGGCTGAGCGCGACGCCGATCGCGGTGGGCAGGAGGCCCCCGATCGCCTGCGTCAACATGCCGTGCCCCCTCTGCTGCCCGGTCTCCGGTGCATTCTGCCCCGGAAGCTCGGCTCCGACCGGGGATGCGCCGGGTCGGCGAGCGCGTGGCGGTGACGCCCGGCTGAAACGCTCGGGACCCTTGCGGAGAGTGGGTCCGCGGAGGGCACGATGCGATGCTCCTGGCAGTGAGCGAACCGGGCAGGGCCGAGCGCGAGTTCGAGGACTTCTACGCCCGTGAGTACGGGCGGATCGTCGCGCTCGCGTACGCGCTGACCGGCGATCGGGGAACGGCCGAGGACGCGAGCCAGGACGCGTTCCTGGCCGCGCACCGCGAGTGGGAGCGGATCAGGGACTACGACGCTCCGGGCGCGTGGGTGCGCCGGGTCGTGGTGAACCGGTCGCGCACGCGGTTCCGGCGTCGGGGCCGGGAGGCTGCGGCGCTGGCTCGGGTCGCGGCGATGCGGCCCACGGGTCCCGATCCCGACGACGACGGGAGCGAGGTGTTCTGGCGCGCGGTTCGAACGCTGCCGCCGAAGGTCGCGCGCTGCATCGTGCTGCACTACGTCGAGGACCTCGATGCCGGGCAGATCGCGGAGCTGCTCGGGATCTCGGCGTCCACGGTGCGGGTCCACCTCCATCGCGGTCGTCAGCGGTTGGCCGCGTCGCTCGGGGTGGACGAGGCGCCCGGGTCGGACGAGGCGCTCCGGTCCGAGGGAGACCGATGAACGTCGACGACGCCGGCCGGTACGCCGGAGCGGATCTGCGCCGACGCTTCGACGGGCTGCCGGCACCTGCGCTCGACGTCCGCGTCGCAGGCGGTGCTTCGGCGCGCTCGCGTCGCGGTGGCGCGCTCGCGGGGATCGCGGCCGTGCTGGTCGTCGTGCTGGTGATCGTTGTCGTGGCGAGGACCCGCGAGGGGGGTACGGGATCGACGCCGGGCGGGAGCTGGAAGCGGGTCGAGGTCCGAGCGGCGTTCGGACGCGGCGCTCGGGTCACGCAGGTGTTCGCCGACGGGAGCCGGTTCGTCGCGATCGGGACGCGCGGCGCCGCGCCCGCGCCGCGGCCGGCGGTGTGGACGTCGCGCGATGGCGATGAGTGGTCGCCGATCGAAGGTGCCCGCTTCCCCGGCGTTGCATCGCCTTTTCCGGGATGGGTGGAAGCGGTCGTGCGGCGCGGGACCATTGTCGCGTCCACGTACGCGGGTGACCTGTGGCGCTCGACCGACGCGAGGACCTGGCGGCGCGTGGCGCAGCTCGGGAGGCCGGCGGCCGGTCCGTACCTGGCCGTCGTGGCGCACCGGTACCTGGCCATCACGCCGATCCCGGCGGCGTCGAACGCGGGTCGGGTCTGGACCTCGGGCGACGGTCGTCGCTGGTCGGAGGTCCTGGTGGGGGAGGGCCTGGGGACCGTGCCCGGGCTGATCCCGTCCGCACGGCTTGGTCGCACCTGGCTCTCGTTGCGCGACACGGGCTCGGAAACCGCGCCCCAGGTCTTCGGGTCGTCGAACGCGCTGAACTGGTCGGTCATCGCCAGCGCTGATCCACCGGTGCGGCTCGCGGAGCCGCTCGTGAGCGATCACTCGCACTCCGAGGTGCTCGGGATCCAGTACGAGCACTACGAATCGCGGTACTCGTTCGGCGGACGGCTCTGGTCCACGCGCGACGGCGTGCATTGGACCGGGATCACGAGCTTCCACGAGCGGATGCCCGTCGCGAACCCCGACCAGCTGGTGCAGAGCGGTCAGTGGTGGGTGCTCGGGGGGAATCGCGGGACCGCCGACGGGCTGCGCCGCGTCTCGATGTGGTCGTCGCCGGACCTGCGGCACTGGTACGAGCTGCCTCGGGCCCTGCGGGGCCCGGAGACGAGTGGCAACGGGTTCCTGCTCAGCGAGCGCGCGGGTCGTGTGGTCGGTCTGTCCAACGGCGATCGCGCCCACTTCCTCGTGATCTGGGCTCCGCCGGATTGATTCCTCTGCAGGGCCTTGACACCTTGACACCCGAACGTGCGTTCGGATAGGGTGTCCGCAACACCTCCCCGGTGCATTCCCCGTCCGGATCGTTGTTCGTTCGGTGGGAGCGCGCGTGTTCGCAGGGGTCGAGGTGGTGACGGAGTCGATCGAGGCGATGCGGCCGCTGGTCGCAAAGTTGGATCCGTCGACGCTGTCCGGCGCGGACGCGAAGGAGCTCGTCGAGCGGTTCGCCGAGCTGGAGCGGCTCGCCGCGGCGGGCAAGACGTTCGCCGCCGGTCGGCTCGCACAGACCGGTGCCTGGGTGGGAGACGGGTCCCACCGCGACGTGGGCGCGTGGATGGCCGCGGCAACGGGCACGACCGTGGGCCAGGCGCGTGCCACCGTCGAGACCGCGGAGCGGCTCGGTTCGCTGCGGGACACGCAGTCGGCATTCCGGGCGGGTGCGCTCTCGCCGGTCCAGGCCGACGCGATCTCTGTCGCAGCCACCGCGGATCCGGGCGCCGAGCGCATGCTCCTCGCTCACGCTGCCACCGACGGGGTCAAGGGCTTGCGGTCGGTCTGCGCCCGAGTCGAGGCGGCGGCGTCGAAGGACCAGGACGAGCGGTACGAGGCGTGCCGCGCCCGGCGTGCGCTCCGTCACCGGCGGCTGTCCGACGTCGAGGGGCTGCTCGAGATGCGGGGTCCGATCGACGTCACGGCCCGGGTCATGGCCGCGCTCGAGCCCCACGAGGCTGTGTTGTTCGAGCAGGCGCGTGCGTCGGGCCGCCGCGAGCACCCGGACGCGCTCGCGTTCGACGCGCTGGCGCAGATGGCCGACGAGTCCGCCGCGGTGGGTGTCGCGGCGAAGGGCCGCCGCTCCCCGGCGACGGTCGTCGTGCACGTCGACCACTCGGCGTTCGTGCGCGGGCACACCCAGCCCGGCGAGACCTGCGAGATCGCCGGTGTCGGGCCCGTGCCCGTCACCGTCGCGGTCAAGCTCTCGTCCGACGCGATCCTCAAGGCGCTGATCACGGACGGGACCGACGTCCGTGCGGTGAGCCACCTGGGCCGCACCATCCCGGCCCGGCTGCGCACCGCCATCGAGGCCCTGTACCCGGAGTGCGTCATCGCCGGGTGTCACGTGGACCGGCACCTCGAGATCGACCACAACACCCCGATCTCCGAACGGGGACCCACCGAGCTCGACAACCTCGCGCCGCTCTGCCACTTCCATCACGACGAGAAGACGTCGAAGAACCTGCGCGTCGAAGGCACCGGTACCGATCGGCGGTTGGTCCCGTCCGGGCGACCGCCACCCGAGCCATGACCTTCGATCCGCGGGTCGTGCGGTGGTGGCGCGCCTGGATCGACCGCGCCCTACGGGCGGCCGCTCGCGTGCGAGGGGGTGCCGGCTCGGCGCGGCGCGGCAAGGTTCGCGAACTCGCACAGGAGGGGGCGGGTGTCGCGGGGGTCGACGATCTCCTCGATCATGAACGCCTCGGCGGTCCGGAACGGGTCGCGGGCACGCGCGAGCCGGGCCTCGATCTCGGCGCGCCGCGCCGCGGGGTCCTCGGCGGCTTCGAGCTGGGCCCGGTACGCGGCCTCGATCCCACCTTCGAGCGGGAGCGATCCCCACTCGCCGGACGGCCACGCGAACCGGGAGGCGAAGCGCGACGCGTTCTGGTGGGCGGCGCCGGCCACGCCGTAGACCTTGCGCAGCAGCACCGAGCACCACGGGACCGTCGCCTGGTAGACGGCGGCGAGCGCCCGGGCGCCGTGCCGGATCGTGCCCGCCTCCTCCGCGGCGGTGCCGATCAGGAAGCCGGGGTTGTCGACGAGGTGCACCACTGGCAGCCGAAACGTCTCGGCGAGGTCGACGAACCGCTCCACCTTGCGGGACGCGTCCGCGGTCCAGCCGCCGGCGTAGTGGTACGGGTCGTTGGCCAGGACCGCGACCGGCCAGCCGTCGAGCCGGGCCAGGCCGGTGACCGCGGAGCGACCCCAGTGCCGGCCGGTCTCGAAGAAGGACCCCCGGTCGACGACCGCATCGATGATCGACCGCACCTTGTAGACCTTCCGGCGCTCGCGCGGGATCGCGTCGAGCAGCATCGCGTCGCGGCGCTCCGGGTCGTCGTCGACGGATCCGCGGGATGGGAGCTCGTCCACGGAGCTGGGCAGGTAGGAGAGGAGCCGCCGGGCGCGGGCGAACGCCTCGAGCTCGCTGTCGACCTCGTCGTCGACGGTCCCGTTGCGCGTGTGGATGCGGCTGCCGCCGAGCGCCTCCTTGTCGACGGTCTCGACCCCGAGCTGGTTCACCACCACCGGCCCCGCGACGAAGAGGTGGCTCGTCTCCTTCACCATCATCGAGTAATGGCTCGTCACCACGCGCGCCGCGCCGAGCCCGGCCACCGAGCCCAGGCACAGGCTGACCACCGGCACCCGGTGGAGGTTGGCGACGACCCACTCCCAACCGGGGTTGAACGGCACGAACGCGCGCCGCTCGGTCTCGAGGGTCTTGACCGACCCGCCGCCGCCGGAGCCGTCGACCAGGCGCACGATCGGGAGCCCGAGGTCGTGGGCCATGCGCTCGGCGTGCACCTGCTTCTGGAAGATCGACGCGTCGGCCGCGCCGCCCCGCACGGTGAAGTCGTCGCCCCCCACGACGACGGTGCGGCCGTCGATGCGGCCGCGGCCCATCACGAAGTTCGCGGGCGTGAACGCGGTGAGCTCCCCGCTCTCGTCGTACGTGCCGCGCCCGGTGAGCCCGCCGATCTCGTGGAACGACCCCCGGTCGAGCAGGGCGTCGATCCGGTCCCGAACCGTGAGCTTGCCCAGATCCCGGTGGCGCTTGACCTTCTCGTCGCCCCCCATCTCGTGGGCGAACGACCGTCGCCGCGCGAGGTCCTCGAGCTCGGGTTCCCAGGTCATCGGTCCGGCGCGAGGTCGGTGCTCATGAGGGCTGCTCCGCAGTGGGCCGGGATCGGTGCCGAGTGTCCCGTCCGCTTGACCGGGTGGTCAAGCGGGCCGAGGATGGCCGCATGCGCGCAGCGATCGCCCGGCGAGGGCGGATGGTGGTCGAAGAGGTGCCGGAGCCGACGCTGGGTCCCGGTGACGCGCTGGTCGCGGTGCGGGCCTGCGGCATCTGTGGCTCGGACCTCCACACCCTGCACCACGCCGACAGCCTGCTCACCGTGGCGGAGCTGGGCGGCGGGGACTCGACCTTCGACCCGAACCGCGACTTCGTCATGGGCCACGAGTACTCGGGCGAGCTCGTCGAGCTCGGTCCCGAGACCGCCGGCGCACCGGTCGCGGTCGGGGACCTCGTGGTCTCGATGCCGTTCGCGATGGTGGGCGCGGGGATCGAGCCGATCGGATTCTCGAACACCTACAACGGCGCGTACGCGGACCGCATGCGCCTCACCGCGGGCATGTGCCTCAAGGTGCCGAACGGGCTCGACGCCCGGCGCGCCGCGCTCACGGAGCCGATGACCGTCGGGCTGCACGCGGTCAACAAGTCCGGCATCAAGCCCGGCGAGGGTGCGCTCGTGCTGGGCTGCGGCCCCGTCGGGCTCGCGGTGATCGCGGCGCTGAAGTCGAAGGGCATCGAGCCGATCGTGGCCACCGACTTCTCGGCCCGGCGCCGGGCGATGGCGTCGGCCATGGGCGCGGACGAGGTCGTGACGCCGACCGAGGAGCCCGCGATCGAGGCGTGGCGCCGGGTCGGCGGCGGGCGGGCGGTCGTGCTCTTCGAGGCGATCGGCGTGCCCGGCATCATCGACCAGGCGATGCGCGATGCGCCGCCGCTGAGCCGCATCGTCGTGGTCGGGGTCTGCATGGAGACCGACCACTTGCTGCCGCTCGTCGGGATCGTGAAGGAGCTGCACCTGCAGTTCACCTTCTATTACGACCCGGTGGAGTTCGGCGAGACGTTGCGCAGCATCGCCGAGGGCGAGCTCGACGTGACACCCATGATCACCGGCGTGGTCGGGGTGGACGGTGTGCCGGGCGCGTTCGACGCGCTCGCGAACCCGGACGAGCAGGTGAAGATCCTGGTCGAACCGGGGGCGCCGCCGGAGATCGTCGCGGTCTGACTCGCGGCCCTCGCCGCTCTCGCTACCGGAAGCGGGTGCGGTAGTGGTAGCCGTAGGCGTCGACGAACCCGGCGCGCGGCGTAGAGGTCGCGCGCCGCGGCGTTGGCCTCCTCGACCTGGAGGTAGAGGCGAGGCGCGTCCTGCTCGACCGCCCAGCCGGCCAGCGTGTGCAGCACCGCGGTGGCCGCGCCGCGGCGGCGGTGCCCCGGCCGCGTCCCCATGCCGAAGATGCCGGTCCACCCCTGCTCGGCGACCGCGAAGCCGATCGACGTCGCCGTACCGGGATCGGCCGGCGCGACCGCGGCGACCGCCGGAAGGTCGAGCGCATGCATCGCCCGGCCGTAGGCGAGCACCCGCTCGCGTGCGGACTGGACGTCGCCGTGCAGCGCCGCGTTCGCGCGCTCCCACGCCCGCCGGCCCCGCTCGTCCGCCAGCCGCGCGGGGGTCGGGCTCGGCGTACGCCCCAGCACGATGGTCGCGCCGGCTGACATCACGACGACCGGGGCCTCGATCTCGTAGCCGCGCCGCTCGAGCCGGCGGTCGAGGTCGGCCGGCTGCGCGGCCTCGGAGATCTGGAACCGCACCGGGAGCTCGCGCGACTCGTAGAAGTCCTCGACCTCGTCCATCGCGTCGTCGAAGCTCGTCTCGGTCAGCGGACCGTCGGGCAGCACCGAGTTGGCCCGGCGAAACGGTGCGTCGGGCGTCGCGCGCAGCAGCCACCCGTCGACGGGACGCGACACCGCGGGCACGATCGCGTGCGCCGCGCGCTGGTCCAGCACCCGCACGACGAGCCTCACCGGCGGTCCGCTCTCGGCCATCTTCCCGAAGGTATCCCGGGCGCCCGGATCGCCCCGTTGTCCGTGATCTCGCCGACCGACCGGCCCGGGAGCGGCGGTCGGCTGCCGGCCCGGCACTCGCCGTCGCGCCCGCTTCGACACTCGGGCGCTCCGCGGGCCAGAATCTCGCCCGTCACCAGCAGTGCGTCGTCCTCTCGACGCGCTCGATCCCCTTGCGCCCAGGACCCCTCGGAGACCGATGAACATCGTCGTCACCGTCAAGCAGATCCCCGACCCGGCGGTGCCGGGTGAGCTGAACGCGGACCACACGCTCAAGCGTGAGGGCAAGCTCATCCTGGACGAGTCCGACAGCTACGGCGTCGAGATGGCGTTGCAGCTCGCGGACAAGGCCGGCGGGGGAGACGTGATCCTCGTCTCGATGGCCCCCAATGGCGAGGTGTCCGGGCTGCGCACGGCCCTGGCCATGGGCGCGGCCAAGGCGATCCTCGTCTCCGACGACGCCCTCCACGGCGCCGACGCGCTCGACCACCGCCAAGGTGCTCGCCAAGTGCGTCACCCGCGCCGGCGACGTCGACCTGGTCATCACCGCGACCGAGGCGACCGACGGGTACACCGGCACCATCCCGGCCCAGCTCGGCGAGCTCCTCGACTGGCCCTCGCTCACCTTCACCAAGGAGATCGAGATCGCGGACGGCAAGGCGAAGGTGCAGCGCCAGACCGAGGCCGGCTACGACGAGGTCGAGGCGCAGCTGCCCGCGGTCGTGAGCGTCACCGCCGGGGTGGTCGAACCGCGCTACCCGTCGTTCAAGGGGATCATGGCGGCCAAGAGCAAGCCGGTCGACCAGGTGACCGCGGCGGATCTCGGTCTCGGCGCCGACGACATCGCCGCGCACCAGAAGATCGTGAACGTCGCGGCAGCACCTGCCCGCGAGGCCGGCGAGAAGATCGAGGACGACGGCGAGGCCTACGGCCGGGTCGTCGAGTTCCTCGACCAGCTCAAGGTCATCTGACCGCCCGCGACGAGACGTACGAGACGGAGGAGAGCTTCGTGAAGATCTGGGTGTTCGCCGAGTCCGAGGGCGACAAGCCGACCACGGCCACGCTCGAGCTGCTGACCAAGGCGCGCGAGATCGCCGACACCGTCGAAGCGGTGTACGTGGGCAAGAACGGCGACGCGATCGCACCGCAGCTGGGTGAGTACGGCGCGGCCAAGGTGTTCACCGCGGACCAGGGCGACGCGCTGAGCGGCGTCGTCGGCGCCGCGGTCATCGCGGGCCTGGTCGAAGCGGAGGCACCCGACCTGATTCTCTTCGCGCAGAGCTACGACGGTCGCGACGCCATCGGTCGCCTCTCGGCGAAGTTGAACCGGACCGTGCTGACCAACGCCACGAGCCTCGCGGTCGACGGCGAGACGCTCAAGGTCGGCAACGCGATCTTCGGTGGCAACACCCTCGTCGACTCCGAGTTCGAGGGCCCGAAGCCCTACCTCGTCGCGGTCCGACCCAAGTCCTTCGTCGCCGAGCCCGGCGGTGCCGGCGCGGCCGAGGTCGTGCCCGCGACCGACGTGAACGCGGGCCGGGGTGCGGACGCCAAGCTCATCGAGCGCCACGTCGAAGAGCGCGAGGGCCCGAAGCTGGAGGAGGCGACGATCGTCGTGTCCGGCGGCCGCGGCCTGGGCGAGAAGGACAACTACGAGCCGCTGGTCGAGGAGCTCGCGAAGCTGCTCGGCGGTGCGTCCGGCGCGTCGCGCGCGATCGTCGACGCGGGCTGGGTGCCGTACGCGAAGCAGGTCGGCCAGACCGGCAAGACGGTCAAGCCGAAGGTGTACATCGCGCTCGGCATCTCCGGCGCGACCCAGCACATGGTGGGCATGAAGGGCTCGGACAACATCATCGCGGTCAACAAGGACGCCGAGGCGCCCATCTTCTCGGTGGCGGACCTCGGCATCGTTGGTGACGTGAAGAAGGTCGTCCCGCAGCTGATCGAGGCCCTCAAGGCCCGCAAGTGAGGGGCCGGGCTACTCGAAGGTGATCAGCTGGCGGGCGACCCCGCCGGTCTTCAGCGCCGCGAAGCCCTCGTTGATCTGCGTGAGCGGGATCACCGCGCTCACGAGCTCGTCGAGCTTGAGCCGGCCGGCGAGGTACCACTCGACGTACTGCGGCATTTCGACGCGGAACCGGTTCGACCCCATGTTCGAGCCCTGCAGCGTCTTCTCCAGGAGGAGCTGGAACGCGTCGATCTCGAGACGCTCGCCGAGCGGGACCATGCCGATCACCGTCGCGGTACCGCCCTTGCGCAGCATGCCGAAGGCCTGCTCCGCCGTCGCCTTGAGCCCGATCGCCTCGAACGCGTGGTCCACGCCGCCACCGGTGAGCTCGAGCACTGCCATCACCGGGTCGACCTCGGACGCGTCGACGACGTCCGTGGCGCCGAACTCCGTCGCGAGCGCCAGCTTCGACGCGACCCGGTCGACCGCGAAGATGCGACCCGCGCCGACGATCGCCGCGGCCTGGATCGCGTTGAGGCCGATCCCGCCGCAGCCGATCACCGCGACCGTCTCGCCCGGGCGGACCTTCGCCGTGTTCATCACCGCGCCGACGCCGGTCGTCACGCCGCATCCGATCAGCGCGGCCTTGTCGAGGGGCATGTCGGGGCGGATCTTCACCAGCAGGTTCTCGTGCACGAGGAGCTGCTCGGCGAAGCTCGACAGGTCGAAGAACTGGTACACGGACCGGTCGCCGCGCCGGAGCCGGGGCGGGCCCGATGGGTCGGCGGCGAGGCCGTCCTTGTCGCAGAGGTTGGGCCGGCCCGACAGGCAGTAGCCGCATGTGCCGCAGAAGCCGCTGATGCACGAGATCACGTGGTCACCCGGCTTCAGGTAGGAGACCTCCGAGCCGACCGCCTCGACGACGCCCGCGGACTCGTGGCCCAGCACCGCAGGCACCGGGCAGGGGTACTTCCCCTCCATGAAGTGGAGGTCGGAGTGGCAGATCCCCGCGGCGACGGTCTGCACGAGCACCTCGCGCGGCCCGACCCGGCCGATCTGCACCTCGTCGACGACCAGCTCGCCCGGCACCTCTTCGAGCACGGCTGCCTTCATGGCGGCGACGCTACTCAGGGCCCGGGTTCCCCAGCCAGGGCGCGGACCCGGCTCACCCGCTCGGACCCGCTCGGACCCGCTCAGTCTCCGACGTCGATGATCACGGGGGTGTGGTCGGAGGGCTGCTTGCCCTTGCGGGCGTTGCGGTCGATGGTCGCCCAGGTGATCCGGTCGGCGAGCGGCCGGGTCATCAGCACCAGGTCGATGCGCATCCCGCGGTGCTGGTGGAAGTCGCCCCGGCGGTAGTCCCAGTAGCTGAACAGCCCGTCCTGCCGGTACTGCTCGCGGAAGGCGTCGACGAGGCCCCAGCCCTCGAGCTTGCGCACCGCGGCGCGCTCCGGCTCCGTCACGTGGGTCGCGCCCTCGAACGCCTTCGGGCTCCAGAGGTCGCGGTCCTCGGGTGCGACGTTGAAGTCGCCCGCGACGACCAGCGGCTCGTCGGGCGAGTACTGCGCAGCCACCCAGTCGTGGAGGGCGTCGAGCCACACGAGCTTGCGGTCGTAGAACTCGGTGCCGACCTCGCGGCCGTTGGGCACGTAGACGCAGACGACCTTCACACCGCCGCACGTCGCGGCGACGAGGCGGGCGTCGCCCTCGTAGGGGTCGACGGTCTCGTCGTCGAAGCCGGTCGTGACGTCCTCGATGCCGACGCGCGACAGGATCGCCACCCCGTTCCACTGGTTGTGGCCGTGCGGCGCGCTGTCGTAGCCGAGCGCGGAGAAGGCCATGCCGGGGAAGTTCTTGTCCGCGAGCTTCGTCTCCTGGATGCAGAGCACGTCCGGCTGCGCGTAGGCGAGCCACTCCTCGACCCGGGGCAGCCGGGCCTTCAGCGAGTTGACGTTCCAGGTCGCGATCCGCACGCGCGTCTACCTCTCCTGAGCGCTGGCGTAGCCGGGGTTGGCCACCTCGAGCTTCGCCCGGACGGTACCGCGGACGCTCTCCACCAGGTCCGACCAGGAAACGTCGAGCGAGCCGTCGCGGATGCCCCGGGCCAGCACCTCGGTCAGCTCTCGGACCGTGCCGTCGCGGCCCAGGAGCGCGACGAGCCGGTCGTGCTCCGCCGCGTCCTGGGTGCCGCCCAGCGCGAGCTCGCGCTCGACCATCCCGAGCACGTTGACCGCGACCCGAGCGTGGAACGCGACCCGTCCCTCGGTCGCGGGCATGACGTCGCGCTCCAGGTACTCCTTGACCGCGGCCACGAGCTCGCCCGCGGTCGGGCGGTCGTGCAGGGTCACGCGATCAGCTCCAGCAGGTCCCACTCGGTCTCCGCGATCCGGCGCCCGAGCGCCGCGAGCTCGACCGACCGCACCAGGCCGTGGAGGTGGCTGAAGCACTGCATCTCGCAGATCACGCCCCACTTCAAGGTGCCGAACGTCTCCCAGTAGTGCAGGTGCGCCGGGTCGACGGTGCCACCACCGGCGTGCGCGTAGGCCGCGAGCAGCTCGCCGGTCGTCCCGAACCCGCCCACGGGCCGGTCGACGTGGCCGAAGCGCCACGACCGGACGCAGAGCCACCCGAGGTCCTCGACCGGATCCCCGAGGTGGGACAGCTCCCAGTCGAGGACCGACCGGATCCCCTCGGGGCCGACGATGAAGTTGCCGTTGCGGAAGTCGCCGTGCACCAGGCGCGGCGGGTCCGAGGTCAGGGGCACGTGCTCCTCGAGCCAGCGCAGGCCGAGCTCGAACGCGGGGTGGGGCTCGCCGAGGCCGTCGAGGATCGCCCGGTACTGCTCGATCTGCGCCTCCGCACCCTGGACGGGGAGCGCGGGCAGCCCGTCGAGGTCGACCGCGTGGATCTGGGCCGCGATCTCGCCGCACTGGCGGGTCAGGACGCGACGGGCACCGGCGTACTCCTCGTCGCGCAGGATGCGGCGGGGGATGGTCTCGCCGTCGATGCGGTCCATGACGAACCCGGCGCCGAGGTCGTCCTCGGCGTCGAGGAGGAAGCGCACGGTGGGGACGGGGACGCCCGCCGCCGCCGCGGCTTCGAGGAGCCGGTACTCGGTCGTGCGCTCGGACTGCCCGAGTCCCGAACCGGGGTCGCGCCGCAGCACCAGCTCGTGACGTCGGCCCGCGACCACCACGTCGAGCGACCAGCTCTCGCGCGATGCGCCCCCAGACAGCCGGCGGAGCCCGTCGACCTCGATCGGGGCCGCGGCGGCTCCGTCACCGCCGAGGTGCCGCCGGCAGAGCGCGACGATCCGCTCGGTGTCGACGACGCGCCGCACCTAGCCCGCGCCGACGGGGGCGCCGTCCACGATCTGGTCGAGATACTCGGAGAGGCCGTATCCGGAGCGGCCGTCCCACCGCCACTCGGTCATGCCCTCGGAGATCCGGGTGACGAGCTGCTCGCCCTCCGGTGTGGCCCGCCGGTTGCGGAGCGGGATCATGCTCAGCACGCTCCCGGTGATCTCGTAGCTCCGATCGCCCGACTTCGCGCGGATCCGCAGCTTCTCGTGGTACTGGTCGTCACCGACCCAGTCGGTCTCGATCGACGCCTGGTCGAGGTGGTGGTACTTCCCGTCCTCGAACGCGACGCCTCCGACGCGCTCCGAGCCGTCCCGAGCGGTGATGACCGACACGACGAACCCCGCGTCCTCGCCGAAGTTCATCGTCAGCCAGCGGTAGTACCAGGGCGCCTGCCAGTACCGCGGGCCCCACGAGTGGTCGCGCAGGCCGTAGCCGTCGACCTCCCACTCCTCGTCGCCCACCCGGATCACGCCGCGGGCGCCGACGTGCTGCTCGTAGTGGCCGCGCGCGAACCCACCCGAGAGGTCCTCGGTGAGCGGGCTGCCGTCGTCGTTGACCGGCTCCCCGCCGAACGCGCCGACGAGCCCCCGGTAGGAGACGTCGGCCGCGCAGTCGACCCAGGGGTTCTCGGTGAACGCCTTACGGGGATGCGCCATCTGCAGCGGCTCGTCGAGCAGGACGACCTTGCCGGTGTACGTGACCCGCAGCTCCTCGAACGGTGCGATGACCTCGAAGCGCATACCGCCGGCGTCGAATGCGTCGTTGTTCGCGATCTCGGGTCGGGCGAACATGAAGCCGACCCGGCCGTCCGGCAGGTAGATGCACGTGGTCATCTCCGCGTAGCCCTCGTTGGCGCGGTTGCCGAGGCGGAAGAAGCCGCCGACCCGCTCGTGGGGGTCGTAGACGTTGAAGTACATGCTCTCGTTGAAGTTCGACGCGCTCTCCAACGGGTGCAGGTACTCGTCGGACGGTTCCAAGCGGAGCTTCATGGCGGCATTCGAGCCCACCCACCCCCGATGGTCAAGCCACGGGAGCCGCGGCTACGTTGCGCCGCCGCGCACCATTCGCGAACGGGGGAGTGCATCGTGGCCGGGCCGGTAGTCGCCGAGATCGCGACGGGCCTCCAGTTCCCCGAGGGGCCGGTGTGGATGCCGGACGGCACCGTGCTCTGCGTCGAGCTCCGGCGCCGGACCGTCGACCGCGTGCACCCCGACGGCACCGTCGACGTGGTCGCGGAGCCGGGTGGCAGCCCGAACGGGCTCGCGATCGGTCCCGACGGCGCGGGCTACGTCTGCAACAGCGGTGGTTTTGGTTTCCACGACCTCATGGGGCTGACGATCACGCACATGATCCAGCCCGACGACTACACCGGTGGACGCATCGAGCGCGTCGATCTCGACACCGGCGCGGTGACCGTGCTCTACAGGGAGTGCGACGGGCACCCCCTCATGGGCCCGAACGACCTCGTCTTCGACGCGGCCGGCGGGATGTGGTTCACCGATCACGGCAAGGTGCGCGAGCGCGAGCGCGATCACGGCGGCATCTACTACGCCGCGCCCGACGGGAGCTCGATCACCGAGGTGATCTACCCGTTGGAGTCGCCGAACGGCATCGGGCTCTCGCCCGAGGGGGATCGCCTCTACACCGCCGAGACGCACACCGGCCGGGTCTACTGGTGGCCGGTCGAGCGCCCCGGCGTCGTCGGGAAGCCGAACCCGGTCGGCCACGGCGGGCTGCTGCTCGCAGGCCTGCCCGGCATGCAGCTGCTCGACTCGCTCGGCGTCGACTCGGCGGGCAACGTCGTGGTCGGCACGCTCGTGAACGGCGGCCTGACCGTGATCCCGCCCGAGGGCGAGCCGGTCGAGCATGTCCCGCTGCCCGACCCGATGGTGACCAACGTGTGCTTCGGCGGCGAGGACCTCTCGACCGCGTACGTCACCGCCTCGGCCACCGGGCGGCTGCTGTCCGTGCCCTGGCCCCGGCCCGGCCTCGCTCTCGCGTTCTGACCGGGTCGCCTGCTCGGTCCCGGCTGAGTCTGACGCGAGCGTCAGGTTCCGCCTATCGTCGGCCGGTCGTTTCGTGCGCTCGTGCGCAGTCGTGAGCCGTGGGGGTTGTCGTGTCGGGACCGTTGTCGGGCACCAAGGTCATCGAGATCGCCGGGATCGGCCCCGGGCCGTTCGCGGCGATGATGCTGGCGGACATGGGCGCGGAGGTCGTCCGGGTCGACCGCGCCGGCGCGGTCGGGGGTGACGCCTCGAAGCCCAACCTGGAGATCCTGAACCGCGGGCGGCGGTCGATCGGCGTGGACCTGAAGTCGCCCGACGGCGTGGAGACGGTGCTCGCCATGGTCGAGCAGGCCGACGCGCTGATCGAGGGCTTCCGGCCCGGCGTCACCGAGCGGCTCGGCATCGGCCCGGACGCGTGCCTCGCCCGGAACCCGAAGCTCGTCTACGGCCGCATGACGGGCTGGGGCCAGGACGGGCCGTACGCGCAGGCCGCGGGACACGACATCAACTACATCGCGCTCGGCGGCACGCTCGCGCACTTCGGGCGCGCCGGCACGAAGCCGACCCCGCCGATCAACGTCGTCGGCGACTTCGGCGGCGGCGGGATGCTCATGGCGTTCGGCGTCGCGTGCGCGCTCGTCGAGGCCGGCCGCTCGGGCCAGGGCCAGGTCGTCGACGCGGCGATGGTCGACGGCTCCGCGACGCTCATGACGATGATGTGGGGCTTCCAGGCCCTCGGCATCTGGGGGTCGTTCGGCACCAACGTGCTCGACACCGGCGCGCCGTTCTACGACACCTACGAGACCTCCGACGGGAAGTTCATCGCGCTCGGATCGCTCGAGCCGCAGTTCTACGCGGAGCTGATCGCGCGCCTCGGGCTCACGGACGAGGTCGACACCGCCCGGCAGATGGACCAGTCGTGCTGGCCCGAGCTGCGGGAGCGGCTGACCGCGCTGTTCAAGACCAGGACCCGCGACGAATGGAGCGGGCTCCTCGAGATGACCGACGCGTGCTTCGCGCCGGTGTTGACGATGGGCGAGACCGTGGACCACCCGCACATCAAGGCGCGCGGCACGATCGTCGAGGAGTTCGGGCTGCCCCAGCCCGCACCCGCGCCGCGGTTCAGCCGGACGCCGGGCGCGATCGCGCGCCCACCCGCGTGGCCCGGCCAGCACACGGACGAGGTGCTCGCCGACTGGGGCTTCGCCGCGGACCGCATCGCCCAGCTCCGCGAGTCCGGCGCGATCAGGTAGCTCGTTCCCTTCTCGGCACGCTTACCCACACCAGGTGTGGTCCAGCGTGCCGAGAACGGTCAGCCGGGGGTGTCGAGGACCGCCTGAAGGTGGGCGAGGCGGGCGTCGAGCTCGGAGGGGTCGTCGGCGGTGACGGTGACGTGGCCGACCTTGCGGCCGGGCCGCGGCGCCTTGCCGTAGCGGTGGAGGTGCGCACCCTCGACCGCGAGCACGGCGGCCGGGTCGGGGAGCTCGCCGATGAGGTTGACCATCGCGCTGACGCCGCGCGGGTCCGTCGCACCCAGGGGCCAGCCGAGGATCGCGCGCACGTGGTTCTCGAACTGGCTCGTCGCCGCAGCTTCGATCGTCCAGTGGCCCGAGTTGTGGACACGCGGCGCCATCTCGTTGGCCAGCAGCAGGTCGCCGACCTGGAACAGCTCGACCGCGAGCACGCCGACGTAGTCGAACGCCTGCAGGATCGCGCGGGCGTAGCGGTCCGCGGTCTCCTGGATCGTGGGGGTGAGATCGGGGGCGGGTGCCCGCGACAGGCGCAGGATCCCCGCCGCGTGCTGGTTCTCGACGAGCGGCCAGGTGCGAACGTCACCGTCGGCGCCGCGCCCGGCGAGGATCGAGAGCTCGCGACGGAACGGCACCATCGCCTCGAGGATGAGCGGCGTGCCCTCGCGCAGCGCGCCGAACGCTGCCTCGAGCTCGGAGGCCTCGTGCAGCACGACCTGGCCCTTGCCGTCGTACCCACCGCGGCGGGTCTTGAGCACCGCCGGCAGGCCGATGCTCGCCGCCGCGTCCGTGAGGTCGTCGACGGTCTCCACGTTCGCGAACTCGGCGACCGGGATCCCCAGCTCGCGGAACGTGGTCTTCTCCATCAGCCGGTCCTGCGACACCTCGAGCGCCCGCGTCGACGGGTGCACGGTGTGACCACGCGCCTCGAGCATGCGGGCCGCGTCGGCGGGCACACCTTCCCACTCATAGGTGACCACCACCGCCGCCTCGACCGTCTTCAGCAGCGCGGTCTCGTCGTCGAGCGCGCCCACGACGAGCGTGCCGAGCGACTGTGCGGGCGCGGCGGTCGACGGGTCGAGGAAGCGGAAGCCGAGCCCGAGCGGGACGCCGGCGAGCCCGAGCATGCGGCCGAGCTGGCCGCCGCCGAGCACGGCGACGAGCGGGGGAGCGTACCGGTCCATCGGGTCCTAGCGGTTGGCGAGCTGGAGCGTCGGATGCGGGTCGTAGCCGTCGAGGTTCGCGACGATGCCCCGCAGCATGCCGTCCCGGTTGCGCTCGTACTTCAGCACCGCGTCGTTGTACGTGGTGACGAGCTCGGGTGGCACCTTCGCGGCATCGAACCCGGCGATCGCGGAGGTGAGCGCCGCGTTCGTCTGCAGCCGAGGCGATGCCGCGGCGGTGGCGCGCACGCGTGATGCGAGCCCCTCGAGCTGGTTGGCGGTGCGGGACTGCGCCGCGTCGTCGGTGGTGGTCTTGAGCAGCTCCCAGTCGCTCAGCGCGTGCGTGAGCTCCTTGGTCTGCTCCCGGCCGCCGTTGCCGGCCGCGGTGAGCGCGACGGCGACGGTGTTGAGCGCCGAGTACCGGGCCGCGAGCGGCTGGAGGAGCGGCTCCCACGTACGCCGAACCTCCTGGGCATCGTCCTGGAGCCCGGGCCGGACGGTGACCACGAGGATCACGGTTCCGGTCACGATGACCACGACGAGCGCGAGCACGGTCCAGCGGATCCAGCGGCCCATCTCGACTGGTCACCCTAGCGAGAGGGCCCTTCGGCGTCGGTGACCGGGCCCGGCTGTCCCAGGTCGCGACTACCTTCCGGGCATGGTCCGCACCCGGGCCGTGGTCGTGGCGATCCTCGCCGCCGCCTCGCTCGGGGGGTGGTGGCTCGGACGCGCCGACCGCGGCGGCTCCCAGTCCGCGTTCGTCACCCGCGCCGTCGACGGCGACACGATCGAGGTGCGCATCGGCACCCACACCGACACCGTGCGGCTCCTCGGTGTCGACACACCGGAGCGGCGTGAAACCCACCGAGTTGGCCGACAGTTGCTGACCGCGGGACCCCAGCCATCTTGACGACTCGGGGCTGCTTGTCGAGCGGGACCGTGACGATGCCGGTGCTCGCCTGAGACACTGTCGTGTGACCGAGATCGCGCCGAGCGAGGAACTTCGCGGCTTCCTGTTGCGACTGTATGCGCTGATGGAGGAGCAAGACGTCGAGGGGTTTCGGGAGATGTTCTCGTCGGCGCCGCAGCTGCTCGTTGCTGGGTCCGATCCCGAGGAGTGGTGGTCGGGTCGTGAGGGCGTGGAGGTGTTCGTGCGGCAGCTCTTCGAGATGCCGATGCAAGTCGTGCCGGGCGAGATTCAGGCCTACAGCGCCGGTCGGGTCGGGTGGGTCGCGGATGAGTGCCGCGTTCGCCTCCCGAACGGCACGGAACAACCAAAGCGTGTCACGGCCGTGCTGATGCTGGAGCGGGGTCATTGGCGGATCGTCCAGTGGCATGCGGCGAGTCCCGTCCGGAACGAGGACGTCCTCCCATATGCGCTGACGACGAGCATCGAGCACCTCGCGGCGTCCGTGGTCGAAGCCCGGCCGGACGTGCCACCAGCGTCGGCTCCGGACGGGACGGTCACCGTGATGTTCTCCGACATCGAGGCGTCGACGGTCCTCTTGGAGCGGCTCGGCGATCCACTGTTCATGCGGATGCTCGCTTGGCACGACCGAATCGTGCGCAACACCGCCGCCGAACATCGTGGCTACATCGTGAAGTCGCAGGGCGACGGGTTCATGATTGCGTTCCCGTCGGCCGCGTACGCCTTGCGTTCGTGTCTCGCAATGCATGAGCGGCTTGCCGACGGATTCGGCGGCATCCCGGTGCGCATCCGGACCGGGCTCCATGCTGGAGAGGCCTTCCGCCACGACGACGACTTCTACGGCCGGACCGTCGTCATTGCCGCACGGATCAGCGCGCTCGCGGTGGGCGGCGAAGTGCTCGCTTCGAGTGTCGTCCATGCCCTGACCAGTTCGCTGGGCACGTTCACCTTCGGAGAGCCGCGCAGCGTCGCGCTCAAGGGCCTCGACGGACAGTTCGAGGTCTATCCCGTCGTCGGGTAGTCACGCCCCGTCCATCACGCGATGAGGCCGGCCTCCAGACGGGGCGCTATTGCGTCGTGCTGTGGGGACCAAATCGAGAGCGCCAACGCGGCATCCCCCAACTGCCGTTCTGTGATGCCGATGTCGCGGCCGAACCGGACTGAGACGTCGTCCCACCCGGGGGCTACGGTCACGGCATGGTCCGCACCCGGGCCGTGGTCGTGGCGATCCTCGCCGCCGCCTCGCTCGGGGGGTGGTGGCTCGGACGCGCCGACCGCGGCGGCTCCCAGTCCGCGTTCGTCACCCGCGCCGTCGACGGCGACACGGTCGAGGTGCGCATCGGCACCCACACCGACACCGTGCGGCTCCTCGGTGTCGACACGCCGGAGACGCACCACCCGACCAAGCCGGTGCAGTGCTTCGGGCCCGAGGCCGCGGCGTTCACGAAGGCGCAGCTCGAAGGGCGCACGGTCACGCTCGAGGACGACGTCGAGCCGCGCGACGTCTACGGCCGCCGCCTCGCGTACGTCTACCTGGACCGGCGCCGGTTCAACGACGTGCTGCTCGAGCGGGGCTACGCGCGCCTGCTGGTGATCCCACCCAACGGCAGCCATGCCCGCACCATGCTCGCCGAGGAGCTCGCGGCCAAGCGCGCCGGCCGCGGCCTCTGGGGCGCGTGCTGAAGGCGGGCTTGCGACGCGCGTTCAGCCGGTGATCGCGCCGGGGTCGGCGGGGACGTCGACGGCGTGCTCCCGGAGCACCGAGAGCGGGATGATCTCGAGCGCGCGCTCGTGGGTGGACGCGAGGACGACGGGCGCGGCCACGCCGTCGTGGTGCGCGCGCAGCCAGTTCCGAGCGGTGACGCACCACCGGTCGCCGGGCACGAGTCCGGGGAAGTGGTACTGCGGCATCGGGGTGCTGAGGTCGTTGCCGATGCCGCGCTGGTGCTCGAGGAACTCGCCGCTCACGACCGCGCACACCGTGTGGCTCCCGATGTCCTCCGGCCCGGTGTTGCAGCACCCGTCCCGGAAGAAGCCGGTGACGGGATCGGTCCCGCACGGCTCCAGCTCGCCCCCCAGCACGTTCCGCTCCGCAGGACTCATGCCCACCAGTATCGCTCGCGCGGGGCCGGGCCCAGGGTCACCGCATCGAGGCGATGAGGTCGTCGACGATCTCGGGCGGGCACTCCGGGTTGAGGAACACCGCGCGCGCCACCGTCTCCCCCCGCCAGGTCGTGGGCACGCAGAACGCCCGCTCGTCGCGGAGGAGCTGGGTCGACCAGACGGCGTAGTCCGCGCTCGACCATCCCGGCCGGCGCCAGAGCACGACCCCGAGCTCCGGCCGCTGGACGAGCTCCAGGTGCGGGGCGGCGTCGATGCGGTCGGCCGCGTCCTGCGCGATCTCCAAGGTGCGCTCGATCGCGGCGCGGTACGCGTCGGTGCCGTTGACCGCGAGCGAGAACCAGAACGGCAGGCCTCGAGCCCGCCGCGTGAGGTGGTACGCGTAGTCCGACGGGTTCCACTCGTCGCGGTCCTGGATCGCGTCGAGGTACGCCGCGTGCTGGGTGTGGGCCCGCCGGGCGATCTCGGGCTCGCGGTAGAGGACCGCAGCGCAGTCGAACGGCGCGAACAGCCATTTGTGCGGGTCGACGACCAGCGAGTCCGCCCGTTCGACCCCACGGAACCGGTCGCGGACGCTCGGGGCTGCAAGTGCGGCAAGCCCGTAGGCCCCGTCGACATGGAACCAGAGACCACGCGCCCGGGCGACGTCGGCGATCCCCGAGAGGTCGTCGATCCGACCCGTGTTGGTGGTGCCGCCGGTCCCCACGACCGCGAAGACCGAGTCGGGATCCGGGTCGGCGTCGAGCGCGGCGCGCACGTCCGCACCGTGGAGCCGGTCGTCTCGGGTGCGGACGACGAGCGGCACCGCGTCCATGATCCGGATCGTGCTCTCGAGCGACGAGTGGGCCTGGTCGCCGAGCACGACCCGCCACCGCGCCGGGCGATCGGCACGGCGGGCCGCGGCGGCTTCCCGTCCGGCCACCAGAGCCGAGAGGTTCGCGGCGGAGCCCCCGGAGACGAAGCAGCCGCCAGCCGCGGCCGGGAGCCCGGCAAGGTCCGCCACCCAGCGCAGGGCCTGGTTCTCGGCGAAGACCGCGCCGCTGCCCTCCAACCACGATCCCGCGTACACCGACGACGCGGAGACGACGACGTCGAAGAGCTGCGCGGCCTTCGTCGACGCGCCCGGGATGAACGCGAGGAACTTCGGGCTGTCGTTGGAGACGCACGCCGGCGCGAGGACTTCGGCCCACAGCTCCATGACTTCCGCCGCGGGCTTCCCCTCGGGGGTGATCGTCAGGCCGGCGAGATCGTCGAGCTCCGCGAGCGACCGGGGCCCGTCGAGCGGGACGGGATCCATCCGCAGCCGCGCGATCGAGTAGTCGAAGCACAGCCGGGCGATCTCGTCGACCTTCGCGTCGTATCGGTGCATGGACGCGAGGGTAGGCAGGGTCGGCGCGTGCACCGCGCCTCGGCGCGCGTCAGCCGTCGGCGGCGAGACTGGTGCGCATCTTGTCGACCGCCTGGCCGAGCAGGAGGCTGGCCTCGGCGTGGGTGCAGCCGAGGCTGCGAGCCAGGTCCTTCATCGACTCGGACTTCCAGAAGCGCCGGTCGAGCACCTCGCGCTCCCGTTCGGTCAGTCCGTCGAACGCGTGCACGTTGGCGACGAGCTGCAACGCGTCCAGGTCCACGTCGGGGTCCACCGTGTACCCCTGACGGAGCAGCTCGGCCTCCGCCGCGTCGTCGGCGTCCGGATAGGGCCACCCCTCGTCGGTGGGAAAGAGAGGGAGCGTCGATCGCATCTGCATGGGCGTCTCCTCGCGGTGCCGGCCCGTCCGCCACTCGATGGTGCGCTCCTCCCCGGCGCCCGTCAACCGGGGTGCCGGTCCACCACCTCGAGCAGGGCCGCTCCGTAGCGCCGGACCTTGACCGGCCCGATGCCGGGCAGCGCCAGCAGCGCATCCGACGATCGGGGCCGGGCCGCGGCCACCTGGCGGAGGACCTTGGTGTCGAGGATCACCGAGGGTGGCACCGCGGCGGCGCGGGCCAGGTCGCCCCGCCAGGTGACGAGCGCGTCGAAGAGCGCGCGGTCCGAGAGCGCGAGCTCACCGTTGGGCAGCGCGGCGAGCAGCTCCTTCGCGCCGGCCGGGCCGGCGGCCGGTGCGCCCGGGACGGTTGGGGCCGGCGCGGTCGCGGCGCCGATCGCGCGCGTGATCTCGGTGAGGTAGGGGCTCCGGGTCCGAGACGAGGTGCGGGTGCCGCGCGTCCGCTGGCGGGCCCAGGAGAGGTGGAGGTGGCGTTCGGCCCGGCTCAGCGCCACGTAGAGGAGGCGCCGTTCCTCGTCGAGCGCGTCGGGCCGGCCGGCCGCATGCGAGATCGGGACGAGACCGCGCTCGAGCCCGGTGACGAACACGGTGTCCCACTCGAGACCCTTGGCGCGGTGGAACGTGAGCAGGTCCACCGCGTCCTCGTCGACGCCGCCGTCGTCCCCGCCACGCAGCGACGCGCGGAGGTATTCGAGGAACCCGGCGACCGATCCGGTGCTGCCCTCGGCGGCGAGGTACTCGCGCCCGAGCGCGGCCAGCGCGTCGATGTGCTCGCGGCGATCTTCGGACCGTTCGGTCGAGTCGGCGACGAGGTCCGTGAGGTGCTCCGCGAACGCGCGACCGGGCGCGGTGTCCGCGGCCTGGCGGAGCTCGTCGATGAGGACCTTCACCTCGGGTCGATCGAGGAAGCGGGCCGCGCCACGCACGCGGGCCGGGATCCCGGCGCGCCGCAGCGCCTCCTCGAACGCGGCCGACTGCGCGTTGACCCGGTAGAGCACGGCCATGCTCGACCACGGTCGCATCGGCCCGTGGGATCCGAGCAGCGCGTCCACCACACCGCGCGCCTCGGCGAGGTCGTCCTCGTAGGCGGTGATCGACGGCGCCGGACCCTCGTGTCCTGCGGCGCGCACCTCCGTACGGGTCTGCTCCGGCAGCACCGCGCGTGCTGCGCCGACGATCTCGGGGGTCGATCGGTAGTTCGCGCCGAGCCGCGCGACGGTCGCGCCCTCGAACCAGTCCGGGAAGCGCGCCAGCAGCCCCGAGTCGGCCCCGGCGAACGAGTAGATCGCCTGGTCCGGGTCGCCGACGACGCACAGGTCCGAGCCCGCACCGAGCCAGGCGCGTACGAGGTCGAGCTGGGCGCGGGTGACGTCCTGGAACTCGTCGACGAAGAGGTGGCGGAACCGCCAGCGCTGGGTCGCCGCGAACGAGGCGTCCTGTTCGAGCGCCTCGGTGCAGGCGCCGATCAGGTCGTCGAAGTCGAGGAGCCCCTTGCGCTTCTTCTCGCGCTCGTAGCTCGCGTAGAGGCCGGCCAGCTCGGCGGGGGCGCGTGGGGTCTCGCGCCCGGCCCGCTGCACCTGCGCGGCATAGGCGTCGGGGCGGATCCGCCGGGCCTTGGCCCACTCGATCTCGGCCGCGACCTCGTTGATGGCGACCGCGAGCTCCGCACCGCGGGCGCGGCCCAGCAGCGGCGCGAGCAGCCGGCCCTTGCGGTCGAGGAGCGCCGGCATCGCGCGGCCCGCATCGGCGTGGCGCCGGCGCAGCTGCGCCAGCGCCACCGCGTGGAAGGTCCCGGCGGTCACGGCGCCGCGCACGCCGAGCCGGGCGAGCCGGCCCCGCAGCTCGCCCGCGGCCTTGCGGGTGTAGGTGAGCGCGAGGACGTGGTGGGGGTCGAGGTTCCCGCTCGCGGCCTGCCACGCGATGCGCCGGGTGAGCGTGCGGGTCTTGCCCGAGCCGGCCGGGGCGAGGATCGCGAGGGGAACGACCGGCTCGACGACCGCGGCCCGCTGCATGGGGTCGAGGTCGGAGAGCAGCTCGTCGGCGCGCACGTCGTCAACCTATCGGCGGGCTGGGACAGGGCTCGGGGGCGGCTCGCCGAGTCGAAGATCTCCGCCGCTCGATCGCCAGACCGCGGCGGCACGGCGAGCGGCGGCGGCCGCGCCTTCCTGGGTCGCTCCGGCCGACGCTCGGCGAGTCGAAGATCTCCGCCGCTCGATCGCATGACGGCGGCCGCACGGCGAGCGGCGGCGGCCGGGCCCGGACGCGAGCGAGCCCCGAGTAGTCTCGGCTGCGTTGCAGCTCCGATCTCCTCGGGGCTTCGCCCTCCGCCCACTCCGTCGGCGCCGACGTCAACACCGCTTCGCCGTTGCCGGAGCCGAAACCCCGTCACCGCCTTCGCAGCTCGATCGTCGCCCACCGGCTCGCACGCCCGGCCCGAGGGCCCGACCTCCGCTCCGGATCGGGAGTGGTACGCCGGTCTTCCCGGGACTCGTCTTCCGGGACTTCCGCTCCGGCCGCCCTTGCGGGCCACCCTCGCCTCGGCCCCGGTACCGAACCTCGTTCCGACCGGACCTGCATGGTACGGACGGGGCCCCGAACCGTCAAGGGAGTTTCGCGTGTCGGGTACCTTCGGGAACGTGACGGAGCCGCCGGGGTGACCCAGGTCGTCGTGTCGGAGGAGCGCTTCGAGTCGATGGTCGCCGACGCGCTCGACGAGATCCCCGAGGAGCTCGCATCGCAGCTGGAGAACGTCGCGGTCATGGTGCAGGACTGGCCGACGGAGGCGCAGCTCGCGGGCCGGCGCGGGACGCTGCTCGGCCTCTACGAGGGCATCGACCTGCCGCGCCGGTCACCGCTCGGCTACACCGGCGTGATGCCGGACCGGATCACCATCTTCCGCGGGCCACTGTGCGCGCGGGCGCGCGACGAGGCCGACCTCGCCCAGCAGGTGCGCGTCACCGTGCTGCACGAGGTCGGCCACTACTTCGGGCTCTCCGAGCGCCGCCTGCACGAGCTCGGATGGGCGTGACCGGTCGCGTCGCCAGTCGCGCCGTGACGCGCGCCGCGTAGTGCCGATGCTCGGCACGACCTGGCGGAACTGGGGTCGCAACCAGCGCAGCACGCCCGCGGCCGTCGACGAACCGCGGAGCCTGCTCGAGGTCGTGGAGTCGGTCGAGACCGCGGCGTCGACCGGGCAGACGGTGAAGGTCGTGGCGTCCGGGCACTCGTTCTCGGACGTCGCCGCGACCTCGGGCCGCATGATGCGGCTGCACGCGCTCGACCGCGTCGTCGCGATCGACCGCGATGCCATGACCGCCACGGTCGAGGCCGGCATCCCCCTCTGGCGGCTGAACGACGAGCTGGCCAAGCGGGGCCTGGCGCTCTCCAACCTCGGCGACATCGACCGCCAGACCATCGCGGGCGCGACCTCGACGGGGACCCACGGCACCGGCCTCCGGTACGGGTCGATCGCGGCGGCGATCGTCGGGCTCGAGCTGGTGACCGCGCGGGGCGAGGTGGTGCGCTGCTCGGCGACCGAGGAGCCCGAGATCTTCGCCTGCGCACGCGTCGGCCTCGGGGTGCTGGGTGTCGTCACCCAGGTCACGCTGCAATGCGAACCGCTGTTCAAGCTGCGCGCGATCGAGGTGCCCAAGCCCTGGGAGGAGTTCCTCGCGGAGTGGGACGGCCTCATCGAGGCCAACGAGCACGTCGACTGCTACTGGTTCCCGCACACGGACACGTGCACGGTGAAGACCAGCAACCGCACCGACGACCCGATCCGCACGCGGCGTGGCTACAAGAAGTGGAAGAGCGAGATCTGGTACGGCAACCTCCGCCACGGCGCGAACGCCGCGCTCGGCCGCCGGCGTCCGGCGAAGATCCCGGAGCTGGCCCGCGGGATCGTCGCGGGCATGCACCGCACCGAGCGCGTCGACCTCAGCTACCACGTCTTCTGCACGACCCGCCTCGTCCGCTTCGTGGAGATGGAGTACGCGATCCCACGGGCGGAGATGGCGACCGGGCTGCGGGGGATCCGCGACCTCATCGAGCGCGAGGGCCTGCTCGTCGACTTCCCGGTCGAGATCCGCGGCATCGGCGCCGACGACATCCCGCTCAGCATGGGGGCCGGCCGGGAGACCTGCTACCTGGCGGTGCACCTCTCGACCGGGACACCGTTCGAGCGCTACTTCCGCGGGGTCGAGGCGATCATGGACGGGCTCGGCGGCCGGCCGCACTGGGGCAAGATGCACTTCCAGAGCGCGGCCTCGCTCGCGCCGCGCTACCCCGAGTGGGCGCGCTTCCAGGCCCTCCGGTGGCGGCTCGATCCCGATGGTCGGTTCCGGAACGCGTTCGCTGATCGCGTGCTCGGCGCGCCGTAGGCTGGCGTCATGCCTCCGTACCCGAGGAAGCTCATCAACGAGGGCGAGAGCGTGGTCCTCGACCTCAAGCCGCACTGGTTCTTCTTCTGGAAGCACATCCTCGTGGGCACCGCCCTGCTCGTCGTGTTCCTCCTCTGGGTCGGCCCCGCGGACAGCTCCAGCTGGCTGGGATGGCCGCTCGCGCTGGCTCTCCTCGTCTGGGCCGCGTTCGTCGTCGAGAAGTACCTGGTGTGGACCTACACGCACTTCGTGCTGACCGACCGGCGCGTGATCTCACGCTCCGGCATCGTGTCCAAGCGCGGCACGGAGATCCCGCTCGAGCGCATCAACAACATCGATTTCCACCAGAACATCTTCCTGCGGGTCATCGGCGCCGGTGACCTCGACATCGAGAGCGCGGGCAAGGACGGGCAGAGCCACTTCGACAACGTGCGCCACCCGGACATGGTCCAGCAGGAGGTGTACCGGCAGATGGAGGTCAACGCGCGCCGGCAGGCCTCGTGGTCGGGCCAGGCCGCCGCCGAAGCGGGGTTGGGCGCACCCACCGCGATCCCGGTGCACGACAGCCCCGACGTCGCGGACCAGATCACGAAGCTCGCGGCGCTGCGCGACCAGGGCCACATCACCGAGGCCGAGTACGAGGCGAAGAAGGCCGAGCTGCTCGAACGCATGTGAGGGTCGTCTCCCTGGTCCCTTCGGCCACGGAGACGTTGCTCGCGCTCGGCGTCGTGCCGATCGCGTGCACGCGCTTCTGCGAGCAGGACGGGATCCCGACGGTCGGGGGCACCAAGGATCCCGATGTCGCGAAGATCCTCGCGCTCGCACCGGACCTGGTCGTGGTGAACAGCGAGGAGAACCGGATCGAGGACTTCACGGCGCTTCGCGAGGCCGGACTCGACGTCCACTCGATGTCACCCCGGTCGATCAGCGACGTCGGGCCCGTGGTGTCGGCACTCGCGACGCGCGTGCACGTCCCGGTGCCGGCGCCCTTCGCCGACGGCCACTGGCACCACCGTGTGCGGCAGGCGACCGCGGGCTTCCGGGGCAGGGTCGTCGTCCTGATCTGGCGCCGCCCGTGGATGACGATGAACGGCGACACCTACGGATCGTCACTGCTGTCGGTGCTCGGATGGCGCAACGCGGTGTCGGGCGTCCGCGACCGCTACCCGCAGGGCACGCTCGAGCAGATGGCGGGGTTCGCACCCGAGCTGGTGCTCCTGCCCGACGAGCCGTATCCGTTCGCCGAGCGACACGTCGCCGAGGTCGACGCGGCCTTCCCGACCGCCCGGGTCGCCCTGGTCGACGGGCGCGACCTGTTCTGGTGGGGTTCCCGCACGCCGGACGCGCTGGACCGTCTGGCGGCAGCCGCGTGGTAGCGGCGGTACCGTCGTAGGCATGCAGCGCACACTGTTCGACGACGACCACGAGCTGTTCCGAGACTCGGTGCAGGGGTTCATCGCCAAGGAGCTGGTGCCGCACGCCGACGAGTGGGAGCGGGCGGGCATCGTCGATCGCGAGGTCTTCGCCAAGGCGGGCGCGCAGGGGTTCCTGGGCATGGCGGTCGACGAGGAGTACGGCGGGGGCGGGGTCTCGGACTTCCGCTACAACGTCGTGATCGCGGAGGAGATCCAGCGCGCGGGCGTCAACGCGGCGGGGCTCGGCTGGACCCTCCACAACGACATCTGCCTGCCCTACTTCCTGACGCTCTGCACCGACGAGCAGAAGGCGCGGTGGCTGCCGGGCATCTGCTCGGGTGCGCTGATCACCGCGATCGCGATGACGGAACCGGGCATCGGCTCGGACCTGGCGGGAATGTCGACCAGCGCGATCCGCGACGGCGACCACTACGTCGTCAACGGGTCGAAGACGTTCATCACGAACGGGATCAACGCGGACCTCGTCGTGACCGCGGTGAAGACGGACCCGTCCCAGCGCCACGCGGGGATGAGCCTCATGGTCCTCGAACGGGGCCTGCCCGGGTTCGAGCGTGGTCGCAACCTCGACAAGATCGGGATGCACGCGCAGGACACCGCCGAGCTGTTCTTCAACGACGTGCCGGTGCCGGTGGAGAACCGGCTCGGCGACGAGGGGACCGGGTTCCTCTCGCTGGTCGACAAGCTTCCCCAGGAGCGGCTGTCGATCGCGGTGACCGGCGTCGCCGCGGCCCGTCAGGCGCTCGACATCACGCTCGGGTACGTGAAGGAGCGCACCGCGTTCGGCAAGCCGATCGGGACGTTCCAGAACAGCCGGTTCCGGCTGGCCGAGATGGCGACGGAGATCGAGCTGGCCCAGACGTTCGTCGACCGGTGCGTGCTGGCCCTGAACGAGCGGGACCTGACCGCCGAAGAGGCCGCGATGGCGAAATGGTGGTGCACGGAGCTCCAGAAGCGGGTCATCGACACCTGCCTCCAGCTCCACGGTGGGTACGGATACATGACCGAGTACCCGATCGCCCGTGCCTACGCAGACGCGCGGATCACGACGATCTACGGCGGGACGACCGAGATCATGAAGGAGATCATCGGGAAGTCGCTCGGCGTCTAGCCCCCGCGTATTGCTGACTATGATCGGTTGCGAGGCAGGGTCTTTTCCCATCGACCACCGCAAGGAGAACCCCCCCAGATGCCTCCCGCGACGAGCGCGCGCGAAGCGCGGCCCCGCGAAGATGACCGATGCGCACAAGCAGGCGCTGGCCGAAGGGCGCGAGGTCTCGCGTCACGTGCGGGCGTACCTGGAGGCCCTGGCGGCCAACAAGCCGAAGCGGGGCCGGAAGCGCACCAAGGAGACGGTGCGGCGCCAGCTCGACGAGGTGTCGGCCCAGATCGGGCCGGCCGTCGGCCTCCGCAAGCTCGAGCTCGCCCAGCGCCGGATCGACCTCGCCGCCGAGCTCGAGGCGTTCGACGTCACCGTCGACCTCTCCGGTCTCCGGCGCGACTTCGTGAGGTCCGCCCGCTCCTACGCCGAGCGCAAGGGCATCTCGTACTCCGCGTGGCGGGAGGCCGGGGTCCCGGCCGAGGACTTGAAAGCGGCGGGAATCACCCGCGCTTCGTCCTGAATCCGAGGGTTCTCCCGGCGTTCGATTGGGCCGAGAGCCGCCCCGTCCATGCATCCATATCGGACCCCGGCACCACGCGCGGAATCAGGCACGGAGCACCCGTGCGCCGTGGGCGGGCACCAGGACCTCGCGGCCGTCGGGCGCGCTCCGGTGGGCTTCGGCGTCGGTCCAGTTGAACAGCGCGACCACGGCACCGCGACCGCGTGCGGCGACCCAGGTCGACGCCAGGTCGTCGGGCTGCGCGTACGCATGCAAGGGTCCACGGTCGACGTGTTCGAACAGGTCGACGGGGCGGAAGCCGCGCTCGTCCCACGCGAGGTCGAGCACCTCGGGGTCCTCCAATACCGCCCGCTCGTGGGGGAGCAGCTCGTCGAGCCGGTCGGCGAGCAGGAACGGCCCACCGGTGAGCGCGGCGACGACCGCCTGGGTGTGCGACTCCTCGAGCGTGTATCCGTCCGGTCCGCCGCGGCCGTCGCTGCCCCAGGCCATGACGATCTCGGGGTCGTTGTGGAACCAGCGCCCGTGCATCGACCAGCGCGCGCCGCGGCCTGCCGGGCCTGCGCCTTGATGCCGTGCCACCCGGTCCAGCCGTCGCGCAGGGGCTGGCCGTAGGCCCGGCCGAGCACCGGGACCGCGAGGTCGTGGCCGATCCGGTTGGCGTGGCAGATGCCGACCATGGGGAGCATGGGCGCCCCGCACCCGAGCACGTACACGTGGTCACCGAGCGGCTCGACGAACGCGCGGAGACCGCGCCGGAGCGCCTCGGTGCCCGTGACCGACGGGTCGTGGCGCCGGCCCTCCTGCGCGCCCAGGTAGAGGAAGTCGAGCTTCACCATGTCGACGCCCCAGGCCCGGACGGACGCGCCGAGCCGGCGGAGGTGGTCGACGACGTCCGGGTGCGAGCCGTCGAGCGCCCAGCGACCGTGCCGGTCGCGCAGGGTCGCGGCAGACGCGCCGTCGCCCACACACCAGTCCTCGTGGTCGGTCCCGGAGCCGGGCCCGCCGGGCTCCACCATGAACGGCGCGAGCCACAGGCCGCACCGGAGGCCGAGTCGGTGGACCTCGTCGACGAGCTCGCCGAAGTCGTCCGGGAACCGCTCGCGCGGCCACCAGGCGCCGTTCGCCTCCTGCCAGCCGTCGTCGATCTGGAGCAGGTCGAACCCGGGCCGGTCGCCGAAGCGCTCGCGCAGCAGCCGCGCGTTCTCGAGCAGGCGGCCGGTGCTGATCCGCGTCGCGTAGTGGTACCAGGACTCCCAGCCGAGCGCGGGTGGTCCGTTCCAGGCGCGGCCGGGCAGGAGCGCGGCCACCGTCTCGGTCGCGACGAGCGGGTCGGCGTCCGCGGTGACGGCCACCGGCTCGGAGACGACCTCCTCCCCGGCCGCGACCGCGATCGTCGTCTCCGACGGGACGTTCTCGTGGCCCCAGGTCCCGTCGACGAGGTGATGGGTCGGCGTGGGCTCCGAGGCGACGACGACGGTCGCCGCGTCGCACGCGACGCGCGTGGTGAAGCGTTCGCTCGTGAGAGCCTGGAGCGCGAGTGCGCCGCGAGAAGTGGTGAGCGTGGTGCTCCAGTAGGAGTCCGCCGCGTCCGATGCCGCACGAACCCCCGCGTACGACCAGGAGTCGTAGCCGTTCACGAGCGCGCGGTCGGGCGCGGGCGCGACGGGGCCGGTGAGCACGACGATCCGCCGGAGCGCGTCCTCCGCGTCGGCCCGGTAGCCGGCCTGGACCTGGACGACGTCGCCGGTTGCCGGCAGGCGCAGCTCGAGCCACGACCGGCCGGCTCGGGCGGTCCAGCGGGCGCGGGCACCGGTTCGCGTCGTCTCGACGTGCCACGCGCCCCGATCCGCGCCGGGTGCTCCGTCACTCTCGACCCGCATCGTGCAGGGGCCGAGGGTGAGCCCACAGCGCCAGCGCGCGGTCCACTCGCCGGAGCCGAGCTCGAGCTCGATCTCGTCGTTGTGGAGGGTCCGGGTCATGGGCCGCGGTGGAGTCCGGGCTCGGGGACCGCGTCGGCGGTGGGGCAGTGGAGGTGCACGAAGTTGGCCTCGTCGCCCCAGTGGAACGTGACGGTGCGCGCGGTCCCCGGGGTGAGCGTGGTCGCGACCTCGCCGACGGGCGTCGACGCCGCGGCCGGCGCATCGACCGTGAACGTCCCCGAGTCGACGAGCTCCCCGAGCCCGTCGGGAACCGCGACGAGCACGCCGTCGTCGGGGAACGCGAGCCCGATGCGGAAGCCCCGGGGATCGGGGGCGATCACCGCCGACGACGCGTCGTGGAGCTCCCACCGGACCGCGCCCCGCCACGCCTGGTCGGTGTCGTTCACCACGAACACCGGCAGCCGCGCCGTTCCGGGTTCGTAGACCGAGCGGTCCGTGCGCGCGGTCACGAGCACCGGCCGGGACGCGTCCCGCCAGGCTTCGTAGGTCCGCTTCGGCGCGCGCTCGACGTCGACGAGCCCACCGCCCGCATACCCCCACCAGTCGGCCCAGAAGTGCCAGCGGTACCCCATGAACGGCGCGCCGCGATGGATGCGGAACCACTCGGTCTGGTGCTTGGCCAGCGCCGCGCCGTAGGCCTCCGTCGCGTCCGCCCACTCGCGCAACGAGCCGTACCGGTCGGGCATGCCGGCGAACCCGACGGTCGAGCCGATGAACGAGAGCCGGCTGACCCACTCGCGCATCTGCACGGTGGTCGGGGGCCAGCCCCGGTCGCCGAACTTCTCGGCCTGCGGTCCGACGGTCCAGAAGCCGTACTCGCTCACGAACCAGGCCGGGAGCTCTGAGACCCGGTACAGGTTCCGCCCGGTGAGCGAGCCCGAGTACGAGTGCACGTCGTCACCGATGCCCGACGCCTCGTGCACGTGCCGCGAGTCGTCGATCGACGCGAGCGTGGCGAACAGCGCGGCGTCGAGGTGGCGCTCGCCGACGTCGCGCTCGGGAGCGTCGTCCTCCGGTGCGGTCGGCACGAACATCCGGAGCGGCTCGTTGTGGCACGCGTAGTAGACGACGCTCGGATGTGCGTGGAGGAGGTACGCCATGTCGGCGATCTGGCGCTGCGCCTCCTCGACGAAGCCGGGGTTGGTCTCGGATCCACTGTCGTAGAACCACTGCAGCGGGAAGTCCTGGAACGTCAGCATCCCGGCCGCGTCGGCCGCGTCGTACGCGTGGGGCGACTGGACGTGCGCATGGATGCCGATGGAGTTCCCGTGCGCATCGGCGATCAGGCGCATGTCGCGGTCGTAGAACGCGCGCCCGACCTCGGCGAAGTGTTGCCAGGGGATGTAATTGACCGCCTTCACGAAGACGGCGTTCCCGTTCACCTCGAGGTGCTGCGCGCGGCCGTCGGCGCCGGTGACCACACGGGCGGTGCGGAGCCCGAAGGTCACGGTGCGCCGGTCGGTCGCGCGGCCGTCGACCGCGGCCACCGCGACGAGGTCGTGGAGGTCGGGCGCCCCGTGGGGGGAGTGGACCGGCTGCCACCGGCCGAGGTGGGGGAGCCCGGTCAGCGCGTCGATCCGGGCGACCCCGGGCTCGAGGGTGACCGCGATCGCGGCCCGCTCGCCGGCGACCGAGAGATGCACCACCGCGTCGCGGGCCCGAGCGGTGTGGTTGGTGAGGATGAACGCGAGGTGGACGGTGCCGGCGGCATGGTCGAGCGGGGTCACGAACGCGGCGGTGATCGCGACCTCGCCGGTGCGGACGAGCGTGACCGGGCCGACGATGCCCGCGGTCGTCATCGACTGGCCCCACTCCGGCGTCCACACCCGCGGTGAGTCGTCGCCCTCGAGCGGATGGCTCATGCGGCCGGGGAGCCCGCCGGGGCGGCTGTCGTGGTACTTCAGCGTCCCCTTGACGATCTTCTTCTTGTGCCGGAAGAAGATCTCGCCGGGGTCGAGCGGCTCGAGCGGGTCCTGCACGCGCACGAGCACCGTGTTGCTCTTCTGCAGCCGCTCGGTGACGTCGAACCCGAACGGCGCGAAGCAGCCCTCGTGGTGGCCGAGGAGCTCGTCGTTCAGCCACACGTCGGCGAAGTAGTCGACCGCCGCGAACGACAGACGCGCGATGCGGGGACTGCCCTCGGGCGCGTCGATCCGCGGGTCGGCGAACGTGCGGCGGTACCACATCGGTCCGAAGAAGTCGGAGAACTCGCCGTCGTGGCCGAAGTTGTCCGGCACCACGACCTTGCGCCACGGGTCCTCGTCGGCGCGCCGCTCCCAGCGGCCGCCGAGCTCCATCACGATGCGGCCCCCGCCCGCGGGCCCGTCGGTCTCGTGGTTCCCGTCCCACTCCGTCCAGGCGACGGGGCGCGCCGCGGCCACCGCGGCGAACTCGGACGACGCCGCGACCGGCGCGGGGCCCGGGCGGAGCTTGTCGGCCGGGCGCAGCTTCACCGCGCCTTCTCGGGGAGCGGTCCGGCGCCGTCGACCACGCGCACGACGAACGCGTGGCCCTCGAGCCCGGTGCGCTCGCCGTAGGCCGCCACCGTCTTCGCCGCGCAGTCGTCGGCGTGGTTGCGCTGGACCATCGCCACCACACAGCCACCGAAGCCCGCCCCGGTCAGGCGCGCGCCGATCGCGCCGTGCTCGACCAGCAGGTCGACCAGCGCGTCGAGCTCCGGGGTCGACACCGCGTAGTCGTCACGCAGGCTGGCGTGGCTCGCGAGCAGCAGCGGTCCGAGCGCGTTCACGTCGCCGTTCTCGAGCGCGCGGGCGAAGTCGAGCACCCGCTCGTTCTCGGCGACGACGTGGCGGGCGAACGGGTCGTCGGCGACCTGGTCGGCCGTGGCGTCGCGCAGCGCGGGGACCCCGAGGCGCGCGGCGGCGTCGTCGCACGCGGCCCGGCGCTCGGCGTAGGCGCTGCCCGCCAGCGTCCGCGAGACGCCGGAGTGCACGACCAGCACCACGTGGGACCGGGGAAGGGCCACCGGCGTGACCTCGAGCGAGCGGCAGTCGAGGAGGAGCGCGTGGTCCGCCACGCCGAACAGCGACGCGAGCTGGTCCATCAGCCCACCGGGCACGCCGGTGGCGCGGACCTCCGCGTCGAGCGCGGCCCGGGCGACCGCTCGCCGGTCGTGGAGCTCCAGGCCCGCGGCTTCGGCGAGGGCCAGGGTCAGCGCGACCGACAGCGCCGAGCTCGACGAGAGCCCCGCGCCCGCGGGCACCGTCGACGTGACCGTGCCGTCGAAGCCGACCGGTTTCCGCCCCCGGGCCGCGAGCGCGCGCAGCACCCCCGCCGCGAACCGTCCCCAGGCCGGCTCGACCCCGGCCGGGTCGTCGCTCCCGTCCGCCGGGAGGTCGACCGCCCCGGGAAGCTCGCGGGACCGGAGCGTCACCCGCCCGCCCGCCCGCGCGCTCCCGGCCACGACGCACTCGCGGTCGATCGCGAGCGGCAGGCACCAGCCGTCGTTGTAGTCCGTGTGGTCGCCGATGAGGTTGACCCGTCCCGGCGCCCGCACTTCGATCACGGCGGCGACGCTAGGTCAGGCGATCGCGGTCGGGCGCGCTCAGGGGGCGGGGTCCGGCGGCGAGTACGGACACGCCAGGTCCAGCGGCGGAGGTGTTCCGCTCACGAGGAACCCGCCGATCGCGTCGTCGACGCAGGGTGACTGGCTGAGCCCGAAGGTGCCGTGGATCCCACCGACGATCGTGACCGGCCGCATGGTCGGATAGACGCGCGCCATGTTGACCGCCCACTGGTAGGGGGTCTCGCCGTCTCGGGTGCTGTTGGCGATCATCCCGGGGATCGGTGGTCCGTAGGTCTTGGGACGTGGGACCGGGTGAGGAGCGGCGGCGCCGTATCCGTTGCACGTGGTCAGGTAGTCGACCCCCAGGGTGCCGCCGTAGCGCGGTCCCTCGCGGACGATCGCCTGCAGCAGGTCCTGCTGGTGTGGGTTCGAGAGCCGGTCGGCGAAGTCCTGGCAGACGACGGCCGACCAGAGGCTGCCCGCGGTGCCCGTGCTCGGGCTCTGGAGGCTCGTGCTCGTGAGCATCCGGCGCGCCGCTTCCTGTTCGGTGGTGGAACCGAAGAGCGCGTTCCAGGAGCTCGTCACGGCCTGGGACGCCTGGGTCCAGCTCTCGTCGCCGGTGATCGGGAAGAAGTCGACGCCGTCGTTGAGGACGTCGAGCAGGTCCCAACGCGTGTACCGCGTCCCGTCCGGCAGCAGGATGGTGTGCCGGTTCAGCCGGGCCATCACCTGGTCGAACTTCGCCCGCAAGCCGGTGGCCTGGAGGAAGAAGCCGATCGAGTGGTCGGGCGCCGTCGACCCGGCACTGATCCCGGCGAGGGTGATCTGGGGGTCCATGTTGCCGTCGAAGAGCATGGCCCGGACCCGGTCGGGGAAGAGCTGGGCGTAGGTGGAGCCGAGCAGGCTGCCGTACGAGATTCCCCAGTAGGTGATCTTGGAATCGCCGACCGCGGCGCGCAGCGCGTCCAGGTCGTAGGCGCCGTCCACGGTGCCTCCGTGCTCGACCAGCGCGTGGTTGGCGGCGAAGCAGCGAGCATTGGCGCGGGCCACCTGCTGCTGGCGCACGGCCAGGACGGAGCGCCACCGGACGGACCCGGTCGCGGGTCGGGTCGGCTTGGGGATGTTGCACCCGGGGCCCTCGAGCACCGGGGTCGACGCGCCGATCCCGCGCGGGTCGTAGGTGACGAAGTCGAAGCTCGCCCGCACGGACTCGGGGAGCAGGTAGGCGATCTTGGAGAGACCGACGCCCGACTGGCCGGGGCCCCCCGGGTTGAGGAAGAGCGTCCCCTTGCGCTCGGACGCAGGCCCGGTCGCCGGGAGCCGCACCACGGCCAGGGTGACGTGGCTGCCCCGGGGGTGGGTGCGGTCGAGCGGTCGGGTGAACGTCGAGCACTCGAACCCTTCGAGGCTGTTGTCGTCGACCCGCTTCCAGTGATCGAAGTCGGATTGGCTGCAGGGCTTCCATTCGAGCGTTCCCTGCGGCTCCGTGCCCGAGCGGCGCGCCGCGTCGGCTCGGGCCGTCGGGACGAATGGAGCGCCCGCGAGCATCCAGGCGACCGCCGCGACGGCAACCGCACCGAGCCGGGTCACGCTCCGACACGCGGCCCCTCGAGCCCCAGCAGATCCATTGGTGGACATCAGCGTCGTTTGTCGGTCGGTCGATCACGCGGCTGTACGTCGACCTTCCCGATCCATCGTCCGCTGGCTGGTGTCTGAGTAGCCAGGGGTGGCCGACGTCAAGTGCGGGCCGGGATGGTCGATACTTGCGGCATGACTCGCATGCAGCGCTCGTGGGCCCTGGCGAAGTCGAGCTGGGCCGTCCTCAGGTCCGAGAAGGGCCTCCTCTGGCTCCCGGTGCTCTCGTTCATCGGCTCGGCCATCGTCGTCGGGATCTTCGCGCTCGCCGTCTGGGCGACCCTGGGCAAGGACACCGGGCTCAACGGCGACACCGAGTACCACGCGAACGTCGTCACCTACCTCCTCGGCTTCTGCACGTACATCGGCGTCGCGTTCGTGCAGACCTACTTCCTCGCCGCGCTCTGCGCGGGTGCGAACGAGCGGCTCCAGGGTCGCGACACGACGCTCGGCACGGCGCTCGGCGTCGCGCAGACCCGTCTGCACCGCATCCTGCCGTGGGCGGTCCTTTCGGCCACGGTGTCGGTCATCATCCAGGCCATCGAGGAGCGCTTCGGGATCCTCGGCCGCATCATCGGCTCGCTCATCGGCGCGGCCTGGAACGTGGTGACGTTCCTGTCGGTGCCGATCATCGTCTTCGAGGACGTCGGCCCGATCACCGCGCTGAAGCGCTCCGCGCATCTCCTCAAGCAGACCTGGGGCGAGAACCTCGCGGCCCAGATCGGTCTCGGGCTCATCGGGCTCATCGCGTTCCTCCCCGGCCTCGCGGTGATCTTCCTCGGCGTCGCAGCCGGCGACGTGCTGGTCACGGTGCCGCTCGTCGCGGTCGGAGCCGTGCTCCTGGCGGTCGCGATGTCGATCGTCGCCGCGCTGAGCGGGATCTACCGCACCGCGCTGTACCGCTACGCGGTGGACGGGCAGGTCCCCGAGGCGTTCGCGACGACCGACCTCGAGCACACGTTCGGCCAGCGCAAGAGCGTCACCCGCGGGTTCGGTGCGGGTCCCAGCTCGGGTTCGAGCGGGTTCGCGTCGCCGTCGCCCAACTGAGCGGTCACACCCCGCGCAGCGCGGCCGCCGCGGCTTCCGGCCCCACCGGGTTCCCGAACGTGCCGCTCCCGACCTCGCCCGAGGCGACGAAGCGCGGCGTGCCGGCGGCGCGAAGCGGCGGCGCGAAGTGCACGTGGACGTGGACGCCCTGGTGGACCCACATGAGGTACGGCATCTCGGCGCCGAACAGGCGGTCGTAGCGCGACACGAGGTCGACGAGCGCGGCGGCGAGCCCGTCGCGTGACGCCGCGTCGAGCGCCGGGACGCCGTCGTGATGGAGGTGCGGCGCGAGCAGTGCTCCGTAGGGGTACGCGGACGCGAACGGCACGACCGTGGTCCAGCCGTCGGCGTCGCGCACGACCCGCGAGCCGTCGGCGATCTCCGCGGCGGTCGACGCGCACACCGGACACCCGTGCGCAGCTGCCACCTCGGCCTCGCGGCGGGGGACCGGGGGGACGAACGGGAACCCGTAGATCTGCCCGTGCGGGTGGGGGATGGTCGCGCCCACGAGCGCGCCGCGGTTCTCGAACACCAGGACGTGCTCGATCTCGGGGCGTGCGAGCAGTGCCGCGGTCCGGTCGGCCCAGAGGTCGACGACCGCGCGGGCGCCGGTCACGCCGATGGTCGCGAGCGAGCCGTCGTGGTGGGGGGAGTAGAGCACCACCTCCGACGCACCCCTCGCGGGCAGGGCGACGAACTCCGGCCTCCAGGGATCTCCGGAGGGCGGGCGCCGGGCCGCGGTCGCCGGGTGCCCTCCGGCGGCAGCCGCCGCGGCGAGCGCGCCGTCGGCGTCGATCGGCGCCCCGGGGGCGAACGGCGGCCACCGGTTCTCGAACGCGCGCACCGTGTACGGCTCGGGCGCCTCGAGCCCGCCGACGCAGAACGGGCACCCGTCGACGGTCGGCGGATCCGGCGCGAGGTTGGGCCGCCCCTGGCGGTCGGCGACGATCGCGACCCACTCGCGCGTGAGCGGGTCCAGGCGCAGCTCACTCATCTCACCTGCTCCCCCGCTCGTCTCGGGGAGGGTTTGGCATACCCGGGTGCGTCGAACGCGCCCTGAAACGAGCTCGGGTCATGCGAACTGCGACAGCACCTCGGCGGCGAAGCGGTCGAGACCGTCGACGTCGAACGGCGCGCGCATCGCCAGGATGAGCATCTCGGCGCCGGCGTCCCGGTAGGCGCCCACCTTGTCGACCACCTCCTGGGTGCTGCCGGTGAGCACGCTGGGGCGGACGAACTCGGTGATCTTGCCGAACTGCGCCTCCAGCTCGTCGTCACGCCAGGCGATCGGTGTGTTCACCGTCCTCGTGATCGTCGCCGGGTCCCGGTTCGCGTCGGCGCAGTGGCGGTCGAGCACGTCCACCTTCCGCCCGTAGTCCTCGGGCGAGATGAACGCCGCGTTCCACCCGTCGGCGTGGCGGGCCGCGATGCGGAGCGTCACCTTCTCGCCGGTGCCGCCGATCCAGAGCGGGAGCAGCTCCTGCACCGGCTTCGGCTCGCAGCGCGCGTCGGTGAGCGTGAAGAACTCACCGTGGAACGTCGTCACGTCCTGCGTGAGGAGCCCGCGCATGCACTGGATCGCCTCCTCGACCTGGCGCAGCCGCACTGCGCCGTCGGGGAAGTCGATCCCGTACGCCGCGTACTCCGCGACCAGCCACCCGGCGCCGAGGCCGAAGGTCGTGCGCCCGTTCGACAGCTGGTCGAGTGTCGCCATCGTGTTCGCCTGGACCGCCGGGTGCCGGTAGCCCACCGAGTAGACGAGGCTGCCGCAGCGAACGCGCGACGTGGTCGCGCAGAGTGCGGCATGGCTGGCCACCGCTTCGAGGCTGTGGGGGTTGCCGGTGCCGTCGGCCGCGTAGAAGTGGTCCCAGATCGAGATCCAGTCGAAGCCGAGGTCCTCGATGTGCGACCACAGCGAGCGGAGCTCGCCCATGCTCGTGTTCTGGAGGCCGGTGTGCACGCCGAACTGCATCGCGCGGAGGCTAGCCAAGCCCAGGGTGAGCCGAGGCGGGCCACAGGCCTCCCCTACAGTGGAGGCATGCTCGAGGTGGACCAGTGGCCGGCGCTGCGCGAGCCCGTCATGCTCGTCGCGCTCACCGGTTGGGTCGACGGCGGGCTGGCCGGGACGGGCACCCTGGCCGCGGTCGCCGAGGCGCTCGAGGCGCCGCGGAAGTTCGCGACCGTCGACCTGTCGGACCTGCTCGACCTCCAGCAGACCCGTCCGACCGTGTCGCTCCTCGACGGCGTCACCCGCCACATCGAATGGCCGTCGATCGACCTCGTCGCGGGCCGCGCCGGAGGCCGTGACGTCGTCATCGTCGCCGGTCCCGAGCCGTCGGTGCGCTGGCGCGACGTGACCTCGGACCTGGTGCAGGTGGCGCAGCGACTCGACGTCCAGCTCGCGATCACCCTCGGCGGGATGCCCGCACCCGTGTCGCACCGCCGGCCGGTCAACATCCTCGCGACCGCGTCGAGCCGCTCGGTCGCCCAGGAGGTCGGTGCGCTGCGCGGGGACTACTTCGGCCCGACCGGTGCCCAGACGGTCCTGCAGGTCGCGCTCGGCGACGCCGGGGTGCGCTCGGTCGGGCTGTGGGCCCAGGTGCCGCACTACGTCGCCGCGACCCCGTCGCCGCCGGCGATCCGCTCGATGCTGGAGCGGCTGCGCGACATCGCGGGCGTGAGCGTGGACCTCCACACGCTCGACGAGCAGAGCGACGCGTACCTCGAGCGGGTCGAGGAGGGGCTGAGCGAGCGACCGGACGTCGCCGACATGGTCCTCCAGCTCGAGTCCGAGTCGCCGCCCGACGAGGCGGTGTCGGGCGAGGACCTCGCCCGCGAGATCGAGCGGTTCCTGCGCGACGAGCGCTGACCGCACCGGACCCAAGGAGACCGCAGTGAGTGTCGTGAAGATCAACGCGATCACGGTGGACCCGGACAAAGCCGACGAGCTCGTCGCCCGCTTCGCGGCGCGCGCCGGTGCGGTCGGGGGATCGGAGGGCTTCGAGGCCTTCGAGCTCCTCCGCCCCAACGACGACCGGAACCAGTTCCTCGTGTACACGCGGTGGCGCTCGGAGGCGGACTTCCAGGCCTGGGCCAGCAGCGCGGCGTTCGGCGAGGGCCACAAGGCGCACGCCGAGAAGGGCCCGGTGAGCTCCCACGCCGAGCTCTGGAGCTTCGACGTGGCGCAGCACGAGCGCGCCGCGTCGGACCGGTGACGGATGCGCTGGAACCGCCGCCGGCCGCCGGGCTCTCCGAGTCGCGCCGCTCAACGGGCGGGGATCCTCGGAGGACGCTGACCGGCCCCGGCGGCCCGTTCGAGATCGTCGTCGAGGACGTGCTCGGCGTCCCGCTGCAGGTCTACCGCCGCCGGCTCGGGTCCATGCGGGACCTGGTCGAGGGCGCGGACGCCCGTGGTGACGTGGACTGGGTCGTGCAGGGCGACCGCCGGCTCACCTACGCCGAGCACAACGCGGACGTCCGGCGCACCGCGGCCGCGCTCCTGGGTCTCGGGGTCGAGCCCGGCGACCGCGTCGCGCTGCTCTCGGCGAACAACGTCGAGTGGGTCGTCCTGTTCTGGGCCTGTGCGGTGATCGGCGCCGCGTGCGTCCCGCTGAACGCCTGGTGGAAGGGCGAGGAGCTCGAGTTCGCGCTGCGCGACTCGGGGGCCAAGGTCCTCGTGTGCGACGCGAAGCGGTGGGTCGTCGTCCGCGACGTCGTCGGATCGCTCGACGAGCTCGAGCACGTCCTGGTCTCGGACCTCGAAGCTCCCGGCGGCGCGGCGCGTCCTGGCCGCGAGCTGCTGGCGGCCGACGATCCGGGGGTGCTCCCCGACGTCGCGGTCGACGAGGACGACCTGCTCGCGATCCTCTACACGTCGGGGACGACCGGCCGGCCCAAGGGCGCGACGATCACCCACCGCCAGGCGCTCGCGAACCTCCAGAACCTCGCGTGCCTGGGCGCGATCGCCGCGGCCCAGGGCTCGGCCCCGCCGCGCTCGGACGTGCAGACCGCGTACCTCCTGGTGGTCCCGCTGTTCCACGTGACCGGCGCGCTGTCGACGATGGTCCCGGGCTACGCGTCGGGCGCGAAGCTGGTGCTGATGCCGCCGGGCAAGTTCGACCCGGACGAGGCCATGGCGGTGATCGAGCGCGAGAAGGTCACGAACATCGGTGGCGTGCCCACCGTGATGTGGCGGATCGTCGAGTCCGAGTCGTTCGGGCGCTACGACCTCTCGTCGGTCAACCGCATCGGCTACGGCGGCGCGCCCGCGGCCCCCGAGCTCGTGCAACGGCTCCGGGTCGCGTTCCCCCAGGTGAAGGAGACGCTGTCGACCGCGTACGGGCTCACCGAGACCGCGTCGGTCGCGACCTCGAACGCGGGCGCCGGGTACCTCGAGCACCCGAGCTCCGTCGGTCGCGCCGCGCCGACGGTCGAGATCCGGATCGTGGACCCGGACGGCACCGAGGTCCCACTCGGGGAGAGTGGCGAGATCGTGCTGCGCGGCCCGACGATCATGAGCCGCGGCTACTGGAACCGGCCGGACGCGACGGCGGCCGCCACCTTGTCGGGTGGTTGGCTCCGCAGTGGCGACATCGGCTACCTCGATGCCGACGGCTACCTCTTCCTGGTCGACCGCGCGAAGGACATGATCATCCGCGCCGGCGAGAACGTGTACTGCGTGGAGATCGAGCACGTGCTCGTCGAGCACCCGGACGTGCTCGACGCCGCGGTCGTCGGCGTGCCGCACCTCCAGCTCGGTGAGGAGGTCAAGGCCGTCGTGCAGCTGCGCACCGGCTCGTCGGCGACCGAGGCCGACCTGCGGGCGTACTGCGCCGAGCGGCTCGCCGGGTTCAAGGTGCCCGAGTACGTCGACCTGCGTGCCGAACCGCTCCCGCGCAACCCGGCGGGCAAGATCCTGAAGAGCGTTCTGCGTGGCGATGGCGCGGCCGCGTTCACCCCGTCGGCCGCGGACGACTCGGCCCTGTGAGCCACGCGAGCCGCGCGCTGATGCAGACCGTCTTCGACATCCACAAGGTCTGGGGCTACGTCGCCATCGTGCTGAACGCGATCGCCGGCCTGTACATGCTCGCGGCATGGCGCTGGAAGTCGTGGCGCGGGCGCCCGGTCTGGATCGCGACGATCGTCGCCGAGGCCGCGATCCTGCTCCAGGTGCTGCTCGGCACGATCCTCGTGGCCGGTGACGAGACCTACCGCAAGGTGGTGCCCCGCTTCCACATGTTCTACGGGTTCCTGATCTTCATCACGATCGGTCTGCTCTACCAGTACCGGCACCAGATGAAGGGCCGCCAGGAGCTGCTCTACGGGCTCGGCGGGCTGTTCATCATGGGGCTCGGCATCCGCGCCGTGCTGCAGGTGGTGTCGTGAGCCCCGACGCCGCGGGACGGACCCGCGTGATGCTCCTGTTCGGCGGCCGGTCGGCCGAGCACGACGTCTCGCGCGTGACCGCGGTCGCGGTCGCCCGGGCGTTGGACCCGGCCCGCTACGAGGTCGTCCCGGTCGCGATCACCCGCGAGGGTCGGTGGCTCCTGGCCGACGCGGCGCGCGAGCTGATCGCGCGCGACCCGTCCGCGTTGCCGGCTGCCCTCGACGTCGCCGGGTCCCAGCTCGAGCAGCTCGGCGGCGCGGTGGCGCGCCCGGGGAGCGGCGGGCTGGACGTCGACGTCGTGTTCCCGCTGCTCCACGGTCCCTACGGTGAGGACGGGACGGTCCAGGGCCTCCTCGAGCTGGCCGACCTGCCGTACGTCGGGTCCGGCGTCCTCGGCTCCGCGGTCGGGATGGACAAGGTGATGATGAAGCGGGCGTTCGCGGCGTGCGGGATGCCCCAGGGCGACTACCGCGCGCTGCGCGACGGCGAGGACCGCGACGCGTTCGCCGAGCAGGTCGTCGCCGAGCTCGGGCTCCCGTGCTTCGTCAAGCCCGCGAACATGGGCTCGTCGGTCGGGGTGAGCAAGGCCCACGACCGGGCCGAGCTCGATGCCGCGATCGAGCGGGCGCTCGCGTTCGACGAGTGGGTCGTGGCGGAGGAGGCCGTCGAAGGCCGCGAGATCGAGGTGGCGGTGCTCGGCGACCTCGATCCCGAGGCGTCCCTGCCGGGCGAGGTGGTGCCGGGGGCGGAGTTCTACACGTACGAGGACAAGTACGAGGACGGCGCCGCGGACCTGCGCATCCCCGCTCCGCTCGACGAGGCGCGCACCGCCGAGGTCCGCGCGCTGGCGCGGCGAGCGTTCGCCGCGTGCCGCTGCGAGGGCATGGCCCGGGTCGACTTCTTCTTCGAGGAGTCGGGCCGCGGCTTCCTCGTGAACGAGCTGAACACGATCCCCGGGTTCACGCCGATCTCGATGTACCCGAAGCTGTGGGAGGTCTCCGGGCTCCCGTACCCCGACCTGCTCGACCGCCTTGTGACCCTCGCGATCGAGCGCCACGCCCGCCGGGCCGCCCGCGCCGGCCGCCCCGCGACTGACCCCACTCCGACCCCGACTCCGAACTTGCGTCGAATGAGCCGCGTGGAGCGGCTCAAGTGACGCAAGTTCGGTCCGGGTCAGAGGCGGACGACGGGGCAGGTCACGGTGCGGGTGATCCCCTCGACCGCCTGCACCCTCGAGACGACCATCTTGCCGAGGTCGTCGAGGCTGCGGGCCTCGGTCACCACGATCACGTCGTAGGGCCCGGTGACGTCGTCGGCGGAGACGACGCCCGCGATCTCGCGGATCGCGTCGACGACGTGCGCGGCCTTGCCGACCTCGGTCTGGATGAGCAGGTACGCGGTGACGGCCATGGGGGCTCCCGACGTCGTGCGGACGGACCGCGCCGAGGTTAGGAGGAAGCGCCGCTACGCGCCCGCGGCCGTCGCCGAGCCGCCGCTCGAGCGCGTCGAGCTCCTCGATGAGGGCGGGCGGCAGGTGGTCGCCGAACTCCTCGAAGTAGGAGCCGATGCCCTTGCTCTCGGCCTGCCACTGCGACGGTCTCGACCGCGAGCGCCTGCGGCGACCTGCTCGGTCGGCCACGTCCAGGCCGTCGAGGTCGAGCTCGTCGGGGCGCGGCACGATCCCGATCGGGGTCTCCTCGCCCTCGGTGGTCCCCTCGAGCCGCCCGACGATCCAGGCCAGCACGCGCGAGTTCTCGCCGTAGCCGGGCCAGAGGAACTTGCCGTCCTCGTCCTTGCGGAACCAGTTGACACCGAAGATGCGGGGGAGGGCGGCCTCGTCGGTGCGGTCGGTCATGGAGAGCCAGTGGCCGAAGTAGTCGCCCATGTTGTAGCCGCAGAACGGGAGCATCGCGAAGGGGTCGTGGCGCAGGTCGCCGATGCCGCCGAACGCGGCCGCGGTCTTCTCCGAGCCCATCGTGGCGCCGACGAAAACGCCGTGGCGCCAGTCGCGCGACTCGTAGACGAGCGGGACGGTCGTGGCCCGCCGGCCGCCGAAGAGCATGGCCGAGATCGGGACGCCGTCGGGGTCCTCCCACTCGTCCGCGATCACGGGGCACTGCGACGCCGGGGCACAGAACCGGGAGTTCGGGTGCGCGGCCGGGGTGTCGGAGGCGGGTGTCCAGTCCTGGCGCCTCCAGTCGGTCGCGTGCGCGGGCGGCTCGCCGTCCATGCCCTCCCACCAGACGTCGCCGTCGTCGGTCAGCGCGACGTTGGTGAACACGGTGTCGTGGGTGAGCGTGCGCATCGCGTTCGGGTTGGTCTCGTAGTTGGTGCCCGGAGCCACGCCGAAGAAGCCGAACTCGGGGTTGATCGCCCGGAGCCGCCCGTCGGGTCCGATCTTCATCCACGCGATGTCGTCGCCGATGGTCTCGGCCTTCCAGCCGGGGATCGTCGGGATGAGCATCGCGAGGTTGGTCTTGCCGCAGGCCGACGGGAACGCGGCGGTGATGTAGTGGACCTCGCCGGCCGGCGACGTGAGCTTGAGGATGAGCATGTGCTCGGCGAGCCAGCCCTCGTCGCGAGCGATCACCGAGGCGATGCGCAGCGCGAAGCACTTCTTGCCGAGGAGCGCGTTGCCGCCGTAGCCGGAGCCGTAGGACCAGATCTCGCGCGTCTCGGGCAGGTGGACGATCCACTTCTCGTCCGCGTTGCAGGGCCACGACGTGTCCTGCTGGCCGGGCGCGAGCGGCGCGCCGAGCGAGTGCACGCACGGCACGAACTCGCCGTCGTCCCCGAGCACGTCGAGCGCGGCCTGCCCGGCACGGGTCATCGTGCGCATGCTCACCGCGACGTAGGGCGAGTCGGTGATCTCCACGCCGATGTACGACAGCGGCGAGCCGTGCGGCCCCATGCTGAACGGGACCACGTACATCGTCCGCCCGTGCATGCAGCCGCGGAAGAGCCCGTCGAGGATCCCGCGCATCTCGGCCGGGTCCTTCCAGTTGTTCGTCGGGCCGGCGTCCGCTTCCCGCTCGGAGCAGATGAACGTGCGGTCCTCGACCCGGGCCACGTCGGACGGGTCGGTCGCGGCCCAGTACGAATTCGGACGTTTCGCGTCGTTCAGGGGGACGAACGTGCCGGCGTCGACGAGCCGGCGGCACAGCAGCTCGGCCTCGTCGTCGGAACCGTCGAACCAGTGGATCGCATCCGGCTCGCACAGCCCGGCGATCTCGTCCACCCACCGGAGCAGGCCTGCGTGGCGGGTTGGTGCGTTCACGGTCAGCGACACGTCACGGCTCCTTTGGCGCGGTTGCGAAAGTGTAGTGACGGGCTTCCCGGATGCCGAAACCGAGTCAGACGGGGCCGAACGCGGGCACGATCCGGTGGTGATGGGCGCGACCGACCGAACTCAGGCCGGCGCGAAGGTCGGAAGTCAGGCCGCTGATCGAGGCGCCGGGAATCTGCTGGTCGACGCCGCCGCGGAGCTCGGCGAGCGTGTCGGGGTCGCTCGGGTCGCCGTGCATCCAGTGGTACGGCACCACGTTCACGTTGTCTTGAGACCTAGACCTGGACGTCGGGGGGGAGGCCCATGTCGACCTCGGACCCGATCCGGACGTTGATCGCGCGGTTGTCGCCGTCGAGCTCGAACACGATGCGCTGGCCCTGCCGGAGCATCCGGAACAGCGATCCCTCGAGCGCGTTCGCGGCGAGCGTGATCTCGGCCCGATCGGTGTCACGGACCACGACGCCCTCGCGACTGTCGGGGTCGAACGTGCGGATCACACCCTGCATGGCGCTGCGGGTCCCGCGGTCAGGGCTTCTGCACCTTGCCGGCCTTGAGGCAGGCGGTGCACACGTGGAGCCGCTTCGGGGAGCCGTTCACGATGGCGCGCACCTTCTGCACGTTGGGGTTCCAGCGGCGCTTGGTGCGGCGGTGCGAGTGGCTCAGGCGCATGCCGAAGACCGGGCCCTTGCCGCAGACTTCGCAGACGGATGCCATGACGAGACCTCGCTGGGGAACGGGGGGCGGAACCGGAAGAGGATAGCAGCGCGGACGTCGGACGCTCGGGCTCGACCGGTACGATGCGCGCCGATGGCGACTCTCGAGCGGCTGGCGGCTCTCGATCTGCGGCAGGCGATCACGCGCTTCCGGGATGCGCTCCGGTCCCATCAGGACGAGTTGAACCGGCTGAACGTCTACCCCGTGCCCGACGGCGACACCGGCACCAACATGACGCTGACCCTGGAGTCGGTGGTCCACGAGCTCGGAACCGCCGAGGACATGGCCGAGGTGTGCCAGGCCGTCGCCCACGGCTCGCTCATGGGGGCGCGGGGCAACTCCGGGGTGATCCTGTCGCAGGTCCTCCGGGGTCTGGCGGACACGTTCCGCAGCGTCGAGTCGGCTGGGCCCCAGGATCTCGTGGTGGGCCTCCGCCAGGCCTCGGACGCGGCGTACGAGGCCGTCATGCGCCCGGTCGAGGGAACGATCCTCACCGTCGTGCGGGCCGCGGCCGAGGCGGCCGAGGCCGCCCGCGACGCGGGGGAGCAGGCGCTCGAGGGCGTGCTCGAGTCCGCGCTGCTCGCGGCGCGAGACGCGGTCCTCCGCACCCCCGAGCTGCTGCCGGTGCTGAAGGAGGCGGGCGTCGTCGACGCCGGTGGCCGCGGCTTCACCCTCCTGCTCGACGCCTTCCTCGAGGTGGTCGCGGGAAGGCCGATGCCGGAGCCGGAGATCGTGGCGACGCCGGTGGCGGTCGAGGCGCACCTCGCCGGAACCGACCTCGCCTCGCTGCGGTACGAGGTCATGTACCTGCTCGAGGCCGAGGACTCGACGATCGACGCGTTCAAGCAGACCTGGGCCGCGCTCGGCGACTCGATCGTCGTGGTGGGCGGCGACGGCCTGTGGAACTGCCACGTCCACACCGACGACATCGGCGGGGCGATCGAGGCCGGCATCGAAGCGGGCCGGCCGCGCCAGGTGCTGGTCACCGACCTCCTCGAGCAGGTGGAGGAGGAACAGTGGGTCCGCGAGCAGGACCCGAGCCTCGCCAGGGTCGGCGCGGGTGCTGCCGACCCCGGCCCGACGGTCGCGACCGCGGTGGTCTCGGTCGGCGTGGGTGAGGGGGTCCGGCGCCTGCTCGGCAGCCTCGGCGTCCACGAGATCGTGGCCGGCGGGCAGTCCATGAACCCGTCGACCGCGCAGATCCTCGAGGCCGTCGAGCGCTGCCCCTCCGACGCGGTGGTGATCCTGCCGAACAACAAGAACATCATCCCGGTCGCCCGCCAGGTGGACGGGCTCACCGAGCGTCGCGTCGCGGTCGTCCCGACGACCTCGGTCGTCGAGGCGCTCGCCGCGCTCGTGGCGTACGACCCGCAGGCCGAGCTGGACGACAACGTGGAGGCCATGGACGACGCCGCGTCCCGGGTCGCGGCCGGCGAGGTGACCCAGGCCGTGCGCGACAGCGTCGCCGAGTGCGGGCCGATCGCCGCGGGTGACTGGCTCGCCATCGCGGGCGACGGCATCTGCGCGACCGCGGCCAACCCGGTGGACGCCGCGCTCGCGCTCGTGACCGGGATGGTCACCGACGACAGCGAGATCGTGACGGTGCTCGTCGGCGCCGAGGCGCGCGCCACTGACACGGAGCGCGTCCGCCAGCAGGTCGCGCTCGCGCACTCCCAGGTGGAGGTCGAGGTGCACGAGGGTGGCCAGCCCCTGTATCCGTACCTGATCGGGGTGGAGTAGCCACGCCGGCCCGGACGCTGCGCCAGCTCGCCACGACATCGCTCGGCGACGTCGACGGGATCGCCCCGAAGCTGCTCGAGCGGATGGCGCTCATGACGCCGCCGATCGAGTCGGTGCTCGACCTCCTCCAGCACTATCCCCGCCGCTACCACGACCGGACGCGCAAGGCGGAGATCGCCGAGCTCGTGCCCGGCGAGGAGGCGACGATCGTGGCCGAGGTCAGGCGCGTGTCCTCGCGCCAGACCCGGCAGCGCAAGAAGATGGTCGAGGTCGTCGTCGAGGACGACACCGGTCTGCTCAACCTCGTGTTCTTCAACCAGCCGTGGCGCGAGCGCCAGCTCGCCGTGGGCACCGAGGTCGCGCTCTACGGGAAGCTCGACGTCTACCGCGGCAAGCGCCAGCTCGCGAACCCGATCGTGGACGTCCTCGGTCGCGCCGGTGACGTGAAGACCGGCGTCGTGATGCCGATCTACCCGCAGTCGGGGAAGGCCGACGTGTCGACGTGGGAGCTCCAGCGCGCGGTCGCGGCCGCCCTGGACTTCGCGGGTCCGCTCGCCGACCCGCTCTCCCCGGAGCTGCGGGGCGAGCTGAAGGATCTGCCCGAGCGCACGTGGTCCTACCGCAAGGTCCACCAGCCCGAGAGCGGGAGGGACTGGCGCGAGGCCCAGCGCCGGTTGCGCTTCGACGAGTTCCTGCGCATCCAGATCCCGCTCGTCGTGCGCAAGCGCCGGATCGAGGCGGAGCGGAGCGGGATCGAGCACCGGGTCGACGGCGAGCTGCTGACCCGGTTCCTCGACTCGCTGCCGTACGAGCTCACGTCGGACCAGCACGCGGCGCTCGACGTGATCCGGCGCGACCTGGCGAGCCCGGTCCCGATGCACCGCCTCCTCCAGGGCGAGGTGGGTTCGGGCAAGACCGTGGTCGCGGTCGCCGCGCTGCTGATCGCGGTGCAGGGCGGGTACCAGGGCGCGCTCATGGCTCCCACCGAAGTGCTCGCGGAGCAGCTCGCGTCGGTGGCTCGCGCCTTGCTGGACGGTCTGACGGTCCCGAGTGAGGGCACGCTGCTCGCCGAGCGGCCGGTCGGCATCTCGCTGCTCACCAACCGCACGCCCGCCGCCGGGCGCCGCCGGATCGCCGCCGGTCTCGCGGACGGGAGCGTCGACATCGTCGTGGGCACGCACGCGCTGCTCTATGGCGACGCGCCGTTCACCCGGCTCGGGCTCGTCGTGATCGACGAGCAGCACCGCTTCGGCGTGGAGCAGCGCGCGGTGCTCAAGGGGCTCGGCAACGAACCCGACGTGCTGGTGATGACCGCGACGCCGATCCCGCGCACCGCGGCGATGCTCGTCTACGGCGACCTCGACCAGTCCGAGCTGCGGGTGATGCCGAAGGGTCGGAGCCCGGTCGAGACCGCGGTGGTGGGACCGGACCCGGCGGCGCGCGGCGCGGCGTACGAGCGGCTCCGCGAGGAGGTCGGGGCCGGGCACCAGGCGTTCGTCGTCTGTCCGCTCGTCGAGGGCTCGGGCAAGGTCGAGGCGAAGGCCGCGACCGAGGAGGCCGAGCGCCTCGCGGCCGAGGAGCTCGCGGGGTTGCGCATCGGCCTGCTCCACGGGCAGATGCCGTCGCCCGAGAAGGAAGCGGTGATGACGTCGTTTCGCGCCGGCGAGATCGACGCGCTGGTCGCGACGACGGTCATCGAGGTCGGTGTCGACGTGCCGAACGCGACGGTCATGATCGTGGAGGACGCCGATCGCTTCGGCCTCTCCCAGCTCCACCAGCTCCGGGGCCGGGTCGGTCGGGGCGGGGGCCAGGCCTGGTGCTTCCTCTTCGCGGACCCGTCGACCCCCGACGGGGAAGCCCGGATGGAGGCGATGGAGGAGTCCACCGACGGCTTCGTGCTCGCCGAGCGGGACCTCGAGATCCGCGGCTCGGGCCAGGTGCTGGGCGAGCGCCAGGCCGGCGTCGGCGACCTGAAGCTGGGCCGGCTGCCCCGCGACATCCCGTACGTGGTGAAGGCCCGCGAGGTCGCGGTACGGATCCTGGACGAGGATCCGTCGCTCCGGCAGCACCGCGAGCTGGCCGAGGAGGTCGAGGATCTGCTCGGCGACAGCGTGGAGTTCCTGTTCAAGAGCTGACCGGGAACACCCGATCTCCTCGGGAACCGACGAGGGCGAAGGCAGGAGACCCGTGGAACCCAGCACCGCCCGAACGGGTGTGACCGCCCACCGAGGCGCGCGCCCGCGCGCTCGCCGGGCCGTGATCGCGGTCGTGGTCGCCGTGGTCTCGGTCGTCTCGGTCGCCTCGGTCGTCTCGCTCGGCAGTCCGGCCGCGGTCGCGGCCAGCCGTGCGGCCGGGTCGACGCCAGGGGCCTGGGACCGGCAGGTCGCCCCGATCGCGGCGCGCGTCTCCAAGCTGCGGGGCCTCTCCTTCGACCACCCGGTCCCGGTGCACTACCTGTCGGACAGCGCGTTCCGCAAGCGCGTCGGGATCAAGGCGTCGAAGCTCACCAAGCCGGACCGCCGTCGGGTCGCGGACCTGCAGTCGACGCTGCGCGCGTTCGGGCTGATCGACGCGAGCACCGACCTCGTGAAGTCCCTGGACGCGGTCAGCGAAGCCGGGGTCCTGGCGTTCTACGACCCGCAGGCGAAGGACATCGTGATCCGCGGCAAGGGCCCGCTCGATGTCGACCGCAAGGCGACGCTCGCGCACGAGCTCACCCACGTGCTGCAGGACCAGCACTTCGACCTGGAGAAGCTGCGCCACGCGGCATCGGAGTCGAAGACGTCGTCGTCCGGTGCGCTCACCGCGCTGATCGAAGGCGACGCGGAGCGGATCAAGTCCGCGTATCTCAAACGCCTGCCGCAGTCCGACCAGGACGCCTACGACGCGGCCCAGGCGCAGACCAGCGACTCCATCGACAGCGAGATCGCGTCCGCCCCCGAGCTGGTGAAGATCGAGTTCTCGGCCCCGTACCTCTTCGGGCCGACGCTCCTCGACGTGCTGACGGCCCACGGAGGCAACCACGCGGTCGACTCGGCGCTGCAGCGCGCCGCGCCCACGGACAAGGTCTACCTCGACCCGGCCCTCGCGCTCGGTGGCACGAAGTCGACGACGGTGCCGGCCCCGTCGATGCCGAAGCACGCACACCGGGTCGGCCAGCCCGACGAGATCGGTGCGTTCGACCTGTTCACGCTGCTCGCCAGCCGCATCGACCGCCAGGCCGCGCTCACGGGCGCGGATGCCTGGACCGGCGACCGGGTCGTCACGTACCGGTCGCAGGGCCGCGTCTGTGCCCGGGCGACGATCGCGAGCACCGCGGCCGGCACGCCCGCCTTGACCGGCGCGCTGCGGGCGTGGGCCGCGTCGATGCCGGCCGCGACCGTCGCTCCGGGTCCGGGAGCTCGGCGCACGACGGTGACGTCCTGCGACACCGGGACGATCGCGGCGCCGAGCGCGCCGCGTGCGGAAGGCGCGGTGGCGCTCCTGGCCGGTCGCAACTCGATCCTGGCGTCGCTGGTTCACGCGGGTGCACCCACGTCGCTCGCCGAGTGCGTCGCCCAGCGCATCGTCAAGGAGCCGATCGTGGCCGACAACGTCGAACGACAGGACGAACCGACCGCGGCCGAGCAGGCGCAGATCCAGACGGCCGTCACCACGCTCATCCAGCAGTGCAGGAATTCCAAGGGCGCCTGACGAGCGGAGCGCGGATCAGGCGCCGGGTCGCCGGACCAGCGCGAAGAGATGGCCGCGGTGGCCCATCGGGTCCGGGATCACCTCGTGCTCGACGACCTCCAGGCCCACGTCGGCGAGCGATTTCGGTCAGGCAGAACCGAGCGAAGACCGGAGCGCGGCCAGCCGGACCGGGACCCGGGCCCGCTCGACGCCCTCCAACCACGCGACGAGGTCGAGCACGAGGTCCGCGGTCAGCCCGTAGATGCTGCAGGCGGCGGTGTCGATCACCTCGTTCTCGTAGAGGACCCCGTCGAGCTCGGCCACGTCGACCCGGTGCCGGGACCGGTCCGCGATCTCGTCGAGCGCGACGAGGAAGACCCGCGCGACCTCCTCGCTCGCAGGCATGAGGCGGGTGAGGTCGCCGAGGTACCAGCCGGCGACGGGGACGACGTGGTTGCGCGCCTTGCTCCAGGCCTCGTCGAGCCGCCCGAGAAGGATGACCGCGGCGGGATCGACGCCCACCTCCTCGCTCGCCTCGCGCACCGCGCCCTGCTCCGGGGTCTCACCCGGATCGATCCGGCCGCCCGGGAGCGCCACCTCACCGGCGTGCGCACGGAGGCGCGCCGACCGCTCGGTGAGCACGAGCGTCGGGCGCCCGTCGAGGCACCCGACGAGCAGGAGGACCGCGGCGCGCCGGAAGTGGTCCGGGACGGACTCGGGTGGGAGCGGGGTCGGGGCCCGGGTGCCGAGCAGCTCGAGCCGGGCCCGGGTGGTGTCGCAGGTGGTCACGGGCGGCATCGTCCCACCGTGCTCGGCTGGCCGGGGTTGTTGTCCCAGGGTTGCCGTAGGATGCGAACATGCGTTCGACCGTGGATGGCCCGACGGACCCGCCGCAGGAAGGGCGGATGGACGCGCCCGCGCTGCTCGACCGGCTCCGCGGGTTGCCGACGCCGGAGCTGGAGGCGATGTTCCGCGACCTCGGCGCGCTCCACGACGCGACCGACGCGCACCGGATGCTGGTGGTCGCGGTGCTGGACGATCGGGAGGTCGGGCGGGAGGACGGAGCGCTCGACACCACCGGATGGGTCACGTGGACGGCGCGGGTGAGCCGGGCGGGCGCGCGGGCGCTGGTCGAGACCGCTCGCGCGCTGCCGGAGCGCCCGGAGATCGCGACGGTCGCGCTCGAAGGCCGGCTGTCCGGTGAGCAGCTCGAGGCGCTCGTGCAGGTCGCGACCCCGGACACGGACGAGCAGTGGGCCGGCGACGGGCCGAGCTGGTCCGCGGGCTCCCTGCGCGCCGCGGCGCGCAACCGGCGGGCGGTGGCGACGGAGGAGGCCGTCGAGCGCGACCGGCGCCGCGAGCTGGGCTTCCGTTGGAACGAGGCACGGGGCGAGCTGCGCCTGTGGGGCCGCATCCCCGACGTCGACGGCGCACTCGTGGCGCTCGCGCTCACGAAGGGAGCGGATGCGGCCGGTCCCGATGCCCACGGCCACTGGGATCCGTTCCCGACCCGCTGCGCCGATGTGCTCGTGGCGGCGTTGTCGCGCGACGTCGCCGAGGGCGACGAGGCACCGCGTGCGACCGTGGTCGTGCACACGCCCGAGGCGGCGCTCCAGCTCGGATCCGGCGCACCCGGGGCGTACGTCGACGGTGCACGCCCACCCTCGCGTGCACTGGTCCGACGGCGGGACGACGGACCTCGACAACCTGATCCTGCTGTGCAGCCGGCACCACCACCTGGTGCACGAGCACGGCTGGCAGATCGTCGGCGATCTCCGCCATCCGGAGGCCGTCGAGCTACGACATCCCGACGGCCGTCTCATCGCCCCGGCGCGACCACCACCCCTGGCGCACGTGGTGCGCGAGCGCTTCCTGGTGACGACGGCGTGACGCGAGCCCGCGCGATCTGACGCGTGCGTGACGAAACTCCGACACCGGCGTACTGTGCCGCCATGCGCCGGGAGGTGCTGGCGTGCATCGCCGGGGTCGCATGCGCGCTGGCAGGGTTGGCAGGATCCTCGTTCGTGGCCGCGACATCGGCCGCGGCCGTGCCCGCGTCGCCCTCGGCTGCGCCGGTGGGCGCCCTCGACAACCTCTCGGTGCGCTTCGATCCCGAGGTGCGCGTCGTGTCCGGCTGGGCCGCCGCGCCCGATGCGCCGGGGCAGCCGACGGTGGTGCGCGTCTACGTCGGCGCGCAGTTCCTGGGCCAGACGGCCTCGGGCGACGCCCGCCCCGACGTGGCGCTCGCGCACCCGGCGTTCGGCGGGGGCACGGGCTGGCACACGACCGTCGACTTCTCGACGGTGAACCCCATCGGTAGCGGTTCGACCATGTGTGCCTACGGGATCAACCCGGGTTCGGGACCGAACTCGCTCCTCGGTTGCAAGCCGCTCTTCGGGAGCACCGCCAGCCCGTACAACCCGGTCGGGACGATCGACGTGATCATCACCTCGCCCGGCTTGATGGACGTGCGTGGGTGGGCCGGCGATCCCGACGGTGACCGCACCACCCAGATCCGCGTCCGGATCGACGGCACGACGGTGCTCCAGCGCACCGCGGCCCTGCCCCGTCCCGACGTGCCGGCCGTGGTCGCGGGGGTGGGGCCGACCACGGGCTACCGGCTCGTGCTCCCCGCTCGCCCGGGGCGGCACACCGTCTGCATCGACGCCCAGAACACCGGTCTGGCCGGGTTGCTGAACGCGGCGCACTGCGCGGTGGCCGCAGTCCCGGACGCGAGCGCGCCCGGTGCGCACGACCCGCGCGGCAGCTTCGACACGATCGGCACGACACCGTCCGGGCACCTCACGTACTCGGCGACCGGCTGGGCCTTCGATCCGGATTCGGGCGGCCCCGTCAGCGTGGTGTTCCGGACGTTCCTCGACCCCTTCGCGATCCCGCTGTCGAGCGCGTGGCCGATCGTGACGCTCACCACCGGCGTGAGCCGGCCCGACGTCCAGGCCGTGGTCCCCGCGGCGGGGCCGAACGCCGGCTTCGACGGGACGATCGCGACGACGGACCAGGCGCGCCTCAGCTACTCGTGCGCATACGCGGTCAACGTGGGCCCCGGCGCCGACCACTTCCTGGGCTGCAAGACCACCCCACTCTGAGCGTCACAGGAGTCGGGGGCAGGACGTGAAGCAACTATGGCATCGGCGGTCGATCCGGAGACGCGACGCGACGTCGTGTCACCATCGGGGCGTGAGCCGGTCAGCGGGAGGCGGCAGCGGTCGGGGCCCGCGGGTGATCGCGGGGGAGGCCGGCGGCCTGCGGCTGACCGCACCGAAGGGCACGCGCACCCGGCCGACCGCGGACCGGGTGAAGGAGTCGCTGTTCGCCGCGCTCGGGCCGGGACGGCTGCTCGGGGCGTCGGTCCTCGACCTCTACGCGGGCTCGGGCGCGTTGGCGATCGAGGCCCTGTCGCGGGGCGCCGCGAGCAGCGCTTCTCGTCGACCGTGATCCGCTCGCGGTCGACGCGATCCGGCGCAATCTCCGCACCACGAAGCTGACCGACCGGGGCCGGGTCCAGCACCGTGGCGTCGGCGCGGTCGGTGCGCGCGACCCCGCCGGCGAGCGCACCGTTCGACCTCGTGTTCTGCGACCCGCCGTACGACCTGGCGCCGGGGAAGCTCGCCGGGGTGCTCGCCGCGCTGGCCGCCCCGGGGTGGGTCGCGCCGGACGGCACCGTGGTGGTCGAGCGGGCCGCGTCGGCCGGCCCGCCGCTGCTCGCCGCGGGGTGGGGAGTCACCTGGTCCCGGGTGTACGGCGATACGCTCGTCGTCCTGGTCGCCCCCGCGACCGGGCACTGATTGCAACCAGGAGCAGCCCCGCGTGGCCACCGCACTCTGCCCGGGCTCGTTCGATCCTGTGACCCTCGGTCACCTCGACATCATCGAGCGGACCGCACGGCACTTCGACGACGTCATCGTGGCGGTCATCCGCAACCCGCAGAAGTCCCAGTCCCTGTTCACGCTCGAGGAGCGCCAGGAGATGCTGGGCGAGGTCACGGCCCACCTCCCGAACATCCGCATCGAGTTCTTCAAGGGCCTGCTCGTCGACTTCGCCAAGGATCACGGGGCGGCGGCGATCGTGAAGGGCCTCCGCGCGATCTCGGACTTCGACTACGAGCTCCAGATGGCGCAGATGAACCAGCGGCTCTCGGGCATCGACACGTTCTTCATCTCGACGAGCCCGCAGCACTCGTTCCTGTCCTCGAGCCTGGTGCGCGAGGTGGCGAAGTTCGGGGGTGACGTCTCGAGCATGGTCCCGCCGATCGTGGCCAAGCGCCTCGACGAGCGGTTCGGGACGCCGAAGGACCGATCGTGACCGACGTCAACGAGCCGCCGTACGAGCCGCCCGACACCGAGGAGCTGCTGCTCCGGGCCCGGGACCAGCTCGAGACCGCCCGGTCGGTGCCGATGTCGGCGTCGGTGATGGTGAACCGCGACGACCTGCTCGTGCTCGTCGACGATGCGATCGCGGGTCTCCCCGAGGAGCTGCGCCAGGCCCGGTGGCTGCTCAAGGAGCGCGAGGAGTTCCTGGCCAAGGCGCGCCGCGAGGCCGAGGACATCATCGACGCCGGCCGGGCCCAGGCCGAGCGGATGGTCGAGCGCACCGAGGTCGTGCGCGAGGCGCGCCGGCGCGCCCAGCAGGTCGTCGACGACGCCGAGGCCCAGGCCCGCAACATCAAGCACGAGGCCGAGGACTACATCGACCAGAAGCTCGCCTCGTTCGAGGTCGTGCTCGACCGGACGATGCAGGCGGTCCAGAAGGGCCGGGAGCGGCTCCAGGTCGTGGTCGAGCTGCCCGAGGCCGAGGTGGTCTCCGAGGAGGACGAGGGCGGGTTCTTCGACCAGGACGAGGGCTGACCGGCCCCCACCCCCGGGGTCCGGCGGGACGCCCTCCTGCTACAATTGCTGGTCACGCCCCTGCCGGGGCGGTTTCCATCCACTCGACCGGGTTGAAAGAGCCATGAGCGCCCTCCGCTGCAACGTTGCGGACCTGCTGCACCACCCGGCCGCCCGTCGACCAGTGCACTTCGAGACCGACGCGACCCAGCTCGGGGGCGTCGGTGGGGCACGCCTCGACGACCAGCCCCTGTTCGTGGAAGCGGTGCTGGAGCGCGTGCCGGACGGCGTGGTGGTCCAAGGCACTGTCCGTGGGTTCTACGCCGCGCAGTGCAGCCGCTGCCTGCGGCCGGTCCACCGCGAGGTGGTCACGGCGGTGCGCGAGCTCTTCGAGGTCGACCCGATCGAGGGCCAGACCTACCCGCTCGAGGGCGAGGAGATCGACCTCGAGCTGCCGGTGCGCGACGCGCTCCTGCTCGACCTGCCGGCGGCGCCCCTCTGCCGCGACGACTGCGCCGGGCTCTGCCCGGCCTGTGGCGCCGACTGGAACCAGCGCAGCTGCGACTGCGACATGACGATTCCCGATCCCCGGTGGGACGCGCTGCGCGAGCTCACCTTCGACAACTGACCAGGAGCTCCGATGGCCGTCCCGAAGCGAAAGACCCCGCGCTCGAAGACCCGGATGCGCCGGGCGTCGAGCTGGCGCCTCGACGCCCCGGCCCGGTCGCTGTGCCCGAACTGCGCGGCGGTGAAGCTCCCGCACACGGTCTGCGGGAACTGCGGGTGGTACCGCGGCCGCCAGATGCTCGACGTCGACTGAGCTCCACCGGCTGCGGAGCGCCACGATGAGGATCGCGCTCGACGCGATGGGGGGCGACCGGGCACCGGGCGAGATCGTCGCCGGCGCGCTGGCCGCGGTGGAGCAGCTCGGCGTCGAGGTCCTGTTGTTCGGTCGCGAGGACGCGGTCCGGGCCGAGCTGCCCGACGGGAAGGAACCTGACGGCGTCGAGCTGGTGCCCTGCTCGCAGGTCATCGAGATGCACGACGAGCCGGGGGTCTCCGTGCGGACCCGCAAGGACGCCTCGGTCGTGCGCTGCGCGGAGTCGGTGCGCGACGGCCACGCGGACGCGATGGTCGGAGCCGGCAACACCGGGGCCACGATGGCCAGCGCGCTGTTGCGCTTCGGCCGGATCCGCGGTGCGGCGCGGCCCGCGATCGCGGTGCCGATCCCGGTCCCGTTCCAGAGCCCGCACCTGTTGGTGGACGGAGGGGCCACGACGGACGCCCGGCCCGAGTGGCTCGAGCAGTTCGCGTACATGGCCCGGACCTTCGCCGAGGTGCGGGGGGTGTCCGAGCCGACCGTCGGGCTCCTCTCGAACGGGGAGGAGGCCGGCAAGGGTGACGAGCTGCGCAAGCAGGTGTTCGCCCGGCTCGAGCCGCAGCCCTGGTTCGTCGGCAACGTCGAGGGCCGCGACCTCATGACCGGCCGCCCGGACGTCATCGTGACCGACGGCTTCACCGGGAACGTGGCGCTCAAGACGATCGAAGGTGCATTGCGCGCCGCCGCCGGCCTGGTCTTCGGCATCCTCGACTCGACGCCCGAGGCCCGGGCCGCGGGCGAGGTCGTGACGCCGATGTTGCTGCAGGGAGTGACGGACTACCTCGATCCGGACACGGTGGGTGGCGCGGCGCTGCTCGGGGTGGACGGCGTGTGCGTGATCTCCCATGGATCGTCGTCCGCGCGTGCGATGGTGAACGCGATCGGACTGGCGGTCGAGTGCGTGAAGGGCGGGGTCGTGGATCGCTTGAAGCAGGCAGTCGCGCAAAGGGAGGCCTCAGATGCCCGCTGAAACCCACTCGACCCACGACCCGGTGACCGCGGACGAGGTCTTCGGGATGGTGCGCGCCAACCTGGCCGAGATCCTCGAGATCGACGACCAGAGGATCACGCTCGACTCGAAGTTCGCCGAGGACCTCGACGCCGACTCCCTCGCCCTGATCGAGCTGGTCGAGGCGCTCGAGGAGGAGCTGGGCGAGCGGACGGTCGGGTTCTCGGTGGACGACGAGGACCTCGGCGACCTCGCGACCGTGCGTGACGCGGTCGACTACGTCGTGCTCAGGCTGGGAGGGGCAGCGGCCTGACGGCCGAGCCCACGATGCTCCCGGAGGCGCGAGCCCGCTTCGAGGCCCGGCTGGGCTGGACGTTTCGCGACGAGCAGGGCCTGGCCCAGGCGCTGTCCCACCGCTCGTGGTGCGCCGAGCACCCGGACGAGCCGTCGAACGAGCGGCTCGAGTTCCTCGGCGACGCGGTCCTCGGGATCATCGTCACCGACTACGTGTTCCGCACCTACCCGTCGCTCCAGGAGGGACAGCTCGCGAAGGTGCGGGCGTCCGTGGTGAACGCCGAGGTCCTGGCCGACGTGGCGCTCGGGATCGCGCTCGGGCCGTGCCTGCGCCTGGGCAAGGGCGAGGACGCGTCCGGGGGCCGGGCCAAGACGTCGATCCTCGCCGACGCGATGGAGGCGATCATCGCCGCGGTGTACCTCGACGGCGGGCCCGACGTCGCCCGCGACGTCGTCATGGGGCTCTTCGGCGAGCGCATCGCCGAGGCCGCCAGCGGCCCGGGCGGCGACGACTACAAGACCCGGCTGCAGGAGCTCGCGGCGCAGCGCTTCGACAAGCTCCCGCGCTACCAGGTGTACGACGAAGGCCCGGACCACGCGAAGCGGTTCTTCGCGACCGTGCTGCTCGGGGGCGAGCCGCACGGGTCGGGCGAGGGCGGGTCGAAGAAGCAGGCCGAGCAGGCGGCCGCGCGCGCGGCGTGGCGTTGGCTGAGCGCGCAGGCCGAGGGGGCAACTGACGGTGATCCGGGCACCGGCGAGGGAGCGCCGCCCGGAGGCACCAGGGCAGGATCAGCGATGGGGGGCACCAATGCCGGAGCTACCTGAGGTCGAGGTGGTGCGACGCGACCTCGAGCGCGAGGTCGTCGGCAAGAAGATCAAGGCGGTCGACGTGAGCGGGATGCGCAGCATCCGGCGCTACCGCCAGCGGAAGCAGTTCACGAGCGCGCTCGAAGGCCGCAAGATCACCGCGGTGTCGCGGCGCGGGAAGTACCTCATCCTCAAGCTGGACGACGGCAACGCCCTGATCATCCACCTCGGCATGTCCGGGCAGCTGCTCCGGGTGAAGACGGCGCGCGAGGCCGTGGCCAAGCACACCCACGTGACGATCACGTTCACCCAGGGCGGCCAGCTCCGCTTCGTCGACCCCCGGACCTTCGGCGAGATGTTCGTGACCCCGTTCGACGGGATCGACAAGGAGGTCGACGAGCTCACCCACCTCGGGATCGACCCGCTGGAGTCCGCGATGAGCTGGGACTACTTCGGCGAGCTGCTGGCCCAACGGCACATGAAGCTCAAGGCCGCGCTGATGGACCAGAAGTTCCTGGCCGGCATCGGCAACATCTACTCGGACGAGATCCTGCACGCGGCGGGTCTGCGCTGGGACCGCATGAGCGACGAGCTCTCCCCCGAGGAGGTCCGCCGCCTCTACCGGGCGCTCGTGGAGGTGCTCCAGGACGCGGTGAAGTACCGGGGCTCGTCGCTGGCCGACGAGCAGTACGTCGACCTGTTCGGGAACAAGGGCGAGTACCAGCTGCACCACAAGGTGTACGCCCGCGAGGGTGAGTCCTGCCTGCGCTGCCGGCACGTGATCGTGCGGGAGAAGACCGGTGGCCGCAGCACGTTCTACTGCTCCGCGTGCCAGGTGTAACCACGAGGGACCCGACCGCGAGATCCGCAGTCGCCACCCGTCCCGTCGCTACGCTCGACGGGTCTGACCAGGGAGGGTGCACCGCGTGTTCCTGAAGGCGCTCACACTGCGTGGGTTCAAGTCGTTCGCCGACAAGACCGTGCTCGAGTTCGAGCCCGGTGTCATGGTCGTCGTCGGGCCGAACGGGTCGGGGAAGTCGAACCTCGTCGACGCCGTGGCCTGGGTCCTCGGCGCGCAGGGACCGCGGACGCTGCGAGGCGGCAAGATGGACGATGTCATCTTCGCGGGGACGCCCGACCGTCCCGCGCTCGGTCGGGCCGAGGTGTCGCTCACGATCGACAACAGCTCGAACCTGCTGCCGATCGAGTTCTCCGAGGTGACGATCACCCGCACGTTGTTCCGCAACGGTGACTCCGAGTACGCGATCAACGGAGCCCCGTGCCGGCTCCTCGACATCCAGGAGCTCCTCTCGGACACCGGCATCGGCCGCCAGCAGCACGTGATCGTCGGGCAGGGCCAGCTCGACGCGGTCCTCAACTCGCGGCCCGAGGACCGGCGTGCGGTCATCGAGGAGGCCGCCGGCGTCCTCAAGTACCGCAAGCGCCGCGAGCGGGCCGAGCGCCGGCTCGAGTCGACCGAGGGCAACCTGCTGCGGCTCAACGACCTGCTGCGCGAGGTGCGCCGCGGGCTCGCACCGCTGCAGAAGCAGGCCGACGCGGCGCGCCGCCACGACGGGCTCGTCGCCGAGCTGCGGGCGATCCGGCTGCACCTCGTCGGGCACGAGCTCGCGGGGTTGCAGGCGAAGACCGAGCGGTTGCGGGACCAGGCGACCGGGCTCGCCCGCAGCGAGGCGGTGGTCCAGGCCCGGCTGCGCGAGCTCGACGTCGCGGTGCTGGACGCCGAGCGGGCGCTGACCGACGCGGGCCACGGCGACGTCGCCGACGCGCTCGTGCGTGTCGAGTCGATGCGCGAGCGGGCACGGGGCCTGCAGGCGCTGCTCGCCGAGAAGCGCCGGGGGTTGGAGCGCGAGCTCGCGGCCGCGGCCGACGAAGGCGTCGTCGAGACGCTCGTCGCGGACGCGGGGGCGTTGCGCACCGAGCTCGCCGCGGTCGAAGCCGACGCGGCACGTCTGGACGAGCGGCGACGCGAGGTCGAGCGCTCCGGCGTGGCGACGGACGCCGACGAGCTCGAGGAGATCGAGGCGGGGCTGGCTGCGGCCGAGCGGCACTGGCGCGAGTGCGAGAACGACGCCGGGCGCTGGCAGGCCCGCGCCGAGGCGCTCGCCCAGGCCCTCGACTCGGTGCGCGCCGAGATCGACGGTTCGGTGCTCGAGGGTGTCGAGGGCATCGCGGGCAGCCTGGTCGACCATCTGGAGATCGAGCCCGGCGCGGAAGCGGCCGTCGCCGCCGCGCTCGGCGAGGCGATGCACGCGATCGTCGTCGAAGGCGACGAGGCGGCGCGCGCCGCGGTGGACCGGCTCGTGGGCGGGGACACGCACGCGCTGCTGCTCGTGCTCGACACGCGTGACGTGGCGGTCACCGCGGGCGCGACGCTCGCACCGTCGGGGGCGCGAGCGCTGGCGTCCTGCGTGCGCGCCCGCCGCCCGGGCATGCAGGCGACCCTCGCTCGACTCCTCGCGGGCGTCGTGCTCGCCGACGGTGACTGGCGCGCCGCGGTGGACCTCGCGATCGAGAACCCCGACCTCACGGTGATGACGTCGTCGGGCGACCGCTTCGGCGGCCGGGGTCTGTGGCGCCTCGGTGGCGACCAGGTGTCGGGCATCACCCGCGCCGCGCTCGAGGAGGCCGAGGACCACGCCGGGCGCGCGGCCGAGGCGCGTACGGCGGCCGAGACCGCGGTCGCGTCGGCTCGCCTCGCGCGGGATGAGGCGCGCGGCCGGGTGAGCGCCGCGGCGGGGGTGCGCCGGGAGCTCGAGATGCGCACCGCGACGCTGGACGAGCGGCGCGACGTCCTGACCCGGCGGCTCGCCGGCGTCGAGGACCGGCTCGCGCGCGACCCCGAGGCGAAGGCCGCGGCCGAGCGGTACCGCAGCGCCCTGGTGGCCAAGGATCGGTCCTACGCCGAGGTCGCGGTCCGGCTCGACGAGCAGAGCGGACGCGTCGACGCGGTGCTCGAACGGCTCCGTGAGGAGCGACGGCGCCAGGCCGAACGGGCCAGCGCGGCCGGCGGTCAGCTCGAGGCGCTGCGGCGCGAGCGGGCCGAGCTCGAGCGCGAGCTCGCAGGCACGCGCGAGCGCCAGCAGCGGCGCGAAGTGGACGAGGCCGAGAACCGGATGCGGCTCGAGGCGGTCGTCGAGCGGATCCGGACCGACTTCGACTGCGAGCCGGCGGCCGCGCTCGATGCGCCGGCTCCGGAGCCGGTGGAGGGCACGACGCTCGCCGGACACGCGCGCGACCTGGACCGCGAGCTGCGCCTCATGGGACCGATCAACCCGCTCGCGCTCGAGGAGTACGACGCGCTGCTCGAACGGCACGACTTCCTGCAGCAGCAGCTCGAGGACGTGAAGAACAGCCGCCGCGAGCTCCAGCGCGTGATCAGGGCGGTGGACAAGGAGATCGTCACCGTCTTCGAGACCGCGTTCGCCGACGTGCAGGAGAACTTCGCCACGCTCTTCACGACGCTGTTCCCGGGCGGGTCGGGGCGGATCTTCCTCACCGACCCCGAGGATCTGCTGAACACCGGCATCGAGATGGAGGCGCGCCCGTCGGGGAAGAACACCCGGCGCCTCTCGCTGCTCTCGGGCGGCGAGCGCTCGCTGACCGCGATGGCGTTCCTCTTCGCGGTGTTCCGCGCCCGCCCGTCGCCCTTCTACCTGCTCGACGAGGTGGAGGCGGCGCTCGACGACGTGAACCTGCACCGGTTCCTCGACCTCGTGCACGAGTTCCGCACGGAGGCCCAGCTCGTGATCGTGTCGCACCAGAAGCGCACGATGGAGGCCGGTGACTGCCTCTACGGCGTCTCGATGGCGCCGGGCGCGTCGAGTCGCGTCGTCAGTCAGCGGATGCGAGGCGAGGTCGTCCTGAATTGAGCCTGCTGGCTGCCACGGCGGCCGAGCAGGCGGAGAAGATCGCGGCGTGCGGGCCGCCGGGCAAGCAGGCCTGGCTCTGCTCGACGGTCTACGACCTGACGAAGTCCCAGCGCGCGGCCGAGGTCGGCGACGACTTCGCGCTGCCGCTGCGCATCCTCGTCATCGTGGTGATCGCGTACCTGCTGGTCCGCATCTCGCGCGTCCTGGTCCGGCGGGTCGTGCGCAAGATGCAGCAGGAGGGGACGGGCGAGAAGATCTCCAAGATCAAGCACCGCACCGGCCTGGCCCTGCTCGACACGTCGCCGGTGCCCAGTGTTCGACGCGCCCTGCGCGCGGAGACGATCGGCGCGGTGCTGCGTTCGATCATCAGCGTGCTCATCTGGGCGACGGCGCTCATCATGATCCTCGACGAGCTCGGTGTGAACCTGGCCGCGATCGGCGTCGGGGCGAGCATCATCGGGGTCGCGCTCGGCTTCGGCGCGCAGGCGCTGGTGCGCGACTTCCTGTCCGGGACGTTCATGATCATCGAGGACCAGTACGGCGTCGGCGACGTGATCGACACCGGTGTCGCCACCGGCACGGTCGAGGGGGTGAGCCTGCGCACGACCCGGGTGCGCGACGCCGAGGGCACGGTGTGGCACGTACCCAACGGTGAGATGAAACGGGTGGGCAACAAGAGCCAGCAGTGGTCCCGGGTCATCCTCGACGTTGCCGTCGCCTACGACGCCGATCTCGAGCGCGCCAGCTACGTGATCCGGAGCGCGGCCGAGGCGACCGCGTCGGACCCGATGCTCGGGCCCCTGATCACCGAGGCCCCCGAGGTGTGGGGCATCGAGCAGGTCGAGGCGGACCACGTGCTGATCCGGCTCGCGGTGAGGACGCTGCCCCTCGAGCAGTGGAAGGTGGCGCGTGCGCTGCGGGCCCGCTTGAAGGCCGCGCTCGACGATGCCGGGATCGGCCCCGCGTCCGGGTCGGTGATCACCTATCGCGTCGAAGGCGGAGCCCCCGGGCGCGACCGTTAGCATCCCGCCCGATGTCCGATCTGCTCGTCCTGCTCCTCATCCTCGTGCTCGCGGTCGTGCTGATCGCGGGTGGGCTGTTCCTCAGCCGCCGCAGCTCACGCGCCGCACCACCGGCGGCTGCGCCCGACCTGCAGGCGCCACCCGCGGCGGAGGCCGAACCTTCGGTCGAGGCGCAGGTCACGGCGCCCGAGCCGCCGGCGCCGGTCCGCGAGCGGCCGCGCCTGCGCGACCGGCTCGGCAAGACCCGCGCCGCGTTCAGCGGTGCGCTCACCCGTCGGGGCAAGGTCGATCCCGAGACCTGGGACGAGCTCGAGGAGGCGTTGCTCCTCGCCGACGTCGGGCTCCCGACGACGCAGCGCATCCTGGAGGACGTCAAGGTGCGCGGCGGCGGCCGAGAAGGCGTCGGACTCGGACGCGGTCCTGGTGTTGCTCAAGCGCGAGCTGACGATGCTGCTCGAGCCCGGTGACCGGGGGCTCGCGGTGACCGCGGGCGAGCCGAACGTCTGGATGTTCGTCGGCGTGAACGGCGTGGGGAAGACCACGACGATCGCGAAGCTCGCCCAGCGCGAGGTCGACGAAGGGCACAAGGTCGTGCTCGCCGCCGCGGACACGTTTCGCGCCGCGGCGGCGGACCAGCTCGGGCTCTGGGCCGAGCACGCCGGCGCGGACCTGGTCCGGGGTCAGGACGGCGCCGATCCCGGCTCCGTCGTCTTCGACGCGATGAGCGCGGCGTCCACCCGGGGCGCCGACCTCGTCCTCGTCGACACCGCCGGCCGGTTGCACACCAAGGTCAACCTCATGGAGGAGCTGAAGAAGCTGCGTCGGATCGTCGACCGCACGCCCGGGGCGCTCAAAGAGGTGCTGCTCGTCGTCGACGCGACGACCGGGCAGAACGGCCTCGCCCAGGCGCGCCAGTTCGCCGATGCGGTCGAGGTGACCGGCGTCGTGCTCACCAAGCTCGACGGCACCGCGAAGGGCGGCATCGTGCTCGCGATCCAGGCCGAGATCGGGCTGCCGGTCAAGGTGGTCGGGGTCGGCGAGGGTGCGGAAGACCTGATCCTGTTCGACCCGGCCGAGTTCGTCGACGCGCTCTTCGACTGAGCCGTACCGGCGCGGACCGCCGCCGGCCGTACACTCGCTCCGATGTTCGACGCCCTGTCCGACCGATTCGACGGCATCTTCACGCGCCTGCGCAGCCGCGGCCGGCTGAGCGAGAAGGACGTCGACGAGGTCGCGCGCGAGATCCGCCTGGCGCTGCTCGAGGCCGACGTCAACGTCAAGGTGGTCAAGCAGTTCATCGCCCGGGTCAAGGAGCGCGCCAACGGCGCGGACGTGCAGAAGAGCCTCAGCCCGGGCCAGCAGGTCATCAAGATCGTGCACGAGGAGCTGGTCAACACCCTCGGCGGGGTGACGGGCAAGCTCGAGATGAGCTCGAAGCCCCCGACGGTCGTGATGCTCGCGGGGCTGCAGGGCTCGGGGAAGACGACCGCGGCGGGGAAGCTCGCGCGGATGCTGAAGAGCCAGGGGCTCGGCGTGCTGCTGGTCGCGGCCGACCTGCAGCGACCGGCCGCGGTCGAGCAGCTGCGCGTGCTCGGACGCCAGCTCGACCTGCCGGTGTGGTCCGCGCCGGACGACGGCCCGAAGGACCCGGTGGAGGTGGCGCGGACCTCGCTGCACGAGGCCGCACGCCTGGGCAAGAACCTGGTGATCGTCGACACCGCCGGGCGGCTCCAGGTCGACACCGAGCTGATGGACGAGCTCCGGCACGTGCGCGACGCGGTCAAGCCGACGGACACGCTGCTCGTCGTCGACGCGATGACCGGTCAGGAGGCCGTCAACGTCGCGACCGCGTTCGACGAGTCGGTCGGGCTCGACGGCGTCATCCTCACCAAGATCGACGGCGACGCCCGCGGAGGAGCCGCGCTGTCGGTCAAGGATGTGGTCGGCAAGCCGATCCTCTTCGTCGGCACCGGCGAGAAGCTCGACGAGTTCGAGGCGTTCCACCCGGACCGGATGGCGAGCCGGATCCTCGGCATGGGCGACGTGCTCACGCTCATCGAGAAGGCCGAGGCGACCTTCGACGAGAACGAGGCCAAGGTCGCCGAGGAGAAGCTCCGCAAGGGTCAGTTCACGCTCGAGGACTTCCTGGACCAGATGCGTCAGGTGCGCAAGATGGGCCCGATCGGCAACCTCATGAAGATGATGCCGGGGATGCCCAAGGAGCTGCGCAAGGCCGAGATCGACGAGGGTGAGCTGGGCCGGGTCGAGGCCATCATCTGCTCGATGACCCCGGGCGAGCGGCGGGACCCGTCGGTCATCAACGGCTCCCGGCGGGTGCGGATCGCGAAGGGCAGCGGCACGACCACGCAGGAGGTCAACGCCATGCTCAAGCAGTTCAAGCAGGTCCAGCAGATGATGAAGTCCATGGCCGGCGGCAAGCGGATGCGCCTGCCGCCGGGCGGCATCGAGAGCCTGCAGAACCAGCTGTAGGCGCTCGCCGTCCCGCTCCCGCTACCCTGGAGCGCTCCCCAGAGAACCCCGAGAGGAACGTCACCGGTGTCCGTCAAGATCCGCCTCATGCGCATGGGCAAGACCAAGCAGCCCACGTATCGCGTCGTCGTCGCCGACGGCCGCTCGCCCCGAGATGGGCGCTACATCGAGATCCTCGGCCAGTACCGGCCCCGCGAGGAGCCGTCGTACTTCGGCGTCGACGACGAGAAGATCCTCGGCTGGCTGCGCCAGGGCGCGCAACCGACCGACCAGGTGCACAAGCTGCTCATCGGCGCGGGTATCTGGGAGCGCTACGAGACCGACCGCAAGGCGCAGTCCCGCGCCGCGCGCACCGCGGCCGCGAAGGCCAAGGGCGCGGCAGGCCGCACGCGCTGAGCGCGAGGCGACCGCGAAGGCGAATGCCGCGGCCGAGGCCAAGGCCGCGGCTGACGCGGCGGCCGCCGAGGCCACTGCCGCCGCGGACGCGGAAGCGGCGAGCGCGCCCGACGAGGCCGAGACCTCCGACGAGGCGTCCGCGTGAGCGACGACGCGTTGGACGACGACTTCGACGACGACGAGGTCGCGGGCGAGGGCAACCGCGCGGTCGGCGTCCACGCCAAGGCGGTGGTCGAGCACGTGACCCGCGCGATCGCCGACGAGCCCGACGCGGTCGAGGTCGAGCTGGTCGAGCGGCGCGACGAGGTGGCGCTGCTCGTGCATGCGGACCCGAGCGACATGGGTCGGCTCATCGGCAAGCGCGGTCGGGTGATCCAGGCGCTGCGCCAGGTGACTCGCGCCGCGGGTGCCGCCGAGGGGATCAAGGTCTCCGTCGACGTCATCGAGTAGCGATCGCGTGGCCGGGCCGGATCGGCTCGAGGTCGGTCGCATCGGCCGGGCCCACGGCCTGCGCGGTGAGGTCGGTGTGGCGCTGGGCTCGGACCGCGTCGAGCGGCTCGACCCGGGCTCGGTGCTCTACGCCGGCGACCGCGAGCTCGTCGTACAGCAGTCCCGGCCGCACGCCGGTCGCTGGTTGGTGACGTTCGAGGGCGTGCACGACCGGACCGCGGCCGAGACGCTCCGGGGCCTGGTGCTCTGCGCCGAGGCGCGGGCGAGCGGCGGCGACGAGCTGTGGGTCCACGAGCTCATCGGCGCCGCGGTGCGCGACCGAGCGGGACACGAGCTGGGTCCCGTGGTGGCCGTCGAGGCGAACCCGGCCAGCGACCTGCTCGTCCTCGAGGGCGACGTCCTGGTCCCGATGAACTTCATCGTCGAGCAGGGTCCGGGGTTCGTGGTGGTCGACCCGCCCGACGGCCTGCTCGACGTCAACCGGCGGGACTGACGGGATGCGCATCGACGTCGTCACGATCTTCCCCGAGTACCTCGACCGCTCGCTCGGACTCTCCCTCCTCGGCCGCGCGCGCGAGCTGGGGTTGCTCGACCTGCGGTTCCACGATCCGCGCGAGCACGCGACCGACAAGCACCGCAGCGTGGACGACGTCCCGTTCGGCGGCGGCGCGGGCATGGTCATGACGCCCGAGCCGCTGTTCGCGACCGTCGAGGCGGTGGACCCGCCTCGACCACTGCTGCTCCTCGCCGCGGGCGGGCAGCTGTTCGACCAGGCCATGGCGCGCGACCTGGCGTCCCGGCCGGGCTTCTCGCTCGTGTGCGGCCGGTACGAGGGCGTCGACCAGCGGGTCGCGGACCACCTCTGCGACGGGGAGCTGAGCGTCGGCGACTTCGTGCTCGCGGGCGGGGAAGCCGCGGCGCTCGTCGTGATCGAGGCGGTGAGCCGGCTCGTGCCCGGCGTGCTCGGCAACGAGGACTCGGTGGCCGACGAGTCGTTCACCGACGGCCTCCTGGAGTACCCGCAGTACACGCGCCCGGCCGAGTTCCGGGGCTGGGCGGTACCCGAGGTGCTGCGCTCGGGCGACCACGGCCGGGTGGCCCGGTGGCGGCGGGCCGCGGCGCTCCGGCGGACCCTGGAGCGCCGTCCCGACCTGGTGGGCGGGCTCGAGGGCCTCGGCGCGGCTGACCGGGCCCTGCTCGACGAGTTCCCGCCCGAGCCCCCGGCTGGCTAACATCAGTGCCCCGCACCGCGCCCGCGCGTCTCGCGCGGCGCCCGAACCACTCGATCCGAGGAACGCTCGCGCCATGAACCCCACCGATCTGGTCGACCGCGCATCGCTCCGGGACGACATCCCGGCGTTCTCACCCGGCGACACCGTGAAGGTGCACGTCCGGGTGGTGGAGGGGAACCGGGAGCGGGTCCAGGTGTTCCAGGGGGCCGTCATCCGCCGGCAGGGCGCGGGGCTGCGCGAGACCTTCACCGTGCGCAAGGTCAGCTTCGGCGTCGGGGTCGAGCGGACGTTCCCGGTCCACTCGCCGATCATCGCGAAGATCGAGCGTCAGACCGTCGGGGACGTGCGCCGGGCGAAGCTGTACTACCAACGCGACCGTATCGGGAAGGCCGCGAAGATCAAGGAGAAGCGGGCCTGATCGCGGCTCGGCGCGACCTACACTGGGCCCGGTCGACACCGACTGGGGGTTGCGGTGAGCGCTGAGGATCTCGAGCGATACGAGACCGAGATCGAGCTCCAGCTGTACAAGGAGTACCGCGACGTCCTGCCGATGTTCGCGTACGTCGTCGAGACCGAACGGCGCTTCTACCTGACCAACGGCGTGAAGATGGAAGTCCGCAACGAGCAGGGCCGGGTGTACTTCGAGCTCGAGCTGCAGGACGCCTGGGTCTGGGACATGTACCGGCCCGCCCGCTTCGTGGCGAACGTCCGCGTCGTGACGTTCAAGGACGTCAACATCGAGGAGCTCGCGGGCAAGGACCTGTGAGCCGGTGCCGCGCGACGCCAGTGCGCCGGACCCGCGCCGGGCGCTCGGGCAGCGGGGCGAGGATCTCGCCGCGCGGTGGTACGAGACCCGCGGCTACCAGATCCTCGACCGCAACTGGCGCCGGCGCGAGGGCGAGCTCGACCTCATCCTCGGCCGGGGCCGGACGGTCGTGTTCTGCGAGGTCAAGACGCGCACGAGCGACCGGTTCGGCGCGCCCGTGGAGGCGATCACGCGGGTCAAGCAGCAGCGGATCCGTACCCTGGCGGCCCGCTGGCTCGCCGAGCACCGGCTCGGCGGGCGCGACCTGCGCTTCGATGTCGCGTCGGTCATGGCCGCGCGCGGCACGGATCCCGTAATCGACGTGATCGAAGGCGCGTTCTAGCGCCCCGACCGCGGACGTTCGCGGCGACGCTGCTCCCGGAACCAGCACCCGGAGTGCCAGTGGCGCCGGAGCTCCGGCGCGAGCGTCGGCACCACCACCTCGTGACCGAGTCCGAGTGCGATCTCGTGGTCGCAGCCCGGGCACCGGTACACCTTCACCGCCTCGTACGGCTGCACGTGCCGGACCTCGACCGGGCCGTCGGGCTCGGTCCGGTACGGGCTCATCGCGGGCGGGCGCCGTTCATCCGAAGAGCGCCCAGACCACGAGCAGGGCCACCACGACGAATGCGGCTGCGACGAGGAAGATGTCGCTGCGGTGCCTGACCTGCTCCCGGAACGGGTTGAATCCCACTTCGCCACCGTAGCGGCGCGCCCGGTACGTGGTGCGAGCTCGGCTACGCGGGCGTCACCGGATCGGTCGTCACCGGCGGTCCCTCGGCCATGGCGCGCCGCGCCGCCTCCCAGTCCGGCGGGGTGACGCGCAGCACGAGCGAGTTGTGCGCTTCCCACTCGGCGCCGCACGACGTGCACGACAGGAGGAACGAGCCTCCCGAGTAGGCCTCGGCCTCGATCGGTGTTCCGTCGTAGGGACAGCGGTGCAGGTTCACCCCCGATGTTTCGGTCGGTCGGTGCAAATACTTGACTTGGTCCGGGCAGGTTTCACTGCGGCCACACGAGGCCGTGGGCCCGGGTCGCCCGGCCGGCCCGGACGAGGCCCGCGACCGCGACGGCCACGGCCCCGGGCCCGAGCCCGGACCGCCCGACGAGCTCGTCGGCGGTGGCCGGCTCGCCGCCCAGCGCCCGGACGACCGCTCGCTCCTCGGTCGACGCACCCACCAGATCGAGGCGCCCGCGGTCGGGATGCCGGCGCCCGCCCGGGCTGAGCTCCAGCGAGACCGTGATGTCGGCGGGGTCGAGGAGGGGCTGTGCACCCTCCGCGAGCAGCTCGTTGCAGCCCCGGGCCGACGCGTTCCGGCGCGATCCGGGGATCGCGAGCACGGAGCGCCCGTAGTCGAGCGCGTGGCGCGCGGTGATGCGGGCGCCGCCGCGCGCTGTCGCCTCGACGACGATGGTGACATCGGACAGCGCCGCGATGATCCGGTTGCGCACCGGGAAGCGCGCCGGATGCGGTCCGATGCCGAAGGGCTGCTCGGTGACGAGCAGGCCGTGCTCGCGCACACGACGGTGCAGCGCGCCGTGCCGGCGCGGGTACACGACGTCCAGACCGGTCGCGACCACGCCGATGACCGCGCCGCCCGCCTCGAGCGCGCCCTCGTGCGCGGCGCCATCGATGCCGATCGCGAGGCCGCTCACCACGACGACGCCGGCGCGCGCGAGTTCGGCGCCCAGCTCGCGGGCGTCGGCGAGGCCGTGCGGCGTCGCGGCCCGGGTGCCGACGACCGCGACGCGAGGTCGCTCGAAGACGTCGGGCCGCTCGCCCTCGGCCAGGAGCACCGCCGGACGGTCCTCGATGCCCTCGTCGATCGGGTACGCCGCGCTGCCGACGTACCGCACCAGGGTCGCCCGACGTTCGAGCGTCGCGATGACGGTCGCGGCGGTCGGTTCCGCCGCCCGGGCCCAGACCCGCGCCACGTCGGCGCGGCGTGGGTCCTCCGGCGCGAGCGCAACCGCGCCGTCTCCCGCCGTGACTGCCGCGAGCGCGCCGGCCGGCGCCGGCCACCGGGTCAGCAGCCGCAGCAGGCGCACCGGGGTGATGCGGGGAGCGCGGCCAGCGTCGCCGCGGCGAGCTCGTCGGCGCTGCTCACGGGACCTCACCCCGCAGCGACGCGGCCAGCACGACGTGCTCGCCGGAGATGTCGGGCGCGTCGTCGAGGTCGGCCAGAGTGCGCGCCACCCGCCGCACGCGGGCCGCACCGCGCCCCGTCAACGTCTGCTCCTCGACCACGACCCGCCACGCGTCGGTCGCCGCCTCGGTGAGTGCGACGTACCGCCCCAGCGCGCCCGCGGGCACGTCCGCGTTGCGACGCCACGGCGTGGCGCGCAGCCGGTGGCGTTGCCGCTCGACCGCGGCGAGGACCCGCGTCCCGACGACGGCCGAGGGCTCGCCCGGGGCGTCGCCCGGCTGCGGGCCCGCGACCCGGAGGCGCAAGTCGAAGCGGTCGAGCAGCGGCGCGGAGAGGCGGCGGCGGTAGCGGGCCCGCTGGAAGTCGCTGCAGCGGCAGGCCGCGGCCTCGAGCCCGCACGGGCACGGGTTCGTGCACGCGACGAGCAGGAACTCGGCCGGGAGCTCGAGGCTCAGGGCCTGGCGCGAGATGCGCACCACCCGCTCTTCGAGCGGCTGGCGCAGCGCGTCGAGCGCCGCGGGTGGGAACTCCCCGAGCTCGTCCAGGAACAGCACACCCCGGTGCGCGCGGGTGACCTCGCCCGGTCGCGGTCGCCCCGAGCCGCCGCCGACGAGCGCCGCGGTCGAGGCGGTGTGGTGCGGCGCGCGGAAGGGGCGCTCGCGGGCGAGGCGGGTGGGCGGTTCGCCGCCGGAGGCCGACGCGATGCGAGTCACCTCGAACGACTCGTCGGGATCCAGCGGGGGCAGGATCGTCGGGAGCCGGCGGGCCAGCATCGTCTTGCCCGCGCCGGGCGGTCCCGCGTAGATGAGGTGGTGCGAGCCCGCGGCGGCGACCTCGAGCGCGACGCGTGCGGTCGCGAGGCCGCGGACGTCGGCGAGGTCGAGCGGCTCCGACGCGGGGCCGTCCTCCGCGAGCGGCTCGGGCGGAGGAGGGTCCGGGTCGGGCCACGGGAGCTCGCCCTTGAGGCAGGCTCGGATCTCGCCGAGGGTCCGGGCGGAGCGGACCGTGAGGCCCGGCAGCAGCCGGGCCTCGTGCGCGTTGGCCATCGGAACGATCAGGTGCTCGACACCGGCGCGGCGCAGCGCGTCCGCGAGCACCAGCGTCCCGGGGACCGGACGCACCGTCCCGTCGAGCCCGAGCTCGCCGAGCACGCCGACGCCGTCGAGCACGTCCTCGGGCAGCCGGGACTCGGCGAGCATGATCCCGAGCACGATCGCGAGCTCGAGGCCGGCACCGGTCTTGCGGACGTTGCCCGGCGCGAAGTTGACCGTGATGCGCTTGAGCGGGAACTCGGCGTCGGACGAGAGGAGCGCGGCGCGCACCCGCTCGCGTGACTCGCGTCCGGCCGCGTCGGGGAGACCGACGACGTGGTAGCAGGGCAGGCCCGAGCTGACGTGGACCTCGACCCAGACGGGTTGACCGTCGACGCCGAGCAGGGTCGCGCTGGGGATCGAGGCGAGCACGGGGACCTCCGGAACCGGTGACGGAACAGGAGGGCCGTGACCGCGGCACCTCGACGGCGGCCCGCACGGTATCGGGAGGGTGGGACAGCTCTGGGCGTAGCGTTCGCCCGTGGCGCAGGGGCGGCCGACCGTCGACGAGCTGGTGGCGCTCGGGATCTACGACCCGGACGGAGAGCTCGCGAGCGAACGGCTCGCGCTGATCGAGTACCTCCTCGACCTCGGTGCGACGGTCGACGAGCTGGTCGCGGCGTACCCCGATCTCGCCGTGGTGGCCTCGACGCGCGCGCTCCGGGGGTCGGGGGCGCTGCTCACCCAGTCCGAGCTCGCGGCCCGCGCCGGCGTGCCGCTCGAGATGTCGGCGCGGGTGTGGCGCGCCGCCGGCTTCCCCGATCCCGGGCCCGGCGCCCGGATCTTCACGGAGGAGGAGGCGGAGGCGCTCCGCATCTACCAGGCCGCCGCGGAGTGGCTCGGCGAGGACGTGGTCCTGCAGGTGGTCAGGGTGATTGGCTCGTCGATGGCTCGTATCGCCGACGCGGCGATTGCCGCGTTCCTCGTCAACGTGGGCGGACCCGCGCTCGCCGACGACCCCGGCGGGCTCGCGCTCGCACACGCGAACACCGAGGCGGTCGCGCTCCTCCGCAGCGCATCGCAGGTCCTGGACGTGATCTTCCTGCGCCACGTCGAGGCCCTGCAGCGCCCCGTGAACGCCGGGGACCAGAGCACCCAGCAGCTGACGGTCGGGTTCGCGGACCTCGTCGGGTCGACCGCGCTCGCCCAGCGCCTGTCGATCCGCGAGCTCGGCACCGCGCTGGCCGAGTTCGACGAGCTGAGCGCGGACGTCGTCGTGGACGCCGGCGGGCGGGTGGTGAAGCTCATCGGCGACGAGGTGATGTACGTGGCGCCCGCCCCGAGCACGGGATGCGAGATCGCGCTGCGGCTCTCCGAGCGCTTCTCGGACCACCCGCGGCTGCCGCCGGTGCGCGGCGGCCTCGCGCACGGTGCCGTGCTCACCCGCGACGGCGACCACTTCGGGCCGGTCGTGAACCTGGCCTCCCGGACGACCGGGCTCGCTGCTCCGAACGCGGTCCTGGCCGCGGCCACGGTCCGTGCCGCAGCCGACGGATACGAGTTCAGCTCGATCGGCACCCCGGAGCTCAAGGGCTTCGACGAGCCGATCGAGCTGTTCGAGGTCCGTCGACGCTGAGTCGGCGGCGGTAGCCTGGGGTTCGATGCCCTGGGATGTCGACGGGTACGTCGCCTCCCTGACGGCGGCCAGCCCCCACACGCGCGAGGCGTACGAGCGGGACGCCCGACAGTTCGTGGCGTGGGCGGAGCGCGGCGGCTGCGCGACGCCCGACCGTCTCGACCACGCCACGCTGCGCCGGTACCTCGCCTCCCTCGGCACCCAGCGGCTCGCGAAACGCACGATCGCCCGCAAGGCCGCCGCGTTGCGCTCCTTCCTCCGCTACCTGAAGCGCCACGGCGTCGTCGCCACGGACGCCGGCCGGTCGCTGCGCGCGCCGAAGGGCCCGGCTCGGCTGCCCCGGGTGCCGAGCGCGAGCGAAGCCGGCGCGCTGCTCGACGGGGCTGCGGTCGTCGATCCCGGCGAGGACCCGGTCGCCCGGGCCCTCGCGCTCCAGGACGTCGCCGTCCTCGAGGTGCTCTACGGGACCGGGCTCCGGGTCTCGGAGCTCTGCGGCCTCACCCGGGGTGACTGCGAGATCGCCCGCGGCATGCTCACCGTGCTCGGGAAGGGGGCCAAAGTACGCCGGGTCCCGCTCGGCGCGGCCGCCGCGGACGCCCTGAGCGCCTGGCTCCGCGAGGGCCGTCCGGTGGTCGCCGGACCCGGTTCCCCGGCCGATGCGGTCTTCCTCAACCGGCGGGGGCACCGGCTCCAGCCCCGTGACGCCCGGCGCATCGTGGACCGCCACCCGATGCCCGATGGGCGCACCTTGCACCCACACGTCCTCCGTCACGCCTACGCTACGCACTTGCTCGAAGGTGGTGCGGACCTCCGGGCCGTGCAGGAGCTGCTCGGCCATGCCGACCTCGCCACCACGCAGATCTACACCCATCTGACCCGCGAACGCCTTCGGGCGGTCTACGAGGCAACCCATCCCCGTGCCTGACGACACGACCACCGTCTCTGCCCAAGCCGACGCCGAGGTCGTCGCCGAGCTCTGGCGCGACTACAAGGAGGGCGACGGCGGCAGGGACGCGCGCGAGCGGCTGATCCTGCACTACTCGCCGCTGGTCAAGTTCGTCGCGGGCCGCGTCGCCGGCGGGCCTGCCCCAGAACATCGAGCAGGCCGACCTCGTCAGCTACGGGATCTTCGGGCTCATCGACGCGATCGACAAGTTCGACCCGGCACGCGGCTTCAAGTTCGAGACCTACGCGATCTCCCGCATCAAGGGCGCCATCATCGACGAGCTGCGCTCGATCGACTGGGTCCCGCGCTCGGTGCGCTCGAAGGCCCGCTCGATCGAGCGCGCCTACTCGAAGCTCGAGAACGAGCTGCTGCGCACGCCCCAGGAGAACGAGGTCGCTGCCGAGCTCGGCGTGACCGAGGGCGAGCTCGCGCAGACGTTGTCGCAGATCAGCTTCGTCGGGCTCGTCGCGCTCGACGAGCTGCTGAGCGCGGGTGACCGCGGTGGTGGCACCACGGTGGGGGACACGGTCGCGGACCGGGTGAACGACCCGGTGGCCGCGTTCGAGGTCGACGAGATGAAGCACGTGCTCGCCGACGCGATCAACCGCATGCCCGACCGCGAGCGGCTCGTGCTCACCCTCTACTACTACGAGGGACTGACGCTCGCCGAGATCGGCGACGTCCTCGGCGTGACCGAGAGCCGGGTGTGCCAGATCCACACGAAGGCGATCCTGCAGCTGCGCTCGCGTCTGGTCGAGCCCGCGTCCGAACGGCTCCCCTGACCCTGGTGCGCGTCCCACCCGTGCGGTAGGTTCGTCGCACTTCCTCCCACTCGGCTTCCCCCTCCCGCGTCATCGTCTGACGGGAGTCGCCGATGGGGTTCCGTTCCCCTTCCGCCTGGTTTCGCGCGGTCGTCGTCGCGCTCGCGGTCGGGTGCATCGTCACCCGCACGACCACGGCCTCGGCCGCAGTGCCGAACGCGCCGGGCACCTGGATGCGCCCGGTTGCGGGTGCCGTCGCCGCGCCGTTCGTCGCGCCGAGGACAGCGCTACGGCGCCGGCCACCGCGGCGTCGACTTCGTCGCGCCCGCCGGCACCGCGGTCCGGGCCGCGAACGGGGGCCGGGTCGTGTTCGCAGGCTCGGTCGCCGGGTCGCGGCACGTCGTCGTGGGCCATCCCGGCAACCTCCGCACCTCGTACTCGTTCCTCGCGTCCGTCGCGGTGCACCGGGGCCAGACGGTGGCGCGCGGCGACGTGGTCGGCACCGCGGGCGGCGGGGTCGGCGAGCACGCCGGTGTGCTCCACTTCGGGCTCCGGGTCGGGGACCGCTACGTCGACCCGATGGTCCTGTTCCGTCCGCCCGACCTCAGCCGCCTGATCCGGCTCGTACCGGCCGACGAACCGGACCAGGCCGGCTACGACCCTCCCGCGGTCGAGCGCCGCTCGCTCGCGGACTCGCTGCACCTGGCGCCGGGCGCGCTCCCACGGTCGCGTCCGACCGCGGCTCGGGCCCGCTCGACGCGCTCTCGGGGGTCTGGGACGACGTGACCACGGTCGCGCGGACCCTCGCGGCGCCCGTGCGCACCGAGGCCGAGATCCTCGGCCGCGCCGCGGGCTGGGTGTGGCGCAGCTCGCTCGCCGCACCGATCGTGGCCGACGAGACCGCGATGGCCGAGCGGCTGCTCGCCTGGGCGCGCTCGCGCACGGACTGCACCGCGGACACGAGCCGGCCCCCGAGCGGCGGGGGATCCGGCCATCTCGCGATGACGGTCGCGGGCATCGACAGCAGCACCGACCCGGCGACGGGTCGGGCGTTGGACCTGGACACCGGCGCGCCTCGGGTACCGCGCCGGCGAGGTGCGGTCGTTCTCCTACGCGCCCGGCGGTGGGCGCGTACACGCGCGCGCAGACCTGGAGCGACCTCCGGGCCGCCGCGCGCCGGCTCGAGTCGCAGCTGCGCGAGGTGCAGCGCGAGCAGCCGGGCCGCGAGGTGGATCTGATCGCGCACTCGCAGGGCGGGGTCGTCGTCGCCGAGTTCCTCGCTCACCTCTACGACCCCGCGGACCCCACCCTCCCGCCGCTCGGCTCCGTGGTCACGCTGTCGTCGCCGCTGGAGGGCGCCCCGGCCGCGACCGCGGTCGGGCGGGTGCGCAGCACCAACGCGGGACGGGCCGCGCTCGACGGGGTGGACGCGATCGCCGCGGGTGCGGTCCCGCCGACCGGCGGCACGTCCACGGGCCAGCTCGCAGAGGGCTCGTCGCTGATCCGCGGCCTGCCGCGTGACGGCGCCACCCGAGCAGATCGACGTGACCTCCATCGGCGGGGCCGACGACGTCGTGGTTCCCGCCGACCACATCGGGCTGCCGGGCGCCCGCGTCGTGACGGTGGATCCCGCGGGGATCGCGGACCATGGAGCGATCGTGCGGGACCCGGCCGCGCTCGACGCGGCGCGCCTCGCGCTCGAGGACCGGCCGCCGCCGTGCGTCGGCGTCGTGACGGGCATCCGGGGCGCGGTCGAACCGGTGCTGATCAGCCGGGCCGAGCACACGGTCGGTGCCGCCGCGCAGGTCGCAGGGCTCCCGAGCGCAGCGGCGCCGACGGAAGGGGCGAGGCGATGACGTTCTGGCAGGACGCCCGGCCGGCGACGCCGCGGCTCCTTGCGTCACACGGCCCGCGGCACGGGCGCGGACCCGGAGGTCGGTCGCGCCGGTTCCGGCGCCGGATGCTGATCGCGCTCGCGGTGATCGTCGGCGCGGTCGCGCTCGTCCTGGTGCGGACCGGCGCGCCGGTGGCGAAGGCGCCGGGCCGGACCCGCACCGGTCACCGCGTCCCGAGCCCGACGGTCGTCCCGCCGGTCTGGTCGCGCACGCTGCCCCGGTGGGCGGCGACGATGCTCGACGACGGTGACGACTTCGCGGTCGTCGTCGGCGACGACTGGGTGACCGCGCTGACGATCACGACCGGCACCCGCCGCTGGGAGGTGCCGGTGGCCGGCGTGGAGCCGGTCGGGGCGCTGCGGGGCGACACGGTGTTGCTCGCGACCGACTCCGGGTTCGTCGCGCTCGAGCGCGACACCGGGAAGGTCCGCTGGCAGCTCGACACGGCCGAGACGCCGGGCCCGGTCGCGCTGGTGGCGCCGGGCGGCGGGTCCCCGGTGGCGGTCGTCTCGACGGTCGAGGGTGGGCTGGTCGGCATCGACAGCCCGACCGGCCGGACCCGCTGGTCGGTCCGCCTCCCCGGCCGGCCCCGGGGGGTGCCGGCGGTCGACGACGCGTCCGGCGCGGTGGCGACCGTGTGGCAGCCGGACGCCGCGGGGACCCGGCTGCGCATCGTCGACGGGGCGACCGGAGCGCTGCGCTGGGAGCGGCCGCTGCCGGTGATGGCCGGATCTCCCGTGATCGCGCCGGGCACGGTCGCGATCAGCGCGGGTTCCGGCCGCCACGACAGTGCGGTGCGCGCCTTCGCGCTGGCCGACGGCGCGCCGCGCTGGAGGACGCGGGTCGCGGCGCCGTCCCAGCCCGACCTCGTCCCACGCGTCGCCGGCCGTGATCTCTTCGCGGTGGACCAGCTCGGCCACGTGACCCGCCTCGACGCCGAGAGCGGCGTACGGGTCTGGTCGACGGACACGCCGCGCCCTCGATGTCCACGCCCGCCCGCTGGTGGTGGGGGACGCGGTGCTCGTCGGCAACGAGGCGGGGGAGGTGATCATCCTGGACCGCGCAACCGGCGCGGTCCGGGTCCGGCGGCGTCCGGCCGGGCTGCCGGTCGGGCTCGCGGCCGCAGGGAAGGTCGTCGTGGTGGCCCAGCGGCTGGTCGAACGCCACGCCGTGCAGGCATTCGCGGCGGGTCGGATCACCGCGCCGGCCCGGAGCCCGCGATGAGGTCTCGGCTACAGTTCCCCGCAGACCCGAGCATCCGGCTCGGGATGTTGCACGCCCGGCACCCAACGGTCGCCTCCGGCTCAGCCCGGAGGTGCGGCTCGGGCGGAAGGTTCACCAACCCGAGGGAAGGATTCTCCGCGTGGCTGTCGTCACCATGAAGCAGCTGCTGGAGGCCGGAGTGCACTTCGGCCACCAGACGCGCCGTTGGAACCCGAAGATGAAGCGGTTCATCTTCGGTGAGCGCAACGGCATCTACATCATCGACCTGCAGCAGACCCTGGACCGGATCGACACCGCGTACCGGTTCGTCCGCAGCACCGTCGCCGACGGCGGGACGGTCATGTTCGTCGGCACGAAGAAGCAGGCGCAGGAGCCGGTCCAGACCCAGGCCACGCGTAGCGGCATGCCGTACGTCAACTTCCGCTGGCTCGGTGGCATGCTCACGAACTTCCAGACCGTGCACGCACGCGTGGCGAAGATCCGCGAGCTCGAGCGCCTCGTCGCGACCGGCGAGACCGAGCAGATGATCAAGAAGGAAGGGCTGAAGGTCAAGCGCGACCTGGTGAAGCTCGACCGGAACCTCGGCGGCATCCGCAACCTCGAGAAGCTCCCGAGCATCGTGTTCGTGATCGACACGAAGAAGGAGCACATCGCGGTCACCGAGGCGAACCGGCTCGGGATCCCGGTCGTCGCGGTCGTGGACACGAACTGCGACCCGGACATCATCGACTACGTCATCCCCGGCAACGACGACGCGATCCGCGCCTCGAACCTCATGTGCCGGGTGATCGCCGACGCGGTCGAAGAGGGCCGCCACCTGGCCCAGAAGCGCGGCGCGCGACCCGGCACGAAGGCCGAGGCCGTCGCGCCGAAGGCGCTGAGCCCGGAGGAGCAGCGCAAGCGGGCCGAGGCGCAGGCCGCGGCGCGGAACCAGGCCGCCGCCGACCAGGCCGCCCACGAGGCGCGCCTCGCCGAGGCGAAGAAGGAGAAGACGGAACCGCCGCGGGTCGAGGACCCGACGGTCGACGCGGAAGCGGCCCGCACCGAGGTGCAGGAGAGCGACCGTGGCTGAGGTCTCCGCGAGAGACGTCGCCGCCCTGCGCAAGGTCACCGGCGCCGGGATGATGGACTGCAAGCAGGCCCTCCAGGCGACCGACGGCGACCAGGAGGCCGCGGTCGACTGGCTGCGCAAGCAGGGGCTGGGCGCGTCGAAGCGCGCCGGGCGCAGCGCCGAGCAGGGGACGGTGGACGTCGTCCTCGACGGCAACGTCGCCGCGCTCGTCGAGCTGACCTGCGAGACGGACTTCGTCGCCAAGGGCAAGGACTTCGTCTCCACGGTCGCGGCCCTGGCCGAGCAGGTCGCCGAGCACGGCGATGTCGGCCTCGCCGACCAGCCCTTCGAGGGCTCGACGGTGGGCGAGACCATCGGGCTGCTGGTCTCGACCCTGGGGGAGAAGATCGAGCTCGGCCGGGTCGTCCGCTACGAGACCGCGGACGGGGTGCTCGACGGGTACAAGCACATCCAGAACGAGCGGGGCACGATCGGCGTCCTCGTCGAGCTCGGCGGGGTCGACGCCTCGGACCCGAAGGCCAGGGAGCTCGCCCACGACCTGGCCCTGCACATCGCCAGCGCCGCGCCCCGGTACGTCCGGCGCGAGGACGTGTCCGCCGACGCGATCGACAAGGAGCGCGAGGTGCTCACCGAGCTCACGCGCAACGAGGGGAAGCCCGAGGCGGCGATCGGCAAGATCGTGGAAGGCCGTCTCAACGGCTTCTACAAGGACTACGTGCTGCTCGAGCAGGGCTTCGTGCGGGACCCCAAGGTGACGGTGGGCTCGCTCGTCGAGGGCCTCGCCCCCGGCGCCTCGGTCCGACGGTTCACCCGGGTCAAGGTGGGCGAGGAATAGGGTCGCTCTGGACGCGAACCAGACGGGGACGACATGAGTGAGCCCCAGGCGAGCCGAGGATTCCACCGAATGGCGAACGTGGCCCGAGCGGCCCGGCGGCGCAGCCGCCAGGAGCGGAGCAGATGAGCGAGAGCCGGTTCCGCCGTGTGATCCTGAAGCTCTCGGGTGAGGCGTTCGCCGACACGAGCATCTCGTTCGGGATCGACGCCGCCGTGGTCCAACGGATCGCCGAGGAGGTCGCCGACGCGCGCGCCGAGCTCGGCGTGGAGATCGCCATCGTCGTGGGCGGCGGCAACATCTTCCGGGGCATGGTCGGCGCGACCCGCGGCATGGACCGGGCGCGCGCCGACTACATGGGCATGCTGGCCACCGTCATCAACGCGCTGGCGCTGCAGGACGCGCTCGAGGGCGTCGGCCAGCCGACGCGGGTCCAGACCGCGATCACGATGGCGCAGATCGCCGAGCCGTACATCCCGCTGCGGGCGACCCGCCACCTCGAGAAGGGCCGGGTCGTGGTGTTCGCCGCCGGCACCGGCAACCCGTACTTCACGACCGACACCACGGCGGCGCTGCGCGGCGCCGAGATCGGGGCCGAGGCGATCCTCAAGGGCACCCACTCCGGGGTGGACGGGGTCTACAGCGCCGACCCGCGGCTCGACCCGAGCGCGGTGAAGCTCACCGAGATCAGCCACTTCGAGGTGCTCAACCGGGGCCTCAAGGTCATGGACTCGACCGCGATCACGTTCTGCATGGACAACAAGCTGCCCATCATCGTGTTCGACGTCACCGCGCCGGGGAACATCCGCCGGGCGCTGCTCGGCGAGGCGATCGGCACGCTCGTGAGCTCGAGGGAGGGATAGGTCGTGGCGACTGCCAAGGAGATCACCGCCCAGACGCGGCAGCGGATGAAGAAGGCCGTGAGCCACCTGCGCGAGGAGTTCGGCGGGATCCGCACCGGCCGGGCGAGCCCGGCCCAGGTCGAGAAGCTGATGGTCGACTACTACGGCGCCCAGACGCCCCTGCAGCAGCTGGCCGGGTTCAGCGTCCCCGAGGCCCGGGTCCTCGTCGTCCAGCCGTACGACAAGGGCGCGATGAAGGCGATCGAGAAGGCCATCCAGACGAGCGACCTCGGGATCAACCCCAGCAACGACGGCCAGGTGATCCGCCTGACGTTCCCGCAGCTGACCGAGGAGCGCCGCAAGGACCTGGTGAAGGTGGTGAAGACCCGGGCCGAGGACGGCAGGGTCGCGGTGAGGAACGTGCGCAGGGATGCCCGCAAGGAGCTCGAGGGACTCGAGAAGGCCGGCGAGATCTCCCGGGACGAGCTGGATCGGGTGGAGAAGGACCTCGAGAAGGCCGTCGCCGAGGTGATCGCCGAGATCGACGAGATGCTCACCCACAAGGAGCGCGAGCTGCTCGAGGTCTAGCCTTGACCGCGGGCCACCCGGAGGATGCCGTGACCGACCGGCGCGACGACGAATTGGACGAGGGACAGGCGGCCGAGCCCGCCGCGCCAGGCCGCGCCACGCCCGAAGGGGTCCGGATCCTCGGCGCCGAGGAGGCCCAGGCCGCACTCGACGCGGGAACCGTCGGCCGCCGGCTGAGCGACCAGGACACCCGCTACGGCGACGTGCCCGCCCGGCCCGATCCGGCCATCCGACCCTCGGTCCGCTTCCCCCGCTCCGCCGACGAGCCCGCGCCCGACGTCGTACCCCGCGCCAGCACCGGCGACGACGAGGTCGGGCACGAGTCCCGCGAGCCCGACGACGGACCCGACCGGGCGATCTCGCTGCTCGAGGACTCCGACCCGATCGAGCCGGCCGGCGACGTCGACGACGACGAGATGGTGGTGGGCATCGACGAGCTCGCGGACGACGAGCCCGAGCCCCGACCGGACGTCGATGCACCCGCCGCCGACGACGAGGTCGTCGTCGAGGTGGCGGAGGGTGACGTCCCGTCGGCGACGCTGCCGCACTGGACCGAGCCGCCGACCGGCGAGATGCCGTTGCTCCTGCCCGAGGCCGAGCCGGTCGACCTCACCGGGGAGGAGAGCCTCGACGCGTACTCGGCCGCCGCGAGCACCGCGACCGGCCCGCGCTTCCTCACCGGGGTCGGCGACTGGGCCCAGGAGGAGTACGAGTCGATCGACGCGCTCGGCGACGACACGACGAACGTCGGTGCCCTCGCGGCCGCGCCCGAGGACGACGACACCGCCTTCGATCGTGAGGTCGCGGCCCGGCGCCGGATCCGGCCCCGCACCGAGGCCGGGGCCCGGGCGGCCGCCGGCGGTGCCGCGGCACGCCGGCCGACGCGCCCACCCGAGGCGGACCTCGTCGCGCCCGGCGCCGAGCCGGATCTCACCACGCGTGTGATCACCGGGGTGGGCATCGCGGTGCTGGCGCTGATCTGCCTCAAGCTCGGGCGCGACGCGACGATGGTGCTCGCCACCGCGATCGTCGGGCTCGCCTCCCTCGAGCTCTTCCAGGGCCTCCACCGCCGGGGCTTCCGGCCCGCGACGATCCTCGCGGTCGTCGGCTCGATCGCCATCGTCCCGATCGCGTTCAAGCGCGGCGAGTTCGCGTTCCCGTTCACGCTCGCGATCGTCACGGTCTTCGCCCTCCTCTGGTACCTGTTCCAGGTGGTGCGGGCCCGTCCCGTCGTCAACGTCGCGGTGACGGTGATGGGCTTCGTGTACGTCGGGGTCCTCGGCGGCTTCGCCGGGTTGCTCCTGAGCTACCAGAACGGCGTGGGCCTCATCCTCGGCGTCGTGCTCTGCGTCGTGGGCTACGACGTGTTCGGCTACCTGGTCGGTTCGCAGCTGGGCAAGCGACGCCTCGTCCCCGACATCTCACCGAACAAGACGATCGAGGGCCTCCTCGGCGGGATGACCGCCTCGGTCCTGGTCGCGGTGATCGTCGTGAAGCAGATCACGCCGTGGGGAGACCTCACCGACGCGCTGGCCCTCGGCCTGACGGTCGCGGTGATGGCACCGCTCGGCGACCTCTGCGAGTCGATGATCAAGCGGGACCTCGGCGTGAAGGACTTCGGCACGCTGCTCCCGGGCCACGGCGGGATCCTGGACCGCTTCGACGCGATCCTGTTCTGCCTGCCCGCGGTGTACTACCTCGCTCGCGCGCTGACGATCGGCTGATGTCCCCACCCATCAACGTCGTCCTCCTGGGATCGACGGGGTCGGTCGGGACGCAGGCGATCGACGTCATCCGGGACCACCCCGACGACTACCGCGTCGTCGGCCTCGCCGCCGGTCGCAACGAGGCGGCGCTCGCGGCCCAGGCCGAGGTGCTGGGCGTCCCCGCGAACCGGGCGCGGCTCGCCGGTGACGCGCCCGAGGTGCTCGCCGACCTCGCCGCGCTGCCCGAAGCGGATGTGGTCCTCAATGCGGTCGTCGGCTTCGCCGGGCTTCCCGCGACGCTCGCCGCGCTCGAGCACGGCAAGCGGCTCGCGCTCGCCAACAAGGAGAGCCTCATCGCCGGTGGGCCCGTGGTGGCCAAGGCGCGGCGGGCGGGCGGCGGCGAGATCGTCCCCGTCGACTCCGAGCACTCGGCCGTGTACCAGGCTCTGCGCGCCGGGACTCCCGACGAGGTCGCCAAGGTCGTGCTCACCGCGAGCGGCGGACCGTTCCGGGGCCGGACCCGGGCGGAGCTCGCGCACGTGACCGTGGCCGACGCGCTCCAGCACCCGACCTGGAGCATGGGTCCCAAGATCACCGTCGACTCGTCGACCCTGATCAACAAGGGCCTGGAGGTGATCGAGGCGCACGAGCTGTTCGGCATCGACTTCGATCGGATCGAGGTCGTGGTGCACCCGCAGTCGGTGGTGCACGGGATGGTCGAGTTCCGGGACGGCGCCACCATCGCCCAGCTGTCGATGCCCGACATGAAGCTCCCCATCGGCCTGGCGCTCGGCGCGCCGGCCCGCCTCGACCAGCCGTTCGGGGCCATCGACTGGTCGTCGCTCGGAACGCTGACCTTCGAGCCGCCGGATCTCGAGGCGTTCCCGGGCCTCGGGCTCGCGTACGCGGCCGGCCGGGCCGGGGGTGGGGCGCCGGCCGTGCTCAGCGGGGCCAACGAGGTCGCCGTGGAGGCGTTCCTGGCCGGGGCGATCCCGTGGCTCGGGATCGCCGAGACCGTGGACGAGGTGCTCCAGGCCGGGACCGGGAACGTCGATGACGTCTCGGACGTTCTGGACACGGACCGGGTCGCGCGCGAGCGGGCCCGGCGTGTCATCGCCAACCGAGCCGCCGCATGAGGTCCCTGTGAAAGATCCGCTCGACGACTCCCCCCCGGTCGAGACCAAGAAGGCCGTCACCGGCATCGCGGTGATCCTCGTGGGGATCGCGCTGCTCGTGCTCGCCCGGCCGTCGGCCTGGGTGACGATCTCGATCGTCGTCGGCTTGATCCTCACGATCATGCTGCACGAGGCCGGTCACATGATCATGGCCAAGCGCGCGGGCATGAAGGTCACGGAGTTCTTCGTCGGGTTCGGGCCGCGGCTCTGGTCGTTCCGCCACGGCGAGACCGAGTACGGCGTGAAGGCGATCCCGGCCGGCGGCTACGTCCGCATCATCGGGATGAGCAACGTCGAGGAGATCGATCCCGAGGACGAGCCCCGCGCGTACCGCAATGCGTCGACGAGCAAGAAGCTCAAGACGATCCTCGCGGGCATCACGGTCAACCTGTTGATCGCCTACGTCCTCTTCTTCGTCGTCATCGTGGGCAACGGCGAGTTCAAGCCGGGAACCGCGGTCGATCAGGTGCAGCGCAAGAGCCCCGCGGCGGCCGCGGGCCTGAAGGCCGGCGACAAGATCGTGGCGATCAACGGCGTGCGGATCAAGAACTGGGACGATCTCGGCGCGAACGTCCGTCCCAACGCGGGCAAGGACATCGACGTCACCGTCCGGCGCCACGGCGAGCTGGTCTCCGTGACCGCGAAGCCCCAGAACGTCGGCGGTGAGGGCAAGCTCGGGGTGTACCCGAACAGCATCCGCCAGACCTACTCCGTGTTCGAAGCGGTGCCGCAGAGCTTCAACTGGATGTGGCGCGCCACCACGGCGACCGTCGGCGGGCTCGCGAAGGTGTTCTCGCCGTCCGGCGTGGAGAAGTACGGCAAGACGGTGACCGCGCCCGGGTCGAAGGGATCGTTCAGCAACGAGCAGCGCCCGCGCTCGATCGTCGGCATCGTGGCTGACGGCGGCAGCATCGTCGGCGGCAGCGTCTGGGTGCTGCTCGTCCTGCTCGCGACGATCAACCTGTTCCTCGCGCTGTTCAACCTGATCCCGCTGCTGCCGTTCGACGGTGGCCACGCGGCGGTGGCGATCTACGAGTACTTCGCGTCCAAGGTCACCGGCCGGCACGTCCAGGTGGACTACAAGCGCCTGATGCCGATCACCGCCGCGGTGCTCGTGGTGGTGCTGGCGCTGGGGCTGTCGACGATGTACCTGGATGTGCGCCAGATCTTCACCGGAACCTGACTCAGCCTCGGCATGCCGGCGCGGGGCCGGGCCCGCGGACGGCTTAGGCTGAGGCGGCATGCACGAGCGCCGTCCGACCCGGCAGGTCCTCGTCGGCCGCCCCCCGGGGCTGTCCGTCGCCGTGGGCGGCGACGCCCCGGTCTCGGTCCAGTCGATGACCACGACGAAGACCGCGGACGTCGACGCGACGCTCGCCCAGATCTACGCGCTCGCCGCGGCGGGCTGCGACATCGTGCGCTGCACGTGCAACGAGGAGGCCGCCGCCGAGGGTCTCGCCCAGATCGTCCCGCGCTCGCCGGTGCCGATCATCGCCGACATCCACTTCCAGTACCGGCTCGCGCTCGCGGCGATGGAAGCCGGTGTGCAGGGCCTGCGGCTCAACCCGGGCAACATCCGCAAGGCGGAGCACATCAAGGTCGTCGCGCGCGAGGCCAAGGACCGGGGCCTGCCGATCCGCATCGGCGTGAACGCCGGCAGCCTGGACCCGGACATCGCCGAGCGTCACGGTGGGGCGACCCCCGAGGCACTCGTCGCGTCGGCCGAGCGCGAGCTCGCGTACTTCCGCGAGGTCGGCTTCGAGGACTGCAAGATCTCGGTGAAGGCGAGCAACGTGCCGACGATGATCGACGCGTACCGGTTGCTGTCCGAGACCGTGGACTTCCCGCTCCACCTCGGCGTCACCGAGGCCGGCCCGCCGCCGGCGGGGCTGGTGAAGTCGACCGCCGGGATCGGCACGCTCCTGAGCGAGGGCATCGGCGACACGATCCGCTACTCCCTCACCGCCGACCCGGTGGAGGAGGCGCGCGCCGGCCGCACGCTGCTCGAGGCACTGGGCCTGCGCGAGCGGAAGGGGCTCGACCTCATCGCGTGCCCGAGCTGCGGTCGGGCCGAGGTCGACGTCATCCAGGTGGCGAACGCGGCGCAGGCGGCGCTGACGGACCGCGACATCCCGCTGCAGGTCGCGGTGATGGGGTGCGTGGTGAACGGCCCCGGTGAGGCGCGCGAGGCGGACCTCGGGATCGCCGCGGGCCGCGGGCGCGGCCACCTGTTCGTGAAGGGCAAGGTGGTGCGGGTCGTGCCCGAGGCCGAGATGGTCGACGCGCTGGTGGCCGAGGCCGAGCGGATCATGGAGGACGGCATCGACGCGGTCCTGGCCTCGGCCGACGCGGGCGCCGAGGCGGAGTCGGAAGCGGCGCGCGCCGAGCTGCTCGCCGAGCAGGGCGGCGACGTCAACCACGCGGACGAGAAGATCGACCGCATCCGCGCGGTCACGGAACCGGAGTCGACGCCCGTGGAGCTCAGGCAGTAGGCGGATGGCGGGCCGATCTCGTGGGGCCGGGCTGATCCCGGACTTCCTGTGGCCGGTGATCGGGTGGGTCATCGGGGCGCTCGTGCTGGTGGTCGCCGTCCTGGGTGCGCTGACGCGGGGGTCGTCGTCGGCCTGGTCCGTCGAGCGACCGGTGATGGACTGGTTGCGCAGTGCGCACCTGCCGCGCGCGCTGGTCGACTTCGGGCAGGCGATCGGCTCGCCGGCCTTCTTCGCGGCGGTCGTCGCCCTCCTCGCGATCTGGGCGGTCGCCCGACGGAACTGGCCCGCGCTCGTCGCCCTCGCCACCGTGCCGGGGACGGTGTTCATCGTGGAGGCGGTGCTGAAGCCGGTCGTCGACCGGCACTACGTGTGGGGGGGAAGCGCGCAGTACTACCCGTCGGGCACCGCGGCCGGCGTGGCGGCCTGGACCACGCTCACGTGGATCTTCGCGGTGCCGTTCGTGCGCCGGCCCGGGCTGCGGCTGGGGCTGGGCGTCGCGCTCGGTGCGCTCGGCACCCTGACCGCGGTGTCGGTGGTGGCGGCGAGAAAGCACTACCCCATCGACGCGATCGGAGGCGTCGCGACGGGGATGGCGGTGGTGCTCGCGTGCGGGGCGCTGATCGACCGGGCGACCGGGGTGCACGATCGCTCCGAGGCGTCGGCGCGGGTGGATCCCGAAACGGTGCCGGAGGTCAGCCCCGGTTGAGGTGGAGGTCGCGCCGGCGGGCGCGCCAGCCGCGCGCGCTCGCGTCCTCGAGCCGCTCGGTGCGGAGCCGCTCGACCAGCTCGTCCTCGAGCGGAGCGAGGTCGGCACCGAGGATCCAGCCGATCATGAGGTCGGCGAGCGCCGGGTTGCGTGGGAGCACCGGGCCGTGCAGGTACGTGCCGACGATCCGCTCGCGCAGCACCCCGTCGACCCCGCCGACGCCGTTACCGCCGCCGGTGCGCACCCGGCCGAGCGGTCGCTCGCCCGGGCCGAGCGTGGTCCGGCCGCCGTGGTTCTCGAACCCGGTCAGGAGCGGGAGCCCGAGGCTCGGGTCCGGCTCGACCACGACCTCGCCGATCAGCCGGTGCGGGCCGGCCGACGTCGTCAGGTCCACCAGCCCGAGCCCGTCGAGTCGCTCGCCGTCGCCGGCTTCGTAGGAGTGGCCGATCAGCTGGAACCCGGCGCAGACCGCGAAGACGACCGCGCCGGCGCGGTGCGCACCCTCGATCGCCGCGCGGGACGCGCGCATGCCCGCCGCGGCCATCACCTGGGGGTCGTCCTCACCCCCGCCGAACAGGTACACGTCGAGGGAGTCGGGGATCCGGTCGCCGGCCGGGACCTCCACGAGCTCGGCCTCGAAGCCCCGCCGTCGGCACCGCTCCACCAGGACCACGGCGTTCCCCCGGTCGCCGTAGGTCCCGAGCAGCTCGGGGAACACGAGCCCGACACGCACGGCGGACGCACGCGTCACCAGGACCGCCTCGTCAGCCGCGTGAACTGTGTGTACGACGCGACGATGTCCACGCAGTCGCCGGGGAGCCGCGCCGCGGCGGCGAGCGGGTCGGGCTCCACGAAGCAGTCGACCCCGCCGTAGTCGAGGCGCACCGCGACGTCGAGCGCGCGCTCGCCGCTCGCCGCGACGGGCACCCCGCGCAACAGCTCGTAGGGCACGTCCCAGAGCCACGACGGGTCGCGCCCGTCGGCGACGTGGGCGTTCACCGCGAGGACCACGCCGGCGGTGCGGTCCTCCAGCCAGCGCAGCACCTCGGTCCAGCCCGCCGGGTTCTTCGCGAGCAGCACGCGCGCGTCGCGCCCGTCGGGGAGCCGCCGGGTGGAGAACCGGCCCGACACCACCTCGACGCTCCCCACCCCCTCCACCGCGCGCCCGATCGGCACCGCGAAGTGCTCGATCGCCGCGGTCAGCGCGAGCGCGGCGTTCATCCGGTTCCAGCTCCCGGGCAGCCGGAGGTGCATCGGGATGCGCTCGGCGCCCAGCACGAGCACGTCGCCGTCGAGCCGGTTGGGGGAGTCGGGCTGCCCGAAGCCGCACTGCGGGCAGTCGAACCGCTCGGCGGACCAGGTCAGGAGCGCGGCGCAGCGGGGGCACGTGGCCGCGTCTGCGCGCCACGGGGCGCCGAGCGCGACCCAGACCGGGTTCGCGGGCTCGGCCGCCCACACCACGTTCGGGTCCGACGAGTTGGCGACGACGGCGATCTCCGGGCGCGCGGTGCAGACCTCGCGCCAGCCGGCGGCGATCACCCGCACCTCCCCGAAGCGGTCGAGCTGGTCGCGGGTCAGGTTCCCGAGCACGAGCAGGTCGGTGCCGAGAGGGTCGACCACCTTGGGGAGCCACCGCTCGTCGACCTCGATGATCGCGACGTCGCTCTCCGGCTCGCGGCGAGCCCGGCGGCGATGCCGGCGGGCATGTTCGCACCGGTGTGGTTGGTGGCGACGGACGTACCGTTCGCCCGCAGCGCCTCCGCGAGCAGGCGGGTGGTCGTCGTCTTGCCGTTGGTCGCGGACACGAGCGCGACGCGGCGCGCCCCGACGACGTCAGCCAGCAGGTCGGGCTGGAGGCCGAGCATGACGCGCCCACTGATCTGGCTCCCGGCGCCGCGACCGGTCACCCGCGACGCCCATCCGGCGGCGCGTCCCGCGGCGAGCACGACACGCGTGCGAGGACCGGTCACCGCCGCTCGCACCAGTAGGCGTCCACCCGGTACGGGATCGTGACCCGCTCGCGCCCGACCGCGAGCGGGTGCGTGTCGAGCACGGCGCGGATCTCGTCGAGCGCCCGCTCCTGCTCGTCGGGCGGCAGCACCGCGATGTGGCTCACCGACCGGAAGCGGGCGACCACCTGGTCGCGGGTCAGCAGCTGCTCGTGGTGGAAGGTGCCCTCGGCCAGCGCGCCGAACGCGGGGTTCTCGACGAACGCGGACTGGCTCCACTCATCGTGCTGACGCCACGGGGCTTGCTTCTCGATGCGGTCCATGATCGACCAGAGCCGGTCGACGAGGTCGTTGCTGCGGTCGCGCGCGTTCCAGATCAGCCCGAGCCGGCCGCCCGGGCGGAGCGCGCGGGCGAACTCGTCGAGCGCGACCGGCGCGTCGAACCAGTGGAAGGCCTGGGCCACGGTGATCGCGTCGAGCACGGCCGGAGCGAACGGAAGCTGCTCGGCCGTGGACGCGACCAACGGCACCCCCGGGCACGCCGCGGCGAAGCCGGCGCGCATGCCCGGGACCGGCTCGACGCCGACGAGGCGCGCACCGGTCGGCGTCAGCAGCCGCGTGAGCTTGCCCGTTCCCGCCGCGACGTCCGCCAGCCGCGTGCCGTCGCCGACGCGCAGGCGATCGACGAGCCACGCGACCGCGTCGGTCGGGTAGCCCGGCCGTGCCTGCTCGTACACCGCGGCACCCTGGTCGAACCCGGTTGCTGCGACCTCGTGGACGGGCATGGCGCCATGATCGCACGCGCCCTCGAAGCCGCCGGAGGGCCCCGACCGGATCCGACTCGCGGCGGTCGCCCTCCGGAGATCTTCGGAAGATCAGTCGTGGAGGCCGCACTCCGTCTTGTCGGAGCCCGACCAGCGCCCGGCGCGGGCGTCCTCGCCGTCGGCGACGGGCCGGGTGCAGGGCCAGCAGCCGATCGAGCTGTAGCCGCGCTCGGCGAGTGGGTGCACGGGGAGGTTGCGGTCCTTGATGTAGCCGGCGACGTCGACGTCGGTCCACGAGGCCAGCGGGTTGACCTTCACGAGGCCCCGGCCCACGTCGTAGGACACGATCGGCGCGGTGGCGCGACTCGCCGCCTCGTCCCGGCGCAGGCCGGTCATCCAGGCCGCGCGGCCGCGGAGCGCACGCTCCAGCGGCTCGACCTTCCGGACCCGGCAGCACTGGTCGGGATCGCTGTGCCACAGGTCGTCGGCGGCGGCCCGCGGGCGCATCACCGTCAGGTTCAGGTTGTAGCGGGCGCGCACCTGCTCGACGAACCACAGCGTCTCGGCGAAGTGGTACTGCGTGTCGAGGAACACGACCTCGATGTCGGGGACGGCCCGGACCGCGACGTCGATGAGCACGCAGTCCTGGAACGACGCCGCGAGCACGAGGCCGGTGTCGTAGCGCTCGTGCGCCCACTTCACGACCGACGACGCGGGCGCCGACTCGAACCCGCGCGAGATCTCGGCCAGCTCGGAGAGCTGGGGGAGGAGCTCGACGGGGGTCGGGGGGACCGCGCCCCGGGTGTCGGGCACCGTCGGCGGGAAGGCCCGGCTGACCGGGCCCCGCGGATCGGGGTCGACCCCGAGGTCCACGCCCGTGGTGAGGCTCACGTCGCGCACTCGCTGTCACCCACCTCGGCGACGTACGGACCCGTCTCGTCGAAGTCGACGTAGTAGTCGGGGCGCTCGTCGGGGGTCGGGAACGCGTCGAGGTCCTTCAGGAGCGTCCCCACGCCGGCCGCGCCACCGGAGCGTCCGAGCCAGTCCGAGAAGGTCTCCCCGGCCGTGCGCTCGTTGGCGAACTTCCCGACGACCCGCACGACGCCTTCGGCGGCGGCCTTCGCCGGCAGCTTGGACGCCTTCTCGCCGAACGCGATCTCCATGTTGCCGACATGGCCGCCGAGCAGCATCTGGTAACCGGGCGCGGACTTCCCGTGCGCGCGGCGCTCGATCCCGAGGAAGCCGATGTCCGAGATGTGGTGCTGGCCGCAGGAGTTGGTGCAGCCCGAGATGTTGATGCGCACGCCGCCGACCTCGGCCAGGCCGGCCTCGTCGAGGGCACGTCCGATGTCGGAGGCGAGCCCCCGGGACTGCGTGACCGCGATGTTGCACGTGTCCGCACCGGGGCAGCTCACGACGTCGCGAGCGAGCTCGACGCCTGGCTCGTGCATGTCGTACTCGCGCAGACGATCGTGGAGCTCCGGCAGCTGGTCCTCGCGCAGGCCCCGCAGCACGAAGTTCTGTCGGTTCGTGATGCGGACGTCGAGGGCGAAGTCGCGCTGGATCTGCGCGAGACCGCGGAACTGGTCGGTCGTGATGTCGCCGAGCTTGCAGTAGGCGTACACGCTCACGGTGCCGTTGGCCCGGCCCCGCACGACGTTCGCCATGTCCCACCGGCGGTAGTCGTCCAGGCCGCGCAGCTCGACCGGCACGCCGCCGTCCGCTGCGACCGAAGTGCCGACGCCGGCCGGCGCGTCGCCGCGCTCCTCGACGATCGCGGGCAGGCCCGGACCCGGGTAGCTCGCCGACGCGCGCAGGAACTTGCGCTCCTTGGTGATCCGCTCGCGCAGCTCCTCGATGCCCATCGTGTCGACCAGCCACTTCATGCGGGCCCGCAGCTTGTTGTCACGGTTGCCGTAGTGGTCGAACGTGCGCAGGCACGCCTCGACCGTCGGCAGCAGGTCCTCACGGCTGGTGAAGTCCTCGAGCGCCTGCGCCGGGTGGGGCGTGGTGCCGAGGCCGCCGGCCAGGAAGACCTTGAAGCCGGGCTCGAGCGAGCCATCCGGGCGGGGGCGGGTGAGCGCGATCACTCCGACGTCGTTGAACATCGCCTGACCACAATCGGTCGCGCAGCCGGAGAAGTTGACCTTGAATTTCGCGCGGCAGGCGCTGGGCGATCGGGTTGCGGAGGAAGAGGTCGGTCACGGCCTGGGCCCACGGGGTGATGTCGAGGACCTCGAACGGGCACGCGCCGGCGAGGTGGCAGCCGGCCACGTTGCGGACGGTGTCGCCGCAGGCCTCGCGGCTCGTGAGGCCGACGGACCCGAGCAGCCGGAGCACGTCCGGGACGTCGCGGAGCTGGACGAAGTGGAACTGGGTGTTCTGGCGGGTCGTCAGGTGGCCCCAGCCGCGGGAGTACTCGGTGGCGATCGTCCCGAGGACCTCGAGCTGCTCGGGGGTGACCCGGCCGTGGGGGATCTTCACCCGCACCATCTGGTTGGTGCCGCCCTGGCGCTGGCCGTAGATGCCCTGGTTGAGCCGCATCACCCGGAAGACGTCCTCCGGGAGGTCGCCCGCGAGGTACTCCTCGACCGCGGTCTCGAAATGGTCGATCTCGTCGGCCACCTCGGGATCGAGGGGGCGGGCTCTCAGCGCTTCGAGGTTGATGGCCACGGCGGATCCTCAGCAGGTCGAGGGTTGGCCCCGGATCGGGCGGCGCGCGGCGCGTCTGCTCCGGGTCGGGGACCGAGGGAAGGGGGAGCGCGCTCAGGCGCGACCCAGGCCCGCGCGCCGACACAGCTCGTCCGTCACCTCGTGGGGGGTGCGGCCTTGAGCGATGCTCGGGGCTCCGTGGGACCGGATCACGTCCAGGAGAGTAACGATTCCGTCCCCGAAATGCCAGTGTTCTGGTCGGGAATAAATCCGACAGGACTTGTCGAGGTTCACGCGGAGCCCGTGGTTCCGGGCTCCGGCCCGAAGTCACATCGGTCTTCAGGACCGCCTCGGTAGCCTCTCGGAGATGTCGACCGGTCGAGTCATGCGGATGTCGGAGCTGTTCCTGCGCACCCTGCGCGACGACCCGGCCGACGCCGAGCTGGACAGCCACCGGCTCCTGGTCCGGGGCGGCTTCATCCGCCGGGTGGCCTCCGGCGTCTACTCCTGGCTCCCGCTGGGAAACCGGGTGCTGCGCAAGGTCGAGCAGATCGTCCGGGAGGAGATGGACGCGGCCGGGGCCCAGGAGACGGTCCTGCCGATCGTCCAGCCGCTCGAGCTCTGGGAGCGCAGTGGGCGGGATGCCGCCTACGGGCCGATGATGTTCCGGCTCCAGGACCGCAAGGAGACGCGGTTCTGCCTCGCGCCCACCGCGGAGGAGGTCGTGACGACGTTGGTCGCGGCGGAGTACTCGTCGTACCGCGACCTCCCGCTGAACCTGTACCAGATCAACTGGAAGTACCGCGACGAGCTGCGGCCGCGCTTCGGCGTGCTGCGCTCGCGCGAGTTCCTGATGAAGGACGCGTACTCCTTCGACGCCGACCTCGACGGCCTGCAGACGTCCTACGAGGCGATGTACGCCGCGTACCAGAAGGTGTTCACGCGCTCCGGGCTCACGTTCCGATCGGTCAAGGCGCAGTCGGGTGAGATCGGCGGTGACACGAGCCAGGAGTTCATGGCGGTCGCCGCGGTCGGTGAGGACGCGTTCGTGTGGTGCGAGAGCTGCGACTACGCGGCGAACACCGAGGCGGCGACGAAACAGGAGCTCGCGGGGAGCCCGGCGCCGGACGACGCGCCTGCACCCGAGCGGCTGCACACCCCTGACCTCCCGGGGATCGAAGGCGTGGCGAAGCACCTGGGGACCAAGCCGAACCGGCTGCTGAAGTCCATCGCGTTCGACCTCGACGGCGAGCTCGGGCTCGCGATCGTCCCCGGCGACCGCGACGTCAACGAGTTCGCGCTCGACGCACTCTTCGACGGCGAGGTCCGGCTCCTCACCGACGCGGACTTCGCCGCCCGCCCCGAGCTCCCGAAGGGCTACATCGGACCGGACTTCCCGGGCGCGAAGCACGTCGTCGCGGACTCGTCGGTGCGCGCGCCGCACCCCTGGATCACCGGTGCCAACGAGGTCGACCACCACGTCCGCGGGTTGGTGCTCGGGCGCGACTTCACGCCGACGAGGTGGGCCGAGATCGCGGTGGTCGCGCCGGGCGACGAGTGCCCGCGCTGTGCCGCGCCGTTGCGCATCGACCGCGGGATCGAGGTCGGCCACGTGTTCCAGCTCGGCACGAAGTACACCGAGGCGCTCGGCGCGCACTACACCGACGAGAACGGGGATCAGCACCCGATGGTGATGGGCTGCTACGGCATCGGTGTCACCCGGATCATCGCCGCGGTGGTGGAGGAGCACCACGACGAGCAGGGGATCGCCTGGCCCGCCGCGCTCGCGCCGTTCGACGTGCACCTGATCGCGATGCCGGGTGACGAGGCGCTCGCCGCGGCGGAGGAGCTGGCCGAGAAGCTCGGTGCCGCGGGGGTCGACGTGCTGTTCGACGAGCGCGAGACCCGGCCCGGCGTGAAGTTCGCCGATGCCGACCTGCTCGGGGTCCCGGTCCAGGTGATCGTGGGGACGAAGGGCCTCGCCCGCGGGGTCGTCGAGCGCAAGCGACGGGCGACCGGGGAGCGCGACGAGATCCCCGTCGCGGACGCGGTGACCGTGCTCGCAGGTCGCTCGTGAGCCTCGAGGTCACGCCACCGGTCTCGCCGATGCTCGCGAAGCTGGCCCGCGAGATGCCGGTCGGCGAGCAGTGGGCGTACGAGCCGAAGTGGGACGGCTTCCGTTGCATCGGGTTCCGGGACGGGAAGGACGTCGAGCTCGGGAGCCGCAACGAGAAGCCGCTCACACGCTACTTCCCGGACCTGATCGAGCCGATGCGGACGTCGTTGCCCGACGGCGCGGTCGTGGACGGCGAGATCGTGATCAAGACGCCCGAGGGCCTGGACTTCGACCTGCTCTCGCAGCGCATCCACCCCGCCGCGAGCCGGGTGACGATGCTCGCGGAGTCGACGCCCGCCGCGTTCGTGGCCTTCGACCTGCTGGCCGACGGGAAGCAGGACCTGCGCGAGCAGCCGTTCGAAAAACGCCGGGCCGCGTTGGAGAAGGCGCTCGCGAAGGCGCACCCGTCGGTCCACCTCACGCCGATCACCCGCGACCCGGACCGGGCCCGCGAGTGGTTCGAGACCTTCGAGGGCGCCGGTCTCGACGGTGTCGTCGCGAAGGACCTCGGTGGGGAGTACAAGGAGGGTGAGCGCGGCTGGCTCAAGGTGAAGCACCAGCGCAGCGCGGACTGCGTGGTCGCCGGGTTCCGCTGGCACAAGGACGGCAAGGGCATCGGGTCACTGCTGCTCGGGCTCTACGACGAGGGCGGCGACCTGCACCATGTGGGGGTCGCGTCGAGCTTCAACGCGGCGCGCCGGGTCGAGCTCGTCGGTGAGCTCGAAGCCCAGCGGAAGGGTGCACTCGAGGGGCACCCCTGGCGCGACTGGGCCGAGTGGTCGGACCCGAGGGCGGTCGAGGCGGGCGGCGGGCCGGAGCCGCGGATGCCGGGTACCGGCAACCGGTGGAACGCCAAGAAGGACATGAGCTGGGAGCCGCTGCGCATCGGCCTCGTCGCCGAGGTCGCCTACGAGCACATGCAACGGGACCGGTTCCGGCACACCGCCCGGTTCCAGCGCTGGCGTCCCGATCGCGAGCCGCGCTCGTGCACGTACGAGCAGCTCGAAGTTCCCGTCCCGATGGAGCTCGAACAGGTCTTCGGCAGCTGACCGACCGCCCGGCGCGGCGGTGATCCGGAACCCGACAGCATGGGAATCGGGGGTCCGGTCTGGTATCCTCGTCGGGTTCTCGTACGGATGTGTCGGCCCCTCGTGGGCCAGGCCAGCGTGGGCTTTGTGCCCACGCTGTTTATTGACTTCACGAGGCGCACGAGGAGGAGGTGAGCGTGGTGCCCGATCGGCTGGAGACCATCCGAGGCGTGGTGGAGCCGGCCCTGGCCCCGCTCGATCTCGGGATCTACGACCTCGTCGTCGCCGCCGGCACCGTCCGCCTCGTGGTCGACCGCCCCGGCGGGGTCGACGTCGACACCCTCGAGGCCGCCAGCCGTGCGGTCTCGCCCCGGCTCGAGGAGCTCGACGAGCTGTCCGGCCCGTACACCCTCGAGGTCAGCAGCCCCGGCGTCGAGCGGACGCTGCGCAGCCCCGAGCACTTCGCCGGCGCCGTCGGCACCGAGGTCTCGGTGAAGCTCCGCAACGCGGACGGCGCGATGGAGCGCGTCCGGGGCCTGCTCACCGCGGCCGGCGCCGACCACGTGACCCTCCGCCTCGACGCCGGCGACCGCGACGTCGAGATCAGCTCGATCGAAGCCGCCCGCACCGTCTTCGACTGGTCACCCGCCCCCAAGCCGGGCAAGGGCTCGAAGCCCGGCCGCACCAAGAAGGAAGCAGTGGCACGACGATGAACAGCCAAGCGGAACGCAGCCACGTGGCCCCCGACGTCCGTGATCGCGGAGTGGAGCGCCCGTGAACTCCGAGATGATGGAAGCGCTCTACACGATCGAGCGCGAGAAGGGGATCTCGGTCGAGATCATGCTCGAGGCGCTCGCGAACGCGCTCGTCACCGCGTACAAGCGCATGCCCGAGGCGGCCGAGGAGGCGCTGGTCGAGATCGACATCGAGACCGGCGACATCCACGTGATCGCCCAGGAGCTGGACGAGGACGGCCAGGTCGTCAAGGAGTGGGACGACACGCCGAACGACTTCGGGCGCATCGCCGCGCAGACCGCCAAGCAGGTGATCCTCCAGCGCATCCGTGAGGCGGAGCGCGAGATGAAGTACGAGGAGTACGCGGGCCGCGAGGGCGACATCGTCACCGGGATCATCCAGCAGACCGACCAGCGCTACACGCTCCTCGACCTGGGCAAGGTCGAGGCGCTGCTGCCCCAGGCCGAACAGGTCCAGAACGAGCGCTACGAGCACGGCAGCCGCCTGAAGGCCTACATCGTCGAGGTCCGCAAGACCGCCAAGGGTCCGCAGATCGTCGTGAGCCGGACCCACCCGGGCCTGGTCAAGCGGCTCTTCGAGCTCGAGGTGCCGGAGCTGCTCGACGGCGTCGTCGAGCTGAAGGCGGTCGCGCGCGAGCCGGGCCATCGAACGAAGATCGCGGTCGCGTCCAACGACCAGAACGTGGACCCGGTCGGCGCCTGCGTCGGCGCGCGCGGCTCGCGGGTCCGGATGGTGGTGAACGAGGTCCGGGGCGAGAAGGTCGACATCGTCCCCTACACCGACGACCCGGCCGAGTTCGTGATGAAGGCGCTCGCCCCGGCGCGGGTGCGCGAGGTGCGCATCCACCCCGAGACCGGGATCGCCGAGGTGATCGTCCCCGATTTCCAGCTGTCGCTCGCGATCGGCAAGGAAGGCCAGAACGCGCGCCTCGCGGCCCGGCTCAGCGGGTGGCGGGTCGACATCAAGAGCGAGAGCCAGCTCGCCGAGGAGGAGTCCGGCGGCGGCGTCGAGTATGCGGAGGGCGAGTGGGTCGAAGGCCCGTCGGGCGAGCTGGTCTGGCAGCCGGCCGAGGGTGGTGACGCGATCTCCGCCGCCGAGGCGGGCTACGCGTCGCCGGATCTCGGTGCGGTCGGCGACGGCGAGGCGAAGCCGGTGCTCGACCCGACCAGCCTGGGGGACAAGCCGACACCTTCCCCCGCGCCGCCCGCGCCCGCCGCAGCCGCGGCGGCCCCGACGGACGAGCCGACCGAAGATCCAACCATCGGGCCGACCGAAGGTCCAACCATCGGGGTGGAGGAGCCAACGGCGCCATCAACCCAGACCGAAGCCGGCGGCGCGCCGTTGGCGACCAGCCAAGGCGAGAAGGAGGGGACGGTCAGTTAGCGCGACCAGCGAGCGCAGCTGCATCGGGTGCGGCCGGAGGGCGGCCCCCGCAGCGCTCGAACGGATCGCCCGGCGCCCGGACGGCGGCCTGGGCGTCGGCCGGCACGAGCCGGGCCGCGGCGCCTGGGTTTGCACCGCCTCGGTGGCGTGCTTCGACCGGGCGGTGCGGCGCACGACGCTTCAGCGGTCGCTGCGGCGGCCGGTGAGCACCACCGAGATCGAGAAGCTCCGTGCGAGACTGTACGGAGCCGCCCCGTAGGGGGCGCAGCAGCGGCCCTGTCGGGCCGGACGGCAACACCGATCGGCTCCGCTCGGAGCCGGCGGGCACCACCAACGGCCCCAGCCGGGGCCCGGACAGCAACAAGGGACGGATCTGGCCTTGGCCACGAAGAAGATCAGGGTGTACGAGCTCGCCCGAGAGCTCGGCGTCGACAACCAGGTGGTCCTGGATCTCGCCGAGGAGCTCAAGATCGGGGTGAAGAGCCACTCGTCGAGCATCGACGACCCCTCGGCCGACCGCGTCCGCCGGCTGGCGGACAGCCGCGACCTGCGCGGCGAGCCGATCATGGACGAGCCCAAGCCGAAGGCGGCGCCGACGACGGGTGCACGCGGGCGGGGCAAGCCCGCCCCCGCAGCGCCCGAGCCCGCGGTCCCGGTGCCGGCCGCGGCCGAGACGGCCGCGCCCGAGGCGGCGCCCCCGCCCGAGCCCACCCGACCCGCGCACCGGGTGATCCGTTCGACCGGAGGCATCCCGGCACCGGTCGCACCGCCGCCGGCCCCCGGACCTGCACCCACGCCCCCGCCCGCGCGCCCCGCCGCGCCGGCTGCGCCCGTGGCGCCCGCGGCGTCGGCCGCGCCCGCGACCGACGCGGCCGAGGCCGCCCCCACCGCGCCGCCGCCCGCGCCGCTGCGCAGCGCGTCCGGCAAGACGATCCCACCCCCGCCGGGCCAGCGGCTCACCCCGCCCCCGCCGGGCCAGCGCGCGCCCGCGCCGGGCCGGTCGACCGGCGGCCCGCCCCGTGGCGGCGGTGGACCGGGTGGCGCGAACCGGGGTGGCCCTCCGGGCGGCGGTGGCCCCGGCGCTCCGGGCGGCTTCAACCGCGGTGGTCCGCCGGGTGGTGGCCGCGGCGGCCCCGGTGGCGGTCCCGGCGGCTTCAACCGTGGCCGCCCGGGTGGTCCCGGGCAGCGCCCGCGCCGCAAGAAGCGTCGTCGTCGCGGGCTCGAGGAGCTCGGGCCGCAGTCCGCGCCCACGCTCACGCCGGCGGACGTCCCCGTTCCCGAGGGCGAGATCGTCGTCCCGCGCGGGATCACGATCCAGGAGCTCGCGCCGAAGTTCAACCGGACGAGCGCGGATCTCGTGCGCATCCTGTTCGACGCGGGCGAGATGGTGACCGGCACCCAGTCGCTCGCCGACGAGATGATCGAGCTCATCGCCCAGGAGCTCGGCGCGGAGATCCTGCTCGTCGAGCCCGGCCAGGAGGCCGAGCTCGAGCTGCAGGCGATGCTGGGCGACGACGAGGAGGACGAGGACGAGGCGCTGCTCGAGCCGCGCGCCCCGGTCGTCACCGTCATGGGTCACGTCGACCACGGCAAGACGACGCTGCTCGACCGGATCCGCGAGGCGAACGTCGTCGCGGGCGAGGCCGGTGGCATCACCCAGCACATCGGTGCGTACCAGGTGGTCAAGAGCGACCGCCCCATCACGTTCATCGACACCCCGGGCCACGAGGCGTTCACCGCCATGCGGGCCCGTGGTGCGGAGGCGACCGACGTCGTGGTGCTCGTGGTGGCCGCGGACGACGGTGTGATGCCGCAGACGATCGAGGCGATCAGCCACGCGCGCGCGGCGGAGGTCCCGATGGTCGTCGCGATCACGAAGGTGGACCGCGACAACGCGGACGTCACCCGGGTGAAGCAGCAGCTCGTGGAGCAGCAGCTCGTGCCCGAGGAGTGGGGCGGCGACACCGTGGTCAACGAGGTCGCGGCCACCGAGGGGCTCGGTATCGAGGAGCTCCTGGAGTCGATCCTGTTGCTGGCGGACCTCTACGACCCGCCGCTGGCGGCCAACCCCAAGGTCCCGGCCCGTGCCTTCGTGCTCGAGTCGAACCTGGACCAGGGTCGCGGCCCGGTCGCGACCGTGATCGTGGAACGGGGGACGCTGCGCGTCGGCGACCCGGTCGTCGCAGGCGGCGGCTGGGGGAAGGTCCGGGCCCTGTTCGACGAGGCGGGCCAGCAGGTCAGCGAGGCCGGCCCGTCGACGCCGGTCGAGGTGCTCGGGCTCGACGACGTCCCGCTCGCGGGCGACGAGCTCCGGGTGGCGCCGAACGAGAAGATCGCACGCGCGGTCGCCGACGCGCGCTCGTACCGGCGTCGCGCCGCGAACCTGACCCATCCGATGACGCTCGCCGGCGGCGCTCGGCTCGAGGACATCTTCGCGATGGTCCAGCGGGGCGAGACCGCCACGCTCGGCCTCGTGCTCAAGGCGGATGTGCACGGTTCGCTCGAGGCCCTCACGGATGCGCTGCGCAAGCTCGACCAGGCCCACGACGAGGTACGGCTCTCGTTCGTGCACCGCGCGGTGGGTGGGATCACCGAGTCGGACATCAACCTCGCCGCGGTCGCCAACGCGACCGTCATCGGGTTCAACGTGCGCCCGGACCGCAAGGCCCGTGAGCTCGCCGAGTCCGAGCAGGTCGACGTCCGGCTCTACGAGGTCATCTACGAGGTGCTCGACGACGTCAGCAAGGCGCTGCTCGGCATGCTCAAGCCCGAGTACGAGGAGGTCGTCACCGGCGACGCGGAGGTGCGCGAGATCTTCGGCGTGCCGCGCGTCGGCAAGGTGGCCGGCTGCTACGTGCTCAACGGGGTCATCACCCGGGGCTCGAAGGTGCGCTTCCTGCGCGAGGGCGTCGTCATCTGGAAGGGCGCGATCGCGACCCTGCGCCGGTTCAAGGACGACGTCCGCGAGGTCCGGGAGGGCTTCGAGTGCGGCATCGGCCTCGAGAACTTCCAGGACCTCAAGGCCGGCGACGTCATCGAGACCTACGAAGAGCGCGAGATCGCCCGCGTCTGACCGCCGGCGCTCGTCGTTCGGTCGTGGTCCGGCGGTCGAGCGCCGGAGATCTTCGGGAGAGACCGCCGGCGCTCGTCGTTCGGTCGTGGTCCGGCGGTCGAGCGCCGGAGATCTTCGGGAGAGACCGCCGGCGCTCGTCGTTCGGTCGTGGTCCGGCGGTCGAGCGCCGGAGATCTTCGGGAGAGACCGCCGGCGCTCGTCGTTCGGTCGTGGTCCGGCGGTCGAGCGCCGGAGATCTTCGGGCGAGATGTCGCTGGTGGGCCGGGTGGCGCGACAATGGCCCGGTGCACGCCGCCGCCGTCCGCTTCGATCTCCACGTGCCGGCCAGCCGGTCGCTGAAGGCGAAGCGCGCCGCGATCCGCCCGGTGGTCGACGGGCTCCGGCACCGGTTCAAGGTGTCGGTCGCCGAGGTCGACCACCAGGACCAGTGGCAGCGCGCCTCGATCGGTGTGGCGCTGGTCGACGGGAGTGCTGCGCACCTCGAGGAGGTCATGGCATCCGTGGAGCGGTTCGTCGCGACCTCGCCCGACCTGGACCTCCTGGACACCGAGACCGCGTGGCTCGAGCCATGAGCCGCCGCCAGGCGCCGCGCCAGTACCCGCGTGCGGCGCGCGTGAACGAGGTCGTGCGCGAGGCGCTCGCCGAGGAGCTCGAGCGCATGTCCGACCCCCGACTCGGGTTCGTGACGCTGACGGGCGTCGAGGTGAGCCCCGACATCCGGTACGCGGACGTCTACTACTCGGCGTTCGGGACCGACGACGAGCAGGCCGGGAGCTCGAACGCGCTCCGGTCCGCGAGTCCCCGGCTGCGCGCCGTGCTGGGCAAGCAGGTGCGGCTCAAGTACGTGCCCGAGCTGCGCTTCCACCAGGACCCCGCCGTCGCGCAGGGTCGGCGGATCGAGGAGGTCATCCGCTCCATCCACGACGGCGCGGTCGTCCCCGACGAGGATGGTCGCTCGTGACCGCGCACGAGAGCGTCGACGAGGCGCTGACCCGCGCCGCGAAGGCGATCGACGGTGCCGAGCGTGTCGCGCTCGCGTGCCACGTCACCCCGGACGGCGACGCGCTCGGCTCGACGCTGGCGCTGCACCACGTGCTGCGCGCGGCCGGCCGGGGCAGCATCGCCTCGTTCCCGAAGCCCTTCCGCGTCGCGACGCACTACCGCGAGCTGCCGGGCCTCGACCTGCTCGCGCCACCCGAGGAGTTCCCGACCCGTCCCGAGGTGATGGTCACCTTCGACTGCGGGTCGCTCGACCGCCTGGGCGGGCTGCGCCCGTCGGCCGAGGCCGCGACCGAGCTGATCGTGGTCGACCACCACGTCTCGAACGACCGCTACGGCACCATCAACGTCATCGACCCCGACGCCGCGGCGAGCGGGGTCCTCGTGCGGCGGCTCATCGAGCGACTCGGGCTGCCGCTCAACGACGCGGCGGCGGTCTGCCTCTACGCCGCGCTCATCTGCGACACCGGGCGCTTCCAGTACGAGACGACGTGCGCCGACGTGTTCGCGCTCGCCGGCGAGCTCGTCGGGTACGACGTCCCGGTCAGCCGGCTCAGCCGAACGCTCTTCGAGGAGCACCGGTTCGCCTACCTCCAGCTCCTCGCCGAGGCGGTCGCCAACGCCGAGCTGGTGCGCGAGCAGTCCTTCGTCTGGGCCGCGGTGACCCAGGACATGCTCGCCCGCCACGACGTCAGCCTCGAAGAGGTCGAGGGCCTCATCGACATCATCCGACGCACCGCCGAAGCCGACGTCGCCTGCGTCCTGAAGGAAGAGCCGAACGGCACGGTCAAGGTGAGCCTGCGCTCGGTCGGTGCCGCGGACGTCCGCCACATCGCCGCAGCTCACGGCGGTGGTGGGCACCGGTTCGCCGCGGGCTTCACGTCGGAGGCCGGGATCGACGAGACCGTCGACCGCATCCGCGCGGCTCTGTAGCGACCCGAACGGTCGATGGCGAGATGACGAGCGGAGCGGGCACGCCGGGGACTCTCGGCCGTCCGGGGCGCGGAGCGTTTCGCCGAGGGAATGGTCGTCGGCCCGGCCCGAAGGGCCAAGAGCGAGAATGACGGACGGACTGGTGGTGGTCGACAAGCCGGCCGGCTTCACCTCCCACGACGTCGTGGCCAGGCTGCGCAGGGCGTTCGGCCAGAAGCGTGTGGGTCATGCGGGCACGCTCGACCCGGACGCGACGGGGGTGCTGCTCGTCGGCCTCGGACGGGTGACGCGGCTGCTGCGCTTCCTGCAGGACACCACGAAGACCTACCGCGGGACCATCGCGTTCGGCGTGGCGACCGACACGCTCGACGCCGCCGGCGCGGTCCTCGAGCGGCGCGCCATGCCGGTCACCGAGGCCGAGGTCGTGGCCGCCACGCGCCGGTTCGTCGGTGACCTTCAGCAGGTCCCGCCGATGGTGTCGGCACTGAAGGTCGGCGGCCGCCGGCTCCACGAGCTCGCCCGGGCGGGGGAGGTCGTGGAGCGCAAGGCCCGCGCGGTGCATGTCGAGCGGTTCGAGGTCGAGGCGTTCGCGCCCGGCCCGTTCCCGACCGCGACGGTGCTGGTCGACTGCTCGAGCGGCACGTACATCCGGTCGCTCGCCGCGGACCTCGGTGCGGCGCTCGGTGGCCCGGCCCACCTCGCGTCGCTGCGCCGGCTGCGGGTCGGGTCGTTCACCGTCGACGAGGCGCAGCCACTCGCCGCAGTGGAGCGGGACCCGCCGGCCGCGCTCGTCAGCCCGGTCGACGCGATGCGCGGGTTGGAGCGCGCCGCGGTCGGTGCCGAGGCGGCGCGGGCGGTCGCCCACGGCTCCGTGTTCCCCTGCAGCGCCTTCGAGGTCTCCGGCCCGGGTCCCTACGCGGTCGTGGACGGCGACGGTGCGCTCCTCGCGGTCTACGAGCACCGGGGTGCGGGGCTCAAGCCCGCCGTCGTGCTCCCTCCGGCCGAGGTCGCGGGGCCGTGACCGCCAGAATGGAGCCGTGACCACCACCCGCGTCGTGCGCCCGCTCGAGGACCGCACGCCGATCAGCAACGGCAGCGTCGTGACCATCGGTGCCTACGACGGCGTCCACCGGGGCCACGAGAAGGTGCTGCGCCTGGTCCGCGACCTCGCCGACGCGCGCGGCCTCGACGCCTGCCTGGTCACGTTCGACCGCCATCCGGCGCAGGTCGTGCGTCCCGATTCCGCGCCGCGCCTGCTCACCTCGCTCGACCAGAAGCTGGAGCTGCTCATGTCGCTCGAGCTCGTCGACGTCGTGTGCGTGCTGCGCTTCGATGAGGAGCGCAGCCACGAGGCCGCGGCCGACTTCGTGCGCGAGGTGCTCGTCGGTCTCCTGCGGGCCCGGGTCGTAGTGGTCGGCGCGGACTTCCACTTCGGGTTCCGGCGCGGCGGCAACGTCGCGCTCCTGGAGCAGATGGGCAAGGACCTCGGCTTCGAGGTCGTCGGCCTCGGGCTGGTGGCGCCTGAGGGCGACGACCGGGAGCCGTACTCGTCGACGCGCGTGCGCGGGGCGCTCGCCAACGGCGACGTCGGCGCGGCGGCCTCGTTGCTCGGCCATCCCCACGAGGTCCGGGGCACGGTGGTCCGGGGCGACCAGCGCGGTCGCGAGCTCGGGTTCCCGACCGCCAACGTCGCGGTGCCCGAGGAGATCTGCCTGCCCGCGGACGGGATCTACGCCGGGGAGTACCAGGGTCCCGACGGGGTCTGGCGTCCCGCCGCCATCTCCCTCGGCCGGCGCCCGACGTTCTACGAGGACGCGGAGCACTCGCTGCTCGAGGCCTACCTGCTCGACTTCGACGGGGACCTCTACGGCCAGCCGGCCTCGGTGCGCTTCCTGGAGCGCCTGCGGGGCGAGCAGCGCTTCGACTCGGTGGACGACCTCGTGGCCCAGATGACCAAAGACGTCGAAGCCACCCGCCTGGTCCTGCGTTCCGGCTGAGCGACCCCAACCACGGTCCGGCAGCACAGAGCTGGTGCCGTTGCTTCCCGCTCGACGCCTGTCCACCCCGGGTCGCTCAGGGATTTGGTGGTAGTCTCCTTGCTTCCGCAACCGAAAGATCCCTTCTCCGCGCATGCCCGACACCACCGCAACGATCACCGAGCACCGCCTCCACGAGACCGACACCGGCTCGCCGGAGGTCCAGATCGCCCTCCTCACGGGGCGGATCAACCATCTCACGGAGCACCTGAAGGTCCACAAGAAGGACCATCACTCGCGTCGTGGGCTGCTCATGCTCGTCGGTCGGCGCCGTCGCCTGCTGGACTACCTCCGGCGCAACGACGTCGAGCGGTACCGGGCACTGATCGCGAAGCTGGGGCTCCGCCGGTAGTGGATCGTGGGAGCGGCAGCCGCCGCTCCCGCTTCGCGTCACGACATCAACGCGAGCGCGACGGAGGTTGTCAGTCGCCGATGCTCGGGCCCACGCTCGAGCGCCGACAACTGGGAATCACCGCAGCTCGCACGACTGCCGCCCCGTGTGGGGCGACGAGAGAGGAGCGCGTTCCCATGGGAGACGCGATTCGCGTATCAGGCCCGATCAACGCCGACGGGCTGGAGCTGACCATCGAGACCGGCCGACTGGCGAGCCTCGCCGACGGCGCGGTGCTGCTGACCGTGGGCGACACGGTCGTCCTGTCGACGGTGGCCACGAGCAAGCCCCGGGAGGGCATCGACTTCTTCCCGTTGACGGTGGACGTCGAGGAACGGATGTACGCCGCGGGCAAGATCCCCGGCTCGTTCTTCCGCCGTGAGGGCCGTCCGGGCGAGGCCGCGATCCTGACCTGCCGCCTCACCGACCGTCCGCTGCGTCCGAGCTTCCCGGAGGGGTTCCGGGACGAGACCCAGGTGATCGCCACGATCATGGGCTCGGACCAGGTCAACCCCCACGACATCATCTCGATCAACGGCGCCTCGGCGGCGCTCATGATCTCGGGCATCCCGTTCAACGGACCGATCGGCGCGGTGCGGATGGCGCACCACGACGGCCGGTGGATCGCGCACCCGACCTACGAGCAGGGCAACGAGTCCACGTTCCAGCTCGTGGTCGCGGGCCGGAGGACCGAGGCCGGCGAGATCGCGGTGATGATGGTCGAGGCCGGCGGCACCGAGAAGAGCTGGGAGCTCTACGAGGGCGGCGCACCGAAGGTGACCGAGGATGTCATCGCCGACGGCCTCGAAGCCTCGAAGGAGTGGATCGGCAAGGCGATCGACCTCCAGCAGGAGCTCGTCGCCGCGGTGATCCTCGCCCACGGCCCGATCGAGCAGAAGCCCTTCGAGCGCCGGGTCGACTACCAGGACGACGTGTTCGCCGCGGTGTCGGACGACGCGAGGCCGAACACGGCCGAGGCGATGGCGATCGCGGACAAGACCGAGCGCAACAACCGGCTCGACGAGATCCTCGAGGGCCTGCTGTTGGCGCTCGCGGGCACGCCCGACGAGCCCGCCGAATTCGCCGGCCGCGAGGGCGAGGTCAAGAAGGCGTTCCGCTCGCTGCAGAAGCAGGTCGTGCGCGAGCGCATCGTCAACGACGGTGTCCGTATCGACGGCCGCGGCGTCACCGACCTCCGGCCGCTCTCGGCCGAGGTCGGCATCCTCAACGCGGTGCACGGCTCCGGGCTCTTCCAGCGGGGCGAGACGCAGGTGCTCTCGGTCCTCACGCTCGGGATGTCGCGCATGGAGCAGATCGTCGACACGCTCGGGCTCGACGACCGCAAGCGCTACATGCACCACTACAACTTCCCGCCGTTCTCCACCGGCGAGACCGGCCGCGTCGGCTCGCCGAAGCGCCGGGAGATCGGTCACGGCGCGCTCGCCGAGCGGGCCCTGCTGCCGGTCGTGCCGAGCAAGGAGGAGTGGCCCTACACGCTGCGGGTCGTCTCCGACGTGCTCGCGTCGAACGGCTCGACGTCGATGGCGTCGGTCTGCGGGTCGACGCTGTCGATGATGGACGCGGGTGTGCCGCTCAAGGCTCCGGTCGCGGGCATCGCGATGGGCCTCGTGTTCCACGACGGCAAGTACACGACGCTCACCGACATCCTCGGGGCGGAGGACGCGTTCGGCGACATGGACTTCAAGGTCGCGGGGACGTCCGAGTTCGTGACCGCGCTCCAGCTCGACACGAAGATCGACGGCCTGCCGGCCGACGTGCTGAAGCAGGCGTTGCAGCAGGCCAAGGAGGCCCGCCTCGCGATCCTCGACGTGATGCACGACGCGATCGCCGAGCCCCGCGCGGACGTGCGCCCGACCGCCCCGAAGATCATCAGCTTCGAGATCCCGATCGACAAGATCGGCGAGGTCATCGGACCCAAGGGCAAGGTCATCAACACGATCCAGCAGGAGACCGGCGCGGACATCGCGGTCAGCGACGACGGCATGGTCGGCACGGTAAGCATCGGCTCGAAGGAGGGCGCGCAGGTCGAGGAGGCCAAGCGCCGCATCGAGCTGATCCTGGACCCGCCGACCGCCGAGCTCGGCGCCGAGTACACCGGCCGGGTCGTGAACATCACGAAGTTCGGTGCGTTCGTCAACGTCCTCCCGGGTCGAGACGGCCTGCTGCACATCTCGAAGCTCGGCCGCGGCAAGCGCATCGACCGGGTGGAGGACGTGCTCGACCTCGGCGACGAGGTGACCGTTCGCGTCGACGACATCGACAACTCCGGCAAGCTCTCGTTGTCGCTCGTCGGCGAGGAGGGCGACGACGCCGGCTCCGGCGGCGACCGCCCCGAGCGGTCCTCGCGCCCGGCGCGTGGTGACGGCGACCGGGGCGACCGTGGTGGGAACACCGGCCCGCCGAAGGACGTCGCGTCGTTCGACGCCGCCTGGGACGAGGAGGCCAAGAAGGAGTTCGGCGACCTCGGCCCGGCCGAGACGCCGAGCCGCGGTGGCGACCGCGACCGCGGCCCCCGCCGCCGACGCCGATAGCGCTTCAGCCCACCGACCCGGACGCCGATACGCGAACGTGAGCGGAGCGGGGAGCAACTCGGGGATTGAGACCACGCGGCTCCCGTCGGGGCTGCGGGTCCTCACCGAGTCCATGCCCGAGCTCCGCTCGGTGGCGATCGGCTTCTGGGTCGGTACGGGCGCGGTCGACGAGCCCGACCACCTCCTCGGCGCCAGCCATTTCCTCGAGCACCTGCTGTTCAAGGGGACCGCGACGCGCACCGCAGCGGAGATCGCGGGGGCGATCGAGTCGGTCGGCGGCGACATGAACGCCTTCACCACCCAGGAGTACACGGCGTTCTACGTGCGGGTGCCCGACGACCACCTCGAGGTCGCCGCGGACATCCTCTCGGCGGTGGTGTGGGCGCCTGCGTTCCGGCCCGACGAGGTCGACTCGGAGCGTCAGGTCATCCTCGAAGAGATCCGAATGCGCGACGACACGCCGGACGACATCGTGCACGAGCTGTTCGCCGCCGCGCTGTACCCGGACCATCCGCTCGGGCGGTCCGTGCTCGGCAGCCGCGAGACCATCGTCGCGGCCGAGCGGGACGCGATCGCGGCGTACCACGCCGCGCAGTACCGCCCCGAGAACGTCGTCGTCGCCGCGGCCGGGAACCTCACGCACGACCGGATGGTCGAGTTGATCGGCAACGGAGTGCAGGTCGACGACGGGGCGCGGCCGGACCGGATCGAGCCGTCGTTCACACCGTCGGACGCGATCCTCACCGAGCGACGCGGGACCGAGCAGGCCCACCTCGTGCTCGGCATGCGCGCGCTCGCCCGGGACGATCCGGACCGCTACGCGCTGTCGGTCGTGAACCAGGTCCTCGGCGGCGGCATGTCGTCGCGGCTCTTCCAGGAGGTCCGCGAGCAGCGAGGTCTCGCGTACTCCGTGTACTCCTACCGGGTCGCGTTCGACGGCACCGGCGCGGTCGGCGTCTACGCGGGCACGAGCCCGGAGCGGGCGCACGAGACCCTCGCGGTGATCCGCGGCGAGCTCGATCGCCTCGTGGCCGGCGGCGTGCCCGATGCGGAGCTCGCCGCGGCGAAGGGGCACCTGAAGGGCTCCACCGCACTGTCGCTCGAGACCAGCTCGAGCCGGATGCACCGGTTGGGCCGCAGCGAGCTGACGACCGGAGAGGTCCCGTCCGTCGACGAGCTCGTGGCCGAGATCGATGCGGTCACCGTCGAGGACGCAGCGCGCGTGATCGACCGGGTCTTCGCCGAGGAGCCCCGCGTCCTCGCGGTCGTCGGCCCGTTCGACACCGAGGACTTCGCGTAGTTCCGGGTCGCTCCGGTCTCCGCTCCTGCTCCTCGAGTGGCCGGTTAAGGTCCGCGTGTGATCAAGGTGGGCGTCTTCGGCGCGGGCGGGCGGATGGGGGCGACGGTGTGTTCGGCCGTGCTCGACGCGGCCGACTGCGAGCTCGTCGCCGCAGTGGACCCGGAGCACGCGGCGGAGCGGGTGGGCGACACCGAGGTCACGATCGCCGCGTCCTCGGAGGCGTTCCTCGATGCGGGCGCCGAGGTGGGCGTCGACTTCACCGTGGTCGCCGCAGCCCGGGAGAACCTGCGCTGGTGCGCCGCGCACGACGTGCACGCGGTGGTCGGCACGACCGGGCTCACCGAGGACGACCTGGACGAGCTGACGAACCTCTTCGGCGAGAGTCGGGCCAACGCGTTCATCGCGCCGAACTTCGCGATCGGAGCGGTGCTGATGATGCGCTTCGCGGAGCAGGCGGCGCCGTGGTTCGACACCGCGGAGATCGTCGAGCTGCACCACGACCGGAAGGTCGACGCGCCGTCGGGCACGTCGATGCAGACCGCGCACCGGATGGCTGCGTCCTCGCGGGAGTGGGCCGAGGACCCGACGAGGACCGTGGTGGCGGAGGGGGCACGCGGCGGGCTCGTCGACGGCGCGATTCGCATCCACTCGGTGCGGATGCGCGGGATGCTCGCGCACCAGGAGGTCATCCTCGGGACGGCGGGGGAGACCCTGACGATCCGCCACGACTCGTACGACCGGTCCTCGTTCATGCCCGGGGTGCTGCTCGCGGTCCGCCGGGTCTCGGGCCTGCCCGGCCTGACCGTCGGCCTCGACGCGCTGCTCGACGCCTGAGGTGTCGTGAGCGCGAAGCCGCCGGACCCCGCACTCCGGGAGCGGATCCTCGAGGCGGCGTACGCCTGCTTCGCACGGTTCGGCCTGGGCAAGACCACGGTCGAGGACGTCGTCAAGGAGTCCGGCGTGTCGCGCGCCACCATCTACCGGGCGTTCCCGGGTGGGAAGGACCAGCTGCTGCGTGAGGTGGTCGCCTGGGAGATGGGGCGGTTCTTCGGCTCGCTCGCCGAGGCGGTGGTCGGCGCTGCGGACTTCGCGAGCCTGGTCGAGGAGGGTCTCGTCTTCGCGCACCGCGCGGTGGGGGAGCACATCGTGCTCCAGAAGATCCTCGTCACCGAGCCCGAACGCCTGCTCCCGTTGCTGACCACCGAGCAACATCGCCCGCTCGAGTTCATCACCGGGTACCTGATGCCGTTCCTCGAGCGGGAGGACCGCGCCGGCCGGCTCCTGCCGGGGCTGGATCAGGCGCGCGCTGCCGACTTCGTCGCCCGGATGCTGCTGTCGCTGATCGGGTCGGACAGCGAGGACCTCGACGACCCGGTGACGCGTCGCCGGCTGGTGCGCAGCCAGCTCCTCGTCGGTGTCCTCACCCCGGAGGCGCTCGCCGCGCCCTGACCGTTCCCCCGGCCGGGCGGCGTTCGTAGACTCGGAGCGTGGCGGGGGACGAAGGTCGGCGCAACGAGCATCCGGACGCCCCGGGCTGGTACCCGGACCCGTGGAGCGCGACCGGCGAGGGGGAGCGCTACTTCGACGGGAAGCACTGGGGCACCACGGAGAAGCCGATGGGCCGCCACACCGTCGCGGTCAAGGAGGTGCCGCTCGACCCGCCCCGACCGGACCGCCGCCGTCCGATCCTGGCGGTCGTCCTCCTGGTCGTCGCGGTCGCCGCGGTCTGGGGGGTGCCGAAGCTCCTGTCGTCGGACTCGGGGGGAGGCGCCCCCGGCACTGCGACGACACCCCGGTCGAACGACGCACCCCCGCCGTCGCAGGAGGAGTCGGCCCGCCCGCTCGGCCTGCCGGCGCCGGTCCCGGACGGGACCGGGCGCTTCGAGGTGCTCCAGCACCAGCGCGGCGACACGTCGAAGCCGGTCGCGTGGGACCCGTGCCGGCCCGTCCATTACGTGGTGAACCCGAGCGGCGGCCCGCAGGACGGGACCGCGCTGGTCCGGGCGGCGATCGCCCGGGTCAGCGCGGCGACCGGGCTGCGGTTCGTGGACGACGGCACGACGAGCGAAGCCCCGTCCAAGGAACGGGCGGCCTACCAGTCCGCGCGGTACGGGAGGTCGCGATGGGCGCCCGTGCTGGTCGCGTGGTCGGACGAGGCCTCGTACCCCGAGCTCGCCGGCTACATCGCCGGGCTCGGCGACCCCCAGGCGGTGTCCGCCCCGAACGGCGATCTGGTCTACGTGACCGGGCAGCTGGTGCTCGACGGCCAGACCCTGTCCGCCGCGCAGACCCCGGACCGGACCCGCGCCTCGGCGGTGATCCTCCACGAGCTCGGCCACGTCGTGGGGCTGGATCACACCAACGACCGGAGCCAGCTCATGTACTCCGAGGCGCAGTTCAACGTCACGACCTACGGCGACGGGGACCTCCGCGGGCTGGCACTCCTCGGCCGGCAGGCCTGCTTCCCCGGCGTCTGAGCCGTGGAGCAACGGCTCCCGGGGATCGAGCCTTTCGGCCCTGGTCGCCGTCGCGACCGGACCGTACCGTCGGGCCATGGCCGATGTGCAGACCCCCGTCCCCGAAGCTCCCGAGCTCGCCGCGCGTGCGCAGGCGCAACCTCGATCGGGCCCGGGCACGAACCGCGAGGTGTGGAAGGTCGCGACGACCGTGTTCTCCCTGCTCGCGTTCCTCATGGCGTTCTGCGCCGTCGTGGTCGCGGGCCAGGCCTGGAGCCGGAGCAACGACGCCCGATCGGACGTCCGAAAGCTCGCGGCTGGCGGCCTGCTGGCTCACCGGACGACCGTCGTGCTGCAGGAGTTCTCGATGACGCCGAGGCCCACGAGCGTGAAGGCCGGCTCCGTGCAGATCACTGTCCACAACCGGGGCACGATCACCCACGAGATGGTGCTCGTGCGCGCCGCGAGCCCGGCGGCGCTGCCCCGGGTCACGACCGCGACCGCGGAGCGTGCGGTCGGCGACGTCGACGAGGAGGCGATCCCGAAGGCCGACACGATGGGCGAGACCGGCGACGTGAAGGCCGGCGCGACCGTGGTGAAGCGCTTCACGCTCACCCCCGGCACCTACGTGATGTTCTGCAACATCGACAACCAGAGCGCCGGGGGCGCGGTGCTGAACCACTTCAACCACGGGATGGCCGCGACGCTGACGGTCGGCTGACCCCGGTCCGTGTGACCCGCGACACGTTGACCATGAGACAGTCTTCGCCTTACTGTCTCACGAGTGACCACGGAGCGCGGGACGGGAGCCAGCTCGACCACCAGGGCCCCGGCCGCCCGCGAGCGCATCCTCGCCGCCACGCTCGTGTCGCTCGCCCGCTACGGCGTGGCCAAGACGACGCTCGAGGACGTCGCCAAGGAGGCGCGCTGCGCCCGCGCCACCGTCTATCGGGCCTTCGGCGGGAAGCGGCAGCTCCTCGACGCGGTGGTGGCCCACGAGACCGGCCGGCTGCTCGCGGCGATCGACGCCGCGGCCGCGGCGGAGGCGACGCTCGACGACGCGCTCGTCGCGATGGCGACGACCGCGGCCCACGCGGTCCTCGAGCACGACGCGCTGCAGTTCGTGCTCGCGCACGAGCCCGAGCTCGTGCTGCCCTGGATCACGTTCGACGGCGCCGACCGCTTTCTCGCCCTCGCCGGTGCCGCGCTCGCCCCGACCTTCGCCCGGTTCGTGCCGGCCGCGGACGCGAGCCGCGCCGCGCAGTGGTGCACCCGCATCTTCCTCGCCTACCTCGGGGCCGACGACAGCCCCGTGACCATGACCGACGCGCGCGAGGTGCGCGCGCTGGTCCACGACTTCGTCGTCCCGGCGCTCGCCGAGCACCGGGCGTCCCAACCCAATTGGGGGTAACACCATGGCCACCAACCAGGAGATGATCGGTCGCGACGAGATCAACGACCTCGAAGCGATCCTCTCGATCACCAACCGCGACGTCGACTCGGTGCTGCACACCGTGAGGTCGGAGTCCGACGCGCTGTTCAGCTGGGACTACGAGCGTTCGCGCCCGGCGCTGGTCAAGCTCTACGAGAAGGCCAAGACGTCGCAGTGGAACGTCACCACCGACCTGGACTGGTCGATCCCGGTCGACCAGGCGGCGGTGGTCATGGCCAACCAGGCCGCGAACATCCCGAACGGCTTCGGCGAGACCGTCGACCTCACCGGCACGCCCTTCGAGTCCTGGACCGACGACCAGTGGGTCGAGATGGGGATCGAGTCCCAGAACTGGACCCTCTCGCAGTTCCTCCACGGGGAGCAGGGTGCCCTGATCTGCACCGCGCAGATCGTGGAGACCGTCCCGTGGATCGACGCCAAGTACTACGCCGCGACCCAGGTCATGGACGAGGCCCGCCACGTCGAGGTCTTCGCCAAGTACCTCGACGAGAAGCTGAGCGGGCACTACCCGATCAACGCCCACCTGAAGATGCTGCTGGACGACATCATCAGCGACAACCGCTGGGACATGACCTACCTCGGCATGCAGATCATGGTGGAGGGCCTGGCGCTCGCCGCGTTCGGCTTCATCCACCAGCTGACCACCGAGCCGCTGCTGAAGAAGCTGCTCCGCTACGTGATGGCGGACGAGGCCCGGCACGTCGCGTTCGGCGTGCTCTCCCTCCAGGAGTTCTACAAGGAGCTCGACTCGAAGGAGATCCGCGAGCGCCAGGAGTTCGCGTTCGAGGCGGCCGTGCGCATGCGCGACCGGTTCCTCCAGCAGGAGGTCTTCGAGCGGATGGGCGTCGACGTGAAGGACGCGCTCACCCTCGTGCTCGAGGACGAGACCCGCGCCATGTTCCAGGGGATGCTGTTCTCGAAGATCGTGCCGAACTGCAAGAAGCTCGGCCTGCTCGACGCCGGCGACGGCTGGCTGCGCGACCGGTTCACCGAGCTCGGCGTGATCCAGTTCGAGGACTGGACCGACACCTCCGCGGAGTACGCCGACCTCGACGAGGTGGCGAAGGACCGCAGCGCCGCGTAGCTGCCCGCCTCGGGTGACCCGCGAGGGCGCCGAGTAACCTGCGGCGCGATGGCCAGACCAACGCCTGACGACCAGGTACGGATCGTCTTCCTCGGCGGGCTCGGTGAGATCGGCCGCAACTGCTTCTGCATCGAGGTGGAGGGGCGGATCCTGGTCGTCGACTGCGGGATCATGTTCCCGGACGTGGACATGCCGGGCGTCGATCTCGTCCTGCCCGACTTCACCTACCTGCGGACCAATGCGGCGCGGGTCGAGGGGGTCGTGCTGACCCACGCGCACGAGGACCACGCCGGCGGGCTCGCCTACCTGCTGCGCGACGTGCAGTGCCCGATCTACGGCTCGCCGCTCTCCCTCGGCCTGGCCCGGAACCGGATCGAGGAGGCCGGGATGCTCGGGCACACCGAGCTGATCCCGGTCTTCGACGGCGAGCGGCGCATGATCGGCCCGTTCGACGTCGAGTTCGTCCCCGTCACCCATTCGGTCCCGCACGCGTTCGCCGCCGCGTACCACACACCCCAGGGGACGATCCTGCACACCGGCGACTTCAAGATCGACCTGACCCCGGTCGACGGGCGCCGCACGGACCTGGCCCGGCTGGGGGAGATCGCGAAGCGCCCGTCGCGTCGCGAGGACGGTCGGTTTCCCGGTGTCCGACTGCTGCTCTCGGACTCCACCAACGCCGAGCGCCCCGGGTTCACCGAGTCCGAGTCTACGGTCGGCTCCACGATGCGGACCCTGTTCCGCGACCGCGAGGACAAGCGCTTCATCGTCGCCAGCTTCGCCTCCCACCTGCACCGCGTGCAGCAGGTGGCCGAGGCCGCGCTGGCCAGCGGCCGCCGGCTCGCGTTCGTGGGCCGGTCGATGGCGAACAACGTCACCCTGGCTCGCGAGATGGGGCTCCTGAAGGTCCCGTCGGACCGGGTGATCGACATCGAGGACGCGCCGAGGTACCCGGCGGGCGAGGTGTGCATCATCTGCACCGGGTCGCAGGGTGAGCCGATGAGCGCGCTCTCACTGATGGCCGCGCACGAGCACAAGTACGTGAAGATCAGCGAGGACGACGTCGTCGTGATCTCGGCCCACGCGATCCCGGGCAACGAGACGAGCGTCACCCGCGTCATCAACTCGCTGTACCACGCGGGTGCCGAGGTCGTGCACGGGGGCAACGCTGCCGTGCACGTGTCGGGCCACGCGTCGCAGGAGGAGCTGAAGTTCGTGCTGAACCTGCTCCGGCCCGAGTGGTTCATCCCCGTCCACGGCGAGTACCGGCACATGGTCCACCACGCGGACCTGGCCGAGCTGAGCGGTGTGGATCCCGACAACATCTACGTCTGCGAGGACGGCGACGCGGTCACGCTCGAGGACGACGGGCTGGTCACCGAGCGGCGCTGCGTGCCCGCGGGATATCTCTACGTCGACGGCATCGTCGGCGACATCGGGCAGGGGGTGCTGCGGGACCGGCGCCAGCTGGCCGAGGAAGGCGTGGTGGTCGTGATCCTCACCGTGGACCAACGCACCGGGGAGATCGTCACCGGGCCCGAGATCGTGACCAAGGGCTGGGTCTACGCACCCGAGGCGGAGGCGCTGCTCGAGGAGGCCAAGAACGAGGTGCGCGACGCGCTCGCCGCGGCTGCGTCGGACGGCGCGACCGACTTCGAGGCGATCCGTCGCATCGCCCGGCGCTCGCTCGGCCGGTTCATCAACGAGCGGACCCGGCGGCGGCCGGCGGTCATCCCCGTCGTCATGGAGGTCTGACGGTGATCCGGGACTGGTCGAACTTCATCGCGGGCCGCACCGCGCTCGTCACCGGCTCCGGTGGGGGCGTCGGGCGTGCGATCGCGATCCAGATGGCGCGCGCCGGCGCGGAGCTGCGGATCAACGACATCCACCTCGACCGCGCCGAGAAGGTCTGCCGTGAGATCGAGGAGGAGGGGGGCGTCGCGACCCCCGTCGTCGCCGACGTCTGCGACCGGGACCAGGTCGCGCGCATGGTCGACGACACCGGCCCCTGCGACATCCTGGTCAACAACGCCGGGATCCCCGCCGAGGGGATCGTCATCAGGTCGTTCGTCGAGACCGGGCCCGCCGAGTGGGACCCGCTCATCCGGCTGAACCTCGCCGCGGTGCTGGGGGTCACGCGCGCGTACCTGCCCGCGATGATCGACCAGGGCTGGGGCCGGATCCTCACCATCGTCTCGGACGCGGGCCGGCGCGGCGAGCGCAAGCAGGCGGTGTACGGCGCGGCGAAGGCGGCGGCGATGGGCTTCTCACGCGGCCTCGCCGCGGAGGTGGGTCGCGACGGCGTGACCGTGAACTGCATCTCACTCGGGACCATGCGCCACGGCGCGCTCGCCGAGGCGATCGTCGACAACCCGGGTCTCGAGCCCCGTCTGGCCAAGGCGTATCCCGCCGGACGGATCGGAGAGGTGGACGATGCGGCACCGCTCGCGGTCCTGCTCTGCAGCGATGCCGCGTCCTGGATCACCGGTCAGGTGTATCCGGTGGACGGCGGCTATGCCCCGGCGCTCTGACCCCGAGGACCGGGCCGGCGAGGCCGTCGAGCTCCCCACCGGCTACGTCGTGCGCAACCCCACGGCGCGCGACTCGAGGCCGGTCACCGAGGTCGTGGTCGCCGGGGACATCGCGGACTTCGGCGAGCCCGACTTCACCGAGGACGACCTCCTCGACGACTGGGGCCGGCCCCGGTTCTCGCTCGAGCGCGACGCGTGGGTGTTGAGCGGGCCCACCGGTCGGGTCGTCGGGTACGCGTTCGTGTGGGAGGCGCAGCCGGGCTCGGAGGTCGAGGGTGACGCGTTCGTGCTCCCGGAGTACGCGGGGCGCGGGCTCGGCACGTTGCTGCTGGAGCTGATGGAGAACCGCGCCCGCGAGATCGCGGGGGAGGACACGGTCACGCTCGGCGTGTACGCGTCGCACGCGAACACGGGCAAGCAGCAGCTCCTGGAGCGACGGGGCTTCCACTCGCAGCAGACCGTCCTGCGCTTCAAGATCGACCTCGCGAACCGGTCGCCCGAGGCGGTCGAGCCGCCGGTCGGGATCGTCCTGCGCCAGTACGCGCCGGGCGACGCGGCGGCGGTGCGCGAGACGATGGGCGAGGCGTTCGAGAGCCACCGTCGCTACACCCCGCGGCGGCTCGACGAGTGGCTGGACCTCCGCCTGCGCCACCCGGCGTTCGACCCGGACCTCTGGCGGGTGGCCGAGTGCAACGGCGAGGTGGTCGGGGCGACGCTCGTCTACGACGTCGGCGAGACCGGGTATCTGAGCAACGTCGGGGTGCGCCGGGCCTGGCGGGGCCACGGCGTGGCCCAGGCGCTCGTCGCCGACACGTTCGCGGTGCTGCGGGAGCGGGGCCAGATGCGGGTCCTGGTCTCGGTGGACGCCGACGCCGCGCCGGCCGCGATCCGGCTCTACGAGGAAGCCGGGATGCGGGTCCACGAGCGCCACGACTGGTTCGTCAAGGCCGTGCAGGGGCCCTGACCGCCGGTGTCCGCCTCGCGACCGCGGTCGGGGCGATCGAGCGCCGGGGATCTTCGGCAAGGAGGCCCCGTTCTGGGGCGGGAGAGAACCGCTGTTGCCCGTGTTGTCGGTGTTACGGTGACCCCGTGGCGACCACGAAATCCCGCCGCCGCCCCCCCGCCCGCGCGCGCTCGTCGCGCCCGGCCGGCAAGGGCGGGGCCAGGAAGAACGTCAAGCGGCCCTCCGCGCTGCGGGAGGCGGCCCGCACCCAGCTCCACGGTCACGGCACCGACGCGGTCGCGATCGCCCTGCTGGCGCTGGGTGCGCTGAGCGGCCTCGCGCTGGCGACCGACCTCGCGGGCCCGCTCGGCCACGCGCTCGGCGCGGGTGTGACCGCGCTGCTCGGCAACGCGGCGTTCCTCGTCCCGCTCGGCCTCGTCGCCTTCGCCGGACTCCTGCTCTGGCGCCGCACCGACGACGAGTCGGCCGCGCCGCTGCGCATCGGGATCGGGGTCGTGCTCATCGTGCTCTCGGTCGCCGGGCTGTTCCACGTGCTCGGCGGCTCGCCCCACCTGTCCGACCCCGTCGACGTCCTGCGCGACGCGGGTGGGTACGTCGGTGGTGGCGTCGGCGTCCCGCTGACCGCCGGGGTCGGGCCCGCGGGCGCGTCCATCGTCCTGGTGGCGTTCCTGGCGCTGGGTCTCCTGCTCGCGTCGGGCCTCTCCCTCCCGCGGGTCATCGAGCTCGCCGGCACGGGGATCGCGAAGCTGCGCGAGCTCACGGTCCACCTCTTCAAGGCGCTCACCGAGACCCCCGAGGGGACGGAGGCCGAGACGGTGCCCGGGCCCGTCGCGCCCGCCGGCACGCGACGCGCGACGCTCGACACGGTGCCGGTCGAGGAGCCCGAGCTCGACGACGAGCCCGAGCCGGAGCCGGCCGTGGTGCTCCCGCGGGCCATCACCGCGCCGGCCGAGCCCGAGGAGCCGACGGACATCGCGGTCGTCGAGGACGACGAGGGCCAGATGGCCATCGACCTGACCGCCCACGGCGACTGGCAGCTCCCGGTGCGGGAGATCCTCAAGCGCAGCGTCGAGAAGGAGGTCGACCACCGGCTGGTCGAGCAGGGGGGCGCGGTGCTCGAGGGCACGCTGCGCGACTTCGGGGTCGACGCCAAGCTCGCCGGCATGACGATCGGTCCGACGGTCACCCGTTACGAGCTCGAGCTCGCGGCCGGCGTCAAGGTCAACCGCGTCACCGCGCTGAACCACGACATCGCGTACGCGATGGCGAGCGCCGACGTGCGGATCCTGGCCCCGATCCCGGGTCGGAGCGCGATCGGCGTCGAGGTCCCGAACAAGCAGCGCCAGCTGGTCACCCTCGGCGACATCCTCGTGTCGACCGAGGCGAAGCAGGCGACCCATCCGCTCCAGGTCGGCCTGGGCCGCGACATCGCGGGCCGGTCGTTCATGCTCAACCTCTCGGAGATGCCGCACCTGCTCATCGCCGGCCAGACCGGCGCGGGCAAGTCGAGCTGCATCAACAGCCTGATCACGTCGATCCTCATGCGCTGCACGCCCGAGCAGGTACGGCTCATCCTCGTGGACCCGAAGCGGGTCGAGCTCGGCCAGTACAACGGGCTGCCCCACCTCCTCACCGAGGTGGTCACGAATCCCAAGAAGGCCGCCAACGCGCTCGAGTGGACCGTGCGTGAGATGGACATGCGCTACGACCTGCTCGCCGAGGTTGGGGTGCGCGACATCAGCGGGTTCAACGCGATGTACGACCGCGGGGACCTGCCCACGGCCGAGAACCCGGACCCGCACGGCGACAAGAGCTACGAGCGCATCCCGTACATCGTGGTCGTCATCGACGAGCTCAACGACCTGATGATGGTCGCGGCACGGGACGTCGAGCAGAGCATCTGCCGCATCGCGCAGATGGCGCGCGCCGTCGGCATCCACCTCGTGATCGCGACCCAGCGCCCGTCGGTCGACGTCATCACCGGCGTGATCAAGGCCAACGTGCCGAGCCGGCTCGCGTTCTCCGTGAGCACCCTCGCCGACTCGCGCGTCATCCTCGACCAGCCCGGCGCCGAGAAGCTGATCGGCCATGGGGACATGTTGCTGTCGTCGGCGTCGAGCTCGAAGGCGCAGCGGATCCAGGGTGCGTGGGTCGACGAGGAGTGCGTGCGCAAGGTCGTCGCCCACTGGCGCCGCCAGGTCGTGGCGCCCCAGTACATCGAGGGGCTGCAGGGCAGCGACAAGCCCGGTGGGGGTCGCGGCGACGGGGACGGCGACGATGACGACGATCTGCTCTTCGAGGCGATGGACCTCGTCGTGCGCAGCGGCTTCGGCTCGACGAGCATGCTCCAGCGCAAGCTCCGCGTCGGGTTCTCACGGGCGGGCCGGCTGATGGACCTGCTCGAGCGCAAGGGCGTGGTCGGCCCGTCCGAGGGTTCGAAGGCCCGAGCCGTCCTCATGACCGTCGAGGAGCTCGAAGCCATGGAACAACGCGTCTAGCTCGCGGCTGCGCCCGTTCCTCCTTTCGGCGTGAGTTTGCGGTGCCCTGACCCCCACAACTCACTCCGAAACGGGTTACCGGCCGGTTGGCGGGGAGTGGCGGCGGCGCATGCGCTCGCGGATCTCGGCCGATCCGTCGGCGTAGATCGCGAAGTCGGTGACTTCGACGAGGCTCACCTCGGCGAGCGGGACGGCGTGTGACTGGATGCCGACGAAGAGATCGTCGACCTGGATCAACGCCACCCACGTGGCGTCATCGGCGGAGAGCACCTTGGCGGGGAATGGCACGCCGTCAACCGGGATCGACGCGTCGTCCCACGGCGCGGTCGGATCCTTGCCGTACGCGTCGGGGTCCTGGTACGGAAACGCCGCGGCGCGCACATCGGGAGCGAGGGCGCCGGTCATGCGCTCGAGGTGGCTCGCCAGGCTGCTCGCGGCCATGTATTGATCGACAAGGGGATCCGTGTCACGACCGGACCCGATCGGACGGGGTGCGCGCGTCTCGATTCGAACGATCGGCGAGTCCCCGTCGCTGAGGTCGCCGAACGCGAGGGACAAGTGACTTGTGACGCCGTTCGACTGCCCCCAACCGCCGAACGAGCGCAGCCCGGTCCAGCTCGAGTCGAGGCCGAACACGGGAAACGTCACGGCGGCGAACGCCCGCGCTTGTTGAAGATCGAACGACCGGAGGTGATCCATTGCCGGTTGCTGCGCAACCGAGTTCGCGGGATGCGAGACCGCGACCAGAGGTACCGAGGTCCCGCCGAGCCCACAATCCACGCAGCGTGACTCGTTCCCGCTGATCTGGACTCGGTCGACCCCGCCGCAGCGGTGGCAGACGTGATGCAACGGTCGCATGGGCTCAGGCTAGGGGCGTCGGGAGCGCGCGTAGCCTGCGTTCTCGTGGCGGCACAGCGGGTCCTGCTGATCTCGGGGAGCTTGCGGGCCGGGTCGACGAACGCGGCAGTGCTCCAGACGGTCGCTGCGGTCGCGCCCGACGGCGTGGTCGCCACGGTCTACGAGGGCCTGGGCGAGCTGCCGCACTTCAACCCGGATGACGACGTCGATCCGTTGCCGCCCACGGTCGCGGCTCTCCGTGCCGCCATCGCGGCGGCCGACGCCATCCTGTTCTCGACTCCCGAGTACGCGGGCGCGCTGCCGGGCTCGTTCCTCAACCTCTTGGACTGGACGATCGGCGGCGGCGAGATCTACGAGAAGCCCGTGGCCTGGATCAACGTCGCGACGTCGCCGACCGGAGCGGTCAAGGCCTACGAGTCGTTGCGCACGGTCCTCGGCTACGCCGGCACCCGCACCGTCGAGTCCGCCTGCGCGCGACATTCCGGTCCTGCACGCGAATGTCGGCGAGGATGGCCTCGTCGCCGATCCGGCCGCGCGCGATCAGGTCGCCGAGGTCGTCGCCACCCTCCTGAAGGAGCTCGCACCATGAAGGTCACGTTGCTCGGCACCGGCAGCCCGATCCCGGACGCCAACCGGGCGGGCCCGTCCACGCTCGTCCAGACCGACGACGCCGCGGTGCTCGTGGATTGCGGCCGCGGGGTCCTGCTGCGGCTCACCGCCGCGGGCCTGTTGCCGCCGATGCTCTCCGCGGTCTTCGTCACCCACCTCCACAGCGACCACCTCACCGACCTCAACGACGTCATCACGACGCACTGGGTGATGAGCCCGGAGCCCACACCCCTGAACCTCTACGGGCCGCCCCGGCTGCAGGAGGTGGTCGACGGGTTGCTCGCGATGCTGGCGCCCGACATCGGCTTCCGGATCGCGCACCACGCCGACCTGAACACCCCGCCCGTCGTCGACGTCACCGAGGTCGAGCCGGGCGACGCGTTCGACGTGGGCCCGACGACGCGCGTGACCGTCGGCGCCACCGACCACCGCCCGGTCGAGCCGACCGTCGCGTTCCGGTTCGAGTCCGGCGGTGCGTCGGCGGTCCTCGGCGGCGACGGTGTTCCCTGCGCGGGCCTCGACGAGCTGTGCCGCGGCGCCGACGTGTACGTGCAGACCGTCCTGCGCGAGGACATCGTCCGCATGGTGCCGAACGCGCGCTTCCAGGACATCCTCGACTACCACTCCAGCGTGCAGGACGCGGCGCGCACCGCGACGAAGGCCGGAGTGAAGACCCTCGTGCTCACCCACTACATCCCCGGGCCCGCCCCGGGCCAGGAGCGGGAGTGGCGGGCGGTGGCCGCGGAGCACTTCGCGGGTGACGTCGTGGTCGGTGACGACCTCACCGCGATCGAGCTCTGAGCCGCGATCGAGCGCTGCGCGAAGCGGGCGCCTCCCGGTGGGGAAGCGCCCCGCTCCCGCGGTGCAGCCGGCGTCGTTGGCGGCTGCGGAACCGGACGTCTGACCTGCGATGCCCGGGAAGGGTTACGTCTCTCTCGCTCCGGGCGCCGGTCGACCGAGAGGCGGCCCGGTAGGATCGGTGCGTGGCCCCCCGGTTCTTCGTCGAGACCTTGGGCTGCCCGAAGAACGCCGTCGACTCCGACAAGGTCGTCGCCTCGCTGCTCGCCGACGGGCTCCGCCCGGTCGACCGCCCCGAGGACGCCGATCTGGTCGTGGTCAACACCTGCGCGTTCGTCGAGGCGGCCCGGCAGGAGTCGATCGACACCGCGCTCGCGCTCGCCGACGTGAAGCGTCCCGGGGCCCGCCTGGTCGTCACCGGGTGCATGGCCGAGCGCTACGGCGACGAGCTCGCGGCGGCGCTCCCCGAGGCCGACTCGGTCGTGGGCTTCGCCGGCGAGGGCCGGATCTCCGAGGTCGTGCTCCGGGGCCGCAGGCCCACCGGGGTGCGCGACCTCCTGGAGCTGCCCCGACCGGTGTCCGCGACCCCGTGGGCCTACGTGAAGGTGGCCGAGGGGTGCGACCGGGCGTGCGCGTTCTGTGCGATCCCGTCGTTCCGGGGCAAGCAGCGGTCCCGTTCGATCGACTCGATCGTCGCCGAGGTCCGCGACCTGGTGGACGGCGGCGTGACCGAGATCGTGCTCGTCGCCCAGGACCTCGCCTGGTACGGACGCGACATCGGCGAGCCCGGTTCGCTCGCCCCGTTGCTCCGCCGCCTGGACGAGCTCGCACCGCTCGGGCTCGCGCGCGTCCGGCTCCTCTACCTGTACCCCAGCGAGGTGCGCGACCCGCTGCTCGCCACCATGCTCGAGCTCGAGACCGTCGTCCCGTACTTCGACCTCTCGTTGCAGCACGCGTCCGCTCCGCTGCTGCGCAGCATGAAGCGGTGGGGGAGCGGCGACCGCTTCGTCGACCTCATCGGCCGCATCCGCGGTTCCGAGCCCCAGGCCGCGTTCCGCTCGTCGTTCATCGTCGGCTTCCCGGGCGAGACCGAGGACGACCACGACGAGCTGCTCGGGTTCCTGCGGGCGACGCGCCTCGACTGGGCCGGCTTCTTCCCGTTCTCGCCCGAGGACGGCACCCCGGCCGCGGCGCTCGAGCACCACGTCCCGGACGATCTCGTCACGGAGCGCCTGCGCGAGTGCAGCGAGCTCCAGGATCCGATCACCCGGGAGGCCCGGGACGCGCTGGTCGGCGAGACCGTCGAGGTGCTGGTGGACGGCCCGGACGAGGAGCGCGGCGCGCTCGTGGGTCGGACGCACCGGGAGGCGCCGGAGATCGACGGGGTGGTGCGGGTGAGCGGCGCGGCGTTCGCCCGGCCCGGCGCCCGCGTCGTGGCCGTCGTGACCGGGGCGGAGGGTCCCGACCTCGTCGCGCGCGCCACCGCGCCGTCGGCCGTGCGGGAGGCCTCGTGAGCGTGCCGACCGCCCGCGCGAGGCGCTTCGGTCCGGAGGCGGTCGCGACGCCGGCGAACTACATCACGATCGCGCGGCTCCTGCTCGCGGTCCCCACGCTGATCCTGATCGAGCGCGAAGGCGCGTCGTGGCTCACGGTGTCGCTGTGGTTCGTCCTCTCGTGCACCGACGGCGTCGACGGGTGGATCGCGCGCCGGGACGGCACGACGCGCTCGGGTGCGTTCCTGGATCCGCTCGCGGACAAATTCCTGACCATCGGGGGCTTCGTCGCCCTGGTGGCGCGGGGCGACATCTGGTGGGTGCCCGTCGCGCTCATCGCGGCACGCGAGGTGTTCGTGTCGATCTACCGCTCGGCCGCGGCGCGGCGCGGGGTGTCGCTCCCGGCGCGCCGGCTCGGCAAGGTGAAGGCCGCGCTGCAGATGCTCGCGGTCGGCTTCTACGTGCTGCCGCCGTTCGAGGAGTTGACCGAGCTGAAGCTCGCGATGCTCTGGATCGCGGTGGCGTTCACGATCGTCTCGGGCCTCGACATCGTCCGCCGGGGCTGGCGGGAGACCACGAGTGCGAGCTGACGTCCTCGCGATCGGCACCGAGCTGCTGCTCGGCCAGATCGTCGACACCAACTCCTCCTGGATCGGCGAACAGCTCGCTGCGGTGGGGATCGACACGATGGAGCACCGCAAGGTCGGGGACAACCTCGGGCGGATGGTGACCGCGATGCGCGAGATGCTCGCGTCGGCCGACGCGGTCGTCGTGTGCGGTGGGATCGGTCCCACCCAGGACGATGTCACGCGCGACGCGATCGCCGAGGTGATGGGGGTCGAGCTCGAGCGGCGCGAGGAGCTGGTCGAGCACATCGCCTCGCGGTTCGGCACCCGGGGCCGGGACATGCCCGCCAACAACCTGCGCCAGGCCGACGTGCCGCGAGGCGCGGACGTGATCCCGAACCCGATCGGCACCGCGCCCGGCATCCGCGCCGAGATCGACGGCAAGGTCATCTACGCGGTGCCCGGCGTCCCGTACGAGATGCAGTTGATGGTGACGGACCACATCCTCCCTGACCTGCTGGCCCGTTCGGGGGAGGCGGCGGCGATCGTGAGCCGGTCGCTCAAGACCTGGGGCCAGTCCGAGTCGGGGTTGGCCGAGATGATCGCCGAGCGCGTCGACACGCAGTCCAACCCGACGATCGCGTTCCTCGCCCGCGGGATCGAGGGCATCGTCGTACGGCTCACGGCCAAGGCGCCCACCGAGGTGGAGGCGCGCGCACTGATCGAGCCGGAGGAGGCCAAGCTCCGGTCGATCCTCGGCGACCTCGTCTTCGCGATCGACGACGAGACGATGGAGCACGCGGTGCTCGCGCGCCTCGAAGCGCGCGGCTGGACGCTCGGCGTCGCGGAGTCCTTGACCGGTGGGCTGATCGGTGCGCGCATCGCGAACGTCCCGGGTGCGAGCCGCACGTTCCGGGGTTCGATCGCGTCGTACGCCACCGAGGTGAAGCGCTCGGTGCTCGGCGTCACCGCCGCGCGGGTCGTCGGCGAGGAGAGCGCGGGGCAGATGGCCGAAGGCGCGCAGCGGGTGCTCGGCGCGGACGTCGGGATCGCCGCCACCGGGGTCGCCGGCCCGGACGAGCAGGACGGCCAACCCGTCGGCGCGGTCTGGTTCGCGCTGGCGCTGCCGGGCCTCCCGGTCGAGGCGGTGTCCACCCGGCTCCCGGGCGACCGCGAGCGGATCCGGCAGTTCTCGACGATCTCGCTGCTCAACCTCCTCCGGATGCGCCTCGACGCCCTGCCCTGACATGCCGGACGCGGCGCTCAAGCGCGCGTTCCTCGCGGTCGTCCCGCCCGACGAGGTGCTCGACGCGATCGAATCGCTGCTCGACCGGCCGAAGTCGTCGCGCTTCGCCTGGACCCGGCGCGACCAGTGGCACGTCACCCTCCAGTACTACGGGCGGGTCGCCGACCTCGACGAGCTGCACGAGGGTGTGCGCGCCGCCGCCGCGGCGTGGGAGCCGTTCCGGATCCGGATCGAGGGCGGGGGCGCGTTCCCGAACCCGAAGAACGCGAGGGTGTTCTGGCTCGGGGTCGGGGGCGCGGACGCGCTGATCGACCTGCACGCGACGATCGCGGCCGCGACCCGGCCGTTCATCGATCGGCGCGACCGCATCCCGCTGATCCCGCACCTCACGCTCGCCCGGGTGAAGCGCGGGAACGACCTCACCGCGGACGTCGACCTGCTCGCGGGCGTCGTGGTCGGCGTCCCGTGGACCGTGTCCGAGATCCGGCTGCTCGAGAGCGAGACCCGGCCCGGCGGTGCGGTCTACACCGAGCACGGCCGCTACCGGCTCGGCGGCTAGTCAGCTCCGGGGGACCGTCGTCACGGGCTCGAGAACGCTGGAGCGCACCATCTCCTCGAACGCTCCGAATCCGGGCTTCGGCGCGCGGTCGTGGTGCACGAGGCCGTAGCTGTCCTCGCGCAGGTACGCGGTGCCCGTGTCGCGCGCGTTGTACCAGAGGAGCGGGCCGGTGAACGCCCAGCCGTTCCAGATGTCGTAGTACTCGCGCAACCAGGTCGCCTGGTCGGCCTCGCTCACCGACTGCGCGCCCCGCGTGGGCGCGCCGACCTCGGTGCCCCAGATCTTCTTCGCGCCGTCGCCGAACGAGACCATGAGGTCGTGCAGCTGCTCGGTCTGCAGGAACGCGTTCGACGGCTCGGGCGACGTCGGCGGGTCCGGGAACTGGTACGGGTGGTTCGCGACCGCGTCCATCGAGGGTCCGCCGCCGAGCTCGTAGATCCGACGTAGGAACGTCACCGGCGAGATCTCGCCGTTCCCGTCCGACGCGGGCGCCATGCCGCCGTTCATGACGGTCGCGCTCGGGGTCCACCGCATGGATGGCGTACGACGCCTGGCGGAGCAGGTCGGTGTAGGCGACGGGATCGGGCCGCGGGCCCCAGAACGCGACGTGGTTCGGCTCGTTCCAGATCTCCCACGCGTGCACGCCGAGCGGCGCGTACCGGAGCGCGGCGACGCGGGCGAAGGCGGCGTAGGCACCGAGATCGTTCGGCGCGCACTCGTCGGTGGAACAGCCCGGCTTGCGGTCCCAGCCCGGTGCCGAGCTGATGACCGCGACGACCGACATGCCGCGCGCGAGCGCGCCCTGCACGACCCGGTCGGTGCCGGCCCAGTCGTAGACCCCGGGCCGGAGCTCGATGCTGCCCCAGGTCAGCGACGCCCGCAGCCACTGCGCGCCCGTCGAGGCCATGAGGTCGAGGTCGGCCTCGACGTCTGCGGGCGGCTCGCGCCGGACGAGCTCGAAGCCGTGGGCGAATCCGGCGCGCGAGCCCGTCACCGTGAATCGGCGCGGTGCGGTGGTGGAGGTCGTCGGCGGCGCCATGGTCGGGGTGGTCGTCGGCCGGGAGGGGTCGGGGCGCGCGGAGCCGTCGCGCCCGCTGCCGCAGGCGGCGAGGGCGACCAGCAGCGCGAGGCAGGCGACGGTCCGGAGGGTGCGCACGGGGCCGACAGTCTCGCCGAGGCCCGCCCCGCCCCGGCCGCGGCCCCGGCCACCGGCCCGGGCCGGCTCCCCGAGGGTCCTTGGTGCTGCCTCCTTTAGTGTCAGATTTCTAGAGCTTTGAGTGGCGGGGCTTTGCCTCCAGCCCAACGGCAAATCGCTGGCGTCGATGATTCTCATGCCTCGGTCCACCATCGACCGATTCGTGAATGCCCACCCCCAGACGACATGCAGCGTGCGGTGCTTATCGACACGATCGAGTTCATGGAGGATCCAGAGCGGGTGCCTCGTCGGGTCCGGTCCGCGAAATGGTTGCAGTCCCTCGATGATTGCTCTCGCTCGATCGCTGAAAACCTCCTCGATCTTCGAGAGCCCACTCCCGCGGGCGGGCTCGCCCTTCTTTGTGGTCTGGAAGAACTTGGCCGAGTCCTTGACGATTGGGAACTCGGTGTGGTCCGCTGGCTCGACCAGCCCGTCCCCGCTGATCTCCCAAGCGATGTGGTCGAGTGTGGCGCGCAGGTTGTGGATGCAGTCGCCAACGAGTGCACCCCAGCGCGCCGGCGGATTCAGTCGCCATTGGATGTGGGTGCTCTCCGACCACTCATAGGCGACGACGTGGAGGGGCTTGCGATTCCAAGCGAAATCATCGACTTCGGCCTTGAAGGTTTCGAAGTGTTCTTTCGCCCGATCAAGTTTGACCCGTATGTCATCTAGGCCCATGACGACTACCTTGGAGGCGCGATGGCCAAGAAGGAACCGACGCAGCGCACCCCAGCCGGCGCGGAGATACCGATCCCGACGTGTCGGGACGTGTTCCGTGACCTGGACAAGACTGCGAAGCCAGTTCCGCCGAAGCCGTCACGTCGCGGGAAGCGCGGCCCGAAGCAGTAGCAGTTCGAACATCGCGACGCGGTCGTCGCGGTGGTTGTACCGCCACACGTACTCGTTCAGGTATCCCTGCAAGTGCTTCGGTGAGACGCGTGGTACGCACCGCGGATCCCGTTCTTCAACGTCGAGAAGAACCCCTCGATGGTCTGCGTGTGGACATGACCGTGCACGTAGACGCGAGCCGAGTGGTTGATCGTGTGATGCTCGGCGTACATGTTCTCGACTCCGCTGTAGATCATGGAGTCGTCGGTGTAGAGCCGAGAATCGGCCTTGACCAGATCCGACACGAGAGCCCGCGCTTCGGGGCCAGACACGCTCGGCTGCCCGAGTGCTTCGGCGCGGACCTTGCCACCGCGCTCGACCGCTCCGAACACCGCGATCTTGTCGGCACGCTTCGCGCCCTTGGGCCGCTTGTCGTTCGCCCGCGGCTTGCCACCCATGTACGTCTCGTCCGCTTCGACGTCGCCCGACAGAGGCGTGTCCTCGTCCTGGGTCATGAGTTGGGTGCGGATCAGATGGAAGATGCGCCACGCTGTCTTGTACGTCACGCCAAGCTCCCGCTCCAACTGCTTGGCGGACACTCCGCATCGAGTGCTCGTCATGATGTAGATCGCGAAGAACCACAGGTGAAGCGCGGTCGAGGACTTGTGAAAGATCGTCCCTGCCGTCGGGTGGATGTGCTGTCCACACGCGGTGCACGTCCACGACTGCCGCTGCTGGGCCATCGGGTACCGCTTGAAGATCCGCTCTATGTCGCACTTCGGGCACATGGCGGTCTCACCGTCCGGCGCGTACCGGGTGGTCCACAGGTATTCCAGGCACGTCTCGTCGTCAGGGAACCGCTCCTGAAACTCCAGGAAGGTGAACTGTGACTCCGAAGAACGAGCCCGGGAGGGGTTTTTGCGGTCCGCAGGTGCCATACCCACATTGTATAGACCCGGACCTAGACAGTCAAGGGATAGTTACCGGTCCTTGCATCGAACGAGTGTTCGCTCTAGGGTGCACCACACGCGTGGAACTTCAAGCGTGTGTTCATGTCCCACCCCCGCCGTAGGGTCGACCCGACGGCAACTTCCCCCGACCCTGACGCACAGCGTCTCCCCATCCAGGAGGATCCACGGTGGATCGTGACAAGTCGCTCGACATGACGCTCGGCCAGATCGAGAAGCAGTTCGGCAAGGGCGCGATCATGCGGCTCGGCGAGCGGGGCAACGTGGGGATCGAGGCGGTGCCGACGGGCGCCCTCGCCCTCGACCTCGCCCTCGGCATCGGCGGGCTCCCGCGGGGCCGGATCGTCGAGATCTTCGGCCCGGAGTCGTCGGGCAAGTCGACGCTCGCCACCCACGTGGTGGCCGAGGCCCAGCGCAACGGTGGCGTGTGCGCCTACATCGACGCCGAGCACGCGATGGACCCGGTGTACGCGGCGGCGATCGGCGTCAACGTGGACGACCTGCTCATCTCCCAGCCCGACACGGGGGAGCAGGCGCTCGAGATCGCCGACATGCTGATCCGCTCCGGCGCGCTCGACGTGCTCGTGATCGACTCGGTCGCCGCGCTGGTGCCCCGGGCCGAGATCGAGGGCGAGATGGGTGACAGCCACATGGGGCTGCAGGCCCGGCTGATGAGCCAGGCGCTGCGCAAGCTCACCGGCAACCTGAACAAGAGCCGCACCATCGCCGTGTTCATCAACCAGCTGCGGGAGAAGATCGGCGTGATGTTCGGCTCGCCCGAGACGACGCCGGGTGGCCGCGCGCTGAAGTTCTACTCGTCGGTCCGGCTCGACATCCGCCGCATCGAGGCGATCAAGGACGGCACCGAGGTCATCGGCAACCGGACCCGGGTCAAGGTCGTGAAGAACAAGGTCGCCCCGCCGTTCAAGCAGGCGGAGTTCGACATCATGTACGGCAAGGGCATCAGCCGCGAGGGCTCGCTGCTCGACGTGGGCGTCGACCTCGGGATCGTGAAGAAGTCCGGGGCCTGGTTCACCTACGAGGGCGAGCAGCTCGGTCAGGGCCGGGAGAACTCGAAGCAGTTCCTCACCGAGAACGTCGAGCTCATGGTGGAGATCAGCGAGAAGATCCGCCAGGCGGTCGGGATCGACGTGTCCGACGAGGACGTCGACCTCACCGAGGAGCGAGCGGACACCGACGACCACGCCGACGCCGAGGGCTGACCCGGCCGACCGAAGGGTCCCGGCGGCCGCGGCGGCTCGGGCGAAGGGGGTGGAATCCAACCCCCGTAGACTGTGCGCCTCATGGCCCGGCGCTTCTACGTCAGCACCTACGGGTGCCAGATGAACGAGCACGACTCCCAGCGGATCGCCGGGCTGCTCGCCGACGAGGGCTACGAGCCGGCCTCCGGGCTCGACGATGCGGATGTCGTCGTCCTGAACACGTGCTGCATCCGGGAGCACGCCGACAACAAGCTGTACGGGCACCTGGGCCGGCTCAAGACGCTGAAGGCCGAGCGCCCGGGCCTCCAGATCGCGGTCGGTGGGTGCCTGGCCCAGAAGGACCGGGAGCAGATCGTGGCGCGAGCCGGTCACGTGGATGTCGTGTTCGGCACCCACAACCTCGCGCACGCGCCCGCGCTCCTGGCCGAGGCGGCGCGCTCGGGCGAGCCGGTCGTGGAGATCCTCGAGGAGCACGAGGCGTACCCGTCGGCGCTGCCCGCCCGCCGCGAGGTCGACCACCGGGCCTGGGTCACGATCCAGATCGGCTGCGACAACTCGTGCGCCTTCTGCATCGTCCCTTCGGTCCGGGGCGCCGAGGTGAGCCGGCGCATGGGCGACGTGGTGCGTGAGGTCGAGGAGCTCGCGGCCCACGGCGTGGTCGAGATCACCCTGCTGGGCCAGAACGTGAACTCCTACGGCCGCGATCTGGGCGCCGGCCGGTGGCGCCCGCAGTTCGCGGACCTGCTGCGGGCGGTCGACGCGGTGGACGGCATCCGGCGGGTCCGGTACACGTCGCCGCACCCGAAGGACCAGCGGCCCGAGACGATCGCGGCGATGGCCGAGCCTCGAGTCGGTGTGCGAGCACCTGCACCTGCCGTTGCAGTCGGGGAGCGACCGCATGCTGGCCCGCATGCGGCGCGGTTACACGGCCGAGCGCTACCTGGGCCGCCTGGAGGCCGCTCGCTCCGAGATCCCGGACCTCGCGGTGACCACGGACCTGATCGTCGGGTTCCCGGGCGAGACCGAGGACGACTTCGCGCGCACCCTCGAGGTGGTGGAGGCGGCGCGCTACGACGCGGCCTACACGTTCGTCTTCTCACCCCGGCCGGGAACCGCCGCGGCCGAGATGGTCGAGGACTTCGTGGCCCCCGAGGTGGTGCGCGAGCGCTTTGCCCGGCTGGAGGAGCTCGTCGAACGCCACGCCGAGGAGCACCACGCCGCGCGGGTCGGGCGGATAGAGGAGATCCTGGTCGAGGGCCCGTCCAAGCGGGACCCGGATGTCTCGTCGGGCCGGACCCGCCAGAACAAGCTCGTACACGTCGATGCCCCGGACGGTGTGCGGCTCCCTCCGGGGACCTTCGCCGACGTCCGCATCACCGCGGCGGCCGACCACTGGCTCCGGGGCGAGCTCATCCGCGTCACCGCACCTGCGCCGCCGCGGCGCGTGCGGATCCCGGTCACGGCAGGGTAGGCCCGCGACGACCGCCACCCGACGATCTCCCTCGCCCGATCGGTCCGGCCGCGATCAGCGGGCGGGCGAGAGCGGCTCCACCCGACGATCTCCCTCGCCCGATCGGTCCGGCCGCGATCAGCGGGCGGGCGAGAGCGGCTCCGTCCCGCACCTCGCGCTCGTCGGCCCCACGGCGTCGGGGAAGTCCGCGCTCGGGCTCGAGGTGGCGCGAGCCCTCGGCGACGTCGAGATCGTCTCGATCGACTCGATGCAGATCTACCGCGGCATGGACGTCGGCACCGCGAAGCCCACTCGCACCGCGCGCGAGCGGGTGCCCCACCACATGGTCGACGTGGCCGACCCGTGGGAGGACTGGTCGGTGGCGCGGTTCCAGGCCGCGGCGCGCCACGCCGTCGCCGACATCGAGGCGCGCGGCAAGCGCGCGCTGCTGGTCGGCGGGACCGGCCTGTACGTGCAGGCGGTCGTCGACGACCTCCGGTTCCCGGGCGAGGACCTGGACCGCCGGGCCGAGCTCGCCGAGCGGGTCGCGACACCAGAAGGGCTCACGGCCGCGTACCGCGAGCTGGAAGCGGTCGACCCGATCGCCGCGGGCCGCATCGAGCCGACGAACGCCCGCCGCGTCGTGCGCGCGCTCGAGGTGATCGGGACGACCGGGCAACCGTTCTCCTCGTTCGGGCCCGGGATGCAGATCCGGGGCACGACGGTGTTCCCGGTCTCGATGGCCGGGATCTGGCTGCCGCGGCCCCTCCTGGCCGATCGCATCGCCGAGCGCTTCGCCGTGATGCGGGACGCGGGCCTCGTCGACGAGGTACGCGCCCTGGCCGCCGAGCCGCGCGGGTGGTCCCGGACCGCGCGCCAGGCGATCGGCTACAAGGAGGTCCTGGCCCACCTGGACGGCGAGACCCCGGACCTGGACGCCGCGCTCGACACCGCGGTCCGGCGGACCCGGGCGTTCGCCCGCCGGCAGCGGATGTGGTTCCGCCGTGACCCCCGGATCACCTGGTTCGGCGCTCCGGAGAATTCGTGCGCCGTCCTGCCCGCCCTGCTGTCATGGTGGTGCCGATGACCGCCGTGCAGACGCTGGCCAAGCTCGAAGCCACGGGCAACGACTTCCTGGTGCGCGCCCCCGCCGACGGCGCCGGGTCGCTCGCGTCCCGGACTGCCGCGTCGCTGTGCGACCGGCACCGCGGGATCGGTGCCGACGGGCTGATCACGGTCGAGCCCGGGACCGACGGCGCGGACTGCACGATGGTGCTGCAGAACGCGGACGGCGGTCGGGCCGAGATGAGCGGCAACGGCGCGCGGACGCTGGCCTGGGTCGCGCACCGCTGCGGGTTCGGTGACGGGAAGCGGCTGGTCGTCGACACCGACGGCGGCCGACGCGAGATCGACCTCGTGCTCGACCCCACGACCGATGCCGTCGTGCACGCGACCGTCGACATGGGACCGGTCACGTTCGACCCGCTGGAGATCCCGCTGCGGGCGCCGAGCCCGTTCGACCTCGAGGCGACGTACCACGGCACCACCTACCGCGGCGACGCGGCCGGAGTGGGCAACCCGCACCTCGTCCTGTTCGTCGAGGATCCGGGCGCCGCGCGGGTCACCCAGCACGGCCCGCGCCTCGAGCACGACGAGCGGTTCCCCAACCGCACGAACGTGGAGTTCGTCGCGCGGCGCGCCGACGAGCCCGACGCCCTCGTGATGCGGGTCTGGGAGCGCGGGGTGGGCGAGACGCTGTCCTGCGGCACCGGCGCGTGCGCGGCCGCGGCGGTCGCGCATCATCGCGGCCTGGTCGGCGACCGGGTCGTCGTGCACGTCCCGGGTGGTGCGCTCACCGTGGACCTCGGCGCGACGGTGCGCCTCGGCGGCCCGGTGCGGCACGTCTTCGACGTGACCGTCGACCTCGACCAGTTCTCCGTATGACCCAGCGCCACGAAGGTCGCCAGCGCCGGCGGCTCACCGCGACCGAGGTCGACCTCGGTGTCGTCCGCCAGCGCGCGCTCCTGGTCGGTACCGGGTTCAACGCCCACGACGTGATCGAGGCCGAGGCGGACCTCGACGAGCTCGCGCTGCTCGCGGACACCGCCGGCGCGGAGCCGGTCGCGGTCGAGCTGCAGCGCCGGGACCGGCCGGATCCGGCCACGTACGTCGGCAAGGGCAAGGCCGCCGAGCTCGCCGAGCTCGCGCAGTCGCTCGACCTGGACGTCATCATCTTCGACGACGAGCTGTCACCGGCCCAGCAGCGCAACCTCGAGAAGCTCTTCAAGGTCGACGTCGTCGACCGGGTCGCGTTGATCCTCGACATCTTCGCCCAGCACGCCGCGAGCCAGGAGGGCATGGTCCAGGTCGAGCTCGCCCAGCTCCGCTACCGCCTCCCGCGGCTGCGGGGCAAGGGATCCGAGCTCTCGCAGCAGGGTGGTGGCATCGGGACCCGCGGGCCCGGCGAGACCCAGCTCGAGGTGGACCGGCGGCGGATCCAGACCCGGATCACCAAGCTCGAGCGTGAGCTTGTCCAGCTGGGCCGGACCCGGGCCACCCAGCGCAAGGCCCGGCGCCGGCGCTCGCTGACGACGGTCGCGCTGGTCGGGTACACGAACGCAGGGAAGTCCACGCTCCTCAACCGCCTGACCGAGGCCGACGTGCTGGTCGAGGACCGGCTGTTCTCGACCCTGGACCCGAGCACCCGTCGCCTGCGGCTGCCGGGCGGCGAGATGGTGCTGCTCTCCGACACGGTCGGGTTCGTCCGTCGCCTGCCCCACCAGCTCGTCGAGTCGTTCCGGTCGACGCTCGAAGAGGTCGCGAGCGCGGACCTGCTCGTGCACCTCGTGGACGCGGGCACCCGCGAGGCCGAGCACCGCATCGAGGCCGTACGGGCGGTCCTGCGCGAGATCGGTGCGGCCGCGGTGCCCGAGCAGCTCGTGTTCACCAAATCCGACACGGTCGACGCGATCGTGGTCGACCAGCTGCTCGCCTCGCACCCGGGCGCGCTCGCGGTCTCGGCGCGTACGGGCGCGGGCGTCGCGGCCCTCCCCGTGCTCGTCGGCGACCGGCTGCGCGCGCTCGAGCAGGTCGTCGAGCTGCGCGTGCCCTACGACCGGGGTGACGTGCTCGCGAGCCTGCACCGTGATGGCGAGGTGCTCGTCGAGGTGCACGAGGAAGGCGGCACCCGGGTGCGGGCCCGGCTCCCGCAGACGGTCACCGGTCGGTACGTCGACTTCGTCGCGCCCGTCCCCGGTTAGGTTGGGGCGATGAGCGAGGCGCCGCCCGGAGGGTTCGTCCCGCCGCCGTACCCGCACGACCGGCTGGACGCGCTGCAGCGCCTGGCCGACGCGGTGCCGGGGGGCGTGGTGGACCTCTCGATCGGCAACCCGGTGGACCCGATCCCGGAGGTGGCGCTGCACGCGCTCGCGGCGGCGGCCCCGGGCGCCACCGCCTACCCACCGTCGATCGGGACCCCGGAGCTGCGGGCCGCCGCGGCGGGCTGGATCGAGCGTCGCTTCGGCCTCCACCTCGACGTCGCCGAGATCATCGCCTGCGTCGGCACCAAGGAGCTCGTGGTCGGCCTGCCCCACCTGCTGCACCTGCGCGACCCGTCGCGCGACACCGTCCTCTTTCCGGCGATCTCGTACCCGAGCTACGCGATGGGTGCCGAGCTCGCCGGCCTGCGCGCGGTCCCGGTCCCGCTGGACGACGCGTGGCAGCTCGACCTCACCCGCGTCGACGAGGAGGACGCGGCGCGGGCGCTCGTGCTCTGGACCAACGATCCGGGCAATCCGACCGCGTCGGTCGCCGGCGGTCCCGCGGTGGACGCGCAGGTCGCGTGGGCCCGCGATCGCGGGATCATCCTCGCGGCGGACGAGTGCTACGCCGAGTTCACCGGCGAGGCTGTCCCCCCGAGCACGGCGCTCGCGACCGGCCTCGACGGCGTGCTCGCGCTGCACTCGCTCTCGAAGCGCTCGAACATGGCCGGGATGCGCGTCGGGTTCGTGGCCGGGGACCCGGATCTCGTCCACTACCTGGGAGAGACCCGCAAGCACGCCGGGCTGATGGTGCCGACCCCGATCCAGGCTGCGGCCGCCGCGGCCCTCGGCGACGACGAGCACGTCTTCGCGCAGCGCGATCGCTACGAGCGCCGCCGTGCCCGGATGCTCGAGGGGCTCGCCGCCCACGGTCTCGTGCACGACGGCGGGCCGGCACGCTTCTACCTGTGGCTCCGAGCCGCCGAGTCGACCGACGACGGCTGGGAGATCGCGGCCCGGCTCGCCGAGGCCGGGACGCTCGTCGCCCCCGGGAGCCTCTACGGACCCGCGGGCGCGGACCACGTGCGCCTCGCGCTCACCCAGACCGACGACCGGCTCGAGCTCACCCTCGACCGGCTCGCGGGCTCGCCCCGTTCCGTCTGACCGTCCCGGCCGATCGACCCGCCCCAGGAGGCTGCGTGCCGATGTCCGACCTCGAGAAGCAGATCATGACGCTCTGGGAGCACCGTGACGACATCGCCGCGGTCATGCCCGAGGCCGAGGCCGCGGCCCAGGTGCGCGCCGCGGTCCAGCTGCTCGACACCGGTGAGGCCCGCGTGGCCGAAGTGGTCGGCGACGAGATCGTCGTGCACCAGTGGCTGAAGCAGGCGATCCTCCTGCTGTTCCGGCTCACGAACATGAGCGTGACCGAGCTCGGCCCGTTCGAGTTCCGGGACAAGATCCCGCTGAAGCACAACTACGAGGCGGCCGGGGTGCGCGTGGTTCCCGGTGCGCAGGCGCGGTGGGGCAGCTACCTGGCGCCGGGCGTCGTGATGATGCCCGGCTACGTGAACATCGGCGCCTACGTGGGCGAGAACACGATGGTCGACACCTGGGCGACCGTCGGTTCGTGCGCGCAGATCGGCGCGAACGTCCATCTGTCGGGCGGGGTCGGCATCGGGGGCGTGCTCGAGCCCCCGGGCGCGGTGCCGATCGTGGTCGGCGACGACACGATGATCGGGTCGCGCTGCATCGTGGCCGCGGGCGCGCGGGTCGGCACCGGCGTGGTGCTCGGCGCGGGGTGCGTGCTCACCGGCTCGATCCCGGTGATCGACGCCGAGACCGGCGACGAGCTGAGCCGCGGCCACGTCCCCGACTGGTGCGTCGCGGTCTCCGCGACCCGGCCGCGGACGTTCCCGGGCGGTGACTTCGGTCTGCCGTGCGTGCTCGTGGTGAAGCGCCTCGAGGAGGGCGAGCGCCACGACAAGTCGAAGCTCAACGAGATCCTGCGTGAGCGCGGCGTCAGCACATGAGCGGAGCGGGGTGAGCCGCATGGATCTCTTCGCGCTGACCGAGGAGCTCATCGCGATCCCGTCGGTGAGTCGCGACGAGACCCGGTTGGCGGACGTCGTCGCAACGCGGGTCGCAGAGGGCGCGCCGGCGCTCGGGGTCGAGCGTGTCGGCGACAACGTCGTCGTGCGGACCGACCTCGGCCGCGACCGCCGGGTGGTGCTCGGCGGCCACCTCGACACCGTGCCGGCCAACGGCAACGAGCTGGCGCGCCGCGAGGGCGACACGCTGTACGGCCTCGGCGCGGCGGACATGAAGGGCGGCCTGGCGGTCATGCTCCGGCTGGCCGAGGCGCTCGCCTCGACCCCGGACCGGGCCCGGTTCGACGTGACGCTCGTGTTCTACGAAGCCGAGGAGGTCGCCGAGGAGTTCAACGGGCTGCGGCGGCTGTTCGCCGAGCGCCCGGACCTCGTCGCCGGCGACCTGGCGGTCCTGCTCGAGCCGACCGGAGGCTGGATCGAAGCCGGGTGCCAGGGGACCCTGCACGTGCGGGCGACGTTCCGGGGCGCCCGGGCCCACTCGGCCCGGCCCTGGATGGGGGAGAACGCGATCCACCGCGCGGCCCACGTCCTCTCCCGGATCGCGGCGCACGAGGCGGACACCGTCGACGTCGACGGCCTGCCCTACCGCGAGTCCTTCCAGGTCGTGCGGATCGAGGGGGGCATCGCCAACAACGTCGTGCCCGACGAAGCCACGATCGTGGTCAACCGCCGCTTCGCGCCCGCGTACACGATCGCCGAGGCGCAGGCCCAGGTCGAGGTGCTCCTCGCCGGCGCGGACGAGATCGAGGTGATCAACGCGTCGCCGGCCGCGCCGCCGAACCTGTGGGACCCGCTCGTGGCCGAGCTCACCGGCACGTTCGACCTCGGCGTGCGGCCGAAGCTGGGCTGGACCGACGTGGCCCGCTTCGCGGCGCACGGCATCGCGGCGCTCAACTTCGGTCCGGGCGACCCGGAGATCGCGCACACCGCGGGGGAGCACGTCACCCGCGAGTCGCTGGACGGTTGCTACGCCGTCCTGGGCCGGTTCCTCGGCGTCGCCTGAGCGCGCCGCGTCGGCCGGCTCAGAGCCGGCGGAGCACCGTGACGACCTTGCCGTAGACCGTGATCTCGGTCGGGTCGAAGACCATGTCCTCGAGCACCTCGTTGGCGGGCCGCAGGATGATCTTGCCGCGCTTGGCGAGGAAGGTCTTGACCGTCGCCTCCTCGCCGGGGATCCCCGCGACGACGATGTCGCCGTTGTCGGCGGTGTCCTGCTGGCGCACGACGACGTAGTCGCGGTCGAAGATGCCGGCGTCGATCATCGAGTCGCCGCGCACCCTGAGCATGAACAGCTGGCCGTCGCCCGTGAGGTCCTCGGGCAGCGGCATCGTCTCCTCGATGTTCTCCGCGGCGAGGGTGCCGGTGCCCGCGGCGACGTCGCCGACGAGCGGGACGTGGCGCACCGGACGGCGGTCGACGATCGCACCGGAGTCGGGCTCGTAGCAGATCTCGATCGCGCGGGGCTTGGTCGGGTCGCGACGGAGATAGCCCTTGTCCTGAAGGGCGCCCAGGTGCGCGTGCACCGTGGAGCTCGACGAGAGCCCGACGGCCTCGCCGATCTCGCGCACGCTCGGTGGGTAGCCCCGGCGCCGGACCTCGACGTCGATGAACTCGAGGACCTGCTGCTGACGGGCGGTGAGCGGTGCGGGTTCGGCCATGGCGCGCACGGTAACACGATCACGCGTTCGTGGCAAACACCTGTTCGGGATTTCTCCTTGACTCCGAACGGGTGTTCGTGGTTGGGTGGTCGTGGCGGCGAACGGACGTTCGTCACGACGCCGCCGCACCGTGGGACCTACGGCTCGGCGCACCCCCCGACGGCCGAGCCGTAGCTGTCCCACCCTCGTGGTTCGATCGGTCCCACCGCACGCCACGACCTGCAACTTCCCCCGCACCCCCCGCACGCAGGAGATGGAGGACGAGATGGCCGCCGTCATGACCACACCGAGATCCGAGCTGAGGTACCCGGCCGAGGAGGTCGTCCGGCCGGTCCACCTCGCGTTGGTGCCGATGCCCCCGGCGGGCCTCGGGCGTCCGCCGCGGGTCTCGACCGCCACGTACTGGCGCCGACGCGTGGTCGTCGTGCTGGTCGCGCTGGCGCTGGTCCTGGTGGCGGCACAGGCGGGCGCGGCGCTCGGGAGCTCACCCCTCGCGGCTCCCGGGCGCCCCCCGTCCGTGGTCCGGTACGTCGTGCGCCCCGGCGACTCGCTCTGGACCGTCGCCCGCCACGTCGCACCCGGCTCGGACCCCCGTCCGGTGGTCGACGCGCTCGCCGCGGCCCGTCACGACGCGCCCCTGCTGATCGGCGAGACCGTCGTCTGGCCGCGCTGAGCCGGGGCGGGTCGGGCGCTACCGTGGCGACCGTGCGGTGCCCGTACTGCCGAAGCGACGACGACAAGGTCGTGGACTCCCGCGTGGCCGACGACGGCGACGCGATCCGTCGCCGGCGCGAGTGCGTCGGCTGCGGCCGGCGGTTCACCACCTACGAGCGGGTCGACCCGATCCCGCTCACGGTCACGAAGCGCTCGGGGGTCAAGGAGCCGTTCAGCCGCGAGAAGCTGGCCCGCGGGATCGCCCGGGCGGTCGCCGGCCGGCCGATCCCGGAGGGTGCGGTCGACGCGATGGCCGGCGAGCTCGAGGATCAGCTGCGCGAGCAGGGCCCCGAGATCCCGAGCGAGGTGGTGGGCCTGGCCGTGCTCGAGCAGCTGCGGGCGCTCGACCCGGTCTCGTACCTGCGCTTCGCGTCGGTCTACAAGGGCTTCGAGGACATCGCCGACTTCGAGCGCGAGGTCGTGCTGCTCCAGAAGACCACCGCCCCCAAGCCACCGGCGGGCGCCCGCTCCTGACGTTCGTGCAGGTCAGCCACGTTCCTGCGCCGACCGTTGACAAGCATGGAACTCCAGTGTTGTAATTCACCTCCATCTCGTGGCGCCCGGAGCGCTGACCACAACATGTTGTGGTCAGCACCCTCGGCGGACCGGGACGAGGACCGGGACCGGGTGCCGTCGAGCGCGGCAGTCCCGGGCGCCGGCCGACCCGGCGGCGAGCGAGACACGACCACCAGCAGCACCAGCACGGCCAGACGATTCGAGCGGTTCCGCCTGCGGGCGGGGAAGGGGAGCAGGCCCATGGCCATGGCGCCGGAGCAGGTTGGCATCGGGATCCGTCGGTGGTTCACGGAGCCGGGGCAGGACCCCTACGACTCCCTGGAGTGGGAGCGGCGCGAGGCGCGCATCCAGAACTGGAAGGACGGGACCGACGCCTTCTTCCAGCCCGAGGTCGAGTTCCCGGTGCGCTGGTCCCAGAACGCCACGAACATCGTCGCCCAGAAGTACTTCCGCGGCACGCTCGGCACCGACGAGCGCGAGTGGTCGCTGCGCCAGGTCATCGATCGCGTCGCCGACACGATCACCGAGTGGGGCCGGCGCGACGGCTACTTCGTGGACGACGAGGAGGCCGACGCCTTCAACGCCGAGCTCAAGTACGTGCTCGTGCACCAGCGCGCCGCGTTCAACTCGCCGGTCTGGTTCAACATCGGCGTGAAGAACACCCCGCAGCAGGCGAGCGCGTGCTTCATCCTCGCGGTCGAGGACACCATGAACGGCATCCTCAACTGGTACCGCGAGGAGGGCACGATCTTCAAGGGTGGCTCGGGCTCGGGCATCAACCTGAGCAACATCCGCTCGAGCTCCGAGGGCCTGAAGGGCGGCGGCACCGCGAGCGGCCCGGTGAGCTTCATGCGCGGCGCCGACGCCTCGGCCGGCACGATCAAGTCGGGCGGCAAGACCCGGCGCGCCGCCAAGATGGTCATCCTCAACGCGGACCACCCCGACGTCGAGGAGTTCATCTGGTGCAAGGCCACCGAGGAGCACAAGGCGCGTGCCCTGCGCGACGCCGGCTTCGACATGGACCTCGACGGCAAGGACAGCCACTCGATCCAGTACCAGAACGCCAACAACTCGGTGCGGGTCACCGACGAGTTCATGCAGGCGGTCGTGGACGACGGCGACTGGGCGCTCCGGGCGGTGCTGACCGGCGAGGCCGTGCGCACCGTGAAGGCCCGTGACCTGATGCGCCAGATCTCCGAGGCGACCTGGCAGTGCGCGGACCCGGGGATGCAGTTCGACACCACGATCAACCGTTGGCACACCGCCCCGAACGCGGGCCGGATCAACGCCTCGAACCCGTGCAGCGAGTACATGCACCTGGACAACTCGGCGTGCAACCTCGCCAGCATCAACCTGCTCGCGTACATGGACGAGGGCGGCCAGTTCGACGTCGCCGGCTACGAGCACACCGTCGAGGTGATGTTCACCGCGCAGGAGATCCTGGTCGGCAACGCCGACTACCCGACCGAGGCGATCGCCGAGAACAGCCGGAAGTTCCGCCAGCTGGGTCTCGGCTACGCGAACCTCGGTGCGCTCCTGATGTCCGAGGGTCTGCCCTACGACTCGCCGGCCGGACGGGCGTGGGCCGCGACGCTGACCGCGCTGATGACCGGTCACGCCTACGCCACGAGCGCGCGCACCGCGGGCCGCATGGGCCCGTTCGCGGGCTACGCCGCGAACGAGGACGCGATGCTGAACGTCCTGCGGATGCACCGGGCCGAGGCGGCCAAGATCGACGAGGAGCTGGTCCCGCCGGAGCTGCTCTCGGCCGCCCAGCGGAGCTGGGACGACGCGGTCGAGCTCGGCGAGCGCTACGGCGTGCGCAACTCGCAGGCCACCGTGCTCGCGCCGACGGGCACGATCGGCCTGATGATGGACTGCGACACCACCGGCATCGAGCCCGACCTCGCGCTGACGAAGGCGAAGAAGCTCGTGGGCGGGGGCACGATGCTGATCGTCAACCAGACGATCCCGCGTGCGCTGCGCAACCTCGGCTACTCCGACGAGCAGGTCGACGCCATCGTCGCCCACATCGACGAGCACAAGACGATCCTCGGTGCACCCGGTTTCAACCCCGGGCACCTCGCGGTGTTCGCCTGCTCGATGGGCGACAACACGATCCACTACATGGGGCACGTCACGATGATGGGGGCGGTCCAGCCGTTCCTCTCGGGGGCGATCTCGAAGACCGTGAACCTGCCGGAGGAGGCGACGGTCGAGGAGGTCGAGCAGCTCCACATCGAGGCATGGCGTCTCGGCCTGAAGGCGGTCGCGGTGTACCGCGACAATTGCAAGGTGGGCCAGCCGCTCAGCACGCAGAGGTCCGCGAGCGCGACCGGTGACGGTGGCGAGCGCATCGTGGAGCGGATCGTCGAGCACGTGATCGTGCAGGAGCCGGTCCGCCAGAAGCTGCCCCGGGTGCGCGCGTCGAAGACGTTCTCGTTCCGGGTCGCGGACTGCCACGGCTACGTGACGGTCGGCGAGTTCGAGGACGGCCGCCCGGGCGAGCTGTTCCTGCGGGTGGCCAAGCAGGGCTCGACCCTCGCCGGGATCATGGACGCGTTCGCGATCTCGGTGAGCCACGGCCTGCAGTACGGGGTGCCGATCGAGGCGTTCTGCGAGATGTTCACGAACATGCGCTTCGAGCCCGCGGGCATGACCGACGACCCCGACATCCGGTTCGCGACGAGCCTCGTCGACTACATCTTCCGCCGCCTCGCGGTGGAGTACATGTCGGAGGACAAGCGCCGTGACATGGGCATCCTCACCGTGGGGGAGCGTCTCCAGCCGACGCTTCCCGGCGTCGAGGAGGCCGCCAGTGCGGCGGAGCCGACGATGGAGCTGCTCCCGCTCGACGACCGGGCCCCGGCCGACGCGCTCGACGCACCCGAGCCCGAGACCCCGCCCGCACCCGCGGCGTCGGTTGCCCCGCCCGCCCCGCGGACCCCGGCCCGTGAGCGCGAGACGGTGCTCTGCTACGTCTGCGGCGACATCATGCAGCGCGCCGGCTCCTGCCACGCCTGCCCGTCCTGCGGCGCGACGAGCGGCTGCTCGTAGCGGTCGGATTGCATCCGAGTTGCCGCGTGATTGCAGCAGTCCGGGACCCTGGGAAGCGCTGACGAGCTCGCAGCTGCGCACGATCCGGTTCGAATGCATCCAGGTCTTCCACGACACCGGCAGTGCCACAGGAGCTGGGGCGGGGCATCGGCCGGCGGTCGCCGCACGCATGGGCGGTCCGGCTGGGCGATGATGACCTGAGTCGAGGCTCCCGACGCCCGGAGAATCCCGAATGCGAACGTCGTGCTGAAGGATCCGCCGGAGGTCTCAGCTCCACGACCGTTCGTCAGCTGCGCGGTGTCCTGCCTGCTGGCCGCCCTGGTCGTCACTGCATGCGGAGCTTCCCGTGGTCAGCTTCCGGACGCCCGCGCCGAGCGGGCGGTCGCGTCCCCGAGCCGGCTGGTCAACCCCTTCATGGGAACGGGGGTCGGCGGGAGCGCGGTCGGCAACGTGAACGCGTCGCCTGCCGCGGATCTGCCCTTCGGGATGATCCAGTGGGGTCCCGACACGTCCCCGGACCGGGCGGCGGGAGGCGGGTACGCGTTCGGGGACCATTCGTTGTCGGGCTTCAGCTTGACCCACCTGAACGGTCCGGGTTGCGCAGCGTTGGGCGACATCCCGATCCTGCCGACCGTGGGCGACATCTCCGGCGACCCCGAACCGGCGACGGCCCGGTTCACGCACCGCGCCGAACGAGCCGCGCCGGGTCGTTACGGGGTGACGCTCGCAGACTCCCGGGTCTCGGTCGAGCTCGCGGTCACCGACCGCACTGGCATCGCTCGGCTGGCGTTCCCTCGCTCATCGCGCGCGAACGTGCTGTTCAAGGTGGCAGACAGCGCCGTGCCCGCGAGCCAGGCGCACGCCCGGATCGTCGGCGACCGTGAGATCACGGGCTGGGCGGTGTCGGGACACTTCTGTGACACACCGGGCACCTACCGCATCTCGTTCGACGCGAAGTTCGATCGTCCGTTCCAGCGAGTCGGAACCTGGACGAACGGCGTCGTCCACCCCGCGACGCGAACGGCCGACGGTCCGCACTCCGGCGCCTTCGTCTCGTTCGACACACGCGCGCGTCGGACGGTGCGGATGAAGGTCGGGATCTCGTTCGTGAAGGTCGCCAACGCACGCGCCAACCTCGGTGCCGAAGGTCGGAGCTGGTCTCTTCGCAAGGTCGCGCACGCGGCGACCGCGCGCTGGGACGACTACCTGGGCCGCATCCAGGTCGCAGGCGGCCGAAGGGTCGACCGGGCCACGTTCTACTCGGCGCTGTACCGGTCGCTGCTCCACCCCAACCTCTTCAGCGACGTCAACGGGCAGTACGAGGGCTTCGACGGCCGGGTCCATGTGGCGACCCGTGGCGGTCAGTACGCGAACTTCTCGGGCTGGGACGTGTATCGATCCGAGATCCCGCTCCTCGCGATGATCGCCCCCCGGGAGACCGGTGCCATGGTGCGGTCGCTGCTCGCGGATCGAGCGCAGAGCGGCCGGCTGCCGAAGCTGGCGTACACCGACCTCGAAGCCGCGGAGATGAACGGTGACTCGGCCGATCCCATCCTCGCCGCGGCCCTGGCGTTCGGCGTACGAGGCTTCGACGCGCATGAAGCGTTGCGGGACATGGTGAGTGGGGCGACCTTGCCCGGGACCGGGGCGGGCTGGGATGCGCAGCGCCAGGATCTCGACGAGTACCTCAGTCAGGGGTGGGTCGAGCGCGACCGGCGGGACCGGACGTCGCTCGACTACACGGTGGGCGGCTCCGAGACGCTCGAGTACGCCATCGACGACTACGCGATCTCACGAGTTGCCGACACGCTCGGCGACCGGCCTACCGCTGCGGCCTTCCTGGCGAGAGCCGGGAACTGGCGCCACCTCTTCAATCCCGCGACCGGATACCTCGCGGCACGCGACGGGACCGGGGCGTTCCCGGCCGGGCCGGCGTTCCAGGCATCGCCCCTTCCCGGCATCGGTCAGGCGGGATGGGAGGAGGGCAACTCCATCCAGTACACGTGGAGCGTTCCTCAGGATCTGCGGGGTCTCTTCGACGCGATGGGTGGCAATGCGGTCGCGATCCAGCGACTCGACACGTTCTTCTCCCAGCTCAACACCAGTCGCAAGGAGCCGTATGACTGGGCCGGCAACGAACCCGCGCTCGGCATCCCCTGGGAGTACGACTACGCGGGAGCACCGTGGCGGACCCAGGATGTCGTCCGCCGCATTGCCACGCAGCTCTACGCGCCGACTCCCGACGGCGAGCCGGGCAACGACGACCTCGGGGCGATGTCGTCGTGGTACGTCTGGGCGGCGATCGGGATGTACCCCGAGACCCCGGGCCGCGCCGACCTTGTCCTTGCCAGTCCACTGTTCCCGAGGGTGACGATCGGGATCGCCCGCGGTCGGTCGATCGTCATCGAGGCGCCGCGCGCCTCGACCACGAACCGGTACGTCCAACAGCTCGATGTCGAAGGCACACCGCGTCCGCGCCGATGCGTGAGCGGGAACCACTACACGTGTCCCTGGCTTCCCGCCACCGCCCTGAAGACGGGCGCGCGACTCCGCTACACCCTCACCGCCACGGCTTCACGGAGCTGGGGTGCCGCGCCGACCGCCGCGCCACCGTCGATCACGGCCGGATAGGGCTGTGACTGACCATCGGGCTGCGGCGTGAGCAGTGCCGCGGGGCGGTGACGGGAGAGTCGTCTCGAGGGGGTGGCCGCCGAGAGCTCGTTGGCGGCGTCGAGGTAGGCGATCTCGACGGCCGTGAAGGACGCGATCGCCGGGTCGCTTCAGCGGGAGCCGTCGACGACGGCGTCCGCGAAGAGCGTCGCGATCTCCTGCTCGTCGTAGCCGAGCTCGGCGAGCACCGCCGCGGTGTGCTCACCGCGTTCGGGCCCGCCGCGTCGCATCGTCGGGAGCTCGTCGTCGAACTGCACCGGAGCGGCGGCGAGGCGGAGGTTCGGATGCGTGGGGTGCGCCATCGCGTACCCGTTGTCGACGACCGCCCGGTCGGCGATGACCTCCGGTGGCGACGCGAAGAAGGAGAAGATGCACCCCTCGTCGCGAAGACGTGGTTCGAGCTCGGCGCGGGTCAGCGTGGCGATCTGCTCGGCGAAGATCTGCGTCAGCTCGGGCCAGTGCGGCCGGCGCTCGGCGGCGTCGGCGTAGCGATCGGCGAGCTCGGGGAGTCCGAGCGCCCGGGATGTCGGAGCCCAGTAGCGCTCCTCGTCGAGCATGCTCAGCATGATCCAGCGCGAGTCCTTGGTGCGGTGGATGCCCACCAGCGGGGTCATCGTGCCCTTGCCCACCTGCATGCGCGGCATCTCGTTGCCGGTGATCGAGCTGTAGGCGATGTCGGGGCCGAGGGTCCACATCGCCGCGTTGAGCAGCGACGTGTCCACCACGGTCCCTTCTCCGGTGCGCAGCGCGTGGACGAGCCCGGCGCAGATGCCGCCGGCGAGGAACATCCCCGAGGGAACGTCGCCCTGCGCGGGCCGTTGGTTCACGAGCCGTGGCGCGCCCGGCTCGGTGAGGATGTGGCCCATGCCGCCGCGCGACCAGAACGACACGGAGTCGAACCCGCCCGCTTCGGCATCAGGCCCGCGCTGACCCTGCCCATGTCCCCTGGCGTAGACCAACGTGGGGTTGATCGCGAAGAGGTCGTCGGGCTCGGTCCGGAGCTTGCGCCGAACCCGAGGAAGCTGATTCGTCACGTAGACGTCGGCCCACTGCACCAGGCGCTCGAACACCGCCCGACCCGCGGGTGTCGTGACATCGAGCGCGATGCCGCGCTTGTTGCGGTTCGCCATCTCGAACAGGTAGTCGACACCGTCCGCGTCGGGAGACAAGCCGTTGCGGATCACGGATCGCATCGGATCGCCGTCGAGGCGTTCGATCTTCACCACGTCGGCACCCCAATCCCCGAGTGCGGCGGCGGCGGACGGCACGAAGCCGTGTTCGGAGAAGTCGACGACCTTGACGCCGGCGAGCGGGAGAGTCACGTCAAACCTCCGGTGAGAACGGGTGGGTCCATGAGCTCGGCGAGCGATGCCCGGAACCGCTGGATCCTCTCCAGCTTGAGCTGCTCGTAGCCGCGGATGTCCTGGGGGAGCTCGGCGACGCGGACCGCGTGGTCGAGCCGCTCGGCGGTCAGATCATGCGTGATGCGGCGCACCGCGGCGAGGAACTCCTCGGGGAGCCGGCGCTCCTGGCGGCGGACCTCACTCCATCGGAACGGGTCGAGCCGCGTGCCCCGCAGTCGCTTCCCCCGAGCGAGCACCCGGAACATCGGCGCGGTCGACGCCGGAAGCGCGATCTTGTGGCGGAGGCCGAGCGACCGCAGCAGCGGTGGGTGGAGATGCCACCGGATCTGGCCACCGGCCGTCGCCAGCTCCCTGGCCTCGTCGGTGGCCTCGGGCGCGACGAGGAGCCGCGCGACCTCGTACTCGTCCTTGTAGGCCATGAGCTTGTGGAGGCTCACCGCCACCGCCTGGGTCAGCCGTGTCGATCCGGGCTGCACCTCCCGCTCGCGCCGGCCGACGCGATCGACCTCGTCGAGGAAGCGCGTCGCGAGCGCCTCGTCCTGGTACTCGCAGAGGTCCGCGGTGAGCATCGCCAGCATGTCGCGCAACGCGGGCTCGTGCGCACCGAGCCGTCCGGCGAGCTCGGTGGGGAGGCCGGGACCCGGTGTCGCGGGGTCGTCGGACGTCGCCGACCGACGGGCGGCGGTGACGCGGGCGGGGTCGCTCACCTGGCAACGTCCCCACCGGAAGGCGGCGACGTTCATCTCGACCGCGACACCGTTGAGCTCGATCGCTTGCTCGATGCGCACGGGCGCGACGGGCAGGCCGCCGTGCTGCAGCGCCATGCCGACGAGGAAGAAGTTCGCACTCGTCGCGTCCCCGAAGAGCTCGGAGGTGATGGCATCCGCGTCGGCGAAGCGCCGTCCCTCGCGGGTGGTCGTCCGGAGCCGGTCGATGAGATCGGCGGGGGTCGGCATCGCCGTCTCCGGGTGCGTGATCATCGTGCCGACCGGAGTCGCGCTGGTGGAGCCGACCACGATGGTGCGGTCCGGCGACGCCGTGGACATTCCCTTCTGGGAGGCCGCGACGAGCAGGTCCGTCGCGAGCAGCAGGTCTGCCTGCCCTCCGCCCAGCCGGCTGGTGTCGGCGTCGCCGTAGCGGGAGAGCCGGACGTCGGACACGACCGGGCCGGCCTTCTGGGAGAGCCCGATCTGGTCGAGCCCGCGGACGCGGTAGCCGTCGAGCATCGCCGCGGTGCCGAGGATCTGGGCGACGGTGACGACGCCGGTGCCGCCCACGCCGGTGATCCGGACGCCGAAGTCGTCGGACGGCACCAGCACCGCCGGGTCCGGGAAGGTTTCCGGCGGCACCCGCCGCGTCTCGCCCCGGCTCGCGATCCGAGGAGCCTCGGTGCGGCGACGCCGGCGGCGACGCGGCTCCGGGCGTGTGCTGACGGTGATGAACGATGGGCAGTCGCCTTCGATGCACGAGTAGTCGAGGTTGCAGGTCGTCTGGTCCACGGTCGTCTTGCGTCCGAACGGCGTGTCGACCGGGTGCAGGGAGAGGCAGTTGCTCGTGCGGCCACAATCCCCGCACCCCTCACACACGCGCGGGTTGATCAGCACCCGCTGCGAGGGTGTCGGGGCCAGCCCTCGCTTCCGGGCGCGTCGAACCTCGGCCGCGCACGCCTGATCGTGGATCAGCACCGTGACGCCCTCGACGCCGGCGAGGTGTTCCTGGGCCTCGAGCAGGCGCGAGCGGTCCCAGACCTGCACCCGCTCCGGGAGTCCGGCGGCAGCAAGCCGTCCGGGGTCTGCCGTCGTGACGAGGATCTCGGTCACGCCGTGGTCGAAGAGGGTGCGGGCCACGGCCGCGACGTCGATCTGACCCTCCGGGTGCTGTCCTCCCGTCATCGCGACGGCGCCGTTGAGCAGCAGCTTGTACGTGATGTCGACGCCCGCGGCGACCGCCGCCTGCACCGCGAGCTGCCCGGAGTGGAAATAGGTTCCGTCGCCGAGGTTCTGCACCATGTGGCGCGTCTGCACGAAGCTCGACATGCCGATCCACTGCGTGCCCTCGTTGCCCATCACCGTGATCCCGGCGATGTCACCGACCCGCTCGGGGTCCATCAGGAGCGCCATCGTGTGGCAGCCGATGCCCGCGCCGACGAGTGTTCCCGGTGGGACCTCGGTGCTGCGGTTGTGCGGGCAGCCGGAGCAGTAGAACGGAGCCCGCTCGACGATCGGGTCGACGCCTGCAGCCGCCACGGTCAGGTGCGCCCGTTCGGTCCCGGCCGGGCGCAGGCGCGCCGCGAGCCGTGCTCCCAGTCGTCGACGCAGCACCGGGACGATGGCGTCCGCGTCCAGCGCGCCGAACGCGGGTACGAGTGCCGAGCCGGCCTCATCGTGCTTGCCCACCACGACCGGACGATCGTGGAGGGCGTAGAACGCGTCCTTGATCAGGGTTTCGATGTTCGGATGCTTCTCCTCGATCACGAGGACCTCGCGCAGACCTCGCGCGAACGTGCGCATCCCATCCTGATCGAACGGCAGCGGCATCCGCATCTTGAGCAGCCGGATCCCGCCGCGCGCCAGGTCGTCGTCATCGTGCAGCCCGAGGCGACTGAACGCCTCGCGCACCTCGCGGTAGGTGATGCCCGACGCGACGATCCCGATCCAGGCCTCGGTCGGATCGACCGGCGAGTCGTTCAGATGATTGAGGGCTGCGTACTCGATCACGAGTGGCTGTCGGATCTCGGCGATCTCTCGCTCCAGCTCCAGCGACACGGGCGCCAGCAGTCGACCCTCCGGTCGCCGCTGATACGGCCGGCCTTCGACGAGCGGAACGACGGGCTGCACACGGTCCGGGTCGAGATCGACGGTCGCGGTCCCGTCCGCAACGTCGGCGACGACCTTCAGCGCGACCCACAGGCCGGTCGACCGCGACATCGCCACCGCGTGCAAGCCGAGGTCGAGCGCCTCGCCCGGGTCCGCCGGATAGAGCAACGGGAGGTTCATGTCGGCGAGGGTCCCCGCCGACGATGACGGCACCGTCGAGCTCTTCGCGGCCGGATCGTCACCGACGAGTGCGACTGCGCCGCCCCGCCACCACGTCCCCGCGAATGCTGCATGCCGAAGGGCGTCGGAGGCGCGATCGACGCCCGGGGCCTTGCCGTACCAGAGGCCGACGACGCCGTCGTACCGAGCGTCCGGGCGGGCGTTCGCGAGCTGCGATCCCATCACCGCAGTGGCGGCGTACTCCTCGTTCAACGCCGGTCGGGTGACGATGGGCAGCTCATCGGCGAGCTTCGCGGCGGTCGCCACGGCTCGGTCGAAGCCACCGAGCGGCGATCCCGGGTATCCCGAGACGAACGCCGCCGTGCGAAGACCGGCACGCCGATCCGCACGGAGCTGATCGAGCGGGATCCGCGCCAGCGCCTGGATCCCGGTCAGGAAGACGGTCCCTCGCTCGGCGGCATAGCGATCGGACAAGCGGTACGGCGTCCGGATCGCGGTCACCGCCGCGCTCGCACTGGGGTCGGCACGGACCAGGGACGGTCACCCGGCAGCAGCCTCACCTGCGCCTCCCGGTCGTACGCTCCGATAACAACGTTCTCATGAGCAGACTACAACGTTCTCGCCGCGTTCCCAAGGGTGCGGCGCCACGCACGTGGGGGACATCGTCGAGCTCAGCTGGTTCTGATTGCGTACACCACGAGGCGGTGGTCGTGCGTGCCATCGCGGAACGTCCCCGAACAGGTGATGAGCGTCAGATGCGCGAGATGGTCGGACGACGGCTGTGGTGGGGTTCCGGCGACCGGCCCCGCTCCGTAGATCCGCGCCAGCACGACCGGCGCCGTGGCCTCGGCGAGCGAGTAGGACCGCGTCTCGGTGACGACGAAGTGGACGTCGAGGCCGGTACGCGTGTCGTGGAGGCCGATCGGGTCGCCGGGCACGAGCGCGTCGAGATTGGCGAACACCGCGGATCGTCCACGCGGCCCGTCGACGTGGCCGGCGATGAGGGCGGTGCTGGGCGCGCCGGGAATCGCGCTTCCCCGGTACCAGAAGGCCTGGTCCCAGACCGGTGACTCCCGCGGTCCCTCCGGCGCGTCCATCGTCCGGTTCGGCAGGATCCCGACGCCGAGCATCGTCGAGGTGATCCCCAACGACGGGAGGTCGAGTCGGAGGGGGATCGGTACGGGCCGCGCGCGCAGGCCGACGCCCGGATCGGTGAGCGGGGCCGGGACCGCGGGCGCAGCTCGGGACGGTTCGTGGAACGTGCTCGGCGGCGAGGTGGTGGGTCGTCGGGGCCGCACGGACGTGACCGCGACCGATCCGGTCAGGAGCACGCAGACGAACACGAGGACGGTGAGCCGACCCCCTGACGTCGCGAGAGATCTCGCGGCTCGCACCCGGTCAGCGCCGTGGGTCGGCGAGCTTCGACCGGCGAGCACCGAAGACTGCTGCGCACGCGGCGGCACCCATCAGGCCCACCAACACGCCCGGCCAGCCGAGCGACGTGCCCGCGGCTGGTGCGACCCCGGTTCGCGGCGGGCCGGCGACGGCCTGGACACCGGAAGCACCGCCCCCGGAAGATCCGGTGCCGGCGCCCGAACCGGTTCCGGATCCCGACCCGGTGTCGGTCCCGGAGCCGGGCGTGGCGGCCACGGGAGTCGCGGACGTCGGTGTCGTGGTCGTGGTGGTGACGGGGGTGGTCGCACACGTCGGGCTCGTGAACGTGTCGGTGTCGAGGGTCACCGCGCCGTTCCGGGCCAGGGCCCGGCCGTGCACGGTCACGCTGTTGTTCACCGTGATCGACGTGAGCGCCATGATGTTGCCGGTGAAGGTCGAGCCCGTTCCGAGCGTGGCGGAGCTGCCCACCTGCCAGAACACGTTGCACTCCTGCGCACCGTCGATCAGGGAGATCGTGCTCCCGGTTGCGGTGATCAGCGAGGAGTCGGTCTGGAAGATGAAGACAGTGCTCGGATCGCCGGCGCCGTCGAGCGTGAGGGGGCCGGAGAGGCTGAGCGCTCCATGGCTCGGTCCCGCGTAGACACCACCCTGGAGGTGGAGGTTCGCGAGGTCTGCCGTCGTCGTCGCGTCGATCGGACGTCCGGCCGCGTTGTTGTACGCAGTGGTCAGATCCGATTGGGCCTGCGCGGCAGCGGCATTCGTCGTGTCGGTCGTCCCCAGCACCGTCCCGGGTGGGAAGCCCGTGATCGACGTGCCCGGCGAGAGTCCGAGGCTGTCGGCCAGCACGCTCGGCCCGGTGTTCGTGACCGTTTGGCCGCCGAGGACGGAGTAGTTCGCCGCGGTGGCGAGTGGAACGGTGCTGACGATCGCGGCGTTCGCGGCACTGGTCGAGACGAGGAGCAGTGCGGACGCGATCGCGCACGTGAGGAAGGTTGCGCTGGCGCGACGGGTGGTTGCAACACGGCAGGGCATCGGGGCTCGATTCGTACGTGGCAGGCATCGCTACCAGCAGCACCGCCACTGCACGCGGGTCGCCCCGTGCACACACGATCTGCCGACCAAGTCTGCGAGGACGCCGTCCGATCGTTGGTCGGACGTCATCCGGGAAGGCCAGCAATTGAGAGCGGGATGTCTTCACCCTCGACGGCCACATCGGCACGTCGGCAACCGGACTTGAGGATTTCGCGTCGTCGCGGCACCGCTTCTAACACCTCGACCGGCCGTGCACCTTGCCGTTGCGCATCCGAGCGCGGCCGCCGCGCGCCGTGCTGCGCGAGTCGTTCTCCACGTTCTACGGTTGGCCGGTCATCACCGCTGAGGACGGAGACGGAGCGAACGAGATGAGCACTGCCAGGGCCACGACGACACCGGTGCGCCACGCGGACCGCTTCTTCATCGGGGGCGAGTGGGTCGAGCCGTCGTCTGACGCGACCTTCGACGTCATCGACTCCGGTACCGAAGAGTCGTATTACACGATCGCGGCGGCGGCACCTGCGGACATGTCCCGCGCGATCGCCGCGGCCCGGCGCGCCTTCGACGACGGTCCGTGGGCCCGCCTGTCGCACGCGGAGCGCGCCGGCTACCTCCGCGCCCTGGCCGCGGCGGTCGGGGAACGCAACGACGTGTTGGGTCAGCTGTGGCCGCGTGAGTCGGGCGTGCTCTACAAGGTGTCGCAGTACGCCGGTCGGATCGGCGCGGGGGCGCTCGCCTCGTACGCAGCGCTGGCCGACACGTTCCCGTTCGAGGAGGAGTGCCCGCCCACCACCGGCGGCGAGTTCGGTCTCCTCGTGCGCGAGCCGGTCGGCGTGGTCGGCGCGATCATCCCGTGGAACGCCCCGGTGGCGCTCATCTGCCACAAGATCGGCCCCGCGCTGCTCGCCGGGTGCACGGTCGTGCTCAAGTCGGCGCCGGAAGCGCCGGGTGAGGGCTATGTGTTCGCCGAGGCGGCCGAGCAGATCGGACTGCCGCCCGGCGTGCTCAACGTCGTCACCGCGGACCGCGAGGTCTCCGAGCTCCTCGTGCGCGACCCCGGCGTGGACAAGATCACGTTCACCGGGTCGACCGCGGCCGGCCGGCGCATCGCGTCGCTGTGCGGTGAGCGGATCGCCCGGTGCACGCTCGAGCTGGGCGGGAAGTCGGCCGCGGTCGTGCTCGACGACATCGACCTCGAGACCGCCGCGAAGACGCTCGCCGCGCGCCGAGTGCGGCCTCAACGGCCAGGTGTGCTCGTCGCTCACGCGGGTCATCGTGACCGAGGGTCGGCACGACGAGCTGGTGGACGCGCTCGCCGCGAGCTTCGCCAAGACACGGGTCGGTGACCCGTTCGACGAGGGATCGCAGCTCGGGCCGCTCGTCTCGGAACGCCAGCGCGACCGGGTGCTCGGGTACATCGCCAAGGGCGTCGACGAGGGTGCGACGCTCGCCACCGGCGGCGGTCGCCCGGACGGGCTCGACCGCGGCTACTTCGTGGAGCCCACCGTGTTCGGCAACGTCGGGAACGGATCCAGCATCGGTCGCGAGGAGATCTTCGGGCCCGTCCTGGCCGTGATCAAGGCGGCCGACGAGCAGGACGCGGTCCGGCTCGCCAACGACTCGATCTACGGCCTCAACGCATCGGTGTTCACCGACGACGTCGAGCGCGCCCGCGCCGTGGCGCGCGAGCTCCGCTCGGGCACCGTCGGGCACAACAACTTCCGCACGGACTTCGGCATGGCGTTCGGCGGGTTCAAGCAGTCGGGCATAGGTCGTGAGGGTGGCAAGGAAGGGCTGCTGCCGTTCCTGGAGACCAAGAGCGTGATCCTGGAGGGCCGGCCCGCGGCCTATCCCGCGACCTGACCCCGGCCCCGAGCGTCACGGGGTGGTCGACCTGCGCTAAGCAGGTCGGATGATGCTTGCGGGCAAGACCGTGGTGGTGACCGGCGTGGGCAGCGGCCTGGGCCGGGAGTGTGTGACGAGCGCGCTGCGCGAGGGTGCGAACGTCGTGATGGCGGCTCGCACCCGGGAGACGCTGACGGCGACGGCGGCAGAGCTCGACCCGTCGGGTGCACGGGTCGAGGCGGTGCCGACCGACATCACCGACCCCGACGACTGTGCCGCGCTGGTGGTCCGGGCCACCGAGCGGTTCGGGTCGCTCGACGCACTGATCCAGGTCGCGGCGTTCGAGTACGTGTTCGGCGGGCTGCAGGACACCAACCTCGACGACTGGCGGAAGGCGTTCGAGACCAACGTGCTCGGGGCCATGACCGTGCTCCGGCCGGTGGCCGGGGCCATGAAGGACAGCGGTGGGGGTGCGATCGTGCTGATCGGCTCGCAGTCGATGTTCAAGCCCTCGCTGCCGCAGGCCGGGTACGCGGCGTCCAAAGGCGCGCTGCTGAGCACGATGTACTACCTCGCGGACGAGCTCGGAGCCGACAACATCCGGTGCAACATGGTGGTGCCGTCGTGGATGTGGGGCCCGCCGGTCCAGATGTACGTCGAGGGCACGGCCGCGCACCAGGACATCCCGGTCGAGGAGGCCCTCCACGACCTCGTCGGTGCCTTCCCACTCGGGCGGATGACCGAGGATGGCGAGGTCGCGGACGTCGCCATGTTCTTCGCGTCCGACCATGCCAAGGCGGTCACCGGGCAGCACCTCATGGTGAACGCGGGCGAGATGATGCGCTGATCCGCGATCGCACCCAGCACTGCCGAGCAGAAAGCGAGTGTCGTGACCAAGCGAGTCGTCGTGTGGGGGACCGGGGTGGTCGGCAAGATGGTGATCCCCGAGATCGTGCGCCATCCGGAGTTCGAGCTCGTCGGCGTCGGGGTCAGCAACCCGGACAAGGTCGGCCGCGACGTCGGAGAGCTCTGCGGCACCGCGCCCGTCGGACTGGAGGCGACCGACGACCTCGACGCGCTCGTGGCGCTCGCGCCGGACGCACTCGTTCACTACGGTCCGACTGCCGCGCACCCGATGGACAACATCCGCGACGTCGGAGCCTTCCTCCGGGCCGGCGTCGACGTCTGCTCCACCGCGATGACGCCCTGGGTGTGGCCGGCGATGCCGCAGAACCCGCCGAGCTGGATCGCGCCCATCACCGAAGCGTGCGAAGCGGGTCGCGCTGTCGTGCTTCACGACGGGCATCGACCCCGGCTTCGGAAACGACCTGTTCCCGATGACCCTCATGGGGCTGTGCTCCGAGGTGCGCATCGTGCGCGCGCTCGAGATCCTCGACTACGTCAACTACGGGGGCGACTACGAGGACGAGATGGGCATCGGCCGCCCGCCCGACTACCGGCCGATGCTCGAGCACCCGGATGTCCTCACGATGGCGTGGGGTGCAACGGTGCCGATGATGGCGCACGCGGTCGGCATCGAGCTCGACGAGATCACCACCACGTGGGCCAAATGGGTGACCGAGCGGCCGATCAGGACGGCCAAGGGCATCATCGAGCCGGGCCACGTCGCGGCCATCAACTTCACGATCAACGGCATCTACAACGGTGTGACCCGGATCCAGCTCGAACACGTGAACCGGGTCGGGACCGATGCCGCGCCCGACTGGCCCCGCGGCAACCAGGACGACGTGTACCGGGTCGAGATCGAGGGCACGCCGTCGATCTTCCAGGAGACGGCGTTCCGGTTCACCGACGGCAGCGGTCGCGACGCGGCGGCCGCCGGCTGCCTGGCCACGGGGCTGCGGGCGCTCAACGCGGTCCCCGCGGTCAACGACCTGCCGCCCGGTTGGGTCACCGCGCTCGACCTCCCGCTGATCCCGGGCGTGGGCACCATCCGATAGTCGTCAGGAGGATCGCGACATGGGATCACGGAGGAAGCACGGATCGCGAGGGCGCACCTGGGTGACGGCGTTCGGCGTCGTCGGCCTCGTGGCGGCGTTGTCCGCCTGCGCGCCCGTGCCGCGTGGCGGCGGTGTCCCGGGGTCACACCGCTGGCGGCCGGCGCTCCCGGCGCTCCATGCGGAGCCCGACCCGGTCTCGGGTGGGCGGGTCGTCGACGCCTCGGGGCGCGAGGTGCTGCTGCGCGGCGTGAACGTGAACGCACTCGTGGAGTACTGGCGGTACGGCTCGTTCCCGACGACGTTCCCGCTCACCGACCGGGACGCGGACCTGATCTCCGCGACCGGCTGGAACGCGGTGCGGCTGCTGGTCTCCTGGTCCCGGGTCGAGCCGAGTCCAGGCGTCTATGACGAGCAGTACCTCGACCAGGTCGCGCGCGCCGTCCGGACGTTCGAACGCCGCGGCGTCTACTCCGTCATCGACTTCCACCAGGACGCGTGGGGCGCGACGCTGGCCGCGCCCGCGGACCAGGTGTGTGCTGCGGGCTCCGAGCCCGCCTTCGGCTGGGACGGTGCGCCCGGGTGGGCGACGCTCGACGGCGGGGCGTCCCGTTGCGTCCCGGCCGGGATCCGCGAGCTCAGCCCCGCGGTGCGGGCCGCGTTCGTCGCCTTCTGGGACGACGCGCCGGGCCCCGGCGGTGTCGGCATCCGGACCCGGTACACGCGCATGCTCGGCCACGTCGCGGCGCGCTTCGCCCGCGTCCGGGCGGTCGCGGGCTACGACGTGATGAACGAGCCCAACGCGTTCGGCACCACCGAGGTCGCGGCCCTGGGCGCGTTCTCGGGGGAGGCGGTGGCCGCGATCCGGGCCGGCGAGCGGGTCCGCGCCGGGTTCCCGCACCTGGTCTTCTTCGAGCCGTCGGCGACCTGGTCCGATTTCGGTGCGGGAACCCCGCCGGCGTTCCCGCACGACGCGAACGTCGTGTTCGCACCCCACATCTACCGGGGCGGGATCTCGAGCGGGCCGATCCAACGCAGCGACTTCGAACGCGCCCGCGTGGATGCCGCGACGTTCGGCGGCGTCCCGGTGTTCGTCGGGGAGTGGGGGAGCGCGCCGTCCCGGGCCGACGATCCGACCGACGTGTACTTCAGGGAGCACCAGGCGCTCCAGGACGAGTTCCGCGTGGGTGCGTCGCTGTGGACCTGGCACGAGTCGTGCGGCGACCCGCACAAGGCGGGGGACGTGCGCGCCGGTCAGGTCCCGTACGTCTGGGGCGAGTTCGACGTCGACTGCCGGACCAATCACGTCACCGGCCTCCGCCGGTCGCTCCTGGACCAGCTCGACCGGGGCTACGTCCGAGCGGCACCCGGGCGGCTCCTCGCGTCGACGTTCGATCCGGCGACGCGGGTGCTCCGAGGCGCCGGCGCGGACGCCCGTCCGGGCTGCGCGCTCGTCGCCTGGTATCCGGCACCCCCGCGGCGGCTCCGGAATCTCGCGGCGCAGGGGTTGACCCACCTGCGGGTCAGCTCGTCGGGCGCCGACGGCGGGTCCTACGTCACCGCCTTCACGACCCGCGCCGCGTGGACGGTGACGATCGGCGGGTGACCCGCGTGCACTCGACGTCTACTGGTCGAGCGGCACCTGAGCCCGTCGTCCGACGGTTCCGCGGCCTCAGCGGCGGGCGCGGGGGAGCAACGCGTGGACCGCGTCGAGCGGGTCGGCCCCGGCGGCGGTCTTGTCGTCCCGGTAGCGCCGCACCCGGGCGAAGCGCAGCGCGACGCCACCGGGGTACCGGGTCGAGACCTGGGCACCGTCGAGCGCGATCTCGACGACCTGTTCCGGCCGGACGAACACGATGTGGCCCTCGCGGTGCGTCTCCAGCCCGAGGAATCGGTCCGTCTGCCAGGCGAGCAGCTCGTCGGTGAGCCCCTTGAAGGTCTTGCCGACCATCACCGGGACGCCGTCGGGTCCGAGCGCGCCGAGGTGCAGGTTCGACAGCAGGCCCCGGCGCCTCCCCGATCCCCATTCGACGGCGAGGACCACGAGGTCGAGCGTGTGGACCGGCTTCACCTTGCGCCAGGCCCGGCCTCGCCGTCCCGCGGCGTAGGTCGACGCGAGCGACTTGACCATCGCACCCTCGTGCCCCGTCGCGAGTGCGTCGTCGAGCAGGTGCTGCGCGACAACCGGGTCGTCGGTGTGCACGGACGGGATGCGGCGCAGTCCGGCGATCGTGTCCATGGCTTCGAGCCGGGTCTCCAGCGGCTCGTCGACGAGATCACGACCGTCGAGGTGGAGGATGTCGAACCAGGACGCGTCCAGCGTGACCGGGCCGGGACCGGTGCGCCGGCCGAAGGTGCTCGCCGAGTCCTGGAACGCCTCGGGCAGACCGTGCTCGGTCATGCCGATCACCTCGCCGTCGAGCACCACCGACGCGACCGGGAGCGCGCGCAGCTCTTCGACCACCGACGGCATGCGATCGGTCACCTCGTTGAGGTTGCGCGTGTAGAGGTGGACCTGCTCGCCGATCCGGTGGGCCTGGATCCGTACGCCGTCGAGCTTCCATTCGACCGACGCCGGCCCGGTGGAGCTGAGCGCGTCGGCGACGTCGGTCGCGGTCGCGGCCAGCATCGGTTGGATCGCGACGCCGACCGCGAGATGCACCGCTTCGAGCGCCGCGGCGCCGCCGGTCAGCGCGCGCCGCGCGGTCTCGGGGAGATCACCGCTGAGCATCGCGGCGCGACGCACGAGCTCGCTCGGGACGTCCGCGGCGTCGGCCACGGCGTCGGTCATGAGGCCGGCGAGCGCACCCTGGCGCAGCTCGCCGGTCAACAGCGCCCGCACGAACGCTGCCTCCTCGGCGGTGAGCCGTGCACTCAGCCCGTCGATGATCGACGCGCGTTGCGCTTCCGAGCCGGCCCCGCTGCACGCCTCCAACCGGTCGAGCGCGTCGTCGAGCCCGCCGACCGGGAGCGTCGGCTCCCCGGCGTGGCCGGTCAGCGTCGACGCCCGCGCCCATCCGACGCCGATCCGCCCTTGGCGCGGGGCGCCGGTGAGCCACGCGACGGCGACGACGATCTCGTCCGGATCGAGCACCCGGAGGAGATCGGCCAGCGCGGAGACCTTCGCGCGCCGCGACGAGGTCGCGCTCGAGGGTCGTCGAGGTCGCGACCAGGTCGGCGAGCAGGGTCATCGCAGGACTGATCACCCCGGTGCACGCACCGATCCGGTCTCCGCGAGCCGGCGGTCGATCTCGAGGCCCATGATCCGGCAGTCGGTCGCCGGATGGTCGAAGCGGCAGAGCAGCGCGCCTCGGAGGTACTCGCGAGCTTGGTGCAGGCGCTCGATCTCCTCCTCGAGCACTTCGAGGCGCACCGCCGCGATCGCCTTCCAGCTCGCGACGTCGCCGGCCTCGAGGATCCCCGCGATCTCGTCGAGTGACAATCCCGCGTCCTGCAGCATGCCGATGAACACCAGGCGCCGCAGCGTGCTCTCGCGGTAGCGGCGTTGGCCGGATCGACGTTCGTCGGCGACGAGCAGCCCCCGGCGTTCGTAGTAGCGGATCGTCGAGGTGGCGACCGCGGCGCGCTCGGCCACGGCCCCGATCGAGAGTGGTGCGGCGTCGACCATGAAGCCACTTGACTTGAACTCGGGTTCAACTGTCAAGGTCGAGGCATGACACCCGACCCGAGCGACACCGAAGTTCCGAACCATCACGCCCACCACCCCGGGTTCCGGGGGCTGTCCGGCCTGATCGCCGCCGCGAGCATGACCGTCGGCCGTCAGCCCAACGCCGCGCTGGCCATCGACCTGGCCCGGCTGGACGCGAACGACCGCGTCGTCGACGTCGGGTGCGGGCCCGGAGCCGCGGTGCGCCGCGCCGCCCGCTCCGGGGCGCGAGCGATCGGCGTCGATCCGGCGCCGCTCATGCTCCGCGTCGCTCGCACGCTCGGCGGCGGCGAGCGCGTCACGTACCGGTCGGGGGCCGCGGAGGCGCTGCCGCTGCCCGACGCGAGCGCGACCGTCGTCTGGTCGATCTCCTCGGTGCACCACTGGCCGGCTGTCGCCCCGGCCATCGCCGAGGTGTGGCGCGTGCTCGGGCCCGGCGGCCGCTTCGTGGCCATCGAGCGGGAGGCCGCGCCCGGCGCCACCGGCCTCGCGAGCCACGGGTGGACCGGCGCCCGGGCCGAGGCGTTTGCGGACGCCGCTCGTGAGGGAGGGTTCTCCGATGCCCGGGTCGTCCGTTCGGATGCGGGACGGCGCCCCGCCTTCGCGGTCGTCGCGGTGAAGCCGTCAGGGGAGGATGCTCGACGGTCGTGATCGGGGTGCGGGGTCGCGGCCTTCGGCGAGGCTGAGCCCGGCGAGCAGCGCGTTGCGGAGCTCGCGGGGGTCGATCACGTCGTCGTAGGAGAGGCGAGCGCCCGCGGTGATCGACGCGGCGGCCTGTTCGGCGGCCACGCGCGCCCGTTCCTCCGGATCCTCGATCGCGCTGCCCGGCGACGAGGCGGGCAGCGCGCCGAGGGTGATCGACGGGAACGCGACGGTGATGGTCTGCCCGTCGAACGGGTTCATCGCCATGATCGACGACCCGAACCCGAACGCCTTGCGCAGGGTGACGTGCAGCTTCGGCACCTGGAGGCGGTGCTGCACGGCGAACATCCGGGCCGCGTGGCGCAGGATGCCCTGCTGCTCGGCGCGCGTACCGGCGAGCACACCCGGATTGTCGGCGAGGAACACGCACGGGAGCCCGAACGCGCCCGCCACGTCGAGGAAGTGCGCGGCCTTGTCGGCGGCGTTGCTGTCGATGGCGCCGGCCCGAACGCTCGGGTCGTTGGCGACGATCGCGACGCTCCGCCCCCCGAGGTGGGCGAGGGCGGTGACGATCGAGCGACCGAAGCCCGGCTGGACCTCGAGGAGCTCGCCGCGGTCCACGACCGACTCGAGGACGGGATGGATCGGGTAGGGGCGTCGGGGGTCCGGCGGGATGAGCCCGAGCAGCTGGTCCACCCGGCGGGGGCCGACGTCGGCGCCGCCGCGCCGCGGGGCCGCGGTCCAGGCGTTGAGCGGGAAGTGATCGAGGTAGCGGCGCGCGAGCCCGATCGCAGCCGCGTCGTCGGACACCACGTTGTGCACCACGCCCGCGGTGGCCGCGGCGACCGGCGGACCGCCGAGGACCTCCTTGGTGACATCCTCCCCGGTGGAGGACTTCACGAGTGGTGGACCCGCGGCGAAGATCGACGCGGACTCGGTCATGACCACGAAGTCGCACAGCGGTGCGGTCAGTGCGCCGTGCCCCGCGGACAGCGCCGAGGACGAGGCAGACCATCGGTACCGAGCCGGACAGCTCGGCCAGCCCCATCAGGTCTCCGGGCCGGCGTCCGGAGGCGGTCTCGGTGACCCGGTGGCCCGCACCCTCGAGCATCATGACCAAGGGGACACGCTCCTGCAGTGCGAGCTGGCACAGGCGGTAGCGCTTGTCCGCCGCGCCGCTGCCGATGGATCCGCCGAGCACCGTGACGTCCTCGGCGCCGGCCACCGCGGGCCGGCCGAGGATGTGACCCGAGCCGGCGACCAGCGCGTCGCCCGGGATCGGCGGATCCTCCGTGGTGCCGACGAGGCCGCCGATCTCGGAGAACGTGCCCCGATCGAAGAGCTGGGCGAGGCGCTCCCGCGCGTTGAGCCGGCCGCGCTCCCGCTGGCGGACCAAGCGGGCCTCACCGCCCATGCCCCGCGCCTCGAGCTTCCGGCGCGCGATCTCCTCGAGCGCCGGTCCCCAGCCGTAGAGCTCGTCCGCCATGCGCCGTGGAGGCTAGGTGCCGCCGACCGCCACCAGCACGTCGCCGTTGGGGAGGACCGTGGCCGAGTCGCCGGCGCGCAGCAGCAGCGTGGTGAACGGGTACTCGATCAGCGCCGGTCCGTCGATCGCCGGCCCCGGTGCCAGGCCGCCGGCCTCGTGGACGGGGACGTCGTCGTGCCAGGCATCGCCGGTGTGCACGCGCCGGCGCGCCCGCGGTGGCGGGAACGCGTCCACGGTGGCGAGCTGCGCTTCGGTCGAGCGGTCCACGAGCCCGGTCGCGGTGAGCCGGATGCCCCGCACCATGGGCTCCTGGGCCCGGGCCTCGATGAGCCGGGCCGCCTCGTTCTCGAGATGGAACGCCTCGACGCACGTCTCGACGTCGGCGCGCGTCAGTGGCTCGTCCGACGAGAACGCGACCGGCATCGGGTGGTCGAACGTCTGGCCCGGATAGACGAGGTTCAGCGCGAAGTCGAGGACCTGCCGATCACGCGGGACATCGGCGCGGTCCAGCTGTTCCCGTGCGGTCTCCTCGAGCTCGGTCCCCAGCGCGTGGAGCCGGTCGACGTCGATCTCGCGCCAGTCGGCGATGAGACCGCGGGTGAGCTCGACGAGGTGGTCGGCGGAGACGAGTCCGAGCGCGGAGAAGCCCGGCGCGGCGCGCGGGACGAGCACCCGCTGCACCCCGAGGGCCGCGGCCTGCGCGGTCGCGTGCAGCGCACCCATCCCGCCGAACGCGCACAGGTCGACCCGCCGGGGATCGACTCCGGCCGTAGAGAGCACTCTGCGCACCGCGTCGGTCATGAACGCGTCGACCACCCGGGTGGCCGCGATCGCAGTCTCGTCGGCGTCGAGCCCCAACGGGCGCCCGACCGCCTCGAGTGCCGCGCGTGCCCGAGACCCGTCGAGCGCGGCGCGACCGCCCCAGAAGCGCTCCGGGTCGAGGCGCCCGAGCACCAGGTCGGCGTCGGTCACCGTCGCGGCGGTACCGCCGCGGCCGTAGCAGGCGGGCCCGGGCTCGGAGCCCGCGGACTGGGGCCCGACGAGCAGCCGGGTCGCGTCGGCGTGGACGACGGAGCCGCCGCCCGCGCCGATCGCGTGGATGTCCACCATCGGGAGCGCGATGCAGTAGCGGTGGCGCCAGTTCCAGTCGCTGTTGAGCTCGGGGCGTCCACCGCGGATCAGGCACACGTCGTAGCTCGTCCCGCCCATGTCGACGCTCACGACGTCCTGGAGGCCGGCGCCGACGCTCGCCCGGCCGGCGGCCACGACGCCCCCGGTCGGTCCCGAACCGATTGTCGCGACCGCGAGCCGCCCGATCGCGTCGGGGGTCGCCACGCCGCCCGCCGACGTGGCGACCAGGAGCTCGCGCTGGTAGCCCGCGTCGCGCAGCCGCTGCTCGAGCCGGCCGAGGTAGCGGACGATCGGCGGCCCGACGTACGCGTTCACGAGGGTCGTCGACGTCCGCTCGAACTCGGGCGGCTTCGGGTACACCTCGTGGGAGAGCGAGACGAGCTCGACGTCGGGGTGCTCCTCGAGCACGAGCTCGCGCGCTCGCAGCTCGTGGGTCGGGTTCAGGTACGAGTGGAGGAACACGATGGCGATCGACGTGACGCCGAACGCGTGCAGTCGGCGGGCCGCGGCGCGCACGCCGTCCTCGTCGAGCGGGGTGTCGACCTCGCCCTCGGCGGTCATCCGCTCGTCGATCTCCAGCCGGACCCGGCGCTTCGCGATCGGCTCCGGCGGCCCGAGCGCCGGGTCCCAGATGTCCTCCTTGTAGCACCGGCGCATCTCGATCTCGTCCCGGAATCCGGTGGTGACGAGCAGCCCGGTCGGCGCGCCGGTCATCTGGATCATCGTGTTGTCGCCGGTCGTGGTCCCGTGCACGATCGACGCCGTGCGGGCGAGCACCGCCTCGATCGAGCCCAGGCCCTCGGCCGCGGCGATCCGCCCGAGGCCGTCGAGGACGCCGTCCGACTGGTCGCCGGGCGTCGTGGGCGTCTTCTCGAGCACGACCACCCCGTCGGAGCGGATCGCCACGACGTCGGTGAACGTGCCCCCGACGTCGACGCCGATCCGGTACGTGGGGGAGGTGGGTTCGGCCAACGCCTCGGTCATGGGGCGGCGCGACGTTCGGCGCGCCGGGCCTCCGTCGCGCCCTCGTCGAGTGCGAGCGTCATCGCCTCGAGCGAGCCCGTGATCACGACGCCGTAGTCGTCGCGCGCCGCGTCGACCGACACGTACTCGTCCCAGACGTCCTCGAGCACGGACTGCGGGTCCCGGTCGAGCGGGTCGCCCCACCCGCCGCCGCCTCCGAAGTCGTAGACCAGGCGGTCGCCGGTCTCCATCCGAACCTCGGTCACCGAGGGCGCCACGACCTGGGCCCGGTCCGTGCCCTCGCTGATGACACAGCGGTCCGGCGTGCCGTCGCACCCGCCCGCGATGCCGGGGTGGAGGTGGCGCTGGTTGACGACGTACTGGTTGACGTCCGTGGGGGTGCGCACCTCCTTCACGAAGTGGCTCCCGCACCCGCCGCGCCATTGGCCCGCGCCGCCGGAGTCCGTGCGGTAATTCCGGCCGCGCAGGATGTGCGGGAAGAGCGCCTCGTTGATCTCGGCCGACGCCTTGATGAGATTGCCGTTCGACGCGACCAGCGCGCCCCACCCGTCGACGTCGCGCACGGCGTTGACCCACCCGGCGTTGACCTCGCCGCCGTGGTCGAAGAAGGACTTGCCGGTGCGCGGGTCCTTCGCACCCCACATCTGACGCGGGCTGCCGTACTTGTAGGTCTGGGGCGCGCAGCGGTCCGGGATGATCCGGCTCATCGCGATGGCGATCGCGTCCGCGACCTCGACCCCGGGATGGTGCGTGCCGGCGCTGACCGGCTTCCCGACGGTCGGGTTCAGGCAGCTGCCCTCCGGGATGCGGAGGTCGATGCAGTCGAAGAACCCTTCGTTCTTCGGGATGCTCGGGTCCACCAGGCTCGCGAGCTGGGCGATGGTGTACCCCCGGGTGTTGCCGAACGTCGACCAGGCGTTGAGCTCCGGTCGCTCGTCGGAGCCGGCGAAGTCGACGACGATCCGGTCGCCCGCGACCGTGATCGCGACGTGGACGTGGATGTCGGTGTTCCCGGCCGGGTCCGAGTCGACGTACACGTCGGCTTCGTACGTGCCGTCGGGCCAGTCGGCGATCTCGTCGCGGAAGCGTCGCTGCGTGTCCTCGATCGTGATGTCGACCGCGTTGCGGACCGCGTCGGCGCCGTAGGCCGCCACCAGCTCGTCGAGGTGCTGTGCACCCAGCTGCGCGGCGCCGACCTGGGCCCGCAGGTCGCCGACGAACCCGGCGAGCCGGTTGTTGGCCCGCATCGTCAGGACGACGTCGCGCCGCTCGCGGCCGCGCTCGACGATCTTCAGCAGCGGGTAGCGCGTGCCTTCGGACCAGATGTCGTTCGCGTGCACGTTGTAGCCACCCGCCAACGCGCCGCCGGTGTCGCCGTGGTGGCACTGGATCGAAGCGACGAGCAGCACCTCACCATCGGGGGAGAACACCGGTGAGAAGACGTTGAAGTCGGGCAGGTGGCCGCCGCCGGTGTACGGGTCGTTCGCGACGAGCACGTCGCCGGGGTAGAGCTCGCCGTCGAGGAATTCCAGGCAGAACCGCACCGGCAGCGTCGACGAGAGCATGAACTGCGGGATGCCCACCGAGAGGGCGGCGAGACGGCCCCGGCCGTCGAGGATGGTCGCGTTGCGCTCGTTCGACTGGTTCAGGATCGGCGTGGTGGCGGTGCGCGAGACGAAGGTCGCCATCTCGAAGCAGACCGTCTCCATCCGAGAGCGGATGACCTCGGCGGTGACCGCGTCGTGCGCCGCGGTCGTGGTTGTGCCCCGGTCCATGAGCTGAGACTAGTTTCGGTTCCGGCCACAAGGAGATGACGACATGACACTGTTCAGCGCCTTTCGGTACGACGGCAAGCGGGTCCTCGTCGTCGGTGGTGCCACGGGGATGGGTGCGGCGGTCGCGGAGCTGGTCCAGGACGCCGGGGCCGAGGTCGTGGTGATGGACTTCGCCGAGGTGAAGCTCGCGGGCGCGAAGGCGATCCACGTCAACCTCGGCGAGCAGGCGTCCATCGATGCGGCGCTCGACGAGTGCGGCGGACCCGTCCACGCGGTGTTCTCGTGCGCGGGCGTCGCCGACGGCACCCCCAACCTCGAGAAGATCAACTTCATCGGGCACCGCTACCTGCTCGACCGGCTGATCGAGCGCGGTCACCTCGGCCGGGGTGCGGCGATTGGCTTCATCTCGTCGGCCGCGGGCCTGGGCTGGGAGCCGAACCTCCCGGTGCTGAACGAGTACCTGGAAATCACCGACTTCGATGCCGCCTCGCAGTGGGCCCGGGAGCACAACAAGGCCGACTACATGTCGAGCAAGCAGGCGATCTGCGCCTACGTCGCGCGTGAGGCGCTGTCGCTGCTCAAGCGGGGGATCCGGATCAACGCCATCTGCCCCGGGCCGACGGACACGCCGCTCGCCCAGGCCAATCAGGAGATGTGGCTCGGCTTCGGCTCGGACTACCGGGACGAGGTCGGCGTCGAGGCGGCCACGCCGCTCGAGCAGGCCTACCCGCTCGTGTTCCTGTGCAGCGACGCCGCGGTGGCGATCACCGGCCAGACGCTGGTCACCGACTCCGGGTACTTCAGTGCGGGGATGACCGAGACGTTCCCCGCCGCGACCCCGGTCGTGAACTTCCTCCTCTTCCGCTGAGCGGGCAAGGGGGCGGGGTGGCGCCTGGGCGGAGCCCGGAGACCGGGCATCATGGTCCCCATGCTTGAGCACGACGCCGTGACCGTGCTCGAAGGTGCGGAGCCGCAGTCGGTGCGGGGTGGACCCCACGGTGCGCTCGTGCTCCACGGCTTCACCGGCTCGCCCCAGTCGATGCGTGGGCTCGCTTCGGCGCTGGGTGCCGCCGGGTTCACGGTCGTGCTCCCGCGGCTGCCCGGGCACGGGACGTCGGTGGCGGACCTGGCGACGACGACGTTCGCCGACTGGTCCGACGAAGCCGAGCGGGCCTACCGCGACCTCGCAGCTCGGTGCGACCAGGTGGTGGTGGTCGGGCTCTCGATGGGCGCGACGCTGGCCGCCGGCCTCGCGGTCCGCCACCCCGAGATCCGCGGGCTCGCGGTGATCAACGGCGTGCTGGCCCCGCTGGACCCGGCGGTCCGCTCCGGGCTCGAGGATGTACTGGGTGGCGGCGCGACGCGCATCCCGGCCATCGGCAACGACATCGCGCAGCCGGGCCAGACCGAGCAGGCGTACCCCGAGGTGCCCGTGGCCCAGCTCCTCTCGCTCCTCGACGGCGTCGAGCTCCTCCAGCGCCGGCTCGACGAGATCCGGTGCCCGGTCCTGGTGATCGTCAGCGACCAGGACCACGTCGTGCCGCCCGAGACGAGCGCGCGGTTCGCGGCCCGGGTGCGCGGTCCCGTCGAGCAGATGGTGCTCGCCCGGAGCTACCACGTGGCCACGCTCGACTACGAGCGCGCCGAGGTCGAGGCCCGGGTCGTCGACTTCGCCACCCGTGCGTTCGCGCGCCCGCCCGGATCGTGAGCTCCGCGGAGGTCCTGCTCGTCTCGCACACCCACTGGGACCGCGAGTGGTATCGCACGTTCGAAGCCTTCCGGGCCCGGTTGGTCGACACGGTCGATCGGGTCCTCGAGCTGCTGGCGGTGGATCCGGGATGGAAGTTCCTGCTCGACGGCCAGGCGATCGTCATCGAGGACTACCTCGCCGTGCGCCCCGACCGTCGCGACGAGCTCGAGGCCGCGGTGCGCAGCGGTCGCCTCGGCGTCGGCCCGTGGTACGTCCAACCCGACTCCCTCCTGCCGGGCGGCGAGACGCACGTCCGGAACCTGCTCGAAGGGCGCCGGGTCGCGTCCGGGCTCGGGGCCGTGTCGCAGGTCGCGTACACGCCGGACTCCTTCGGCCACCCGGCCCAGCTCCCGCAGCTCTTCGCCGGGTTCGGCCTCGGACCGTTCGTGTACTGGCGCGGGAACGGCAACGAGCTCGAGCGCCTGGGTCCGATCTACCGCTGGTGCGCACCCGACGGGAGCGAGGTGCTCGCCTACCACCTCGGCCGTGGGTACTTCTCGGCCGCGTGCCTGCCTGACGACGCGGAGGTCGCGGCCGAGGGCCTGGCCGGCGTGCTCGACCGGATGGCGGGGGTGCACCGGGCCCCGAAGGTGTTGATGAACGGCATCGACCACATGCTGCCGGACTCGAACACGGCCGCAGTGGCCGCCGCGCTCGAGGCGCGCACCGGCGCGCGGGTCACGCGGGGTCTGCTCGACGACCTGCGCGACGCGATCGATCCTGATGGCCGCGAGGAGCACCGTGGCGCGCTGGTGGGGGGCAAGGTCGCGAACCTCCTGCCCGGGGTCTGGTCCGCGCGCCTCGGCCTGAAGCTCGCCAACCGTGCCGCGGAGCGGGCGCTCGTCGGCTGGGCCGAGCCCTGGGCCGCGCTCGGACGCGCCCTCGGGTTGCCGTCCGAGCAGCCGTCCGTGCGCCGGGCCTGGCGGGCGCTGCTGGAGAACCAGGCCCACGACTCGATCTGTGGCTGCTCGCAGGACCGCGTCCACGAGCAGATGGCCGCGCGCTTCGACACCGCGGTGGAGCTGGCGGACCAGACGACCGCGCGGGTGCTGGAGCGCGTGGCCGGCCTCGGCGCCGAGCGTCGCGTGCCGTGGTCGACCGAGCTCGACGTCGCGGTGTTCAACCCGTCGCCGTTCACCCGCACGGACGTCGTCACCGTCCCGCTCGACGGCTTCCCCGTGTACCGCATCTCGGACGTGACCCAGGACATCCACCCGCTGACGTTCAATGGTGCCGAGGGGTACACCGCGGACGGGCGCCCGGCGCGGCTGTCGCGGTCGGCCGATCCGACCCGGGTGCGGATGCTCAACGAGTTCCCCGCGCTCGACGTCGAGCTCGTCGTCGCGGACATCCCGCCGTTCGGGTGGCGCCGGGTGCACCTCGCGCCCGGTCCGGCCGCACCCGAGCTCGTCGACGACGGCCGGGACGTCGCCGCGGGGGCGGTGCAGGTCCACGCGGCGGACGACGGCACGTTCACGGTCCGGTTCGGCGGCCGCACGTACCCGGGTCTCGGTGCGCTCGAGGACGAGGGCGACCGGGGCGACACCTACGACTTCGATCCGATCGGCGACACCGGTCGAGCCCGGACCACCTCGGTCACCGTGACCCGAGCCCGGCACGAGTCCGGGATCGCGCGACTGACCGTCGACCGTGACCTCGCGGTCCCGGCGGCCCTGGCCGGCAGCCGGTCCGGGCGCACCGACGAGACGGTGACCGTCCGGGTGCGCACGGTCGCCCGGGTCGTGCCCGGGGTCGAGCGCGTCGACCTGCACGTCGAGATCACGAACCCGGCGCGCGACCATCGCCTCCGGCTTCGCTTCCCGACCGGCGCGCCCGTGCACACGTTCCGCGCCGCGACGACGTTCGACACCGCGACGCGCGGCACGGACCCGGTCGACGACGCGGGCTGGGAGCATCCGGCGCCGCGGACGTTCCCGCAGCAGGGCTGGATCGCGGCGAACGGGTTGCGGGTCGGCGCCCCGGGCCTGCCCGAGGCGGAGGTCACCCCCGACGGTGTCATCGCGGTGACGCTGCTGCGCGCGGTCGGATGGCTCGCCCGCCTCGACCTGATCTCGCGTCCGATCCCGGCCGGGCCCGGACTCGAGGCACCCGGCGCGCAGTGCCCGGCTGGGATCCGCGCCGACCTGGCGCTCGCGCCGGCCCACGACGGTGGGGGAGACGGCGCCGCGGCGTGGGCCGGCGAGCTCGGGCTGCGCGCCGTGCCGGCCGGCTCCGACCCGATCCTGCCCTCCGACACCGCCCTCGTGACGGTCGAGCACCCGGTGCTCGAGCTGGTGGCGCTCAAGCCGGCGGAGGACGGCGACGGGATGATCCTTCGTGTGCTCAACCCCACGGACGCGCCGATCGCGGGCACGGCCATCCGGTTCGGCATCCCGGTCGCCGACGTCACGAGCGTGCGCCTGGACGAGACCCCCGACGGCGGCGCGGTGACCCACGCCGGGGGCAACGTGCACGTCGACGTCGGCCCGCACGCACTCCGGACGCTCCGGATCCGGACCTCGGGACTGCGCGGCGTGTCGGCACTCTGACCCGTCGATGAAGAGTCGGCGTCGGGACGAGGGCGGGCGGCGCTGGCGCGCGACCATGCCGGGATGACCGACCTCGTCGCCGTGAACGGCAGCCCCTCGAACACCTCCAAGACGCACGCGCTCGCGGCCGCCGCCATCGAGCTGGCCGGCGCGGGAACGCTCGTCAACGTCGCCGACCTCTCGGCCGACGCACTGCTCATGCGCGGCTCGGACCCGAACCTCGACGACGTGCTCTCGCTGATCGCCGGGAGCGCGCGCCTGGTGCTGGTGACCCCGGTGTACCGGGCGACGTTCAGCGGCATGCTCAAGCTGGTCCTCGACCTGTTGCCGACCGAGGCGCTCGCGGGGACGGGCGTCGTGCTGGCCGCGACCGGGGCGTCACCCGCGCACTTCCTCTCGCTCGACACCGGCCTCCGCCCGGTGGTCGCCAGCCTCGGCGGTTGGTCCGCGCCGACCGTCGTGTACGGCACCGGAGACGACTTCAACGCGGACAACGAGCCGCGGCCGCCGATCGTCGCGACGCTCGGACGTGCGCTGGACGAGGCCGAGCGCGCCGCCGGCTGAGCCCACCGCTCGCGTCACGGTGGTGTAACTGGCGGGTCCCGGATCGGACTCGCGGGCGAAACATGGGTCGACTGTCGTCGGGGACCGGGTGCACCACACCGCCGTCGAATCGAAGGACGCATCGTGCCTGCAGCACGCTTCCACCTGGGTTGGTTCCTCAATTTCGTCCCCGACACGTGGAACGAGACGTGGGGTGCGGGCGGCGAGCCGTGGGACGGCCGCTTCTACCTCGAGATGGCCCAGGCCCTCGAGCGCGCCTGCTTCGACTACGTGATCATCGAGGACAAGCTGATGGTCTCGGACGCGTACGGCGCCAGCATGGCCGCGGACCTCAAGCACGGCATCGCTCCGAAGCACGACCCCGCGCCGTTGGCGACGCTGATGGCCTTCTGCACGGAACGCCTCGGGATCGTCCCGACGCTCTCGTCGAGCTTCTACCCGCCGTTCCTGCTCGCCCGCATGGTTGCGACGATGGACCACCTGGCGCGGGGCCGGATGGGCTGGAACATCGTGACCTCGGCCGAGGACCGGGCGGCCCAGAACTTCGGCCTGGACAAGCTTTACGAGCACGACCTCCGATACGAGATGGCCGACGAGTACCTCGACCTCGTGTGCCGGCTCTGGGAGTCGTGGGAGCCCGACGCCGTGGTGCGCGATCGCGAGCGCGGGGTGTACGCCGACCACGAGAAGGTGCACCGCGTCGACTTCGAGGGTCGCTTCTACCGCTCGCGTGGCCCGCTGAACACGGTCCGGCCGCCGCAGGGTCGACCGGTGCTCTGCCAGGCCGGTGCGTCGCTCAAGGGAAGGGCGTTCGCGGCCAAGTACGCGGACACGATCGTCGCGCCCGGCACGAACATCGAGCAGATGAAGGAGTACCGGTCCGACATCCGGCGGCGCATCGAAGCCAACGGGCGCAAGCCCGACGACTGCAAGGTCCTGTTCCTGGTCGCTCCCGTGGTGGGAGAGACCGTGGACGAGGCTCACGAGCGCAGCGCCCGTTGGGCGGCGGATCCGGCCCACGTCGAGTACGTGCTCGCCGAGATCTCGTCGATCACCGAGATCGACTTCTCGCAGTTCGACCTCGACCAGCCGCTGCCGGAGGTCACGACGAACGGCGAGCGGGGATCGCTCGAGCACTTCGCGAAGAAGGGGCAGGGCAAGACGCTGCGTGAGCTCGCGATCAGTGGCCTGTCGGACTCGGTCGAGCTGATCGGGACGCCCGAGACCGTGGCCGACACGATGGGGGAGATCATGGACGAGGTCGGTGGCGACGGGTTCCTGATCACGAGTCCGGTCATGCGACTGAACCGCCGGTACGTCACCGAGATCACCGACGGGCTGGTGCCCGCTCTCCAGCGGCGCGGGCTGGCCCGCACGGCGTACACGTTCGAGCACTTCCGCGACAACCTGCAGGAGTTCTGAGCCAGAATGTCCAAGATCTCCGGAGGCCGATCGGCGGGCTCCGGTCGAACGGCGGCCTCCGGCGGCCTGCTCCGGCTCCGCCCGGACTCCGAAGGAAGATCGCATGCGGCACGTCGTGATCGAAGGTCCGCGACGGGTCACGGTGCGCGACGCGCCGGAGCCCGTGCTGCCCGGCCCCGACGGTGCGGTGGTGGCGGTGGATGCCGCGTCGATCTGTGGCTCGGACCTCCACTTCTACGACGGGGAGCTCCCGGTCGGCGACGGCTTTCCCATCGGTCACGAGTTCCTCGGCACGGTCGCCGAGGTGGGTCCCGACGTGCGCCGCTTCCGGGTCGGCGACCGCGTGCTCGCCGCATCGGTGACCGGGTGCGGGCACTGCGACGGCTGCGCGACCGGCGACCCCGTCACGTGCATCCACGGGCCGAAGGTGTTCGGCTCGGGTGAGCTGGGCGGCGGCCAGGCGAGCGCGGTCGCGGTGCACTCGGCCGACTTCCAGCTCCTCGCGCTCCCGCCCGAGATCGACGACCACGCAGGGCTGCTCCTCACCGACAACCTCGGCACCGGATGGATCGCGGCCAGGAAGGCGAACATCCCGCCCGGCGGGACCGTGGCGGTGCTGGGGCTCGGCGCAGTGGGCCTGTCCGCGGTGCGGGCCGCGTTCCAGCTCGGCGCGGGCCGAGTGCTCGCCGTCGACCCGGTGGCGGGCCGGCGGGCGCGCGCCGCGGACTCCGGCGCCACGCCGGTGGACGGCCCGACGGTGGAAGCGGTCCTCGCCTCGACCGGTGGCCGCGGTGCCGACGCGGTGATCGACGCGGTCGCGCTGGACGGCTCGCTCACCGACGCGCTGGCCTGCGTCCGGGCCGGCGGCACCGTCTCGGTCGTCGGCGTCCACTCGCTCGAGCCCTACCCGCTCCCGATCCTGCTCTCCTTGTTCCGCAGCATCACGCTCGCGATGAGCACCGCACCGGTCCATCAGACCTGGAAGGACCTCGTGCCGCTCGTCGTCAACGGGCGGCTCCGCACCGATGGGATCTTCACCCACGAGTTCGCGCTCACGGACGCGGCCGACGCCTACGCCGCGGTTTCCACGCGCGATCCCGAGTGCATCAAGGTCCTCCTGCGGCCGTGAGACGTGCTACGAGCGGGTCGCGCCCGTCGCGACCTCGACCGCCCAGCGGTAGTCGGGCTTGCCGGAGGGTGACCGCTCCACCTGCTTCACGACCGTGAGCTGGCGCGGAACCTTGTAGCCGGCGATCCTGGTCCGGCAGTGCGTCTGCAGGTCCTCGAGGGTCAGCTCCGTGTCCTCCCGCAGCGCCACGACCGCGGCAACGGTCTGGCCCCAGCGCTCGTCGGGCACGCCGACGACGGTCGCGTCCCACACCGCGGGGTGGGACTTGCAGGCCGACTCGACCTCCTCGGGGTGGATCTTCTCGCCACCCGAGTTGATCGAGACCGAGCCGCGCCCGAGCAGGGTGATCGAGCCGTCGGACTCGACCTTGGCGAAGTCGCCGGGCATGACGTGGCGCACGCCGTCGATCTCGAAGAACGTCTCCGCCGTCTTCACGGGGTCCTTGTAGTAGCCGATCGGGATGTCACCGAAGCGGGCCACCTTGCCGATGACGCCCGACCCCGGCTCCACCGGTCGGCGGTCCTCGTCGAGCACGACCGAGCCGCCCATCGGAGTGACGGTCGGTCCACCCTCCATCGCGGTCTGGCCGGCCTGCACGTGGATCATGCCGTTGTTGCCGCTCTCGGACGAGCCGATCGCGTCGATCATGATCAGGTTCGGGAAGCGCTCGAAGAACTGGTCCTTGACCGATGGTGAGAAGGTGGCCGCGGACGAGGAGAGCGCGAACAGCGAGCTGACGTCCACGTCGTCGCCCATCGTCTCGAGCGCCTCGATGAGCGGTCGCCCCATCGCGTCGCCGGTGATCATGATCGAGTTGACCTGCTCGGCCTGGACCGTCCGCCACACCTCCGCGGGGTCGAACCTGGCGCAGAGCACGACCTTGTTGCCGCCGAAGCTCTGGCCCATCACCGCCCACTGGGTCGCCCCGTGCATGAGCGGCGCGATCGGGAAGAACGTCACCTGGAAGTCGGACGCGGCGGCGCGGTCGGCGATGTCGGTGGGCTTCTCGACCCGGAGCCGCGTCTGCGGGTCGATGCCGCCGCCGAGCGCGTAGAAGACGTCCTCGTGGCGCCACACCACGCCCTTGGGCATCCCGGTCGTGCCGCCGGTGTAGAGGATGTAGCGGTCGTCGCCCGAGCGCAGTTCGAAGTCCCGCTCCGGTGACGCGGCGGCGAGCGCGGTCTCGTACTCGGGCGCGTCCATGACGAGCGTGTGGCGCAGCATGGGGAGCGCGTGACGGACCTGCTCGACGCGGTCCGCGAACTCGGCCTGGTGGAGCAGCGCCACCAGGTCCGCGTTGCCGACGAGGTACTCGAGCTCCTCGGCCACGTAGCGGTAGTTGATGTTGATCCAGACCGCCCGCAGCTTGAAGATCGCCCAGAGCGCCTCGACCCACTCGACCGAGTTGTAGCCGTAGATGCCGACGTGGTCGCCGGGGCCGATGCCCTGCCCGGCGAGGTGGTGAGCCAGTCGGTTGGCCCGCTCCTCCATCTCGGCGTAGGTCCGTCGCTTCCCCTCGGCGACGAGGTACTCCCGCGCCGGGAACCGGTCGACGGCGTACTCGAACAGGTCGGCCAGGTTGTAGTCCACGCGGTCCCTCTCCCCGTCGAGTGTGACCGGAGGATCGGGCCCGGTCCGGGTGCGGGAAGACTCTACGGTCCGCGACGCCCCCGACGTCCAACGACGCCCGCCGCGGAGCCGGACGCGGCGCACTGCCCACCACCGACGACCCGGAGCTGGTCGACCCGAACCTGCACGACCAGGCGGCGGGGGAGGTGCAGTGCTCCGACGGCTACCTCTACGAGACGCTCGTGCTGCGCAAGACACCTCCGCTCCCGGTGAGCGGCATCTACTCCACACCCGGTACGAGCCGTCCACGCAGCAGGCGGTGCGGGGACTCGTGTACGGCTCGGCGTTGGACGCGGGTGTCGTGCACCTCACGGGATCCGAGCCGCCGATCCTGATGTTCCACAATGAGACCGACGTCGCCAGCGCGCCGGGCCCGTACGCCTACGAGACGTGCACGGCGTACCGGGCGGCCGGGGACTCGTGCGACTACGTCAGCGAGCCGGGCGAGGGGCACACCACCGATCTCATGCCCGGAGGCCGCTGGTGGGCTGATCCGCTCGGGCCCTTCGTCTACGAGCACCTGCACCTCGCCTGACGGCGCGCCCGGGGGACGGCGGACCGAGCGCGCCTACTGCCCCGACGGGTTGAGCTCGAGGACCTGCTGGAACGTCGGCCGGTTCACCGCACGCATCGTGTCGGAGATGAGCCCGGGCACGAAGCCGGTGCGCTGCGACGCGGTCCGCCAGGCCGCCGGGTCCTGGCCCTGGGTCGACGCCAGGCCGGCCGCGACCCGGTCGACGGCGGCCCAGAGGGACGCGCGGCAGGCGTCGAGCGAACCCCTGCCGCAGTAGCGCAGGTTGAAGCGACCGTTGACCCGGTCGTGCAGCAGCGTGCGCAGGTCCTTGTCGACGTAGGACTCGCCGGACAGGCCGCCGAGGCCGCGAATCCCGTCGAGCGCGCCGGTCTGGTCACCGAACACCGGTTGCATGACCGCGGTGGCGATCGGTGACCAGAGAGCGTTCATGATCGCGGGGCCGGCGTCGTCGTCCTTGCCGTCGTTGTCCGCGTCGAGCACCGGTGCGTCGCGCCTCACCCAGTCGTCGAGCACGCTCACGACCCGTGCGTCGAGCGCGTCGGGGGCCGGACCGGAGTGGAGCACCCGGCTCACGACCGGCCACACCGGCGATCTCACGTCCTCGGTGGCGGCGCGGTTCATGACACTCACGTCGTTCGCGAGGGTGACCCGGCCCGGGAACTTGTCGAAGAGCTCGACGCGGTGCACCGATCCGAACGGGGTGTCGTCACCGTGCATGAAGCCGGGCGCCGACTGGTTGTTCCAGTTGAGCAGCAGTCCATTCGGGCCGGCTTCGCTGTGCGGGTGCTGGCCTTCGGAGAGGAAGCCGCGCCACTCGTACCGACCCGTCCCGAGCGTGGGCAGCCGCCGGTCGAGGCCTCGCGCCCGCACCGGCAGGAGGCCGGACGAGAAGTACGCCGTGTGCCGGCGCGAGGCGTAGCCCCAGTTGAACGTGAAGCCGAACTGGTTGGCGGCAGCCCAGAACCGCGCAGGAGTGGTCGCCCGGTCCTCCGTCATGTCCTTCAGGGCGGCGAGGTTCAGCCCGTCACGCCCGAACGTGGAACGCTGACGCGTCAGCGCTACGGGACGGCCGTTCGAGGTCGCGGTGCCGATCACCGGACCGTGCACCGAACGCGGGTAGACGATCGGTGTGCCGTTGAGCGTGCCCGCGTCGAAGCGCTCGAACGGGCGGCACACGCCCCGGAAGAGGTAGTGGTCGGAGCCTCGGGTCGGCGGCGTGCCGTCCGGGTTGCAGAGCTGCTCGACGAACACGTCGCGGACGTCCTGGTCCGCGGACGTCAGGCTCCACGCGTAGTCCGGGGTGCGGCCGATCAGGAGGTACATCATCGCCCCCGGGACGCCGATGCCCTGGGCTTCGATGCCGGGACCGCTGAGGTGGATCTGCTCGACGATCTCCGGGTAGTAGTAGCCGAGCTGGGGTCCCATCACCGCCAGGGTCTTCGCGTCGGCGGAGCGGGTCGGGTCCACGATGAGGAAGTTCGAGGCCTGCTTCGCGGGCACCGGACCCGCGGCCGCATAGGTCGGCTGGTCGTCCGTCGATCCGGCGGTCGCCATGACCGGGACCGCAGCCGCGAGCGTCGCCGGGGCGCCGGCGGGTGCGCTCGACGCCGCGGCGCGCTGGCGCGGGTCCAGCGAGACGATGGATCCCTCGTCGATCCGGGCCGAACCGGTGACCGGACCCCCGGTGGAGACGCCGTAGTCGAACCGGCGGTTGATCGTGGTCGGTGCCTCGGGATCGCCGAACAGCATCGCGTCGTCCCAGGCCTTGCGGCCCTGGCTGGCGCCGAGGTGGTTCTGCAACCGCGAGAGGAACTCCGCGTTCGAGGCCTCGGCGCCGCCGCCGGCACCGAAGATCGAGCCGATGAAGGCGGTGACGGCGATCACGTCGTTCACCGTCGCCGGGGGTTGGTCGATGTTGTGGGCGCGGAAGTACGCGGTGATGCCGTCGGCCTCGGCCTGCATGTCCGCGATCATCTCCCGGCCCTTGGCGCCGTACGTCCGCACGATCAGGTTCGCCTGGTCGGTGATGAGCTGCTCGGTCTGCGAGCTCGGCACGAACGACTGCCCGCTCGTCACGAGGCCGAACACGTTGATGCCGGGCACGTCGGCGACCGCAGCGCGGGCCGGGCCGCGTCCGAGCTGGAGGAGCAGCCCGCGGTCGCGCGCGGTCACCCATCCGGCGCCGAACGCGAGGTCGGCGCGCGTCGTGCCTGAGACGTGCGGGACGCCGTACTGGTCGTAGAGGATCTTCGTGCCCGGCCGGCCGGTCGGCTCCTCGTGCGCGGTGCCGATGGGCTTGAAGTCCTCGGGAAGGTAGTCCGAGTCGATGTCGGCGTCGCTGACGCTGCCGCGCAGTGGCGTGAGCGCGTCGTACAGGGGGAGCTGGTCGCGCGACTGCGCGGTGGCCGGGATACCCCCGTAGTTCCCCGGCGGGAGGATGTACCGGGACCGGTCGGGTACGGGCGGAGGGCGCGCTGCCGTGGGCGCCCGCGGGCACGGCGAACAGCGTGGCGATGATCGTCCCGCTCGTGGCGACGATCGCGACCACACGGCGAAGGCTGACGTCCATGGCTTCCCCCCAAGACCGAACCACCCGTTGCCGAGCGAATCGTACCCAATCGACGCGGATTCGAACGGGGTCCCGCTCGGGCCAGGGACGGAGGTTCGGGCGCCGCCCGACCCTCTACGCTCGATCGCTGTGACGCCGTCCGAACCCCGGAACGACGCCTCCGGAGATCCTGAGGTCCCACCGCGCGCGCCCGCGCGCCCGAAGACGTCCCGCCGGGCCTTCGCGTGGATCGCCACGGTCGTCACGGTGGTGCTGCTCTGCCTGTTCCTCTGGGACCAGCGCGACGAGCTGTCCCGCGCGTTCGAGACGTCGTGGGAGAACCTCGCCCTGCTCCTCCTGCTGAGCGGGGTCGGGCAGGTCGCGAACGCCACCGAGTTCTGGATGCTGTACCGCGCCGGCGGCTCCAAGATCGGATGGATGGACAACTTCTCGTCGTTCAACGCCTCGCAGCTCGGCAACTTCGCGCCCCTCCAGGCCGGCAGCGTCTACCGGATCCACTTCATCAAGCAGACCTACGGGGTCTCGTACCCGCGCAGCCTGACGACGTACGCGCAGAACGTCGTCATCACGATTGGCGCCGGCGGCTTCTGCGGCGTCATCGGGGTGGGCGCGACCGCACTCACGAGCGGCCACTCGTTCTCGTGGATCATGTTCGCCGTCACCGGCGGGATGCTCGTGGGTGCGGTGGTCTTCGCGTTCGTGCCGCTGCCGCACGGTCACTGGCTCCCCGGCAAGCTGAAGCACTGGTGGCGGGACTTCCACACCGGTTGGGAGCTGGTCCGGAAGCGCCCGCGCAGCGCGCTCGAGGTGCTCGCGCTCGAGTCGGCGCGGATGGTCCTCTCGGCTGCGCGTCTCGCGGTCGCCTTCAGGGTCCTCGGTGTCCACGAGCCGTTCGTGCTCTACCTCGTCCTCGCCCCGGTCGCCTCGGTGTCGACCATCCTGGCGTTCACGCCGGGCGCGATCGGGATCCGGGAAGCGGCGATCGCAGGCGCCGCGCTCGCGCTCGGATTCAAGCTCCCGACCGGCCTGCTCGGTGCGTCGGTGGATCGCGGCGCCATGATCGTGGTCACCGTCGCGATGGGCGCGGTCGGGTACGCGCACACCACGTACCGGCTCCGTCAGGTCGCGCGCCGAGCGACGGGCGGCGAGGTCGCGGCACCCGTGACGTGACTACGCGGGTGGCCGGGTGATCGGTCGGGCCGACAGCACGATCGCGGCACGGTCGGCGAGGGCGGCGTAGCGGGCGGCGAGCCCACGCAGCTCGGGATGCTCGGCGAGGCGGTCGAGCAGCTCGGCCCGGGAGCTCGTCACGCCGCCGCGCGCGTCGAGCTCCTGCTTGAGCCGGTCACGGCGCGCCCGCTCCGCGGCGTCCAGCGGGTCGATCGTGGTGACCGCGCGCCACCCGTTGCCGGTTGGTCGGTCCGACCTCAGGGACAGGCGCAGCTCGAGCACGGCGCGGTCGGGGTGGGCCCGGAACTCGCCGTAGCGGTTGAAGAGGTCGGGCTCGACCACGACCGGGACGCCGGCTTGCACGAGCGTGTCGGCGAGCAGCTCGGGCCCCAGGCTGCCGCGCGGGCCACCCGGACCCGAGCGGTCCGACTGCACGAGCACCGGACCGTGCACCAGTTGGGCCACCGGGACCGCGCGCTCGGCCACCCGGGCCAGGAGGCGATCCTGAGCCGGGGGCTGCTCGGGGCCGTGCACCGCCTGGACGACGTTGGCGCATCCGAAGCCGAGGATCGCGAGCGCCAACAGCGGTCCGGCGACGCGGGTGACGACCCGCGCCGCCCGACCCCGCAGGCACGAGGAGGCGCACCAGCCGGTCGCGAGCGCGGCGCCGAATCCGCACACCCAGGTCGGTTGCATGATCTCGACGAAGACGGAGCCGATCAACCGCGAGAGCGAGATGATCTCGGCCGCGATCGCGACGAGCACGATCGAGGCCAGCGCGACCGAACGGTCGCGGCGCCACGCGGCCACGATCGTGGCGATCAGGAGGAGCACGAGCAGGATCGGGACCGCCGGCGCACTGCTCGTCGAGACGATCGGCTCGAACTGGCGCAGGGGGAGCGGTGCGCCAGCCCAGGGTGCCCGCGTGCCGAGCTGCAGGGTCGTCAGCTTGTACGCCTCGCTGAGACCGAGCACCTCGTGGTCCGCGCGGAAGAAGTCGACCATCCGGGTGACGTTGCCGGTGCCACGTCGCAGCTGGTCGATGGCGGGCGGGATCCAGAGCACGACGAACGCGCCGAGCGAGACGATCGCGGGCCAGGCCCAGCGGCGGCCGGGTGCAGGCTCGCCGTCGCCCTCGTCCGGGGCACGGAACCACCCGAACCCGAACGCGACCAGCGCCCAGACCAGCAGCGCGACCGTGACGGGAGCCGTGGTCGCCCAGGCCTGCACCAGGACGACGGTGAGCACGACGAGGACGGGGATCGCCCAGGCCCGGCCCATGGCGACGTCGAGCGCCACGAACACGAGCAGGATGAGCGCGAGCACGCTCATGTCCGGCTCCCAGAAGCTCGCCAGCATCGCCGGGGTCATCGCGTGCATGACGACCGCGAGCAGGGCCGCGCTCCAGAGGTACAGCGTGAACCCGCCGCGCCGGAACGCGACGAGGAGCACGCCGAGGATGGCCAGCCCGTTGAAGAGGAGGGCGCCGATCTGGAGTCCGGCGTAGCGCGAGCCGAACACCCGGTACGGGATCGCGAGAAGGTAGAGGTACGCGGGTCCGGGTTGGTTCCAGCCGAACCGCTGGTAGGAGCCGACGAGCGGCGTGTGGCGGCCGAACACGTCGCTCACGCGCAGCTCGAGCAGCGCCAGGTCCCCGCCGAACCGCTGTGGGTACGCGAGCACGTGCACCGCGAGCACCGCGAGGGGCAGGAGCAGGGCCGCGGCCACCGCGACGACGAGCCATCGCGTGCGCCCCATCGGCCCGACGGTACCAACCCGGGTCCGGCCTGACGGGGCGGGGCACGACCGCTAGGCGGGTACCCACTCCTCGGGCTCGGGTGACTCGGCGAGCGCGGGCTCGGTCTCCTGCGGCGCACCGAAGGGTCCGGTCTCGTCCTCCTCGCCGGAAGGCTGCCCGTGCACGTACTTCCCGCCCCGCATCCACGACGCGGCGGCCGCGATCAGGCACATCACCATCGCGACCGAGAACGCGATGACCAGCCCGTGCTTGAACGGCCCGGAGATCAGGTGGGGGAAGAACCCCTTGCCGGTGAGGTGCGCGGCCTTCGCCCTGGGGAGCCGGGACAGGACGCTCGGGCCACCGTGCGCGCCCGGCGCGCCGAGCAGCTTCTGCATCGGGTTGTACCCGAGGAAGGCCGCGAAGAGGCTCCCGACTGCGGGGAGGTGGGCGACGTGCTCTGCGGTCGCCGCGGGCACCGCGTTGGCCTCGACCTGCGTGGCCATGCGGCCGGGGAGCGACGCCGAGAGGCCGACGATCATCAGCGAGAAGAACACCGAACGACAGCACCATCCCGGTGTTCTGGAACGTCGCCCGCATGCCCGATGCCGCCCCGCGCTGCTCGGGTGGCGCGCTGTTCATGATGCCGGTCATGTTCGGAGCCGAGAACATGCCGGTCCCGATGCCGTTCAGCAGCAGGAGCGCGCCGAACACCGGGAAGCCGAAGTTCGTGGGCAGCGTCATCAGGAGTCCGAACGACGCAGCGGCGATCAGCATGCCGCCCGTCGTGAACCAACGCGCGCCCCAGCGATCGGACAGCCACCCGCACACCGGTCCGGCGAGCAGGAACCCGCCGGTCAGCGGGAGCATGTAGATGCCGGCCCAGAGCGGCGTCCGCTCGAAGCTGTAGCCGTGCAGCGGGAGCCAGATGCCCTGCAACCAGATGATGAGGACGAACTGCAGGCCGCCCCGACCGACCGCCGCGAGCAGCCCGGCGATGTTCCCGGCCGCGAACGCGCGGATCTTGAACGCCTGGAGGTTGAACATCGGGTCCTCGACCCGGGTCTCGATCACGCAGAACACGACGAGCAGCGCCGCGCCGCCGACGAGCTCGAGCAGCACCCAGGGGCCGGTCCACCCCATCGAGGCGCCGTGGTGGGGGAGGAGCCCGTAGGTGAGGCCGATCAGGACGAGCACGAGGCCGGCGATCACGCTGACGCCGATCGCGAACCCGCGCTGGTTCGCCTTGAAGGCGTCCGTGAGGATCGCCGCCGAGTTCGCCATCAGCAGCGCACCCCCGACGCCCTGCACGACCCGCCACGCGATGAGCCACATCGCGCCCTGCGAGCCGGGACACGGGCACAGGGAGAGCGCGAGCGACGCAACGCTGAAGACCGCGAACCCCGCGTTGTACATGCGGACGCGGCCGTACATGTCGCCGAGGCGCCCGAACGTGACGACGAGCACCGCGGTGACCACGAGGTAGCCCATCAGCATCCACAGGAGGTAGCTGATGTTCGAGGGCTGCAGCGGGTCGAGGTGGATGCCGCGGAAGATCGCGGGGAGCGAGATCAGGACGATCGACGAGTCGAGCGACGCCATGAACACGCCGAGGGTGGTGTTCGACAGCGCGGTCCACTTGTACCGGTCGGAGCCTCCTGCTTCCGGGGCGGGTGCCGTGGTGGTGGCCGTCACCGCTACCTCCTCGCGCGTTCGTGGACGATTCGAGAAAAAACCTGTGCCATACAGATAACTTGTGTGTACGATACACCTGATGTCGCGCCTCCCGAAATCGCTCTCCCGGCTCGAGACCGAGCTCGCGGTCCTCGCCCGCACGCTCGAGGGCCTGAGCCGCCGGTCCGCGATCCACCGCGACCTGGACCGGGCGAGCTACCTCATCGCCCGCACGCTGTCGGCTGAAGGCGCGACCAGCATCAGCGGGCTCGCGGCCGCCCTGGGCCTCGACGCGACCACGGTCACCCGCCAGGTCGCGACGATGGAGGCGGCCGGACTGGTGGTCCGGCGCAAGGACCCCGACGACGGGCGGGTGTCGCTGATCGACGTCACCGCGCGGGGCGAACGGAGGATGGAGGAGGTGCAGGCCGCCCGCGAGCGCCGCATCGGCGATCTCCTCTCGGGTTGGCCGGCCGAGGACCAGCGGCAGTTCGCGGAGCTGCTCGGTCGGTTCAACGACGCCCTGCTCGGGCGGGAAGCGGTCGAGGCGTCCTAGTGCCCCGACCGGCAACGCTCGCCGCACGGAGCACTAGCTCGGACGGCTCACCGCGGTGGTGACGGCATCGGTGACCGCGTCGAGGGCTGCAGTGCTGTCGACCACCGTGACGTCGGGTCCGAGCTCGAGGCTGTCGAGCTGGGACGGCAGCAGCTCCGGGCCGGCGAAGTGGTCCGTGCGGGCCGCCAGTCGCGCCGCGAGCACGGCCGGCGGCGCGACGAGCGCGATGAACCGGACGTCGTCGCGGCCGCCCGCGAGCCGCTTCCGGTAGCCGGTCTTGAGCGCCGAGCAGGCGAGGACGATCCCCGAGTCTGCGTGCTCCACGAGGATGGTGTGCAGGCGGTCGAGCCACGGCCCGCGCTCGGCGTCCTCGAGGGCGACCCCGCGGGCCATGCGCGACTTCGCCGACTCGGTGTGCACGTCGTCGCCGTCCACGAACGGGACGCCGAGGCGCGCGGCGACCCGCGGCCCGACGGTGGACTTCCCACATCCGGCGACCCCCATGAGCACGACGAGCGGAAGGTCGGCCATGGGGAATCGGTGGGCTCAGCCCGCGGGCCAGGTGGTGCTCGTCGTCACCGGCTCGAGGGTGGGGGTCAGCTGCGTGACGGTGGCGAAGCCGGCTCGGAACGCATCGACATCGCCGGTGAAGGTGGTCGCGGTGGACGTGCAGTCGGTGGTGCCCTCGATCGCCGCGGTGATCGTCGACTGCGGGCTGAGCGGCTCCTGCTTGACCCCACGCAGCTTCCCGGTCGAGCACGTCGGCACGTTCAGGTTCACGACGCCCACGGTCGCGCCGTGGTCGAGCAGTTGGGCGCGGTGGGCCTTGACCCAGTCCACGACGAGGGCTGCGCCGCCCGAGTAGTCGAGCGGGCTGACGCCCCCGGCGCTCGCCGCCAGCGCCGGGATCCCGGCTGCCGCACCGGCCTTCGCCGCGCCGACCGTGCCCGAGAGCGACGTCACCGGACCGAGGTTCGCGCCCTCGTTCATACCGGTGAGCACGACGTCGGGCTTCTGCTGCACGACGTGCTCGAGCGCGTAGTTCACCGCGTCGGCGGGATAGCCCTTCACCGCGGTCGCGGGGTAGCCGCTCCTGGTCGTCACCTGGGTCGCGGTGAGGCCGCCCGGGGTGGTCGCACTCCCGGTCCCGCTCTTGTTGTCGGCGGGGGCCGAGACCGTGATCTTCACGTTCGGGAGCTTGCGCAGGGCCTGGACCAGCGCGTCGATGCCGTCGGCCGAGTACCCGTCGTCGTTGGAGACGAGGATGTTCAGATCCCGGGCGGCGGCCTGCGCCGTCGTCGTCGAGGTCTTCGCGCCCGAGTCCTCGGAGTCGCTGCTGCACCCTGCGACCACCAGCGCGAGCGCCGCGCCTGCCACCACGATCGAACGGGTCCGCACGATTCCTCCCTGGTCGACGACCTCGGGAGGTTACGCCTCGCGCCGGGTGCTAGAACGCCGTCCATGACCACGTCCTTCGCATCGGTCCAGGAGCTGCTCGGCGGCGGCGGGGCGCGAGCTCGGCACGACGGACTGGCTCGTGATCGGCCAGGACCGGATCGACCAGTTCGCGGACGCCACCGAGGACCACCAGTGGATCCACGTCGACGTCGAGCGGGCGAAGGCGGGACCGTTCGGCGGCACGATCGCGCACGGCTACCTCACGCTCTCGCTGTGTGCCTTCTTCCTCGGGCAGCTCGCGAGCGTCTCGGGGATCTCGATGGGCATCAACTACGGCATCGACAAGGCCCGGTTCATCGCCCCGGTTCCCGCCGGGTCGAGCGTGCGCGGTCGGGGCGAGGTCGTCGTCGGTGACCGAGGTGGCGGGCGGCGTGCAGGCGGTCGTCCGGATCACCGTCGAGCTCGAGGGGTCGGAGAAGCCCGCCGCGGTCGTCGACACGGTGTCGCGCTACCTCGTCTAGCCGGCTCGTCGACTCCGGGTCCGGCTCCGTCGGACGCGGCGGTCACGTCGGCGAGGAACGCGTGGACGACCGCGGGGTCCACGACCCTGCGCATCGGCGGGAGCGCGTCGAGCAGCGTGTCGCGGTAGCCCGCGGTGGCGAGCCGGCGGTCGAGGACCGCGACGACGCCCCGGTCGTGCCGGCTGCGGATCAGCCGGCCCGCGCCCTGCGCGAGCACGAGCGCCGCGGCCGGGAGGTCGACGTCGCGGAACCCCGAGCCGCCGGAGCGCTCCGCCGCCTCCCGCCGGGCCTGCGCGAGCGGGTCGTCGGGGCGATTGAACGGGAGGCGGTCGATCACGACGAGCACGCAGCTCGGGCCGGGGACGTCGACCCCCATCCAGAAGCTGCGGGTCGCGACGAGGCAGGAGCGCTCGTCGGCGCCGAACTGCTGGAGGAGGGCCGAGCGCGAGCCCTCGCCCTGCACGAGGATCGGATGGTCGGCCTCGGCTCGCAGCACGAGGCTCAGCGCGGGTGACCGCGGCGCGTGAGGTGCACAGCACGAGGCCGCGACCGCCGGCCGCGGCCACCAGCTCACGCACCTCCCGGGCCGCCGCGTCCGCCCAGGCCGGGTCCCGGGGCTCGGGCAGGTGCTCGCGCGACGTAGAGCATCGCCTGCTCGCGGAAGTCGAACGGCGACTCGACCTCGAGGTCGTCGTAGCCGAAGCCCGGCCCGAACTCGTCGTCGGCGTCGCCGGCCGGGGCGTCGGGCCCGTCCGGGATCCGCACCGGCCCGAGCTCCGCGGTCGGGTCCAGCCCGACCCGCTGGGCGAACGGCGCGAACCGGGGCCCTCCGCCGAGCGTCGCCGAGACGAGGACGACCGGGAGCCGGCGGAACAGGCGGTCGGCGAGCGCCTCGGCGACGCTGATCGGCGCGAGGTGCAGCACCGGTCCCTCGCGCCACGCCACCTCGTCGGCACGCGGGGCCTGCAGCCGGCGCAGCGCGTCGAGCCGCGAGGCGCCGAGCTGCGCGACCTGCGCGGCGCGCGGTGGCGTCCTCGGACGCGTCGATGGCCGCGTTCGCGGTCGCCAGGCGTTCTGCGGCGGAGCCGAGTGCAGCGGCGAGCGCACCGTCGGTCGGGTCGACGCGGCCGTCGAGCGCGTCGATCGCGCGCTCCAGCGCGTCGGCGGCCGCGGCGACGAGGTCCGTGTCGCCGCGGCCGACGCCGACGCTGCTCAGCCGCGACGCGAGCTGGCGGAGGCCGATGGCGCTGACGTCGAGCCCGAACGCGCCGGTGGCGACGTCCGGCAAGCGCGTGCGCCTCGTCGAACACGACGACGTCGTGCTCGGGCAGGACGTTGCCCGACGGACGCGAGGTGCGCGCAGTAGAGCGCGTGGTTGACGACGAGGACGTCGGCGGTCGTCGCCCGCTCGCGGGCCTTCTCGGCGAAGCAGGTCTCGCCGTCGCTGCACTTGCCCGCGCCGGGGCACTCGCGTGGCGCGCAGCTCGCGGCCCGACGCGACGCCGTCGGCGATGTCCACGTCGGCGAGGTCGCCGGTGGCCGACGTCGGCGACGAACTCCTCGAGGCGTTCGAGGTCGCGGGCCAGGGTGGGGCCGGGGCGTTCGTCGAGCAGCGGCGGCACCGTCGAGCGCGACCCGGAGCTTCGCCCGGCACACGTACTGCGACCGGCCCTTCAGCAGCGCGGCGCGAGAACGGCACGCCGCCGTGCTCGCGCAGGTGGGGGAGGTCCTTGTGCCAGAGCTGGTCCTGGAGCGTGAGCGTCGCGGTCGAGACCACGACCTTCAGGCCGGAGGCGACCGCGGGGACGAGGTACGCGAGGCCCTTGCCCGAGCCGGTCGGCGCCTCGGCGACGAGGTGGTGGCCGGCGGCGATGCGCGGCCGCGACCGCGGCGGCGAGCCGGCAGCTGGCCCGGCCGGTCGTCGCCACCGAGCGCGGTCACCGCGGCCGCGAGGACCGACGGCGCGTCCGGAACCCCGGTTCTTGGGGCTGGATGTGGCTCGTGGGGCTGCTGTGTGCCTCTGTCATCCGCGTCGCTCACTCGCCCGGCGAGGCTAGGTGGCCGGTCGGGACCGCGGGCGCGGACGCCGCCGGGACACCCAAATTCCGTCAATTCGGAGGTATTGCCGAGCCGATCGCGCAAAAACCCCAGGAAAATCCGCCGTTTCGGAGTCCTGTCGTGCAAGGCTGACCCCATCAACCCAGTCCGTTCCTCGAAGGAGTCTCAGTGAACCGCAGAGATCTGGTCACGGCGATCGCCGAGCGCACCGAGTCCGACAAGAAGTCCGCCGATGCGTTCCTCGCCGCTTTCACCGAGGTCGTCACCGAGACGGTGGCGGCGGGCGACCCGGTGGCCATCACCGGCTTCGCCAAGTTCTACCGGCGTGAGACGACGGCCCGCATGGGCCGCAACCCAGCGACCGGCGAGCCCATCAAGATCCCGGCCAAGAAGGCGGCCAAGATCACGCCGCTGAAGGGCTTCAAGGACGCGGTGCTCGGCGGCAAGAAGTAGCACCCGGCGCCCGCGGGCGCCACCGAGCAGCTGGATGAGGGGAGGCCACACGGCCTCCCCTCATCGCGTCAAGATGCCGCCATGGGAATGCTCGACGGGGAGCCGGCGATCGTCACCGGCGGGGCGTCCGGCATCGGTCGGGCGACCGCCGTGCGCATGGCCGACGAGGGCGCGGCCGTCGCGATCATCGACGTCGACGAGACCGCGGCAACGAGCCGTCACCGCCGAGCTCGGGGATCCCGGCGTTCGTCGCCGACGTCAGCGATCCCGAGGCGTGTGCACGCCGGCGATCGACGCCGCGGCCGCCGCGCTCGGCGGGCTCACGGTGCTGTTCAACAACGCGGGCGTCGGCGCCGCGATGCCGCTGCACACGCTACTCGGACGCCGAGTGGCGCCGGCTCCTCGACGTGAACCTCGCCGGCACCTTCCACGGGATCCGGGCCGCGGTGCCGCTGATGCGCGAGCGCGGCGGCAGCGATCGTGAACCACGCGTCGGTGAGCGGGGTGCGCCCGACCCGGTTCGAGGGTCCGTACTCCGCCGCGAAGGCCGGGGTGATCTCGCTGACGATGGACGCGGCGCTCGAGTACGCGCCGTCCATCCGGGTGAACTGCGTGTCGCCCGGGCTGGTCGAGACCAACCTCACCGCGGTGGTGCTCGGCGACCCGGGCCTGCGGGCCGCGGATCGAGGCAGGCGACGCCGCTCGGCCGCATCGGCACGCCCGAGGACGTCGCCGAACCTCGTGGTGTTCCTCGCGTCGCCGCTCGCGTCCTACATCACCGGTCAGAACATCGTCATCGACGGCGGGTCGTGCCTGCCCAACCCGCAGGCGGACGCGATCCTCCAGTGCGTACGTCGAGCGCCGCTGAGCACCGGCGGCGCTCAGGCCGGGCGGTCCGAGCGCTCGTAGCGCCAGCCGGTGTCGACCATCCAGAGCCGGTGGCGCGCGCCCGGCACGGGTCGCGTCGCCGTCCTCGTACCCGGCGTCGCCGTGCCAGAGCACCACGACGCCCTCGTCGGTGAACGCGGCCTTCGTCGTGAAGTGCTCGGGCTCGGTCGCGCGTGCCGCCGTCGATCGCCTCGTCGACGGTCGCGTGCGCGGCCAGCGTGTGCAGCGTCACCCACGTCGGCGGTGCGAGCTCGATCTCGAGCGCGTCGCGGCGGCGCAGCGCCTCGGCGGGCGAGACCCACATGTGGTCGCGGATCTCGCCGTCGTCGATCGTGACCTGGCCGGTCGGGGCGCGGGCGACGAAGAACTGGGTCGAGAAGCGCTTCGGGGCCTCGGGCGGCGGGGTCCAGTGCGCGAACGGGACGAGCGCGGTCGCCGTCGACGGCGAGCCCGGCCTCCTCGGCGGCCTCGCGCACCGCGGCGTTGCGTCCCGCGGTCGCCACCTCGGTCGCGTCGGGGTGTCGTGCCGGCCGGGAAGTCGCCCGGGTCCACCCGCCCGCCCGGGAACACCCACATCCCGCCCGCGAACGCGAGCCGGGAGTCGCGCCGCAGCATCAGCGTCTCGAGCCCGTCGGCGGTGTCGCGGAGCAGCACCACGGTGGCGGCGGCGACGATCGGCACCGGCTCCGCACCCTCGGCTCGACTGGGCCCAGCGGGCGAATCGCGCCTGCTCGGTGTCGCGGCTCGTCGTCCACCGCGCCGACGCTACCGGCGCCCCGGACCATCGCACGATTCTCATCGTTCCCCGCACCGAACCGCGCCGGGGACCCGGCGTAGGGTCGCGCCGATGACCGGAGACACCGTGGTCGCGGTGCGCGGCCTCACGAAGCGCTACGGGCGGGTGCAGGCCGTCGCGGGCCTCGACTTCGAGGTGCACCAGGGCCAGGTGTGCGGGCTGCTCGGCCCGAACGGTGCGGGCAAGACGACCGCGCTGCGCATGCTCGTCGGGCTGATCCGGCCGACCGCGGGCGAGGCCCGGCTCTTCGACCGGGTGGTGCGGCCCGGGCGCGCCGGAGCTGGCCCGGGTCGGCACCATGATCGAGCACGCGGCGTTCGTCCCGCACCTCTCGGGCATGCGGAACCTCCGGCTCTGGTGGGAGGCCGGCGGCGCGCCGTGGGCGGACGCGGATCTCGAGGGTGCGCTCGCGGTCGCCGGGCTCGGCGCGGCGATCGAGCGGCGGGTCAAGACGTACTCGCAGGGCATGCGCCAGCGGCTCGGGCTCGCGCGGGTGCTGCTCGGCCGGCCCGAGCTGCTGCTGCTCGACGAGCCCACCAACGGCCTCGACCCCCAGGAGATGCGGGCGGTGCGGGAGCTGCTGCGCCGCCTCTCGGACCAGGGCGCCACCGTCCTGCTCTCGAGCCACCTCCTCGCGGAGATCGAGCAGGTCTGCAGCCACGTGGTCGTGATGGACAAGGGCCAGCTCGTCACGGCCGGCACGGTGAGCGAGCTGCTCGCGGTCAGCACGTCCGCGTACTTCGAGGTCGACGACGTCGAGGCCGCTCGCCGCGTGCTCGCCGCCGCGCCGGGCGTGCTGCGGGTCACCGACGAGACCCGCGGCCTGACCGTCGAGCTGGACGGCGACGACGCGCGCCGCGCTGGTCGCGGCGCTGGTGAACGCGGGGGTCGCGGTCGAGACGGTGACCGCGCGCCACCAGCTCGAGGACGCGTTCCTCGGCCTGGTCGGCCGCCACACCGAACGCCACATCGGGAAGGGCGCCTGATGCTGCGGCTCATCCGCACCGAGCTGACCAAGCAGGTGCTGCGGCCACGGACGTGGGTCGCGCTCGGCTTCCTCGTGATCGTGCCCGTCATCATCGCGGTCGCCCTGAAGCTGAACCCGCCGGACCTCTCGGGCGACGGGCAGGGTCCGCGGTACTTCTACCTGGCCACCCAGAGCGGGCTCTTCCTGCCCGTGGCCGCGCTCCGGGTCATGAGCGGCTTCTTCCTGGTCGTCGTGATCTGCATGTTCGCCGGCGACGCGGTCGCGAGCGAGGCGGGCTGGGGCAACCTGCGCTACCTGCTGATGCGGCCCGTCGGCCGGGGACGGCTGCTCACCGCCAAGCTCTTCGTCGCCGCAGTGTTCGCCGTCCTCGCGACGGCCCTCGTCGCGCTCTCCGGGCTGGTCGCCGGGGTCATCGCGTTCGGCTGGCACTCGATCACGATCCCGTTCATCGGGCTGTCGCAGTCGCCGAGCGAGATCCTCGGCCACCTCGGCCTGGCCACGCTCCTCATCACCTGGGGGCTCGCCGGGATCATCGCCTTCGCGTTCATGCTCTCGACGATGACGGACTCCGCCGCGGGCGCGATCTTCGGCGCGGTCGGGCTCTACATCGTCTCGTTGATCCTCAACGAGATCACCTCGCTCGGCTCGATCCGCTACGGACTGCCGGTCCACTACTACGACTCGTGGTGCGACCTGTTCGTCCGCAACACCTTCACCGACGACATGTGGCGCAGCGTGCTGTTGCAGATCCCGTACGTCATCGTGTTCTGCGCCATCGCGTGGTGGTGGTTCCACCGCAAAGACATCAAGTCGTAGTTGCTCTGAGCGACCCTGGCGGGTTGTTGCGGCGGGCGGGAAGCATCGGCACGAACCTGCCCTGCGCCACGCGCGGTTGCGGTCGCTCAGGTGACTCGGGTGGTGCCCGAGCCCCGAGGGTCAGTCGGGTGGCGGGAAGCATCGGCACGAACCTGCCCTGCGCCACGCGTGGTTGCGGTCGCTCAGGTGACTCGGGTGGTGCCCGAGCCCCGAGGGTCAGTCGGGTGGCGGGAAGCATCGGCACGAACCTGCCCTGCGCCACGCGCGGTTGCGGTCGCTCAGGTGACTCGGGATCGGACCCGGCCTGCGCTCAACTCTGGGGCGGGCGGCGAGGTAGGCCTTGACCATGGTGGCGAACTCGCCGACGTTGTAGATGTCCTCTTCGTAGGACCACTGGTCGTCGCCCGCGTACTTCAGCAGCGACCAGTTGATCGCCTGGTGCTGCCGGCCGTCGCCGATGTCCTGCATACGGTTCCAGACCGCGCACACGACCCAGCCGCGATCCTCGTCGATCACCCACCAGTCGGCCGGGAACTCCGTCATCTCGTGGTTCGGGTACTCGGCCATCGTCGTGCTGATCCACCGCCGGATCGCCTCGCGGCCGCGGAACGTCCCGTAGAGGTGCTCGACGTACTCGGCGTCCTCGGTGAAGAGGTCGGCCCACGCGTCCCACTGGCCGGACGCGCCGGCTTCGGCCGCGGTGGCCCGGTAGTGCGCGTACGCCCGCTCGATCTCGTCCCGCGTGAATTTCCCCATGAGGACACCTCTTCCCAAGATCTCCGGAGGGCGATCACCCGGGCACGGTTCGGCTCGGTGCCCTCCGGCGGCTTTTTCCCAAGATCTCCGGAGGGCGATCACCCGGGCACGGTTCGGCTCGGTGCCCTCCGGCGGCTTTTTCCCAAGATCTCCGGAGGGCGATCACCCGGCACGGTTCGGCACGGCGCCCTCCGGTGGCTCGAACGTGTACGTGAACCCTAGCGACGGAACGCGGCGCGGCCGTCGAGCGTACGGACCTCGCGGCCGAGCTCCTCGAGCACCTCGGCGCTCGTGGCGCGCCGCCCGGTCATGCGGGCCGGATCCACGCTGCACAACGCGAGGGCGGCCTCGGCCATCTGCTCGATCGGCTCGACGTGGCCCGGCTCGTCGGGCATGAGCCCCATCGCGATCACCCCCGGGGTCGCGACCGCCGCACACCGGTGCGACCGCGTTGACCGCGACGCCGCCCGCGAACACCTCGGCCGCGAGCCCCGTCGTCAGTCGCTCGAGCGCGGCCTTGCTCGTGCCGTAGAGCGTGGCGCCGTTGTCCGCGTGAAAGGGGGTGAACGGCGGGCCCTCGGGATGGGCCGACACGCCGGAGGAGATGTTGACGATCGCGCCGCGCCCGCGTTGCAGCATGCCGGGGAGGACGGCCCGGCTCAGGTCCCAGGGCGCATGGACGTTCACCTCGAACATCACCGCGTACCGGCGAGGGCTCACCCGATCCCAGGGCAGGTAGAAGCACGCGGCCGCGTTGTTCACCAGGACGTCGACGGCGCCGAGCGCGCCGCGTGCGTCCTCGATGATCGCGGCCCGGTCCACTGCGGGGTCCGACAGGTCGGCGACGACGATGTGGGCCCGGCCGCCGTCGGCCTCGATCCGGTCCGCGGTCTCCCGGAGCGACCCCGGGTTCGCGTCGGCGTCGGGCTCGGCGGTCCGGCCGACGAGCGCGACCGCGGCACCCGCGGCGGCGAGGCGCCGGGCGATGGCCGCGCCGATCCCACGGCTCGCCCCGGTGACGACCGCGGTGCGCCCGTCCAGCTCCTCGGTCATGGCGGGCAGGTTGGCACACCGAGCCGGAGCCGTTTGGCTCGCTCCGAGCGGGACGGATCTGGCACGCTCGTTGGCGTCATGGCCGCCCCGATCTCCCTCCGTCTCCTCCCCGATCCCGACCAGCACGACCTGCTGGTCGCGACCCTGGAGCGGGTCAACAAGGCCTCCAACCTCGCACGCACGCGCGCGCTCGAGGAGCGGGTGTCGGCCCGGGGATCCCTGCGCACGGTGGTGAAGGAGGAGCTCGACCGGTTCAAGCTGCCGGCCGCGTTCGTCGCCCCGACCGTGGACCGGGTCTCGTCGTCGCTCACCCGCCAGAAGTTCGGCGCGTACCAGTCGCTCGTCCTGCCGCCGGCCGCGGTCAAGTGGCCGGCCGCGGACCGGGTCACCCTCCCGACGTCGGCGGGCAAGCGGACCGTACGGGTCTACGTGGATCCCGCCCGCGGCGGCCTCCGTCCCGCGCTCGAGGGCCGGCCCGCCGCACTGGTGTACCGCAACGGCGAGTTCGAGCTGGTCGAGGCCGGCGACTGACGCGTGCCGCCGCCCAGCTCGACGACCCGATTCCTGCTCGCCCGGCACGGCCAGTCGACCTGGAACGCCGACGGCCGCTGGCAGGGCCGGGCCGACCCGCCGCTGTCCGGGCTCGGCGCCCGCCAGGCCGAGGACGCGGCCGCCGTGCTGCAGGACGCGGACGGACCGGCCGGGACGATCGACTGCATCTGGGCCTCACCGCTGCAGCGGGCCCACCGCACGGCCGAGATCATCGGGGCCGGGCTCGACCTCCCGGTGTCGGTCGACCCCCGCCTGGTCGAGGTGGACGCCGGGGAGTGGACCGGCCTGACCCGGGTCGAGATCGAGGCCGAGTGGCCGGGCTACCTGGAGGAGCACCGCCGCCCGCCCGGGTTCGAGCCCCGCGACCGGCTGGCCGGGCGCGCGCTCGAGGCGATCGGCGACATCGCCCGGGCCGCGCCGGGCGCGTCCGTCCTGGTGGTGACCCACGGCGGCCTGATCGGCGCGGTGGAGGGCCACCTCGACGCCGCGTGGCTGCGCACCCCGAACCTCGGCGGCCGGATCGTCCACGACCGTGACGGCCGGCTCGAGCTCGGCGAGCGGATCCTGCTCGTGGACCCCGAGGACGTCGAGGTCACCACGCCCCACCAGGTCTAGCGCCACCGTCGTGGGGCGGGGAGCGGTCTGGATCTCCTAGAATGTCTGGTCCCCCCGACGCTCGGAGCCTTCTTCTTGTCCGACCGTTCCGATCCAGAGCTGGCCGCCGAGCAGGCGTACCTCGACGCGGTCTACGAGCGCCTCGACGCGATGCGCCGGGCGGCCGAGAGCGTGGCCGCGGCCTATGGGGACGTGCGGGCCGGCGGTACCCACCAGGCCCGGCTCGAGCGGGACATCGCGGTCGAGACGACCCATCGCCGGCTCGCGGCGCTCGACATCGGGGACACGCCGCTGTGCTTCGGCCGGATCGACCGGGTGGACGACACCCGCTTCTACGTGGGCCGGCTCGCGGTCGACGACGAGGACCGCACCCCGCTCGTCATCGACTGGCGGGCACCGGTCGCCGAGCCGTTCTACCGGGCGACCGCGCTCGACCCGATGGGCGTCCTGCGCCGCCGGCACCTCCTCACCCGCCACGGTCGCGAGGTCGTCGGCCTGGACGACGAGGTCTTCGACGCGGACGCGGTCGAGGCGGCGGGGCTCAAGGTCATCGGCGAGGGCGCGCTGCTGTCGGCGCTGGAGCGCAACCGGACCGGCCGCATGGCCGACATCGTGGCGACCATCCAGTCCGAGCAGGACGCGGCGGTCCGAGCGGACCTGGCCGGCGCGCTCGTGGTCGCGGGCGGACCGGGCACCGGCAAGACCGCGGTCGCCCTGCATCGCGCCGCCTACCTGCTCTACACCTTCCGCCGCCGGCTCGGTAGCCAGGGCGTGCTGCTCGTCGGACCGAGCCCGGTGTTCCTCCGCTACATCGAGCAGGTCCTGCCCTCGCTCGGCGAGCACGAGGTGCAGCTCGCGACGATCACGGGCCTCAAGCCCGGGTTGCACGCGGTCCGGCCCGAGGCGCCGGCGGTCGCGGCGGTGAAGGGTCGGGTCGCGATGGCGACCGTCCTCCGGCGCGCACTCGCCGATCGGGAGCGCCCGCCGCGCGCGGACGTCGACATCCGGATCGACGGTCTGCGGCTCCGCCTGACGAGGCGCGAGTGCCGCCGCGTGCTCGAGCGGACGCGCCGCCGCCGCGAAGCCCACAACGCGCTCCGCCCGCTCGTCGAGCGCAGCCTCCTCGACCGACTGGTCGCGCAGTACCGGGCCGCGCTCGCGCGCACGCACCGCGAGGTGCTCGAGCTCGAGTACGTCGACGAGGAGGCGGGGTACGACGCGCAGGTCGCCGCGTCGCTCGCGCGCGGCGAACCGCCCCCACGCGAGTGGGAGCGCGAGCTGACCGGCCGGCTGCGCCGTCACCCCGAGGTCCGCAAGCTGCTCGAACGGATGTGGCCGGTGCTCACCGGCCCCGAGCTGGTCCACGACCTGTGCAGCTTCCCCGGGCTCATCCGGTCCGCGGCCGACGGGGTGCTCTCCCGCGAGGAGCAGCGGCTGCTCTTCCGTCCGCGCTCGGAGCGCGTCGCCGCGGTGCCGTGGACCGATGCCGACGTCGCGTTGGTCGACGAGGCGGACGCGCTGCTCGGCCCGGTCGAGGCGGCGCGCCCCCGCGTCGGAACCGGCGATCGGACGAGCAGCGCCAGGCGGTCGAGGCGGCCCAGAGCGTGGTGCGCGAGCTCGGTCTCGGCGGCTACACGACGGCGTCCGCGCTGGCCGAGCGGTACGGCGAGGGCTCCGGCCGGAGCGACGAGGCGGTCCCCGAGCTGCGGACGTTCGGCCACGTGCTCGTCGACGAGGCGCAGGATCTCACGCCGATGCAGTGGCGGATGCTCGGCCGGCGCTGCCCGAGCGGTTCGATGACGATCGTCGGCGACTTCGGCCAGGCCAGCCGGCCCGGAGCCGCGGGCGGGTGGGACGAGGTGCTCGGGCTCCTGCCGAGCCACGACCCGCCGGGGCGGGTCACGCTCACGGTCAACTACCGCACCCCGGCCGAGATCATGGACCTCGCGAACCGGCTGCTCTCGGTCGCGGCGTCGGGCGTCGAGCCGACCCAGTCCGTGCGCCGGACCGGGATCGCACCGCAGTTCACCCGGGTCGAGGACCTGGTCGCGGGCGCGGCGACGGCGGCGCGGTCGGCCCTCGCCCGCGGCGGCACGGTGGCGGTGATCGCGCCCGAGGACCTCCATGCTGCGCTGGTCGGCGCGCTCGCCGACGTGGGTGTCGTCGCCGACGCGGCCGAGGCGCTCGACGCACCGGTCGGTGTGCTCGTGGCGACGGACGCCAAGGGCCTCGAGTTCGACCACGTCGTCGTGGTCGAGCCGGCGCGTCTGGTGACCCCGGATTCGGCGGGCCTGCGCCTGCTCTACGTGACGCTCACCCGGGCGACGCAGACCCTGACGGTCGTGCACGCGGAGGGCCTCCCCGAGGCACTCGCGCCCTAGTGGTGCGTCGGGCAATCGCTGCGGGGGGTCACGCCGGTCGGTGACGGCGCTCGCGGCGTCCTCGTCCTCGACGCAGAAGCCCACTGCGTCTTCGTCCTGCGTCCTTGCCAGCACCGCCTCCGCCTCGCCGTGCCCACCCCGTTGATCACCAGACGCACCACCGGGGCATCAGGCTGGGTCGCTCCGGGCTCGGCGTCGGCCGCGACCCAGGTGCGCCACGCCCTACGCTCGGCTGACATGACGACAACCGAGACGGACTTCACCGCGGCGGACGTCGCGTGGGACCTCGAGCCGCTGGTCGAAGGACGCGGGGTCGAGGGCGTCGACGCGGCGCTCGACGCGGCCGACGCGCTGGCCGCGAGCATCGAGGCGCGCCGCGGCACCGTGGCCGACCTGGACGCGGGCGGCCTGGCCGAGCTGATGCAGGAGCAGGCGGAGCTGGCCGAGCTGGTCGGCAAGGCCGGCTCGTACGCCGGGTTGCGCTTCGCGGTGGACACCGCGGATCCCGAGCTCGGCGCGCTCATGCAGCGCGTCGAGGAGCGGGCGACCGCGATCAACACGCGGGTGCTCTTCTTCGAGCTCGAGTGGGCGGCGCTGCCCGACGAGCGGGTCGACGAGCTGCTTGCCGACGAACGGCTCGCCTTCGCGCGTCACCACCTCCGCTCGGCCCGGCGCTACCGGCCGCATCTGCTCTCGGAGCCGGAGGAGAAGATCCTCGCGGAGAAGGACGTGACCGGCTCGAGCGCGTGGTCGCGGCTGTTCGACGAGCTGACGTCGACGATCACGCTCGATCTCGACGGTGAGACGGTCGGTCTCGAGCAGGGGCTGTCGCGGCTCGCGTCACCCGACCGGTCGGTGCGCCAGCAGGCCGCGGCCGCGGTGACCGAGGGCCTGGCCCCCGGGCTGCGCACGCGCGCGTTCGTGTTCAACACGCTCCTCGCCGACAAGGCGACCGACGATCGCCTCCGGTCGTTCGGCGGCTGGATCGCGAGCCGGAACCTCGCCAACGAGGCGAGCGACGAGTCGGTGCAGGCGCTCGTCGACGCGGTGCAGGGGCGCAACGACATCCCCCGACGCTGGTACTCGCTGAAGGCCCAGCTCCTCGGCCTGGACCGCCTCGCCGACTACGACCGCATGGCGTCGGTCGCCACGTCGGACGCGGAGTTCGGTTGGGACGAGGCTCGCGGTCTCGTGCTCGACGCCTACGCCTCGTTCTCACCCGAGCTCGCCGACGTCGCGCAACGGTTCTTCACCGAGCACTGGATCGACGCGCCGATGCGGCCCGGCAAGCGACCGGGCGCGTTCTGCGCGTACACGGTCCCGTCCCAGCACCCGTTCCTGCTGCTGAACTGGACGTCGCGCCGGCGTGACGTGCTCACGCTCGCGCACGAGATGGGCCACGGCCTGCACGCGTACCTCGCGCGTGGCCAGGGCGTGTTCCACCAGGGGACGCCGCTGACCCTGGCCGAGACCGCGTCGGTGTTCGGCGAGACGGTCACGTTCGGTCGGCTCCTCGACGCGACCGATGACCCCGAGGACCGGCTCACGCTGCTCGCCGAGAGCCTCGAGGGTCAGATCGCCACCGTCTTCCGACAGATCGCGATGAACCGCTTCGAGAACGCGGTGCACACCGCGCGCCGCGAGCAGGGCGAGCTGAGCGTCGACGACTTCAACCGGCACTGGACCGAGAGCCAGGCCGCGATGCTCGGGGACTCGGTCGAGCTGACCGAGGGCTACGCCACCTGGTGGTCCTACGTGCCCCACTTCATCGGGACGCCGGGCTACGTCTACGCGTACGCGTACGGCCAGCTGCTCGCGCTCTCGGTCTACCGGCAGTACCAGGAGCAGGGCGAGGCCTTCGTCGGCTCGTACCTCGAGCTGCTGGCCCGCGGTGGGTCGCTCCCGCCCGAGGAGCTGGGCAAGATCGTCGGCGTGGACCTCGCCGACCCGGCCTTCTGGGACGGCGGACTGAACATCGTCGAGCAGCAGCTCGAAGCGGCCGAGGTCGCGGCGCTCGCCACCGGGCGCGTCACCATCCCCGCGCCGTGACGCTCGCGCCGGGCCCGCTTCTGGCGGGCCGGGTCGCCCTGGTGACCGGAGGCGGCGGCGGGATCGGCCGCGGGATCGCGGAGGGGTTCGCGGCCCACGGCGCGCGGGTGGTCGTCGCCGAGATCAACCCCGAGCGGGCCGAGGAGACCGTCGCCGCGATCACCGCGGCGGGCGGCGACGCGATGGGCGAGATCGTGGACGTCGGCGACGAGGCCGCGGTCACCGACCTCGCGTTGGCGGTCGGACCGGTGGACGTCCTCGTCAACAACGTCGGTCACTACCTGCCCGGGAACGGCGACTTCCTCACCAGCACCTCGGACGAGTGGCGCGCGCTGTACCGCGTCAACCTCGAGCACGTGTTCCTCTGCACGCGCGCGTTCGTCCCCGGGATGGTCGAGCGCAAGCGGGGGAGCGTGATCAACGTGTCGAGCGTCGAGGCGTTCCGCGCGATTCCGCGCCGGCCCGTCTACAGCGCGTTCAAGGGGGCCGTCACCCAGTTCACGAAGAGCCTCGCGGTGGAGCTCGGCAACGACGGCGTGCGGGTGAACGCGATCGCGCCCGATCTCACCGAGACGATCCAGGTGCCGTACTCCCGCTGGGTCACCGCCGAGCAACGCCCGCTGATCCCACACTGGGTGCCCGTCGGCCGCTTCGGCACCCCCGACGACATCGCCGGCGTCGCGCTGTTCCTCGCATCCGACCTCTCGGCGTTCGTGACCGGCACCACCGTCCATGCCGACGGCGGCAGTCTCGCCGCCGGCGGCTGGTTCCGCCGCCCCGACGGCACCTGGACCAACCGGCCCACAATTTCCTGAGCGTCCGGACTCGCGACGACTCCGGCCGCTCAGGAATCAGAAACGCGCGAGCTCGCGCTTGAGCTGGTCGAGGCCCATGCTGCCGAGGTCGAGGCCGTACTTGTGCCAGGCCTTGAGGTCGAAGCCGTCGCCGTGGCGGCGCTTGGCGTCGTCCCGGGCGTCGAGCCACACGCGCTCGCCGACCTTGTAGCTGATGGCCTGGCCGGGAAGACCGAGGTAGCGGTCGACCTCGCTGCGCATGAAGTCCTCGGGGAACATGCTGCGCTCGATCACGAACGGCAGCGCGAGCTCGGGCGTCCAGCGCTCGCCGGGGTGGTACCGCTCGTCGTCGGGGATCGTCAGCTCGAGGTGCATGCCGATGTCGACGACGACGCGCACCGCGCGCATGGCCTGGGCCCGGAGCATCCCGAGCTCGTAGTCCGCGACGTCGAGGTAGCCGAGCTCGCCCATGAGCCGTTCGGCGTACAGCGCCCAGCCCTCGCCGTGGCCCGACACCCAGCCGAGCGTGCGCTGGTAGCGGTTCAGCTGGTCGGCCAGGTACCGCACCTCGCCCACCTGCAGGTGATGGCCGGGGACGCCCTCGTGGTAGCAGATCGAGACCTCGCCCCAGAGCGGGAAGCGCGTCTTGCCGAGCGTCGGGTACCAGGTCCGCCCGGGACGGGAGAAGTCCTCGGACGGGCCGGTGTAGTACATCGCCGCCGCGCCCCCGGGCTCCGCGATCATCGCCTCGACCCGCTGCACCGGCTCGGGGATGTCGAAGTGGATGCCGTTCAGCTCGGCGATCGTCGTGTCCATGAGGTCCTGCAGCCAGGCGCGCAGGTTGTCCTCGCCCTCGATCGAGCGCGCCGGATCCGTCTCGAGCAGCTCGATGACCTCGCCGATCGACTCCCCGGGAAGGATCCGCTCGCCGACCGAGCGCATCGCGTGCTCGATGCGGTGCAGCTCGTGCCAGCCCCACGCGTACGTCTCGAGCAGGTCGAGCTCGGTCCCGTTGAACACCCGCGCCCACACCGCGTAGCGCTCCGCGCCGACCGGGTCCTTCTCCGACGCGTGCGGCGAGTACTCGTCCACGAGGTAGCGCGCGAAGGACGCGTACGCGGCGGTGGCGTCATCCGCCTTCTCGACGAGCGTGGCGCGCAGCCCGGGCGACCCGATGCCCGACGCGTCGAACCGCTCGACGAGGCTCTGGAAGAACGGGGTGCTCTTCGCGTCGCCCGTCCCCGCCCAGATCTCGGCCTGTTGCACGCAGCCGACGACCTGGCGCCGGGCCGCGACGAGCCCCTGCGCGATGCCCTCGTCGTACGCGGCCTGCAGGCCCGCGAGGCCCTCGCGCACCAACCCGACGCGCGCGGTGATCGTCTCCCAGTCGTGCTCGGTGTCGGTCGGCATCTGGTCGAAGACCATCCGGATGCCCTGGACCGGCGATCCGAGCACGTTGAGGTCGCGCAGGTGCTCGCCGAGCTCGTAGAGCGCGACGTTGATCGAGAGGCGGTCGCTCATCATCTCCGCCGCGACGCGCTCCTGCTCCGACGCCGGGCTCACCCCGTCGAGCGTGCGCAGGGTGGCGCGGTCGAGCTCCATCCGCTCCTCGGCCGCGTCGGGGGCGTAGTCGGTCATCTCGGTGTCGTGCTCGGCGATCCCCTCGAGGGTGGCGCCGACGGGATCGAGGCTCGCGTGCCGGTCGACGTAGTGGTCGGCGATCGCGGCGACCGCGTGATCGTTGCGTTCGGGCACGGGCTGCTCCTCCGGGGACGTCCGGGCGATCTTACGAGCCCGGCCCGACGACGCTCCGGGTCCGCACGCAGCCCCGCGTGGGTTCCGGAGCGCGGCGGACCCCGCGCTACCGTCCGGCCGTCGAGGAGGGGAACATGGCGGAACGGACGACGCGCACCGAAAGCGACAGCATGGGCCCGATCGAGGTGGGGAGCGACCGCTACTGGGGGGCGCAGACCCAGCGCTCGCTGCACCACTTCACGGTGGGCGACGACCGCATGCCGGACGCGGTGATCCGCTCGATGGCGGTGCTCAAGAAGGCCGCCGCGGGTGTGAACCGCGACCTCGGCAAGCTCTCCGACGAGTACGCCGACCTGATCTGTCGCGCCTCGGACGAGATCATCGCGGGGGAGCTCGACGACCACTTCCCGCTGTTCGTCTGGCAGACCGGATCCGGCACGCAGACGAACATGAACGTCAACGAGGTCATCTCGAACCGGGCGATCGAGCTCGCGGGCGGGAAGCGGGGCAGCAAGAGTCCGATCCATCCGAACGACCACGTGAACATGTCGCAGTCGTCGAACGACACGTTCCCGACGGCCATGAACATCGCCGCGGTCGAGGAGGTGACGAACCGGCTCGTCCCGTCGGTCCGGGCACTGCGCGACGCGCTCGCGAAGCGGGTCGAGGACTTCGCCGACATCGTGAAGATCGGCCGGACCCACCTGCAGGACGCGGTGCCGCTCACCCTCGGCCAGGAATTCTCGGGCTACGTCGCCCAGCTCGATGCCGACATCGAGCGCATCGAGGTCGCCATCCGGGGCCTGTTCGAGCTCGCGATCGGTGGTACCGCGGTCGGCACCGGCCTGAACACGCACCCGGAGTTCGCGGATCGCGCCGCGTCGAAGATCGCCGAGATCACCGGGCTGCCGTTCACCTCCGCCGCGCAACAAGTTCGCCGCGCTGGCCTCGCACGACGATCTCGTCTTCGCGAGTGGCGCGCTGCGAACCCTCGCCGTGAGCCTCATGAAGATCGCCAACGACATCCGGTGGCTCGGCTCCGGCCCGCGCGCGGGTCTCGGCGAGCTGATCCTGCCCGAGAACGAGCCCGGTTCCTCGATCATGCCGGGCAAGGTGAACCCGACGCAGTCCGAGGCGCTCACGATGGTCTGCGTGCAGGTGCTCGGCAACGACACCGCCACGTCGATCGCCGGCTCGATGGGCAACTTCGAGCTCAACGTGTTCAAGCCGGTGATGATCTTCAACTTCCTGCACTCGGTCGACCTGCTGACCGACGCGTGCGCCAACTTCCGCCGGTTCTGCGTCGAGGGCCTCGAGCCGAACCTCGAGCAGATCGCGGAGTACGTCCGCGACTCGCTCATGGTCGTGACCGCGCTGAACCCGGTCATCGGCTACGACAAGGCCGCCGCCATCGCGAAGCAGGCCCACAAGGACAAGACCACGCTCCGGGAGGCGGCGATCGCGTCCGGGCACCTCACCGCCGAGGAGTTCGACGCCGCGGTGCGCCCCGAGGAGATGATCGCCCCGAAGTAGGGCGGCCGGGACCGGCGCCCCACCGGATGGCAGGATCTCGCGATGCGCATCACCGACGCCCACGCGATCGTCACCGGGGGCTCCCAGGGCATCGGCCTGGCCACGGCTCGGATCCTCGCCGCCCGCGGGGCTCGGGTCTCGCTGATCGCCCGCGACACCCCGCGCCTGGTACAGGCCGCGGCCGCGGTCGGCCCGGGCACCGTGGTCGCGCCTGCCGACGTCACCGACGAGCGCGCGGTGTCGAGCGCGATCGCCGATGCCGTCGCCGCGCAGGGGCCCTGTGACCTCCTCGTCACCTCGGCCGGAGCGTCGCACCCGGGCTACTTCGTCGACCTCGAGGTCGAGGACTTCCACGCGCAGATGGAGCTGAACTACTTCGGCACCCTGCTCCCGATCCGTGCCGTGCTCGGGTCGATGCTCGAGCGGCACCGGGGCACGATCGTCGGCATCTCCTCCGCCGCGGGGCTCGTCGGCGTGTTCGGGTTCGGCGCGTACGCCCCGTCGAAGTACGCGGTGCGGGGGCTCATGGACGCGCTCCGGGCCGAGGTCGGAGCACGGGGCGTGTTCGTCGCGTGCGCGTTCCCGCCCGACACCCTGACGCCCGGCTTCGAGACCGAGAACCGCATCAAGCCGGCCGAGACCGCGGCCGTGTCCGCCGGGATCAAGCCGCGGCTCGCCGAGGAGATCGGCGCCGGTCTGGTGCGCGGGATCGAGCGGGACCGGCACGTCATCACGTTCGACCCGCAGACCGCGCTCCTGGCCCGGGGTGGCGGGCTCGTCGCGCCGATCGCGTACCGCCTCATGGGCCGAGAGGTGCGCAAGATCACACGTCCGTAGAATGGTGGTGACCCGCCCCCGGACTGCAGAGGACCCAATCGATGGCGATCTACGACGTCAAGGTGAACCAGCTCGACGGCACCACGGCCTCCCTCGGTGACTACAAGGGCAAGGCGCTGCTCATCGTGAACGTCGCCTCCCACTGCGGGCTCACCCCGCAGTACGAGGGCCTCGAGAAGCTGCACGAGACGCTCGGAGACCGCGGCTTCGAGGTCCTCGGGTTCCCGTGCAACCAGTTCCTCGAGCAGGAGCCGGGCACGGCCGAGGAGATCCGGGAGTTCTGCACCGTCAACTACGGGGTGGAGTTCCCGCTGTTCGAGAAGATCGAGGTCAACGGCGAGGGCCAGCACCCGCTGTACCAGCAGCTGAACGCGGTGGCCGACGCCGAGGGCTACACCGGCGACATCCGGTGGAACTTCGAGAAGTTCCTGGTCTCGCCCGCCGGCGAGGTCGTCGGCCGGTTCAACCCGACCGTGACCCCCGAGGACCCGGCCCTGGTCTCCGCCATCGAAGCCCAGCTCCCGAGCTAGCCAAGCCGAGCGGCCGCAACGGTGCTCGCGGCAGGCAGGTCAATGCCGATGCTTCCCGCCGCAGCCCGGGGCCAGGGCCGCTCAGGAGAGAAAAGCCGGGTACCCTGGTCGGGAATAGGAGGGCAGAGGCGCCGGTTCACTCCGATCGCGTAATCCTGTAATCACGATCGGAGAACCATGCCCGAGCTCACGGATACCCAGGCGCTGCCGGTGCTCCCCCTCGCCACGGGGGTGGTGCTCCCGAACACCGTGGCCACGCTGACCCTCGAGACCGACGAGGCTCGAGCCGCGGTCGCCGCGGCCGGAGACGGTGGCCGTCTCCTGCTCGTTCCCCGCATCGACGGGCGCTACGCCCGGGTCGGGACCGTCGCCGTGGTCGAGGAGTCGGGCGAGCTGCCCAACGGCCTCGCCGCCGCGATCATCCGCGGGCTGCACCGCGCCACCCTGGGCGCCGGTGTGGCCGGGACCGGGGCCGCGCTCTGGGTCGAGGCCCACGACGTCGAGGAGCGCCCTGCGTCCGCGCGCGCCGAGGAGCTCGGGCGCGAGCTGCGGGCCGTCCTGTCGGTGCTCGCCGAGCGGCGGCGGTCGCGGCGGCTGCCCGAGCTGCTGCGTACGACGACCGAGCCGGGCGCGCTCGCGGACGGGTTCGGCGCATGGTCCGACATGCCGACCGAGCGCAAGGTCGAGCTGCTCGAGGCCGTCGACACAGAGAGCCGCGTCGAGCGCGCGCTCGAGTCGGCGCGCGACGCCCTGGCCGAGCACGAGGTCGCCGAGAAGATCCGCCAGGAGGTCGGCGAGGGCATGGAGAAGCAGCAGCGGGAGTTCCTTCTGCGCCAACAGCTCCAGGCCATCCGCAAGGAGCTCGGCGAGGGCGCGGACGACGGCAACACGATCGAGGAGCTGCGGGAGAAGGCGGCCGAGGCCGACCTCCCGGAGTCGGTCGCGCTCGCCGTCACCAAGGAGATCGACAAGCTGGAGCGCACGTCCGAGCAGAGCCCGGAGCACGGGTGGATCCGCACATGGCTCGACACGATCCTCGAGCTGCCGTGGGGCGTCCGCTCCGAGGAGCGACTCGACGTGGCCGAGGCCCGGCGCATCCTGGACGAGGATCACACCGGCCTGGGTGACGTGAAGGACCGCATCGTGGAGTACCTCGCCGTGCGCAAGCTGCGCGCGGACCGCGGCCTCGACGACGCGCACGAGTCGGCCCGGCGCGGGAGCGGCCTGATCCTGGCCCTGGTCGGCCCCCCGGGCGTGGGCAAGACCTCGCTCGGCGAGTCGGTGGCGCGCGCGACCGGGCGCGAGTTCGTGCGCGTCGCGCTCGGAGGCGTGCGGGACGAGGCGGAGATCCGTGGGCACCGGCGCACCTACGTCGGCGCGCTGCCCGGCCGCATCGCCCGCGCGTTCAAGGAGGCCGGGACGATGAACCCGGTGATCCTGTTGGACGAGGTCGACAAGCTCGGCGCGGACTGGCGGGGCGACCCGTCGAGCGCGCTGCTCGAGGTCCTCGACCCGGCGCAGAACCACACGTTCCGCGACCACTACCTGGACGTCGACCTCGACCTGTCGGGTGTCCTGTTCCTCGCGACCGCCAACGTCATGGACACGATCCCCGGACCGCTGCTCGACCGCCTGGAGCTGGTGCGGCTCGACGGCTACACCGAGGACGAGAAGGTCGTCATCGCCCGTGACCATCTGCTGGCGCGCCAGCGCGAGCGCAACGGTCTGGGCGAGGACGAGGTGACGGTGGACGACGGGGCGTTGCGCACGGTGGTCGCCGACTACACCCGCGAAGCGGGGGTGCGGAACCTCGAACGTGAGCTCGGCAAGCTGCTGCGGAAGACCGCGGCCAAGATCGCCAGCGGTGAGGTGACGCCTCCGGTCGCGGTCGGGGCCGACGACGTCCCGGCGCTGCTGGGCCGCCAGCGGTTCTTCGCCGAGGAGGTGCGTGAGCGCACGTCCGCGGCGGGCGTGGCGACCGGTCTCGCGGTCACCGGCACCGGTGGTGACGTGCTGTTCGTCGAGGCCACGAGCATCCCGGGTGAGCCCGGTCTGACCCTGACCGGTCAGCTCGGCGACGTCATGAAGGAGTCCGCGGAGATCGCGCTCAGCTACATCCGGGCGAACTCCGAGGCGCTCGACGTCGATGGCGAGGCGCTCGATCACCGCCGCTTCCACGTGCACGTGCCCGCGGGGGCGGTGCCCAAGGACGGCCCCTCGGCCGGGGTCACGATGACCACGGCGCTCGTGTCGAGGCTCACCGGACGTCCGGTGCGGGCCGACGTCGGGATGACCGGCGAGGTCACGCTCCAGGGTCGGGTGCTGCCGATCGGCGGGCTCAAGCAGAAGGTGCTCGCAGCCCAGCGCGCCGGTCTGACGACCGTCGTGCTGCCCGCCCGCAACGGTCCCGACCTCGAGGACGTGCCCGAGTCGGTGCGGGAGCAGATGACCTTCCACCTGGCCGAGGACGTCACGCAGGTCCTGGACTGGGCGCTGGAGCCGGCTCCGGCGATCCCGGTGATCGCCGCGTAGGCACCACCGCGCTCCGATATCCCCCCGCAGCATGCCCGTGACCCCTCATAGGGTCACGGGCATGCTGTCTGCCCGGGGGGTCACGGTCTCGCTCGACGGGCAGCTGGTCCTCAACGAGGTGTCGGTGTCGATCGCGGCCGGCGACCGGCTCGGCGTCGTCGGCCCGAACGGGATCGGGAAGACGACGTTGTTGCGCGCGCTCGCGGGGCAGGTCCCCCTCGACGCGGGCGCGGTGGAGCGCGCGCCGGCGTCGCTCACCGTCGGCCTCCTGCCCCAGGAGCCGGACGCGATCCCGGGCGAGACGCTGCGCGCCTACCTGGCCCGACGGACCGGCGTCGTCCGGGCGAGCGCCGAGCTCGACCGGCTCACCGCGCTCCTCGGGTCCGACCCGGACCTGGCCGAGGCGTACACCGACGCGCTCGAGCAGTTCCTCGCCCTCGGCGGTGACGATCTCGACGCCCGCATCGGTGCCGTCGGCGCGGACCTCGGTCTGACGCCGGATCGGCTCGACGTCGAGGTCGCGGCGCTCTCGGGCGGGCAGGCGGCCCGGGCCGCGCTCGCGGCGATCCTGCTCAGCCGGTTCGACGTGCTCCTCCTGGACGAGCCGACGAACAACCTCGACTTCGCCGGGCTCGACCGGCTCGAGCAGTTCGTGCACGACGCGCCGAGCGCGGTGGTGGTCGTCTCGCACGACCGCGCGTTCCTCGACGCCACGGTGGATCGCATGCTGGAGATCCAGGAAGAGAGCCGGCGCGCGGTGGAGTACGCGGGCGCGTGGAGCGAGTACGTCGCGGCGCGGGACCTCGCCTGGAGCCAGCAGTACGCGCGCTACGACGAGTTCCGGGCCAAGCAGTCCGTCCTGCTCGAGCGGGCGCGCACGCAGAAGGCGTGGTCGCAGCAGGGCGTCGGCAAGGTCAAGCGGGGCGGGGAGAACGACAGGAGCATCCGGTTCCGCGAGCGCCAGCGCAGCGAGAAGCAGGCGTCGAAGGCGAAGATCACCGAGCGGGCCATCGAGCGCCTCGAGGTGGTGCAGAAGCCGTGGGAGGGCTGGGAGCTGCGGCTCCAGCTCGCTCCGTCGGCCCGCAGCGGTGACGTCGTGGTGCGCCTCGAGCAGGCCGTGGTCCGCCGCGGCTCGTTCGAGCTCGGGCCCGTCGACCTCGAGATCGGCTGGCAGGAGCGCATCGCGATCCTGGGCCCCAACGGCAGCGGCAAGACCACGCTGCTGCGCGCCCTGCTCGGTGAGATCCCGCTGGTCTCGGGTCGGCGCTGGATCGGGCCCGGTGTCCGGGTGGGGGAGATGGACCAGTCGCGCGCCTCCCTGCCCGCCGACGTCGCGCTGATCGACGCGTTCCGGTCCGAGACGGGCCTCGGCCGGTCCGAGGCGCGCTCGCTGCTCGCCAAGTTCGGCCTCACCGCGACCCACGTCGAGCGGGTCGGCGGCGAGCTGTCACCGGGCGAGCGGAGCCGCGCGATCCTCGCCGGGCTGATGGCGAGCGGCGTCAACTGCCTCGTGCTCGACGAGCCCACCAACCACCTCGACCTCGAGGCGATCGAGCAGCTCGAGCTCGCGCTCGACCGCTACGACGGCACGCTCCTGCTCGTCAGCCACGACCGCCGGCTCCTCGAGACCGTGAGGATCACCCGAACCATCGAGGTGTAGCGCCATAAACCGCGCTTCGGCGTCGTGTACCCACCACCGAAGGGGGTAGCTGACGCCAAAGCAGAGAACCGCCGGAGGCCGCCAGTCGATCGCGGTCCGGCGATCGGCCTCCGGAGATCTTGGGAAGAAGGGCCGCCGGAGGCGCGCCAGTTGGTTGCGGTCCGGTGGTCGCGCTCCGGGGAACCTCAGGAAGGAGGTGTGTCGCCGTTCTGGGTGATGGCGGCGGGGGTGGGGAGCTTCTCGCCGATCTCGAGCGGGAAGTGGCAGGCCACGAAGTGGTCGGGCCGCACCGCACGGATCTCGGGCTCCTGCTGCGCGCACACGTCCCGGGCCTTGGGGCAGCGGGTGCGGAAGCGGCAGCCGCTCGGCGGCGCGACGGGCGACGGGATCTCGCCCCGCACCCCGGCGCGGTCGGCCGGCTTGATCGACGGGTCCGGGATCGGGATCGCCGAGAGCAGCGCCGCGGTGTAGGGGTGCGCGGGTGCCTCGTACAGCTCGTCGGGGCCGGACACCTCGCAGATCTTGCCGAGGTACATGACCGCGACCCGGTCGCTCACGTTCTTGACCACCGCGAGGTCGTGCGCGATGAAGATCAGCGTGAGCCCGTAGCGGGCCTTCATGTCCTGGAGCAGGTTCAGGATCTGCGCCTGCACCGACACGTCGAGCGCGGACACGGGTTCGTCGCAGATGATGAGCTTCGGGTCCGTCGCGACCGCGCGCGCGATCGAGATGCGCTGGCACTGGCCGCCGGAGAATTCATGGGGTCGCTTCGGTCCCGCGGTGTCCGGGTCGATGCCGACGGTCTCGAGCACCTCGCGGACCTTCGCCTCGCGGGTCGCGTCGTCGCCGATCTTCCAGATGTCGAGGCCCTCGCTCACGATCTTGCGGATCTTGCGGCGCGGGTTCAGCGACGAGATCGGGTCCTGGAAGATCATCTGCAGCTTCGGCCGGGTCTGGCGCAGCGCCTCGCCGTGCAGCGCGGTGAGGTCCTTGCCGTCGAACTGCACCTGGCCGCTCGTCGGGTGCACGAGCTGCATGACCGCGCGGCCCGTCGTGCTCTTGCCGCAGCCGGACTCGCCGACGAGACCGAGGGTCTCGCCGTCCTTGACGTCGAGGCTGACCTTCGAGACCGCGTTGACCTTCAGTCCCGCGCGACCGATGGGGAACTCGACGACGAGGTCCTCGATCCGCAGCAGGGTCTCGTCGGCCGGGCGCAGGTGGGCGGTGCCGCTGCCGGCCACGTCACACGCTCCCGATCATCGCCATGGCCGACGTGACGCCGGCCTGCTGGTTGGCCGCGAGCGCGGCCCGGTTCTCGGGGGTGCCGACCGGGATCCAGCACCGGTACTCGTGCCCCGGCGTCTCGGCGTCGAGCAACGGAGGCTCCTCCTCGACGCAGCGCGCCTGGACGTAGGGGCAGCGGGGCGCGAACTTGCACCCCGGGGGCGGAGCGACGATGTCGGGCGGGCGGCCGGTGATGGTGGCGAGGCGGGAGTGGCTCGGCGCGGTCAGCTTCGGGATCGATCGCAGCAGCGCCTCGGTGTACGGGTGGCGGGTCTGGGTGAAGAGCGTGCGCGTCGGTGCCTTCTCGACCACCCGGCCCGCGTACATCACCGCGATGTCGTCGGTGCGACCGGCCACGACGCCGAGGTCGTGGGTGACGAGGATCATCGCCATGAACCGCTCGCGCTGCTGCTCCTGGAGGAGGTCCAGGATCTGCGCCTGCACGGTGACGTCGAGCGCGGTGGTGGGCTCGTCGGCGAAGAGGAGCTTGGGTCCGCACGCGATCGCCAGCGCGATCATCACCCGCTGGCGCATGCCGCCGGACAGCTGGTGGGGGTACTCGTTCAAGCGCTGCTCGGCCTCCGGGATCCCGACCGACTGCAGCAGCGCGAGCGCCAGCTCGTTGGCGTAGCTCTTCGACACGTCGAGATGGAACAGCAGGCTCTCGGTGATCTGCTTGCCGATCTTCATGACCGGGTTGAGCGAGGTCATCGGGTCCTGGAACACCATCGCCATCTGGGAGCCCCACAGGTGGCGGAGCTCCTCGCTCGACGCGGTCACGAGCTCGTGTCCCTCGAACAGGATGCTCCCGGTGCGCTCGACGTTGTGCTTCGGGAGCAGGCCCATGATCGAGCGCGACAGAACGGTCTTGCCCGACCCGGACTCGCCGACGACGCCCAGGGTCTTGCCCCGCTCGAGCGAGAGCGAGACGCCGTCCACCGCGCGTGCGCTCCCCCGCGGGGTCGAGAAGTGCGTGTGCAGGTCGGTGACGTCGAGGAGCGGCCCGTCGAGCGGGGCGGGCTCGAAGCGGGTGGCCGGCGCGTCCTTCCTCCGGGAGCGGCGAGGGCTCACAGGGCGCTCTCGCGGACGTCGAAGCGGGCCCGGACCACGTCGCCGAGGTAGTTCAGCGAGAGGACCACGCCGAAGATCACGAACGACGGCGCGAGCACGATCTGCGGCGCGTCGCGCAGGTCGGTGCGGCCGGCGCTGATGATGTTCCCCCAGGTGACGACCTCCGGCTTCACGCCGGCACCCAGGATGGCGAGCCCGGCCTCGGCGACGATCACGACCGCGATGCCGAGCAGCGCGATCGAGAACATGGCCGGGAGGATGTTCGGCAGCACCTCACGGATCATCACGCGGCCGTGCTTCGCGCCCTGGGCGCGCGCGGCCAGCACGAACTCGCGCTCGGACCAGCTGAGCGTGGAGGCGCGCGCGATCCGGGCGAGGACCGGCACCGACACGATCGCCAGCGCGAGCGTGACGTAGAACAGCGTGCGGTCCAGGTTCGTGGTGATGGCCAGGGCGAGGACCAGGGGAGGGAAGGCGAGCAGCACGTCGGTCACCGAGCCGAGCGCGGTGCCGATCCGGCCCCGGAAGTATCCGGACAGCAGGCCGAAGATCCCGCCGATGATGAAGCCGATCACGATCGCGAAGACGCCGATCGCCATCGAGTTGCGGCCGCCCCAGACGACCCGGGCGAGCACGTCGCGCCCGTTCGCGTCCACCCCGAAGAGGTGGTCGAGCGAGGGCCCGGCGCGGTTGAGGCCCGGGAACACGTCGTTGTTCGGGTCGGGGATCGGCAGGATCGGGGCGAGGATCGCCGATCCGATCACCAGCGCGAGGAACGCGATCGCGACCCACGCACCGATGCCGAGGTGCTTGCCCTTCCCGGCGTGCGTCGGGCCGGCTTCGATCGCGGAGAACCCGATCTGCTGCGGAGCGAGGGGGACGCCGGATCCGTGCTCGTCGGCGACGAGCTCCTCGGCGAACGGCTTAGGCGAGTGCTCGGGCATGCCGGATCCGGGGGTCGAGGACGGAGTACAGGACGTCGACGAGGAAATTGAAGATCACGTAGATGATGGCGATGATCGCCACGAACGAGAGCTCGGCCGGGTACTGCTGGGCCAGGATCGCGCGGTAGAGCGCGTCGCCCATGCCCGGGAGCCCGAAGATCGCTTCGATCACGATCGCGCCACCGATGAGCGCACCGACGTTGAGGCCGGCCACGGTGAGCAGCGTCAGGCTCGACGGGCGCAGCGCGTGGGAGAAGAGGACGCGGTTCGGCTTGATGCCCTTGGCCTTCGCGGTGGTGATGAAGTCCTCCTGCAGGGTCTGGATCATGTCCGAGCGCAGGAGGCGCATGTACACGGCGATCTGGCCGGCGGCGAGCGCGACCGTCGGCATCAGCATCAGCTGCCAGTTGTCGATCGGGTTGAGCGGGAAGCTCCCCGTCACGGTGCTCTGCGTGGGTAACAGGTCCCATTTCGCGCCCACATAGATCTGCAACAGCAGTGCGAGCACGAAGGTCGGCAGGGCGAGGAGGGCGAACATGACCGTGTTGGTGATCCCGTCGAAGCGCGAGCCCGCCTTGTACGCGGTGTACACGCCGAGGGGGATCGCGATGACGAGCGACAGGAGCTGGGCGTAGATCATCAGCTCGAGGCTGACTGGCAGCCGGTCGTTCACGACCTCGCGCACGGAGGTGCCGGAGTCGTAGAGCGTGCCGAAGTCACCGGTCGTGAAGTTGCCGAGCCAGGTCGTGTACTGGGTGAAGAAGCCGTCGTTGAGGCCGAGGTCCTCGGTGATCCGCGCCCGCTCGGCGGGCGGGGCGAACGGCTTCACCTTGGACACGGGGTCGCCGGGGGCGAGCTTGGTGAGCCAGAAGGTGAGGAACGTGACGACGATGACGACGACGATGAGCCGGAGCAGCTTGATGAAGGCGGAGCGAAGCCCGTTCACCTCACTGCACCGGCTCGCCGTCTGGAGTCATCGACCCCCCGTCACTTCTGCACCCAGAGACCGAGGAGCTGGTGGTAGCCCGCCAGTACGTCGACCGGCTTCTGCGACCCGGGCTGGCCGTTGGCGTTCGGCAGGTTGGGTCCGAGGATGCCCTTCACAGTGCTCTTCGACGCGATGTACCAGTTCTCGTACCAGGTCCAGATGTTGTACACCTGGCTCGAGAGCCGCTTGTTGAAGTCCGTGTAGTAGCCCTTGCGCAGGCTCTCGTCCGGCGTGGCCCGGCCTTTGTCGAGGTCGGAGTCGACCTGCGGGTCGTTGATGTGGTTGAAGTTCACCGTCGACTTGCTGTGGAACCACACGTACATGGTGTCGGGGTCGGCACCCGGGTAGTTGCGCCACAGGAACGAGTCGACCTGGCTGCCGATCGCCTGGTTGATGATCGTGGCCTGGTCCACCGGCGCGGGGAGCGTCACGGTGATGCCGATCTTGGCCATCTGGCGCTTGGTCTCCTGGGCGAGCGCCTTGGTCTGCTCGTCGAAGGTGGACTGCAGGCCGAACGTCGGGGCCTTGCCACCGTGGCTCTGCTTGTAGGCGTCCACCAGCTTCTTGGCGTCGGTCGGGTTGTACTTCGGGAACCCGGGGTCCTTCACGTAGCCCATGACGTCGCGGTCGAACACGCTGTCGCTCAGCTGGAAGTTGCCCTTGTTGGCGATCTGGTTGAGCGCGTTGCGGTCGGTGCCCTCGGCGATCGCCTTGCGGATGTTGAGGTCGTCGAGCGGCGGGCGGGTCACGTTCAGCAGCGCCTGGCCGATCTCGCGGCGGCCCGGGGGCTCGAGCAGGGTGCTGAAGCTGCTCCCGAAGCCCTTGACGGTGTCGTAGTTGACGCCGTTGTCGTCGTGGATGATGTCGAACTGGCCACCCTGGAGGCCGTTCACGCGCTGGTCGCCCGACTCCTGGATCTTGAAGTTGAGACCGTCGAGGTACGGGTAGCCCGTGCGCCAGTAGTCGGGGTTCTTCTTCGTGGTGACATCACCCGTCGACGCGTCGAACTTCGTCACGGTGAACGGACCGGTGCCGATCATGTGGGTGCTGCACTCGGAGGACGACCCGTTGAGCTGTGCCGGCGCCGCAATGCCGACGCGGCCGGTCGACCAGAGGTACGCCGGGAACGCGACCCAGGGCGTCTTCATCGCGACGACGACGGTCATGTCGTCGGGGGTGGTGACCTCCGAGACGTTGTCGTAGACGAACTGCAGGAGGGTGCCCTTGCGCCAGGCGTCGATGTTCTGCTTGACCGCCGCGGCGTTGAGCGGCTCGCCGTCCTGGAACTTGATGCCGGACCGCAGGCCGATCGTCCACTGGGTGTAGTCGGCGTTGTGCGCGACGCTCTTGGCCAGATACGGGGCGTAGACGTTCGGGTCCTGGGTCGGCACCGTCAGCGTGTCGTACACCGCGGTCACGACCATGATCCCGGAGATCGCCAGCTGCGCCGAGGGGATGCAGAAGTCCGTCGTCTTCCCCTCGAGGCCGTAGGTGAGGGTCCCGCCCGGGGTCGGCTTGCCCTCGTCGGCCGATCCACCACCGCCACCGCCGCCGCCGGACGAGCCACCGCCCCCGCACGCGGCGGCGACGATCGCGAGTGAGGAGAGGAGAGCCAGGAACGTGAGCGTCCGTCGACGCGGTCGCATGCTGTGTCGCACGATGGTCCCCCCGTGGCGCCGGACCGCGGTCCGGCTCGCTGCTGATCGGTCGCTTGTTGCTGACGTGGTGGTTGTGGCCCGCAACCTAAGAACCGCGCCTCCGGTTGTCAACCACACCCGGACACCACAGTGACACCGATGGAGGCGCTTCGCCGGGCACCGTACCCACCGACGAAACCAAGCTGTCAGCCCCGGGGAACGGGTCGCCTCGCGCCGCGGTTCGTCCGCGTACTCTCGGTCCTCATGGCCACGGATCGGTTGCGCGTCAGTGGGTCCTGCGTGATCGCGCTCGACGAGCTGGAGTGGCGCTTCACCGGATCGGGCGGGCCCGGGGGCCAGCACGCGAACACGGCCAACACGAGGGTCGAGGTCCGCTTCGACGTCGCCGCGTCGTCGTCGCTCGGACCCCGCCAACGGGCTCGCATCCTCGAGGCGCTGGGCCCGGTCGTGCGGGTCGTGGTCTCGGACTCGCGCTCCCAGCACCGCAACCGTGAGCTCGCGCTCGAGCGCCTGGCCGGGCGGCTCGCCGCGGCCCTGCGGGTCGACAAGCCCCGGGTGCCGACCGGGGTGCGCCGCAGCGCCAAGGAGCAGCGGCTCCAGGACAAGCGCCACCGTTCGGAGCGCAAGCGCTCGCGGGCCCGACCGGTCGAGGAGTAGCCCACCGTGGAGACCCTGCGGGACGTCGCCCTCTGCGTCGCCGGTGTCGCCCTCGTGGCCATCGTGCTCGATTCCGCGCTCCGCACGTTCGTGCTGCCACGGGGCGTGTTCGTGCGCTCGACCAGGTTCATCAGCATCGTCGTGCGCAGGATGTTCGACGTGCCCACGCGGCTGGCCCGGACCTACGAGGCCCGGGACCGGGCGATGGCGCTGTACGGGCCGGTCTCGATGTTCGTGCTCGTCATCGTGTGGATGGTGCTCGTCCTGGTCGGCTTCACGATGATCTTCGTCGGGGTCGAGCAGGTCGCCTGGAAGGAGGCGTTCATCCAGAGCGGCTCCTCGATGCTCACCCTCGGGTTCGAGCGCCCGTTCGGCTTCGGTGCCGCGACCATCGGCTTCGCCGAGGCGGCGATCGGCCTCGGCCTCCTCGCGCTGCTGATCGCCTACCTGCCGACGATCTACGCCGCGTTCTCGCGCCGGGAGGTGCTCGTCGCGCACATGGCGGCACGCGCCGGGACCCCTCCGAGCGCGGTGGACCTCCTGCGGCGGGCCCATCTCATCGGCCGCCTCGACGATCTCGACGACGTCTGGGTGGAGTGGCAGCTGTGGTTCGCCGAGGTCCAGGAGACCCACACGTCGCTCGGGTTCGTCAACTTCTTCCGGTCGCCCGAGCCCCAGCGCTCGTGGATCACCGCCGCCGGTGCGGTGCTCGACGCCGCGGCGCTGGTCAACTCGACGATCGACCAGCCGAGCCAGCCGATGGCGAGCCTCTGCGTCCGGTCCGGGTTCACCGCGCTGCGGGCGATCGCGCGCTTCTTCCGGATCCCGCACCCCGACGACCCCGCGCCCGACGACCCGATCAGCATCAGCCGGGACGAGTGGGAGGACGCGTGCCGCGAGCTGGAGCTGGTCGGCGTGCCGATCAAGGCGGACCGGGACCAGGCGTGGCGGGACTTCGCGGGGTGGCGGGTGAACTACGACGTCCCGCTCATCACCCTCGCGGGCCTCCTCGTCGCTCCCTACGCGCCGTGGTCATCGGACCGGTCGATCCCGTTCAAGGTGCGGATCATCCGGCGGGAGGACCGCCCGGGTCGCCGCGAGGACTGAGCGCCGCTCAGCGGTCCGGGCCGGGGACCGGCGCGAGCTCGGGCGCGAGCCCGGCCGACTCGGGTTCCGGGGTGCTCCCGGGGCGATGGCAGTCCACGATCCAGGCCAGGAAGCGCTCGACGGCGCGCACCGCGTTGGCCGTGCGGGTCGAGTGGAACACGTCGAACGCGTGCGAGGCGCCCGGCACCTCGGCGTAGAGCACGGGCTCGTCGGACACCGCTCGCAGCCGCTCGACGAACTGGCGGGCCTGGCTGACCGGCGCCAGGTTGTCGTTGGTCCCGTGGATGACGAAGAACGGCGGGGCGTCGGACCGGACGTGGCTCACCGGTGACGCGTCCGCGAACACCGCCGCGTCCTCGTCCGGGGTCGTCTTCATGACCCACCGACCGATGAGTCGTGCCGCGCGGTCCTTGGCCCGGTCGCCGGCGAAGATCGAGTCGAAGTCGTAGACGCCGTAGAAGGGGATGCACGCGTCGACCGAGGTGTCCGCGTCCTCGAACCCGGGCTGGAGCCGTGGCTCGTTCGCAGTGAGCGCGACCATGGCCGCGAGGTGACCGCCCGCCGACCCACCGGAGACGCAGATCAGATCCGGGTCGCCGCCGTACTCGGCGATGTGCTCGCGCACCCAGGCGAGCGCCCGCTTGCAGTCGACGAGGTGCTCGGGCCAGGTGGCCTTCGGGCTGAGCCGGTAGTTGGTCGCCACGCAGACCCAGCCCTCGCGCGGCGAGCTGCAACATCAGGGGGAGGCCCTGCTGGCTCTTGTCGCCGATGATCCAGGCGCCGCCGTGGATCTGGAGCAGCACCGGCGCGGGCGCGGCGTCGGGCCCGCGGTCCCGGCGCCGGTACACGTCGAGCTGGTTGCGCTTCCCGTGGGGCCCGTACTCGAGGTTCTTGACCCGCTCGACGCGACGGTCGCGCAGCAGGAAGGGGAACACGGCCTGGGTCCACTTCGCGGTGCTGGGGTCCGCGGGGCCGAGCCCCAGCCCGTCGGTCAGCACACTGTCGAACACGCCTCCCGACCGGCGCGAGATCGCGGCGATCACGACGAGGCCGACCCACGAGGCAACGCTGATCGCCAACCCGAGCCACCCGGGCCACCGGTCGAGCGCACCGAGGGCGACGAACAGCGCGGTCGCGACGGCCTGCCACACGATGTTCCAGACCGCGAGCTCGCCGGTCAACCAGGCGGCGAAGAAGCTCGTCCCGATGAACTGCCAGCGCGACGACGGGCGGAACGCGTTCACCGTGAACCAGGCGCCGACGATGCTCACGGCGAGGAAGATCCAGGGCACGGACCCATTCTGCCAGGGCCGCGCCGGGGGTACGATCCGAAGCGTGGAGCGATTGACGGGACTCGATGCCGCCTTCCTGTCCCTCGAGACGCCCAGCAACCACATGCACCTCATCCTGGTTGCGGTCCTCGACCCGTCCGAGGTCCCCGGCGGGTTCAGCGCCGCCACGATGAAGCAGCTCATCGAGCAGCGGATCGACACGCTGCCGCCGTTCCGGCGCCGGGTCGTCCGGGTGCCCTTCGGCCTGCACCACCCGCTCTGGATCGAGGACCCGGGCTTCGATCTCGACTTCCATGTCCGCCAGGTCGCGGTGCCCGCGCCGGGCGGCGAGCGCGAGCTGGCGGCGTTCGTCGGGGAGGTCGCCGGGTGGCCGCTCGACCGGGACCGCCCGCTCTGGCAGATGTGGGTCGTCGAGGGGCTCGAGCACGGTCACGTCGCGCTGGTCGCGAAGGTGCACCACGCGGCGATCGACGGCGCGTCCGGTGTCGAGGTGCTCGCCTCGCTCGTGGATCTCGAGCCGACGCCGCTGCCGGCGGGCGTGAGCGACGAGGCCTGGCAGGCCGACCGGGTGCCGAGCGACGTCGAGATGATCGGCGCGTCGATGGTCTCCATCGCGCGCCAGCCGCTCCGCATGGCGAGGGCGACGGTGCACCTCGGTAAGTCGCTCGCCCGCCTCGTCACGCGGATGCGGAACGAGGACGTCCATGCGGGGGTGCCGTTCACCGCGCCTCGCCTCAGCTGGAACGTGATGATCACGCCCCACCGTCAGGTCGCGTTCGCGGGCATGTCGCTCGACGACGTGAAGCTGGTGAAGGACGCATACGGGGCCACGGTGAACGACGTCGTGCTCGCGGTGCTGTCCGGCGCCTTCCGGCGCTACTTCGTGGCGCGCGCCGAGCTCCCGGACCGGCCGCTGGTCGCGGTGATCCCGACGTCCGTGCGGAGCATGGACGACAAGCAGCTGGGCAACCGGGTGTCGGCGATGTTCACGCAGCTCTCGACCGACCTCGACGACCCGCTGGAGCGGCTGGCCGCGGTGCAGGACACGATGACCGGGGCGAAGCACGTCCACGAGGACATCGGCGGGAACACCCTCGAGGAGTGGGCCGAGCTCGCGGCGCCCGCGATGCTGTCGCGCGGCGCGCGTCTCTACAGCCAGCTGCGGCTCGCCGACCGCCACCCACCGATCCACAATCTCGTCGTGTCCAACGTGCCGGGCCCGCAGTTCCCGCTCTACATGGCCGGGGCGCGCCTCGTCGACATGTACCCGATGGGACCGGTGTTCGACGGCGCCGGGTTGAACGTGACGGCCATGAGCTACCGCGATCGCGTCGACATCGGTTTCATGGCGTGTCTGGAGGCGGTCCCCGACCTCTGGGCGCTCGCGGCCGAGGTGCCCGAGGCGCTCGCCGAGCTGGTCAAGGTCGCGCGCGACGCCGCGCCCGCGAGCTGAGCCGCGGCGCTTCTACGAGTCGAAGAGCCAGGTCTCGGCGGTGCGCGACCGGTCGCCCCGCCGGATGAACCACTCCTGGCCGAACGCCTCACGGAACGCGTCCAGGGGGAGCTGCAGGAAGAACGACTCCTCGGGGATCTGGCTCGCGTGCGCCTGCATCGCGGCGCGCTTCGGACCCACGTAGTCCCGCACGTCGACCGTCGTCGTGATCGCCGAGGCCGGGACACCGATGTCGAAGTCCTCGGGGTCGGGCGCGCCTTCGATCGCGCCCATCTCGTCCCGCCGGCGGCGCATCAGCTCGATGAGGTGGTCCCGGTTCACCGTGGCCTCGTAGACGCGCGGCGTTCCCGCGATCTCGCCGGCCCGGGCGCCGACGCGGTGGACCTGGATGTGGTCGGGGTGGCCGTAGTTGCCGTTCTCGTCGTAGATGGTGAGGACCTCGGCATTCTCGTCCTCGAGGATCGCGGCCAGGCGTGCCGCGGCCTCGTCGATCCGGGCGGCGGCGAACGCACCCGGCGCGGAGTTCGTGGGCTCTCCGGCCATGCCCGAATCCCGGTAGCCGAGGAATTCGATGCGCTCGACTCCGAGGGCCTCGCCGGCGCGCTCGAGCTCGATCGCGCGGCGGGTGGCCAGCTCCTCGCCCTCGTCCAGCACGCCCGGCGCGACCTCGCCCAGCTCACCCCCGGTCGCGACCACCAGCACCACGCGGTGCCCCTCCGCCGCGGCCCGGGCCATCGCGCCGCCGGTCGCGATGGCCTCGTCGTCGGGGTGCGCGTGGAAGACGACCAGGGTGCCGGGCACGCCCCATGTCTACTCCGCCGGGCATGGGAAAGCCGCGGGCCACGGCCCGCGGTCGCGGGATCCGGAAAGCAAGACATGATTCGCGTGCCTGGTGGGTATCGCAACCTGACGTTAGAGTCAGGTCGCATCGTCTGGTTCGATTCGGGGGGTACTTGATGCGGGCTCGGGTTCGAGTGATCGCGGCGTTGGCGGTGCTGGTGCTGGTCGCCGCCGCGTGTAGCAACGCATCCGACGACAAGTCGAGTGGGACCTCGACGACGACCGCGTCGTCGTCCTCGGGCGGGGGGACCACGGTCGACCAGCCCGGGGTCACGAAGGACACGATCCGGGTCGGGGGCGTCGCCTCGGTGACCAACCCGCTCAACGGCCCGTACGCGTCTGCGTTCGAGGGAGTGAAGGCCTACTTCGACATGGTCAACAGCAGCGGCGGGATCTACGGGCGCAAGCTCGAGGAGGTCTCCGAGCGCGACGACCAGATCTCCAACAACCAGGAGCAGGTACAGGCCCTGCTCGACCAGGACAACGTCTTCGCAGTCGCGCCGATCGCCACGATCTTCTCCTTCAGCGGCGCGAAGACCCTCGTCGACCAGAACATCCCGACGTTCGGCTGGAACATCAACGACGAGTACACCGGCCACCCGAACATGTTCGGGAGCAACTCCGGCGCACTGTGCAACGGCTGCGTAGGCACCTACGCGCCGCTCCTGGCCAAGGAGCTCCACAAGAAGAAGATCGGCGTGCTCGCCTACAACGTCTCCAACTCGGCGCAGTGCGTCGACGGCTACAGCAAGTCCTTCGACCGGTACCCGACGGCGAAGGTCGTGTTCCTCACGAAGAGCCTCTCCTTCGGCGCCACCGACTTCAGCGTCGAGGTCGGCCAGATGAAGGACAAAGGCGTCGACATGGTGATGACCTGCATGGACACCAACGCGGTGCTGAACCTGGCCAAGGAGATGCGCAAGCAGGACCTGAAGGCCATCCAGTACCTCCCGAACGGCTACGACGCGAAGCTCGTCGCGGCGAACAAGGAGTTCTTCGACGGCGACTACGTCGGGGTCTCGTTCACGCCGTTCGAGTTCAAGCCGCAGCCGCCGGGCATGGTCGAGTTCAACAAGTGGATGAACAAGGCCGGCTATACGAAGAACGAGACCGCCATGCAGGGATGGATCTCAGCGTTCCAGCTGGTCGCCGGGCTCAAGGCGGCCGGCCCGGACTTCACCCGGCAGAAGGTCATCGACGCGCTGAACAAGATGACGAACCTGACCGCCGACGGGCTCATCCCGCCGCGCGACTGGACCAGGGAGCACAACATCACGCACAACGTTCCGCTGGGCTGCACCGCGTGGGTGAAGATCGAGAACGGCAAGTTCGTGCCGGTCTTCAACCAGCCGGGCAAGCCGTTCCAGTGCATCCCGGACCAGCCGGCGAAGCTCCCGACGCCGACCTACAAGTAGCCGACCCGCCCCCGATCGCGAACGCGTCCAGGTAGCCGCCGTGCAGGATCTGATCCGGTACGTGATCCTCGGGATCCCCGTGGGCTGCGTGTTCGGGCTCGTCGCGGTGAGCCTCGTGCTCACGTACAAGACGTCGGGGGTGTTCAACCTCGCGTTCGCGGCCCAGGCGTACCTGGCCGCGGCGGTCTACTACGACGTGCACGTCCGCCACGCCTGGCCGATCATCCCGGCGTTCGTGTTCGTCGTGCTGGTCGTGTCGCCGTTGTTCGGGTTCCTGCTCGACCGGCTCGTGTTCCGCTGGCTCCGCGGCGCGTCCCCGATCGGGAAGCTCGTGTCCGCGCTCGGCCTGCTCGTCGCGGTTCCGCAGGTCGTCAACGTGTGGCTCGGCCCGAACCAGCTGTTCGGGATCAAGGGCATCTGGTGGAACGACAACGCGCTCTACCACCTCGGCGACTACACGCTCGACGGGCGGCAGATGGCGATCATGGTCAGCGTCGCGGTCGTGGTGCTGCTGCTCGTCGCCCTGTTCCGCTGGACCGCGATCGGTCTCCAGATGCGGGCGGTCGTCGAGAGCCCGCGGCTCACCGAGCTCGCGGGGGTGAACGCGGATCGCGCCAGCTCCGCCGCGTGGATGATCTCGAGCGCGATGGCGGGCCTGGCCGGTGTGCTGCTCGCTCCGTTCTCGGCCTCGCTCAACGTCGGGGACTTCACCACGCTGTTGATCTCCGCCATCGCGGCAGCCGCGTTCGCGCGCCTGGTCAACATCCCGTTGGCCCTGCTCGGCGGGATCCTGCTCGGGATCACCCAGGCGCTGCTCGCCGGGTACCTCCCGCCCGCGAGCCTGCTCGCGCAGGGTCTCAAGCCGTCGCTGCCGTTCGCGGTCCTGTTCCTGCTGCTGCTGTTCTGGCCCGGGCTGCGCAACCGGCGGGAGACGACCGACCCGCTCTCCGGCGCGGACCCACCGCCGCCGTCGCTCGCGTCGGCGATCCGCAGCCGGACGTTCACAAACTCCACGCACATCCTGGGCGCGGTGTTCGTGCTGTTCATGGTCTACGTCGCGCTCGAGCGGGCCGACGCCTACTGGCTGTCGCTGCTGACGTTGACGCTCGTGTACTCGGTGATCTTCCTTTCGATCACGGTCATCACCGGTATGGGCGGCCAGATCTCGCTGTGCCAGGCGACGTTCGCCGCCATCGGCGCCTTCTCGACCGCACAGTTCGTCTCCGCGCTCGGCGCGAACGTAATTCTCGGAATGATCATCGGCGCGGTCATCGCCGCCGCGGTCGGCGCGCTGCTCGCGATCCCGGTGCTGCGGCTCGCGGGGATCTATCTGTCACTCGCGACACTCGCGTTCGCGCTCATGTTCGAGAACGTGCTCGTCCCCATCGGCTGGGTCGGCGGCGGCGTCACGCCGGTGCGGGTGCCGCGCCCGCTCATCGGCCCGTTCGACCTCTCGAACAACAAGACGTTCTTCATCTTCTGCATGATCGTGCTGGTGATCGTCAGCGTGCTGGTGATCTTCGTGCGCCGGGGTACGACCGGCCACTACCTCGATGCGCTGCGCGGCAGCGAGACCGCCGCGCAGTCCATCGGCATCAACCCGTCCAAGGCCAAGATCGTCGCGTTCGCGGTGTCCGCCGGCATCGCCGGCCTCGGGGGTGGACTGCTCGCGATGCAGAAGGGGATCGCGCAGCCCGCCGACTACAACTACTTCCTCGGCTTCGTCTACGTCGTCATCGTGGTCTCGACCGCGGCCCGCACGGTGGAGGGCGCGATCAACGCGGGAATCGCGTTCGTGATTCTCCCGGTCATCCTCTCGGACTGGTTCGGCGTCTCGCAGACGTGGGCGTTCGTGCTGTTCGGCTTGGGTGCGATCCAGTACGCGCGCCACCCGGAGGGCACGCTGGAGAACGGGAAGCGGAACTCGCTGGCGTTCTTCCAGCGCCAGTTCGACCGACTCTCGTCGCGCCGGTCCAAGTCCTCGGGGGGCGCCTCGGGCGACGGCACCCCCACGAGCGCTCCCGTCCCCGCGGGGGCGGAATCATGAGCCGAGAGCGGGACCGATGAGCTTGCTCGAGGCGACCGGCATCACGAAGCGGTTCTCGGGCATCACCGCGCTCGACGAGGTGTCGATCATCGTCGAGGACGGCGAGTCGGTCGGGCTCATCGGCCCCAACGGTGCGGGCAAGACGACGTTCTTCAACTGCCTGCTCGGCCTGCTGCGGGCCGAGCAGGGCAAGGTCGAGTTCGCGGGCCGGGACATCACCCGGCTGCCCGTGTACCGCCGGGCCCGGCTCGGGTTCGCCCGGACGTTCCAGCGCATCGAGCTGTTCACCGGGATGACCGTGCGCGATCACCTCCTGGTCGCGGAGCGGGCCCGCCTGGGCACCGGCCGGTTCTGGAAGGACGTGCTGAACCTGTCGAAGCCCACGTCCGACGAGAACGAGCGCACCGACCGGACGCTCGCGCTGCTCGGACTCGAGGACGTGTCGGAGAGCCCGGTGGAGGCGCTGAGCCTGGGCCGGGCCCGGCTCGTCGAGGTCGGCCGCGCGCTGATGACCGAGGCCAAGCTGCTCCTGCTCGACGAGCCGTCCTCGGGCCTCGACGGCCACGAGACCGCGGCGCTCGCCGACAGCCTCCGCGCGGTGCAGGCCGAGCGGGGGACCGCGGTGCTGCTCGTGGAGCACGACGTGGAGTTCGTGCGGAGCTTCTCGACCCGGCTCTCGGTGCTCGACTTCGGTCACCTGATCGCAGCCGGTCCCACGGCCGACGTCCTCGCCGATGACAACGTGCGGCACGCGTACCTCGGGGAGATGGTGTGACCTCCACTCCGACCCCCGCTCCCACCCCGGCACCGGGATCCACCGCGGCGCCGCTGCTCGAGCTGCGTGACGTCAGCGCAGGGTACGGACCGTTCCGGGCGATCTTCGACGTCTCGCTCGAGATCCCCGAGGGCAAGGTGCTCGCCCTGCTCGGGTCCAACGGCGCGGGCAAGACGACGATCGCACGCGTCGCGTCCGGGCTCGTGCGCCCGACCAAGGGTGAGGTGCTCTTCGAGGGCGTGCGTCTGGACAAGCTCCGGGCCTATCGCATCGCGCGCCTCGGGATCATCCACGCACCCGAGGGCCGGTCCGTGTTCGCGTCGCTGACCGTCGAGGAGAACCTGGCCCTGACGTTCCGGCGCGAGTTCGGCCGCCGGGGTGCGTCGGACGCGCTCACTCGCGCCTACGAGCTGTTCCCCCGGCTCGGCGAGCGGCGGCGCCAGATCGCGGGCACCCTCTCGGGCGGTGAGCAACGCATGCTCTCGCTCGCGCGCGTGCTGGTCCATCCGCCCCGCCTGCTGATCGCGGACGAGCTGTCGCTCGGTCTCGCGCCGATCATCATCGACGAGGTGTACAAGAACCTCTCCGCTGTGCGCGACGCCGGGACGACGCTCCTGCTCGTCGAGCAGTACGTCGGCCACGCGCTGCAGATCGCGGACGAGGTCGCGGTGCTCACCAAGGGGACGGTCGCGTTCCGCGGCCCGACCGACGACCTCGGCGACCTCTCGGAGTGGTTGCTGCCCGCCACGCCGGGCTGAGCGCCTCTCGGACGGGAGCCGGAGCCGGCCCGGGTCAGCGCCGCGCGGTGGTAGCGGACGACCCGAAGAGCGCGGCGAGGGTCACGGAGGCGAGGGTGTCGATCATCTCCTCGCGCGAGATCTGCACCTGACGGGAGAGCACGTAGTAGTTGCAGCGCTCGATCATGGCCACGAGTGCGATGGAGGCGACCACCGGGTCGAGGTCGGCCGGCGCGGCCTGGCGGACCCGGTCGAGCAGGACCCGGGTGAACTCGGTGAGCACGTCAGTGCCCATGCGCCCGAACTCGCTCGCCCCGATCTCGGCCTCGGTCCAGGCCCGGATCACCGGCCCGTAGTGCTCGTAGACGTCCGCGAACGACCCGAGCCAGACCCGCAACGCCTTCGAGCCCGCGGCGCCCGGGGTGACCGCCGGCATCGCGTCGGCGAGGGTCCGCATCTCGGTGGCCACCTCCTCGGCGAGGGCCCGGAACAGGTCCTCCTTGTTCCCGAAGTACAGGTAGAAGGTGCCGTGGGACGTCTTGGCGCCCTTGACGATGTCGTCGACCCGGGCCGAGTGGTAGCCGCGCTTGGCGAAGACCTCGACACCCGCGTCGAGGAGGCGCTGCCTGGTGCGCTGCCCCCGTGCCCGGAGCTCCCGCCGCGGTGAGCCGGCAGCAGTCTGGCGACGGCGCGGCATCCCGGCAGGCTAGGCGGAGTTGACACCCGTGTCACCTTTCTGGCGGCCTCGGATAGTCTCGGCCGGCCCCACCGCCGCCAGCCCGAGGAGACGCGCGTGAGCCCCACCGCCAGCACGACGGCCGCCCCCAGGTTCGCCGACCTGAGCGTCGGGCAGGACGCCCCGCCGCTCGTGGTCGAGAACCTCAGCCGCACCCACTTCGTCCGCTACGCCGGGGCGAGCGGCGACTTCAACCCGATGCACCACGACGACACCATCGCGACCCAGGTCGGCAACCCGTCGGTGTTCGGCCACGGCATGCTCACCGCCGGCCTGATGGCCCGCGTGGTGAAGGACTGGCTCGGTCCGGAGTCGATCCGCCGGATCAACGTCCGATTCGCCAAGCAGGTGTGGCCGGGTGAGACCCTGACGTTCGCGGCGAAGGTCACGAAGCTGGAGCCCGCGGGCTCCGGCGGGCTGGTCGACCTGGACCTGTCGGCGACGAACCAGGACGGCGAGGAGAAGCTGACCGGGACCGCGACCGCGGCCGTCGCGCAGTAGGCGGGCGGCGCGGCCGCACCGAGCACCGAGTCGAGCACCGAGGAGCGGAGCAACGCAGATGGGGATCATGGATGGACGGGTGGCGGTCGTCACCGGGTCGGGTCGCGGCATCGGGCGCGAGTTCGCGCTGAGCATGGCCCGGGAAGGCGCGAGCGTGGTCATCAACGACGTCGGGGTCAGCCTCGACGGCCAGGGCACGGAGGACGATCCGGCCGCCCAGACGTGCAAGGACATCGAGGCGCTCGGCGCGCGGGCGGTGCCGAACTACGACTCGGTGAGCGACTTCGAGGGCGCGGGCCGGATCATCGACACTGCGGTCAACGAGTTCGGCAAGATCGACATCCTCGTCAACAATGCCGGGATCGTCCGCGACCGCTCGCTCGTCAAGATGAGCGAGGAGGACTTCGACGCGGTCGTCGCGGTGCACATGAAGGGCACGTTCAACTGCGCCCGCCACGCCGCGCCGTACATGAAGGATGCGGGCTACGGCCGGATCATCAACGTCACGTCCCAGGCCGGGCTGCGGGGCAACTTCGGCCAGACGAACTACGGCGCGGCGAAGGCCGCGATCATGGGGATGACGTTCGTGTGGGCGATCGAGTTGGGCAAGTACGGCATCACGGTGAACGCGATGTCGCCCGCCGGGGCGACCCGCATGACCGCGAGCCTCTTCGAGCGGACCGGCACCGAACCGCCCCCCGAGTCGAACCCGGCGCTCAACGCGCCGATCGTCACGTTCCTCGCGTCCGAGCGGGCGGCGCACGTCAACGGCCAGATCGTCGGGCGCACCGACTTCGCCTACACGATCTACCAGACGCCCAAGCAGATCGGGTTCATGTGGCGCGACGGGGGCTGGGACGTGGACGGGGTCGTCGACAACTTCGACAGCATCCTCGGCCAGCACATGCAGCCCGTCGGCATGACGATGCCCGGCGGCATGGAGTTCAAGAAGTAGTGCCCGTCCGGGTCCTCAACGAGCTCGGCGCGCGGATCGGCGATCGGATCCGCACGGCGGTGGCGGAGGCCGACGTGGTGGACCTCGGACCGGACTCCGACCCGGCGACGACCACCGGTGACGTGCTGTTCGGCGGCTGGGGGCCTCGCAGCTACGAGTACGACGTCCCGTGGGTGCAGCTGAGCGGCACCGGGGTCGACAAGGTCCCGCCGGAGCTGCTGCGCGGGCGGGTGGTGACGTGCGCGCGGGGCGCGAGCGCGGTGCCCATCTCCGAGTTCGTGCTCGGGGCGATGCTCGCGTTCGAGAAGCGGTTTCCGGACGTCTGGATCCACGAGCCGCCGGAGCACTGGAACTTCGCCCGACTCGGCGGCCTCAAGGACCGGACCGTCGGGATCGTGGGGTTCGGCGGCATCGGCGTCGCGGTGGCGCAGCGCGCGCTGCCGTTCGGCACGCGTGTCATCGCCCACCGCCGGACCGAGGCGCCGAGCCCACTCGAGGGGGTCGAGATGAGCACCTCGCTCGACGCCGTGCTCGAGAGCGCGGACCACCTCGTCCTCGCGGTCCCGCTCACCGCGCGCACCGAGCACCTTCTCGACGCCGACGCGTTCGCGAACGTGAAGCCCGGCGTCCACCTCGTCAACATCGCCCGGGGTCGGCTCGTCGACCAGGATGCGTTGCGGGTCGCGCTCGACGACGACCGGGTCGCGATGGCAACGCTCGACACCGTCGACCCGGAGCCGCTCCCGGCCGGCCACTGGCTCTACGGCCACCCGAAGGTGCGGCTGAGCGCGCACATCTCGTGGGCGTCGCACCTCGGGATGGACAGCACCGTCGACCTCTTCGTCGAGAACCTCCGCCGGCACCTGGAGGGCGAGCCGCTGCACGACGTCGTCGACCCCGCCGAGGGCTACTAGCCCGCGCCCTCTGTTTGTTGCAGATCCGTCGTACTACGACCGATCTGCAACCGACGGGTGGGACGGGATCCGGCTGAGGGTGCTTGACCGGTCGCGGTCACTTCCATGGCATGCCGTAGCGGTCGCGGTGGGTGTGGGCGGCGAACGGCTCCCGCCGGGACGGCCCCAGGGGCTTCGCGGGGACGCCGAGCGGCACGACCGCGACCGGGACGATCTCGGGGGGCAGGCCGACCGCGTCGCGCAGCTCGTCGGCGAAGGCGGTGGCGATCGTCGTGAGCGCGGAGCCGAGCCCGACCGCGCCCGCGGCGAGCAGCAGGTTCTGCAGGGCCGGGAAGATCGATGACGGCACGGTCGCGGGCAGGCAGCGCGAGGTGTCCGCGGCGACGACGACGAGGACGGGCGCCGCGCTGATCGAGCCGGTCGCGCCGCGGTCGACGTCCGCGAGGAGCTCGGGGGAGAGCCGGCGCTCGGAGTGGGCCCGGCCGTGCTGCTCCCACGCCCGCTTCATGAGCTCGCCGATGCGATCGCGCAACACCGGGTCGCGCACGACGACGAACTCCCACGGCTGCCGGTTCTCGGCGCTGGGCGCGTACGTCGCGGCTTCGAGCACCCGCCCGATGAGCGCGTCCGACACCGGCTCGTCCGAGAACGTCCGGCAGGCCCGCTGCGCGCGGGCGACGGAGAAGAAGTCGGTGACCGCGGTCACGGGAACCGTTCCCCGACCCGTCGGAAAGTGTTGACGTACATGATGCGCAGCTCCGGGTGGACGGCCCAGTGGTCGAACGCGGGCGTGCCGGCCTCACCGAGGAGCTGCGCGACGAGCGGGGTCATGGCCTGGAACGAGGCCTCGGGCTCCTCGGTGTCCATCTCGTAGAGGTGGAGGTAGCGGGGGTCGCCGCCGTGCGCGTGCTCGTACGGCGTGATCATCCCGTAGCCCGGCACCGCGACCTCGGCGATGTGGCGGAGGTGGACGAAGTCGGCCCAGTCCCGCAGCGCCCGGGCCCCGTCGGGCGAGCGGGGCGAGATGAGGACGAGCGAGAGCCCGATCGTCGGCTTGCCCGGTGAGCCGTCCCTGCCCGGGCCGGCCGGTCCGGCGGAAGTGGAGGCCGGCCGCGAGCTCGGTCGGGGGCGGCGGCGCGAAGCTGTCGTCGACCTCGTAGACCGCGAGGTACGAGAACTCGGGCAGCTTGCGGGGAAGGTCGTCGCGGTCGCGCCGGCAGTTCTCCCACCAGGTCGCGCGCTCGACCCCCGCGGCCGCCAGCAGGCCGGGCACGCGCCCCTCGACGTAGGCGTCCAGCGGGCCGTCGGTCATCTCGAGGTACAGGCCCGCACCGGTCCGGTCTTCCACTCGGCCGATCCTACGGCGGGCCATGATCGGAGGATGCCGCCCGGGGTCCCACCGCTCGACGACGGCGGTGTCTTCGCGCCGGCGCGGCGGGCGCTGACGGCCGGGCTCGTGCTCACGATCACCCTGGTCGGCTTCGAGGCGCTCGCGGTGGCGACCGTCCTGCCGGTCGTCGAACGGGACCTCGGCGACCTGGCCCTCTACGGGTGGGTGTTCAGCGCGTACCTCCTGGCCAGCCTGGTCGGTACCGTCGTCGCCGGTCGTGAGGCGGATCGCCGAGGTCCGGGGCCGCCGTTCGTCGCCGGGTGCGTGCTGTTCGCGGCCGGGCTCGTCGCCGCGGGCCTGGCGCCGTCGATGCCGCTGCTGGTGCTCGCTCGCGTCGTGCAGGGCCTCGGCGCGGGGGTCGTCCCCGCGGTTGCGTACGCGGTGATCGGGCGGTGCTACCCGGCGGCGGTCCGGCCCCGGATGTTCGCGGTGCTCTCCACCGCTTGGGTCGTGCCCGCGCTGGCCGGACCCGCGCTCGCCGGCGTGGTCGCGCACGGCCTCGGGTGGCGCTGGGTCTTCCTCGGACTCGTCCCGCTCGTCGGCGTCGCGGCGGCGATGACCCTGCCCGCGCTGTTCCGGGTCGGGCCCGCACCGCAGACCGAGGCGGATGCGTCCGACCTCCCCGACGTGCCCGACGGCGCACGCACGAGCGACGCGGTACTCGTGGCCGTCGGTGCCGGGCTGGTGATCGGCGGGTTGACCGCGAGCGAGATCCCGTGGCTCATGCCCGTGCTGATCCTCCTCGGCGCGCTGGTCGGCGCGCGCCCGTTCGTGCGGCTCGTCCCGGCCGGGACGCTGCGGGCCCGGGCCGGCCTCCCCGCCGACGTGCTGGCGCGAGGCGTGCTGACGTTCGCCTTCTTCGGGACCGATGCGTTCGTCCCGCTCGTGATCCAGAACGTCCGGCACGAGTCGGTGACCTACACCGGCGTCGTGCTGACCGCTTCGACGCTGTCGTGGACCGCGGCCGCGTGGGTGCAGCAGCACTTCGTGCACCGGCGCGGACCCCGGTTCTTCGTGCGGCTCGGGTTCGGGTTGATCGCGGTGGGGATCGCGGGCGTCGCAGCCGGGCTCTCGACCTCGGTCCCGGTCGGGACGATCGTCGTGAGCTGGAGCATCGGCGCCTCCGGGATGGGCTGCGCGTACGCACCCCTCTCGCTCGTCATGCTCGACGCGGCCGAACCGGGCCGCGAGGGCGCCGCGAGCGCGTCGCTCCAGCTCTCCGACCAGCTCGGGTTCGCGCTCGGGACCGGCGTCGCCGGGGCGGCGGTCGCGCTCGGGGAGGTGTCGGGCTGGGTCGAGTCGTCGAGCCTCCTGCTCGGCGCCGCGATCACCGGCACCGTCGCCGTGCTCGGGCTGGTCCTGGCCCGGCGCCTCCCGCCCCGGCTCCGGCAGGTGGATGCGGCCGCCCCGGCCGGGCCCTGAGCCCACCCGGGGCGGTCGCTAGTCTCCCGGGGCCGTTTTCCGACGGTTCTGATGCGTGGGATGCCGACTCCGAGGTGACGATGACAGCGACCAGCGGACTGCTCGAGGGCGTGCGGATCGTCGAGGTCTCGATGCTCGGACCGGCCGCGATCACGACCGCGCTCGCCGACCTCGGGGCCGAGGTGATCAAGGTGGAGACGCCCGCCGGGGACTACGTGCGCCAGATGACGTGGCCGATCGTCGAGGGGGTGTCGCTGATGCACCTGCACGTGAACCGGGGCAAGCACAGCGTCGTGATCGACCTCCGCACCGAGGAGGGCGTGGCGCTGTTCCTGGATCTCGTGCGCGAGTCCGACGTCGTGGTCGAGGCCATGCGGCCGGGCGGGCTGGCCCGGCGCGGCCTCGGCTTCGAACGCCTGCGCGAGGTCAACCCCCGCATCGTGCAGTGCACGATCTCCGGGTACGGCGCGACGGGACCGTACCGGAACCTGGCCAGCCACGGGATCGCCTACGACGCGTGGGCCGGGATCTTCGCTCCCGAGGTCGACGCGAACGACCACCCGAGCATTCCCGACCACGTCTCGATCGGGATCAACGCGGGTCCGTTGTTCGGGGCGCTCGGCATCCTCGCCGCGATCATCCGGGCCCGGGCGACGGGCTACGGCGCGGAGCTCGAGCTCGCGCAGTCGGACGCCGCGGTTGCGTTCGACTGGTACCGGAGCGAGTCCTACCGCGCGTACGAGCGTCCCCAGTCCGAGGTGACGGGCAACAAGTCCGACGACTACGTGCGCCGGGAGCCGGCGATCGCAGGGATGCGCGGCGGGGTCCGGTACCAGGTCTACGAGTCGGCGGACGGCAACGTGCTGTTCATGGCCAGCGAGCAGCACTTCTGGAAGAAGTTCGCCGAGGCGGTCGGGCGGCCCGAGCTCTTCGAGCGCTGGCCGGGCTCGCAGTACGGCGACCACGCGCGGGGCAACCTCGAGCTGCAGGACGAGCTCACCAAGATCTTCGCGACCCGGACGACCGCGGCGTGGGTGGAGTTCGGCATCGAGACCGACGTCCCGATCGCGCCGGTCAACACGCCCCACTCCGTGCACGACGACCCGCAGTTCCGTGACCGCCTGAGCTGGTTCCCCTCCGACATGCTGGGCGCCGACCAGCTCCCGTTCCCGGTCAAGGTCGCGGGGGAGGAGCCGCTGGTGCCGACGAAGGCGCCCGAGGTCGGCGAGCACACCGACGCGGTGCTGCGCTCGGTGCTCGGCCTCGACGACGACCGCCTCGCGGCCCTCCGCGTGGCCGGCGCGATCACCTGACCCCGTCCAACCCCGCCTCGGCGTCGCCGACGTGCCGGCTGGGCACCCTGACGACGCCAAGGCGGTCTGACCGGCCCGCGGCGTAGAGTGACGCCGATGTCAGGTTCGATCTCCCGGCCGCGGCGGGCCGCACCGGCTCCCGGCCAGGCCCCGCTCCCGGCTCCGAACGCCGCCGCGTTGCTGCGTCGCAACGCCGCCGATCCGGCCGTCGCGCCGCGTCCCGCCGTGCGGTTCGGCGACCGGGTGATCACCCACGCGGAGTACGTCGCGGAGTCGGCCCGGTGGGCCAACCTCTTCCTCGACCGTCTCCCCGCGGGCGCGCCGCCGCACGTGGCCGTGCTGCTCGACAACCTGCCCGAGTACCTCTTCGCGTTCGGCGGCGCCGCGCTGGCGGGCGCGGCCGTGGTCGGCCTCAACCACACCCGGCGCGGCGAGCACCTGCTGCGTGACATCGAGCACACCCACTGCGGGCTGGTGATCACCGAACCGAAGCACCAGGCGCTGCTGGCGCCGATCGCCGGCGATCTCCCGCCGGTGCTCGAGGTGGGTTCGACCCTCGAGCCCGCGCTCGCGGGCTCCGACACCACCGACCCCGGCCTCGAGCCGTCGGTCGACACGATCTGGGCGCTGATCTTCACGAGCGGGACCTCGGACTCGCCGAAGGCGGTGATCTGCACGCAGCGCCGCCTGCTCGTCACCGGGAACCGCATGGGCATCATCATGGACATCGGGCCGGACGACGTCGGCTATGTCTGCATGCCGCTGTTCCACTCGAACGCGGTGCAGGTCGGCTGGGCCCCGTCGATCGTGTACGGCGCGAGCGTCGGGCTGGCCCGCAAGTTCTCGGCGTCGGGCTGGCTGCCCGACGTCCGCCACTACGGCGCTACGTACTTCAACTACACCGGTAAGCCCCTCGGCTACCTGCTCGCCCAGCCCGAGGGGCCCGACGACGCGGACAATCCGCTGCGGGTCGCCTTCGGCAACGAGGGCTCGCCGCAGGTCGTCGAGGAGTTCTCCCGCCGCTTCGGGGTCGAGGTCATCGACGCGTACGGCGCGACGGAAGGCGGCGTCGCGGTGAACCGCGACGCGGAGGAGCGGGCCGGTGCGCTCGGCCTCGTCGGCGCCGGGGTGAAGGTGGTCGACGAGGACGGCAACGAGAAGCCCCGGGCCCGCTTCGACGCGGCCGGCCGGCTGGCCAACGCCGACGAGTGCGTGGGCGAGATCGTGAACACCGCGGGGGTCGGCCCGTTCGAGGGCTACTACAACAACCCGGCCGCCACGGAGAAGACGACGCGGTTCGGCTGGTACTGGTCGGGCGACCTGGGGTACCTCGACGACGACGGCTACCTGTCCTTCGCGGGGCGCAACGCGGACTGGATCCGGGTGGACGGCGAGAACTTCCCGGCCGGGCCGATCGAGGACGCGCTGCGCCACCATCCCGAGGTCGTGCTCAGCGCGGTGTACGGGGTGCCCGACGCCGACGCGGGAGACCAGGTCATGGCCGGTCTCGTGCTGCGCGACGGCGCCACGTTCGATCCCGCGGGCTTCGCGTCCTGGGTCGACGGGCTCGCGGACGTGGGCCCGAAGTGGCGCCCCCGCTACGTGCGGGTGCTGCACGATCCCCCCACGACCGGTACCAACAAGATCGTGAAGCGCACGCTGGTGCACCAGAAGTTCCGGCGCGACCGGGTCGGCGGCGACGAGGTGTTCGTGCGCGACCGCGGCGAGGACGTCTACCGCGCGCTCACGCCGGCCGCCGAGGACGCGCTCCACACCGCGTTCGTCGTCGCCGGCCGCGAGCGGTTCTGGGACCTCTGATGGACCTGAGCTTCACCGGCGCCGAGCAGGCCTTCGCCGAGGAGATCCGCGGGTGGCTGGAGGCGAACCTCGAGCTGCCGCCCGGTTTCGATTCCCTCGACGAGCAGATCGCCTGGGGCCGGGAGTGGCAGGCCCGGCTCGCGGCGGACCGCTGGGTCGGCATCCACTGGCCATCCGAGTACGGCGGCCGCAGCGCCTCGCCGGTCGAGGTCGCGATCTACAACATGGAGTACGCCCGCTCCCGCGCGCTGCAGCCGGTCAACCGGGTGGGCATCAACCTCGCCGGACCGACGCTGCTGACCCACGGCACCGACGAGCAGAAGCACCGCTGGCTGGCGCGCATCCTCGACGCGAGCGAGATCTGGTGCCAGCTGTTCAGCGAGCCGGAGGCCGGCTCGGACCTCGCGTCGCTGCGGACACACGCGCGGCCCGCGCCGGGTGGCTGGAACCTCGAGGGCCAGAAGGTCTGGACCAGCTACGCGCAGTACGCACGCTGGGGGATCGCGCTCGTCCGCACCGATCCCGAGGCGACGAAGCACCGGGGCATCTCGTACGTCGTCGTCGACATGGAGGCGCCGGGCATCGAGATCCGGCCGCTGGTCCAGATCACCGGCGAGGCGGAGTTCAACGAGGTGTTCTTCGACGGGACCTTCGTCCCCGAGGACCACCTGATCGGCGGTCTGCACGAGGGCTGGGCGGTCGCGAGCACGACGCTGGCACACGAGCGCGGCACCGCGTTCCCGTTCAAGGAGCAGGTCGTGCACGAGGTCTTCCTCGACGAGCTGTACGCGCTCGTGGCCGAGCAGGGCGACCTCGACGACGTCGAGGTCGCCGACGCGCTCGCGCAGGCGTTCGTCGAGCTGCGCATCCTGCGGCTCCACAACTGGCGGACCCTCTCGCGCCTGGCACGCGGCATCGAGCCCGGACCGGAGTCGAGCCTCACGAAGCTGGCGTGGAGCGACATGAGCCAACACCTGTCGGCCACCGCGCTCGACGTCGTCGGCGACGACGCTCCGCTCGCGGGCAAGTGGTCGCGGCAGTGGCTCTGGTCGAAGGCGGCATCGATCGCGGGCGGGACGTCCGAGGTGCAGCGCAGCATCATCGGAGAACGCATCCTCGGCCTGCCCCGCTGAACCGCCGGCGGCCGTCAGTCGATCCGGGCCCGGCGGTCGGCCGCCGGAGATCTTCGGAAGGGCCGCCGGCGGCCGTCAGTCGATCCGGGCCCGGCGGTCGGCCGCCGGAGATCTTCGGAAGGGCCGCCGGCGGCCGTCAGTCGATCCGGGCCCGGCGGTCGGCCGCCGGAGATCTTCGGAAAGTGAGCCGCAGGATCGGGCGGCCCCCGCGCCGCTCGATCTCGTCGAAGCCGGCGGCGTGGAACATGTCGAGGACGCCGGTGTACGCCGACGCGTTGCTGACGGTCCCGCCCGCGGGGTCGATCGGGTATCCCTCGACGGCCACGGCACCGGAGGCGCGCGCGTGGTCGATCGCGGACGCGAGCAGCAAGCCCGCTACGCCGCGGCCGCGGGCATGGCGGTCGATGTAGAAGCAGGTCACGGCCCAGACCGGGGTGTCGTCCACCGCCTTGAGCTTGGGGGAGCGGTTGAGCCGCGGGTACTCGGCGCGCGGCGCGACGGCGACCCAGCCCACCGGTGTGGCGCCCTCGTACGCGAGCAGTCCCGGTGCCGGTCCGCGGGCGACGACCCGGCGGAACGCGCCCCGGTTGCCGGCGCCGGCGCCCCGCTCCCACTCCGTGGCCGCGAGCCGCCACCACATGCACCAGCACCCGCTGGACGCTCCCCGCGCGCCGAACAGCTGCTCCAGGTCGGGCCAGCGCTCCGGAGTCAGCGGGATGATGGCGAGGTCGCGCCGCATGTCGTCCACGGAGCTCTCCGGGTGGCGTCGGGGGACGGGGCGGTGGCGCGCACGCCCCGCCGGGCCGCGTCGGCGCCGGCGAGCCGCAACCCGACCCGGGCGACCGCGAGGCCCACGCGCTCGCGGCGCCGGGGGAGCGCCGCCGCGCCGGTCGCCGCGGCTCGGGTCCGCCCGTCGCGCGCCGCGCCGCCCAGGCGTTGCTCCTCGGCCCGGGCGCGGGCGTCGCGTTGCATGGTGTCGATGATCCGTCCGGTGATCCAGGGATGCATGGCCGCCTCCGGCTCCACGAGCCTCTCCATAACCACCCTCAGCTTGTCACCGGTTTCATCACCAGTCAAGTGCATTGACCGGTGATCACGCGGTAGGCTGCGCGCGTGAGCACCCGGACCGCCGACCCGCCGCCGAGCGCGGAGGCCTCGCGGCCTCCGGCGCCCGAGCCGCTCGAGCTGGTCCGCGCGTTCGTGAACACCCGCGATGTGGAGTCGGGCGCCGACGAGCTCGGCGACCGCGATGCGGCCGGGGCGTGGCTCGTGGGGCACGGGTTGCTCGAGGCCGGGGTGCGTCTCGACCCGGCCGAGCGCGAGCGGGTCGTCGAGCTGCGCGAGGCGCTGCGCGCGCTGCTGCTCGCGAACAACGGGGTCGATCTCGAGCCCGCGGCGGTCGAGACGCTGAACTCGTTCGCGGCGACCGCACCGCTCGAGGCGCGCTTCGACCCGACCGGCACGATCGCGGTGACCGGTCGCGACGGCGGGGTGGAGGGTGTGCTCGCGGCAGCTGCTCGCGGTCGTCGTCCAGTCCGTCGCCGACGGGACCTGGGCGCGCCTGAAGGCCTGCCGCGAGGACGGCTGCCAGTGGGCGTTCTACGACCGGTCGCGCAACCACTCCGGGCAGTGGTGCGTCATGGCGGTGTGCGGCAACCGCAACAAGGCGCGGACCTACCGCGAACGGCGCCGTTCTGGAAGAGGCTGAGCGGCTGCACCCGGCGTGTCGCGCGGCCGGTTGGTGCCGATGCTTCCCGCTTGCCGGAGCATGAGGCCGGGGCCGTTCTGGAAGAGGCTGAGCGGCTGCAACTCGGCGTGTCGCGCGGCCGGTTGGTGCCGATGCTTCCCGCTTGCCGGAGCATGAGGCCGGGGCCGTTCTGGAAGAGGCTGAGCGGCTGCAACTCGGCGTGTCGCGCGGCGGGTTGGTGCCGATGCTTCCCGCGTACTGCAGCACCAGGCCAGGGGCGATCAGGAAGAAGAAGGCATGCCGGCCCACATGGTGAGCCGCATCAGCCGCTGGTAGCCCATCCGCTCGTACACGGGCTGGCCGGGGTCGCTGGCGATCAGCACCGCGTGCTTGGTCGGGTCGGCGAGCGTCGCGGCCCAGGTGAGCGCGGCGCCAAAGCCGCGTCCCCGCACGTCCTCGTGCGTCGCGACGTACTCGACGTCGACGCACCCCTCGGTCACGTGCGCGCCCGCGCACACGACCGGACGGTCGTCCAGGTAACCCACCCAGATCCGCAGGCCGGGGATGTCGAGCAGCCGGGGATCGGCGAAGACGTCGGTACCGGTGGCCGGGTAGCCCTCGAGCGCACGGGCGAAGTCGGCGAGACCGGTGGCATCTCGGGCCTCGCGCACGACCAGGCCCGCCGGGGCCGGCGGCGCGTCGCCGCCGGGCGCCCGCAGCATGAACGGCGGGTGGCCGATGAGACCCATCCCGTCGAGCGGCGGGATCGGCCACGCGGAGACGAGCATCCAGCCGACCCCGGGGCCGTCCGCGTAGAACCGGTGCAGCCGGGCCAGGACGCCGGGCAGCGCGTCGTCGCGTACCGGGCGGCGGAGGATCGCGCCGTTGGCGAGGAAGAAGTCCGATCCGATGTCGACCGCGACGACGTCGTCGTCCTCGTGCACACGGCCCTCGAGGGCCGCACCCATGTCACGGAGGAGCTGCGCGAAGCCGACCACGTAGCTGCGCAGCAGCGAGTCGGTCTCCGGCGTGGTGTGCGTCCAGCCGTCCTCGAGTGCCCCCACGGTCAGGCGGGCTGGTTGAGCTCGATGACATTGCCGGTCGGGTCCTTGAAGAACGCCTGAAGCCCCGCGCCGTCGACCGTCGGGCTCGCCGCGACGTCGAGCCCGTTCGCCGCCAGCTCCTCGAGGACCGCCCCGAGGTCGTCGACCTCGAGCGCGAAGTGCTGGAACGAGTCCGGGGCGGCGCCGGGCTGCATGTGCAGCTGGTGGGCGCCCATCTGGAACCAGAGCCCGGGAAAGCCGAAGTCCGGGCGCTCGAGCTCCTCGAACCCCAGCGTCTTCCCGTAGAACTCGCGCGCCGCGTCGATGTCGTCGAACATCAGGTTCACGTGGTGGATGCCCACCGGCTTCACAGCAACCTCCGGATCAGCTTGGCCTTGATGCCTCGGTACGGGGGGTACGCGATGCTCGGGTCGACGGCGGTGGGCTTCGTCAGCACGCTCTTGGCGTGGCTGAACGTCTCGAACGTGGCCCGCCCGTGATACGCCCCGATGCCGCTCTCGCCGACGCCGCCGAACGGCAGCCCCGGTACGGCGATATGGAACAGGGTCGCGTTGACGCACACGCCGCCGGACGACGTCTCGGCGATCACGCGGTCGGCGACAGCCGCGTCCTCGGCGAACACGTACAGCGCCAAGGGCTTGTCGCGCGCATTCACGAACTCGATCGCGGCGTCGAGGTCGTCGACCGCGATGATCGGGAGGATCGGTCCGAAGATCTCCTCCTGCATCGAGCGCGGCGCTGAGCTCGGGCTGGCGCACGACGGTCGGCGCGAAGTAGCGCTCCTCGGCGTCGCGCTCGCCGCCGAGGACGAGCTCGCCGGCGCCCTGCTCCTCGAGCAGGCCGACCAGCCGATCGAAGTGGCGACCGTTGACGATGCGGCCGTAGTCCCCGCTCGCGCGCGGGTCGTCGCCGTAGAAGCTGCGGACCGCGTCACGCACGCGCGCCAGCAACGGACCCTCCACCCGCCGGTCCACCAGTACGTAGTCCGGGGCGATGCAGGTCTGGCCCGCGTTGGTGAACTTCCCCCAGGCGATGCGCCGGGCCGCGACCTCGAGGTTCGCGCTGCGGTCCACGATCGCCGGGCTCTTGCCCCCGAGCTCGAGCGTCACCGGCGTCAGGTGCCGGGCCGCGGCGGTCATCACGATCCGCCCGACCGCACCGTTGCCCGTGTAGAAGATGCGGTCCCAACGCTCGTCGAGGAGCGCCGTGGTCTCGGGCACGCCACCCTCGACGACCGCCACCGCGTCCGGGTCCAGGTGCCGGGCGACGAGCCGGGCCAGCGCGTGCGAGGTGCTCTCGGCGAGCTCCGAGGGCTTCACCACGGCCGCGTTGCCCGCGGCGAGCGCGCCGACCAGCGGGGCCAGGACGAGCTGGACCGGATAGTTCCACGGCCCGATGATCAGCACCACGCCGAGCGGCTCGCGCTGGATGCGGCCCCGGCCCGGCTGCTGCTTGACGGGCACGTGCACCTTCTCGGGACGGAGCCAGGCGACGAGATGGCGCAAGGTGTGGTCGATCTCGGCGCGCACGAACGCGATCTCGGTCACGAAGGCTTCGACCGCGGACTTGCCGAGGTCCCGCCCGAGCGCGTCGACGAGCTCGGCCTCGCCGTCGGTCAGCAGCCGGCGCAGCGCGAGCAGCTGCGTGGTGCGCCACTCGATCGGGCGGGTGCGCCCGGTGTCGAAGCTCGCGCGCAGCCGCTTGACCAGATCGGCCGGGGACTGGTCGACGGGGGCTGGCGCGTCGGTCATGTCCCCCAGGGTACCGGGAACCTGCAGGTCAGCGCCCTTTTCGGGGCCCGCCGGGCCAGCCTACCTACCAGTAGGTAGGCTGGGGCCGATGTCGACCTCGATCAACTCCCTGCGGCGGCACGACGACGAGCGGGTCAACTGGCTGCGGTCCATCCCGTTCTTCCTCGTGCACATCCTGTGCTTCGCAGTGGTGTTCACCGGGATCACGTGGACCGCGGTCGCGCTGTTCGTGGTGATGTTCTTCGGGCGCGCCTTCTTCGTCACCGCGGGGTACCACCGGTACTTCTCGCACAAGAGCTACAAGCTCAACCGGTTCTGGCAGACGGTGTTCGCGTTCATGGCCGAGGCCACCGCGCAGAAGGGCGTGCTCTGGTGGGCGTCGAACCACCGGCACCACCACCGGTACTCCGACACCGACAACGACATCCACTCACCGCGCAAGGGCTTCTGGTGGAGCCACGTCGGCTGGATCCTCGCCGACAAGTACAAGGCGACGAACTACGACGGCATCAAGGACTTCGGCCGGTTCCCGGAGCTGCGGTTCCTGAACAAGCACGACTGGATCGCGCCCTGGACGTTCGGGCTCGTCGCGTTCCTCGTCGGTGGCTGGTCCGGGCTCGTCGTCGGCTTCTTCTGGTCGACCGTCCTGCTCTGGCACAGCACGTTCCTCGTGAACTCGGCCGCGCACGTGCTCGGCTCCCGCCGGTACGAGACGGACGACACGAGTCGCAACTCGCTCGTGATCGCGCTGCTCACCGGCGGCGAGGGCTGGCACAACAACCACCACCACTACCAGGCGTCCGCCCGGCAGGGGTTCTTCTGGTGGGAGATCGACCCGACCTGGTACGTCCTGCGGGCCATGAGCTGGGTCGGCATCGTGCGCGACCTCAAGGTGCCCCCCGCCCGAGTCCTCGCTCCCGAGCCCGAGAAGGAGCTCGAAGCCGCGTAGGCGTCCGTGCGCCGCAGCGTGCGCGGGCCGGGCGTGGCAGGCTGGGTGGCATGGACGACGACAGCAAGCAGGCGTGGATGAAGGTCGGGATGCACTTCGCGGCGGCCGGCGACAAGCTCCGCGAGCACGCCAGGGGTGCCGCGAGCGGGGCGAAGGCCTCGGCGGACGACGCCTCGAGCGGCCCGGATCAGGCGGCCGTGACCGACGCGCTCAACACCCTCGGCCAGGCGATGAACCAGGTCGTGAGCTCGGTCGGCAACGCGGTCAAGGATCCCGAGGTGCGCGACAACCTCACCCAGGCCCTCAATTCGATGGGCGACGCCATGAACACGACGTTCGGCGACGTCGGCGACAAGGTGGGGGACAAGGTCAAGGACGTGTTCGGGCGCAAGCCGCCCGCGAGCTGAGCGCTACGCGCCCGCCGGGCGCGGCCGGCTCGACGTGAGCGGGTCGAGGCCGGCCAGCGCGCGGGACGCGCGGATTGCCGAGCGCGACGATCGTCAGCGTCGGCCCGTAGCCCGTCGAGGTCGGGAACACGGACGAGTCGGTGCAGAGCACGTTCTCCATGCCGTGCAGGCGCTGCCAGCGGTCGAACACGCTCGTCGCGGGGTCGTCACCCATGCGCGCGCCGCCCATGATGTGGCGTGACACCGGCGCGCGCGAGCCGGGCTTGTCGCCGAAGGACCCGGGGATGGGCGGGGACGTCGCCCAGAACGCGTGCTGCGCGCCCGCGTCCTTCATGACCGCCTCGAGGCGCGGCGCCCAGTGCTCGGCGCAGACGATCTCGTGCGCGTGCGGTGAGTAGGTCACGCGGCCGGCAGGCGTGCCGAAGACGTCCTTCACGCGCGGGTCGAGCTCGATGCGGTTCGTCGCCTGGGGCAGGTCCTCGCCCTGCATCGTGAACGCGGCCATGCGGTCCCGCATCGGGGAGTCGACCATCGCGCGCCGCGTGGGCCGGGCCCGACGGCGAGTAGACGGCCTCCTGCACCGGGTGCCCGGCCGCGCCGTGCTCCACGATGCCGCCCCGGATGAACGGCAGGCCCACGTCGCGGGCCGCGCCGAGCGCGAGCTCGTCGGGGACGATCGGGTCGTCCATCAGGTGCGTGACCGACCGGCCGCGGTGGCCGTGCAGGCGGTACGGGAAGATGCCGAGGACGAACGTCTGGAAGTGGTACTGCAGGAAGCGCCCGACCACGTCCGGGTTGCCGAGCCCGGTGCGCAGGAGCAGGCGCGGGGTCTCGAACGCGCCGGCGGCGAGGATCACGTGCTCGGCGGACACGGAGTGCTCGGCCAGGTCGTGGTCCAGGTACCGCACGCCGGTCGCACGCCTCCCCGACCCGTCGCGCAGCACGTCGGTCACGTACGACTCGGGGCGGATCTCGCAGTGGCCGGTGCGGAGGGCCTGGCGCAGCGGCGCGACCGGGTCGCCCTTCGCATCGATGGGGCAGCCGTAGTAGCCGCAGAACCCGCAGTTGTTGCAGGCCGGCCGGCCGTCGAACTCGACGCTGTTCACTCCGGTGGGCACGCGGTACGGGTGGTAGCCCATGCGGGTCGCGGCCTCGCCGGTCACGACCGCGCAGAACATGTCGGGACCCGCGGGCATCGGGTAGGGATCGGCGCGCCACGACGCGAACGGGTTGGCGCCCGCTTCACCCGCGACGCCCACCGTCTGCTCGGCCGCGGCGTAGTAGGGCTCCATCTCGTCGTAGTCGACCGGCCAGTCGACGAGGGCAGCGCCGTCGACCGGACCCGCCGCGCTCAGCGGCTTGAAGTCGTCCTCGCGGAACCGGGGCAGCTTGCCGTCGGCGTGGAAGCCTCCGCCGCCGACGGTCGACGGCAGGTTGTTGACCTCGCCGACGTCGACCTCGTCGCCCTGGTCGGCCCGGTTGCGGTAGGTCCGCGGCTCGAGCAGGGGATCGGGGCCGAGGAAGAAGCGACGGCTGAACTTGATCTCGTCGTTCGAGACGTGACCCGCGGCCGCGAACGGCGCCTCGAGATCGAGGAGGTGGTTGCGGCCCTTCTCCAGCACGATCACCGACCAACCCGCCGCGGTGAGCACCGCGGCCGCGGTCGCGCCCGCGGGCCCGCTCCCGACGATGACCGCGTCACAATCCTTCATTCCCGCTCCTGGCCCTTCGGGCCGGGCCGGCAACCCGTCCTCCGGCGAAACGCTGCGCTGGTGCGTCGGCAGCATGCCCATGCGATCCCCGCTCCGCCCCGCTCAGTCACGGCCGGAGACCTCCAGGTCGGTGTAGCCGCGGGGTTGCACGTCGCCGGGGAAGCTGATCGCGCGCCACCCGAGGCCGTCGCGGTTGCCGCCGTACTCGGGCGCGCCGTACGCCCCCTCGCACGCGTGCTCGTAGAGGAGCTGCTTGAACGCGGGGTCCGCGTCGAGCCGACGGTCCTGCTCGGCCGGGTCGACGGTCGGGAAGTCGGCGCCGAGCGCCGCGAGTCCGGCGCGGTAGTCGGCCTGCCAGCCGGCGACGGGTCCGTTGAGCTCACGCTCGGGGATGCCCTGCGACCCCTCGAGGCGGATGCGCCAGGCCAGCTCCTCGAGCCGCCCGAGCGGCGTGAAGTCGGCGAAGCTGGCCGCGCCGCCGGCGCGCCCAGAGAACGGACCCCCTGCGAAGACGCGCGGTGGGTCCACGAGGAACGCGCCGAGGAGCCCGTCCACGTAGTCCGCGACGCCGAGCGCGGCGGCGCCCGGGTGGCCGTCGACCGCGGGCATCAGCCGCTCGCACGCCGCGACCAGCACCGCGAACGCCTCGGCGTCGAGGAACTGGGGGCGGTCGGTCGGGGAGGCGGGCACCGGGGAGGGAGCCTACCCACTACCTGACGTCGGCGTCAGGTGAGACACGTGGTTCACCGGGTCGGGAAAATTCGTGCCCGCACGCGCGGTCCCGCAATCCAACTCGCGAACGGCCCCGTACCCATGACGGCTGGAAAGCTCGCAAGGCTCCGGCCTTCCCACATGACGGGCTCGGCGTGTCCGCCCCGGGACGCGCCGGGCCCGTCGTGCGTCCCGGCGCCCGCCGGAGGGCGCCGGTTCGGTCGCGGTCCGGTGGTTGTCCTCCGGAGATCTTCGGCTGGCCGCCGGAGGGCGCCGGTTCGGTCGCGGTCCGGTGGTTGTCCTCCGGAGATCTTCGGCTGGCCGCCGGAGGGCGCCGGTTCGGTCGCGGTCCGGTGGTTGTCCTCCGGAGATCTTCGACTAATCCGTGAGGTCCTTCTCGGAGACGACATGGTCGGGGTGCAGCCGCACCAGCAGCTCGCCCGGGACGCCGTTGCGCTCGCCGTAGGCGTCGGCCTGGTCCGCGCCCATGTAGCGGCCCCCGATGATCCCGGCCCAGTGCCGCACCGCAGCGAGGTCGTCGATCAGGTCGACGGCACCGCGCACGGTCACGAAGGAGAACGGGGCACGCTCGTCGTCGACGCACATCGCTGCGCGCGGGTCGCGCCGGAGGCACCGACCCTTCACCGTCTCGGCGCCCGTGTTGAAGAGGATGCTCCCGTCTTCGTCGAGCACGAACCACACCGGCGCGACGTGCGGGCTGCCGTCGCGCCGGGTCACCGCGAGCTTGCCGGTGCGGGGCGGGTCGCTGCTGAGGAACGCCAGCACCTCGGCCTCGGTCATCACGTCACCCATGCCGCAAGCCTCTCACGCGACGCGCGGCGACGAACGCGGCGCGGAGGATGGAGCGGCTAGAGACTCAGCTCGTAGTTGCCGAGGTCGTCGAGGACCACGCGGGCGCCGGGCGGGACGACGACCACGGTGAACGGCTCCTCGATCAGCGCCGGCCCCTCCAGGGTCGCGCCGGGGCCGAGCCGGGGTCCGTCGTAGACCGGCGTGTCGACGAAGTCGACGCCGAAGTACGCGCGGCGGTGGTCCCTGCGCGCCTGCTCGGCGTCGGTCGTGGTCCCGAGCTCGGCGAATCGATCGGGCTTGGGCGTCGTGCCGCGGGCGACGAAGCGCACACCCCGCACCAGGGGCTGCTGGTTGCGGAAGCAGAAGCCCCGCTCCGCTTCGTGCTGGTCGTGGAAGCGCTCGGCGAGATCGAGCAACCCGACCTCGTCGAGCCGCTCGCCCTCGGGCACCGGCACGCTCATGTCGAAGTTCTGGCCCGGGTAGCACATCTCCGCGAAGAGGGTGACCTGGGTCTGGGCCTCGGTCAGCCCCGTGGGCTCCATCTCCTTGCGCGCCTCGTCGGAGATCTCGTGCATCAGCTCGCGCAGCCGCGCCAGGTCGACCTGCGAGAGCGGCACGACGTACGCGCGCACGAGATCCACGACGTAGTCGGCGACGAGCACGCCGAGGGCGGAGAACGCCGGCGCGGCCTTGGGCACGAGGATGCGGTCCATGCCGAGCTCGGCGGCGATCGCCCACGCGTGCACCGCGCCGTTGCCCCCGTAGGCGATCAGCGACAGCCGCCGGTGGTCCGCGCCGTGACCGGCGAGGACCCGCCGGGTCGCGTTCGCCATGTTCGAGTTGACGATCCGTTCGATGCCCCACGCGGCCTCGACGACGTCGATGCCGAGCGGGCCGCTGACCTCGGCCTCGATCGCGGCGCGGGCCGCGTCGATGTCCAACATCATCCGCCCGCCCGCGAACCCGTCGACCGGGAGGTAGCCGAGCACCGCGTCCGCGTCGGTGACCGTCGGGCGGTCACCCCCCCTGCCGTAGCACGCGGGCCCGGGCGTGGACCCCGCGCTCTCGGGGCCGACGAGCAGGGCGCCCTGCCGGACGCGTGCGATCGACCCGCCGCCGGCGCCGACGCTCTGCACGTCCACCATCGGGAGCCCGATGTAGTAGCGGTAGCGCCAGTTCCAGTCGGTCTTGATCTCGGGGCGTCCACCGCGCACCAGGCAGAGGTCGAAGCTCGTGCCGCCCATGTCGACCGCGACGAAGTCGTCGACGCCGGCCCGTCCCGCCGCCAGCGCGGCCCCCATGGCGCCACCGGTCGGCCCGCTCGCGAGGAGCGTCACCGCGCGCCGGGCGACGTAGTCCGGGGGCATGACCCCACCGGTCGCCTGCATGATCAGCAGCTGCCCGGCGTAGCCCGCGCTGCGCAGCTTCTCCTGCAGGTGCTCGACGTACGACGCGATGCGTGGCGCGACGTACACGTTCACCAGGGTGGTGGAGACCCGCTCGAACTCGGGGCCGCGGGCCATGACCTCGTGCGACAGCGAGATGTGCTCGACGTCGGGGAACTCCTCGCGGATGATCTCCGCGGCGCGGCGCTCGTGCTCGGGGTTGACGAACGAGAAGAGGAACATCACCGCGATCGACGTCACGCCGAGCCGGCGCAGCCGGCGCACGCCCTCGCGCACGGCCTCCTCGTCGAGCGCGAGGATCACCTGGCCCCGGTGGTCGATCCGCTCGGGGATCGGGATCCGGGCCCGGCGGCGCGCGATCGGGATCGGCGCCGGGTACGTGGGGTCCCAGATCTCCTCCTTGTGGACCCGCCGCATCTCGATCTCGTCGCGGTGGCCGCGCGTCACCAGGAGCCCGGTTGCAGCACCGTCCATCTCGATCATCGTGTTGTCGGCGGTGGTGGTGCCGTGCACGACGATGTCGAGCTGCGCGCACAGCTCCGGCAGGGTGAGCCCGAACCGCTCCGCGACGAGCGCGATGCCGTTCATCACGCCGGTCGACTGGTCGTCGAGGGTCGAAGGTGTCTTGTCGAGCAGGACCTCGCCGGTGGGGGTGACGCAGATGACGTCGGTGAACGTGCCGCCGACGTCCACACCGATCCGGTAGCCCATGTCAGGCGAGGGCGTTGCGACGCTCGGCACGCAGCTGCTCGGTCGCCTCGTGGTCCACCGCGAGGGTGAGCTCGTCGAGCGACCCGGTGAGGACGACGCCGTAGTCGCGCGACGCGCCCTCGACGCTCACGTACTCGTCCAGCACGTCGTCGAGCACCTGGTGCGGGTCCCGGTCGAGCGGGTCGCCCCAGCCGCCCCCGCCGCCGTAGTCGTACATGACCCGCTGGCCCGCAGTGATCGGCACCCAGTCCGCGGTGTGCTTGACGACGAACGGGTCGTCGGAGCCGTAGCGGATGACCATCTTGTTGGGCTCACCCGGTTGTCCCCCGCAGATCCCCGGCATCGGGTACTTCATGCCGACGACGTACGTGTAGACCTTCGCGTCGACGAGGACCTCCTTCTCGTAGTGGCTCCCGCACAGCCCGCGCCACTGGCCCGGCCCCCCGGAGTCCATGCGGTAGTCCCGGTCCCACTGCACGTGCGGGTAGAGGCTCTCGTTGATCTCCGCAGTGGCCTTCCACAGGTTGCCGAAGCTTGCGTTCTGCGCGCCCCAGGCGTCCATGCCCTTGCCCGCGTTGCACCAGCCCGCGTACACCTCGGCCGAGTGGTCCGTGAAGGTCTGGCCGGTCACCGGGTCGACGCCGACGATGATGGTCGGGATCCCCGTCTTGTAGGTCTGCGGCACCGCCTTGTCGGGGAGCACGTGCTGCATCGCGACCGCGATGACCTCGCCGACGTCCGCGCCGGGATGGTGCGTGCCCGCGCTCACCGGCTTGCCCGGCGGCGGGTTGAGGACGCAGCCCTCCGGGACGACGAGATTGATCTGGTCGAAGAAGCCCTCGTTCTTCGGGATCTCGGGGTCCATCATCGACGCGATCTGGCCGACCGTGTACCCGCGGGTGTTGCCGAACGTCGACCACGCCTGCAGCTCGGGTCGGGTGTCGCTGCCCGTGTAGTCGATCGTGATCTCGTCGCCCGCGACCGTGATCTTCACGTGGAGGTGCACGTCCGGGTTGCCGAGCGGGTCGTGATCCACGTACGCGTCGGCCTCGTAGACGCCGTCGGGCCACGCGGCGACCTCTTCGCGGAACCGGCGCGCCGCGTAGTCGATCATGTAGTCGACCGACTCCTCGACCGTGCCCGCGCCGTAGCGGTCCATCATCTCGCCGAGCCGCTGCGCGGCCAGCTGCGCGGCACCGATCTGCGCGCGCAGGTCGCCGATGTAGCTCGGGATGCGGTTGTTCACCTGCAGCGCGTAGAGGACGTCCTTGCGCTCCACCCCGCGGTCGACGACCTTGACCGTGGGCCAGCGGACGCCCTCACCCCAGATGTCACCCGCGGTCACGTTGTAGCCGCCGGGCACACCGCCGCCGGTGTCGCCGTGGTGGCACTGGATGCTCGCGATGAGCACCATGCGCCGGCCGCCGGGCGCCGACGGGTCGTCGGCGTAGACCGGTGCGAAGACGTTGTAGTCGGGGAGGTGGCCGCCGCCGTGGTACGGGTCGTTGGCGACGAACACGTCGCCCTCGCGGAACTCCTCGGGCCCGAGGAGCTGGAGCGCGAAGCGCACGGGCAGCGTGGAGGTGAGCATGAACTGCGGGATCCCGACCGACAGCGCGGCGAGCCGGCCCTGCGCGTCGAGGATCGTCGCGTTGCGCTCGTTGCTCTGGTTCAGGATCGGGGTGGTCGCCGTGCGCGAGACGTAGACGGCCATCTCGAAGCAGATGGTCTCCATCGCGCCGCGGATCACCTCGGCGGTCACCTGGTCCACCGTCGGCGCCACGCTCAGCCGGCCCCGACTTCCCGCCAGCTGCACCAGATCCACGTCGGTCATCGCTGACCCCCCTTCGACGGCGTTAGAAACCTGACGCCTGTGTCACACAAAATCTACACCGTGGAACCCGCCGGATGACGGGCCGCGCCGCGGGACTATGTGCCGCCGGTCATCAGGAGGTCCCCGAGCCGGTCGTGGTGCCAGCCGGCGGTACCCAGCAGCGCCTCGGTGCCGAAGGCCCGGCGCATGAACAGGTGCAGGTCGTGCTCCCACGTGTACCCGATGCCGCCGTGGATCTGGATGCCGTCCTTCGCGGCCCGCTTCGCCGCCTCGCCGGCGGCCGCCTTGGCCACGTGCACCGCGCGCTGCCGGTCGGCATCGTCCGCGTCGAGCGTCATCGCGGCGTAGTAGACCGCGCTCCAAGCCCGTTCGACGTCGAGGCTCATGTCGGCGAGCTTGTGCTGCACCGCCTGGAACGAGCCGATCGGGACGTCGAACTGGATCCTGTGCTTCGCGTAGTCGAGCGCCATGCCGAAGAGCCGGCGCGCCGTCCCGACCTGCTCGGCCGCGAGCGCCACTGTCGCCCGCGCCAGCACCCGGTCGACGGCGCGGTCGGGGAGCGCTCCGACCGCGACCGACGCGCCGTCGGTCTTCACGTCGTACAGAGGTCGGCTCGGATCGATCATCTCCAGGCGGTGCCGCTCGGGGTCCTCGAGGTGCACGACGGCGCCACGGCCGTCGATCGCGAGGATCAGGTCGGCGACCTCGACGTCCGGGACGAAGCTCTTGTACGGACCGTCGTTGAGCACCCAGAGCCCCTCGGGGCCGGCGAGCGCGATCGTCGCGGTCTGCTCGCCGCTCAGGACCGGGCCGACCAGCTCGGACCCGATCGCCTCCAGCACCGGCGCGGCGAGCACCGCAGACCCGAAGAACGGGACGGGCGCGGCGACGTGCCCGAGCTCCTCCATCAGCACGCAGAGGTCGACGACGGGTCCGACGCCGACCGCGGTGAACTCCCGTAGGTGGTCCCACAACGGCGCCGCGGCGGTCAGGTCCTCCATGTGCGCCCGCAGCAGCGCGGGCGGGCACTCCCGCGCGAGGAGCGCGCGCGCGTCGAGTCGCGGAGCAGCTCCTGCTCGTCCGTCAGCGCGAAGTCCACCGTGCCTCCTCGAAGTCCTCCGGAGGGCGATCGCCGGGCATTGATCGCGTCGGTACCCTCCGGCGGCTCCTCATGCGCGGGGGAGTCCGAGGACCCGCTGGGCGATGATGTTGCGCTGGATCTCGCTCGAACCGCCGGCGATCGTGTTGGCGAAGCTCACGAACATCCCGAGGATCCAGCGCCCGGCATCGGGGCTGCGCGCCTCGTCGATGACCGGCCCGTACGGCCCCTGGATCTCCATGCCGAGCTCGAACAGCGCCTTGCCCAGCTCCGAGCTGGCCAGCTTCAGATACGAGTGCTCGGGCGCGGACGAGCCCTGCGCGAACGACGTGAAGCCCTTGTACCCGAGCGAGCGCAGCGTCGTCGCGCGCTGGGACGCCTCGCCGATCCGGCGGCGCACGACCGGGTCGTCCGCCACGCCGATCTTGCGGGCGAGCTCGACCAGCCCGGTGATGCTCTGCTCGAGCCGGGCGACGCTCTCGACCCAGAGCCCGGCGCGCTCGTGCGCGAGCGAACCCTGGGTGAGCCGCCAGCCGTCGTTCAGCGCGCCGACGAGGTTCTCGCGGGGCACGGCGACATCGGTGAAGAACACCTCGGCGAAGTCGGCCGCGCCGGTCAGGTGGCGCAGCGGGCGGATCTCGATGCCCGGCGTCTTCATGTCGACGATGAGCAGCGAGATCCCGCGGTGCTTCGCCGCGTCGGGGTCGGTGCGGACGTAGCAGCAGCACAGCTGGGCGTCCATCGCGTAGGACGTCCAGACCTTCTGGCCGTTGATGACGAAGTTGTCGCCGTCGAGCACGGCGCGGGTCGTGAGGCCCGCGAGGTCCGAGCCCGCGTTGGGCTCGCTCATCCCGATGCACCACACGGTGTCACCGCGGATCGCGGCGGGGACGAGCTCGCGCTGCGCGGGCGTGCCGAACTCGAGCAGCGTCGGCGCGACGATCGCGTAGCCGGGGAAGTGCACCGAGCGGGGCATACCGAGGCGCGCCATCTCCTCGAGGTACACGAGCGTCTGGACCGGGGTCGCGTTGCGCCCGCCGAGCTCGGGCGGGTACCCGGGGATCATCCAACCGTGGTCGAACAGCGTCGCCTGCCAGTCGCGCGCCCACTGCGGGATCAGGGAGCCGTCGCCGCCGGCGCGGACGCTGCCCGCGAAGTCGCGCCGCACGCCGCGCCTCGGCCGGTGCGTACTCGTCGAGGAACGCGAGGAGCTCGGCGCGGAACGCCTCTTCCTCCTCGCCCCAGGCCAGGTGCACGCCGCGCTCCGGCTAGCTCTCGACCACGGGCATGAACGGCGGCACGCCGGTGTCGGCGTCGCCGATCAGCGCACCGCGGCTGGCCTCGATCGAGTCGAGCGTCCAGACCGCGTCCGAGGTCGCCTCGGTGACCGGGCGCCAGCCGCGCAGCAGCTGGGTCTGGCCGCCCTGCACCTTGACGACCTGGCCGCTGATCCCCTTCGCGAGCGGGGAAGCGAGCCAGACCGCGATCGCAGCCGGGTTCTCGGGGGCGAAGCGGTCGAACTCGCCCTCCTTCGCGTTCATGAAGTCCCCGGCGACCGCCTCGGTGAGCCGGGTGCGGGCGACCGGCGCGATCGCGTTGACGCGCACGCCGATCCGCTCGAGCTCGCGGGCCATCACGATCGTCATCGACGCGATCCCGGCCTTCGCCGCCGCGTAGTTCACCTGGCCCGCGTTGCCGTACAGGCCGGACTCGGAGGCGGTGTTCACGATCGCCGCGTCGACCGGGCCACCGGTGTCCTTGCTCTGCTGGCGCCAGTACGACGCCGCGAACCGGCTGGTCACGAAGTGGCCCTTGAGGTGGACGTCGATGACCAGGTCCCACTCGTCCTCGGTCATGTTGAAGCTCATCTTGTCCCGGAGGATCCCGGCGTTGTTGATGAGGATGTCGAGCCCGCCGAGCTCGTCGACCGCCTGCGACACCAACGCCTGCCCTCCGTCCCAGGAGGCGATGTTGTCGAAGTTCGCGGTGGCCCGGCCGCCGGCGGCGACGATCTCGTCCACCACCTGCTGGGCGGGCCGCTGGTCGGAGCCCTCGCCGCTGGACTCACCGCCGAGGTCGTTGACGACGACCGCCGCGCCCTCGGCCGCGAGCAGGAGCGCCTCGGCGCGCCCGATCCCGCGCCCCGCCCCGGTGACGATCGCGACCTTGCCATCGAGCTGACCCATGGACCCCCCTCGGACCGTGCGGACACGAAACTGACGTGGACGTCAGACACTGTCACCCGCAGCGCGGGTCGTTCCAGTCCAGCCGGTCGCCCGAGCCGCGCGGCCCGCCCCAGACCTCGACCTCGGAGCTGCGGCTCACCGCGCCGCGCCCGTCGGTGACGGTCAGGCGCACGTGGAACGGCCCCGGCTGGTCGACCGCGAGCGTCGGTGACCAGCTCCCGGCGTCCGCGAGCGACCACGCGCTGCCCGGGGCGCGGCGACGACCTCCCAGTGCGGCGTGAGCCGGTCGTGGTCCAGATCGCACGCCCGGCCCGCGAGCCGGATCCGGCCCGGCCGCAGCGTCACGGTGCCGTCGCCGCCGGGCTGGACGTACGTCGCCGCGGTGCGCACCACCGGCACGCGCCGTCGGCGCGCCGGGGCACGAGCGCGCCGAACGCCCGCAGTCGCGCGCTGCGCCACCGTCCCCCCATGCAGCGTGACCCTACCGAATTGCCGGGATCGCGGTCAGGTGCCGGTGAACGTCGCGTCGCGCTTCTCGCGGAACGCGGCCATGCCCTCGACGAGGTCGCTCGAGGCGGTGGCGAGCGACTGGTACGCACCCTCGAGCTCGAGCAGCGCGCCGAGGTCGGTCTCGAAGCTCGCGTTGAGCAACCGCTTCGAGAGGCCGAGCGCACGGGTCGGGCCGGTGGCGAGCCGGGTCGCGAGGTCGAGCGCGTCCCGCGCGAGCTGCTCGGGCTCGACGCAGCGGTAGGCGAGCCCCAGCTCGACCGCCTCGGCGCCCGTCGCGCCCTCCCCGAGGAGGATCATCGCCTTCGCCCGCGGGAGGCCGACGAGGCGCGGGAGCAGGTAGGCGCCGCCGGCGTCGACGACGAGGCCCCACTTGTGGAACGACCAGAGGAACCGGCTCTTCGGGTGGACGAGGACGAAGTCGCAGGCGAGCGCGAGGTGCGCGCCCGGGCCGACCGCGGCGCCGTTGACCGCGGCGACCGTCGGCTTGTCGAGCTCCCAGAGCTCGCGGATGAACGCCTGGACGCCGACGCGCAGCGCCTCGGCGGTGGTGCGGGGGTCGAAGCCGGGCGTTCCCGCCTGGGAGACGGTCGAGGCCGAGAGGTCCATGCCCGCGCAGAACGCGTCACCCGTGGACGTGATCAGGAAGGAGCGCACCGCGGGATCCGCACGCCCGGCCCGCAGGGCCTCGGTGATGAGATCGCGCATCTCGACGGTGAGCGCGTGCTTGGCCTCGGGTCGGTCGAGGGTGATGACGCAGACCCCGTCGCCGGTCGTCTCGACGTTGACGGTCACGAGATCGCGCTAGGCCCGGTTCGTGAGGATGTTCACGACGCTCACACCCGAGCCGCGCCCGCCGACGTTGTGCTGGAGGGCGTAGCCGTTGCGGATCTCGACCTGACGCTCCTCGGCCTGGCCCCGCAGCTGCCACCAGCACTCGGTCATCTGTGCGATCCCGGTGGCGCCGATCGGGTGGCCCTTGGCGAGGAGGCCGCCGGAGGTGTTGACCGGGATGCGGCCGGTGAGCGCGGTCTCGCCCTCGAGGGACGCGATCCCGCCCTTGCCCTTGTCGACGAAGCCGAGGTCCTCGATGTCGAGGATCTCGGTGATCGTGAAGCAGTCGTGCACCTCGGCCATGTCGATGTCGCTCGGCGCGACCCCGGCCATCGCGTACGCGCGCTGCGATGCGAGGACGGTGGCGTCGAGTCCGACGAAGCTCGTCTTCTCGTGCAGGTACGGATGGTCGGTGGCGACGCCGAAGCCGGCGACGTACACCGGGTTGTCGGTGAACTCATGGGCGCGCTCGGCCGAGACCAGGAGCGTCGCGGCCGCACCGTCGGTCTGCGGGCAGCAGTCGAGCAGGTGGAGCGGCGAGCAGACCGCGGGGGCGGCGATCGCCTGGTCGACCGTGATCTCGTTCTGGAAGTGCGCGTACGGGTCGAGCGCGCCGTTGTAGTGGTTCTTCACCGCCACCGAGGCGAGCATCTCGCGGGTGGTGCCGAACTCGTGCATGTGCCGGGTCGCGAACGGAGCGAACAGGACCGGTGCGGTCTCGCCGCGTGTGAGGATCGGGTGGCCGGCCGCGGCGCGGGAGAGCAGGCCCTCCTCGGACGACTTGTCCCGCATCTTCTCGACGCCGATCACCAGGACGACGTCATGGACGCCGCTCGCCACCGCCATCGCGCCGACCCGGAACGCGTCGGACCCGGACGGGCACACGTTCTCGATGCGGGTGCACGCGATGCCGGCGAGCCCGAGCGCGGTCGGGACCGTGTTGCCGGCGATGCCCTCCTGCCCCCAGAGCGTCCCCCGCTGGGTCGCCACGAACGCGGCATCGACGGACGCAGGGTCGAAGCCCTTGTCGACCGCGGCGCACGCGGCCCGGAACGCACCCGCGGCCATCGTCTCGTAGGACTGCTCGAAGAGCTCGCCGAACTTGATCAGGCCGGCGCCGACGACGGCAACCCGGTTCCAGCTCACTTTCCCTCCTCGGTGGTGACCGCCTCCGGCACGGCTCGCGCCTTCCATCCGTAGACCGGGACGCCACGCTCGTGCGCGTAGCGGCGCAGGACCAGCTCCACCTGGGTCCCGATCTCGAGGCCCTCGCCGTCGCCCACCACCTGGAGCATGATCCGCGCGCCGTCCTCGAGGTCGATGACCGCGATCGGCAGCGGGGCGACGAACGGTGCGGGCATGGTCCGGTTGACGATGAACGTGTGGACGCTGCCGCGCCGGGCCAGCGGCACGGGCTCGAGCTTGGTCCCGCCGCACGCGATGCAGGCAGGATGGATGGACGGCGGCGTGTTGATCGTCCCGCAGTCGGTGCAGCGCCCGCCGAGCATCTGCAGCATCTCGACCGCGCCGCGAGCGAACATCGCGCTCTCGGGTGGGACGCCCATCGGGATCGTCTCGCCGGCGGGCGTGAGCTGACCGCGAGCCGCGCAGCGCCCCGGCGTAGGTCGTGGGCCGGCCGCCGGACAGCGCGTCGGCGACCGCGGCCGCGCCGGGCACCGGCGCGTCGGCGGTGATGACGACACCCGTCGTGCGGCCGCCACCGGTCCCGACGATCGCGACCCCACCCGCCGCGTCGAGTGCACCTGCGCCGCCGAGCAGCGCGGCCGCGGCGCCGGTGTCGCCGACCGCCGCGTACACCGACGATGAGGCCGGGTTGGTGGCTCCGAGCGACTTCGCGACCGTGGCGCCGAGGCGGCCGTCGGGGTCGGGGAGGGACCACGCCCGCACGTCGAACGCGCCGAGGTGCTCGCCGACCTCGCGCACGACCGGCAGGAACATCTCCTCGCGGAACAGGCGGGGGTCGTAGAGGTCGCGCGTGGCGTCCTCCCCGTCGCCGCGGTAGCGGTCGAGCAGCGGCGCGGTCCGGGTGACGCGCGCGGTGATGGCGGCGGTGCCGCCGTCCGCGGCGAGGACGACCGCCGCCGCGCCCGCACCGCAGCGGGCCTCGAACGAGGATCCGAGCCCGGGCACCAGCGCATCGGACACGATGACGAGGGCGACCCGCGCGGATCCGGCGGCGACCGCGTCCGCGGCCGCGAGCAGTGCGTCCATGCCTGCGTGCGGTGATCCCGCGGTCGAGCGCGCCGCCGGACTGGGGTGACAGGCCGAGGGCCGAGGCGAGCACCGCGTGGCTGGGACCTTCGGCGAACGGCGGCCGGGTCGTTCCCCACCACAGGCCGTCGATCGCGTCCGCGGTGACGCCCGCGGCCTCCAGGGCCGTGAGTCCGGCTTCGGCGGCCAGGGTCAGGGTGTCCTCGTCGGGGGCGCAGACCGCGGACTGGCCCTTGCCCCCCCGGGACCAGGCGGCACCGACCTCGGCCGCCGCGAGGCGCAGGCTGGGCGCACCGGCGCCGACGGACAGGACGCGCACAGGAAGGCTCACGAACCTGACTCTAGTGGTACGTCCGGCAATCACTGCGGGGGGTCACGCCGGTCGGTGACGGCGCTCGCGGCGTCCTCGTCCTCGACGCAGAAGCCCACTGCGCCTTCGTCCTGCGTCCTTGCGAGCACCGCCCCCGCCTCGCCGTGCCCACCCCGTCGATCACCAGACGCACCACCAGCGTCAGTGTCGGCGTCGGCTTCAGGGCGCGAGCGCGTGGTCGGGCGCGGTCACCGGGCTGATCAGCGCGCGGTCCGTCAGCGCGGGTCCGAGCCACTGGGCGACCCAGTCCGCGCCCGGGTCCGAGAAGTGCAGGCCGTCGGGTCGACCGTCGGCGACCGGACCGAGCTGGTCCGAGAACGTGCCGTCCGGGCAGACGTGGTGGTCGAGGTCGACCGTCACGACGTGGGTGGTCCGGCGGAGCTCGGGCAGGTAGGTGCGGTTGGCGTACGCGAGCCCGGCGGACACCCCGGTCGCCGCGCACGGCGCGCTCAGCCACACGACGCGGGCACCCCGCGACGAGAGCAGGTTCGCCGCGGTCCGCCACTCGCCCTCGACGAATTGGTCGAACCGCGGGTCGCCGTGGTCCACGTAGCCCGGGCCCCACTCGCTGCGCTGGCGGGCCGTCGTGTCCCAGATGGTGGACAGGACGACGACGACGTCCGGGTGGAACCGGTCGAGCAGTGGAGGCCACTGACGGGTGAAGTCACCGCACGTGGTCTGGTCGTGCCCGAACGCGATGGCCAGCCGGCCGCCGCGGGCGATGCCGCAGTAGAAGCGCGCCGCGTTGAGCACGCGTACGCCGTGTGCCGGACCCCAACGTTCGAGCCCGCGCCCGAGGGTCTGCGCGACCGAGTCGCCCACGAGCATGATCCGGCGGACGGGCGGGCTCGAAAAGCCCGGCGGCGGGGCCGGGCCGGTCACCGGCAGGGTCGCCGGCGCGGCGGCCCGTCTCGTCGCTGCGGCCGTCGCGAGAACGGGCGCGGTCGCGGGCGTGGCCACCGGGTTCGACGTGACCCTGGCCGAGAGCGCGCGGTCGGTGGACCGGACCGCGCGGAACACGAGCCGGGGTGAGCTCGCTGCGCCCGGCACGCTCACGAAGAGAGCCGCGACGCCGGCCGCGAGCGCGGGGGCGACGATCGCGGGTCGCCACCCCGTGATCCGCCGACCGCGCCGGATCGGCTGCTCGATCCACACGTACGAGACCATCGCGACTGCCAGCGTGAGCGCGAGGCGGAGGGCGAAGAGCCCCGCGCCGTCGAGGCCGGTGCGCTCGGGGCTCAGCCAGAGGAAGATCGGCCAGTGGTACAGGTAGACGCCGTAGCTGATGAGGCCGAGCGCGCACAACGGTGCGAACGCGAGCCCGGTCCGGACCGGCCCGGGAACCATCACCGCGGTGATTACGAGTGCGACGAGGAGCGCGTGCACGGGCAGACCACCGCGGTACAGAAGGTCGTCACCCTGTCGCACGACGACCCACGCGGCGACGAGCGCGACGAGCGCGATCGTGCCGGCGGCCGCCGCCACCACGCGCACCTTCGCGCCGGAGAGCCGCTCACGACCCGTCAGGAGAATCGCGAGCAGCGCGCCGACGAGCAGCTCCACCGCGCGAGTGTCGGTGCCGTAGTACACGCGTGACGGGTCGTGTCCCGGCGAGAACGTGAGCGCGGCCAGCACGGCGGACCCCGCGGCGAGCAACGCGACGACGGCTCCGAGGCTGCGGCGCGAGCGCCGGGTCCACAGCGTCATGCCGACGAGGAGCAGCGGGAAGACCAGGTAGAACTGCTCCTCGATTGCGAGCGACCAGAAGTGCTGCACCGGTGACGGGGCGGAGAAGAGCGCTGCGTACGACTGGTCGCCGAGCACGAAGCGCCAGTTCGCGACCTCGGCTAGCGCGCTGAGCCCGTCACCCGGGAGCCGCGCCGCCTGGTGGGCGTCGGCGACGGTGAGGCCGTAGACCGCGATCCCGGCCAGCGCGACGAGCGCCGCCGGCAGGATCCGCCGCGCCCGCCGGGACCAGAACCGCCGGAGCGAGATCCGGCCGTTGGCGTCGCGCTCGGACAGCAGCAGCGATGTGATCAGGAACCCGGAGAGCGTGAAGAAGATGCTGACGCCGAGGAACCCGCCCGCGGCCCAGCCGAACCCGGCATGGAACAGCAGGACACCCGCGACCGCGAGCCCCCGCAAGCCGTCGAGCGCGGGAACCCGCGCCGGACCACCCCCTCGCTCCCCCCACACGGTCCGGAGGTTGCCACGGAGCGACGTCGGCCAAACATGGGTCGAACGACCCAGGTGCTACCGGGTCGGCTCGAGCACGCCGATCCCGTCGGGGAAGGCGAGGTGGCGATCCATGATCTCGGGCGGCTGCGGCCGGCCGTGGGCGAAGTGGATTCGCCGGAGCGTGCCGGTGTCGTCGCCGGGCCCGACGCTGTCGGGTGTGACCACGACGCCGATGTCCGCGTAGAAGAGATCACCGGCGCGGTCGACGCCGATCCCGAGCGGTGTCCCGGTCTTGTAGGGCTGGGCGCCGAGGGTGTCGCCCGGAGCCGGTGCGAGGACGTTGCGCAGGAACGTGCCGTGCCGGTCGAATTCGGCGATGACGCCGCTGATGACGCTCGACACGTAGTACCCGCGCGGCGACGGCGCGATGGCGTTCGGCGTCGCGACCGGACCCCCACCGGGGATGAACAGCTCCTTGTGCACCGATGTGGCGAGCGGCGCGCCCGTGCCGTCGGTCCGGCCACAACCGCCGGCCGCGGTGTTGGACGTCGGGAACGGACCGGTGTAGGTCCAGACTCCCGCGGTCGGTGCGCGGGCGGACGCGACGAAGACCTTGTCGTGCTTGACGTAGATGCCGCCTGCGGTCGCGAGGCCGACGTCGATCTTGCAGTACTTCACGTCGGTCCGGTTGAACGGCGGGAACCACACGATGAGCTGCCCGTCGCCGTTGCCGGTCGCCTGGTTCCCGACGTCGGTGGTGAGGACGCGCCCGTCCTTCAGGAACCCGCAGCCGTAGTTCTCGGCGTTGTCGAGCGAGCCCTGGTAGGTCGGCGTGAGCTTGCCGACCTTCTTGGCGTGCAGGTCGCCGATCCGGTTGCCGCGCAACGCGAAGATGCCCCAGCCCTGCGGCGGGTTCGGTTGCCCGGTGTCCTCGCCCGCGATGAACCAGCGCCTGCCACCGGGCTTGGTCCCGGGGAAGAAGCACATCTGCCCGTTGATGTCGAGCCCGTGGGGATCGTCCGCCCGCGTCGTGATCACGCGCTGGTGGCGGAACGGCGGCACGCTCTCGTACGCGTTGAGGTTGTTCCCCTCGCCGCTGAAGATGATCGCTCGGCTTCTGTTGGACGCGGCACGCGGCGCGACTGCCCCGGCGCCGCTCGCTGCGGCGAGCAGCCCGACCGCGACCAGCACGAGGACGGACAGGACCGGGACCAGTCGGGGTGCGCGCATGGTGCTCCTCACTTGGGATTCGGTTGCAGCGGTGGATCGAACGAGACCGTGGTGACGAGTCGCTCGAAGCCGTCGGCCAGCGTCGGGATCGTCTTGGTGTCCTTGACCGCGACGAGGGTCGCCCGGTTGTAGGTCGCGCCGCGACGCGGGATGTGGGTCCCGGTGCACGCGAGCTCGGCGTCGAGCACGCAGACCAGGCCGCCGGTCGGCTCGTCGTCGCTCTCGGACAGGAAGACCGCGTAGGCGGTCGCGCCCGCAGTCGCGGCGGGGGTGCCGGACCGGATCCACCCGGCCGGCGGCCCGAGCCCGTGAGCCTCGAAGTGCAGGCGGAACGGGTGCTCACGGATCTCGAGCGTGGCGGTCGGCGTCAGGCCGGCCGGAGGCTTCTTCAGGTCGAACGTCATCGCGCACGGGGAGCCGACGCACGCCTGCGGGGCCGACGGGTGCGTCGCGGTCGACGACGGCGTCGGCGGGCGGATGTGGATCCTGGCCCGCGGGCCGTGCAGCGAGAACCGGTAGATCCCGCTCGACCGGCTGCGCTTGTGCAACCCGGGCTCGCGGATGCCCGCGACCGCGAAGACGTCCTCACGGCTGATCACCGCGCCGCCGGAGACCGCCCCTTTCATCGGGTGCGACCAGAGCTCGCGGCCGGTGTCCACCGCGACGGCCCGCAGCGTGAAGTCCGTCCCGCCGACGAACGCGACGTTGCCGGCGATCCCGGTCGCCGCGTACGTCGCGCTCGGGGCCGGGTCCTGCCACGCGAGCGCGGCGCGGGCGACGTCGATGCCGTGCAGGTACGGGGCGGGGCCGACGGCGGTCCCGCCGACGACGATGCCGTCGCCGTACGCGGACGGCCCGATGAACCCGCCGGTCGAGAAGTTCCCGCCCGGCCGGTTGAGGCCGGGCTGGGTGGCGGTCACCGCGGCGACGGGCGCGCCGTTCGTGCGGTCGACCAGGTAGTACTTGCCATCCTTGTTGCCGAGACCCGCGAGGGCCCGGCCGCCTTCGTCGATGAGGTTGGGTGCGCCCGCGAAGTCCAGGTCGTCGCGGTTCGACGCGTGGGGCTGGTAGGTCCAACGCAGCGCACCGGTCGCCAGGTCGACCGCGAACATCGCGTCGCTGAAGCGACCCCAACCCGACGCCTCCGTGCAGTTGCCGGTCCCGGCGATCACGAGCTTGCGGGCCACGTCGACCGCGGGGGAGCCCCAGACGTCGCCGCAGCCGGGGCCGGTCGGGCTCGGTGCCGCCGCGCCCGTGTCGGCGTCGGGCGCGGTCACGAACTTCCAGCGCTCGTGCCCGGTGCGCGCGTCCAGCGCCATCAGCCCCGCCGGGAAGCCCTTGCCGGAGTTGTGCACGTCCCACCCGAAGACGACCTTGCCGTCGGCGACCACCGGTGAGGATTCGATCTCGGTCGGGTCGCGTGCGGGGTTCCCGCGGCTCAGCGTGTGCTTCCACAGCAGGTGCCCGTCCGACGCGCGCAGCGCGTACATCGCCTTGCCGGAGGGCACGAAGACCGTCCGGACGCCGCGCACCTCGGCGACGGCCGCCGACGCCACGACCTGGCCGCTGTACACGAGCGGCTGCGGCTCGGCGTCGAACGTCCATCGTGGCGTGCCGTCGGAGGCGCGCAGCGCGTACACACGCCCGGACCAGTCGCCGACGTAGAGCGTCCCGTCCACGAGCGCCGGCGTCGCGGTCACCACGTCACGGGTGTTGAAGAACCAGCGCAGCCGGAGCTTCGATGCCGTAGTGGGAGTGACCGCGCTCGGGCAGGCCGTCGCGAAGGTCCGCGTCGGTGCGTAGCCCCACATCGGCCAGTCGCACGCAGCCGCGCGCGAACGGCTCACGGCGGCTCCCGCCGGTGCCGCACCCGCGCCTGCGGTCAGCCCGCCGACGAGCAGCGCAACCGCGAGCGCCCCCCGCGCTCCCCCTCTCACGATGGGGGAGCGTAGCGAGGTCTCAGCTGCCGACGCCGAGGAGCCGCTCGCGGGAGAGGGACGACGCGCCGTGGCGGATCGCGACCGCGGCGGCCACCCAGGCCACGAGGCCCACGATCCACGCCGTGGTGGGGCTGCCGAACAGCGATGCCTCGGAGACGCCGTACGCGACGATCACGATCGGCAGCGCGATCAACGACGACGCCTGCTGGGCGGCGGCGCCGCTGCTCACGCGCGAGGAGATCGAGACGATCAGCGCGACCGCGAGACCGATCAGCGGCGGCATCACCCAGAACACGAAGATCCACCAGTTCCCGGCCGGGAAGAGGACGCCGTCGGTGCGGATGGACACGATCAGGTTCACGACCGCGCTGTAGGCGACGACGCCGCCGAGCGCGGTCGCGTAGCCCGGCACCAGCGCGGCCAGGAGCTTGCCGGCGTAGATCTCACGGGTCGACGCCGGAGAGTGGGCGAGGAACTCGCCGCTGCCGCGCTCGCGCTCGCCCACGAAGGTGTTCGCGCTGATGGACGACGAGATCGTGAGCGGCACGAGCGTCACCAGAGGCGCGAAGAAGTAGACCGCGAGCGTGTAGGAGGCCTGGATCTCGGGAGGGGCGCCGTGCAGCCGCGCGCGCAGAGGTCCGGGCAACCGGCCGACGACGTCGACGAGCTTCGCGAGCAGCTTCGGATCCTGGACCGTCGAGATGACCCACAACATGCCGGCCGGGACGACCATGAACATGAACAGCGCGATGAGCGCGAGCGGCAGCCAGAAGTCCCGGCTCGCGCGCAGCTGCCGCAAGTCGGCGCGGGCGATGGTCGTCGCGCGGTTGGTGCTCATCCTCGCGCTCGGACGGTGAAGTAGAGCTCCTCGAGCGTGGGTGTCCGCGGCTCGACCCGGAGCAGGCGCACCCCACCGGCGACCAGCGCATCGACCAGGTCGGCGACGTGCTCGCGGTCGTCGAGCTCGACCAGCGCCGCGCCGTTGCGCTGGTAGGAGCGGACGAAGGGGAGCCCGGCGAACCGGTCGAGCATCTGGGGCACCTCGGCGTCGATCACCACGGTGACCGACGGCCACAGGCGCCGGGTGAGCTCGCCCGCGGTGCCCGCCACGAGGGTTCGGCCCCGGTCCATCACCACGACCTGGTCCGCGAGGCCCTCGGCCTCGAGCAGCAGGTGGGTGCACATCACCACCGCCTTGCCCTGGTCGGCCATCTCGTCGATCAGTCCGAGCACCACCCGGGCGGATTCGGGGTCGAGGCCGGCGGTCGGCTCGTCGAGCAGGAGCAGATCGGGGTCGTGGAGGACGGCCCGGGACAGCGCGAGGCGGGCCCGCATCCCGGTGGAGTAGCCGCCGACCCGCTGGCCGAGCGCGTCCACGATCCCGAACCGGGTCGCGGCGTGCTCGATGCGCCCCGGGACGTCGGCGACCCCGTACAGCTCGGCGGCGTAGCGGAGGTTCTCGTACCCGTCGAGGCGGTCGTAGAGCGCGGGCCGCGCGGGGACGACGCCGCACCGCTCGCGGATGGCCTGCCCGCCGGGACCGGTCGGGTCGGCGCCGAAGACCCGGACGGAGCCCCGGTCGGTTCCGACGACCCCAGTGATGACCCGCACCGCGGTGGTCTTCCCGGCGCCGTTCGGCCCGAGCAGGACCGTGACCTCGCCCGGTGCGACGACGAGCGAGAAGCCGTCCAGCGCGACGATCTCCCCGAAGCGTCGCGTCACGCCGATGAGCTCGACCATCGGGCCGTCCACGCACGTCGAGGGTAGGCGCGATTTGCGACAACCCGGACCAGTCGGGGTGCCGCGGGTAACCTCACGGCTCCCGGTGGCGTAGCCGAGTGGTTCAGGCAAGGGCCTGCAAAGCCCCGTACGCGGGTTCGATTCCCGCCGCCACCTCCATCCGCCGCGTGGGTCGGCCTCAGCTGCGGGGGACGTCCTTCCACGGCAGCGCCTTGTCGGTGCGCGGCTCGCCGGGAAGGCCGAGCACCCGCTCGCCCAGGATGTTGCGCAGGATCTCGGAGGTGCCACCCTCGATCGAGTTCGCGCGAGACCGGAGGAACATCTTGCGGGGGTCGCCGCCGCCGGTGAGTTGCGCCGCCTCGGGACGCACGAACTCGTAGGTGTCGATGAGCATCCCCTCGGGTCCGAGAAGGTTGACCGCGAGCTCGTAGATGCGCTTGTTCACCTCGGCGAACGCGAGCTTGCTCACGCTGCCCTCGGGCCCGGCCACGCCAGCCTTGCGGTTCTGGGTCGCGCGGAGGTTCGTGAGCCGGAGCACCTCGGCCTCGGTCCAGAGCGCGGCGACCTCGTCGCGGGCGACCGGGTCGGCGCGGCGCTCGGGCGGCAGGGCGCGCCAGACCCGCATGAGGTCACCGATGGGGCCGGATTCGCGCTGCGCCACCGCACCGCCGATCGTGACGCGCTCGTTCATCAGCGTCGTCATGGAGACCCGCCACCCGTCGCCGACGTCGCCGATGCGGTCCTCGTCCGCCACCCGCGCGTCGGTCAGGTAGACCTCGTTGAACTCGGCCTCACCGGTGATCTGCACGAGCGGGCGCACCTCGACGCCGGGCGTGTGCATGTCGAGCGCGAAGTAGGTGAGGCCCTTGTGCTTGGGCACGTCGGGATCGGTGCGGGCCACGAGCATCCCGCGGTCGGCCATGTGCGCGAGCGTGTTCCAGACCTTCTGGCCGTTCACGACCCACTCGTCGCCGTCGCGCACCGCGCGGGTCGCGAGCGACGCGAGGTCGGAGCCCGCGCCGGGCTCGCTGAAGAGCTGGCACCAGACCTCCTCGCCGGTGAACAGCGGCCGGAGCAACCGGCGGCGCGTCGCCTCCTGCGCGTGGGCGACGATCGTCGGCGCGGCGAGGAAGAGCCCGAAGCCGTTCCAGCCGGTCTCGTCGTAGTGGATGTGCTCGGCCCGCAATCTCGTCTCGACGATGCGCTGCAGCGCCGGGTCGGTGCCGAGCCCGCCGAAGCCGACGGGGAAGTGCACCCACGCGAGGCCCAGGTCGTACTGCGCGCCCCGGAACGCGAGGCGGTCACCGGGGTCATGGTCCCGGATGAGCTCGTCGGTGAGGGCTTCGACCTCGCCAGCACCAGTCACGTGGCCGAGCGTAGGCCGCAGGTGAGTCGGCCGCGTAGATTGCGCCCATGACCTCCACGACCGCCGCGAACGTGACGTTCATCGACGCCGAGCACGGCGCGCGGCCGGTCGAGGGCCGCGTTCTGGATGACCGCGTGCTCGTCGCGCCGCAGGCGCTCCTCGCCGCGACCGGGTGGCAGCTGAAGCCCGAAGGCCTGTGCCGGGGCATGGTCTGCGTGCCGGTGCGGGACCCGGATGCGCTGCTCGTCGACGGGATGATCGACCTGGCCGCGTTCGCCGCGGTGCTGCGCAGCCCGCTCGTCGTCGACGTCGAGGAAGGGATCGCCGCGATCGGGGTCCCCGCCGAGGATCGCATCGCCGCGATGACGTCGCTCCAGGCCCCGGACTTCGAGCTGCCCGACGTGGCGGACCGGCACTTCCGCTACTCGTCGCTCGGCCGGCGCAAGAAGCTGGTCGTCACGTGGGCGTCGTGGTGCGGGTGCCGGTACGACCTTCCGGCCTGGCAGCAGCTCGCCGAGGAGCTCGCCCCCGAGGGCCTCGAGGTCGTGTCGGTCGCGATGGACGACAACGCGGCCGCGGCGAAGGAGTGGGTCGACGCGGCCGATCCCCGGCCGACGTTCCCGGTCCTCTACGACCGCGAGCATCTGCTGAGCGAGCTCTATGGCATCACCAACGTCCCGTCGGTCGTCTGGATCGACGAGGACGACCACATCGTCCGGGCGCCGGTGATCGCGCCCGGCGACGATCAGTTCAAGGACTTCACCGACATCGACTCCACGGTGCACCACGACCAGTTGCGACGGTGGGTGCGCGAGGGCGAGGTCCCGGAGGACGCGGCCTCGGTCCGCGAGCGCCTCCACGCGCCGACCGAAGCCGAGCAGCTCGCCCGGCTCGAGCGCCGGGTCGGCGCGCACCTCGCGCGCGCCGGCGACGCCGCCGCCGCGGGGCGTCACTTCGAGACCGCGTACGAGCTCGCCCCGATGGACTGGACCATCCGCCGCGGATCCCTGCCCCTGCGGGGCCAAGACCCGTTCGGCGAGCCGTTCTTCGAGTTCTACGCGGAGTGGGACGCGGCGGGACGTCCCGGCACCGGGTCCGCGGACGACGGGTGGGCGAAGCGTCCCTGACTGGCCGGCACGGCGGTGCTACGTTCCGCGCCGTCAGTCGGACGTGGTGAGACTCGGTCTCCCGGGGGGTTACGCATGGTTGCCGCGGTGCTCGACATCTTCTCGCGCAGTGGGTATGCGTACCTGTCCCGCTACCTCCACGTCGTCGTCGGCATCGCGTGGATCGGGTTGCTCTACTACTTCAACTTCGTCCAGGTGCCCGCGTTCGCCGAGATGGAGGCCGCGGCCCGCAACAACGCGATCGACAAGCTCGCGTCGCGGGCGCTGTGGTGGTTCCGGTGGGCCGCGGTCGCGACTGTCGTCACCGGCCTGCTGCTGCTCGGGCTGCAGCGCACCGGCGACGGCAGCTCGCAGCTCACCAGCATGGACTACTTCAAGTCCCTGCCCGGCATCAGCATCGCGACGGGCGTGCTGCTCGGCCTCACGATGTTCGTGAACGTGTGGGGGATCATCTGGCGCAACCAGAAGATCGTCATCGCCAATGCCCGCAACGTCCAGGCCGGCGGAGAGGCGGATCCCGAGGCCGCGGCGGCCGGCCGCAAGGCGCTCCTGGCGAGCCGCATGAACACGATCTTCTCGCTCCCGCTGCTCGTGTTCATGGTTGGCACCGCGCACTTCCCGTACAACCAGATCCTCCCGCCGGAGGGCAGCAAGCGAGCCGTGTACTGGATCGTCACGCTGGTGATCTGGGGCGTGCTGGAGCTGAACGCCATCGGCGTGATCGGCGGTACCAAGCCGGACGGCACGAACGTGATCTACGACACGCACAAGAACGCGCTGATCACTGGGTTCGTACTCGCCGCGGTCTGGCTCTTCCTCTTCTCGCTGGTCCTGGCCCGGTAGCAGGCACCTCGAGGTCGAAGCCGCTGCGACCGGAGGCGCGACGACTCGTCGCCGAAGCGCCAGGGAGCAGAGAACTTCGGAGTGTGCCGCTGCGACCGGAGGCGCGAGGACTCGTCGCCGACGCGCCAGGGAGCAGTGAACTCAGAGATTGAGGCCGTCGGCGACGAGCTGACGGTGGTGGTGCGGTCCGCCGAACAGCGCGGTGCTGGACTGCAGCCGGCGCACGTACAGGTGCATGTCGTGCTCCCACGTGTACCCGATGCCGCCGTGGATCTGGATCCCCTCCCGCGCGACCCGCTGGGCGGCGTCGCCGGCCGCGGCCTTCGCCATCGAGGTGGAGATCGCGGCCCGCTCGTCGGCCTCGGCGATGGTGAGCGCGGCGAAGTAGCCCAGCGCCCGGGCCCGCTCGACCAGGAGCAGCAGGTCGGCGAGCTTGTGCTTGGTCGCCTGGAAGGAGCCGATGGGCGCGCCGAACTGCTCGCGCTCCTTGGCGTAGGCGACCGAGATGTCGAAGGCCTGCTGCGCGGTGCCCACGCTCTCGAGGGCGAGCGCGACCGTCGCCTCCTGCACGACCCGGCGCACCCCGGCCGCGGTCGACGGGCCCGGGACACCGAGGACCCGGTCGGCGGGGACGTCCACGTCGGCCAGGGTGACGGTGGCCAGCACCCGGCTCTGGTCGAGGGCGGCGATCGGCACGACGTCGAGCGCGTCCGCCGCGACGACGAAGGCGGCGACACCGTCGTCGCTTGTCGTCCCCGGAGTGCGCGCCACCACGACGATGTCGGTCGCGATCGCGGCCTCGAGCACCCCGTGCTTCACGCCGTCGAGGCGGTAGCCGCCGTCGGCTCCGGGCGTGGCCGTGGTCTCGACCGCGGCGGGGTCGAAGCTCCCAGTGACCTCCGCGAGCGCGAGCGTCCCGGTCGCGCTCCCGGCGGCGACGGGCGCGAGGAAGCGACCCCGCTGCTCCTCGGAGCCGAGCGTGACGAGCGCGGGAACGAACTGGCTGATGGTCGGGAGCAGTGGTCCGGGCGCGAGCGCCCGGCCGAGCTCCTCGACGACGAGCGCGAGCTCGACCGCGCCCAGGCCCAGCCCCCCGTGCGCCTCCGGCACCGTGAGCGCGGGCCAGCCGAGCTCGACCATGTGGGACCAGAGCCCGTCGGCGTTGACCGGCTTGCCCGCGGTGCGCGCCTCGACCAGCTCCCGCACCACCGCCGGGGTGCACTCGCTGGCGAGCACCGTCCGCACCGTGGCCTGCAGCTCTTCCTGGTCGACCGTGAAGTCCAGCTCCATGCCGGGCGCACGTTACCTGACGTGGCCGTCAGGCAGCCCCCGCCCTCCGGAGACGGTCAGGATGGCGCGAGGGTGCGGGCGAGCGCGGCGCGGTCGACCTTCTCCATCGCGGTGAGTGGGAGTCCTTCGACGACGGCGACCGCCTCGGGGAGCTTGTAGCCCGCGAGCCGCTCGCGCCCGAAGTCCCGGAGCTCGTCGAGGGTCGGTGCCCGGCTCGGGTCGCGCGGCACGACCGCCGCGACCCCGATCTCGCCCATGACCGGGTCCGAACGGGGGACGACCGCGACCGCCGCGACGCCGGGGTGCTCGGAGAGCACCGCCTCGACCTCCACGGGGTAGACGTTGTACCCGCCGCGCACGTACATCTCCTTGCTCCGCCCGACGAGCCGGAGGCGGCCGCGGTCGTCGACCCAGCCGAGGTCGCCGGTGCGCACGAAGCCGTCCGCGGTGAAGGCGTCGCGCGTCGCGTCCGGGTCGCGCCAGTATCGGGCCATCACCGCCGGGGAGCGGAGGCACACGCGCCCCACCTCGCCGGCCGGAACCGCGACGTCCGATTCGTCGAGCACCGCCAGGTCCACCGCGGCGTGTGGACGGCCGACGCTGATCACCGCGTCCTCCGGAGGGTCGTCGAACGCGGTTCCGAGCCCGATCCCCGCCTCGGTGCACGAGTAGCGGGTCGCGAGCGCGGCACCGAATCGCGCGCGCGCTTCGTCTGCCAGTCCGGGCGTGACGGGCCCGCCCCCGGCGATCAGGTACTTCACGCTCTCCAGGTCGAACGAGTCGAAGTCGGGTCGCGCCAGCATGAGCGCGAACTGGGTCGGCACGCCGGCCATGACCGCCATGCGCTCGCGCTCGACCAGCTTCAACGCGTCCTCGGCGCGCCACCGGCTCATGATGAAGCTCGTCCCGCCGCGTTGCAGGTTGCCGGGAAGCTTCGTCATGAAGCCGAGGTGCGCGAACGAGGTCCCGGTGAAGCTGCGACTCCCGCCGCCCCAGACGCGGCCGACGTCCGTCTGCGTGATGAACGCGAGCTGCCGGTTGGTGTAGAGCGCGCCCTTGGGCGCGCCCGTCGTCCCCGACGTGAAGATGATCGCGACCGGCCGGTCCGGGTCCTCGGACAGCGCGGGGACCTGCCCGTCGCCGTGCAGCTCCCGGAGCAGCCGTGCGTCGGCGCCCTGGTCACCCACAGCAACCGAGACCACCTCGGCATCGCCCCGGGCGGGCTCGACCCCGGGAGCGGCGAGCACGATCCGGGGCCCGGCGCGGCCGAGCACGACCTCGCGCTCGGGCTCGGACAGCCGGTGGTTGACGCCGGCGGTGATCGCGCCGAGCTTCGCCGCGGCCAGGTACGCGAGCAGGTACTCCGCTCCGGGAGGCAGCACCGAGCGCGACGACGTCGCCCGCAGCGACCCCGCGCCGGGCCAGCCCCGCCGCGACCTCGTCCGAGCGCCGGTCGACCTCGGCGAAGGAGATCGGCCGGCCCGCCTCGGTGACGTAGGCGGTAGCATCGCCGAACCGACGGGCGGCCTCGCGCGTCGTCTGAGGGAGCATGGGCTCAGGATCGCACAACTCTGCGGCACCGAAGCGCGCCCGGGCGGCAGGCACGCCGGCGCGCCAGCGGGAGCTGCGCGCGCAGGGTCGCAAGACCATGCGACGCCTGTCCGACGCGGGCATGCGGGTGTTCGCCGAGCGCGGCTACCACCAGAGCCGGGTCGACGACATCGTGCGCGCCGCCCGGGCCTCGCACGGCACCTTCTACCTGTACTTCGCCAACAAGGAGGACCTCCTCCGGGCGCTCGCGGTCGAGTGCGCGCAGGAGATGGAGTCGCTCGCCGGCGAGCTGGAGGCGATCGACCGCGGCGAGGAGGGCTTCGAACGGCTACGGGCCTTTCTCGGTCGCTTCGTGGGGACCTACCGGCGCTACGGCGTGGTGATCCGGGCGTGGATGGAGGACCAGGTCAGCGACCGCGAGGTCGACCGGCTCGGCGTGCGCGCGTTCACGCACATCGCCACGGCGTTCGGGCAGCGCATGGAGCAGGGCGGGGCTGTCGCGGCCGCCGACTCGACGGCCGCGGTTGCGGCGCTCATGTCGCTCCTCGAGCGCTTCTGCTACGCGATCGCGTCACGAGACCTCGGCTTCGACGACGAGGAGATGCTGACCTCGCTGACTCGCCTGATCCACCGGGGCTTCTTCGGCGCGCGCATCGCCGCCTGATCGCACCTGGATCTCGCGAGATCAGTCCCGGCCGAGGAGCAGGGTCGCGGTGGAGGAGAACCAGCCGCCGGTGCCGTTGACGCACGCGATCTTGGCGTCGGGCACCTGACGGTCGCCGAGCTCGTGGCGCAGCTGCTTCACCGCTTCGATCATCAGGAACATGCCGCGCATCCCGGGGTGGCAGGCCGAGAGCCCGCCGCCGTCCGTGTTCGTGGGGAGCGCACCGCCGACCCGGAGCCGGCCGTCGGCGACGAACGCACCTCCCTCACCCTTCCCGCAGAAGCCGAGCGCCTCGAGCGACAGCAGCACCATCGAGGTGAACGCGTCGTAGATCTGGCAGGTGTCGACCTCGTCCGGGGTGATCCCGGCCCGCTCGAACGCGAGCTTGCCCGAGCGCACCGCGGGAGACTCGGTGAAGTCCTCCCACTCGCTCATCGTCGTGTGGCTGCTGGTCTCGCCCGAGCCGAGGACCCAGATCGGGTCCTGCTTGAGGTCCTTCGCGCGCTCCTCGGAGGTCAGCACGATCGCGCCGCCGCCGTCGGAGCGGATGCAGCAGTGGAGCTTGGTGAGCGGATCGGCGATCATCGGTGACGACTGCACGTCGTCGATCGTGATCGGGTCGCGGTAGTACGCGGCGGGGTTGAACCCTGCGTTGTACCGGCTCGACACCGCGATCTCGGCCAGCTGCTCGATCGTCGTCCCGAACTCGTACATGTGGCGACGGGTGGCCATCGCGTACTTGGCGATCGAGCGCGTGGCCGTACGGGGCGTCGAACTGGATCGGGCCGCGGGTCCCGAACGCGAGGTTCGCCCGGCGCCGCTTCGACTTCAGGTCGGCGCGGGTCGTGGAGCCGTAGGCGAGGACGATCACCTCGGCGTGCCCGGCCTTGATCGCCTCGACCGCGTGCTCGGCCATCACCACCCACGTCGCGCCGCCGACCCCGGTGCCGTCGATCCAGGTCGGCCGCAACCCCAGGTACTCCGCGATCTCGACCGGGGCGAGCAGCCCCATCCCGTTGGAGCCGAACCCGTCGACGTCGGCCTTGGCGAGACCGGCGTCGTCGAGCGCGCGCTTGGCACCCTGGTAGTGGAGCTCGAACGGTGATTTCGTGTCCACGCGCCCGCAGTCGGACAGCGCGGCACCAACGATTGCTACTCGGCGACTCATCTGGCTATCGCAGCTTCCAGTCGATGCGTTTTCCGGACTCGAAGGTCTTCTGACCCTCGGCGATCGAATCTTGGTTGGTTCCCATCGCGACGTACGCGTACCCCAGCTTGAGCGCCTCGCGCCCGCCGATCTCGCGCGCACCCCAGAGCGCACGCACTGTGCCCTCGATCGCGAGCGCGGGTTGCGACGCGATCGTCGTGGCGACCGCACCCGCCCGCTCGAGCAACTCACCGGCGGGGGTGATCTCCGAGACCATCCCTATCTCGTGGGCCCGCCGCGCCGAGAGGCGCTCGTAGTTCCCCATCAGCGAGAGCCGCATGATCTCGCCGAACGGCATGATCCCGGACATGTGGATGGGCTCGAACGCCGCCACCATCCCGTAGGTGACGTGCGGGTCGAAGAACGTTGCGGACTCCGCGGCGATGATGAACTCGACCTCGCCGAGCATGTAGAACGCGCCGCCGCACGCCATGCCGTTGACCGCCGCGATCACCGGCTTCCAGAAGTCGCAGCTCTTCGGGCCGATGTTGTCGCCCGGATCGTTGAACATGAACGGTGTCGAACCCGAGCCGATCGCGTCCTCCGGGTCGAACGTCGACTCGCCCTCGCCGCCCATCTGCTCCATGCGGTCAATGCCGGTGCAGAACGCCTTCTCGCCCGCGCCGGTGAGCACGACGCACCGCACGCCGTCGTGGCGGCGCAGGCCGCGCCAAAGGGTGCGCAGCTCCTGCTGCATCACGGAGTTGAACGCGTTCAGCTGGGCCGGACGGTTGAGCGTGACGTACGCGACGCCCTCGCGCTCCTCGTAGAGGAGCGTCTCGAAGCTGGAGTCGAAGGCCACCGACGAATCAGGCGCGACGCTGGGCGTCGATGCCGGGGTTCATCGTGTGGAAGTGGTACCGACCGAGGATGCGCCCGATGTCGGCCGGGTCCCACTGGGTGGGGTTGCCCTCCTTGTCGGTGGCGAAGAACTCCTCGCCCATCTCCCACGGCTTGTAGACGCACAGGGAGTTGCCGACCATGCGCAGCACCTGGCCGGTGAGCGGTTTCGAGTCGTCCGACGCGAGGAACACGACCGCCGGCGCCGAGTTGCCGGGGTTCATCGGCGTGAACTCCTCGTACTCGTCGGGCTGCTTGATCTCGATGTCGGGCCGGGCGACCCCGACCATGCGGGTGAAGCCGCCGGGACCGATGCAGTTGGCCCGCACGCCGTAGCGGCCGAGCTCGAGGCCGGCGATGATCGTCATCGCCGCGATGCCGGCCTTGGCCGCGCCGTAGTTGATCTGGCTGGCCTGGCCCTGGAGGCCGGCGCTCGAGACCGTGTTGATGATCGAGGCGCTCGGCTGGCGGCCCTCCTTGGACTCGTTGCGCCAGTACACCGAGGCGTGGTGCATCGTGTTGAACGCCCCGTACATGTGCACCTTGACCACGGCGTCGAAGTCCTCGGGGGACATCGAGAACATCATCTTGTCCCGCAGCACACCGGCGTTGTTCACCAGCACGTCGAGGCGCCCGAAGCTGTCGATCGCGGTCTTGATGATCGCCGCCGCGCTGTCGGTCTCGGCCACGCTGTCGTAGTTGGCGACGGCCTCACCGCCCCGGCTCTCGATGACCTTGACCACCTCGTCGGCGACCCGGGAGTCCGAGCCCTCGCCGCTCAGCGAGCCGCCGAGGTCGTTGACGACGACCTTCGCGCCCTGCGCTGCGAGCGCGAGCGCCTCGCCCCGGCCGACCCCGTTGCCGGCGCCGGTGACGATCGCGACCTTGCCGTCGAGCATGCCCATTTGCGTGTTCCTTCCCCCACACAGAAAACTGACGTCGGCGTCACGCTAGCGCGACGCATCACGAAACCGCCAAGGCGAACGCAACGGGGGAGCCGCGCCACATGACCGTCGACACGAGTGCCATCGGGAAGGCGACGGGCGCGTGGAAGGTGACCGTCGAGCGGGGCCCGGTGAGCAACTTCGCGGCCGCGCTCCAGGACTCCAACCCGATCTACCGGGACGTCAACCGGGCGCGTGCAGCGGGCTTCGACAACATCCCGGCGCCGCCCACCTTCACGTTCGCGATGTCGTTCTGGGGCTCGTTCTCCGAGGACCAGCCGCCCGACCCCACCGGCGGCACGAACCCGATGCACACGATCATGGGTGAGCTCTTCGCGAAGGGCGCGCTCGTGCTGCACGGCGAGCAGGAGTTCGAGTACCACCGGCCGGTCGAGGTCGGTGACGTGCTGGTCGGCGAGGGCGCGATCCGGGACCTCTACGAGAAGGAGACCGACTCCGCCCACATGACGTTCATCGTCATCGAGACGCAGTGGAAGCACGCCGAGTCGGGCGCGCCCGTGGTCACCGAGCAGTTCAACCTGATCGCCCGGCTCAAGAAGTAGCAGCGGCCGGTTCGGCACCTCCGCAGGCACAGTCGACGGAAACGGAGCACTCCCGAGATGGGTCGACTCGAGAACAAGGTTGCGATCATCACCGGCGCGGGCCAGGGGATCGGGTTGGCGTACGCGGAGCGGTTCCTCGCCGAAGGCGCCAAGGTCATGGTCGCCGAGATCAACGAAGACCGGGCTGCCGCCGCCATGAAGCAGCTCGACGGCCAGGGTGACGTCGCGTGGAAGCGCACGGACATCTCGGACGAGCAGTCGACCAGGGACTGCGCTGCGGCCACGATCGACCGCTTCGGCACGATCGACATCCTGATGAACAACGCGGCGCTGTACTACGACATCGACAACGACCGCAACGACTACGAGTACCTCCAGAAGGTCTTCGCGGTGAACCTCCACGGCGCGTGGCTGATGGCGAAGGCGTGCGCGCCGACGATGGTGGAGCAGCACTGGGGTCGGATCATCAACCAGTCGTCGGGGGCGGCGTACCTCTACAACATGGCCCCGGTGGGCGAGTTCCACGGGGTCGGCGCCTTCACCTACAGCCAGACCAAGTGGAGCGTCATCGGGCTCACGAAGTTCCTGGCGAGCCAGCTCGGCCAGTACAACGTCACCGTGAACTGCATCGCGCCCGGCGTCACGATGACGGAAGCCACGAAGAAGATCGTGCCCGAGGCGTACATCGGGATGCTCCCCATGATGAGCGCGATGAAGCGGACGCTCGAGCCCGAGCACCTCGCCGGCACCGCGGTCTTCTTCGCCTCCGACGACGCCGAGCTGGTCACTGGTCAGACGCTCTGCGTCGACGGGGGCTCCTGCATGCCGGCCTGACCACCGCTCGCGCGCTTCACGTCACCTCCGTCCCGCCGGGTCTTCGGACCACGAGGCGCGTGCCGTCGAACTCGAGCGACCAGCCCGGTTCGTGCACGACGTGATGATGGCGGTCGCAGAGCAGGATCAGACCGTCCCGAGTGGTGCAACCGCCGTCCATCCACGGGACGGTGTGATGCGCGTCGCACCAGCCCGGTGGCCGGTCGCAGCCCGGGAACCGGCAGCCGCCGTCCCGGGCCACGAGCGCTCGTCGCAACGCCGGCGGCACCGTGCGCCGGGTGCGGCCGACGTCGAGCGGGAGGGAGTCGGGACCGGTCACGATGCGACTGACCGAGCAGTCGCAGAGCAGGCGCCCGATGTCGCGCCGGTGGATCGGCCCGGTGAACTCGCCGTCGGCCCGGCCGGCACCTTCGGTCAGTGCCGTCCAGTCGAGGACGACCGAGACCTGTGCACGTGGCCGGCGCACGTCGCCGGTCCGGTCGAGCGCCACCTCGCAGACCCGCACGAGTGCGGCTGCCCGCCGTTGGGCAGTTGTGCGGGTGTCCGTCTCCGACGGCGGATCCGTGTAGGCGTGCAGCGCGGTCGTGACCGTCTCGGCGGCCAGGTCGTCGAGCTCGCCCGACACGACCGTCCGGCCGTCGAACGTGCGCGCCAGGTACAGCCCGTCGTGCGCGCCGGGCGCGGACCCGTCCGTAAGGGCGAGCTTGCGGAAGTGGGCGGTCGCCCGTCGCAGGCTCCGCAGGTCGCCGCGCCGGGCGAGGTCGAGGAGCGCAGGCTCGCACGCGACGAGCGCATCGTCGTGTCCGTCCACCCGCGCGCCGACGATCGTGCGCGCCGCGCCGGTCGAGATTTCACCGGCCCGCCAGGCGCCGCCGGTCGCGGCCAGAATTGCGCACGCCTCGCCGCACTCGACTGCGGCCTTCGCGTCGCCCTCGCGCATCCCGGCCCGGTGCCGCAGCCAGGCTGCCGTCGACGCCGTGCCGTCCGCGCTTCCGAGGCCCCGTGTATGCGCCGCGTGGGCGAGCCGCGCGAACGCGGCGTCCTGGCGATCCATCTGGCGCCGGAGCGCGAGCAGCTCGTGGGCCAGTGCCACGTCCGAGAGGTCGACCGGGTCGACCGCGACGAGCTCGTCGACCGCGTCGCGGAGCTGTTCGACCGGTTGCGGGGCGACGAGCGGCACGACGGACACTGGCTTCCTCCCACGAGATGCGAAGCCAGCCGTCGCGTTGGACGGCTCGGCTCGAGTGGGGGAAGGGCGGCGGTGCACCCGGCACCCTACACGAACACGCGTTCGATGACAAGCGGAAATCTCGAACCGGCGCGGCGTACGCGGTGGGCGCAGCGCGCTGCTCCACGACGCCGCCGGGATGAGCGCGGTCGCGCGCGACACGGTCCTCGAGCGCTGCTGGCGGGACGTGCACACGATCGGCCAGCACATGGTGCTGTCTGCGGTCCGCTCGAGGTCGCAGGCCGCGCGCTGCTCGGGCTCGACCCGGCAGCCCATCATCTGACCGACCTGACCACTCCCCGACGAGCGGTCGGCCACGGGCCATGCTGTGGTCGTGGGGGGACGAGGGGGCCGAGCGCACGCACGATATTCACGTCCACGTCGCGGACCAGCCGACCCGCAATCAGCGGATCGATGAGCTGCTCGCGGCGCGCGACGCGGTGGGACACCGACCATGCCGATTGACTTCCCGCAGTACGACGCGGCGGTCGCGGCGGGGATCCAGGGATCGGCGGAGGCGGCGGGCGGACTGGCCGCGTTCCTCGCCATCGAGCACGTCGCGGTCGGGCCGGGCTCCCTGCACGCGCGGGTCGCGGTGCGCGATGAGCTGCTCACACCGTTTCGCAACCTGCACGGCGGCGTGCTCGCCGCGCTGTGCGATCACGTGCTCGGCAGCGTGCTCTACCCCGTGATCGCGCGCGGCGCGTGGGCCGCGACGACGGAGTTCAAGATCAACTACCTCGCCGCGGTGACCACCGGCGCGCTCGACGCTCGGGCGGAGATCATCTCGCTGACCAAGCGGACGGCGGTCGTGCGCATCGACGTGGAGAACGAGGGCCGGCTCGCGTGTGCGGCGCAGGGCACCGTCCTGATCGTCGCGCCGAGGTAGCGCGCGGCCCGGTCAGTGGGCGGTGCTGAGCAGTGCCAGGAGCGAGAGGACGGCCGCGACGCCGACGAGCAGGCCGGCGGGGCGCTGCCAGATCGAGTCGTCGGTGTGTTGGCGCCGGGGGATCGTGCCGAGCCCGAATGCGAGGGTCGCGTAGCGCTCCTCGAAGCTGCGGGGATCGAGGGCCGCACCGGTCCCACGATGGCCCGGGTCGGTCAGGTCGATGACCTCGAGCTCGATGACGTCGGGATCGTCGAGGACGGCGCTGCGCACGCTTCCGATGGTACCGGCAGGGGGGCCGGGAGCGGGCCGGCCGGGGACGCGGCTCGGAACGGTGAGGCGAGCTGGCGCAGGTACCCCGCAGGGATCGGGTCGTCGACGCCGTACGTCTCCGGCCACGCCCGGTCGGGAAGGTGGAAGGTGCCGAACAGCACGTCGATCCACGGGAACAGCCCGGCGAAGTTCCGGTCGCGGGCGAGCGGGTCGTTGGTGTGGTGCCAGTGGTGGTACTGGGGGGAGGAGAGCACGTTGCGCAGGGGTCCGAACCGCACCCGGAGGTTGGCGTGCTGGAAGATCGCGTGGAGCTGGAGCAGGACGAGCGCGCCGCCGAACGTGGCGCGGCTGTAGCCGAGGTACGCCAGCGGGATGACGGCGAGCAGCCGGCCGAGCGACCCGTCGAACGGGTGCAGGTGCGCGGCCGCGAGCCAGTCCATGCGCTCGCTGCTGTGGTGCACCCGGTGCAGCCGCCAGAGTGCGGGCACGGTGTGCATCATCCGGTGCGACCAGTAGCCGACCAGCTCGACGATCAGCAGCGCCTCGAGGAACTGCACCACCTCGGGCTGCGCGGTCACGGCCTCACGGATCGCCGTGGGGGTCAGCGCGTTCATCGCGACGACGATCGGGATCGCGGCGAGGACGAGGCCGATGGTGGTCAGCAGACCGGTGAAGAAGAAGTGCAGGAGGTCCGTCCGGAACCCGGGTCGGAACCAGCGCGTGCCGGGGTGGGCCGGCCAGAGCCGCTCGAGGGGCATGAAGACGATCGCCAGGAGCAGGAATCCGATGACGGCTCGCAGCAGCACCGCGCGACCGTATGCCCACAACGTGAGGGAGTTGTCAGCCGGGTGTGATCAGTCGAACGCACCCTCGTCGACCAGGGCGGCGCGCTCGTCCTCGCCGAGCGCGAGCAGCTCGTCGAGCACCCAGTCCTGGTCCTGGCCGAGCGTCGGTCCGGAGCGCACGTAGCCCGCGGGGGCGTCGGAGAGCCGGAACCCGTTGCGCTCGTAGCCGCCGTCGCCCATGAAGGGGTGGGTCAGGGGCACGAAGTGGCCGCGGTGCGCGACCTGGGGGTCCGCGTGCACGTCGCCGAAGTCCTCGACCGGCACCGCCTCGATCCCCGCGGCCTGCAGCGTCTCGGCAACCGCGATGCGGGTCCGTGACCCCGCGTAGGCAACCGGCTCACCACCGGTGATCTCCATCAGGCGCGCGAGCTCGTCGTCGGTCCACGCCGCGACCGCCACCCAGCGGTCCCCGACCACGTCACCGTCCACGTCCTCGGGCACACACGCCAGGACGCCGTGGAAGCGGGCCCGCGGGTTGGCGTTGCCGGTGCGTGACCTGGCCTCGCCCCGGGCCTGGAAGTCGAGCAGCCAGGGTGACAGCGAGTAGATCGCGGCCTCGACCTGCGAGACGTCGAGGTGGACGCCACGGCCCGTGCGCCGGCGGTAGAGCAGCCCGGCGGCCAGCGCGGTGGCCACGAAGCGGGGCGCGAGCGAGTCGGTGATCGTGCCGTGCGGGCCGACGGGCTCGCGGTCGGGCCAGCCGGTGAGGAAGTTGTACCCGGCGAGCGCGGAGCCCTGGCCGCCGAACCCGGGGTAGTGGCGGTGGGGGCCGGTCTGCCCGTTGAGGCAGGCGCTCACCATCACCAGGTCGGGCTTGTCCGCCGCGAGCGCCGCGTAGTCCAGGCCGAAGCCGCGCATCGCGCGCGGCGCGAAGTTCTCGGCCACCGCGTCGGCCCACTCGACCACCAGCCGGCGGACGAGCTCGACGGCCTTCGGGTGCTTGAGGTTGAACGTGACGTCGCGCTTGCCGACGTTGAGGCCGTCGTACATGGGCGCGCCCTCGAGCCCGTGCGGGTTCTTGGGCCCGAGCGCGTAGACGCGCAGGAAGTCGGGCCGGCTCTTCGACTCGACCCGCAGCACCGTTGCGCCGTGCTCGACGAAGTAGCGCGTGGCGATCGGGCCGGCGGCACCGGAGCCGAACTCGAGGATCTTCGTGCCCGCCCACGCTCCCGTCGTCGAGGGGGCCGCGGCCGCCGGCACGATCTTCGCGGGTCGGGCGCGGAGCGTCGCGTCGCCGAGGCGGGGAGCCGGCGCCGACGGTCGGACCCGCGCCGCGTGACCGTCGACGGACTCGACGGTCACGAACGCGGACGGGAACCGTTCGTAGCGCCCGAGCGGACCGAAGAAGTCCCGCGCCGCGAGCTGGGCGCTGTCGAGGATCTCGCGCGGTGAATTGATCGGCGCGAGCATCAGGTTGGTCTCGCACGCGATGTCGTACAGCTCCTGCATCGTGTGCTCGGCGAAGTAGGCCGCGACATCCGCCTCGATGGCGCGCAGCGTCTCGTCGTCCGCGGTGTTGGGGGAGAACGTGGCCCAGTCCATGGCCTTGAGCGTCGGCGTGTCGACGAGTCCGGTGAGCGTCTCGAGGCTCGGTACCCGGGCCTTGCCGCCTCGCAGGCCGAAGCTCACGAACCCGTCCGACGTCGGCCAGATCTCGCGCGTGCGGCCGATGTTGGCGCCCCGGCGGCTGCCGCGGAACCCGGTCTGCGGGTAGCGGGCCGGCGTGGCCATGTTCGCGATGAAGACGACCTCCTGCATCGACACGTCGACGAGCTGCGGGCGCCCGCTCGCGAGCCCGGTCAAGGCCGCGAACGCGGTCTCGGCACCGACGTGCGCGTAGCCGGACGGCTCGCTGCACCGGACCGGCTCGCGATCGGGGTCGCCGGTGCAGTACATGTTCCCGCTCGCGGCCATCACCCCGAGGTCCGACGCGCGCCAGCCCGAACGGGGTCCGGTGAGGCCGAACGGCGTGACGCTGACCCAGACCGCCCCGGGGGCCAGGCCCGGATCGAGGGTCAACGCACCTGGGAACCCCGGGGTGTCGATGACGATGTCCGCGGTCGCGAGCAGGTCGAGGAACGCCGCGTCGTCGCCCGACTCGGTGACGACCGACTGCTTGCCCGCACCCCAGGCGTCCCACCGGTCCGGCACCGCGCGCAGCGGATGACCGCCGGGCGGCTCGGCGAGCGCGACCTCGGCGCCGAGATCGGCCAGGATGCGTCCGGCCATGGCGGCGGGTTCGCCGGCGAGGTCCACCACCCGCACCTCGTCGAGCAGGCTCCCCCCGGGTTGTCCGTGCTCCACGACCAGCTCCGCCTCTCCGGCTCGCCCCGCCGGCGCTCCGCTGTTCCTGACGTTCGTGTCAGTCTACGCTGCGCCTGCTACCGGATCAGGAGGGACCTGGATGTCCGAGCCCCGCATCGTCGACGCCGACTGCCACATCCTCGAGCCGCCGGACATCTGGACGAATTGGCTGCCGGAACGGTACGCGGACAAGGCGCCGAAGCTGGTGAAGGACGCCCAGGGCGGCGATGCGTGGCTGACCGCGGTGGGTGGCGATCCCGACCCGATCGGGCTGGTGGCGACGCCCGGGATGCCCTTCGACGAGTTCCGCTGGTTCGGGGTCACCTACGAGCAGGCGCGCACCGGTTGCTACAACGGCGCCGCGCGCCTCGAGGACATGGACACCGACGGGGTGTACGCCGAGGTGCTCTACCCGCCGCAGCGCACGATGAGCCACTTCCTGGGCGACGACGACGACGACTTCGTCCTCGCCGGCGTCGAGGCGTACAACAACTTCCTCTTCGAGGAGTTCTGCGCGCCCGATCCCAAGCGGCTCATCGGGCTCGCGCAGATCCCGTCGCTCGGCATCGACACCTCGATCGACGCGTTGCGCAAGGCGAAGGCGCGTGGCGCGAAGGGGGTCCTCATCTCGAACTGGCCGGCCGGAGGGGCGAGCCTCTCGCAGGAGGACGACCCGTTCTGGGCCGCCGCCGTGGACGAGGGCCTGCCCGTCGCGATCCACATCAACATCATCAGCCGCGAGCAGCGCGCGGCCGGCCGGAAGGCCGCCGCGGAGCGCGGGAACGCGCTCTACGACATGACGACCGAGGCGGCGCGAGCCAAGGCGATCGGCGGGATGAGCCACGTGTTCTCGATGGCTGCCGGCAACATCACCTCGATGCTGTTCACCGGCGTGTTCGACCGGTTCCCCGAGCTCCAGATCGCGTGGATCGAGATCGGGGTCGGCTGGCTCCCGCACTTCATCGAGTGCCTGGACGACCGCTACTGGCGGAACCGCAGCTGGGGCCAGCTGCCGATCGACCGGCCGCCGTCGTACTACTGGTACCGGAACAATGCCGCCAGCTTCATCAGCGACCGCACCGGGATCGCACTGCGACACCAGGCGGGCATCAACAACATCATGTGGTCGAGCGACTACCCGCACCACGGCAACGACTGGCCGTACTCCCGCAAGGTCATCGAGGAGACGATGAACGGGATCCCCGCGGCCGAGAAGGCGTTGATCGTCGGCGGCAACGCGGCCCGGGTCTGGGAGCTCGACCTCGACTGACCGGCGGAGATCTTCGGATGAGCCGCCGCCGCTGCCCGGTCGCCGCGGGCTGGGGCGGTCGAGCGGCGGAGATCTTCGGATGAGCCGCCGCCGCTCCGAGGTCGGCGCGGGCTCGGGTGGTCGAGCGGCGGAGATCTTCGGATGAGCCGCCGCCGCTCCGAGGTCGGCGCGGGCTCGGGTGGTCGAGCGGCGGAGATCTTCGGATGAGCCGCCGCCGCTCCGAGGTCGGCGCGGGCTCGGGTGGTCGAGCGGCGGAGATCTTCGGATGAGCCGCGTCAGGTCTGCTTGCTGCGCTCGATCGCGCCGAGCGTCACCCGCTGCAGCGTACGCAGGTGCACGTACTCGACGATCCGGGTGACGAGCGGGAGGAGCTGACCGGCGGAGGTGGCCGCGCGGTCCTGGAACGAGGAGAGCTCCTCCAGCGACCACGTCTGCCCGCGCCGGCCGGAGAACAGCTCGAACACCTGGAGCTGCATCGCCTCGACGCCGTCGACGTAGATCGAGGCGAGCTCGACGAGCACGTCGTCGGGGAGCCCGAGTCGCTGCAGCTCGACGACCGCGCGCAGGACGTCGAGGTCGGTGGCGTCGTAGGTGGCGCGGCCGAACTCGACCGGGTCGCGCAGGAGTCCGACGTCGTGGAGCCGGGCCGCCAGCTCGGCCGAGCCGCCGCTGCGCTCGACCAGGTCGGCGAGGGAGTAGGACAGCGATCCCTCGCCCGAGAAGATCCCGTCGACCAGCGCGGCGCGCTCGGACTCCAACAGGGCGCGGATGGCGGCGAGCGAGAAGCGCCGGGCCTGCAGGTCCCGGATCTGGGCCAGCCGCTCGAGGTGGTCCTGGCCGTAGACCTTCGCCCGGCCGGCCCGCGCGGCCGGGGGGAGCAGCCCCTCGCGCTGGTAGAAGCGGATCGTGTCGACGGTCAGCCCCGAGCGGCGGGCGAGCTCGTCGATGCGGATCTCGGTCACCGCCGTCCCCGGTGCTTGTGACGCTGGGCACAAAGGTTGACAGTGTTTACCTTGAGAGTGTTTACTCTCAGTGTCATGACTTCGAGTTTAGGGGAGGTCCAGGTGAGCGAAGCCACCACTACCACCACGCCGGCGCCTGGGCAGACGGGCCGCATCGAGGCCCGCGAGGCCAAGCACTGGATCGAGCGCCAGCTCCGCTGGGAGCGCACGCTCGGCTCCCTGCGCAGCGAGCGCACCGAGGTGGTCGAGCCGCGCGAGCGCCGGGCCGCCTGAACCGCAGACCCCCGTGGGGCTCCGGCCCCGCCGTCTCGACGCCGTCGCTCCGGTCGATGTCCCCCCGTCGACCGTCGCACCGACGGCGTCGAGACGCGTCCGGGGCCGGCTCGCCGGCCCTAGATCCGCATCCACCTCGGGAGGGTGACGTCGTCGACCTCGGCGTAGGTGACGCGGACGGGTTCGCCGATCTCGATGGTCGCGGGGTCGATCTCGTTGATGGGGCCGCCCTCACGGGCGACGAGGTTGCCGACGAAGCGGATCGTCGGGTCCTCGTCGAGCGCCACGATCAGCACGTTGTACGGCGCGACCTCGGCGAAGGCGGGCAGCAGCGGCGGGTGGGGGACGGCGAACGACCAGACCGACCCGCGCCCGCTCGTCGGCACCCAGGTGTGGCCGAGCGAGCGACACGTGGGGCACATGGGCCGGGGTGGCATGCGCGTGCGGCCGCACTGCGCGCAGGTCTGTACGAGCAGCTCGCCGCGCGCGGTGCCTTCCCAGAACGGCGCGGCGACCTCGTCGTCCAGGTCCGGGAGGATCCAGTTCGGCTCGGGGGCGGCGGAAGGGTTCGCATCGGAGCTCATCGCCGGAACAGCACCGCGCTCGTGGGCACACCCTCGCCGCTCGTCACCAGGCAGGAGCCCGCCCCCTCGACCTGCGCGGTCGACGTGCCTCGGCACTGCCGGACCCCTTCGAGCACCAGGTTGAAGCCGTGGACGTACGCCTCGGACATCCCGCCCCCCGAGGTGTTCGTCGGCAGCCGGCCGTTCGGCCACTCGAGGTTGCCGTCCTCGGTGAAGGCGCCGCCCTCGCCCCGGGCGCAGAAGCCGTAGCCCTCGAGGGACAGCGGGACGAGCGGGCTGAACGCGTCGTAGAACTGGGCGACCGGCACGTCGGCCGGCTGGAGGTCCGAGCGCTCCCAGAGCAGCTCGGCGCACGCCCACGACGGGCCGAGCAGCGGGTCCTCGGTGAAGTAGTTGGTCATCACCTGGTGCTGGCGCGGGATGCTCTGTGCGAACGCGTGCACGTAGACCGGTGGGTGGGGGAGGTCGCGCGCTCGTTGCGCGCTCGTGATCACGACCGCGAGCGCGCCGTCCGTCTCGAGGCAGTTGTCGAACAGGCACAGTGGCTCGGAGATCCACCGCGCGTCCATGTACTGCTCGCGCGTCAGCGGCTTGTGGCCCATCGTCGCGTTGGGGTTGCGCGCGGCGTGCTTGCGGAACGCCAGCGCGACGTTGGCGAGATGATCCCGGGTGTAGCCGTACTGGTGCATCGCCCGACGGGTCAGGAGCGCGATCTCGTCCACCGGCCGGAGCACGCCGAACGGGCGACTCCATTGCTGGTGCCCCGCGAGCCGGTCGTGCACCTGCGCCCAGGGGCGGCTCGCCTTCGACGCGCGCTTCCGGGCCCGCCACGCGACCGCGACCTCGCACTGCCCGGTCGCGACGGCCATCGCGGCCTGCCCGACGACGCCGCAGCCCGCGCCGCCGCCGAACCCGACCTGGCTGAAGAACGTGATGTCACCGAGGCCGACGTTGCGGGCCACGTCCACCTCGCGGCCATCCTCCATGGAGAACATCGCGAGCCCGTCGACGTCGGCCGGGGTGAGGCCCGCGTCGTCGATCGCCAGGCTGACGGCCTGGCACGCGAGCGACAGCTCGGTGTCCTCGAGGCCCTTGGCCAAGGCGGTCTGGCCGATGCCGACGACCGCGGTCCGGTCCTTGATGGGGAGGAAGTCAGGCACCTGGTCCGACCCGGCTCGGGCCCGAGGGCCGCTACCAGCCCTTCCACTGGGGGTCGCGCCTCTCCATCATCGCGGCCATGCGCTCCTTGCCGTCCGCGGTGCCGAGGTTCAGCTCGATGAACGTCCCCTCGTTCTCGAGCCACTGGGTGCGGGGCAGCTCGCTCGCGTCGTGCAGGAGCTTCTTCGACCAGCCGAGCACCTTCGTCGGCTTCGTCGCGAGGCGAGCGGCCCACTCGCGGGTCGCGGTCTCGAGCTCGAGCGGCGCGACGACGCGGTTCACGATGCCGAGATCCATCGCCTCCTTGGCGCTCAGCTGGTCGCCGAAGAACACGATCTCCTTCGCCTTGTGCATGCCGACGAGGCGGGGGAGGAGGTAGAGGAAGCCACCGTCCGGGATCAGCGCCTGCTTGCCGAAGACGTCGACGTAGCGCGCGGTCTCCGACGCGATGACGAGGTCGGCGGCCAGCGCGAGCATCGCCCCGCCACCGGCCGCGGTGCCGTTGAGCGCCACGATCACCGGCTTCTGGCAGTCCTGGATGGACTCCATCAGCCGCTGGAAGCCCGACCGCATCATGTGCACCGCCGAGCCGACCACCATGTCCGGTGCCCCTTCGGGCTTCGGCGCAGCGGGCGGCCGGATCCGGAGGTCCGAGCCGGTGCAGAAGTGCCGCTCGCCGGCACCGGTCAGCACGACGACCCGCACCGCGAGGTCCGTGTTCGCGTCCTGGAAGTGCTGGATGAGCCGGTCCCGCACGTAGAACGGGATCGCGTTGCTCGAGTCGGCCCGGTTGATCGTGAGCCACAGGACGCCGTCCTCGAGCGTCGCCAGCAGCTCCTCGTCCACGTTCGTCTCCTCGCTCACTTGCTGCGCACCACCAATGCGTCGAGGGCGACCGCGCCGCGGGGGCGGACCACCAGGGGGTTGATGTCGAGCTCGGCGATCCCGTCGGCGAGGTCCATCGCCAGGCGCGCCACCTTCATGATCACGTCGACGAGGGCATCGACGTCCACCGGCTTCGCCCCGCGCACGCCTTCGAGCATCTTGAACCCGGCGAGCTCGTGGAGCATGCGTTCGGCCTCGTCGCGGCCGAACGGCGGCACGCGGAACGTGACGTCCTCGAGCACCTCGACGAAGATCCCCCCGAGCCCGGCCATGACCACCGGCCCGAAGAGCGGGTCACGTGACACGCCCACGACGGTCTCGACGCCGCCGGTCACCATCTCGCACACGAGGACTCCCTCGATGCGCGCCTTCCGGCCGCCCGCCCGCTTCGCCTTCGCCATCAGCTCGGTGAACACGGTCCGCGCTTCCTTGGCCGACGCCACGCCGACCCTCACCAACCCGAGGTCGCTCTTGTGGAGCAGGTCGGGCGAGGAGACCTTCATCACCACGGGGTAGCCGAGGCTGCCCGCGGCCTTCACCGCGGCCGGCGCGCTCTCGACCAGCACGTCCTTCGAGGTCCGGATGCCGTAGGTCGCGAGCAGCCGCTTGGACGCGTGCTCGGACAGCGCCTCGCCCGGTGCGGCCTCCTCGAGGATCGCCCGGGCCCGCTTGGCCGCGGGCCGCGGCGTGATCGGCGCGTCGTCGAAGGCGGAGCGGTACCGGGCCGCGAACTTCCAGTAGTCGACGTAGGACCGCACGGCCTTCACGGTGTTGCCGAACGTCCGGAACACCGGGAGACCGCCGTCGAGCAGCCGCTTGTAATAGGTGTCGTCGGTGCCCGCGGGCGCACCCCACACCACGAAGATCGGCTTGTCGGTCGTCTTCGCGACGTCGATCAGGTCGCGCGTGAACGGGTCGCTGAAGATCGCGACCGCACCCGTGATCGGCACCACGACGATGTCGGTCTTCGGGTCCGCGACGATCGCGTCGAGGATCTGGCGGCCGCGCGCGTCGGCGACCGGCGGCCCGCCGCTGTCCACCGGGTTGCTCACCCGGAGGTACGCGGGGATGAGGCCGTCGTGGAGGACCCGCTGGGTCTCCTTGGCGAGCGGGGGCAGCCTCAGGTCCGCGGCCGCGAGCATGTCCGCCATGTGCGCGCCGGTCCCGCCCGAGATCGCGTAGACGCAGACGCCCGGCTCGCCCTTGCGCTTCGCCCACGCCGGGGGCTTCGGTGGCTGCCGCGACGCCGCCGCCGGCCGCCCGGTTCTCGCGCTCGCGCCGGTCGGCCGGCGGAGATCTTCGGAAGGGGCCGCCGCCGGCCCCGCGGCTTGCGCCGTTGCGCCGGTCGGCCGGCGGAGATCTTCGGAAGGGAGCGTGCGCGCGAACGCCGCGGAGACCTCGAGGAGCTCGTCGAGGCCGTCGACCCGGGTGACGCCGAGCTGGCGGAACACCGCGTCGGTGATCGCGTCCGATCCGGTGAGGTGGCCGGTGTGGCTCTGGGCCATCGAGCTGCCGGTGTCCGTGCGCCCGACCTTCACCATCACGACCGGCTTGTGCAGCTTGGCCGCGTGGTCGGCCGCGAGCATCAGCGTGCGCCCGTCCTTGAAGCCCTCGATGTAGCAGGCCACGACCCCGACCTCGTCCTGGTCGGCGAAGTACCGGGCGAAGTCCGCGAACTCGAGGTCGACCTCGTTGCCCGTCGGCGCCCAGTGCGTGAGCCGGATGCCGAGCTCCTGGCCCTGGAACACCGGGCGACCCTGGTGCCCGGACTGGGTCACGAGCGCGATCGACGGTCCTTCGAGATCCTCGCGGAACTGCTCGAACGCGTTGAGGTTGGTGTTCGGTCCGAGTAGCCGGACGTCGCCGTTCTCGACCAGGTCCGTGAGGCGTGCCTCGAGCTTCTCGCCCTCCTTGCCGGTCTCGGAGAAGCCGGCCGCGAAGATCACTGCGAACTTGGCCTTGCGGGCGAGCACCTCCTCGAAGGTGTCGACGGCCCGGCCGGTGAGGATGATCGCCAGGTCGATGTCGCCGGGGACGTCCATCAGCGACGGGTAGACCTGGTGGCCGAGCACCGTCTCGTAGTTCGGGTGCACCGGGTAGAAGGTCGCGCCGTGCTCGCGGGCCCAGGCGTCGAACTTCCGCGTCATCGCGGTGTTGGGCTTGCGGGACTGCTCGGAGGCCCCGATGACCGCGATGGTCTTCGGGTTCAGGAAGGCGTCGAGGTCGACGTCACGCAGCTCGAGCGGGCGGCCGGAGACGTCGATCGGCGGTCGGGCGTTCGTGGTCTTCGCCATGGGCGCGCGGCTCCAGGGGTTCACGGTCGGCGGGGCGCTCCAGTATGACGCCGGGGTCAGGTTCGCATCTGGTCCGGCGCGCGCGCCAGATCAGTACGATGCCGGCGTGGCGCCAAGCGACCGGCCTGTTCGCGCCGGACGGGTGGGCTGGATCGTCATCGCGGCGGGGCTGGTGCTGGTGGTCGGCGCCGTGGCCGTGGCGCTGACCCGCAACGACGGCGGATCCGGTTCCGGCTCCCCGGTCCCGTCGACGACCACCCGGATGGCCGCGCCGCCGCCCGGGGGGGTGCCCACCGACCGGGTCGCGGTCGGGCCCGGCGCGGTGGAGAGCTCGATCCGGCAGGTGGTGCGGACCCTCGACGGCCGCGTCTACATCGCCGCGCCCGACGACGACGGCTACATCCGCAACGGCCTCTCGACCCCGACGATCCTCCGGATGTACCGCGCGACGACCACGGGCATCCCCACCAAGTTCGCGGTGGTCGACGAGGCCCACTCGCCGCGCGTCGAGCCACCGGGAACGATGTCCGGCGGCGATGCCCGGTTGGACCGCGCGGGGCTGATCCACGTCGTCTACTACCGCACCGATTCCCATGCGACCATGTACCAGACGTTCTCCACGATCACGAACACCTGGGGTGCCGCGGTGGTCGTGTCGAAGTTCGGATCGCTCACGGGGAACGCGCAGTACGGGGCGCGCGCGGGTGCCGTCAACGCGATCGCGCTCGCTCGGGACGGGACGCCGTTCATCCTGTTCGCGGGGGCGACGGGGGTGCGCGGGTTCCGACTCGCGGCCGGCACCTGGGTCGAGGACGGCGACCTGGGGACGATCTCGTCGCTGCACCCCGCGATCACGTTCGACCGTCAGAACCGCTTGCACGCCGCGTGGTTGGAGGGCGAGCACACCATCCGATACGCGATGCGCGACGCAGCCGGCCACTGGAGCGCGCCCGAGACCGTGGCCACCGGCGACCCCGGCGTCCTCTCGAACGGGGGTGGGGACCAGAGCCCGAGCATCGTGGTCGACGCCACGGACGAGCCGATGGTCGTCTACCTCTCCGGTCACGTGGGCGACCCCGACGAGCGCGTGCGGCTGCGGATCAAGGGCACGACCGGCTGGGTCGCGGACGACCCGGACGTCTTCGCCCACACGCCCGGGAGCTACGCGCACGGCGACGGACGCTGGGCGCTGCTCGGTCACGACGCCGACATCCATCCTGCGTATCTCGCGCGCGGTGGGGGCAATGCGCGCCTGGAGTCCCGTCGTCGTATTCCCGCCGCTCGGGGGCGACTACCGGTACGACGGCTCGATGTCCGCCCGGTACGACCCGCAGTACGAGGTCGACTGCACGGTCGTCGACGCGGTGTTCTTCGACGAGGACTCCGACGCGAGGGGTGGGTTCAAGCCCGACCTCTACTACGGCGCGATCCGGCTCGCGGGCGCGTCGAGTGGCAACGGCACGTGCCGTGAGATCACTCCCCCGTAGCAGCGGTTAGGGTCCGCGCAGACCCTCGGAAGGAGCACGCATGAAGATCGTGGTGGACTACGACAAGTGCACGAGCAACGCCGTGTGCATGGGCATCGCGCCCGAGGTGTTCGAGGTGCGCGACGACAACTTCCTGTACGTCCTCCAGGAGGAACCGCCCGAGGCGCTGCGGCCGAAGATGGAGGAGGCGGTGCGCATGTGCCCGACCCAGGCGATCTCCATCGAGGGCTAGCGCCGTCGCCCCGCCCGTCGTCCTGCTGCCGTCGTGCCCCGCTCCGAGATGCAGTCGATCGCCGTCGTCGGCGCGTCGCTGGCCGGGCTGCGCGCGGTGGAGACGCTCCGCCGGGAGGGGTTCGACGGCCGGCTGACCCTCGTCGGCGCGGAGCCGCACCTTCCCTACGACCGCCCGCCGCTCTCGAAGGAGCTGCTCGCGGGGGAGTGGGAGCACGACCAGGTCGTGCTGCGCAAGGTGCCGTACGAGGACCTGGACCTCGAGCTCCGACTCGGCGTCGGCGCGACCGCACTCGACCTGGCCGAGCGCCGGGTGACGCTGGCGACCGGGACCACCCTGGCCTTCGACGGCCTCGTCATCGCGACCGGCTCGACGCCGCGCGTGCTGCCCGGCCAGCCGCAGCTCGACGGCGTGTTCACGCTGCGCACGATCGACGACTGCCACGCCATCCGCGATCGGCTCGACGCGGGCGCGAAGGTGTGCGTCATCGGCGCGGGGTTCGTCGGCGCGGAGGTCGCGGCGACGTGCCGGGGGCGCGGGCTCGACGTCACCGTCCTCGAGGCGCTGCCGCAGCCGATGGTGCGCGGCCTCGGGATGGAGCTGGGCGCGGTGCTCGCCCGGCTCCACCGCGACCATGGTGTCGACCTCCGCTGCGGGATCACGCTGGAGTCGATCGAGGGGAACGGCGCGGTCGAGCACGTGCGGCTCGGCGACGGCGAGCGCATCGACTGCGACGTGCTGATCGTCGCGGTCGGGGTGCACCCCGAGACGCGGTGGCTCGAGGGCTCCGGGCTCGTGCTCGACGACGGGGTGGTGTGCGACGAGACGCTCCTCGCCGCGCCCGGGGTCGTGGCCGCGGGCGACGTCGCGCGCTGGCCGAACCCCGCGTTCGACGGCGAGGTGATGCGGGTCGAGCACTGGACCAACGCGGCCGAGCAGGGCGTCTACGTCGGCCAGCGCCTGCTGCACGACGACGCGACGCCGCCCGCACCGTTCGCGCCGGTGCCGTTCGTCTGGTCCGACCAGTACGACGTGAAGATCCAGGTCGCGGGGCGGTTCGCGGGCCAGGACCGCATGGAGGTCGTGCACGGCTCGCTCGAGGACGCCCGGTTCGTCGCGATCTTCGAGCGTGGCGGCCACATCTCGGGCGTGCTCGGGTTCTCGGAGCCGCGCCGGGTCATGCAGTACCGCCGGATGATCGCGGAGCGGACCACGTTCGACGCGGCGCTCGAATTCGCCGCCGCGGCCGCCGGCTGAGCGCGACCATTCCCCGGTGGCGGAGCCGCGCGCACGTCTCCTGACGCCCCAGTTCCTCACCGTCACGTCGGCGGGCGCGCTGTACTTCCTGGCGCTCGGCGTGATCCTCCCGGTGCTGCCGAAGTTCGTCGAGGACGAGCTCGGTGGCGACACGCTCGGGGTCGGCGTCGCAGTCGGTGCGTTCGCGGTGGGCGCGGTGCTGCTCCGACCGTATGCGGGTCGGCTCGGCGACCGCTACGGGCGTCGCGTGCTCGTGATCGTCGGTGCCTTCGTCGTCGCGACGTCGTCTGCGTTGTACCCGCTCGCCGGCGACCTCGTCTCGCTCGTCGCCGCGCGGGTCCTCGGCGGACTCGGCGAAGCCGCGTTCTTCGTGGGCGCGGGGACGATGATCGCCGACCTCGCGCCCGTCGAGCGGCGTGGCGAGGCGATCTCGTACTGGTCGGTTGCGGTGTACAGCGGCCTCGCGTTCGGTCCGGCGCTGGGCGAGGTCGTGCTCGACGCCGCGGACTACGACACGGTCTGGCTCGTGTCCGCGGCGTTGGCGTTCGCGGCCGGGCTGCTCGCGCTCTTCACGCGGGAGACGTCCACGCCCGAGGCGCGCGCCACCGCGCTCGCGGTCGAGGAGCGCCAGCCCTTGCTCAACCGGAGCGCGATCGCCCCGTCGATCGTCCTGTTCCTCGGGTTGTGCGGGCTGGCCGGGTTCACCGAGCTGGTCCCGCTGTACGTGAAGGACGTGGGCCTCGACGACTCGCGCCTCGTGTTCCTGCTCTACGGATGCCTCATCCTCGTGGTGCGCATCGTCGGCGCGAAGGTGCCGGACCGCCTCGGCTCGCGCCGGGCGGGATCCCTCGCGCTCGTCGGCGGCGCGCTCGGCCTGGGCGTCATGGCCGCGTGGTCGTCGATCGCGGGCCTCGTTCTCGGGACCGCGCTGTTCGCGGGCGGGATGTCTCTGATGTACCCGGCGATGCTGACCCTCGCCCTGACCGGCATCGACGACTCCCAGCGCGCGTCGGTCGTCGGCACCGTCAGCACGTTCTTCGACCTGTCGCAGGGCCTCGGCGCCCTGATCCTCGGTGGGGCGGCGGCCGTGACCAGCGACCAGGGCGGGTTCCTCGCCGGTTCGCTGCTCGCGATCGTCGGTCTCGGCCTCCTGTGGGGCGGCATCGACCCCCGGGCCCGCCGCGCGCCGGTGCCGGTCCACGCCTACGACGAGATGCCCGAGCCCGAACCCGGCACCTGACTGCGCTTCCGAGGATCTCCGGAGGGCGATCGCGGTGGCCGGGATTGCCGAGACGCCCTCCGGCGGTCCTTCCGAAGATCTCCGGAGGGCGATCGCTGTGGCCGAGACGGCCGGACGCCCTCCGGCGGTCCTTCCGAAGATCTCCGGAGGGCGATCGCCGTGGCCGCGTCGGGCAGACGCCCTCCGGCGGTCCTCGGCTCCTAGAGTCGACGGTTTGTGCCGTCCCTGCTGGTGAGCAACGACTTCCCGCCCAAGATCGGCGGGATCCAGTCGTACCTCTACGAGCTGTGGCGCCGGTTGCCACCGGCTGAGACGACCGTGCTGACCACGCCCCACGCCGGTGCCGCGGCCTGGGACGCGGCGCAGGCGTTCCGGGTGGAGCGGACCCGCGAGCCGGTCCTCCTCCCGACCGCGGGGCTGGCCCGGCGCATCGACGCGCTCGCGCGCGAGGTCCGGGCCGACGTGATCTTCCTGGACCCTGCGCTGCCGCTCGGGATGGTCGGGCCCCGACTCGAGGCGGCGCCCTGGGTCGCGGTGCTGCACGGCGCCGAGGTGACGGTGCCCAGCCGGCTGCCGGGGAGCCGACGCGCGCTCCGTCGGGTGCTGCGCGACGCGTCCGGCGTCGTGGCCGCCGGCGCCTACCCCGCCCGGGAGGCGCGCCGCGCCGCGGGCGGGGAGCTCTCGGGTGTGGTGATCCCTCCGGGCGTCGACGTCGACCGGTTCACGCCCGCGCCCTCGTCGACGCTCGTCCGCTCGGAGCGGATCGCGTTCGGGCTCGACCCTGAGCTGCCGACCGTGGTCGCGGTCAGCCGGCTCGTACCCCGCAAGGGCTTCGACGTGCTGCTCGACGCCCTGTCGATCCTCGAGCTCGACCTGCAGCTCGCGATCGTCGGGGACGGTCGCGACCGCCGCCGACTCGAGGCTCGTTCGCACCGGCTCGGGCTCGACGACCGCGTGCACTTCCTCGGCCGGGTGGCGGACGCCGAGCTGCCCTCGGCCTACCGGGCCGGCGACGTGTTCGTCATGGTCTGCCGCGACCGTTGGGCCGGGCTCGAGGCCGAGGGGTTCGGGATCGTGTTCCTCGAGGCCGCGGCGAGCGGGCTCCCGTCGATCGCGGGACGCAGCGGCGGGTCACACGAGGCGGTGGTCGACGGCGAGACCGGGATGGTGATCAACCCCGACGACGTCATGCTGCTGGCGCAGTCCATCGAGCGGCTGCTCGTCGACCGGGGACTGCGGGATCGCATGGGCACCGCGGCGCGCGCCTGGGCGGTGCGGTGCTCGTACGACGCGCGGGTGGAGCTCCTGGCCCCGGTCGCGGCCGGCGACCTCGGCGTCCTCGCACCGCTCTGAGCCGGAGCGCCGGATGGTCGGGGGTCACGGCCGGCGGTTTACGCTCGCGCCGTGCCGGGCGTGCGGATCATTCGGGCCTCGTGGATCGCCAACGTGGTCTTCCTGGTGAGCGCGGCGCCGTTCGCTCTCGGGGTGGACGTCTGGGAGGCCGTGGCCGTCGGCGTCGCGCTCCTCCTCTTCGCGGTCTCGCTCGCGGTCTGGGTCTGGGCGTTCGGGACCGCGGTCGTCCGCAGCAGCCGGGGTGACGACATCGCGGTCGGCAACCTGTTCCTGCTCGAGGGGAAGGTGCCGCCGGGCGGGCGCGCGCAGCTGTTCTCGTCCGTCGGGGTCTGCCTGGTGATCACCGCCGCGACCGCGTCGGCCAACCCGTTCGGGGTGCTGGTCCCTATGCTCCCGGTCGGGCTCGTCGGGCTCTGGGGCGCCAAGCACGGGGTGTTCGGGATCCGGGCCGGCTTCGAGCCCGAGGTCCGGCCGCTGCGGCCGCGCCACGAATCGGCCCGGGGGCGGCGCCGCGGCCCTACGGTTCCGGGACACGGGGACGAGTAGCCGGACCGGAGCGACGGTCCGGGAGGAGGAGGGGCGAGTGGCGGAGCAGGCGAGCGAGCGGATCCGGATCGACGCGCCGCGCGAGAAGTGCCTGGCGGTCGTGCTCGACTTCGAGCAGTACCCGGAGTGGGCCAAGGACGTGAAGCAGGCGACGGTCCTCGAGCGCGACGGCGACGGCCGCGGCAGCAAGGTCGAGTTCCGGGCCGCCGGCCTGGGCAAGAGCTTCCGGTACACGCTCGCGTACGACTACTCGGACCTGCCGAAGGCGTTCTCCTGGGAGCTGGTCGAAGGCGAGGGGCTGCGCCGGCTCGACGGTTCGTACCGGTTCGAGCCCGAGGACGACTCGACCCGTGTCCACTACGAGCTGGCCGTGGACATCGCGATCCCGCTGCCCGGGCTCATCAAGCGCCGCGCCGCGGGGATGATCATGGGCACCGCGCTCAAGGAGCTGAAGAAGGCCGTCGAGCAGGCCTGAGCCGCGTCGATGTGCGCCGCTGCCGGTCGTCGGATGTCGCGCGGCCTGGCGATCGGCCGGTGGAGATCCTGAAGAGCCGCCGCCGGTGGAGATCCTGAAGAGGTTGAGTAGCCTCGCGGCCCTCATGCGGATCCTCCTGTTCACCGGCAAGGGCGGCGTCGGGAAGTCGACGGTCGCGGCCGCGACGGCCGTGCGCGCGAGCCGGCGGGGGCTGCGCACGATGATCTGCTCGACCGATCCGGCGCACTCGCTCGCCGACGTCTTCGGCGTGACGCTCGGCGACCGGCCGGTGACCATCGAGCCGGGGCTCGACGGCGTGCAGCTCGACGCCCGCGTCCGGCTCGAGGAGTCGTGGGGCGCGGTGCGGGAGTACCTGGTCTCGCTGCTCGACTGGGCCGGCGCCGGGACCGTGGAGGCCGAGGAGCTCGCGGTCATCCCCGGGCTCGACGAGGTGTTCGCGCTCGCGGACATCAAGGCCTTCGCCGACTCCGGCGACCACGATCTGCTCGTCGTCGACTGCGCGCCGACCGCCGAGACGCTGCGGCTGCTCTCGTTGCCGGACGTGCTCGGTTGGTACATGCAGCGCGTCTTCCCGGCCCAGCGCAACGTCACGCGCGCGGTGCGGCCGTTGCTCGCGCGCGTGGTCAACATGCCGCTCGCAGGCGACGGAGTGTTCGACGCGGTGCGCGCCTTCTACGCGCGGCTCGACGGCGTGCGCGACCTGCTCACCGACGGTGCGGTGACGAGCGCGCGGCTGGTCGTGAACCCGGAACGCATGGTGGTGGCCGAAGCGCGCCGCACCTCCACGTACCTCGCCCTCTTCGGGTACCACGTCGACGCGGTCGTCGCGAACCGGGTGCTGCCGGAGGACGTGACGGACCCGTGGTTCAAGGGCTGGAAGGAGATCCAGGCCGAGCAGATGGAGGAGATCGAGGGGGCGTTCGCACCGGTCCCCGTCCTGACCGCCGAGCTCGCGCCGGAGGAGCTCCTCGGCGCGGACCGGTTAGACGCGTTCGGGACGTCGATCTACGGCGTGACCGACCCTGCGGCGCGGCTCGCGACCCAGCCAGCCTTCCGGGTCGAGGCCGACGGCGAGGACGGGACGCTCGTGCTCTCGATGCACCTGCCGTTCACCGAGAAGCACGAGGTCGAGCTGGGTCGTCGCGACGGCGAGCTGCTCGTCGCGGTCGGTCCCCACCGCCGGGCGATCGTGCTCCCCGACAGCCTGCGGCGCCGGGAGGTCGGGGCGGCCCGACTCGACGACGACCACCTCGTCGTCGATTTCGTGGAGATCTGATGGCGATGCGAGATCCCGGCCGGCCGGGACGCAATCCCTTCTTCGACCACGCGGTCGACGCGGAGCTCGGCGACGTTCCCGGCGAGCCGGACGAGCTCGACGCAGCCGGCTTCGCCGAGCCGTCCGGCGACACGTTCACCCGGGAGCGCAGCGGCTCAGGCGCCACGGGGCCCGCCGGCGCGGGCGTCGACGCACTCGGGACGCTGGGCGCGCTCGTGGACGCGCTCCAGGGCGCGCAACCGGAGACCGCGGAGCACCTCATCGCCGCGGCCCACGAGCTCGTGCTCGCGGTCAAGACCGTCGTCGACGCGACCGAGGCCGTGCTCGCCGCGTCGCGTGCGGCCCAGGCTCCGGGCCAGGACGACCTGGACGAGGAACACGACCCGTTCGCGTCGGAGCCCGCGCCGAACACGCGAGTCGGGGGTACGGAGGATCGATCTCGCGTGAGCACGCCGCGCGTCGCCGTCGGTGTCGACATCGGCGGCACCAAGGTCCTCGGCGCGCTCGTCGACGAGACCGGCGCGGTCCTGCGGGAGCACCGCGTCGCGTCACCGGGACCGTGGACCGAGATGCACGACGCGATCGTCGGGGTCGTCGACGAGCTGCGCTCGGGCGGAGTCGAGGTCGCCGGCGTCGGGGTCGGCGCGGCCGGCATGGTCGACCTCGAGGGGATGATCCACTACGCCCCCAACGTTCCCGGGTTCCGCCGCGTGCCGGTACAGGCGGCGCTGATGGAGGCGACCGGTCTCCCGACCGTGGTCGACAACGACGCGAACGCGGCCGCGTACGCCGAGCTCAAGGTCGGCGCGGCGCGCGAGCGCAGCGACGTGCTCGTGATCACGCTCGGCACCGGGATCGGTGGTGGCGTGATCGTCGGCGGCCGCGTGTTGCGCGGCGCCAACGGGTTCGCGGCGGAGATCGGGCACTTCCAGGTGGACCCGAACGGCCCGATGTCCGCGTGTGGCGAGCCCGGGCACTGGGAGGCGATCGCGTCGGGCAGCGCGCTCGGGCGGATGGCGCGCGAGCACGCGGCCGAGGGTCGGGCTCCGACGATCCTCGAGGAGGCCGGAGGGCGGGTCGACGCGATCAACGGCCACCACGTGAGCGCGGCCGCGCAGGCCGGGGCGCCGGACGCCCTCGCGCTCGTGGACGAGTACAGCTTCAACGTCGCGATCGGGCTGGTCGGGCTGGCGAACATCTTCGACCCGAGCCTGATCGCGGTCGCCGGCGGGCTCGTCAACGACGGCGAGCTCTTCCTCGAACCGATGCGGCGCCACTTCCTGGGCCACATCGAGGGGGCGACCTATCGGCCGACGCCCGACATCGTCCCGGCGACGGCCGGGGAGCACGCCGGGGTCATCGGTGCTGCGCTGCTGCTGCTCGACCGGGTCGGCGCGCCCGCGCCGGTGACGCCCGCGGCCGGATGAGGCTCGGGCTCGCCCTCCCGTCGTTCGTCGAGGACCCCGAGATCCCGATCGCGGTCGCCCGCGCCGCGGAGACGTCCGGGTTGCACGCCGTGTTCGTGTACGACCACCTGTTCCGCACCACATCGTCCGGCGCGCTGCGCCCGGCACTCGAATGTACGGCGCTGGCCGGCGCGGTCGCGGCCGAGACGACACGGGTCGGCGTCGGGACGCTCGTCGCGCGGGCCACGCTCCGGCCGCCCGCGACGCTGGCTGCCGCGCTCGACACCCTGCTGCGGATCGCCGGGCCGCGGGTGCTCGTCGGCCTCGGCGCGGGGGACGAGGAGAGCCGGCCCGAGATGGAGACGTTCGGGTTGCCGTTCGGCACGGAGGCGGACCGGGTGATGGCGCTGCGGCGCACGACCCGGACCCTCCGGGACCGCGGCTACCCGGTCTGGATCGGCGGGCGCGCGCGCCACGTCGGGCTCGTCGCGGCCGAGGGCGCGGACGGGTGGAACCGCTGGGGCGGCTCGGTCGGGACGTTCGCCCGTGAGGCGGCCGAGGTCGGGTCGCTCGTCGAGCGCCTCGGGCGTGCCCCGGGCGACTTCACCGCGTCCTGGGGCGGTCTGGTGCTGCTCGGCCGGACCGAGCGGGACGCGGCGGCCAAGCAGGAGCGGCTCCGGCCCGGGCCGTACGTGCTGGTCGGCGGACCGGAGCGGGTGGCCGAGGGGCTGCGCGCCTACGTGCAGGCCGGCGCGGGCTGGATCGTCGCCGGCCCGGTCGACTCCTCGGACCCGGACAACGCGGCGATCCTCGGCGAGGCGGTCCTGCCGCTCCTGACCTGACGCGGCTCGCGTCAGTCGAGGAGGAGGTGCGCGGCGAGCGCGAGGTCGGCGGCCATCCCGTCGGCGTCGACCATCCCGCCCACCCACACGCTCAGGGTCGCGAGCCACACGTACCCGAGCACCCGCACGATCCCGTCGAGGTCGGGGACCGAAGCTCCGCCGACGGCGCCGCTGATGATCGTGCGCAGGGTCTCGAAGACCTCGTGCTTCGCCGCCGCCGCCTCAGATTCGGGGGCGGAGAGCGCGGTGACCATCGCCGCGGTGATGCTCGGCTCGCGGGTCAGGGCGCACGTGGCGCGCCGCAGCACGTCGGCCACCCGGTCTCCGGGACGATCGCCGCGCGGCGGGCGTTGCGCGAGCCGGGTGCGCAGCGTGCCGGCCTGGTCGGCGAGCGCGGCCAGCAGGAGCTGGTCCTTGGACGAGTAGTGCCGGTACAGCGTGCCCAGCGCGACCTCGGCCCGGGCCGCCACGTCGCGCATCTGCACCGCGTCGTAGCCGCCCTCGCGGGCGAGCTCGACCGCGGTCTCGAGCAACCGCCGCCGGCGTGCGGCGGTCTGCGCGGCGCGTTGCTGGTTCGGCGCCGACGCCGGCAACGAGGGACCCACGGACGGGGACACTAGCCAGCCGCGGCGGGGCAACGAGAACACGTTCTAGGTACACTCCGGGCATGCGCACCCCGATCTGCGACCGCTTCGGCATCGAGTTCCCGATCTTCGCCTTCAGCCACTGCCGCGACGTCGTGGCCGCGGTCAGCAAGGCCGGTGGGATGGGGGTGCTGGGCGCCCTGTACTTCACCCCCGAGGAGCTCGAGATCGAGCTGCGTTGGATCGACGAGCACGTCGACGGCCGCCCGTACGGGGTGGACCTGGTCATGCCGGCCACGCTGCTCGAGGAGGCCCGCGGCGCCGAGAGCGACCCGGCCGAGCTGGAGCGCCAGCTCGAGGCGATGATCTCCCAGGAGCACCGCGACTTCGTCGAGAAGGTGCTCGCGGAGCACGGGATCCCGCCGTTGCCCGAGGAGTCGAGCCCCCACCACCTGCTCGGGTGGACCGACACGACGGGGCTCGCCCAGCTCGACGTCGCGCTCGAGCACCCGGTCTCGTTGCTCGTGAACGCGCTCGGCCCGCCGCCGGCCGAGGTCGTGCAGACCGCGCACGACCGGGGGATCGCGGTAGCCGCGCTCGCGAGCTCGCCCCGCCACACGTTGAAGCACCAGGCGAACGGCGTCGACATCATCGTCGCCCAGGGCACCGAGGCCGGCGGCCACACCGGCGACATCTCGTCGGTCGTGCTCTGGCCCGAGGTGATCGACGCGGTGGGCCCCGACACCCCGGTGCTCGCGGCCGGTGGGATCGGGCGGGGGAGCCAGATCGCCGCCGCCATCGCGATGGGCGCGCAGGGCGCGTGGACGGGCTCCATCTGGCTGACGGTGGCCGAGAGCGACATGGCGCCGCTCGTGACCGAGAAGCTGCTCGCGGCGACATCGCGCGACACAGTGCGGTCGCGATCGCTGACCGGGAAGCCCGCGCGACAGCTACGCACCGCGTGGACCGACGCGTGGGAGCGCGAGGACTCGCCCGGCTACCTGCCGATGCCGTTGCAGTTCATGCTCGTGAGCGACGCCTACGGCCGGATCAACCGCTCGCAGGACCGTGACATGGTCGGCGCGCCCGTCGGCCAGATCGTCGGCCAGATGAACGCGGTGCGGCCGGTGCGCGACGTGATGTTCGACCTCGTCGACGAGTACGTCACCGCGAGCGAGCGCCTCGCCCGGGTCACCGGCGCCTGAGCACGTTCGAGGTCGCGACCGCAGCCGCCTGAGGCCCTCGCGCTTGCCCGCCGCGCTCGCTGAGCGTATGGTTTGAGCAACTGCTCAGATCCGACGGGGGAGGTCAGGTGGCGAAGGCAGGCCCGAAGCGCACCCCGCCCACGCCCACTGCGGGGCGGTCGGATGCGACCCGCCGCGCGCTCGTCGAGGCCGCGGTCGAGAGCCTTCGCATCGACGGCTTCTCCGGTGCGAGCGCGCGGGCGATCGCGGCTCGTGCGGGCGTCAACCAGGCGCTCGTCTTCTACCACTTCGGTTCCGTCGCGGACCTGCTGCTCGCGGCGCTCGACGACGTCAGCGCCCGGCGGCGCAGCCGCTACGCGACCGCGGTCGACGCCGTCGAGCGCGCCGTCGGAGCTGGTCGGCGTCGCCACCGAGATCTTCCGTGAGGATCTCGACGAGGGATACGTCAGCGTCCTCGTCGAGATGATCGCCGGCGCGGCGTCCTCACCCGCGCTCGGCGAGCAGGTCGCGGAGCGCATCGCGCCGTGGCGCTCGTTCGCCGAAGACGCGATCGAGCGCATGCTGGCCGACTCGCCGCTCGCATCCCTCGTCCCTGTCGGCGACGCGGCGTACGCGGTCGTCGCGCTGTACCTCGGGCTCGAGATGCTCAGCCACCTCGACGGTGACCGGACCCGCGCGCTCGCCCTGTTCGCGCACGCTGGTCGGCTCGCCTCGTTCGCGACCGGCATGCCAGTGGCCACGGGGGAGGAGGCGGGATGAGGACGACGATCGTCGCGCTCGGGCTGGCGGCGCTCTGGTCGATCGCGCTGCTCGTCGCGGCGGCGGTCGTGCCGGTCTACCAGTCGTCGTCCGCGTCCAGCTCCACGTCGGCGTCGTCGCCCACGGGTGCGACCGATCAGCACGCGGTCGTGACGAGCTCGTCGGCGACCCTGGTCGAGGAGAACGGGCCCGGCGTCCTCGGCGTCGTCGGCATCCCGCTGTTCGCGGTCGTCGTGGTGGGCACGTCGCGGTGGCGCCGGCACGCGCACGGGAAGGGAGGCCCGGGACCAGTGGCATGGATCGTGGTCGGGCTGCTCTCGGCGCTGACCGGGGTGGCGATGCTGTCGATCGGGATCTTCATGGTGCCGGTGACCGGACTGCTGGTCGTGGCGTGCGTGCTGGAGATCGCGCCCCCGAGTCGGGGCGGGGCCGCGCCGCGGCGTGTTGTCCCGGGCGCGGCCTCATCACGATGAGGACGGTGTCGATCTTCGAGTCCCGCGGGTCGTGGTCGACGATGCTGTCGAAAGCGGGCCTCGGCGACGACCCCGAGCACACGCTGACGAGCCCGCGGCCGACGGTGACCGCGCCGGCGACGAGCCCGGCGCGCTCGAGGAGCTCTCTTCGGTCCGGCGGGCCGAGGGTCACGCGGCGAGCATCGCCATCTGGTCGGCGTGGCGCCCGTGCTCGAGGCGGCGGCAGCGTGGTCGCGACCGCTGATCGAACCACCCGCGCGTTGCGGTCGGGGTCCGTCGGCGCGCCGCTCATCGCGTCCTGGTCCTCGCGGCTCGGCTGGAACACGACGACCGGGATGCCGCGCCGGCGGAGCCGCCGGACCTCCTGCTGGAGCCGGAGCCGGAAGTGCCGGCGCACTGGCTGGCTGCGGGTCAGCAGCGGCGCGTTGCGCGACGTCGACATCGGCGACGAGACGAGCACGAGGTCGAGGTCCTCGCCCTCGAGGACGTCGGCGTTCGTCGGCGAGTGCACGCCCCCGTCGACGTAGAGCTCGCCGTCGATCTCGACCGGCTGGAAGTAGCCGGGGACCGCGGCGGATGCGGCCACCGCGGTCGCGACGTCGGTCGCGGGCGCGCCGGCGCGACCGAGCACCACGCGGCGCGCGTCGGCCATCCGCACCGCGCAGATCCAGAGCGGATCGGTCGGCCAGGACGGGCCGGTGAGCGCCCGCAGCGCGCCGGCCCAGCTCTCGGTCGGCACGCGCCCGGCCGGGCAGGTCACGCCGAGCACGGCAACGGGTCGGATCTCGTACGGACGGGTGATCGCCCGCGCGATGAGCCGGGGGTGTGGGGGCCTCGGCCAGGTGCGGGGGCCGACCGGGGTGGTCCAGTCGCCCGACGGTCCCAGCCGGCCGACGAGCTCGGCGCCCGCGTCGCTGAGGGGCTCGGTGGCGAGCAGCGCCGCGAGGTCGGGCGCACTGAGCCCGGTCCGGAGGTAGGCGCCGATGCCCGCGCCGGCCGACGTGCCGACGATCACGGACGCGGTGCGCGGGTCCCAGCCCGTCTCCTGGGCCAGGGTGGCCAGGACGCCGGCGTGGAAGGCCTGGCCCGTCAGGCCGCCGGCGCCGAGCACGAGTCCGATCCGCTTCACGGGCGCCATCATCCCAAACCGCCGACGCGGCCCGGACGGCGCAGCCGGTCGAGGTACGCCCGGACGTCCGCGTTCGAACCGAGGTGGACCACGTCGGTGGCCGCGGCGTAGGTGTCGAGGACCGCGAGGAGCCGCGGCCGGGTCCGGGACGGGAACGACCAGATCCAGCGCAGGAACGCGAGGTCGACGCGCTGCGGGCAGCCGGGCGCCTGCAGCTGGGGAGAGCGGACCCGGCGCAGGGCGCGGGCGAGACAGACCCGTCGGGGCAGGTCGAGGAACACGATCGTGTCCGCGAGCTCGGCGCGCAGCTCGAGCGTGCCGCCGTAGTTCCCGTCGACGACCCAGCGGTCCGCGGCAAGCAGCTCACGTTGGATGACGGCCCACTCCGGGTCCGGGGTCGCGACCCAGCCGGGCGACCAGTAATGGTGGTCGAGGTGGATGACGGGCAGGTCGGCGATCGCGCCGATCTGCCGGGACAACGTGGACTTGCCTGCACCCCCCGAGCCGATCACCGCGACTCGTTGCATGCCTCCATCGTGCCTCAAAGATCCGGCGGCGCGACCCCGGGCGGCGCGGCCTCGGCCGTCGCCTCGCCGAAGTACCGGGCCGCCCGCTCGGGGTCGAGCTTCACGAACAGCCCTTCGGCCTCCGCGGTGAGCTCGCCGTCGACGGTCATGCGACCCTTGGCGACGATCCGCCGGCCCTCGACCCGCTCCGTCCATCCTTCGAGGTCGACCCGGCGGTGGAGTGGCGTCGGGCGCAGGTAGCGGATCTTCAAGGTGCCGGTCATGCCGGGGTGGCCGCTCGCGATGTTCGCCATGCCGAGGATCTCGTCGAACGTCAGCGCGACCCAACCGCCGTGCACGTAGCCGGGTGGGCCCTCGTAGGCCGCGTGGTAGGTGCCGTACCCGACGATCCGCCCGTCGAGGTGCTCCCACGCGACCGGGGGCGCGAGCGGCGAGACCTCGCCCACGAGAGGGGAGCGCGGGAGGTAGTCGTCGTGGTCGTTCTCCTCGCGACCGCGCACGCCGCGCGCGAGGCGTCGGGCCGGCGCGCCCCGGGTCGTCGGCGCGCGGCTCACGGCCGAGGTGCCGGGCGATGGCTTCGGCCATGTCGGCCGCGGTGCCGAGCTGCTCCTCGGTCGCGTCCTCCACGGTGAGCACCGCGTCGATGACGTGGCGCACCGCCTCGGCGAGCCGCGCACGCTCGTCCGACACGAACGGATGCGATGCCTCCACTACTTCCCCTTGAACTCGGGCGCGCGCTTCTCGGCGAACGCGCGCGGGCCCTCCTGCGCGTCCTCGGAGGCGAACACCTCCCAGCCGATCGCGTCCTGGATCGGCATCGCCTCGGCCTCGGTCAGGTACTCGGTCTCGCGCCAGGCGCGCAGGATCGCCTGGGTGGACAGTGGCCCGCACGCGGCAACCTGGCGGGCGACCGCGAGCGCGGCGTCGAGCGCCGTGCCGTCGGGCACGACCCGCCCGATGAGCCCGATCTCCTTGGCCTCGAGCGCGCTGACCGGCTTGGAGCTGAGCAGGATGTCCATGGCGATCGTGTACGGGATCTGGCGGGGGAGGCGGATCGCGGAGCCACCGAGCGGGAAGAGGCCGCGCTTGCCCTCCCACACACCGAAGATCGCACCCTCGCCCGCGACCCGGATGTCGGTGCCCTGCAGCATCTCGGTGCCCCCCGCGACCGCGTATCCCTCGACGGCGGCGATGAGCGGCTTCGACAACCGGTAGTCGCGCAGCAGGCCCTTCCAGTGGAGGTTCTGCTCCTCCGCCATCCGGTTGCGCACGTGCTCGCTCTCGGAGGGCGTGCCCATCGCCTTCAGGTCCGCGCCCGAGGAGAAGTGGCCGCCGGCTCCGGTGAGGACGGCGCAGCGGATCTCGGGGGTCTCGTCGACGTACGTGTAGCCGTCGGCCAGCCCGACGAGCATGTCGGGGCTCAGTGCGTTGCGCGCCTCGGGACGGTTCATCGTGAGGATCACGACATTGCCGTCGCGCTCCACGGTGCAGTGCTTCGTGGTCATCGGAAGGGTCTCGGGCACGGTGACTCCAGATCCGTCGGGCAGGTTCGGGTCATGCTGCGGGAGGGTCGCGTCGCGCGTCGAATCGACGAGGCATCGAGTACCCTCCGTCTCAGGATAGAACCTGTTCTACTTCTTCTCTGGGGGGACGCCGTGGCTCACCTCGCGGACATCGACCTCGCCGACCCGGACACGCTCGCCCGCGGGGTCCCGCACGAGTTCTTCACCCGGCTGCGCAACGAGCAGCCGGTGTACTGGCACGAGAGCGATGCGTACGCGCCGGGCTTCTGGGTGTGCACCAAGTACCAGGACGTCATCGGCATCGAGCGCGACGCGAAGACCTTCTCGTCGGCGCGCGGCGGCGCGCTGCTCGACGACCAGGGAGACGGCACCGAGCTGATGATGCTCAACCAGGACCCGCCGCAGCACACGCGCCTGCGGAACCTGGTCGCGCGTGGCTTCACCCCCAAGGTGATCAAGGGCATGGAGCCGCACATCCGCGAGGCGGCGCGCGCGATCGTGGATCGGGTGGCGGCGCGCGACGATGTCGTCGACTTCGTGACCAACCTCGCGGCGGAGCTGCCGCTCGTGGTCATCGCGGAGCTGCTCGGCATCCCGTACGAGGACCGGCACAAGGTCTTCGAGTGGTCGAACCGGCTGATCGGGGCCAACGACCCCGAGTACGCGGGGCTCGGCGCGGACGCACCGATGCAGGCGTCGATGGAGTTGTACGCCTACGCGCAGAGCCTGGCCGACGACCGCCGGGCGCGCCCGATGGACGACATCGTCACCACGCTGGTGACCGCCGAGCTCGACGGCGAGAAGCTCTCCGACATCGAGTTCAACGTCTTCGTGCTGCTGCTCTCGGTCGCGGGGAACGAGACGACCCGGAACCTGATCAGCGGCGGGATGCTCGCGCTCATGGAGAACCCCGACCAGCAGGCGCGCCTGGTCGCGGACCTCGACGGGCTGCTGCCGACGGCCGTCGACGAGATGCTGCGCTACGTCAGCCCGGTGCAGTACTTCCGGCGCACCGCGACCGCGGACACCGAGGTGCGTGGCGTGCCGATCGCGACGGGCGACAAGGTGACGATCTGGTACGGCGCGGCGAACCGCGACGAGGAGGTCTTCGACGACCCCCAGCGCTTCGACGTGGGGCGCACCCCGAACGAGCACGTCGCGTTCGGCGGCCGCGGGCCGCACTTCTGCCTCGGGGCGAGCCTGGCGAGGATGGAGATCCGGGTGATGTTCGAGGAGATCCTGACCCGGCTGCCGGACATGCGCCTCGCCGGCGAGCCCGTGCGGCTGCGGTCGAACCTCATCGCCGGCATCAAGCACCTCCCGGTCGCGTTCACCCCCGCGGGCTAGCGGCGGAACGCCGCCGGAGCGCACCGGGTGACTGCGTTTGACGCGATCGCGCTCCGGAGGTCTTCAGCGGCGGAGCAGCAACCGCGCGGCGCTGGCGAGCTGGTCCTTGGCGTAGTCCGCGTCCTGGCGCCCGGTCGCGAAGCCGATGATCGTCGAGAAGCAGACGTGCTCGAGCACCTCGGTGACGGCTTCTCGCTCGGCCACGTCGTCGGCGCCGAGCGCGGCGTCGATCCAGCTCGTCATCAGTCGGTGGAAGTCCCCTTGCGCGTCGAGCTGCCCGCGCTCGACGGAGAGGACCGCCTCGACCACGGCCGCGGCGAGGAGCAGGCGCGAGCCGGCGACGTCGATCACCCGTCCGAGCGCCGCGGCGACGCGGTCGGCCGCGTCACCCTCGCGGGGAGGGTCCGCGCTGAGGGAGTCGGAGAGCTGGGTGCCCCAGACCAGCAGGACCTCGGTGAGCAGGTGGTCCTTGGACGCGAACCAGCGGTAGATGGTGGCGAGGGCGACGCCGGAGCGGTCGGCGACCTCCTTCATCACCACCGCGTCGTAGCCGCCGGTCTCGGCCAGCTCGGTGGCGGCGGCGACGACCAGGTTCCGCCGGCCGGCCTGCTCGTCGGTGAGGACGGTCGGGATCAGCAGCGTCCGACTCACCGGGTGTGCTCCCTCACTGCTGCTCCCTGCTCGATGTGACCTGGGTCGCACAGACTCTGGCAGAGCCGGGGCCCCGGGCGTGTGAGAACGTATTCTAGAATAGATTCTCACGAGGGCGCCGGACGGTGTCCGCGAAGGACTGCGGAGGAGACCGACGATGAGCATCGAGAGCCCGGCCGCGCTGGCCGACCTCAACGATCCGGACGTCTTCGTCCGGGGTGTGCCCCACGAGACGTTCGCCCACTGGCGCCGGACCGACCCCGTCCACCTCACCGCGCACCCCGAGGGGCACAGCTACTGGTCGGTCACCGGCTACGACGACGTCGTCACCGCGAGCCGCGACGGGCAGCTCTTCTCGAACGAGCGCGGCGGCGTGTTCATGTTCGAGATGGAAGAGGAGATGCTGGCGCAGCAGAACATGCTGATGCTGATGATGGACCCGCCGCGCCACACCCGGTACCGGCTCCTCGTCAGCCGCGCGTTCACGCCGCGCAACATCCGCGCGCTCGAGGAGTACATCGACCGGACCGCGACCGAGATCGTCGACAACGTGATCGAGCGGGGCGAGTGCGACTTCGTGACCGACCTCGCGGCCGAGCTGCCGCTGCAGGTGATCGCCGAGATGATGGGCGTACCGCAGCAGGACCGGAAGCTGATCTTCGACTGGTCGAACCGCATGATCGGCAGCGAGGACCCGGAGTTCGCGCAGGAGGAGGGCGACGCGGAGAACGCGATGACCGAGCTGTTCGCGTACAGCCACGCGCTCGTCGACGAGCGCCGGGCGAACCCGCGCGAGGACATCCTCTCGTCGCTGACCCAGGCCGAGATCGAGGGCGACGTCCTCTCCGAGCTCGAGATCGACCTCTTCTTCCTGCTGCTGGCGGTGGCCGGGAACGAGACGACCCGGAACCTGACCGCGAACGGCATGGACGCGCTGTTCCGCCACCCGGACGAGCTCGCGCGGCTCCAGGCGGACCCCTCGCTGATGGAGACGGCCACCGAGGAGATGCTCCGCTACTGCGCGCCGGTCATGTACTTCCGCCGCACCGCGACCGCCGACACGACGCTCGGTGGCAAGGACATCAAGGAGGGCGACGCGGTGGTCCTCTGGTACATCAGCGCCAACCGCGACGAGTCGCACTTCGACGCACCCGACGAGTTCCGCATCGACCGCACGCCGAACGAGCACATCGCGTTCGGCGGGCGCGGCCCACACTTCTGCCTCGGTGCGAACCTGGCCCGCTCGGAGATCAACAAGCTCTACGTCCAGGTGCTCATCCGGCTCCAGGGCCTCGAGCTCACCGGCGACGTCTCCCGCCTCCGCTCCAACTTCATCAACGGCATCAAGCACATGCCGGTGACGTTCGAGCCCGGCGCGCGGCTCGGCTCGTAGGCCGGTCTCGCGCCCGACACACCCACGCGCGGAGGTTTGGCGAGCGGGCTCTCGGGCAGACAACCTGGACGTATGGCCCGACTGATCTATTCCGCCATCACGTCGCTCGACCTCTACGTCGCGGACGAGCACGGCAACTTCGAATGGGCGGCGCCCGACGAAGAGGTGCACGCGTTCGTCAACGACCTGGAACGACCGATCGGGACGTACCTGTACGGCCGCAAGCTGTACGAGACCATGCAGTACTGGGAGGCGCCGCCGGATCCCGGGCGCTCGGCTGTCGCGGGCGACTTCACCGCGATCTGGCAGGCCGCGGACAAGGTCGTGTACTCGAGGACGTTGGCGGCCCCGTCGACCACCCGCACGCGCGTCGAGCGTGACTTCGACCCGGACGCGGTCCGGGCCATGAAGGCCTCGGCCGGCGCCGACATCAGCATCGGTGGCGCGCACCTCGCGGCCGAGGCGCTGCTCGCGGGGTTGGTCGACCACATCCACCTGCTCGTGAACCCCGTCCTCGTGGGTGGTGGGAACGCGGCGCTGCCGGACGGCGTTCGCATCGACCTCGACCTGCTCGACGAGCGTCGCTTCGGCAACGGCGTGGTGCACCTCCACTACCGCGTGCGGAGCTGAGGCCGGGTCCTCGTCGCAGCTCCCCTCGCGTCGCCCTACTCGTCGTGGCTGCCCCGGCGGCCGAAGAGCCAACCGACCGCGGCACCCACGAGCAGGCTGAGCACGATGACGAGCGCGAGCGGGATGCGGACGTCGCCGAACACGTAGCCGATCCGGGTGTCGTCGCGGTTGTCGACGACGAGCGCGACCACGATGACGAGCAGCACCGCGCCGAGCACGGTGCGGACGGTCCGGCGGGTGTCGCGCTCGTGCGCCGGTCCACCGTCGGGGTGCGGGTCGCCCATCAGGGTCATCCTCTCGCACTGCGCACTGAGGGACCAGGGGTCGTCCCTCGTAGGCTCGGTGGATGGCCGACGACCCGACGTCCTTCCTGCATGCCGCGATGCCGCTGTGCGCCACCCTCGGCATGCGGGCCGTGGCTCTGGACCCCGCGGCCGTCGTGCTGGAGGTCGACTGGGCGCAGGACCGGCTCACCTCGGCCGGGATCCTCCACGGGGGAGTGGTGATGGCGCTCGCGGACTCGGCCGGCGGCTATTGCGCGTTCGCGAACCTCCCGGAGGGCGCCACGGCGACCGCGACGATCGAGTCCAAGACGAACATGCTGCGGGCGGTGCGCTCGGGCACGATCCGGGCCACGTCGAGGGTGCTGCACGCGGGAGGCACGACGATCGTCGTCGAGACCGAGGTGCGCGACGACCAGGACCGCCTCGTGGCCAAGACCACCCAGACCCAGGCGGTCCTCCGGAAGTAGCCCCCGGCAGGATCCCTGGAATCCCGCTCGACCGGCTTGACAGTCGAACGTACGTTCGATAGAGTGCCCGGAGATCGAGACGCTTCCCCCATCCGTGGTCAACCGGATCGGAGGGAGCGCGCGTGCGCGACGTCGTCGGTCAACTCGTGGTGCAGGCGCGGCGGGTGCTCGCGTCGCTGGACCCCGCGGCATTGGCCGGGGCCGAGGCGAAGCGTCTGGTCGAGCAGTTCGCGGAGCTGAAGCGGCTCGCGGGGGCGGGGGAGACGCTCGCTGCCGGGCGGGTGGCGCAGACCGGTGCGTGGGTCGGGCCGGACGGGGAGTTCCGCGATGTCGGTGCGTGGATGGCGCACGTGTCCGGGACGACGGTCGGACGGGCGCGGGCGACGATCGAGACCGCGCAGCGACTGGCGGCCCTGCCCGCGACCGCGGCGGCGGTGCGCGCCGGGTCGCTCTCGGAGACCCAGACGGACGCCATCGCGTCCGCGGCGGCTGCGGACCCGGGCGCCGAGGCCGCGCTGCTGCGGTCCGCGGCGACCGACGGCGTGAAGGGTTTGCGACAGGCGTGCGCGCGGGTCGAGGCCGCGGCGTCGACCGATCAGGCCGAGCGGTACCAGCGGGCGCGGGCCTGCCGGTACCTGCGGCACCGCCGGCTCTCGGATGTCGAAGGCCTGCTCGAGATGCGCGGCCCGATCGACCTGACCGCGCCGCGATCGCCGCGCTGGAGCCGATCGAGGCCGAGCTGTTCGAGGAGGTCCGGGGGTCGGAGCACCGCGAGCTCCCGGAGGCGCTCGCCTTCGATGCGCTCGTGCGGATGGCCGACCGTTCGGCCGAGGTCGCGCTGGCCGCGTCGGGACGGCGGGCTCCGGCGACCATCGTGGTCCGGGTCGACCACCGGGCCTTCGCGCGTGGTGACACGCGGCCGGGCGAGGTGTGCGAGGTCGTCGGCGTCGGTCCGGTCCCGGTCGCGGTGGCGCAACGGCTCGCCGACGACGCGATCATGAAGGCGCTGATCACCGACGGGACGGACGTCCGCAGCATCAGCCACCTCGGTCGCACGATCCCCGCCCGGTTGCGCAGCGCGCTGGAGGAGCTGCAACCAGAGTGCGTGATCGCCGGGTGCCACGTCGACCGGCACCTCGAGATCGACCACAACACGCCGGTGGAGGAGGGCGGCCCGACCGCGCTCTGGAACCTCAACCGCGTCTGCCATCACCACCACGACGAGAAGCACGCCCGCGACCTGAGGATCGTGGGTGAGGGCACGTCGAAGCGCCTCGTGCCGGCCGGTCGGGGACCGCCGTGACGGTCCGCACGCGGGCTCGCGGAGCTGCCCGGTTGCCTTGCGAGCCCGCGCGAGAACGTGTTCTACTTCGGCGTCGTGCTCCGAGGAGGGGGAACACCGATGGCCGGAGGGTTCTGGTACTACGCGCAGGAGGATCCGGACGCCCTTGCCGTGGTCGACCCCGACGGTACGGAGCACACCGCGGGCGAGGTCGCGGCCCGGAGCCACCGCATGGTGCACGGCCTGCGGTCGCTGGGCCTCCAGACCGGGGACACGGTCGCCGCGGTGCTGCCCAACGGGATCAACCCGGTGACGGTGTACCTGGGCGCGCTGGAGTCCGGCCTCTACTACGTGCCCATCAACTACCGGCTGTCGGCCCCCGAGGTCGCCTACATCCTGCGCGACAGCGAGGCCAAGGCCTTCGTCAGCCACGAGCGGTTCGCAGACCTGGCCGTCGCCGCGGCCGACGAGGCCGGGATCCCGGCCGGCGCCCGGTTCGCGATCGGCGACGTCCCGGGCTTCGCCGACTTCGACGCCTGGCTCGCGTCCCAGCCCGATGACGTGCCGGAGGACCGGACGGCGGGCGCGGCGATGCACTACACGTCGGGCACGACCGGCCGGCCCAAGGGCGTGAAGCGCAAGCTCTCGGGATTCGACGCGGACACCGCCGCGGAGCTCTTCACCGCGTTCTTCGGCCTGTTCGGCATCCAGCCGCGGGACAACAACGTGCACCTCTGCACGTCGCCGAACTACCACACCGCGGTGACGACGTTCGCGGGCAATGCCCTGAACTCGGGCCACGCGGTCGTGTTCATGGACAAGTGGGACCCGGAGCAGACGCTCGCGAAGATCGAGCGCTACCGGTGCACGCACACGCACATGGTCCCGACCCAGTTCAGCCGCATGCTGCAGCTCCCCGAGGACGTGCGGGCGAAGTACGACGTCTCGTCGATGCGCTGGGCGATCCATGCCGCGGCGCCGTGCCCGGTCGACGTGAAGCGCAAGATGCTCGACTGGTGGGGCCCCGTGATCTGGGAGTACTACGGCGCCACCGAAGGCGGCGGCACGACTGCGACGCCCGAGGACTGGCTGAAGTACCCGGGCACGGTCGGCAACGTCTGGCCGATCTCCGAGCTCAAGATCGTCGACGACGAGACGGGCAAGGTGTGCGCGCCCGGCGAGCCCGGCATCGTGTGGATGCGGATGGGCGCCCAGGACTTCGAGTACAAGGGCGACCGGGGCAAGACCGACGAGAGCCACGACGCCGAGGGCTTCTTCACCGTGGGCGACGTCGGGTACCTCAACGAGGACGGGTTCCTGTTCCTCTGCGACCGCAAGAGCGACATGATCATCGCCGGCGGTGTGAACATCTACCCGGCCGAGATCGAGGGCGAGATCCAGGCCCACCCGCAGGTCGCGGACGTCGCCGTGTTCGGGATCCCGGACGACGACATGGGCGAGCAGATCAAAGCCGTCGTCGAGGTGCGCGAGGGCGTCGTCGCCGACGACGCGCTCCGGGCCTCGATCATGGACCACCTGTCGGGCCGGCTGGCCAAGTTCAAGTGGCCGAGGACGATCGACTTCGTCGAGGAGCTGCCCCGCGAGCCGACCGGCAAGCTGCTCAAGCGCAGGTTGCGCGACCCGTACTGGGCCGATCGCCAGACCGCGATCTGACCGCCCGGCCGGACGACCACCACGAGGAGGCCGCGCCTTGACTGCACCGCTCGTCGAGCACCACGTCCTGGAGTACCCCGGCGGGTACACGCGCTCGATCGGACCCGCGCTCTCCCGCTACCTGGGGGGGCTGCGCGACGGGAAGATCGTCGGCGTGCGCCTCGCCGACGGCCGGGTGATGGTGCCGCCGACCGAGTACGACCCGCTGACGGCCGCGGCGATCGACGACTACGTCGAGGTGGGCCCGGCGGGGACGGTCACGGCCTGGACGTGGGTGGCGGAGCCCCGGCCAGGCAAGCATCACCTCGACCACCCGTTCGCCTTCGCGCTCGTGCGGCCGGACGGTGCGGACACCGAGATGCTGCACGTCGTCGACGCGGCGCCGGACGGGATCTCGGTCGGGATGCGGGTGCAGCCGCGCTGGAAGGCGGAGCGGGTCGGGTACGTGACCGACCTCGAGGCCTGGGTGCCGCTCGCCGACGGGGCCGCGGCCGACGCCGCGCCACCCAACCGGGGTGAGGGCGCGACGGACGAGCCGGTGACCGGGATCACCACGCCGATCCGGCTCGAGTACGACATCAACGCGGGCCGGGCTGCGGGCAAGTACCTGCTGGGCCTGGCCGAGCGGAAGATCCTCGGCGCGCGGGCGGAGGACTCCGACCAGGTCTACGTGCCGCCGCGCGGCTCGGACCCGACGAGCGGGTCGCCGACGACGATCGAGGTCGAGGTCGCCGACACCGGGACGGTCACGACGTTCTGCATCGTGAACGTCCCGGGGCTCTCGGAGGCGGCACCGGAGATCCCGTACGTGTGCGCGCAGATCCTGCTCGACGGGGGGAACACCCCGTGGTTCGGGCTGATCCAGGGCCTGCCCGCCGAGGACGTCCGCATGGGGCTGCGGGTGCACGCCGTCTGGGCCGACGAGCTGAAGGCCGACGCGAGCAACATCAAGTGGTTCGAGCCGACCGGCGAGCCCGACGCCCCGTACGACGACTACAAGGCCTACGCATGAGCGAGGCCGCGGTGACCGGACCGATCACGGGCTTCGCGGCCGACGGACCGAGGGAGCAGAGATCTTGAGAGATGTAGGGGTGATCGGGTTCGCGCAGGAGACCGCGGTGAAGGATCGCGACCGCAACGAGGTCGAGTTCGTGATCCCCGTGGTGCGCGAGGCGATCCGGCGTTCGGGCATGCAGCGGCGCGACATCGGCTTCACGATCTCGGGTTCGTGCGACTACCTGGCCGGCGGGCCGTTCACGTTCGTCATGGGCCTCGACGGGGTCGGCGCGTGGCCGCCGGTGAAGGAGAGCCACGTCGAGATGGACGGCGCCTGGGCGCTCTACGAGGCGTGGGTCGCGATCCAGACCGGCGACGTCGACAGCGCGATCATCTACGGCTTCGGCAAGGCGTCCCTCGGCGACCTGCACGAGGTGTGGACGCTGCAGACCGACCCGTACACGGTGGCGACCCTCTGGCCGTCCATGGTCGACATGGCCGCGCTGCAGGCGGACGCCTACCTGACCGCGTCCGGACGCACGGACCGCGACCTCGCCGAGGTGGCCGCGCGGAGCCTCCGCCTCGCGCGGGGCAACCCGCACGCGGTGGCGTCCGAGGACGTGACCGTCGACGAGCTGCTCGCCCGGCCGGTCACCCATCGACCGCTGCGCGACAGCGACGTGGCGCCGATCACGGACGGCGCGGCGGCGATCGTGATCGCGGCCGACGACGTGGCCCGGAAGCACTGCGAGCGCCCGGCCTGGATCCGCGGCATCGAGCACCGCGTCGACCCGCAGCACCTGGGGCTCCGGGACCTGGCCACCGCGCCGTCGGCGGCGCGGGCGGCAGAGCAGGCGGGCGTGCACGACGCCGCGGTGGATGTCGCCGAGATCCACGCCCAGTTCAGCCACGAGGAGCTGATCCTGCGCGACGCCCTGGGCATCGCCGACGGGGTTGACGTCAACCCGTCCGGTGGCGCGCTGACGTCCAACCCGATGATGGCCGCCGGCCTGGTGCGCATCGGCGAGGTGGCGGACCGGATCATCGACGGCCGGGCCGGCCGCGGCATAGCCCACGCCGCGCAGGGCCCGTGCCTGCAACAGAACCTCGTCTGCGTCCTGGAGGGAGACTCGTGAGCGAGCTCAGCGCGGATCGCGCGTCTCGACGGTCAGCGAGCGGGGCCCAAGCGGCCCGGCGAAGCCAGGGGCGGGATTGATGGGGGCCGAGCGCACCGCCGTCATCGGGGTCGGTCAGACCCGGCACGTGTCGGCTCGTCACGACGTGTCGATCGCCGGGCTCGTACGCGAGGCCGCGGTGGAGGCCCTCGAGGACTCGGGGCTCGACTGGGCCGACATCGACGCGGTCGTGATCGGCAAGGCCCCGGACATGTTCGAGGGCGTCGTGATGCCAGAGCTCTACCTGGCCGACGCGCTGGGCGCGACCGGCAAGCCGATGATCCGGGTGCACACCGCCGGCAGCGTCGGTGGGTCGACCGCGATCGTGGCCGCCAAGCTGGTGATGGCCGGCATCCACGAGCGGGTCCTGACGGTCGCGTTCGAGAAGCAGTCCGAGAGCAACGCCACCTGGGGCCTCTCGGTGGCGATGCCGTTCCAGGCGCCGCTCGTCGCGGGGGCCGGCGGCTACTTCGCGCCGATCATCCGGGCGTACATCCGCAGGTCCGGAGCCCCGGACTACATCGGTCATCTCGTCTCGGTGAAGGACCGGCGCAACGCGCTGCGCAACCCCAAGGCGCAGCTCCACCTGCCCGACATCGACCTGCAGACGGTGCAGGAGTCGATGCTGCTCTGGGCGCCGCTGCGGCTCCTCGACGTGTGCCCGAGCTCGGACGGCGCGATGGCGATGGTCATCGGCAGCGAGCAGGCGGCGAAGTCCGCGCCCGGCCCGGTGGCGTGGATCCACGGCACCGCGATGCGGAGCGAGCCGACGATGTTCGCGGGGCGCGACCAGGTGAACCCGAAGGCCGGGCAGGACTGCGCCGCCGACGTCTACGCCCAGGCCGGGATCACCGATCCCCGCCGGGACTTCGACTGCGCGGAGGTGTATGTACCGTTCTCCTGGTACGAGCCGATGTGGCTCGAGAACCTCGGCTTCTGCCCGGAGGGCGACGGCTGGAAGCTGACCGAGGCCGGCGCGACCGCGGCTGACGGCGACATCCCGTGGAACCCGTCCGGCGGTGTGCTCTCCTCGAACCCGATCGGGGCCTCCGGGATGATCCGCTTCGGCGAGGTCGCCCAGCAGGTCCGGGAGCGGGCAGGGGACTACCAGGTGGAGCTCAAGACCGGGAAGGCCCTCGGCCACGCCTACGGGGGCGGCTCGCAGTTCTTCTCGATGTGGGTGGTCGGCAGCACCCGTCCGGACTAGCCCGCAGCCGCCCGACCCGCCGGACCGAGCCGCGGCCCCTCCGCGGGCCGTGTCGACGCGATTCGGGTCCTGCGGGTGAACAGAGCGAAAACCAGCCCGATCGACCTATTGTTCGGATTCCTCCACGTCAGTTACCTTTGTCCACTCACTCGACGTTGAGGACTGGTAAAGAGGAAATGTACCTTCTGCACGGACGCGCCCGCTTCAGGGCGCCTCACGATGCGTAGCCGCGACGAGACGGCCGCGGCCTCGACCAGCGAGCATCAGTGGCCGGGCGCCCACGCCCACCCGCGCCGGGCCGACCGGACCGTCGGGTGGCGCCGGATCGCGGACCGCTCGGTCCTCGAGCCGGCGGCCTCCCCCGTGCCCGTGCTGGCGCCCGTGCCCGTGGCGCCGCCGACCCGCCTGCGCCGGCTGCTCGTCGGGGTGGACGCGGCCGCCGGGACGCTCGCCTGGCTGGCGGTGGCGGGGGGCTCGGCGCTCGTGCTCGGTCCGGGGCGGGGCGGCTGGCCCGCGGTGGTGCTGGTGATGCTGACGGGCGTCGTGAGCCTCCTGGTGATGATCGCCTCCCAGGGTCTCTACCGCTCCCGGGTCTGCGCCGTGCGGGCGGTCGAGATCGCGCGCCTGGGCCGGGCCGCGGCCGTCTCGGCGGCGGCGGGCCTGCTCGTCGCGCTCAGCCTCGACGCCGGATTCGGTGCCGGGGCCGCGATCACGGTGCTCGGGGCCGGCTGGTTCCTGCTCACCGCGTGCCGCGGCTTGTACATCGCGTGGCTCCAGCGGGCCCGGGCCCAGGGCCGGTTCTGCCGCCCGGTCGTCCTGGTCGGCACCGGCGAGGAGGCCTCCGAGCTCTCCCGCCTCATCGACCTCCACCCGGAGCTCGGCCTGCGGGTCGCCGGCGTCATCGGCCCGCGCCACCAGCTCGCGGTGTGGACCGACCACGTCGTCTGGCTCGGTGAGGTCGGCGACGCCGCCGTAGTGGTCCGGGAGGCCGGCGCGAACGGTGCGATCGTCGCGGTGAGCGACCTCGAGGTCGCGGAGCTCAACCGCGTGACCCGGGTCCTGCTGGCCGAGGGCATCCACGTGCAGCTCTCGAGCGGCCTGCGGGGCGTCGATCAACGGCGGTTGCGGTCGATGCCGCTCGCCCACGAGCCGCTCTTCTACCTCGAGCCGTCGTCGCTGTCGCGCTGGCAGCTCCGGACCAAGCGGGTGCTGGACCTCGCGGTCGCCGGCGTCACCCTGGTGCTCATGGCGCCGGTCCTGCTGGCCTGCGCCGTGGCGGTCAAGCTCGGCGACGGTGGTCCGGTGCTGTTCCGCCAGACCCGGGTCGGGCGCGACGGGCACACCTTCGAGCTGCTGAAGCTGCGCACGATGGTCCCCGACGCCGAGGAGCGGCTGGTGGACCTGACGTTCGCCAACGAGCGCCAGGACGGGCCGCTGTTCAAGCTGTCCCGCGACCCCCGGCGCACCAAGGTCGGCCGGATCCTGGAGCGCACGAGCCTCGACGAGCTGCCGCAGGTCATCAACGTCCTGCGCGGCGACATGAGCCTGGTCGGCCCCCGCCCCGCGCTGCCCCACGAGGTGGCCCAGTTCGACGAGGAGCTCCGCGGCCGTCAGAGCGTCTCGCCCGGCATTACCGGCCTCTGGCAGGTCGAGGGGCGCGACAACCCGGCGTTCGACGTGTATCGCCGCCTGGACCTCTTCTACGTCGAGAACTGGTCCGTCGGCTTCGATCTCTCGATCCTGCTCGCGACCCTGCAGAGCGTGCTGCTGCGGCTGGTCTGGCGCTCGCCGAAGTCCGAGCCCGGGGCGGCGCCGGAGGTCGGACCCGTCACCACCTCGCCCGCCTAGCTCGCCTCGCCTCGGGGCGGCGGTCCGCGCGAGTCTCTGGGCGGTGGCGGAGTTGGTACGTGGGCGCGGCGCGCCCGGCGGCGCGCGGTGGGGTCTCGTCGTGGGCGTGTGCGCGGGCGTGCTCGTGTGGGTGGTGGCGTCGACCCTCGGGCTCCCGGTGGCGCTCGCGAGCCCGACCGCGGCGACGGCCGACGTGGTGACCGTCCACATCGGCGAGCACGCCTTGACGCCGGCCGTCGTGACCGCGCCACCCGGAGGCACGATCGTGTGGGTGAACGACGCGACGTCTCCCCGCACGATCATGGCGAGCGACGCCAGCTTCGACTCGGGACCGCTCGAGCCGGGCGAGCGGTTCCAGTTCGCGTTCACCCAGGCGCGCACCGTCTCCTACGGCATCACCGAGGTGCCCGGGGTGACCGGGACCATCACGGTCGCCGACGGCGCCGCGCCCGCGCCGGTCGCGGCCCCCGCGGTCACGCCGGCGCCGGGGCCGACCGAGCCCCAGCCCGCGGGCTTCGCCTACACCGGCTCGGCGACCGCGGTGAACGGGTTGATCGGTGGGCTCGTCGTCGCGCTCGGAGCCGGGCTGCTGATGCTCGCGGGACGGTTCGGCCTGACCGCGGCGCTCAGCGGCGTGCCCGGCGGGCTCCGGGCCGACGACCTGCTCCCGACCCGGCGGCACCGGCGGCATCGTCGTGACCGGCGCCATCCCCGACGCCATCGCCGGACCCGCGCCGGCCGGGTCCGCGGCCGTGACCGGAGCGGTCCCGCCTGACGGTTTGCCCGACCGGGCCGCGGGCATGTTCCCCCCGACCGGCGACCACGGATGTGGCCGACTTCCGGTAGGTTTCGGCGTTTCTGAGGCATATGGCTTCAGTTCCGATCGCGGGGGTGCCGATCCTTCGGATGGCAGCCCGGGTGCGGGTCAGCACCGCTCGGTCGCCGGACCAGCTCCCCACCAGAGGACCTCGACTCGTGGTCAACGCGCTCTCAGGCCCCTTCCGAAGCTCCCGGACCCGCTCGATCGCGATGCTCCTGGCCTTCGTGCTGCTCGTCGCCGGGGCACTGCAGCTCACGGCGAGCGCCGACGCCGAGACCCGCACGATCACCCGGGTGTCGGCCGCGCGCGACGCCCTGGGGATCGACTACGACCGGAACGGCACCGCGACGAGCACCCGCTACAACATGGGCGACCCGACGATCTCGGTGGGGGAGTCGCCGGCCGACGGGGACGACGCCCGCGCGTTCGTCCCGTTCTGGATCACCACCGACATGCTGGCGCTGGCCAAGGACGAGGGGACCGCGACCGTGTCGTTGAAGGTCTGGAGGGCCGAGAATCTCGGGAGCCGCAAGCTCGTGCTCGAGGGTTACACCGCGAGCGCGGTCGGCCAGAGCGACTTCAACCGCGCCGCGACCCCGATCGCCACCATCACACCGGTCGTGGGCAAGCTCGGTGTGGACGTCACACCGCTCGTGCGCGCCACGCCCGCCAAGGCGTACCTGGTCCTGCGACTGCGCCTCGACACGATGGCGCCGCTCGACGGAACGGTCGCGAGGGTGACGATCGGAACGTCCGAGGCGAAGGTGGCGGCCAACCGGCCGCTGATCACCGTCGCCAGCAAGCTGACCGCGCAGAGCCAGCCGCCGCCCGCGTCGACCCCGACCACGACGCCGCCCGACTCGACGCCGCCCGTGACCGCGGCCCCGCAGCTGGAGCCGTCGGCGCGGCGCTGGTCGGCGGCCGCGGGGACGACCGTCGGCGCGTCCCGCTACCCGGTCCCGGCCGGAGCCCTCGTCGTGGCCCCCGGTGGCGACGACGCCGCGCCCGGCACCGAGGCCGCCCCGCTGCGCACCCTGACCGCCGCGGTCGCCCGGGCCGCTTCCGGCGCCACGATCGTGCTGCGGGCGGGGAGCTATCACGAGTCGGTCGTCATCCCGAGCGCGAAACGGTTGACCGTGCAGTCCTGGCCGGGGGAGGCGGCGTGGCTCGACGGGTCGTCGTCGGTCACCGGGTGGACCGCGACCGGCGGCCGCTGGCACGACGACGGGTGGACCACGAAGTTCGACCCGTCGCCGACCTACACCCGTGGCGCCGCCGACAGCACGGTGGCGAGCTGGGGCTTCGTCGACCCGAACCACCCGATGGCTGCCCACCCCGACCAGATCTGGATCGACGGCGTCGCCCAGCGCCAGGTGGGCTCGCTCGCCGAGGTGGTGCCCGGGACGTTCTTCCACGACGAGGCCGCGAACCAGCTCTGGCTCGGATCCGACCCCACCGGCCACGACGTCCGCGCCAGCGACCTGGTCCGGGCCCTGATGATCCGGTCGGACGCGAGTGTGGTGCGCGGACTCGGCATCCGCCGGTACGCGCCGTCCGTCCCGGACATGGGCGCGGTCACCGTGGAGCGCCCCGGCGTTCTCGTCGAGAACGTCGCGGTCACCGACACCGCGACCACCGGGCTCTACGTCGCGGGTGTCGCCGACGTGACCCTGCGCAACCTCTTCCTCGCGCGCAACGGGCTGCTCGGAGGTGGGGCCTCCACCGCCGACAACCTCACGCTCGACCGCGTCGCCTCCGAGGGCAACAACACCGAGCACTTCAACCTGTCCCCGGTATCCGGCGGCTTCAAGGTGACCCGCTCCCGCGGCGTGACGGTGCGCGACAGCGCGTTCCGCGCCAACAACGGACCCGGCCTCTGGATGGACGAGTCGGTGTACGACATGACGATCACGGGCAACGAGATGCGCGACAACGCGGGCCACGGAGCCTCGCTCGAGATCTCGGCCAAGGCCCTCTTCGCCAACAATCTCGTCCTCGACAATGGTGGATTCGGCGTCAAGGTCAACAACACCAGCGACGTCGCGATCTGGAACAACACGTTCGTCGGGAACGATCGCAGCATCAACCTGGTGCAGGACACGCGCCGTCCGACGACCGCGACGACCGCCGGTCGAGACAAGCGACAGCCGTTCCCCGACCCGACCATGACGTGGCTGCTCGGGCCGGTCACGGTGCGCAACAACGTCATTGCGACCCCGCACAGCGGCAACTGCCTGCTCTGCGTCGAGGACTACTCGAAGCAGCGCACGGCCGAGCAGATCGGGGTCACCGCGGACGGCAACGTCTACAACCGGGTCAACGCCGCGACGCCGGCGTGGCTCGTCGTCTGGTCCCGAGGCGCCGCCAACCCGGCGACGTACACGACGCTCTCCGCGTTCCGGGCCGCGACCAGCCAGGAGGCCGCGGGCCAGTTGGTCGACGGCGGGGCGATCGTCGGCGCGGACGGCGCCGTGACGCTGCCGGGTGGCGCGGTCGCGGTGCAGGTCCCCCCGGCCGTCGCGACGGTCACCGGGCTCGACGGTGCCACGATCGGCGCGGCGCCGCGCTGAGTCGCCGGAGCGGAGCGGCCGGCGCGCCGCGCACCGCGTCGGGTCCGGCGGGGTCAAGCGTCGGCGACGACCGCGGCGACCCCCGCGACGCCCGCGCGGTAGCGGTCGAGCGAGTAGCGGTCGGCGGCGAACTCGGCGTCCCGGAGCGCCGCGGCGCGGACCTCCGACCACCGGCTTGCGACCGAGGTGACGGCGTCGGCCAGGGCAGGCGGGTCCGACGGCGGGACCGCGCACGCCGAGAGGAAGCCGTCGGCCGCCTCGATCAGCCCGCTGGTCCGGGACACGATGACCGGCCGGGCCGCGAGCGCGCCTTCGACGGCCACGTTGCCGAAGGGCTCGTCGAGGCGCGAAGGGACCAGCAGCACGTCCGTCCGGGCCAGGTGCGGCCAGATCTCGGGGTCGAACCCGCACAGGCGGACACGGTCGCCGGTCCCCGCCGCGGCGATGCGCCGGGTCAGGTCGTCGACCATCCACTCGTAGCCCGGGAACGCGTCGCCGACGACGTCGAGCCGGGCGTCGACCCCGCGCTCGGCGAGGATCCCCACCGCGTCCACCGCGTCCTGCACCCCCTTGCGCTCCGAGAGGCGCCCCAGGTACAGGAGCCGGATCGGCGCGTCCAGCTCGGCGCGCGGTGCGACGACCGTGGGCGGTCCGGCCACGCCGTTGTAGACCACCTGGCAACGCGGCTCGAGCCGGGGCCAGGCTTCGATCAGCACGCGGGCCGAGAAGCGGCTGTTGACCACGAGCGCCTGCGTCAGGAGGAGCGGCAGCGCGAGCGCCCGGCGCACCGACCGCGACGCGGTCGACTCCGCCTCGTGCACGTGGCAGACCACCGGGATGTGCAGCATCCGTGCGAGCAGGATCCAGAGCGGAGCGGTGAGCGTGCTCACGTACACGACGTCGGGCCGGACCTCGCGCAGCACGCGCAGGCTCGGGCCGACCGCCCGCAGCGTGATGCCCGCGAGCTGCACGAGGCCCCGCGGGCCCAGGTAGGCCTTGCGCAGCACCGGCGTGGGGCACGGCCGGAGCTGCGCGCCCGTGGCTTCGACTGCGGCGGTGAGCGGGCCCGGAACCGGGAGCGAGACGACGACCCGTGAGCCCGCCGCGACGAAGCCTTCGACGCTCTCGAGCATCATCCGGTCCGCGCCGTAGAGCTCGGCACCCGGATGCGCGACCAGCACGGTGCCCGGCGCCGCGCCCGGGCGCCGGCTCAGCGACGGCACCGCGCCGCGACGGGCCGCGCGGCGGTCATCGCCAGTCGTGGGCCCGATAGGTCCGCATGATCTCGAAGAGGTCGCCGTCGCCGGATGCCTGAGTGTCACCCAGGGCGGGCGGTCCGGGCCAGCCGCCGTCGATCCAGCTCCGGCCGCCGAACTCGACGGGATCGCCGTAGCGGGGGAGGAGGTGGAGGTGGAACAGCGGGTCCTGCATCATCAGACACAGCGCGTTGAGCCGGACCGCGCCGAGCTCGTGGCGCGCGGTGGTCTCGGCCTGCCCGACGATGCGGAGCAGACCCGCGCCGCTCGCCTCGGGCAGCTGGGAGAAGTCCAGGGCCCCGTGGCGCGTCGAGATCACGAGCGCGCCGAGGACCGGCTGCACCGGTCGGACCGACAGCGTCCAGTCCGGCGTCTCGTGGACGGTCAGCTCGTCCAGGCGGAATTTCGCCCGGAACTGCGACGCGGCGTCCTCACGCGCCAAGTGCGGCCCTTCGCAGCGTGCTCGAGACGCCGTTCGTGTACGGCAGGAACACCGTCTGCACGCCGACCGCCTCGAGCTGGCGCCGGTACTCCTGGTACTTCTCCGTGTCGTACCAGTCGTCGCCGACGACCCACACGTCGAAGTGGACCCGCTCCCACACCGCGAGCTTGTCCTGGGTCTTCTGGGGGATGACCGTGCCGACGCCGCGGATCGACGCGACGATCTCGCGGCGCTCCTCGTACTCCTGGTGCGGGGAGTGGCCCTTGTACTCACGGATCAGCTCGTCGGTCGAGACCCCGACCACGAGGCTGTCCCCGAGCGCGGCCGCAGCCTGGATGACTCGCACGTGCCCGACGTGGAGCAGGTCGAATGCGCCTGCCGTGTAGACCAAGCTGCCCACTGAACCCATCCTTACGATTAGTGGAGAAAGAGCAGATTTTAGCAGTTTGGGAGACCCGGTCGGAAGTGCCGCGGCGGCAGCGGTGCGACCGGCTCGATCGCGGCGAAGAACTTCTCGGGGCTGGGCCCGGTCGGGACCCGGGCGGGGGGCGGCACCGCCTCCGGTGATTCCGGCGGCGCCCCGTCGCGCGGCTCGGTCGAGCGCCGCGCGACCGCGAGCCAGGCGATGCAGACGAAGAACCACGTGCTCGCGACGTTCGCGGTCGACCCCGGACCGTCGAAGAAGATGCCGTCGACCAAGAGGAAGGTGAGGACGCCGAGGAGCAGCGCGCGGTCGAAGCGCAGCTGCGGGAACCGGCGCATCGGGAGTCGCCGGATCCCGACGACGAGGGTCAGGAGGAGCGCGATCCAGATCGCCAGTCCGACCGCGCCGAGCTCGACGAAGACGTTGACGACCGCGTTGTGCCCACCCCCGAGCCCGGTCTGGTTGAAGAAGATCCCGCGCGACGAGGTCACGCCGTAGCCGAACATCGGCTTCTTCTCGATCGCGTCCTTGGCCGTCTCCCAGAGGTCGGTGCGCGTGTTCAGCGACGCGAGCTGCTGTGAGTTCTCGCCGCGCTCGAAGTAGCTGACGACCTGGCTGCCGAAGGCGAGGCCCACGCCGACGACGACGACCAGGAGCACGACCTGGAGCTCGAGGACCGCGCGCCCGCCCCGGAGGGCGATCAGGATGACCACGATGCCGAGCATCGTGCCGGCGACAGCTCCCCGGGTCTGGGAGGCGAGCGTGGCGCCGCCGACGAGCACGAGCGCGCCGACGTAGTACCAGGTGGGCCAGAAGGGTCCCGGGCGGGGCCGGCGGCTGGCGGCGATGTACGCGACGACGAGGAGGGTGGCCAGGCCGGCGAGGACGCCCGACACCGTGGGATGGATCGCCAACCAGGTGAACCGCCCGACCTGGAGGTTGTTGACGGGCGGGGACGGCACGACGATGCCGTAGACGACCGACACGGACACGAGCACGATGAACCCGTGGGCGAAGCGGTGCATGTCGGCGCGCGTGGCGGTGCGCGCCGCGACGAGGACCAGGCTGAGCAAGATGCACATCTGGACCGCGCGGACCATCGCGTACTGGGGATACGCGGTGTAGACGACCGACAGCACCATCAAGCCCACGAAGAGGCATGCCAGGTAGAGATGAGGTTGGGTGCGCCCGAGCCGGGGCACATGGGCGCGCCGGGTGGCGAGGTACAGCCCGACCAGCGCGTACAGCCCGAGCTCGAGCAGGATGAGCGGGTCCACGCTGCCGCCCAGCGCCGCCTGGGGGGGACGGACGCGGATCTTGTAGTCGCTCGCGACGATGAGCGTGAGCCCGCAGATGGCGAACCACCACTCGTCGAGGACCCGCTTGACCGTGGATCCGGATCCCGCGCCGGGGCGCGGCGGAGGAGGGGGTTGCCGCGCCGGCGCGGCCACGTCGGTCATCGCGTCGGTCATCGCGTCGGTCATCGCGCCGGTGCCGCCTGCTGGGGTGGCGCGATGACGGGCTCGTCGTCGCGGGCGGTGTCGGTCGCGCGCGCCGCGGCGCGCTCGTCGTCGTGCGCCTGCGGGATCAGGACGTACTGGCGGATGACCAGCCCGAGGACGATCGGGCCGAGCGCCAACGCATACGGGGTCCAGCTCGCCGAGACGTGCAGGACGAACAACACCACCGCGACGGCACCGAGCGAGACGGCGGCTTCGAGCAGGCGGAGGTTGAACACCTTCACGTGCATGCCCGAGACCGCGGCGAGGCTCCCATAGGGCATCAGCACCGCGGCCGTCGCGGCGTAGAGCACCCAGCCGAACACCGCGAGCTCGCTGATCGCGAACTGACCGCCGGTGACGATGCGACCGGCCCAGGGGAGGAGGAGCGCGGCGACGACGCCGGCGAAGAGCACCGCCGCGAACATGGAGAGCGCACCGTGGTCCGCCCGGCGAACGAGCGCGCGCAGGCCGTGGTGCCGCTCGGCGGCGTACGTGGCGAACAGGAAGACGCCGATCCCGTTGACCATCAGGAGCGTCGGGGCCGTGTACACGCGTGCCGCCTCCAGCTCACCGAAGGCCACGGTGCTGATCGCGACCACGACGAGGATCCGCATGAGCGTCAACATCGCCGGGCGCACACCCTGCTGGGCAGCCCGCCAGACCCCGAACCGGAGCACGGAGACGATCTCGCCGCGCTGGAACCGCGCGATCCGGCGCTCGGCCCGGGGGAGCAGGAACACGGCCACCGCGAACGCGCCGACCTCGGACGCCAGGAGCGCCCAGAGGATCTGGGACATGCTCAGCCCGTCCAGCAGCGCGACGGTCCCGAGCCAGGCCGCGGTCACGACGAGGCATGTGAGATCCACGACCAGTACGGACCAGAACTTGAGCGACGCCATCAGGAGCCGGCGCATGAACTCCTCGAGGATGAAGGCCGTGGAGGCCACACCGAAGAGGGCGGCGACGGGCCAGCTCAGGAGGCCGGTGGCGGCACAGATGATCGTGCTGACGAGCCCCGCGGCCGTGGCCAGGAGCAGCCCGACGATCTGGAGTCCCGCCCGGGTCCGGGTCTCGTGGCGGTCGAGCACGGTGAGCGAGTCGCCCACGAGCCCGGTGGCCAGCGCCGTGGTGAGGACCAGCCCGCCCGAGATCAGCCCGTACACGCCGAGCCCGTCGGCCCCGAGGGCCCGGGCGGCGGCGATCGAGAGCAGCAGGCTCGCCAGCGCCTGGGCCAGCTGGGCTCCCATGGCCCCGGTCGCCCCGTGGATGCGCCGTATCAGGGCGCGCAGCCTCACCATTGCACCATCATCCCATGTGGCAGGACGGCCACTGACCGTGGCAATCCCGGCGAAGCGAGGAGAGCGAGCGGACGGGGGCGGCGCTCATCCGTCGGTCAGCGGCGCCGCGACGAAGTTGTCGACGGACAGCGTGGGCAACGTGCCCGTCCAGCTGCCGGAGACGTAGTGGAGCACGCCGGCGTCGCCCGCCGCCGCCAGCGCCGCGGTGGTGTCGGTGGCGGTGAACAGCCACGGTGCGGGCTCCGCGGCGGTCGCGCGCCAGAGCTTCGCCGAGAGCGTGGTCGGGCTGGTGCCCGCCACCTGGAGGCGCAGCTTCAGCACGTCGCCCGGGTTCACGGTGCCGGTCAGCGTGGTCGTGGCGAGGATCGTCTCGACGTTGCCGACGTTGCGGGTGATGAACGCGGTCACCACGCCGTTCGCGGTGTAGCGGAGCTTGAGCCGGTAGTCGTTGCCGTTCGACACCCGCCGGCCGATCAGCGAGACGTAGGTCCCGCCGTTGTTGCCGGCGGTGTTGATCGAGAAGTCGGCGCGGAGGTCGACGTCGACCTGGCGCGCCGTGGTCAGGAACGCGGCGCGGTTGGTGCGCAGCGCGCCGGCGATCTTGCCGACCCCGCCGGTGACGGAGAAGCTCGAGGCGGTCCCGCTGAAGGCCCACGTGCCACCGAGGTCGGCGGTGCCCCAGCCGTTCGCCACCGTGCGCCCGAACGCGTCGGAGTCGAAGAGCGCCTGGACGGTGACGTTCGCGGTCGTGGTGTCGGTGTCACCGTCGTTGTCCGTGACCGTGAGGGTCACGGGGTACGTGCCGCCCGTCGGGTACGGGTGCACCGGCGACGCCCCGGTCCCGGTGGTGTTGTCACCGAAGTCCCACGCGTAGGACGCGATGGTGCCGTCCGGGTCCGACGACGACGATGCGAAGGTCACCACGGTGTACTGGGCGGTCGAGGTGAAGGACGCGTTCGGCGCCGCGTTGACGATGACCACGTCATGGGTCACCGAGCTCGGCGCGCCGCGGTCGTCAGTGACCGTGAGGGTCACGGAGTAGGTGCCCGGTGTCGCGTAGGTGTGCGACGGCGAGGATCCGGTGCCGGTCGTGGCGTCGCCGAAGTCCCAGCTCGACGACGCGATCGTGCCGTCCGAGTCCGTCGACGTCGACGAGAACGACACCGTGTGGTTCAGGGTGCTCGTCGTGAAGTTGGCGGTGGGCGGGACGTTGGGCGGCGGGTCGACGACGGTCACGCTGCCGGTGGCCGTGTTCGTCGCGCCGTCGGTGTCGGTGACCGTGAGGGTCACGGGGTACGTGCCCGCAGTCGGGTACGTGTGCACCGGCGAGGCGCCGGTCCCGGTGGTGGTGTCGCCGAAGTCCCACGCGTACGACGCGACGCTGCCGTCCGGGTCCGTCGAGGTCGACGTGAAGGTCGTCGTGAGGTACTGGCTGCTCGACGTGAACGACGCGATCGGTGGGACGTTCGTGATGGCCACGCTGCCGGACACGGTGCCCGTCGCGCCGCTGTTGTCGGTGACGGTCAGCGTGACGGGGTAGATGCCGGCGGTCGCGTAGGTGTGCTGGTTGGTGGCGCCGGTGCCGGTGGTCTGGTCGCCGAAGCTCCAGAGGGACGCTGCGACCTTGCCGTCGGGGTCCGTGGACGTCGACGTGAACGACACCGTGTGGCCCTGCACGCTCGACGTGAACGACGCGACCGGCGGGACGTTCGCCGGCGATCCCGAATCCGGCCCCGAGCTCAGGGTGTCGATCGACATGGCCGGCGCGGCACCGGTCCAGCTGCTCGAGGTGAAGAGGAGCACGCCGAGGTCGCCCGGAGCGGCGAGTGCGGCCGTCGAGTCGGTGGTGGTGAGCAGCCACGCCACCGGCTCGCTGGCACTCTGTCGCCAGACCTTCGCCCGCAAGGTGGTCGGGTTCGTTCCGAGCGCCTGGAAGCGCACCCGCAGGATCGTCCCGGCGGAGACGGTCAGGCCCGGCACGTTGACCGAGGTCAGGACGGTCTCCTTGTTCCCGGTGGTCCGGGTGAGGTACGCAGTGACCGTGCCGCCGGCCACGTAGCGCAGCTTGAGCCGGTAGTCGTTGCCGTTCGAGACCCGGCGCTCGATCACCGATGCGTACGCGCCACCGCCGGTCGCGGCGGTGCTGAGCGCGAGGTCGACCTTGGTGTCGAAGTCGGTCTGGCGCACCGCGGTGAGGAAGCCGGCGTTGCTCGCGTTGACCGCGCCGCCGATGCGGCCGGCTCCGTTCGCGACCGAGAAGCTCGAGGCGGGCCCGGTCAGGGCCCAGGCGCCGCCCCGGTCGGCCGTGCCCAGCCCGTTCGTCACCGTGCGGGCGAAGGTGTCCTGCGCGTACAGGTCGGTGACGACGACGGTGCTGGTCGCAGACGCGACGCCGCCGCGGTTGTCGGTGACGGTCACCGTCACGGGGTACGTGCCGGACTGCGCGTAGACGTGTTGAGTGGTCGCTCCGGTGCCGAAGGTGCCGTCACCGAAGCTCCAGGCCGTGGACGCGATGCTGCCGTCGGAGTCGCTGGAGGTCGAGGTGAGCGTCGCGGTGTGGAACAGGATGTTCGAGGTGAACGACGCCGAAGGCAGGACGTTCGGGGGCGGGTCGGTGACCGTGACGGGCTGGGTGATCGAGCTCGTGCCGCCGCGGTCGTCGGTAACGGTGAGGGTGACGTTGTAGGTGCCGGCCACCGCGTAGGTGTGCTGGTTCGTCACGCCGCTGCCGGTGGTGTCGTCGCCGAAGTCCCAGAGGGAGGACGCGATGGTGCCGTCGTCGTCGGTGGAGGTCGAGGTGAGGTTCGTGGTCAGGTACTGGCTGCTCGCGTCGAACGACGCCACCGGGTTGATGTTCGGGAAGACGGAGGTGCGCCCACTCGCCAGGTAGTGGCTGCGGATGTGGCCGATCGAGAGCGCGGTGGGGTAGACCGCGACCTCGTCGATCCGACCGGTGAACGCCTCACGCGTCGGCGCGGACGGCCAGGAGCCGAGCTGGTCGCCGCCGACCCGCCAGAAGCCCTGGTACACCTGGCCCTTCGTGACCGACGCGTTGGCCGCGACGAGGTTGCCGTCGACGTAGAGCTTCATGCCGTCGGCTCCCAGGGTGCCGACCACCTGGTGCCACTGGCCGTCGCGGTAGCTCGACGGGCTGTTGACCGTGACGCGGGTGCCCATGTCGGGCCGCACGCCGAAGTAGAGCTGGCCCGCGTTGTTCATGTAGATGTGCCGGCCCACGTCGTTGACGTCACTGCGGCCGGTCTTGCTGCTGCCGAAGCCGATGATCTTTCCGCCGGTGGTGCTCGTGGTGTTGAACCACGCCTCGAGGGAGAACGTCTGCGGGCCGAGCTCCCAGAACGGTGACGCACCCTGGACTGTGGCCGTGTTGCTCGACCCCGGGAAGTTGACCGAGGCGTCGGCTTCGTTGAGGAGCGCGCCGGCGGCGTTGCGCGTGTTCGAGGGATCCAGCGTGAGGTCGTTGGACCCGGCCCGGTCGTACGCCGTGGTGCCGCTCGTCTCGCCGAGCCGCCACTCCCACGTCGGGTCGTCCTTCCGGACGCTGTCGAAGTACGGGCTCGCGATGGGCGAGCCGCTCGGGATCGTGATCGACGACGGGGCGCTCGCGAACCCGGTGCCGTAGGGATCGGTGACCCGGATCCGGTACGTCTGGGTCGAGCCGGGCGGCGCGGTGGTGTCGACGAAGCCGAGCGGGGGTCGGTTCCACCAGGTCGTGTTCGTCGTGAACGTCTTGAGCACCGTCGAGCTCGCGACGGTGTCGCCCCGCAGCACCTCGACCTTCAGGTTTGCATTGTCACGGTCCCACGCCGCGGTCCAGGCGACCCGCACGGTCCCCGGGCCCTGGGCTGTGAGCGTCGGCGTGAGCTCCGGATATCCCTGGACCGCGTCGATGAGCGGGGAGACGTTGCGCTTCGCGAACCGGACGAGGCCCTGCTGCGCGACGCCGTTGATCTTCGGGAACTCGCCGCCCTCGACGACGTAGTCACCGTTGGTCGCCACGCTCCACGCCGCCTGGTTCTGGCCGGTGTAGGTCCCCGCGGTCAGGGTCGGCAGCCAGTGCAGGGGCTGCGACGCGGGCATGCCCTTGAAGGGCTGCCAGATGTCGGACGTGCCGAACGCGTTGGTGAGGCGTCGGCGACCCGCGCTTGTCGATCGCCATCGTGCGCTGGTAGCTCAACGGGTCCGACTGCGGGTTCCAGCCGAGCATGCCCCAGTCGTGCGGGTGCCCGACGGTGTACAGCACGTTGCCCGTCACTGCGATGCCGTAGTTGTCGCCCCGGCCGCCGTCGATCCAGTTGATGTCGCCGGTCATCGGGTCGGCCGAGAACACACCCTCGAAGTTGGCCGTCGCGCCACCACCGAAGTACGCCCAGCCGGTGCCGTAGATCGCGCCGCCATCGGTCGTCAGGCTGGAGATTGCCGACGAGCCGTCGTGGTTCTGGATCGTCTGGTTGGCCGCCCACGGCATCACCTGCCCGGTCGTGCCGTCGAGCGAGCCCATCCCCAGCTGGGTGGTGCCGCTCAGCGTGTTGAAGTTGCCGCCGACGATCACGCGCCCGCTCGGGGGGTGGACCACCATGCTCAGCACCTCACGGTCCGCGCTCGGGAGCCCAGGGCAGGACCGCGCCGGTGGCCGTGTTCACCGCCGCGAGCCGGCTGCGTGCCTGGTCGCCGAACGTGGCGAAGTACCCGCCTGCGTACAGCGTCGTCCCGTTGAGCGCGATCGCGCTGCACGCGCGCGTCCGCCCCGGCGGTGAAGGAGGGAACGAGGGCCCCGGTCGTCGCGTCGATCGCCGCGATGCGGCTGCGCGCTGCGCCGTTCACGCGGTCGAAGTCTCCGGCGACGTAGATCGTCGAGCCGTCCGCGGACGCCGTGATCGCGAGGCCCTGCGCGTTGAGGCTCGGCGCCCAGGACGTGATCAGCGCACCGGTCGTGATGTCGTAGGCGAGGATGTTCGAACGGGGCGTCTCGCTGGTCCCGAGCGCCGCGCCGGCCGGGCGGGCCGAGGTGAACTGCCCGGTGGCGTAGACCCGGTTGCCCACGATGACCTGCGCCCACACCACGCCGTTGATCTGGACGGTGGGGAGCGCGGCCGCGGTCACGGTCTCGAGCGACGGGTCCGCCGGCGCGGTGTCCGCAGCCGCCGGCTCGGCGGCGACGGTGCTGCCGACCAGGGCGACCAGGCCGGCGGCGACCAGCGCGAGGCTCACCAGGGCGGCGAGCAGCGAGCGTCGACGGCGCGTGGACCTACCCGACGAGAACATCCGTGCTCCTCATGTGCGCACCCGAGCTGTGCTCCTGCGCATGCCCGTGAACCCCGGGACCGGGCGACGACGTGGCGCGCCGGCCCCGAATGCCGCGTTCGGAGCGTGTAGCACGGTACCTACGCGATCGGTGTCGTACCGCGCCCGCAGCCGGTCGACCGCTCATCCCGCGAGCGGCGACGTCGTGCTGAGGTTGTCGATCGCCACGGTCGGAGCCGCTCCGGTCCACGACCCCGACACGTAGTGCAGGATGCCGATGTCACCGGGGGCGGCCAGCGCGGCCGTGGAGTCGGTGTTCGTGAGCAGCCAGGTGGCCGGCTCCGCGGCGCCCTGGCGCCAGACCTTCGCCCGCAGCGTGGTCGGGTTCGTGCCCGTCACCTGGAAGCGCACGCTGAGGACGTCCTCCGGGGCGACCGTCAGCCCGGTCACGTTGGTCGACGACAGGACGGTCTCGGTGCCACCGACCGTCCTGGTCAGGTACGCGGTGATCGCGCCGCTGGCGGTGTACCGGAGCTTCAGGCGGTAGTCGTTGCCGCTCGAGACCCGCCGGGAGATGACCGAGACGTAGGTGCCACCGCCGGTGGCCGCCGAGTCCAGCGACAGGTCGGCGTGGGTGTCCAGGTCGGTCTGGTGGACGCCGGTGACGTAGCCGGCGCGGTTGGCGCTGACGGTGCCGAGGATCCGCCCGGTGCCCCCGCTGACCGAGAAGTTGGCCGCGGTCCCGGAGATCGTCCAGGGTCCGCCGACGTCAGCGGTGCCGAGACCACCCGCCACCGTGCGCTCGAACAGGTCCGACGCGTAGGTGTCGGTGATCACGACGGTGCCGGCGGCGGTGGTCATGGCGCCGTTGTTGTCGGTGACGGTGACGGTCACGGGATAGCTCCCCGCCGCCGTGTAGGTGTGCGAGGTCGTGTCGCCGGTCCCGTTGTTCGTGTCGCCGAACGTCCAGGCGGTCGAGGCGATGGTGCCGTCCGGGTCCGAGGACGTGGAAGTGAACGACGCCGTGTGCCCGTTGACGCTGGACGTGAAGGACGCGATCGGCGGGGTGTTCGGCGGCGCGTCGGACACCGTGATCGGGACGATCACCGTGTTCGTCGCACCGTCGTTGTCCGTGACCGTGAGTGCCGCGTTGTAGGTGCCGGCGTCGGCGTAGAGGTGGGTGTTCGTGGCGCCGGACCCGAAGGTGCCGTCGTCGAAGGTCCACAGGTAGGACACCAGGGTGCCGTCGGCGTCGCTGGAGGTCGACGTGAACGTCACCGTGTGGAACGAGGCGCTCGTCGTGAAGGCGGCCGTCGGCGCGACGTTCGTGACCGTGACGGGCTGGCTCACGGTGCTCGTCGCCCCGTTGTTGTCCGTGACCGTCAGCGTCACCGTGTAGGTGCCGGCGGTCGCGTACGTGTGCTGCACGCTGGCGCCGGTGCCGGTGGTGTTGTCGCCGAAGGTCCATGCCGACGACGTGATGCTGCCGTCCGGGTCGTTCGACGTCGACGTGAGGGTCGCGGTGTGGTCCGACGAGCTCGAGGTGAAGGAGGCGGTCGGCGCGATGTTGCCGGGCGTTCCCAGGTCCGCGCCGGAGACGATGTTGTCGACCGAGACGGTGGGGACCGGGCCCGTCCACGAGCCCGAGGTGAAGACGAGCACACCGAGGTCGCCGGGCGCAGCCAGTGCCGCGGTCGAGTCGGTGGTGCTCAGGAGCCAGGTCGCCGGCTCGGCGGCGCCCTGGGGCCAGACCTTGGCCTTGAGGGTGGTCGGCCCGGTGCCGAGGGCCTGGAAGCGGACCTTCATCACGTCCCCGGGCGCCACCGTCACGCCCGCGTCGGTCGTGGACGACAGGACGGTCTCGGTCCCGCCCACGGTGCGGGTGAGGAAGGCCATGACGCCGCCGCCCGCGGTGTACCGGAGCTTGAGGCGGTAGTCGTTGCCGTTCGAGACCCGCCGGGTGATGAGCGACGTGTAGACGCCGCCGCCGGTCGCCGCGGTGTCGAGCGAGAGGTCGGCCTTGGTGTCGAAGTCGGTCTGGTGGACCCCGGCCAGGTACGCCGAGCGGTTGCCGCTCACGACGCCCGAGATGCGGCCCGTGCCGCCGTTGACCGCGAAGCTCGTCGCGGCGCCCGAGAGGGTCCAGGCGCCGCCGAGGTCGGCGGTGCCGAGGCCGTTGACCACCGTGCGCTCGAACGTGTCCGCCGCGTACTGGCTCGTGATCACGATCGGCTGCACGGTGGTGTTGGTCGCACCGTCGCTGTCCGTGACGGTGAGCGTCACCTGGTAGGTGCCGGCGGTGCCGTAGGTGTGCGACGCCGTGAGCCCCGTGCCAACGGTGGTGTCGCCGAAGTCCCAGGCCGCGGCGGCGACGGTGCCGTCGGGGTCCGTGGACGTCGAGGTGAACGACGCCGTGAGGTTCTGCGAGCTCGCCGTGAACGACGCCGTCGGCGCGGTGTTCACGATGGTGATGTCGCTGCTCGTGGTGTTCGTGTCGCCGCTGTTGTCGGTGACCGTGAGCGCCACCGTGTAGGTGCCCGGGGCCGAGTAGGTGTGCTGGTTGGTCGCACCACTGCCGAACGTGTTGTCACCGAAGTCCCACGCGGACGACGCGATCGTGCCGTCGGAGTCCGTGGAGGTGGAGGTGAGCGTCGCGGTGCGGAACTGCACGCTCGAGGTGAACGAGGCCGTCGGCGGGACGTTCGCGGCGGCGTCGAACACGGTCACCGGGTTGCTCGCCGTGGTTGCCGCCCCGTTGTTGTCCGTGACCGTGAGGGTCGCGGTGTAGGTGCCGGCGGCCGGGTAGGTGTGCGTGGTGACCGCGCCGGTGCCGAAGGTGCCGTCCCCGAAGTCCCACACCGAGGACGCGATGACGCCGTCGGGGTCGGTCGAGGTCGACGTGAGGGTCGCGGTGTGGTTCTGCGACGTCGAGGTGAACGATGACGTCGGCGGGATGTTCGCCACCGTGAGCACGTGGCTCGCCACGTTGGTGGCGCCGTCGTTGTCGGTGACGGTGAGCGTGACGGTGTACGTGCCCTCCGCCGAGTAGGTGTGCTGGTTGGTCGCGCCGCTGCCGAAGGTGCCGTCGCCGAAGTCCCACGCGTACGAGGCGATGGTGCCGAAGTCGGCGTCCGAGGAGCCGGTGGCGTCGAAGCTCGCAGTGAGGTGCTGAACCTCGGTCGTGAACGCCGCGGTGGGCGGCACGTTCACCGGAGGCCCGGTGTCCGGTCCGGCCGAGAAGTTGTCGATCGACAGCGTCGGGCGCGGTGCCGGTCCACGAGCCCGAGGTGAAGACGAGCACGCCGAGGTCGCCCGGCGCGGCCAGTGCCGCGGTCGAGTCGCTGCCGGTCAGCAGCCAGGAGACCGGCTCCTGGGTGCCGTCGCGCCACACCTTGCCCCGCAGCGTGGTCGGGTTCGTCCCGAGCGCCTGGAACCGGACCCGCAGCACGTCGCCGGGGGCGACGGTCACGCCGGGCACCGTCGCGGACGACAGGACCGTCTCGGTCCCGCCAACGGTACGGGTCAGGTACGCGGTGACCGAGCCGCCGGCCACGTACCGGAGCTTGAGCCGGTAGTCGTTGCCGTTGGAGACGCGCCGGCCGAGGACCGACACGTACGCGCCGCCGCCGGTCGCGGGGGTGTCGATGGTCAGGTCGGCGCGGGCGTCGACGTCGGTCTGGCGCACCGTGCTGAGGTAGGCGGCGCGGTTCGCGCCCGGGACTCCGGTGATCTGGCCGGTGCCGTTGACGACGGCGGACGTCATCGACGGCGTGGAGAGCGTCCACGGACCACCGACGTCCGCGGAGCCGAGGCCGCTGGCCACGCTGCGCTCGAAGGTGTCGGAGGCGTACTGGTCGGTCACCGTGACGTTGGTGGTGGTCGTGCCCGTGAGCCCGCCGTTGTCCGTGACCGTCAGCGTGACCGGGTAGGTGCCGGCCGCGCCGTACGTGTGGGTCGGGTTGGCCCCGGTGCCGGTCGTGGTGTCGCCGAAGTCCCAGGCGTACGAGGCGATGGTCCCGTCGGGGTCGCTCGACGTCGAGGTGAACAGACCTGTGTGGTACGTGCTCACGCTCGTGAACGCAGCTGTGGGCGCGATGTTCGGCGGCGGGTCCACCACCGTCACGGGCTCGGTGACGACGTTGGTTCCGCCGCGGTCGTCCGTGACGGTCAGCGTCACGTTGTACGTGCCTGCAGTGGCGTAGGTGTGCTGGTTGGTCGCGCCGCTCCCGGAGGTGTTGTCACCGAAGTTCCAGAGGTACGACGAGATGGTCCCGTCGTCGTCGGAGGAGCTCGTGCCGTCGAACGACACGGTCCTGTACACCGGCGTCGCCGTGAAGTTGGCGGACGGCAGGATGTTGGCGAAGTTCGTCGTCCGGCCGCTGGCCAGGTAATGGGCGCGGATGTGGCCGAGCGTCAGCGCGGTCGGGTAGACCGCGACCTCGTCGAGCGTGGCGGCGATCGCCTCGCGGCTGGGGTTCGAAGGCCAGGAGCTGAGGTTGTCGCCGCCGACCCGCCAGTAGCCGCGGTAGACCTGGGCCTTGGTGATGTTGGCGTTGCTGGCGACGAGGTTGCCGTCGACGTAGAGCTTCATGCCGTCGTTGCCGAGGGTGCCGACGACCTGGTGCCACTGGTTGTCGCGGTAGGTGCTCGGGCTGGCGATGGTCTGGCGGGTGCCCATGTCGGGGCGGACGCCGAAGCGGAGGTTGCCCTGGTTGGTCATGTAGATGACGCGGTCGTTGTTGTTGCTGTCGCTGCGGCCGGTGTTGCTGTTGCCGAAGCCGATGATCTTGCCGCCGCTGGAGGTGCTGGTCTTGAACCAGGCCTCGAGCGAGAACGTCTGCGGCCCGGGCTCCCAGTAGTTCGTCGTCGCCCTGGACGTTGGACGTGTTGCTGGTGCCGGGGAAGGTGACCGCGGGGTCGGTCTGGTTCAGGAGCGCGCCGGAGGCGTTGCGCTGGACCGAGCCACCCAGGGTCAGGTCGTTCGAGCCGGCCTTGTCGCGCGCGAGGGTGCCGCTGGTCTCGCTCATGCGCCATTCCCAGCGACGGGGTGTCGGACTGGACGCTGTCCTGGTAGGTGCTGGCCGCCGGGGTGCCGGCGGGCACGGTGATCGAGGCTGGGGGACCGGCGAACCCGTTGCCGAACGGGTCGGTGACCCGGATCCGGTAGGTCTGGGTGGATCCGGCGGGCGCGGTGGTGTCGTAGAACGCGAGGGGTGGACGGTTCCACCAGTTGGTGTTCGTGGTGGTGAAGGTCTTGAGCACGGTGGAGGTCGCGGTCGTGTCGCCGCGGAGCACCTCGACCTTCAGCTTCGCGTTGTCCCGGTCCCACGCCGCGGTCCAGGCGACGCGCACGGTGCCTGCGCTCGTCCCGGTCAGTGTCGGCGTGAGCTCGGTGTACTTCTGGACCGGGTCCACGGTGCTGCCGGCGATCGACCGCTTGGCGAACCGGACGAGACCCTGCTGGTCGATGCCGTTGACCTTCGGGAACTCGCCGCCCTCGACGACGTAGTCGCCGTTGGTCTTGACCGACCAGGCCGCCTGGCCCTGGCCGGTGTAGGTCCCACCGGTGAGGGTCGGCTCCCAGTGCAGCGGCTGCGCGGCGGGGAAGCCGGGGAAGTAGTTCCAGAGGCTGTTGCTGCCGTACGCGTTGGTCAGCGTGGGCGACCGGCGCGTGTCGATCGCGTCGGTGCGCTGGAACTCCCAGTCCGGGAGGGTCTGCGGGTTCCAGTCGAGCATCCCCCAGTCGTGGTGGTGACCGACGTCGTAGATGACCCCGCTCGCCACGGCGAGCTGGTACGTGTCGCCCCGGCCCGCGTCGATCCAGTTGATCGCGCCGGTCATCGGGTCGGCCGCGAAGACGCCCTCGAGGTTCCCGGTCCCACCTCCGGTGAGGTAGGTCCAGCCGCTCCCGTAGACCTGGTCACCGTCGGTGACCAGCGACGCGATCTCGACGCCGTCGTCGTAGTTCTGGATGGTCTGGTTCGCGGCCCACGGCATCACGGCGCCGGTGACGCCGTCGACGGAGCCCATGCCCCGCTGGGTCACGCCGTTGATCGTGTTGAAGTTGCCGCCGAAGATGACGCGGCCGCTCGCCGGGTGGACGACCATGCTGACGACCTCGCGGTCGGTCGTCGGTGCCCAGGGCAGCAGCGCGCCGGTCGTGGCGTCGACCGCGCCGAGGTGCGAACGCGGCTGGCCCCCGAGGGTGGAGAAGTAGCCACCGACGTAGAGCGTGTTGCCGTTCAGCGCGAGCGCCCGCACGCGCGTGTCGGCGCCGGGGTTGAATCCGGGGACGAGCGCGCCGGTCTGCGCGTTGATCGCCGCGATGCGGCCGGTCCACTGGTCGTTCGCCTTGTCGAAGTCGCCACCGACGTAGATGGTGTTGCCGTCGGCGGACGCGGTGATGACGAGCCCCTGCTGGTTGAGGGTCGGGGCCCACGACTGGATCAGGTTGCCGGTGGTGAGGTCGTAGGCCAGCAGGTTCTCGCGGGGCGTCTCATCGGTGCCGAGGGCGGCACCGGCAGGGCGCGCCGAGGTGAACTGACCGGTCACGTACACGCGGTTGCCGACGATGACCTGGTCCCACACCACGCCGTTGATCTGGACCGTCGGCAGCGCCGCGGCGGTCACGGTCTCGGGGAGGGTGGGGTCCACCGGCTGCGTGTCCGCCGAGGCCGGCGTGGCCGCGACGTTGAAGCTCAGGCCGAGACCCGCGACCACGAGCGCCACGGTGACGACGATCCCTGCAAGCGACGCGCAACGGCGACGCGATCGACCAGCCGACGGGAACATTCGTGCTCCTACTCCAGCGCCGGGGTCTCCGCCCTGCGCTACCCAGTACCGCCCTAGATCGGTCGAAGCTCTGCGAAATCGCCGTTCCTCGACCTCAGTGGGACAAAGTGTAGATCAGCCCCACTTTCCCGAATAGTGGGAAAGCGGACTTTGATCCGAATTGCCCACCGGAAAAGCTGCGCGATCACCCACAGAAGGAACGTACCTGCTGAAGCGTGGAGATCTCGTTCAGGGCCTATCCGGGCGGGGGAGTGGCCGCCTGGAGGTTGTCGAGCGAGACCACCGGCGTGGCCCCGGACCACGAACCGGAGATGTAGACGAGCACCCCGAGGTCGCCCGCCGACTGGAGGGCGGCCGGGGCCGCAGCGGTGCTCGCGAGCGTCCACGCCGGGGGCTCGGAGGCGCCCGGGCCCCAGACCTTGGCCCGGGCCGTCGTCGAGGCGCCGCCACTCACCTGGAACCGCACCCGGAGCACGTCCGCGGGGTTCACCGCCAGCCCCGGCACCGTCGTGGACGCGAGCACGGTCTCGGTCCCGGCGACGGTGCGGGTGAGGAACGCGGCGACGGAGCCGCCCGCCTGGTACCGGAGCTTGAGCCGGTAGTCGTTGCCGTTGGAGACCCGACGGCCGATGACCGAGACGTACGCGCCGCCGCCCGAGGCGGCACGGTCGACCGAGACGTCGGACGTGATGTCCACGTCGCGCTGGCGCCGCGCCGGTCAGGTAGGCGGCCCGATTCGACGAGATCGCGCCCGCGATCCGTCCGGTGCCACCGCTGACCGAGAAGCTCGACGCGGATCCCGCGAGCGACCACGGGCCGCCGACGTCGGCGACGCCGAACCCGTTGGCCACCGAACGCCCGAAGCTGTCGGCTGCGAGCACGGTCGGCGTGCCGACCGTGACCAGCTGCGAGCTGGTGTCGGTCGCGCCGTCGCCGTCGGTGACCGTGAGGGTCACGGTGTACGAGCCGTCGGCCGCGTAGGTGTGTTCGATCGACGCGCCGGTCCCCGTCGTGCCGTCGCCGAACGTCCATGCGGACGACGCGATGGGCCCCTCGAGGTCGGAGGACGTCGAGGTGAAGGTCACGGTGCGGTCCTGGGTGGTCGTCGTGAAGGACGCACTCGGGGGGTTGTTCGTCGGGACGCCGGAGCGCCCGCTCGCGTCGTAGTGCGCGAGGACGCGATCCGGGGGGAGCGCGGTGGGGTACACCGCGACCTCGTCGAGGGTCGCGGTGATCGCCTCCCGGCTGGGGGCGGAGGGCCAGGAGCTGAGGTTGTCGCCGCCGACCCGCCAGTAGCCCCGGTAGACCTGGGCCTTGGTGACCGACGCGTTGCTCGCGACCAGGTTCCCGTCGACGTACAGCTTCATGCCGTCCCCACTCAGCGTGCCGACGACCTGGTGCCACTGCCCGTCGCGGTAGCTCGCCGGGCTCGCGACGGTCTGGCGGGTGCCCATGTCGGGCCGGACGCCGAAGCGCAGCTGCCCGCTGTTCGTCATGTAGATGACGCGGTCGTTGCCGTTGCTCGAGCTCCGTGCCGTGCGGCTGTCGCCGAACCCGACGATCTTGCCGCCGGTGGTGGTCGTCGTCTTGAACCACGCCTCGAGCGAGAACGTCTGCGGCCCGCCCTGCCAGTACGGCGACGCGGCCTGGACGGTCGACGTGCTCGACGTGCCGGGAAAGCCGACCGCGGCGTCAGGCTCGTTGAGCAGCGCGCCGGGCTGGTTGCGCACGGCGGTGGAGCTCAGCGTCAGGTCGTCGGACCCCGCCTGGTCGTAGCCGGTGGTACCGCTCGTTTCGCCCAGGCGCCACTCCCAGTCGGGATGATCGGCCCGGACGCTGTCCGCGTAGCGGGCTCGGCGTGGGCGCGCCCGCGGGGACGGTGACGGTCGCCGTCGGCCCCGAGAAGCCGTTGCCGTAGGGGTCGGTCACCCGGATGCGGTACGTCTGGCTCGACCCGGGTGCCGCGGTCCGGTCGAGGAAGCCGAGCGGTGGGCGGTTCCACCACTTCGTGTCGGTCGTGAACGTGTCGATGACGGTGGATCCGCGCAGCACCTCGACCTTCAGGTCCGCGTTGTCCCGGTCCCAGGCCGCGGTCCAGCCGATCCGCACGGTCCCGGGACCCAGCAGGGTCAGCTTCGGTGTGAGCTCGTTGAAGCCCTGGACCGGATCGACGTTCGAGCCGGCGATGGTGCGCTTGGCGAACCGGACGAGACCCTGCTGGGCCTTGCCGTTCACCTTCGGGAACTCGCCGCCCTCGACCACGTAGTCGCCGTTGGTGGCCACGCTCCACGCGCCCTGGCTCTGACCGGTGTACGTGCCCGCGCTGATCGTCGGGAGCCAGTGCAGCGGCTGGGCCGCCTGCATCCCCATGAACGGCTGCCAGATCGACGAGGTCCCGAAAGCGTCGGTGAGGCCCGGCGTCGCGGTGCGTGTCGATCGCCATCGTCCGCTGGTAGCTGAGGGGATCGGTCTGGGGGTTCCAGTCGAGCATGCCCCAGTCGTGGGGGTGGCCGACCGTGTAGAGGACGTTGCCGGCGACCGCGATGCCGTAGTTGTCGCCCCGCCCGCCGTCGATCCACCTGAGCGCGCCCGTAAGGGGGTCCGCGGCGAAGACGCCTTCGAAGTTCGCGGTGGCCCCGCCACCGAAGTACGCCCATCCGGTCCCGAAGATCGTGTTGCCGTCGGTCGTCAGGGCCGAGATCGCGGATGAGTCGTCGTGGTTCTTGATCACGGTGTTGGCCGCCCACGGCATGACCGCACCCGTCGTGCCGTCGAGCGACCCCATCCCGAGCTGGGTCGAGCCGTCGAGCGTGTTGAAGTTGCCACCCACGATGACCCGCCCGCTGGCCGGGTGCACGACCATGCTCAGGACCTCGCGGTCCGCGGCCGGGGCCCAGGGCAGGACCGAGCCGGTCGTCGTGTCGACCGCGGCGAGCCGGGTGCGGGTCTGGCCGCCGAACGTCGTGAAGTAGCCGCCCACGTACAGGGCGGAGCCGTGCACCGCGAGCGACGCGACCCGCGTGTTCGCGCTGGGGGCGAAGCTCGTGACGAGCGCGCCCGTCTGCGCGTTGATGGCCGCGATGCGGCCGCGCGAGACGTTGTTGACCCGGTCGAAGTCGCCCCCGACGTAGATCGTCGAGCCGTCCTCCGATGCGGTGATCGCGAGGCCCTGGGCGTTGAGCGTCGGTGCCCACGAGGTGATCAGGTTCCCGGTCGTGAGGTCGTAGGCGAGGATGTTGGACCGCCCGGTCTCGTTGGTCCCGGCCGCCGCACCGGCCGGCCGCGCCGAGGTGAACTTCCCGGTCGCGTACACCCGGTTGCCCACGATCACCTGCGCCCACACGACCCCGTTGATCTGGACGGTCGGCAGCGCCGCCGCGGTGACCGTCTCGAGCGAGGGGTCAGCGGGCGCGGTGTCGGCCCCCGCCGGGGCCGCGCTCAAGGTGAGGATGAGGGTGAGGGTTGCGACGAGCGCGCCGAGCAGGAGGAGCCCTCCGCGCCCGTGCCACCGCCGAACTCCGTCCCTCGACGAGAACATCCGCGCTCCTCCCTGCCGTGCCCGGGCGACGCCCGTGCTCCCTGAACCCCGCCGCCCCCCACCCCGGGGAGCACCCGCCGGCCCGCTCCTGTCCCACGGACGGTCGGATCGTGCACTCTACGCCGGGTTGCGCAGGTTTGCCCAGCAGGAAGTGCTCGCCGTGCGGCCGGGGTCGGGCGTTCGAGCGGCGGGGATCCTCGACTCGGTCGCCGCCGCTCGCCGTGCGGCCGGGGTCGGGCGTTCGAGCGGCGGGGATCCTCGACTAGGAGGCCTCGACGATGACCACGTTGGGCGCGGCCGAGTCCTGGATGTCGATCTTCACCGTGTGGACCTGGCCGCTCGGTACGCGGAACGCGTAGCGCCCGGTCATGGTCGCGCCCGGCGCGAGCGACCCGGTGAGGGGCTGCGCGGGCGGCCCGCCGTTCGGCGGTGCGGGGACCGCTGCGCCGTAGTGCGCGTTGATCGCGAGCCCGGCGAGGTCGACGGGTGCGGCCGTCGCGTTGCGCAGTTGAAGGGACACGACGATCCCCGGGCCCGACGTCTCGCCGACGCCGTGGGCCTCGAGGGTGACCGGCTCGATCTTCGTGACGGTGGCGAACAGGTTCTGGGCCAGGGGGGCGTCCTGTCCGACCTTTACCGCGGGCAGGACGTTGCCGGTGATGCCGCTGCCGGGGTTTGACGGCGCGGTGCCGGTCCCGGCGAGCGTCGTCGACGTCGTGCTGCTGCTCGAGGTCGTCTTCTTCGTCGCGTCCCGTGCGATCCGCGGAGCCGCTGCTGCCGCACGCGGACGCGACGACGAGCGCGGCGCACACGAACGCGATCGCGAGACGTGCGCGGGTCATCGTGGGACCACCGACAACACGCGCATGTCCCGGTACCACTTGAGCAGCGCGAGCGCGAGATACCCGGCGTTGAACACGAAGAGGAAGGTATACGCGGCCAGGAACGCCGTCGCGTCTCCGAGCAGCACGAAGATCCAGCACAGCACGCCGTAGTCGTGGGGCAGCTTCAGCACCGCGGACAACGGTGAGGCCTTCTCGATCGGTGCGGGCACGTCCGTGTCCGTGGACCTCACGTTCCTCCGCAGCTGCTCGTTGAGGAGCTGGGCGAAGAACAAGGTGACCGCGACCACGAGGAAACCCATCGGAACGAGGAGCCAGCCCCGGTCGACGTCGGTGAACCGCCAGAGGTGGATCACCACCGCGAGATGCAGTGTCGTGATCTTCACCGAGTCCACCATGTGGTCGAGCCACTCGCCCGCGGGTGAGCCGCCGCCGCGCAGGCGGGCGAGCTGGCCGTCGGCGGAGTCCAGGAAGTAGCCGACCGCGAGGAGTGGCGCGGCGACGGCCGCCGCCCAACCCGAGACCAGGGCGATGACGATGATGGCGACGAACGAGAAGGTGGCGCTGATCGCGGTCACCGCGTTCGGGGTGAGCCCCGCGGTGAACGCCGCCGCGGCCGCCCAACGGCCCAGCCGACGGTTGACGTAGACCGAGTACGCCGGGCCGCCCTTCGAGCTCTTCTGGGCCCCGCCCATCTTCCGCACGGTCTCGCGGTAGCTCGGGCGCGACGTCGACACCGGGGGCTCGGCCGTCCGGGTGGGCGAGGGGGTCATCGGGATCCACCGACGACGGTCGGGCGCCGGGTCCGCAGGCCGGATGCCCCGTGGCGGACCTGCTCCCGGTCGGCGAGCCGGAAGCAGAGCTTCTCGTAGTCGGCGGCGACGTCGTCCCAGCGGTAGGCCGCCGATCGGGCCCGGCAGCGCTCGCCACGTCGGAGCGTGGCGTCGCGATCCTGCTCCGCCGCCTCGATCAGGGTCCGCACGTCGTCGGGACCGTCCCAGTAGCGCCCCGCGTCGCCGAGGACCTCGCGGTTGAACGTGACCGAGTACGCGTCCGTCGCGGCACCGGCCCCGATCGCCCGGAGCAGGGAGGGGTTCGTCCCGCCGACCGAGTGCCCGTGCTGGTAGGTGAGCGCGTTGGCGTAGAGCTCGTCGAGGAGCGTCTGGTCCCAGACCGACCCGAGGAACCGCACCCGGTCGTCGGCGTCGCGCTCGACGCGGGCCCGGTACGCCTCGCCGTAGGGCGCCGAGCCAACCACCACCAGCGGGTCGGTGGCCCGGCTCGCGCAGTAGCCCTGCACGACGACGTCGACGTGGTTCTCCGGCTCGAAGCGCGCGACCACCAGGTGGTACCGGCGCGGCGCGAGGCCGAGCGCGGCGAGGCGACCGGGGTCCCGCGGGTGGATCGAGGGTGCGCCGTAGGTGATGAGCTCCGCGGCGATGCCGAACTCGTGGGCGTAGTACGAGCGGATCCCGTCTGCGTCCGCGATGATCGCGTCGGACCAGCGCACGGCAAGCGCCTCGGCGACGCGGTAGTAGCGCCGCCCGACCGGACCCCACTTGCCGCGCTTCCACTCCAACCCGTCGACGTGGGTCGCGACCGGCAGCCGCCGGGCTCGCAGCAGGGGCAGCAGCGGCGAGTTCGCGGCGTTGAAGAGCAGCACCGCGTCCGCGGGGTGGGCCATGAGATGCCCGATCGATAGTGACGTGTGGCTCAGCGTCTCGAGCGAGCGACGGGACAGGGCCGGCAGGTGCACGAGCGTCATGCCCCGATACGTCGCACGCCGCGGCTCGGAGTCGTCGCGCGGGTCGCGGCAGTACACGACGACCTGGTGGCCGGCGTCCGCGAGGCGGGCGCCGACCTCCTCGACACAGGTCTCGAAGCCTCCGTAGCGGGCCGGCGCGCCGCGCGTGCCGACGAGCGCTACCCGCACGTCAGCTCCATGTCGCTGCTCCGGTGCGCGCTCCCACGACCCCCGCGGTCTCCTTCGTCGGCCGGCGAGCGCCGGGCTGCGCACCCAAGCTAGCGCTCGAATTGAGCGGAATATCCGCTTTGATGGGGTTCTGGTACGGGTCCGGGTCATGCATGGGTGCGGCGCGGGTTGGCCCGCAGCCAGGCGACCGTCGCCGCGATCACGAGCCCGAGGATGAACCCGACGCCGAGCTCCTTGATCGGGAGGCTCGCCTCGGTCACCGCGTCGGCGCGGGGTGCGATCACGTAGTCCACGCCGTCGCCGAAGAGCGCGCTGCTGGTCCGGATGTCGCTGGCGTTGACCGCGAGCTGGCTCAGGGTGCTCGATGCCGAGCCCTGCGCCGCCGCGCCGGTGGCCGAGTTGCGGACGTTGGTCGCGCTCTGGTCGATCGACGCCACCGCCGCGTCGGTGAGCCGTTGCACGTCCTTCTTGGTCTCGGTGCGGTACGCGTTCGCTGCCGCGTCCGCGAGCCGGACCGCTTCGGCGCCGCTCGGCGCGGAGGCAGTGATCACGATCGTGTTCGACGTGCTCGACGGCGACGCCGACAGGTCGTTGCGCAGCTTGGTGATGTCGGTGCGGCCGAGCTCGTGGGCGACATCGGCGAGGACCGCGTCGCTCGTGACGAACCCGGAGCGCTGCGCGGTGTACCGCGCGAGCGACGCGTCGCCCTGGATGCCCGGGGCGAGGACGCTCGTGGCGCCCGGCGTCGACAGCGCGATCGTCGCCGTGGCCTTGGCCTCCGGCGCCACGAGGAGCGCGGCGCCGATGCTGAGGAGCACGGCCGCGATCACGATCGCCGCCGACGACCACTTGTAGCGCCAGACGGCGGCGACGACTCCGACCTGGGACTCGTCCATGACGGGGCCGCGGGGATCCATCTGGTGCCTCTCTCGGGGAAGGGTGCTGGTGCTCATTCGGCCTCCGGAGCGCGGGAGTTGAGGGCGAGACGACGCGTTCGGCCGCATCGACGGGTGAACTGCGGAGTTCATCCTGAATCTCCCTTTCAGGCGAAGTATGAACGGTACGGGGGGCGCGTGTGCACGCGGGCGGGCCGGCGGGGGCGCGTGGACCGTCGAAACCGGGCCGCGGCGCACGGTCGCGGCACTACCCTCGACCCCATGGAATTTCGCCGCATCCATGCGCTGCCGCCGTACGCGTTCGCCGAGATCGACGCGTTGAAGATCGCAGCCCGGCGCTCGGATGTGGACGTCATCGATCTCGGGTTCGGCAACCCGGACATCCCGTCTCCCCGGATCGCGGTCGAGAAGCTGGCCGAAGCGGCCAGGAACCCCCGCAACCACCGGTACTCGGCGACCCGGGGCGTGCCCCGCCTGCGCCTCGCGATCACCGACCTCTACCGCCGCCGGTTCGGCGTCGAGCTCGACCCCGAGACCGAGGCCTGCGTGACCATCGGGGCGAAGGAGGGCTTCTCGCACCTGATGTGGGTCCTGCTCGGCCCCGGCGACACCGCGCTGGTGCCGAGCCCGTCCTACCCGATCCACATCTGGGGCCCGATCCTCGCCGGCGCCGGCGTGCACTACGTCCGGCTCGGTCCCGAGCAGGACTTCTTCGCGAACCTGCACGCGGCGTGGGAGCAGGCGTGGCCGCGGCCGCGCGTGGTCGTGATGTCGTTCCCGCACAACCCGACCGGCACGTGCGTCGATCTCGAGTTCATGACGCACATGGTCCAGTTCGCGCGCGACCACGACGTCCTGCTCGTGCACGACTTCGCGTACGCGGAGCTGGGCTTCGACGGCTACGAGCCGCCCTCGCTGCTGCAGGTCCCGGGCGCGAAGGACGTCGCGGTCGAGATCTACAGCCTGACGAAGAGCTTCTCGATGGCGGGCTGGCGGGTCGGGTTCATGCTCGGCAACCCGGAGGTCGTGGCCGCGCTCGCGCGGTTGAAGAGCTACCTGGACTACGGCACCTTCCAGCCGATCCAGATCGCGTCGATTGTCGCGATGAACGAGGCGCCGGAGTACCCGCGCGAGGTGAACCAGGTCTACCTCGGTCGGCGCGACGCGCTCGTGGACGGCCTGGCCCGCATCGGGTGGGAGATCGAGAAGCCCCGGGGCACGATGTTCGTGTGGGCGCCGCTCCCCGCGGCCTACGAGGAGCTGGGCAGCCTCGAGTTCGCCAAGATGCTCGTGCGCGACGCGAAGGTCGCGGTGTCGCCCGGGGTCGGCTTCGGTCCCGGTGGGGAGGGCTTCGTCCGCTTCGCCCTGGTGGAGAACGAGCAGCGGATCGGCCAGGCGCTGCGCGGGATCCGCCGGGCCCTCGTCAAGCTCGGCTGAGCCGGAACGCGCGGGCGGCTCAGCCCAGGAGGCCGCGGAGGCAGAAGGCCACCGCGCCGTCGGCGACCTGGTCGACGGGGTCGTCGCGCTCGAGCAGGTAGGCCTGCGCGAGCCGCTCGGTGACCCCGACGACGGCCTCGGCGAGGACCTCCGGGTCCGCATCCGCGATCCGACCCTCGACGATCCCGTCCTTGATGTGACGCACCGCGTCGGCGATCGCCACCTCGCGGTTGTGGCGCACGACGATCGCGAAGCGCTCCTCGGTCGCCGCGAACTGGACCAGGTTGAACGAGCTGCGGTGCTCGTGGAACCACGTCATCGACGCACGGATGCCCAGCTCGATCCGCCGCACCGGGTCGGGCTCGTCGCCGATCGCGGCCTGCTGGCGGCGTCGGAGGTCCTGGTGCGCGCCGCGGAGCAGCTCGACGAACAGCTCCTCCTTGCTGGGGAAGTACCAGTAGAAGACGCCCTTGCCGACGTGCAGGCTCGCCACGATGTCCGCGACCGACGTCAGGTGGTACCCGCGCTCGGAGAACAGCCGCGCCGCTTCGCGCATGATCTGGAGGCGCCGCTCGCGACCACGCTGCGTCAGCTTCCGCGACATTCCGTCACGCTACGGGCGCCTTGACCGCGTGGTCAATCACCGGACGACCCGGACGCGCCGTTCATCCACTCGTCAGTGGAGGTTCGCGTGCGGGACACGCGGGCGTGGGGCCGGCGAAACCCCGGGGGCGCATGATCACCGTGACCCCCGGAGGTGCCTGATGGTGCAGATGCTGAACCGGATCCGTGCCACGGTCCGCTCGCTCGGCAACGACGGTGCGCTGGCCAACGTCGTGGCCGAGATGGCACGGGCGACGGCCGCCCGGCATGCGGTCGAGCAGCTCGAGCTGCGGCTCGCGGTCGCGAACCCGCTGCGCCGACCCCACGCGGCCTGACCGCGCCCGCGCGTGAGTGTCGCCCTCGCGGCGTGACCGCGCCCGCGGTTTAGTGTGGACCTCGCAGCGGCGGAAGCCGGTGCGAGGGGGGAAGCGTGGCCTACTGGATCCTCAAGGCGATCCTGACGCCGGTGCTGCGCCTGGTGTACCGGGTGCGGGTCGAGGGCAGCGAGCGCGTCCCGCGCGAGGGACCGGTGATCCTCGCGGCCAACCACCGCTCGTTCCTCGACTCGATCTTCCTCCCGCTGGTCCTCCGGCGCCGGGTCACGTTCGTCGCGAAGGCCGAGTACTTCGACGACCCGAAGACCGCGTGGTTCTTCCGGGCCGTGGGGCAGATCCCGATCCGCCGCGAGGGCGGGAGCGCCGCCGAGGGCGCGCTGGCCGCCGCGACCGACGTGCTCCGCCGCGGCGGTGTCTTCGGCATCTACCCGGAAGGGACGCGCACCCGCGACGGCTACCTCCACCGGGGCCACACCGGCGTCGCCCGCCTCGCGCTCGCGACGGGGGCGCCGATCGTGCCGGTGGGTCTGGTCGCCACCGACGAGTGCCAGCCGACCGACAAGAAGCTCCCGCGCCTGTTCCGTACCGTCTGGATCCGGTTCGGCATTCCGCTGCCGCTCGAGCACTACGAGGGCCGCGAGCATGACCGGCTCGTCCTGCGCCAGGTGGCCGACGAGCTCATGTACGAGATCCGGGAGCTCAGCGGGTACGAGTACGTCGACGAGTACGCGACGAAGTCACGGGCGGAGACCGACGATCCGGACCTGGTCCCGAGCCCGGTGGTGCTCGCTCGCATCGCGAGCTGAGGTCGGTGGCCGGCGGCGGTGGCGGCGCGGTTCAGTCCTGAGCCCAGCCCCGGGACCGCTCGACCGCTCGACGCCAGGTTGCCAGGCCCGCGTCGACGAGCGCGTCGGGCGCGGACGGAGTGAAGCTCGTCTCCTCGATCCACGCGCCGGCCGCGTCGGCGCCGCTCGACCACACACCCTCGGCGAGCCCCGCGAGATACGCGGCACCGAGCGCGGTGGTCTCCTGGACCTTCGGGCGTCGGACCGGGACTCCGAGGAGATCGGCCTGGAGCCGGCCGAGGAGGTCCATCGCGCTCGCGCCGCCGTCGATGCGGAGCTCCGCGAGCCGGGTCCCGGTCGCCGCGGTCACCGCGTCGACCACGTCCCGGGTCTGGTACGCCATCGATTCGACGACCGCGCGCGCGAGGTGCGCGCGTCCCGTGCCGCGTGTGAGGCCGAGGATCGTCCCGCGGGCGTACGGATCCCAGTACGGCGAGCCGAGCCCGGTGAAGGCGGGGACGAACATCACCCCGCCGTTGTCCGGCACGCTCTCGGCCAGTGGCCCCGTCTCCGCCGCGTCGGCGATGATCCCGAGCCCGTCGCGCAGCCACTGGATCGCCGCGCCGGTCACGAAGATCGCGCCCTCCATGGCGTACACGGTCGGCTCCGAGCCCACCTGCCAGGCAATCGTGGTCAGGAGGCCCTCGGCCGGGTCCGGACGGGTGGGGCCCACGTTCACGAGCACGAACGATCCGGTGCCGTAGGTGTTCTTCGCCATGCCGGGCTCGAAGCAGGCCTGCCCGAACAGCGCGGCCTGCTGGTCGCCGGCGATGCCGCTCACCGGCAGGGCGAGCCCCGCGGTGGTGTCCGGATCGGTGACGCCGAAGCGCCCGCTGCTGGGGAGCACCTCCGGCAGGCAGCTCGTCGGTACCGCGAATTCGTCGGCCAGCTCTGCGGACCAGGCGAGCTCGCCGATGTCGAAGAGCATCGTGCGGCTCGCGTTCGACGGATCGGTCGCGTGGACGCGCCCGCCGGTGAGCCGGTACAGGAGCCAGGAGTCCACGGTGCCGAACGCGAGATCGGGCGAGGCCTCGACCCCGCCCTCGCGCAGCAGCCACGCGAGCTTGGAGGCGGAGAAGTACGGGTCGAGCACGAGCCCGGTGCGGGTGCGGATCATCGGTTCCCGGCCGGCGCCGCGCCGGGCGTCGCAGTCGGCCGCGGTGCGCCGGTCCTGCCACACGATGGCCCGGTGCAGCGGGCGGCCGGTCGATCGGCTCCACACCACGACCGTCTCACGCTGGTTGGTGATGCCGATGCACGCGATCGTCTCTCCCGCGTCCCGGGTCGCCCCGGCGACCTCGGTGAGGGTCGCGAAGGTCGCGTCCCAGATGTCCTCCGGGTCGTGCTCGACCCAGCCCGGCCGGGGGAAGTGCTGGGGGAATTCGCGTTTGGCGCTGCGTACGACCCGCCCGTGCTCGTCGATCGCCAGGGTCCGGATCCCGGACGTTCCCGCGTCGATGCTGAGGACGAGGGCCATCAGCCGGCGGTGGTCGGGACCTCGGTGGTCGGGGCCGCCGGGGCGTCGGCGGTCAGCGCCCGGGCGATGCGGCGGCCGAGCCGGCGGTCCCGGGGCCGGAACTCGACCACCAGCCTCCGGTCCGACGCGGTGGTGAGCCGGATCGCGAGCATCGGCGCGCGCGTGCGGACGTCCTCGAGGGCGATCTGGTCCAGCGGGGAGTCGAGCAGGAGGTCCCGGTCCTCGGGCGGGCGGGCCTCGTGGGGCCGGGCCCAGATCAGGAGCCGGCGGTCGGTCAGCCCGACGAGGTGTGGCCGGCGGTTGAGCAGGAACGTCGACACCTGCGGGCGTGGGAACGCGATCCACGCGAACCCGCCCGCGAGCAGCGGCTCGCCGATGGCCATGCGCCACCGTGCCGCTTCCTCGATCCGGGCGCTCGCCTTCACGGGGCGCAGGCTATCCGGGGGTGCATCGCCTGCGGCAGGATGGCGGACGGAAGGGGAGTGACCATGCGCATCGGAGTGCTGACCGGTGGCGGAGACTGTCCCGGTCTGAACGCGGTGATCCGGGCGATCGTGCGCAAGGGCGAAGGCGTGCACGGTCACACCATCGTCGGCTTTCGCCACGGGTGGCGCGGCGTCGTCGAGGGCGACACGGTCGCGCTCACCATCGGGACGACGCGCGGGATCCTGCCGCGTGGCGGCACGATGATCGGGTCGAGCCGCACCAACCCGTACAAGACGGACGACGGGGTCGCGCTCGTCCTCGACACGCTGAGACGTGAACGCATCGACGCGGTGATCGCGATCGGCGGCGAGGACACCCTCGGTGTCGCGGCGAAGCTCGGCGCGGAGGGAGCTCACGTGGTGGGCGTGCCCAAGACGATCGACAACGACCTGGGCGCGACCGAGGTCACCTTCGGGTTCGACACCGCGGTGCAGATCGCCACCGACGCGATCGACCGGCTGCACACGACTGCCGAGTCGCACGACCGGGTGATGGTCGTCGAGGTGATGGGGCGGCACGCGGGTTGGATCGCGCTCCATGCCGGGCTGGCCGGCGGGGCCGACATCATCCTCATCCCCGAGCTCGCGTTCGACATCGGCGAGGTGTGCGAACGGATCGAGCACCGGCACCGCCGGGGGGTCAGCTTCTCGATCGTCGTCGTGGCCGAGGGCGCGACGCCGGTCGAGGGCACGATGACCCTCCAGTCGGGTGAGCTCGACGAGTTCGGCCACGTCCGGCTGGGCGGGGTCGCCAACCGGGTCACCGAGGAGATCCGCGCGCGCACCGGCTACGACGCCCGGGTGACGATTCTCGGCCACGTGCTGCGCGGGGGGACGCCGACCGCGTTCGACCGCGTGCTGGCGACGCGGTTCGGGATCGCCGCGATCGACGCCGCGCACGACCGCGCGTTCGGCTCGATGGTGGCGTTGCAATGCGGACAGATCGTGCGCGTCCCGATCGACGACGCGGTGAAGGAGCTGAAGCTCGTCGACCCCGCGTTGTACGACGTCGCGAGCATCTTCTTCGGCTGAGCGGGCGCGACGCCGCCATCAGCGCCCGGTCGGGACAAGAGGTTCTTTGGCTAGCGTGCGCCACGATGGGAACCGCGCTCGACGACCTGATCGCGCTGCTCGACCTGGAAGCGTTGGAGGTGAACCTCTTCCGGGGGGTGTCGCCCAAGGAGGACCTCCAGCGGGTGTTCGGCGGCCAGGTCGCGGGGCAGGCGCTGGTTGCCGCGGGCCGCACCGTGGAGGCCGAACGGCCGGTGCACTCGCTCCACGCGTACTTCCTGCGTCCGGGTGACCCGACGGTCCCGATCGTCTACGAGGTCGACCGCATCCGCGACGGCAGGAGCTTCACGACCCGGCGGGTGGTGGGTATCCAGCACGGTCGCGCGATCTTTCAGCTCGCGGCCTCGTTCCACGCCGACGAGCCGGGACCCTCGCACCAGGACCCGATGCCGGACGTCACCATGCCCGAGGACCTCCCCACGTTCCGGGAGCAGATGGCGCAGCATCGCGACCGGTTCTCGCCGGAGATGATCGAGTGGCTCGGGCGGGAGCGCCCGATCGACCAGCGGCCGACCGAGCTGCCGAGCTGGATGGATCCGGGGCCGCGCGAGCCGCGCCAGGACGTGTGGATCAAGGCGAACGGGACCCTGCCGGACGACCCGCTGCTCCACGTGTGCATCGTGGTCTACGCCTCGGACCTCACGATCCTCGACACCGCGATGCTGCCCCACGGCAACTCGTTTCGCGATGACGAGTTCATGATCGCGAGCCTGGACCACGCGATGTGGTTCCACCGGCCCTTCCGCGCCGACGCGTGGTTGCTGTACCACCAGCGCAGCCAGTCGGCGAGCGCGGCCCGAGGCATCGCGGAGGGGTCGATCTTCACCCACGACGGGCAGCTGGCCGTCACCGTCATCCAGGAGGGTCTCATGCGGCCCATCCGGCATCGCACGTAGAGGAGCACCGATGCCTTCGAACGACGGACGGGTCGACCTGCGTTCCGACACCGTCACGACTCCCACCCCGGAGATGCGCATCGCGATGGCGCGCGCGCCGGTGGGCGACGACGTCTACCGCGAGGACCCGACGGTGAACCGGCTCGAGGAGCTCGCGGCCGAGCTCCTCGGGAAGGAAGCTGCCCTCTACACGGTGAGCGGGACGCTCGCGAACCAGCTCGCGATCAACGTGCTGACCCGGCCGGGCACCGAGATCCTCACGCCCGCGCGCGCCCACGTCTACCGCTACGAGGCCGCGGCGGTCGCGTCGAACTCGGGCGTCCAGATCCGGGCGCTGCCCGACGAGAACGGCGTCGTCTCGCCGCACGCGATCTCGGTCGCGCTCGAAGGCAGCCGCCACCACTTCCCGGACGTCTCGCTGGTCACGATCGAGAACACGCACATGCCCGCGAGCGGACGTCCCGCGCCGGCAAGCGAGCTGGCGGACATCGCCTGGGCCGCGGCCGCGCACGCGCTGCCCCTGCACTGCGACGGCGCGCGCCTCTTCAACGCGGCCGTCGCGCTCGGGGTGCCGGTGCACGCTCTGGCCGCGCCTGCGGACACGGTCATGTTCTGCGTCTCGAAGGGCCTGGCGGCGCCCGTCGGCTCGGTCCTGTGCGGTCGGACCGCGGTCATCGACGAGGCACGCGCCCAGCGACAGCGGTTCGGCGGCGCCTGGCGCCAGGCCGGGATGCTCGCCGCGGGCGGGATCATGGCGATCGAGACGATGGCCGAGCGCCTCGAGGAGGACCACGAGCGCGCGCACCGCATCGCGGTCGCCCTGGCGGACCGGTTCCCGGGGTCGGTCGACCCCGACGTGGTGCGCACGAACATCGTCTGCGCACGGGCCGACCGGCTGCCTGCCGGCTTCCTCGCGATGTTGGAGGAGCGGGGCATCCGGGGCGGGACCATCGACCCGGACACGGTCCGGCTCTGCACCCACAAGGACGTCGACGACGGCGACGTCGACCGGACGATCGCCGCGTTCGACGCGCTCGCCCTCGACGCGGTCGAGCTCCGACGGACGGGCCGGCCGTCCGAGGAGTCGCCGCAGTCCTGATCTCGTGCTCCGTCCGGTCGTCCGCGGGCCCCGGGTAGCCTCGACCGCCACGGCCACGAGCGGGACGGAGACACGGTGCGAGCGCTGACCGGGGCGACCATGCGAGAGACGCTCGAGCTCGACGGGTGACGCCGGCGACCGATCCGCCGACGCCCGGCCGCGCGCTCGCGGTCTACGCCCACCCGGACGATCCCGAGGTCTCGGCGGGCGGGACGCTCGCGCGCTGGGCGGCCGAGGGCGCGGAGGTCTGGGTGCTCGTCACGACGCGCGGCGACAAGGGGACGAGCGACCCGACCGTCGATCCCGACGAGCTGACCGCGCGACGCATCGGTGAGACCACGAGCTCCGTCGAGCTCCTCGGTCTCGCGGGGCACCGCCATCTCCAGCACGGCGACGGCGACCTCGAGGACGATCGAACGCTGCGCGAGGAGATCTGCCGGGTGGTGCGCGAGCTGCGGCCCGATGCCGTGCTCTGCCCGGACCCCACCGCGGTGTTCTTCGGCGACAGCTACTTCAACCACCGCGACCACCGGGTCACCGGCTGGGCGACGCTCGACGCGGTCGCGCCCGCCGCCGGCCTGCCGCACTACTTCGCCGAGCAGCTCGCCGAGGGCCTGACCGTGCACCAGGTGAGCGACGTCTACCTCTCGGGCACGCTCGAGCCGAACTGCTGGGTCGACATCTCCGCGTACATCGAGCGCAAGATCGATGCGCTGTTCTGCCACCAGAGTCAGCTGCAGGAGAGCGGCGAGCCGTTCCGGCAGTTCATGCGCCAGCGGGCCGAGCAGGACGGCCGCCAAGCCGGCGTTCCCTCTGCCGAGGGCTTCCGCCACCTGAGGTTGTGACCCCGCCCTGACCGACCTGTTCTCGGCACGCTGAACCACATCGGGTGTGGTCGAACGTGCCGAGAAAGGAGCCGAAGGCGTCCCTGGGTTCAGCGCTGGTGGTCGTTGGCGCCGGCGCCCGGGGGACGGCGCCACTCGGCCATCGCACGCAGCGCGAGCACCGCGACGACGCCGACGCCGATCGCCGCGAACACCGCGCCGACGAGCGCGCCGATCAGCTTGTCGCCACTCGAGGAGCCCGTGCTCGCGTCGACCAGGCCGTAGCCGATCGCGGCACCGAACAGACCGGCGACGACGACCCCGAGGTACGCGACGAGGAACGCGGCGCGCGGCGGGCCCGGGCCCGTGTCGAACGCGGGGAGCTCCTCCTCGTCGGTCACCGATCCGAGGTTACGACCTCGGGTCTCGACGGGCCGGACCGCCGTGGCGCCCGTGCCACACTGGCCCGATGGTGCCCCCGACCCGCGAATGGACCGTGGCCGGCGCGGTGCTCGAGCGGGACGACGAGCTGCTGCTGGTGTGCAACCGGCGCCGCAACGGTTCCCTCGACTGGAGCACCCCCGGCGGGGTGATCGACGCGACCGACGCGTCGGTGCTGGACGGGCTCGGGCGCGAGGTCGAGGAGGAGACCGGTCTCGTCGTGCGCGAGTGGACCGGACCGCTGTACGAGGTGACGATGGTCGCGCTCGACCTCGGCTGGGTGATGCACTGCGAGGTGCACCGCGCGCTCGCGTTCGACGGTGAGCTGCGGGTGGACGACCCCGACGGGATCGTGGTCGATGCGGCGTTCTTCCCCGTCGACGAGGTGCACGCCCGCCTCGAAGCGTGCTTCCACTGGGTGCGCGAGCCGCTCACCGAGTGGCTCGGCGAGCGGTGGGCGCCGCCGGACCGCCGCGGGTTCCGCTACGACGTGCGGGGCACGGCGCTGGACTCGCTCGAGGTGATCCGCACCCGCGAGCCATGACACGCGCCGCGCCATCAATCCTGCACGTCGACCTGGACGCGTTCTTCGCGTCGGTCGAGCAGCTCGCGGACCCGGAGATTCGGGGGAAGCCGGTGGTCGTCGGCGGCCTCGGCCACCGCGGTGTCGTCGCCGCGGCGAGCTACGAGGCGCGCGAGTTCGGGATCCGCTCCGCGATGCCGATGGCGCGGGCCCGGCGGGCGTGCCCACACGCGGTGTTCCTCTCCCCGCGCTTCGATGCGTACTCGGAGGCGAGCCGGCAGGTCATGGCGATCATGCGCGACGTGACACCGCTCGTGGAGCCGATCTCGGTGGACGAGGCGTTCCTCGACGTCGAGGGTGCCCGCCGCTCGCAGGGGACGGGCCCGGAGATCGGCGCGACGCTGCGCGAGCGGATCCGGGTCGAGACCGGCCTCGCCGCGTCGGTCGGCGCCGCGACCACGAAGCTGCTGGCCAAGCTCGCGAGCGATCTGGCCAAGCCGGACGGGATGCTGGTGGTGGAGCCGGGGACCGAGCTCGAGCTCCTCCACCCGCTGCCGGTCCGGAGGCTCTGGGGGGTCGGGCCGGCGACCCAGCGCCGGTTGGTGCGCTACGGCGTGAACACCGTCGGCGACCTCGCGAAGTTGCCCGAGGCCACGCTCGTGCGCGCGCTCGGGGAGTCGGCCGGCACCCACCTGCACGCGCTGGCCTGGAACCGCGACGAGCGCGAGGTCGAACCCGATCGTGAGCTCAAGTCCATCGGGCACGAGGAGACCTTCGCCCGTGACCGCACGGACATCGACGGGCTCGAGCGGGACGCGCTGCGGATGGCCGACGCGGTCGCGACGCGCTTGCGCGAGGCCGTGAAGACCGCGCGCACCGTGCAGCTCAAGGTGCGTTACGCCGACTTCCGGACGATCACGCGCGCGCACACGCTGCCGAACCCGACCAACCTCGCGAGCGAGATCGGCGACACCGCGCGGACGTTGCTCCGGGCCGTCGAGCTGGAGGACGGCATCCGGCTCCTCGGTGTCTCGGTGCACCAGCTCGAGGAAGGCGCCGGCGTGCAGGGCCGGCTCGACTTCGAGGGCACGTCCGGACCGGACCAGGGTCGGCGCGCGCTCGAGGACGCGCTCGGGTCGGTGCGCGAGCGGTTCGGGAACGACGCGGTCGGCGCCGCGGCGTTCGTCGAGCGAGGCCGGCTCCGCACCGGTCGGCGTGCCAGCCTGTGGGGTCCGGACGACCAGGACCCGGACGACCGCACCGGTCCGGGTCGTGACCACGAGGGGGAGGCGCGCTGATGCTGCGGATCGGGTTGATCGGCTGCGGCCACATCGGCACGGTCCACTCCTTCGCGCTGCGCCAGCTCGCGGATGCCGATCTCGTCGATGCCGACATCACCGCGACGTTCGACAGCGATCCCGAGCGCGCCCGACGGCTCGCGGAGCCCAACGGCGCGACACCGGCCCAGACCATGGAGGCCCTGCTCGACGACGTCGACGTCGCCTGGATCTGCACCTGGACCTCGGGTCACCTCCCGGCGGTCGAGGCGGCCGTCGCGCGCGGGCTCCCCGTGTTCTGCGAGAAGCCGCTCGCGCCACGCCTTCCCGACTGCCGACGGATCGCGCGAGCTGCTGGTCCGGGTGCCCCACCAGGTGGGGCTGGTGCTGCGGCACGCGCCGGTGTTCCGGAACGTCGCGGAGATCGTCGCGTCCGGGCGCTACGGCCGGCCGATGGCACTGGTGCTGCGCGACGACCAGTACTTCCCGATCCAGGGCATGTACGGGTCGACGTGGCGCAGCGACGTCGACAAGGCCGGTGGTGGAACGCTCATCGAGCACTCGATCCACGACGTCGACGTCATCAACTGGGTGCTCGGCCCGGCCGAGACCGTCTCGGCCCAGGTCGCCTCGATCTTCGGCCATCCGGGCATCGACGACAGCGCCGCGCTGCGGCTCACCTACGACGGGGGAGCGACCGCGTCGCTGGTCAGCGTCTGGCACCAGGTGACCTCACGACCCTCGACCCGGCGGCTCGAGCTGTTCTGCGAGGAGGCGTTCCTCTGGACCGAGGACGACTACCTGGGGCCCCTCCACGTCGAGACCTCGGACGGGTCCGAGGTGATCGACGGCGAGCCGCCGCCGTGGATCGACCGGCTCACCGTGCCGGAGGTGCTGGCCAAGCCCCTCGCCCAGTACGCCGAGCCGAGCCTGGCCTTCCTCGGCGCGCTCGACCGGGACGGCGATCGCGCCCGAGGGGTGCCGGGGGTGGAGGTCGCCCTGGCCGCGCACGAGGTGGTCGACGGGGCGTACCGGTCCGCCGCGCTGGGTGGTGCGCCCCAGCCGATCGACGGGGTCCCCGGCGCCCTGCGTTGAGAGCCGGGTGTCCACGCGCGAAGATTGGCCGATGCCGCTATCCGAGGAAGAGCAGCGGATTCTCCAGGAGATCGAAGCGAACCTGACCGCGACCGATCCCGGTCTCGTCCAGCAGGTCTCCGAGACGACGCTGTACCGGCACGCTGCCCGGGCCATCAAGTGGGCGGTGGTGGGGTTCATCGCGGGCCTCGTGCTCCTGCTGTTCACCTTCACGCAGGTGCTCGTCCTCGGCGTCGTCGGGTTCCTCGTGATGCTCGCCTGCCTGCTCGTGATCGAGCGCAACGTGCGCAAGCTCGGCAAGGCGGGGATGCAGAACCTGACCGGTTCGTTGCGCGGCGGGTCGCTGGGCGGACTGCTCGGCAGCACGTCGCGCCGCTGGCGCGAGCGCTGGCACCGCGACGAGAACAACTGAGGCGTCCCGCGTGGCGTACTCCGCGTTGCAGGCGGCCCGGCTCACCGGCTGCTCCGAGGCCCAGCTGAGCTACTGGGAGCGCACCGGGCTCGTCGCCCCCGAGGACGGCGAGTACGGATTCCGCGACCTCGTCGCGCTGCGGGTCGTCGCCTCGCTCCTCGAGGCGGGCCTCGCGCTCGGCCGGGTCCGCCAGGCGGTGCGCTACCTCCTGGCGTCGGGCGAGGACATCGCGGGCCTGCGGCTCGTGACCGACGGCGACCGGGTCTGGGCCTGCCGGGACGACGGTCAGATCCTCGACGCGCTCCGCCGGGGGCAGCTGGCTCTGTTCGTGGCGGTGGACGCGTTCGCCGACGCGGTCGGCGCCGAGGTCCGCAGCTTCGACGCGGAGCGGCGTGAGTTCGTCGAGGGCCTGCGCGCTTCCTCAGAGCCGTAGCGCGCGGCGCACCTTCTCCCGACCGGTCGCGTCCTCGGACAGTGCGTCGCGCACCGAGTCGGCGTCGGCCCACGCGCGCGCGACGTCGCCCTCGGTGGGCTCGTACGGCGACCAGCCGGCGCGCGCGTAGACCTCGGCGAGATCGTCGAGCGACGTGGCGATCTCGACGGGCGCGCCGCGTTCCGCGTACCCCCGCGCCTGCTCGTGCGGGGTGAGGCTCTGCGACGGGGGCAGCCCGGCATCGGACAGCCGTTCGAGCGCGTCCTGCCAGGCGCCGGAGACGGAGTGCGCGGGAACGGTGCTGCGGCGACGGCGGCTCCGCCGGCGGACCTTGCGGCCGACGCGCCCGAGGGCCCATCCGATCGCGGCCAGGACCGCGAGCGCCGCGACCACGACGAGGATCACCCATCGGCTCGACGCGCCGTCGCCGGCAGTCGACGGCGAACCGGCCTGCACCTCGGACTCACCGCGCGGGATCGGGTTCGCCGCGCCGCGACGGCCCGGTCGTCGGCGCGGACGGTGCCGCGGTCGTCGGCGAGGTCGGCGTCGTCGAGCGCGCGGCCGCGGGTTGCCCGACGGTGCTGTCGGACTGGCCCGGGGCCGCGCCGGCTGGCGTCGGTTCGAATTGCGTCCAGCCCAGCCCCGCGAGCCAGACCTCGGGCCACGCGTGGGCGTCGCGGGCCCGGACCTCGAAGGCACCTTGGGTGGTGTCGTAGGTCCCGGGTGTGAACCCGACCGCGACGCGCGTGGGCAGGCCGACCGCGCGCGCCATCGCGGCGTAGGCGCCCGCGAACTGCTGACAGAACCCCCGGCGGGACCGCAGGAAGTTCAGGATCGCGCTCGAGCTCGTCCCTTCGGGGCCGTTCAGGTCGTAGGTGAACGAGCCGTCGAGGAAGAAGTCCTGCAGGCGCTGCGCCTCCGCGTAGGGGGTGGGGGCCCCGGCGACGATGCGGCGCGCCCGCCGCACCACCGAGGCCGGGAAGGAGGACGGGAGGTCGGTGAGGGACGCGAGGCGCGCCGGCAACCGCGCCGCGGTTGCACGTACCTCTGCGGCGGTCGGGTGGGCCGCGACGCGCGAGTCGACCCGGTAGGTGAGCCCAGTGATCTGCTGGTTCGACGCGACGAGCGTGCCCGAGTCCGCGACCACACGCGCGTCGGTCAGATCGGTGGCCTCGGGTCGGTAGGCCGCCGGCAGCCACTGGTCGTCGAGTGCGGTGATCGTGAACTCCTGGCGCACCGTGCCGGCCGGCCGGCGCCGACCGAGCGCGCTGGCCGACGTCCTCGGCTTGGCTCTCGATCCCCCAGACGGTGCCGTCGAAGCGGTCGAGCGCGGCGATCCGCCAGTAGAGGCGGGTGGGCGCGTCGACGGTGAACAGCTGCTGGTCGGGCTGGTCGGTGAGCCGGGCCCGCAGGTCCACGAGCGGGCTCAGGGTCTTGAAGCTGCTCGAACCCGGCGCGCGCGAGTCGCCGAGGCTGCGGTAGTCGAGCAGCGGGCCGTCCGTGGCGCCGGGCAGCGCCGGCGCGACGACCAGGCCGGCGAAGAGCGCGACGCCGCCGACCACGAGCGCGGCGTTGACGAGCGTCGCCTGCGAACCGATGCGACGGCCGCTCGCCCATGACCGGTGCTCCTCGAGCAGCGCCTGGTGCTGGAGCATCAGGAACACGAGGGCAACGAGCGCGTAGCCGATCGTCGTGACGGTCCGGAGATCGGTCGTCCCGAGGGTCGACGCGAACACGAACAGCAGGAGCGACGGCACGACCGCGGCGAGCGTGGCCTGCGAGCGGAACGCGAGCGCGTCGGCACTCGCGGCCACGACCGCAGTCAGCACCATGCACAGCAGGAGCACGCCGTCGGTGACGGGGACCGGCGCCCGGCCGGTTCGGAAGACGTGCCACCCGTCGCCCAACCGGTCGGCGAGCGTGCTGAGCGTGCCCGAGCCGGGGATCCCGTAGGTGGTGGTCCCGGGCACGATCACCAGCGCGAGGTAGACGACCACGGCCGCGATCGTCACCAGCACCATCACGGCGCCCGGCCAGCGTCGCGCCCGGGCCAGCCCGCCGACGAGGTGGGGGAGGAGGGCGGCGCCGATGATCGGGAGCGCGAACGATCCGTCGGCGAACACCCGGCCGAGGCCGAGCGCGGCCGCGATGGTCAGCGCCGCGAGACCACTTGCCGCGTAGACAGCGGCGCGGCTGACCGTCATGACCGCCCGCGCGCCGCGGCGTGGGCTCGTCGCACCATCGCCGCGTCCCACGCCAACGCGAACCTGTCCATCGTGCCGTCGACGGTGACGACGCCGGCGGACGGCCGGAGCGCGCCGGAGGTCACGGTGGTCGTGACGAGGACGAGTGGGGCGCCCGGCGCGCCGAGCGCTGCCATCGCCTCGAGCTGCCCCTTCGTGAGCGCGCCCATCACCGCGATCAGCAGCCCCCGTCGTTGCCCAGCGCGGAGCGGCCGCGCCACCGCACCGAGGTTGTCCGGACCGGCGCGCGACACGACGGCCAGCTCGTCCATGATCAGGGCCTCGGCCCCGACCCCCGGGCGCCGGCCGGTGCCGGTCAGGCCGAGGGTACGGCCGCCGGTCGTGATGACCTGCACCGGCAGCGCGCTGCGCACGAGCCGGGCGACGACCGAGGCGGTGGCTTCGACCGCGGCCTCGAAGGACGCGTCGTCGTGCGCGCCGGGACGGGTGTCGAGCAGGACCACCGCGCGCGGCTGCCACTGGGCCTCGTCCTCGCGCACCACGAGCTCCCCGGTGCGCGCGGTGGAGCGCCAGTGGATCCGCCTCAGGTCGTCCCCGACCTCGTACTCGCGCAGGGTCAGGAACTCCTCGCCGTCGACGGCCGGCGCGTGGAACTGCACCGCGAACGGCGACGTGCTGCGGAGCCGACCGGGCGCGCCCGGCGCCGGACGCAGGTCGTGGACCCGGGGGCAGATCGTGACCTCGTCGATGACGCCGTCGGTCCAGGTGCGGCGCGCGAGACCGAAGGGGTCCGTCACGCCGAGTGCGATCGGCCCGAGCACGAACCGGCCCCGACGGTTCGTCGGCACGCGGTACGCGGCCCGCGCCCGTTGGCCGCGCCGCAGGGCCGGGACGAGGAACCGGGCCGCCCGGCGCCCGCCGTCGAACACGTCGGTCAGCTGGATCTGCGGCGCGTCGGCCGGCCCGGGATCGTGGACGTCGAGGTCCACCCGCGCGTCGCCGCCGACGTGCACGCGGGTCGGGCGGACCGTCCGTTCCACCCGGACCGTGAGCTGGCGGCTCCGCACCCAGAGCCAGGCGACGAGGAGCAGGCTGAGGGTCACCACCCCGAGGATCGTCAGCTCGAGGGCCCCGAGCAGGCGCCCGGCGATGAGCAGCCCGGAGGCCGCGCCGGTGAGCGTCCAGCCCCGGCGGGTCAGGGCGGCGCCCGACGGCTGCTGCACTACAGCAGGCCGGTGGCCCCGGGGACTGCCACGGCGTCGAGGACCTCGCCGAGCACGTCGGCGGGGGTGCGCCCGCGCAGCTCTGCGTCGGGCGTGAGCAGCAGCCGGTGCTCGAGCACGACGGGCGCGACGCGCTTCACGTCGTCGGGCATCGCGTAGTCGCGTCCCACGCTGGCGGCGAACGCGCGGGCCGCGCGCTGCAGCGCGAGCGCGCCGCGTGGGCTGGCGCCGAGCGCGAGGTCGTGGTGGCGCCGGGTCGCGTCGGCGAGATCGACGATGTAGTTGCGCAGCGGCGACGCGACGTGGATGTCCCCGATCGCGTCGGCCGCGGCGGTGACGTCCGCGGCGGAGACCACCGGCTCCAGCTCGTCGACCGCGACGTGGCTGCTCTGGGACTCGAGGATCGCGACCTCGGCGTTGCGGTCGGGGTACCCCATCTCGATGCGCATGAGGAACCGGTCGAGCTGGGCCTCGGGCAGCGGGTAGGTGCCTTCGAGCTCGATGGGGTTCTGGGTGGCGATCACCATGAAGGGCGCTTCGAGCGGGTACGTGACCCCGTCGACGCTGACCTGACGCTCCTCCATGGCCTCGAGCAGCGCGGACTGGGTCTTCGGTGACGCCCGGTTGATCTCGTCGGCGAGGACGATGTTGGCGAACACGCCGCCGCGCCGGAACTCGAACTCGCCGGAGACCCGGTTCCAGACCGACACGCCGGTCACGTCCGACGGCAGGAGGTCCGGGGTGAACTGCACGCGGTGCCAGCTCCCACCGATCGATCGGGCGAGCGCCTTGGCGAGGGACGTCTTGCCGACCCCGGGCACGTCCTCGATGAGGAGGTGCCCCGACGCGAGGAGGCAGACGAGCGCGAGGTGGACCGCTTCCCGCTTGCCCTGGATGACCTGCTCGATGTTCTCCACGAGCGCCCGGACCAACGGCTCGACGGGGTCCCGGCGCAGGACGCTCGGGGGTGACGGGCTCGGTTCGGGCTGGGCCACCCCTTGCCCCTTCCCCCGTGATCGGGCTGCCGGCGGACGAGTCGTGAGTGTACGGGATCACCCGCGAGCCCGGCCCGCGAGCCCCGGTAGCGTGCGGCGCGTCATGGCAGAGCTCCGGACACCGGTGCGCGCGGGATTCTGGGTGCGCGGCGGGCGCCGCGCTCGCACGGGAGCCCGGGCTCTGGCCGACCGCGCTGGCGCAGGCGGGCCGGCTCGCTCGCCCGGGCTGGTGGCGGCACGCGCCGTTCCTCCCGCTGCCGGATCCGGCCTACGTCCGGTTCCGGCTGGACACCCAGTACGGGTCCCGGGGCGAGCCCGATCCGGACGACCTGGTCACGTACCTGCGGTGGTGCAAGCGGGGATCGACCCGATCGGGTTCGGCTTAGAATCCCCGCCAGGCATGACCGGAGGAGGTCTCGAGGCTTGGGAAGAGCACTGATGCTCAACGCCAGCTTCGAGCCGCTGTGCGTCGTCTCGGTTCGGCGGGCGGTGGTGCTGGTCCTGAAGGAGAAAGCCGTCATCGTGTCGCGCGACGACGCCGAGCTGCACTCCGAGCGCATGCAGTTCCCGGTGCCGACCGTCATCCGGCTGACCCACTTCGTGAAGGTCCCGTACCGGTCGCGCGTCCCGCTGTCGCGCCGGGCCGTCTTCGCCCGCGACGGCCAGCGGTGCCAGTACTGCGACCGCCCGGCCGAGAACATCGACCACGTGATCCCGCGGTCGCGCGGGGGCGAGCACAGCTGGGAGAATGTCGTGGCGTCCTGTCGCCCCTGCAACGCCCGCAAGGAGAACCGGATGCTGGCGGAGACGGATCTCCGCCTGCACCGCCGCCCCGTCGCCCCCCACGCCACCCTCTGGGTGATCGCCACCGCCGGCTCCATCGACCCCGCCTGGGAGCCCTACCTGCCCGCACTGGAGGAGCCGGTCCCGGCGTAGAGACTCTGAGCGGCCGGGGGTTCGTTCGGTCGGGCGGGAAGCAACCGCACCGTCATCCTGCTGAGCGGCCGGGGGTTCGCGCGCGTCGGGCGGGAAGCAACCGCACCGGCCTGCGGCTGCGGCGAGCGCCGCTGAAGCCGCTCAGCCCGCGCTGCGGCTGCCCGCGTCTGCTCGGGGCGCCCTCGGGGCAGGTCACCGTCTCGTTTCGGCGTGACTTCGCGTTGCGCTGGCGACGCGAACTCACGCCGAAAGGGGGAGTGGTGCTCGGCAGTGGAGCGCCCTGACGCGACGGGAGTGAACGCAGGTGCGGGCCGAGCGGCTCCAACGTGAGCTGGCGCAGCCGCAGGTCGGTGCCGTTGCCTCCCGCTGGACGCGCTCGCACGTCGGGCCGCTCGGTGGAGAGGACGGTTGGGTCCCGCCCGGCCCACACGAGCCTCCGGCTGCCGAGATGGTGGAGCCAAGTGGAGTGGAGTGGGTTGACAAGGGGGATGGTGGTGCCTTAGGGTGCTCCGGGTGGGGTGAGGGGAGCAAGTTCCGGTCCGAAAGCTCGGATCGGTCGCGAATGAGGGGTCGGGATGTCGCTCGGGTTTCTTGGCGAGTACCAGCACGCGCTGGACGCCAAGGGGCGGGTGATCCTCCCGGCGGAGTTCCGGGAGCCACTCGCCGACGGGGCGGTGCTCACCAAGGTGTTGGACGGCTGTCTGGCGGTGTACAGCCGGGAGGGGTTCGAGCAGATGGCCGAGCGGGTCCGGGAGAGTGCACGGCGGGGGGAGCGGGAGCGCCGCGCCGCCCGCTCGTGGTTCTCGGCCGCCCGGCCGTTCACACCGGACAAGCAGGGGCGCGTCGCGATCCCGCAGACCCTGCGCGAGTACTCGGGCCTCGAGCGCGACGTGATGGTGCTCGGGGTCGACAACCGCGTCGAGCTCTGGAACCCCCAGCGCTGGCGCGACCACGAGGCCCAGGGTCAGGCCGACATCGCGTCGGGCGAGGGCCTCTCCGACGTCGGGTTCATCTAGCGGTTCGTCACGCAGCTCTTCCACGCAACGTCAGGCGCAACGGCGCGCGAAGCCACACAGCACACCCGGCACAACGAGGTGCCGACCTTGACAGGTGGACCCGGGCACCGGGTCCGCCACCAGCCCCCCGGTTGGCGCGGTTGAAGGCCCCTACTCCGCCCGCTTTTGACCGAGTCGCTTCCGGGGAGAAATCCGGATCGGCATCGTCTGACCGGGGGGCCGGTGGCGGACCGGGCGCACGGACTCGAAGACGGGGGAGCACGAGGTGAGTGCGGCGTTCGTCCATCGTCCGGTCATGAGCCGGGAAGTGGTCGAGCTGCTCGCCCCGGTCCCGCCCGGCACGGTCATCGACGCAACGGCCGGCGGCGGTGGGCACGCCGGGCTCCTGCTCGACGCCCGACCCGATCTCCGGCTCCTCGGCATCGACCGGGATCCGGCGGCGGTGACGGCAGCCCGGGAGGCACTCGATCGCTTCGGCGATCGGGCCCGGGTCGTGCATGGCGGCTTCGAGCACCTGTCCGACATCGCGGCATCCGAGAGCGAGGGGAACATCGTGGGAGTCCTGTTCGACCTGGGTGTGAGCAGCCCGCAGCTGGACCGGGCCGAGCGTGGCTTCTCGTATTGGTCCGACGCCCCGCTCGACATGCGGATGGACTCGGCCCAGAGCCTGACCGCGGCCGAGGTGGTCAACGACTACGACGAGGCCGAGCTCGTCACGGTCATCCAGCGCAACGGCGAGGAGCGGTTCGCGCGGCGCATCGCCCGTGAGATCGTCCGGCGCCGTCCGCTGACCACGACCGGTGATCTGGTGGACGCGATCAAGACCGCCATCCCAGCCCCGGCGCGCCGCACCGGTGGGCATCCCGCCCGGCGCACCTTCCAGGCCGTCCGCATGGAGGTCAACCGGGAGCTCCCGAACCTCGCCGACGGGCTCGACGACTCCGTGCACGTCCTCACCCCGGGCGGGCGGGTCCTCGTCCTCGCGTACCACTCGCTCGAGGACCGCATCGTCAAGCAGCAGTTCGCCGACTGGGCGGGCACCCGCCCGCGTGCGGGCCACATCCCGCGCGGCCTGCCGGCTCCGACCGACACGCCGGAGCCGTTGGTCCGGGTGCTCACCCGCAAGCCGATGCGGCCGGGTGAGCGTGAGCTCGCCGAGAACCCGCGCGCGTCGAGCGTGCGCCTGCGTGCCGCGGAGCGGCTCTCGTCATGACGTCGTCCGCCGCGCCCAAACGGGCGCCTCGTTCCGCCCCCGCGCCCGCACGGCCGCGTCACCTCGCGGTCGTCGACCCCGCGGCGCGAAAGCGCGAACGGCGGGCGCGCCTGGGCGTCCGCCTCGCCATCGGCGCCGTGATCGGTGCGGTGTTGCTCGTCGTCGGCCTCCACGTCGTCATGGCCGAGGGCCAGCTGCAGCTGGAGCACCTCGACCGGCAGACGGCGGCCGAGCAGCAGCGCTACGAGTCGCTGCGCCTCACGTACGCGGAGCGCAACGCACCGCAAGCGATCATCACACGCGCGAAGCGCCTCGGCATGCTCCCGGCCACGAGCCTGCGCTACCTGTCCGTGCCGGGGCTCAGCGCCTCCGGCTCGGCCGGGGCTTCGGCCGGCGCGACGGCACCCAGCCTCGCCCGGGACTGGGAGAAGGTGAAGAAGCACCTTGTCGCACAGCCGTGATGCACGACGCAGTCCCGGGACGAAGAGGGCGCCCGCAGCGCGGGCGGGTGGGAGCGGGGACGCGCCCCGAAGGAAGGCTCCCGCACCCGGCGCCGCCGCCACCCGAGCGCGCGCCCGTGCCGGCGCGACCGGTGCGGTAGCCCGACCGGTCCGGACCCGCACCGCGGCCGCGAAGACCGGAGCCACGCGCACCGCGCCATCCCGCACCGGCTCGCCGCCGCGCGCCAAGGCACAACCCGCACGCGCGAAGCAACCGGTCGCCAAGCGCCCCGCGGCGCGCCGGGCCACGCCGCCGTCGCGCGCGAAGGCCGCGGGGGGTGGCACCCGGCTCCGCTCGGCGCCGGTACGGAAGGCGCCCGCTCGCAAGCCTGCGGTCCGCAAGGCTCCGGCGCGCCGGCCTCCGAAGCGCCAAACACCGGCGCGTCGCCCGAGCGCGGCCCGCGTCCGGGTCGCGGTCAGTCCCCGCAAGCGGCTGGTCGCGCTCCTCGTGCTCATGGCGCTCGCGCTCGGCGTCATCGTGGTCCGCCTCGTCGACGTGCAGGGGGTCGAGGGCAGCCACTACGAGGCGCTCGCCATGGCCCAACGCGTGCACACGGTGACGCTCGGGGCCGAGCGAGGGAGCATCTTCGACCGCAACGGCAACGACCTCGCGCTCTCGGTGCCCCAGCACACGATCTACGCCGACCCGCGCGTGGTGAAGGATCCTGATCGCTACGCCAAGGCGCTCGCGCCGGTCGTGCACGTCGACCGCGCGGATCTGCGGGACCGGCTCGCGCAGCCCCACACCGCGTTCGTCTACATCGCGCGCAAGGTCGACGACGCCACCGCGGCGAAGGTCGCCAAGCTCGAGCTCCCCGGGGTGGGGACGGTGCCCGAGTCGAAGCGCTTCTACCCGGGCGGCTCCCTCGCCGGACCGGTGCTGGGCTTCGTTGGCACCGACAACGACGGGCTCGGCGGCCTCGAATCCCGCTTCGAGGACACGCTGCGGGGCCGGCCCGGGAAGCTCGTCGCCGAGGAGGACCCGGACGGGCGCGAGATCCCCGCGACCCAGCGCATCGACGACCCCGCCAAGCGTGGGGGCGACCTCGACCTGACCCTCGACCAGTCGCTCCAGTACGAGGTCGAGAAGCAGCTCATCGCGCAGGTGGGCAGCGCCAAGGCGCGCGGTGGGATCGCGATCATCGCCGACGTCAAGACCGGTGACGTGCTGGCGATGGCGTCCGTCGACGGCGCGGACGCACACGGGCCGGCGCGCCTCGCGTCGCCGAGCGAGTCGAACCGGCCGCTCACCTCGGTGTACGAGCCGGGCTCGACCGCGAAGGTCGTCACCGTGGGCGCCGCGCTGCAGACGGGCGTGGTCACGCCCGACACGAGGTTCGACGTGCCGTGGCGGCTGCAGATCGCCGACCGGACGTTCTCCGACGCCGAGCAGCACAACGACGAGAACTGGTCGGTGAGCGACATCGTGCGCGAGTCGTCGAACGTCGGGGTGATCAAGATCGCCGCGCAGCTCGGCAAGGAGCGGCTCGACCACTACCAGCGCGCGTTCGGCTTCGGCACCAAGACCGCGATCGACTTCCCCGGCGAGTCCGCCGGCATCATGAAGAACGTCGCGGACTTCGGACCGAGCGACATGGGCAGCGTCCCGATCGGATACACGACCGCGGTCACGCCGATGCAGATGCTGGACGTCTTCACCACGGTCGCCAACGGCGGCGTGACCCGGCCGCCCCGCCTCGTCTCGTCCACGATCGACTCGGACGGGACGAAGCACGAGCTCCCGGCACCACGTGGGCACCGCGTCATCAGCGAGACCACCGCCTCCGAGCTGAACCTCATGCTGCGCGGTGTCGTCACCGGCGGCACCGGGACCGAGGCGCAGATCTCCGGGTACACGGTCGCGGGCAAGACCGGGACGTCGCGCAAGCCGCCCTACGAGCCGACGCCCCGTTACATGGCGAGCTTCGCCGGCTTCGCGCCGGCCGAGTCGCCCCGGCTCGCGGCCATCGTCGTCATCGACCAGCCGGGGACGAGCAACAACCAGTACTTCGGTGGCGCGGTCGCCGCCCCGCTCTTCTCACGGATCATGCAGTACGCCCTCCGCCTCGAGCACGTGCCCCCGACGACCACGATGGACGCGAGGGCGTCGAGCCCCGGGCCGGCGGTCACCGGCGGGACGACCGAGGGTCACTCGGGGGCCACGCTCGCCGCGGTATCTCCGGCTGAGAGCGCGTCGGATCCGACCGGTAACGTTGCCCAGCCCGTTCGTTGACGGAGAGGATCCCGTGCGCCTGCACGACCTCCTCGGTGCCGTGGACATGCTCGAGCTGACCGGGGACTCGCAGGTCGAGGTCTCCGACATCGTGCACGACAGCCGCGGCGCGACCCGAGGCGCCCTGTTCTGCTGCATCCGCGGTGCCCACACCGACGGTCACGACCACGCGCCCGCCGCAGTCGACGGGGGCGCCGCGGCGCTGCTCGTCGAACGCCTGCTCCCGCTCCCGGTCCCGCAGGCGCGCGTCGCCAGGGTCCGCGCCGCGCTGGGGCCGATCGCGGCGCGCTTCTACGGTGAGCCGGCGCGCGGCCTGCGGGTTCTCGGCGTCACCGGCACCAACGGCAAGACCACCACGACGTACCTGGTCGAGGCGATCGCACGTGCGGCGGGGGAGCCGGCCGGCATCATCGGGACTACGGGCGTCCGCATCGCCGGCGTCGCCGAACCGTTGCAGCTGACCACACCGGAGGCACCCGAGGTGCAGGCGCTGCTCGCGCGCATGCGCGACGCGTCGGTCGGCACCGTCGCGATGGAGGTGAGCTCGCACGCGCTCGCGTACCAGCGGGTCGACGGCATCGAGTTCGCGACCGTCTGCTTCACCAACCTGTCCCAGGATCACCTGGACGAGCACGGCACGCTCGAGGACTACTTCGAGGCCAAGGCGCGGCTGTTCACGCCCGCGTTCTCGAGGTCCGCAGCGATCGCGGTCGACGACGATCACGGGGTCGAGCTCGCCGCCCGCGCGGCGCGCGCCGGGCTCGACGTCACGACGTTCGGCGTCGACGTCGCCGCGTCGGTGCGCGCGGGGGAGCTCGAGCTCGACGGCGAGGGCTCCACGTTCCGGATCGAGGTGGGGGCCGGCACGCGCGAGACGGTGCGGACCCCGCTCCTCGGCCGCTTCAACGTGCAGAACGCCCTCGCCGCGGCCGCCACCTCCCTCGCGAGCGGGCTTCCCCTCGATGCCGTGCTCCGCGGGCTCGAAGAGGGTGTCGTCGTCCCGGGGCGGATGGAGCGGGTCGAGGCGGGCCAGCCGTTCACCGTGCTCGTCGACTACGCCCACACGCCCGAAGCGCTGGACCGGCTCGTGGCCGAGGCGCGGCGCCTGGCGGGCGGGCACCACGTCGTGCTCGTGTTCGGGTGCGGCGGTGACCGGGACCCGGGCAAGCGGGCGCCGATGGGCGCGGCGGCGGCCGGTGCCGATGCCGTCGTGCTGACCAACGACAACCCGCGCTCGGAGGATCCCCGCGCGATCGCCGCCGCCGCGGAGACGGGGCTGCGCGAGCGTGGCGCGGCGTACACCGTCGAGCTCGACCGCCGGGCCGCGATCCGCGATGCGCTGGGCCGCGCCGCGGCGGGTGACGTGGTGGTGGTCGCGGGCAAGGGCCACGAGCGCGGCCAGGACGTCGGAGGGGACGTCTCGGACTTCGACGACCGGCTCGTCACGCGCCAGGAGCTGGAGGCGTTGGCGTGGACCTGACCCTCGACGACGTCGCAGCCATCACCGGCGGGCGACCGGTGGGTCCGGCCGCGGTGGCGCGCGGGTTCGCGTTCGACTCCCGGACGCTCGAGCCCGGCCAGGGCTTCGTCGCCCTCCGGGCCGAACGCGACGGTCACGACTTCGTCGCGGCGGCGTTCGGCCGGGGCGCCGCGCTGGCGGTCGTCGAGCGGGTGCCCGACGGCGTCGACGGATCGGTCGTCGTCGTGGACGACGTCGCGGTCGCGCTCCGGGCGCTCGGGGTCGCGGCGCGCGACCGTCTGGAGCCTGCGACGGTGGTCGGGATCACGGGATCGGCCGGGAAGACGTCGACCAAGGATCTCACCGCCGCCGCGCTCGCACCGGGGCTTCGCGTCCATGCCAGCAGCGCGTCGTTCAACAACGAGATCGGGTTGCCCGTGACGCTGCTCGACACGCCGGCCGATGCTCAGGCGCTGGTCCTCGAGATGGGCGCACGGTTCCCCGGGAACGTCGCGGAGCTCTGCGCGATCGCGCGTCCCTCCATTGGTGTGATCACGCACGTCGGGTTGGCCCACGCCGAGCACCTCGGCGGTCGGGACGGGATCGCCCGGGTGAAGGGCGAGCTGCTGGTCGCCCTGCCCCCCGACGGGCTCGCGGTGCTCAACGCGGACTGCGAGCGGGTCGGGATGCTGCTGGCGCTGAGCCCCGCCCGGGTGCTGACGGTGGGCTCCGGCCCGACCGCGGACGTGCGCACCTCGGACCTCCGGGTCGACGCGGAGCTGCGCGCGTCGTTCCGCCTCGATTCACCCTGGGGCGTCGCGCCCGAGATCCGGCTCGCGGTGCGGGGCGTCCACCAGGTCAGCAACGCCGCGCAGGCCGCGACCGTGGCGCTCCATCTCGGGGTGCCGCTCGACGCGGTGGTGTCGGCGCTCGCGGCCGCCGAGACCGCGACCTGGCGCATGGAGCTGAGCGAGTCCGACGACCACGTGATCGTCCTCAACGACGCCTACAACGCGAGCCCGAGCTCGATGCGGGCGGCGCTCGAGACCTTTGGCCGGCTCGGCCAACCGGGTCGGCGCATCGCGGTACTCGGCGAGATGCGAGAGCTCGGACCCATCGGCGTCGACGAGCACGCGCGGGTCGGTGACCTGGTCGCCGACGCCGGGGTCGCGGCGCTCGTCACCGTGGGCGCGGGCACCGATGAGCTCGCGGCCGCGGCGAAGGCGCGCGGGGTGGAGGTCGTCGCGGTGGCCGACCGTGACGCCGCGGTCTCCGTGCTGCGCACGATGGTGCTTCCCGGCGACGCGGTCCTGGTGAAGGCGAGCCGGCTCGTCGGGCTCGAAGCGGTCGCCGCGGCGCTGCTCTCCGGCGACCGGAGCGCGCCGTGATCGCCGTCCTCATCGCGGTCGCGGCCGCCTTCCTGGTGAGCGTGCTCGGCACGCCGATGCTGATCCGCGTGCTGCGGGCCCGGAACATCGGCCAGCAGATCCGGGACGACGGTCCGATCGCGCACCCGCACGAGCGGAAGGCGGGCACGCCGACGATGGGTGGGCTCGCGATCATCGTCGCCGGCTTCGTCGGGTACGTCGCGGCCCACATCCGCACCGAGGCGATCAAGTTCGGTGACGCCGCGATCGCGCTCTGGTTCCTGATCCTCGGTCTCGGGTTCGTCGGGTGGCTCGACGACTACCTCGGGGTTCGCCGGGCCCGGAACCTCGGGCTGCGCAAGCGGGGCAAGACCGGCGGGATCCTCATCGTGGCCGTCGGGTTCTCGCTGCTCGGCATCCAGTTCGTGAAGGTGTCGACGAACCTCTCGTTCACCCGTCCGCTGGACCTGGACCTCGGCACCGTGGGCTGGATCCTGTGGGCCGTCGCCGTCGTCTACGCGACCGCGAACGCGGTGAACATCACCGACGGCCTCGACGGTCTCGTAGCCGGGTCGGCTGCTCTGGTCTTCGCCGCGTTCATCGTGATCGCGTTCACCCAGTTCCGCCACCCGCACGCGTACCACCTGGTCGCCGCGGGTTCGATCGACGTCGCGGTCGTCGCGGCCGCGCTCATGGGGGCGTGCGTCGGGTTCCTCTGGTGGAACGCGCCACCCGCGTGCGTCTTCATGGGGGACACCGGCGCGCTCGCGCTCGGCGGCGCGATGGCCGGGATGGGCCTGCTCACCAAGACCGACCTCCTGCTGCCGATCATCGGTGGGCTGTACGTCCTCGAGACCTGCAGCGTCATCGCGCAGGTGATCTCCTTCCGCGGCTTCGGCCGCCGGGTGCTGCGCATGTCGCCGATCCACCACCACTTCGAGATCCTGGGGTGGCCGGAGTCGACGATCATCGTGCGGTTCTGGATCCTCGCCGGGCTCGCGATGGCTCTCGGCCTCGGCTTCTTCTACGCCGACTTCATCCGGATCCCGGGCATCATCGAGTGAGTGCGGGTGGGAGCGGGCACCGCCCGGAGGCCGGCGCGCGGCGGGTCCTCGTCGTCGGGCTGCGGGCGACCGGAGCCGCGGTGGTCCGCGCCGCGGCCCGTCGCGGTGACGTCGTCACCGTCGTCGAGGACGATCCCGGGCAGCATCGCTACGCGTCCCGGCGCGACGAGGCGGAGGCGCTCGGCGCGACCGTGGTCGAACGGCCCGCGCCGGAGTCCTGGGGCGACCTCGTCGGGGCTGCCGACCTCATGGTCCCGAGCCCCGGGGTGCGCCCGGGCCACCCGGCGTTCGTCGCCGCGCGCGCCGCCGGGGTCCCGGTCCGCGGCGACATCGACCTCGGGATGGAGGCGGCGCGCGTGCCGGTCGTCGCGGTCACCGGGACCAACGGGAAGAGCACGGTGACCACGCTCGTCGCCGCGATCCTCCGGGCGTCGGGGCTCCGGGCCGAGACCGCGGGCAACATCGGGCGGCCGCTGCTCGACGTGGTGGAGGAGCCCGCCGACGTCATCGTCGCCGAGGTCTCCTCGTTCCAGCTCCACACGACGACCGAGGCGTTCCGACCCGCAGTCGCGCTGCTGCTGAACGTCGCCCCCGATCACCTGGACTGGCACGGCTCGTTCGCCGAGTACGCGGCCGTGAAGGCCCGGGTCTTCGCACACCAGCGCGGCGACGACGTGCTGGTCGCGGTCGTCGACGACCCGGTGGTGCGCGAGCTCGCGGGCACGGCGCCCGCGAAGGTCGTCGAGGTCCGGCTCGACGGGCCACCCGGGACGTACCGGCGCGCGGCCGGTGCGCTCGTGACGCCGGCCGGCGAGGAGATCGTGCAGGTGGCCAGACTCCCGTCGGCCCTGCCCCACGACCTGACCAACGGGCTCGCGGCCACCGCCGCAGCAGTCGCGGTCCGTGGTGATCTCGCCGCCGCCCGCGAGGCATTGACGAATTTCGGGAGGCTCCACCACCGAGTCGAGCCGGTCGGCAAGGCTTCCGGGGTGGAGTACTTCGACGACTCGAAGGCGACGAACCCCCACGCCACGCTGAGCGCGCTCGCCGGGTTCGCGCGCGTCGTGCTCCTGGCGGGCGGCGACAGCAAGGGCGTCGACCTCGGCGGGCTGGCCGGAGCGGCGGAGCACCTGGTCGGCGTCGTCGCGATCGGTGACTCCCCCGAGGAGGTGGAGCGCGCGCTCGGTGGTCTCGTCACAACGGTCCGCGCGTCCTCGATGCGCGACGCGGTGGACGCCGCGGCGCGCCTGGCCCGCCCGGGCGACACCGTCCTGCTCTCGCCCGCGTGTGCTTCGTTCGACTGGTACGACAGCTACGAGCAGCGCGGCGACGACTTCCAGGCCGAGGTCCGGCGGCTGATCGACGAGGCGGAGGGCGCGCGCGCATGAGCACCGCCGCGAACCGCCTGCCGTCCGCGCGCTTCCCCTCCTGGGTGACGGGGCTGCGCCGCGCGTGGACGAATGCGGGCACCGAGCGCACGACGACCTACCTGCTGCTGCTGATGGTCGTCGCGGTGCTCAACGTCATCGGCCTGGTCATGGTGCTCTCGGCATCGTCGGTGCAGTCGCTCGACAGCAAGGGCACCGCGTGGTGGTTCTTCGAGCGCCAGCTGCTCTGGACCGGGTTGGGGGTCGCGGGCTTCGCGGTCGCGTCGCGGGTCGACTACCGCAGCTGGCGCCGGTACACGGTTCCCTTCCTCGCGATCGCGACCGCACTGCTCGTCGTCGTCCTCGTGCCCGGCATCGGGATCTGGGTGGACGGCTCGCGGCGCTGGATCGGCTTCGGCTCCTGGCGCGTGCAACCCTCCGAGATCGCCAAGCTCGCGCTGCTCGTGTACGCCGCGGACGTCCTCACCCGACAGGAGCAGAAGGTCGGCGACTGGCGCCGCGCCCTGCGGCCGGTGATGTTGATCTTCATCCTGTTCGCGTTCCTCATCATGCGCGAGCCGGACCTCGCGTCGACGATGGTCCTCACGATCATCCTCGGTGCGCTCCTCGTCGTCGGCGGGATCCGGGCCCGCCACCTCGCGGCGATCGGGGGTGCGGCGATCGCCGCGGTCACCGCGTTCGCGCTCTTCGTGCCCTTCCGGCGGGCCCGGATGCTGACGTTCCTCGATCCGTGGCACGACAAGTCGAACACCGGGTACCAGGTGACGCAGTCGCTCATCGCGCTCGGCAGCGGGGGCTGGACCGGCGTCGGGCTCGGCCAGAGCCGGGCCAAGTGGCGGTTCCTGCCCGCCGCGCACACCGACTTCATCTTCGCGATCGTCGGCGAGGAGCTCGGGCTCTTCGGCTGCCTGCTCGTCATCGGCCTCTTCGCCGCGCTCGCGTACCTCGGGGTGCGCACGGCGCTGCGCGCCCCCGACCGCTTCGGCCTGCTGCTCGCGGGCGGGATCACCGCGTGGATCGTCGGACAGGCCGTCATCAACATCGGTTCGGTCGTCGGGCTGCTGCCGGTGTCCGGGATCCCACTGCCGTTCGTGTCCTTCGGGGGCACGGCGCTCGTGTTCACGATGATCGCCGCGGGTTTGTTGGGCAACGTCGCCCGGCAGGGTGGGCGGTGAGCCCGGCGCGACCCACGGTGTACGCGCTGGTCGCCGGCGGTGGGACCGGTGGACACGTGTACCCGGGGCTGGCCGTCGCGGACGCGCTCGTCGCGCGCGGCCACGCGCCCGAGTCGATCCGCTTCCTCGGCGCGGTCGGTCGGCTCGAGGCCGACGCGGTGCCGGCCGCGGGCTTCGCGATCGACCTGCTCTCGGTGCGTGGGTTCCGGCGGGGGCGGAGCGCCGCGGCGTGGGCCGCCAACCTGCGGCTCCCGTTCACGACGGCCGCCGCCCTGGTGCGCGCGCTCGGGCTGCTGCGCCGACTGCGCCCGCGGGTCGTGGTCGGCGTCGGGGGCTATGCGTCGGTGCCCGGGGTTCTGGCGGCGTGGTTGCTGCGGATCCCCGTCGTCATCCACGAGCAGAACGCGGTGCCCGGCCTCGCGAACCGGCTCGCCGCCCGGCTCGGCGCCGCGGTCGCGGTCTCGTTCCCGGGCACCGGGTTGCCGGGCGCCCGGGTCGTCGGCAACCCGGTGCGCGCGTCGCTCGCCACGATCGAGCGGACGCCCGAGCGCGACCGTCCGCTGCTCGGCGTCGTCGGGGGCAGCCTCGGCTCGGCGCGGCTCAACGACGCGGCCCTGGACCTGTACGACCGGTGGCGCACCCGCGAGGACGTCCAGGTGCGCCACGTCGCCGGGCGACGCCACTACGACGATTGCCGGAACCGGCTCGATCGCCTGCAGCGCACCCAGGACGCGCTGGTCTACGAGCTCGTGCCCTACGAGGACCACATGGACCGCCTCTACGGCCACGCGTCGCTCGCCGTGTGCCGGGCCGGGGCCGTGACGGTCGCGGAGCTCGCCGCGGCCGGGGTCCCGTCCGTGCTGGTCCCGTGGCCGGGCGCGGCCGACGACCACCAGACCGACAACGCGCGGGTCATGGCCGACGCCGGCGCGGCCGTCCTGCTCGCCGACGCCCAGGTGGACGGCGCGCGCCTCGACGCGGTCACCCGTGACCTGATGCTCGATCCCACACGGCTGCGCGCGATGTCCGACGCGGCGCGCGCGCTGGCCCATCCGGACGCCGCCGACCGGCTGGCCGATCTGGTGGAGGAGACGGCTCGTGCCCGCGCCTGAGCCAGGGTCGGTGCTCGACCTCACGGCGCCGCGCCGGATCCACGTGGTCGGCGTGGGCGGCGCCGGCATGAGCGCGTACGCGGCGATTCTCGCCGAGATGGGTCACCGGGTGAGCGGATCGGACCTGCACGAGCATCCTCGCTTGGAGCGGTTGCGGCTGCTCGGCGTGGAGTGCCTCGTGCCCCAGGTCGGCGCGAACGTCCCCGCGGACGCCGACGCGGTCGTCATCAGCTCCGCGGTGCCGCGCACCAACGTCGAGGTTCGCGCCGCGCTCGAGGCGGGGATCCCCGTCCTCGCGCGCGGACGCGCTCGCCGGGATCGTCGCGGCGCGCCGGGGCCTGGGTGTCGCGGGCACGCACGGCAAGACCACGACCACCTCGATGATCGCCCTGATCATGCGCGCGGCCGGGATGCACCCGAGCTTCCTGGTGGGCAGCGAGCTCAACGAGGTGGGCACCAACGCCGGGCTGGACTCCGGCGAGTGGCTCATCGTCGAGGCGGACGAGAGCGACGGGACCTTCCTGCGCCTGTCCCTCGACGCCGCGATCGTCACCAACGTCGACCACGACCACCTCTGGTACTGGCGGGACATGGACCGGTTGGAGGACGCGTTCGGGCGCTTCGTCGACGCGGTCGACGGCCCGGTGGTGCTCTGCGCGGACGACGACGGCACGCGCGCGTTGGCCGCACGACGGCCCGGCGCGATCACCTACGGGTGGGCCGAGGACGCGCGGTACGGGGCATCGGACTACCGAGGCGGGCGCGGCGGCTCGTCGTTCGCGCTGTCGCGCGGGGACGAGCTGCTCGGGCGCATCCGGCTGCCGGTGGTCGGGCGCCACAACGCGCAGAACGCGGCGGGCGCGGCCGCGATGACGATGGAGCTCGGCGTCGAGATCCAGGTCGTCCAGCAGGCGCTCGCCGGCTTCGGTGGCGTGGCGCGCCGGTTCCAGCACCGGGGCGAGGTCGACGGCGTCACGATCATCGACGACTACGCGCTGTTGCCGCCGGAGATCCAGGCGACGATCCGCGCCGCGCGCGAAGGCGGGTGGGGCCGGATCGTCGCGGTGTTCCAACCGTTCCGGTACGCGCGCACCGAGCTGATGTGGCGGGAGTTCGCCGATGCGTTCGTCGGTGCCGACCAGGTGATCCTCACCGACGTCTGCGGGTTCCACGAGCAGCCCATCCCCGGCGTCACCGGGCACCTCGTGCTCAATGCGGTGCTGGACGCGCACCCCGAGCTCCCGGTGGCGTACTTCCCGCACCGTGCTGAGCTGGTGGCCCTGGTGCCCGGGTACGCGCGTCCCGGAGACCTGGTCCTGACCCTCGGGGGCGGCGACATCACCACGCTCGCGGACGACCTGCTCGCCGACGCGGCCGCGCGTGGGGCGGGGGGGTGACGGTGGCCGCCGCGGGCGCGCGCGCCGCCGAGCTGGCCGCCGCGCTCGAACCCGCGCTCCCCGGCCGGGTGGAGCTCGACGCGCCGCTCGCCGGGCTCACGACCTACCGGGTGGGCGGGCCGGCCGCGGTCATGGTCCGCGCGCGGCGCGAGGGCGACCTCGCGGTCGTCGCGTCCGCGCTGCGCCTGCACCGGCCGCCGCTGCTCATCGTCGGGCGGGGCTCGAACCTGCTCGTCGCCGACGCGGGGTTCCCGGGTCTCGCGCTCGTGCTCGAGGGCGAGTTCGAGGAGATCACCCCCGGCGAAGGGACCGTCCGCGCCGGCGGCGCGGTGGGGCTCCCCGTGCTCGCGCGCCAGACCGCGGCGGCCGGGCGCGCGGGCCTGGAGTTCTACGTCGGGATCCCGGGCACGGTCGGCGGCGCGGTGCGGATGAACGCGGGCGGCCACGGGCAGGAGACGCGCGAGGTGCTGGTCTCGGCCCGGGTGGCGGACCTGCTCGGTGACGGGCTCGGCGTCGACCGAGCGGTCGACCATCTCGCACTCGGCTACCGCACGTCCTCGATCGGCCCGGCGGACGTCGTCGTGGGCGCGACCTTCGCGGTCACCGTCGACGACCCGCGTGCGTGCGAGGCCCGGATCGCCGACGTCGTCCGGTGGCGGCGCGAGCACCAGCCCGGGGGCGCCAACGCGGGATCGGTGTTCCGGAACCCGCCGGGCGACAGCGCGGGCGGTCTGATCGACCGCAGCGGCCTCAAGGACCTGCGGGTCGGGGGCGCGGTCGTCTCGAGCAAGCACGCCAACTTCATCCAGGCCGAGGCCGGTGCGACGGCCGCCGACGTGCGGGCCCTGGTGCGCGAGGTGCAGCGCCGGGTGCGCGACGCGACGGGGGTGGACCTCCAGCCCGAGCTGCACTTCGTCGGGTTCGACGCGCAGGACGAAGGCACGTGAGCGACCCGACCCGCCCGCCCGCCCCGCTCGTGCACGAGCCGCAGCCACCCGACCCCGCGGTGGAGGAGTCCGCCTCGGCCCCGGCGCCGGTCGCGCCCGAGCGCGAGCTGCAGCCGCGCCGTCCGTTCGGGGGGCGCGCGGCCACCGGCCCGCGGCGTCGCCCCCCGACGACCCCCAGGCCGCGGTGGACACCCGCGAGATCCCGCTCGCCGCACTCGCGGCCGCGGCCCGCCGGGCGCAGGCCCCCGCGGGGGCGACCGAGCCGGTGGTCGACCTGGTCGAGGAGGAGCGTCGGGAGGCAGGGACGCCGGGGGAGACCGTGCCGGGCCGGGACGCGCCGGACCAGGTCGAGCCGGACCGCGTCGGCCTCCCGAACGGAACGGCGACCGACCCCGGAGGGGACGAAGTCACCGACGCCGACGCTCGCGGGCCGGCCGCCGACGGGGAGATCGGGGACCTCGCGGAGCCCGGAGCCCCGGGCGCACCGGACCGGAGCCCGATCGACCCGCGCATCCGCGAGCGCCGGGTCGCGGTCACGCGCGCCGAGGGGCGCCGGCGACTCCGCATCCTGCTCACCGTGGTCTGCATCGCCTCGGCGGTCGGCATCGCGTGGCTCGTGGTGCAGTCGCCGCTGCTCGCCGTGCGCACCGTCAACGTGGCGGGGACGAACCGCGAGAGCCAGGCCGCGGTGCGAGCCGCCGCGGGGGTGAAGGACGGCAGCGCCCTGCTGTTCGTCGACACGGGTGCGGTGGCGCGTCGGGTCGAGGCGCTGCCCTGGGTCGCGTCGGCGCGGGTCAGCCGGCAGCTGCCGAGCGACCTCACGATCACGGTGGTCGAGCGCGTGCCCGTCGCGTGGGCGCGGCGGCCCGCGCCGCGCGGTGCGCCACGCGGCACGCCGGGCGAGCTGGTGGTGATCGACCGCTCGGGCCGGGTGCTGACCGCCGTCCCCTACCCGCCGACCGGCGTGCCCCAGCTCGTCGGCCTCACGAAGGTGCCCGACCGCGGCGGCCGCATCGAGCCCGCGGGCCCCGCGGCCGCGCTGGCCGCGCTCCCCGACGCGCTGCGCGCCCAGACCCGGTCGCTCACCATGCGCCACGGCCAGGGCGCCCTGGCGCTCGCGGCCGTCTCGGGCGGCGCGATCCCGGCCGCGGGGGAGGTGCGCCTCGGCGGCCTCGAGGAGATCGGGCCGAAGGGCCTCGCCGCGCTCGCGGTGCTCGACCAGCTCGCGGCCGACGGCGAGCGCGTCCGCTACATCGACGTGCGGGTGCCCGGCGCGCCCGCGACCCGGTGATTGAATGCCCGCGACGGGTCCGTTAGAGTCTCCACCACAACCACAGGTTGACATAACTCTCAACCTCAAGCAGAGGTCGAGAGTTGCCGAGCATCCCCCTGTGCACGCCCCCCGGGCCGCGAAGATCTGCTGCGGGCCCCTGCACGGTGGTGTCGGACCGTCGACCGAGCCCCGGGCACCGAACCACCCGTCCACCGAAGACAGCGAGGGAGATCGTCCACGATGCTGGGTTCACCGCAGAACTACCTCGCCGTGATCAAGGTCGTCGGCGTGGGCGGCGGCGGCGGCAACGCCGTGAACCGCATGATCGACGCCGGGCTCAAGGGCGTGGAGTTCATCGCGGTCAACACCGACGCGCAGGCCCTGCTCATGAGCGACGCCGACGTGAAGCTCGACCTCGGGCGCCAGCTGACGCGCGGGCTCGGCGCCGGCTCGGATCCGGAGGTCGGCCGCCAGGCCGCCGAGGAGCACCGCGAGGAGATCGAGGAGGTGCTGAAGGGCGCCGACATGGTCTTCATCACCGCGGGCAAGGGCGGCGGCACCGGTACCGGCGGCGCGCCGATCATCGCCGAGATGGCCAAGGCCGCGGGCGCGCTCACCATCGGCGTCGTCACCCGGCCGTTCACCTTCGAGGGCCGGCGCCGCTCGGTGCAGGCCGAGCAGGGCATCCAGCACCTGAAGGAGAAGGTCGACACCCTCATCATCATTCCGAACGACCGGCTGCTCCAGGTCTCGGACGAGAAGACCTCGATGCTCAACGCGTTCAAGATGGCCGACGAGGTGCTGCTGCAGGGCGTGCAGGGCATCACCGACCTCATCACGACGCCGGGGCTCATCAACACCGACTTCGCCGACGTGAAGATGATCATGACGAACGCGGGGTCCGCGCTCATGGGCATCGGCTACGCGTCGGGCGACGGCCGGGCCGTGACCGCGGCGCGCGCGGCGATCTCGAGCCCGCTGCTCGAGGCGAGCATCGAGGGTGCGCGCGGGATCCTGCTCAACATCTCCGGCCCGTCGGACCTCGGCCTGTTCGAGGTCAACGAGGCGGCCGAGATCATCGCCCAGGCCGCGCACCCCGACGCGAACATCATCTTCGGCGCGGTGGTGGACGACGCGCTCGGCGACGAGGTGCGCATCACCGTGATCGCGGCCGGCTTCGACCGTTTCGAGGGCGAGCGGCGGACGGAGACCCCGCTCGGGCTCATGGCCGAGGAGCGCGCGCTCGCGTCGGAGTCCGGCGACGACCTCGACCGTACGACCGACGCGGGGGACGACGACTTCGACGTGCCCGAGTTCCTGCGCTGACCGAGCGGGTCGCGTGCACCGGCTGCCGCGCGCGCCGGGCGGGCCGGTGATCGAGCTCGAGCTCGGGTGCGCACGGGTGGCCTTCACCGACCGCCACGGCGGCGCGTCGGCAGCACCCTACGATTCGATGAACCTCGCGTGGCACGTCGGGGACGACGGCGACCGCGTGGACCGCAGCTACGAGATGCTCGCGGCGCGCCTCGGGCTGCCCGCGCCGGCCGGGTGGGTGCGCCCCGTCCACGTCCACGGCGCCGACGTGCTGCGCGTGGGCTCGGCGCCGCCGGGTCCGGTCGACGCCGACGGCAGCGCGACCGCCGTTCCCGGCCTGCCGCTCGTCGCGATGGGCGCCGACTGCGCGCCGATCGCGCTGGCCAACGACACCGCGGTGGCCGCGATCCACGCCGGATGGCGCGGCGCGCTCGGCGGTGTCGTCGAGGTCGGTGTCGACGCGGTGCGCGCGCTGGGGGAGGGCCCGGTGCGCGCCGCGATCGGACCGTGCATCTGCGTTCGGCACTACGAGTTCGGCGCCGACGCGCTCGAGCCTCTCGTGGACCGCTTCGGTCGCGAGGTGGCGGGACGCACCGACGCCGGGTCCCCGGCCTTCGACCTCCCTTTGGCGATCCGGCGGTCGCTCGAGGAGGTCGGGGTCGAAGACGTCGTCGACACGCGCTGCTGCACCGTCGAGTCACCGGACCACTTCTCGTTCCGCCGTGACGGGCGCACCGGTCGGCAGGCGGTCGTGGTGGTCAAGCGATGAGCGCAGCGTGGAGCGGGCACGTAGTGCGGAGCGCGGAGCGGCCCCGAGCGGCGGAGCGGGTCCGATGAGCGCAGCGTGGAGCGGGCACGTAGTGCGGAGCGCGGAGCGGCCCCGAGCGGCGGAGCGGGTCCGATGAGCGCAGCGTGGAGCGGGCACGTAGTGCGGAGCGCGGAGCGGCCCCGAGCGGCGGAGCGGGTCCGATGAGCGCAGCGTGGAGCGGGCACGTTGTGCGGAGCGCGGAGCGGCCCCGAGCGGCGGAACGAGAAGTGGTCCGGTGAGCGCGCCGACCCCGGCGGTGCGCGACGTGCGGGCGCGGGTGGCCGCAGCCGCGACCCGCGCGGGGCGGGACCCGGCGTCGGTGCTCCTGATCGGCGCCTCGAAGACCGTGCCCGCGCAGACCCTGAGCGCCGCGCTCGACGCCGGGCTCACCGATCTGGGCGAGAACCGGGCCCAGGAGCTGCTGGCGAAGGCCCCCGTGCTCGCGGGCGGGCCCGTCCCACCGACCTGGCACTTCCTTGGCCGGCTCCAGCGGAACAAGGTCGCCGGGCTCGCCCCGTGGGTGTCGTGGTGGCACTCGGTCGACCGGATCGCGCTGGGGGAGGCGATCGCCCGGCGGGCCCCGGAGGCCCGGGTCCTGGTCGAGGTGAACCTGGGCGACGAGCCGGCCAAGGGGGGCTGCGCGCCGGCGGCGGCGCCCGCGCTCGTGGACGCGCTGGCGCGGCTCCCGCTCGAGGTCGCGGGGCTCATGGCGGTCGTGCCCCGCCGGGGCGACCCGCGCCGCTGGTTCGCCGCGCTCCGTGACCTCGCCGCGACGCTGGAATTGCGCGAGCTGTCGATGGGCATGAGCGATGATTTCGAGGCGGCGATCGCCGAGGGTGCCACCATGGTGCGGGTCGGTCGTGCGATCTTCGGCGACCGGCGGGCATGAGCCGAACCGGACCGTGCGAGCACCCAGCGTGATCCGCCGATCGAGCGAAGGCCGACGGTAGGCTGGCAGACGGGAGGAGACTCGATGCCAGGCATGTGGCAAAAGACGATGGTGTACCTCGGGCTCAAGGACGACGAAGAGGGCTACGAGTACGACTACGACGAGCTCACGCTCGACGAGGAGCCGGCCGACGGCGCGTACGAGCGCTACGAGCGTCCGGAGCGCGTCGAGCCCGCCCCGGCTCCGGCCGCACGCCTCCGGGACCCCGTCGTCGCCGTGGCCGCGCAGCCCCGCGTCCGTGCCGTTCCCGTCGACGAGGTGGCGCCGATGCGCGATGCCGCGACCCCGACGATCCGCCCGATGCCGGCCACCTCCGCGCGGGTGCACGTGGTCGAGCCGCACGGCTTCAACGACGCCCAGGAGGTCGGCGACCGGCTCAAGGCCGACCAGCCGGTGATCATCAACCTCCAGGGCCTGAGCCGCGATCTGCAGCGGCGCATGATCGACTTCTCGAGCGGCCTCACCTACGCCGTCGGCGGCAGCATGTCACGCGTGGCCGACCAGGTGTTCCTGCTGACGCCGAGCAACGTCGAGGTCTCCCAGGAGGAGAAGGAGCGGCTCCAGGCCCGCGGGCTGTTTCGCGCCTGACCGACTGCATCCGTGTCGGCATTCCTCGAGCTCCTCGGCGCATTCGTCACCGTCTACATCGTCATCATGGGAGCGCGGGCGGTCCTCTCCTGGTTCCCGCCCAGCTCGTCGAGCGGCGGGCTCGCGGCGCTCAACCGGCTGCTGATGGACCTCACCGAGCCGCTGCTCGCGCCGCTGCGTCGGGTCATCCCTCCGGTGGGCATGTTCGACTTGTCCTTCATGGTGGCGTTCTTCGGCCTTGTCATACTCCGCCAGCTCATCTACTCGTAGCGCCCCCATCGCGACGGTGGGCCTGCTCCCGCCGGCGAGGAGCGGCCGGACGCCGGATGTGACCAACGCGACGGACGCACGATTTTTCCCCCACCGTCCCCACATTGCGCAGGTCGCGCGCCGTAGCATGACGTCATGGACGTGACGCCCCGCGAGCTCCGGGACATCGACATCCGCGAAGGCTTTCGCGGGTACAACCGTGACGACGTGGACGAGCTGCTCGAACGGGCCGCAGCCACGATCGAGGGTCTGAACGAGCGCATGCGCCGGCTCGCCGAGCAGGCCAGCGCCAACGAGGGCCAGCAGGGTCAGGCGCGCGAGACCGAGGACATGCTGCACCGCACCCTGCTGCTCGCGCAGCGGGCCGCGGACGAGGCGGTCGCCGAGGCGCAGTTCAAGGCGCGTCAGATCCTGGACGACGCCGAGAGCAAGTCGCGCGCCCAGCTGGCGGAGGCCGAGTCACAGGCGCGCCGACAGATCGACACCGAGCGCCGTCGCCTCGAGACCGAGGTCATCGAGCTCGGCTCGCGCCGGGACGCCCTGCTCGCCGACGTCGACGGCCTCGAGCGCTTCGAGGCCGAGTACCGCCAGCGCCTGCGGCGCGCGCTCGAGAACGACCTCGAGTCGCTCGCCGGCGCGGGTCCCGCCGCGCCCTCGGCGCGCCCGCCGATCCACGAGGTCGACGTGCCCGCGACGGGCGCGGCACCGAGCGCGACGGACACGGGCGCGGCACCGAGCTCGACGTCGACGTCGCCCCCGGTCCCGACACCGCAGACCCCGAAGCCGCCGTCGACCGACGCGGGCGGCCCGCCCACCGCGGAGATCCGCGCGCTGAGCACATGGGACGTCCCGGGCCACCGCGCCGACACACCGCCCGCGTCCAACGGCCCGTCCGAGTCGACGCCGGCACCGGGCCGCTCGCCGATCGCGGGTGCGTCCGAGCCCCCGCCCGCACCCTCGACCGACGCGCCGCCGAGCGCCGAGGCCACGCGGGCGCCGCGGTTCCCGTCGGATGCCGCGGATTCCGAGCCACTCGACGACGAGGCGTTCTTCGCGAGCCTGCGGGAGGCGGTCAGCGACCAGGCCCCGCTCGGGCCCCGCGACGAGCTGCCGGACTCCACGGGCACCTACGAGGACGACGACGAGAAGTCGGGCCTCTTCCGCCGCCGGCGCTGAGCCGGCACGAGCTTCGGGTGCGCCCGGCCCTACGGGGCGAGGCGCTCGATCCGCACCCCGACGGTCGCGTCGCCCACGCCGACGGGTTCGTACGCCCCCGCGTGTCCGGGCGACTCGGCCTCGAGCTGGAGCTCACGGGCCAGGACCTCGCGGGCGATCCAGTCCCGGTGGGTGGTGACCGCCTCGGCCACGGGCCCTTCCGCCCGCAGCCACGCGGCGATGCGATCCGAGATCTGGAGGCCCTTGGCCTTGCGCCGGTCGTTCAGGACCCGGATCACCTCGCGCGCGATCCCTTCACGTGCGAGCGCGTCGTCGATGCGCGTGTCGAGCGCGACTGCGATGCCACCGTCCTCCGCGAGGGCGAGCTCCTCGTGTGACGTGGCGCGGATCTCCACGTCGTCGGGCTCGAGCACGATCGTCGTGCCGTCGACGTCGATCGTGAAGCGTCCGTCGCGCGCGAACGCGTCGCGCACCGCGGCCCCGTCCGCCGCGACGAGCAGGTCCTTCAGCTTCGGCATCAGCTTGCCCACCTTGGGGCCGAGCCGCTTGAAGCTCGGCACGACGGAGTAGTCGAGCAGCCCTTCGAGGGTCGCGGCCGACTCGAGCTGCTTGACGTTCAGCGCGTCCGCGATCTCGTCCTCGATCTCGGGGAGCAGGCTGCGCGCACCCGGCAGGACGATGATCGCGTGCGAGAGCGGCTGGCGGACCTTGAGCTTCGCCTCCGTGCGCGCCGAGAGTCCGAGCGACACGATGGTCCGCCCGAGCTCGACCTGCTCCTCGAGCGCGGGATCGACGGCGTCGGCGTCCACGACCGGCCAGTCGCCGAGGTGGACCGACTCCCCGGTGGCCGCGAGGTTCCCGTGGATCGCGTCCGAGATGAAGGGGCAGAACGGCGCGAGCAGCTGGGTCGTGACCAGGAGGCACTCGTGCAGCACCGCGTGGGCGTCGGGATCCTGTGCGTTCCAGAAGCGGGGCCGCGACCGGCGCACGTACCAGTTGGAGAGGTCGTCGACGAGTCCCTCGAGCGCCTGCGCGCCGCGCAGCGCGTCGAATTGCTCGAGTGCGTCCGTCACCTCGGCGACGGTGGAGTGCAGCCGGGACCGGACCCAGCGGTCGAGCACGTGGGCGGGGCGCCGGACCGGACCCGGGCCGGGCGTCCATCCGTCGAGGTTCGCGTAGGTCACGAAGAAGCTGTAGGTGTTCCAGAGGGTGAGGAGGAACCGGTTCGTGGTCTCGTCGATGCTCTCGAGCGAGACCCGCTTCGGCATCCAGGGCGAGCTGGCCGAGACGAAGTTCCAACGCAGCGCGTCCGCGCCGCGGTCCTGGAGGACGCGCCACGGATCCACGACGTTCCCGCGGCTCTTCGACATCTTCTGGCCGTCCTGGTCGAGGAGCAGCGCGAGGCAGACGGCGTCGCGGTAGGGCGTGCGGTCGAACACGAGCGTGTTCACCGCGAGCAACGAGTAGAACCAGCCGCGGGTTTGGTCGATCGCCTCGCAGATGAAGTCGGCCGGGAAGCGCGCCTCGAAGTCGTCGGCGTGCTCGAAGGGATAGTGACGCGACGCGGTCGGCATCGAGCCCGAGTCGAACCATGCGTCGAGGACGGGCTCGACCCGCCACGCCCGGCCGCGGTCGCAGTGGGGGCAGTCGATCACGACGTCGTCGACGTAGGGCCGGTGCAGGTCCAGGTCGTCGAGCGGTGCGCCGGCGAGCGCGGAGAGCTCTGCGACCGAGCCGACGCACGTGTCCTCGCCACAGTCCCGGCAGCGCCAGACGGGGATCGGCGTCCCCCAGAAGCGGTCCCGCGACAGGGCCCAGTCGACGTTGTTCTCGAGCCAGTCGCCGAACCGTCCGTGCCGGATGTGCTCGGGGTGCCAGCCGATGGTCTCGTTCTCGCGCAGCATCGCGGCCTTGGACGCGGACGTGCGCGCGAACCAGGTCGGCTTGCCCCAGTAGATGAGCGGCGTGCCGCACCGCCAGCAGTGCGGGTAGGAGTGGGGGTAGGGCTCCACCCGCACCAGGCGACCGGTCGCGTCGAGCCGCCCGATGAGTCGCGCGTCGGCGTCCTTGACGAACTCGGCCTCGAGGTCGGGCACCGCGTCGGTGAAGCGCGCGGCACCGTTGACCGGGTTCAGGATCGGCAGGCCCTCGGCGGCCGCCACCTCGCGGTCGATCTCGCCGAAGGCGGGCGCCAGGTGGACGATGCCGCTGCCGTCGTCGGTCGTCACGAACTCGGCGACCACGACGCGCCAGCCGTCGCCCTCGGCCGGGAGCCAGTCGAACGGCCGCTCGTAGTGCAGGCCGGCCAGGTCGTCGACCGCGACGGGGCCGACGACCTCGGCGCGCTCGCCGAGCACGGCATCCACCCGCGACCGCGCCATCACGAGGTCGCGACCGCCCGCCTCCGGCGACCGCACGCGCACGTACTCGATGTCCGGTCCGACCGCGGCGCCGACGTTCGACACGAGCGTCCAGGGGGTGGTCGTCCAGACCAGGAGGTCGAAGTCGCGCTCCCGCACCGGGAAGCGCACGTACACGGAGTCCTCGGTGACGTCACGGTAGGCGCCGGGTTGGCCGAGCTCGTGGCTCGACAGCGCGGTGCCGCAGCGTCCGCAGTACGGGACGACCTTGAACCCCTCGTAGAGCTGGTCGGCGTCCCACATCTGTCGGAACAGCCACCAGACGCTCTCGATGTACTCGTCGTCCATCGTCCAGTAGGCGTCGGCGGTGTCGAGCCACATGCCGATCCGGCTGGTCAGCGCGGACCAGTCCTCCACGTAGCGCCGCACCGACTCGCGGCAGCGCCGGTTGAAGGCCTCGATGCCGAACTCCTCGATCTCGGGCTTGCCCGCGAACCCGAGCTCCTTCTCGACCTCCACCTCGACGGGGAGCCCGTGGCAGTCCCAGCCCGCCCTCCGGGGCACGTGCTTGCCCCGCATGGTGTGGAAGCGGGGGTAGATGTCCTTGAAGAGCCGGGCCCAGACGTGGTGGATCCCTGGACGCCCGTTCGCCGTGGGCGGACCCTCGTAGAAGACCCACTCCTCGGCTCCCTCTCGTCGCCGGACGCTCCGCGCGAACACGTCGTCGGCCTTCCAGGCGGCCATCACCGCGTGTTCGAGCTCGACGAGGTCGAGGCGGGGGTCGACGGATCCGAAGGGCACGGGCCGTACGATAAACGGCGGTGTCCGATGCCCCCGACCACATCTGCGTTCTCGACGGACCCTGGCGGCAGCGCCGGACGCGCGCCACGACCTGGCGCCGGCGGATCGGGGGACGCCGGCGCGGCGGTGGGAATCCCGGGCGGCCGTCCGCGGTTCATCCGAGCTGCGCCATTGCCCCAGCCCGCTGAGGGGCGTATCATCCCCCGCTTTCCCCGTCCGGGGTGGGCGCGACAAACGAAGGGAACGACCGATGGCGAAGGCCACCGGCAAGTCCGCCAGCGCACGGAAGGGCCCCGCGGCCTCCGCCAAGCGGGCCCCGGCACGCCCCGCCGCCCGCAAGGCCGCGTCGAAGCGGGCCCCCGCGAAGAAGCCGGCCAGCGCGACGAAGGCCGCGAAGCGGACCGCGATCGTCAAGCCCGCCCGGAAGTCCAGCCCCGCGAAGCAGAAGGTGCCCACCACGAAGAAGAAGGCCACCCCCGTGAAGACCGCGGCCGCGAAGAAGTCGGCCGCGAAGAAGGCGACCAGGGCGCCCTCGAAGGCGACGGCCCGGAAGCCGGCTTCCAAGGTGCCCGCGAAGAAGGCTGCGACCACCGCGAAGAAGCGCACCGCGAGAAGGACACCGCGAAGAAGGGCACCGCGAAGAAGGACACCGCGAAGAAGGGCACCGCGAAGAAGGGCACCGCGACGGCCAGGAAGTCCACCGCCGCGAAGGCGACGAAGTCCACGACCAAGGCGACGGTCAAGGCGCCGGCGAAGAGGAAGGCGGTCCCGGTCAAGGCGAAGCCCGAGCCCAAGCCGAAGAAGCAGCCCGCAGGCAGGATCTGTCCGCTCTCGGGCATCTTCGTGCCCAAGCAGGCGCCGAACATCGCGCCGAAGACGCTCGAGAAGCTGCGCGAGCTCCTCGTCGAGGAGCGCGCGCGCCACCTCCACCAGGCGGTCGAGCTGCAGAACGACGCCGACCTGCTCGTGACCGAGCGCGAGCAGGGCGACACCCAGTTCGACGAGGAGTCGGGCGAGGGCGACACGATCTCGGTCGAGCGTGAGCGCGACCTCATGCTCTCGGCGAACGCCCGGCAGGCGGTGGACGAGATCGACCGGGCACTCGAGCGGATGGAGAAGGGCACCTACGGCGTCTGCGTCCCCGCCGGTCGGCGGATCAACGTCGCCCGGCTCGAGGCGATTCCCTGGGCCGAGTTCTGCGTGGACTGCAAGCAGCGTGTCGAGCGGCCGCGCCGCTAGTGGGGCGCGGCCGGTCCCGAGGTGGCTGGCCCCGTCGATCGTCGTCGGGGTCGTCCTCCTCGATCAGCTGACCAAGGTCTGGGTCGTCGCCTCGCTGAGCGATGCGCCGCTCTCGATCGTGGGCGGCGACGTCGAGCTGCACCTGGCGCGCAACAGTGGGGGAGCGTTCAGCCTGTTCACGAACGCGACCCTCGTGCTCGCGCTCCTCGCGATCGTCCTGTCGGTGGTGCTCGTGCGAGCAGTGCAGCGCGCCCGCGACCGCTTGACGGTCGTCGCGCTGTCCATGGTGCTCGCGGGTGCGCTCGGCAACCTCATCGACCGGATCGCCCGCAGCCCGGGCTTCCTGCGGGGTGAGGTGGTGGACTTCGTGCACGTCGGCACGTTCCCGACCTTCAACGTCGCCGACTCGTCGATCACGATCGGGGCGATCCTGCTCGTCCTCGCCGCGTTCCGCGAGAGTGCGGCGGCGCGCGACGAGCATCCGGCGTGAGCACGGGCGGCCCCCACGGCGAGGCGCTGATCGTGCCCGCCGCCCTGGCGGGGGAGCGGGTCGACCGCGCGGTCGCGCTGCTCACCGGATGGTCGCGGGCGGAGGTGCAGGTGCTGATCGACGAGGACCAGGTGCTGGTCGACGGGCGCCCGGTGATCAAGAGCCGGCGGCTCGCCGAGGGTGAGGTGGTCGAGCTCCTGGCCGAGCCGCAGCCGGTCGGGTTGCCCCGGGCCGAGGACATCCCGGTGGTCGTGGTGAGCGAGGACGACGACGTGATCGTCGTCGACAAGCCGGCCGGCCTCATCGTGCACCCGGGTGCCGGCCATCCCGACGGGACCCTCGTCAACGGGCTGCTCCACCGGTACCCGGAGCTCGCCGGGGTCGGGGACCCGGCCCGCCCGGGCATCGTGCACCGGCTCGACGCGAACACGAGCGGGCTGCTCGCCGTCGCGCGCACGCCCCGCGCCTACGACGGGCTCGTGGGCGCGCTCGCCGCCCGGGCGGTGCACCGCGGCTACCGCGCGCTGGTGTGGGGGACCCCCGACGCGGCGAGCGGGCTGATCGACGCGCCGATCGGGCGCTCGATCCGGCGCCCGACCCGGATGGCGGTGCGCGAGGGCGGGAAGGAGGCGCGTACGCAGTACACGGTGGAACGGACGTTCCGGGATCCGGAGGTCAGCCTGTTGGCGTGCTCCCTGGAGACCGGTCGTACCCATCAGATCCGGGTACACCTGGCGGCGATCCGGCACCCGGTCGTGGGCGACCCGGCGTACGGGGGGATCCGCTCGGGCGTCGAGATCGGACGGCCGTTCCTGCACGCCGCGACGCTGGGATTCGCCCATCCGGTGACCGGCGAACCGCAGGAGTTCGCGTCGCCACTGCCGCCGGACCTCGAAGTGGTGCTCGCCCGACTCGGCGGCTGACTACGCGCAGCACGGTGAGGTTGACGACCGCGACCGTGCTCAAGATCGCGAACCACACCACGGGTGCGCTGGCGGCGTCGGTGCCCGCGGTCAGCGCATGCACCGTCGCGAACGCGAACAGACCGAAGCTGGTGAGGTGCACGGCGTGCCAGAAGCGTCGCGGCAGTCGACGCTGCACGAGCGACGTGACCTCGATGGCGACCAGCAGGTAGAACGCGACGACCCCCCAGGCCACCGCGCCCGGCTTCCAGCTCGACGCGAACGGCAGGAACAGCTCGCTCGGTCCGAAGTGGACGTAGGAGTCCAGCCACAGGCCCAGGAGGTGGACGCCGACGAACACGACCGTGAGGCCACCGAGGAAGCGGTGGAGGTCGAGCACCCATGCAGGCTTCGGCGTACGCGTGATGCGCCCCGAGAGGAGCAGCCCGAACAGCACCGACGCGGTCGCGAGGGCCCAGCCGACGAGCCCGGCCGCGCGGGCGGTGTACCACCAGACCTGCGAGTTCACCGCAGGTATTCCTCGAGCCCGCGGAGCGGTCGGACCGCGTGGGACTCCGTCACGATCAGCCCGGTCGCACCGGCCTGCTCGACGAGCTCGGCCCCGGGCTCGACGCCGGCGACGAAGACCGCCTTCGTGAGGACCTCGGCGGTCGCTGCGGTCGCGGCGACGACCGTGACGGCGAGCACCCCGGTGAAGGCCGGCGCGCCCCGGAACGGATCCAGGAGGTGGTGGCACGGAGCGCCGGCGCGCACCCACCGCCGTCGGAGCGAGGAGCTCGTTGCGATCCCGCCGTCGGCCAGCGCGAGCAGCGCGTCGGCGACGCGCTCGACCGCGACGACCCAGCCGGCGTCACTCGGCGGTGTTCCGGCGGCCCGCACATCGCCGCCGACGTTGACGCACGCACCTCCGGCGCCGCTTCGGAGCAGCTGCTCGACCACCAGATCGGCGGCGAGGCCCTTGCCGATCCCGCCGAGGTCGACCCGGGTGCCGAGAGGGAGCGCGACCGTGCCGGTCGCGTCGTCGATGGCGATGCCGGCGGCGCCGGGGGCCGGGATCCCTGGCGGTGGCGAGTCGGGCGCCGCGCCCGCGACTTCGCGCTCGATCCGCGCGAAGTCGCGGTCGTAGCCGATCGCGACGAGCGCGGGGAGCACCGTCGGGTCGAAGCGCCCGTCGGTCGAGCGCCAGGCCTCCACCGCAGCGGTGATCGCCGTCCGCGTGTCGGCCGACACCGTGACCGGTTCACCGCCGGCCGAATTGATCCGGGTGACCTCGCTGTCCGGGCGAAAGCGGCTCCATCGCGATTCGAGCTCGTCGATCCGTCCGCGCGCGGCGCGGAGGTGATCGGGCGAGCCGTCGACGACCACGACGTGGACGTCGCTGCCCATGGCGCGAAAGCGCGCTTCGATCGGCATCACCGTGGTCGGGACCATCAGCTCGTCTTCGTGGTGGTCACCGGCACGGGGCGCGGCGCAGGTGCCGGTGCAGGTGCCGGCGCAGGTGCCGGCACGGGGCGCGGTGCCGGTGCCGGGGTGGGGGGCCGTGGTGCGGGCACGGCGCGGGGCGCCGACGGCGCAACGGGCGCGGCAGCGGGCGCGGCGGTGGTGCTCGGCGGCGGCGCCGCAGTGGTCGGCACGGTGACGGCACTCGGGGGAGCGGTCGTCACCGTGCCGGGCGCCACTGCGGCGACGCGCGCGCCGGCGCCGGCGGTCGGGGCCGGGCTCGCGAGTGTCAACGCCGCGATCAGTGCGAACAACGCCGTCGCGCTCGGCGCCGGCGGCGACGATCCGGCTCGTCCCTGCCGGGTGGCGTCGCGGGGCGCCGACCGCGCGGCCGGGCCGGCCGGCGAGGCGGGACGCGCGGGCGGCCAGGTCCTCGTCAGTCATCGTCGTCGTGGCCGGTGCCCGAGCCGTCCAGGCCCGAGTCGGCCGACCCGGGGCCGCGAGTGTCGTCGCCGTGGTCGTCGACCTGCGGCGTCGTGCTGGTGGTGGTGCCGGTCCCGGCGCTCACGTCGTTGCCGCCGACGTCGTGGGCGGCGCCGTCCTGACCGTGGTCGTCGGCGACGTCGTGGCCGGCCACGTCCGTGCCGGCCACGCCCGCGCCGGCCGGGGGTGCGGTGACGGAGGTCGTGCTCGTGGTCGAGCTCGAGACCTGGTGGGTCGCGTCGATCGGGCTGAGCTTGCCCACGTTCGGGCTCGAGTCGGCGAGGCCGAACAGGCCCAGGCTCGAACCGAGCGCGACGAGCGCCGCGGAGGCGGTCAGCGAGACCGCACCGGTGGCCGCGAGGGTCTTTCGTCGATCCATTTCGGGTCTCCCGGTCGGCGATTCGTTCGCAGTGCCACCGTAGGGATCCCCGCACCAGGCGGGGTCCTGCGAACGTCCAAGATTGCGCCAAGCCTCCCTGCCCCCTGCGGGCGGGCTGTGCGAGGGTGTCGGCGTGCAGGTGCTGATGGTCGAGGACGAGGACACGATCGCGTTCCCGTTGGCGCGCGGGCTCGAGCGCGAGGGCTTCGACGTGCAGCGTGCCGCGACCGGTGCCGCGGCGCTCGCGGCGCAGGGCTACGACGTGGTCCTGCTCGACCTCGGGCTCCCCGACCTCGACGGCTTCGAGGTGTGTCGCCGCCTGCGCGCCGCGTCCGAGGTCCCGATCATCGTCGTGACCGCGCGTGGCGACGAGGTGGACCGCGTCGTGGGGTTGGAGCTCGGTGCCGACGACTACATCGTGAAGCCGTTCGGCTTCCGTGAGCTCGTCGCGCGCATCCGCGCCGTCACCCGCCGGTCGCACGCGCGTCCCGAGGAGATCCCGGCGCTCACGGTCGGCGAGCTCACGATCGACCGTCGGACGCACCAGGTCACGCTGGGGAGCGACGCGCTCGCGCTGACGCCGAAGGAGTTCGACCTCCTGGCTCTCCTCGCCGAGGAGCCGGGCACCGTCCTCTCCCGGGCCCGGATCCTCGAGCAGGTCTGGGACGCACACTGGTACGGCCCGACGAAGACCCTCGACGTCCACGTCGCGGCGCTGCGCAAGAAGCTCGGCGACTCTGGGTGGATCGAGACGGTGCGCGGCGTCGGCTTCCGGCTCGTCGAGCCGTAGCGACGACGTTCCCGTGCGCCGCCGGTTGCTGCTGAGCTACCTCTCGATCACCGTCTTCGTGCTGCTGGTGCTCGAGATCCCGCTGGGACTCGCGTACGCGCAGTCGGAGCGCCGGCGGCTGACCGCCGCGGTGCAGCATGACGCGCTCGCGCTGTCGATCCGCACCGAGGATGCCATCGAGCGCGGCGACTTCGCGCGGGTCGAGACGGACGTGAACCGCTACCAGCGCGCGACCGGCGGGCGTGTGGTCGTCGTCGACGAGGACGGTGCGCTCATCGCCGACTCGAGTCCCACGCGTGCGGGCCCCCGCAACTTCGCCAGCCGCCCCGAGTTCGCGGCGGCGCTGCGGGGGAAGGAGACGAACGGGACCCGCTACTCGCAGACCCTCGGCGAGCACCTGCAGTACTTCGCGGTCCCGGTCGTCGACGCCAACGCACCGATCGGCGCCCTGCGCGTGACCTACCCGACCTCGTTCGTCGACGCGCGCATCCGGCGCAGCTGGTGGGTCCTGGCCGGTGTGGGTGCGATCGTGCTCGCCGTCGTGTTCCTCGTCAGCCTGCGCCTCGCCCGCCAGGTCACGAAGCCGCTCGACGACCTGGAGGACGCCGCGGCGCGGCTCGGCGACGGTGACCTGGACGCCCGGGCACCGGTGCCGGGAGGGCCCGTCGAGCTGCGCAGCCTGGCGACGTCCTTCAACGGGACGGCGGCGCGCCTCGAGGAGCTCGTCACGTCGCAGCGGATGTTCGTGGCGGACGCATCGCACCAGCTGCGTACGCCGCTGGCCGCGCTGCGGCTGCGGCTCGAGAACCTCGAGGGCGAGCTCGATGCGGACGCGGAACCCGCACGTGAGGATGTGGCGGGGGCGCTCGACGAGGTCGCGCGGCTGTCGCGACTCGTGGACGGGCTGCTGGAGCTCGCCCGGGCCGAGGCAGGCTCCGCGCCGTCGGAGCGGGTGGGCATGGGAGCGCTCGCCCGCGGCCGGATCGACGCGTGGTCCGCGCTGGCCGCCGAGCGGGGCGTCCGTCTCGTCGCGGAGGTCGAGGAGTCGCTGGGCGTCCGCTCGGCCCGGGGCCGGCTCGAGCAGGTGCTCGACAACCTCCTCAACAACGCGCTCGAGGTCGCGCCCGTGGGCTCGGTCGTGCGCATCACCGCCCGGCGGGTGCCGACGGGGGTCGAGCTCTCGGTGGTGGACGCCGGCCCGGGCATGACCCCCGAGGCGCGAGCCCGGGCCTTCGACCGGTTCTGGCGCCCGAGCGGCGCGGACCGCGACGGCGGATCCGGCCTCGGGCTGGCGATCGTCCGTCGGCTCGTCGCGGCCGACGGCGGCACCATCGAGCTCGACGAGGCTCCCGGCGGCGGCCTCGCGGCCCGTGCCGTGCTCCGGCCGGGCTAGTGGTACGTCTGGCAATCACTGCGGGGGGTCACGCCGGTCGGTGACGGCGCTCGCGGCGTCCTCGTCCTCGACGCAGAACCCCACTGCGCCTTCGTCCTGCGTCCTTGCGAGCACCGCCCCCACCTCGCCGTGCCCACCCCGACGATCACCAGACGCACCACTAGTGCGTCTCGGCCGCCACTTCCGGGTGGCCGATCCGGGTGCGGTCGACCAGCTCCGCGAGCGTGAACCCGGCGAGGATCTTGCCCATCTCCTCGGAGACGCCGACCCAGACCTCCTGCAGGACGCAGTGGCCTTCGCAGTGGTCGTGCTCGCCCATCAGCGTGGTCAGCGGTCCGTCGACCGCGGCGAGGATCTCCGCGACGGTGATCTCCTCCGGCGGCCGCGCGAGCACGTATCCGCCGCCGACCCCGCGCTTCGAACGCACGAGGCCCGCACCCTTCACCGCGAGCAGGATCTGCTCGAGGTAGGGCTGGGGAAGGTTGGTGCGCTCCGCGATCTCCTTGACGGACGTCGGCCGGTCCGACTCGTGCAGCGCGAGCGAGAGGAGCGCGCGAGCCGCGTAGTCACCCCGGGTCGAGACCTTCACGGGCTCCATGCTCGCATACGTGCCTTCCGCAGTCGGCCGAGTGCCACCGAGTACGTTCGACCGATGGAACCGGTAGTGGAGCCGGTGAAGGCCGCCTACGGTGCCGGATCCCTGGATCAGGTCGTCCCGTCGCTCGTGCAGGGGCGCACCGCCACGTGGATCCCGGAGCCGGTCACCGGCGCCTCCTCGGTGGTGCTCCTCGTCCTCGACGGTCTGGGCTGGGCGCAGCTGGAAGAGCACCGCGCCGAGCTCCCCGAGCTCGGCGCCATGGCCGGCGGCGCGATCACTACGGTCACGCCGTCCACGACGGCGGCCGCGCTCACCTCGCTCGCGACGGGGATGGCCCCGGCCGAGCACGGGATCGTCGGGTTCCGCATGCGGATCGACGACACGGTCCTGAACGTCCTGCGTTGGCAGGTCCCGTTCGGCCGGCGGGCCCCGGACCCGTTCTCGGTGCAGCGGCACACCGCGTTCCTCGGCCGCCCGATCCCGGTGCTCACCAAGAAGGAGTTCCGAAAGACCGGGTTCACGGAGGCGCACCTGCGCGGGAGCCGGTTCTTCGGCTGGAGCACGACATCGGTCCTGGTCGAGCACTGCCGCCGCCTGGTCGGTCACGACGAGCGGTTCGTGTACGCCTACTACCCGGGGGTCGACACCGTGGCCCACGAGTTCGGACTGCACGACGAGTACTACACGTCCGAGCTCGCGTTCGCCGACGAGCTCGTGGGCCGGCTGCTCGACGCGTTGCCCGCGCACGCGACCCTCGTGGTGACCGCGGACCACGGGCAGGTGCACGTCGGCGACAGCTGGATCCCCCTGCACCCGCTGCGCGAGCTGTACCGGTACTGCGCGGGGGAGGGCCGGTTCCGTTACCTGTACGCGAACAAGGGGGCGGCCGCCGAGCTGCTCGAGCGCGCGCGCGACGAGTTCGGCGACCAGGCCTGGGTCTTCTCGCGCGACCAGCTGCTCGACGAGGGCTGGCTCGGCCCGGGCCCGGTCATCGCGTCGATCCGGCGCCGGATCGGCGACGTGATCCTCGCGCCGCGAGGTCCCACCGCGTTCGTGGACCCCGACCTGCCCAACGAGGCCAACCTCGTCGGGGCCCACGGCTCGCTCACCGCGGCCGAGATGTTCGTCCCGCTGATCGCCGCCCGGGGCCGAGGCTCCTGACGCCGGTGAGGCCGGTCGTCCACACCCTGTCCACAGGGGTCTGGGGACAAAGAACACCGGTGTAACTCGGGCGCTAGAATCGAACCGATGAGCGGAGCGGGAACGCCGGACCGAGAGCCGATGTGATGGCACGGTCCTTCGTGCACCTGCACGTGCACACCGAGTACTCCATGCTCGACGGCGCCTCGCGGATCGGCGATGTGGTCGCGGCGGCCGCGAGCGACGGGCAGCCCGCGATCGGCATCACCGACCACGGCAACATGTACGGCGTCCTCGACATGTACCGCGCCGCGCGCGAGGCGGGGATCATCCCGATCATCGGCACCGAGCTCTACCAGGCGTACGAGCACCGCACGGAGCGGCCGGCGCGCCGCAACAGCAAGGTGGACGACTCGGGCGGTGAGGTCGAGGGTGGGCGCAAGGCGTACTACCACCTCACGGCGCTCGCGGAGACGCTCACCGGCTACCGCAACCTGATGCAGCTCTCGAGCCGCGCGTACCTCGAGGGCTACTACCAGAAGCCCAAGGTGGACTGGGAGCTGCTCCAGGACCACCACGAGGGCATCATCGCGACGACCGGCTGCCTCGGCGGCCAGGTCCTGCAGGCGCTGCTGAAGGACGACGACGCCGGCGCGCTCGCGGTCGCGGGCCGGCTCCAGGACATCTTCGGGCGGGACAACCTCTTCGTCGAGCTGCAGGACCACGGGATCGCGGATCAGCACCGGACGAATCCCAAGCTGATGGAGATCGCGCGGCGCCATCAACGCGCCGCTGCTCGCCACGAACGACAGCCACTACACGCACCAGGGCGACGCGATGGCCCACGACGCGCTCCTGTGCGTCCAGACCAACGCGAAGATCCACGAGGAGAACCGCTTCCGGTTCAGCGGCGACCAGCACTACCTGAAGTCCGCGGCCGAGATGCGCCACCTCTTCGACGAGGTGCCCGAGGCGTGCGACTCGACCCTCTGGATCGCCGAGCGCGCCGACGTCGAGCTCGAGTTCGGCCAGCCCGTGCTCCCGAGCTTCCCCGTGCCCGAGGGTCACACCGAGACGAGCTACCTGCGCGAGCTCACCTTCGAGGGCGTGAAGGAGCGCTACGGGCAGTCGCCGCCCCCGGTCGTCCTCGATCGCATGGAGTACGAGCTCGGCGTCATCGAGTCGATGGGATTCTCCGCGTACTTCCTCGTGGTCTGGGACATCGTGCGCTACGCGAAGTCGCGCGGCATCCGGGTCGGTCCGGGCCGGGGGAGCGCGGCCGGCTCCTGCGTCGCGTACTGCCTGCGGATCGTCGACATCGATCCGATCAAGTACGACCTCCTGTTCGAGCGGTTCCTCAACCCGGGCCGCAAGCAGATGCCCGACATCGACATGGACTTCGACTCCCGCTCGCGCGGCGAGATGATCAAGTACGTCGCGCAGCGCTACGGCGCCGACCACGTCGCCCAGATCGTGACCTTCTCGACGATCAAGGCGAGGGCCGCGGTGCGCGACGCGGCGAGGGTGCTCGACTACCCGTACGGTCTCGGCGACAAGATCGCGAAGCTCATGCCGCCGTTGATCATGGGCCGCGACACCCCGCTGCACGCGTGCTTCGAGCCGAACCCGAAGTTCGAGGACGGCTACAAGATGGCCGCCGACCTGCGCGATCTCTACGGCGCCGACCCCGACGCCAAGCGGGTGATCGACGTCGCCCGCGGGCTGGAGGGCCTGCGCCGCCAGGACGGGATCCACGCCGCCGCCGTCGTCATCACCCGGGAGCCGCTCACCGAGTACCTCCCGGTGCAGCGCAAGCCCGAGCCGGGCGGCAGCATCGAGGACGCGCCCATCGTCACGCAGTACGAGATGCACGCGGTCGAGGACCTCGGCCTGCTGAAGATGGACTTCCTCGGCCTGCGGAACCTGGACGTCATCGAGATCACGCTCGAGCTCGTCGAGGAGTCCACCGGGACCCGGCCCGACATCGATGCGATCCCACTGGATGACCCGAAGACCTTCGACCTGCTCCGCGCGGGGGACACCATCGGGGTGTTCCAGCTCGAGGGCGGGCCGATGCGCGCGCTGATCCGGTCGGTCGCGCCGTCGGTGTTCGAGGACGTGTCCGCGGTCATCGCGCTGTACCGGCCGGGGCCGATGGCCCAGAACTGGCACAACGAGTACGCGGACCGGAAGAACGGGCGCAAGCCGATCTCGTACCCGCACCCCGCGCTGGAGGAGGTCCTCGGCCCGACGTACGGGCTGATGGTGTACCAGGAGCAGCTGATGCGCGTGTCGCAGCAGCTCGCCGGGTACTCGCTCGAGGACGCGGACAACCTCCGGAAGGCGACCGGCAAGAAGATCCGCGAGCTCATCGCCAAGGAGCGGGACAAGTTCGTCGACGGGTGTGTCGCGCAGGGCCACGAGCGCGCCTTCGGCGAGCAGATGTTCGACACGATCGAGCCCTTCGCCGACTACTCGTTCAACAAGTCCCACACGGTCGGCTACGGCCTGGTGACCTACCAGACCGCGTACCTGAAGGCGAACCACCCCCGCGAGTACCTGGCGGCGCTGCTCACGAGCGTCAAGGGCGACAAGGACAAGTCCGCGGTCTACCTGAACGAGTGCCGGCAGATGGAGATCCCGGTCCTCGTTCCCGACATCAACGAGTCCGCAATGGACTTCGTGGTGCGCCGGACCACGACCGGCGTCGGCGCCGACGGCGCGCCGGTCGGGGTGTCAGCGATCCGGTTCGGGTTGTCGGCGGTGCGCAACGTCGGTGAGGGCGTGGTCGCCAAGATCATCGAGGCGCGAGACGAGGGTGGTCCGTTCACGGACTTCTACGACCTCTGCGAGCGCGTGGACCCGTCCGTCCTGAACAAGCGGACGATCGAGTCGCTGATCAAGGCGGGCGCGTTCGACTCGCTCGGTCACCCCCGCCAGGGGCTGTTCCTCGTCTTCGAGGAGATCGTCGACGTGATCCTGGCCCGCAGGCGCGAGCGGGACGCCGGGATCATGAGCCTCTTCGGCGACGCGCTCTCCGGTGGTGGCGACATCGCCGCGAGCTTCGACCGCCCGCCGATCCTCGAGTCGGAGTTCTCCAAGAGCCAGCGCCTCGCGTTCGAGAAGGAGATGCTCGGGCTCTACGTGTCGGACCACCCGCTGATGGGGGTCGAGAGCGCGCTGCGGCGGTTCGCGGACACCAACCTGACCGAGCTGAAGGAGTTGCGCGAGGGGGAGATGCGCACCGTCGGCGGCGTCGTCACCGCGCTGGCCCGCAAGTACACCAAGCGGGGCGACCTCATGGCCACGTTCGTCCTGGAGGACCTCGGCGGCGCGGTCGAGGTGATGGTGTTCCCGAAGACCATGGCCAGCTACGGCGAGCTGCTCACCGAGGACGCGATCGTCTGCGTCAAGGGTCGCATCGATCTGCGCGAGGACGCGCCGAAGCTCATCGCGATGGAGCTCACGCAACCACCGCTCGTGATCGACGGTGGCCAGCCGGTCCGCATCCGGACCCGACCCGGCGTGCTCAACGACCTCAAGGTGGCGAAGCTCAAGGAGGTCCTCCTCGCGCACCCGGGGGACAACCCCGTGCTCGTCTACATCGAGGGCGCCGAGAAGACCACGGTCGTGAGCCTGGGTGACGAGCACCTGGTGTCGGACCGCAACGGCCTCTTCGCGGAGCTCCGGGTGCTGCTCGGCGCCGACTGCATCCTGGCCCCAGACGCGGCTCAGTCGCTGATCACCAAGCGGTAGCCGACGTCGAGCTCGGGCCGCTGGCGCAGGCCGGGGTGGCGCGCGTCCCACGCCCCCGACTCGAGGTCCGCGGCGAGCCGGGCGATGCGGGCCTCCACGAGCGTCTGATCGAGCAGCGAGCAGCAGGAGATCCCGGCCCGGACCGTGGCGTCGAGGTACGCCTCGGGGCGCGCCCAGTACGCGGCGAAGAAGCCGTCCCGGCAGTCGGCCGGGACCGGCACCGGCTCGACGCGGATGCCGCCCAGCACGTCGTCGAGCTCCGCGAACGTCGGGCCGTCGAACTGGTCGTCGGTGAGGGCCTCGGGCAGGTACTCGTCGGTGAGCCAGAAGAGACCCTGGACCGCGGGGTCCCACGTGAGCATCACGATCCGGCCCGCCACCCGCTGCACCTCGGCGATGCCGGCGCGCCAGTCCGACCAGTGGTGGATCGTGAAGATCGCCAGCGCGGCGTCGAACGCACCGTCGCAGAAGGGCAGGTGCTCGGCGACGCCGCGTGCGGCGGGCGAGGCGTCGGCGGACCGCTGCGAGAGCATCACCGGAGAGGGGTCGACCGCGGCGACCACCGGCCCGGCCGACTCGTAGGAGCCGGTGCCGCCGCCGACGTCGACGATCCGCCGGGCACCGGCCAGCGCGGCTCGGATCTGCCGCTCGACGCGCGGGTCCGCCTGGCGGGTCGCGGTGTAGGTCGCACCGATCACGTCGTCAGCGCGCGCTCACGTCGACCAACGTAGGTCCGGCGTGCCGCACGAGGTGTGGAGTTCGTGGGCTTTTCCGGCGCCGTGCCCGTCCGTGCAAGGATCACGGTCGTGAAGATCGGAGTGTTGGGGGCCACCGGACCGGCGGGCAGGGGATTGGCGGCCCGTCTCGCAGATGTGGGCTACGAGGTCCTCGCCGGCTCGCGCGAACGGGCCAAGGCCGAGGTCGTCGTGGACGAGCTGCGGGAGCGCTGGGGCGACCGAGTGGCCGGGATCACGCCCGCGAACAACCACGCGGCCTGCAACGCCGAAGTGGTGGTGCTGGCCGTGAACGCCGACGCCGCGCTCGCAACCGCGAAGTACTTCGCGGACGACCTCGACGGCCGGATCGTCGTCTCGATGGCCAACCACCTCGTGAAGAACGGCACCGAGTTCAACGCGATCCTGCCGCCACACGGCTCGCTGGCCAAGGAGATGCAGGCGCTGCTGTGGAAGTCGCAGATCGTGACCGCGTTCCACCTGGTGCCGGCGGCCGAGCTCGTCGACCTCGACCGCAAGATGCGGAGCGACGTCGTCGCCTGCGGGGACGACGACCACGCCCGCGCCGCGCTCATGGAGATCATCGAGAGCATCCCCGATCTGCGCGCCTTCGACGGTGGCTCGTTGGAGAACGCGGTCGGGATGGAGACGTTCGCGGCGGTGCTGCTCACGATCAACATCCGTCACAAGGTCAAGGCCGGGCTCCGGCTCAGCGGGATATGAGAGCCCGTTGATCCAGCTCTACGACACCGCGCGGCGGGCGATCGTCCCGTTCGCACCGGGGCAGGTCGTGCGGATGTACGTGTGCGGGATCACCCCGTACGACTCGACGCACCTCGGGCACGCCGCGACCTATCTCACCTACGACATCCTCATCCGCCGCCTCGAGGAGCTCGGTCACGAGGTGCGCATGGTGCGCAACATCACCGACGTGGACGACTCGATCCTCCCGAAGGCCCGGGAGCTCGGCATCCCGTATCTCGAGCTGGCCGAGTCGGAGATCGCGCGGTTCCGCTCGGACATGGACGCCCTCGGCATGCGGCCCCCGATCGCGGAGCCACGCGCGACGGAGACGATCGACGAGATCATCTCGATCGTCGAGCGGCTCCTCGACTCCGGGCACGCGTACCTCACGCACGGCACCGCGTACTTCGATGTTTCCTCCGCCCCGAGGTTCGGCGCGCTGTCCCAGTACTCCCGCGAGCAGATGGTCCGCCTCGCCCGGGCCCGCGGGGGCAACCCGGATGATCCCCACCGGCGCGACCCGCTGGACTTCGTGCTCTGGCAGCCGTCGCTGGCCGACGAGCCCGCCTGGCGGGCACCGTTCGGCGTCGGCCGGCCGGGGTGGCACATCGAGTGCTCCGCGATGTCGATGCAGGAGCTCGGTCCGACGCTCGACCTCCACGGGGGCGGGACGGATCTGATCTTCCCCCACCACGAGTGCGAGGTCGCGCAGAGCGAGGCGCTCTCCGGCAAGCCGTTCGTCCGCCACTGGCTGCACTCGGCGATGGTGGCCTACGAGGGCGAGAAGATGAGCAAGTCGCTGGGGAACCTCGTGTTCATCAGCGAGCTGCTCGAGGTCGCCGACCCACGCGCGATCCGGCTCGCGCTGATGCACCACCACTACCGGTCCGGCTTCGAGTGGCACGACACCGATATCCAGGACGGCTCGGCCCTGCTGCACCGGCTGTCCGCCGCGTCGCGGCGGAGCACCGGCCCGGACCCGGCGCCGTACGCCCGCCGGGTGCGCGCCGCGATCGACCACGACCTCGACGCGCCGAAGGCGCTCGAGGCGCTCGGCGAGCTCGCGGACGCCGTGCTGTCGGGCGGAACCGACGAGACCGCGCCCGACGCCCTGCGCGAGCTGAGCGCCCTGCTGGGCATCAACCTCACGGTCCCGGTCTCGAACTACACCGCATAGTCTCCGGTCGCTCCGGCCTGCGCCCACTGCGGGTCGTTCCGGGCTCGCACTCCGTCCCGCTCGCGCCGTCTCTCCGCCTCCGTGACCGGCTCCGGCCTCCGCTCCTCTTCTGGTCGCTCCGGCCTGCGCCCACTGCGGGTCGTTCCGGGCTCGCACTCCGTCCCGCTCGCGCCGTCTCTCCGCCTCCGTGACCGGCTCCGGCCTCCGCTCCTCTTCTGGTCGCTCCGGCCTGCGCCCACTGCGGGTCGTTCCGGGCTCGCACTCCGTCCCGCTCGCGCCGTCTCTCCGCCTCCGTGACCGGCTCCGGCCTCCGCTCCTCTTCTGGTCGCTCCGGCCTGCGCCCACTGCGGGTCGTTCCGGGCTCGCACTCCGTCCCGCTCGCGCCGTCTCTCCGCCTCCGTGACCGGCTCCGGCCTCCGCTCCTGCACGAAGGTCGATCGGTGCGCCGTCGGAGAATGAACAGGGTCCCCCGGAGGGGCGCCGGTAACCTCGTCGGACCATGAGTGCCTCGGGAAACGTCACGATCACGTTGCCGGACGGCTCGACGAAGGAGCTGCCGGCGGGCACGACCGGGGGAGAGGTCGCGGCGTCCATCGGGAAGGGGTTGGCCAAGGCCGCGGTCGCGGCCGTGGTGGACGGCGAGGAGGTGGACCTCACCCGGCCGATCGACCACGACGCCGAGGTCGCGATCGTGACCGCCAACACCGACGAGGGCCGCGAGGTGCTCCGCCACTCGACCTCCCACCTGATGGCCCAGGCAGTGTTCGACCTGTTCCCGGGCGCGAAGTACGCGATCGGTCCGGCGATCGCCGACGGCTTCTACTACGACTTCGAGCTGCCGGACGGCCGGCACTTCGCCGAGTCCGACCTCGACCGCATCGAGGCGCGGATGCGCGAGATCGTGGCCGAGGACGAGCCGTTCGTGCGCGAGGAGTACGACATCGAGCGCGGCCTCGAGCTGTTCGCGGACCAGCCGTTCAAGCAGGAGATCATCCGCAACGTCAGCTCCGGTGCCGCAGAGGAGGACGACGACGCCGAAGTCACCTCGAACGGCACCGTCGGGGTCTACAAGAACCTGCACCCCGATGGCACCGTCGCCTATGTCGACCTGTGCCGCGGACCGCACGTCCCGTCGACCGGCAGGCTGGGCGCGTTCAAGTTGACGAAGGTCGCGGGTGCGTACTGGCGAGGCGACGAGAAGCGCCCGATGCTCCAACGGATCTACGGAACCGCGTGGGAGAACGACAAGGCGCTCAAGGAGTACCTGCACCGGCTCGAGGAGGCCGAGCGCCGCGACCACCGCAAGCTGGGAGTCGAGCTCGACCTGTTCTCGTTCCCGGACGAGATCGGCTCGGGACTGGCGGTGTTCCACCCGAAGGGCGGCGCGATCCGTCGCGTCATGGAGGACTACAGCCGCCAGCGCCACGAGGAGGCGGGGTACGAGTTCGTGAACTCACCCCACATCACGAAGTCGCACCTGTTCGAGATCTCCGGGCACCTCGACTGGTTCGCCGACGGGATGTACCCGCCGATGGAGCTCGACGGGGGCACGGACTACTACCTCAAGCCGATGAACTGCCCGTTCCACATCCTGATCTTCAAGAGCCGCACCCGCTCGTACCGCGAGCTGCCGCTGCGGCTCTTCGAGTTCGGGACCGTGTATCGCTACGAGAAGTCGGGCGTGGTCCACGGGCTCACGCGGGTCCGGGGCATGACCCAGGACGACGCGCACATCTTCTGCACGAAGGAGCAGATGGATGGCGAGCTCCGGTCACTGCTGACGTTCGTGCTCGACGTGCTGCGCGACTACGGCCTGGAGGACTTCTACCTCGAGCTGTCGACCAAGCCCGAGGGCAAGGGCTACGGCACCGACGAGGAGTGGGCCGAGGCGATCGAGGCGCTGCGCCTCGCTGCGATGGAGATGGACCTCGAGCTCGTGATGGACGAGGGTGGCGGCGCGTTCTACGGACCGAAGATCTCGGTGCAGGCCCGTGACGCGATCGGCCGCACCTGGCAGATGTCCACGATCCAGCTCGACTTCCAGCTGCCCCAGCGCTTCGACCTGCACTACATCGGCGCTGACAACTCGCGCCACCGCCCGATCATGATCCACCGGGCGCTCTTCGGGTCGATCGAGCGGTTCTTCGCGGTGCTGCTCGAGCACTACGCCGGTGCGTTCCCGCTCTGGCTCGCGCCGGTGCAGGTCAGCGTGCTCCCGGTCGCGGACCGTCACCACGCGTACGCGTTCCGGCTGCTCGACCGGTTGAAGGCCGAAGGCTTCCGCGCCGAGATGCTCGACGCGCACAATGACACCCTCGGCAACCGCGTCCGGCGGGCCAAGACGGACAAGGTCCCGTACGTCCTCGTCGTCGGCGACGAGGACGGGGACGACGGCACCGTCGGCGTGAACGCCCGCGGCGCCGACCGTCCCGAGCGTGGCGTGAAAGTGGACGACCTGATCGAACGGCTCCGGGTCGAAGCCGTCGAGCGCGTGTGACCCGTCGCACGTGACCGGTCTCGACCACCTGTGGGCCGGATGGCGGTCCGAGTACATCGCGGGCATCTCCGCGAAGCGGCCGCCGTCGGTCCCCTGCTTCTTCTGCGCGCTCCAGGAGCTCGACGACCCCGAGGCGATGATCCTCGAGCGGAGCGCGACGACGTTCACGGTCATGAACGCGTACCCCTACACGTCCGGGCACGTGCTGGTCGCGCCCCTGCGCCACGAGTCGACCCTCGTCGGGCTCGACGAGACCGAGGCTGCGGATCTGATGGTGGCGATCCGGCGGGCGAACCAGGCACTCGACGCGGCGTACCACCCGGGCGGGGTCAACATCGGCGCGAACGTGGGTCGGGCCGCGGGGGCCGCGGTACCGGGACACGTGCACGTGCACGCGCTGCCCCGATGGGAGGGCGACACGAACTTCATGACCGCGGTCGCGGGCGCCCGGGTGATGCCCGAGGCCCTGCGGGCCAGCTACGACCAGCTCCGCGCCGCCTGGCCCCCACTAGGGTCGCGCCCGTGAGCGAGGAGACCGATGGCCCGACGGGCGAGCCGGCACCGCACACCGACGAGCTGCCCCAGGACCTCGACACCACGAACTTCGTCGGCCCGACGGTGTTCCCGGACGTCGCGAAGCGCCGCGTGGCCGGGACGATCTACCTGGTGCTCGCGGTCACGTGCATCGCGCAGTGGACGCAGAGCTCGAACGGGGGCGTGCTCGCGGTCGGGCTCCTGCTCGCGGCCATCGGCGCCTACCACTTCCTCTCGGGCTGGCACCTGAAGGTCGACGAGACCGAGGCGCTCGTCATCGCGACGCGCACGGTCGGGTTCCCGGTCGGCCACGCGTCCGCGCAGCTGGCGTGGTACGGGCTGCGGAGCCGGCCCGCGTGGAGGATCCTGCTCTACAGCGCCGACGAGCCACCGAGCCTGCGCGGGCTCGTCGAGTGCGACGGCGTCGACGGTCACGTCATCGGCGAGTACACCGAGAACAACCCGGAGGACTGGTCCGAGTTCGGGCTCGGCCCGGCACCGGACCCGAACCCGGACACGCCGTCGGCCTGACTCCTCGCCGACATCGGATCGACGACCGTCAGACGGCGAGCGGGATCTCCTGGTGCGACGGGAACGCGCTGGGCCGAAAGAACCACGTCTCGATCGCGTAGCGCGCGTCCGGCAGCTCGGGGTCCGGGGGAGTGGTGCGGTGCAGGAGCAGCGCGTCGAAGATCAGGAGGTCGCCCGGCTCGAAGTGGGGCCGGACCACCGGGGTCGTCCGGCTGAGCTCGGCCACGACCTCGGCTCCGGTCGACCAGTCGTACCCGGCGCCGCCGGTCCCGGTCTCGACGACGGAATCGAAGCGTCGGTTCACGAGCTCGAGGCCGGGCGCCTTCGCGGTGTCGGAGAGGGCGGCCCACACGTTGAGCGCCCGGTTCTCGGGGCCGAGGAACGATCCGTCCTGGTGCCACTCGATGCCCTCGCCGTGGCCCCGTCCGATGCGGCGGAGCGCACACTTGTCGAGCGACGTCACGGGTGCCTCGCCGAAGTGCGCCTGGATGAGGTCGACGAGCCCGACCTCGCGGACGATCTCGAACCAGCGGTTGGCCAGGCGGGGCGAGTCACCGGTGAAGAGGCCGCCACCGTTGCGGAGCCACGACCGGGTGAGGTGGAGCGCGCCACCACCAGGAGGGATGAACGGCTCGAACCACGGATCGACGTCGTCGGAGCAAGGGTCCGCCATCCATCGATCGCAACCGTCGAAGGCCCGGCCGATGGCATCGACGAGCTCGGCGACGACGTCGGGTCGGAGCACCCTCCGGACCTTGAGGCAGCCCGAGTGTTCGAGCGCCTCGGCGAGTCGCCGCGGGGTCAGGGAGGACAGCTCGACCGTGAGCGGGAATTCGACCCGAGCCTCCTCGCGATCGATGGTCGGCGGCTCGACGGCGTTGCCGCCGGGCGCCGTGGATGCGGCCGCTGACCGCGCCACCGCCTCGGTCCCGGCTGCGAACCGCCGGTCGAGCAGCTCGCGTCCCGTGGAAGCCGGTCGCTCGCTCGAACGACGGCCTGCGGCCCCTGCCCGCCTCGCCGTCGCGCCTGCCCCTCGTGCGACCATTCCGGAGTCTCGACCCGGACGCTCAGGCCCTAAACCTCATCCGGGCCAGCACGCGGCCGGAGCGGGGGTTCAGACGCCCACCGACGCGGTGATCTTGTCCGCGACGTGCGCAGGGACGGGGTCGTAGTGCGAATGGGTGACGCTGAAGGTCCCCCGCCCGTGGGTCATGGACCGCAGGTCGATCGCGTAGCGGAGGATCTCCGAGGTCGGCACCATCGCGACGATCTCGACGTTGCCGTCGCCCACGGACGCGCTGCCCTGGATCCGCCCGCGCTTGGCGTTGAGGTCGCCCATGATGTCGCCCTGGCTGGCCTCGGGGACCGTGACCACGAGCTCGCTGATCGGCTCGAGCAGGATCGGCCCGGCGGCCGCGAGCGCGTCCTTGAAGCCGTGCGACGCGGCGGTCTTGAACGCCATCTCCGAGCTGTCGACGGGGTGATGCTTGCCGTCGAAGACCGTGACCTTCACGTCGACCACCGGGTAGCCGAGCGCGCCACCGCGCTCGAGCGTCTCCTGGACGCCCTTCTCGACCGCGGGGATGTACTGGCGGGGGATCACACCGCCCACGATGGCGTCGACGAACTCGAACCCCGAGCCACGCTCGGTCGGCTCGACGCGGAGGAACGCGATCGCGAACTGGCCGTGACCGCCGGTCTGCTTCTTGAGCTTGCCCTCGGCCTCGGCCGTGCCGGTGATGGTCTCGCGGTACGGGACCTTCACCGGTTCGGTCTCGACGCCGACGCCGAACTTGCGCGCCAGCCGCTCGATCGCGATCGACAGGTGCGTCTCGCCCATGCCCGAGAGCAGGGTCTGGTGGGTCTCCGGATCCCGGACCAGCCGGAGCACCGGGTCCTCGTCCTCGAGCCGGTGCAGCGCGTTCGCGAGCTTGTCCTCGTCGCCCTTCGACTTCGCGACGATCGCGGTCGACAGCACCGGCGTCGGCGTGGCCAGGGGCTCGACCTCGATGGGTGTGCCGCGGACTGCGAGCACGTCGCCGGTGGTGGTGTCGCCGAGCTTCGCGACCGCGGCGATGTCGCCGGCCGGTACCTCGCTCACCGGCTCCTGCTCCTTGCCCCGCATCGTCGTGATCTGGTGGAGTCGTTCGTCGGTCACGGTGCGGCCGTTGAGCAGTGATGCGTCCGACTTCACCGTCCCCTGCAACACCCGGAACAGATTCACCCGCCCGACGTACGGGTCGACGAGCGTCTTGAACACGAATGCGGCGGCCGGGGCCTCGCCCGCGCTGACGTGCGGCTCGGGACCCTCCTCGACGATGAAGCGGGCGAGGCGGTCCACGCCGATCAGCTTCGCCGCGCTCCCGCAGAGGACCGGGAACACGGTCGCTTCGTCGATGCCCGTGGCGAGCGCGTGCGCGAGCTCCGCGGTGTCGATGCTCTCGTCCGCGAGATAGCGCTCCATGAGGTCGTCGTCGGCGACCACGATCCCCTCGACGAGCGCGTCGTGGACGGAGTGCTCGACGTCGGCCAGCTCGGCCGGCACCGGTCCCTGCGTGCCCACCGGCGAGGTGCCGTCGTAGAGCATCGCGGTGTCCGTGAGGAGGTCGATCACGCCGTGGAAGTCGCCCTCCTCGCCGATCGGGAGCTCGAGCGGAGCGACCCCCGCGCCGAACCGCGCCTTGAGCTGGTCCAGCGTGCGGTCGAAGGACGCCCGTTCCCGGTCCAGCTTGTTGACGAAGATCACCCGCGGAAGGCCGCGCTCGGCCGCCATCCGCCACGCGACCTCGGTCTGGACCTCGACGCCCTCGACCGCGGAGACGACGCACACGACGAGGTCGACCGCGCGCAGCGCGGCGGCGACGTCGCCGACGAAGTCCGCGTAGCCCGGGGTGTCGACGAGGTTGACCTTGTGACCGTCCACCTCGAAGGGCGCGAGGGCGAGGGACACCGAGATCCGGCGCCGGGCCTCCTCGGGGTCGAAGTCGCAGACGGTGGTGCCGTCCTCGACCTTCCCGACCCGGGGGACCGCCCCGGACGCGAACAGCAGCGCCTCCGCCAGGGTCGTCTTGCCGGCCCCGCCGTGGCCCACCAGGGCGACGTTGCGGATCTTCGCGGTCGGAAACGTCTTCACTCGCGACCCCCCGGGTGTCTGGTCCGTTCGGACGGCCGCGTCGGGGGCCGCGCTGACGGCACCGTGATTGTACGAGCGCGCCGCCGGGTACCACCAGGGATGCATGCCTCGACCGGATCCCGACGCCCGGTCCGCGCTCCGGTGGTGCCGGGCGGGCGTCGGCGGCGCTCGGTGGACCGGGAACCGGTGGGGTGCGTGGTAGGTTTGTTCAACAGTCGCGAGCGGCGCGGAACGCGGTCGCGAAGGCAACGTCGCCGTGGTCGGCCACGGTGGCGCCGTCCCCCGATCCGCGAGGACCGGTCCCCAACCGCGATTTCCGGGACCGGACGAGAAGGAGCCCGACCGGCATGCTGGACAAGCGCCTGCGGTCCCGCGTCTCGCAGGGTCTCGCTCCCATCGGCAAGGGACTCGAGCGGGCCGGCATCAGCGCCAACCTCCTCACGGTGATCGGCCTCGTCTTCTCGGTCGTCACCGCGCTGCTCATCGCGAACGGCAACCTGCGGTGGGCCGTGCTCGGTCTGGTCGCGAGCGGCTTCGTCGACCTGCTCGACGGTGCGGTCGCGCGTCGTACCGGGCAGGCGAGCCCCCGCGGCGCCTTCTTCGACTCGGTCACGGACCGCGTGTCGGACGCGGTCGTGCTCGGCGGGGTCGCCTGGTACCTGGCCGGCGAGAGCCCGTACCTCTCGATGCTGGCGTTCGCGGCTGCCGCGCTCTCGATGCTCGTCTCCTACGAGCGCGCTCGCGCCGAGGGGTTCGGCTACGACGCCAAGGGTGGGCTCATGGAGCGGGCCGAGCGCATGGTCCTGCTCGGATTCGGTCTCTTCTTCGACCTCCTGGTACCGGTTCTGTGGGTGATGATCGCCCTGACCGCGCTCACCGCGGTCCAGCGCTTCATCAAGGTGTGGCGCCAGGCGTCGGACCTCCCGGCCCGGCCGAAGCTGTTCGCGGCCCGCCACCGGCGGACCAACGGCGCGGGGCCCGACACCGAGGACCGCGTCCCGGTGCTGGCGCGCTGGCGCGAGCAGCGCAGCCCCGAGGCGCGTCGTGAAGCGCGCCGCCAGGCCCGAGCCGCGCGCCGCAGCCGACCCTGACCGCCGCGCCGGACGCGCGGGCCGATCCAAAGGCCCGGGCGTCGTTCCTCGCGTACCGGGGGGCCGCCGCGGTCGCGAACGCGATCCCCGAGCGGGTGGCGATGCCGCTCGCCGAGTCCGTCGGCCGCGCGCTCGCCCCGATGTTGCCGGCTCGCCGCCGGATCGTCGCGCGCAACCTCGGCCGCGCCACCGACGACGAGCTCGACGACCGGGCGCTGCGCCGTGCCGTGTCCGACACCTTCGCCTCCTACGGTCGCTACTGGCTCGAGCTCTTCCGCCTCCCGCAGGACGTCCGGCGCTCGACCGAGCCGCGGTTCGACGCGGACGGCTGGGAGCACATCGCCGACGCGATGGACGCGGGCAAGGGGCTCATCCTCGCGCTGCCGCACCTCGGGGGGTTCGACTTCGCCGCGGCATGGCTGGCCGAGCGGGGCGTGGCGCCGACCGTGGTCGTCGAGCCGGTCGAGCCGCCGGAGCTCTACGAGTGGTTCGCGGGGGTGCGCGAGGCGATCGGCATGGAGGTGGTGCCACTCGGTCCGGAAGCCGGCCGCGCGATCCTGCGGGCCCTCAACGCCAACCGGATCGTGTGCCTGCTCAGCGATCGCGACATCGGCGGCGACGGCGTCGAGGTCGAGTTCTTCGGCGAACGTACGACGATGCCGGGCGGCCCGGCGACGCTCGCGCTCCGCACCGGCGCGCCGCTGGTGCCGGCCGGCGTGTACTTCCGGCCGCACGGCGGGCACTTCGCGCAGATCGGGCCGCCGCTTCCGGTGCAGCGCGAGGGCCGGCTGCGCGACGATGTGACCCGCCTCACCCAGGCGCTCGCCCATCGGTTCGAGGAGCTCATCCGCATGGCCCCCGAGCAGTGGCACCTGATGCAACCGAACTGGCCGTCGGATCGCGCGCCGGTGCTCGGGGGCCCAGGGTGATGGCCCCCGAGCAGTGGCACCTGATGCAACCGAACTGGCCGTCGGATCGCGCGCCGGTGCTCGGGGGCCCAGGGTGATGGCGCCCGAGCAGTGGCACCTGATGCAACCGAACTGGCCGTCGGACCACGTCTCGTGAAGGTCTCGATCATCTCGCCGTACTCGCTGTCGGCGCCGGGCGGGGTCCAGGGTCAGGTGCTCGGGCTCGCGCGTGCGCTGCGGACGCTCGGTGTCGACGCCCGGGTGATCGGCCCGTGTGACGGCCCGCCCCCGGAGCCGGGGGTCACGTCGGTCGGACCGAGCGTCCGCTACGTGAGCAACGGGTCGATCTCGCCGATGGCCCAGGCCCAGAAGCTCGCGTCGGAGCGGACCCTCGAGGCGTTGCGGACCTTCCGGCCCGACGTCGTGCACCTGCACGAACCGCTCGTACCCGGCCCGACGAGCACCGCGCTCCTGGGCGCGGAGGCGGCCAAGGTCGGCACGTTCCACGCCGCCGGTGCGGACGGGCACCCGGCCTACCGGGCGTTGAAGAAGGTCGCGGTGAGCGCGGCGCGCCAGCTGACCATCCGCACCGCGGTCTCGGCCGACGCGCGGCGGATGGCCGAAGAGGCGCTCGGCGGCTCGTACATCGTCCTGCCCAACGGGGTGGATCTCGACCTCTTCGCCAAGGCTGCGCCGACCCCGAGCCGGCGCCCGGCGGTCCTGTTCCTCGGCCGCCACGAGCCGCGCAAGGGCCTGGGCATCCTGCTCGATGCGTGGGCCGGACTCGACCGCGACGCGGTGCTCTGGGTCGCGAGCGACGGCCCGGAGACCAAGGTGCTACGCGACCGGCGCACGCCGAACGTCGAGTGGATCGGGCGGATCACCGACCAGCAGAAAGCGGCCCGGCTCAAGGCGGCGACGATCTTCTGCCGCGCCGGCGCTCGGGCAGGAGTCCTTCGGCATCGTCCTGCTGGAGGCGATGGCCGCGGGCACGGCCGTGCTCGCGTCGGACATCCCGGGCTACGCGAACGTCGCGCGGTCCGACCACGAAGCGCTGCTGGTCCCGCCGGGGGATCCGGAGGCGCTCCGGGCCGGGCTCCGGCGGCTCCTCGACGCGGACGGGCTCCGCCACGACCTCGTGGTCGCGGGGGAGCAGCGGGTGTCGGAGTTCGCGCTCACCCGGCTCGCCGAGCGCTTCATCCCGGTCTACGAGACCGCGATCGCGGTCGGCACCTAAGTGCCCCGACCGGCAACGATTGGCTCGTTCTCGTCGGTCAGGAACGCCGCTCGCGGCGTCCTCGTCCTCGACGCAGAAGCCCACTGCGCCTTCGTCCTGCGTCCTTGCGAATCGGCGCCCCTGACTCGCCGTGAACATCGCCATCGCTACCGGACGGAGCACTAGCGCGATGCACCCCCACGAGCTGGCGCTCGAGGTCGCCGCGCGCGTGCGCGACGCGGTCGCACCGCACCTCGGGACGTCCGAAGCCCGGGTGAAGGTCGGCGACGCGCCCGGTGGCGACGCGACGCTCGCGATCGACGAGATCGCGGAGACCGTCGTGGAGGAGTGCCTCGCGGCGGAGGGTGACGTCGCGTTCTACTCGGAGGACCGCGGCTTGGTGCGGTTCGGCTCGCCGCGCGCGATCCTCGTCATCGATCCGGTCGACGGGACCCGCCCCGCCGCGGCCGGCCTGGAATCCTGCTGCGTCTCGGTCGCGGTGGTGCCGCCCGACGAGCAGGCGGCGCTCGGTCAGGTCGCGTTCGGCGTCGTCGAGGAGCTGAAGACCGGCCAGCGGTTCGTCGCCGAGCGCGGTGCCGGCGTGCAGGCGACCGAGGCGGACGGCACCCCGGTGCCGGTCGCGCTCTCGGCGAACTCGGATCTCGACGCGCTGTTCTGGACTGCGGGGCTGCGGGGCCGGCCGTCGTTGCCGATGACCGTGGTGCTCGAGGAGCTGGTCGACCGGTCCGGCATGCGGGGCGGGTACTTCGATCTCGGTTCGGCGACATTCAACATCACCCGGATCGTCACCGGCCAGCTCGACGCGTACGTCGACGTCGGTCGACGGGTCCTGGACGAGTTCCCGGAGACGGAGGCCGCGTTCCTCGCGGTCGGCGAGGGCAACGTCTGCACGAATTTCCCGTATGACGTCGCGGCGGCCGCGTTGATCCTGTCGGAGGCGGGGGGTGTGATCACCCATGCCGACGGGCGCCCCCTCGCGTCGCACCCGGCGGTGGGATCCGGCCGGGCCGAGGGCCTCGCGGTGCTCGCGGCGGCCTCGCCCGAGCTCCATCGCGCGCTGCTGGACGCGCTGGACCGGGGCATGACCCACCTCGGCTCCTTCTTCGCCGCCCAGCGCGAGGACTGAGCGGCTGCAGTCGAGCCGTCGCGGACGTAGCCCGGTGCGGTTGCTTCCCGGTCAACCGACGCGGAGCCCCGGCCGCTCAGCGAAAGAGACTGACCCCGGCCCGAGCCGGTCCGGGCCTACGATGGCCCGGAGACCTCCCGACCAGGAGCCCCCAACGTGTTGGCCATCATCATCATCGGCGTGATCGTGGTGCTGTTCCTCCTGTACCTGATCCTCGCCTACAACAAGCTCGTCCGCACCCGGAACCAGATCGACAACGCCCACTCGCAGATCGACGTCCAGCTCAAGCGCCGGTACGACCTGATCCCGAACCTCGTGGAGACGGTGAAGGGCTACGCCGCCCACGAGAAGTCCACCTTCGAGGCCGTGACCGCGGCGCACGCCAACGCGATCCAAGCGCAGGAAGGCGGCTCGCCGGCCCAGCAGGCCCAGGCCGAGAACGCCCTGAGCAGCACGCTGAAATCCCTGTTCGCGGTGGCCGAGCAGTACCCGGACCTCAAGGCGAACCAGAACTTCCTGAACCTCCAGGAGGAGCTGACCTCGACCGAGGACCGGATCGCCTACGCGCGGCAGTTCTACAACGACAGCGTCCTGGGCTACAACAACCGGATCCAGTCGTTCCCGTCGAGCATCCTCGCCGGCGCGTTCCACTTCTCGAAGCGTGAGTACTTCGAGGGCGACCCCGAGGCAACGGGCCCGGTCAAGGTCCAGTTCTAGGACCTTCGGGTCAATAGGGCACTGTCATGGGGATGTACGAGCAGATCGCGCGCAACAAGCGCCGCACCTTCGTCATGCTCGCGGCGTTCGTGCTGCTGATCGCGCTGGTCGCGGTCGCGCTCGGGATCCTGTTCCAGGCCGGCATCGCGATCGTCCCGATCGCGATCGTGCTGGCGATCGCGCTGGCGTGGGGGTCGTACTTCTACTCGGACCGGATCGCCCTGGCCGCGAGCCGGGCGGTGCCGGCGGACGGCCCCGAGTACCGGCGCTACCACAACCTCGTCGAGGGGCTGATCATCGCCGCGGGTCTGCCCAAGCCCCGCCTGTACGTCGTGGACGACCCGGCGCCGAACGCCTTCGCCACCGGCCGGAACCCCAAGCACGCCGCGCTCGCGGTCACCACCGGGCTGCTCCAGCAGATGAACCGGGTCGAGCTCGAGGGCGTGCTCGCGCACGAGCTGAGCCACGTGAAGAACTACGACATCCTCGTGTCGACGGTCGCCGTCACCGCGGTCGGCGCAGTCGCGCTGATGGCCGACCTGGGCATGCGCTTCCTGTGGTTCGGCGGTCGATCGGGACGGCGTGACAACAACGACTCGGGGCCGATCGGGCTCATCCTCGTGATCCTCGCGTTCGCGCTGCTGCTCCTCGCCCCGTTCGCGGCGCAGCTGATGCAGTTCGCGATGAGCCGCCGGCGGGAGCTGCTCGCCGACGCCTCCGGGGTGCAGCTGACGCGGTACCCGCCGGGGCTGATCTCGGCGCTCGAGAAGCTGCAGGCGGACCAGGCGGTCGTCCATCACGCGACCCGGGCCACCGCGCAGATGTGGATCGAGCAGCCGCTCGACCGCGGCCAGGAGAAGAAGGGGACGAAGGGTTCGTGGCTCAACCGCGCGTTCGACACCCATCCGCCACTCGAGGAGCGGATCGCCGCGCTCAAGGCCATGTGAGCCGGGCCGCCGTCGCGGCCGTCCTCGCCGTCGGGCTGCTCGCGGCCGCGTGCGGCGGTGGCGGCAACGGCACCGCAAAGCCCGCGGCGTCCTCGACGACCCGCGCCGCCGCGCCGCCCGTTGCGCCGTTGACCGGCCTCCCCGATCCCGACGGCACCGCCGCGCACCGGCCGGTGCTGAGCGTCAAGGTCGAGAACACCCCGCAGGCGCGCCCGCAGTCCGGCCTCGAGGACGCGGACGTCGTGTGGGACGAGGTCGTCGAGGGCCAGATCACGCGGCTGCTCGCGATGTTCCAGTCGAAGTCGGCGGACACGGTCGGCCCGATCCGCTCGGTCCGGCTCACCGATCCGCTGATCGTCTGGCCGGTCGGTGGGATCTTCGCGTTCTCGGGAGGTGCCCCGACGATCGTCGACGCGATCGACGCGGCTCCGGTGAAGGTGATCGACGAGAACACGGCGAAGGCGGCGATGTTCCGCGACACCACCAAGCGGGCGCCGCACAACCTGTACGGGCACCCCGACGCGCTCTGGGCCTTCGGCGGCACCCCGGCGCCCCCGCCCCCGCTCTTCGAGTACCTCGCAGCCGGGAAGCAGCCCGCCGGTACGCCGGCGGCATCGGTCTCGATCGCCTTCCGGGGTGCGTACGCGGTCGGGTACGCCTGGGATGCTGCGACCGGTCGGTGGCTGCGCTCGACCGACGGGCGGCCGTTCATGGCTCGCTCGGGCGAGCAGATCGCGGCCCGGAACGTCGTGATCCTGCCCGTGACGTACCAGGGCGGCGTGGGCCGGGAGGGGTCCGAGGCCCAGCTCATCGGCGAGGGCGACGCGACGGTGCTCACCGGCGGCGTCTCGATCCCCGCGCACTGGACCCGGCCCGACAAGACCGAGCCGATGAAGCTGACGACCGCACAGGGCGCTGCGCTCCGCCTCGTGCCCGGCACGACGTGGGTCGAGCTGCCCGACGTCTCCTACCCGGTGATGGTCACCCCCGCGCCGTCCGCGGCCCCGTAGCGCACGACAATTGCGTGCGGAGGTGCTCGGGGTCGGCCGGTAGGATGGGGGCATGTCTGATCCCCGTTCCACCGGTACCGCCCGGGTCAAGCGTGGCCTCGCCGAGATGCTGCGCGGCGGCGTGATCATGGACGTGGTCAACGCCGAGCAGGCCCGGATCGCGGAGGACGCAGGCGCCACCGCGGTCATGGCGCTCGAGCGCGTCCCGGCGGACATCCGGCGTGACGGCGGGGTCGCCCGGATGTCGGACCCGGCGATGATCGAGGAGATCCAGGCCGCCGTGACGATCCCGGTCATGGCCAAGTGCCGGATCGGCCACTTCGCCGAGGCCCAGGTGCTCGAGTCGCTCGGTGTCGACTACATCGACGAGTCGGAGGTGCTGACGCCGGCCGACGAGGCGCACCACGTCGACAAGTGGGCGTTCACCGCTCCCTTCGTCTGCGGCGCGACGAACCTCGGCGAGGCCCTGCGGCGCATCGCCGAGGGCGCGTGCATGATCCGCTCGAAGGGTGAGGCCGGCACCGGCAACATCGTCGAGGCCGTCCGGCACCTTCGCACGATCCTCGGCGACATCAAGAAGCTGACGGTTGCCGAGGACGAGGAGCTCTACGCCTGGGCGAAGGAGCTCCTCGCGCCGGCGGACCTGGTGCAGGAGATCGCCGAGCGCGGCGAGCTCCCGGTGCCGTTGTTCTGCGCCGGCGGCATCGCGACGCCGGCCGACGCGTCGCTCGTGATGCAGCTGGGCGCGCAGGCCGTGTTCGTCGGCTCCGGGATCTTCAAGAGCGACGAACCCGCGACGCGCGCCAAGGCGATCGTCGAGGCGACGACGCACTACGCGGACCCGGAGATCGTGGCGAAGGTGTCGCGCGGACTGGGCGAGGCGATGCGGGGGCAGAGCATCGAGGACCTCGATGTGAAGCTCGCGGGACGCGGCTGGTGACGATGATCAGCCGCCCCCCAGGTGAAGCCCGGCGTCCTCGCGCTGCAGGGGGCGTTCCGCGAGCATCGTGAGGTGCTCGACGCACTCGGCCTCGACGCGGTCGAGGTGCGCACCCCGGAGCAGCTGAGCGGGATCGACGCGCTGTTCCTCCCCGGTGGGGAGTCGACGACGATCACGAAGCTGTTGCAGTCGTCGGGTCTGGTCGAGCCGTTGCGCGCCGCGCTGAGTGACGGCCTGCCGGTGTTCGGCACCTGCGCCGGCCTCATCGTCCTCGCCTCCGGTCGGCGCGACCAGCACGGTGCGGTCGACGAGCCGCTCTTCGGCGTGCTCGACGTGACCGTGCTGCGCAACGGATACGGGACCCAGCTCGACTCGTTCGAGGCGCCGCTGCGCATCCGGGGGATCGAGGGTACGTTCCCCGGTGTGTTCATCCGCGCCCCCGTGATCGAGTCGGTGGCGGAGGGCGTCGAGGTCCAGGCGACGCACGACGGCGCGCCGGTGCTCGTCCGACAGGGTCGGGTGTGGGCCGCGACGTTCCACCCCGAGCTGTCCGGCGACCTCCGACTCCATCAACGCTTCTTGCAGGAGGCAGCGGCATGAGTGGCCATTCCAAGTGGCATTCGATCAAGCACGCCAAGGGCGCGGCGGACGCGGCGCGAGGGAAGCTCTTCGCCCGGCTCGCCCGCCAGATCGAGGTCGCGGCCCGGCAGGGGGGCGGCGACATCGAGGGCAACCCGACGCTGCGCACGATGGTGCAGAAGGCGCGCGACGCCTCCATGCCCAAGGACAACATCGAGCGCGCGATCAAGCGGGGGACCGGTGAGCTCGAAGGCGTCACGTATGAGCAGGTCAGCTACGAGGGGTACGCACCGCACGGCGTCGCGGTCTACGTCGAGACCCTGACCGACAACCGCAACCGGACCGGCGCCGAGGTCAAGAACGCGTTCACCCGCAACGGCGGATCGCTGGCCGAGCCCGGCGCGGTCAGCTGGCAGTTCGAGCGCAAGGGCGTGATCATGCTCGACAAGTCCGCCGCCTCCGAGGACGATCTGATGCTCGCTGCGCTCGAGGCCGGGGCCGAGGACATCGAGGACCAGGGCGACTCGTGGCAGGTGACGACCCCGCCGACCGAGCTCCACGCGGTCCGCAGCGCGCTCGACGAGGGTGGGATCGCCTTTACCAGAACGGATCTGACGATGCTTCCGTCCCAGACCGTGCCGTTGACCGACGCATCGGCGGCGAAGTCGGTGCTGCGGGTGATCGACGCGCTGGAGGAGCACGACGACGTCCAGAACGTCTACGCAAACTTCGACATCCCCGACGACGTACTCTCCGCCGTCGTCGCCTAGAGGAGCAGACCCATGAGCGGAGCCGGGACCGTCGATGTCGGAGATGCCGCGCCGGACTTCACGTTGCCGGGCGTGCAGGGGACCGAGCGACGCGACTACACGCTCGCGGAGTACCGCGGCCGCAAGGTCGTGCTGGCGTTCTATCCGGGGGACTTCACGCCCGGGTGCACCAAGCAGATGTGCCAGTACCGCGACAGCTTCGAGGAGTTCCAGGGGGTCGACGCGGTGCTGCTCGGGATCTCGCCCCAGGACGTCGACTCGCACGAGAGGTGGATCGCCAAGCGCGACTTCCCGTTCCCGCTCCTCGCCGACACCGAGAAGAAGGTGATCGACGCCTACGGTGTACGCGGGTTCGGCCCGATCGCGGTGAAGCGCTCGACGTTCGTGATCGACACCGAGGGGATCATCCGGCACCGGCGCAGCGCCTCGCTCGGCGTCAGCTGGGACAAGCCCGGCGTGCTGGCCAAGATCGTCGCCGGGGTCTAGGCCGGGGATGCAGATCGACACCGACACCGCGCTCGCGTTCCTCCGCGGGCACCCCCACGCAGTCCTCGCAACGACGCGACGCGACGGACGCCCGCAGCTCTCGCCGATCGTCGCGACCGTGGACGACGACGGGCTCATCGCCATCAGCAGCCGTGAGACCGCGGTGAAGGTGAAGAACCTGCGCCGCGACCCCCACGCGAGCCTGTGCGTCGTGAACGACGGCTTCTACGGCGAGTGGATGCAGATCGAGGGCCCGGCGACGATCCTGTCGCTGCCCGACGCGATGGAGCCGCTCGTCGACTACTACCGCGCGCTCTCGGGCGAGCACCCCGACTGGGACGACTACCGCGCCGCGATGACGCGCGACCAGCGGGTGCTCATCCGGGTGCGGCCCGAGCGTGCCGGCCCGAACGTCAGCGGATAGGCTCGTTCCCGTCGCCGGGACCCAGGGGCTATGCTGGGCGGAACACCCCGACCGCTCGGACCCCGAGCGACCGGCTCCGGGCCCCGAACGGCCCGGTCTGCCCTGCCCCCGTGCCCGCTGGATGACGGGAACGTACCGCACCAGTCGTGCCGCACCTCCAGGAGCCGGCCCCCGCACCATTCCTCGTCTTTCCAAGATTTGCGCGCCGTACCTCTGTGTCGCGCCACCGACCGCGCCGGGAACGGCACGGATACACAGCAACACTCACAAGGAGCACATCGTGACAACCGGCACCGTCAAGTGGTTCAACGCCGACAAGGGTTTCGGCTTCATCTCGCGTGAGGGCGGCGACGACGTCTTCGTTCACTTCTCAGCGATCCAGGGCGACGGCTACCGCTCGCTCGAAGAGGGTCAGCGCGTCGAGTTCGACGTGGCTCCCGGTCGCAAGGGTGAAGAGGCGCAGAACGTCCGCGCCATCTGAGAAGTCCCGCTTGACGGGCGGCTCGGGCGCACGGTCCGGGTCGTCCGTCGACCGGAAGTCTCCGATCGACGGTTTCATCTGAAGGGAACCAATGGCGAAGAAGCGCCGCACCACCTTTCTCAAGACCCAGAAAGAACGCGCCCGCCTCGAGAAGCAAGCCGAGAAGCGGGCCCGCCGCCAGAACCGGGAGACCGACGTTCCGGGCGACCCGTCCTTCGCCGGACCGCAACCGGTGACCGAGACGCTCCCCGAGGTCGTACCCCCTCCGGTCTGAGCTGCTGTCGGGTCCACGCGGCCGGCGCGAGCCGACTGCCTCGGCCGACGACGACTCTGACAAGATGCGCCCATGCGCGTTGGCATGACGCTGAACGGCGCCACCCAGGATCACGAGGTCGAGCCGCGCACGCTGCTCGTGCACTACCTGCGGGAGGCGTGCGGCCTGCCCGGCACCAAGGTCGGCTGTGACACGTCGAGCTGCGGGGCGTGCACCGTCCTGGTGGACGGGGAGTCCGTGAAGTCCTGCACCATGCTCGCGGCGCAGGCCGACGGCGCCTCGGTCACCACGATCGAAGGCCTCGCCCGGGACGGCCGGTTGCATCCCGTGCAGGTGGCCTTCCACGAGCATCACGGCCTCCAGTGCGGGTTCTGCACCGCCGGGATGGTCATGGCCACCGTCTCGCTGCTCGAGGAGAACCCGCACCCGACCGAGCGAGACGTACGGGTCGGGCTGGAGGGCAACCTCTGTCGCTGCACCGGCTACCACAACATCGTGCGCGCGGTCCTGGCCGCGGCCACCGGCAACCCGTGATCCCGGCCCCGTTCGAGTACGAGCGTGCCGACACGGCCGACGCCGCGGTGGCGGTGCTCGCCGAGCACGGCGACGACGCGAAGCTCATAGCGGGCGGGATGTCGCTGCTCCCGCTCATGAAGCTGCGGCTCGCGGTGCCGACGGTGCTCGTCGACGTCGGCCGGCTCGACGACCTGTCCTACGTGCGTGACGGCGGGGACCATCTGGCGATCGGGGCGCTCACCCGCCACCGCGACCTCGAGACCAGCGCGCTCCTGGGCGCGGAGTGCGGGATGCTGCGGGCCGTCGCGGCCGAGGTGGGCGACAACCAGGTGCGCCATCGGGGCACGATCGGCGGATCGGTCGCTCACGGCGATCCCGCGTCGGATCTGCCGGCGGCCCTGCTCGCGCTCGACGCGACGTTCGTCGCCCGCGGCCCGGCCGGCACCCGCGAGATCGCGGCGGGCGAGTTCTTCACCGGCTTCCTGGAGACCGCGCTCGGCGCCGATGAGCTGCTGACCGAGATCCGGGTGCCCAAGAACGGGACGAACGGGTTCTCGTACCAGAAGTTCAACCGGAGGGCCCAGGATTGGGCGATCGTGGGCGCGCTCGCGGTCCACGCGCACGGAGCGGTGCGCGTCGCGCTCGTCAACATGGGGCCAACCCCGCTGCGGGCCGCTGCGGTCGAGGAGGCGCTGGCGGCCGGCGCGTCCGTGCCCGAAGCCGCGGCGCGCGCCGCCGAGGGCACGGAACCGTCGAGCGACCTGAACGCGGGCGTCGAGTACCGCGAGCACCTGGCCCGCGTGCTGACGCGGCGGGCGCTCGAGGCCGCGGGCGCTTGAGCGGCACCGCGGTGGCCGTCCTGGCGGCGGGTCGCGGGTCGCGGGTCGTGGGGGCGGGGGACACGCCCAAGCCGCTGCTGGAGCTCGCCGGCCGGCCGCTCGTGAGCTGGGCCCTCGACGCCGCGATGGGCTCGGGCTTGCGCCCCGTGGTGCTCGTCGTCGGGCACCAGGGGTCGAAGGTCGGGCGGGTCGTGCCCCAGGGGGTCTCGGTGATCCGGGCGCGCGGGTGGCGGTCGGGCATCGCGCGCAGCCTGCGGGCCGCGCTCGAGGCGCTCGACGGGTGGGCCCAGGTCGGCGCGGTGTGCATCGGGCTGGCCGACCAGCCGCGGATCGGCGCCGAGGCCTACCGACGGCTCGCCGCGGCATACGACGACGGCGCGACGTTCGCGGTGGCGACCTACGGGGGAGCGCGCGCCAACCCGGTGCTGCTGGCGCGGAGCCTCTGGCCCGCGGCGCGCGAGCTCGATGGCGACGTGGGCGCCCGCGCGCTGATGGCGACGCACCCGGTGGTCGAGGTCGCGTGCGACGACACCGGGGACCCGCAGGACGTCGACACGCTCGACGACCTGCGGACGATCGAGGACACGTGGGGACGGGAGAGGGAGAGCTAGATGCAGATCGACGATTGGTTCCGGGTCGACGTCCCGGTGGACGAGGCGTGGCGGATCCTCTTGGACATCGAGCGGATCGCGCCGTGCCTGCCCGGCGCGCAGCTCCAGGAGATCGAGGGCGACGAGTACCGCGGTGTGGTCAAGGTGAAGGTGGGTCCGATCACCGCGCAGTACAAGGGTGCCGCAAAGCTCGAATCGGTCGACGACGCCGAGCACACCGCCATCCTGGTCGGTTCGGGTCGTGACACGCGCGGACAGGGCAACGCGTCCGCGACCATCAAGCTGTCCCTCACTCCCGACGGCACGGGGACGCGCGTCGACGTCGACACCGACCTCTCCATCACCGGCAAGGTCGCGCAGTTCGGCCGGGGCGTCATTGCCGACGTCTCGACGAAGCTGCTCGCCCAGTTCGTGGACAACCTCGAGCGTGACGTCCTCGGGCCCGACCTAGTCGATCTGACCTCTGCGGAGCCCGGCGAGCCCGCGGCGGCCGCGGCCGACCAGCCCGAAGGGTCCGACGAACTGGTGGCTGACGCGGTCGCGTCGGCGGCGGAGCCCGCGGCCTCGCCGTCGGGCAACGGAGCGGCGGTCCGCCGGATCGACTCGGCCGAGGCCGAGCCCGTCGACCTGCTCGAGGTCGGCGGCACCCCGATCCTGCGCCGCCTCGCCCCCATCGTCGGCATCGTCGTCGTCCTTCTGGTGCTGCGACGCCTGATCCGCGGCCACAAATTCTGAGCGGCCCGGGTGGGGGTGGGTCGAGTCGTGACATCGGTACCGGGCGCGGGCTTCGTGGTGCCGGGTTGCGGCCGCTCAGCCAAATTCTGAGCGGCCCGGGTGGGGGTGGGTCGAGTCGTGACATCGGTACCGGGCGCGGGCTTCGTCGTGCCGGGTTGCGGCCGCTCAGCTCCGCCGCCTCGGGGGTCCCACGGTGTGAGAGCAGAGGGCTCTAGCATCGAACCCGTGTTCGATCCGACGGGACCGGTGCTCGGGATCGACCCGGGACTGTCGCGCTGTGGCTACGGCGCCGTCGCGGGCCGGGCCGGCACGACGCTGGGCTCGGGATGTCGCGTGGTCTCCTTCGGCGTCATCCGCACGGATCCGGCGGTCGCGCTCCCCGAACGCCTGGGCCGACTCCACCAGGAGCTCGAGGCGCTGATCGCCGAGCTGCGACCGTCCGCGGTCGCGGTCGAGCGGGTGCTGTTCCAGGTCAACGTCCGGACCGCGATGTCGGTGGGCCAGGCCAGCGGGCTCGCGCTCGCGATCGTGGCGCGCGCCGGCATCCCGGTCGCGCAGTACAGCCCGAACGAGGTGAAGCTCGCGGTCGCCGGCTACGGCAATGCGGAGAAGGCGGCAGTCCAGACGATGGTGGTGCGGTTGCTCGACCTCCCCGGCCCGCCCGGCTCCCCCGACGCCGCCGACGCGCTCGCGCTGGCGTTGTGCCACGTGTGGGGTGCGAAGCTCCACCCCACCCGCGACGCCGCACGCGGCCCGAACCAGGGCTACGAGCAAGCCGTCGCCGCCGCGCTGGCGAAGGATGCGGGCTCCCGATGATCGGCTCGGTGCGCGGCACGGTGCTCGAGCGCAGCGCCTCGGGCGAGGTGCTGATCGAGGTCGGCGGGGTCGGCTACCGGTGCCTGGTGCCGATCGGCGCGATCCCGGCCCTCTCGCCTGCGGGCCCCGCCTTCTTGTTCACCCACCTGCACGTGCGCGAGGACGCGATGACGCTCTACGGGTTCCCGACCCGAGACGAGCGCGACACGTTCGAGGTGCTGATCGGCGCGAGCGGTGTGGGACCGAAGCTCGGCCTCGCGATGCTGTCCGTGCACCCGCCGGCGTCGTTGCGGCGGTGCGTGGCGGACGACGACGTCGACGCGCTGTGCCTGGTGCCCGGCGTGGGGAAGCGCACCGCGCAGAAGCTGATGATCGAGCTGAAGAGCCGGCTCGGGGTCCCGGACCTCGACCTGGTGGAGCCGAGCAGCGAGCACGGCCCGAGCGCGCGGGCCGAGGTGCGCGCCGCGCTGTCCGAGCTCGGGTACAGCGCCGACGAGATCCGGGCCGCGCTCGCCGACCTCGACGACGAGGGGACGATCGGCGACCTCCTGCGCGCCGCCCTCAAGCGCCTGGCGGTCCGGACGTGATCCGGACTCCGTCAACCCGGTGCGGCACGCGCGACAAGAGCGAAGCTGGGGTGGCACGTGGGCTCGGCCCCATGAACCGCGGAGCGTGGGCCGAGCGCCCCGGCCCGCAGGGCCGAGAGCGGAAGAGATGAGAGACGAGCTGATGCGGGCGGGCGCGGATCCGGTGGAGGCGGCTGAGGAGACGACGCTGCGGCCGCGCCGGCTCGACGAGTTCGTCGGCCAACCCCAGCTGAAGGAGCACCTCGAGATCCTGCTCGGCGCGGGCGCGCCAGCGTGCACAGGCGGTCGACCACCTGCTGTTCGCGGGGCCGCCCGGCACCGGGAAGACGAGCCTCGCGGGCATCGTCGCGGCCGAGATGGAGGTCGCGCTGCGGATCACGAGCGGTCCTGCGCTCGAGCGCGCGGGCGACCTCGCCGCGATCCTGACCAACCTCGAGGACGGCGACGTCCTCTTCGTCGACGAGATCCACCGCCTGCCGCGTGCGGTCGAAGAGGTGCTCTACCCGGCGATGGAGGACTTCCAGCTCGACATCGTGATCGGCAAGGGCCCGTCGGCCCGCTCGATCCGACTGGACCTCCCGCGCTTCACGCTCGTCGGGGCGACCACCCGCACCGGGCTCATCACCAGCCCGCTGCGCGACCGGTTCGGCTTCGTGGCCCGCCTCGACTACTACGAGCCCGAGGATCTCGAGCTGATCCTGATGCGGGCCGCGCGCATCCTCGGCGTGCCGCTCGAGGCGGACGGCGCCGGTGAGATCGCGTCGCGCGCCCGTGGGACGCCCCGCATCGCGAACCGCTTGCTGAAGCGGGTGCGCGACTACGCCGAGGTCCGGGGCGACGGGACGGTCGACGGCGACACCGCCCGGCGTGCGCTCGCGGTGTTCGAGGTGGACGAGCTCGGTCTCGACAAGGTGGACCGCGCGCTGCTGCGCGCGCTCTGCATCACGTTCGTGGGCCAACCGGTCGGTCTGTCGACCCTCGCGGTGGCGGTCAGCGAGCAGCCGGACACGGTGGAGGAGGTCTACGAGCCGTTCCTCCTCAAGCAGGGCCTCCTGATGCGGACCCCCCGCGGACGGATCGCCACCGCGGCCGGGTTCGCCCACGTCGGGGTGGCCGCACCGGGCCCCGGGCCGGGCCCGAACCCCGACGGGCCGGGGCTGTTCGACCCGGGCGAGTGACGGCCGGGTCGACAGCCCTCGCGCTACAGTCCTCCGTCGGTTCCCTCCCTCGAAGTCGTCCTCGCCATGGCCATCATCGTCCTCTACCTCGCCCTCCTCGCGGTCGCGTTCTTCATCCTGATCGTCCGCCCGCAGCGCCGGCAGATGGCGGCCCGCCGGGCCCTGATCGCCAGCCTCGAGGTCGGTGACGAGGTCATCACCGCCGGCGGGATCTACGGCACGATCCTGGACATGTCGGACATCAGCCTCCGCGTCGAGGTCGCGCCCGGGGTGGTCCTCACCGTGGCCCGCGAGGCGGTCAGCTCGCGTCCCGCGGCGCCGGGCGACGCCGGGCCCGATGCCGCCCCCGATGTGCCGGCGCTCAGGTCGGACGACGACGGCGCCGATCCCACTGCGCCGGGCGAACGCCCCGACGAGGACGGCTGATGCGGCGCAACTTCTGGTTCCTGATCGTGACCGTCGTCCTGATCGTCGGCGCGTTCGTCGCCACCCTGCTCTCCGACAACCGGCCGATCCTCGGGCTCGACCTGCAGGGCGGGATCTCGGTGGTGCTCGCACCGGTCGGGAAGGTCCGCAGCGAGGCGTCGCTGAACAAGGCGGTCGACATCATCCGCAACCGCGTCGACGCGCTCGGTGTCGCGGAGCCGGAGATCAGCCGCCAGGGCCACACGGTCATCATCGACCTCCCGGGCGTGAAGGACCGCGACAAGGCCCGCCGCATCGTCGGCAAGACCGCCGAGCTGCGGTTCCGACCGGTGCTGGCGCAGCTCCCGCCGTACAGGAACACGACGCCGACGATCAAGAAGGCGACGTCGAAGACGACCGCGGCGGCGGGCGCGGCGTCGTCGAGCACCGCGGCGACGACCACCACCACGAACCCCAGCAACCCGAAGTCCTCGACGCCCGCGGAGGACACCGCGGGCGCCACGGTCATCCTGCCGGGCCGCGGGACCGGGAAGGACGCGGTGCGCTACCAGCTCGGCCCGGCTGCGCTCACCGGGAAGGACGTGAGCGGCGCCAAGGCGGTCTACACGCCGGGCTCGGGTCAGGGCTGGACGGTCGACCTCTCGCTGAAGAGCAGCGGCCAGGCCCTCTTCAACCAGCTCGCCAAGACGTCGTTCCCGAAGCAGCCACCCCAGAACTCGGTCGCGATCGTGCTCGACGGCGTCGTCCAGTCCGCACCGGCGTTCCAGACCAGCAACTTCAACGGTGACGTCTCGATCTCGGGCAACTTCAGCGAGAGCGATGCCAAGGACCTGGCGACGGTCCTGCAGTACGGCGCGCTGCCCGTCCAGCTGAAGGAGCTCACCACCGAGAGCGTGTCGCCGACGCTCGGGACCGACCAGCTCCACGCCGGGATCGCGGCCGGGGTCATCGGGCTCGCGCTCGTGGCCCTCTACATGCTGGTCTTCTACCGGATCCTCGGGCTCGTCGTCATCAGCGGCCTCGTCCTCTCGGCGATGGCGATCTACTCGATCATCTCCTACCTCGGGTCCTCGATCGGCCTCACGCTGACCCTGGCCGGCGTCACCGGACTCATCGTGTCCGTGGGTGTCACCGTCGACTCGTACGTCGTCTACTTCGAGAAATTGAAGGACGAGGTACGCACCGGCCGCTCGGTGCGCTCGTCGGTGGACCGGGCGTTCGAGAAGTCCTTCCGGACCATCCTGGCCGCCGACTTCGTCTCGCTCATCGGCGCGGTCGTGCTCTACGCGCTGGCGATCGGCTCGGTGCGAGGCTTCGCGTTCTTCCTCGGCATCTCGGTGGTGCTCGACCTCCTGATCGCCTACTTCTTCATGCACCCGCTGGTGTACTTCATGGTCCAGCGCGGCGCGATCGTGCGGGCCAAGAAGGTCGGCGTCGCGGCCGGGCTCGACGCGGTGGGGGTGACAGCCTGATGCGCCCCGACGGCAAGCACCACACCCTCAAGGACCTCTACCACGAGCGGACCACGTTCGACTTCCTGCACCGGAAGTGGCGTTGGGCCCTCCTGTCGGGCGTCGTCCTGCTGGCCGGGCTGATCGCGTTCGCCGCCAACGGCCTCAACCTCGGCATCGACTTCACCGGCGGCACGGTGTGGGAGCTGACCACGAAGCAGAGCCCGTCGACCGGGGAGCTCCGGTCGCTGGTGGAGCCGCTCGGGGTCAAGGACCCCAAGATCGTGATCGTCGGCAGCAAGGGCGTCCGCGTCCAGGGCCAGGACCTCCCGACCGCCAAGCAGACGAAGATCACCGAGGCGCTCGCCCAGTACGGCGGGGTCACCCGGGCGGACGTCAGCGTCAGCGACGTGGGGCCGACGTGGGGGAACACGGTGAGCAGCAAGGCCCTGCGCGCGCTCATCATCTTCTTCCTCGTGATCGCGCTCTACCTGTCGTTGCGGTTCACGATCAAGATGGCGGTCGCCGCGATCATCGCCGTGCTGCACGACATCGCGATCACCGTCGGTGTCTACGCGATCACCGGATTCGAGGTGACGCCCGCGACCGTCATCGCCTTCCTCACGATCCTCGGGTTCTCCCTGTACGACACCGTCGTCGTGTTCGACAAGATCAAGGAGAACGAGCGGCTCGTCACGACCAACAACATGACGTACACCGACATGGCGAACATGTCCCTCAACCAGGTGCTGATGCGCTCGCTGAACACCTCGTTCGTCGCCTTGCTCCCGGTCGCGTCGTTGCTCGTCGTGGGCGTCTGGATCTACGGCGCCCTGGCGCTGCGGGACTTCGGCCTCGCGCTCTTCGTCGGTCTCCTCACCGGTGCCTACTCGTCGATCTTCGTCGCCACGCCGATCCTGGCCTGGCTGAAGGAGCGCGAGCCCAAGCACCGCGCGGTGGCGGCCCGGGTCGAGACCAAGGCGCAGCGGGCGGCCGCGCCGGAGTACCAGGGCGAAGCCGAGCCCGCTGCGGTCGCCGCCGCGGCGAAGGCCGGCGCGGGCACCGAGCCCGTCGCGACCTCGGCGCCGACCGGCACACCCGGCGGACCGGCCCCGGTGATCACGCCCCGGCCGCGCCAGCAGCGGGGTCGCAAGCGCAAGTCGTGAGTCGGGTACCCCGGGATCCGTGCGCGACAATGGTGCGTACCCATGAGCATCACGGAGTCCACCCGCACCGAGACCCGGGCCGTCGACCGCCGCTCGGTGCTCCCGTGGCGGCGCCACTACGTCGACGTGGCAGTGGCACCGCTCATCGACACCTACCTCGGCCGGCACCGCAAGGCCGACACCGACCTGATCGAGCGGGCGTACCGGGTCGCCTGGCGAGCGCATGCAGAGCAGGTCCGCCGCTCGGGTGAGCCGTACATCTCCCACCCGGTGGGGGTCGCGATGATCCTCGCCGACCTCGGCCTCGACGACGTCACGATCGCGGCCGCGCTGCTCCACGACGCGGTGGAGGACACCGCCGTCACCCACGACGAGATCGAGCGCGACTTCGGCCCGGACGTCGCCGCCATCGTGGACGGGGTCACCAAGCTGGACCGGCTGCAGTTCAACTCCAAGGAGGCGCAGCAGGCTGCGACCCTGCGCAAGATGCTCGTGGCGATGGCCAAGGACATCCGGGTCCTGCTCATCAAGCTGGCCGACCGTCTCCACAACATGCGGACGATCGCCTCGCTCCCCGAGGCCAAGCAGCAGCGCATCGCGCAGGAGACCCTCGACATCTACGCACCGCTCGCGCACCGGCTGGGAATCGGCGAGGTCAAGTGGCAGCTCGAGGACCTCGCGTTCGCGGTCGTGCACCCGAAGCGCTACGCCGAGATCGAACAGCTCGTGTACACCCAGACGCCGGAGCGCCAGGAGTACCTCGACGGGTTGCTCGTCGAGCTGCACGACCGGCTCACCGAGCTGAAGATCGACGCCGACGTGCGCGGCCGTCCGAAGCACTACTGGTCGATCTACGAGAAGATGGTGGTCAAGAACAAGGAGTTCGACGAGGTCCAGGACCTCGTCGGGATCCGCGTGGTCGTCGAGACGGTGAAGGACTGCTACGCCGCGCTCGGCTCGATCCACTCGTGGTGGCGTCCGGTGCAGGGCCGCTTCAAGGACTACATCGCGATGCCGAAGTTCAACCTGTACCAGGGGCTGCACACGACGGTGATCGGTCCCGGCGGGCGGTTGGTCGAGGTCCAGATCCGCACCACGGAGATGCACCGGCGCGCCGAGTACGGGATCGCGGCGCACTGGGGCTACAAGGAGCGCGACGAGACGGCCAAGGCCGACGATCTGGTCTGGCTCCAGCGCCTGGTCGACTGGCAGCAGGAGACCGAGGATCCGGCCGAGTTCATGCAGTCGCTGAAGATCGACCTCGAGCAGGACGAGGTCTTCGTCTTCACGCCGAAGGGCCGGGTCGTGACGATGCCGACCGGGGCGAACCCGGTCGACTTCGCGTACGCGATCCACACCGAGGTCGGGCACCGGTGCATCGGCGCCCGGGTCAACGGACGCCTCGTCCCGCTCGACTCGACACTTGCGTCCGGCGACACCGTCGAGATCTTCACCAGCAAGGTCGAAGGCGCGGGTCCGAGCCGCGACTGGCTCCAGTTCGCGCGCACGCCGCGGGCCCGTACCAAGATCCGCCACTGGTTCTCGCGTGAGCGTCGAGTCGACGCAATCGACACCGGCCGCGACGAGCTGGTCAAGGCGCTGCGCAAGGAGGGTCTGCCGATCGCCGTGGCCTCGACGCGGCTCCCCGAGATCGCGGAGACGCTGCACTACGCGGACGTCGAGGCGCTCCACGCCGCGATCGGAGAGGGCCACGTCTCGGGCAAGGCGGTCGCGCAGCGGCTGCGCCGCGACATGGCCGGCGGCGAGGAGCAGATCCCGATCACCGCGCGGCGGCCGGCCCGGAGCAACGCGCGCCGGCGCACCGCCGGGGTCCACGTCGAGGGTCTCGACGACGTCCTCGTCCGGCTCTCACGCTGCTGCACGCCGGTGCCCGGCGACCAGATCATCGGCTTCGTCACCCGGGGCCGGGGCGTCTCCGTGCACCGGTCCGACTGCGCCAACGCGGGCGGGCTCGTCACCCAGTCCGAGCGGCTGATCGAGGTCGAGTGGGACCACGACTCGCCCGCGACCTACGTCGTGTCGCTCGAGGTAGAGGCGCTGGACCGGTCCCGGCTGCTCCGTGACGTGGCCAACACCCTGGCCGACCACCACGTGAACATCCTCGCCTGCACCAGCCAGACCTCGACCGATCGCGTCGCCCGGTTCCGCTTCGACTTCGAGCTCGCGGACCCCGGCCACCTGGAGTCGATCATCGCCGCGATCAAAAGGGTCGACTCGATCTACGAGGTCTCCCGGGTCCTCCCCGGCCACGCCAACGCGTGATTCCCGAGTCGCTGCGGCCTGCGCACTTCGTGCCCGCTCCGGCTTCCGCTCCCGCACGCAGCTGAAGCGCTGAGACCCGGGAGGGCGCCGACCGACGAGATACTCAGCCGTGTTGTTCACTCGCCGGTTGCGTCGCCCATATCCGCCCAAGTCGCTCAAGACCCCCGCTCGCGGCTGCCGATACACGGCGGCAGCGAGGAGACCGTCCGAACATGAGCGTCCGAACACGAGCCGGAGGCGGAGCTGGCCGGGGAGCCAGGCCGGACGAACGCGGGCTCACGATGATCGAGCTCGTGGTCGCGGTGAGCGTGTTCGCGATCCTCGCCGGCGGGCTCGCGCTGACGATCGAAGGCGGGCTCAACCTGGCCCGCAACAACCGGAACCGCAGCGTCGCCGCGAACCTCGCCAGCCAGGAGATGGACGACATCCGCCAGGCCAACTTCACGACCCTGCCCCTCGGTCTCGTCGACCGTCCGCAGTCGGTCGACGGGGTGCCCTACACGGTGCGGCGCGAGTCCGAGTGGGTCGACAACGACTCGACGAAGGGCCCGTGTGACTCGGGGTCCTCGACGCCCCAGGTGCTGCGGGTCACGGTCAGCGTCTTCTGGTCCGACATGCGCGGCGTCCCACCCGTCAAGTCGACCACGATCCTGAGCCCGCCCGTCGGGTCCTACGACCCGAACAACGGCCACATCGCAGTCAAGGTGCTCGGGGGGACCGCGAGCCCGCTCGCGGGAGTGCCGGTGACGGTCACCGCGTCCGGCTTCAACCGCAGTCTCACCACCACCTCGGACGGGTGCGCCTTCTTCGCGTTCGTGCCGCCGGCGAGCTACACCGTCTCGCTCGGGGCGGTCGGCTACGTCGACCGGCAGGGCAACGTCGGTCCCGCACAGGTCACCGGGGTCACGCCCGGAGCCGTGAGCTCGGTCGCGTTCGACTACGACCAGGCCGCGACCCTCACGCTCACCCTGGGCTCGACCGGGGGCGGCTCCTTCCCTTCGAACGTGTCGGTCGACGTCGGCAACACCGCGCTCCTCCCGACGGGGTCGAAGGAGTTCGCCGGCACCGGCGCCATCCGGGTGGTCGGGAACCTGTTCCCGTACCCGGACGGCTACGACGCCTGGGCGGGGAGCTGTGCCGATGCGGACCCGGAGGGCAAGGACGGCAACGGGCTCGCGTTCTGGCCCGGCGCGACCCGTGACCCCGGATTCGATTCGTCGCCGGGAGGAATCGCCACCGGCACGGTGAACATGCCGACGGTCGAGCTGGACCTCGACGCCTCCTGGGCAACGAGCGGCCCACAGACGATCGTCGCGGCGCACGCCGCGGACAACGGCTGCCCGACCGGGCTCCAGTACTCGCTCGGGACGTTCGCTGCACCGGGCCCGGTTTTCGTCGCGCTTCCGTACGGCACATGGACCTTCCAGGTCTCCGGAGCAAGTCCGGGCAGCTGGCCGACCGTTGCGCTCGATCCGCGCGTGAGCGGCAACACGACCGTGAGCGTGGGCTCGTTGTGACCCGCATCCGGCGCGCGCACGGCGCACAGGGCCAGACGCTGTTCGAAGTCATCATCGTGATGGCGCTGCTCACCATGGTGCTCGGGGTGGTCTACGAGGGGATCGACGCGGCGACCAACGCGATCAGTGGAAGCGGCGCCCGGCTGCAGAACCTCGACGAGGCGCGGGTGCTGATGGCGGTCACGACCAAGGACATGCGGACCGCGACCCGGCTCCAGGCGGGGACGTCGCCCTTCGTCCTCGCGAACAAGCGCGAGGTGATCTTCTACGCGAACCTCGACAACGACGGGTCGGGCAGCACAGTCGTGGCCAACGGCCCTCGGCTGGTGCGCATCTACGTGGATACCAACTCCGAGCTCATCGAGCAGGTCACGAAGCCCGACGCCAGCTCCGTGCCGCCTGCCTACACCTACAACGGCGCGGCGACGAACCGGTTCGTCGGCCGGTACATCGCGAACCCGGCCAGCAGCCCGATCTTCCGGTACTTCGATTCGAACGGCAGCGAGCTCACTGCCGCACCGCTCTCGGCCGCCGACCGGCTGGCGGTGGACTCGGTGCAGGTCATGCTCTCGATCCGGAAGTCGACGTCCCTCAAGGTCGCGAACACCACGCTGCTCAACACCGTCCGCCTGCCCAACGTCGACTACCAGAACACGTTCGGCGGATGAGCCCGGCAGCCAAGCCCATCGGCCGGCGCACCCGGGGGGAGCAGGGCATCGCCCTCATCACGGTGATGCTCGCGCTCACCGCGCTGCTCGCGCTCTCGGCGGCCGCGGTCGAGTACGGCGTCGGATCGCAGAACCTGTCGCGGCACGACCAGGACTGGAACGCGTCGCTGTCCGCGGCGGAGGCCGGGATCGACGACTTCGTGTTCCGGCTCAACGAGAACTCGAACTACTTCCAGTACAGCGCGACGAACGCGCCGCCGGACGGGAACCAGGCGTTCACCCAGTACGTCCCCGTGCCGGGCGGCAACACCACCTCGCAGTTCCGCTACTCGACCAACACGACGAAGATCTCGGTCGACGGCACGATCCTCATCACGTCGACGGGCAAGGTCGGCACGACCAAGCGGACGGTCCAGGCGACGCTCCGGCGCCGGACCTTCATCGACTACCTCTATTACACCGACTTCGAGACGCTCGACCCGGCGCTCTACACCGGCCCGCGCTTCACCGGCGACGGCACGTACACGCCGACCCAGGCCACGGCGAATTGCACGACCTACGCGTACGCGACGCCCACGCGCGGCTCGGGTTGCACGGAGATCAACTTCATCTCGGCCGACACCGTGAACGGACCGCTCCACTCGAACGACTCGTTCCTGGTGTGTGGCTCGCCGCACTTCAACGGCAACACGTCGACGAGCTGGAACAAGGCAACCCAGCCGCGCTACCGCACGAACTCCTCCTGTTCGGGCAACAACCCGGTCTTCGCGACGCCCGGCGACCCGAAGTACCTCTCGAACCTCGCGATGCCACCCAGCAACTCGTCGATCAAGGCGGAGACCGCCGCCGGCAAGGGCGGCTGTCTCTTCACCGGGCCGACGATCATCACGTTGAACTCGGACGGCACCATGACGACCACGAGCCCGTTCTCGAAGCAGGTGAACGGCGGGTGTGTGAAGAACGGCACGGGCGCGTTGCCGGCCAACGGCGTCGTCTACGTCCAGAGCGTGCCGTCGACCGCGGGGGACCCGAACTTCACGAGCGGCTGCCCGTACTCGAACCCGGCGTACCCTCTGCCCACGATCGTCGTCACCAACGACGCGACCCAGTACGGCTGCCGCGACGGCGACGTGTTCGTCCAGGGCCAGCTCAAGGGCCAGCTGACGATCGCGGTCGCGAACAACGTCAACATCACCGGCAATCTCACGTACAACGGGGGTACGACCGGCACGTCGCTCCTCGGTCTCGTTGCGAACAACTTCGTGCAGGTGCGGCACCCGGTGCAGCTGCAGACCACGACGTACAACCCGCCTCGGGCTTCGAACAACCCACCGCCGTCATGCGGATCGGGCTGGGACCGCGAGGACGACGTCCGGAACTCGTCCAACGGCTACGTCCAGCGGATCTGCTCGGACAACCTCGCCGGCGCGCAGAGCAACCCGACGATCAACGCGGCGATCCTCGCGGTCAACCACAGCTTCACGATCCCGTACTGGCAGCGCGGGGACGCGCTCGGGACCCTGTCGGTGACCGGGGCGATCGCGCAGCGCTTCCGCGGACCCGTCGGCACCAACAGCGGTGGCACCGTCATCACCGGGTACGCCAAGAGCTACTCGTACGACCAGCGTCTGAAGTACCTCTCGCCGCCGAAGTTCCTCGACCCGATCGCCTCGGCCTGGGGGGTCGCGGTCTGGCGGGAGGTCACCGTGCCGGCCGGCTTGTAGACGCGGCGTCACGGCCCCGGCGCCCGGCGTATGCCCGCGGGTCCGCCGAGGCCGGCCGGTAGCATCGACCGGATGCCCCGCGTCCCGTCCGAAGCATTCCGCGCCCCGAAGGGGGTGCACGACGTCCTGCCCCCCGAGTCGGGGACGTGGGCCGAGCTCGTGGCACGTTTCGCGGACCGGGCCGCCCGCTCGGGCTACGGGTTGATCGTCTCGCCGGTCTTCGAGCACATCGAGGTGTTCCAGCGGGTCGGGGAGCACACCGACGTGGTGAGCAAGGAGATGTACGAGCTCACGGACAAGGGAGGGCGCACCCTCGCCCTGCGGCCCGAGGGCACCGCCTCGGTCGTGCGGGCCTACGTGCAGCACCGCCCGACCGCGCCGTGGAAGGTCTGGTACGTCGCCCCGAACTTCCGCTACGAGCGGGCCCAGAAGGGCCGGTACCGCCAGCACTGGCAGCTCGGCGTGGAGGCGCTTGGGGTCGACGACCCCGCACTCGACGTCGAGGTCATCGCGCTGCTCGCCGGCTTCTACCGCGACCTCGGCCTCACCGGCGTCACCCTGGCGCTCAACTCGATGGGTGACGCCGAGAGCCGTCCCGGCTACGTCGCCGCGCTGCGCGACCACCTCCTGGGGCATGCCGCGGCGCTCGGCCCCGAGTTCCGGGAACGGGTGGATGCGAACCCGCTGCGGGTCCTCGACACGAAGGTGCCGGAGTGGCAGGAGGTCGTCGAGCACGCGCCCCAGCTCACCGAGCACCTGTCCGATGCCTCGCGCGTCCACTTCGAGCAGGTGCAGGAGGGTCTGCAGGCGCTCGGCATCGCGTACGAGCTCGAGCCGCGGCTCGTTCGCGGCTTCGACTACTACACGCGCACGACGTTCGAGTTCCAGACCGACGCGCTCGACGCGGCACAGAACGCGCTCGGCGGTGGCGGCCGGTACGACGGGTTGGCCGAGGCGATGGGCGGCCCGCCGACCCCGGGGATCGGGTTCGGGGCCGGCATCGAGCGTCTCGTCCTCGCGTTGGAAGCGGGAAGGTCCGCGCCGCCGTCGTTGCGCCGGCTCGACGCGTTCGTGATCAACGGGCTCGGTGAGGTCGGGAGCACGAAGGCGACGCTGCTCGTGAGCGACCTGCGCGAGGAGGGTCTCGGTGCGGACCGCGCCTACGGCGGCCGCTCGGTCAACGCGCAGTGGAAGGTGGCGGATCGCTCGGGCGCACGGTTCGGCGTGATGCTCGGACGCGACGAAGCGGCCCGCGACGCGGTCGCGGTGAAGGACCTCGAGTCGGGAGAGCAGGTCGAAGTGTCAGAGAAGGAGCTCGCTACCTGGCTCAACGACCGCCGCGCCGGCCGATCGGAAGCGACCCCGTGATGCGCACGCAGATGGTCGGCACGCTCCGGTCCGAGGACGAGGGCAGGGACGTCGTGCTGTGCGGATGGGTCGCGTCCCGGCGCGACCACGGCGGCGTGGTGTTCTTCGACCTCCGGGACGCCTCCGGGCTGGTGCAGATCGTCGCCGACCCGTCGACCGTCGGCGATGCCGTGCACCGGGTCGGACGCGAGTGGGTGCTGCGGATCGTCGGTGTCGTGCGGGCCCGACCCGAAGGCACGGTCAACGCCGAGCTGCCCACGGGTGCCGTCGAGGTCAGCGCGACCTCGTTGGAGGTCCTGAACGAGGCCGAGCCGCCGCCGTTCCCGCTGGCCGAGCGGGCCGACGACGTCGACGAGGTGCTGCGCCTGCGCCACCGGTACCTGGACCTGCGCCGGCCCCAGATGCAGCGGAACCTTCGCCTCCGGGCGTCGGTGAACGCGGCGCTGCGGACGTCGATGGCCGGCCAGGGCTTCGTGGAGGTCGAGACGCCGATGCTCATCGCGTCGACGCCCGAAGGCGCGCGCGACTTCGTGGTCCCGTCGCGCCTGCAACCCGGTGCGTTCTACGCGCTGCCGCAGAGCCCGCAGCTCTTCAAGCAGCTGCTGATGGTCGGCGGGCTCGACCGGTACTTCCAGATCGCGCGTTGTCTGCGCGACGAGGACCTCCGGGCCGACCGCCAGTTCGAGTTCATGCAGTACGACGCCGAGATGTCGTTCGCGGGCCAGGAAGACGTCATGGGCGTGGTGACCGAAGCCGTCGGCGCGGCGATCGAGGCGGTGACCGGCTCCCGTCCCGGCGCCGTCCCGCGCATGACCTGGCACGAGGCGATGGAGCGCTACGGCACCGACAAGCCCGACGTCCGCTTCGGGATGGAGCTCGTCGACCTCGGCCCGGTCTTCGCTCAGACCGAGTTCCACGCGTTCCAGGCGCCCGCGGTCAAGGGGATCTGCGTCGCCGGCCAGGGCGAGGTGAGCCGCTCGACGGTCGACGCCCTGGTGGACCGGGCGAAGCTGCTGGGCGCGGCCGGGCTCGTCTGGATGCGGGTGAAGGACGGTGGCGCGCTCGACGCGCCGATCCTGAAGTTCCTGAACGACGACGAGCAGCAGGGCATCGTGGAGACGCTCGGCGCGAAGCCGGGTGACCTCGTCCTCATCGTCGCCGGCGACCGGTCGATGGCGAACCACGTGCTCGGCATCCTGCGCCTCGACCTCGGCCGCCCGCCGGTGAACGAGGGCGGGCTCCAGCTGTTGTGGGTGGTGGACTTCCCACTGTTCGAGGGGCTCGACGGTGACGGGCGCCCGATTCCCGCGCACCACCCGTTCACGATGCCGCACCCCGAGGACCTCGAGCTGCTCGACTCCGCGTCGGGCGAGGAACTCCTGGCCGTCCGCTCCCAGGCCTACGACCTCGTGCTGAACGGCTGGGAGCTCGGCTCGGGCAGCGTCCGGATCCACTCGCCGGTGGTGCAGCAGAAGATCTTCTCGTTCCTCGGCATCGAGCCCGAGGAGGCGCAGGCGCGCTTCGGCTTCCTCCTCGACGCGTTCCGGTTCGGCGCGCCGCCCCACGCGGGCTTCGCGTTCGGGATCGACCGCCTGGCCGCGCTGCTCGCAGGAGAGGAGAACATCCGCGAGGTCATCGCGTTCCCGAAGACGCAGAAGGGCCAGGACCCGTTGACGGGCGCGCCGAGCCCGCTGGACCCGGCACAGCTCACCGAGCTCGGGCTCAGGGTGAGGCCGAGGCCCGCACCGAAGCACTGACGGGCGCCCGCTTCCGAACTTGCGTCAGATGAGCCGCCCCACGCGGCTCGAGCGACGCAAGTTCGGGGTGGGGCGGCGTAGGGTCGCGCGATGGCGGCTGATCTGTTCGCGGCGGCGGCCGAGGAGCGGCTGGCATCCCGGGCGCCCTTGGCCGCCCGGCTGCGGCCCCGGAGCCTCGACGAGGTCGTGGGCCAGCGCGACCTGCTCGCGCCCGGCCGGCCGCTGCGGGCCCTGATCGAGGGTGACCGCCTGTCCTCGGTGATCCTCTGGGGACCCCCCGGCACCGGCAAGACGACGATCGCCCGGCTGATCGCGGGTGCGACCGACAAGGCGTTCGAGCCGATGAGCGCGGTGAACGCCGGGGTGAAGGACGTGCGCGAGGTCGTCGAGCGGGCCCGGAACCGCCTCGGTGAGCGGGGCCAGGGCACGATCCTGTTCCTCGACGAGGTGCACCGCTTCAACAAGACCCAGCAGGACGCGCTGCTCCCGCACGTGGAGGACGGCCTCCTGGTGCTCGTGGGCGCGACCACCGAGAACCCGTACTTCTCGCTGACCTCGGCCCTGCTCAGCCGCTCGACCCTGTTCCGGCTCGAACCGCTCGAGCCCGCGGACCTGCGCGCCCTCATGGAGCGGGCGCTCGCCGATCCGACCCGAGGGCTCGGCGGCGACGGCTTGACGATCGACGACGACGCGATCGACCACCTCGCGGACCGCTCCGAAGGCGACGCGCGGCACGCGCTCACGAGCCTCGAGGTCGCGGCGGCGCTCACCGCGGAGGCGGGCGCGCCGACGATCACCCTCGAGTACGCCGAGGCGGCGCTCGCGATGCGCGCCCTGCGCTACGGCGACGACGAGCACTACGACGTCGTGTCCGCGTTCATCAAGAGCATCCGGGGCTCGGACGTCGACGCGGGCCTGTACTGGCTCGCCCGCATGCTCGAGGCCGGCGAGGACGCGCGTTTCATCGCCCGACGGTTGGTGATCCTGGCCTCGGAGGACGTGGGCATGGCCGACCCGAACGCCCTGCCGCTCGCCACCGCGGCTGCGCAGGCGGTCGAGTACGTCGGGCTGCCCGAGGCGCAGCTGAACCTCGCCCACGCGGTCGTGTACCTGGCCACGGCGCCGAAGTCCAACAGCACCATCGTGGCGCTGGGCGCGGCCTTGGCCGACGTCCGGGAGCGGCCCTCGGGAGCGGTTCCGGCGCATCTGCGGGATTCGCACTATCCCGGGGCCCAGCACCTTGGGCACGGAGAAGGGTACGTCTATCCTCACGACACCCCCGAGGGCTGGGTGCCTCAGCAGTACCGGCCCGACGAGACGGTCGAGGCGGTGTACTACCGGCCGACGGGCCGGGGCGCCGACATCGACCGCCGGCCGGGCGTCGGGACCAGCAGAGAGGATGGCGATGAGCGCGGGTGACTGGTTGGCCGCCACGGGTGCGGTCCTGCTGGCCGTCATGCTGGGTGGGCTGCTGTTCGCGCTCGGGTCGGTCGTGCTCACCCTGCGGGACCTGCGGGCGACGGTCGCCGCGCTCCAGGAGCAGAGCATCGCCCTCGCCGAGGAGATGCGCGTCGCGCTGCGCGACGCGGAGAGCGAGGTCGACCGGGTCGGCGCCCTGCTGACCGCGGCCGAGACCGTCGGCGACCGGATCGACACCGCGTCGCGCATCGTGTCCAAGACCGTGACGAACCCGGTGGTGAAGGTCCTCGCCCTCGGCACCGGCACCAAGCGGGCGGTCCGCCGGATGCGCGCCGGCGACGAGGGGTCATGAGCGGAGCGGTGGTGCGACGCGCTCACGGCCGCTCGACCAGCGGAGCGTTTCGCCGGAGGAATGGTTGGCGGCCCGACCCGCAGGGTCAAGAGTGGGAGAGATGATCCCGAAGCGGGTGTTCTGGCTGACCGTCGGGTACGGCGCCGGGCTCGGCACCTCGTGGTACGCGGCACGCAAGGTCAAGGCCGCGGCCCGGCGGTACACGCCCGAGGGCATCGGCGGCCGGGTGACCGACACCGTGGGTGGGATCTCGCGCGACGTCCGGGCCGCGGTCAGCGAGGGCCGCAGCGCGATGCGCGAGCGCGAGGCCGAGCTCCGCCGGGGCTAGCTCACTGATCTCCGGAGGGCGCACCCCGGGGGTTCGGTAGCCTGGCTGGTCCCATGCCTCCGATGACCGCCGACGAGCTGCGCTCCGCCTTCCTGGACTTCTTCGTCGCGCGCGGCCACACGCTGGTGCCCAGCGCGAGCCTGATCCCGCACGACAAGACCGTCCTGTTCACGGTGGCGGGCATGGTGCCGTTCAAGCCCTACTTCACCGGGGAGGAGCCGGCCCCCTACCCGCGTGCGACCTCGTCGCAGAAGTGCGTCCGGGCGGGGGGAAAGCACAACGACCTCGACGACATCGGCCGCACCAACCGCCACTTCTCGTTCTTCGAGATGCTGGGCAATTTCTCGTTCGGCGACTACTTCAAGGCCGAGGCGATCCAGTTCGCGTGGGAGCTCTACACCGAGGTGCTCGGCCTCGACCGGGAACGGATGTGGATCACGGTCCACGAGAGCGACGACGAGGCCGAGGCGATCTGGCGGGACCGGGTCGGCGTGCCCCAGGCGCGGATCCAGCGCCTCGGCGACGACAACTTCTGGCGCATGGCGGACACCGGCCCGTGCGGCCCGAGCTCCGAGATCTTCTGGGACCTGGGCCCCGGGTTCGGGGCCGAGGGCGGACCCAAGGACGGGGGCGAGGACCGCTACGTCGAGATCTGGAACCTCGTCTTCGTGCAGTTCGACGCCCAGCCCGACGGCACGCTCGTGCCGCTGCCGAAGCCGAGCATCGACACCGGGGCGGGGCTCGAGCGCAACCTCGCGGTCCTCCAGGGAGCCGAGTCGATCTGGGACATCGACGTCTTCCGACCGCTGATCGCGGCCGCCGAGCGGGTGACCGGCGTCGAGTACCACGGGTTTCCCGGCGGCGACGCGGACGTGTCGTTGCGCATCCTCGCCGAGCACGCGCGGACGATGACGTTCCTCGTCAGCGACGGCGTCGTGCCGAGCAATGTCGAACGGGGCTACGTGCTGCGGCGGATCATCCGCCGCGCGGTGCGCCACGCGTACCGGCTCGGCGCCCGCGACCTGGTCACGCCCGCGCTCGTCGACGCGACGATCGGCGTCATGGGTGGCGCCTATCCCGATCTCGAGACCCACCGCGAGCTCGTGACGAACGTCATCCGCCGGGAGGAGGAGCGCTTCCGGGCCACCCTCCAGCGCGGCGAGGAGCTGCTGGGGGAGATCGTGGCCGCGGGTGACGTCAGCGGTGAGCGCGCCTTCTTCCTCCACGACACGCTGGGCTACCCGATCGATCTCACCCGCGAGGTCGCCGCGGAGCAGGGCCGGTCCGTCGATGTGGCCGGATTCGACGCCGCGATGGCCGAGCAGCGCAACCGCGCCCGTGAGGCGCACAAGGCCGAGGGTGGCGCCGCGGTCGCGCCGGTCGAGCTGTACCGCGAGATCCTCGACGACCACGGACCGACGGACTTCACCGGCCGGCACGAGTACACCACCGACGGTGCGAAGGTGCTCGCGCTCGTCGCCGCGGGCGAGCGCGTCGGGCGGGCCGGAACGGGCGACGAGGTCGACGTGTTCCTCGACCGCACGCCGTTCTACGCCGAATCCGGTGGCCAGGTCGGCGACACCGGCACGATCACCAGCGCAGACGGCACCGCGGTCGTGCGCGTGCGCGACGCCGAGTACGCGATCCCCGGGGTGCTGAGCGTACACCGGGCCCGCGTCGAGCAGGGAGAGCTGGTCGAGAGCGACGAGGTCGTCGCGACGATCGACGGTGCACGCCGCGACGCGATCCGGCGCAATCACACCGCGACGCACGTGCTGCACTGGGCGTTGCGCGAGGTGCTGGGAACCCACGTCAAGCAGGCGGGCTCCTACGTCGGCCCGGACCGTCTCCGGTTCGACTTCAGCCACCACGAGGCGCTCACCCAGGGCGAGCTGGACCGCATCGAGGACCTGGCCAACCGCGAGATCATCACCGACGCGAAGGTCCGCCACTACGAGACGTCCAAGTCCCACGCCGAGAGCATCGGGGCCATTGCGTTCTTCGGCGACAAGTACGGCGACGTCGTCCGCGTCCTCGAGGCCGGTGAGCACTCGATCGAGCTGTGCGGCGGCACCCACGTGCACGCGCTCGGCTTCATCGGGCCGATCAAGATCGTCAGCGAGGGCTCGATCGGTGCAAACCTCCGACGGATCGAGGCGGTCACCGGCGAGGGCTCCCTCGCGCGCGTGCACGAGGAGGAGGTGCGCCTCCGCGCGGCCGCGACGCTCCTCAACGTCGGCCCGGCCGAGGTGCCCGAACGGATCGAGCGCCTCCTCGCGCAGGTCAAGGCGCTGGGCGACGAGGTCGACGGGCTCCGCTCCAAGCAGGCGGTCGCCGACGCGGGCAGCCTGGTCGCCGACGCGGTCGACGGTGTCCTCGCGGTGCGGCGCGACGGGGTCGCGGGCGACGACCTGCGCCGGTTCGCGCTCGCCGCGCGCGACGCACTCGGATCCGGTGTCGTCGTGATCGTGGGGGCGTCCCCGGACGGCACGAAGGCCTCGGTCGCGGTGGCGGTCAGCAAGGACCGGGTCGAGGGCGGTGTCTCGGCCGCGGCGATCGGCGCGCCGGTCGCCAAGCTGCTCGGCGGCGGCACCGGCAAGGCGCCCGACTTCGTCCAGGGCGGCGGGAAGAACGTGGCCGCGCTCGACGATGCGCTCGCCCTGGCCCGGGAGCAGGCAACCGCAGCCGTAGGCTCGTGAGTGCCATGACCCCCGTGCGCGCCTAGGGGCGCCGTTGCCCCGCGTCCTCGGGGTCGACCTCGGCACCCGCCGGATCGGCCTCGCCCTCTCGGACCCGACCGGGACGCTCGCGTCGCCGCTCTCGGTGCTCGCGCGCTCCGGTGACCGGGCCTGGGACCACCGCGCGATCCTCGCGGCGGCCCGTGAGCACGAAGCCGACCGGATCGTGGTCGGGCTGCCGCGGTCCCTCTCGGGGAAGTCGGGCCCGGCCGAGCAGTCGGCGCGGGCGGAGATCGAGGAGCTGCGCGCCATCGCGCCCGAGGGCATCACGGTGGACGGCTACGACGAGCGGTTCACCACCGTGATCGCGCAGCGCAGCCTGGTGGAGGCGGGCATGACTCGGGACGCGCGCAAGCAGGTGGTCGACAAGGTCGCCGCCGCGGTCATGTTGCAGTCCTATCTCGAGGCCACATCGTGACGACCACCGATCCGGACCCGCTGGCCCCCACCGATCGGTCGGCGCGGCGCCGCTCGACGCCGCGGCCGCGGCGCCGGATCGTCCTCGTCGGGGTCGGGGTGCTGGTCCTGCTCGTCCTCGTGGCCGGCGCGTGGTTCTGGTACCAGACCGACCCGCCGGGGGATCCGGGCCGCCGGGTGACCGTCGACGTCCAGCGGGGTTGGGGCACCAGCCAGATCGCCGACGCGCTCGCGAGCCGTCACGTCATCGGCTCCGCACTCGCATTTCGCGTCTACGTGAAGCTCTCGGGCGCGGGACCCTTCCAGGCCGGCACCCACCAGCTGCGCGAGCACATGGGGTCGAGCCCCGCGGCCGACGCGCTCGAGCGGCCGGCAACCCTGAGCTACCGCAAGCTCGCGCTCATCCCGGGCCTCACGCTGAGCATGATCGCCGACCGGGTCGGGCAGCTCCCGGGCCTCAGTCGCGACCGGTTCCTCGTCGTCGCGGCGTCGAACACCGTGCGCTCGAAGTACGAGCCCGCGAACGTGACGTCGCTCGAGGGGCTCACCTGGCCCGACACGTACTACGTGAGCAAGGCCGACACCGAGACGTCGATCCTCAGGACGCTGGTCGCGAACTTCGACAAGCAGGCGACGAAGGCCGGGTTGGGCACGTCCGCGGATCCCTACCGGACCGTGACGATCGCGTCGCTGATCCAGACCGAAGCCAAGCTCGACGTCGACCGCCCGCTCATCGCCGCGGTGGTGGAGAACCGGCTCCGTGACCACATGCCGCTGCAGATCGATGCGACGCTCCTCTACGCGCGCGGGAGCCGGGTCGGACCGATCACGGACGCCGACTACCAGCGCGACTCGCCGTACAACACGTACCGCAACCAGGGTCTGCCGCCGACGCCGATCTCGACGGTGACCACGGCGTCGTTGCGGGCCGCGCTCCAACCCGCCCAGGTCGCGTACAAGTACTACGTCCTCAGCAACGCGAACGGGAAGCACGCGTTCGCGACCACCTACGCCGAGCACCAGCGCAACGTCGAAGCCGCGCGGCAGAAGGGTCTCCTGAAATGACCGAGGCGACGGAGATCTCCGGCGCGACCCGCCTCGCTGCGGTGATCGGCGACCCGGTGCGCCACTCACGCTCGCCCGCGATCCACAACGCGGCCTACGCCGCGACCGGGCTCGACCGGGTGTTCGTCGCGCTCGAGGTGGCCGAGGGCCATGGCTTCGACGCGGTTCGAGCGATGCCGCTGCTCGGCATCGACGGCTTGAGCGTCACCATGCCGCACAAGGCCGACGCCGCGAGGGCGTGCGACGAGCTCAGCGCGGACGCATCGGCGCTGGGCGCGGTCAACACCGTCGTGCGGCGCGGGGACGGCTCCCTGTGGGGCGACTCGACCGACGGCGAGGGGTTGCTCCGGAGCCTGGTGGACGCGGCGCTCGACGTCGCCGGCCGGACGGTGCTCGTGCTCGGGGCCGGCGGCGCGGCCCGGGCGAGCATCCTGGCCCTGGGCCGGTCCGGCGCGCGGGTCACGGTCGCGGCCCGCCGGGTGGATGCCGCCCACGCTGCGGCCGACCTGGCGCCGGACGCGAGCGTGATCGACCTCCGCACTGCCATGACCGGGGACTTCGAGGTCGTGCTCAACGCGACACCCCTCGGGATGGGCGGCGAGCCCCTCCCGGTCGACGCGCCCGGCCCGGGGCAGTGGGCCGTCGACCTGATCTACCACCCACCGGACACACCGTTCCTGGTCGCGGCGGCGGCGCGCGGCGCGCACTGCGTCGGTGGGCTCGGGATGCTCGTGCACCAGGCCGCGCTCGGCTTCGAGGCGATGACCGGGGTGCCGGCGCCGCTCGAGGCGATGCGCCGGGCGGCTCAATGATCAGCACCTGACTGCCGACAACATTTCTGACGCCGGAGGGCGCCCGACAACCGACGTCGGGAGGTCGCCCTCCGGAGATCTTGAGGGAAACGTGGGTCTGCAGGGCACGCTCGACACGTTCTCGCTGGCCGAGATCCTCGGCCTGATCGAGCGCGCCCGGCACAGCGGCGCGCTCGTGGTCGAGGGTCCGGACGGCCGCGGCACCCTGTACACGGCGGCCGGACGGTTCTGCGCCGGCGAGGCGGCCGACTACTCCGGACCCGTCGAGGACCGCCACGCGCTCGACGTGCGTCTGATCGACGTCTGCTTCCACCTGATGCGGTTCGGCCGCGGCTCGTTCGAGTTCATCGCCGACCAGGTGCCGCCGTGGACCGCGGAGCGGGGGACCGACATCGGTCCGATCGTCGAGACCGTCGAGCACATCGTCCGGGCCTGGCCCGCGGTCGAGGCGGTGCTCCCGAGCTTCGACGTCCGCCCGGAGATCGCCGACGAGCTGCCCGAGGAGTCCCTGACCCTGTCCCGGACCGCGTTCAAGGTGTTCACCCTGATCGACGGGTCGCGGACCGTCCGCCAGATCGCCCGCGAGGTGGGGCACAGCGTGGTCGAGGTCGGGCCGGTGCTCAAGGAGCTCATCGACCACGGCGCAGTGCGGATCCTGACCGGTGACCGGCTCCCGGGCCGCGCGGAGGCGGTCCCGCCGACGCCGGAGCTGATCCTCCCGCCCGGTGCGATCCACGTCGCCCGCGAGGAGAGCGTGACCGCCGGCCGCGAGCCGATCGAGATGGTCACGAGCGTCCCCGACCCCGGTGCCGCCCTCGATGCCGACTCGCTCGACCGGGAGCGGGCGGTGCTCGCGGCCCGCGCCGGGTTGGACGATCCCGGACCCGTCCCCACGGCCGACCCGCGGTCCGAGCCGGAGGCGGCCGCGCCGGGCACGCCCGACGACGAGGACGCCGAGATGAGCGGCTCGGAGATCACGAGCGACCGGGGCGCCCTCCTCCGGCTCTTCTCCGGGCTGCGCGACCAGAGCTGAATGTGAGATCTACAGCGACCGCCCGAACCCGCCGATAGCCCCCGGAAGGGCAAGGACCGCCTCGCCCGCGGAGGACCCGGTGTCGGACGGCGCACAACTCGGGACGTTGCTGCTGGCGCGAGGCCTGATCGTGCAGGCCCAGCTCGACGCGGCGCTGGCCGAGCAGGCGACGAGCGGCAAGGCGCTCGGCCGGGTCCTGATCGAGCACGGCCACATCTCCGAGACCGACCTGGTCCGCACCCTCGCCGAGCAGGTCGGGCTCGAGTTCGTCGACCTCTCCGAGCGCACCGTCGACCCGTCGGTCGCCGGGCTCATCCCCGAGCACCTGGCGCGCAAGTACCAGGCCCTTCCCGTCGGCTGGGACGACGACGGCCGGTTGATCGTCGCGATGGGCGACCCCTCGAACGTGTTCGCGGTCGACGACATCCGCGCGCTCACGGGTGCCGACATCGCCACGGTCGTCGCGACCGCGGGTCAGCTGCAGGACGCGATCGACCGCTTCCACCGACTCGACGGCGAAGTCGACACCATGGCCCAGGAGGCCGCCGACGAGCTGGGGGACGGCGACGACCTGGCGAACGTCAGCGAGGTCATCGAGGACGCGCCGATCGTCAAGTTCGTGAACCTCCTGATCACACAGGCGGTGCAGGACCGAGCGTCCGACATCCACGTCGAGCCGGCCGAGCGCGACCTGCGCATCCGGTTCCGCGTCGACGGCGTGCTCCACGAGGTCATGCACTCGCCGAAGTCGATCCAGGCCGGCGTGATCAGCCGGCTCAAGGTCATGTCGGAGATGAACATCGCCGAGCGGCGGATCCCCCAGGACGGCCGGATGTCGCTGACCGTGGGCGGCAAGCCCATGGACCTGCGGGTGGCCACGCTGCCCACCGTGTTCGGCGAGAAGGTCGTCATGCGGATCCTCGACAAGGGCCAGGCGCTGCTCAGCATGGACGACCAGGGATTCCTCCCCGACGTCCTCGAACGCTACGAGAGCTCGTACCGCAAGCCCTACGGCACGATCCTCGTGACCGGTCCCACCGGGTCGGGGAAGTCCACGACGCTCTACGCGACGCTGAACATCCTCAACGAGGTGTCGCGCAACATCATCACGATCGAGGATCCGGTCGAGTACCGGCTCCCCGGCATCAACCAGATGCAGATCAACGGCCGCGCGGGCCTCTCGTTCGCCGCCGCGCTGCGGTCGATCCTGCGCGCCGACCCCGACGTCCTGCTCGTCGGGGAGATCCGCGACCGCGACACCGCGACGATCGCCGTCGAAGCGTCGCTCACCGGTCACCTCGTGCTCACCACGCTGCACACCAACGACGCGGCGTCGACTCCGCAACGGCTCGTCGAGATGGGCGTCGAGCCCTTCCTCGTCACCAGCGCGCTCGACTGCGTCCTCGCGCAGCGACTCGCGCGCAAGCTCTGCGACCGGTGCAAGGAGCAGTACCAGCCCTCTGAGGCCGAGCTCATCGAAGCCGGGTGGCCGATGGAGCAGATCGACGGCACCGACTGGCCCGTGCTCGGTCGGGCGGTCGGCTGCAGCGGTTGCGGGCGGACCGGTTACCGGGGCCGCTTCGCCCTCCACGAGGTGCTGCTCGTGACCGAGGAGATCGAGAAGCTGATCATCGAGCGCCGCTCGACCGACGACGTGAAGAAGGTGGCGATCATGGAGGGGATGGTCCCGCTGCGCTCGGACGGGCTCCGCAAGGTCGCCCTCGGCGTGACCAGCCTCGAAGAGGTCTTCCGGGTCGTCACCTGAGTCTCCGCGGCCCGGCCGGGGGTGGCAGGCGCCGGGGGCGGACGTGGAGGGTGGGTGGGATCGGTCCGTCCCCGGGGACTGCCGCACCCGTGGCCCCGCGCGGCTTCAGGGTTGTCCGCCTTGCGCCGATAGAGGCGAGAGGAGGCATTCCATGCTCTCGAGCCAATCCCGTGTCCTGGGCGAGTTCCTGATCGAGCGCCACGTGCTGTCCCGTGACGACCTCGCCATCGCCACCGCCGAGTCGCGCCGCACGGGCGACCCGCTGCCCGCGGTCCTGCACCGCAACGGGCTGGTCGGCGAGAAGGACCTCGAGCGCGGCGATCGCCGAGACCGTGGGGCTGCGCTTCGTCGACTTCACCGAGTACCCGCTGCACCCGGACGCGGCCACGACGATCCCCGAGATCGTGGCGCGCGACCGGGTGGCGATCGGCGTGGGCTTCGAGGACACCAGGCTCGTCGTCGCGTTCGCGGACCCGGGTGACGACTCCGCGGTGCAGGCCGTCGGCACCGCCACCGGCTACGAGGTCATCCCGGCCGCGGCGAGCCGGTACGAGATCCTGCACGCGATCGACTCGGTGTTCGGACCCGACCGCAGCAGCGCGCCGAGCCTCGAACGGCCCGAGGATCCCGAGCTGGGCGAGGAGCCCGAGGGCCTCCATGTCAACGAGCTGCTCGCCATGCTGCTCGAGCTCAAGGGTTCGGACCTCCACCTGACCGCGGGCAGCCCGCCGGTCATCCGCGTCCACGGCGAGCTGCGCGTCGTTCCCGACGTCGAAGCGATCAACGGCTCGGACATCCGCGAGATGATCTACGCGATCCTCACCCAGAAGCAGCGCGAGCGCTTCGAGAACGACCTTGAGCTCGACTGCTCGTACACGTTGCCGGGCAAGAGCCGCTTCCGGATGAACGTGTTCCTCCAGCGCGACTCGGTCGGCGCGGTCCTCCGGGCCATCCCCTACGAGATCGTCGACTTCGACGCGCTCGGCCTGCCCCCGTCGGTGAAGCAGTTCGCCGAGCTCCCGCGTGGTCTCGTGCTCGTGACCGGGCCGACGGGCTCGGGGAAGAGCACGACGCTCGCATCGCTCGTCGACATCGTGAACCGCACGAAGGCCCTGCACATCATGACCGTCGAGGACCCGATCGAGTTCCTCCACACCCACAAGCGGGCGGTGGTCAACCAGCGCGAGGTCGGCGAGGACACGCACTCGTTCGCCGAGGCGCTGCGTCACGTGCTGCGCCAGGACCCCGACGTCATCCTGGTGGGGGAGATGCGCGACCTCGAGACGATCTCGACCGCGCTCACCGCGGCGGAGACCGGCCATCTCGTGTTCGCGACCCTCCACACCCAGGACGCGCCGCAGTCGATCGACCGCATCATCGACGTGTTCCCGTCCCACCAGCAGCAGCAGATCCGGGTGCAGCTCGCGTCGTCGCTGCAGGGGATCTGCACGCAGCAGCTCTTGCGCACGTCGGACGGCTCGGGGCGCGCCGTCGCGTCCGAGGTGCTGGTCGCCACGCCGGCGGTCCGCAACCTCATCCGGGAGGGGAAGATCTACCAGATCTACTCGCTCATGCAGGCGGGCGGGAAGTTCGGCATGGTCACCATGGACCAGAACCTCGCGAGGCTCGTGCAGGCCGGCACGGTCACGCTCGAGAGCGCGCTCGAGCGCTGCACGAACGAGGAAGACCTGCGCCGGTTGATCCAGAGCCCGAGCTGGGCCGCCTGATGCCGACCACCTTCGCGTACAAGGTCCGCGACCAGGGCGGCAAGATCGTCGAGGGCTCGCTCGAGGCCGACGACCAGACCCTGGTCATCGGGAAGCTCCGCCAGATGGGGTACACCCCCGTCGCGATCGAGGAGAAGTCCTCGACGTCGTTGCGCGCCGACGTCAAGATCCCCGGGCTCGGCGGCAAGGTGAAGCTGAAGAGCCTTGCCGTCTTCTCGCGGCAGTTCGCCACGATGATCAACTCGGGACTCTCGCTGATCCGGGCCCTGGCGATCCTCACCGAGCAGACCGAGGACGCCCAGCTCGCGCGCGTCGCGGGTGAGGTCCGGCTCGACGTCGAGCGGGGCTCCTCGCTGTCCGCCGCCCTCGGCCGCCACCCCAAGATCTTCAACCACCTCTACATCGCGATGGTGAAGTCCGGTGAGGCCGGCGGCTCCCTCGACGCGGTCCTGATCCGGCTCGCGGACACCATCGAGAAGCAGGTCGAGCTGCGGCGCAAGATCAAGTCCGCGATGACCTACCCGATCGTGGTGCTGGTGATCTGCTCGGTGATCGCGACGGCGATGCTCCTGCTCATCGTGCCGCAGTTCAAGGCGATCTACGCCGACCTCGGCGGGACGCTGCCGCTCCCCACCCGGATCCTGATCTCGGTGTCGGACCTCCTGAAGACCTTCTTCCCGATCTTCATCTTGCTCGGAGTCGCGGCCTTCTTCCTGTTCCGGAAGTGGGCCCACTCCGACGCGGGCCGGCCGAAGTGGGATGCGTTCAAGCTGCGGGTCCCGGTGTTCGGCGTGCTGACCCGGAAGGCGTCGCTGGCGCGGTTCTCGCGCACGCTCTCGGCGCTCACCCGGTCGGGGGTCGGCATCCTCGAAGCGCTCGACATCGTGGCCGAGACCTCCGGCAACGAGGTCATCGCGACCGCCGTGCGCGACACGCAGGGTGCGGTCAAGCGCGGTGACACGCTGTCGCGTCCGCTGGAGCAGCACGAGGTCTTCCCGCCGATGGTCGTGCAGATGATCTCGGTCGGTGAGGAGACCGGCGCGCTCGACGAGATGCTCGACAAGATCGCGGACTTCTACGACCAGGAGGTCTCCGCGACCGTCGATGCGCTCACGTCGCTCATCGAGCCGCTGCTGATCTGCCTCATGGGCGTCATCGTCGGCGGCATGATCATCAGCCTCTACCTGCCGATGTTCAACATCATCAAGCTGATCAAGTAGCCGGCTGAAGCCTTCCCGCGCGTGACCCACGACACACGCGTGCACCGGTGACTGCGGTCACTCACCCAGATGTCACACGCCGGTCGCCGAGTCGTTGCGTGGCAGCGATCCCACCGCAACCCGCGTCGACGAGCATGGTCGTGTACCCAGCACGAGGAGGATCCGGATGTCACATCACAGCTTCGTCCTCTCCCGTCGGGTGGGCAGAGTGCCGAGCCTGACCGAACGTTCGCTTCCGGGGTTGTCCGGGCGCGAGTACGCGGGGCTGACCCTCGTGGGCCCGTTCGAGCGCCGGACGATCGTCGGCCCGTGGGGAAGTGGACCGACCGAGCGCGAGGCGCCGGCCGACCTGCGGACCGGCCGGCGGACGCCGGAACGGGTCGCGGTCGAGGTCGCGCCGTGGGCCCGACACGCGGTCGAGCTCCGCGTGCGCCCCGCGAGCCGTCGTCCCGACCGTTGGACCGGGCGGCGCCAGCTCCGCTACTTCGACCACGCCCACGCGGCGATCGACGAGCTCGCCCGGGCCCTGGCCGCGGCCACCCCCGACGTCCCGGTGGGTCACCCCGTCCGCCGCTCCGCCTGAGTCCGACGCACTCACACCGTTCTCGGCACGCTCAGCCACACCTGGTGTGGTTCAGCGTGTCGAGAAGCGAAAGGGGGAGCCCGGAGGCCGGACAGAAAGGGGCACCGGGAGACGCAGGGTCCCCGGGGCAGGGGGCGGGTCCCACGTCTCGACCGGCGCCAACCTCCTCCAACGACGAACGGGTGGTGGATGTTCCCAGCCCGCGTGGTCGCGGGGTCAGACGCGGGCGAGGCGCTGCGCGGCTTCGGCCCGGTACCGGTTGGTGGAGTGCTCCGGGTCGGTGTCGAACTCGGGGATCACCCGGGTGCCGAACAGCTCGATCGTCTGGGCCATGAGCGCGTCCGGATAGGTGCTGCCGGACGGACCCATGATCAGCTGGTCGACACCGATCGCGTCCCACTTCCGGAGCGCGGCCGCGCAGTCCTCGGGGTTGCCGACGATGCTCGCCCCGCTGTCCTGGCCGGCGACGACCTGCTCCCGCGTCGGGTCCGGGATCTCCGTGGGCCAGTCCGGCACGAACGGAGGCTTCGGGAAGGTGTCGAGGTACTTGAACAGCAGGGTCTGCTGGTAGCCGTTCCCCGAGCGGGTCACCCAGTCGATCGCCTCGTCGCGGTCCTCGAGGCACATGAAGCTGGTCGTGATCGCGACGTTGTCGTTCACGTACTCGCCCACGGGCTCCGCCTCGGCGATCGCGTTCTTGTAGACCTCGACGAGCGGCGCCATCTTCTCGGGCGACCCACCGGTGAAGCAGAGGACCCCGAGGCCCATCTTCCCGGCCTTCTCGAACGTGCCCGGATTGCCCGCGGCGACCCACATCGGCGGGTGGGGCTTCACGTACGGCTTGGGCAGGACGTTGCGCTCGGGCAGCGAGAAGAAGCGGCCGTCGTGCGAATAGGTCCCCGGCGCCCACATCTTCTTGAACTCGCCGATCGCCTCGTCGTACATCTCCTTGGTCAGCTCGGGGTCGTTGATCCCGAAGCCGGCCTGCTCGGTCGTCGACGAGCCGCGCCCGGTGCCGAACTCGAACCGGCCCTCGGAGAGGTGATCGAGCATCGCGACCCGCTCCGCGACGCGTGCCGGGTGGTTCACCGGCGGGGTGATGTTGATGATCCCCGAGCCGATGTGCATCTGCTTCGTGCGTGCGGCGACGAACGGCATGATCGTCTCGTTGGCGGAGATGTGCGAGTACTCCCAGAGGAAGTGGTGCTCGGTCCACCACGAGTACTTCCAGTTGGTGCGGTCCCCGACCTCGGCGAGCGCGACCTCGCTCATGAGCCGGGCGTGCTCGGCATCCGGGTTGGCGGCCATCTGGTCCTTGTGGACGAACCCGCCCATGAACAGCCCGAACTCCATCGACCCGACCTCCGCTCGCGCACGCGCCGGACCGGCGCACCCAAAAATGAAACCTGTTTCATTTTCACACGGCGGCCCACCGTTGTCCAGCCTCGACCGCGAGATCGCCGGCCAGCCGCTGGAGGGCGCCACGTCGGCCGGGGTCCGGCGGTGCCCTCCAGAGACCTTCGGAGAGGGAGGTCCCCGGTTACCCTGATCGCACATCATGATCGAGATCGGCACCATGGGCTTTCCGTACCGCGTGAAGCGCGATCGCGACGGGCGCGGCGATGCTGGCCGAGGCCCAGGGCGTCGATGCGCTCTGGTACCCGGACCACCTGATGGCCTGGCACCCCCGCGAGCTGTGGCGCGAGGCGGGCGGGGTGCTGGCCGAGGTCGTCGACGACCCGCACGCGTATGCGGACCCCTTCGTCGCGGCCACGGTGTCGCTGATGGCGACCCGCCGCCCCCGGGTCGGGATCGCGGTCACCGACACCTACCGGCGCCATCCGGCCACGATCGCCCAGGCCGCGGCGACCCTGAGCGAGCTCGCCCCGGGCCGGTTCGTGCTCGGCCTCGGCTCGGGCGAGGGTCTCAACACCGCACCACTCGGGATCGCCCGGACCCGGCCGGTCGGCCGGCTGGGGGAGGCGCTCGAGGTTGTCACGCGCCTGCTCGACACCGACGGCCCGGTGTCCTTCCGGGGTGAGCACTTCACGCTCGACCGCCTTCCGGGCATGGCGAGCTCCAGGACCCCGTCGACGCCGCCGGTCGAGATCGTCCTCGGGGGCCACTCGGACCGTCTGCTCGAGCTGGTCGGCCGGTACGGCGCCGGGTGGTTGCCGGTGCTGCCGACCACCGCCGAGCAGTACGAGCAGCGCCTGGCGGTGGCGCAGCGCGCGGCGGAGACCGCGGGCCGCGATCCGGGCGCCATCGTGCCCGGCATCTACCTCTACGCGGTCATCCACGAGGACCACGACGTCGCCGAGAAGGCGCTGCAGGGCGTCCTGCTGCGCGTCCAGGCCCTCGCGGGGAACGCCGACGTCTTCGCCCGGGCCGGGCTGGAGCACCCGCTCGGCCCCGGCTTCGCGGGCCTGCGCGACTACATCCCGGAGTGGGTGCCGACCGCGACGATCCGGGATGCGGCCAACGACCTGCCGGTGGAGGGCGCCGGCCACTTCGTCGCCCACGGCACGCCGGCCGAGATCGTCGCCCGGTTGCAGCCGTTCGTCGACGTCGGCGTGCAGCGCATCGTGATCGACAACCTTCTGCCGCTCGGCATCCCCGAAGAGCTCGAAGCGGCGAACCGCGCCACGCGCGCCGCGATCCGCGCGGCCCGCCTGACCTTCCGGAACGTCACGTGACGATGCTGGACGCGCTCCAGCGCGATCTCTTCTGGAAGGTGCGCGCGGATCCTCGGCGGGCCGACGTCGACCTCGCTTCGCGCGCGCACGCCTTCCCGTACTTCGTCCCGGTCGGCTCGCCGCTCGGGCGTGAGGTCGTGGTCGACGGCGCGCCGAAGCTGATGTTCGGTTCGAACAACTACCTCGGCCTCGCCGACGAGCCCCGCGTGGCCGAGGCCGCGCGGCGCGCGGTGGACCGCTACGGCACCGGCTGCACCGGATCCCGGCTGATGAACGGGACGCTCGACCTGCACCTGGAGCTGGAGGCCGAGCTCGCGGACTGGATGCAGCGCGAGGCCGCGCTCGTCTTCACCGCGGGATACCTCGCCAACCTCGCAACGATCGCGACGCTCTGCGGGCCGGAGGACGTCATCGTCACCGACGCGAAGAACCACGCGTCGATCGAGGACGGCGCTGCGCTCTCGGGCGCGCGGGTGGCGCGGGTGCGCCACAACGATCTCGACCAGCTCGAGGCCAAGCTCGGTCGCCTGGCCCAGGACGGGCGGGCCGCGCTGGTGGTCTGGGACTCGGTGTTCTCGATGGAGGGCGACGTCGTCGACCTGTCCCGGCTGCTCGCGATCAGCCGGGCCGCGGGTGCGCGCACGCTCGTGGACGAGGCGCACTCGCTCGGGCTGTTCGGCCCGGACGGGGGTGGCCTGTCCGTGGGTCTCGATCCCGGCGCCGATCTGGTGATGGGCACGTTCAGCAAGTCGCTCGCCTCGTGCGGAGGCGTCATCGCCGGCGACACCGACGTCATCGAGCACCTGCGCATCCACGCGCGACCGTTCGTGTTCACCGCCTCGGCCGTCCCCGCCGCAGTCGGCGCCGCGCAGGAGGCGCTGCGGATCTGCCGGGCCGAGCCGTGGCGGCGGGAGCGCACGATCGCGCTCGCGACGCGGTTGGCGGACGGGCTGCGGGCGCTCGGCGCGGACGTCTCGTTCGCGGGCAGCGCGATCGTCGGCGTGCGCATGCCGGACGAGTGGCACGCGACCCTCGCGTGGCGCGCGTTGTTCGAAGCCGGGGTCTACGTGAACGTCGGGGTCTACCCCGCGGTGCCGCGCGGCGAGGCGCTGCTCCGGCTCAGCACCACCTCGGTGCACACCGACGCCGACGTCGACCGTTGCGTCGAGACCTTCGGCCGTGTGGTGAGGACGTGAGCCAATCCAGCGTTCTTGCGTCACTTGAGCCGCGTGGTGCGGCTCTTTCGACGCAAGTTCGGGCGCGGGGGGAGAGGTGAGCGAGGTGGATGTCGCGGCGTTCATGCGGCCACGCCTCGCGACCGCGCTCGGGGTCACCCCGGACCTCGTCACCGACGACCTCGAGCTCGCGACGCTCGGGCTGTCCTCGCTCGAGATCATGGAGATGATCTACGACGCCGAGGACGAGCTGGGGATCGTCTTTCCTGAGGAGTCGCTCGAGGGCGCGACGACCGTCGGCCAGCTGATCGGCGCCCTGGAGGTCGAGGCCCGGTCGGCGAAGGGCCAGGCGTGACGGAGCGGTACGGCAGGAAGACGGTCTCACGGTGAGCGTCGACACGGAGGTCCGCAGCCTCGTCGAGCTGATGGACGAGCGCGCGGGCCGGCTCGACCGCAACGTCCTCTACCACTACCTGACGAGCGGCGACGAGGTGACGTTCGCCGACCTGCCGGTGCGTGCGGCGCGCGTCGCGGGGCAGCTCGCGTCCGGCGGGGTCGCGCCCGGCGAGCACGTGGGCATCCTCGTCGAGGACCGCGCGGTCTTCTGCGACGCCTTCTACGGGCTCCAGCACCTGGGCGCGGTGCCGGTGCCGCTCGGCCTCGCCGGCCACGTCGGGTCGGAGGCCTGGTGCGCGGTCCTGCGCGACCGGGTGGAGCGGATGCGCCTCGTCGCGATCGCGACCGACGACGCGAGTGCCGTGGCGTACCGCGATGCGGTTCCGGAGCTGCGCGCGATCGGCATCGACGGCGGGCGCGGGAACGTGGTGCCCGCGGGCCCGCCGAACCCGGTCGCGTTCATCCAACCGTCCTCGGGGACGACGGGGCAGCCGAAGGGGATCGTGATCTCGCAGCGAGCGCTGCTCGCGAACCTCTGGTCGATCCGCGAGCAGTGGGAGATCCAACCCGGCGACAGCGGGCTGTCGTGGCTGCCGCTCTTCCACGACATGGGCCTGATCGGCACGGTCATCAACGCGCTCTGGAGCGAGGGCACCCTGCACCAGTGGCCGACGGAGAGCTTCCTGCGCAGCCCGGGCCGCTGGCTCGAGCTGCTGAGCGAGCTCCAGGTGACGTTCGCGATCGCGCCGCCGTTCGCGCTGGAGCTCGTCGGCCGCCGCTTCCGGCGCCGGGGCGGCGACGCCGACCTCTCGTCGGTGCAGCACGTGCTCGTTGGTGCCGAGACCATCCGGCCCAGCGTCGTCGGGGCCTTCGCCGAGGTCTTCGAGCCTCACGGTCTGCGGCCCGAGGCGCTGTGCCCGACCTACGGGCTGGCCGAGGCGACGCTCGCGGTCACCGCGAAGCCGTCGGGCACGCGCTTCGTCACCGTCGAGGACGGCCGCCACGTCTGGGTCTCCTGCGGGCGCCCGGTGCCGGGCGTCGACATCCGGCTCGACCCGGATACCAACGAGCTCCTGGCCCGGACGCCGGCGGCGATGACCGGCTACCTCGACGACCCGGCGGCGACCGCGGCCGCGTTCGACGGCGAATGGCTCCGCACCGGCGACGTCGCCCAGGTGGTCGGCGGCGAGGTCGTCATCGTCGGGCGGTTGAAGGAGATGATCAACCGCAACGGGCAGCGCGTCGCCGCGTCGGACTTCGAGCTCGCGGTGCAGGGCATCGAGGGCGTGCTGCCCGATCGCGTCGTCGCGTTCGGTGAGGTCGGGCCGGAGGGGGAGCGCGTGGTCCTGCTCGCCGAATCCCGATACAAGAGCGCGAAGGCCGGCGACGTGGTCCTGGCCCTCCGAGCGAAGCTCGCGGATGCCGGGCTACCCGCGGACGTCGTGGAGCTCGTCCCGGCCGGCTTCATCCCCCGCACGACCAGTGGCAAGCTGCGCCGCGGCGCCGCCCGGACGCGCTGGCAGTCGTCCGACCCGGCCCGCGGCGAAGCGGGCCTCCCAGGCGAGGTGCCGGCGCTTGGCGTCGGCGATGAACGGTGACCGCGCGATCGCGCTGATCACGATCGCGTTCACGATGTTCATCGGGAACCGCAGCGGGCGGACGACGTCGACGAAGAGCACCACCCGCTCGCCGTCGGTGTCGTTCCACACCTCGTGCTCGTAGGTGTCGTCGAAGATCAGGCTGCGACCTTCCTCCCACGTGACGATCTCGTCGCCGACCCGGATGCGGCACCGGTCGCGCGGCTCCGGGACCTTGAGCGCGAGGTGGTAGCGGACGATCCCCTTGTAGGGGCCGCAGTGGTCGGGAATGTGCTTGCGCGGTGAGAGGATCGAGAACATCGCCGTCTTCATCCCCGGGATGGACTCGACGAGCCGCGCCGTCTCCGGGCAACGGGCGCAGTTGCTGTCGGAGCGGAACCCGAACCCGTAGAGGAAGTACGTCTTCCACCGGTCGTCGTCGGTGATCGACTCCTGGTCGGTGGAGATGTCCTGGAAGTTGGGGAGCTCGTCGCGGTACCGGAGCACCTCGTCGAGCTCGGTGCGGATCGTCCGCCAGTTCGCCTCCATCCCGTAGGACCAGAGGAAGTCGCGGTTCGAGAAGAACGGCGGGTTGCCGAGCCGGGACGCCCGCGCGACGAGGCGGTCGAGCCGGTCGAGGAGCCATTCCCCGACGAGGACGGTCAGGTCCACGACGCGCTGGCGCACGCCCTCAGTCTGGCGCGCGGCGCCCCCGGAACCCAGGAGCTCCCGTCGCTGCCGCGCCGCTCCGGGCAATCCGGACATTCCGTTCAAGTTGCCGAATGACTGGGCCGATATGGGCATTGGTCGTCGCCGAGATCCTCGGCAACGGCCGTTGACAATCCGACGAACCAAAGGGGAATGCAGTGAACATCATTGCCAAGCTGCGCGCCCGGCGGGACGGGGACGACGAGAGTGGATTCACTCTCATCGAGCTCATGGTGGTCGTGCTCATCATTGCGATCCTGATCGCCATCGCCATCCCGACCTTCCTCGGTGCGCAGAACAAGGCGAAGGACCGCGCCGCGCAGTCCTCGCTGCGCAACGCGCTCACCTCCGCCAAGACGCTGTACACCGACAGCTCGGACTACACGACGGCAACGCCCGCGGCTCTGCAGGTTGTCGAGCCGAGCCTGACCTTCTGTGACGGCACGGCGTCGGCGTCGAAGTGCAACGCGGCCGGACTGTCCATCGGGCCGAAGGGCGTGTCCGTCGCGAACACCAGTGCCGACGAGATCGTCTTCGCGGCCCGGTCGGCGTCGGGGACGTGCTTCTATCTCCGGGACACTGCAACCGGTCCCGGCACGGAGTTCGGCTCGAGCCCGTCAGGCCAGGCCACGTGCAGCGCGGCTGCTCCTGACGACTCCGGGAAGACGTTCAACCCGGACGGCTGGTAGGCCGAGGGACCCATCGGAGAACGAGCGTCCGGGGCGGGGAGACCCGCCCCGGACTCGTTCTCGGGGTTCGACATGAAGTCCGACGACACCCGCGGATTCACACTCGTCGAGCTGCTCATCGTCGTGACGATCATCGGAATCCTCATGGCCATCGCGATCCCGACCTTCCTCGGTGCGCGCGCCGGCGCGAACGACCGGGCCGCCCAGACGGTGGTGCGGAACCTGCTCGTCAGTGCCAAGGCCGCAGAGGTCGCGGGCGTGAGCGACGCCTCGACTGTCCAGGCCGACGAACCCGGCTTGCACGTGGTCCCGCACGGCACCGTCGCGCGGGCGAGCCGCAGCGAGGTCTCCGTGCTCGTCGACCAGCAGGCCGGGGCGACGTTCGTCGTCCTCGCGTCGCGCTCCACGTCGGGCCATTGCTACGGGGTGCTCGAGCCCGAGACCGGTGCCACCCGCTTCCAGCGGATCGACACCGGGGCCTGCACCGCCGACGCCTTCGACCCGAGCGCGGGCTGGTCCGACCAGTGGCCGTGATTCTGTGGTCCTCAACCGACGACCGCGGCGCCCGTAGCCTCGCAGCCGATGACGACCTTTCTCGTCGTGGTGTGCGGGGTGCTCGGCCTGATGATCGGGTCGTTCCTCAACGTCGTGATCTGGCGCGTCCCGCGTCAGGAGTCGATCGTGCGGCCACCCTCGCACTGTCCGGGCTGCGACGCCGAGATCGCCCCGTACGACAACATCCCGGTCGTGTCGTGGCTCGTGCTGCGGGGCCGGTGCCGGCACTGCGGCATCCGGATCTCGGCTCGCTACCCGCTGGTGGAGCTGGCCTGCGCCGGGCTGTGGGTGGCGATGGCGCTGCGCTTCGGTGCGGCCTGGGAGCTGCCCGCCTACCTCGTGCTCGTGTCCGCGCTGCTGGCGCTGTCGCTCATCGACTTCGACACGTTCCTCCTGCCGGACCGGATCGTCTACCCGCTCTCGGCGACGCTCGTCCTGCTGTTCGGCCTGGCCGCGATCCTGGACGATGCCGGCTCGGACCTGGTGCGCGCCCTCCTCGGCGGGCTGGCGGCGTTCGCCTTCTTCCTCACCGTGCACCTGATCGCACCTCGGGGCATGGGCTTCGGCGACGTGAAGCTCAGCTTCTCGCTCGGCCTCGCGCTCGGCTGGCTCTCCTGGGGTTCGGTCTTCGTCGGGCTGTTCCTCGGCTTCCTGCTCGGTGCGGTCATCGGGGTGCTGCTGATCGCGACCGGGCTCCGCACCCGGCGCGACCACGTGCCGTTCGGGCCGTTCCTCGCCGCGGGCACCGTCCTGGCGATCCTGTTCGGGCAGTCGCTGCTCGACCTCTACCTCCACCGCTGAGGGCGCCCGGCGCAGGGCCCGGTGGCCCTTTTTCGACGGGTTGCTCAACGTTGTTGCCGTTGTTGACGATTGTTGACGTTGAGCTTTACTGTGCCCGAATCAGTTGAGGAGAGATCAGCGTGGCGTCCGCAGTCCCCCATGACCTCCTGACTCCCCGTGAGGTCGCTGAGGTCATGCGGGTGTCGACGATGACGGTGTACCGGCTCATCAAGTCCGGCGACCTCCCAGCGATCCGGGTCGGCAAGCACCTGCGCATCCGCGGCAACGACGTCGTCGCGTTCCTCGACGCGCGGCGCGTGCCCGCACCCGACCACGAGGGCAAGGAAGGCGGACCGTGGCCCGCCGCCTGATCGGCCTGGACATCGGGACGAACGCGGTCCGCGTCGTCGAGCTGGAACCGGCAGGAGAGCTTCCCCGGGTCACGTCGTTCGGCCAGGTCGCGCTCGCGCCACCGCGATGCGCGACGGCGAGGTCGTCGACGTCGCCGCGGTCACCGCGGCGATCCAGCGGCTCTGGAAGGAGCTGAGCCTCCGCAAGGGCGACGTGCGCGTGGGCGTCGCGAGCCCGCGGGTGCTGGTCCGGACGGTCGACCTTCCCGCCATGTCCGAGGCGGACCTCGCCGGCGCGCTGCGGTTCCAGGCCCAGGAGCTCATCCCGATCCCGATGGAGGAGGCGGTCCTCGACTTCCAGGTCCTGGAAGACCTGGCCCCGCCGACCGGGGCCGGGGTCGACGAGCCGCCGCCGGCGCCGATGGTCCGGGTGCTGCTGGCCGCCGCCCACCGCGACCTGGTGGCCAGCCTCGTCGCGGCGGTGCGGGGCGCCGGCCTCACGGTCAGCGCGGTGGACCTGGTGCCGCTCGCGCTGATCCGCGCGATCGGCCGGCGGGTCTCCGACAACGGGCCCGGCGCGGAGGCGATCGTGAGCATCGGGGCCGGCGTCACGGTCATGGTGGCGCACGAGGCCGGCCTGCCGCGCTTCGTCCGGATCCTCGCGGTCGGCGGTCGCACCCTGACCGAGGCGATCGCGCGTGACCTCGAGCTCCCGTTCGAGCAGGCGGAAGCGTTGAAGCGCCAGACCGAGCTGGTCCCCGTGGCAGTGGCGGACCGGGCCCGGGCGTCGATGGCCCGACCGCTGGCGGACCTCGTCGAGCAGATCCGGGGATCGCTCGACTACTACCGCGCGCAACCCGGCGCGCCGCGGCTGCTGCGCGTCACCTTGACCGGCGGCGCGTCGCTCACCCCCGGGCTCTCCGAGCAGCTGCGCGACCTCGTCGGCCTCCCCGTCGAGATGGCGACACCCGCGAGCAGCTGGCGATCGGCGACATCGGGTTCCCCCCGGACCGGGTCGACACCATCGACCCGTACCTCCCCACACCCGTGGGGCTCGCGCTCGGTGGTCTCGCCACCGGGCGCCGCATCGACCTGGTCGGGGGCGAGGGCATGGCCGCCGCGGCCCGCCGGCGGCTGACCGCGGTGGCGGCGGTGATCGCAGTCCTGCTGCTGATCGGGTTGGGCGCGATCTGGTGGGTGCGCAAGAGCGCGCTCGACACCGAGAAGGACCGCCTCGCCTCCGAGCAGACGCAGATCGCATCCCTGAACAAGGAGAAGGCCAGCCTGTCGGACGCGCAAACCACGCAGGCGCAGATCGACGCGCTCCAAGCGCAGGTCCAGACCGAGCTCGAGCAGGACATCTCCTGGGCCCGGATGCTGCAGGACATCGCGCGCACGATCCCCAACGACACGTGGCTCACCGCATTCCAGGGCACGTCGTCGAGCTCCGGAGGGACGTCCGCCGGCGGAGGCGCGACGCTGACCCCGACCACGCCGACGAGCCCGACGACGGCCGCGGGCGGTGCGACGACGACCACGACGACCACCGCGGCCGCAGGCGCGACGCCGGCGACCCCCGTGACCCCCGCCGCCCCGACGGCCACGGTCGGCGGGACGGCGACCTTCACCGTGGTCGGGCTCGACTTCCGCTCGGTCGCGGCGTGGATCCAGCGCATCGGGACCCAGATCCCGTCGTTCAGCAACCTGTGGGTTCCGAACGCGAGCCGGGGTGGCCAGACCGCGGCCGCCAGCGGGCGGGACTTCGTGAACTTCTCGTCCACCGCGACGATCACCGCCAAGGCGCGCTCCGATCGCCTCGACAAGCTCAAGCGGAGCGAGAAGTGAAGCGGGGACTGCTCATCGGGCTCATTGCGGGTGGGGTCGTGCTCGTGCTGCTCTGGTACCTCGTGTTGTTCGCGCCGACGTCGAGCGACCTCGACGACACCCGGAGCCAGGTCGCGCAGGCCCAGAGCCAGCGTCAGCAGCTCGAGGACGAGATCCGGCAGCTCAAGGAGCTGAGCCGCAACGCCGCGCAGCAGCAGGCCACCCTCCGGACGCTGCGCGCCGCGGTGCCTCCGACGCCGGACCTCGCGTCGTTCATCTTGCAAGCCAACGACATCGCGACCGCAGCCGGGATCGACTGGCTCTCGATCGCGCCCACCCCGCCCACAGCATCCGCGGCGGGCGGTCCCGCGGGCACGATCGCACTCTCGATGCAGGTCGACGGCGGGTTCTTCGAGGTGCTCGACTACCTCAACCGGCTCGAGAGCATGGAGCGCCTCGTGCTCGTCGACACGATCGACGTCTCCGCGGCCGGCGCGGGGACGGGTGCGACGAGCTCAGGCGCGTCGGGGAGCAGCAGCACGACCGGTGGCAGCAGCAGCGACAGCACGGGTGGCGCGCCCGATCTGAGCGTGACCCTCGCCGGACGGATGTTCACGAGCGCCGCACCCACGCCGGTGCCGGGCTCGACGCCCGGCGCGACGACACCGTCGACCCCGGGCGCGACGACGCCCAGCACGACCCCGGGGGCCACGACACCGACGACACCGCCGGCCTCCAGCTCCGGAACGAGCTCCTGATGGCCGGCCGCGGACCGAACAACCGCAACCTGACGATCCTCCTCGCGATCGGTGGCGTCGTCATCGCGCTGTTCGCCGCGTACAGCCTCTTCAGCGGCGGCGGTGGCGGGGACAACGGATCCACGACGCTCGGAGCCCCGTCGACCGCGACCGCCGACGACGGGTCGCACGGCGGCGACCAGACGATCCCGACCACGACCACGCCGGGCCAGCCGAGCCTGCCCAACGGGCAGTTCGACGTCTTCGCGACGCGCAACCCGTTCGAGCCCGCGATCGAGGTGACGCCCGACACGACCGCGACGCCGCCGTCCGGTACCGGGACGACGCCCGACACCTCGGGCGCGGGAACCGGGACGACGACCACCACCGCGGCACCGAGCCAGAACCCGTCCGCGGGCACGACCGTCGCGGTGATCGACGTGTTCCAGCAGGGTGCGACGACCGTCGCGGTCGTGCAGGTCGGCTCGACCCAGTACACGGTCGCGGCGGGCCAGGTCTTCGCGGGCAGCTACAAGGTCGTGTCGCTCTCGGGGACCTGCGGCCAGTTCCTGTTCGGTGACTCGCCGTTCAGCCTCTGCGAGGGCGAGCAGGTCATCAAGTAGAGGGTTCTGGGCCGGGCGCCCGGTACGCTGGCCCCACGATGTTGCGCTACCTGACCGCCGGGGAGTCGCACGGCCCGGCCCTGGTGGTCGTGGTCGAGGGGCTCCCGGCCGGCCTCCCCGTCACCGTCGACGAGATCGGCGCCGAGCTCGCCCGCCGCCGGCTCGGCTTCGGCCGCGGGCCGCGGATGCGCTTCGAGCGTGACGACGTCGAGCTGCTCGGCGGGGTGCGCCACGGCGCGACCCTCGGATCGCCGGTCTCCATCGTGATCCACAACACCGAGTGGCCGAAGTGGCAGGAGGAGATGTCACCCGGTCCCGGGGTCACCGAGAAGCCCCTGACCGCGCCCCGGCCGGGGCACGCGGACCTCGTCGGGATGCAGAAGTACGGCTTCGACGACGCGCGCAACGTGCTCGAGCGGGCGTCCGCGCGCGAGACCGCGGCGCGGGTCGCGGCGGGAACGCTGGCCAAGGCGCTCCTCTCGCACCTCGGCGCGTCCGTGATCAGCCACGTGGTCCGGATGGGGGCGGCGTCGGTCTCGCCCGATGCGCTGCGCCCGACCCCCGCCGACCTCGAGCGGGTCGACGAGTCCTCGGTGCGCTGCTTCGACCCGGATGCGGAGGCGGCGATGATCGCCGAGATCGAAGGCGCCGCGAAGGCCGGCGACTCGCTCGGCGGGGTGGTCGAGATCCTCGGCTACGGCGTGCCCCCCGGACTCGGCTCGCACGTCCACTGGGACCGCCGCATCGACGGGCTCCTGGCGCAGGCGCTCATGAGCATCCAGGCGATGAAGGCCGTCGAGCTCGGCGAGGGGTTCGCGACCGCGGCCCGGCGGGGGAGCGACGCCCACGACGAGATCCTGTGGGACGCGGGCACGAACAGCTACTCGCGGGGGTCGCATCGCGCCGGGGGTACCGAGGGCGGGATGACCACCGGCGACCTCCTCGTCGCCCGTGCGTCGATGAAGCCGCTGGCGACCCTGAACCGCCCGGTGCTGCGGACCGTCGACGTCGAGACCAAGGAAGAGACCGTGTCGTTCAAGGAGCGCACGGACGTGACCGCGGTCCCCGCGGCCGGGGTGGTCGGCGAGACGATGGTCGCGCTCGTCCTGGCCTCCGAGGCCTTGCGCAAGTTCGGCGGCGACTCGCTCGAGGAGTTCGTCCGCAACCACGCGGGATACCTCGCGTCGCTCTCGTGAGTGCGTCGTGACCTCGCGGCACCTGGTGCTCGTGGGTCTGATGGGCGTGGGCAAGACGACGGTCGGCCGGCTGTGCGCGACCCGTCTCGACCGTGCGTTCGTCGACACCGACGAGCTCGTCGTCGCGTCGGCCGGGGTCCCGTTCGCCGACCTCTGGGCGAACGAGGGCGAGTCGGGCTTCCACGCGCGGAGCGCGCGGCCGTGCGTGATGCGGCCGCGTCACCGGACCCCCTCGTGATCGCGTGCGGCGGTGGTGCGGTGCTGGACCCGGACAACCGCACCGCGCTGCGCGAGACCGGGTTCGTCGTCTGGCTCGACGCGCCGGTCGAGGCGCTCGCCGCCCGGCTCGGCCCCGACGACTCGCGACCGCTGCTCGCAGGACGGGACCGAACGGCCACGCTGACGCGTCTGGCGGATGTTCGTGCCGCCGCGTACGACGCCGCCGCGGACGTCCGCATCGAGACCGAAGGACGCGCCGCGGCGAGCGTCGCCGATGCCGTGCTCGAGGTGTACGCCGCGTGACCAGCGTCCGAGTGGCGGTCGCTCCGCCCTACGACGTCGTCGTCGCGCCCGGCGCGTTGGCCGATGCCGGACGCGCGCTCGCGGGGTTCCGCCGCGTCGCGGTGGTGAGCCAGGCCACGATCGCGGATGCCTACGCCGACGTCGTTCGCGACGGGCTCGACGCCGAGTCGGAGCTCTTCCTCATGGCCGACGGCGAGGAGGCGAAGACGCTGAGCACCGTCGAGGGCCTCTGCCGGCGCTTCGCGTCCTGGGGTCTGCTGCGCGGCGACGCCGTGCTCGCGTTGGGGGGTGGGGTTGTCGGCGACACGGCCGGGTTCGCCGCCGCGACGTACCACCGCGGGATCGCGGTGTTGCAGGTGCCGACCACGCTGCTCGCGATGGTCGACGCGGCGATCGGCGGCAAGACCGCGGTCAACCTCCCGGAGGGCAAGAACCTGGTCGGCGCGTTCCACCAGCCGGTCGGTGTCCTCGCGGACACCGACACGTTGGGCACGCTGCCGGACGCCGAGTACCGGTCCGGTCTGGGTGAGGTCGCGAAGTACGCGCTCATGGGCGATGTCGTCGACGACCCGGCGGGGCTCGTCGAGCTCCTGCGCATGCACACCGCCGAGGTGCTCGGTCGCGACCCGGAGGTGCTGGGCGACCTCGTCACCCGCTGCGTGCGCATCAAAGCGGACGTCGTCGCCCGGGATCCGGAGGAGCGCACTGGCGTGCGCGCGACCCTGAACCTCGGCCACACGTTCGCCCACGCGCTCGAGACCGCGGGCGGCTACGGGCTGACCCACGGCGAGGCGGTCGCCATCGGTCTCGTGTTCGCCGGCGCGCTCGCCGGAGGGTGCGAACGGGTCGGCCCGGACGTCGTCGACCGCTTCCAGGCCGTCCCCGCGACGCTGGGGCTCGTCACCGAGGTCCCGGGCGGCCAGGACACGGATCCGGACGAGCTCCTCGCGCTCATGCGTCGGGACAAGAAGGCGAGTGGAGGCCTGACCTTCGTGCTTCCCGGTCCGCACGGCATCGAGCGGGTCGACGACCCGCCCGAGCACGCGCTCCGCTACGCGTTCTCGTCGGTGGGCATCGACGCCCAGATCGGAGGATAGGAGCGCATGGCGACGATCCTGCTGCTCTCCGGGCCCAACCTGAACCTGCTCGGCGAGCGCGAGCCGGAGATCTACGGCACCGACACGCTCGCGGACTGCGTGGACGACGCGCGCGCCGCGGCCGGCGCGGCGGGCTACGAGCTCGAGCACTTCCAGTCGAACCACGAGGGAGAGCTGATCGACGCGATCCACTCGGCGCGCGGGCGCCACGCCGCGATCGTGTTCAACCCCGGCGCGTTCACCCATTCGTCGTATGCGCTGGCCGACGCGCTCGCCGCGTTCGAGGGGGTGAAGGTCGAGCTCCACCTGTCGAACCCCTCGGCCCGCGAGGAGTGGCGACGGAAGTCGGTCGTCGCGCCCTACGTGACCGGCACCGTTTCGGGCTTCGGCCGCACCGGGTACCGACTCGCGGTGGAAGCCGCAGTGTCGAAGCTGTGACCGCGCAACCGGCGAGAGGACACGGACGGTGACCATCACGACACTCGGGACCTTGCCGCCGATGGACGTGGCCGGGCGGATCCCGCGGCTGCGCGAGCGGTTCGCGGGCGCCGAGGTGGATGCGCTGCTCGTCACGCGGCTCCCGAACGTCCGCTACCTGACCGGGTTCACCGGTTCGGCGGGCATGGTGCTCGTCACCCCGACCGACGCGCTGCTCGTCACCGACGGCCGCTACCAGACGCAGTCGGCCGAGCAGGTCGTGGCGGCGGGGGCCGACGCCCGGGTCGGCATCGGGACGACCCAGGCGCGCCAGCGCGAGATCCTTGGCGAGGCGGCGGCCGGCACCGCCCGGCTCGGGCTGGAGGCGCAAGGCGTGAGCTGGGCCCAGCAGCGCAGCTTCGCGGAGTGGTTCCCCGGCGCGGAGCTGGTCCCGACCGAGCACCTGGTCGAGGACTTCCGGATGGTGAAGGACGCCGGCGAGGTGGCCCGCGTGCGCGCGCCGCGTGCGCGATCGCCGACGATGCGCTGGGCGACCTCCTGGCGTGGCTCGCCGAGGCGCCGACCGAGCGCGACTTCGCGCTCAAGCTGGAGCTGGGCATGCGCGAGCGCGGGGCGAGCGGCGTGAGCTTCGACGCGATCGTCGCGTCGGGCCCGAACGGGGCCAAGCCGCACGCCCGCCCGTCCGACCGACCGATCGCGCCGCACGAGCTCGTCGTCATCGACTTCGGCTGCATCGTCGACGGCTACTGCTCGGACATGACCCGCACCGTGAGCGTGGGGGACCCCGGCCCGGAGGCGCGACGGGTGTGGGACACGGTGCTGCGCTCGCAGCAGGCCGGACGGGACGCGGTCGCGGTGGGCGTCGAGTGCGCCGCGGTCGACCAGGCCTGCCGGGAGGTCATCGACGACGCGGGATGGGGTGACGCGTTCCTGCACGGCACGGGTCATGGCGTGGGGCTCGAGATCCACGAGGACCCGCGGGTGGCCGCGAGTGCGAGTGGTACCCTCGCCCCCGGCCACGTGGTGACCGTCGAGCCCGGGGTGTACCTGCCGGGCGTGGGCGGGGTGCGCATCGAAGACACCGTGGTCGTCACCGCTGACGGGCCCGTCGCCCTCACCGAATTCCCGAAGGATCTCGTCCTGTGAGCATCTCGACGAACGACCTCAAGAACGGCATGTCGCTGAACCTCCCCGAGGGGCTGATGACCGTCGTCGAGTTCCAGCACGTGAAGCCGGGCAAGGGCGGCGCGTTCGTCCGCACCAAGCTCAAGAACGTGCGCACCGGCGCGGTGGTCGACAAGACGTTCCGGGCCGACGAGAAGGTCGAGCACACGGTCATCGACAAGCGCGAGATGCAGTTCCTGTACCGTGAGGGCAACGACTACGTGTTCATGGACAACGAGTCCTACGACCAGCTCCCGGTCCCGACCGACCGGCTCGGCGAGGCGACGCGCTACCTCAAGGAGGGGGACGCGGCGGTCCTGCCGATCTACGACGGCGAGGTGCTGGGCGTGGACCTCCCCGCCGCGGTCGAGCTGACCGTGGTCGAGACCGAGCCGGGCGTGCAGGGCGACCGGGTCTCGGGCGCGCGCAAGGCCGCGACGCTCGAGACCGGCTACGTCATCCAGGTGCCGCTGTTCGTCGAGACCGGCGAGCGGCTGAAGGTCGACACCCGCACCGGCGACTACCTCACACGCGCCTAGTGATGCACCGGCGCGGTTGACGTGGCACCCCGGCGGGAGTCCCGAGAACGCGCGCTGGGGCTCTGCTACGAGCTGGAGGTGCGTGACATCAGCGTCACCGACCTGCTCTCCGACCTCCCGGTCGAGCCCGACGAGTACGCGCTGGAGCTGCTGCGTGGGGTCGAGGCGAACTGCGACGACCTGGACCGGTTGCTGTCGGAGTACTCGGAGCACTGGGCCGTCGAGCGGATGCCCGCGGTGGACCGCGCCGTGCTGCGCCTCGGCTGCTACGAGCTCGCCCACGAGCCCGACGTCCCCACCGCGGTCGTGATCAGCGAGGCGGTGGACCTGGCCAAGCAGTACTCGACCAAGGACTCCGGCCGCTTCGTGAACGGTCTGCTCGCGCGGATCGCGGAGCAGGTCCGGACGCCGTCGCCGTCGGCATGACGTCGGCTCGGGACGCCGGGGTGGGGTAGCGGTGCCGGAGACGATCGAGGCTCCGGTCCGGATCGACGAGCCGGACCTCGAGGAGTGGGTCGGGACCGACCGCCCCTGGGTCGTGATCGTGTGGAACGACCCGGTGAACCTGATGGACTACGTCGTGTACGTCTTCCAGAAGCTGTTCGGCTACTCGCGCGAGAAGGCGACCAAGCTGATGCTCGAGGTGCACCGCGAGGGCAAGTCCGCGGTCGCGCACGGCTCGCGGGAGAAGGCCGAGATCGACGTCGCCCGCCTCCACGCCCACGGCCTCTGGGCCACCATGGAGCACGACAGCACGTAGTCGTCGGCGACGGAGCCGCCCCTTCGGCCTTTCGGTGTGGATTCGCGTTGCCCTGGCGACGCGAACTCACGCCGAAACGTCCCAGGGCGGAGCTCGGCGTCCCACCTGCGTGCCATCATCGATCGGTGGTCGACAGCATCCGCCGCACCGAAGCCGGGGTCGTCCTCGTGCTGCAGCCGGCCGAGGTCGAGCTGCTGCGCGACCTCGCCGGCCAGCTCGAGTCGCTGCTCGCGGGGGGCGTCCCCGAACGGGGTGGCGACAAGACCCGGGACCGCCTCTTCCCGCGCGCGTACCTCGACCCCACGGAGGACGCCGCGGAGACCGAGTGGCAGGCCGCGGTGCACGGCGACCTGGTGCGCGAGAAGAGCGCGGCGGTCGAGGCGCTGGTGGACTCCCTCGACACCGGCACGTCGGGCCGCAAGGACACGCTGACCGTGACGCTCGGGCCCGAGGCGGTCGAGCAGTGGGTCGCGGCGGTGAACGACGTCCGCCTCGCGCTCGGGGTGGTGCTCGAGGTCAGCGAGGACGAGCCGAGGCTCGACCGCGGCGACCCCCGCCGCCCCGGCTTCGAGGTCTACCAGTGGCTGACCTGGCTGCAGGGTTCACTGGTCCAGCAGCTCCTGGCCGACATCGACATCCCCGACGACGGACCATGAGGGAGGGCGCATGACCCCGACCGGACCGGCTCCGGGCCCGGTGCAGACCTCGGAGGGCTACGGGCTCGGTGGCGCCCCGGCCGACGGCTCCGTCCTGCCGTGGGCGCAGGTCGTGGACTGGCTGACCGAGGCGCGCAACTACTGGGTGTCGACCACTCGCGCGGACGGCCGGCCGCACGCGATGCCGGTCTGGGGACTGTGGTCCGACGCCGCGGTCTGGTTCTCGACCGACCCCACGTCGGTCAAGGGCCGGAACCTGGCCGAGCGCCCCGACGTCGTCGTCCACCTCGAGAGCGGCGACGAGGTCTGTGTCCTCACCGGCCGGGCCGAGCGGGTCACCGACCCGGCGGCGCTCGCCACCTTCGACGACCGGTACGAGGTGAAGTACGACGTACGCCCGAGCGGGATGGGCGAGGCCGCGGGCGTGTACGTCCTGCATCCCGAGACCGCGCTGGCCTGGACCGAGGCCGACTTCCCGACCACCGCCACGCGCTTCACGTTCTGACCCTCGGACGTGCGGCTCCGGTCAAGCCGACCCGCTCCCCGCCGCGGCGGGTGCAGTCCCGGCTGCTACCCTCGGGCGACGCCGTCAAGGGGCTCCTGTGAGGGCCCCACGGAGGAGTACGCATGGCCGAGAGCCCGGCGCTGCGCGCCACACCCGAATCCGACTCCTCGACCCCCTCGTCAGGGGGTCGTTTCGTGTTCCGGACCCGCGTGCTCGACGCATCGGACCTCCACCGGGCGCACACCCGGATCGCGCACGAGATCGTCGAGCGCAACCACGGTGCCGACGACCTGGTCCTCATCGGTCTCCACACCCGGGGTCCCGCGATCGCCCGCCGGCTGGCCGCGGCCATCGAGTCGTTCGAGCACACGGACGTGCCCGTCGGGACCCTCGACGTCGCGTTCTACCGCGACGACATCGGCCTGCGGCCGGTGCAGCCGCTCGGCCCGACCGAGGTACCGATCGACATCGGCGGTCGCGTGGTGGTCCTCGTCGACGACGTGCTCTTCACCGGGCGCACCATCCGCGCCGCGCTCGACGCGGTGACCGAGCTCGGCCGTCCCCGCGCGATCCAGCTCGCGGTCCTCGTCGACCGCGGGCACCGCGAGCTGCCGATCCGGGCCGACTTCGTGGGCAAGAACCTGCCGACCGGCGTCGGTGAGGACGTGCGCGTCCGCCTCACCGAGACCGACGACGTCGACGAGGACGCGATCGAGCTCTGGGCGCCCGAGGCGGCGGACATGACGGGGGTGAGCCGGTGAAGCACCTGCTCTCTATGGACGACCTGGACCGGCCCGGCATCGAGGAGCTGCTCGACCAGTCCGACAGCTTCCTCGACGTCCTCTCCCGTGAGATCCCGAAGATCCCGGCGCTGCGGGGCAAGACCGTCGTCTCGCTCTTCTACGAGGACTCCACCCGCACCCGCCTCTCGTTCGAGACCGCGGCGAAACGGCTCTCGGCCGACACCATGTCGTTCACGGTCGGGTCGTCGTCGGTGAAGAAGGGCGAGAGCCTGCTCGACACGGTGAGGACGATCGAGGCGATGGGCATCGACGCGATGGTCGTGCGTCACCGCGCCGCCGGCGCGCCGCACCGCGTGGCGGGCTGGATCGACGCCTCCGTGGTCAACGGCGGCGACGGGCGCCACGAGCACCCGACCCAGGCCCTGCTCGACGCGTTCACCCTGCGCCGCCACCGCGGTCCGTCGCTCGACGGGTGCCGGGTCGCGATCATCGGCGACGTCCGCAACTCCCGCGTCGCCGCGCAGCACGATGCGCTGCTTCACGACGCTCGGTGCGCACGTCACGTTCGTCGCCCCGCCGACCCTGCTGCCGGAGCGGCTCGACGGGTGGCCGGTGCAGGTCGCCTACGACCTCGACGAGGTGCTGAGCGAGATCGACGTCGCCTACGTCCTCCGGGTGCAGGCCGAGCGGCTCGGCCAGGCCCTGGTCCCGACGATGCGCGAGTACTACGCACGCTACGGCCTCACCGCCGACCGCGCGGCGCGCATGAAGCCGGACACCTTCGTGATGCACGCCGGCCCGATGATCCGCGGCCCGGAGATCGCGACCGAGGTCGTCGACGGGCCGCAGTCGCTCGTGCGCGAGCAGGTCACGAACGGGGTCGCCGTCCGCATGGCGGTGCTCTGGTCGCTCATCGGATCGGGAGGCCGGGTTGTCTGAGCTCGTGGTCCGGGGCGGGCGCGTGCTGGACGAGACCGGCGAGCGGGTCGCCGACGTCCTCGTGCGCGACGGCCTCATCGTCGAGGTCGGCCCGCATGTCGACGCGCCCGCGGGCGCCGGGCAGCTCGACGCGCAGGGTTGCGTCGTCGCGCCCGGGCTGGTCGACATCCAGGTCCACTTCCGGGAGCCCGGCCGCGAGGAGGCCGAGACGATCGAGACCGGAGCCCGGGCCGCCGCGCTCGGCGGCTTCACCGCGGTCGTCGCGATGCCGAACACCACGCCGCCGCTCGACGACGCCAAGGTGGTCCAGGCCGTGCTCGAGAAGGGCCGCCGGGCCGCGTGCCTGGTCACGGTCGCGGGGTGCATCACCCAGGGTCGCGCCGGTCACGAGCTCGCCCCGATGGGCGAGCTGTACGACCTCGGCGTCCGGGTGTTCACCGACGACGGCGATTGCGTTGCGGACGCGAACGTGATGCGACACGCGTTCGAATACGCGACCGCGCTGTCCGGCGCGGTGATCGCCCAGCACGCGGAGGATCCCGCGCTCGTCGACGGCGGGCACATGCACGAGGGCGAGTGGTCGTCCCGGCTCGGCATCCCCGGGCGGCCTGCGGCCGCGGAGTCGACGATCGTGGCGCGCGACCTCGAGCTCGCGCGGCTCACCGGTGGCCGGTACCACGTGCTGCACATGTCGACCGGCGCATCGGCCGACCTCGTGCGGGCGGCGAAGGCCGACGGGGTGCGCGTGACCTGCGAGGTCTCGCCGCAGCACCTGTCGCTGACCGACGCGGCGTGCGCCACGTTCGACCCGGTGTTCAAGATGAACCCGCCACTGCGCTCCGATGCGGACGTCGCCGCGCTCACCGCGGCGATCGCGGACGGGACCATCGACGCGATCGCGACCGATCACGCGCCGCACGCGCCCGAGACCAAGGAGCTCCCGTTCGAGGAGGCGCCACCGGGGATGCTCGGCGTCGAGACCGCGCTCGGCGTCGCGATCACCCAGCTCGTCGACACCGGTGTGATGACGCTGCACCAGGTGCTGGCGACCCTGTCGTGGCAACCGGCGCGCATCGCGGGGCTCGACGCCCACGGCCACGGTCTGCCCGTCGCCCCGGGCAACCCGGCGAACCTCTGCGTGCTCGACCCGGCCGAGCAGTGGGTCGTCGACCCCGAGCGGCTCGCGAGCAAGTCGCGCAACTCGCCGTTCGCGGGCTGGAAGTTGAGTGGCCGGGTCCGCCACACCGTCCTGCGCGGCCAACCCACCGTGCTCGACCGGGAGGCGCAGGCGTGAGCGAAGCGGTGCTGGTCCTGCGGGACGGGGAGATGTTCGAGGGCGAGGCGATGGGCGCGCTCGACCCGGGGACAGTCGCGACCGGCGAGGTCGTGTTCAACACCGCGCTGTCCGGCTACCAGGAGATCGTGACGGATCCGAGCTACGCCGGCCAGATCATCACGTTCACCTACCCCCACATCGGCAACTACGGGACCAACCCGGACGACGACGAGAGCCGGCGACCGTTCTGTCGCGGCGTCGTCGTGCGCGACCTGGCCCGCCGGCCGAGCAGCTGGCGCTCGACCGAGCCGCTCCCGGACTTTCTGCGCCGCCTCGGCGTGCCCGGCATCACCGGCATCGACACCCGGCGGCTCACGCGCCACCTACGCGACACCGGCGCGGTTCCCGGCGCGTTCGGCACCGACGAGACCCTGGTGCGCGCGGCCGCGGCCGAAGCGGTGTCCACCGACGGTCTCGACCTCGCGGCGTCGGTGACCACGGACGTCGCGTACACGGTCGGCGACCCCGACGCGCCGTTCCACGTCGTCGCGTACGACCTGGGCATCAAGCGCACGATCCTGCGCCACCTGACCGGGAGTGGCTGCTTCGTCGAGGTGGTTCCCGCGAGCACCGCGGCCAGCGACGTCCTGGCCCGTGACCCGGACGGCATCTTCCTCTCGAACGGTCCCGGAGATCCCGCTGCAGTCACCGGCACGATCGACGCGCTCGGTGGACTCGTGGGCCGCGGCGTCCCGGTCTTCGGCATCTGCCTCGGCCACCAGATCCTCGGGCTGGCGCTCGGCGGACGGACGACGAAGCTCCCCTTCGGCCACCACGGCGCGAACCACCCGGTGCGCCACGAGCCGAGCGGTCGGGTCGAGATCACGAGCCAGAACCACAACTACGCGGTCGACGCGGGCTCGGTCGGCGGCGACGTCGAGATCACCCACGTGAACCTGAACGACGGCGTGTGCGAGGGCCTCCGGCTGCGCGGCGAGCCGACCTTCTCGGTGCAGCACCACCCCGAGGCCGGCCCCGGGCCGCACGACGCCACCTACCTGTTCGACGAGTTCACCTCCCTCATGGCCGAGAGCCGCTGACGTGCCGCGTCGCACCGACCTCGAGTCGATCCTCATCATCGGCAGTGGCCCGATCGTGATCGGGCAGGCCTGCGAGTTCGACTACTCGGGCGCCCAGGCCTGCCGCGTGCTGCGGGCCGAGGGGTTCCGGATCGTCCTCGTCAACTCGAACCCGGCGACGATCATGACCGACCCCGAGTTCGCCGACGCGACCTACGTCGAGCCGCTCGACCTCACCAGCCTGCGCCGGATCATCGAGCGTGAGCGACCGGACGCGCTGCTCCCGACCCTCGGTGGCCAGACCGCGCTCAACCTGGCGATCGAGCTGCACGAGGCCGGGGTGCTCGACGAGTTCGAGGTCGAGCTCATCGGCGCCAGCGTCGAGGCGATCCACACCGCCGAGGACCGGTCCAGGTTCAAGGCGGCGATGATCGAGATCGGGCTCAGCGTCCCCCGCTCGGGGTTGGCATACGCGCTCGAGGAGGCGCTCGCGGTCGCGGACGACGTCGGCTATCCGGTGATCTGCCGACCCAGCTTCATCATGGGGGGCGGCGGCACCGGCATCGCCCACGACGAGGAGGAGCTGCGCGCGATCGCGGCGCACGGGCTCGCGACGAGTCCGGTGTCGGAGATCCTGCTGGAGCAGTCGGTCGTGGGGTGGAAGGAGTACGAGCTCGAGGTGATGCGCGACCACGCCGACAACGTGGTCGTCATCTGCTCGATCGAGAACGTCGACCCGATGGGCGTGCACACCGGCGACTCGATCACGGTGGCGCCGAGCCAGACGCTCACGGACGTCGACTACCAGCGCATGCGCGACGCCGCGTTCGCCTGCATCCGGCGGATCGGGGTGGAGACCGGCGGGTCCAACGTCCAGTTCGCGGTGAACCCCGAGAACGGCGACATGGTCGTGATCGAGATGAACCCGCGCGTCTCGCGATCCAGTGCGCTCGCGAGCAAGGCGACGGGCTTTCCGATCGCGAAGATCGCAGCCAAGCTCGCGGTCGGATACCGACTCGACGAGGTCACCAACGACATCACCGCGGTCACGCCCGCGAGCTTCGAGCCGACGATCGACTACGTCGTCACGAAGATCCCCCGCTGGGCGTTCGAGAAGCTCCCGGGGGCGTCGCCGGTCCTGAGCACGATGATGCAGTCGGTCGGCGAGGCGATGGCGATCGGACGGACGTTCCCCGAGTCGCTGCAGAAGTGCCTGCGCTCGCTGGAGACGGGGTACCCGGGCCTGACCCCGGACCTGGCGAGCCTCGGTTCGCAGCACGCGCTGCTCGCGGACATCGGCACCGAGGACCTCGTGGCCCGCAGTGCGGTGCCGACGCCGGACCGGATCTTCCTGGTCGCCGCCGCGCTGGACCGGGGCGTCCCGGTCGAGCGCCTGCACGAGTTGACCGGGATCGACCCCTGGTTCCTGGACCAGATGCAGCAGGTGGTCGAGGAGCAGCATCGCCTGGACGCGCTCGGCGCGCCGGGTGCGCTCACGAAGGCGGACTGGCGCCGGGCCAAGCGGCTGGGCTTCGGCGACGCGCAGCTCGCCGCCCGCTGGGGCGTCGGGCCCGACGCGGTCCACGCGGCGCGGCTCGCGGCCGGCGTTGCGATCACGTACAAGACGGTGGACACCTGCGCAGCCGAGTTCGAGGCGCGCACCCCGTATCACTACGGGACCTACGAGGACGAGGACGAGGTCGAACCCGGGACGCGGCCGATGGTGGTCATCCTCGGGAGCGGCCCGAACCGGATCGGCCAGGGCGTCGAGTTCGACTACTGCTGCGTGCACGCCGCGTTCGCGCTCTCGGACGCCGGGTTCGAGACGGTGATGGTCAACTGCAATCCCGAGACCGTCTCGACCGACTACGACACGAGTGACCGTCTCTTCTTCGAGCCCCTCACCGTCGAGGGGGTCCGCAACGTCTGCGAGTCACTCGCGGCCGCCGGGGAGCTGACCGGGGTCGTCGTCGCCCTCGGCGGGCAGACGCCGCTGAAGCTCGCGCACGCGCTCCAGCAGGCGGGGATCCCGGTGCTCGGCACCAGCCCCGACTCCATCGACCTCGCCGAGGACCGGGACCGGTTCAACGCCCTGTGCCACGACCTCGAGATCCCCCAGCCCGAAGGGGGGACGGCCACCACGCCGGAGGCGGCGCGCGCGATCGCGAACGCCATCGGCTATCCCGTCCTGGTGCGCCCGTCCTACGTGCTCGGCGGCCGTGCGATGCAGATCGTGTACGACGACGACGCGCTCGCGTCCGCGATGGACGAGCTCACGGTGCACGGTTCGCTCGGGCGCGAGGGCGGCCTCTCGTCGGAGCGGCCCGCGCTGATCGACCGGTTCATCGAGGACGCGGTGGAGGTCGATGTCGACGCGCTGCGCGACGCGACCGGTGAGGTGCTGATCGGTGGCGTGATGGAGCACATCGAGGCCGCCGGCGTGCACTCGGGGGACTCGGCGTGCGCGATCCCACCGCCGACGCTGCCGGCGTCCGTGGTGGCCACGATCGAGGAGTACACGCGCCGGCTCGCCAACGCGCTCGACGTCCGCGGCCTGCTGAACGTCCAGTACGCGGTGAAGGACGGGATGGTCTCGGTGATCGAGGCGAACCCGCGAGCGAGCCGCACCGTCCCGTTCGTCAGCAAGGCGACCGGCGTCCCGCTCGCGAAGGTGGCGTCGCGGATCATGGTCGGCGCCACGCTCGCCGAGCTGCGCGACGAGGGCCTGGTCCGGCCGCCGGCGGAGGGCGGCCACGTGTCGGTGAAGGAGGCGGTGCTGCCGTTCAACCGCTTCCCGGAGGTCGACACGATCCTCGGCCCGGAGATGCGCTCGACCGGCGAGGTCATGGGCATCGACCGCTCGTTCGGGCTCGCGTTCGCGAAGAGCCAGGCCGCGGCGGGGAGCCGCCTGCCCGCGCAGGGCACGGTCTTCCTCTCGCTCGCGGACCGGGACAAGCGGCAGGGCCTCGCCGCCGCCCGTCGCTTCGCCGACCTGGGCTTCCGCATCGTCGCGACCGAGGGCACCGCGGTGGCGTGCGAGCGCGAGGGCATCCCGATCGAGGCCGTGGTGGGCAAGATCGGCGACGAGCAGGGGATGGACGGCGTCGACCTGATCTCGTCGGGCAAGGTCGACCTGGTGGTGAACACGCCGCGGGGTCGGGGCCCGCGGGCCGACGGGGACCACATCCGGCGAGCGGCCACCAGGCATCTGGTGCCGTGCCTCACGACGACCGCGGCGGCGCTGGCCGCGGCGGCCGGCATCGCCGAGTCGGCCAGCGTCGAGGCGACGGTGCGCTCGCTGCAGGAGTACCACGCCGACGGCCAACTCCGGCTCGAGGTCTAGGCCCATCGTGTCCGGACCCGCCCTCGACCTCACGGTGCGGCTGGGGGACCTCGTCCTCCCGAACCCGGTGATCGCGGCCTCGGGCACGTTCGGCTACGGCGACGAGGTCGCCCGGCTCTGCCCGCCGGCGCGGCTCGGGGCGGTGACCGTGAAGTCGCTCGCCGCGTTCGACTGGCCCGGCAACCCGGCGCCGCGTTTGGCACCCGTCGCGGGTGGCGGGATGCTCAACTCGGTGGGCCTGCAGGGTCCGGGCATCGAGCCCTGGCTCGAGCACGGCCTCCCCGAGCTGCGCGCGACCGGTGCGCGCGTGATCGCGTCGATCTGGGGGCGCACCGTCGAGGACTTCGCGGTCGCGGCGAAGATGCTCGAACGCGCGACGTCCGAGCTCGTGGCCCTCGAGGTCAACGTGAGCTGCCCGAACGTCGAGGACCGGGCGCGGATGTTCGCGCACTCGACCGCGAGCACCGCCGCAGTGATGGAGGCGGTGCGCGAAGCGCGGCTCGGGTTGCCGCTGCTCGCGAAGCTCTCACCGAACACGTTCGAGCTGGTCGACATCGCGGGCGCGGCGCTCGACGCGGGCGCGGACGGTCTGACGCTGGTGAACACCCTGCTCGGCTTCGCGGTCGACGCCGAGCTGCGCCGGCCCCGGCTCGGCACGGGCGGAGGCGGGCTCTCGGGTCCGCCGCTGAAGCCCGTGGCGTTGCGCGCGGTCCACGACGTCGCCCGTGCGCATCCCGGCACACCGATCATCGGGACCGGTGGGGTGGCGACGGGAGAGGACGCGGTGGAGATGATGTTGGCCGGCGCGAGCGCGGTCGGCGTGGGGACGGTGACGTTCCGCGAGCCGCGCGCCATGCTGCGGATCGTCGACGAGCTCGAGGCATGGTGCCTCGCGCGGGGGGTCAGCCGGGTCGCGGACCTGACCGCGGGACTGGAGGAGGAAGCATGATCACGACCGAGACCCCGGTGGCGGTTCGGGAGCGCATGGTGCTGGGACTCGACGTCGGCGGGCTGGTCGAGGCCGCGGCGATCGCCGGGCGGCTCGCCCCCTGGTTCGGCGTGGCCAAGGTCGGCCACGAGCTCTACGCCGAGGCCGGGCCGACCGCCTTCGACCGGATGCACGAGCTCGGATTCCGCGTGTTCTGCGACCTCAAGCTGCACGACATCCCCAACACCGTCGAGCGCGCGGCGCGGGCGCACGCGCGCCACGGCGTGGAGTTCCTCAACGCGCACGCCGCAGGGGGCGAGACGATGCTGCGGGCGTTCGTCGCCGGCGCGCACGAAGGCGCGCGCGACATCGACGCGTCACCCCCGGTGACGCTCGCGGTGACCGTGCTCACGTCGGAGCCCGATGCAAGCGCGTTCGACGCGCGCCTGGAGACCGCGCGCGTCGCGGGATGCGACGGCGTCGTGTGCAGCGCGTTCGAGGCGTCTCGGCCCGGTGTCGTCGGGTTGCGCGCGATGGTGCCTGGTATCCGCCTCGCCGGCGACGACGACGACGACCAGGCGCGCGTGGCCACACCGGGCGCCGCGATCGGCGCCGGCGCGGACTGGATCGTCGTGGCGCGCGCGGTGACCGCGGCGCCCGATCCCGAGGCGGCTGCGGCCGCGGTCGCGGCCCAGGTCGCGGCGGCGATCGTCGGTTCCTGAGAAGCCCCTCCCCGGCCCGACCGGGCCGGGGAGGGGCTGCCTATACTCGGCGCTCGTTCTCGTCAGCTCCGCGTCCGGACGCGTCCGGATGCCCTCGGAGGATGCTCGCCCATGCCGCTCCCGCCGACGCTCACGCCCGAGCAACGCCAGGCTGCGCTCGAGAAGGCTGCGGAAGCGCGCCGGGTGCGGGCGGAGGTCAAGGCCCGGCTCAAGCTCAACCGGTTGAGCCTCCGGGAGCTCTTCGAGCAGAGCGACACCGACGACATGCTGGCCAAGCTGAAGGTCGTGAGCGTCCTGGAGTCGCTCCCGGGCGTCGGCAAGGTGCGGGCGCGCCGGCTGATGGCCGAGCTGGACATCAGCGAGAGCCGGCGGCTGCGCGGTCTCGGGACCAAGCAGCGTGCCGCGCTGCTCGAGGCGTTCCCGAAGCAGTAGTCCACCCCGCGTGGCTCGGAAGGGGATCCTCCTCGTGCTCACCGGCCCCTCGGGCGTGGGCAAGGGCACGATCGGCAAGCGGCTCCGGGCGCGGGAGCCCGGCCTCCACTGGTCGGTGTCGGCGACGACCCGCGACCCGCGCCCGGGCGAGGTCGACGGGGTGGACTACCGCTTCCTCACCCGGCCCGAGTTCGAGGCGCTCCGGGACCGGGGCGGCTTCCTGGAGTGGTTCGAGGTGTACGGGCAGCTGAAGGGGACGCCCCGCGGGCCGGTCGAGGACTGGCTCGCCGCCGGCGAGGACGTGCTGATGGAGGTGGACGTCCAGGGCGCGATGGCGATCCGGGAGCAGGTCCCGGATGCCCTCCTGGTGTTCCTGCGGGCCCCGTCGCGCGAGGTCCAGCTCGAGCGCCTGCGGGCCCGGGGGGCCGACGACGACGACCAGGTGCAGCGCCGCATGGCTCGGGCGGCGGCCGAGGAGGCGATCGCCGACCGGTTCGACGCGGTCGTGGTCAACGACGACGCGGATGCCGCCGTCACCGAGGTCGCTGCTATCCTGGCGGGTCGCCGTGCGGCCGGGGACGATGGTCCCGACCACGGCCGCCGAACCACCTGACCCACCGATCTCGGGCCCGCCCGCCGAGGTCGTCCTGCGAACCGGGAGCACCCACCACATGGCCGAACGGCGTGCATCGCTCATGGAGCCTCGCATCGAGGGCCTGCTCGAGCGCGAGAACTCGAAGTTCACGCTGGTCACGCTGGCCGCACGCCGGGCCCGGGAGATCAACGACTACTACAACCAGCTGGGCGAGGGCCTCGGCAAGATCGTGCCGCCCCAGGTGACCTCGGTGTCCCGCAAGCCGCTCTCGATCGCGCTCGAGGAGATCGACGTCGGCAAGATCGTCCGGGCCGAGGTGGTCGAGGTCGACGAGGCCGACGTCGACGCCCCGGACGAGACCCCGGCCGACGACGCCGGCTGAGTCGTCGATGGCACCGGCTGAGCCGTCCCCGGCGCCGGCCGACCCCACCCGGGCGGATCCGGTCGGGGCCCTCCGGGGCCGGCGGGTGGTGCTCGGGGTCGCGGGCGGGATCGCGGCCTACAAGGCGGTCGAGATCTGCCGCGGCCTGGTGGACGCGGGGGCGTGGGTCAGCCCGGTGCTCACCGAGGACGCGACGCGCTTCGTCGGCGCGCTGACGTTCTCGGCGCTGGCGTCCGAGCCCGCTCGCACGTCGCTGTTCGGCGGCCCCGACCCGATCCCGCACACTCGCCTGGGCCAGCGCGCCGACCTCGTGATCGTGGCCCCGGCGACCGCGCGCCTGCTGGGCAAGTACGCGACGGGGATCTCGGACGACCTGCTGACCGCCACGCTGCTCGCGACCCGGGCACCGGTGCTGGTCGCGCCGGCCATGCACACCGAGATGTGGGAGCACCCGGCCGTCCAGGAGAACCTGGCCACGCTCCGCCGCCGGGGTGTCCACGTCGTGGATCCCGAGTCGGGGCGGCTGGCCGGCGGCGACGTCGGCGAGGGCCGCCTCGCCGAGCCTGGGCGCATCGTCGCCGCCGCGGCCGACGTCCTGGCCCGGGGCCACGACCTCGCCGGGGTACGGGTGCTCGTCACCGCGGGCGGCACCCGCGAGGCGATCGACCCCGTCCGCTTCGTCGGCAACCGCTCCTCCGGGAAGATGGGCTACGCCCTCGCGCAGGTCGCGGCCAGCCGGGGCGCGGCCGTCACCCTGGTCACCACCCAGTCCCGGGACGTGTCGCCGGCGGTCACCGTGGTCCCGGTGGAGTCGGCCGAGGACATGCACCGCGAGGTGCTGGCGCGGTTCCCCGGGGTCGACGTCGTGGTGATGGCCGCCGCGGTCGCGGACTTCCGGCCCAAGGCGATCGCGGGAGAGAAGCTGAAGAAGCGCGACGGGCTCCCCGAGATCGTCCTCGAGCCCACGCCGGACATCCTCGCGGCCCTCGGCGCGTCCAAGGCGGGGCAGGTACTCGTCGGGTTCGCGGCCGAGACCGAGCGGATCCGCGAGCACGCCGCCGAGAAGCTCGCGGCGAAGCAGCTGGACCTCATCGTGGCCAACGATGTGAGCGCCGCCGACGCCGGGTTCGAGGTCGACACGAACCGGGCGATCCTGCTTGACTCCTCCGGCACCGTTGACGAGACGGCATTGCTGACCAAACCCGCGTTGGCGGATGTCATCCTCGACCGGGTCGCGGCCCGGCTGGGTCGGGGTCCAGACTTCGCAGGCACCGAGAGGGAGATCCCGTGAGCTCGTATCCGTTCACCTCGGAATCGGTCACCGAAGGCCACCCCGACAAGATGTGCGACCAGATCTCCGATGCGGTCCTCGACGCGATCTTCGACGAGGACCCGCAGAGCCGGGTCGCCTGTGAGTCGATGGTCACCACCGGCCTGGTCGTCGTCGCCGGCGAGATCAGCACCCAGGCGTACGTGGACATCCCCCGGGTCGTGCGGGACACGGTGAACGCGATCGGCTACGACCGCGAGTCCTTCGGGTTCGACGGCCACACGTGCGGCGTCATCACCTCGATCGACGAGCAGTCGCCCGACATCGCGATGGGCGTCGACAAGGCGGTCGAGCAGCGGGCCGGCACCGGCGACCACTACGACGAGGTCGGTGCGGGCGACCAGGGGATGATGTTCGGCTACGCCTGTGACGAGACCGAGGACCTGATGCCGATGCCGATCTGGTTCGCGCATCGCCTCGCCCACCGGCTGTCCGAGGTCCGCAAGGCCGGCGTGCTCCCGTACCTCCGGCCCGACGGCAAGACCCAGGTGTCGGTCGAGTACGTCGACGGCAAGCCGAAGCGCCTCACCACGGTGCTCATCTCGACCCAGCACGGGCCGGGCATCGACATCGACACGATGATCAAGCCGGACCTCACCGAGCACGTCATCCGCCCGCTGCTCCCGGCGCAGTTCGCGGACGACGACTTCGAGATCCTCTGCAATCCGACCGGCAACTTCGAGCTCGGCGGCCCGCACGCCGACTGCGGTCTCACGGGTCGCAAGATCATCGTCGACACGTACGGGGGCATGGCCCGCCATGGCGGCGGCGCGTTCAGCGGCAAGGACCCGACGAAGGTGGACCGCTCGGCGGCGTACGCATCGCGCCACATCGCCAAGAACGTGGTCGCAGCCGGCATCGCGAACCGCTGCGAGGTCCAGGTCGCGTACGCGATCGGCCGCGCGCACCCGGTATCGATCATGGTCGAGACCTTCGGGACGTCCGAGATCGACCCGCTCAAGCTCTCCGGACTCGTCGACGAGCACTTCGACATGCGCCCGGCGGCGATCATCGAGCGCCTCGACCTGCGGCGGCCGATCTACCGCAAGACCGCCGCGTACGGCCACTTCGGCCGGCCCGAGCCCGAGTTCAGCTGGGAGCGGACCGATCAGGCCGACGCGCTGCGCAAGGCCGCCGAGTCCCTGGCCTGACCCACGCCCCTCCTTCTCGGCACGCTGAACCACACCTGATGGGGTTGAGCGTGCCGAGAACGGCGGTGGGGGTGGGGGCTGAGGTGGGGGTGCGGGTGTGCCGGGTGCGCCCGGACGTGCCCGCGCTCGAGCGGGAGTTCGACTACCTCGTCCCCGACGCGATGGCCGCGGCCGTCACGCTCGGGACGATCGTGCGCGTCCCGCTCGCGGGCCGGCGGGTGCGGGGCTGGGTCGTGGCGGACGGGGTCGCGCCCGGCACGGAGGTCGAGCGGCTGCTGCCGATCGCCAAGGTCGTCGGCGCGGGACCGCCGCCGGACGTGCTCGAGCTCTGCACCTGGGCCGCGTGGCGCTGGGCCGGCCCGACCGCGGCACTGCTCCGGGCCGCGTCGGCGCCCAACGCGGTCCGCTCCGGCCCGTCGCCCGTGCGGGTCGCGGCGACGGACGGGCCCGCCGACGCAGGGACCGCGCCGGCTGATCCCTGGGTGCGCGAGCTGCTCGCATGGCCTCCGGCGGCCGACCGCCGCGACCTCGTGGCCGACCGGATCGCCGCATCGGGCTCGACGCTGATCGTCGTCCCGGACTCGCTGCGACTCGCGTCGCTGCGCCGGCGCCTCGTCCGCGACGGGCACCGGGTGCTCGACCTCCGCGGTACCGAGCCTGCCGCCGCCCGCACCCGGGCCTGGTCCGAAGCGCGACGCGGGCGCTGCGTCGTCGTCGGCGGCCGGACCGCGGTCTGGGCCCCGGTGCCCGATCTCGCCGCGGTCCTCGTGCTCGACGAGGGCGACGAGGCGCTGCAGGAGGAGCGCGCGCCGACGTGGAACGCGCGCGACGTCGCGGTCGAACGGGCCCGGCGCTCGAGCGCACGGCTCACGCTGGTGGCGGTCGCGCCGACGCTCGAGGCCGAGGAGGTCGCGGGTGCGCCGGCGCGGCCCGACCCGCGGCAGAGCGCGCCGGCTGGCCGATCGTCGAGGTGGTCGACCCACGCGAGGAGCCGCCGGGTACCGGGCTCCTCACCGGAGCGCTCGCGACGGCCCTGCACCGCGCCGTCGACCAGGGCGGCCGCGCGGTCTGCCTGCTGAACCGGCGCGGCCGGGCCCGGCTCCTCGCCTGCGTGGCCTGCCGGGAGCTGGCCCGCTGCGAGCGGTGCGGCGCCCTGGTCGAGGAGGCCGAGGCGGGGGTGCTGCGGTGCGCCCGGTGCGCCCGGGAGCGCCCCGTCATCTGCCTGCACTGCCACGCCACCCGGCTCAAGGGTCTGCGCCTCGGGGTGACGCGCGTGCGCGAGGATCTGGCCGCGCTCCTCCCCCGGGTCGAGGTGGTCGAGGTGGACGGGTCGAGTGGTGAGCTCTCCGGCGGCCAGGTGTTCGTGGGGACGGAGGCGGTACTGCACCGCCTCCCGCCCGGCCCGCCGCTGTTGCTCGCCGCGTTCCTCGACTTCGACCAGGAGCTCCTCGCCCCCCGGTACCGCGCCGCCGAGCAGGCGCTCGGCCTCCTCGCGCCGCGGCGCGCCGGGTCGGCCCGCGCGCCGGGGGCGGACGGCTGCTCGTGCAGACCCGTCTTCCCGACCACGAGGTGTTGGAGGCCGCGCGCCGTGCCGACCCGACCATCGTCGCGGCCGCGGAGCGGCCGCGACGGGCCGAGCTCGGCTACCCGCCCTTCGGTGCCCTGGCCGAGATCCGCGGGGACGGACCGGCGGTGCGCGTGCTCGTCGACGGTCTCGACGAGTTGGACGGCATCACGGTGTTCGGACCGACGAGCGCCGGCACCGGGCTGCAGGCGCTCGTGCACGCGCCCGACGAGCCGCGGCTCTGCGACGCGTTGGCGCTCGTCGCACCGCCGGCGCGTGCGGAAGGCCGGCTGCGCGTGGCCGTGGACCCGCCGCGCGTCTGACGATCTGGTAGACCGCCCTGGCCGTCGTCGTGACGGCGGGGCCACACGCGAACGGGGGAGCGACATGACGAGGACGTACCCGGGCCACGAGGGGCGCGTCGGGCGCACGTTCGCGGGGTCGCAGGGCGCATGGCCCGCGCGCCCGACCCCACCGGCAAACGCTCCGAACGTCGTGGTCATGCTCGCCGACGACCTCGGGTTCGCCGATCTCGGGTGCTACGGGTCAGAGATCGACACGCCGAACCTCGACGCGCTCGCGGCGCGCGGGGTTCGCCACACGAACTTCCACACCGCGCCCTTGTGCTCACCGACGCGCGCGGCCCTGCTGACCGGTCTCGAATCCCACCGGGCGGGCTTCGGCACGGTCGCGCACCTCGACCCGGGGTTCCCCGGGTACGCCGAGGAGCTGCCCGCCGACGCCGCGACGATCGCGGAGATCCTGCGCGACCAGGCGGGCTACGCCACGATGATGGTGGGGAAGTGGCACCTGGCCAAGGACTCGGACTGCTCGGCGGCCGGTCCGCAGCACTCGTGGCCGTGCCAGCGGGGCTTCGACCGCTTCTACGGCATCCTCGACGCCTTCACGAACCTCCACCACCCGCACCGGATCGTGGAGGACAACCACGTCGTCGAGGTCGACCGGTACCCGGACGGCTACTACTTCACCGACGACCTGACCGACCACGCGATCTCGATGCTCCGCGAGCGCACCGCGAGCAATCCCGAGCAGCCGTTCTTCCTGTACTTCGCGCACGGTGCGGTGCACGCGCCGCTCCACGCCCGGGCCGAGGAGATGGCGAAGTACCGCGGCCGGTACGACGCGGGGTGGGACGCCCTGCGCGCGGAGCGGTTCGCGCGCCAACAGGAGCTCGGGATCGTGCCCGAGGGGCTGGAGCTCGCCCCGCGCAACACGGAGAAGAACCACGACGTCCGGCCGTGGGACGACCTCGACGCGCGGGAGCAGGAGCTGTTCGCCCGGCACATGGAGGTCTACGCCGCGGTGGTGGACCGGATCGACCAGAACGTCGGTCGCCTGGTCGCGGAGCTCGAGGCGATCGGCCGCCTCGACAACACGATCTTCGTGTTCCTCTCGGACAACGGCGCGTCGCGTGAGGGCGAGGTCACCGGGACCACCGCCTACTACGTGCACCTGCTCCAGGGCGACGACATCGACGCCGACTACGCGCGCCTGGACCAGATCGGCGGACCGCGGACCACGCCGCACTACCCGCGCGGCTGGGCGATGGCGTCGGGGACCCCCTTCCGGCTCTACAAGATCAACACCCACCAGGGCGGGCACTCCGTCCCGTTCTGCATCTCCTGGCCCGACGGGCTCGCCGAGCGGGGCACGATCCGGCGGCAGTACGCCCACGTGACCGACCTGCTGCCGACCCTGCTCGACCTGATCGGCGTGGCGCGGCCCGAGACGCGCCAGGGTGTCGCGCTCGCGCCGCTCGCGGGCGCGAGCCTCGCCCCGACGCTCACCGACCCCGACGCTCCCGAGCGCGCACCCCCAGCAGCTGTTCGAGTGCAACGGGCACCGCGGCCTGTACCGCGACGGCTGGGAGCTCGTGACCCTCCACCAGCCGCTGACGCCGTTCGACGACGCCGAGTGGGAGCTCTACGACCTGCAGACGGATCCGACCGAGCTGCGCAACCTCGCGGCCGAGGAGCCCGAACGCGTCCGCGAGATGGCCGCGGCGTGGGAGGAGCTGGCGTGGGAGAGCTACGTCTACCCCCTCGACGAGGGGAGCAGCATCAAGTACCTGCAGCGGCCGGCCCGCAGCGAGGTCTACGCGGAGCCGGTCACCATCCGGCGGGGCACGCCCACGCTCGAGCGCTGGCGGTCGGTCCAGCTGCTCTGGTTCCGGTCGCTGACCATCCGGGTCGACCTCGACCACCGGGCTGCGGACGCCGGGATGCTCGTCGCTCACGGCGACCAGGGCGCGGGCTACGCGCTCTACGTGCTCGACGGTGTGCTCTGGTTCGTGCACAACAACGGGCGGGGCCGGATGCTCGAGGTCGACGGGGGAGCGATGTCCGACGGCGTCCGCGAGGTGGTCGCCGACCTGCGGGCCACGGCGGGCCGGCAGTGGGAGCTGACCCTCTCGGTCGACGGCGACGTCCGGGCGGTCGTGCCCGACGTCCCGATGCTGTTCGGCATCGCGCCGTTCGAGGGCATCGACGTCGGCATCGACCGGCGCTCGCCGGTCTCGTGGTCCATCTACGAGCGGTTCGGTCCGTTCCCATACGCCGGGACGCTGCACGCGGTCACCTACACGCCCGGCGAGCCCGGACCCGACGCGCCGGCCCGGATGATGGACATGCTGCGCGAGCTGGGCGTCGCGTTCGAGTAGACCTCCACATCCTGAGCGACCGGAGGTGACGTGCGGCACGGTGGAAGCAACCGCATCGAGCGCGATCCCATGGCCGCGACTGCAGTCGCTCGGATCACATCCTGAGCGACCGGAGGTGACGTGCGGCACGGTGCAAGCAACCGCATCGAGCGCGATCCCGTGGCCGCGACCGCAGTCGCTCAGCTCGCGCGTGCACCGATGTCGCCGACGGTGTCGCCCAGCCCGGTGAAGACCGGCTGGTAACCTGGGGCCGTGGCGACCTACCAGATCCGCCAGTTCGGCGATCCCGTGCTGAAGCAGCGGGCGAAGGACGTCGAGGACGTCGACGGAACCCTGGCGCGCACGATCGACGCCATGTACGAGACGATGTACGAGGCCGAGGGCGGGGGCCTCGCAGCACCGCAGGTCGGGATCGGCCGACGCTTCTTCGTCTTCAAGACCGAGGACGGTCCCCAGGTCGCGATCAACCCGCAGATCGTCGAGTCCTCGGGCGAGATGGAGTGGACCGAGGGCTGCCTCTCGATTCCCGGCATCGGCTTCGAGATCGTCCGCCCCGAGCTGGTCACCCTGCGCGCGGTGGACGTCGACGGCAACGAGATCGTGATCGAGGCCGACGACTACCTCGGGCGCATGTTCCAGCACGAGATCGACCACCTCGACGGGATCCTCGCGATCGACCGGGTCGACCCGGACGAGCGCAAGAAGGCCCTCAAGGCGATCCGCGACCAGGAGCTGAGCCTGGTCGCGGAAGGTGTGCCCGCCCGCCTGCTCGGCTGATCCGGCCCGCCGCGTGCGCGTCGTCTTCCTGGGCACTCCTCGCGACGCGGTGCCCCCGCTGCGAGCGCTGCTCGACGCCGGCCACGAGATCGCGCTCGCCGTGACCCAGCCCGACCGCAAGCGCGGTCGGGGCGGCGCCCTCGTCCCGAGCCCGGTGAAGGTCGCGGCCGGTGAGCTCGGCGTCACGGTGGTGACGCCGCACCGGGCCCGTGAGGTGGTCGACCAGGTCCGGGCGACCGGGGCCGAGCTCGGGGTGGTCGTCGCGTTCGGCCAGCTGCTCCCGGTCGCGCTGCTGGAGACGCTTCCGCACGGGTTCGTCAACCTGCACTTCTCGCTCCTGCCGCGCTGGCGCGGGGCCGCGCCCGTCGAGCGCGCGATCCTCGCCGGTGACGCGGAGACCGGCGTCGACCTGATGGCGATCGAGGCCGGGCTCGACACCGGCCCGGTCTTCGCGTCCGTGCGCACGCCGATCGGGCCGAGCGAGACCGCCGGCGAGCTGCACGATCGCCTGGTCGGGCTGGCCACGGACCTGCTCGTCGCGACGCTCCCCGACATCCCGAGCCTGGTGCCCTCGCCGCAGGTCGGCGAGCCGACGTACGCCGAGAAGCTCACGGTCGCGGAGTTCGAGCTCGATCCGGGCGCGCCGCCCGCCGAACTGGTCCGCATGGTCCGGGCCGGGAACCCACGCCCCGGTGCGTGGACGACGGTGGGCGGCAAGCGGCTGAAGGTCTGGCGCGCGCACGTGAACGACGGTCGGTTCGTCGCCGACGAGGTGCAGCCCGAGGGCAAGCGGGCGATGCCGTACGCCGCGTGGCTGGCCGGTCATCGCGGCGACGCGCCGTTCGCGTGAGGGCGAGGCGACCGCGCACGGTCGCGATCGACGCGCTGGTCCGGGTCGAGGAGGGCGCGTACGCGAACGTCATGCTTCCCGCGCTGCTGCGCCGGTCGGGGATGGAGCAACGCGAGCGGGCGCAGACCACCGAGCTCGTGTACGGGACACTTCGGCGTCGCCGTTCACTGGACGCGCTGCTCGCGCCGGTGCTCGACCGCGACCTCGACGACGTGGACCCGCCGGTGCGTGCCGCGCTGCGGCTCGGCACCTACCAGCTCGTCGAGGGGGTGCCGGCACATGCCGCGGTGGGGGAGACGGTCGGCGCGCTCGCGGTGTCGGCGCCGCGCGCCAAGGGCTACGCGAACGCGGTGCTGCGCCGGGTGGCGTCGCTCGGACCGCCGTGGCCGTGGCCCACCGGCGACTCGGTGGCCGCGGTCGGCGTCCGCACGTCGATGCCGGACTGGATCGTCGAACGGCTCTTCGCGGACCTCGGCGTGGAGGACGCGACAGCCGCGCTGGCCGACGCGACCGGGCCACCGGCGCTGACGCTGCGGGTGAACCCCCGTCGAGCCGACGGGGCCGCGGTCGCCGCGGAGCTCACGGACGCGGGCGCCGCGGTCGAGCGCGGCGCGCTGGTGCCCGACGCGCTCGTCGTGCGCGGTGCCGGGGATCCCGCGGCCGTCGCGGCGGTCCGGGACGGGCGGGCCACGCCCCAGGACCAGGCGAGCCAGGCGGTGGTCGCCGCGGTCGACGTGCGGGCGGGGGAGCGGGTGCTCGAGGTCGGGGCCGCCCCCGGCGGCAAGGCGACCGCGCTCGCCGAGGCCATGGACGATCGAGGTTCGGTCGTCGCGGCCGACGTCCATCCGGGTCGGCTCGGTCTCGTCGCCCGCGCCGCGCGACGGCTCGGACTGGAGACGGTCGCGCCCGTCGTCGCCGACGCCCACCGCCTGCCGCTCGTCGCGGGTTCGTTCGACCGGGTGCTCCTCGACGCGCCGTGCTCCGGCCTCGGCGTGCTGCGGCGCCGCCCCGAGGCCCGCTGGCGGATCGAGCCCGACGCGGTGGAGCAGCTCGCGGGGCTCCAGCGCGAGCTGTTGGCGACCGCCGCGACGATGGTCCGCCCGGGAGGCCGGCTCGTCTATTCGGTGTGCACGCTGACGCGCGCCGAGACCGTCGCGGTCGACGAGTGGGCCGCCGCGTCGCTGCCCGACCTCCTCGCCGAGCCGCCGCCCGGCGCACCCTGGCGCGCGTGCGGGCGTGGAGCCCGGTTGCTGCCCCAGGACGCGGGCACGGACGGGATGTACGTCCTGGTCTTGTCGCGCTCGCTCGACTGAGGGGCTGCCCCCTCGTTGCACGACCGCTCGCCGCGCCGCGAGCATCGGCGGCTCGTGACCGCGACGTGCCTCGGGCCCGATGACTCAGCGGTTGCGCGCTCGCCAGTAGCGCCTGATCGGGTCGCTTCGGCGTCCGCACTCCGTACCCGCTCCCGCCTACGCTCCTGTCATGGGAAAGATCGCCCCGTCGATCCTTTCGGCGGACTTCGCGGAGCTCGCCAACGAGGTCGCGCGGATCCGCCCGCAAGCCGACCTGCTCCACGTGGACGTGATGGACGGGCACTTCGTGCCGAACCTGACCATCGGTGCGCCGGTGGTGAAGTGCCTGCGCCCGCACACCGACCTCTACCTCGACTGCCACCTGATGATCGACAACCCGGCTGACCTGCTCGACGACTTCGCCGCGGCCGGCGCGAACTCGTGCACCGTGCACGTCGAGCTCGGCGACCCTCGACCGTTGTTCGACCGGATGCGCGCGCACGGGATGCGCGTCGGCCTGGTCCACAACCCCGAGACCCCGCTCGAGGCGGTGTTGCCCTACCTCGAGGAGATCGACATCCTCCTGTTCATGAGCGTGCACCCGGGCTTCGGGGGCCAGTCGTTCATCCCGTCGGTCCTCGACAAGATCCGCGCGGCCCGCCGGATCGTGGACGAGCGCGGCCTCGACGTCGAGCTCGAGATCGACGGCGGCATCAACGTCGCCACCGCGCACCAGGCGGCGGAGGCCGGCGCCGACATCCTGGTCGCGGGCAGCGCGATCTTCCACGCGGCCGATCCCCTGGCCGCGGCCGCGGAGATCCGTGCCGTGGCCTGGCCCGAGCTCGTCAGCACCTGACGGCCGTGCCGGCGGCGAAGGTCCTCACCGTCTCCGACGGCGTCGCCGAGGGCGTGCGCGAGGACCGGTCGGGTGCTGCGCTCGTCGCCCGCCTGACCGAGGCGGGCTTCGACGTCGCCGAGCACCGGGTCAGCCCCGACGGCGTGGATCCCGTCGCCGACGCGCTGCGCGAGCTGGCGGAGGGGTTCGCGGGCCTGATCGTCACGACCGGTGGCACCGGGTTCGGGCCCCGCGACCTCACGCCCGAGGGGACGCGGGCGGTGATCGACCGCGAGGCTCCCGGGCTGGCCGAGGCGATCCGCCGGGTCGGCGACGAGGACGGCCGTGGGTTCGGGATGCTCTCGCGCGGGGTCTGCGGGACCCGGGGGGCGACGGTGATCTGCAACACGCCCGGGTCCGCGAGCGGGGCGGTCGAGGCGCTCGAGGTGGTCCTGGCGGCGCTGCCCCACGCGCTCGACCTCCTCGCCGGAGGCCATCCCCACTGAGCCGGGGGCCGCCCGACTGCTCGACCGCTTTGGCGTCACGTACCCCCCTCCTGGGTGGGTACGTGACGCCAAAGCGCGAGGGTACGTGCGTCCGGACGTGCGTCACACGAAATAGAAACGTGTTTCAATTCTGGCGCCGCGGTGGTAATCTGACCGCGCGGCTAGGTGAGCGGCAACAGCAGCCAGGCCGGTCCGGAGGGGCCGGGTCAACCCAACTGAAGACGTCCTCGGGGTGCGGGTGGAAGTCCCGACCGGCGGTAACCCCTCGGGGGAGCCCGCGAACCTCCAGCCTCCAGCTGGGGGCCGACCGAGTGAGACTCTCGGGCCGACGGTCACAGTCCGGATGGGAGAGGACGACGACGAGCCGCACCCGCGACCGGGTGCCGGTCGCCGTCGGCGCATCCCCGGGGCCGGAGGTGCGCCGTGGGTGCAGGATCGGACGAGGAGCTGATGGGGACGGCCGGCGAGCTGGCCGAGTCCGCCCGCCTCGTCACGCCGCCCAACCCGTGGGTCGGTTGCGTCCTGGCTCGCGGCGGGGAGATCGTCGGCCGGGGCGCCACGGGGGCCTACCCGGCCGGGCCCCACGCCGAGGTCGCCGCGCTCCGGGACGCCGGCGACCGGGCCCGGGGGGCGACGGCCTACGTCACCCTCGAGCCGTGCGACCACCATGGGAACACGCCGCCGTGCAGCGACGCACTGGTGGAGGCAGGCGTGGCCAGGGTCGTCGTCGCGCTGGAGGACCCGGACCCCCGCGTCGCGGGTGCCGGCGTGGCCCGGCTGCGTGCCGCAGGCATCGACGTGGCCGTCGGGACCGGCGCGGACGCGCTGCGGTGGTCCCTGGCGCCGTACCTGCACCAGCGGGCGACCGGCCGGGCCTTCGCGCTCGTGAAGACCGCGATGAGCCTCGACGGCCGGACCGCGGCGGCCGACGGCAGCTCGCAGTGGATCACGGGGATCGAGGCGCGGGTCGACGCGCACCGGCTGCGGGCCGAGTCCCAGGCCGTGGTGGTCGGGGCCGGCACTGCGCTCGCCGACCGGCCTCGACTCACGGTGCGCGACGTGGACACCGGGCCGGACCGGCAACCGTTGCGGGTCCTGCTCGACGGCCGGGGCCGGGTGCCGGCCGCCGGTCCCCTGTTCGACCCGACGCTCGCGCCGACCCTGGTCATGACCACGGATGCCGCGCCGCCCGCCGCGCTCGACGCGTGGCAGGCCGCGGGCGCGAAGGTCGAGACGGTCGCGCCCGGCGCGCACGGCCGCGGCGTCGACCTCGTGGAGGTGCTGATCCGACTCGCCCGGAGCCATGCCGTGCTCCAGGCCGTGATCGAGGGCGGGAGTCGGCTCCACGGTGCGTTCCTCGACGAGCAGGTCGCCGACCGGATCGTCGCCTACGTCGCGCCGGTCCTCCTCGGTGCCCGCGGCCTGCCCGCCTTCGGCGGCTCCGGTCCCGAGTCGCTCGCCGCGGCCCCGCGCTGGCAGATCCGGGACGTCACCCGGTTCGGCGCCGACGTGCGGCTGACCCTCGAGCACGCCGCCCCCGAGTCGAAGGCGGCCTGATGTTCACCGGGATCGTCGAGGAGCGGGGTCGGGTGCGGGCCCTCGAGCCGCGCGAAGGTGGCGCGCGGATCGAGATCGCCGCGACCACGGTGCTCGACGACGCCGAGATCGGCGCGTCGATCGCGGTGAACGGCTGCTGCCTGACCGTGGTCGAGCTCGGCGACGGCTGGTGGGCCGCCGACGCGGTCACCGAGACGCTGGACCGTACCGGCCTCGGCCGCCTCGCGGCCGGGGACCCGGTGAACCTGGAGCGGCCGCTCCGCCTCGACGACCGGCTCAGCGGCCACCTCGTGCAGGGACACGTCGACGGCGTGGGCGTGCTGGTCGACCGGGTGCCGCTCCCGGACGGGTCGACGCGGATGCGGTTCCGGCTGCCCGTCCGGCTGACTCGGTACCTCGTCGAGAAGGGCTCGATCACGATCGACGGCATCAGCCTCACCGTGGCCGCGCTCGACGACGACGGCTTCGACGTCGCGGTCATCCCGCACACGCTCGAAGTGACGAACCTCGGAACCCTTCCGACCGGGTCCGAGGTCAACCTGGAGGTCGACGTGCTCGCGAAGTACGTCGAACGGCTGCTCCAGCCCCAGCAGAGAGAAGGCACACCATGACGTTCGATCACATCGAGAGCGCGATCGCGGCGGTCGGCCGGGGTGAGGTCGTCATCGTGGTCGACGACGAGGACCGTGAGAACGAGGGCGACCTCATCGTGGCCGCGGAGAAGATCACCGCGGAGACGATGGGATTCATGGTCCGCCACACCAGCGGCGTGATCTGCATGCCGATGATGGGGGAGCGTCTCGACGATCTGCGGATCCCGCTGATGGTCTCGAACAACACCGAGTCGCAGCGGACCGCGTTCACGGTGTCGGTCGACGCGAAGAACGGCACCACCACCGGCATCTCCGCCGCGGACCGGGCGACGACCGTCCGCACGCTCGTGGACCCGACGTCGGGCTCCGACGACTTCGTACGGCCCGGGCACATCTTCCCGTTGCGGTACCGGGAGGGCGGGGTGCTGAAGCGGGCCGGGCACACCGAGGCCGCGGTCGACCTGGCCCGACTCTCGGGCCTCGCGCCGGCCGGGGTGCTCGCCGAGGTCGTCAACGACGACGGGACGATGGCCCGCCTCCCCCAGCTCGAGGCGTTCGCGGCCGAGCACGGGCTGCAGCTCATCACGATCGCGGACCTCATCCGGTTCCGGCGGCACCGCGAGAAGCTGGTGCGGCGGGTCTCCGAGGCCCGGATCCCGACCAAGTACGGCGACTTCACCGCGTACGTGTTCGAGAGCCTGCTCGACGGGGTCGAGCACATGGCGTTCGTGCGCGGCGAGGTCTCGGGTCAGGAGAACGTGCTCGTGCGCGTGCACTCCGAGTGCCTGACCGGCGACGTGTTCGGTTCGCTGCGCTGCGACTGTGGCCTGCAGCTCGACCGCGCGCTGGAACAGGTCGCGGGTGAAGGCCAGGGCGCGGTCGTGTACCTGCGGGGCCACGAGGGCCGCGGCATCGGCCTCGGGCACAAGCTGCGGGCCTACACGCTGCAGGACGAGGGCCGCGACACCGTGGAGGCGAACGAGGACCTCGGATTCCCCGCCGACTCGCGCGAGTACGGCATCGGGTCCCAGATCCTCGTGGATCTCGGCATCACCACGATGCGCCTCATGACGAACAACCCGGCGAAGTACGGCGGGCTCGAGGGATTCGGACTCGAGATCGTGGAGCGGGTGCCGGTGTCGATCCCGCCGAACGAGGAGAACATCGCGTACCTGCGGACGAAGCAGGAGAAGCTGGGCCACCTCCTCGACATCGAGGACGAGCAGCTCGGAGGAGGCTAGTGCCCCGACCAGCAATGTTTGCCGCGTTCCCGCCGGCCAGGAACGCCGTTCGCGGCGTCCTCGTCCTCGACGCAGAAGCCCACTGCGCCTTCGTCCTGCGTCCTTGCGAGCCGGCGGCCCTGACTCGCCGTGAACATCGCCAACGTCACCGGACGGAGCACTAGCCATGGGGGAGTACGCCGCGCCGGCCGAGACGATCGACGGCCGGGGGATGCGCGTCGCCATCGTCGTGAGCCGGTTCAACGAGGACATCACCGGCGAGCTGCTCGACGGCGCGCGCCGCGAGCTGCGCGCCCGCAACGTGGCCGACGACGACGTCATCGTCGCGTGGGTCCCCGGCGCCTTCGAGCTCCCGCTGGTGGCCAAGCACCTCGCGGTCACGGGGGCCTGTGACGGGGTGGTGTGCCTGGGCGCGGTGATCCGGGGCGACACGCCGCACTTCGACTTCGTGGCGGGGGAGGCGGCGCGGGGGCTCCAGGCCGCCGCCCTGGCGACCGGGGTCCCGATCGGGTTCGGCGTCCTCACGACCGACACCCGGGAGCAGGCGCTCGACCGGATCGGCGGGCGCGAGGGCCACAAGGGCGAGGAGGCGGCCGCGACGGTGCTCGAGATGATCGAATTGCTGCGCCGGCTGGGGAAACTCGGCGATCCGACGGCTGCGGCCGACTAGAAACGCATCTCACATGTTGCGACTCGTCCTGCCCAAGGGCTCACTCGAGCGGGCCACCTTCCAGCTGTTCGAGGACGCGGACCTGACCGTCCAGCGGGACTCGGACGTCGACTACCGCGGCGCGATCGACGACCCCCGGGTGATCGACGTCACGGTCCTCCGCCCCCAGGAGATCCCGCGCTACGTCGCCTCCGGGCTCTTCGACGTGGGCATCACCGGTCGGGACTGGGTCGAGGAGACGTCGGCCGAGGTCGTGACGCTCACCGAGCTGCACTACTCGAAGGCCACCGCGCGTCCGATCCGGATGGTCGTCGCCGTCGCGGGCGACTCCCAGGTGGCGAGGGTCGAGGACCTGCCGGCGGGCGTGCGCGTCCACACCGAGTACCCCGAGCTGACGCGCCGCTTCTTCACCAAGGCCGGGGTCGACGCGGACATCACACTCTCCTACGGCGCGACCGAGGCGAAGATCCCCGAGATCGCCGACGCCGTCGTCGAGATCACCGAGACCGGGCGGGCGCTGCGGGCCGCGGGGCTCAAGATCCTCGACACGATCCTCGTCTCCTACACCGAGCTCATCGCGAACCAGGACGCGTACGCGGACGCGGCGAAGCGCAAGGCGATGGAGCAGGTGCGCACGCTCCTCACCGGAGCTCTCGAGGCGCGCGGCCGGGTGCTCGTCAAGCTCAACGTCGAGGAGGCTGCGCTGGCTGCCGTGATCGAGCTGCTGCCGGCACTCAAGTCGCCGACGGTGTCGAAGCTGTTCGGCGAGGACGGGTTCGCGGTCGAGACGGTCGTCGCGAAGTCGGAGATCAACACGCTCATCCCGGCGCTGAAGGATGCAGGCGCGACCGGCATCATCGAGCTGCCGATCGCGAAGATCGTCCACTAGTGGTCGGAGCCGTGACCGTGACGGGCAGGGTCGTGCAGTTCGACGAGCGGCGTGGGCTCGGCGAGATCGAGAGCTCCGAGGGTGGGCGCTACCTGTTCCACTGCACCCGCATCGCGGACGGCTCCCGGACGATCGAGCTCGATGCCGCGGTCGCGTTCGAGGTCGTCCCCGGCCCGCTCGGCCGGTGGGAGGCCACCGACATCAAGCCCTCTCCACGTTGAAGATCTCCGCCGACCGATCGCCGGACCGCGATCATCCGACGGCCGGCGGCGGTCTCGTCGCTCGCAGGCCAGACTCTCCCCGTGCCCACGACCGGACGGCCGACCGACGACCTGGCCGGGGTGAACGCCGCCTTCGCGCTCCTGACCGAAGCGACCGCGACGATGAGCGACGCCGACGCGCGCGGGCCGAGCCGGCTCCCGGGCTGGACCCGGGGCCACGTCCTCACCCACCTCGCGCGCAACGCCGACGGGCAGCGGCGCATGGTCGGCGGGGCTCTGCGCGACGCGGTGCTCGACCAGTACCCCGGTGGCGACGAGCAGCGAGCCGCGGACATCGAGGCGGGCGCCGATCGCCCGATCGAGCTCCTGCTCGCCGACATGGTCGAGAGCCAGACCGCGCTCGACGCGGCGTGGAGCCGGGTCCACGGCGAGGTGTGGGACCGGCTCACGAACGCGCGCGCGGGCGCCCGTCCACTGCGCGAAGGGGTGCTGGCGCGACGCCGCGAGGTCTCGGTGCACCTGGTCGACCTCGACGTCGGCGTCGAGCCGGGCATGCTGCCCGAGAGCTACCTCGAACGGGATGCGGCGTGGCTCGCCCGGTTCCGCGCGTATTGGTGAGATCTCCGCCGCTCGACCGCCGGGCCGCGGCTGGCCCGGGGAGCGGCGGCGGCTTGGTGAGATCTCCGCCGCTCGACCGCCGGGCCGCGGCTGGCCCGGGGAGCGGCGGCAGCTCGGCAAGGACAGAGGAGGAGGAACCGTGACCAGCAAGCTGGTGGAGGTCGTCGTCGACTGTGCCGACGCGGAGCGGCTGGCCGAGTTCTGGTGCGCGGTGCTCGGATGGCGCGTGGTGGACCGGGACGAGGGCGCGGTCGAGATCGCCGGTGACGAGGGCGGTCCGACGTTGCTGTTCGATCCGGCGCCGGACGGCAAGGTCGTGAAGAACCGGATCCACCTCGACGTGCGGGCGGGCGACGGGGAGCAGCAGGCGGAGGTGGCGCGGGTCACCGCGCTCGGCGCGACGCCGGTCGACATCGGGCAGGGCGACGTCAGCTGGGTGGTGCTCGCCGATCCCGAGGGCAACGAGTTCTGCATCCTCCGGGGTCCGCCACCCTAGGTCCCGGCGGGCTCAGATCGGGCCGTAGTCCGCGCCCGGTTGCAGGCCGCGTTCGTGGGACAGATGGTTCGCGGTGTTGACCAGGCAGACGTGCGTGAACGCCTGCGGGAAGTTGCCGAGCTGGCGCCCGAGGCCGCCGTCGTACTCCTCGGCGAGGAGGCCGACGTCGTTCGCCAGGCCGAGCAGCCGCTCGAACAGTGCGATCGCGTCGTCCTTCCGACCGATGAGCGCGAGGTTGTCGGCCAGCCAGAACGAGCACGGGAGGAACGCGCCCTCGCCGGCGGGCAGCCCGTCGACCGCGCCGTCGGGGCTGGTCTCGTAGCGGGCGACGAACCCCTCTTTCATCAGGGTCCTCTCGATCGCGGTGACGGTGCCGACGACGCGCTCGTCGGTGCCCGGGAGGAAGCCGACCATCGGCATCATGAGCACCGCCGCGTCGAGCTTCTTCGATCCGTAGCTCTGGGTGAACGCGCCGAGCGTCTCGTCGAACCCCTCGGCGCAGACCTGCTCGTGGATCTCTTCTCGGATCGCCCGCCAGCGCTCGGCCGGGCCCTCGAGGCCGAAGTCCTCGACGTTGTGCACGGCGCGGTCGAACGCGAGCCAGGCCATGACCTTGGAGTGTGTGAAGTGCTGCCGGGGCCCGCGCACCTCCCAGATGCCCTCGTCGGGGCGCCGCCACAGGTTCTCGAGCGCACCGAGCAGCGCGCGCTCCAGGTCCCAGGAGCCGCCGTGCGCCTGATCGTCCGGGAGCAGCTTGCGCGTGCGGTACAGCGTGGCGAGCACCTCGCCGTACACGTCGAGCTGGAACTGCTCGCTGGCGGCGTTCCCGACCCGGACCGGCGTCGAGTCCTTGTAGCCGTCGAGCCAGTCGAGGGTGTACTCGGTCAGCCGGCGCTCGCCACCCGCGCCGTACATGATCTGCAGGTCCTCGGGATCCCCGGCCGCGGCGCGCAGCAACCAGTCCCGCCAGGCCAGCGCCTCCTCGTGGAAGCCGCCGACGGTGAGCGACGACAGCGTGAGGGTCGCGTCGCGCAGCCAGCAGTACCGGTAGTCCCAGTTGCGGACGCTGCCGACCCACTCGGGCAGGGAGGTCGTCGGCGCCGCGACGATCCCGCCGGTGGGCGCGTAGGTGAGCGCCTTCAGCGTGATGAGCGAGCGCATCACCTGCTCGCCCCACTTCCCGTCGTAGGTGCACTGCTTGGCCCATCGCCGCCACCATCCTGCGGTCTCCCTGATCGCGCGCTCGGCGTCGATCGGTCGCGGCGGGGCCTGGTGTGACGCGTAGTACGCGAGGACGAACGGGACCTTCTCGCCGGCGGCGACGATGAAGTCGGCGATCGTCGCCTTGCCGGCACCGTGGGTGTGGACCGGCGTGCGCAAGATGATCGCGTCGGGCCCGGCGACGGCTCGCAGGCTCTGGCCGTCGTCGAAGCGTCCGACCCACGGGACGATCGAGCCGTAGTCGAAGCGGATCGTCATGTCGAGGTGCATGGGCACCCGCCCGGAGATTCCCTCGACGACGCGCACCACGTCGACGGTCTTGCCGCGGTTGGGCATGCAGTCGGTGATCTTCACGACGCCGTCGTCGGTGTGGAAGGTGGTCTCGAGCACGAGCGTGTTGTCGAGGTAGCGACGTTCCACGCGCTGCAACCCGCCGGCCGGTGTGAGCTGCCAGCGGCCGTTGTCGCGGTCGCCGAGCAGCGCCGCGAACACCGCGCCGGAGTCGAACCGCGGAACGCACAACCAGTCGATCGACCCGTTCTTCCCGACCAGCGCCGCGGTCTGGGTGTCGCCGATGAGCGCGTAGTCCTCGATCAGCTGAGCCATCGGTGCATGTCTATCCGCCGGGAACCCGTCGGGCGCGGCTCACCCCGCGCCGATCCCACCTCCGCCGCCGCCCCCGCCGCCGCCGCCGGAGAAGCCGCCCCCACCGCCCCCACCGCTCGAGGGCGGCGTGAACGAGCTCACCGCGCTCGTCGCGAAGGACTCGGAGAACGCCCCGATCGACCCGTACCCCGGGTGGTGGCCCACCGGGACGACGTACCAGGTCGCGAACTGCGTGCTCTCGTCGGGCGGGATCCGGGCCTCGAGGCCGCGGGCGAGCTGGTCGCTGACGCCGAGCGCGACCGCGTAGACGAGGTAGCGCTCCCAGAGGACGAGGTGGCCCGCGGGCGCATCGGCGAGCTGCGAGAAGTCCCGCAGGTAGTTGCGCACGCCGAGCCATTCGTGGAGGCGGCGTTGGCCCTTCGGGGTGCGCTGGCGCAGCAACGGGGTGAGCGCGAGCTGGACCGCCGCCCAGGCTGCCGCGATGGCGCCCCCGACCCAGGCCTGCACGCCCAGCGCACCCAGCGCGGTCAGGCCGACGACGATCGCCATCAGGATGTTCAGGAAGAAGGGCAGCGCCCGCCTGCCCCGCAGGTAGCCCCGCGCCCGGAGACTGCGCTCCACGCTCGACTGGAACGTCGACCAGCGGGCGGTCGACTCGGCCTGGTGGTCACGCGAGTGCTCGACCAGCTCGGACTGCGTGATCGTCGAGCCGCCGGCGAACAGCTGGTCGAGGGTGGCGCGCTCGAAGGCGCGCAGCTCTCCCGCGGGGAGCTGATCCGCGTCGTCGGCCTCCTCACCGGGCTCCTCGGTGCAGTCGGCGGGCGGCCCCGGCGGGTGCTCGGCGCGCGTGAAGACGTACTCGGTCCGGTCGGGCAGGATGCCGCGCGTCTCGCTCCGCTGCGCGACCTTCAGGTACCCGCGCTGCGCGAGGTCGAGGACCGTGGCGCCGAACGCGTTCGGACGGACGTGGCCCCAGTGGACGAGCGCGTCGACGACCGCGGGTGGGTCGTCGGGCAGGTCCCGGAAGTACTTGCCGATGTCCTCGGGCGCCGTTGGCTCTCGGCCCCACTTCAGCCAGACGAGCAGGAACCCGAGCGCGCCGAGCGCCGCGACCAGCGGGGCGAGCCACGCCAGGACGTCGCGCGCGTCGCGCCGGCGCTGCTCCGCGTCGGCGGCCTCGGCTCGGGCGCGGTTGGCCGACACGGCCCACGCGCCGCTCCTCGGTGAGGATCGTGGGAAGGCGGGGTGTGGCCGACGTGGGTGCGAGCGTGGGGAACCGCGCCTTCAGCGCCGCGACACGGCCTTCCACGAACGTGCCCTGCGGAACCGACGTGGCCCGCCACCGGACCGTGTCGCCCGAGACCCTGACCACCCCGTTGAGGGGACCGTGGCCCCAGGCGCGGATCCGGCCCGGACCGGGTGGCACCGTCAACGCCACGTTCACGGTCCCGATCGTGGGGTGCGCGTCGCCGACCCACTTCCAGTACAGCTCGACGACGTCGGGCCCGACGACTGCGGCGCCGCGGACGGTGTAGGCGACGTCGAACGTGCGCTGCTCGTTCTTCGCGTCGAAGAACCACTGGAGGTTGTACGGCGCGCCCACGGCGGTCAGCGGCCGACCGTGCTCGGAGACCGAGACGTCCGAGATCTGGTAGCTGCCGACCGGGATCGGCCGCGTCCCGTACGTGAACGAGCCGGTGAAGTCGTAGGTCAGGTGCTCGACGACCCGCAGCGACCCGTCCGGCGCGAGGACGCCGTCGACCGCGACCCGAGGCAGCGAGAACGACTTCTCCGGGTTGAGCTTCACGCCGATCGCGATGCCGACGACCGCGAGGATCAGGAAGGCCGCGAGAGGCACGGCGATCCAGGCGCGGCGCCTCACGGAGCGGGGGTGCTCTCCCCGGTGCCCTTGACGTCGTTGCTGACCTCGACGTAGCCGAGGCGCAGCGCGGCGACCGCCTGGCGCAGCGGGTCGGCGTTCGGTCCGAGCCGGTCACCCAGCGCGTCGACCAGCGCGCCCATCGCGTCGACCGCCATGGCGGCCTGCGCGAGGGACTCGGGGCGCTCGGCCGAGAGCCCGAGGTGCAGGACCGCGATCTCCTGCAGCTCGACCGCGAACTGCGTGACGATGGCTTCGACGGGGGTCTCGGCCAGGCGGGTCAGCATCTCGCGCATCTGCTCGGGGTCGATGTCCTCCGCGCCCGAGCCCGGCCCGGGCCCGCCGCCACCCGGCGGGGCACCACCGGGACCGCCACCGCTGCCGGGGGGCGATCCGGAGCCCGCGGGCGGTACCGGGTCCTCGCCGTAAGGTGTCCAGAGGCTGCTCACCCTGGTATCCTCGCACGACAATCCAGTTGGGAAGTGGGACTCCGACGCTCATGCCGCTGCGGCGGCCCGAGGTCGGTGGCCCCACCCGGCCGGGGTGGTCACCGGTTGGCACCGTCGAGGCGCCGGGAGGTGGCACCGCCGAGTCCGGGTCGTCCTCTCTACGACCGGCCCAGGTCGCGTGGCGGACGCTTCTCATCGAAGCGCCGCCGTCTGCGGGAGTGCAGGCGGGCCCCGATCGTGAGAGGTGATGCCAACATCGCAGCCGCCGACGAAGCAAGGATCAACGACCGCATTCGCGCCCGTGAGGTGCTGCTGATCGCCGCTGACGGCGAACAGCTGGGAGTGCGGCCGCTACCGCAGGCGTTGGCGATCGCACGCGAGCAGGAGCTGGACCTCGTGGAGGTCGCGGCCAACGCGAACCCGCCGGTGTGCCGGATCATGGACTACCGCCGCTGGCAGTACGAGCAGCAGCAGCGGCGCAAGGAGTCCCGCAAGAAGGCGACCAACGTCGTCATCAAGGAGATGAAGTTCCGGCCCAAGATCGACGGGCACGACTACACCACCAAGATGAAGCACGTCCAGCGGTTCCTGGGCGAGGGCAACAAGGTCAAGCTCACGATCATGTTCCGCGGTCGGGAGATGGCCCACCCCGAGCTCGGGCTCAAGATCCTCAACAAGATCGCGGAGGACGTGTCGGAGGTGGCGGTGGTCGAGTCGTCGCCCCGCCAGGACGGGCGGAACATGACGATGGTGCTCCACCCCACCAAGAAGCCGAAGACCGCATCGCCGAAGAAGACGGACCAGGGCGCGGACCGCACGACGGAGCCCGCCCCCACCCAGGGAGCCTGAGAGACATGCCGAAGGTCAAGACGCACCGGGGCGCCGCCAAGCGCTTCAAGGTCACCGGGACCGGCAAGGTCCGGCGGCGCAAGGCGTTCCGATCGCACCTCCTGGAGAAGAAGTCCAGCCGGCGCACGCGCCGGCTCGGGCGCGGGGCCGAGGTGACCGGCGGGGACAAGAAGCACGTCGAGCGGATGCTCGGCCGGGCGTAAGCACCGAGGTCCGCGCGCCGGCGCGCGGACGACGGAACGAGGAGACCGCTCTCGGCCGCCCGGATGATCCGAGTCGGGTGATCGGCCGAGAGCGATCGTGGACAAGGAGAGCTGACATGGCACGCGTCAAGCGCGCAGTCCAGGGCAAGAAGCACCGCCGGGCGGTGCTGGAGAAGGCCGAGGGCTACTCGGCGTCGCGGAGCCGCCACTTCCGCAAGGCCAACGAGCAGGTCATGCACTCCGGGAACTACGCGTTCCGTGACCGCCGGGCGCGCAAGGGCGAGTTCCGCAAGCTCTGGATCGTGCGGATCAACGCCGCGTGCCGGCAGGAGGGCATCAGCTACTCCCGCTTCATCGCCGGGCTGAAGGCCGCCGAGGTGGACGTGGACCGCAAGGTCCTGGCCGACCTGGCGGTGCGCGACTCCGACGCGTTCGGCGCCCTCGTCAGCACGGCCCGCGAGGCGCTCGAAGCCGCGTGACCGGCGCCGGGCCGGTTGCGCTCGGCCCCCGGCACACCGAGGTCAAGCGGTTGCGTGCGCTGCTGCGCGACCCGAAGGCGCGCGCGCTCGAAGGGTCGTTCGTCCTGGAGGGTCCGCGGATCGTCGAGGACGCACTCCGACGCGGGGCCGACGTGACCGCGATCTACCTCGGGCAGAACGCGCGCGTCGCGTTCGCCGCGTTGCTCGATGCGCCCGACGCGGTGGACGTGCCGACGTTCGAGCTCAAGGAGGGTGTGCTCGAGAAGCTCGGCTCGACCCGCACGCCCCAGCCGGTCCTGGCCGTCGCCCGCATGCCTGCGGAGCCGTCGCTCGAGGACCTGACCGGGCCGGGGCCGGTGCTGGTCACGGTGGACGTCGCGGATCCCGGCAACCTCGGCACGCTGCTGCGCAGCGCGGAGGCATCGGGGTGCGCGGGGGTCGTGTGCTGTGGCGACTCGGTGGACGTCTTCAACCCGAAGGTCGTCCGGGCGTCGGCCGGGTCGGTGCTCGGCGTCCCGGTCGTGCGGGGTCGTGCGCCCGGTGGCTCCCTCGACGCGGATCCGGTCCCGGCGTTGGACCGCCTCGGCGCGGCGGGCCGCCGGCGCTACGGCGCCACGGTCGAGGGCCGGCCGGCGACCGCGGTGGACCTCCGGCCCCCGGTCGTGCTCGTGCTCGGCAACGAGGCCCGGGGGCTGCCGGACGCGGTGCTCGAGCACGTCGACGGCCGGATCTCGGTTCCCATGGCCGGTGCGGCCGAGAGCCTCAACGTCGCGATGGCGGGCACGGTGCTGGCCTTCGAAGCCGCCCGCCAGCGCAACGGCTGACCACCGGCCCGTGAGCGGGGTCCGATCACGCTTTGGCGTCGTGAAGGCGCCTCTGCGGCGCACCAGTGACGCCAAAGCGTGGGTGTCGCGGGTGCGCTTCCCTAGACTCTGCGGACCCATGTCTGCCCTCCGCCATGCCTCCTGACCCCGCGGCCGAGCTCGATCTCGACGCGGCGCGGGCCGCGATCGACGGAGCCGGCACGGTCGAGGAGCTCGACGACCTCAAGAAGCGGCTCCTCGGCAAGGGCTCCGTGGCGGCCCGGGTCAAGCAGTCGATCAAGGACCTGCCCGGGGACCAGAAGCCCGTTGCCGGCAAGGCGGTCTCGGAGTACACCGCCGCGGTCACGCAGGCCATCGAGGATCGGCACGCCGAGCTGGCCCCGGTCGTCGCGACCGGCCCTCGGCTGGACCTCACCCTGGGTGGGCACGGACGCCGGCGGGGACACCTGCACCTCGTGACCCAGTGCCGGCGGGAGCTCGAGGACGTCTTCGTGAGCCTCGGCTACCGGGTCGAGGAGGGTCCGGAGGTCGAGGACGACTGGCACAACTTTGAGGCGCTGAACTTCCCGCCCGGGCACCCGGCGCGCGCGATGCAGGACACGCTCTACGTGAACCTCGGCGAGCCCGAACAGGTCCTCCTGCGCACGCACACGTCGCCGGTGCAGATCCGGGTGATGGAGACCCAGAAGCCGCCGATCTACTCGGTGATGCCGGGCCGCACCTACCGCAACGAGACGCTCGACGCCCGCCACTCGCCGGTCTTCCACCAGATCGAGGGCCTCGCGGTGGACGAGGGCATCACATTCGCCGACCTCGCGGGCACGCTCGAGGCGTTCACCAGCGCGTACTTCGGCAAGCAGCTGCACTCCCGCCTGCTGCCGTCGTTCTTCCCCTTCACCGAGCCGTCCGCCGAGTTCGCGATCACCTGCGTCTTCTGTGACGGCGCGGGTTGCCGGGTCTGCTCGAAGACGGGGTGGATCGAGCTCGGGGGCTGCGGCATGGTCGACCCGAACGTCTTCTCCCACGTGGGGATCGATCCCGAGGTGTACACCGGGTTCGCGTTCGGCTTCGGGCTCGAGCGGATGCCGATGCTCCGCTACGGCGTCGAGCCGATCAAGACGTTCTTCGACAACGACATCCGATTCCTGTCCCGATACTGAGGATCGTCCGTGCGCGTGCCGCTGTCCTGGATCCGTGAGTTCACGCCGCTCGAGGCCGACCCGGTCGCGATCGCGGACGCGCTCGACAATCTCGGCCTCGAGGTCGAGGGCGTCGAGGCGCCGGGCCGGGAGATCCTCGGCGTCGAGGTCGCGAAGATCCTCGAGGTCATGAAGCACCCGAACGCCGACAAGCTCAACCTGGTCGAGATCGCGACCGGCTCGGGGACGACGACCGTGGTGTGCGGGGCGCCGAACGTGAAGGCGGGCATGGTCGTGCCGTACGCACCCTCGGGCGCGACGCTGCCGGGTGGCTTCACGCTCGAGCGGCGCACGATCCGCGGGATCGTCTCGGACGGGATGCTCTGCTCGCCGAAGGAGCTCGGGCTCGGCGACGACCACGGCGGGATCCTCGGCCTGGACGCGGATGCCGAGCTCGGGGCCGACGTCCGTGACGTGCTCGACCTGCACGATGTCGTCTTCGACCTCGCGATCACGCCGAACCGGCCGGACGCGATGTCCGTGGTCGGTGTCGCCCGTGAGCTCGCCGCGCACTTCGGGCTGCCCTTGACGGTGCCAACGCCGGTGGTCGACGCATCGGGTCCACCGACCGCGCGCGACGTGACGGTGCGCATCGACGTGCCGGACCGCTGCACGCGATTCACCGCTCGGCGCATCGAGGTGACGATGGGGGAGTCGCCCGAATGGCTGGCGCGGCGCCTCCGGCTCGCGGGCATGCGGCCCATCTCCAACGTGGTCGACGTGACGAACTACGTGCTGCTCGAGCGTGGGCAACCGTTGCACGCGTTCGACCTCGGACGCCTGCGCGGCCGCGGGATCGTCGTACGCCTCGCGGCGGACGGCGAGCGGATGACGACGCTCGACGGTGTCGAGCGCAGGCTCACGTCCGAGGACCTGCTCGTGTGCGATGCCGAGGAGCGCGCGCAGGCCGTCGCCGGGATCATGGGCGGGGCCGAGGCGGAGGTCGGCGACAGCACGACCGAGGTCCTCCTCGAGGCCGCGTACTTCACCCCGATGGGCATCTCGCAGTCGTCCAAGCGCCTCGGGCTCCGCTCGGAGTCGAGCGCGCGGTTCGAGCGCGGCGTGGACCCCAACGGCGTGCTCACCGGGTCGGATCGCGCCGCCGAGCTCCTGGCGCTCGTCGCGGACGCCCGGGTCGCACCCGAGCCGATCGACCACTACCCGGTGCCGGTCACCGAGGCCCGCATCCGGGTCCGGGTCCCGCGTGTCGGTGCGCTCCTCGGGGTCGAGCTCGGTGGAGACCGTGTCCGGGAAGCGCTGCGCCCGCTCGGGATCGGCATCGAGGAGACCGGCGGCGACGACGAGCTCGTGGCGGTCGCCCCGACGTTCCGCCCCGACCTCGTGCGGGAGATCGACATCGTGGAGGAGGTCGCCCGCCGGGTCGGGTTCAACGAGATCCCGCGCACGCTGCCCCACACGACCGCGGTCGGGGGCGGGCTCACCGTCCGCCAGCGAGAGCGCCGGCTCATCGAGGACGTGATGGCGGGGATCGGCGGCGCCGAGGCCGTGACCGTCCCGCTCATCGCGGCAGCGGACCTCGAGCGCTTCGGCCTCCCGACCGACGGCACGGTCGAGGCGACGAACGCGCTCCGCGCCGAGGAGCCCATCCTCCGGCCCGCGATCCTGCCAGGCCTGCTCAAGGCGGCCGCGGCCAACGCCCACCAGGGCCTCGCCGACCTCGTGCTCTTCGAGCTGGGTCACGTCTTCGCGCCACCCCTGGCCGGCGCCCTCCTGCCCGACGAGCACGACCACCTCGCCCTCGTGCTCACCGGCACGGTCGAGCGCAGCCCGATCGAGCCGGACCGCGCCGTCGACGTCTACGACGCCGTCGACGCGCTCGAAGCCCTGGTCGAGGCGCTGGAGCTGGCCGACGTCCGCCTCGTCGCCGGGCCCGCGCCGGGCTTCGACCCGGCCCGCGCCGCGACCGTGACGGTGGACGGTGCGCCGGTCGGCCACCTCGGTGCGATCGCCCCGGCCGTGCTCGACGGGTTCGGCATCCCGGTGGCGGCGGTCGCGCTCGAGGTGGACGTCGACGGGCTCCTCGGGGGCACGCGCCGCGACCGGGCGTTCCGTCCGCTGTCGCGTTATCCCGCCTCGAGCATCGACCTTGCCTTCGTGCTCCCCGACTCGGTGCCCGCCGCCGACGTCGAGGCGACCTTGCACCGCGCCGGCGGGGACCTCCTCGAGATGGTGCGTACGTTCGACGAGTTCCGCAGTGACGCGCTGGGACCCGGACGCAGGAGCCTTGCGTTCGCGTTGCGCTTCCGGGCTCCCGACCGCACGCTCACCGACGGCGAGATCGCGGGCGTACGTCAGGGGGCCATCGACGCGGTCGTCGCCGCGCACGGTGCCGAGCTCCGGGCGTGACCGGCGCGTCGTGACCTCCGGAGCGTTCGTCCACCAGGTCCGGCCCCGGTACGCGGAGGTCGACCAGCAGGGTGTCGTCTTCAACGCGCACTGGCTCACCTACTTCGACGACGCCTGCACCCGATTCTTCGAGTCGCTGGGCTACACGCCGAACGAGGCGTTCTTCGGTGAGTTCGACATGATGGTCGTCAAGGCGGTGCTCGAATGGGACGGGCCCGCCGGCTTCGACGAGGTGGTGGAAGTGGCCGTCGCCCCGGTGCGGCTGGGGACCAAGTCCCTCGATCTCCGGTACCGGGCGTCCGTGGGTGGACGGTCCGCGTGCACCGGGGTCCTGACCTACGTCAACGTCCGGCCGTCGACGCACGAGTCGGCGCCGATCCCGGACGAGCTACGGGCGCGACTCGAGTCCCGGCTCGCCGACGACTGACTCGCTGACCGACGGGCGCGGCGTGTGGTGGCGCCGCGAGAACCAGATCGACGCGCCGAGTCCGAGCGGCAACGGCAGCCAGTACGAGAAGAGCCGGTACAGGAGCGTGGCGAGCACGGCTTCGTCGGGTGACGCGCCCGCGAGCGTGAGCACTCCCGCGAGCCCGGCCTCGACGAACCCGAGGCCACCGGGCGTGATCGGGATCATGGACAGCGTCGCGGCCGCCACGTACGCGAGCAGGACCAGGAACGGGTCGAGCGAGGCACCGACCGCGAGGAGGCTCGCCTCGAGCGCGAGGAAGTCGAAGAGCTGGTTCGCCGCGGCCGCGGGCACCGCGCGCTTCCAGGAGTGGAGCAGCTCGCGGCGGATCACGTTGCGCGACTCGACGACCCGGGCGCGGATGCTCGCTCCGTTGCCGACGTGGAGCCGGGTGGCGATCCAGCCCACCGCGGTCCCGACGGCGGCGATCGCGCGGTCCGAACGGATCATCCACGCCCCGAAGGCGAACACGACACAGAAGAGGAACGCCGCGAGCATCGCGCCCTCGACGAGGTGCTGGTTCACCGCGATGAACGGCACCGCCGGGAGGGTGAGCACCGGGAGCGCGAAGAGGATGCCGGTCGAGAGCAGGCCTGTCGCGGCCAGCGCAGTGGTCGCGGTGGGGACGTCGAAGCCGGCCTGGGCCAGCATCTTGAGCTGGAGCGCGCCGCCGGCGGCGACCCCGCCCGGCACGGCCCGGCCGACCGCGTTGCCCGCAGTGTGGGAACAGGCCACGTCGAACCAGCCCCTGGCGCCGAGGGCGATGCGCTGGAGGTCCCAGATCGCCACGAAGCTCGCCCCTTCCAGGACGAGGACGACGGCGAACCAGGCCGGGTAGACATCCCGCAGCCGGGGGAGCGCGTCGAACGTCGCGAGGAGGCCCGGCAGCACGAAGTAGAACGCGATCAGCGTGATGACGAGGAACGCGATGCGTCCGATCACCCGCCGTCGCGTGCGCGCCGCCGATGCCACCGCGACGAGCGTACGGGATCACCCGATCTGGATGATTCCCCGCGAGCCGGCGCTTTGGCAGGCTGGACGGCAGTGTCCGACGCCGTCCGTCACCGCGAGCCCTCGGAGCTCGGCCACGAGCTGGAACGTCGCGGGGCCGGACCGTTCGTCACCTGGATCGCGTACCGGCGCCCGGACGGGCTGCTCGTGCGCTGGGAGTCACGCGAGCACCGCAAGCACCACAACCGCCTCGGGCGCAGCACGGGATCCACGTGGTGGGCTCCAGGGGCCGTCGCGTGGTGGATCGGGGTGCTCTTCATGATCGGCGCGGCGTGCTTCGCGCTCGGCGCGCTCCCCGGCTATGCGGAGCTCGTCGGCAGCCCGGCGGACAACGTCACGTTCTTCGTCGGTTCGATCTTCTTCACCAGCGCGGCCGCGCTCCAGTACCTCGAGGTCGTCAACACGGACCCGATCGACGGCGCCGGCCCGCGCCGGCGGGTGCGGTTCCTGTCCTGGCAGCCGTGGCGCGTCGACTGGTGGGCGAGCGCGGTCCAGCTCGTCGGCACGATCTACTTCAACTTGAGCACCTTGGCCGCGCTGGACGCGTCGCTCGATCCCGCCAAGGCCAACCGCTTCGTCTGGAGACCGGACGCGCTCGGATCCGTGTGCTTCCTCGTCGCGAGCGAGCTCGCCTTCGCCGAGATCGGCCACCGCTGGATCTCATTGCGCCCGCGCGTGCGTGGCTGGTGGATCGCCGCGCTCAACCTCGGTGGTTCCGTCGCGTTCGGGATCTCCGCCGCCGCGGCGCGCATCGTGTCGGACAGCGGCGAGCCGCGCAACGCCGAGCTCGTGAACCTCGGGACGTTCGTCGGCGCGGTCGGCTTCCTCGTCGGCGCGCTGCTGCTCCTGCCCGAACGCACCGACTCGCCGAACGTACCCAGCCCGACCCCCACCCGCTGAAGGAGCGACATGGCACTGCACCGCAAGGTCGAAGCACCGGTCCAGCCCAGGGACGTGAAGAAGGTCGAGCACCGCTCGATCATCGATCCGATCTTCGCCCGTGCCGGCGAGGCCGCCGGCGCGCCGACGCACGTGATGCCGCTCGTCGGCATGCGCCCGGACACCGCGTACCAGGTCGTCCACGACGAGCTGATGCTGGACGGGAACGCCCGGCTGAACCTGGCGACGTTCGTGACGACGTGGATGGAGCCGCAGGCCCAGACGCTGATGTCCGAGACGTTCGACAAGAACATGATCGACAAGGACGAGTACCCGCGCACCGCGGATCTCGAGATGCGCTGCGTCAACATGCTCGCCCGGTTGTGGAACTCTCCGGACGAGGAAGAGGCGACCGGAACGTCGACCACCGGCTCGAGCGAGGCGGCCATGCTCGGGGGCATGGCGCTCAAGTGGCGCTGGCGCGAGCGCATGCGCAAGGCGGGGAAGCCCACCGACCGACCGAACATGGTGATGGGGATCAACGTCCAGGTCTGCTGGGAGAAGTTCTGCCGCTACTGGGACGTCGAGATGCGCCTGGTGCCGATGGAGGGCAACCGGTTCAACCTCAACGCCGAGGAGGCGGTCAAGCGCTGCGACGAGAACACGATCGGCGTCATCCCGATCCTGGGTTCGACGTTCGACGGCAGCTACGAGCCCATCGAGGAGATCTGCAAGGCGCTCGACCAGCTGCAGACCGACACCGGTCTCGACGTCCCGGTGCACGTCGACGGCGCCTCGGGTGCGTTCATCGCGCCGTTCATCGACCCGGACGTGGTCTGGGACTTCCGGCTGGACCGGGTGCAGTCGATCAACGCCTCGGGTCACAAGTACGGGCTGGTGTACCCGGGGGTCGGGTGGGTCGTGTGGCGCAACCCGGAGGCGCTGCCCGACGACCTGGTGTTCAAGGTGAACTACCTCGGCGGCGAGATGCCCACGTTCTCGCTGAACTTCTCGCGCCCCGGCAACCAGATCGTGGCGCAGTACTACAACTTCATCCGGCTCGGGGTGGACGGCTACCGGCGGGTGCAGCAGGCCGCGCGCGACGTCGCGGTCGCGAGTGCGGCGAAGGTGGCGGCGCTGGGTCCCTTCGACCTGATCACCGATGGCAGCGGGCTCCCCGTGTTCGCGTTCGCGCTGAAGCCCGAGATCACGAACTACACCGTGTTCGACGTGTCGCGGATGCTGCGCGAACGCGGCTGGCTCGTGCCCGCCTACCGGTTCCCGGCGAACCGGGAGGACCTGGCCGCGCTCCGTGTGGTGGTGAAGAACGGCTTCACGCACGACCTGGCCAACTTCCTGATGGACGACCTGGAGCACACCGTGGCGTACCTCGAGCGGGTGCAGGGCTCGCTCCCGGCCGAGCCGGGCGAGTCGTTCCACCACTGACCGGACGCGTTCTCCTAGCGTTCGCGGGGCCATGAGCGATCAACCGGAGTCTTCGCGCGAGGCCTCGCCGCGAAAGGCGGCGGCGCGCTTCGGCGTGGTGCTGCTGCTCCTGCTCGTCACCTACGTGTTCCTGGCGTCCGGACCGACCGGGCACTGGGTGCCGTTCGTCGCGGTGGTCCTGCAGGGGGCGACGCTGCTCGCCGCCCTCGCCGCGTCCAACGCGAACCGCCAGCTGTGGCGGATCGCCGAGATCGTGGTCGCGCTGGGACTCATCGCGGCGCTCGGAGTCTGGGTGACCGACCTCTCGAACGTCGACGGGATCCTGTTCGTGCTGAACGCGCTGCTGGTGGGCGCGGCGCCGGTCGTCATCGCGATGTCCCTGGTCCGGCGACGGGTGGTCGACGTGCACACGGTGATGGGCGCGCTCTGCATCTACGTGCTGCTCGGGATGCTCTGGGCGTTCGCGTACGGCGCGATCGCAGAGTTCAGCTCGTCGCCCTTCTTCGCCCAGACGGGCCATACGAACGTCTCGGACTACCTGTACTTCAGCTTCGTGACGCTGACCACGGTCGGCTACGGCGACCTGACCGCGGCCGAAGGGCTGGGCCGCGCGGTGGCCGTCATCGAGGCGCTGACCGGGCAGCTGTACCTGGTCACCGTGGTGGCGTTGGTCGTGAGCCGGATGGCGCGGGGCCCGAGACGTCGCGACGAAGCCGCCTGATCAGCTCGAGGGGCACTGGTCCGCGAGCGCGCTCGCGAGGTCGCTCGACGACGAGACCACCTTGGAGATCGCGTTGCCGGTCTTCGAGATGTTCGACGACAGGTTGCCGGTGCCGAAGTTCTTCACCGCGGTCTTCAGCTCGTCGACGGACGACTTCACATCGTCGATCTGCGGTTGCAGGCTCGCCTCCGCCGAGCTCCGCAGTGCGTCGAGGTTGTCCTGCACCTTGTTGAGGGCATCCGTGACCGAGCTCTTGCCGCCGGAGAGCACCGACGGGTCACTGAGGTCGTCGACCGACTTCTGGAGCGCTTCCTTGTCCGAGCACACGGCCTGCTTGGCGGTCGTCGTCGACGAGGTGGACCCCGAGTCGGAGCTGCACCCGGCGAGGGCCAGCCCGACGCACGCGAGAGCGACGCCGGCGGCGAGGTGCTTGAGTCCCACGGTGATTCCTCCCGTTGGCAGGTGGTGCCCTGACCGTAGATCGCTCGCGGTCGCGGCGCCGCGATGCCGGGACGAATCATCCCGACGGGGTGATGGCGGGCGAGGGCCGCTAGGTGATGATCGGCGCGTGATCGCCCGGTGCAACCGCGTCCAAGCTCTAGCGTGAGCCCCCTGTGACCGGGGGAGCAGGGCACACCGAGGTCGAGCGTCGTACCGGTGACCTCCTGCGGCTCCTCGCGGGCGGGCTCGGGGTCGTGGTGGCCGGGCTCTGGGCGCAGGCGAGCACCAACGTGGACGCCCACCTCTTCGCGACCGTCAACGACCTGCCGGACAGCCTCGAGGGGCTCGCGAAGGCGTTGAGCGCGCTCGGGTCGATCTGGTGCGTGCTGGTGGTGGCGGCGGTGCTGCTGATCGCCCGCTGGTTCCTCGCGGCGCGCGACGCGGCACTGGCAGGCGTGCTCGCGTGGGCGGTCGCGATCGGGCTGAACGAGCTGCTCGGCAGCCGATCCGCCCAGGAGCTCGGCATCGTCGTCCGCACGGGGAGCGGGCCGTCGTTCCCAGCTGCATCCGCGGCGGTGGTCACCGCGCTGGCCCTCGCGCTCGCGCCGTACCTCGTCCGGCCGTTGCGCCGGCTGTCGTTCGTGCTGGTCCTGCTGGTCGCGCTCGCGGCGATGTACCTCGGCACGGGCCTCGCCTCGGACGCGCTGGGCGGGATCTTCCTCGGCATCGCGGCCGGGGCCGCGGTGCACGTCGCGTTCGGAGCACCGAGCGGCCGACCGTCCCGCCGCGCAGATCGAGGCCGCGCTGGGCGAGCTCGGGCTCGACGTCACCGGGCTCGAGCCCTCGCAGCTCGGATTTCCCGGGGCGACGATCATGCTCGGCACCGTCGCCGGCGCACCGGCCCGGGTCGTGACCCTCGGGCGCGACCAGCGGGACGGCCAGCTCGCGGCCCGGCTCTGGCACAACGTGATGTACAAGGACCCGGGGCTCCCGGTGTTCGGCAGCCGGCTCCAGACGGTCGAGCACCTTGCCTACGCCGGCATGCTCGCCCAGCGGGCCGGCGTGGTCGCACCCCGCGTGGTGAAGACGGGGATGGCGGGGCAGGATCTCGCGCTCCTCGTCACCGCGCCCCCCACCGGCCGGAGCTTCGCCGAGATCGGCGACACCCTGACCGACGATCAGATCACCGCCAGCTGGACGGCGCTCGAGCACCTGCACCAGGCCGGGATCACCCACGGCAGCATCGGGCGCGACCACATGTTGGTCGGTGCGGACGGGCGGGTGGCGTTCGCGGACCTCGGCGTCGCCGAGGTCACCAACGACGAGTACCGGCGCAACCGCGACGTCGCGGCCCTTCTGGTGACGACGTCGCTGCTCGTGGACCCGCCGGTCGCGGCCGACTCGGACGCGGACGACGACGGCGACGCGGCATCCGTGGACACCGACACCGCGGCGCCCACGCCCGCCGGACCGCCGCCGCGCTCGGTGCGCCTGGCGATCGCCGCGCTCGGCGACGATCGCATCGGTGGCGCGGTACCGCTCATCCAGCCTGCCGCGCTTCCGGCGGGCACCGCGCGGGGCACGAAGCACCTCGGCAAGGTCTTGAAGCAGCTGCGGCAGTCGACCGCATCCGCGTCGGGGACGGAGGAGGCCGCGCCGCTCAAGATCAAGCGTCTCAGCCTCGTGAACATCGGGATGCTCGTCGGCATCCTGTTCGCGCTCGCGATCGCGATCCCGAGCATGAAGGACGTCAATTGGGCCTCGGTCCAGGGGGAGTTCGAGCACGCGACGTGGGGCTGGGCGGTGCTCGCGCTGATCCTCTACCCGCTGGTCCCGATGTCGTGGGCGACGGCACTGCTCGGGTGCGTCAACGCCGACCTCCCGTTCGTCCCCACGGTGCTGACCCAGCTCGCCTGCAGCTTCCTGAACCTGATCACGCCCAACGGCATCGGCGGGACCGGCCTCCAGCTCGACTACCTGCACAAGGAGGGCGTCCCGGTCGCCTCGTCGGCGAGCGCGATCGTGCTGAGCACCGGCGTCGGCGGCGCGGTGCAGATGGCTCTGTTCCTGATCGCGGCCGCGATCACGTCGACCAAGGTCGACACCGGTGGGAACTCGGGCAGTGTGAGCCTCGGCGCGATCGCGGTCGGGGCGGCCCTGATCGGGATCGTCCTCGCGATCCCGAAGATCCGGGGCAAGGTCGTCCCGGCGGTCCAGCGGGCCGCGAGTGACATCTGGGCGGTGCTGCGCAACCCGAAGAAGGCGATGCAGCTGTTCGGCGGCGACCTGGCCGGCAACCTCGTGTACCCGTTCCTGCTCGGCCTCTGCCTGATGGCGTTCGGCGCGCACCTGAGCTTCGCCCAGCTCGTCGTGGTGCAGATCGGTGCGGGGATGCTCGGCAACGTCGCGCCGGTGCCCGGCGGCATCGGCGTGCAGGAGGCCGCGCTCACCGCGGGGTTGACCGCATTCGGCATCGACAGCAACACCGCGCTCGCAACGGTGCTCGTGTTCCGCGGCATCACGTTCGCGCTGCCTCCGGTCTTCGGCTTCTTGACCCTGCGGTACCTTCGCCGGCGGGGATATGCCTGAGATGACCGCCCCGGCTCCAGCCGACCCGCCCGCGCCGCCGGACGCCGCCGCGCTGCTCCGGGACCGCCGGTACGTCGGGTTCCTGGCGATCGGCGCGGTGATCGGCGTGCCGGTCGCGACCGTCGCCTACTTCTTCCTCAAGATCGTCGCCGAGGCGCAGCAGTACCTGTTCCAGACACTGCCGAACGACCTGGGCTTCCACGGCGCGCCGAGCTGGTGGCCGATCCCGCTGCTCGCGGTGAGCGGCCTGCTGGTCGCGCTCTCGATCCGGCACCTGCCCGGCACCGGCGGGCACTCACCGGCCGACGGCTTCCAGACCGGTGGCCCGGTCGCGCCGATCGACCTCCCCGGCATCGTCGTCGCGGCGTTCGTGACGCTGGCGCTCGGTGCGGTCCTGGGCCCCGAGGCCCCCCTGATCGCCATCGGCAGCGGGCTCGGAGTGCTCGCGATCCACCTCCTCAAGAAGGGCGCGCCCCCGATGGCCGCCGTGATCGTCGGCGTGGCCGGGAGCTTCGCGGCGATCTCGACGCTGCTCGGCTCGCCGATCGTCGGCGCGTTCCTGCTCATGGAGGTCGCGGGGCTCGGCGGTGCGATGCTCGGCGTCGTGCTCGTGCCGGGCCTGATCGCGGCCGGTGTCGGGTCGCTGATCTTCGTGGGGCTCGACTCGTGGACCGGCTTCGGGACCTTCTCGCTCGGTGCACCGAAGCTCCCGCCGGTCCCGACCCCGACCGGCGCCGAGTTCCTGTGGGCGATCGGCATCGGGATCGCCTCGGCGGTCCTCGCGCGGGGGATCAAGGTGTTCGCACTCCGGCTCCGACCGGTCGTCGCCCGGCACAGCGTCCCGTTCACCGCGGTGGCGGGGGTCGCGATCGGGCTCCTGGCGTTCGCCTTCGTGGAGATCGCCGACCACCCGGTCTCGTTCCTGCTCTTCTCCGGACAGGACGCGCTCGCACCCCTGATGGAGAACGCCGCCGAGTGGAGCGTCGGCGCGCTGCTGCTGCTGCTGCTGTGCAAGTCGCTCGCCTACGGCATCTCGCTCAGCAGCTGGCGGGGCGGGCCGGTGTTCCCGGGCCTGTTCATCGGGACCGTCGGCGGGATCGTCCTGTCGCACTCGGTCGGTCTGCCGATGGTGGCGGGCGCGGCGATGGGGATGGGCGCGATGACGACCGCGATGCTCGGCCTCCCACTCACCGCGGTGCTGCTCACCACGCTGTTCCTCGGCGAGAACGGGATCACGCTGATGCCGGTGGTGATCGTGGCGGTCGCGGTCGCATACGTGGCCTCGGCGTGGCTGACCCCGGCACCGGCGTCCGACGCCGTCGCGGCACCGGGTCCCGCCCCGTCGGCCCCCTGAGCCGGTGGACGCCGCGCGAAATCCGCACCGGGGCGCGAAGCGGTCCGAAGCGTGATTGGCGCCCGGGCGAATCATCCGTTCGGGGTGATGCCGCGCCCCACCCCCCGTGCGTCAATGAACCGTCAGGTTCGGCAACGGGAGAGGGATCCAATGGACGAGCGAGTATCGGGCTGGAAGCTGTTCGCCGGGATCATGCTGATGATCGTCGGCTTCCTGAACGTGTTCGACGGCCTGGTGGCCATCACGCAGGCGAACTACATCCGTCGCAACACGGGTGGGGTGCTGCCGCTGACCAACAACGTGAAGAACTGGGGCTGGGTCGAGCTGATCGTCGGCGTGATCGTCGTGCTCGCCGCGTTCGGGGTGCTCTCGGGAGCCACCTGGGCCCGCATCGTCGGGATCATCGTGGCGAGCCTCAACCTCATGTTCCAGTTCGCCTACATCGGCCACAACGAGTTCTGGGGATTCACGATGATCGTCATCGACATCCTCGTGATCTACGGGCTGGCCGCCCACGGCGGACGCGAGTACGAGACCACGTAACTCGTGCCCCGACCGGCAACGAGATGACGGGGGACGAGCGCAACGAACGCGTACGCCGCGCGATCGAGGCGACCGTCTCCGGCGACACGTCCGCGGTGAGCGAGCTGTTCACCGCGGACGTCGTCGCCGCGTTGCCGACGGTGACCGTCTCGTCCCGGGTCGAGCTGGCGGTGGAGCTCGAGGACCACGAGCACACCCTCTCGGACGTCTCGGTCGCCACCGGCCCGGTCCTGTCGGCGGGCAACCGGATCTGCACCGAGTGGGTGATCACGGCCCGGCGGCCGGTCCCGAGCGGGGCCGGGGACCGGGCCAACACCGGATCTGGGCCCCCGAACGTCAGCTGGCGAGGGGTGACGGTGGCCGAGTTCGCCGGGGACCGGATCTGCGCGTTGCGCCACTACTGGGACGAGGCCGAGCGACGGACCGAGCCCGGCGGGTCCGGAGGGCGCTGACCAGCCGCGATGCACTACTAGCCTGAGCCCCGGTGAGCTCGGGCACGAGTCAGGCGACGAGACGGATCGATTCGGCCGCGGCGCCGGATCTGCGGGCGCGCCTGCGCGCGCTCGCGCCGTTCGACGTCAAGCTCCACGTCCCGCCGATCCGCTCGGGCATCGTGGATCGGATGGCGCTGGTGGAGCGGGCTCGCCGCGGCGAGCCGGTGGTCGTGATCTCCGCGCCGGCCGGCTACGGCAAGACCACGCTGCTCAGCCAGTGGGCCAGCGCCGAGGACCGGCCTTTCGCCTGGCTGACCCTCACCGAGGGTGACAACGACCTCGCGGTCCTGGTCGCGTACCTCGTCCGGGCCCTCGACGCGGCCGACCCGTTGCCGACCGAGGTCCTCGCGGCGTTCACGGCGGTCGGCGCCGACGGCCCGACCGTGCTCCTGCCGCGCCTCGGTCGCGCGCTCCTGGAGCGGACCGCGCCGTTCGTCCTCGCCCTCGACGACGTGCACGTCCTGTCCGACCCCGATTGCCGGAGCGCGCTCGGCGTCGTCGCGTCGCACCTTCCCGATGGCTCGCAGCTGGCGTTGGCCTCGCGCCAGGATCCGCCGCTCGCCCGGGCCCGCCTGCGCACCCGGGGCACGCTGGTCGAGATCCGCGCCGGTGACCTCGCGCTCACCACCGAAGAGAGCGCGACCGCACTGCGGGGGGCGGGTGTGGTCCTCGACGACGCCTCCGTCGACCTGCTCGTCGAACGCACCGAGGGCTGGGCCGCAGGGATCTACCTCGCCGCGCTGTCGGTGCGCGACGTGGACGACGCCGATCGCGCCGCGGCGCGGTTCTCCGGCGACCACCGGGTCGTCGCGGAGTACCTGCGGGACGAGCTGATCGACGTCCTCCCCGACGAGGTGCTCGAGTTCCTGACCCGCACGTCGCTCCTGGAGTACTTGGACGGCGCGTGCTGCGACGAGGTGCTCGAGCGCTCGGACTCATGGGCAATCCTCGAGGAGCTCGCCCGGTCGAACCTCTTCGTGGTCCCGCTCGACGCGATCGGCGAGCAGTACCGGTATCACCACCTCTTCGCCGACCTGCTCCAGGTCGAGCTCCGCCGCCGCGAACCCGACCTCGTGCCGGTGCTCCATACGCGTGCGAGCAGTGTGTTCGAGCGACGTGGACAGGCGAAGTTCGCGATCGACCACGCGCGGTTGGCCGGCGACATCCCGCGTGCCGCAGCGCTGCTGTGGCAGCACGCCCCCGCCTACCTCGGCACCGGGCGCAGCGCCACCGTGCACCGCTGGCTCGCGCCCTTCACCGCCGAGGACTTCAGCGCCGAGCCGGCGCTCGCGATCGTCGCCGCATGGTGCCGGGTCGCCGCGCCCGTGACCCGTCCCATCAACGAGTGGATCGCCATCGCGCGCGCCGCGCCGGCCGACCGGACCCTGCCGGACGGCACCCCGGTCGAGTCGGCGGTGTCGTTGCTCGAGGCCGTCGCCGCCGAGCACGGGCTGCGCCACGTCGCGGACGCGGCCCGCCGGGCCAGCGAGCTCGACCCGTCGAGCGACTTCTACGGGTACACGGCGCGCTACATCGAGGGGAGCGCGCTCCTGCTCCTCGGCCGGGCCGACGAAGCCAGGGTGCGGCTCGAACAGTCGGTCCAGGGTGCGTTCTCGGTGCCCGGCGCGGCGTCGACGGCGTTGGCCCAGCTCGCGCTGCTGGCCGCCGCGTCGGGCTCGTGGGAAGAGGCCGAGCACCTGATCGGCCGGGCGGAGGCGCTCGTCCGCGACCACCACCTCAGCGAGCAGGTGCCGCAGGCGTTGTTCTTCGCCGTGCTCGCGCTCGTCGCGCGCGCACCGGGGGGATCTCGATGTGGCGCGTCGACCGGCGTTGCACGCCCGTCGTCTGCTGTCGCTGCTCAACCACATGGCGGTGTGGTTGGCCGTGGAGGCGCGCGTCGTCCTCGCGCGGGTGGAGCTCCTGGCCGGAGACGTCGAGGCGGCGAGGGTCCTCGCGCACGAGGCGCGGGACCTGCTCTACCGCCTTCCGGACGCGGGCGTCCTGCCCGAGCGCATCGACGAGCTGTTCGCGGCGATCGAGTCGGGCGCGCAGGCAGCGTCCGCGCTGAGCGCCGCGCCGCTCACCACCGCGGAGCTGCGGGTGCTGGCGTTCCTGCCGACGCACCTCAGCTTCCAGGCGATGGCGGAGAAGCTGTTCGTCTCCCGGAACACCGTGAAGACGCAGGCCATCTCGATCTACCGCAAGCTCGGCGTGTCGTCGCGGGGCGACGCGGTCGCGCGAGCTCGCAAGCTCGGGTTGCTCGAGGCCTGATGCTGGAGCTCCCGGTCTCGATCCTCGCGGTCGATCCCGTGCCCTGGGCCCGGTCCCAGATGGCGTTCACACTCGGCTTCCACATCATCCTGGTCCCGCTCGGGGTGTCGTGGGCGGCGATGGCGCTCATCGCCAACTACCGCGGCATCAAGCACGACGATGCCGATGCGATGCTGCTCGCGCAGCGCTGGTCGAAGTACATGGCGGTCACCTTCGCGGTCGGCGCCGTCACCGGGACCGTGCTCACGTTCGAGTTCGGCCTGCTCTGGCCGAAGTTCATGGGCCGCTGGGGCGAGGCGTTCGGCATCCCGTTCGCGATCGAGGGCCTCTTCTTCTTCACCGAGGCGATCTTCGTGGCGATCTACATCTACGGCTGGCGCCGGCTGAAGCCGTGGCCCCACTTCTGGACCGGGGTCCCCGTCGTCGTCGCGGGGATCGGTGGCAGCGTCTCGGTCATCGCGGCCAACGCGTGGATGAACGAGCCCTCGGGGTACACGCTGAACTCGGCCGGCAAGATCGTGGACGTCGACCCGATCGGCGTGATCTTCAACAAGGCGATGCCGTACGAGGCCGCGCACATGGTCGTGGCCGCGTACCTCGTCGGCGGGTTCCTCATCGCGTCGGTCTACGCGATGGGGATGCTGCGGGGCCGGCGCGACCGGTACCACCGGCTCGGGTTCATCATTCCCTTCACCGTCGCCGCGATCGCGACCCCGGTGCAGATGGCGGTGGGGGACACGCTCACCCGCTGGGTGTACCAGAACGAGCCGATCAAGTTCGCGGCCATCGAGCTGGTCCCGGAGACCAAGAGCGACGTGCCCGAGACGCTGCTCGGCCACCTGAACCAGGACGGGAGCGTCACCGGCGGGATCCCCATCCCGGGCCTCGCGTCGATCCTCTCGAACCCGAGAGAGGGGACGAGCACCGTCGTCCAGGGCCGCAACGCGTTCCCGAAGGGGGATCAGCCGACGATCGCGCAGGCCAACGTCGTGCACCTCGCCTGGGACGTGATGATCGGGCTCGGGACCGCGCTGTTCCTGCTGTCGGCCTGGTTCGGCCTGTACTGGCTCTGGAAGCGCGACCTCCCGAAGACGAAGTGGTTCCTGCGGCTCGCCGCGTGCGCGGGCATCCTGTCGGTCGTGACGATGGAGGCGGGATGGGTCGTCACGGAGGTCGGGCGCCAGCCCTGGATCGTGTTCAAGGAGATGAAGGTCGTCGACGGGGCGACGACGAACACCGGTGTGTGGCTCACCTTCCTGGTGGTCCTCGGCGTCTACGCGGTGGTGGGCGTCACCACGATCCTCGTGCTGCGGGGCATGGCTCGACGATGGCGGGAGGCGGAGGGCGAGTCGGAGCGCGACGTGCCCTACGGCCCGCGTGAGCCGGTCGCGCCGGCGTCGTCGCCCAAGGAGCCGGTCGCGTGAGCTGGGCGGATGTGGTGGCCGCGATCCTCTTCTTCGGGGTCACCGCCTACGCGGTCTTCGGCGGCGCGGACTTCGGTGCCGGCTTCTGGGACCTCGTCGCGGGCGGCGCGACGCGCGGCGAGCGACCGCGCGCGCTCGTCGACCACTCGATCGGACCGGTCTGGGAGGCCAACCACGTCTGGCTCATCTTCTGCCTGGTCGTGCTGTGGACCGGGTTCTCCCAGACGTTCGCGTCGATCACGCTCACCCTCTTCGTCCCGCTGACCCTCGCCGCGCTGGGCATCGTGCTGCGCGGCTCGAGCTTCGCGTTCCGGAAGTCGGTCTTCCGCACCCGCGACCAGCGCAACTTCGGCGCGGCGTTCGCGCTCTCGTCGGTGCTCGTGCCGTACTGCATGGGCGCGGTGGCCGGCGCGATCGCCTCCGGCCGGGTCCCCGCGGGTGGTCGGGCCGGCGACCCCTGGGACAGCTGGGTGAACCCCACGTCGATCCTCGGAGGCGTGCTCGCGGTGGTCGTGGTCGCCTACCTCGCCTCGGTGTACCTGACGTGGGACGCGCGCCGGATCGAGGACGCCGAGATGGTCGAGTACTTCCGCCGCCGGGCCGTCGTGGCCGCGGTCGCGGCCGGCCTCGTCGCGTTCGCGGGCATCTTCGTGCTGCGTTCTGACTCCCGCTACGTGTTCGACGGGTTGACGTCGCGCGCGCTGCCCCTCGTGATCGCGTCCGCGCTCTGCGGCATCGGCTCGCTGACCCTGCTCGTGCGGTCGACCTTCCGGTGGGCCCGGGTGCTCGCGATCGGTGCCGTCGCGACCGTCGTCATCGCCTGGGGCGTCGCCCAGTGGCCGTACCTCCTGCCGACGAGCACCAAGGTCGCGGCCGGCGCCGCGCCCGACGGCACGCTCCAGGCCATCGTCGTCGTGTTCGTCGTCGCGGCGATCGTGATCCTGCCGTCGCTCGGCCTGCTCTACACGCTGGACCAGAAGAGCCTCCTGCCGGGCGAGGGCTCGGACCCCAACCCCGCCCCCCACCCCTGACCCGACCTGGCTCCTTTCGGCGTGAGTTCGCGTCGCTATGGCAACGCGAAACTGCGCCGAAAGCAGCTCGGTCAGGGCGACCCGCCGGCGGTGCGGCGCCGGGCCCGACCGACGACCGCGGTGCGACCCGCGGTGCGGTTCTCGACGGTGAACGTCGCGATCTCGTCGTCGCCGTCCACGGTCGCGTCGACGGTCTCGCCGTCCACCACCGGACCGACGAACTTCAGCTCGATCGTGCCGTGCGCGAGGAACTCCTCGCCCCAGGCGTCGAGGAGCAACCCGTACGCGGGACCCGCGACCTGCATGCCCTGCGCGACGAGGCGGGTGTACCCGAGGGCCGCCGCGGCGTCGGGATCCGAGTGGAAGTTGCCGCGTCCGCGAGTACGCGCGTAGCAGCTCGGCGGTGAGCTCGAGGCTGCGGTTCACGAGCCGGCCGCGCTGAACGTCGCGACCGACGTCCACAGCCGCGCGCCGTCGGGGAGCGTGACGTCGGCGGTCACGACCGCGTACTCGCGACCGCGCTTCTCGTAGCGCTCCGTGACCCGCCCCGTCACGGTGAGCTCGACGCCCGCGTCCGCGCGGCGGTGGCAGACGATCTGCTGCGCGGTCTGGAGCAGCGGGAGGTCGACCACGCGCTGCACCGCCATGACCGTCAGGTTCGCCGCGATCGGCGGGTAGAGCGCCCCGGCCCGGAGCACCGGATGGTCGACGCCGGCGGCGGACCAGTAGCGCTCGTTCGCGGCGCGGGACACCGCCAGCGTGAGGGGACCGACGCGCAGCCCCGGCGTGAGATCGTCGAACGCCGGCGGCGGTGCTTCCGTCGGGCCCGATCGGTCGCCGCCTCCGCGCACGGTTCGTGTGTACCACGACCGGGACCGGCCCTTCGCCGGCCGCCCGGGCCCGAATCGCCGCCGCTGTATGCAGAGATCTGTATACTATGCGGCATGGCGTATCAGGTGGGCGTGGTCGGCGGCTCGGGCTACACGGGCGCTGAGCTGCTCCGACTGCTGGCCGGGCACCCGGACATCGACGTGGTCCACGTCACCGCGTCGTCGAACGCCGGCGCCGGCGTCGGCGAGCTCTACCCGTCGCTCGGGGCGGCCTACCCCGGCCTCGAGTACGTGCCCTTCGACCCGGTCGCGCTGGGGGAGCTGGACCTCGCGTTCCTGGCGCTGCCCCACGGCGAGTCCCAGCAGATCGCGCCCGGGCTCGTCGACACCGTTGCGCACCTCGTCGACCTGGGGGCGGACTTCCGGCTCCCGGCTCCCGCCTACGCGGAGTGGTACGGCGACGAGCACCGGGCCCCGGCGCTGATCGACCGGTTCGCGTTCGGGCTGCCCGAGCTGTTCCGCGACACGATCGCGGCGCACGCCCACGTCGCGTCACCCGGGTGCTATCCGACCGCGGCCACGCTGGCGCTCGCTCCGCTCGTGGCGCGCGGGCTCGTCGAGCCGCGTGGCATCGTCGTCGACGCGATGTCGGGTGTGTCCGGCGCCGGTCGCGGGCTGAAGCACACGAGCCACTTCTCCGAGGTCGACGAGAGCGTGACGGCCTACGGGGTGCTGACCCACCGGCACACCGCCGAGATGGAGCTGGCGCTGAGCCAGATCGGCAGCGCCGAGGTCCAGGTGCTGTTCACGCCCCACCTGGTCCCGATGGTCCGCGGCATCCACGCAACCTGTCACGCGCGCCCGGCACAGCCCGGTCTCAGCACCGACTCGTTGCTCGCGACGTACCGGGACCACTACGCGGGAGAGCCGTTCGTGCGCGTGGTCGACGCCGCGCCACCGACCAAGGCGACGACGGGCGGCAACGGCGCGCTCGTCACCGTCCGCTACGACGAGCGCACCGATTCGGTCCTCGCGATCGGCGTGCTCGACAACCTGGTGAAGGGTGCATCCGGCCAGGCGATCCAGAACGCGAACCTGGTCCTCGGCCTTCCCGAGGCCGCCGGGCTCCACGCGATCGGCCTGTGGCCATGAGCGCAGCGACGGGCCGGGAGCGGGAACCATGAGCGTGACGGCGGCCGCCGGGTTCGAGGCGGGTGGGCTCGCGAGCGGGATCAAGCCGGACGGTCGACCCGATCTCGCGATCGTGACCACCGCCGACCGCCGTGCGGTGCCGGCGGCGGGTGTGTTCACCCGCAACCTCGCGTGCGCCGCCCCGGTGCAGGTGAGCCGCGAGCACCTCGGCAACGGCCACGCGACCGCGGTCGTGCTGAGCTCGGGCAACGCGAACGCGGCGACTGGCGAGCAGGGCCGGACCGACGCACGGCGGATGGCCGGCCTGAGCGCCGCGGGGCTCGGCTGCGAGGCGACGGACGTCCTCGTCTGCTCGACCGGCCTCATCGGGTACTTCATGCCGATGGCCGCGCTCGAGCAGGGCATCCCGAAGCTCGCGGCCGGTCTCAACGGATCGGACGCCGCGGCCGACGCGATCCTCACCACCGACACCGTCCGCAAGGAGGCGGTCGCCACCGTCGACGGGACCCACGCGGTCGTCGGCGGGATGGCGAAGGGCGCGGCGATGCTGGCGCCCGCGATGGCCACGATGCTCGCCGTGGTCACCACGGACGCCGCGCTCGACGGCGGACTCCTGCAGGCTGCGCTCACCCGTGCGGTCGACGACTCGTTCAACCAGCTGTGCGTCGATGCCTGCACGAGCACCAACGACACCGTCCTGGTGCTCGCGAACGGCGCTTCGGGGGTGGCGATCGGTGACGATCGCAGCCTGGGCGTCTTCACCGACGCGCTCACCGAGGTGTGCGGATCGCTGGCCGAGCAGATGGCCCGAGACGCCGAGGGTGCGACGAAGCTGGCCCGGGTCACCGTACGCGGCGCGCGCTCGGACGACGACGCGCGGCGCGCGGCCCGCCAGGTGGCGGCATCGCAGCTGGTCCAGTGCTCGCTCAACGGCGAGGACCCGTACTGGGGTCGCGTGCTCTCCGAGCTCGGGGTCAGCGGCGCGAGCTTCGACCAGGAGGACGTTGTGATCGCGTACAACGGCGTGGTCGCGTGCCGCTCGGGCATTGCGGCCGCCGTCGACCCGGGCGCCCTCGCGGCAACGATGAAGGCGACGGAGATCCACATCGAGTGCGATCTGCGCGCCGGGGTGCACGAGGCGAGCATGCTGTTCACCGACCTGTCGCACGCGTACATCGACGAGAACCGGGGGACGTCGTGACCGGGACCGAGGCGCTCGGCGACGCCCGGCTCGCGACCGCCCACGACAAGGCCGCGATCCTCGCCGACGCCCTCCCGTACATCCGTGAGTTCAGCGGGCGGACCGTGGTGGTGAAGTACGGCGGGCACGCGATGGACGATCCCGCGCTCGCGGACCTCTTCGCGCAGGATGTCGTGCTGATGCGCCTGGTGGGGATGAACCCGGTGGTCGTCCACGGCGGTGGTCCCCAGATCAGCGACCTCATGCGGCGGCTGGGCAAGGAGCCCGAGTTCCTCGACGGCCTGCGGGTGACGGACGCCGAGACGGTGGACATCGCCAGGATGGCCCTCGTCGGCAAGGTCAACCGCGAGATCGTCGCGTCGGTCAACCAGCACGGCTCCTACGCGGTCGGTCTCTCCGGCGAGGACGCGGGCTTGATCAAGGTCGAGCCCCGCGACGAGCGGCTCGGCTTCGTCGGGGACGTCACCCACATCGACGCGTCGATCGTCGAGCGCCTGCTGCGCGAGGAGCTGATCCCGGTGATCGCCACCATCGGCATGGGCGACGCGGGCCAGGCCTACAACGTGAACGCCGACACCGTGGCGGGCGCGATCGCCGAGGCGCTCGATGCGGAGAAGCTCGTCTACCTCACGGATGTCGCGGGGGTGTACGCCGACTATCCGGACGAGAGCACGCTCATCTCGCGCACTGACGCCGCGGGCCTCGAGCAGCTGGTGGACGCGGGCAAGGCCGACCGGGGAATGGTCCCCAAGCTCACGTCGTGCGTGCAGGCGCTGCGCGCCGGCGTGACCCGCGCCCACATCCTGGACGGGCGCATCCCGCACGCGCTCCTCCTCGAGTTCTTCACCCGGGAGGGCATCGGCACGATGGTGGACCCATGAGCGAGCTCGACGATCTGGTGGCGCTCGACGCCGAGCACGTCATGCAGACCTACGGACGGATCCCGGTCGCGTTCGTGCGCGGTGAGGGGACGCGACTGTGGGACAGCGCGGGCAAGGAGTACCTCGACTTCCTCGGCGGGCTCGCGGTCACGTCGCTCGGGCACGCACACCCTGAGGTCGCGGACGCGATCGCGGAGCAGGCGCGGACGCTGCTCCACGTCTCGAACCTCTACTACAACGCGGTCCAGCCCCGGCTCGGCGAGCGCCTCGATCTGTTGCTCAGCTCCGCGACCGGTCAACCCGGGCGGGTGTTCTTCGCCAACTCCGGCGCCGAGGCGAACGAGTGCGCGATCAAGCTCGCCCGGCGCCACGGGCAGAGCAACGGCGGGCCCGAGCGTTTCCACGTGCTCTCGGCGTTCAACTCGTTCCACGGCCGGACGCTCACGACCCTTGCTGCGACGGGCCAGCCCCAGAAGCAGGAGACGTTCCAGCCGCTGCCGGTGGGCTTCCGCCAGGTCGAGTTCGCCGACGTCGACGCGCTCGCGGCCGCGATGGACGAGCGGGTGTGCGCGGTCCTGCTCGAAGCGGTCCAGGGCGAGGGCGGGGTCCAGCCCGCGCCGCCGGGCTACCTCGCCGCGGTCCGCCGCCTCTGCGACGAGCGAGAGGCGCTGCTGATCGTCGACGAGGTGCAGACCGGCCTCGGCCGCACCGGCCGGTGGTTCGGCTTCGAGCACGGAGGCGACGTCCGGCCCGACATCGTGACGATGGCCAAGGCGCTCGGCAACGGGTTGCCGATCGGCGCGTGCTGGGCTCGGGTCGACGTCGCCGCGGCGTTGCGGCCCGGCGACCACGCGTCGACCTTCGGCGGCCAGCCGCTCGCGGCGCGGTGTGCGCTCGCCGTGCTCGACGTGATGGAGCGCGAGGACGTGCCCCGGCGCGCGGCCGAAGCCGGTGAGCGGCTCACCAAGGCGTTGACCGCGGTGCACGGTGTCCGAGCGGTGCGCGGCACCGGTCTGCTGCTCGCGATCGAGCTCGAGCCCGGCGCCGGGGCGCCAGCCGTGGCGCGTGCCTGCCTGGACCGGGGCCTGATCGTCAACGCGGTGACGCCGACGGCACTGCGCCTCGCGCCGTCGCTGCTCGTGACGGAGGCGGAGCTCGACGCGGCTGTCGCCATCATCGAGGAGGTGCTCACACCATGACCCGGGATTTCCTGGAGGTCGACGATCTGAGCCCGGCCGAGCTGGCCACCGTGCTCGACGTCGCGGCCGCGGGCAAGGCCCGGCCCGACGAGATCCCCCACGTGCTCGCCGACCACGGCGTCGCGCTGTTGTTCGAGAAGCCGTCGGCCCGGACCCGGTCGTCGAGCGAGATGGCCGTCGTGGCGCTCGGTGGGCACCCCATCTACCTGCGGGCCGAGGAGGTCGGCATCGACACCCGGGAGACCGCCGAGGACGTCGGGCGCACCCTGGCCGCGTACTGCAGCATCATCGCGGCGCGGGTGTTCGAGCACGCGGTGCTCGAGCGGATCGCGGCCGCCGTCGACGTGCCGGTGGTGAACCTGCTCTCGGACCGTGCGCACCCGTGCCAGGCCCTCGCCGACCTGCTGACCCTGCGGGAGCTCTTCGGGGCCGTCGAGGGTCGGCGGCTCGTGTACGTGGGCGACGGCAACAACGTCGCCGCGTCGCTCGCCTTCGGCGCCGCGCTCACCGGGCTCGAGCTCACGGTGTCGTCACCCGCGGGGTACGAGCTCGACGACGACATCGTGGACCGGGCCCGGAACCTCGGCGGAACGATCGACCTGATCGGCGATCCGCACGAGGCGGTCAAGGGGGCCGACGCGGTCTACACCGACGTCTGGACCTCGATGGGGGACGAGCACGAGGCCGAGGTGCGCCGCGAGGCGTTCTCCATCTGGCAGGTCGACGCCGCGCTGATGGAGGTGGCCGGCCCCGGCGCGTACTTCCTGCACTGCCTGCCCGCGCATCGGGGCGAGGAGGTGACCGCCGAGGTGCTCGAGGGGCCCGCGAGCGTGGTCTGGCAGCAGGCGGAGAACCGGATGCACGTCGCCCGCGCGCTGTTCCAGCTCCTCGTGGCGTGGTCCCGCTGATGGCGACGCTCGGCAAGCCCCAGCGCCAGCACCGCCTGGCCCGCCTGCTCGAGGAGCAGGTCATCTCGAGCCAGGCCCAGATCGTCGAGCTGCTCGGCGCGGAGGGAGTCCTCGCGACCCAGGCCACGGTCAGCCGTGACCTCGAGGATCTCGGCGCGGTCAAGGTCCGCATCCCGGGCGGCGCGATGGCCTACGCGGTGCCCGAGCACTCGAAGGACAAGGCGCCGCCGGAGGATCATCTCCGGCGGGTCATGGGCGAGTTCGTCGTCGAGGTGTCGCACTCGGGCAACCTCGCGCTCCTGCGCACGTCGCCGGGCTCGGCCCACGTCATCGGCTCGGCGCTCGACCGCGCGGGGTTCCCGGACGTGCTCGGCAACGTCGCCGGCGACGACACGATCATCGTCGTGTGCGCCGAGGCCGCGGGCGGTGCCCCGGTGGCGATGCGCCTCGCGGAGCTCGCGGGCCTGTAGCGGTCGCCCGATTGGATCTGCAGGTCGTTCCTGCAGGGGAGGAGGAAGCAGTGGTGGAGCCGGTCAACGCCAAGCGGGTGGTGCTCGCCTATTCGGGCGGGCTCGACACGTCGGTCGCGGTGCGGTGGATCCAGGAGGAGTGGGGCGCGGAGGTCGTTGCGATGGCGGTGGACGTGGGCCAGGTGCCCGACGCCGACGCCGCGTACTGGGATGCCGTACGCGCCCGGGCCTTCGCCGCCGGAGCGATCGAAGCGCTCGTCGTCGACGCCCGCGAGGAGTACGCGCGGGAGTACGTGGCGCGCGCGATCAAGGCGAACGCCCTCTACGAGGGCAAGTACCCGCTCGTCTCGGCGCTCTCCCGACCGGTCATCGCGCGTCACCTCGTGGCCGCGGCGCGCGAGCACGGCGCCGACGCGGTCGCGCACGGTTGCACCGGCAAGGGCAACGACCAGGTCCGGTTCGAGGTGAGCGTCCGCGCGCTCGCCCCCGACCTCGAGGTCCTCGCGCCCGTCCGCATCTGGGGCTTCAGCCGGCAGGACTCGATCGAGTACGCGGCCCGTTACGACATCCCGATCACGGTGACCGAAGCGAAGCCGTACTCGATCGACGAGAACATCGTCGGCCGGGCGATCGAGTGCGGCGAGATGGAGGATCCCTGGGTCGCGCCACCCGAGGACGTCTACGAGATCACCCGGTCGGTCGCGAACGCCCCTCGCGAGACGCTCGAGGTCGTGATCCGGTTCGACCGCGGCGTGCCGATCGCGCTCGACGGTGCCGTCCTGGCCCTGCACGAGATCCTGAACGAGCTCAACCCGATCGTCGGCGGCTACGGCTTCGGGCGCCTGGACATGGTCGAGAACCGGCGGGTCGGCATCAAGAGCCGCGAGACCTACGAGTGCCCGGGGATGCTCGCGCTGATGCTCGCCCACGCCGACCTCGAGTCGATCACCTTGGAGCGCGACGTCGCCCGCGAGAAGTCCCGCCTCGAGCCCCGGTACTCGGAGCTCGTGTACGACGGCTTGTGGTTCTCCCCCCTGCGCGAGGCGTTCGACGCGTTCATCGACTCGACCCAGCGCCACGTGACGGGGGAGGTGCGACTCCGGCTCGAACCCGGACGGTGCTTCGTGTCCGGACGTCGCGCCGAGCGCGGCCTCTACGACTACGCGCTGGCCACCTACGAGGCCGACGACGCCTTCCGGCACGAGGACGCGGCCGGCTTCGTCCGGCTCTGGGGTCTCTCGGTCGAGACGTGGTCGAAGCGCCAGCGCAGCGAGGAGCCCGGCGTCCCGCCCCGGTCCGCCGATCCCGGGTCCGCGCGATGACGGCGGACGACGCCCGGCCGCTCTGGCACGGACGGTTCGGCGTCGGTCCGTCCGAGGCGCTGATGGCGCTGAGCGTCAGTCTCCCGTTCGACCGGCGCCTCGCCCACGACGACCTCGCCGGGTCGCGCGCGCACGTCGACATGCTGGCCTCGGTCGGGCTGCTCACCGAGGAGGAGCGGTTCGCGATCGCCGATGCGCTGGACCAGGTCGGGATCGAGCTCAACGAGGGAACGTTCGCCTTCGCGCCGACGGACGAAGACATCCACACCGCGGTCGAGCGCCGGGTGACCGAGCTCGCCGGATCGGCGGGCGCCAAGCTCCACACCGGTCGGAGCCGCAACGATCAGGTCGCGCTGGATTTGCGCCTCTGGGTCCGCCGTGAGGCGCGGGCCGTCGTCGCCCGGATCCATGCCCTGCAGTCGGTGCTGGTGCGCCGCGCCGACGAGTGTGAGGACGACGCCTACCTTCCCGGCTACACGCACCTGCAGCGGGCCCAGCCGGTGCTGCTCGCGCACCACCTGCTCGCCCACGTCTGGGCGCTCGCTCGAGACGTCGAGCGCTGGCAGGGCGTCGTCACCCGGGCGGACGTCTCGCCGCTCGGCGCCGGCGCGCTCGCAGGGTCCAGCCTTCCGCTCGACCCGGACCACGTGGCCCGCACGCTCGGCTTCGCGGCGCGCTTCGAGAACTCGCTCGACGCGGTGGGGGACCGCGACTTCGTCGCCGAGGCGCTGTTCGCGGCCGCGCTGACCCAGGTGCACCTGTCCCGGATCGGCGAGGAGATCGTGCTCTGGTCGAGCGAGGAGTTCGGCTTCCTCGCGCTTCCGGATGCCTTCGCCACCGGCTCCTCGATGCTCCCGCAGAAGAAGAACCCCGACATCGCGGAGCTCGCTCGCGGGAAGGCCGGCCGCCTGATCGGGAACCTCACGGGGTTCCTCGCCACCCTCAAGGGCCTCCCGCTCGCGTACAACCGCGACCTCCAGGAGGACAAGGAGCCGCTGTTCGACGCGATCGACACGCTCGAGCTCACCCTCCTCGCACTCGGCGGGCTGCTCGACGCCGCGGTCTTCGACATCGCCCGCATGCGCGCCGCCGCCGACGTCGCGTCCTCTGCCGCGACCGACCTGGCCGAGCACCTCGTCCGCTCGGGCATGCCGTTCCGCGAGGCGCACGCGGTCGTCGGGTCGCTCGTGCGCCAGTCGGTCGAGCGGCACATCCCGCTGGAGGAGCTGGTGGAGGCGGAGCCGCACCTCGGCACCGAAGCGCTCGAGCTGCTCGGTCCGGGCGCGGCGGTGCGGCGGCGGACGTCGCCGGGGGGTGGCGGTCCCGGGCCGGTCATGATCCAGCTCGAGGCCGCGAACGAGCTGTTGCGCCGCCAGCAGCTGTGGCTCGACGACTGACCCGGGCGTTCTACGCGCGCGATTCGCTCGCGTTGGCGCCGCTCCTGCTCAACAAGCTGCTCGTCCACGACGACCCCGAGGGCCGTCTCGTGGTGCGCATCGTCGAGGTCGAGGCCTACCGGGGATCCGTCGACCCCGGGAGCCACGCCTACCGGGGTCGCACCCCCCGAACCGGCACGATGTTCGGCCCGCCCGGTCACCTCTACCTGTACTTCACCTACGGCATGCACTGGTGCGCGAACGTCGTCGCGCAGGCGCCACCGGGCGACGCGGGCGCGGTGCTGCTGCGCGCCGCGGAGCCGCTCGAGGGGCTCGACGTGATGCGGGCGCGCCGCCCCGCCGCCCGCCGCGACCGCGACCTCTGCTCCGGCCCGGCGCGGCTGGCTCAGGCACTCGGCCTGCGTGGCGCCGACGACGGCGCGAGCCTGCTGCAGGGGCCGTTCGGCGTCTTCGACGACGACGTCGCGCCGCCGCGGCGACCGGGTCGCTCGACCCGGATCGGGCTGGCGGCGGGCAAGGGTGACGGCAACCGGTGGCGCTGGTTCGTCCCTGGCAACGAGCACGTGAGCCGTCAGCCTCGCCCGCGCGGCTGAGCGGCGGTCTACCGTCGTGGCGTGACCACCGCCGAGTCCGTGCCGCTGTTCAACCCGTTCGCACCGGGCTACGCCGAGGACCCGTACCCTCACTACGCGGTGCTGCGAGATCAGGAGCCGGTGCACCGGAGCGTCATCGGGCCCTGGGTGCTCAGCCGCTACGAGGACGTCGTGCGGGTGCTGCGCGACCCCGCGCTCAGCGTCGAGATCACGAATGCCACCGCGGTCGACCTCGACCCGGAGATCGCGGGAGTGTTCGCGGAGCGCGAGCGCGGCGACCGGGCGATCCTGAACCTCGACCCGCCCGACCACGACCGGCTGCGTCGCCTCGTGTCCAAGGCGTTCACGCCGCGGATGGTCGAGTCGCTGCGGCCGGAGGTGGAGCGGCTGGTCGCCGAGGCGCTGGGCGCGGTGGTGGCCCGCGGGGGCGGGCGGATGGATCTCATCGCGGATCTGGCGTTTCCGCTGCCGTTCACGGTGATCTCCGAGATGCTCGGGATGCCGACCGGTCGCCGCGACGAGCTCCGCACGTGGTCGCACGCGGTCGTGAAGACGCTCGACCCGATCCTCACCGTCGAGGAGGCGGAGGCCGCGGTGGCGGCGAGCGACGCGATGACCGAGTACGTGATGGAGGTGATCGCGATGAAGCGCCGCGATCCCGGCGACGACCTGCTCTCGGCGCTGATCGCAGCCGAGGAGGACGGGGACGCGCTCGACGAGCAGGAGCTGCTCGACCAGGTCGTCCTGCTCTACATCGCGGGGCACGAGACGACGGTGAACCTCATCGGCAACGGGACGCTCGCACTGCTGCGCCACCGCGACCAGCTCGAGCGCCTGCGCGCCGACCCGGACCTCGACCAGAACGCGGTCGAGGAGCTCCTCCGCTTCGACAGCCCGGTGCAGTTCTCCCGGCGGATCGCGGTGACCGACTTCGAGCTGCACGGCCACCGGATCGAGGCCGGCAGCTTCGTGCTCACCTGTCTCGGTGGGGCGAACCACGATCCGCTGCGCTGGGGGGAGACCGCCGACGAGCTCGATCTCGGCCGGACGGGTGCGGCCCAGCACGTGTCGTTCGGCAGCGGCGTGCACCACTGCCTCGGCGCCTCGCTGGCGCGGGTCGAGGCGCGGGCCGCGTTCGCCGCGCTCGCACGCGCGGTTCGCGGATCTCGAGCCGGTCGACGAGCACCCACCCTGGAACGGCCGCATCGTCCTGCGCGGCCTCGACGCGCTGCCACTGGCATTCACCGCCGCGTGAGCGCTACGCGGGGTTCACGCTCAACGCGACGGTCGTGCCCTCGTCGACGACCTCGCCGCTGATCGGCGACTGCATCCAGACCCGCCCGGCGCGTGCCGGGCTGCCGGGCGGCGGCTCGGCCTTGACTGCGATCGACACCTCGAACCCCGCGGCGCGCAGGGTGGTCGCCGCCTGGTCGGCGTAGTCGCCCAGCACGTTCGGGACCGCGACGGCGCGCGGCGGGCCCGACGACACCTGGATCGTCACCAAGGTCGCGGGCCTCGCCGGGCGCCCCGCCGCGGGGACCTGGCCGACGACGGTGCCGGCGCCCACCTGGCGGCTCGGAACGGACACGAACCGGACTCGGAAGCCGGCTTCGCGCAGGTCGCGGGTCGCGTCGGCGACGCTGCAGCCCGACGACCGAGAGCAGCGGCGGGTGCGGCCGCGGCCGGCGCGGCGCGGGTCGTGGTGGTCGTGGTCGGGGCCTCGGGCGCGGGGAACCCGGCGACGGGTGTCTCGGCCAGCGCGGCGCCCTCGTAGCCCTGCCAGATCTGTGCCGGCCAGGAGCCACCGGTGACCGTGAGGCGGGTGGTCGGGGGCCGCATCTTGATCTCCTTCGCCGGGAAGCCGACCCACACCGCGGTGACGAGCTGCGGCGTGTAGCCGACGAACCAGGCGTCGGCCCAGTTGTCGCTCGTGCCCGTCTTCCCGGCGACCGGCCGCCCGATCCGGGCGTTGACGCCGGTCCCGCGGGCCACGACCTGCTGGAGGACGCCGTTGATGGTGCGGGCCGTCGTCTCGGGCAGGGCGCGGCTGCGCCGCAGCGGCGCGCGGTACAGGACGGTGCCGTCGCTCGTGGTGACGCGGGTGACGAACACCGGGTCGGTGTGGATCCCGTCGCCCGCGAGCGTGTCGTAGGCCGACGCCATGTCGAGGACGGTCGCCCCGTTGCTGCCGAGCGCGGTCGACGGCACCGCGGGCAGGGGTGACCGCACGCCCATCTTCGCGGCGAGGTCGATGACGGGCTGGATGCCGATGTCCATCACCAGCTGCGCGTACACCGTGTTGACGGAGTCCACGGTCGCGTCGGTGAGGTTCATGCGGCCCGAGCCGGTGCCGTCGTAGTTGTCGACCAGCCACGGGGACTGTCCCCCGGGCAGCGGGATCGTCAGCGACGCCGGCGCCGCGTAGGTACGGGAGAGCGGCACGCCGGCCTCCAGCGCGGCGCCGAGCACGAACGGCTTGAACGTGCTGCCCGCCTGCCGGCACCCGGTGCCGGGCGTGTAGCAGTCGATGTCCGCGAGGTCGATCTTCGCCCAGGGCTGGGGGCCCCAGAAGTCCGAGCCGCCGACGTAGGCCTTGACCTGCCCGGTCGAGGGGTCGAGCGAGACGAGCGCGGCGTCCGGATCGGTCGCGGGCCGGGAGAGCACCCGGGCCGCGGACTGCTCGGCGAGCGCCTGCAGCCGGGGATCGAGCGTCGTGTGGATCCGCAGCCCGCCCTCGAGCAGCAGCCGGCGCCGCTGGTCGAGGGTGGCGCCGAACGCCGGGTTGCCGAGGATGAGCTTCGTGACCTGACCCACGAAGTACGGGGCCGGGTAGTGCGCGCCGTCGCTCAGCGGGGCGAGCGCCAGCGGCTGGGCCCGGGCCGCAGCGATGTCCGCGCTCGAGGCCCGGTGGAGGTGCGCCAGCCGGTCGAGCACCTGGTTGCGCCGGGCGAGCGCCACGTCGGGGTGCACGTACGGGTTGTAGGCCTCGGGCGATCGGATGAGCCCGGCCAGCAGCGCCGACTGGGCGAGGGAGAGGGTCGTGGACGTCCGCCGCGAAGTACCGGTGCGCCGCGGCCTGCACGCCGTACGCGCCGTTGCCGAAGTAGATCGTGTTCAGGTAGCGCTCGAGGATGGTGCGCTTCGAGTAGCGCTGCTCGAGCTGGACCGCCATCACCGCCTCGCGCAGCTTGCGCTCGAGGTCCTTCTCCGGGCCCAGCATCACGGCCCGCACGTACTGCTGGGTGATCGTCGAGCCGCCCTGGTCGAGGTTGCCGGACTCGACGTCACGGGTCAGCGCCCGCAGGACGCCGCGGGCGTCGACGCCGTCGTGGTCGAAGAACCGCTGGTCCTCGATCGCCACGACCGCCCGGGGCAGGGTCGGCGCCATCGCGGCCAGCGTGACCGGCCGGCGGTCCTCGACGCCGTGCAGCGTGGTCATGAGGCTGCCGTCGGACCACAGGACCTGCGACGACGCGGCCTGGCGCTCGGGGAGGCGGAGGTCCGAGGTGTAGCGGCACCCGCTCGCGATCAGGGCGGCCACGATCACCACACCGAGCGCCACGGTTCTCCTCACGCGCCACATTGTTGCGCAGCCGCAACCCGCCCCGGCCTCGCCGGGCGTCGGCGGGCGCGCTGGTAGCGTTGCCCCGGTGGCCTCCGTGGACGCAGCAGCTGCGGATCCTGACCGCGGGCACGGTCGACTGCATCGCCGAGGCCGAGCTCGCCGCGAAGCTGGGCACCAGCCGCCCGCTGCGGGTGAAGCTGGGGATCGACCCGACCGCCTCGGACATCCACCTGGGCTTCGCGGTGGTGCTGCGCAAGCTCCGCCAGTTCCAGGACCTCGGCCACGTCGCGGTGCTCATCATCGGGGACTTCACCGCCCGGGTCGGCGACCCGTCGGGCCGCTCCGTCACCCGCCCGCCGCTGACCCCCGAGCAGGTCGAGCTCCACGCCACGTCCTACGTGGAGCAGGTCCGCACGAATCCTGGACTTCGCGCCCGGTCGGATCGAGGTGGTCCGCAACGCCTCCTGGCTCGCGGCGATGGACATGGCCGACGTGCTCCGCCTCACCGCCCGCACGACCGTCGCCCGGATCATGGAGCGCGACGACTTCTCGACCCGCTTCGCCGATGGGTCACCGATCGCGCTGTCCGAGCTCCTCTACCCGCTGCTCCAGGCCACGGATTCGGTCGAGGTCCGGGCCGACGTGGAGCTCGGCGGGACGGACCAGCTGTTCAACAACCTGATGGGGCGCCACCTCCAGACCCAGGCCGGTCAGGATCCCCAGGTCGTGCTGACGACACCGCTGCTCGAGGGACTCGACGGGGTCCAGAAGATGTCGAAGTCGCTCGGCAACTACGTCGGGATCGCCGAGCCGCCCGGGGAGCAGTTCGGCAAGGTCATGAGCATCCCGGACGCCCTGATGCCCCGCTGGTTCCAGCTCACGACGGGCTGGCTGCCCGACCGGGTCGAGGCCGTGACCGAGGACCTGGGTTCCGGGGCCCTCGCGCCGGTCGCGGCCAAGCGGCTGCTCGCCCGCACCGTCGTGGACCTGTACCACGGCGACGGGGCAGGGGAGGCGGCCGAACGCGAGTTCGACCGGGTGTTCCGGGACCACGCGGTCCCCAGCGACGTGGAGGAGCGACAGGTCGGGCGGGCGGAGCTGCCCACCCAGTGGTTCCGGCTCCTCCCGGCCCTGGACCTGGCCAGCTCGGGCAAGGACGCGCGGCGCAAGATCGAGCAGGGCGCGGTGCGCCTGGACCAGGAGAAGGTGACCGACCCGGATGGTGAGGTCGGCGCCGGCGACGTCGACGGGCGCCTGATCTCGGTGGGCAGGCGGGCCTGGGCCCGGGTGCGGGTGACCGGGTAGCGCTCAGCTCAGCGCGACGGTGAGGATCACCAGCGAGATCACCGCGAGCGCGAGCAGGATCCCCCCGATCAGGAAGACCGTGGAGCGCCCGCCCTTGCCGGCGTGGCCGATCCCCATCGTGTCGGCGATCGCGCCGTGCTCCTCGTGCATCAGACGGCTGGTCTCCGTCTTCGTCCCCACCTTGGGCAGGTGCTGCGAGTGCTGCGGCTTGCGCGGCTTCTTCCCCTTGCTTCCCACGGGCGGGAGGCTAGCGCGGCACGGTCCTGCGGCCATGCGGCTTGACGGTGCGTGCCGCGACACCTATTCTGGTCAGTCCGCCCACGGAGACCGTGCACACGGCTCCGCGGGGTGGATTGACACGGACGCCCCCCGCTCCTCGGACCACCTCGGCGGTCTCGAACGCGGCCACCTCGGTGGTCGCGGAGCCCGCAACCCGGGCCCTAGCAGGGGATGGGTGTCAGCTCGACTCGCTCCCCCCGACCTTCACCGGTCGGGACAGTCGCGAGCATCGGGCAGCGGCTCCTTGAAAACGGAACAGTGATGCACAAAAGTCAGTGCGGGCATGACGCGTCTGGCTCTGGTCCCTCGTGGGCCGGCGTCGATGCGGACATGTTCAAACGTCAATACCGGTGGGCGTCCCTCGGGATGTCCGCCGAGTCAGTTGCCGGAATGGGCTCAGTTCCCGGACCGGCAGCTCTCAACACACAGATCAACGTGTCCGTCCTTCCCTTCGGGGTCGCACGGGAGCGAGATCTTGACGGAGAGTTTGATCCTGGCTCAGGACGAACGCTGGCGGCGCGCTTAACACATGCAAGTCGAACGTGAAGCCCGGGCTTGCCCGGGTGGAAAGTGGCGAACGGGTGCGTAACACGTGAGCAACCTGCCCCGAAGACCGGGATAACACCGGGAAACCGGTGCTAATACCGGATGCCCTCATCATGTCGCATGGCGAGACGAGGAAATGGATTCCGCTTCGGGATGGGCTCGCGGCCTATCAGCTTGTTGGTGAGGTAACGGCTCACCAAGGCAACGACGGGTAGCTGGTCTGAGAGGATGTCCAGCCACACTGGGACTGAGACACGGCCCAGACTCCTACGGGAGGCAGCAGTGGGGAATCTTGCACAATGGGCGAAAGCCTGATGCAGCGACGCCGCGTGCGGGATGACGGCCTTCGGGTTGTAAACCGCTTTCAGCAGGGACGATAGTGACGGTACCTGCAGAAGAAGCCCCGGCCAACTACGTGCCAGCAGCCGCGGTAATACGTAGGGGGCAAGCGTTGTCCGGATTTATTGGGCGTAAAGAGCTCGTAGGCGGTTTGGTAAGTCTGGTGTGAAATCTCCACGCTCAACGTGGAGGGGCCACCCGATACTGCCATGACTGGAGTCCGGTAGAGGAGTGTGGAATTCCCGGTGTAGCGGTGAAATGCGCAGATATCGGGAGGAACACCCGTAGCGAAGGCGGCACTCTGGGCCGGAACTGACGCTGAGGAGCGAAAGCGTGGGGAGCAAACAGGATTAGATACCCTGGTAGTCCACGCCGTAAACGTTGGGCACTAGGTGTGGGGCTCTATCGACGGGTTCCGTGCCGAAGCTAACGCATTAAGTGCCCCGCCTGGGGAGTACGGCCGCAAGGCTAAAACTCAAAGGAATTGACGGGGGCCCGCACAAGCGGCGGAGCATGTGGCTTAATTCGATGCAACGCGAAGAACCTTACCAAGGCTTGACATGCTGGGTAATCCGTGGAAACACGGTGATCCTTCGGGATCCAGCGCAGGTGGTGCATGGCTGTCGTCAGCTCGTGTCGTGAGATGTTGGGTTAAGTCCCGCAACGAGCGCAACCCCTGTCCGATGTTGCCACTGGGTAATGCCAAGCACTCTTCGGAGACTGCCGGTGCCAAACCGGAGGAAGGTGGGGATGACGTCAAGTCAGCATGCCCCTTACGTCTTGGGCTGCACACATGCTACAATGGCCGGTACAAAGGGTTCCGAACCCGCGAGGGTGGGGTAATCCCAAAAAGCCGGTCTCAGTTCGGATCGCAGTCTGCAACTCGACTGCGTGAAGTCGGAGTCGCTAGTAATCGCAGATCAGCATTGCTGCGGTGAATACGTTCCCGGGCCTTGTACACACCGCCCGTCACACCACGAAAGTCGGCAACACCCGAAGCCGGTGGCCCAACCTCAGGGAGGGAGCCGTCGAAGGTGGGGTTGGCGATTGGGGTGAAGTCGTAACAAGGTAGCCGTACCGGAAGGTGCGGCTGGATCACCTCCTTTCTAAGGAGCCAACTGCCCGGCGCTCGAGGCGAATGCTCTCGGGATCCACGTCGGGGAGCTCCTACGTCGATCACTGCACTATTCGTGTCACGCAGACCACCCGACCCCCGTGCCTCCACGTGACGGGCACCACCGGGACCTGCGCGATCGGCGCATCACTGTTCCGTTTTGAGGGAGTCGCAATCGACGCCGGCCTCGGCCGGCGTCGAACGCGCGCTCCCGGCCCTCCTGCCCCGACGCCATCGACGGCGTCACCCCGGCAGCGGCCTCGAGGCGGTGAGCCGTACCGCGGTCCCCGCGCCTCAATCGTCCTTTGAGAACTGCATAGCGAGCACGAGCATCAAAGTAATTTTCGTCGTGTTTTTAGCAACACACAACATCGATATCCCAAGCTACAAAGAGCCAACGGTGGATGCCTTGGCGCCAGATGCCGATGAAGGACGTGGGTGGCTGCGAAAAGCCACGGGGAGCCGCCTACCAGGCTTCGATCCGTGGATGTCCGAATGGGGAAACCCGGCTGGGGTCATGCCCAGTCACCCCTGCCTGAACACATAGGGCAGCGGGAGGGAACCGGGGGAATTGAAACATCTCAGTACCCCGAGGAACGGAAAGCAAAAGCGATTCCCTGAGTAGCGGCGAGCGAAACGGGACGAGCCTAAACCGTCGTAGTGGTACAGCCTGCCGGCGATGCTGCGACGGGGTCGTGGGACCTACCAGAAGGGACGGCAGACCCTTCAAGGAGTCATCAAGTCGATGGTCAGCAGAAGCGCTCTGGAAAGGCGCGCCGTAGACGGTAACAGCCCCGTACGCGAAGACCAGCGACCTCCTGGTGGTGTTCCCGAGTAACACGGGATCCGGGAAAGCCCGTGTGAATCTGCGAGGACCACCTCGTAAGGCTAAGTACAAGCTGGCGACCGATAGTGCACGAGTACCGTGAGGGAAGGGTGAAAAGTACCCCGGGAGGGGAGTGAAATAGAACCTGAAACCGTTGGCTTACAAGCAGTCAGAGCGTCGTTGCGAGTCTTCGGACTCGTAGCCGTGATGGCGTGCCTTTTGAAGAATGAGCCGGCGAGTTACCGTTTGTGGCGAGGTTAACCCGAGAGGGGGAGCCGGAGCGAAAGCGAGTCTGAACAGGGCGCAGAGTCGCAGGCGGTAGACCCGAAGCCGAGTGATCTAGCCATGGGCAGGTTGAAGCGAGGGTAAGACCTCGTGGAGGACCGAACCCACCAAGGTTGAAAACTTGGGGGATGACCTGTGGCTAGGGGTGAAAGGCCAAGCAAACTCGGTGATAGCTGGTTCTCCCCGAAATGCATTTAGGTGCAGCGTCGCGTGTTCAGTACCGGAGGTAGAGCACTGAATGGTCTAGGGGGCCTACAAGCTTACCGAAATCAATCAAACTCCGAATGCCGGTACTCCAGAGCGCGGCAGTGAGACCATGGGGGATAAGCTTCATGGTCGAGAGGGAAACAGCCCAGAACGCCAGCTAAGGCCCCTAATTCTACGCTCAGTGGCAAACGATGTGGGATTGCCCAGACAGCCAGGAGGTTGGCTTAGAAGCAGCCACCCTTGAAAGAGTGCGTAACAGCTCACTGGTCGAGTGATCCTGCGCGGACAATGTAACGGGGCTCAAGCGTAGAGCCGAAGCTGCGTCATTCTGCTTTTGCAGGATGGGTAGGGGAGCGTCGATCTCAGCTGTGAAGCCGCCGCGTGAGCGGAGGTGGAGCGTGGTCGAGTGCGAATGCCGGTATGAGTAGCGAAAGAGGGGGGAGGAACCCCTCCGCCGAATGCCCAAGGGTTCCTGGGGAAGGCTCATCCGCCCAGGGTTAGTCGGGAGCTAAGGCGAGGCCGAAAGGCGTAGTCGATGCACAACAGGTTGATATTCCTGTACCACCGTGTCCGCGCCAACCCCAAGAGTGTGCTGCTCGGAGGCTGTCTTCGGACGAATCCGGACCAGATGCTGGCGGGGAGCGAAGGGGGGACGCAGGAGGGTAAGTCAACCCGGGCGATGGTTGTCCCGGGGTAAGCGTGTAGAGGGTCCGATAGGTAAATCCGTCGGGCACAAACCTCGAGACGCGATGCCGAACCGTTTCAGGTGAAGTGACTGATCCCATGCTGCCGAGAAAAGCCTCTAGCGAGCTGGCACGGTGCCCGTACCCCAAACCGACGCAGGTGGGCAAGTAGAGAATACTAAGGCGATCGGGAGAACTCTGGTTAAGGAACTCGGCAAATTGCCCCCGTAACTTCGGAAGAAGGGGGGCCTCAGTAGAGTGAAGGACTTCGCGTCCGGAGCTCGAGGAGGCCGCAGAGACCAGGGCCAAGCGACTGTTTACTAAAAACACAGGTGGGTGCGAAGCCGTAAGGCGATGTATACCCACTGACGCCTGCCCGGTGCTGGAAGGTTACGGGGAAGGGTTAGCCGCAAGGCGAAGCTCTGAACCTAAGCCCCAGTAAACGGCGGCCGTAACTATAACGGTGGGATTTTCCAGGCCGTTATAAAACCTAGCTGTATGCTGGAACACCCGAGTATCCGGCGGTACTCGTTCCTGTCCCACCTCTCTGAGATGGTGGGTCATGAGCAGTGACAATCCGACCGGTGCGGACGATCAGCAGGAAACGGCGAGGTCGAAGCTCGAGCTCGATCCTCACTGGGTGGTGGGCTTCGTCGACGGCGAAGGCTGCTTTTCGGTCTCCATTCATCGCAACGCGTTCGCGCGGAGCACCGGAGGCTGGCAGCTGCATCCCGTCTTCCACGTCTACCAGCACGTGAGTCATCGAGCGGTGCTCGAGGAGATGATCCTGCTCTTCGGTTGCGGCCGGCTCCGGCCGAAGGGACCGAAGAGCAGCGTGTGGACCTACGCGGTCGACGCGCTGAGGGATCTGGAAGCGTATGTGCTTCCGTTCTTCGAGCAGCACCAGCTCCGGGTCAAGGAAGCGGACTTCCGCAAGTTCGCCTCGATCGTCGAGGCGATGCGCAGGAAGGAGCACCTTCGTCCCGAGGGCTTCGAGAGGCTCGTGCGCCTGGCCTTCGCCATGAACGCGAATGGCAAGCAGCGCGCACGATCTATCGACGAAGTACTCGCAGGATCCTCAGAGACTGCACGCTGGGCACCAGTGGGACCGACGCCAGGCCCACAACGGTGAAGATACAGTCCGATCCTCATGGCGACATGGGGAGTCAGGCAGAAATGACCTGGCCCCGTTCTCATGCATTTGAGCAAGAGAGCGGAGTAACAAACATGCCTAAGGTAGCGAAATTCCTTGTCGGGTAAGTTCCGACCTGCACGAATGGCGTAACGACTTGGCTACTGTCTCAACCAGAGACCCGGCGAAATTGCACGACGAGTAAAGATGCTCGTTTCCCGCACTAGGACGGAAAGACCCCGTGGACCTTTACTGCAGCTTGATGTTGGGTTTTGGTACGGATTGTGTAGGATAGGTGGGAGACTTGGAAGCCGGGGCGTTAGCTTCGGTGGAGTCGTCCTTGAAATACCACCCTGTTCGTGTTGAAGCTCTAACCTGGGCCCGTGATCCGGGTCAGGAACAGCGTCAGGTGGGCAGTTTGACTGGGGCGGTCGCCTCCTAAAGAGTAACGGAGGCGCCCAAAGGTTCCCTCAGCCTGGTTGGCAATCAGGCGTCGAGTGCAAAGACACAAGGGAGCTTGACTGCGAGACCAACAAGTCGAGCAGGTGCGAAAGCAGGGCTTAGTGACCCGGCCGTGGCATGTGGAAGCGCGGTCGATCAACGGATAAAAGGTACCCCGGGGATAACAGGCTTATCTTGCCCAAGAGTCCACATCGACGGCAAGGTTTGGCACCTCGATGTCGGCTCGTCGCATCCTGGGGGTGAAGCATCTCCCAAGGGTTGGGCTGTTCGCCCATTAAAGCGGTACGCGAGCTGGGTTTAGAACGTCGCGAGACAGTTCGGTCCCTATCCAGTGCGGGCGTAGGAGATTTGAGGGGAGCTGTCCCTAGTACGAGAGGACCGGGACGGACGCAGCTCTCGTGTGCCAGTTGTTCCGCCAGGAGCATGGCTGGTTGGCGACCTGCGGAAGGGATAAGCGCTGAAAGCATCTAAGCGCGAAACCCGCCTCGAGATGAGATCTCCCACCGGGTCAACCGGGTAAGGCCCCTGGAAGACGACCAGGTTGATAGGCCGGAGGTGTACGCACGGTGACGTGTTCAGCCGACCGGTACTAATCGGCCGAGGGCTTGGGATCTTTGTTGTTCGTGCTCGCTATGGAATTCTCACAGGACGTTTCACGTCTTGACATAGGTTTCCGGTGGCAATTGCGGCGGGGAAACACCCGTTCCCATTCCGAACACGGAAGTGAAGACCGCCCGCGCCGATGGTACTTGGGGGGTAGCCCCCTGGGAGAGTAGGTCGCCGCCGGGATTTCTCGAACGAGAGAGCACCTCCGGGTGCTCTCTCGTCGCGTCCGGGCCCATGGAACGCCGGGCGCGCCGGTGGCTTCGGTACGCTCGACGACCCGCCCCCACCCGAAGGACCCCGTGACCGACCGCCGCCCCCGCCGGGCCGACCCCTCGAAGCGAGGCCAGGGCCGGCCCGCGCCCGGCTCGGGTCGCGGCGCCGGCGCGTCGGGGCGGGGCGGGGCCAAGCCGGGTCGGAGTGGCGCGGGCGGGGCGGGCCGGAGTGGCGCGGGCGGGGCGGGCCGATCGGGCGCGGACCGGGCGGCGGGGAACCGCACCGGCTCGGGCACCGGCCGAGCCGCGGGTGGGTCCGGCGCGGCCGGCGAGCCCACGGGACGGGGCCGCACCGGGAGCGACTCGCGGGGAACTCCGGGCGGCCGGAGTGCGAGCGGTCGCCGGACGAGCGCGAGCGCCTCGAGCCGCGGCGGCACGTCGTCCCGGGGACGAGACCGCAAGCCGACCGGCGCCGGATCGGGCTCCGAGCGTTCACGCCGTGACGGACCCGCGGGGCGGGCTGCGGGCGGCTCCCGCTCGAGCTCCGGCACCGGGCGCGGCTCCGGCGGGAACGCCAGCGATGGCGGCCGATCGAAGGGTCGAGGTGCGAGCCGGACGGGGCCGCGCCCGCTCGACGTCCGTCCGTCGGGTGCGAGCTGGAAGCGCGAGCGCACGGCCGGCACGGCGAAAGCCGATCCCGAGGCGAGCGCCGCGCCGGCGCCACGGGCGCGCCGGGAGCCGGCCGCACACGAGCCCGCGCCGCTGCGCGTCGTGCGGGGCAAGCGACCCGCGAAGCCCGCGCGAGGAACGCCCGCGGCGACCGCGGTGAAGGGCAGCACCGGGACCAGGAGGCGCACACCGGCGGCCAAGCCCGAGCCGGCCCGGCGCCGCGCCCGTGGACCGAGCCCGAAGGTCGTGCGCGAAGAGGTTCTGCGCCTCGGCGGCGCCGCGCGGCCCGCGCCTCTACGAGCAGCTCGTCAAGGCCGTCGACGCGCTCGACGCGGATCACGAGAAGGAGGCGCTCCGGCTGCTCCGGCCGCTGCGGCGCGCGCTGCCACAGTCGGCGACGGTGCGCGAGCAGCTGGGCATCGCCCTGTACCGCAGCGGTCGCTTCGCCGAGGCGGCCGAGGAGCTCGAGGCCTACGTGGCGCTCTGCGGCGCGGTGGACCAGCACCCCGCCCTCATGGACTGCTACCGCGCGCTGCGCAGCTACGACCGCGTGCAATCGCTCTGGAACGAGCTCGGGCAGGTCGCCGCGGCCCCCGAGGTCGTCGCCGAGGGGCGGATCGTGCTGGCCGGCAGCCTCGCCGACCGGGGCCGCCTGCGCGAGGCGATCTCCATGCTCTCGCGGCGCGGCGGCGACGTGCGCAACCCCCGCGAGTACCACCTCCGGCTCTGGTACGCCCTCGCCGACCTGGAGGAGCGCGCCGGCAACCTGCCCGGCGCGCGCTCGCTCTTCGAGCGCATCAGCCGCACCGACCCCGGCTTCGCCGACGTGGTGGAGCGCGTGCTGGCCCTGGGCTGAACGACGGCGGGACGGCGCGCGGACCCCACCCTGTAGCCTCTACGGCCTGTGCAGGAGATGGGTGCGAGCCACGACGCGGGCACGGACGTCGAGCCGCCGCAGCTCGACGTCTCGGTGGTGCTCCCCGTCTACAACGAGAAGGGGCACCTGCAGGAGGAGATCGACCGGATCCGGACCGCGCTCGACGCGTCCGAGTACTCGTACGAGATCATCGTGGTCGACGACGGGTCGAACGACGGCTCGGGCGAGTCGCTGCGCAAGGTCGAGGGCATCCGCCTGATCCAGTTCGGCCACAACCGGGGGAGCGGGGCGGCCCGCAAGGCCGGGACGCACGCGGCTCGGGGCCGGGTGGTCGTGTGGACCGACGTCGACATGACCTACCCCAACAACGAGATCCCCCTGCTGGTGAAGGAGCTCGAGGGGTGGGACCAGGTCGTCGGGGCGCGCACGTCCGAGCAGGGGACCGCGAAGGCGGCCCGCGTCCCGGCGAAGTGGTTCATCCGCAAGCTCGCGAGCTACCTGGTCGAGACGCCGATCCCGGACCTGAACTCGGGCATGCGCGCGTTCCGCAACGACGTCGCCCGCCAGTACCTGCACCTGCTGCCGACCGGCTTCTCCCACGTCACCACGCTGACGATGGCGTTCCTCTCGAACGGCTACTCGGTGAAGTACATGCCGATCGAGTACTCCCCGCGCGGGAGAGTCGAAGTTCCACTGGTGGAAGGACACGCGGCGCTACCTCGTGCAGGTGGTGCGCATGTGCCTGTCCTACAACCCGTTGAAGATCTTCCTGCCGCTGGCCGCGATCCTCACCGCGTTCGGCCTCGGCAAGCTCGTCGTCGACTGGGTCGCGCACGACTTCCGGCTGGCGACGAACACGCTCCTCATTCTCTTCACCGCGTTCCAGCTCCTCGCGATCGGGCTGCTGGCCGACCTCGTCGTCCGGGTCTCCAAACCCACGTCCGAGGTCGATCCCGCGGCATCGTGAACGCGGCCCGTCCGGTCCCGACCGGCAACACCTACGACAAGTACGGGAGCTCCAACCCGATCGAGCGCCGGCTGATGGCCACGTTCCTGGCCCGGCTCGACGACGCCCTGCCCGCGGTCGCGCCCCGTCGGATCCTCGAGGTGGGCGTCGGTGAGGGTGAGGTCGCGGACCGGGTGGCGCAGCACTATCCCGACGCGTTCGTGACCGGCATCGACCTGCCCGACCCATCGCTCGCGGACCACTGGAGCTCGAAGCGGTTCGCGGCCAGCTTCGCCGACATCGAGCACCTGCCGTTCGGGGACGGCGGCTTCGACCTCGTGCTCGCGATCGAGGTGCTCGAGCACGTGCCCGATCCGCCCGCCGCGCTGCGCGAGCTCCGCCGGGTGGCGCGTGGTGACGTCGTCCTCTCGGTGCCGCGTGAGCCGATCTGGCGGGTCGCCAACCTGGCGCGGGGCAAGTACTGGCGCGATCTCGGCAACACGCCGGGTCACATCCAGCACTGGAGCCGGTCGGCGTTCGTCCGCCAGGTCGGTGCCCACTTCGACGTCACGACGGTGCACAGCCCGACGCCGTGGACCATGGTCGCGGCCCGCGTGCCTACCTAGTCGAAGATCTCCGGAGGGCGACTGCCGGGCCGCCCGGCGCCCGGTGCCCTCCGGCGGTCTAGGTGCTCGGCGGTGGCGTCGGCTCGCTGGGTGCCGGGCTCGCGTTCGGCTCGGCGATCGACTCGGGCACCCTCGAGCCGAGCCGCCGCACCGCCGCCGCGCCGAGGACCGCGCCCAGTGCGTCGACGAGCATGAACGCGAGCCGGGCGACGACGGCGGCGGTCGCGCGCACGCCGGCCGGGACCGAACCCCCGACGAGCGCGACGAAGGCGGCCTCGCGGACGCCGACGCCGCCGGGGACCGGGACGAGCACGAACCCCACGACCCACGAGAGCATCGCCGCCGGGGCGACCGTCATCCAGCTCGCGCCCGGGTCGAACGCCCGGGTGATGCACCAGGTCGACGTGCCGATGAGCAGCCAGGCCGGGATGTAGCGCAGGACCAGGCCGAGGGACGCCGACCACGGCGGGATCTGCACGTCGAGCTCGCGCTTCATGACCTGCTCGGCCCGCTCGACCATCCAGCCGAGCGGACGGTGGTGCAGCATGGCGATCCCGATCGGCGCCAGCACGAGGACCCAGAGCCACTGGCTGCCGTCGTCGGCGAACCGCAGCGGGAGCAGCACCGCCGCGGTCAGCATCCCCGACAGGTAGAGCGCGCCGAGCGACAGCGCGACGCTCGCGTACGCGCCCGAGCGGGGATGGCCGCCCCGGCGCGCGAGCTCGGCCCGGCCCACGACCGGCCAGATCCCGCCGGGGACGTACTTGCCGATCTCGCCGACGAAGTACCAGCTCACACACGCGCCCACCGACACCTGGACCCCGACGAGCGCGAGCGCGCGGCGCCAGGGGAGCGCGATCGCCAGCATCCCCAGCCCCGCGCCGACCACTCCGAGCGCGAGCCACACCGGTTGCGCGTCGCCGAGTGAGGAGCGCACGGTGCCCCACTGGTGCGCGATCGCCCGGACGACGAACACGCCTCCGGCCACCGCGATCACGATGCCGATGACGGTCGAGATCCGCGCGAGGCGTGCCCGCTTCAGTCGGCGTCTCCTCCGAGGTCGGCCCCGAACCCGTGTCCGGGACGACCGTGCAGGCTAACCGGCGTGCCTGTCCCACCTCGCAGCTACGTTCGCGCTCACGGCGCCGCGGCGCCCTTCCTCGAGCACTTCCCCGGCAGCTCGATCAGCGCAGGAGCGAAGTGATGACTGGAGCGGAGCAACCGACCGCGCGCGGCACGACCCGCACGAAGAGCTCGGCCCGGCGGGCGCGGGCCGGAGACGCGGCGACGAGGCCCGCCGACGGCGTTGCGGCCCGGACCGGGACCAACCTCGTCGTGGTCCGGGGCGAGTGCTCGGGACCCTCGGAGCTCCGCGAGCTCGAGTCCGGTCGCCGGCTCGCCGCCTTCTCGGTGCGTGCGCCCGGACCCGACGGCCGCCTGACCTCGGTCCCGGTCACGGTCTGGGAGCCCGCCGCCTGGGTCGAGGACCTCGACGAGGGGGCGGAGGTCGTGGTCGTCGGCGCGGTGCGCCGGCGCTTCTTCCGGACCGCGGTCGGCGGCGCCGGCGCCCGGGTCGACGTCGAGGCGACGTTCGTGGGTCGGGCCGGGCCAACGCCGGCAGCTCGACGCCGCGCTGCGGCGGGCCGGCGAGGCGCTCGATGCACTGGCCGGCTGACCGCGCTCGGTCAGCGCGGCGCCGGTGAACACCGCGATCGCGCGGCGGTACCGCTTCGCGATCTCCATGGCGGCGTCCTCGCGGGCCAGCGACCCGTCGAGGTAGGCCCCGATCGGTTCCCACCACAGGGTGCGACCGATCGCGAACCCGAGGTACCCGGGCACCCCGGCGGCCGTGCGCAGCCATTGCTCGGTGCGCTCGGTGTCCGCGCCCTGCCCGAGCACCACACAGCCGACTCCGTCGCGGCCGCCGGCGCGGGCCGCGCCCGCGACCATCTCGCAGTCCTCGCGCCGGTCGATGCCCTCGACCTTCCAGACGTCCGGCTCGATGCCGACGTCCTGGAAGTCTGCGATCGCCCGGCGCATCAGGTCGGGTCGCAGCTCGGTCTCGTAGCGCACCTCGTCGCCGCCGACCCGCTCCAGCTGGGCCGGCTCGGGCGGCACGATCAGCTCGCAGAGCAACCGGCGGCCGGTCCGGCGCAGCCAGCCCGAGAGCTCCTCGAGCCCCTCGACCGAACGTGCGTTGTCGGCCTTGCGGCCGTCGACGTTGTACCGCACGAGCACCTTCGCGAACGTCGGGTCGAACGCCTCGACATGGCGGCGGTAGTCGTGCCCGTACTCGAACGCGAACGAGGGCAACCCGCTCGCCTCCACCGGCATCGCGCAGATCCACCCGCTCGCGAGCGCGCGGCGTGCGACCTCCGCCCCGAACTCCTCGTCGACGAGGATGCCGGCTGCGTCCGGCGGCGCGCCGTCGTCGAGCGCGCGCACGAACCCTTCGAACACGACGGCCTTGGCGTCGACGACGCGTGCGATCTGGTCCGCGGTCGGGTCGTCGCCGATGCCGAACAGCTTCGCGAGGTGGGGCCGACGATGGTCGAACGCCAGGAGGAACAGGTGCCGGTCGTCGTCCGCGGCCATCGCGATCGGTGCTCCTTCGGCCCGCTCGGCGCGCGGTCAGCGCGCGCCGACCCGAGGCGGTGGGGTGGGGCGTCAGGTGCTGGAGGCCGCGAAGATCTCGCCGATCGCGGCGTCGAGGGTGGCGTTGAACTCCGCGTCCGTCTGCTGGGCCGAGAGCCCCTCGGTGAGGGCGCGGGAGAAGCTGGCCACGACGCCGTGGTTGCGAGCGAGGCGCTCGTCCGCTTCCTGCCGGCTGTACCCGCCCGAGAGCGCGACGACGCGCAGCACCCGTGGGTGCGCGACGAGGTCGGAGTACAGGTCGTCGCGCTCGGGCAACGTGAGCTTCAGCATCACGTGTTGATCGGAACCGAGCTGGTCCAGCTGGCCGACGATCGCGGCGTGGAGCAGGTCTTCGGCCTCGGCCTTCTGCGGGCTGTTGATGTCGACCTCGGGCTCGATGATGGGTACGAGCCCGGCGCCGAGGATCTCGCGGCCGATCTCGAACTGCTGGTCGACGACCTGCTTGATCCCGGCGTCGTCGGCGAGCTTGATCACCGATCGCATCTTCGTACCGAACACGCCCTTGTCGTTGGCCCGGGCGAGCAGGTCGGTGAGGTTCGGGATCGGCTTCATGACCTGGACGCCGTCGACCTCGTCGGCGAGCCCCTTGTCCACCTTCAGGAACGGCACGATCTGCTTCACGGTCCACAGGTAGTCGGCGGTATCGCGCCCCTCGACCTGACGGTCCATGGTCATCTCGAAGAGGATCGCCGCCAGGATGCGATCGCCGTTGAAGGCGGGGCTGGTGATGATGCGGGTGCGCATCTGGTGCACCAGATCGAACATCGCGTCGTCGCCGGAGTAGCTCCCCTCGGGGATCCCGTACAGCTTGAGCGCCTTCGGGGTGCTCCCGCCGCTCTGGTCGAGCGCGGCGACGAACCCCTGCCCGGACCGGATCTTGTCGTGCTGCTGCTGGTTCATGGAATCCTCGAGCCCCCGCTTCACGATCTGGCCCCGGGCGCCGGTGCCCGGCGGCGTGGCCCTCACGCTATCGCCAGTCCGCGCGCCGCTCCTCACCGTCCGGAGTCCAGGGTCCAAGGTCGCCGTGCCGGCGCAGGTACACTTTCCCCTCGGTGGCGGGCCAGTCACCTGGGAATCGACGGCACTCGCGTCGGCGGACCGGACCTCCAGCCGGACGGCGCGACCACGCTTCCGCGCGCACCGGTCGCGGGCGGCTGGAGGGTCAAAGTGAGGGTGAAGTGACAGAAGCGGCATTCGAGACCCGCAAGCCCGAGATGCTCAACCGGGTGGTGATTCGCTTCGCGGGGGACTCGGGTGACGGGATGCAACTCGTCGGGGACCGGTTCACCGACGTGAGCGCCGCCTTCGGCAACGACCTGGCGACGCTGCCGAACTACCCGGCCGAGATCCGCGCCCCGGCCGGCACCATCGCCGGCGTCTCGAGCTTCCAGGTCCACATCGCCGACTTCGACATCGTCACCCCCGGGGACGTCCCGAACCTGCTCGTCGCGATGAACCCGGCCGCGTTGAAGGCGAACATCGGCGATGTTCCGCCCGGCGCGTCGATCATCGCCAACACGGACGCGTTCGAGGCTCGCAACCTCGAGAAGGCCGGCTACGTCGGCAACCCGCTCGAGGACGACACGCTCGCGGCGTACCGCGTCTACCCGGTCCCGATGACGAGCATCACGATCGAGGCGACGAAGGAGACCGGCGCCAAGCCTCGCGACGCCGAGCGCTCGAAGAACTTCTTCGCGCTCGGCCTCATCAGCTGGATGTACACGCGCCCGGTGGAGCCGATCCTCGCCTGGATCGACGAACGGTTCGGGAAGAGCCAGCTCGTCCACGACGCCAACCTGGCGGCGTTCAAGGCCGGCTACAACTTCGGCGAGACCGCGGAGCTCTTCGACCACCCGTTCGAGGTCGCGCCGGCGCAGCTGCCGGCCGGTCGCTACCGCAACATCAGCGGCAACGTCGCGCTCGCCTACGGGCTCATCGCCGCGGGCCAGATGGCGAAGCTCCCGATCCTGTACGCGTCGTACCCGATCACGCCCGCGTCCGACATCCTCCACGAGCTCTCGAAGCACAAGAACTTCGGCGTGCGCACGATGCAGGCGGAGGACGAGATCGCAGCGATCGGCGTCGCGATCGGTGGTGCCTTCGCGGGCCAGCTGGGTGTCACCGCGACGAGCGGGCCCGGTGTCGACCTCAAGGCCGAGGCGCTCGGGCTCGCGATCAGCATGGAGCTGCCGCTGGTGCTCGTCGACGTGCAGCGCGGCGGTCCGTCGACGGGACTGCCGACCAAGACCGAGCAGGCCGACCTGTTGCTCGCGATGTACGGCCGGCACGGCGAGGCGCCGCTGCCGATCGTCGCCGCGAAGTCGCCGAGCGATTGCTTCGACGCCGCGTTCGAGGGCGTGCGGCTCGCGCTGAAGTACCGCACGCCGGTGATCGTCCTCACCGACGGCTACCTGGCCAACGGCTCGGAGCCCTGGCGCTTCCCCGAGGTCGACGACCTCGCGGACATCTCGGTGCCGTTCGCCGAGGATCTGAACCACGAGCGCCCCGACGGCACCTGGGAGTTCTGGCCCTACCTGCGCGACCCCGAGACGCTCGCCCGGCCCTGGGCGATCCCCGGCACGCCGGGGCTCATGCACCGCCTCGGCGGCATCGAGAAGCAGGACGGCACGGGCAACGTCAACTACGACCCGGTGAACCACGAGCGCATGGTCCGTCTGCGGGCCGAGAAGATCGCCGGGATCGCCAACGACATCCCGCTCGTCGAGGTGGACGACGAGACCGGCGACGCCGAGCTCCTCGTCGTCGGCTGGGGCAGCACCTGGGGTTCGGTGAAGGCCGCGGTCCGGCGGATCCGCGGCGCGGGCAAGTCGGTCGCGTCCGCGCAGCTCATCCACCTCAACCCGTTCCCGCGGAACCTCGGCGAGGTGCTGGCGCAGTACCCGAAGGTCCTGGTCCCCGAGATGAACCTCGGCCAGCTGTCGAAGCTGCTGCGCGCCGAGTACCTCGTGGACGCGCAGAGCCTCACCAAGGTGCAGGGACTCCCGTTCCGCGCCGCGGAGATCGAGACGAAGATCCTGGAGATGATCGATGGCTGACCCGGTCGCCCTGACCCGCAAGGACTTCTCGTCGGACCAGGAGGTCCGCTGGTGTCCCGGCTGCGGTGACTACTCGGTGCTCACCGCGCTTCAGCTGCTCATGCCGGAGCTGGGCGGCAAGCCCGAGAACCAGGTCTTCGTGAGCGGCATCGGCTGCTCGAGCCGCTTCCCGTACTACATGAACACCTACGGCGTGCACAGCATCCACGGGCGCGCGCCCGCGGTCGCGACGGGCATCGCGCTCGCCCGGCCCGACCTCGACGTCTGGGTGGTCACCGGCGACGGCGACGGCTTGTCGATCGGCGGCAACCACCTGATCCACGCGTTGCGCCGGAACGTCAACTTCACGATCCTGCTCTTCAACAACCAGATCTACGGCCTCACCAAGGGCCAGTACTCGCCGACCAGCGAGCTCGGGAAGGTGACGAAGAGCTCGCCGTTCGGTTCGCTCGACCATCCCTTCAACCCGATCTCGGTCGCGCTCGGCGCGGAGGCCACGTTCGTGGCCCGCACCCACGACATGGACCGGAAGCACATGCAGGAGGTGTTCCGGCGCGCGCACGAGCACAAGGGTGCGGCCTTCGTCGAGATCTACCAGAACTGCAACGTGTTCAACGACGGTGCGTTCTCCGCGATCCTCACCAAGGACAACCGCCCCGAGATGCTGATCGAGCTGCGCCACGGGGAGCCGATCCGCTTCGGCGCCGACCGGGACAAGGGCGTGCGGCTCAACAAGTACGGCGAGGCGGAGATCGTCAGCATCGCCGACGTGGGTGAGGACGCGGTCCTCACCCACGACGAGCACCGCACCGACCCGACGGTGGCGTTCGCCCTCTCGCGCCTCGCGGACCACCCGATCGTGCCGACGCCGGTGGGCGTGTTCCGGGCCGTCCAGCGGCCGAGCTACGAGTCCGAGGTCCAGCTGCAGCTCGCCGCGGCGCAGGAGCAGCGCGGTCCCGGCGACCTCCGCACGCTCATCGGCGGCCCGAGCGTCTGGGAAGTCAACTAGCCCGACCCGTGCGGAGCGCGGGTCAGATCGGCCGGTAGACCAGGCCGCTGCGGGGCTTCGGGGCGAAGTACGTCGTCTTCTGCGGCATGCGCACACCCGCGAGCGCGGCGGCGCGGATCTGCCCGACGGTGACCGGCGCCAGCAGGATCGCGGCGTCGGCGGTGCCCTTGGCCACCAGTCCGGCGACGGTCTGCGCGTCGGCGCGGAACCCGACCTCGACACCGGTGAGCGCGGGGCCGGCGAGCTCGTCGAACCAGGCTGACGGCACGTCGCGCAGGACCTCGGGGAGATCCGCGGTGGTGAGCGCGTGAGCGTCCGGGTGCGGGGTCAGCAGGGCCAGCCCTTCGGGGTCGACGAGGCCGACCGCGCGGCGCGGCGGAGCCGCTCGTCGAGGTCGTCGACCCGCTCGGGCGTCGCCGCACCGAGGTCCTCGATCGTGAACCGCGACTCGAGCGCCCGGCGGAGCGCGCGGGGATCCGTCACGCCGTGGAGCAGCCGGTGGATCGGCTGGACCCAGAGCTGGTCCTCGGCGAGCTCCACCACGAGGCACATGATCCGGCCGTCGGCTTCGGTTGCGGTGCCCGCCGCGATCCGCTCGTCACGCGCCGCGATCGCGGTCTCGAAGCGGTGGTGCCCGTCGGCGAGCACGAGCGGGGCGGAGCCGACGACCCGGCGGATCTCGGCCACCTGGTCCGGGTCCGTGACGAGGGTCAGCGAGTGCCGGACACCGAGGTCGTCGGTGGTGACCGCGACGGGCTCGGCGTCGATCGCCGGCAGCCCGGCGGCCGGGGTCAGGCCCCAGATCGGATCGAGGTTGGCGCGGGTCGCGCGCAGCAGCGCCAGCCGGTCGCTCTTGGCCTTGGGCATGGTCCGCTCGTGGGGCAGGACGTCGCCCGCGCCGGCTCGGGCCGGCAGGCTCAGCGCCCCGATGACCCCGTCGGTGCGGCGCGGCCGGCCGTGCTCGTCGGTGAAGTCCATCCGGTAGCCGTAGAACCTGGGCTCGGGGTCGAGCTCGAGCGTCCCGTCGGATCGCCACGCCGCGAGATCCCGGGCCGCGCCCTCGTAGTCGCCTTCCGGAAGCAGCAGCCGGACCGCGTTGTGGGGCGATCGGTCCACGAGGACCGCCCGCTCGTCCGCGTCGATCACGTCATAGGGTGGTGCGGTCACGGCCGCGAGGTCGTCGCGGTGGTACCGCAGGCCGCGGAAGGGAAGGAAGTCGGGCAACGGGGCGTTCGGCTCCCACGTGATGGAACGAGACGAGTTCGAGGATTCTGGCACGGTGGCGACCAGCGAGGCGTACGAGCGGTTCCAGGAGGGCCAGGCTCTCCTGTCGTCGCGCAACGCGACCGACGCGATCGTCGCGCTCGAGCGGGCCCGTGAGCTCGAGCCCGAGCAGGGCTCGATCCGGGAGAGCCTCGGTCGCGCGTACTTCGGGGCCCGCCGCTTCGCCGAGGCCGAGGTCGAGTTCACGAAGGCCGTCGAGCTCGACCCGGTCAACGACTACGCCCACTTCGGGATCGGAATGTGCGCCATGCGAACCGGCGACCCGGATCGCGCGCGCGGCCACCTCAAGCTCGCGACCGTGATGCGCCCCGAGGCCGAGGCCTACCGCGACGCGCTGGCGCTCATCACCGAGTGACCGTCGTCGTCCTCGATCTCGACGGCGTCCTCTGGCGCGGCGACGACGCGATCGCGGGTTCGGCGCAGGCGGTCGCCGCATTGCGCGACGGTGGCGCACGCGTCGCGTTCCTGACCAACAACTCGAGCCTGCGCATCGCCGACTACCTGGCCAAGTTCGCGCGCTTCGGCATTGCCGCCGACGCCGACGAGCTGATGACGAGCGCGCAGGCCGCGGTCGAGCTCCTGGCGGAGACGCTCGCGCCGGGGGCGCGGGTTCTCGCCTGCGCGGGGCCGGGTGTCGTCGAGGCGCTGGAGCAGTGCGGCTTCACCGCGGTGGACCGCGGCCCGGCCGAGGCGGTCGTGGTCGGCTGGCACCGCACGTTCGACTTCGACGGCCTCGACCGGGCGGCCCGGGCGGTCCGTGACGGCGCGCGGTTCGTCGCGACGAACGCCGATCCGACGTACCCCGGATCCGACCACGTCCTGCCGGGCACGGGCGCGATCGTGGCCGCGGTCGCGACCGCGTCGGGCCGGATCGCGCAGGTCGCGGGCAAGCCGCACCCGCCCACCGCGGCGCTGGTGCGCCACCGGGTCGGTGACCACGGGATCATCGTGGGGGACCGGCCCTCGACCGACGGGGCGATGGCCGGCGCGCTCGGTTGGCCGTTCGCGCTCGTGCTGTCCGGCATCGGCGGCCACGACCCGTCCGAGCCCGTGCCCGATCCGGCGCCGGCCCTGGTGGCCGACGACCTTGCGGCGCTCGTGCCCCGCCTGCTCGCAGCCCACGTCGCACGCCCCTGACGCGCTCCCGGGCCGGTCAGGGTTGGGCTGGGCGCCCCTGACGCGCCCCCAGGCTGCTCAGGGTTGGGCTGGGCGGCGCTGATCGCGCTCGGTGGCGCGGCGGCTCGTGCCGTTGGCACGGCGGGGTGCTCCGAGCCTCGGGCTGCTCAGGGTTTGGCGGTAGCCTCCTGGTTCGGCCCGGTGAGCGTCCGCGCCGGCGAGCCGGAAGCCTTCACGCCCCGAGACCCGTCCCAGGAGTCGCGTCATGCCGCAGCCGCCCGACTGGAACAAGTACCTCGACGCCGGCGTGGAGTTCGTGGCGATGACGCGCACCCAGGCCCGGAAGCGGGCCAAGGAGCTCGTCGGCACCGGCCAGCTGGCCCAGGAGCAGGTGCAGGGCTTCGTCGACGACCTGGTCGACGAGAGCCGCAAGCGCACCGACGTGCTTCTCGAGGTCGTGCGCAAGGAGATCCAGCGCCAGGTCAAGACGCTCGGCATCGCGACCAAGGACGACCTCGCCCGACTCGAGAGGAAGCTGGCCAAGCAGACCGGCACGTCGTCGAGGTCGTCGGCCGCGAAATCCTCGAGCAACGGCGGCGCGGGCAAGAAGGGCGCCAAGAAGAAGACCGCCAAGAAGGCGGCGAAGAAGGCGGCCAAGAAGTCGACGGCGTCCACCAAGAAGGCGGCCTCGAAGGCCGCTTCCTAGCGGCCTCGGGCGAAGCGTGCGCCGCCGCCTCGACGTCGAGCTCGTGCGGCGCGGGCTCGTGAGCAGCCGCACCCGGGCCGTCGAGGCGGTCGACGACGGCCGGGTGACCGTCGGCGGCGCCCCGGCCGATTCGGTGGCCCGCCAGGTGGACGAGCACGAGGCCATCGTGGTCACGGGGGACCCGCCGCGCTTCGTGTCCCGGGGCGGCGAGAAGCTCGATGCGGCCCTGGACCGGTTCGCGGTGGACGTCCACGGCGCGCGTGCCCTCGACGCCGGCGCCTCGACCGGCGGCTTCACCGACTGCCTGCTGCAACGCGGGGCCGCCGAGGTGGTCGCGGTCGACGTGGGCCGGGCCCAGCTCGACTGGTCGTTGCGCCAGGACCCGCGCGTCGAGGTGCGCGAGCGCACGAACCTGCGCGGGCTGGAGCTGGCGGACCTCGGCGCGCCGTGCGACGTCACCGTCGCGGACCTGTCCTTCATCTCGCTCACGCTCGTCGCCCCGGCGCTCGCCCGGCTCACCACGGCGGCGCCGGAGCTGGTGCTGCTGGTCAAGCCGCAGTTCGAGGCGGGTCGGGCCCGCGTGGGTCGCGGCGGCGTCGTGCGCGACCCGCAGGTGCACCGCGACGTCCTCGCCGACGTGGTCGACGGCCTGAACGTGGCCGGCCTCGGGGTCACCGATGCGATGCCCTCGCCCCTGCGGGGCGCGTCGGGCAACGTCGAGTTCCTGTTCCACGCCCGAAAGGCGCCGTCGACCGTCACCGGTCCGGAGCTCGACGCGGTCGTCGACGAGGCGCACGCCGGAGCGCGACCGTGACCGACCGGCGCATCCCGACGGCGGTCGGCATCGTCCCGCACCGGGAGCGGTCCGAGGCGCGCGAGCTCGCGGCCCGGGTGGTCGACTGGTTCGAGTCGCACGGAGTGGAGGTCCGGATCCCGGAGGCCGACGCGGCCGGGCTGGAGCGGGTCGCGGTGCCGGTCGAGGCGTTCGCCACCGGGCTCGATCTCGCGCTCTCCCTCGGCGGCGACGGCACGATGCTGCGCACCGTGGACCTCGTCTACGACGCCGCGGTGCCCGTCCTCGGTGTGAACGTCGGCCAGCTCGGGTACCTCGCGGAGGTCGAACCCGAGGACCTCGACCCGGTGCTCGACAAGCTCCTGGCCGGTGAGTACGCGGTCACCGACCGCATGATGCTGCAGGTCTCGGTGGAGTCGGGCGGTGCCGCGGCCGGGCGGTGGTGGGCGTTCAACGAGACGGTCCTCGAGAAGCCGCACCCCGGCCGCCTCGCCCGGCTCGACGTGACGATCAACGGCGCGTTCTTCACGTCCTATGCCGCCGACGGCGTGATCGTCGCGACGCCGACCGGATCGACGGCGTACTCGTTCTCGGCCCGCGGGCCGATCGTGTCGCCGCGCCTGCGCTGCCTGCTGCTGACGCCGGTCTCTCCCCACATGCTGTTCGACCGGTCACTCGTCCTCGACGCCGACGAGGAGCTGGCCCTCACCGTGAGCGACTCGACCGTGCTGCTGACCATCGACGGCCGCGAACGCGGCGTGCTCGACGCCGGCGACACGGTGCGGTGCACCGGGGGTCCCCGTCCCGCCCGGCTCGTCACGTTCGGACCCCGCGACTTCCACCAGATCCTCAAGGCCAAGTTCGGCCTTCCGGACCGGTAGCGGCCCGTGCTGCTCGAGCTGCGGATCGCCGACCTCGGCATCTTCGAGGAGATCCAGGCCGTGGTGGGTCCCGGTCTCACCGCGATCACCGGGGAGACCGGGGCGGGCAAGACGCTCGTCGTCGAGGCGCTCGAGCTGCTCGCCGGTGCGCGCGCCGACCCCTCGCTCGTCCGGCCCGGGGCGGCCGAGGCGAGGGTCGAAGGACGCTTCGAGGACCCACTGACCGGCGAGGAGCGGGTCGTGGCCCGGGTGCTCCCCGCCGACGGTCGGAGCCGCGCGTACGTGGACGGCCGGCTCGCGACCGTGGCCGAGCTCGCCGACCTCGGCTCCCGCCTGATCGACCTGCACGGCCAGCACGCGCACCAGAGCCTGCTCGCGCCGGCCATGCAACGCGCGGTGCTCGACACGTTCGCAGGCCCGAAGGCACTCGAGGCGAGGGCCGAGTACCAGGCCGCCCGGATGAAGCGGCGGGACGTCGAGGCCGCGATGGAGGGCCTCGGCGGCGACGAGCGCACGCGCGCTCGCGAGATGTCGCTGCTCGAGTACCAGGTCGGCGAGATCGACGGCGCGGGCCTCGACGATCCCGACGAGGCCGCGGCACGCGAGGCCGAGGAGGACGCGCTCGCGGGAGCGGCGGAGGACCGTGAGGCGCTGGTCGCCGCCCACGCCGCGGTGGACGGACGGGCGGTGGACGCGGTGGGCATCGCCACCGCCGCGCTGGCCGGTCGACCCGGGCACACCGAGCTCACCGAGCGGATGCGCGCGCTCCAGGCCGAGCTGGCCGAGGTCGCGCGCGACCTGCGTGTCGCGGCCGAGGCCGTGGTCGAGGATCCGGAGCGGCTCGACGCGGTGCGCGAACGGCGCAAGCTGCTGCGGGACCTGCAGCGCAAGTACGGCGAGACCCTCTCGGAGGTGCTCGAGCACCGCGACGAGGCCGCGACCCGTCTGGCCGAGCTGGAGGGCCACGAGGCGCGCACCGCGGAGCTCGAGGCCGAGCGGGCGGCCGCGGAGACCGCCGCGGGCCGCGCCGCCGCCCGGCTGCACGCGGCCCGGGTCGAGGCGGCCGGCGTCCTCGCCGCCGCGGTGGAGGAGCGGCTGCACCGCCTCGCGATGCCCCACGCGCACCTGGACGTCCTGGTCGAAGCGGGCGAACCGCGCGAAGACGGCGCGGACCGGGTCGTGTTCCTCCTCGCGGCGAACGCGGGAGAGGCCGTGCAGCCGCTGGCCAAGGTCGCGTCGGGCGGCGAGCTGTCGCGGGCGATGCTCGCGTTGCGGGTCGCGCTCGCGGCGCGGGGCGACCGGGGCCGGGGTCCGGTGCTGGTGTTCGACGAGGTCGACGCCGGGATCGGCGGCGAGGCGGGGGCGGCCGTGGGCCGCGAGCTGGCCGCGCTCGCGGGAAGCGCCCAGGTACTGTGCATCACCCACCTCGCTCAGGTCGCGGCCTGCGCGGACGCCCAGGTGGTCGTCCGCAAGGGCGAGGACCGGGGTCGGACGACGGCCACCGCGCAGCCGGTGCTGAGCGGGGAGCGGGTGGCGGAGCTGTCCCGCATGCTTGCGGGAGTCGGGGACTCCGCCCACGCCCGTCGACACGCGGAGGAGCTCTTGCACGAGGCCGACACGACCGCGGACAGCGGGGGCCCGAGGTCACGACGAAAGCGCGCGCGCTGATGGCGCGCCGCGCGGGGTTGCGACGGCGCAAGCCCGGACCGGACGCCATCGTCGGCCCGGCGCGGGTCGACAAGCGCACGAAGGACCTGTCGCGGCGGATGCAGCCGGGCGACATCGCGGTCATCAACCACACCGACATCGACCGCGTGGCTGCGGAGAACCTCATCGCGCAGGGCGCGGTCGCGGTGATCAACGGCGGCGAGTCGATCTCGGGTCGCTACCCGAACGGCGGTCCCATCCGGATCGTGGAGGCCGGGCTCCCGCTGATCGACGACTGCGGTCCCGAGGTGCTCGAGCGCATCACCGAAGGCGACGAGATCCGGGTCGTCGGCAACGAGGTGTGGCGCGGCGACGAGCTCGTCGCGTCGGGCACGTTGCTGGACGCGGCGGCCATCGAGGCCGCGATGGAGGCCGCGCGCGGGAACATCGGCGTCGAGCTCGAGAAGTTCGCAGAGAACACCCTGGAGTACATCCAGCGCGAGGCCAAGCTCACGTTCGAGCCGATCGAGCTGCCGCCGCTGCGCACCGAGATCAAGGGTCGACACGCGCTCGTCGTCGTCCGCGGCCACGACTACCGCAGCGACCTCGCGGCGCTGAAGCCGTACCTGCGGGAGTACCAGCCGGTGATGATCGGCGTGGACGGAGGCGCGGACGCGCTGCTCGAGATCGGGTTCAAGCCGGACATCATCATCGGGGACTTCGACTCCGTCTCTGACCGCGCACTGCGGTGCGGTGCCGAGCTGATCCACCACGTGCATCTCGACGGTCGGGCGCCGGGCCGCGAGAACCTCCTCGAGTGGGGCGTCCCGTACGTCGAGTTCGTCATCGACGGTACGAGCGAGGACGTCGCGATGCTCCTGGCGTACGAGGCCGGCGCCCAGCTGATCGTCGCGGTCGGCACCCACGCGACGATGGTCGAGTTCCTCGACAAGGGCCGGAAGGGCATGTCCTCGACGTTCCTCACCCGGCTCCGCCTCGGCCCGGTGCTCGTCGACGCGAAAGGGGTGAGCCGGCTGTACGAAGGCCGGGTGCGCCGGCGCGACATGGTCGCGCTCATCGTCTCCGCGCTCGTCGCCGTGGTCGTGATCAGCGTGGTGGCGGAGCCGATCCACGTGTTCTTCGACGGGATCCGCGTCACCCTCAAGGACCTCTGGTACTCCGTCACCGGCGATTGACGCCGGCTCCCTCGCATTGGATTGATGCTGACCCATGATCAATTTCCGCTTTCACATCGCGTCGCTCATCGCGGTGTTCCTGGCGCTGGCGGTCGGGGTCGTCATGGGCTCGACGGTCATCGACCGCGCGATCGTCGACGGGCTGCGCGACCGCATCAACACGGCCGAGAAGAACTCGAACCAGGTCCGCTCCGACAACGCGAAGCTGAAGACGCAGATCGACCAGCTCAACGACTACTCGGAGCAGTCCGCGCAGTGGGCGGTCGAGGCCCAGCTGACGGACCAGCCGGTGGCGATCGTCGCCGAGCGCGGCGTGAACGAGGACACCGTCAAGGCCCAGGCCGCGCTGCTCCGCGAGGCCGGGGGCCGCGTCTCGGGGATCCTCTGGCTCGAGAACCCCTGGAACCTCGGCGGCGACGGCAAGAACGCGGACGCGCTCCGGACCGCGCTGGGAAGCAGCACGCGCGCCGACAAGGCGCTTCGCGCCGAGGCCATCACCGCGCTCTCGAAGCGACTGACCCAGGGTGCGGCGGTCGCGGGGGAGCCCGACGTGCTCGACGGCCTGGCCAAGGGCGGCTTCGTGACCTTGGAGGGGCTCGGCGACGGCGACGTCAGCGCGCTCACGTATCCCGGTGCCGGCGCCCACGCGCTCGTGCTCGGCGGGTCGGAGAGCTCGATCACCGCGAGCGGGTTCACCGTCGAGCTCACCCGTGCGCTCGCGAGCTCGCAGGCACTCACCGCGGTCGGCGAGATCGACGCCGACGACACGACGAGCCGCGGTGTGTGGATCGCCCCGATCCGCGACGACGACCAGCTCAAGCGCCAGGTGTCCACGATCGACGACGTCGACGTCGTGCAGGGTCGGGTCGCGTCGACGCTGGCGCTCGCGGTGCTCGCGCGCGGTGTGGTGGGCGCCTACGGGACCGGCGCGGGCGCGGCAGTCCACCGTGCCGGCCATCCCCGCCCCGCGCTGACGCATCCCGGCCCCGGGCGGGGGGCCGGACCAGACTGATCCCGAGTGGGCGTCTTGATCGGATGGATCGTCGGGTTCCTCGCGGTGCGCTTCGTGCTGGTCGCGGGCCACGACATGTTCCACGTGCCCGCGCTGGCACGCCTCAACTACCGCGGCCGCCGGCTCATCACCGCGGGCGGCCTCTACCTGGTCATGGCGGTGCTCATCGTGGAGGCCGGCCGGTCCGCTCTCGGCGGTTTCGAGATCGGCGATCCGCCGGGGCTCAACCCGGCCCGCCCGTTGGTGCTCTTCGCGGCGTTCGGGTTCGGGTTGCTCGGCTTCATGGACGACGTGCTCGGGGGCGAGGACCGAGGGTTCCGGGGCCACCTGCGCGCGCTTGCTCGCGGTCGGCTGACGACCGGGATGGTCAAGCTCATCGGGGGCGCGGCGATCGCCCTCGTCCTCGCGTCCGCGCCGGGGTTCGTCACCGGCAAGCGGCTGCTCGCCGACGCGCTCCTGATCGCGCTCGCCGCGAACCTCGGCAACCTCCTGGACCGCGCCCCGGGTCGGGTCATCAAGTGCTCGCTCGTGGCCTACATCCCGATCGCGATCGTCGCGGGCACCGGTGCGGTCGGCATCGCGGTCGCCCCGCTCATGGGGGCGACGCTCGGCCTCCTGCCCGAGGACCTCCACGAGCGCCTGATGCTCGGCGACACCGGGGCGAACGTCCTCGGCGGCATCCTCGGCCTCGTCGTCGTCCTCGAGTGCGACCGGACGACCCGCAACATCGTCCTGGCCGTGCTCGTCGTGCTCAACCTGGCGTCGGAGTTCGTGTCGTTCAGCCGGGTGATCGAGCGGGTCCCCCCGCTGCGCTGGATCGACCAGCTGGGACGGGCGCGGGCGGCGCCGCCGATCGACCCGACGGATCACACCGCCGCTTGACCCAGACGGTGTCCTGGTGGGCGCGCCCGCCGAGCGCCAGGTCGTAGCCCACCTGTTGCAGGGCATGCCCGAAACCGTGGAAGGAACCGAACCGGACGGGCGAAACGCGCACGACGGCGCAGACCTCGGGCCGTCGTGCGGCTCGCACGACGTCGCTGCGCCGGAGTCGGAGGCCGGGCCGGTCCGACTCGATGCGCAGGATCGACGCGTCGACGAACTGGTCCGGCGTGCGTCTCCCGGCCCGCCACACGAGACCGGGGTCGTCGCTCACCACCTGCGCGCCCGCCGGCAGACGCTCCAGGACGCGCACGACCTTGGCGCGCTCGCCGGTGTAGCCCCGCGGCCAGAGCAGCTCGGAGAGCTGCGCGACGTGCCAGGGAACGAACAGGAGCGCCGCGATCGCGATCGCGGCCGCGACCCGCGGCGTGGCCGCGGCCGCGCCCACCAGGAGCGCGGCCGCGGGGACGACGTGGGCGAGGTGGTTGCGCCACATGGGCGCCTCGAGGAGCACGACGAGCAGGCTGAGCACCAACCACACGACGACCGGTCCGAGCCCGCGGGTGAGCATCGTGAACGGCGACGACCGGTCCCGGCTGCGCGCTCGGCCCTTCCGGCGGCGGACGATGATCGCGGCGACGACGGCAACCGCGGCTGCGGCGAGGAGCGGCGCGTCGCGCTGCTCGAGGGTGCGCAGGGTCTTGCTGGCGTTCGCGCCGATCTCGCGGTGCTGGGCCTGGTCGGTGTGGTACGTCACCGACTGGTCGTAGACGCGTTGCAGGCCCCACGGGAGCGCGATCGCGAACGTCACCGCGAGGGCGATCACGGGGACCAGGACGATGTCGCGCAGCTGTCGACGATCGATGACGATGAGGCCGGCCGCGACGAGGGCCGGGATCTCGAGCAGGCTCTTGACCGAGAACGCCGCACCGGCGAGCACGCCGACGGCCACGATCCATCCGATCGACGGCTTCCGGCGGTAGGCGAGCGCGGCGGCGACGCATCCGGTGGCACAGGCCTCGCCCAACCCGTCGCTCGTCAGTGGGCCGGTGGTCCACAGGACCGATCCGCTCGCGGCGACGAGCGCGGCCGCGAGGAGCGCGCCGGCGCGCGTGGTGAGCATCCGCCCGGCGAGGTAGATCGTGATCGCGAGCGCGACACCCGACAGCACCGCGATCGTGCGCGGCGAGTCGATGGTCCGGCCGGTGAGCAGGTCGCCGATCCACGCCATGGGGAGGAAGAGCGGCCCCTGGCTCGAGAACACGTCCCGGAACGGGAGCCCGCCGGCCCGCATCGCGAGGACCGACTCGGCGAACTGGCCGTCGTCGAAGCCGAGTTGCTGGAACGATACGAACGCGGGGATGCGCAGGACGGCCGCGCCGAGCCCGACGAGCAGGACGTCCCGGGTGCGCGTGCTCACGCGCTCGGCGCGCAGTCGCGGCGGATCCAGAGTCCCCGCCCGCGGCCGAAGTCCTCGGTCTGCTCGTAGCCGAGCCCGGCGAGCCGCTCGGGCAGGGCCGGGAAGCTCCCGAACCGCACCGGCGCCGTCACCGCGACCGCGCACTCGCGGGGATTCGCGGCCGCGTCGAGGAGCCGCTCCTGGTCGAACGAGATCTCCTTCACCCCCAACCCGATGCGCAGCACGGACGGGTCGACGAAGAAGGGGTCGGTCGCCTTGCCCGCGCGCCAGATGAGCCCCGGCTCGTCGCTCAGCGCCCACGCGCCGGGCGGCAGCTTGCGCAGCGCGTCGACGATCGCGGCGTTCCGGCCCGAGTAGTCCTTCGGGATCAGGAGCGGGCGCAGCTGGTACGCCTGGTACGGCACGGTGATCAGGGCGGTGATGACCACCGCCCGCCACGAAGGCCGGTACCGCGCCACCAGCAGCGCGAACGGCGCCACGAGCGCGGCGAGGTGGTTCCGGAACATCGGGTTCTGCGCCAGCAGCACCACGACCACGAGCCCCGCCCACCACCACAGAATCCGCGCCTCCTTCACAAGATCTCCCGGCGCCAACCGCTGCGACCCGGAGTGGTCGGGCGGCGCCGGGCGGTCCTCCTTTACAAGATCTCCCGGCGCCGACTGCTGTGAGCCGGAGTGGTTTGGCGGCGCCGGGCGGCTCTTCGCGGCGACGAGAACCGGGTCGGGCGAGCGGTGGCGCAGGTGCTGTACCAGCGCGGTTCCGGCGGCGACCGCCCCTATCGCGACGAGGGTGAGGCTGCGGGTCCAGTAGGTGGTGACCAGCTTGCTCAGGTTGTCCAGGGGCTGACGGTCGCCGGTCTTGGCCAGGTGGTACTTGATCGAGTCCAGGTAGACGTCGTTGAAGCCCCACGGTGCGGACAGCAGGGCCAGCACCACGACCGCGCCGGCGGGAACGAGGAGCGCGTCCCTGATCCGGCGCCGGGACAGGACCAGCAGCCACCCCGTGATCAGCGCGGGTGTCACGAGCAGGTTCTTCACCGAGAACGCGCTGCCCGCGAGGATCGCGATCGCGATCGCGAGCCCGGTCGACGGCCGGCGCCGGTAGACGAGCGCCACCGCGACCATGGACACCGAGATCGCCGCGCCCACGCCGTCGCTCGTGAGCGGTCCGGTGGTCCAGAGCAGGACCCCGCTCGAGCCGGCGAGCACGGCGGCGAGGAACGCCCGGCCGCGGTCCATGAGCTCGCGGCCGGCGAGGTACACCGCGACGGTCGTCACCGCGCCCGCCGCGACCGCGAGCAGCCGCGGGGCGTCGAGCGTCTCGAACCCGACGAGGTCGGCGAGCCGTACCAGCGGGAGGAAGAGCGGGCCCTGGGACGAGAACACGTCCCGGAACGGGTCGAAGCCCTGCCGCATCGCGACCGCGGCGAGGCCGTAGCCGCCGTCGTCGTAGCCGAGGTTCGTCGGCGCGAAGTACGCGGGGATCCGGAGCAGGATCGCGCCGAGCGCGAGGAGCGCGACGTCCAGCCAACGTGACCGGAGGGCTCCGGCGCGCCGCGTCGTGGTCGGCCCCGTCTCGGAGGTGATCACGGTGCTCCAGGATGGCCGGGGGACGGGAGCGCGCATGGTACCGTCGACTTCCCGAGAGAAGCGCGCGGTGTTGCCGTCGCGCCGATGATCGGGAGAGCGGAGGCAAGGGGTTGGCGAAGCACATCTTCGTGACCGGTGGCGTGGCGTCGAGCCTGGGCAAGGGGCTCACGGCGTCGTCGCTCGGACGCCTGCTGAAGAGCCGGGGCCTGCGGGTCACGCTCCAGAAGCTCGACCCCTACATCAACGTCGATCCCGGCACGATGAACCCCTTCCAACACGGCGAGGTGTTCGTCACCGACGACGGCGGCGAGACCGATCTCGACCTCGGTCACTACGAGCGCTTCGTCGACGTGCCGCTCAACCGCAAGAGCAACGCGACCACGGGCTCGATCTACCAGTCGGTGCTCGCGAAGGAGCGTCACGGCGCGTACCTCGGTGAGACGGTGCAGGTCATCCCGCACATCACCAACGAGATCAAGGACCGGATCGTCTCACTGGCCGCCGAGGACGTCGACGTCGTCATCACCGAGGTCGGCGGGACCGTCGGCGACATCGAGATCCTCCCGTTCCTCGAGGCCATCCGGCAGTTCCGCAAGGACGTCGGCCGGGAGAACGTGTTCTACGTGCACGTCACCCTGGTGCCGTTCATCGGGCCGTCGGGCGAGCAGAAGACCAAGCCCACGCAGCACTCGGTCACCGAGCTGCGGAGCCGGGGCATCCAGCCCGATGCGATCGTGTGCCGCTCGGACCGTCCGATCCCGACCCGGCTGAAGGAGAAGATCAGCCAGCTCTGCGACGTCCCCGAGGAGGGGATCGTCTCGGCCGTGGACGCCGACACGCTCTACGAGATCCCGCTCGTCCTGCACGACGAAGGTCTCGACGACTACGTCTGTCGCGTCCTGCACCTCGAGGAGCACGAGCCGGACCTCACCCAGTGGAAGGGCCTCGTGGATCGCGTCCGCTCCGCGGACTTCGACGTGCGCATCGGGCTGGTGGGCAAGTACGTGAACCTGCCGGACGCCTACCTGTCGGTCGCGGAGGCGTTGCGCCACGGCGGGTACGCGTGCGGTGCGCGCGTGCAGATCGACTGGATCGCCTCGGACGACACCGAAGGTCTGCTCGCCGAGGGCCGGCTGCGCGACCTCGACGGCATCGTGATCCCGGGTGGCTTCGGCTTCCGGGGCATTGAAGGAAAGATCGCAGCCGCGGGCTTCGCCCGGTTGCAGGACGTGCCCTTCCTCGGTCTGTGCCTCGGGCTGCACTGCGCCACCATCGAGTTCGCGCGCGACGCGTGCGGGCTGGCGGGCGCGAACTCGAGCGAGTTCGATCCGCACTCGCCCCATCCCGTCATCGACTTGATGGACGAGCAGCGCGAGGTGGTGGACAAGGGCGGCACGATGCGGCTCGGCGCCTACCCGGCCAAGCTCCTGCCCGGGACGATCGTGCGCGCCGCTTACGGCGAAGAGGTCGTCTACGAGCGTCACCGTCACCGGTACGAGGTGAACAACGGCTACCGTCGCCGGCTCGAGGAGCAGGGCCTCGTGTGCTCAGGTACGTCACCCGACGACCGGCTGGTCGAGTTCATCGAGCTGCCGCCCTCGCTGCACCCGTTCTTCGTGGCGACCCAGGCCCACCCGGAGTTCAAGAGCCGACCGGATCGACCCCACCCGCTGTTCGCCGCGTTCGTGCGTGCGGCGCGGGCGCGCGCCGAGGGTCGCATGCCGCGCCTGCCGCTGATCGCCGAACCGGTCGATGCCGCCTGACCCGGACTGACCCGGAAGTGCCCGAGTTCCGCGTCCTGGGCTCCGAGGTCGTGGCGGAAGCCGGCTTCCTGAGCATCAACGAGCAACGGATCAAGGCGCCGGACGGGGAGGAGTTCACCCGCGTCGTCGTCCACCACCCGGGCGCGGTCGTCATCGTCCCGGTCGACGGCGACGACCTGCTGCTGGTGCGCCAGTACCGTGCCGCGGTGGGCGACACGATCCTCGAGATCCCCGCGGGCAAGCGAGACGTCGACGGTGAACCGCCCGAGGAGACCGCGCGGCGCGAGCTCGAGGAGGAGATCGGGCGCCGCCCGGGGCGGCTGGTCAAGCTGGCCGAGTTCTTCAACACCCCCGGGTTCTGCGACGAGTACACCCACCTGTTCCTCGCCCTCGACCTCGAGGACCTCGGCGGCAACGATGCCATCGGTCCCGAGGAGCGCGCGATGACGATGGAGCGGATCTCGCTCGATCGGGTCGACGAGCTGATCGCGACCGGTGAGCTGCGCGACGCCAAGAGCATCATCGGCTGGCTGCTCGCCCGCCGGCACCTCGATGCCGGGCGGTGACGAGCTCGCTCGCCTCCTCGACGAGCACGACAGCTGGCTGGCCGTCGAACGCGGGCTGGCCGCGAACTCGCTCTCGGCCTACCGGCGCGACCTCCGGCGCTACGCCGACCACCTCCGCAGCCGCGGCCTGACCGACCCGGCGCGGGTCGACGAGTCCACGGTCGCCGCCTACGTCGACCGCCTCAAGGGCGCGCGGGACGAGGACGGCAACCCGCGCTACGCCCCGTCGTCGATCGCACGGGCGCTCGTCGCGGTGCGGTCGTTCCATCGCTTCTGCCTCGAGGAGGGGTTCGTGGACGCGGACCCGAGCGAGGAGGTCGGCGCACCGCGGGTTCCCCAGGGGATCCCCAAGGCGCTCACCGAGGAGGAGGTCGACGCGCTCCTCGGCGCGGTGGTCGGCGACGACCCGCGAGCGTTGCGCGACCGGGCGATCCTCGAGACGCTCTACGCGACCGGGGTGCGGATCAGCGAGCTGGTCGGGCTGGACCGGCGCGACCTCGACTTCGAAGCCGCCCTCGTGCGCGTGGTGGGCAAGGGCGACAAGGAGCGCGTGGTGCCGATCGGACGGGGCGCGCGCGGCGCGCTCGAGGACTACCTCGCGCGCGGCCGCCCGCAGCTCGAGCGCCCGGCGGCGCGCACCCGGGTGGCGGGTGACCCGGTGCTGCTGAACGCCCGGGGCGGTCGCCTGACCCGCCAGGGGTGTTGGAAGATCGTGACCACCGCGGGGGACCGGGTGGGGCTCAAGGGCCGGCTCTCGCCGCACGTGCTGCGCCACTCCTGCGCGACGCACATGCTGGACCACGGCGCGGACATCCGGGTCGTCCAGGAGCTGCTCGGCCACGCGAGCCTCTCGACCACGCAGGTGTACACGAAGGTGTCGCCGGAGCGGCTCCGTGCCGTCTACGAGCTGGCCCACCCACGGGCTCGGACCGGGGCGGGCCGGCGGTAGGGTGAGCCCATGGCGGAGAGGACCGAGACGGCGCGCCGCGCCCAGCTGGATGAGGAGCGCGAGCACCTCGTGACCCAGCTCAGCGCCATCGGTCGCGCGCCCAGGGACGAGGTGTCGGGCAACGCGGCGGACCGGGAGGGCGGCGAGCTCGACTTCGACGAGGGCTTCGCCGACTCGGGGCAGGTCACCGCCGAGCGGGGCGAGGTCGACGCCCTCGCGGGCAACCTCCTCGAGGCACTGCGCGACGTCGACGACGCGATCGCCAAGCTCGAGGGCGGCGACTACGGCACCTGCGAGTCCTGCGGCCGGCCCATCGCGGACTCACGGCTCGAGGCGATGCCGTCCGCCCGGCTCTGCATCAGCTGCGCCTCCGCCTCGCGATAGTGCCCCGATCGGCAACGTTCGCCGCGTTCCCGCCGGCCAGGAACGCCGCTCGCGGCGTCCTCGTCCTCGACGCAGAAGCCCACTGCGCCTTCGTCCTGCGTCCTTGCGAATCGACGCCCCTGACTTGGCGTGAACATCGCCGTCGTTGCCGGACGGAGCACTAGCAGCTTGGGCGTCCAGAGCTCGGTCATCTACTTCGGCTGCCTGATCGTGGCGGTCATCCTGCACGAGATCAGCCACGGCGTCGTCGCGCTCTGGTTCGGCGACGACACCGCGAAGAAGGCCGGCCGGCTCACGCTCAACCCGATCCCGCACATCGACCCGTTCGGCTCGATCATCCTGCCCGCGTTCGGCGCCATCGCCGGCATCCCGGTCATCGCCTGGGCCAAGCCCGTGCCGGTGAACCCGAACCAGATGCGCCATCCGCGCCGCGACATGCTCTGGGTGGGCCTGGTCGGGCCGTTCACGAACTTCGTCCTGATGGCGATCGGTGCGATCGTCGCGCGGTCGATCTTCAACCACCTCACGATCCTGCCCGGCGACACGCTGTCCGACCTGCCGATCGGCTTCCAGGTCGCGTACTACTTCGCACTCACGAACCTGTTCCTGGGCATCTTCAACCTGCTGCCGATCCCGCCCCTCGACGGGTCGTCGCTGCTCGAGCGCGTGCTGCCGGACCACTGGCTGCCCCACTGGTACCGCTTCCAGCCGTACGGCATGCTCCTGCTGTTCGCGCTCGTGTTCTTCACACCGATCCTCAGCAACCTGATCACCCCGTTCCAGACCGACCTCTTCCGGTTCATCGTGCAATGACCTCGGCGTCGTGACTCCTGCGCATCTCGTCCGGCGGTTCTTGGGCGCGCTCTGGCCCGCGCCGCCGCGCGCGAGGACGAGGCCTGGGCCGCGACCGTGCTCGCGCCCCAGGAGCTCCTGCTGTTCCGGCGCCTCCCGAACCACGACCGTCGGCACGCGCTGCAGGTGGCCCACCGCGCCGAGGCGAGTCTCGGCCCCGACGCCGACCGGTGGGTGGCGGCCGCGATGCTGCACGACGTCGGGAAGTACGACGCGGGGCTCTCGGTCCCGGGTCGCGCGGTCGCGACGGTCGTGGCGACCGGCCCGTCCGGGGAGTCGCGCGTCTCCCGATGGGCCTGCACCGGTGGGTGGCGGCGCCGGTTCGCGCTCTACGCGCGCCACGGCGAGCTCGGTGCCGAGCAGATCCGCCGCGCCGGCGGGCGCGAGGAGGCTGCGGTCTGGTCGGAGGCACACCACCACCCGGAGCGCTGGGCCGAGCTGTCGATCCCGCCCGCCGTCGTGCAGGCCCTCGACGACGCCGACCAGGTCTGAGCTCGTCAGCCGGGGAGCAGCAGGCCGGTCGCCGCTCGGACCCGGTCCATCGTCACCGTCGCGATCGCTTCGGCCTTCTGCGCGCCGACGGCCAGGATCCGGCTCACCTCGCCGGGATCGTCCGCGAGCTGCTCGTAGCGCTCGCGCACCGGTCGCAGGTACTCGACAAGCGCCTCGGCGACGGCACCCTTGAACGCGCCGTACTGCTGACCCGCGAACGCCTGCTCCGCCGCGTCCACCGTCGTGCCCGTCGCGGACGCGTAGAGCACGAGCAGGTTCGAGACTCCGGGCTTCCCGTCCGGGTCGAAGCGCACCTCGGCGCCGGAGTCGGTCACCGCGGACCTCACCTTCTTGCTGATGGCGGCCGGGGGGTCCAGCACGAGGATCGTGCCCTGGGGGGACTCCACCGACTTCGACATCTTGGCCTCGGGGTGCTGCAGGTCCTTGATGCGCGCTCCGACCGGCGGGATCGTGGCCTCGGGGACCACGAGCGTGTCGCCGAAGCGGTAGTTGAACCGGATGGCGACGTCGCGGGCGAGCTCGACGTGCTGGGTCTGGTCCTGGCCCACCGGGACCTCGTCGGTGTCGTACAGCAGGATGTCCGCGGCCATGAGGACCGGGTAGTCGAACAGCCCCGCGCTCACCGACTCCTGGCCCTTGCCCTTGTCCTTGAACTGGGTCATCCGCCGCAGCTCGCCCACGGTCGCGACCCCGTTGAGGATCCAGGTGAGCTCGGCCACGAGCGGCACGTGGCTCTGCACGAAGAGGACGCAGCGCTCGGGGTCGAGTCCCGCCGCGAGCAGGAGCGTGGCCAGGCGGAGGCTCCCGGCCCGGAGCTCGGCGGGCTCGTAGGGCAGCGTCATGGCGTGCAGATCGACCACGCAGTAGATGGCATCGGCGCGCGCCTGGTCGTCGACCCAGCGCCGGACCGCGCCCACGTAGTTGCCGAGGTGCATCTCGCCCGTCGGCTGGATCCCGGAGAAGACTCGTGTCATCGGCGACGGAGGCTACTGCCGGGGCACCACCGGGCCGGGTCCGCAGGACCGGTGTCGAGCTCTTGTATCCTGATCCAGCGATGGCCTACGAGGTGCGCACACCGGTCTACGAGGGTCCGTTCGACCTCCTGCTCCACCTGATCCTGAAGGAGGAGGTCGAGCTCTGGGAGGTGTCCCTGGCCCAGGTCATCGACGTCTTCCTGGCCGAGGTCGAGCGGCTCGAGCGCCTGGACCTCGAGGTCACGACCGAGTTCCTCCTGATCGCGTCGACGCTGGTCGAGCTCAAGGCCCGCCGGCTGCTGCCCGGCGCCGAGATGAGCGAGCTCGACGAGGAGCTCCTGCGGTTCGAGGAGCGGGACCTGCTGCTCGCCCGGCTGCTCGAGTGCAAGACGTTCAAGGACGCCGCCGCGGTCCTCGCGGGGCAGCTGCGGGTCGGCAGCCGCTCGGTGCCGCGCACCGCGGGGCCCGAGGAGCCCTTCCGCTCGATGGCCCCGGACCCGCTCGAGCGGGTCACGCTCAAGTCGCTCCACGCGGCCGCGACCCGGGGACTCGCCCCCAAGACCGACCCCGTCGTCGACACGTTCCACCTCGCCCCCATCCGGGCCAGCGTGCGGGACGCGGCCGAGGCGCTGCTGCTCTCGCTCCCGGCCGATCGCCCGATGAGCTTCCGGGCGCTGGTCGCGGGGATCGAGGACCGCATCGAGCTCATCGTGCGATTCCTGGCGGTGCTCGAGCTGTTCAAGCAGGGCGTCGTCGACCTCACCCAGGTCGAGACGTTCGGGGAGCTGATGGTTCGCCGCCTGGTCGACGGCGAGCGCGCGCTCGACGCGGCCGGGCTCGACGACTGGGACGACGTCCCGGCGCCGGTCGGCTGAGGCTGCCGGGGTGGAGGAGCGGGTGATCACCGAAGCGCGGCGCGCGGTCGAAGCCGTCGTGATGGCCGCGGTCGAGCCGGTCGAGCCCCAGGTGCTCGCGCAGCTCGTCGAGATCCCGGTGACCGAGGTCGAGACGCTCTGCGCCGAGCTGGCCGAGGACTACGAGCGGGAGGGCCGCGGCTTCGCGCTCGTGCGCGTCGCGGGCGGCTACCGGTTCCAGACCCATCCGGACATGGCCGCGTACGTCGAGCGCTTCGTGCTGGAGGGTCAGACCGCCCGGCTGTCCGCGCCGGCGCTCGAGACGCTCGCGATCGTCGCGTACAAGCAGCCGGTCTCGCGCGCCCAGCTGGCGGCGATCCGGGGCGTGAGCGTCGAGTCCACCCTGTCGACGCTGGAGCAGCGCGGGTACGTGGAGGAGGTGGGTCACGATCCCGGGCCGGGGCAGGCGATCCTGTACGGCACCACGCGGCTGTTCCTGGAGCGCCTGGGTCTGGACTCGCTGCGCGACCTTCCGCCGCTCGCGGAGTTCGTGCCCGACGCCTCGGTGGTGGAGGCGCTGGAGCGCGGGCTGCTGCTGCGCACCGAACCGGACCCGGAGCCCACCACCGAGCTGGACGACGTCGACGAGCCGGAGGAGCCGGCCGCGGTGGTGGCGCCGGTCGAGGGTGGCGACGAGCCCCCCGACGCGCCCGCGCCGGACCCGGTGGACGAGTGGGAGGCGCCCGAGCCGCCGGTGATGCGGGGCCCGTTCGGCGAGCCCGCGGTCGCGAACGAGGACGAGGTGGACCTCACCGAGCCCGAGGCTTGAGCCCACCACCCGAAGGGGAGCGGCTCCAGAAGGTCCTGGCCCGGTCGGGTCTCGGCTCGCGACGGGTGTGCGACGACCTGATCGCACGCGGCCGGGTGACGGTCGACGGCGAGGTCGCGGTCCCCGGGCGCCGCGTCGACCCCGAGCACGACCGCATCGAGGTCGACGGCGTGCCGGTCGTGACCCGGTCCGGGCTCGTCTACTACCTGCTCAACAAGCCGGCGCGCGTCGTCACGACCGCGAGCGACCCCGAGGGTCGCCCGACGGTGGTCGCGATGGTGCCGTCGGAGCCGCGGGTGTTCCCCGTCGGGCGGCTGGACTGGGACACCGAGGGGCTGCTGGTGCTCACCAACGACGGCGACCTGACCCAGCGGCTGACGCACCCGAGCCACGGCGTCGAGAAGGAGTACCTGGCCGAAGTCGACGGCAACCCGAGCCGTGGTGCACTCCGGACGCTGCGCGAAGGCGTCGAGCTCGAGGACGGTCGCACCGCGCCGGCCGAGGTCCGGCTGGTGCAGGCCCGCGGTGACCACGCGGCGATCGAGGTCGTGATCCACGAGGGCCGCAACCGCCAGGTGCGGCGCATGTTCGAGGCGATCGGTCACCCGGTCCGCCGACTGGTCCGGACCCGCATCGGCGGGCTCGCGGACCGAGACCTCGCGCCGGGGACGTGGCGGACCCTGCGAGTCGACGAGGTGCGGGCCCTCTACGCCGCGGCCGGCGACCCGGACCGGTGACGCCATCGCGGCTGCGGCGCGAAGGGTCGCACCGCCGCCGCCAATTGCAGGGGCGGTCGGTGGGGCACAGGTAGCGTGCGAGGGCCATGAGGATTCTGGGTTTGCGGGGCGCGACGACGTGTGACGAGGACTCGGTCGCCGAGATCGACCGCAAGACCCAGGCGTTGGTGCGCGAGATGCTGGACCGCAACGGGATCGAGCACGAGGACATCATCAGCATCGTGTTCACCGCGACGGACGACCTGCACGCCCAGTTCCCGGCGACCTCGGCGCGGGCCCTCGGCCTCGGCGACGTCCCGTTGATCTGCGCTCGTGAGCTCGACATCGTGGGGGCCATGCCGCGGGCGATCCGCGTGCTGATGCACCTGTCGACCGAGCGCGAGCGGGCCGAGCTCCACCACGTCTACCTCGGTGCGGCCAAGGCGCTCCGAGACGACCTGCCCGAGTAGTGGTCCGTCGTGTCGCGATCGTCGGTGCCGGGCTGATCGGGGGCTCGATCGGCCTGTCGCTGACGCGCGCGGGCGCCGACGTGCGGGGCCTCGACGCCGACCCGGAGCGGGCCGCGGCCGCGGTGGCGATGGGCGCGATGGCCGATGTCGGCAGCAGCATCGTCGACGTGGTGCACGGCGCCGACGTCGTGATCGTGGCGACGCCGGTGGGCACCGTGGCCGAGGTCGTGATCGAGGCGCTGGACGCCGGTGCCGCGGTCGTGACCGACGTCGGCTCGGTGAAGGCGCCGATCCTGCGGGAGGTCGAGCGGGCCCGTCCGGACCTCGCGCCCCGGTTCGTGGGCGGTCATCCGATGGCGGGATCGGAGCAGGACGGCCTCGCCGGAGCCGACGCGGACCTGTTCGCGGGCGCGACCTGGGTCCTGACGCCGACCGGCCGGACCGCGCCCGACGCCCACACCGAGGTGCGCAGCCTGATCGCCGAGCTGGGCGCGGAGATAGTCGAGGTGACACCGGAGCATCACGACGCGATGGTCGCGGTCGTGAGCCATGTGCCCCAGCTCGCCGCGACGACCCTCATGGACGTCGCCGCGACGACGGGGGAGGAGCACTCGATCCTGTTGCGCCTCGCGGCCGGGGGTTTCCGGGACATGACCCGCATCGCGGCCGGTCATCCTGGCATCTGGCCCGACATCTGCATCGCGAACCGCGACGCGATCGTGGCCGGGCTCGACGACTACCTGCGTGCGCTCGCGGTCGTCCGTGGCTTCGTCGCTGCCGGCGACGCCGACGAGCTCCTGCACGTGCTCGAGCGGGCGCGCTCGGCCCGGCGCAACCTGCCCCGGCGCGCCGGGGTCGAAGGCCCGCTCGTGGAGCTGCGGGTGCCGGTACCGGACCGCCCCGGCGTCCTGGCCGAGATCACGATGCTCGCAGGCCGCCTCGGGGTGAACATCGCCGACCTCGAGATCGCCCACTCGATGGAGGGCGAGGCCGGGGTGATCGTCATGGTCGTGCCCGAGGACGGGGTCGCGGCGTTCGAGGCCGGGCTCACCGACGCCGGCTACCACCCGGCCCGGAGCGCGCTGCCGTGACGCTCGGTCCGGAGCTCGTGGTGCACGGTGGGCGGCCGCTGCGGGGGCGGCTCCGGCTGCCGGGGTGCAAGGGGATCTCCCACCGGGGCCTGCTGCTCGGGGCGCTCGCTGACGGGCGGACCCGGCTCGAGAATCTGGCCGACGGCGAGGACGTGGGCCGGACCGCGGATGCGCTCGACCGGCTCGGGGTGCGCGTCCGGCGCGACGGTCGCGCCGCGACAATCGCCGCGACCGGGGTCGGCGGGCTGCGCGAGTCCGAGACGGTGATCGACTGCGGGAACTCCGGCACGACGATGCGCATGCTCGCGGGTCTCGTAGCCGGCCGGCCGTTCCTCTCGGTGCTCACCGGCGACGATTCGCTGTCGCGCCGGCCGATGCGGCGCGTCGTGGGACCGCTGCGCGCGATGGGCGCGACCCTCGACGGTCGGGCCGACGGCGACCTCGCTCCGCTGACCGTGCGCGGCGGCGATCTCCACGGGGTCCGTCACGAGCTCGCGGTGGCGAGCGGTCAGGTGAAGACCGCGCTCGTGCTCGCGGGGCTGCAGGCCGAGGGCGAGACCGAGATCGTGGAGCCGGCACCGAGCCGCGACCACACCGAGCGGATGTTGGGCGCGCTCGCGGCCCCGATCGAACGGGTGGACGACCGGACCGTGCGGGTGCGCTCCGGGGCACCGGAGCCGTTCGAGCTGGTCGTGCCGGGCGACCCGTCGTCGGCGGCGTTCTTCGTCGTCGCGGCCACGATCGTCCCCGGATCGTCGATCGTGCTCGAGGACGTCAGCCTCAACCCGGGCCGGGTCGAGTACCTGGACCTGCTGCGCGAGATGGGCGCCCGGATCGAGGTCGAGGTGCTCGAGACGCGCATCGGCGAGCCGTGCGGGACGATCGCCGTCGAGGCCGCGCCGCTGCACGGCATCGAGATCTCGGGGCACGAGGCGATCGTCGACGAGCTCCCGGTCCTGGCCGTGGCGGCCGCGTTCGCCGACGGCGTCACGACGATCGGCGACGCGGCCGAGATGGCGATCAAGGAGACCAACCGGATCGGCGCGTTGGAGCAGGAGCTGACCCAGCTCGGCATCGGCGTGGAGGCGCGCCCGGACGGCCTGGTCGTCCGGGGCGGCACGCCGCGGGGCGCGACCCTCAAGAGCCACGGCGACCACCGGATCGCGCTGTGCGGCGCGGTGGCGGGGCTCGCGGCCGAGGGCGAGACGACCGTGCGGGGCTGGCCCTCGGTGGCGATCTCGTACCCCGGCTTCGAGGCGGACCTGGCGCAGCTGCTGGACGCGCCGTGACCGGCCGCGTGGTCGCGATCGACGGGCCCTCGGGCTCGGGGAAGTCGACGGTGGCGCGCGGGGTGGCCGGCGCGCTGGGTCTCCACGTGCTGGACACCGGCGCGATGTACCGATCGGTGACCTTGGCGGTGCTCGAGGCCCGGGTCGACGCGTCCGACGGTCAGCGGTGCGCGCAGGTCGCACGGGAGTCGACGATCGAGCTGGAGGACGAGGTGGTGCGGCTCGACGGGCGGGACGTGAGCGCCGAGATCCGGGGACCCGAGGTCACGAGCCTGGTGTCGGTGGTCTCGGCGCACCCCGCGGTGCGGACCGTGCTGGTGGCCCGGCAGCGGGCGTGGATCGACGTGCACGATGGTGGGGTGGTGGAGGGCCGTGACATCGGGACCGTCGTGTTCCCGGACGCTGCGGTGAAGGTGTTCCTCACCGCGAGCGACGAGGAGCGGGCGAAGCGGCGCCAGCGGGACGAAGCCGCGGCCGATCGCCCGACCGCGGTCGCCGAGGTGCGCGACGCCCTCGTCCGTCGTGACGCGCTCGACACGGGACGCGCGACGTCGCCGTTGCGGGCCGCGGACGACGCCCTGGTGCTCGATACCACCGGGATGCCGATCGCCGACGCGGTCGCGACGATCGTCGATCGGTACCGGACGAGCATGCGGGAGTCGACGTGACCTTCTACCGCTTCGCCCGCGCCGTCGTGCTGTCGCTGTGCAAGGTCGTCTTCCGGGTCAGGGTTCGAGGCACGGAGCACGTGCCGCACGCCGGCGCGTACATCGTCGCTCCGACGCACCGGTCGAACCTCGACACGCCGTTCGCCGCGTTCGTGACCACGCGGAGGATCCGGTTCATGGCCAAGCGGGAGCTGTTCCAGCATCCGCTGGGAAACAAGCTCTTCACCGCGCTCGGCGGCGTCCCGGTCGAGCGCGGGTCGGCGAGCTCGCGGGCCGCGCTGAAGGCGATCCAGGCCGCGCTCGCGGACGGGGAGCCGGTCGCGGTGTTCCCCGAGGGCACCCGTCGTCACGGGCGCGACGTGACCGACCTGTTCGACGGCACCGCGTACCTCGCGGTGAAGCTCCGGGTCCCGATCGTCCCCGTCGGGATCGGCGGCAGCGAGGAGATCCTGGCGAGCGGCAAGAAGCTGCCGCGGCTCCGGCGGGTGGGTGTCGTCGTGGGCCCGCCGATCGTCGCGCCGGCGGATGCCACGACGCGCAAGCGCAGCGACCTCGCGGCGATCACGGCCGAGCTGCAGGAAGCGCTGCAACTGCTGTTCGACGAGGCGATGGAGCTCGTGGGGTACCCGCCGGCCTGAGCGTTCCCGTCAGGGGGCCAGATCGGCCAACACCGTGGACGCGTCATGGGACCGGTCGTCGGGCAGCGACCCGCGCACCCGGTCCGGGTCGACCGTCGCGCCGAGCGCGCCCGCGAGCAGGTTCACCAGCGCGGGCAGCAGCTCGCGCAGCTCGCGCGGAGGAGGGAAGTACTCGTCCTCGTCGGTGACGTTGACGAGCTCGACCCCGTCGGTGGGCGCGAGGTGCTCGATCACCTGCTCCACGAGGTCCTCGGGTGCGCTCGCCCCCGCGGTCACGCCGACGACGGACGCGTCGCCGAGCTCCGCGAGGTCGAGCTCCTCGGGCCCGTCGATGCGCAGGACGATCGGGCAGCCCGCGGTCGTCGCGACCTTTGCCAGCGCGACGGTGTTCGACGAGTTGGCGCTGCCGATCACCACGACCGCGTCGGCCCGCGCCGAGATCTCGGACAGCGCGGCCTGACGGTTCGTCGTGGCGAAGCACAGGTCGTTGCGGGTCGCGGTCCACAGCTCCGGGAACTCCTCGCGGGCCCGGTCGGTGATCCCCTCCCAGTCGTGGAGCGCCAGCGTGGTCTGGGCGAGCAGGGCCACCTTGTGCGGATCCGCCACCGTGTCGAGCATCGAGTCGACATCGGCCACGTGCTCGACCAGGCGGATGGACTCGGGGGCCACCGCCAGGGTGCCGACAGCCTCGTCGTGGCCCGCGTGGCCGACGTAGAGGATCGTGTAGCCCTTGCCGGCGCGGACCTTGGCCTCGTGGTGGACCTTGGTCACGAGGGGGCAGACCGCGTTGACCACGAAGCGGCCCTTCGCGCGCGCCGCCTGCACGACCTCGGGAGCGGAGCCGTGGGCCGAGAGCATGAGCGGCATGCGGGCGGGGACGTCGTCGATATCGTCGACGAACACCACGCCGAGGGCCTCGAAGCGCTCGACGACGAGCCGGTTGTGGACGATCTCGTGGTAGCAGTACACGGGCGGCTCGAAGATGCGCACCATCCACGCGAGCGCCTTGATCGCCATCTCGACCCCGGCACAGAAGCCGCGGGGCTGGGCGAGGAGCACCTTCTCGACGGCCACCGGCCAAGGGTAATGCCGGCCCGATGCACCTCTAGACTCCGACCATGCCGCCCGCACGCGTCTTGGCTGTCGCGCCCGAGAGTCCGGCCGCGCGCGCCGGCGTGCAGGCCGGCGACGAGGTCCTCGCGCTCAACGGTGAGGACCTGCGCGACGTCATCCGCTACCAGGTGCAGGCCGACGAGCCCGTCGTCGAGGTGGAGCTCCGCCGCGGCGGTCTGGAGCGCCAGGTGCTGGTGGAGAAGGCCGCAGGCGCGCCCCTCGGGCTGGAGCTCGAGAGCGCGGTGTTCGACCGGGTGCGCACCTGCGACAACCATTGCCCGTTCTGCTTCATCTACCAGCTCCCGAAGGGCATGCGGCGCAGCCTGTACCTGAAGGACGACGACTACCGGCTCTCGTTCCTGTACGGGAACTTCACCACCCTGACCCGGTTCACCGAGGCCGACCTGGAACGGGTGGTCACCGAGGGCCTGGGGCCGCTGTACGTGAGCATCCACGCGACCGATCCCGAGGTGCGCGCCGCGCTGGTGCGCAACCGTCGGGGGGCGACGAGCCTGCGGTGGCTCGGTGCGCTGCTCGACGCGGGCGTCCACGTGCACGGCCAGATCGTCGTCTGCCCGGGGGTGAACGACGGCGCGGTGCTCGACGACACGCTGCTCGGCATCCTGGACCGGTTCCCACGTCTCGAGACCGCGGGGGTCGTCCCGTTGGGGGTGAGCCGGTTCAACCGCGAGCCGGACATGCGGCCGCACACCCGGGGCGAGGCCGCAGCGGTGCTCGACACGATCGCGCAGTGGCAGGCTCGGTACCGGACCGCGCTCGGCCGGCGCCTGGTGTTCGCGGCCGACGAGTACCACCTCATGGCCGGCCACCCGTTCCCCGAGCTCGCGGAGTACGAGGGGGTCGCGCAGCACGAGAACGGGATCGGCATGGCCCGCGTGTTCGAGGCGGAGGTGTGCGCCGCGGTGTCGGGGGCCACGGTGGAGCCGGTCGGGACGCGCGCGGGCTTCTTCACCTGGGTGGACGGCGCACCGCCCGAGGGCTACCGCGCGCCGCGCGCCCCACACCTTGTCGAAGATCCCCGCCGGCCGACCGCCGGGCCGCGAACGCTCGGGCGGCCGGCGGCTGCCTGTACAGGACTCGCGCCGCGAGTTGGGGGAGCGGAGCCCGATCACGGTGCTGACGGGTGCGTACGGCGAGCGGGTCCTCGCCCCGCTCGTCCCGGCGCTCTCCGAGCACGCCGGCGCCACGGTGCGACTGCTCGCGGTCGAGAACCGATTCTTCGGCGGGAACATCGGGGTCACCGGGCTGCTGACCGGCGAGGACGTGGCCCGCGCGCTCGGGACCGTGGACAGCCGCGACCGGGTGCTCCTGCCCGACGTGGTGCTGTCGAACGACCGCTTCCTCGACGGATCGTCGGTCGACGACCTGCCCCGGCCGGTGGAGATCGTCGGCACCGACGGCGCGTCGCTCGTGGCCGCGCTGTGAGTGCCGTGGACGACGCGATCACCTCCGCCGACCAAGCCGAGGCCGCGGCCGTGGCGCGGCTCCCGATCGTCGCGGTCGTCGGTCGGCCGAACGTGGGGAAGTCGACCCTGGTCAACCGGATCGTCGGGCGGCGGGCCGCGATCGTCGAGGAGCACCCGGGCGTCACCCGGGACCGCAAGGAGCTGGTCGCGGACTGGGCCGGCCGGAGCTTCCGCATCGTCGACACCGGCGGGTGGCTGGCCACCGACGAGCCGCTCGCGAAGCAGATCACCCGGCAGGCCGAGCGCGCGATGGCCGAGGCCGATCTGATCCTGTTCGTCGTGGACGTCACCGTGGGGACGATCGACGAGGACGCGCAGGTCGCCCGCGTGCTGCAGCGCTCGGGCAAGCCGGTGCTGCTCGTGGCGAACAAGGTCGACGATCCCAACCGCGACAACGACGTCTGGGAGTTCCTCCAGCTCGGCCTGGGCGAGCCCTTCCCGGTGTCGGCGATCCATGGGCGCCGCAGCGGCGACCTGCTCGACGCGGTCGTCGCCGCCCTGCCCGAGGACCTTCCGCTCGAAGCGCCGCCGGACGACGGCATGTTCTCGATCGCGATCGTCGGCCGGCCGAACGTCGGCAAGTCGACCCTGTTCAACCGGTTGGTCGGCGACGACCGCGCGGTCGTCCACGACATGCCCGGCACCACGATGGACTCGATCGACACCATCGTCGAGACCCCGGACGGTCCGCTGCGCTTCGTGGACACCGCCGGCATGCGCCGCCAGAGCCGGGTCGAGGAGCAGACCGAGTACACGTCGGTCGTGCGGGCGCTCAACGCCGTGGACCAGGCGGACGCCGCGTTGCTCGTGATCGACGCCGCGCAGGGCGTCGCGCACCAGGACCAGCGGCTGGGGGAACGGATCGACGCGGCCGGCACCGCGGTCGTCATCGTGCTCAACAAGTGGGACCTGATCGACCCCGAGCAGCGCGCCCAGGTCGTCGAGGACGTCGCGGACCGGCTCTCGTTCCTCGGCTACGCGCCGATCCTCAAGCTGTCCGCGCTCACGCGCAAGAACCTGCAGCACGTGCTCCCGGCCCTTCGCGCCGCGGAGGAGGCGTACCACTCGCGGGTGCCGACCGGCGCGCTCAACCGGGCGATCAAGCTCGCGCAGGAACGCCACCCGCCACCCCTCGACGGCCGCCACCGGCCCCGGATCCTCTACGCGACCCAGGGCGCGATCGACCCGCCGACGTTCACGCTCTTCACGTCCCGGCCGCTGCCGCAGACGTACCTGCGCTACGTCGAGCGGACGATCCGAGAGACGTTCTCGCTCGGGCCGACGCCGGTGAAGATCAGGGTCCGCCGCCGCGGCGAGTGAGCCCGGCTCCGGGGGTGCACCACTAGCCTGGCGCGCCGATGTCCAGGTTCCCCGACGCCGTCGTGATGTGCCAGGACCGCCCCGGTGACGGTCTCCGGGCGGTGGGGTCGCCATGAGCCACGACGAGGTGCGCAAGCACACCGAGCGCGCGCTCCAGGGGAACCTCGAGAAGGATCGCGACAAGCTCGCGGCGCAGGGCAAGCGGTTCGTGCGCGACCGGCTCGACCGGCTCCTCGACGAGGGGTCGTTCGTCGAGGACGGACTCCTGGCCAACGCGCTGGCCGCCGACCTTCCCGCCGACGGCGTGCTGACCGGGATCGGTCGGGTGGACGGCCGCCCGGTGTGCGTGATGGCGAACGACCCGACGGTGAAAGCGGGCTCGTGGGGTGCGCGGACGGTCGAGAAGATCGTGCGGCTCACCGAGACCGCGCTGCGCCTCGAGCTCCCTGTCGTGTACCTCGTCGACTCGGCCGGGGCACGGATCACCGACCAGGTCGAGCTCTTCCCCGGGCGACGCGGCGCGGGACGGATCTTCGCCAACCAGATCCGCCTCTCCGGGCGGGTGCCGCAGGTGTGCTGCCTGTTCGGCCCGTCGGCCGCGGGCGGTGCGTACATCCCGGCGTTCTGCGACGTGGTCTTCATGGTCGAGAAGAACGCGTCCATGTACCTCGGCTCGCCGCGCATGGCCCAGGAGGTCATCCGCGAGGAGGCGACGCTCGAGGAGATGGGCGGGGCCCGGATGCACGCGACCGTGAGCGGCTGCGGCGACAACCTCGTCGCCGACGACGACGCAGCCGTCGACGCGGCGAAGCACTGGCTCTCCTACCTGCCGCGCTCGTGGCAGGAACCGCCGCCGCCTGCCGCCTCCCGGGCTCCGAGCGCCGACGCGCCGCCGATCGCGGCGACGGTGCCCGCGGAGGAGCGCCGCGCGTACGACATCCGCAAGGTCGTGGCCGCGCTGGTCGACGACGGGTCGTTCTTCGAGATCAAGCCGCTGTTCGCGCGCGAGCTCGTGATCGGCTTCGCCCGGCTCGACGGCCGCGCCGTGGGCATCGTGGCCAACAACCCGATGCACCTCGGCGGAGTGCTGTTCGTCGACAGCGCGGACAAGGCCGCGCGCTTCATCTGGCTGTGCGACGCGTTCAATGTGCCGCTGCTGTTCCTCGCCGACGTGCCCGGCTTCATGATCGGGACCCAGGTCGAACGGCAGGGCATCATCCGCCACGGGGCGAAGATGATCACCGCGGTCGCCGAGGCGACGGTGCCCAAGATCAGCGTGATCGTGCGCAAGGCGTACGGCGCCGGGCTGTACGCGATGTGTGGGCCCGCCTTCGATCCCGACGCGTGCCTCGCGCTGCCGAGCGCGTCGATCGCGGTGATGGGGGCGGAGCCGGCCGTGAACGCGGTCTTCTACAACAAGATCCAGGCGATCGAGGATCCCGACGAGCGGGCCGCGTTCGTCGCCGAGCGGCGGGCCGAGTACGAGCAGGACGTGGACCTCGTGCACCTCGCGGCCGAGCTGGTCGTCGACGCCGTGATCCAGCCCGAGGACCTGCGCGACGAGCTCGTCCAACGCTTCGCCCTCGCCGCGACGCGCCGGCGCGAGGACAACGACTGCCGCCACGGCGTCCCGCCGGTCTGACCGTCGTGCCCTGGTGCACGCAGTGCGACCGCTTCCTGTCGCCGTCGACGGTGCGCCCCGACGGCACGTGCCCGACCTGCGGACGCACGGTCGACGCGGGCGAGGTCGCGACCGCGGGTTCCGAGGCGCGGGCCGAGCCCACCGAGGAGGCGCTACCGCCGATCCCGTGGCACCTCAAGCTGCTCGCCCTCGCGATCCTGATCTACCTGAGCTACCGCCTGTACCAGGGCATCGTCTGGGTCCTCGGCTGACTTCCTCCCGCCCTCTCGAAGGTGGGAGGACGGTTCCGGGTTCGGCCCGAGCGCGGGGGCGACGTCTGCGTAGACTCGACCGCTTGCGGGCTGTGGCGCAGCTTGGTTAGCGCGTCGGTCTGGGGGACCGAAGGTCCCGGGTTCGAGTCCCGGCAGCCCGACCACTGAACGTGCAGGTGAGAGGGCATGCGGATGGTGCGCACAGGAGCGTGGGGCCGAGCGGAGGCCGGTGAAACTCCACGACGTTGAGGTCCAGGCGCTCGATCCGCACCGGCTGAAGGAGCTCGTCGGACCGGCGCGTGCGGAGCGGTTCGAGCGCGCCGCGGCCGCCACCCGCTCGGCGCTCGCCGGCCGACGGGTGATCAACGTGAACGCGACCGAGAGCGGGGGTGGAGTCGCCGAGTTGCTGCAGACCCTGCTGGCGTACGTGCGCGGGGTCGGGATCGATGCCCGGTGGGTGGTCATCGAAGGCGACGACGACTTCTTCGAGATCACCAAGCGGTTGCACAACCACCTCTACGGGTCGAACGGTGACGGTGGACCACTCGGTTCCGGGGAGCACGCTCGATACGAGCGGACACTGCACCGGAACACCGACGAGCTGATGTCGTTGCTGCGTCCGGGTGACATCGTGCTCTTGCACGATCCTCAGACGGCGGGACTCGCGCGTGCGGTGCGCACCTCGGCGGCGAGCGTCGTGTGGCGCTGTCATATCGGGCGCGACGTCCCGAACCGCCACACCGAGCTGGGCTGGGAGTTCCTTCGCCCCTACCTCGACGGGGTCGACGCGTTCGTGTTCAGCCGGGCGGGGTTCGCACCGGCCTGGGTCGATCGGGAACGCCTCCACGTGATCACGCCGTCGATCGATCCGTTCTGCACCAAGAACGAGGAGCTCTCGCCAACGGACGTGCAGACGATCCTCCAGTACGTCGGTCTGCTCGGCGGGGACGGGGACGCTCCGGTTGCCACCTTCACTCGCCGGGACGGCTCTCCGGGCCGCGTCGACCGGCGGGTGGACATCCTGCAGACCGGACCCCCGCCGTCTCCGGAGACGCCCCTCGTCGTCCAGCTGTCGCGGTGGGATCGGATGAAGGACATGCAGGGTGTGCTCCTCGCGTTCGCCGAGCACGTCGATCGGGAATTCGGCGCGCACCTGATGCTGGTCGGCCCCGCGGTGCACGGGGTGCACGACGATCCTGAAGGTGGCGAGGTGCTCGACGAGTGTGTCGAAGCGTGGCGGACGCTCCCGCACGCAACCCGCACGCGCGCCCACCTCGCGTGCGTCCCGATGCACGACCCCGACGAGGCCGCGGTGATCGTCAACGCCCTCCAACGCCACGCGACCGTCGTCACCCAGAAGAGCCTTGCCGAGGGCTTCGGGCTGACGGTCGCCGAGGCGATGTGGAAGCACCGACCGGTCGTGGCAACCCGCGTGGGCGGCATCGTCGACCAGATCACTGACGGCGAGAACGGCCTCTTGATCGACGACCCGAGCGACCTCGCCGCGTTCGGTGCGGCGATCAACCGACTGCTCGGTGACGACATGCTCGCCGAACGGCTCGGGGCCCGCGCCTACGAACGGGCTCACCGGGACTTCCTCGGTGACAACCACCTCGAGCACTACGCGGCGCTGTTCGCCGCGCTGCTGTCGACGGACTCGCAATGAGACAACGGTCCAGGGTCGTGGCGGTGAACCTCCGACCGGGAGCGAGCAACTCGGCGCCGGGCCGAGGCTCCCCGGGTTCGAGTCCCGGCCGCCCGAGCACCAAACGTGCAGGTCAGGGGCAATGACGCCCTGACTGCGACCGCGTCCCGCCACGACGGGCCGGTCGGTACCAGAAGAATGGTACGAATAGCCGAGTGCGGCCATAAGGCGCACAGCCTTGAATGGTCGGGTGCGGGGTGGGGAACGGACGTGGAGCGCGGGGAGGCGGTCGAGGATCTCGTCGCCGCCGCCCGGCGGGGGGAGCGGGCGGCCTTCGCCGGGATCTACAAGCCGGTGGGTGGGCACCGACTCGGTCGCGATGAACTCGACGTGCGTGACGACGAACGGTGCGCCTTCGAACTCGAGTTACCTCCCCGATCTCGATCGTTCGCGGGGCTCACGGTCCTGGTTTCGACGCGCCGATGCTCGACATGACGCGCGCGAGCTCCTCGCCCCACGCCCGGGCCTCCTGCTCCTGGCCCGGGACGAGCTGGTTGTCCTTCTGGACCAGGAAGCTCTTGGGCTCGGCGACCAGGTGGGCGCCGAGGTGGCGGAGTCGCTTCGCGATCCCCTTGGAGGCTCGGCCGGTGAGCACGGCGGGGGCCGACGCCCGGGTGTCGAACACTGCTACGGGCGCGCTGATCCGATCGACCTTCTCGAACCACTCCCGCAGTCCGGTCCACTCGGCCTCGGGTTCGAGCGTGATGGTCGTGTCGGGCTCGTGGGCCTTCTCGACCGCCGCGGCGCGGGTCATCGGACGGCTCATCCCGTGCGCGTGGGTCGGGCCGCCCACGACCACCAGGTCCGCGGCTCCGACGGTGTCCGGGTCGGCCTCCCCGACGGGGAGCACCGTCACCGCCATCGCCGGTTCCAGACCGGCGGCGATGGCCTCGGCGACGACGTGGGTGTTGCCGTACATCGATTCGTAGACGACGACTGCACGCACGGTGTCGATCCCTCCCGTCGGATGCCTGCTGATGTCTGGCTGAATCCCTTCCGACCCTACGAACGGGTCGCGAGCTCCAGTAGGGGCGAAGGTCCTCAGGCGACGGGCGCGCCGACCCGGCGCGCTCGAAGTCGCGCGGCAGGATCAGGCGTCGAAGATCGGTGTGGCCGCGAGGTACTCGGGCTCGAGGAGCTCGGCACCGGGGGCGCCCTCGGCGAATGCGGCGCGGATGGGCGCGAGATCCGCGGCCGAGGAGAACCCGGGGAGCCAGTCGTCGTGGTGGGCGAGCACCACGCGGAGGACCTGCAGCGTGTTCGCCTGGGTCGCGACGAACGCGGCGAGAGATCCCTGGACGGGTTCGCCGTCGACGTTCCCCCGACCGGCCGCGGCGAGGATCGCGACGTCCGGGCGCAAGGTCGCGAGGATCGGACTCCAGTGCCCCGAGGTGTCCTGGAACAGCACCGAGCCCTCCGGGGTCTCGAAGAGGTAGAGGAAGGCCCCGCCGTCGCCGCGGTTGCTGTGTCCGCCCGCGCCCGCCATCAGGTGCTCGATCGCGACCGGGTCGAGCGACGTCGCCAGGCCGGCCGCGAGCTCCTTCATGTGCTCGGCGCGCTCCTGCCAGGTCAGGCCGAGATCGCCGATGCACACGTCGCCGGCGCCGGCCCCGTGCGATCCGGTCCAGAGACAGGAGTGGAGGCTCGGGTAGACGGACACGAAGACACGGTGGCCCAGATCGATCCGTTCGCCGCCGCCGACGCAGATCATGCGCCGGAGCGGCACGCCGGCCGCCTCGAGCACCCGGACCGTCTCGTAGCTGCCGATGACCGTCGCGTCCGTGTTGGCGACGATCCGCTCCGCGCCCCAGAGATGGTCGAAGTGCGAGTGACCGACGACGATCCAGTCGCACTCCCAGACCGCGTCAGCCGTGAGCCCGGTGCCGGCCGCGTTCGGTGCCCGGTCGATGTACGCGTCGAGGAAGACCGTGAGTCCGCACGTTCGGAGGCGGAAGGTCGCGCATCCGTACCAGTCGAGCGTCGTGGTCATCGCTGCGTCTCCTGACGTCGGACGCCGATCATGGCGCACCGACCGCGCCGGGTCACCGTGCACCGCCGAGGATGGAGCGGTCGCCGGGGACGCCTCCTGCACCGCGCGCTCGGCTCGGATAGACAGTGGAGGTGGCGCGGCGTGGACGAGACCCACTGCGGTGGCCGCGGCGCATCCTGGGCGGCGCGCTGGCCGTCGTGTTCGCGCTGTGCCTTCTGCTGGCCCGAAGCGGGCAGGACGGTGGCGCGCTGCTCGTCGCCGGCTACGCGCTGCTCTGGTACACCCTGATCCGGATGCTCGTCCTCGGCTCCGAACCCGAACCGCTCGTCACGCGCCGCTCCAGCAGCCCATGATCGTCTCGCCGGTCGCGAGCCCGACCTCCGTCGGTGTGATCGGCGGTTGCCCGAAGCGGGGCGGGATCTTGCTCACGTCGACCGTGAGCACCTTCCAGTCCTTGCGCGCGACGAGCGAACCGTTCGCCGTCGAGAACGCGCCCTGCCCGATCCCGATGTTGGCGCCCTTGTGGCCGAGCGTCGTGCGTTGCCGGTTGAAGTAGTCCGTCGTCTGCTTCGCGCTGTCGAGCTCCTTGACCGACAGCGTCAGCGTCCCGTCGGGGTACACGTAGCTGCACGAGAAGGTGTGGTCGACCCACGTGGGTGGCGTGACCTGTGTGGGCTTCACCCCGAGGGACTCGGCGAGATCCCCTTGGGCCTCGGCCTCGCACACCATCCGCGCCGACTTCGACGGGTTGACGCCCGCCGGGCGGGCCTTCACGGTCTCGACGGTGGAGCTCGTCGGTCCGGCGCCCGAGGACGCCGACGAGCCGCACACGCCGAGCGCGAGCGCGCCCGCGAGCACGACGGTGGCTCGGACGATGCGGGCCTGGCTCATCACGACGCCTCCTCCTCGGGTGGTCGGCTCGCGATTGTCTCATCGGCCGCGGGCGCCGCGGGCGCGGCTCCGGAACCGGTCCGACCTGCGGGTGTTCGGGGTTTCCGGGGTGTTCGCCCCACGGGGGACCGGGGTTGATCGAACGCGCGATCGGGTATCTCCACCAGACATGGGAGAAATTTCCACGAGAAGCGACCGCCCCGACGAGCCACTACCCTCGGGCTCCAGCGCAGCCACCTGATCTCCACGTGAGGGCAGGCCGTGTGCGTCGCGCTTCGAGGCCCTGTTCCCACCCTGCCCGGGACCGGGGCCTCGGCGCGCCCGGCGTCCCACGCGAAGAAATCCAGAATTCGGGTTTCGGGTCACAGGGGGAGGGGTACCAATGGCTCAACCGGGTTGGTGGCGCGGTGCTCGGGGTCTCCCTGCCCGAGCCTGAGCACCCCACCACCCGTATCTCGCGCAAGGGCGGCCTCCGGGCCGCCCTTGTAGCGTGCGACCGGTGACCGCGACCACGACCGTCCCCGAGCCCGACGAGCCACCTCCGGCTCCCTCGCGTACGAAGCACGTCGTCATCGCGCTCATCGTCGTGGTGCTCGTCGCCATCGGGATCAAGTTCCTGGTCGGCCGGTGGGTGCGCAGCGGTGGTGCGCGACGGGCGATCACCGGCCTCGCCGAAGAGGGTGCGGTCAAGGTCGCCGACGCGGTGGTCGACCAGGTGCTCGGCGCGCCTTGAGCGCTCGCTTCAGGCCGGTTGGCGCTCCTCCATCGCCCACGGCGAGCCGTACTCGTTCAGGAGGTCGAGGAACGGCAGCGCGTCGAACGCCTCGGGTCCCAGCACCCCGCGGCCACTCCAGTCGCCGCGCGCGAGCAGCTCGAGTCCGATCACCGGATTGATCGCGGTCTGCCACACGACCGCCTGGTGGCCGTACTCCGCCATCGACCAGTCGTTGTCGACGATGTGATGCAGGTAGACCACGCGTGGCGTGCCGTCGGTGCCCGTCCCCGTGACCCAGGTGCCGGCACACGTCTTGCCGTGCATGCGGTCACCGAGCTCGGCCGGGTTGGGCAGCGCCGCCGCGACCACGTCGCGCGGCGCGACGTCGACGTCGCGCACCCGGATCTTCTCGGTCCGGTCGAGCCCGGTCTTGTGGAGTGCGTCCAGGACGGCGATGAACTCGTCGCCCAGTCCGTACTTGAACGTCACCCGGTTGCACTCCACCCAGCGGGGGACGAGCAGCACCTCCTCGTGCTCGACGTTCACGCACTCGACCGGCCCGATGCCGCCGGGGAACTCGAAGACCTCCGGCTCGCTGAAGGGTGCCGTCGTGAACCAGCCACGGTCACGCTCCCAGATGACGGGCGGGTTGAGGCACTCCTCGATCGTCGTCCAGATCGAGAACGTCGGCGCGAAGGCGAAGCCGTCGACGACGAGGTTCGCGCCGTCGCGGACCCCGACCTCGTCGATGTCGTCGAAGAGATGGTCCGCGGCGTACCGGGCGAACACGTCCGAGAGTCCCGGCTCGACGCCGAGCCCGACAATCGCCAGCTGGTCGTGCTCGACCCACTCGTCCGCCACGGCGAACTGGGCGTCTCCGAGCTTCACGCCGGTGAGCTCGTGGGGGCGCTCGGGGTGGGGATGGGAGAGGTGCATGGCCATGTCGAGGTAGGTGCAGCCCGCCGCGAAGGCGCCGTCGAAGATCGGCGGGTTGAGCCGCGGGTCGCACACGTTCACGATCACGTCGGCGCGCACCTCACGGGCCAGGGTCTCGACCGAGCGCGCATCGGACGCGTCCACGCTCGCGGCGGCGAAGCGGGCGTCCGCACCGACGGCACGTGCAGCGCGCGCGTCACGTCCACGTCGGCGAGGGTCATGTGCTCGAAGAAGTCGCGCCGAGCGGCGACGGCTGCGATCGCCGATCCCACCCCGCCCGCACCGACCACGAGGATGCGCATCGACGGACGCTACCCGGCCGCGACATCCGGACCCCCGTACCGGGCCGGCACTAAGGTTCCGACGTGGTCTGGTGGCGGCGTCCCGATGCGGATCTGGTGCCCGACGTCCCCGATCTCCGGCGCATCATGCCGTACATCATGCGGACTCGGAAAGAGTCGACGGTGTACTTCGAGCAGGCGATCGACGTCGGCGGCGCGGAGCAGTTCGTGCGCGCGTTCAACGAGGTGCACCCCGAGACGCGCGCCTCCGTGTTCCACGTCCTGCTGTGGGCGTGCCGTCAGGGTCTGGCCGAGTTCCCGAACATCAACCGGTTCGTGTCGGGCGGTCGCCTGTACCAGCGCCGCGGGATCTGGATCTCCTACTCGGCGAAGCAGCGCATGAAGAAGGGCGCGCCCCTCGTCGTCCTGAAGCGCGAGTTCGACCCGTCCGAGTCGTTCCTGCAGATGGTCGCCGCGATGCAGGACCAGCTGCACACCGCGAAGTTCGGCGGCGGCACGAACAGCGTGGATGGCGAGCTCAAGGCGGTGCTCATGCTCCCCGGGCTCCTGCGCCGGGTCGTGTTCAAGGCGTACCACCTGCTCGAGGCGTTCGGGATGTTCCCCAGGTCCTTCGTCGACAACGACCCGCTGTACGCCACGCTCTTCCTCACCGACCTCGGCAGCCTCGGGCTCGACTCGGCGTTCCACCACCTGTACGAGTACGGGAACATCGGCACGTTCGGCGTGCTCGGGCGCGCGAGGGCGGAGCAGGTGCCGGACCCCGACACGGGCCGGCTCGAGCGCAAGCGCCTGTCGACGATCCGCTGGAGCTACGACGAGCGGATCGAGGACGGCCTCTACGCGGGCTACGCCATCAAGCACTTCAAGCGGCTCGTCGAGGACCCGGTCAAGGGTGGGATCGCGGTGGGCGACGACGCCGTCCTCGCGGTGCTGGAACGGGGCGGGACGGCCGGCGCCGAGCAGCGCGTGACCACCGGCGTCGCGGCGCGGTTCCCGGAAGCCGGGCTGGCGACGCCGCACTACCTCGCATCGGCCGCCGGCGCGGCCGAGCTCGCCCGCGGCGGCAACGCCGTCGACGCGATCGTCGCGGCGAACCTGGCGCTCGGCGTCGTCGCGCCGTACCTCTGCGGCTACGGCGGGGACCTCTTCGCGATCGTCTGGGATGGGGAGCTGCACGGGTATCTCGGGTCCGGACGGTCGCCGGCGGGCGCCGATCTGGAGACGGTGCGCGACCGCCTCGGCCCCGATCCGCTGCTCGTCGGCCCGCACTCGGTGACCGTGCCCGGCGCGATCGCCGGCTGGTTCGACCTGCTCGAGCGCTGGGGGACCCGACCGTTCGGCGAGCTCGCCCGCGACGCGATCCGGTACGCGCGCGACGGCTTCGAGCTGACACCGATGGGTGCGATCTCCTGCATCGGGTTCCGCGGCCTGTACCGGGGCCTCGACGCGTGGCAGCAGGTGTACGGCGCGCTCGACGCCGGCGACGTCCTCCGCCAGCCGAACCTCGCGACGCTGATCGAGCGGATCGCCGACGGCGGTCCCGACGCGTACTACCAAGGCGTTGTCGCCGACGCGATCGCCACGACGCTCCAGGCGCACGGCGGCCTGATGGAGGCATCCGACCTCGCGGCCCACGCGGGGGAGTGGGCGACACCCATGCGCGCGCCCTATCGGGACGTCGAGCTCGCCGAGCTCCCACCTCCGACCCAGGGTGTCGCGGTGCTCGAGATCATGCGGATCCTCGACGGCTTCGACCTCGCCACGATGGACCCCGCCGACCGGACGCACCTCGTCATCGAAGCCGTGAAGATCGGTCTGCGCGACCGCGACGACCATGTGACCGACCCGGCGCACCTGGCGACACCGCCCGAGGCGCTGCTCGACGACGCGTGGATCGTGGAGCGGCACGCGACGATCGACCTGAAGCAGGCGCAGCTCCCCGCGCCTGGTCACCCGCAGCGCGGCGGCACGGCGTACCTGTGCGCGGCCGACGGTGACGGCCTCCTGGTCAGCCTCATCCAGTCCAACTTCCTCGGCTTCGGCTCCGGCGTGCATGTTCCCGAGTGGGGTATCAACCTCAACAACCGCGGCTCCTCGTTCACGCTCGACGCCTCGCGGGTGAACGCGTTCGCGCCGTCGAAGCGTCCGATGCACACGCTGATCCCGGCGATGGTCCTGCGCGACGGTGCGCCCAGCCTCGTCTTCGGGTCCATGGGGGGTGACGCCCAGGCGCAGGTCCACGCGCAGCTCCTCACGCGGATCGTGGACGACGGTGCCGACCCGCAGGCCGCGATCGACGACCCCCGGTGGCGGGTCGAGCCGCTCGACTGGAAGCTCCGGGTCGAGCAGCGCGCCGATCCGGGCGTCGTCGTGGAGCTCGCCGCCCGGGGTCACGAGATCATCGAGACCGGCGCGTACGACCCCGGGATGGGGCACGCGCACGCGATCGCGCTCGGCGGCCACGGCTACGCGGTCGCGACGGATCCGCGCGCCGAGGGCGCGGCCGTCGGGCGGTAGCGCGCCCGCCGGTAGGATCAGAGGGATGGTCGACAGCGTCGAAGTGGTCCGCGACGCGCTCGAGGCGCACGGGTACCTCCCCGACGACGGGCTCGCGACGTCGGTGTTCCTCGCGCTGGCCCTGGAGCGGCCGTTGCTGCTCGAGGGCGAGGCGGGGGTCGGCAAGACGGAGGTGGCCAAGGTCCTGGCCCGCTGGACCGGCGGCGAGCTGGTGCGGCTGCAGTGCTACGAGGGCATCGACGCCTCCCAGGCCGTGTACGAGTGGGACTACTCGCGCCAGCTCCTGCACCTGCGTGCGGCGGAGGCGGGCGGGGGGGCGGTGGTCGAGGACGAGCTGTACTCGCCCCGGTTCCTCGTGCGCCGTCCCTTGTTGCGGGCGATCGACCACCGCGGCCCGGTCCCACCGGTGCTGCTCGTCGACGAGGTCGACCGCGCCGACGACGAGTTCGAGGCGTTCCTGCTCGAGATCCTCTCGGACTACGCGGTCACGATCCCGGAGCTCGGGGAGGTGCGCGCGGAGGTCCCACCCGTCGTCATCCTCACCTCCAACCGCACGCGCGACGTTCACGACGCGCTGAAGCGACGGTGCCTCTACCACTGGATCGAGCACCCCGACTTCGAGCGGGAGCTCGCGATCCTTCGGCTCAAGGCCCCGGAGGCCGGCGACGCGCTGGCCCGCCAGGTGGCCGCCGCGGTCGAGGTGCTGCGCTCGCTCGAGCTGTACAAGCCGCCGGGGGTCTCCGAGTCGATCGACTGGGCGGGGGCGCTGGCGCGCCTCGGCCGGGCGCATCTGGACGAGCAGGCGGTGCGCGACACCCTCGGCACCATCGTGAAGTACCGCGAGGACCAGGAGCGGGTGCGCGCCCACGGGGTCGCGGACATCGTCGCCGCCGCGGTGGCCCGCAGTGCCTGAGCCCGACCGCACGCTGGAGCCCGACCGGATCGTCGTCACGTTGGCGCGGACGTTGCGCGCCCGGGGGCTCGCGGTCGACCCGGGCGCCACCCTGATCTTCGCCCGGGCCCTCGCGGCGGTCGGCGTGGCCGACCCGGCGCGGGCGTACTGGGCCGGCCGGGCGACGCTGGTCCGTCGCCCGGAGGACGTCGCCGAGTACGAGCGCGGCTTCGCCGCGGTGTTCGGCCTCGAGGTCCCCGCACCCGTCGCGAACGAGGGAGGGGGTGTTCCCGAGGTGGTGGTCGCCTACGACCTCCCCGGGCGCGAGCACGATGGCGCCGGCGTCGAGCCGCCCGCCCGGGACGCGCCGGTGCTCCAGGTCCGGTACAGCCCGGCCGAGGTGCTGCGCCACCGGGACTTCGCGACCTACACGCCGGCGGAGCACGTCGAAGCGCGGCGCCTCATGGCCGACGTCCGGCTCGTCGGTGGCCTTCGCCGGTCACGCCGACGCCGTCGGGCCCGGGGCGAGCGTGGTCATCCGGACCTCCGGCGCACGGTCCGCGGCTCGTTGCGCACCGGGGGCGAACCCGTGCGGCGCGCGTTCGTCGAGGCAACGGCGCGGCCGCGCCGCCTCGTGTTCCTCTGTGACGTCAGCGGTTCGATGGAGCCCTACGCGCGCGCCCTGGTGCGCTTCCTCCACGCCGCGGTCGTCGGGCGCCGGAGCGTGGAGGTCTTCGCGCTCGGCACCCGGATGACCCGCATCACACGCGAGCTCTCGAGCCGAGATCCGGATGCCGCCCTGGCGGCCGCAGCGCTCCGGGTCCTGGACTGGTCGGGCGGCACGCGCCTGGGGGAGGGCCTGCGAGCCTTCAACGACGAGTGGGGGATCCCCGGCATCGCGCGCGGCGCGACGGTCGTCGTCATCTCGGACGGCTGGGAGCGCGGCGATGCCGCCCAGCTGGCTGCGCAGATGGCGCGCCTCCACCGGGTCAGCCACCGCATCGTGTGGGTCAACCCGCTCAAGGCCTCACCTGGGTACGCACCGCTCGCCGCGGGCATGGCGGCAGCACTGCCCTTCGTCGACGAGTTCGTCGAGGGCCACTCCCTGGCGTCGCTCGAGTCGCTCGCCGAGGTGCTGGCGCGATGAAAGAGGTCCTGGCCGACATCGAACGGTGGCGCGACGCCGGCCACCGCGTCGCGATCGCGCGCGTGGTCGGGGTCGAGGGCTCCGGCCCGCGTGACCCCGGTGCCACGATGGCCGTGAACGACGCGGGCGAGGTCGCGGGCTCGGTCTCCGGTGGCTGCGTCGAGGGCGCCGTCGTGACCGAGGCGCTCGCAGTGCTCTCCGGCGAGAAGCCGCGCGGGATGGTGAGCTTCGGCTACTCGGACGACGATGCGTTCGCGGTGGGCCTGACGTGCGGGGGAACGGTCCACGTCTTCGTGGAACCGCTCGACTGGTGAGTGGCGAGCCGGCGACACGGGAGTCCGGCACGCCGGTCTTCGACGCGCTCGCGCGACCTGCTGCGCGAGGAGCAGCCGGTCGCGCTCGCGACCGTCGTCGACGGTCCCGGTGTCGGGGCCAAGCTCCTGATCCGTCCGGACGCGCCGCCGCTGGGCTCGCTCGGCGACGCGGACCTCGACCGGGTCGTGGGCCGGGACGCGCGGGCGGAGCTCGATGCCGGACTCACCGCGATCCGTCGCTACGGGCCGCGGGGCGAGGCCCGCGAGGAGACCGTGCGCGTGTTCATCGAGTCGTTCGCGCCCTCACCGCGGATGATCATCTTCGGCGCGGTGGACTTCACCGGTGCCCTCGCGAAGGCGGGCAAGCTCCTCGGCTACCACGTGATCGTCTGCGACGCCCGCGCGGTGTTCGCGACCGTCGCGCGGTTCCCCATGGCGGACGAGGTGCGCAACGAGTGGCCCGACCGGTACCTGGCCGAGGTCGGCGACAACCTCGGGCCGCGCGACGTGGTCTGCGTGCTGACCCACGACCCGAAGTTCGACATCCCCGCCATCGTCGCCGCGTTGCAGACGCACGTCGGGTACCTCGGGGCGATGGGCTCGCGCCGCACGCACGCGGCCCGGGTCGAGCATCTTCGTGCGGCGGGCGTCGACGACACGGGGCTGGCGCGGATCATGGCGCCGATCGGTCTCGACATCGGTGCACGCACGCCCGAGGAGACCGCGATCGCGATCTGCGCCGAGATCATCGCGGTGCGTACCGGCCGCACCGGCATCGCGTCGCTGCGCGACAGCAAGGGTCCCATCCACGCATGAAGGTCGAACGGCAGAGGAAGCACCCATGAACCTGGAGATCGAAGGCAAGCGAGCCGCGGTCGCGGCCGCGTCGCGCGGCCTCGGCTTCGCGACCGCCGACGCACTCGCGCGGGAGGGTGTGCGGGTCGCGGTCTGCAGTCGCGACGAGGTCCGGATCGGCGCTGCGGCCGAACGGATCGGGCACGGCTGCGTCCCGGTCGTGGCCGATGTCGGGACGGTCGCCGGCGCGACCGCGTTCATCGGTGCCGCGCGCGAGGCGCTGGGCGGCGTCGACATCCTGGTCGCGAACGCAGGCGGCCCGCCGCCGGGCGGGTTCGCCGGCATCGACGACCTCGATGCCTACGCCCGCGCGTTCGAGCTGAACTGCCTCTCGACGATCGCCATGTGCAAGGCCGCGGTCCCGGAGATGCAGCAGGCCGGCTGGGGCCGGGTCGTGGCGATCACCTCGGTGGCGGTCCGCCAGCCGATCCCGGGGCTCATCCTCTCGAACACCGCCCGGGCGGGGGTCACGGGATTCCTGAAGACCCTGGCCCGGGAGGTCGCGGGCGACGGCGTGACGGTGAACAGCCTGGAGCCGGGGTTCCACGACACCGAGCGGGTCCAGTCGCTGCACGCCGACCCGAGCACCCTCGCGGCGTCGGTGCCGGCGGGGTTCATCGGCGATGCGGGCGACTTCGGCGCGGTTGCGGCATTTCTGTGCTCGGCGGCGGCGAAGTACGTGACCGGCACCGCGATCCCGGTCGACGGCGGCTCGTACGCCGGGCTCCTGTGAGCGGCTGCCGGCACGTCTCGCTGTTCGTGTTCCGGCACGACGCGACCCCGGAGCAGATCGCGGCGGTCGGGGACGGCCTCGGCGAGCTGCCGGCGCAGATCCCCGAGCTCCGGGCGTACCGGTACGGTCCGGACCTCGAGCTCAGCGACGGGAACCACCACTACGCGGTCGTCGCCGACTTCGACGACGTCGACGGGTTCGTCGCGTACCGGGACCATCCGGCCCACCAGGCGCTGCTCGCGGAACGCATCCGACCCATCCTCACGGCCCGCGCCGCGGTCCAGTACGACATCTGAGCCGCGCGTCGGCGGGGCCTACGCTGGGGGCATGACGGCGCCCCCCATCGCGAGAGACCGCGGGGTCTGGACCGTCCCGAACGCGATCTCGCTCGCCCGGCTCGCCGGGGTACCCGTCTTCCTCTGGCTGCTCCTCGCCGAGGACCGCCCGGTCGCGGCCGGGATCCTCTTCGCCGTGCTCGGCGCGACCGACTGGGTGGACGGCTACATCGCCCGCCACTTCGACCAGGGCAGCGAGGTCGGCAAGATCCTCGACCCGGTCTCGGACCGAGTGATGCTCATCGCGGGCGCGATCGGGCTGTTGCTCAGCGGTGACGTTCCGCTCTGGGTCGGCATCCTGGTGCTCGCTCGTGAGGCGGCACTGAGCGTGGTGACGCTCGTCCTCGCCGCGGCCGGGGCCCGCCGCATCGATGTGCAATGGGTCGGAAAAGCAGGCACGCTGGCGTTGATGTTCGCGCTGCCCGGTTTCGTCCTCGTCTCGGCCCTCGATGCCGGCGCGCTGCGGGACGTGATCGAGGTGGTGACCTGGCTGTTCACGATCGGCGGCCTGATCCTCAGCTACTACGCCGCCGCCCGGTACGTGCCGATGGCCCGCGCGGCCCTCGCCGACGGCCGCGCGGCTCGTGAGATGGCGGAGCGACCATGAAAGGCCGAGCGGAGCCGGGCCGCGACCACAGTGTGACGGAGCTGAGCGCGATGGCGGAGCGACCATGAAAGCCGTGATCCTCGCCGGTGGGGAGGGGACGCGGCTGCGGCCGCTGACCAGCAACCAGCCCAAGCCGATGATGCCGGTCGCGAACCGGCCGATGATGGAGCACATCGTCCGCCTGCTCGCCGAGCACGGCTTCGACGACATCGTCGTCACCGTCGCCTTCCTCGCCAACCACATCCGGACCTACTTCGGCGACGGCTCCGACTTCGGCGTGCGCATGCGCTACGCGACCGAGGACTCGCCGCTCGGCACCGCGGGTTCCGTGCGCAACGCCGCGGACGAGCTCGACGAGACCTTCCTCGTGATCTCCGGCGACGTGCTGACCGACATCGACCTCGAGCGCGTTCGTGAAGGCGCACCGGGCCACCGGCGCCGCCGGCTCGATCGCGCTGAAGCGGGTGAACGACCCGGTGGAGTTCGGGATCGTTATCACCCGCGAGGACGGGTCGATCGAGCGATTCCTCGAGAAGCCGACGTGGGGCCAGGTCTTCTCGGACACGATCAACACCGGCATCTACGTGCTCGAGCCCGAGGTCTTCGACTTCATCCCCAAGGACGAGGTCGTCGACTTCTCCGGCGACGTGTTCCCGGCGATCCTCAAGCGGGGCAAGCCCCTGTACGGATACGTGGCCGACGGGTACTGGGAGGACGTCGGGACGCTCGAGGCGTACCTGCGTGCGCACCAGGACATCCTCGAGGGCAAGGTCAACATCGAGATCGACGGCTTCCGCATGACCGAGGACGTCTGGCTCGGTGAGGGTGCGGAGGTCGATCCCGAGGCGAGGATCGACGGTCCCGCGATCATCGGTTCGAACTGCCTGATCGAGGCCGGAGCGCACGTGCGCGAGTACACGGTCCTCGGCGGCGACGTCGTGGTGAAGCACGACGCGTCGATCGTACGGTCGGTCGTGCACGAGCACGCGTACATCGGGCCCGCGGTGCGGCTCCGGGGCACTGTGATCGGCCGGTCCTGTGACCTGCGGGCCCACGCCGCGGTCGACGAGGGCGGGGTCCTCGGCGACGAGTGCTTCGTCGGTGAGCACGCCGTCGTGAACCCAGGCGTGAAGGTCTACCCGTTCAAGACCGTCGAGGCCGGTGCGGTCGTGACCTCGTCGATCGTGTGGGAGAGCCGCGGGGCCCGCACGCTGTTCGGGAGCCGCGGCGTCGCGGGTCTCGCGAACGTCGACATCACGCCCGAGGTCGCGACCCGGATCGCGATGGCCTACGGCACCTCGCTCAAGAAGGGCTCGGTCGTCACCACCAGCCGCGACACCAGCCGCATCGCCCGCGCGCTGAAGCGCTCGATCATCGGCGGCTTGAACCTCTCCGGCGTCAACGTCGAGGACGTCGAGCTCGCGACCGTGCCGCTCACGCGGTTCCAGGTGCGGAACTCGATGACCAACGGCGGGATCTCGGTCCGCCTCTCGCCGAAGGACCCGAACACCGTCGAGATCCGCATCCTCGACAACGAGGGCCGCGACATCGACGAGGCCGGGCAGCGCAAGATCGAACGGCTGCTCCAGCGCGAGGACTTCCGGCGCGCGTTCGCCGGGGACATCGGCGACATCGTGTTCCCGCCCCGCTCGCTCGAGTACTACACGGCGGCGCTCGAGTCGAGCGTGGACACGCGCCGGCTGCGCGACCGCGCGTTCAAGGTCGTGCTCGACTACTCGTTCGGTGCCTCGTCGCTCGTCATGCCGGCGGTGCTGGCCAAGATCGGCGCCGACGTCCTCGCCGTGAACCCGTTTGCCGCGACCCAGCCCCAGGGGGCGGCGGACGACCGGGCCGAGCGCCTGGAGCGGATCGGCGACCTCGTGCGCGCGTCGGGCAGCGACCTCGGCATGGTGATCGACCCGGATGGGGAGACCGGCACCGTGGTCGACGACGCCGGGCACGCGCTGGGCGCCGAGCCGATGCTGCTCGCCGTGCTCACGCTCGTGGCCGAGGCACGGCCCGGCGCGCGCGTCGCGCTGCCGGTGTCGGTGAGCCGTGAGGCCGAGCGCATCGCCAGCGAGCGGGGAGCGGAGATCGTGTGGACCAAGCTCTCCTCCGCGAACCTGATGGAGGTGGCGTCCAGCGACCGGGTCGACTTCGCGGCCTCGCGGGAGAGCGGGTTCATCTGGCCGGACTTCCTCCCCGCTTTCGACGCGACCGCGACCCTCGTGAAGGTGCTCGATCTCATGGCGGTGACCGGCCGCCGGCTGTCCGAGGTCGTGGCCGGGCTGCCGGACGTGCACATCGCCCACGAGACCGTGCCGACGCCGTGGGAGCGCAAGGGCGCGGTGATGCGGGAGATGGTCGAGCGGGCGAAGACCCGTGACGTCGTGCTCGTGGACGGCGTGAAGATCCTGCACCCCGACGGGTGGGCGCTCGTGCTCCCGGATCCCGAGGAGCCCATCGTGCACGTGTGGGCGGAGGCGGGGAGCAACCACGAGGCGACCCAGCTCGCGGCGGAGTACGCCCGGCGCATCGCCCAGATCGTGTGAGTGGCGTCCTACTAGTGTGCGGCCGATGAAATTCCCCGAAGAGCTGCGGTACTCGAAGGAGCACGAGTGGGTCCGGGTCGAGGGGGACGCGCGATCGTCGGCATCACCGACTACGCGCAGGACGCGCTCGGTGACGTGGTGTACGTGCAGCTCCCCGACGTCGGCCTCGAAGTCATCGCGAACGCGTCGATCTCCGAGATCGAGTCGACCAAGTCGGTGTCCGAGGTCTTCGCGCCCATCACCGGGAAGGTCGTCGAGGTGAACACCAGCCTCGACGACGCGCCCGAGCAGCTCAACACCGACCCGTACGGCGCGGGGTGGATCTTCGTGGTGGAGCTGGCCGAGCCGGACCAGGTTGACGGTCTCCTGGACGCGGCGGCGTACCAGGCGTTCCTCGAGGAGTAGCCCGGTGGCCCGCTGGCGGCTGGTCGACGACCTGGCGGTCGTGCGGGGCGCCGGCGCGCAGATGGCGGCCGACCTCGCCGGCCTGGACGAGGTCACCGCGGGGGCGGCACCGGTCCTTCGCCTCTACCGGTGGAGCCCACCCGCGCTCTCGCTGGGGCGCTTCCAACCGGAGGTCGACGTCGATCACGACGCGTGCCGCGGGCTCGGCGTCGAGGTGGTGCGCCGCCCGACCGGGGGGCGGGCGCTCCTGCACGGTGGCGATCTCACCTACGCGGTGGCGATGCCGCGGCCCGCGGGCGCGGCCGGTCGCGTCGACGCGCTCCACCGCGCGCTGGCCGCCGGTCTGGTGGCCGGGCTGGCCCAGCTCGGGGTCACGGCCGAGGTCGGCCGTGACCCGGGCCCGGCCGGACCGGTCTGCTTCGCCGCGGCCCAGGGTGCGGACCTGCGGGTGGGCGACCGCAAGGTGTGCGGCTCGGCGCAGGTCCAGCGGGGCGCCGCGGTCCTGCAGCACGGCTCCGTGCTGCTCGACCGCCTCCCCTTCGACGAGGTCGACCTGCTCGTGGCGCCCGGGGGCGACGCCGGGTCCGCCGGGCGGGAGGAGACTCGGGCCCGGCTGCGGTCCCGGAGTGTGACGCTGGCCGAGCTGGGCGCGCCGACCGATCCCGCGACGGTCGCGGCGGCGCTGGTCAGCGGGTTCGCGCGGACCCTCGACGTCGAGTTCGACTGCACGGTTGGGCCGGCGGCGCCGGTGCGGGCCTGACGCGCGGGGGTGACGGCGGAGGCCCGGATCGGGGACGGGGCTCGACCTCGGGTACAGGTTGGTACCCTGGATCCATGATCTGCGGCCGGTGCGGCCATCGCAACGAGCCCCGGGCGAGGTTCTGCTCCTCGTGCGGTGCCGCGCTCGCGGAGTCCGAAGAGTCCACCTTGAGCCACACCGGCCTCGAGGAGCGGGACCCGACGGCCGAGATCGAGGCCGTCGCGGACCTCGCCGAGGGCAACGGCCTCGTCATCGTGGCCCGGGGACCGAACGAGGGCAGCACCTACCTCGTGGACCGGGACACGGTCACGGTCGGCCGTCACCCGGACTCGAACATCTTCCTCGACGACATCACGGTCTCTCGCCGGCACTCGGTGATCGAGCGCACCGGCGGCGACTTCCGGATCCGCGACGTCGGCTCGCTCAACGGGACCTACGTGAACCACGACCGGGTGGACCACAAGCCGATCCACGATGCCGACGAGATCCAGGTGGGGCGGTTCGTCCTGATCTTCCGGGTGGGAGGGGCCTGACATGCCGGCAACCACGACACCGTCGGAGCACCTGTCGATCGGCGAGGTCCTCGCCACGTTGCGAGACGAGTTCCCCGACATCACGATCTCGAAGATCCGGTTCCTCGAGAGCCAGGGGCTGATCGACCCGGAGCGGACGCCGTCGGGCTATCGCAAGTTCTACGGCCCGGACATCGACCGGCTGCGCTGGATCCTCCATCAGCAGAAGGAGAACTTCCTCCCGCTGAAGGTCATCAAGGGCCGCCTCGAGGACGCGGGTCCGGACGCGCTGCCCGTCGAGGTGGAGCCGGAGCGCGCGCCCGAGCCGGTCGCGCCGAAGCGCGGCGCCAAGCCCGGGGGGAGGGCGAGGTCCGCCGGGGCGAAGGCGACCGGGGCGAAGGCGACCGGGGCGAAGGCAACCGGGGCGAAGGCGACCGGGGCGAAGGCGACCGCGGCTCCCGGGGCCGCGAAGCCGCCGCGCCCGACCGGGCCGAAGCCGAAGCGGCCGTCCGACGACATGCCGACGCTCGCGCTCGACGACGGCCCGGACGACGACCTCGCGCCGCTCGGTGAGGGTGACGGCGAAGGCATGACCCGGTCCGAGCTCGCCGCGGCGTCGGGGCTCTCCGACGCACAGCTCACCGAGCTCGAGGAGTTCGGGCTGCTCGAGCCGGCAGGGACCGGAGGGGACCGCCTCCGCTTCGACGAGGACGCGCTCGCGGTCGCCACGCTGGCGGCCGGCTTCGCGAAGCACGGGATCGAGGCCCGTCACCTGCGGATGTACCGGAGCTTCGCGGAGCGCGAGGCGACGCTGTACGGCCAGGTGATCCAGGGCGTGCTCCGCCAACGCAACCCGGAAGCACGAGCGCGGGCTCGCGCGGACCTGGTCGAGCTCGCCGGCCTCGGCCGCGGCCTGCGCAGCGCGTTCCTCCGGCGCGCCGTCGACGACCTCCTCACCGACTGAGCCCGGTGCCGGCCCCGTCGCCGATGCTCGAGCGGGCGGATCTCGCCCGCATCGTCGAGCGCCTGGGTACGGAGATCGCCGCGGATCACCCCGACGGCGTGGTGCTCGTCGGCGTGCTCAAGGGCGCGTTGATCTTCCTCTCGGACCTCGCGCGGGCGATCCGCGGCGTGGACGTGCGGATCGACTTCATGGCGATCTCGCGCTTCGCGCCCGACAGCGGGCGCGTGCGCATCCTGAAGGACGTCGACCTCGACCTCGACGGACGAGACGTCGTCGTCGTCGAGGACATGGTCGACACCGGTCTCACCGCGAACTACCTCTGCCGCCAGCTCGCCGCCCGGGGGCCGCGACGACTCGAGGTGTGCACCCTGCTCGACCGCCCGGTCCGGCGCATCGTCCCGCTCGACGTCCGGTACCGGGGCGTCGAGATCCCCGACGTGTTCGTGCTCGGCTACGGCCTGCACCTCGCCGAGCTCTACCGCAACCTCGATGCGGTCTACGAGGCGGACCGCCGGGTGGTCCAGGCCGACCCCGGGGCGTACGTCGGGGCCCTCTACGGAGCGCCCACGGCGGGCTGAACAGCGGAGTCCACCGGGGCCCACGGTGTAACGTCGGCCTCTGAACGGAGGCGCATCGTGATCCGTGTATCGCTGGTTGGAGTGCGAGTCGAGGTCCCGTCGAACCAGCCGATCGTGCTGCTGCGCGAGGTCGAGGGACAGCGCTACCTGCCGATCTTCATCGGACCCCCCGAGGCGACGGCGATCGTCTACGCCCTCCAGGGCATGGACACGCCGCGACCGATGACCCACGACCTGTTCAAGTCGGTCCTGGACGACCTCTCGGTCAAGGTGGACCAGGTCGTGATCACCCAGCTCCAGGAAGGCACCTTCTACGCCGAGGTCGAGCTGGCCCGGGACGGTGGTGCGCTGCGGATCTCGTCCCGGCCGTCGGACGCGATCGCGCTGGCGGTCCGCTACGAGGACCCGGTGCCGATCTTCGTCGAGGAGGCGGTGCTCGACGAGGCCGGGGTCCTGTTCGAGGCCGAGGAGGACGAGGAGCAGATCGAGCAGTTCCGGGAGTTCCTCGAGCAGATCAGCCCGGAGGACTTCGCCTGATTGACGGCCCCGAGCCGCTCGGGTACGGTCGACAACTCCGTAGTTACGCCGATGTGACTCCGCGGGTCCGACGGGGCCCGGCGGGTCGGAAAGGTCGCTTCCCCATGGCCGCCAGCCCCAGGAACCCCGCGAACCGCACGGTGCTTCCCGCCCGGGTCGAGCAGGGTGTGCTCGCCCCCGGCGAGGAGTTCGCGGGGGAGGAGATCGGCTACGGCGGCCCGCAGGTCTGCAAGATCGTCGGGATCTCGTACCGCCAGCTCGACTACTGGGCCCGCACCGACCTGCTGCGGCCGTCGCTCGTCGACGCGGCGGGGAGCGGGACGCAGCGGCGCTACTCGTACCGCGACCTCGTCGCGCTGAAGGTGATCAAGAGCCTGCTCGACGGCGGGCTGTCGCTGCAGACCGCGCGCAAGGCGATCGAGTACCTGCGCGACCACCTCGGCGAGGACCTCGCGTCGAGCTCGCTCGTGCTCGACGGAAGCCGGTCGGTGCTGGTGCGCAGCGGCGAGGCGATCGTCGATCTCGTGCGCGAGGGCCAGGGCGTGCTCAACATCGTCCCGCTCGCCGGCCTCGTGGAGCAGCTCGAGGCGAGCATCCACGAGATCGCGCCGGGTCCCGTGGCCGAGCCGGCCGCCGGGACGACGCGCGCGGCGGGCGCAGGTGGGGGAGGGTAGCGATCAGTCCGGACGACCCACTGCCCCATGAGCAGGTGCGCTTCGCGCACAACTCGGAGCGGCAGTTCGCGAAGCTCCTCGACTTCTACGGGATCGGGTGGGACTACGAGCCCCGCACGTTCACCCTGGAGCTCGACGCCGCCGGCAACCCGGCGGGCGGCTTCACCCCGGACTTCTACCTCCCGGCCCAGGACCTCTACATCGAGATCACCACGCTCAACCAGAAGCTCGTGACCCGCAAGAACCGCAAGGCGCGCCGGCTGCGCGAGCAGTACCCGGACGTGCGGATCAAGGTGCTGTACCAGCGCGACTACCTGCACCTGCTCGTCAAGTACGGGCTCGAGCCGCCGTCACAGCTGAGCGAACAGTTCTCGGGGACCCCGCTCCTGCGCCTCGACGTCGACGCACCCGGCCCGGCCGGATCGACCTCCGCGGAGGCCGAGTCAGCGTGATCGGGGCGACCCGCCGAGCATGACCGACCGGTTGCGGCTCAGCCCGCTCGACGCAGAGCACCGCGCGCTCGACGCCCGGATGACGGAGTTCGGCGGCTGGGACATGCCGATCCAGTACCGCAGCGTGCTCGAGGAGCACCGTGCGTGCCGCGAGCACGCGGTCGTGTTCGACGTGTCGCACCTGGGGTCGGTGCGGGTGGCGGGTCCGGGCGCGGTGCCGGTGCTCCAGTGGGCGTTCACCAACGACCTCGGGCGAATCGGTGCCGGCCGGGCCCAGTACACGCACCTCCTGGACCCCGACGACGCACACGTCGTCGACGACATCATCGTCTGGTGGGTCGACGACGACGAGCTCCTGGTCATGCCCAACGCGTCGAACACCGACCCGATCGTGGGCACGCTCGAGCGCGCGAGCGCGGCGCGCGGCGGTGACGTCACGGTCGAGGACATCACGACGACCCGTGCGGTGCTCGCGGTCCAGGGACCCGAGGCGCGCGACCGGCTCGCCCGCGTGGCACCCGAGATGGCCGTAGTGCCCCGCTTCGAGGTCGCCGAGGTCGCGTGGGGTGACGTCGTGTGCATCGTGGCGGGGACCGGCTACACCGGCGAGGACGGCGTCGAGATCCACGTGCCCGCCGCGGCCGCGCCCGCGCTCTGGCGCGAGGTCGTCGGCGCCGGGGTCACCCCGGCGGGTCTCGGCGCGCGGGACACGCTCCGGCTCGAAGCCGGCCTCCCGCTGCACGGCCACGAGCTCGGGCCGGGCATCACCCCGCTCCAGGCCGGCCTCGGGTGGGTCGTGCGATTCGACAAGGGGGACTTCCGAGGTCGCGAGCCGTTGCTCGCGGAGCGGGAGCGGGGCGTGACGCGGCGCCTGCGCGGGCTGCTCGTGGACGGGCGCCGCCCGCCGCGCGCCGGCTATCCCGTCGCCATCGCCGGCCGGACGGTGGGGGAGATCACGAGCGGCAACTTCTCGCCGACGCTCGAGCGGGCCATCGCGCTCGCGTTCCTGCCCCCCGACGTCGCGGACGGGACCGCGGTCGAGGTCGAGATGCGGGGGACCGCGGTGCCCGCGACCGTGGTGAAGCCCCCGTTCGTGACCCGGTGAGGCCGCCGGAGGGCGCCCGGCCATCGCGGTCCGGCGATGGCCCTCCGGAGAACTTCGGGAGGGACGCCGGAGGGCGCCCGGCGATCGCGGTCCGGCGATGGCCCTCCGGAGAACTTCGGGAGGACCCGCGGGTAGGGTGGCCTCGAACAGCTGACAACCTCGGACGGGAGAGTCCCCGGCAACGGGGCGCCGAAGGAGCAACCTCCCCGGAATCTCTCAGGCCCACGAACCGTCCGGGCGAGGCAACTCTGGAGAGCAGGTCCGGCCGTGCCAGCGCCGGCCTCACCGACGGGGAAAGCCGGTCCACCCTGAGCCCCGAGCCCAGGTCCGGTGAATCTCTCAGGTCCCGCGACAGAGGGGGAGCGGCCGCCACCGCGGCGCCCGGAGATCGCGGCGAGAGACCAACGGGGAGGATCGCAGTGGACCAGGACCGCTTCGCCGATCGACACATCGGACCGGATCCGGCCGAGCAGACGACGATGCTGCGGGCGCTCGGCTACGAGTCGCTCGACGCGCTCTCGGACGCCGCGGTGCCGCCCGCGATCCGCGCCGAGGGCCCGCTCGACCTGCCGCCGGCGCGCACCGAGCCCGAGGCTCTGGCCGTCCTGCACGAGCTGGCCGACCGCAACCAGGTCTTCACCTCGCTCATCGGGATGGGCTACTCGGGCACCGTCACCCCGGGCGTGATCCTGCGCAACGTCCTGGAGAACCCCGCCTGGTACACGGCGTACACGCCGTACCAACCGGAGATCTCCCAGGGGCGGCTCGAGGTGCTCCTCAACTACCAGACGATGGTCGCGGACCTCACCGGGATGGACCTCGCGAACGCGTCGCTGCTCGACGAGGCGACCGCGGCGGCGGAGGCGATGGCGATGTGCCGGCGGCTCGCGCCGAAGGCCGGTCCGAGCTTCTTCGTGGACCGCGACTGCCATCCGCAGACGATCGCGGTGGTGCAGACCAGGGCCGAGCCGCTCGGTCTGGACGTCGTCGTCGGCGACCCCGCCACCGATCTTCCGGAGGACGGCCTGTTCGGCGCGCTGCTGCAGTTCCCCGGTTCGAGTGGCGCAGTGCGCGACGACGCCGAGATCGTCGAGCGCATCCACGCGCGGGGCGCGCTGGTGACCGTCGCCACCGACCTCCTGGCGCTCTGCCTCCTGCGGCCACCGGGCGCGATCGGCGCGGACGTCGTCGTCGGGTCGGCGCAACGGTTCGGTGTGCCGTTGGGCTACGGCGGCCCGCACGCGGCATTCCTCGCGACGCGTGACGCGCACAAGCGGACGCTGCCCGGTCGGCTCGTGGGGGTCTCGGTCGACAGCCAGGGTCGGAAGGCGCTGCGGCTCGCGCTCCAGACGCGCGAGCAGCACATCCGCCGCGAGAAGGCCACCAGCAACATCTGCACCGCCCAGGTCCTCCTGGCGGTCATCTCCGGCCTCTACGCCCAGTACCACGGGCCCGAGGGGCTCCGGGCGATCGCGACGCGGGTGCACGGGCTCACCGACTCGCTGGCCTCGGCGCTGCGTGCCGGCGACGTCGACGTCGTGACCGAGCAGTTCTTCGACACCATCACCGCGCGGGTGCCGGCGCGGGCCGAGTCGATCGCCGCCGCGGCCCGCGACCGCCGGATCAACCTGCGGGTCGTCGACGCGGACACCCTCGGCATCTCGCTCGACGAGACCACCACGCCCGCGGTCGTCGGAGCCGTGCTGGAGGCGTTCGGGGTCGACGGGACGTCGGCCGCGCCGGGTGGCGCGGCGCTCCCGGCCGGTCTCGCACGCACCGGCGCGTTGCTCGAGCACCCGGTCTTCCACGAGCACCACTCCGAGACCGAGATGCTGCGGTACCTGCGCCGGCTCGCCGACCTCGACCTCGCGCTCGACCGGACGATGATCCCGTTGGGCTCGTGCACGATGAAGCTGAACGCGACGACCGAGATGGAGCCGATCACCTGGCCCGGGTTCGGCGCGATCCACCCGTTCGCACCGCTCGACCAGACCGCGGGCTACCAGGACCTGTTCCACGACCTCGAGCGCTGGCTCGGCGCGGTGACGGGGTACGCCGGCGTGTCGCTCCAGCCCAACGCGGGTTCGCAGGGCGAGCTCGCCGGGCTCCTCGCGATCCGCGCCTATCACCGCGACCGCGGCGACGAGCATCGCGACGTCTGCCTGATCCCCGCATCCGCGCACGGCACGAATGCAGCCAGTGCCGTCATGGCCGGGATGCGGGTCGTCGTCGTCGCGACCGACGACGACGGCAACGTGGACCTCGACGACCTGAAGCAGCGGGCCAGCGAGCACTCGGAGCGGCTCGGCGCGCTCATGGCGACCTACCCGTCGACCCACGGTGTGTTCGAGGCCGGCATCGTCGACGTGTGTGCCGTCGTGCACGAGCACGGCGGCCAGGTGTACGTCGACGGCGCGAACCTGAACGCGCTGGTCGGCCTCGCGGCACCGGGCGCGTTCGGCGCCGACGTCTCGCACCTGAACCTGCACAAGACGTTCTGCATCCCCCACGGCGGGGGAGGGCCGGGGGTCGGCCCCGTCGCGGTGCGCCAGCACCTCGTCCGGTACCTGCCCGGCCACCCGGTGGTGCCCGAGTGCGGTCCCGAGGGTGGCGGCATCGGCGCGGTCGCCGCGGCGCCGTGGGGCTCTGCGGGGATCCTGCCGATCTCGTGGGCGTACATCGCCATGATGGGCGCCGACGGGCTGCGCGAGGCGACCCAGGTCGCGATCCTCAACGCGAACTACGTGGCGCACCGGCTCGCGCCGCACTACCCGGTGCTCTACACGGGCCGCAACGGGCTCGTCGCCCACGAGTGCATCGTCGATCTCCGCCCGATCAGCGAGGCGACGCACGTGAGCGTGGACGACGTGGCGAAGCGCCTGATCGACTACGGCTTTCACGCGCCGACGATGAGCTTCCCGGTGCCGGGCACGCTGATGATCGAGCCGACCGAGTCCGAGGCGCTCACGGAGCTCGACCGGTTCTGCGACGCGATGATCGCGATCCGCGAGGAGATCCGTCGCGTCGAGGCTGGGGAGTGGAGCCACGACGACAGCCCGCTCGCGCACGCTCCGCACCCGGCCGCGGACGTGGCGACCGACGCCTGGTCCCGGGCCTACAGCCGCGACGTCGCGGCGACGACCGTCGACCCGTCGAAGTACTGGCCGCCGGTGAGCCGGATCGACGGTGCGTACGGCGACCGCAACGTCATGTGCTCGTGTCCGCCGGTCGCGGCCTACGAGGAGGCGCGCGGCTCGGACTGACCGGGAGGAGTACGGTCGCGGGGGGAGAGGCGAGGAAGGTGATGGCCATGGCCGACACCAGACCAGCCCAGGGACCGCCGGTCGATCCGGAGGACGCCGAGACCGAGGTGGAAGCCGTCGCCGAGCGGCGCCTCGCCCATGACGTGGTCCTCGGCGCGGTGGTCGCCGTGCCGATCGGCATCGTCGTGAGCCTCGTGATCGTCGTGCTCTCGGTGCGGTTCGCCGGGGTGCCAGAGGGCGGACCCGAGCTCATGGCGGTGTTCGTCGGTGTCCTGTTCGGGCTCTTCTTCGGCGCGTTGAGCGGGTTCGTGAGGAACACCGCACGGCTGGACGAGCTCGACGTGCGCGCCGGCGCGACTCCGAAGCCCGTCGCCTGACCCGATCGGCGTGCGCCGCGCTCACGTATCCTGCCGGGAGCCGCAGGAAGGCCGCCGGAGGCCGTCCGGCAATCGGGGTCCGGCAGTCGGCCTCCGGAGAACTCGGGAAGGCCGCCGGAGGCCGTCCGGCAATCGGGGTCCGGCAGTCGGCCTCCGGAGAACTCGGGAAGGCCGCCGGAGGCCGTCCGGCAATCGGGGTCCGGCAGTCGGCCTCCGGAGAACTCGGGAAGGGGAGCGCAGCGCATGGCGACCGGCCAGCCGGGGATCTTCGCCCTGGGAACTCGATCGCACTACAACCTCGAGCTGGACCTGCGACCCGGGGTCGCGACCGGGGACATCGCGGCGGCGTTGGCCCAGCTCCGTGAACCGACCGTGACCGCGGGCGGCTTCAACCTCGTCATCGGCTTCGGCGCCGAGCTCTGGTCGCGGCTCGCGCCGCCGGAGCACCGCCCGGCGGAGCTCCGGGCGTTCGACCCGGTCGACGGCGTCGACGGCCACCGGGCGCCGGCCACGCAGCACGACCTCTGGATCTGGATCCACGGGACGGGGGAGGACCTCGCGCTCGACGCGGCGCGCGCCTGCGCCGCGGTGCTCGCCCCGGTCGCGACGCTGGCCGTCGAGCAACCCTGCTTCGTGTACCGGGACAGCCGCGACCTCACGGGCTTCGTCGACGGCACCGAGAACCCGCCGGTCGAGGAGGCCTCCGGCGTCGCCCTGATCGCCGACGGGGTGGCGGGGGAGGGCGGGGCCTACGTCATCACCCAGCGTTGGGTGCACGACCTGGAGCGGTTCCACGCGCTCGACGTCGCCGCCCAGGAAGCCACGATCGGGCGCACGAAGCCCGACAGCATCGAGCTGGACGACGCCCGCAAGCCGCCGACCGCCCACATCGCCCGGGTCGTGATCGAGGAGGGGGGCGAGGAGCTCGAGATCTACCGCCGCAGCACGCCGTACGGGACGGTCGGGGAGCACGGCCTCTACTTCCTCGGCTTCAGCGCCGAGCTGAGCCGCTTCGACAAGATGCTCGCCCGGATGTTCGGGCTCGCCGACGGGATCCGCGACCACCTGACCGACTTCACCCGCCCCGTGACCGGCGCCTACTACTTCGCGCCGTCGCTCGATGCGCTGCGGGTCGTCGAGGACGCCGCGGCCGTCGGCGAGGCGGTCTGATGGCCGGACGGCTGCGCACCCGGGAGTGGTCGGGCGTCGACTACTACGCCGAGCTCGGTGTCGCGCCCGACGCTTCCCGGCCCGACGTCGACGAGGCCTACCGGCGCCAGGCCAAAGCCCTGCACCCGGACCGCAACCCCGAGGCGACGGCCGAAGCCCGGTTCAAGCGGCTCACCGCGGCCTACGAGGTGCTGCGGGACCCGGTGACCCGGCAGGCCTACGACGAGTTCCGGTTCCGGGTCGACGCCGGGACGCTCTACGCCGAGCGGACTCCGTCGGAGTGGTCGCGTCCGGAACGGGAGCCGTTCCCGGCCCCGGCGCCGCCGCGGGCCCGGAAGGCCCGGCGGCCGCTGCCCGACGGGCTGCGGATCGGGATCGGCTGGTCCCTGGCGGTGCTCGGGCTCGCCGCGGGGCTCTGGGCGCTCGTGGGGCCGTTGCCGTCCCACAGCGCCGGCGACACCAACCTCGCGGTCCAGATCACCATCGGGATCGTGGCGCTGAAGTTCGCCGTCGGCGCGGTGATCGTCATCAAGTACCCGCAGCTCAAAGCCCGATGGCACCGCCCGCCGGGCCCGCCCGCCTCGGGCCGGCCGGGGACGGCCGTCCCGATCCCGCCCGGGCCCCGCGAGGTCCCGCCGCCCGGGGGATCGGATCTCCCCGGCCCGCACCGGTCCAAGATGACATAACGAGGATTATGGGCGTCGGGGTCTGACCAGGGCGGTTGCGGCGGCAGCCGCCAGTCGACGCCGATCAGACGTACGTGAAGCCGTCGACCACCTCGGCGGAGCCGCCCGGTGAGAAGACGAGGACGTCGACCGCTCCGGGCGTGCCGGGAGGCGTGACCGCGGTGATCGTCGTGTCGTTGACCACGACGAAGGACGGCGCGGCCGAGCCGCCGAATCCCACGGACGTCGCGCCGCTGAACCCGGTCCCGGTGATCGTGACCGTGGTCCCGCCTGCCGTCGGTCCGCTCGACGGGGAGATGCCGGTCACCGCCGGGCCGGCCAGATACGTGAAGCCAACCGGGCTCGACCGGGACGAGCTGGTGTCCGGGGTGAAGACTCGCACCCGGACGTCGCCGGCAGCGTGGGCCGGTGTGGTCACGGTGAGCATCCTGTCGCTGATGACGTCCAGGTCGGTGGCGGTGACGCCCCCGACCCGCACGCAGCACGTCTCGCCGAGGTGGGTTCCGGTCACGGTCACGGTGGTCCCACCCACGATCGGGCCGGACGACGGCGAGACGCCGGTCACCGTGGGCGGGTCGACGAACTCGTAGGTGATGTCGCGCCCGCTCGAGCGCCCGGGCCCGACGAGCCGCACCCGGAAGTTCCCGACCGCGTGCGCGGGCGTCGTCACCGTGATCCGGGTATCGCTCACCACCACCAGGTTCGTCCCGGACACCCCGCCGAAGCGGGCCGTCGAGATGCCGGTGAAGTGGTGCCCGGTGATCGCGACGCGGTCTCCCCCGGCCGACGACCCGGTCGCCGGCCACACCCGCGAGATCCACGGGGCCGGCGTCGTGACCATGTCGGTCTGCACCGTCGCCGCGGCGGCGACGCCCGCGCCGGCAGGGACGACGAGTGCGGTGGCCGCGACGAGGACCGCGGCGAAGCGAAGCAGGCGGGGGCCCGGGCGTTGGGTCACCCCGAACCCATCGGGCGATCCGCGGCCCGACTTGACCACTCCCCCCGGGGTCAGGGGGCGCAGCGGGCGGCGAACTCCGGGGTGCCGGGCTGGTAGGCCCGGCCGGAGCCGGCGCTGACCTTGAGGCACGACTCGTCGACGGCCTGGAACGCGGACGCCGGGATCTGCTTCAGCTCGTTCACGTCCTCGCCGGTCCACCGCACGTCCGAGGTGCCGGTGAAGTACCAGTTGCTCCCGTTGTCGGCGACGATCATCCCGTAGCGCTTCATCGCCGTGATCACCGTCTGGCAGTGCGCCGCGCACGCACCTGACGACAGGTGGTAGCCCGACCGGAGCCGGAACCGCGCGCCCATCGGCGGGCAGTTCGACCGGTCGCCCGCCTCGTGGCGCGCCGGCCAGAGGTAGGACGGGCTCGTGCAGCTCGCGGTCACCCGGATCGCGTGGTTGATCGCGCCTGCCGCGACCTCGTCGTAGTTCACGAGCCCGGGCAGGATCGGCAGTCCGGCCGCGTCCGCGGACGTCCAGCCGCGGGGCCGCAACGCGTTCGAAGCGAGCTTCCAGATCGCGCCGGACCCCGCGGTCGACTGCCCGGACGGCTGGTAGCGGGCGTCGAACAGCTCGTAGAGCGTGCACGTCGACGGGTCGACCATCAGCGCGTGCCGGTCCGACCCGCCCTCGATCGGCGTCGACGCGGAAAATGGGTATGGACCCGGGTCGCTCTCGGACGCGTACTGGAAGTGCACCGCGACGCGTGGGTCCGACGGCGACACGATCTGCCAGGGCATGCCGTAGGGCGGCTGCCCTCGCCCTGCCGGGCCGTAGTCCGGATGCAGGTGCGTGGTCGACGAGCTCATCGCCGCGAGCCACCGCGCGCTCTTGGCGTTGACCGGCAGCTGGTTGACGCGGGTGTTCCAGACGTTGTCGGCCGGGAAGACGCGACACGAGGTCCCCGGGAGCCTCGCCGCGGAAGCGGTGACGACGTCGATGGCGAAGCCGGTCGCGGTCAGACTGAGCACGAGCGCGATCACACCGAGACGTCGGAGCACGAGAACCCTTCACGCCCGCCCGGGCGTCCTCCCGGTTATCGGCCGTGGGCCGTCAGAAGTGAAGACGACCGATCCTGGCCGCTCCGGGCTACGGCCCCAGCTCGTGGTGCATCACGAGTGCCCGGGCGGTGAACCCCGCGGTCTCGAAGAAGTTCTTCGCGGCGCGGTGGCCCGGGAGGGCGAAGGCGTCGATGCCGACGCAGCCCTGTTCCCGGCACCACTCGACGAGCCGATCGAGCATCCCCTCCCCCACGCTCACCGACCGGGCATCCGCGGTCACGAACAGCTCCACGATCTGACCCAGCCCGCTGCCGTCGCGCAACACCCCCACCGTGCAGATGCCGAACCCCACGAGCACGTCGTCGATCGTCCCCACCAGCACGCACGCGTCGTCCTGCCCGATCAGCGTGCGGAAGGTGGCGTCGAGCGGTTCGGGAAACGCCGCGGTTCGCGACCACAGGCTGCCGCCGCGCATCGGGACGAGCTCCGCTCGCAGCTCGGTCGCGAGCTCGACGATCGTGTCGAGGTCGTCGACGGTCGCGCGCCGGGCGGCTTCCACCCGATCAGGTGGTGAGCTGGGTGATCTTGCCCAGGATCGTGCTGCGTCCCCGGTGGGTGACCTCGTACTCGCGCACGGCGTCGAGCTCACCCTTCGTCAAGCCGTCGAGACGCTCCACCACTTGTGACGCCGACAGCTGGTCGTAGCCCGGGATCGCGAGCGCCGGCGCGGGCGCGGATGTGGCCGCGGAGGACGGCACCTTCCCGGTCGTCGCGCCACCCTTCGCACCGTTGCCGTTGGCGCGGCCAGTCGTGACGGATCCGGACCGGGTCTCGGCGGCTGGCGGCGACGCGTCGCTCGCGGGCGCGGACTTCTTCGCGCCCCCGTCGCCGCGGGCGACCACGAGCCCGGAGAAGGTCTCTTCGGCCAGCCGCCGCGCGCCGTCGATCTTGCCCCCGGCTTGTCGCTTCACCTCGGGGCCGCCGTACTTGACCGCGAACCTCCCGACCGCGCGGTACTGGTTCGCGTGGTCGTGCAACGACTTCTTGCGTTGGGCGAGCTCGGTCTGACCGCGCGAGACGAACATCTTCATGAAGGTCGGCACCGTGTCCTTGGCGAACATCGCGACGCCGATCGGCGCGAACAAGAAGAGGTCGACCACGCGTTCGATCGGGTTCTGCTCGTTGCTCACGATTCGCTCCCGCGGGGCTGCGGCTCGGCGTCGGGTGACGACCGTCGGAGTCTACGGCGGTGGACCGCCACGACCACGGCTCCGGCGAGGCCGAGCAGGCAGGCCCACTCCACCCAGTCGCCGAACCGGACGTAGGGCGTCTCACCGCGCACCGTGGTGATCCGCCCCGTCACCACCGCGTTCCGGAACAGGTGCGTGGTGTGGCTGACGTTGCCGGTGGCGTCGATCACCGCGGTGATCCCGGAGATGGACGCGTGGAGCACCGGGCGGCCCACCGCGGCCGCGCTCATCTGGCTCAGCGCGACGTGCTGGGCCGAGTTCGGGGACCGGCGATACGAACGGTTGTTGGTGGTGACGATGATCGCCTGGGCGCCCTTCCGCACGGACGCGCGCATCACCGGGCTGAACGCGGACTCGAAGCAGATGACGGTCCCGACCGGTTTGCCGGCGATCGTGAAGACCTTGGTGGCACGGCCGGGATCGAAGTCGACCGGGATCTGCTGGAGCGCGCTGATGAAGCTCAGCTCGCTCCGGAACGGCACGTACTCGCCGAACGGCACGAGGTGCTGCTTGGCGTAGGTGCCCTGGAGTCGCCCGGCGGGGTCGTACACCCGGTTCGCGTTGTACGTCTTGTTCCGGTGCTGCTCGTCGACGACGTTGGCGACGATCGCACTGTGGTGCTTCCGGCCCAGTGCCGCCAGCTTGGCCCGGAGTGCGGGATCGGCCTGGGGGTCGGTCTCGAGCGAGGACTCCGGGAACACGATCAGGTCGTAGCGACCGTGGAGCCGGCGGGCGAGGGCGAGGTGCTTGCGGGTCAGGTAGCCCGAGTCGATCTCGTGCGGTGTGAGTCGTCGGTCCTGGTCGTTGCCCTGGAGCAGCGCGTACCTGAGGGTGCCGGTGCGCGGGGGCTGGTACCAGGCGACGCCGGCGACGACGACGAGCCCGGCCACGACCGCGAGCGAGACCGCGGCTGCGAGCAACGCGCGCGGGCGGTCGTGCCGGGACCGCCAACCGAGGAACAGCGAGAGCAGCAGCCCGTTGACCATGACCACGACGAACGACACGAGCGGGACCCCGCCCAGGCTCGCGAGCGCACGCGCGGCCGGGAAGTCGTGCAGGGCGACGCCGACCTGACCCCAGGCGAAGCCGCCGAGTGGCCAGCGCACGCGCAGGCCCTCGAGCGCGACCCCACGCGGCCGCGGTGATCCACGGCGAGCGCAGGCCGCGTCGGCCGAGCGCCCCGACGATCGCCCCCGCTCCCGCCCAGTAGGCGGCCTGGGCCGCGACGAGCGGCACGATCGCGACCACACCGAAGTACACCGACCACCACAGCAGGATGCCGAAGAACGCGACGCCGCTCGCAAACCCGTAGAGCGCGGCGCGTCCGGGCCCCGGCGCGCTGCCACGACCAGAGCAGCGGGATCAGCGCGACGAGGGCGAGGGGACCCCAGTCGAGCGCCGGGAACGCGAGGGCGAGCAGGACGCCGGAGCCAACCGCCGCGAGGGCCCCGGGGAGCAGTGGTTCGGCGCCTTCAGGCGCGACGCTCACTCGCAGTCGCGACAGAGGTCCTTCTCGCCCCGGGCCAGCTGGCTCAGGGGCTTGACGAGGAAGCACGAGCGGCACAGGAACTCGTCGTCACGGCGAGGGACGACGCGGGTGGACACGTCGCCCTTCTCGTCGGGTTCGAGGTCCTCGTCCTCGAGGTCGTTCGCCTCCTCCTCGAGGCGGTCCGCCTTGGTCCGCTCGTGCAGCAGCACGTCGAGTGGCTCCTCGACGTCGTCGGGGTGGAGTTCCTCCTCGAGGTCGACGACGTCGTCCTCCTCGTCGTCGGTCGTCTCCTCGGCCGGCGCGGTGGGAGTGACGACGACCGGGACGTCCGCGACCTCGAGGGGCTCGACGTCGAGCAGCTCCTCGACGTCGTCGTCAGCCTCGGCGTCGTCGTCCAGCTCGAGGTCGACGTCGTCCGCGAGGTCCACCTCTTCCTCGATGTCGGGCTCGTCCTCGAAGTCTGCGTCGTCGTCGGCCATCACGGTCTTCCGGCTCATGGGGTTCCAGGGGGGTGAAGGGCGCGCACTATAGCGCCGGGCTTCCGAGGCTTCGGACCAACCTGAACCGGGACCGGGCTATTCCCGCGCGGCCCGTCGCCAGGGGCCGTTCCCGAGTCCCACCGCAGCCGAGGCCCGTCTCGGGTGCGGGGTGAGGTGCGGGGTCCAGGAGACCGTTGGGGCCACTGTTTCGCCCGGCCGGCCGAGCCGACGGGCTATTCCAGCGTTCTCTACTTGGTCTCCTGGACCCCCAGCCCCGACTGCCGCCGCGAACCCGCCGCTCCTCGAATCGAGGAGCGGCCCGTCGCCGCGCACAGAAGACGCAGTGGGTACTGAGCCAGACCGGGCCGGCCCGTGTCAAGCGCCGCACGCCGCGCGCCCGGCGCTCTGACCTGCGGTGCCGCGCGTCGGTGCAGGTCACACGGGCGCGGAAAAATCTTCCCGCACTTCAGCGCGCGCGTCACGCGCGCAGATGGTCACGATCGCGCCGCGCGTCGCGTCTCCGCGGCGCGTTCGGACGTGAGCCGCTCGAGCTCGTACACCTCGTGGTCGGCGAAGCTCATCGCCGCGGCGAGCGCTCGATGCCCGGCCTCTTCCGCGATCAGCCGGTGCATCTCCTGCGCGACGTGTCGATACGCAGGATGGCCCTGGGGTGTGGTACGGAGCTCGATCAGATGCATCGCCTCGCGCGCGTTCATTTGCATGACGAACCGCAGCCGGTACGCGAGCGACACCGCGTACGACGCCTGTTCGGGGAAGCGGAACGCCATCGCGCCGTGCAGCGCGGCTGAGCGTTCCATCGCCTGCACGAACGCGCCGCGCTCGCCTGCTTCGTCGACGGAGTCGGGCACGTCGTAGCCGTGCTTCGGTGTCAACGCCTGCCATTCGATCGTGAGCATGCGGTGTCGTTGCAGGTCGCGGAACGCGCCGTAGTCCGCGAGGACGTCGAAGCGGTAGCCGGTGCGCTCGAACGCACGACCCGGCTTGTGGCGGCGGTTGGTGCGCTCTCCCACGTACGCCGCGAGCAGCGACACGCGCTCGTCGGTGCCGAGGCGCCGCACCCGAGCCAGGATCTGGTCCTCGGGCAGCGAGGTCTGCGGGTAGCAGACCGCCGCGAGCACCTTGTCCTCACCCTCGGGGTCGAAGTCGGTCAACGTGACCCCGGGACGGGGCTCGGGCTCTTCGTCGGCGAAGATGCGGTGGACCACGGCGGCGGTGTGCTCCCGGGTCTCCTCGAGGTGCGTGCTCCACGCCCCGCCCCGCTCCGGGCGGTCCACCCGGCTCAGGAACGACGGGACGACCTTGCGCAGCTCCTCGAGCATCAGGTCGGCGTAGAGGCGGGTCTCGGGCAACGGGTGGGCGCGCATCCGGAGCAGCAGCTGCTCGTAGCCCTGCCCGGTGCCGTAGATCCCGACGTTCGAGAGCGTCGCCGCGGGGAGCATGCCGCGCACCGCGTCGCACGCCTTCGCCTTGATCGTCTGCTTGTACACGAAGTCGGAGTCGCCGGGCTCCTTCGGGTACCGCTCGCGCGCCCAGTCCAGCATGCGCGCCAGGCTCTCCGTGTAGCTCGTGAATTCGCGCGTCGAGCTCACCGATGTAGCGGACGCCGAGCGGCGACTCGAGGACCTCCTGCGGACGGAGGTACCGGTAGCGACCGCCGAGCCGGTTGTCGTACGCGATGTAGCGCGTGGACTGCTCGAGGTAGCTCATGAGGCGGCCCCACTCGAGGACCTTGGTGAGCAGGTTCGACGCCTGCTCGCACGCGAGGTGCACCCCGCCGAGCTGCGCGACGGAGTCGTCGCCGTACTCGAGGAACACGCGGTCGTAGAGCTCCTCGGCGCGCTTCAACCCGACGCTCGCGTCGATCGTCAGGTCGCCGGTGATGTCGAGCGTGCCGACGAACTCGTCGAGGAAGAGCCGCCGCAGGCTCTTGTCCGAGCGCGAGTAGCGCGCGAACAGCGCGCCCTTCACGACCTCGGGCAGGTTCACGAGCGCGAACACCGGGCCGTCGACGTTCGTGAAGTACGGGCGCAGGACGTCCTGCTCGTCCGAGGTGAACTGCTCCGCCACGTACTGCATCGGACGGCCGAGGATACTGGCACCATCCGGACCGGACGGGGACCCGGCCGCGCCCCGGGTGGAACCCGGCGGTCAGGTTCAGAGCGCCAGGCGCAGGGCCCCGGGGACGACCGTGGCGGCCAGGTCGGCGACCTCACCCCGGGCGACACCGTCGATGCCGAGCGGCAGCCGGCCCCCCTCGACGTGCACCTCGACCGTCCGGCCAGACGCGGTCGCGACGCGCGGGTGGGGCAGGTGCACCCCGGCCGGGAGCCGGCGCCGCAACGCCGCCCGCTCGCCCCGCCGGAGCGCGTACACCTGGATCTCGAGCCGGCCGTCGCCCGGGTGGCCGCGCGGGACCACGTCGAGGCCGTCGAAGAACTGGCCGTTGGCGACCACCACCGTGGTCGCGGCGCCGGCCGTCACCGCGCGCCCGTCGACGACCACCCGGACGTTCGCGCTCGGAGTGGTTGCCCGCAGCCGCGCCGGGGCGGTCCCGACCACGACGCCGTTGACCGAGAACCCGCCCGGCTCGACGGCGATCGCGTCGATCGGCACCGCGACGCCGGTGCGGGCCGCGGACGCCGACGCCCCGACCGCGCGGGCGAGGTCCGACCCCGGGTCGGGCAGGAAGCGGACGAGCGCGCCGCGGCCGGTCGGCCAGCACGGCCGCGAGGTCGGCGTCCCCGCCCCGCACCTCGACGTCCACCGCGCCGGTGTACGGCTCGCCCCACGGCTCCCCCGCCCGGATCACCGAGGCCCGCCTCCCCCTCCGACTGATTTCCCGTGTGTGCAGAAGGACGCGCTCAGCGCGTGGTTCCGCACACACGGGGGGACCGGTGTCGGGCTGCTCGCCCGAGGAGGGCGGACGGTGCACCGGGATCGGACACACGGGGGGTGACGGTGGACGTGAGTCACGGGCGCAGGAGGCTGGACGCGGCGACGACGCCGCGGAAGCAGGCGCCGGCGGCGCTGCGGGCGCGCGCCGCGGTCTCGGGTTCGGGCGCGACGTCGGCGATCTGGTGCAGGAGGTCGATGACCTGCTTGACGTGGCGGACGAAGTCGCCGCCGGTCAGCTCGTCGTCCTCCTCCAGGACGTCGGTGAGCGAGTCACCGTCCGCCCACGCGTGCATCGCCTCGACCAGGCCCGGATTGGGGCGCGGGTCTCGGGGAGACCCGCGTCGTCCTCGTTGGCGCTCAGGTCCCGCCAGAGCCGGTCGAGCTCGCGGCTGCGCTTGGCGACCCGGCTGCTGGGCCAGCGCACCGGCGCGAGCGCGCCGTCGTCGGGGCCGCGGCGCTCGTAGGTGAAGCAGCTGACCAGCCCGGCCAGCTCCGCCTCGGTCGTCCCGTCGAGGAGCCCGGTGCGCAGCGCCTCGGCCAGCAGCAGGTCGCACTCGGAGTACAGCCGGGCCAGCAGGTGTCCCGCGTCGGTCAGCGCCCAGCCGTCGAGGTAGCCCCACGACTCGATGACCCGCAGCACCCGGTCGAACTGCCGGGCCAGGCTCTCGCTGCGGGACCGCACCCGGCGCTCCAGCCGCGCGACGTCGCGTTCGAGGCGCTCGAGCGCGGCCGCGGCCTTCAGGTGCAGGCCGAGCTCCGGGCACCCGCTCACCGGGTGCTCGGCCAGGCGGTCGTCCGCGGCGCGCTCCGGCGGCCCGTCGGGCTCGGACGCCCCGCCGGGCTCGGGAACGCGGATCGCGCGCATCTCGGCCACGACCCCCTTCCGGTAGGCCGAGCTCCTGGGTGCGTAGGGCTTGGGCAGCGAGATCTTCGCGATCGGCCGGGGCGGGCGGTCGAAGTCCGCCGGTCCGAGCTTGAACACCTCGCGACTGGACCCGAGCGCGAGGACACGGGACCCGCCGCGGGCGCCCTCGTGCTTGAGGACGACGGCCCGCCCGCCCCCGCGCCGGACCGCGAGCACGTCGCCGGGGCGCAGGGTGTCGATCGCGTCGACGATCCGCCGCCCCCGACCGGGCGCGCGCCGGGCCGCGTCACGGGCCGCGAGCAGCTCCCGGTACTCGGCGACGTCGCCCCGCTCGCAGGCGGCCACCTCCCGCTGTCGGGCCAGCTGCTCCCGGTTGCGCTCCAGCTGGCGCTCCAACGCGACCACGTCACGATCGGCGCGGTACTGGGCGAACGAGAGGTTCAGCAGGTGGTGGGCCTCGTCGGCCTGATACCGCGCGACGAGGTTGGCCGCCATGTTGTACGTCGGGCGGAACGAGGACGTGAGCGCGTACGTCCGGCGCGACGCGAGCCCGGCAACCTGGTCGAAGGGCACGAACGGGCTCCAACAGACGACCGCGTACCCGACGTCGTCGATCCCGCGTCGCCCGGCCCGACCGGTGAGCTGCGTGTACTCCCCCGGGGTCAGGAACTCGTGGTGCTCGCCGGTGAACTTCGAGAGCTTCTCGATGACGACCGAACGGGCCGGCATGTTGATCCCGAGCGACAGGGTCTCGGTGGCGAACACGACCTTGACCAGCCCGGCCGCGAACCCCTCCTCGACTGCCTCCTTCATTGGCGGCACCATCCCCGCGTGGTGCGCGGCGATGCCCGCCTCGAACCCGGCCCGCCACTCGTCGTGGCCGAGGGCCGTCAGATCCTCTTCACTCAGCGCGCTCAACCGCGCCTCCGCGATGCGCCGCAGCTCGCGGCGCTCGTCGGAGGTGGTCAGGCGCAGCCCGGCGGCGAGGCACTGCCGGACCGCGTCGTCGCAGGCGGCCCGGCTGAAGATGAACGCGATCGCGGGGAGCATCCCCTGCTCCTGGAGGAGGTCGACGAGCTCGATCCGGCGGGGCGTGTACAGGCGGCTCCGGGGTCGGCCGCGGGCGCCGCGGACGCGGGTCGTGGCCCGCGCGTCGAGTCGCGACGCCTCGGGGTTCGGGCGCAGCTCGCCGCCGGGCCCGGGCATGAAGGTGGGCAGCAGGTGGAGGCGGTCGACGCCGCGCTCCCCCACCGCGTAGAGGTTCGTGAGCTCGACCGGTCGGCGCTCCTCGATGATCGCGGTGGTCGCGCCGCGCACCGTGCGGATCCAGTCCGCGAACTCCTCGGCGTTCGACACCGTCGCCGAGAGGCACACGAGGTCGACGGTCTGCGGCAGGTGGATGATCACCTCCTCCCAGACCGCGCCGCGGTAGCGGTTCTGGAGGTAGTGCACCTCGTCGAGCACGACGTAGCGCAGGTCGTCGAGCGCGTCCGAGCCCGCGTAGATCATGTTGCGGAGGACCTCGGTCGTCATCACCACGATCGGCGCGTCCCCGTTCACTGCGTTGTCGCCGGTGAGCAGCCCGACCGCCCCCGGTCCGTGCACGCGGACCAGGTCCTGGTACTTCTGGTTCGAGAGCGCCTTCAACGGGGTCGTGTAGAAGGCCTTGGTCCCCGAGGCGCGGGCGAGCCCGATCGCGTACTCGGCCACGATGGTCTTGCCCGACCCGGTCGGCGCGGCGACGAGCACCGACTGGCCCGCGTCGAGCGCGTCCAGCGCCTCGCGTTGGAACGGGTCGAGCGCGAAGCCCAGCCCGGCCTCGAAGGCCGGACGGGGCGACGCGGTCACGGCTGCGTGGGCGTCGTGGCGGCCGGGGGCTGGGTGGTGGTCGTCGCGCCCGGGGCGGTCGACGCGGTGTCGGTCGAGGGCACGGTCTGGGTCGTGGCCGGGACCGTGCCGGTGCTGCTCCCGCTGTCGCCCGGGTTCAGGATCAGGATCAGGAGGATGGTCACGACGACCACCCCGGCGGCCGCGCCGACGGCCTTCACGATCTCCAAGCGCGCCCGTCCCGGCTTCCAGGTGGTGCTGCGGGTGGGCCGCTTGGCGGGAGTCCGGCGGTTCGTCACTTCTTGAGGATCCTACCGATCACGATCGAGCCCTCGTAGAACAGGTACATCGGGGCGGCCATGAAGAACAGCGAGTACGGGTCCTGGCTCGGGGTGATCACGGCCGCGAACGTGACGATGCCGACGATCGCCCAGCGCCGGGCCTTGCGGAGCTGCCGGGTCTTGAGCACGCCGGCGATGAGCAGGAACACGAGGATCACGGGGAACTCGAACGAGAGCCCGAACGCGACGATCATCAGCGACACGAGGCTCAGGTACTTGTCCGACGTGAACTGCGGCGACTGCGACGGGCCGCCGACGTCGATCAGGAACTTCAGCGCAGGCTCGAGGGTCAGGAAGGCCACGAACGCGCCCAGCGCGAACAGCACGATCGACGAGAGCACGAACGGGACGGCGTACCGGCGTTCCCTGGGGTTGAGCCCCGGGGTGATGAAGCGCCACAGCTCGTAGAGCCATACCGGCAGCGCGAGCACGATCCCGCCGTAGGTCGCGACCTTGAGCCGGGTCACGAAGCCGTCGACGGGGCCGAGGACGATGAGCGCGTCGCGCTTCCCGTGGGTCGCGTCCTTGTAGTAGGAGACGAGGAAGTGGATCACCGCGTTCGAGAAGAAGAACATGACGATCGCGGCAAGCGTCACCGCGAGCGCGGAGATCAGGATCCGGTTCCGCAGCTCGGCGAGGTGGTCCATGACGGGCATCTGCCCGTCGCGCGAGCGCGCCCGCTTCTGCTTGCGTCGGAGTCCGATGATGGCCATGGGCGGGGATCAGGTCGTCGGGCGTGGCCCGGGGGCCCGGAAGCGCGACGGGGGGCGGGCGCCGGGCCGGGCGGCCCCGTTGCGGGCCGCGGATCCGTGGGCCGATCCGTTCGCCGCCGACCCGTTGGACACCGGCCGGTCGGGGCTCGTTCCCCCCGGCGCCCGGAAGCGGGACTGCGCGTGCGGTGCGGGACCGGGCTCGACCGGCGGCGCGCCGGCCGGGGGCGGGAGCGCCGGCGTGGCGTCGGGCACGGTGATCGAGGGTTCGGACGGCGAGTACGCAGGCGGTGAGGCGTCGTCGTCCTCGTGGAGGTGCAGGACCCCGTCGAGCTCGCCCTTCACGGTCTCCTGGATCTTCTTGACCTCGCGCATGGCGCGACCGACCTGCCGCCCGATCTCGGGCAGCCGCTTGGGCCCGAAGACGAGCAGTCCGACGAGCAGGATGACCAGGATCTCGGCCGGGCCGACCTGGGGCATCAGGCTCCTTTCCCGGTGCGGCGGTCCCTGCTGGGCTGAGATTAGCCCCGGGGCGGAGCCGATCCCGGACGGCCGAGCTCCACCCGGCGCGCCACCTCTGCGGTTTCGTCACGGAGGACGGCGAGGATGGGCCCGAGGGTCGTCTGGAACTTCGTGAACGAATCGACGGTCCGGGCGACTTCGTCGCGGACGTCGCGCAGGGAGCGGGCCAGCAGCACCGCGCCGAGCACCGCGATCACGAGGATGGCGAACCACAGCCCGTTCACGGCGTCACCCTACCGGGGCATCGATCGGCGGACCATGGCCTCGAGGTCGTCGAACCAGCCGTCGCGACTGAGGAGCAGGTGGAAGTCGAGCAGGTCGTCGGGCGAGAGCGGGTCCCCGTGGCGCACCTCGGAGAGCTCGGCCGGCAACCGCCAGACCTCCATGCGCACGCCGGACGACACGAGCAGGTCGACGATCCGCCGGCTCGCGTCCTTGGCCACGGCCTGCGCGCACGTCGGGCACTGGAAGCAGTACGAACCCTGCTCGTCGTCCGAGCAGACGCGCACGGTGAGGTCGCCGGCGCGCAGCTGCACATCCCCACAGCTCGGGCAATTCGCTCGGATCGTCGTCACCAGCAGGACTCCTTCGGGGGCGAGGATGTCCATGCATCGGCAGGCCGGCGGGGCCCCTTGAGACTCGATGAGGGGCGGGGCGCGACGTCCCCGTGCAACGATCCCGCCATGGCGGTGATCACGTTCGCCCACCGGGGCGGCCGGGCCGATCTCCCGGAGAACACACTTCCGGCATTTCGCCGCGCGCTCGACCTCGGAGCGCGCGGCCTCGAAACCGACGCCCGGCTCTCGGCCGACGGCGAGGTCGTCCTCGCCCACGACGAGAAGGTGCGTCGGGGCCTCCGGCGCCTGGTCGTGGCCGACTCGGACGCCGCCGGGCTGGCGGAGGCCGGGGTGGCGCGCCTCGCGGACCTGTACGCGGAGTGCGGCGTCGGCTACGAGCTCTCCGTCGACTGCAAGGTCCGCGAGGCCGCCCGGCCGATGATCGAGGTCGCCCGCGCCGCGGGCGGCGGCGCGCCGGGCCGCCTGTGGCTCTGCTCCCCCTCGCTCCGGTTGCTCGCGGAGCTGCGCAGCGAGGCGCCCGACGTGAAGCTCGTCTTCTCGCCCGGTCGCAGCCGCGTCGCGCCGGCCGCGATGGAGCGCCACGCCGCCGACCTCGCGGGCCAGGGGGTCGACTGCCTGAACCTGCACCACTCGGAGTGGACGAAGGGGCTCGTCGCGCTGTTCCACCGGTTCGAGCTGCGCACGTTCGCCTGGGACACGCAGGAGACCCGCTACATCCTCGCCGCGCTCCGCCAGGGCATGGACGGCATCTACTGCGACCGCGTCGACCGCATGGTCGCGACCGTCGGTGAATGGACGAGCGGCGGCGCCGAGCTCGAGGAGAGCTAGCGCCGCGACGCCGCCGCGCGGTCGCTACAAGAAGCCCAGGTGGCTCGGTGGCCAGATGCGCATGAAGACGCGCCCGATGAACTTGTCCCGTTTGATCGGGCCGAAGAACGTGGAGTCCTTCGAGAACTGACGGTTGTCGCCGAGCATGAAGTAGGAGTCGGGAGGCACCTTCTCGGGTCCGAACGTGCGGGACCTCACGTCCTTGGGCAGGTACGGCTCGCTCAGCACCTTCCCGTTGATGAAGATCTGCCCGTCCTTCCCCTCGATCGTCTCACCGGGGAGGCCGACGAGGCGCTTCACGAGATCCTTGATGTCGGCGGTCTCGGCCGCGGGCGGCGCCTTGAAGACGACGATGTCGCCTCGGCGCGGGTCGTGGAGCTTGTAGCTGAGCTTGTTGACGAGGACGCGGTCGCCGACGCGCAGCGTCGGGACCATCGACTCGGACGGGATGAAGAACGCCTGGAAGACGAACGTGCGGATGACGATCGCGATGACGAGCGCCGCGACGATGAGGATGCCCCACTCGATCGCGGCGCGGCTGTTGCGGGGCTTCTTCGGCGCGCCGCCCGACCGTCCGCTGCGGCCCGGGCCCGAACCGTCGTCACCACCGTCGCCGCCGGAGCCCGATCCCCCGCCGCCGATGCCCCCGATCCGCTCCTCGGTGGTGAGCGGCCGATCCTCGATCGACGTGCGCGCGCCCGGGAGGGCCGAACCCACTGCCTCGTCGTGCGGTCCGCTCATCTCCGCTCCCGGCGGCGGGCGCGGCCGCTCGTCATCTCCGCTCCTGGCGGCTGCGCCGCCGGGGCGCTCGGGCCCCGCTCGCAGTCCAATCGAGTCCGCGACATGCTCCGGGCTCGCTCATCGCTGGTGCTCCACTGGGCTCATCCTTCCACGTGACGAAGGGCCCGGGGGTACCAGGGTGGTCGTCACGGCACCTGATACCGGGCCAAGAGGCGTCGCGCGGCGGCGGGTCCGATCCCGGCGCTCTCGACGGGGGCGACGACGCGCGCTTCCGGCCCGGCCCGCAACAGGAGGCGCTCCAGCCACGCGTTCTCGCTGACGGCCAGCACGACCCGCTGGCCGCCGTCCGGGCGTTCCTCCACGGACTCGGCCGGGAAGCTCTCGACGATCCACGCGGCGGACTCCGGCAGGTCGAGCGTGACCCGCCGGTCGTCCGGGCGCGGGCTGTACACCGCGCCGCGCGCTGCGGCGGGCACCGGCGTGAAGGTCGAGCCGGTCTCGCGCACCGCCCGGACCCGGTCGACGCGGAACATCCGGGGTTCGCCCCGGAGGTGGTCGAACGCGTCGGTGTACCACTCCCCCAGCGCGAAGAACGGCGGTCCGGGATCGATCTGGCGCGTGGTCAGGGCATCGCGTCCGGCACTCCAGTAGTCGATCTCGATCCGCCGCCCGTGCTCGGCCGCCACGCGCACCGCCGGCAGGTGCTCGGGCGCGGCGAAGTCCACGACGACCTCGGTCACGCCGAGCGCGCGCTCGAGCTTGTCGAGCGCGGTGGCGAGCGGGCCGTGCTCGTCGGACCCGGGCACCGCGAGGAGCGCGCGTCCGGCGGCGAGCAGCGCGAACCCCTCGGCGGCGGTGAGGCGCAGCGGCCGCGTGAAGTACGGGGCGAACCAGACGTCGACGGTGTCGCCCTCGTAGTCGATGTTGATGTAGTCGCCGGGCGAGTAGGGCGGGACGCCGACCATCATGATCAGGCCGAGGTCCCGCTCGAGCTGTTCGAGGCTGACGCCGAACCGCCCCGCGACCTCCGCCTTCGCGACCCCGCTGTGCGTCGCGAGCCACGGCACCATCGCCAGCACCCGCTGCAGGTCGGACTCGGCCTCCCGGCGCGGGCTCACCCCGCCGCCTCGTTCACGGCGTGCCGGCCGCGATCCGTTCGAGCCAGTCCGTGAACGCGACCCGCGCCTCCGGCGGGGAGAGCACCTCCGCGTGCTCGAGATAGCCGAGCACGAAGCTCCGCAGCCCGGCCTCGTTGACCACGGACAGCTCGACGACCGCCGATCCGTCCGCCTCGCGCTCGATCGGGGTGCCGGCCGGGAGCTGCTCGGCGAGGTCCGCGTCGTGGCCCGCGTCGATCCGCACGCGGACCCGGGTGGCGCGGCCCTGCCCGTACTCCCACGGCTGGTCGGCGAGGTACACGTCGGCGCGGAAGTCGTCGGGGACGCCGAAGCTCCCCGGCTCGCCGGCGGCGACGTCCCCCTCGATCCGGTCGGCCCGGAACACCCGCATCTCGCCCGCGTCGAGGTCGTACCCGATCAGGTACCAGCGCCCGAACTTCGACGTCAGACCCCACGGCTCGACCCGGCGCGTCCGCCCGCGGTACTCGAACGTCACCGCGGCGCGGTGGCGCGACGCGTCGAACAGCGGCGCCAGCGCGTCCACGACCGGGAGCTCCGCAACCGGCATCCCCCCGCTGCCCTCGAGACCACCGAGCTTCATCAGCGCGCCCGCCCCCTCCCCGCCGGCGCCGCCGAGGCCGATCGCGGTCACCGCGACGTGCAGCGCCTCGAGCTCGGCCTCGTCCAGGTCGAGATCGGGGAGGTAGTACTCCTTCGGGTCGACCCGGTAGCGGGACTCGTTTCCCCGGGCCTCCTCGCGCACGGGGACGTCCATCGCCCGCAGGCTCGCCTTGTCGCGCTCGAATGCCTTCCGCGCGGATTCCCGCGACGCCGGGTACCCGAGCGACGAGGTGGTGACGATCTCGTCGCGGGTCAGACCACCCCGCGTCTCGAGCAGCGCGGCGAGGAGGTTCAGCAGCCGTTCGCGGCGGTCCGGGGTGTCGTCCACGAGGTTCGCGATGCTAGAGGTGCGCGCGTTCGGCCGCGAGGACTCCGGCCGCGGCCGCCGCCTCGAACAGCACGGGATCCTCCGCCGCGGGCCGACCCATCGAGCTGATCCGGAGCCCGAGCGCCGCGAAGCGACCGACCACGTCGACGGGACCGACGTCGACGACGGTGTGGTGCGCGCCGATGCCCGCCTCGTCGAGCTCGGCGTGGATGCGGGCCTCGCGCTCGCCGCCGACCGCGGGCACCGCGACCGTCACCCGGCTCCGGCACGCGACGCGCAGCGTGGTCAGCGTGTGGTGCGACACACCCTGGTGCCGGGGCCGCGCGTCGGCGAAGGAGATCCGCAGGCAGGCGATCGGGTCTCCGCCGAGCCCGGCGGCCGCGTCGAGGACCGGCCCGACCTCGATGCCGCTGAAGCCGAGCCGGGTGCCGGTGCCCACGATGCCCGGGCCCATCACGACGACCGCGGCGTCCACGCGGGCGACGTGGCGGGCGACGGCCAGCGCCGAGTACACCGAGACCGCCTCCAGGTCGCCGCCGAACGCGTGCCCGCAGGTGATGGTGGTGTCGAGGAGCTCGCGAGCCCGCAGGTCGGCCACGAGGTCGGAGAGCGCGAGCGGCAGCGCGGCGCCGTCGGTCATCACGTAGGCGAGCCGCGCGTCCGGCCGGCGGTCCTTGAACGCGACCGCCACCGCGGGGAGCTGGCTGTGGAGCGCCGCGGCCACGACCGGGATGCCGTCGATCGAGTCCACGTCCGCGAGCTCGGGGTCGAGGTGCTCCTCGGCGCTGCCGACGTCGGCCTGCAGGCTCGTGTACCGGGCCTTGATGATGTGGCCGGGGCCCTTCTCCGACCACTCCTCGCGCGCGAGGTTCCAGTGCACGACGTGCCACCCGCCGGTGCCGAGCCCGAGCTCGACCGCGGTCGTGTTGACCACCGCCCGGTCGCCCACCGCGACGGTGCCGGTCAGCTCGGTGAGGACGTACGCGCGCTCGGGTCCGACGCCCAGGTCGACCTCGACGCGCTGCAGCCCGGCCCGCTCCTCGAGCACCCGCACGACCCGCCCGGTCCGAAACGAAGGCATCTACAGGGACGCGATCAGGCGTTCCACTCTCTCGTCGCGTGACTTGAACGGGTCCTTGCACAGGACCGTGCGCTGGGCCTGGTCGTTGAGCTTCAGGTGCACCCAGTCGACCGTGTAGTCGCGCTTGCGCTCCTTGGCCTTCTTGATGAACGCGCCGCGCAGGCGGGCGCGCGTCGTCTGCGGCGGCGTGTCCATCGCGATGTCGATGTCCTTGTCGATCGCCGTGCGGTCGACCTGGCCCCGGCGCTCCAGCAGGTAGTAGAGCGACCGCGGGCGGCTGACGTCGTGGTAGGCGAGGTCCAGGAGCGCGACGCGCGGGTGGGTCAACGGGAGGTCGTGCTTCTCGCGGTACGCCTCGATGAGGTGGTACTTGATCACCCAGTCGATCTCGCGGGACAGCTTCAGCGGGTCGGATTCGAGGTGGACCATCACGTGCTCCCACATCTCGAGCGCCTGCTGCTCGAGCGGCGTGAGCCCCCGGCGCTTCGCGAAGCGCAGCGCGCGGTTCAGGTACTCGCTCTGGATCTCGACCGCGGACAGCTCACGGCCGTTGGCGAGGCGCACCCGACGTCGGCAGGTGATGTCGTGGCTGATCTCGCGGATGGCGCGGATCGGGTTCTCGAGGGTGAGGTCGCGCCAGGGGCTCGGGTCCTCCTCGAGCATCCGCAGCAGGATGGAGGACGTGCCGACCTTGAGGAACGTCGTGTACTCGCTCATGTTCGAGTCGCCCACGATCACGTGGAGGCGCCGGAACCGCTCGGCGTCGGCGTGGGGCTCGTCGCGGGTGTTGATGATCGGCCGGGACCTGGTCGTGGCGCTCGAGACGCCCTCCCAGATGTGCTCGGCCCGCTGCGCGACGCAGTACATGGCGCCCCGGGCCGTCTGGAGCACCTTGCCCGCACCGGCGTAGATCTGCCGGGAGACGAGGAACGGGATCAGGACGTCGGTGAACTTGCCGAAGTCGCCGTCGCGTTCGACGAGGTAGTTCTCGTGGCACCCATAGGAGTTGCCGGCGGAGTCGGTGTTGTTCTTGAACAGGAAGACCTCGCCCCGGATGCCTTCTTCGCGCAGCCGCTGCTCGGCGCTGTGCACGAGGCCCTCGAGGATCCGCTCCCCCGCCTTGTCGTGCACGACGAGGTCGGCGATCGAGTCGCACTCGGGCGTGGCGTACTCGGGGTGGCTGCCGACGTCGAGGTAGAGGCGGGCGCCGTTCTCGAGGAAGACGTTGCTCGAACGGCCCCAGCTCACCACCCGGCGGAACAGGTAGCGCGCGACCTCGTCCGGGCTCAACCGGCGTTGGCCACGGAGCGTGCACGTGACGCCGTACTCGTTCTCGAGCCCGAAGATCCGGCGTTCCATGGGAGCAGCGTATCGGTGAGTGGCCCGCGTCCGAACCCGCGTCGGCTCAGCTCGTGGATTCCGGCTCAGCTCAAGGACTGGCAGGCCGACGTGGCCCGGAACGCCTTCTGGATCTTGTGGCCGGGGTCGAACCGGCTGAGCCTGCCGATCGCCTGGTCGAGCGCGCCCAGCTTCGTGTTGATCCTGGTCTGGAGCGCCGTCAGCCGCGCCAGCGTGACCGTCGGCGTCCCGGTCGGCACGGCCCGGGCCTCGCGCTCGAAGCCCCTGATCGCGGTCTCGATGCGCCCGAAGCCCCTCGTCAGGCCGGCGGCGGCCTGCGTGCCCTTCGGGGTCGCGGGGTGGCCGGCGGCACGAAGCGCTTCGATGACCCGGTGCGTCGCGTCCTCGGTGTCACCGAGGTACTTCACGAGGCCGCGCTTGACGTTCGGGAGGTTCGCGCTCGTGCTCGCCTGGCCGTTCAGCGCCGACGCGCCCGACTGCGCCGCGTGCACCCAGCTGCCGACCGCGGTGCAGACGCTCTTCGCCCAGCGCTTCGGCGGCTCCTGCTTGGCGGGGAACCCGGCGCCCATCACGAGCAGCGCGACGGCGAGCACGCCCACGGTCACGAGGTGCAGCGATCGCCTGGTCACGGAATTCCTCCGGGTCGGTGGTGCAGGGCGTTCGTCGGCACCGTGCCGACCCGCCTTGAGCGACCGGCGGACCGTTCGCACCTGGGATTCGCAGATCGCCGAGCCTACGATGGCGGCGTGGCGGCCATGGAGCAGCTGACATCGGTCTGCGGGTCGTTCGCGGCCCGGGTGCTCGCGGCGCGGCTGTACGACGAGGGGATCGACGCCGAGCTGCGGGGCGCGCTCGACTCGCCCTACGGGTTGACGGTGGGTGAGATGGCGCGCATCGACGTGTTCGTGCCGACCGACCAGGCCGAGGACGCGCAGCTCGTGCTGCTCGCCAACGCCGTCGACGACGCAACCGAGCTCCCGGAGCCACCCTCGAGCCGCCGCCCGCTCACCTGGCCGTTCTGGATCGTCCTGATCGCGGTCGTGGTGGCGGCGGTGGCGCCGCTCGTGCACTCGTTCGCCTGATGGCCGCGAGCCCGACCGGCGGGATCCCCGAAGCGTCGATCAGCGTGCCCGACGCGATCCTTGCGTTGCGGACGTTCCCGCGCCGCTTCCGTGAGGCCCTGACCGCGGTGCCCGCCGACCGGCTGGCCACAGGCCCGGACCCGTCGACGCCGTCGGTGCTCGACCGGGCGGCGTGGGTGCGCGACCTCCTCGCCGCGCTGGCCCGGGCGCTGCCCCGCGTCCTGGACGACCCCGGGGTGCAGCTCCCGATGGGAGGAACCGCCGCGCCGCGACCGGGCGCGGCGGCGGCGACCGATCTCGGCGAGGTGCTCGACGGCATCACCACCGCGGCGGACGCGATCGCGTCGCGCGCCGAGGTGACGCCCTGGGCGGCGTGGGACCGCCCGTTCTCCTCCGGTGCGGCGGTGCACCCGGCGGCGTGGATCGTCCAGCACGCGACCACTGCCGGTGCACAGCAGCTGCGCGAGATCGAGCGTGCCGCGCGTACGTTCGACGACCCCGACGGGTGACTCGACGCAGCGGGCCGGTCAGCCGGCCAGGAGTGCTTCGAGCTCCGCGCCCTTGATCCGCCGGAACGTGCGGTGCGGCCGGTTGCGATCGAGCAGCGCGACCTCGAGCTGGTCCGCGGGCGGCGCGGTCTGCTGGTCCTCGCCGAGCACCCGGGCTCCGAGCCGGGTGGCCGCGCCGAGGTCCAGCCCCGGCTCGTAGGCCTGGCGCAGCACCTCCATGATCGTCTCGGCCTGGCCGCCGAGCACCGTGAAGCTGTGCTCGTCGATGACCGTCCCGTCGTACAGGATCCGGAACAGCTCGTTGGGCTCGTCGGCGTCCATGCTCACCTGGGCGACCAGGATCTCGACCTCGTAGGGCTTCATCTCGTGGGTGAAGACCTGGCCCAGGGTCTGCGCGTACGCGTTGGCGATGCCGTTCGCGGTGACGTCCTCGCGTGAGTACTGGTAGCCCTTGAGGTCGGCGAGCCGGACGCCACCGATCTTCAGGCTCTGGAACTCGTTGTACTTGCCGACGCCGGCGAACGCGATCCGGTCGTACAGCTCGCTGATCTTGAACAGCGTGCGGCTCGGGTTCTCGGCGAGCAGCAGGACGCCGTCGGCGCACTCGAGCGCAGCCAGGCTGCGTCCCCGGGCGATCCCCTTCCGGGCGTAGTCCGCCCGGTCCTTCATGACCTGCTCGGGCGAGACGTAGAACGGCTGGCTCATGCTTCCCGCTCTCGGTCCTTCGGACCGGGCCGCTTGGGCCACGCTCCGCTGGAATCACGGTCGCGAGTTCGGAGGCGTTCCGCGGCGCTCATGACCTAGGCCTCGGCGTCGTTGGCCGGCGGGCCCTGGGTCTCGTTGCCGCCGCGCTCGGCGCCGCCGAGGAGCGCCTGGGCCCGGCCCGCGACGGCTTGGTCGTCCAGCGCGGCGAACCCGTCGGCGTCGATGACCGCGACGTTCGGGTAGATCCCGCGCACCAGGTCGGGACCGCCGGTCGCGACGTCCTCGTCGGCGGCGGCGAACAGCGCGCGGATCGCGAGGTCGATGGCGTCGTGGGCGCTCAGGCCCTCGCGCCATCCGGCCTTGATCCAGTTGCGGGCGTGGACCCCGCCGGAGCCGTTGGCCTGGTAGTCGGCCTCCTCGTACTTGCCGCCCGCGGGGTCGAAGCTGAAGACGCGGCCGACCTGCCGACGGTTGTCGTAGCCGGCGAAGAGCGGGACGACGACGAAGCCCTGCATGGCCGCCGGGAGGTTCGCCCGGACCATCTGCGCGAGCTGGTTGGCCTTGCCCTCGAGCGAGAGCTGCTCACCCTCGACCTTCTCGTAGTGCTGCAGCTGCACCTGGAAGAGCCGCACCATCTCGACCGCCGGGCCCGCGGCTCCGGCGATCGCGACCCCCGACAGCTCGTCGGCCGCGAACACCTTCTCGATCCGGCGGTTCGCGATCGTGTAGCCCGCGGTCGCCCGGCGGTCGCCCGCCATGACGACGCCGCCCTCACAGCGGATCGCGACGACGGTCGTGCCGTGCGTGATCTCGAAGCCGCTGCTCCCCTGCCCCATCACCGACGGCGGGAGGGCATCGGGCGCGACCTTGCGCAGGAGGTCGACGAAGGAGGATCCCGTGTCGGCGAAGGCCGGCACCCCGGGCTCGTGGCTCACGGCGGCGAGACTACACGGGGCCCCGCGCGACTCTTTCGCATCGGGTTCGGGTGTGAAACGGGTGGCGCGCGGTCGGCTGTGCGGGGTGCGGGTTCGAGGTGGCGGCGGGTGCCTTGGCCGACGATCCGGAGGTTGTGGGTGTGTTTGTGGTCGTGGTGGTGGTGGCAGGGGCGGGTGAGGTTCCAGAGTGCGGTGGGTCCGCCTTCGGCGATGGGGATGTTGTGGTCGATCTCGAGGTGCCGGTCGGTGTGGCATCCCTCGATGCAGCATTCGGGGAAGAGCTCCTCGAGTGCGGTGCGGAGCCGGGCGGGGATGGTGCGGCCGCCTGGCTGATGGCGCGCACGTCGGTCGTGTCGTGGACGAGGACTTTGAGGATGGAGTCGTCGCCCTCGAGCTTGCGGGCGACCGGCACGGGGACGGGTCCGATCCCGGCGATCTCGCAGGTCTCGCCCGGCTCCGTGGTGCCGCGCACGAGCGCGGCGTGGTCGACGCGCACGATCACGGTCGCCGGAACGCGATTCCCGGATGCCTTCGTGGCGACTTCGGCGGACTCGTCGGCCATCTGGATGATGGCGTCGAAGGCGAGGGCGTCGGGGGGTTCTCGGCGTCCTGCGGCGCGGGCCTGGTCGAAGAGGTCGGCTTCGATGGGTTCGAGCGCGGCCATGAACCGTGCGGTCAGGTCGATCGGGCCGCGCATCTCGACGAGTCCTTCGACGTCCGAGATCGCCCGGGTGCCCGCCACCGACGCCATCCAGGCTCCCGCGTCGCGAAACGCGCCGTCGGGGCCGATCCACGCGCCGGTCTGCGCGACCCGCCCCGCCGCGAGCGTCCGGACCGCGCCGGCGAGCCGTTCCAGCTCGGCGGTCTGCTCGACCAGTCGCTTCGCCCCCGCCCCGGTGAGCGCAGCCGCATCGAGCCCGGCCGCGAGCATGCGCAGCGATGCGATCGACTCGCGCAGCATCTCGAACACGGCACGCCCCCATCACGGAGAACTCACGGACGGGGGAAGCCGATCGAGAAAGTACCGACATGATACGAACGCGTGTTCGCCTTGTCAAGCTTTCAGCTGAGGTTTCCTCGACGAGCGAGATCGCCGTCGCCTGCCGGGGCGAGAACCCGCCGGAGCGGGCATTCTGTGAGGGTGAACGCGGGCGACCACGGCGTCGACGCAGCGGCGATGCGTGTCTTTCGGATCGCAATTCCCGCGTCTCAGATCAAGGCGGGATGGCTCGATGTCGAGCGATCGGCCACACCGGGATTGAGCCAGCGCAGTTCGACCTGACCGGCCGCCTGCTTCCTGCCTGCGGGCCGACGTCGCTGACCGAGCGATCGCCTGGTCTTGGCGTTCCCGGCGTCAGCGGATCAGGTGCAGGCGGGACCACCAGCGGATGCGGCGTCGGAGTCGGCGCAGCGAGCGTGCTTCGTGGGCCGCGGCGAGGACGTCGTCGGGCACGCGCCCGTAGCCGGCGCCGGCCCGCAGGACCTCCGAGTGTGCCATCGCGCCGTGGAGCGGTCCGGACCCGGGGCCGGTGTGCATCAGACGCCGGTTCGCCGAACGCGGCGGCCGCTCACTCGCCGCCCTTCTGGACGTACGAGCGCACGAAGTCCTCGGCGTTGGACTCGAGCACGCTGTCGATCTCGTCGAGGAGGTCGTCGAGCTCCTCCTTCAACGCCTCGGCCTGCTTGGACGGTGCGGCGTCGACCTCGACGTCCTCGGCTTCGCGCGCCCGCTCCTTGCCCGTGGACTTCTTCTTCTGCTCCCGTTCCGGCATGTTCCGATACCTCCCTGACGCCCGCTCGAGACGGAGCGCCTACGACGCCAACCGCTCGACCAGCTCGGCCGGCGTCGCGCATTCCTCGAACAACCGCTCGACAAACATCCGACTTCCCTTGAGGGGTTCCATCATCGGGATGCGGCGCAACGGGTCGCTGCCGACATCGAGGATGATGCTGTCCCAGTTGGCGGCGACCACCGCATCGGGCCAGCGGCTCAGGCAATTGCCGCGGAAGTAGGCCCGCGTCCGTTCCGGAGGCTCGGTCATCGCCGTGGTCACGTCGGTTTCTTCCACCAGGCGCTCGACCTTACCCGCCCGCACCAGCCGCTCGTACAGCGATCGCTGGGGCCGCACGTCGTGGTACTGCAGGTCCAGCAGCGCGAGCTTCGGGTCGTCCCACGCGAGCCCGTCGCGGGCCTGGTACGCCTCCAGCAGCGACAGCTTCGTGACCCAGTCGAGCTGGCCGTCGAGGCCCATCGGGTCGCGCTCGAGCTGGGTGAGCACCGCCTCCCAGCGTCGCAGCACGTCGCCGCCGACGTCTTCGCCGCCGCACTCCTCGAGCCCGGTCTCGTCCGCGTACTTCTGGGCGAGCCGGAGGAACTCCCACTGCAGCTCCACCGCGGTGCACGACCCACCGTCGACGAGCTCGAGCGTGGCGCGACACGTCGGGTCGTGCGAGACGGTGCGCACCGCGTGGACCGGTCCGATGATCGAGAGGTCCTTGTCGATGAAGTCGTCCTCGATCATCGCCAGGACGACGGCGGTCGTCCCCACCTTGAGGTACGTCGCCACCTCGCACAGGTTCGCGTCGCCGACGATGACATGGAGGCGGCGGTACTTCTGCGGGTCGGCGTGGGGCTCGTCGCGCGTGTTGACCAGCGGACGCTTGAGCGTCGTCTCGAGCCCGACCTCCTCCTCGAAGAAGTCGGCGCGGGCGCTGATCTGGTAGTCGACGGACGCGGCACCGTTCTCCGCGCCCACCTTGCCGGCCCCGGTGAAGACCTGGCGGCTGACGAACCACGGGAGCAGGTTGCGCACCAGCGAGACGAACGGGACCTGGCGGCTCACGAGGTAGTTCTCGTGGCAGCCGTACGAGTTGCCCTTCCCGTCCGAGTTGTTCTTGTAGACGACGATCTCCTCGCCCGGGCCGAGGAGGTGGCGGGAGGCCTGCATCGAACGGGCGAGGATCCGCTCCCCCGCCTTGTCCGCGCACACGAGCTCGAGCGCGTCCGCGCACTCCGGGGTCGAGTACTCGGGGTGCGCGTGGTCGACGTAGTAGCGCGCGCCGTTGGTCAGCACGGTGTTCACGAGGTGCGTCTCGATCTCCGGGGGCTGCGAACCGTCGCGGCCGAACCCGCGCGCGTCGCGCCCGGGTGACTCGTCGTCGAAGTCCCACCCGACCTTGCGGTGCTCGACGTACGCGTTGATGAGCATCGAGGAGGCGAGCACCGGGTTGGCGTCCGCGGTGCCGCGCAGGAGCACCGCGTACTCGGTCTCGATGCCGCACACCTTCGGAACTGCCATCGAGATCAGCCTACCCGTCACCCCGACGGGTCGGACGCGACTCCCGAGGACCAATTCACCGAAGATCTCCGCCGCTCGATCGTCGCGATCGCCGTCGCGGGACGAGCGGCGGCGGCTAGAGGTATTGACCGGTCGTGACGCGCTCGATCTGACGGCCACCCGACTCCTGGTCGCCCTCGGCGAGGAGCGTGCGCACGAAGACGATGCGCTCGCCCTTCTTCCCCGAGATCTTCGCCCAGTCGTCCGGGTTCGTGGTGTTCGGCAGGTCCTCGTGCTCGCGGTACTCCTGCTTGATCGAGTCGAGGAGGTCCTGGGTCGAGATCCCGAGCGAGCCGCCGGCGATCTTGCGCTTGATCGCGAGCTTCTTGCTGCGTCGCACGATGTTCTCGATCATCGCCCCGGACGAGAAGTCCTTGAAGTAGAGGATCTCCTTGTCGCCGTTCTGGTACGTGACCTCGAGGAACTTGTTCGGCTCGTCGGTCGCGTACATCGCGGACACCGCGGCGTCGATCATCGCGGTGACCGCGCGCTCGGCGTCGCCGTCGTGGAGCTTGGTCTCGTCCTCGGCGATCGGCAGCGTCGGGAGCAGGTAGCGGGCGAAGATCTGCTTGGAGCTCTCCTCGTCCGGGCGCTCGATCTTGATCTTCACGTCGAGGCGGCCGGGGCGCAGGATCGCGGGGTCGATCAGGTCCTCGCGGTTCGACGCACCGATGACGATCACGTTCTTCAGGGTCTCGACGCCGTCGATCTCGGCGAGCAGCTGCGGCACGATCGTGCTCTCGATGTCCGACGAGATCCCGGTGCCACGGGTCCGGAACAGCGAGTCCATCTCGTCGAAGAACACGATGACCGGCACGCCCTCCTCGGACTTCTCGCGCGCCCGCTCGAAGATCAGGCGGATCTGGCGCTCGGTCTCCCCGACGTACTTGTTGAGCAGCTCCGGGCCCTTGATGTTCAGGAAGTACGAGCGCGTCTTCTGGTTCCCGGTCTTCTCGGCCACGCGCGACGCGAGCGAGTTGGCGACCGCCTTGGCGATCAGCGTCTTGCCGCAGCCCGGGGGCCCGTAGAGCAGGATCCCCTTGGGTGGCTGGAGCTCGAGCTCGTGGAACAGGTCGGCGTAGAGGTACGGCAGCTCGACCGCGTCGTGGATCTGCTCGATCTGGTCGTCGAGCCCGCCGACGTCCGCGTACGTGATGTCGGGCACCTCTTCGAGGACGAGCTCCTCGACCTCGGGACGCGGGATCCGCTCCACGAGCAGACCCGAGCGACTGTCCATGAGCACGTGCTCGCCGGAGCGGAGGCGGACGCCGAGCAGCTCGTCGCCGAGCTCGCACACGCGCTCCTCGTCCGCGCGTCCGACGATCAGGGCGCGGGTGCCGTCCTCCAGCAGCTCCTTGAAGACGACGACCTCACCCTGCACCTCGGGGCCGCGCGAGCACGACGTTGAGCGACTCGTTGAGCACGACCTCCTGGCCGCGCTTCATGTCGTCGATCTCGAGCTCGGGGTGCGCGGCGACCCGCATCTTGCGCCCGGCGCTGAACACGTCCACGGTCCCGTCGTCGTTGGCACCGAGGAAGGTGCCGTACGCGGACGGCGGCATCGTGAGCTTCTCGACCTCTTCGCGCAGCGCGGCGATGTGCTCGCGGGCCTCACGGAGCGTGGCTGAGAGCCGTTCGTTCTGCGAGACGGCCTGGGCGAGCTGGCCCTTGGTCTCGAGCAGGCGCTCCTCGAGGGTCCGGACGCGCTTGGGCGCGTCCTGCAGCCGGCGCCGGAGGACCACGACCTCCTCCTCGAGCGACTTCAGCTGGTCCTGGAGGTCGCCGACCTGGCGCTCGTACTCGGCGAGGCGTCGCTCGTGCTCGGAAGCCACGAAGACCCTCCTTGTTTCGTGAGACCCGCGGGTCTCGGCCGGAGATCGAACCTACACCTGGGCACCCTAATCATCGGGATACCCCCCGATGCGCTTTTTCCACGCGCGGACTTGATAAATTGCACCACACGGGAACGCGGCTCTACGCTCCGTCGGATCCGGCCGCGGATCTCGGTCCTGCTCCGAGAACATCCCACGAAGAGGTGAGACACCATGCCCATGAAGGTCTGGATCGACCAGGACCTCTGCACCGGTGACGGGCTCTGCGAGGAGATCGCGCCGAGCGTGTTCACCCTCCTCGACGACGGCCTCGCCTACGTGAAGGAGGGCGACAAGGTCTTCAGCAGCCCGGGCGGGCCCGAGGGCCTCGCGAACATCCCGGACGACATGCTCGAGGCCACGATCGAGTCCGCCGAGGAGTGCCCCGGCGAGTGCATCTTCATCGAGGCCGAGTAGCCCGGGAACCCTGACGTTTCGTCCCGCCCCGGCCGCTGTGGCCGGGGCGGCGTCGCGCCCGGGGGGCTAAACTGGCCGGGCTCTCGGGCCGATCCCAGGTGCACGGCGCCCCGGGATCGGCGCCCCCCGGACGGGTGAGGAGGTGAGGCGCCGAATGCGTACGGACGAACCCCCGAGTACGCACGGTCGCGCCTGTCGCCCGCTGCTCCGCGTCTGATCCCGACGTTCGAGCCCGACGGCGAGCCGACCCCGCCCCTGTCGTCGACTCCCCGTCCGCCCCGCCTCCCGGGAGGTGCGCCATGGCTCGCCGTCCACCCCTGCCCACGCCCTCGGCGCTGCGCCGCCGGCGTGAGCACCGCACCCAACGCCTGCTCGCCAACCGCGCCGTCGCGGACGCGCTCGTCTCCACGGCCGGGCTCGTCGGCCGCCCGGTGCGCGACCGCACCGGGGCCGAGGTCGGCCGGCTCGTCGACGTCGTCGTCCGCTGGCGGGGCGAGCCCTACCCGCCGGTGACCGGGCTCGTGGTCCGGGTCGGCCGGCGGCGCGCGTTCGTCCCGGTCGACCACGTCCAGGAGATCAGCACCGAGCGCGTGACCCTCAGCTCGGTGCGTCTCGACCTGCGTGACTTCGAGCGTCGTCCCGGCGAGGTCGTGCTCAACGGCGACGTCGTCGACCACCAGCTCGTCGACGTCGACGGGGTGCGGGTCATCCGTGCCGCCGACCTCTACCTGGCGCGCGTCGGCGACCGGTACTCCCTGGTGGGCGTGGACGTCGGCTTCCAGACGTTGCTCCGCCGGCTCGGGCCGCCACGCTGGCGGCGCCGTCCGACGCCGGATCGCGTCATCGACTGGGCCGCCATCCAGCCGTTCGGCACCGGCGGCACGGACGGGGCGGGCACCGGTCCCCCGGGCCCGATGCGCCTGCTCACCCCGAACCAGGCCCTGCGCCGGCTGCGCCCGGGCGAGCTCGCCGACCTGCTGGAGGAGCTCGGCCGCGACGAGCGCCAGGAGCTCCTCGCCCAGCTGGAGCCCGAGACCGCGGCCGACGCGCTCGAGGAGATGGAAGCGGGCGAGATCCTCGCGCTCCTGCGCGAGTCCTCGACCGAGCACGCGGCGAAGCTCATCGCGGAGATGGAGCCGGACGAGGCCGTCGACGCGCTCCGCGACCTGGAACACGACGAAGCGGACGAGCTCCTGGGCGCGATGCCGCGCGAGAAGGCGGCGCGCCTGCAGGCGCTCCTGCTCTACCGCGAGGGCTCGGCCGGTGGTCTCATGACGACGAACCTCGTGCTGGTCCGGCCGGAGCAGAAGGTGGGCCAGGTGCGCCGCATCCTGCGCAGCCAGGCCGAGCACCAGGCCGACGTCGACGGCGTGATCATCGTCGACGAGACCGGCCGGCTGGTGCACGACCTCGGGCTGTTCGAGCTGCTCGTCGCGTCGAAGGACGACGCCGTCATCGACGTGGCGGGACCACCCGAGCCGGTGACGGTGTCTCCGGACGCCCCGCTCGACGACGTCGTGCGGCGCTTCATCGACTCCCGAGGCTCGTCGGTGCTGGTGATCGACGACGACGACCGGCCCGTCGGTCGCATCCTCGCCGACGACCTCATCGACGCGCTCGTGCCCGACCGCGGCAAGGTCCGCTTCCTCCGCCTCCGCGGCTGATGGGATAGGCACTCCATGAGCGCAGCGGGGACCACGCGCGGCTCCGGCCGGTGCGCGAGCGGAGCGTTTCGCCGGGGGCTGGGTTGCCGGCCCGGCTCGCAGAGCCGAGAGCGGGAACGATGAGCTCGGTTCCGGTGCCGCCGCCGCCCGCGCCGCGGCGCCGCCGGATGGTGCGGCCGCTCGCGATCTTCGCCGTGCTGGGGCCGGGCGTCATCGCCGCGAGCGCGGGGAACGACGCCGGCGGCATCACGACGTACGCGTCGGCCGGCTCCGAGTTCATCTACTCGATGCTCTTCGTCATGGTGCTCGTCACCGTGGCGCTCGTGGTCGTCCAGGAGATGTCGGCCCGGCTCGGTGCGTACACGGGCGAGGGCCTCATCTCGCTGGTGCGCGAGCAGTTCTCGCTGCGAATGGGCGCGTTCGCGGTGCTCGCGCTCCTCGTCGCGAACCTCGGACTCGTCGTGTCGGAGTTCGCGGGCATCGGGGCGGCGATGGAGATCTTCGGCGTGTCGCGCTACATCTCGGTGCCGATCGCGGCGGCGGTCATCTTCAGCGTCGTCGTGCTCGGGTCGTACCGGCGGGCGGAGAAGATCTTCCTGCTCCTGTCGCTGGTCTTCCTCGCGTACCCGATCTCGATGGTGCTGGCCGACCCCAACTGGGGAGAGGTGGCGAAGAACACCCTCTGGCCGCACTTCGTCAGCAGCCAGAGTTTCCTGTTCCTCGCGGTCGCGATCATCGGCACGACCATCACGCCGTACATGCAGCTGTACCAGGCGGCCGCGGTCGCGGACCGCGGCATCGGGCCCGACGAGTACCCGCAGGAGCGCATCGACACGATCGCGGGCTCGGTGTTCGCCAACCTGATCGCGATGTCGATCATCATCGCCACCGCGGCGACGATCGGCGGGAGCGGCGCGCTCGAGTCCGCGGACCAGGCCGCCAAGGCGCTGCAGCCCGTCGCTGGCGCGAGCGCCGAGACGCTGTTCGCGCTCGGGCTGCTCGGCGCGTCCCTGCTCGCGGCGGCGATCGTCCCCTTGTCGACGGCCTACGGCGTCGCCGAAGCGGTCGGCGCCGAGCGTTCGGTGTCACGGCGGTTCCGGGAAGCCCCGTTGTTCCTCGGGCTGTTCACCGCGCAGATCGTCATCGGCGCGGCCGTCGCGCTGATCCCCGGGAACCTCATCGACCTGCTGATCACGATGCAGATCCTGAACGGGATCATCACGCCTGTCATCCTCACGTTCATCCTGATCCTGGCCAACCGGCGCTCGGTCCTCGGCGACGCGGTCAACCGCCCGCGCTTCAAGGCCGTCGCGACCGTGTGTGTCGCGGTCGTCTCCGTCCTCGCCGCCGTCGTCCTGGTCCTCACCGTCCTCGGCTGGTTCGGCCTCGCCTGACCCGCCCCGACCCGCGCCCCCTTTGGACTTTGGCGTCATTTACCCACCAGTGAGGGGGGTAAATGACGCCAAAGCGGGGTTGGGGGTCAGCCGACGAGGCAGGAGCCGGTCTCGGCGGTGTGGGTCGGGACGGCCTCGAGCACCGGGCGCAGCTCGGCGTCGGTGAGCGCGTACGCGGTCGTGTTCGTCGCCGGATCGATCGCGAACGCGACGCCGACCACGGTGCCGTTCGGGTCCACGAGCGGGGCGCCCGAGTCCCCCGGCGCGAGCTGCGACGCGAGGACGAAGACCGAGCGGCTCGTCGGCGTCGTGCGGTAGATGTCCGTGCCGCGGGCGTCGATCTCCTCGGCGATCCGGGCCGGAGTCGGTCGCAGCGGCCCGCCGCCGGGGTGGCCGTAGACCGCCCCGACCATGCCCGTGGCGCCGTGGCCGAGCGCGAGCGGCGCGAGCCCGAGGCCGGGGACCTGGAGGAGCGCGAGGTCCCGCCGCGGGTCGAAGCGCACGACCCGGGCCGCCCGGCGTTCGCCGTCGGGCAGGAACACCGAGGTCTGGCGCTCGCCGGCCACCACGTGTGCGTTGGTCACGACCAGGTCGCGGGTGACTGCGAAGCCGGTGCCGTCCTGGATCTGGTCGCAGGCCTCGCCTTCGACCCGCACGACCGCGTTCCGGACCCGCTCGTCCGAGGCGGGCGAGAGGACGAGCTGCGGCGGCGCGCCGACGTCGCCCGGTCGGTCGGACGGGTCGAACACCTCGGGAAACGGCGCCTGCGCGACCATGCGGCCGAGCTCGCGCAGGGACGGCGGCGGTTGGGGCGCGACCCGCTCGATCGTCGACGCGATCGTCGAGCCTTGCGCGGCCTGGGCCGGCCAGCCCGGGGCGCTGAGGAGTGCGGGGAGCAGCAGCCAGAGGAAGATGACGGCCCCGCACGCCCCCACCGCAGCACCGGCGATCCGGTCGCTGCGCTGCACGACGGTCGCGTTGGAGAGGCGCGCGTGGGCGAGGGCGCCGACCGCGAGGCCGAGCGCCTGGCCCAGCAGGCCGAGGCCGATCACGAAGGCGATGACCGCGAGCAGCCGCCCTCGCGGCGTCGCGCCGGCCAGCGCGGTCATGAGGTCCGGGATCAGGCGGATCGCGAGGACGAGCGCGGCCGCGAGCCCGGCCCACGACAGCGCCCGGGCCACGAAGCCGAGTCGGTAGCCCCCGACCGCGGCGATGACGACGCCGGCCAGGATCAGCGCATCGAGCGCGTTCATCCCTCGCCCGCGGTCACGAGGCCGGGACGAGCAGCCGGGCGTGGGTGAGGAAGCCCGTGTGCGCGACCATCCGGTGGTCGGGCCGCACCGACTGGCCGTCGACGTGCCAGCCGCGCTGCATGACCTCCAGCGTCTCGGCCATCCCGAATGCGGAGCCGTCGAGCTCCTCGCGCAGGCGCATGACCTGCCCGATGGTCGGCAGGTACGAGAGCAGCACCCCGCCGGGGCGCAGCGACGCCTCGGCGTGCTTGACGACCCGCCACGGCTCCGGGAGGTCGAGCACGACGCGGTCCAGGTCGTCGACGTCGATGCCGTCGTAGACGTCGCGGGTCTCGACGCTCAAGGGAAGGTCCGGCCCGAGAAAGCTCTCGACGTTGCGTTGCGCCCGGTCCGCGAAGTCGGCCCGCAGCTCGTAGCCGAAGACGTGACCGGTCGGCCCGATCGCGCGCAGCAACGTCATGGTGAGCGCGCCGGAGCCGACCCCGGACTCGAGGACCCGCGCGCCGGGGAAGATGTCGGCGAGCATCAGGATCGGACCGAGGTCCTTGGGGTAGATGACCTGCGCGCCGCGCGGCATCTTGAGGATGTACTCGCTCAGCGTCGGGCGCACCGCGATGAGGCGCGAGCCCATCGTGGTCCGGACGGTGACGCCTTCGTCCTGACCGATGAGCAGCGCGTGGTCGAGCACGCCGGTGTGGCTGTGGAACGCCTCGCCGTCGGCCAGCGTGATCAGGTGGCGGCGCTGCTTGGCGTCGATGAGCAGGACGCGGTCCCCCACGACGAACGGTCGGGGCACGGCGTTACCCGCCGACCCGGAGCTCGACCGGGTCCTCGCCCGCGGCGCGGTCCCGCAACGAGCAGAACGCGCACCGGCCGCCGGTCGTCGTCGGTGCGCCGCAGCCCGGGCACGGGACGAGCTCGAGGTCCGCCTCCTCGGCACCGAAGCGCTCGTGGCCCCGGGCGAAGAACCCGAACAGGAACGCGGCCTTCGAGCCCGGCGACCGGTCTTCGAGCGCGTTCAGCACCTCTTTGAACCCGAGATGACGGTTGCCCTCCGCCATCGGGCACTCCTCGACCTGGTAGTCGATGCCGCGCAGCACGCAGTAGGCGGCCATCTCGCGCTCGCCCAGGCGCACGAGCGGCTTGACCTTGCGTGCGAAGCCCTCGCTCGCGGGCAGCACCGGGTACTGGCGGCCGAGGTAGCCGGTCTCCCAGCGCAGGACGTTGCCGAGCAGGACCGCGGCCTCGTCGTCGAGGTTGTGGCCGGTCGCGACCGCGTCGTAGCCGTGCTCGAGCGCAGTGGCGTTGAACAGGTGGCGCTTCGAGAGTCCGCACGCGCCACACGGCGCGCGCCGAGTCACCTGCGCGGCGACCGGGATGTCGAAGCCGTGGTCCTCGCGCAGGTCGACCTCGCGCAGCAGCAGCCCGCGATCGCGCGCGTAGGCCCGGGCGTAGCGGCCGGACTCGTCGGAGTACTCGCCGATGCCGAGGCCGAGGTAGAGGCCGTCCGCCCGGTACCCGAGCTCGACGAGGAGATCCCAGAGCGCGAGCGAGTCCTTCCCGCCCGAGACCGCGACCAGGATCCGGTCGCCGGGCTCGACCATCGCGTGCTCGTGGATCGCCCGCCGCACCTGCTCCTGGCAGTGGTGCACGAAGCACGGGCCGCAGAACGCCGCGTTGTGGCGCCGGATGTCGATGACCGCCGGGGCCCGGCACCGCCGGCATTTCACTGCATACCCGTTCTCGGGCCTGCGGCCCGGGGCGCTCGGCCCACGCTCCGCTTTTCGAGCGGCTGCACGCCGGCGGTGCGCCCGCTTCGCTCCGGCGCGCTCGTGAAGTCGGTCATGAGTCTCCGCCCGAGATGACGGGACGGATCTCGATGACGTCCGAGTCGGCGAGGCGGGCGTCGCGGGGCACAAGGGTGTCGCCCTGGATCACGAGGACGGACTCCGGGTTCAGCTCGAGCTGGGCCAGGAGCTTCATCACCGTCGTCGGACCCGGCAGCTCCAGCTCGCGCCGGGGGTTGCGGAGCAGGACCTTCATCGGTCCCAGGCTACCGGCCGCGCCGCACTCCACGGATCTCGAACCGCTCACCCGGCTTGACCTCGAACTGCAAGAGCGTGCGCTCGCGGCTGTTCATGATGCGGCGCACGAGCTTGAAGCCGGTGGTCGCCATCGTGAGGTAGATCGCGGCGCGACCGGGCTTGCGCGCCTGGCCGCCCAGCGCGCGCAGCACGATCTGGACCGGGTTCATACGCGGCGGATCTCGACGATCGTGGCGAGCCGCCGGCCCCGGCGCCGACCGAGCGCGAAGGTCGCGAGGACCACGACCACCGCGACCGCCACGCCGACCCCGATCGCGATCCCGCGGACGTTGGCGATCTCGGTGTCGACCCCGCCCTTCAACGTCGCGAGCTTCGCTTCGATGTCGGCCTTGGTGATCGGCCCGCGCGGCGGCACGGACGTCATACGGGGTGGATCTCCCGGCGCGGCTTCTTGCGCGTCCCGATCTTCCAGGTGAGCACGCCGCCGAGGAGCAGCACGACGGTCATGATCGCGTAGGGGGCCCAGGACCAGTTCCCGGTGAACGTCGAACCGGTCTCCTCCTGGAGCAGCCGCAGCCCGCCGACGGTGACGCAGACGACGCCGAAGCCGAGCAGGAGCGCACCGGCCAGACCGAGCGCGACGACCCGGACGAGCTGCTGGAGCGGGGCCAGCGTCTCCTGCTTGAAGTAGGCGACGACGAGCTCCCAGAGCTCGGCGACGACCTGGGGCAGCGGGGGCGGACGGTCGGGCACCTTCGGATTCAAGCCGCGAGCACGCGGGGTCGGCAAGCGCACCTCACGGCGCGGCGGTCGCGGGCGCAGGGACGAGAGCGTCCGCGGTCGGCGCATTGGGGTACTGCGCGATGACTTGTGCCATCTGCTCCCGCTTGCCGACGCCGGTGCTCTCGGCGAAGGCACCGTTGAGCAGCAACGAGAACTCGAGCGGCACCTTCACGTCCACGAAGCCGGCCAGACCGCTCACGCCGTTCAACGAGCCGGTCTTCGCGACCAGCTTCCCCTGCAACGGGGTCCCTCGCAGGCGGGTCGCGAGCGTGCCGTGCTCCCCCGCGACCGACATGCCCTTGCGGATCCACGCGAAGCGCGGCTTGCTCATCAGCTCGAGCGTCGCCAGCTCGAGTGAGCACGGCGCGCGGTTGTCGCGCGAGAGCCCGGAGCCGTCCACCATGTGCAGGCCGGCGGTCGGCAGCCCGAGCTTCGTGAGCGTCGACCGGATCTCCGCGAGCCCGCTCGCGGTAGTCCCTTCCTTGCCCGCGTGCGTCGCGAGCTCGCGGGTGAGGAGCTCGCCGGTGAGGTTGTCGCTCGACGCGAGGAAGCCGGCGATGATGTCGGTGAGCGGCGGCGACTCGAGCGTGGCGACCGTGGTCGCGTCCTTGGGGGCCGTGCCCTGCCCCACCGGCCCGACGTCGACGCCGCGAGCCTCGAGCAGCCGGGCGAGCTGGGTGGCGGCGTTGACCGCGGGCGAGTCCGCGGCGGGGCCGGATCCGTCCGGGCCCGTGAACCCGTCGTTGACGGTCAGGGCCCCGAGCGGCCCGATCTCGCGGTCGGCCCGGTAGCTCGCCGGCCAGACGGACAGGTAGCGCGTCGTGTCGTAGTGGGAGTCGTCGCCGTCGATCCCGCCGGGGATCGAACGCACGCCGGCGTGCACGATGGCGTCCGCCAGCGTCTCGAGCGACGTGACCTTGTCCCCCTTGGTGAGCGGCGCGGCGGCGAGGCGGGCTGCGGCCTCGGCCGTCGTGATGCCCGGGTCGCCGGCACCGACGAGCCAGAGGTGCTGGACCGCGCCGTTCTTCGGGGTGGCCGGCGCGACCGCCTTCGTCTCGTAGTGGAACTCGGGTCCGAGGTCCTCCAGCGCGGCGGTGGCGGTGAACAGCTTCTGGGTCGATGCCGGGATGTGCGGCGCGTCGGCCTGGTGCGACGCGACGAGCCCCGACGGCGCGGCAACGACGAAGCACGCGTCGAGCCCCTGGACGGACTGGTCGAGGCCGGCCTGCAGCTGCTGGGTCCCGACGTCGTAGACGATGGTCTGCGGGATCCGGCGGGCCGACCACAGCGGGGTCGCAAGCGCCGGCCCGCGGTCCGACGCCGTCGCCGCACTCGGTCCCCGCAGCGCGAAGACCACGAGGACGATCGCGACGAACCCGAGGACGATCGCGACGACCCGGCGGCGCGCACGGGCGCGCTCCTCGCGCGTCGAGCGGTGCGTGCGACGTGAAACCGGTACGCGACCTGCCACCTAGAGCCCTCGGCGCTCGCGCCAGCGCGCGTAGCGGCGGAGATGGCCCAGCGCGGTCACCGCGCGGTTGGAGGACGCGTAGCAGAGCCGCCCGGTCGCACGGACCGTGCGGGGCCCGGGGTTGTCGGGGGCCGCGACCGCGAGCTCGGTGGCGGTGAGGATAGGTTTGCCGGTCGCGTCCGAGATCTCGGCCGCGGCGCGGGCGAAGCGCTCGTCCTGGCGCTCGTGGTAGGCCACGATCCGCTCGAGACCGTCGCCCGGGTAGAACGGTCCGTCCTTCATCATCCGGGCCTGGTTCGACTGGATGCCGAGGCCCAGGTAGACGATCGCGTCGACGCCCGGGTGGCGGGCGACGAGCTCGAGGAGCTCGGGGATCGTGTCCCGGGTCTCGCCCCCCGCGAGGTCGATCGGGTTGTTGCGGCTCCAGCGGGGCGGAAGGCGGGTGTCGATCGCCACGCGCAGGTCGTCGGGCATCGGGGCCAGCGTGAGGTCGGGCGAGCGGGTGATCGCGTCCGCGGTGACCACGCCCCAGCCGCCCGCGGTCGTGACCACGGCGACGTTGGGTCCCCGCGGCAACGGTTGCGTCGCGAAGGTCGCGGCCGCCTCGAAGGCCTCCTCGACCGTCGCCGCGCGGGTGAGGCCGGCTTGGTGGCACATCCCGTCGAAGACCGCGTCGTCGCTCGCGAGCGCACCGGTGTGCGAGGCCGCGGCCTGTTGGCCGCCCGCGGTCGCGCCGCCCTTGAGCACCACGAACGGCTGGCGCGGCGTGATCGCACGGATCCGGTCGAAGAACGCGCGACCGTCGTGGATGCCCTCGACGTACGCGAGCCCGACCGCGGTCTCGGGGTCGTCCGCGAAGTACTCGAGGTAGTCCGGCACGCCGACCATCGCCGCGTTGCCCGCGCTCACCCCGCGGCTGATCCCGATGCCGGTCTGCACCGCGTAGTTCTGGAACGACGACACGAAGTTGCCGGACTGGCTCGCGACGCCGATGCGGCCCGGCGGCGGCGCGGGGGCGACGATCTGCGCGCAGAGCTTCGAGGGCGTCGAGATCACGCCCTGACCGTTCGGGCCGGCGACGAGCACGTCGAGCCGGTCCGCCAGCTCGATGAGGTCGCGCTCGGCGCGCCGGCCCTCCTCGCCGGCTTCGCCGTAGCCCGCCGAGGTGACGAACGCCGCCGCGATCCCCGCCGCGCGCACGCGGCGAGCAGCTCGGGGTTCACCGAGGCGGGCGTGCACACGAATGCGAGGTCGATCGGCGCGTCCGTGGGGAGGTCGTCGATCGACGCGACCGTCTCGATCCCCAGGATCCTGCCGCCGTCCCGGTTGGTCGCGTGGACCCCGCCCTCGTAACCCTGGCTGAGGATGTTGTGGAGCGCGACGAAGCCGAATTTGCCCGGGTGGCTGGACGCCCCGGCCACGACCACGCCGCGCGGGTCGAACAGGGCGCGCATCTTGGCGGGCGGGGTCATCGCGCGCCGCCGGCGATCTCGACCAGCGCGTCGACCGCGACGGGACGGCCGTCGACCACGATCAGCGGGTTCACGTCGACCGACACCACCTCGGGGTCGGCCACCGCCAGCGCGCTCAGGCCCAGGAGGGTCGCGGCGAGCGTGTCCCGGTCGACCGGGGGCTCACCCCGGAACGGCCCGAGCAGCGCCTGGGTCCCGAGCTCCTCGATCATCTCGTCGGCGTCGATCCGTGCCAACGGGACCAGCCGGAACGCCACGTCCGCGATCGCCTCGGCCAGGATCCCACCGAACCCCACCATCACGCAGCGCCCGAACTGGGCGTCGGTGTGCAACCCGGCGATCAGCTCGCGGGCGCCGCGGACCATCGGTGCGACGAGGAGGTGCACCTTGCCGTCCTCGGGCCGCGCCGACCGGAGGAGGTCCTCGGCCGCATCCTGCACCGCGACCTCGTCACCGAGGTTCAGGCGTACCAGGCCGCGCTCGGTCTTGTGGGCGATCGCGTCGCCACCCAGCTTCACCACGACCGGGAAGCCGAACGCCGCGGCCGCGGCGACCGCGTCGCCGGACGACCCCACGCGGCGGTCGGGCACCACCGGGACGCCGTACTCCGCGAGCCGCCGCTTCGAGTCGGCCTCCGAGAGGGTGGTGCCGGGAGTGGAGCCGCCCATGCCCACCGCCCGATCGCGGCCCGGACGATCGGGCGAGGGAGATCGGGGAGTGGAGCCGCCCTCGCCCACCGGCCGATCGCGGCCCGGACGATCGGGCGAGGGAGAACGGGGAGTGGGCGGCTGAGGGCTCATCGGCCCCCCGACGCTAGTGGCCGCGCCCTACACCGCCTGGGAGCGGTCCTTCCAGTACTCGTCACGCAGAACGCGCTTGAGCAGCTTGCCCGCGTCGGTGCGGGGCAGCTCGTCGCGCAGCTCGTAGCCGCGTGGCCGCTTGTACCCCGCGACGCGGGCACTGACGAACGCTTCGAGGTCGTCGAGGTCGAGCGACCCCGGGGTCTTCGCCTGGACGATGCAGTGCACGCGCTCGCCCCACTCGTCGTCGGGGACGCCGAAGATCGCGACGTCCAGCACCTGGGGGTGCTGGTACACGATCGCCTCGATCTCCGCCGGGTAGATGTTGACGCCACCCGAGATGATCATGTCCTTCTTGCGGTCGCAGATGTAGAGGTACCCCTCCTCGTCCGCGTACGCGATGTCGCCGACCGACTTCCAGCGCCCTTCCTCGTACTCGCTCAGCTGCTCGTCGGTGCGGTGGTAGCCGTCCATCGCGAGGCCGGTCGACATGAAGAGCTCGCCGTTCTCGTGCGGGGCCGCGACGGTGCCGTCGTCCTTCACGATGCGGAACTCGATGCCGCCGTACGGCTTGCCGCACGAGCCCGGCTTGCGCAGCTGGTCCTCGGGGCGCAGCACCGTGATGATCCCGAGCTCGGTCGAGCCGTAGACCTCGAAGAGGAAGCCGTCGCCGAGCTTCTCGATGATCTCCTGCTTCAGCGGGTACGGGACGGGTGCCGCGTTCGCGATCAGGCAGCGCATCGTGGAGAGGTCTGCGTGCGCGAGCTCCTCGGGGGGCAGGCTCACGACCCGCTTGAGCTGGGTCGGCGCCGAGAACGTGTTCGTCGCGCTGTGCAGCTTCACCGCGGCGAGCCACGCGACCGGGTCGAAGCGTCGCAGCACGACGATCGGCGCGCCCAGCGTGTGGTTCACCGAGACGAACGCCAGCGGTCCGGAGTGGTACATCGGCCCGGTCGTGACGTGGACCTCGTTCCCGAGCTGCAGCCCGAGCTCCGCGAGCAGCGCGAGCACGATCTCGCGGTTGCTGGTGGTCCGCAGCGCGCCCTTCGGCTTGCCGGTGGTGCCCGACGTGTAGAGCATCTGAGCTCCGACGGTCGATGCGTCGGGCGCCGCCGGCTCCTCGTCGGGTTGGCCGTCGATCACCTCGTTCCAGGATCGCCAGCCGTCCGGGAGCTCGGGCGCGGTCTCGGTGGCGACGTAGCCGACGTAGGCGCGGACGTTGGGCAGGCGGTCGCGCGCCGCGTCGATGAGCGGTGCGTACTCGGCGTCGGCGATGACGAGGGTCGCATCGGAGTTGTCGATGACGTACCGCATCTCGTCGGTGTTGAACCGGTACGACAACGGGACGGCGACGAGCCCGGCCTTGCGCGCCGCGTGGATCACCGCGATGACCTCGAGCGAGTTCGGCCCGCACCAGACGAGCCGGTCCCCCTGCTCCACCCCGGCGGCGCGGAGCCCGTGGGCGAGCCGGTTCACCAGCTCGTTGAGCTCGGCGAACGTGGTGACCGAGGCCCGGGCGCCATGGCTCGCGTCGACGATCACGGCGTGCTTGTCGGGTGTCCCGTCGGCGTGGAGCTTGAGGACGTCGGGCAGGTCGGGCATCGGTGTGGGCTCCCCCGGGAAGACGGCGGCAGCCTACTGCCGGGCTTCTCGGCGCCGACCCGGCGGGACCCGGCACCTGATCGACCTTCCGCGCGCGCCACCATGGTGGCTTCGCAGCCCGGTCGGGGCCGCCGTCCGGTCCGGAGGACCCGTGATCTCCATCGTCATGCCCGCCCACAACGAAGCCTCGATGCTGGAGGCGAGCGTGCAGAACGTCGTCGAGGGGATGCGCGGGTTCGGGCCGCCGTTCGAGCTGCACGTCGTCGAGAACGGCTCGACCGACGGGACCGAGGCCATCGCGACGCGGCTCGCGAACCAGATCGCCGAGGTGACCGTCTCGACCATGCGCGCCGCCGACTACGGCGAGGCCCTCCGCATGGGTCTGCTCGAGTCGAGCGGCGACGTCGGTGTCGTGTTCGACGTGGACTACTACGACCTGGAGTTCCTCAAGGAGGCGCTCGAGCTGCTCGACCCGTCCGACGCGCCGACCGGGCCGGCCATCGTGGTCGGCTCCAAGCGGGCGCCCGGCGCGCGTGACGAGCGGAGCCCGGTGCGCCGGGCCGCGACGTCGGTCTTCAGCGGCATCCTGCGCGTAGGGTTCGGGCTCACCCTGTCCGACACGCACGGCATGAAGGTGATCAACCTCCTCGCGCTGCGCAACGCGATCCGGGCCTGCCGCTCCGGTGCGGACCTGTTCGACACCGAGCTCATCATCCGCGCCGAGCACAGCGGCATGGTGACGGCCGAGGTGCCGGTCACCGTCAGCGAGCTGCGCCCGTCGCGGACCTCGATCGCCCGGCGCGTCCCGCGCACGCTGCTCGGGTTGGCCAAGCTGCGGTGGCGGCTCGGCGGCCCGCCCCGTGGCTAGCAGCGTCGCCGCCGCGGACGGCGCCTGGCTCGCGTTCGAGGACGGGATCGTGGCCGCGGCCGGTCGCGAGGACGCCCCCGGTGGCGCGCACGTCGTCGGCGACGTGGTCTTCGCCCCCGGGTTCGTCGACATCCAGGTCAACGGGATCGGCGCGATCGACTTCGGACGGGCGCGTCCCGACGAATGGCGCGACGTCGGCCGTCGCCTGCTCGCGTCGGGGGTGACGTCGTATCTCCCGACGCTCGTGACCTCGCCGCGCGACGGGTACCTCGACGCGCTCGCCCGCGTCGCGGCGGCGCAGGCCGATGCCGCGAGCGCCGGCCTCCCGCGCATCGAGGGCGTGCACCTCGAAGGCCCCTTCCTCGGCGCCGCGCCCGGTGCGCACCCACCCGAGCTGCTCGGCCCGGTCGACGTCGACTGGCTGCGCGCGCTCCTCGACACCCAGCCCGGACTCGTGCGCCTCGTGACGCTCGCCCCCGAGGCCGACCCCGACCTGGCCGGCACCCGGGCGCTCGTCGAGCGCGGGGTCGTCGTCTCGCTCGGGCATTCGCGCTGCACCTACGAGCAGGCGCTCGCCGCTGCGGACGCGGGCGCGACCCTCGTGACCCACCTGTTCAACGGCATGGGCCCGCTCGGTCACCGGGCGCCCGGCCTCCCGGGTGCCGCACTCGACGACGACCGCCTGACGCCGAGCCTGATCGCGGACTTCGTCCACGTGCACCCCGCGGTGATCCGCCTCGCCGCCCTGCGCACCCCGTGCATCCTCGTCACCGATGCGGTCGCGGTCGGGATCGAGTACTTCGGGCAGACCGTCGGGGACCGCGACGGCGCCGCGTTCCTTCCTGACGGGACCCTCGCCGGCTCGACGCTCACGATGGACCGAGCGGTGCGCAACGCCGGCACGCTGGTCGGGGCCGCCCGCGCGATCGAGATGGCCACCGCGACGCCGGCCCGGGCCGTGGGGATCGAGTGCTACGCGACGCAGGGCGTCGGCGGGCGGGCCGACGTGGTCGCGCTCGATCGGACCACGCTCGAGGTGCGGGCCGTGTGGCTCGCGGGAGAAGCCGCATACGCTCCGGCCTGATGCCGGCCGTCGCCCTGTTCGTCACCTGTGTCGTCGACCAGCTCGCTCCCGAGGTCGGCGTGGGCGCGGTGCGCCTCCTCGAGGCCGCGGGCGCGACGGTCGAGTTCCCGCGCGCGCAGACCTGCTGCGGCCAGCCCGCCTCCAACGCGGGCGAGCCGGAGGCCGCGGCGCGCCTCGCCCGCCACTTCCTCGACGTGTTCGAGCCGTTCGACGCGGTCGTCGCCCCGTCGGGATCCTGCGTCGCGATGGTCCACCACTGGTACCCACGGCTGGTGCCGGCACGGGACGCGGCGCGGGCACGCGACCTCGCAGCCAGGACGTTCGAGCTCACGGAGTATCTCGTCGGGCAGCTCGACGTCGTGGATGTCGGCTCCCGGATCGACGGGACCGTCACGGTGCACGACGCCTGCCACGGGCTCCGGCTCCTCGGCGGGCGCGACGCGCCGCGGCGGTTGCTGGCCGCGGCCGGGGCCGAGATCGTGGAGATGGAGGAGTCCGAGACCTGCTGCGGGTTCGGCGGCACGTTCTCGGTCGCGCACGGTGAGATCGCCGGACCGTTGGCGGACGACAAGCTCGGCCACGCCGCCGCGAGCGGCGCGGACTGGCTGGTCAGCGGGGACACCGCGTGCCTGCTGCACCTCGAAGGGCGTCGCCGGCGCACCGGGACCGGCCCCACCCCCGTGCACGTCGCTGCGCTGCTGGCCGACGGGCTCGCGTCGTGAGGTGCTGAGCCGGTGAGCCACGAGGTGATCACGCCCGGCGGCACCCTGGCCGAGCGCGCGTCGAGCGCGGTCGCGGACGTCGAGCTGCAGCACGCGCTGCGGAACCTCGACCAGCGCCTGTTCACCGCGCGCACCGTCGACGAGTCGTTCCCCCATCTCAAGACACGCGTGGCCGCGGTCCGGCGCGAGACGCTGGCCGACCTGCCGGCCTGGCTCGACCGCACTGAGGCCGTCCTCACCGGTCTCGGGGTCCATGTCCACCGCGCGGCGACGCCCGAGGACGCCCGGCGGATCGTCGTGGAGATCGCGCGGACCGAGGGCCTGACGCGCGCGGTGAAGTCGAAGTCGATGGCCACCGAGGAGATCGACCTCGCCGACGCGCTGGTCGCGGCCGGCATCGAGACCGTCGAGACCGACCTCGGCGAGTACATCGTGCAGGTCGCGGGTGAACGCCCGTCGCACATGATCGTCCCCGCGATCCACAAGACGCTCGCGCAGGTCGCGGAGGTGCTGGAGACCCGCGCCGACGGTCCCTTGCCGGTCGAGCACGAGGCGATCACCGCGTGGGCCCGCGATCACCTGCGGGCGCGGTTCCTCGCCGCGGACCTCGGGATCACGGGAGGCAACTTCGTCGCCGCGGACACGGGCACGCTGGTGCTCGTCACGAACGAGGGCAACGGCGACCTCTGCACGATCATCCCGCGCGTGCAGGTCGCGGTCGTTCCGGTCGAGAAGGTGATCCCCCGGTTCTCCGATCTCGCCACCCTCCTGCCGCTGCTCACGATGAGCGCAACCGGGCAGCGCATCTCGAACTACGTGACGATGATCAACGGACCGCGCCGGCCGGGCGAGATCGACGGACCCGAGGTGCTGCACGTCGTGCTGCTCGACCACGGTCGCCTGCGCCTCGTCGGGACGGCCTACGAGGACATGCTCGCCTGCATCCGCTGCGGCGCGTGCCTCAACGTGTGCCCGGTGTTCCGCCGGATCTCCGGGCACGCGTACGACGCGGTCTACAGCGGTCCGATGGGCAAGATCCTGACGCCGCTCCTCTCGCATGACGGGACCGAGGGCCGCGACCTTCCGGGCGCGTCGACGCTGTGCGGCGCGTGCACCGAGGCCTGCCCGGTCGAGATCCCGCTCGCGGATCTCCTCGTCCGCCTGCGGGCCGACCTCCGGTCCCCCGGGCCGGTCGAGCCGCTCGTCGCGGAGGTCACGGCACCCGGAGAGCACGACCGGCGGCCCGGCGAGGGATTCGCCTCGCGGGTCCTCGACGCGCCGCTCGCGTCGCGGCGCCCGCCACGGCGCGCGCGCCGGACCGTGTTCGAGACCTGGGCCCGGCTCTGGTCGAGCCCGACCGGCTACACGCGCTCCACCCGGCTCGCGCGCCTCGGCACCCGGGTCGGCGCCCGTCACGGCACGCAGCGATGGATCCGGGCGCGGGTTCCCGGGCTCGGCGGCTGGACCGCGACCCGGGATGCACCGGTCCCGGCCGCGCGGTCGTTCCGCGACCGCTGGGAAGCGCGCGCCGACGGTCGGGAGCGCTGGTGACCGGCTCGACGGTCGAGCAGTTCCTCGCCGCCGCGGCCGAGAACGGCATCACGGTGCACGGGCCGCTGGACCCCGACGCGGCGACGCGGGTCGCGGCCGAACGCACGGTGACGCTTGCCGGTGCGCGCCGGGTCGCGGTACCGGTCGGCGACCCCCACGTCGAGGCGCTCGGACTGCGGGACGCGCTCGCGTGGGCGGGCGCCGAGCTGCTCCCCGCGAACGACGTCGCGTGGCGGGCCGAGATCGGCGACGCCGGCGCGGGCGTCACCGGTGCGCGGGCGGGAATCGCGGCGACCGGCACGCTCCTCCTCCCGTGCGGACCGGGCCGGCCGCGGGGCACGCACATCATCCCGCCCGCGCACGTCTGCGTCGTGCGCGCCGCGGACCTCGTCGCCACGATCGAGGACGCGATCGCGCTGCAGGCGCGCGAGCCGCATCCGAGCACCATGAGCTGGGTGAGCGGCCCGAGCCGCACGGCCGACCTCGAGATGCGCCAGACGATCGGCGTCCACGGCCCCCGTTCGGTCGACGTCGTGGTGGTCGTGACGGGTGAGGAGACGGCGCCCGCGTAGCCTGCGGCGGGTGAACCGGTACGCCGCCGCGCTCTCGCAACATCCGATCGCCGCCCACGCGGTGGGCGAGGTCGCGGGCGGCATCCTCGAACAGCTCGACGGTGAGCCGCCGGACCTCGTGGTCGTCTTCGGGTCGCCGCACTTCGCCGGCGCCCTCGAAGACATGACCGCGGCGCTGCGGCGACTGCTCGAGCCCGCGGTCCTGGTCGGCATGACCGCGCTCGCCGTCATCGGCGGCGCGGTCGAGGCCGAGCGGGTGCCGGCAGTGTCGGTGTGGGCGGCGCACCTCGACGGCCCGGTGACCCCGGTGCGCCTCGAGATGGTCTCGACGCCCGACGGCGCGGCGGTGCGGGGCTGGCCGTCGGCCGGTGCCGGGGACGATCCGGCCGCGGCCGCACACACGATGCTCCTGCTCGCGGACCCGTTCACCTTCCCGGCCGAGGCGTTCCTGGCCCGGCTGGCCGACGACCGCCCCGACCTCCAGGTCATCGGCGGTCTCGCGTCGGCCGCGACCGGCCCGGGCGGGAACCGCCTCGCGGTCGACGGTGAAGTCCGGTCGGAAGGTGCGGTCGGTGTGCTCATCGGCGGCCCGACGCGGGTTCGGGCGCTCGTGTCCCAGGGTTGTCGGCCGGTCGGGAGCGCGTACATCGTCACCGAGGCGCACGACAACGTGATCGGCGCGTTGGGCGGCACGCCGACCCTCGAGCGACTGGCCGAGATCGCGGCCGCGCTGCCCGAGGAGGAGCGCGTGCTGCTGTCCCACGGCCTCCAGATCGGGATTGTCGTCGACGAGCACCAGGCGGAGTTCGGGCGGGGCGACTTCCTGGTGCGCAGCGTCCTCGGCGCGAACCGGGCCGACGGGTCGATCACCGTCGGGACCGACGTCGAGGTCGGGCGGACCGTCCAGTTCCAGGTGCGCGACGCCGACGCCGCGGACGAGGATCTCGGCGCGCTGCTCGCCGGGGCGCACGCGGCCGGCGCGCTGCTCTTCGCGTGCACCGGGCGCGGTGAGCAGCTCTTCGACGCGCCGAACCACGACGCGGAGATGGTGGAGGACCTGCTCGGGCCGCTGCCGGTCGCCGGCGCGTTCTGCGCCGGCGAGCTCGGGCCGGTCGGCGGGCGCAACGAGGTGCACGCGTTCACCGCGAGCGTGGCTCTGTTCGAAGCCTGACGGGAGCCCGGCGTCGCCGTTCGCGCCGGTGGGTCCGTGGTCCGCCGGTTCGAGGTTCGACGACCGGACCCACCACTAGGCTCGCCGGGAGAACCGCAACGCCGGATCGCAAAGGAGCGCCCGTGGCGGCCGCAGCGACAGGGTCCATGTCCGCGGACATCGACACCCGAGGAATCAACGTGATCCGTGGTCTCGCCATGGATGCGGTCCAGAAGGCCAACTCGGGTCATCCCGGGACGCCGATGGCGCTGGCCCCGCTGGCCCACGTGCTGTGGACGCGGGTCATGACCTACGACGCCGGGGACCCGCACTGGCCCGACCGGGACCGCTTCGTCCTGTCGAACGGCCACGCGTCGATGCTCCTCTACTCGTTGCTCTACCTCACCGGGTTCGGGCTCGAGCTCGCCGACATCGAGCAGTTCCGGCAGTGGGGCTCGCGGACGCCGGGCCACCCGGAGTACGGCCATGTTCCCGGGGTCGAGGTGACCACCGGCCCGCTCGGCCAGGGGATCGCGAACGCGGTGGGCCTGGCGCTGGCGGAGGCGAACCTGCGTGAGCGCTTCGGCCCGGAGCTCACGAACCACCACGTGTTCGCGATCATGGGCGACGGCGACCTCGAGGAAGGCGTGAGCCACGAGTCGTGCTCGCTCGCCGGCCACCTCGGCCTCGGACGGCTCGTCGCGGTCTACGACGACAACCACATCACGATCGACGGGCCGACGGAGCTGTCGCTCACCGACGATCCCGCGCTCCGCTTCAAGGGGTACGGCTGGCAGGTGATCGAGCTCGGTGAGGCGGCGAACGACCTCGATGCGCTCGAGCGTGCGATCCGCGAGGGCATGGCCGAGGCGGATCGCCCGAGCGTGGTCGTGCTCCGCAGCCACATCGGCTACCCGTCGCCCCGGTTCACCGACACGTCCAAGGCGCACGGTGAGGCGCTCGGCGAGGACGAGGTGCGCGCGGTCAAGGAGATTCTCGGCATGGCACCGGACGAGCACTTCGTCGTGCCCGACGACGTGCTCGCGGCCTACCGGGCGGTGGGGACCCGCGGGCGCGGCGCGCGCGAGGAGTGGGAGGCGCGGCGCACCGCACTGTGCGACGCCGAGCCCGGCCTCGCCGAGGACTACGCCGCGTGCATCGACGGCCGGGGCGTCGACGGCTGGGAGAGCAAGCTGCCGACCTTCACCGCCGGCGACTCGATCGCGACCCGCCAGGCGTGCTCGACCACGCTCGACGCGATCACCGACGTCGTGCCCGGGCTGGTCGGCGGCGGCGCGGACCTCACCGGCAACACCGGGACCAAGCTGCTCGAGGGCGCCGGCGTCATCGCCACCGACGACTTCCGCGGCCGCCAGATCCACTTCGGGATCCGCGAGCACGGCATGGGCGCGGTGATGAACGGCATGTACGCCGGTGGCCTGCTCCCGTTCGGCGGCACCTTCTTCGTCTTCAGCGACTACATGCGCGGCGCGGTGCGCGTGGCCGCGCTCTCGGGTTACAAGGTCGCGTTCGTGTGGTCGCACGACTCGATCGGCCTCGGCGAGGACGGTCCGACGCACCAGCCGGTCGAGCAGCTGGCCGCGATGCGGGCCATGCCCGGGATCCGCGTGATCCGACCGGCCGACGCCAACGAGACCGCCGAGGCCTGGCGCATCCACGTGAACGGCGACGGACCCACGGCGATCGTGCTCAGCCGCCAGAAGCTGCCCGTGCTCGAGGCGACCGGCTCGCGCGCCCAGCGGGGCGTCGCGGGCGGCGCGTACGTGCTCGTCGACGAGGACGGTGACGACCCGGACATCGTGCTCGTCGGCACCGGTTCCGAGGTGCAGCTGTGCGTGGCGGCGCGCGAGGTGCTCGTCGGCAAGGGCGTCTCCGTGCGGGTCGTCTCGATGCCGTGCTGGGAGCTGTTCGCCGCCCGGACCGATGACGAGCAGGCCGACGTGTTCCCGCCCGGGGTGCTCACGCTCGCGGTCGAGGCCGCGACGACGTTCGGCTGGGAGCGCTACGCGGACGACACGATCGGGATCGACCACTTTGGCGCCTCCGCCCCCGGGGACGTCGTGATGCGCGAGATGGGGTTCACGGTGGACAACGTGGTTGCCCGCGCCGAGGCCCTGCTCGCCCTCGAGGAGGACGAATGACCAGCGCGATCGCACGGCTCAACGACTTCGGGCAGAGCCCCTGGTACGACAACGTCACGCGCGTGATGGTGCGCCAGGGCGGGCTCCAGAAGCTCATCGACGAGGACGGCATCCGCGGCGTGACCTCGAACCCGACGATCTTCGACAAGGCCATCGGCGGCGGTGAGGGCTACGACGAGCAGCTGCGGGAGCTGCACGGGAAGGGGATCGGCGCCGAGGACGCGTTCTGGGCCCTGGCGGTGGACGACATCGGCGGCGGCGCCGACCTGCTCCGGCCGATCTACGACCGACTGGACCGCGGCGACGGCTTCATCTCGATCGAGGTGTCGCCGCTGCTCGCGCACGACACCGCGGCGACCATCGCCCAGGCCGCCGCGCTCTTCGAGCGGCTCGCCCGTCCGAACATCCTGATCAAGATCCCGGCGACGCTCGAGGGCATCCCCGCGATCGAGGAGACGATCGCCGCCGGCATCAACGTCAACGTGACGTTGATCTTCAGCCTGGCCCGTCACGACGCGGTCATCGAGGCCTACCTCAAGGGCCTCGAGCGGTTCGTCGCCGGCGGCGGCGACCCGTCCGGCGTGAGCTCGGTCGCGTCGTTCTTCGTCAGCCGGGTCGACACGGAGACCGACCCGCGGCTGCCCGACGACTCGCCGTTGCGCGGCAAGGCCGCGGTCGCGAACGCCAAGCTCGCGTACGAGCTGTTCCGGACGCGGTTCGCGGGCGCCCGCTGGGAAGCGCTCGCGGCCAAGGGCGCCAAGCTACAGCGTCCGCTCTGGGCGTCCACGTCGACGAAGAACCCGGCCTACTCGCCCACGCTGTACGTCGACTCGCTCATCGGTGCCGACACCGTCAACACGCTCGCGCCCGCGTCGATCGACGCGCTCCACCACGGCGACGCGAACCTACGGGCGGACACCGTCGCGGCGGACGTCGACGGGGCGCGCCGGGTGATGGCGGACCTGAAGGCGGCGGGCGTCGACTTCGACGACGTCACCGACACGCTCGAGCGCGACGGCGTCGACTCGTTCGCCCAGTCCTACAAGGACCTGATCACCACGCTCGAGAAGCGCACCGCCGAGATCGCGGCGTAGTGGCGTCCCGCTAGGCGTTGGCCCGCGACCCGAGCTCCAACGCGGCATCGAGGTGAGCCGCGAGCTCGGCGCGGGACGTGCGCGCGTTGAGGCCGCTGGTGCTCGGCATCACGTAGGCGGGGGTGCCGGCGAAGAGCTCGGGCTGCACCCCCGGCCGTGCGCCACGATCGATCGCGGCGCGCCAACCGGCCAGCCCGACGAAGCAGACCGCACCGGGCTGCAGCCAACGCACGAGGCGCTCGACCCGCGCCGCTCCCTCGCGGTACTCGGCGGTCCGCAGCTCGCCCGCTCCCACCGTGGCCCGCTTCACGAGGTCGGTCATCCCGATGCTGTGCCGGCGCAGGAGGTGCCACGGGTCGCGCGGCACGGTCGTGAGGCCGGCGTCGACGGCCGCGGCCCAGAACCGGTTGCTCCGCCCCGCGTACCCGACCCCGACGTCGGCGGAGCGGAGACTCGGGTTCAGGCCGCAGACGAGCAGGTGCAGTCCGGGCCCGACGAAGTCCGGCAGCGTGCGGGACCGCGTCGCGTGGACCGCGATCCTCGCCTCGGTGGCCTGGATCTCGTCGACCACGAACCCGGCTCCCTCGACCACCGCCGCGAGCGGTTCGGGCTCCCACAGGGCGAAGAACCGGCCCGGGAAGTCGTCGCCCGGGAGCGAGTGACCCGAGAAGTCGCCCCGCAGCATCGCGAGCACGAGGGGCGAGCCCGGCCGGGTCGCGTGATGGAGCTGGGCGAGCGCCGCAGGAAGGCGCGCCTTCGGGAGGTGCACGTAGCTGCGCCGCGCCCACGCGCCGCCGAGGCCCTGGAATCGCACGGGCAGCGCCTCCAGGTCGGCCTGCACGCCGAACGCCTCGGGATCGGCCGCACCGGCGAGGATCACCATGGCGAACGCGGCGTCGAGGGCGAGCACGGGCGTCCCCAGCTCGCCCGTGTACCGGCCCGGACCGCAACCCGCGTCGATCCGGACCGCGCCGGGCTCGACGCGCGCCACGAAGGCGGAGGTGTCGGCGCGCTCGCGATCGGCGCGGCGTGCGGACCACGCCTCGGCGTGGTCCTCGTAGATCCGGACCGTCTGCTCGTCCATCGTCCGTATGATCCCGCGCGAGTCGGGGAAGGACCGTGGCAATGACGACGACGACGAGCGAGACCCGCGTGGCGCCCTCGGCGGCCCTGGTCGTGTTCGGCGCGACCGGGGATCTGGCCTCGCGCAAGCTCTACCCCGCGCTCTCGCAGCTCGCCGAGCGCGGGCACCTGCCGAAGCGGTTCGCGGTCGTGGGCGTCGCCCGCACCGAGATGTCCGACGAGGACTTCGCGCAGCGGGCTCCCGCGCTGGCGGAGCGGGGCGTCGACTTCCGGTACGTCGCCGGGTCGTTCGACGAGGCCGAGACCTTCAGCCGGTTGAAGGAGACGCTCGACGCGTGCGATGTCACCAACGACACCGGCGGCAACCGGCTGTACTACCTCGCGACGGTGCCGACCGCCTTCGCGAAGGTCGCCTGCGCGCTCGGCGCCGCGGGCCTGGCCGAGGAGCCGCCGGGGACGTTCCGTCGCCTGGTGATCGAGAAGCCGTTCGGCCGGGACCTGGAGAGCGCGCAGGAGCTCGACGCGGACCTGCACTCGGTGTTCCACGAGCACCAGATCTTCCGCATCGACCACTACCTGGCCAAGGAGACGGTGCAGAACATCCTCGCGTTGCGGTTCGCCAACGCGATCTTCGAGCCGTTGTGGAACCGGCGCTACGTCGACCACGTCGAGCTCACCGTCTCCGAGTCGCTCGGCGTCGGTCACCGCGGGACGTTCTACGAGCAGGCCGGCGCGCTGCGCGACATCGTGCAGAACCACTTGTTGCAGGTCCTCGCGGTCACCGCGATGGAGCCGCCCGCGAGCTTCGAGGCGGACGCGATCCGCGACGAGAAGGTCAAGCTGCTCCACTCGGTGCGTCCGCTGCTGGCCTGGGACCTCCCGAGGCTCGTCGTGCGCGGGCAGTACCAGTCCGGGATCGTCGACGGTGAGTCGGTCGACGGGTACCGCGACGAGGAAGGTGTCGCGCGGGACAGCACCACCGAGACGTACCTGGCGCTCCGGCTCGAGATCGACAATTGGCGGTGGGCCGGCGTGCCGTTCTTCGTGCGGACGGGGAAGCGGCTGAGCCACCGGGTCACCGAGGTCGCCATCCGCTACAAGCAGGTGCCGTTCCTGCCGCTCCCGCCGAGCGCGGTGGACTCCATCGAGCCGAACACGACGGTGATCCGCATCCAGCCCCATGAGGGCATCGAGGTCTCGTTCGGCGCCAAGGTCCCCGGTTCGCCGTTCCGGGTGACGAACGTCGATCTGGACTTCACGTACCAGGAGTCGTTCGGCGAAGACCCGCCCGAGGCCTACGAGCGCGTGCTCTTCGACGCGCTGCAGGGTGACGCGACGCTGTTCATCCGCAGCGACGAGGTCGAGCAGTCGTGGCGGATCGTGATGCCGCTGGTCGACGCGTTCCGGCACAACGCGCTGCCCCTGTACTTCTACGACGCCGGCAGCTGGGGCCCGATCGAGGCCGACGTGCTGCTCAGTCACGACCAACACGTCGAGCACTGGAGGGAACCATGAGCTTCACCGGCGAGCTGCGTGAGGTGAACGACGTCACGGCCGCGTTCGCGGATCTCGTGGCCGAGCGCGCGCCGCGCTCGATCGCGCTGTCCGGGGGTGGCACCGCAGAGGAGGCGTACGCCGCGCTCGCGGGCCGGGAGCTCGACTGGTCGTCCACCGACGTCTACATCGGTGACGAGCGGTACGTGCCCGTCACCGACCCGGACTCGAACGAGGGCATGATCCGCCGGGTGCTCTTCGCCGGCGCCCAGCCGCGGTCGTTGCACTCCATGGCCGGGGCGGGGCCGACGGTCGAGGCCGCTGCGGGCGCCTACGACGCGCTGATCCGCGCCGCCGACCCGATCGACCTGGTGCACCTCGGCCTCGGGCCGGACGGCCACACCGCCTCGCTCTTCCCGGGCGCCGCGACCCTCGAGGTCACGGACCGGATGGTCGTCAGCGCGGGCGACGAGCTCCATCCGCACCCGCGGCTGACCTTCACGTACCCCGCGATCGCCCGCAGCCGCCTCGTGGTGTTCACCGTCGCGGGCGCGGAGAAGCGCGACGCCTTCGCCCGGGTCCGCGCCGGCGACGACGCGATGCCCGCGGCCCGGGTCCGGGCCGACGCGGTCATCTGGCTCGTCGACGCCCCCGCCCTCGCCTGACCCCGTTACCGCTTCTCGGCACGCTGAACCACACCTGGTGTGGTTGAGCGTGCCGAGAACGTCGTCGGGATCTTCGCAACGGCTGCTCAGGCGCCCCAGCGGGGCTGGGCGTCGGGCGGGATGCCGAGGCACGCCCGGCCCATCCCCTCGAGCGCGAGGTCGTTGGTCGGCGGGTGCAGCGGTCCGGCCTGGACGTCCCGGAACATCCGCTCGATCGGGAGCCGGCGGTAGAGCCCGCTGCCCCCGACCATCCGGAAGCAGCGGTCGACCGCCGCGACCGCCGCGTTGGTCACGCAGTACTTGACCGCGACGACCTCCTGGGGCGGGAGGAGCTGGGTGGCACGACGGCGGATCGTGTCGTCGAGCATCGCTCGGGCCGGCCGCAGCAGGGCGTCGACCTCGCCGGCCCCGAAGATGATGCCGGGCTGGCGGGACAGGGGGTGCTCCATCCCGCCCAGCTTCCGGTCGGCCAGGTACGACGCGGTGAAGGTCGCCGCCGCCTCGGCGATCCCGAGGTAGACCGACGCCACCGTGCAGGTGAACCAGGACATCATCCGCTCGCTGCGCCGGTCCCACTCGTCCCACGGCGTGCCGACCTGGGCCATGAACTCGGGGACGAACACGTCGTCGAAGACGACGTCCCACGACCCCGTCCCCCGCATCGCCATCGTGTCCCAGGTGTCGACGAACGAGAGCCCGGGGGCCTCGCGCCCGATGGCGAACAGGAGCAGCCCGCTGCCGTCGGTGAGCCCGGCGGTGCCGTAGAAGACGTCGAGCGCGGGTGCGAGCGAGCAGAACGCCTTGCGGCCGTGGATCTTGTACCCGCCTTCGACCCGTTCGGCCGGGGTCGAGGACGCACGGACGTTCAGGCCGGTCGCGGCGTCCGTGAACGAGCCGCCGATGAGCACGCCGCTGGCCGCGAGCGCCAGGACCATGCGGGCGTCCTCCTCGCCGCTCGCCAGCGACTCGGCCGCCGCGCCCAACCCGAACAGGTGCATGTTCGTGGCCAGCGCGGTCGACGCGCAGCCGCCGGCCAGGATCGACTGGGCCCGGCACACCGCGGCGAGATCCGCGCCCGCACCCCCGAGCTCCTCGGGGATCGGCAGCGCCAGGTACCCCGACTCCTTGAGGCGTGCGAAATTCTCGTGCGGGAACCGGCCGTCCCGGTCCACCGCGCCGGCGCGGGCGCCGAACTCCTCGGCCAGCTCCCCCGCGAGCCCGACCACGTCACGGACGGTCCCGGTCACGCGTGCTCCTGATCTGCCCCGGACATGAGCGTTGGAATCTATCGGTAGGGGCGGCGCATAGGCTGCGGAACGTGATCCCCCCCGATGACGCGCGGGCGTTGCTGGACGCGCCCCTGCCCGAGCTGATCGACGCGGCCGGGCGCCTGCGCGACGAGCATCACGGCAGCCGCGTCACGTACTCCCCCAAGGTCTTCATCCCGCTGACGATGCTGTGTCGTGACCGCTGCGGCTACTGCACCTTCGCGAAGCCTCCCGCCCGGCTCGGTCACGCGTACCTGCCCCTCGACGAGGTCCTCGCGATCGCGCGGGCCGGGGCGGCGATGGGGTGTCACGAGGCGCTGTTCACCCTGGGCGAGGCGCCCGAGGATCGGTACCCGGTCGCGGCCGAGTGGCTCGCCGCGCACGGGTACGGCGCCACGATCGACTACCTGGAGGCGGCGTGCCGCGCGGTGCTCGAGGAGACCGGGCTGCTCCCCCACGCGAACGCGGGAGCGTTGCGCCAGGCCGACCTCGAACGGCTGCGGGCGGTCAGCCCGTCGCAGGGGATGATGCTGGAGTCGCTCGCAGACCGGCTGCACGAGCCGGGCGGGCCGCATCACGGCGCACCCGACAAGACCGCGAGCCGGCGGCTGGCGACCCTGGAGGCCGCCGGAAGGGCGCGGATCCCGTTCACGACCGGGATCCTGGTCGGGTTCGGCGAGACCGCGGCGGAGCGACTCGACGCGCTGCTCGCGATCCGCGCGTCGCACGAACGGCACGGGCACGTCCAGGAGGTGATCGTGCAGAACTTCCTGCCCAAGCCGGACACGAAGATGCACGACGCGCCGCCGTGCCCGCCCGACGAGCTGGTGCGCACGATCGCCATCGCCCGCCTCGTGCTCGGTGGTGCGATGCACGTGCAGGCACCGCCGAACCTCACCGACGCCCGGGGGCTGGGTGATCTCGTCGCCGCCGGGATCGACGACTGGGGTGGCGTGTCCCCGCTGACCGCGGACCACGTGAACCCCGAACGCCCCTGGCCCGCGCTCCAGCTGCTCCGCGGTGCGACGGAAGCAGCCGGCAAGACGCTCGCTCCCCGCCTCACCGTCTACCCGGAGTACGCGCGCGACCCGGAGCAGTGGCTCGACCCCGCGGTCCGCTTCGCGGTCCTGTGTGCGAACGACCTCGAGGGTCTGGCCCGAGACGACGACTGGGCGAGCGGTGGTGACACCGCCCCCCGAGCGCTCCTGCCCCCACCGACCCCGGCCCGCGCCGGCGGACCCGTGGGTGAGGTGCTCGACGGCGTGCGCCGCGGCGAGATCGTCGACGAGGCCGAGATCGTCACGCTCCTCGGCGCCCGCGGCCCGGAGCTCGCGGCGGTCTGCGAGGTGGCCGACGACCTGCGGCGCGAGCTGGTGGGCGACACGGTCACGTTCGTCCGCAACCGCAACATCAACTACACGAACATCTGCACGTTCAAGTGCCGCTTCTGCGCCTTCTCGAAGGGTCCGTTGTCGCTCAACCTCCGCGGCGACCCGTACCTCCTCGGGGTCGAGGAGATCCAGGCCCGTGTGGTCGAAGCCGTCGAGTGCGGCGCCACCGAGGTCTGCCTCCAGGGTGGGATCCACCCCGAGTTCGACGGCGAGTACTACCTCGACATCGCCCCGCGGTGAAGGCGGTCGCGCCGGACATCCACGTGCACGGGTTCACCGCGCTCGAGGTGACCGAGGGCGCGCGGCGGCTCGGCATGGACCTCGGCGAGTACCTGACGCTGGCGAAGGAGGCGGGGCTCGCCACGCTTCCCGGCACGGCTGCGGAGATCCTCGACGACGAGGTCCGCGCGGTCATCTGCCCGGACAAGATCGACACCGAGGAGTGGCTCGAAGCCCACCGCGTCGCGCACGGTGTCGGGCTGCGCTCCAACGTCACGATCATGTTCGGCCACGTGGAGCGGCCCGAGCACGTGGCCCGGCACCTGGTCCGCACCCGCGCGCTGCAGCTCGAGACCGGCGGCTTCACCGAGTTCGTCCCGCTGCCGTTCGTGCATATGGCGACACCGATCTTCCTGCAGAAGAAGGCCCGCAAGGGCCCGACGTTCCGCGAGCTGCTGCTCATGCAGGCGGTGGGTCGCATCGCGTACCGGGGCGCGATCGACAACATCCAGGTCTCGTGGGTCAAGACCGGGATCGCGGGGGCGCGCCAGGCGCTGCAGGCCGGGTGCAACGATCTCGGCGGCACGCTGATGGACGAGAACATCTCGCGCGCCGCGGGGGCCAGCCACGGCCAGGAGGCCGACGAGCACGACTTCCACGCGATGGTGGACCCGCTCGGCCGGCCGCTCGAGCAGCGTACGACCCTGTACGGCCGGATCCGGACCGAGGGTCGCCGGCTGCGCCCCGCTCCGGAGCCGCACGATCACGGCGACGCGGTCCCCGTGGTCCTCCGGCCGTCGGCCCCGGTCCAGGCCTGACGCAGAGCATCCGAACGAGGAGCACCCGTTGACGGAGAGGGGAGCGGGGACACGCCCTGCGTGCAGCCGATCGACGAGCGGAGCGTGGCCCAAGCGGCCCCGCCCGGAGGGTGGAGAGCGGGAATGACGGACGTGGTGGGAATCGGCAACGCGCTCGTGGACGTCCTGAGCCACGAGACCGACGAGTTCGTCGAAGCGCAGGGCATGGTGAAGGGCACCATGGCGCTGATCGACACCGAGCGCGCCGAGACGCTGTACGCGGCGATGAACCCGGCGGTCGAGATCTCGGGCGGCTCCTCGCGCGAACACGATGGTGGGTCTCGCGTCCTTCGGGAGCGCCGCCGCGTTCATCGGGCGGGTGTGCACGGATCAGCTGGGCGCGGTCTACGCGCACGACCTGCGCGCCGCGGGGGTGCAGTTCGACACCGAGCCGGCGACGGATGGGTTGCCCTCGGGCCGCTGCCTGATCGTGGTCACGCCGGACGCGGAGCGCACGCTCAACACGTACCTCGGTGCGTCGGCGGAGCTGGGCGAGTCCGACGTCGACCATGACCTGATCGCGTCGGCGTCGATCACCTATCTCGAGGGCTACCTGTGGGACTCCCCCGGCGCCCAGCTCGCCTACCGGGCCGCGGCCGCCCACGCGCACGAAGCCGGGCAGCGCGTCGCGCTCACCCTGTCCGACCTCTTCGCGGTCGAGCGTCACCGCGAGACGTTCCTCGATCTCGTCGCGGAGTCCGTCGACATCCTCTTCGCCAACGAGGCCGAGATCTGCGGGCTCTACGAGACCGACGACTTCGACACCGCGGTCCGCCGGGTCACCGGCCACTGCGAGGTCGCGGCTCTCACCCGCAGCGAGCGGGGCGCGGTGATCATCCGCGGCGACGAGGTGCACGTCGTGCCGGCGCACCCGATCCCGGGCGGCAAGCTCGTCGACACCACCGGCGCCGGGGACCTCTACGCGGCGGGGTTCCTGCACGGCTTCACGCAGGGCTACGACCTGGACCTGTGCGGCCGTCTCGGCTCCCTCGCCGCGTCCGAGATCATCTCCCACCTCGGCGCGCGGCCCGAGGCCGACCTCGCCGAGCTCGCGCGTCCCCTGCTCGCGGGTCGCTGATGCACAAGCTCCCGCGGTACCGCACCGGCGACGCAGAGCTCGACCGGGCGGTCGCGGAGCTCGTCGACGAGGTCCACCCGGGCCGCAACGAGGACCTGGTGTTCGAGCTCGTCACGTCCGCGCTCCGGCTCGCGCGCGACCGGGCGTCGCGTGGCGACCTGAAGGTCGCGAACGCGGCGCTGAAGGAGCTGCGCTACGCGTTCCAGGTCTTCTCGCCGTACCGCGCGGCGCGGAAGGCCTCGATCTTCGGCTCGGCCCGCACCCGGCCCGACGATCCGCTCTACGACCAGACGCGCCGGCTCGCGACCGCGCTCGCCGCGCACGACTGGATGGTCATCACCGGCGCCGGTCCGGGGATCATGACCGCCGGCATCGAGGGCGCGGGGGTCGAGAACGCGTTCGGGGTGACGATCCGGCTGCCGTTCGAGGCGACCACGAGCGACTTCCTCGCGGGCGACCCGAAGCTCGTGAACTTCCGGTACTTCTTCACCCGCAAGCTCACGTTCGTCAAGGAGTCGGACGGCTTCGCGCTCCTCCCCGGCGGGTACGGGACGCTCGACGAGGCGTTCGAGACGCTCACGCTCATCCAGACCGGCAAGGCGCAACCGGCGCCGATCGTCCTGCTCGACGTCCCGGGCGGGACCTACTGGCACCGCTGGCTCGAGTTCGTCGAGGCCGAGCTCGCCGAACGGAGCTACATCGCCGCGGAGGACCTCAACCTCGTGCTCGTGACCGACGACGTCGCGACCGCGGTCGAGGAGCTCACCGGCTTCTACGCCAATTACCACTCGATGCGCTTCGTCGAGGGCGACCTGGTGCTCCGGGTGCGCCACGCGCCGGACGACGGGCAGCTCGAGGCGCTCAACGACGTGTTCGCGGACATCGTCGTGAAGGGCCGCATCGAGCGCAGCGGCCCGACCGAGGTCGAGGTCGCCGACCGGGACTTCGCCGAGCTGGACCGGGTGACGTTTCGCTTCGACCGGCGCAACTGGGCCCGGCTGCGCGACCTCATCGACGCCCTCAACCGCCCCTACCGCGACGCCTGACCCCCGCGCTCCGCCCCCTGCGCGTCGGCGTCAGCTCCCCACCAAACAGGGGGGTACGCGACGCCAGAATCGGGGTGCGGGCGGGGTCAGGGGCCGTCGTCGGCGATCAGGTCGGTGGTGTCGAGGGCACGGATCGCCTTCTCGATCGCCCGCCGGGCCTGCAGGAGCTTCTTCTCGTCGGCCTTGGCCGCCTCGTCGCCGGCGGCGGCTTCGCGCAGGCGGTCGTACGCGAGGTCGCGCAGCTGCTCCTCGATCGACCGCAGCTGGTCGGCGAGCTCCTCGGCTCCGGTCATGACAACGCCTCCTCGACCAGCTCGGCCGGATGACGGACGTCGAGCCCGGCCGCCGCGAGGTGCATCGTGCACCCCGGGTTCGCGGACGCGACGACGAACGGCCGTCCGGCGGCCGCGGCGCGGATCGCCGCCACCTTGCGGTCCCGCACCGCGCCCGCCAGCGCGGGCTCGGTGACGCTGTAGGTGCCGCCCGCGCCGCAGCACAGCCCGTCGTCGTCCAGCTCGACGAGCTCGTAGCCGTCGCGCAGCACCGTGCGCACCGCGCCCTCGACGTGCTGGACGTGGCGCAGGTGGCACGGGTCCTGGACCACCACTGTCCGTCCGGTCGGCCGCAGCGATGCCGCATCGCGCCCGGCGAGCCACTCGGAGAAGTCGACGACCCGGGCCGAGAACGCACGGGCCGCTTCGGTGTCGAGCAGGCGTCCGTAGTCCTTCAACGCGGCGCCGCACCCCGCGCTGTCGACGACGACGGCGCCGTCGGTGGGCAGCGAGGCGATGACTCGGCGGGCGAGACGCCTCGCCTCGTCGTCGCGACCGGCATGTAGATGGAGCGCGCCACAGCAGTCCCCGCCGGGCCCCGTGAGACCGGGCCGCGTTCCGGCGGCGCGCATGACGGTCAGCGCGGCGCGATGGACATCGCGCTGCCACGCGTCCATCACGCATCCGGTGAAGAGGAAGGCTTCGGGGTCGGGATCCCCGTGCAGGGGATCGCGCAACGACCTCAGCGAGATCGCCGGGAGCCCCAACCGGGAGGGGACGAGATGGAGGCGCTGCGCGACGGCGAGCACGCGGCTGAGCGCGATCAGCACCGCGTGATGTGGGAGGAGCAGGTGGTACGAGAGCCACTCCGCCGCGCGCCGGGGCCGCGAGCGCCGCGGTCGGATCGCGGCGCGTGCCCCCTCCATGAGGTGACCGAACGGCACGGCGGACGGGCAGGCGGTCTCGCAGCCCCGGCACACGACGCAGGCGTCCATCGCGTCGACGAACGGCGCGTCGATCGGAGCGCCGTGCAGCTGGACGGCCTGCATCGCGGCGATGCGCCCACGGGGCGACGCGAGCTCGAGGCCCGTGACCCGGTACGTCGGGCAGGCCGGGAGGCACAGCCCACAGGCCACGCAGGCCACGAGGTCGTCCTCGGGCAGCTGGAGGGTCACGCGGCGCTCGAGGCGTTGGGGAGGCGCCCCGGATTCAGCTTGCCGGCCGGGTCGAACGCGGCCTTGATCCGGGCCGAAACCGAGCGGTTCGCCAGCGCGGCGCCGAACGGGTCGAGACCCGGGGCGCCGGCCTCCCGTAGCAGCCAACCCCCCTCGGCCTCGACCGCGACCCGCGCCGCGGCCAACGCGGCCTCGGTGGTCGAGCCGACGTGCACGGTGCCGACGCCGCCCTCGGCGAGCCAGGTCACGCCGGCGGCGTCGAGCCGCGGGCCGAGCGCCGCGACGCGCCCAGGTGCGATCGACGCACGCCCGCGATGGTCCTGGGCCGGCCACGGCGGCGGTCCGGCGAGCGGGGTGATGTCGCCACGCGCCTGCTCGCTCGCGACGTCCTCTGCGTGGCCTTCGAGGAGCACGGCGGTCCGGCGACCGTCCCACGCGAGGCAGGACGGCCGGAACAGGAGCGCGCGGAGCTCGGCGGGCGTTCGGGCGGTGGTGCCCCAGCGAGCAACGACCGGGCTCGGCTGGGTGCGCAGCGTCACCTGGACGACGACGCCGAGCGTGCCCAGCGACCCGACGGCCATGCGGGGCAGGTCGTAGCCGGTGACGTTCTTCACGGTGGGTCCCCCGCCGCGCACCAGCCGGCCGTCGCCGGTCACCATCCTCACCTCGAGCACGCGGTCGCGCACCGGCCCGGTGCGGAGCCGGCGGTGCCCGGAGAGCCCACAGGCCAGGACGCCGCCGACGGTCGCCCGTTCGTCGCGCGGGTCGAGCGGGCACTCCTGACCCTGCTCGGCCAGCGCGGCGGCGAGCTCGTGCACCGGGGTGCCGGCGCGCACGGTCACGGTCATGTCCGCGGGCTCGTAGCTCAGGATCCCGCCGGGCACCTCCAGCTCGACCGCGCCCGGCGGGGTCGAGCCACCGACGTCGCGGTGCGTGCCCGCGCCGCGCACGACGACCGCGTCGGCGCGGTCGACCGTTTCGACGATGGCATCGACCGGGTTCACACCCACGCCCCTTCGGGCACGCGCATGGTCTCGCCGCACCGGCTCCCCCGCGGGAGGACCTTCTGCGGGTTGGACCGGCCGTCGGGGTCGAACGCGTCGCGCAGGCGCGCTTGGGCGTCGAGGTCGTCGGCGCTGAACACCAGGGACATGAGCTCGCGCTTCTCCAGCCCGATGCCGTGCTCGCCACTCAGGACGCCGCCCGCCGCGACGCACGCCCGGACGATCGCTTCGCCGGCGGCGTGGACGCGGGGCCAGATCCCCGGCTCGCGTGCGTCGAACACCAACAACGGGTGGAGGTTGCCGTCGCCGGCGTGGAAGACGTTCATCACGAGCAGTTCGTGTTCGGCCGCGATCGCGTACACCTGGTGCAGCACGTCGAGGAGCCGGGTCCGCGGGACGACCGCGTCGTGGAGGTAGTAGTCGGGTGCGATCCGGGCGACCGCGCCGAACGCAGACTTGCGGCCCTGCCACAGGCGCGCACGCTCGGCCTCGTCGGCAGCGACGCGCACGTCACGGGCTCCGTGCCCGCGCGCCACCTCGTCCACGACGGCCACCGCCGCGGCGACCCCCGCGGGCAACCCGTCCAGCTCGACGAGCAGGACCGCTTCGGCGTCGCGGGGGTAGCCGGCGTGCACGAAGTCCTCGACCGCCCGCGTGATCCGCGCGTCCATCATCTCGAGCGCCGAGGGGACGATCCCGGCCGCGATGATCGCGCTGACGGTCGCGGCGGCGGCGTCGATCGAGGTGAAGTCCAGCAGGAGGGTGCGGACGCACGGCGGGTTCGGTTGGAGCCGCACCGCGATCCGGGTCGCGATGCCCATCGTCCCCTCGCTGCCGACGAAGCACCCCCGCAGGTCGAGGCCGGGCGTGTCCGGCTCGAGGCCACCGAGGCGGGCGACCGAGCCGTCGGCGAGGACGACGTCGAGCGCCAGGACGTGCGCGGAGGTGACCCCGGCGGCGAGGCAGTGGGGGCCGCCCGCATTGGTGGCGACGTTGCCGCCGATCGTGCAGGCCTGCTGGGACGAGGGGTCCGGCGCGTAGTGGAGTCCGAGGTGAGCGACGGCACGGCTGAGGTCGAGGTTGAGGATCCCGGGCTCCACCCAGGCGACCCGACCTTCGACGTCGACCTCCAGCAGACGGTTCATCTGGGTGGTCACGATGACCAGGGGGTCGTCGACGGGGGTCGCGCCCCCGGCCAAGCCGGTCCCACTCCCCCGGGCGACGAACGATCGGCCGTGCCGGATCGCGCATTGCACCGCGTACGCGACTTCCTCGGTCGAGCGCGGGAAGCACACCGCGACGGCTCGCCCCCGCTCGGTTCCCGCATCGCGGGCGTACAGCGCCAGCTCGAGCGGTTCCGCGCGCGCCTGCCCGGCGCCGAGTCCAAGGACGAGGTCGGCGACGAGCGCCTGAGAGCTGGTGATCCACCGATGCTACCGACGGTTGCCACTACATTTCGCGCCGTGGCGAAGACGAGAGGACCGGTACGGGAGTGGGTCACGTTCCAGGACCCGAAGCGCAAGCGGCACGTGTGGCACGTCGACGTCACGTTCATGACGTCGCACTGGAGCTGTATCTTCGGCCGGGGCTGCCAGGGCGTGCTGACCGAGGAGGCGCCCGAGCTGGTCCAGGGCTGCTGCTCGTACGGCGCCCACGCGTCGGGCGCGAAGGACCAGCGCGCTGGTGAACAAGGCGTCCAAGCTGCTCGACGACGACACCTGGCAGTTCCGCCGGCGGGCGAGGAAGAAGGGCATCTGGGTCAAGGTCGCCAAGGACGACTACCGCACCCGCCTGCACAAGGGCGCGTGCATCTTCCTCAACCGTCCGGGGTTCGCCACCGGCCCCGGGTGCGCGTTGCACCAGCTCGCCGACCGCACCGGTCAGCACCACAGCGACCTCAAGCCCGAGGTGTGCTGGCAGCTCCCGTTGCGCAACATCGAGGAGTACGACGAGGACGCCGACGACGGGATCGTGTACCACCGTCTGACCGAGTTCGCGCGCCACGGCTGGGGCGAGGGCGGCGAGGAGTTCGCCTGGTGGTGCACCGAGGAGCCCGCCGCGTTCGTCGGTGGCGAGATGGTGTACCGCAACCTCGAGCCGGAGCTGCGCAAGATGTGTGGCGACGAGCTGTTCGAACGCATCGCCGCCTACCTCGACGAGCGGGTCGCGACCGGTCCTGCTCCGGTGCGGCACCCTGCGGAGCGACCGGTCGTCCTCGGGCCGACCCGCACCGCGCGCAGCGCCTGATCCCGTCACCACGATGCCGGACGACGCGACCGCCGAGCTGGTCGCCGATCTCGCCGCGGAGCAGGACGCGCTCGTCGGGGTCCTGGAGCCGCTCGCCGCGGACGAGTGGTTCCGGCCGACCCCCTCGTGGAGCTGGGACGTGCGCGACACGGTCGCCCATCTCGCCGACACCGACGAGCTCGCGGTCGACACCTGTACCGGCGGACCGCGCGCGTTGGCCTCGGTCGCGGCCGTGTGCGCGTCCTCCGAGGATCTGACCCTGCTCGGCGTGCTGCGGGGCCGGCGACGACCCGGCGTGGAGGTCCTCGAGTGGTGGAAGCGGGCGCAGCGGACCGAGCGCGAGGTGCTTCTCGGCTTGGATCCCGCGACGCGTGTTCCCTGGGGCCTGGGCATGCGCCCGCCGGCGTTCGCCACCGCGCGGTTGATGGAGACCTGGGCGCACTCGCTCGATGTCCACGCGGCGCTCGGCACCACACCGCTCGACACCGACCGGTTGCGGCACGTCGTGTGGATCGGGATCCGGGCCCTTCCCTACGCCGCCTCGGTCGCGGGCGTCGCCCCGCCGTCCGGACCGATCCGCATCGACCTGACGCTGCCGTCGGGCGCGAGCTGGTCCTCCGGTCCGGAGGACGCCCCGGCGCGCATCGCGGGGCCCGCGTCCGAGTTCTGCCGCGTGTTCGTCCAGCGCCTCCGCCTCGAAGACGCGCCGCAGCTCGCCGCATCGGGCGCCGATGCCGAGCTCGCGTTGCGCGTGGCACGCTCGTACCTCTGAACCACGCCTGACCCCGATCCGGAGCACGCGCCATGCCGCGGTACTCGTTCGAAGGCCTCACCCCCAGCGTTCACGAGACGGCGTTCATCGCCCCGACCGCGACCCTCGTGGGCGACGTGGTGATCGAGGAGGGCGCGTCGGTCTGGTACGGCGCGGTCCTGCGGGCCGACTACGCCCCGGTCGTCGTGCGGCGCGGCGCCAACATCCAGGACGGCGCTGTGCTGCACGGGCCGCCCGGCCTCACGACCGAGATCGGTGCGGGTGCGACGGTCGCGCACAACTGCGTGGTGCACGGCGCGATGGTCGGCGAGGAGGCGTTGATCGCCAACGGCACGATCGTGCTCGACGGCGCCACCGTCGGGGATCGGGCGCTCGTCGCGGCCGGCTCCGTGGTCGCGGCGGGCGCATCGATCCCGGCCGGGATGCTCGCGGCCGGTGCCCCCGCGGTGGTGAAGCGGGTCGTCAGCGGCTCGTCGGCCGAGTTCTGGGTCGTGGCCAACCCTCCGGCGTACGCCGAGCTCGCGCAGCGCCACCGCGCCGGCATCGAATGGGTCGGCGACTGACCCACTCGGGTCATCCGCGGACCAGCGCGCCCCCGTCCACGACGAGCGTCGCCCCAGTGATCCACGACGCGGCATCCGAGCACAGGAACGCAGCGGCTCGGCCGATGTCGTGCGGTTCGCCGAGGCGGCCGAGCGGCATGGTCCGGGCCATGGCCTCCTCGTTCGGCTCCCAGAGCGCACGAGCCATGTCCGTCTTCACGAGTCCGGGGGCGATCGCGTTCACCCGGACGCCGGGCGCGAGCTCGGCCGCGAGCGTGCGGGTGAGATGCAGCAACGCGGCCTTGGTCGCGTTGTAGGCACCGATCGTCGGTTCGACCGACAGCCCGCCGATCGAGGCGACGTTGAGGATCACCCCGCCGTGCTGGCGCATCGCGCGCTGCCACGCGAGCTGCGACCAGTACAGCGGCGCGCGCCAGTTGACCGCCACGGTCTTGTCGAGGCGGGGCAGGTCGATGTCGATCGTCGGACCCATGTACGGGTTCGTCGCCGCGTTGTTCACCAGGATGTCCAGCCCGCCGAAGCGGTCGAGCGTGGCGCCGACGCACGCCTCGGCCTGTTCCGGCTCCCCCGCGTTCGCCACGGTCCAGGCGACGTCGCCATCGAGCGACTTCGCCGCCGTGTCGAGCGCGTCCGCCTTGCGGGACGACAACATCACCCGGGCGCCGCCGGCGGCGAGCTCGGCCGCGATCGCGAGGCCGATGCCGCGCGACGACCCGGTGACGAGCGCGACCTTCCCGTCGAAGCGGATGTCCACGATCGGACCTAGAGGTACAGCCCGGTCTGACCGGTCGCCCGCTCCGACGCGATCGCGTGCACGTCGCGCTCGCGCAGGATGACGTACTCGTCGGCGCGGATCTCGACCTCGAACCCGGCGTCGGGCGCGAAGAGGACGTGGTCGCCGGCCTCGACGTTGCGCACGGTCGGCCCGACCTGCACGACCTCGGCCCAGACGAGCCGACGGTGGACGTCGGCGGTGGCCGGGATCAGGATCCCGGCGCGGGACTTGCGCTCGCCCAGCTCGTCGGACGGTTGGACGAGCAGCCGGTCCGCGGCCATGCGGATCGACTGCTTGGTCCCGTCGTCCCGGATCGATGCGCGTGCCGCGGCCCGGATCGGTGTCGGATCGGCCATGAGGGGCAGGTTACCGCCCACCTGAGAAGTCCCCGGATGCTTCGTGAGGCGTCGGAGCCCCCTGCTACCGTCGCCTCCGTGGCGGCACTCCCGGACGACTTCTCGCCTCGCGCGACGTCGAACCCGGCTCCCGTCGAACCCGCACCCCTCGCCGAGGTGCCGGTCGCGCGGACCCGCTCGAAGTTCCGGGCCTACTTCCTCCTCACCAAGCCGCGGGTCATCGAGCTCCTGCTGGTGACCACGGTCCCGGCGATGATCCTGGGCGAGGAGGGGCTGCCCGCGCTCTGGCTGATCGCGGTCGTGCTCCTCGGCGGCGCGATGGCGGCCGGTGGCGCCAACACCATCAACTGCTGGATCGAGCGCGACCGGGACAGCATCATGCGGCGCACCCACGGCCGCCCCCTTCCCGCGGGTGACGTGAACCCGACGGGTGCGCTCGTCTTCGGGCTCGTGCTCGAGGCGGCCGCGTTCGCGCTGCTCTGGTCCACGGTGAACCTGCTCTCGGCGTGCCTCGCGGTCAGCGCCACGCTGTTCTACGTGTTCGTGTACACGCTCTGGCTCAAGCCCCGCAGCACCCAGAACATCGTCATCGGCGGCGCCGCCGGCGCGGTGCCGGTGCTGGTCGGCTGGGCGGCCGTCACCGGGTCGCTCGCCACCCCCGCGTGGCTCATGTTCGCGATCATCTTCTTCTGGACGCCGCCACACTTCTGGGCGCTCTCGATCCGGTACCGGGACGACTACGACGCCGCCGGCATCCCCATGCTCCCGGTCGTGCGGGGCATCCCGGCCGCGGCGCGCCAGATCATCCTGTACTCGTTCGTCGTCACCGCGGTCTCGCTGCTGCTCGCGGCCGACTCGACGCTCACCTGGGGGTACGTGGTCGCGGCCGCGGTGCTCGGGTTCGCGTTCATCGTCCAGGCGATCCGGTTGGGCCGCGATCCCAGCCCGCAACGCGCGATCAAGCTGTTCACGTTCTCGAACCTGTACCTCGCGCTGCTGTTCGCGGCCATTGCCGTCGACACCCTCGTCCACGTCGCCTGACCCGCCGGGGCGGAGGCGCTTCGGGGTCGGCGCGCTCGTGCTCGTCGGTGTCGTCGTCCTCGGGGTGATCGCGGTGGTGGCGACCGTCAGCGCGAACAACGGCGACGGTGGAAAGGCAACACCCCCGAACCCGGCGAAGGCGTCGGTAGCCGGCATCGCAGCGGCCGGCTCCCCGGCGCCCGACTTCGACCTGCCCCGCCTGCGCGGCCCGGGCCGGGCCCGGCTGGCGGACCTGCGCGGCCGGCCCGTGATCGTCAACTTCTGGGCGTCGTGGTGCATCCCGTGCCGCAAGGAGTTCCCGCGGTTCCGCACCACGCAGGCGAAGTACCGGTCCCAGGGCCTGCAGATCGTCGGGATCACGTTCAAGGACCTGTCCGGCGACGCCCGGGCGTTCGCGAAGCAGCAGCGGGCCAACTGGATGCTCGCCCCCGGCGGCGACGGCGACCCGGTCGGGAAGGCCTACGGCGTCCGGGCGCTCCCGCAGACGATCTTCATCGATCGCCGGGGGACGATCACCAGCCGCTTCTTCGGTGCCCCGACCGGAGCCGACCTCGACCACGCGGTCCGCAGGATCATCGACTCGCCCGCCTGAGCGGGTTCGGGCTCACTCCTCCCAGCGGAAGGCGCGGATCGCGACGAGGGGCGCGCCGACCGCCCAGGCCAGGAGCACGAGCAGCTCGCCGACCGGGATGTGCGACGGGCTCGCGAGCGCGCCCCGTACGCACTCGGCGAGGGCAGCCGCCGGCAGCGCCTTGGCGACGAGCTCGAGCGCACCGGGGAGCTTGTCGAGCGGGTAGGCCATGCCGCCGAGGAAGAGGAGGACGAGGAAGAGCCCGTTCGCCGCGGCGAGGTTGGCCTCGGCCCGCAGGGTGCCGGCCATGAGCATCCCGATGCCGGCGAACGCCACCGTTCCGATGAGCAGGAGCCCCAGCGCCGGCAGGATGCCCGCCGTCGCGTGCCAGCCGAGGGCGATGCCGGTGCCGATGATGAGGACGGCCTGCAGCACCTCGATCGCGAGGACGTTGGCCGTCTTCGCGGTGAGGAGCCCGGCTCGGGACAGCGGCGTCACGCCGAGGCGCTTGAGCACGCCGTACCGGCGCTCGAACCCGGTGGCGATGCCGAGGCTCACCATTGCGGTCGACATCACCGCGAGGGCGAGCACACCGGGGACGAGGAAGTCGATGCTGCTGCCGGTGACCTTCACCGCGTCGACCTTGGAGAAGAACACGAGGATGCCGAGCGGGATGACGAGCGTGACGAGGAGGCTCTCACCCCGCCGCATCGTCATCATCAGCTCGATGCGGGTCTGGGCCGCGACCGCGGGACGGTTCACCCGCGGTCCTCCCGGGTCAGCTGCAGGAAGACCTCTTCGAGCGTCGCCCGCTCGGTGCGGAGCTCGGTGAGCCCGTAGCCCTTGTCCCGCAGCCAGACCGCGAGGTCGGCGACCAGCTCGGGGGTCATCGGAGCCCGGATCGTGTACTCCCCCGGGCGCTCCTCCAGCACCGCGGCGGCCGGGAGGCTCATCGCCGCCGCCAGCGCCGGCAGATCCAGACCCGCGGTCGTCGAGAAGTGGAGGTCGCGCCCGCCGAGGTCGGTGATGTCGGCGGGCGTGCCTTCGAGCACGATCTGCCCGTGGTCGATGATCGCGAGCTGGTCGCAGAGGTGCTCGGCTTCGTCCATGTGGTGGGTCGTCAGCACGACGGTGGTGCCGCCGTCACGCAGCTCGCGCACGAGCTGCCACGTCGTCGCCCGGGCCCGCGGGTCCATGCCCGCGGTCGGCTCGTCGAGGAACACGACCTCCGGGCGACCGACGAGCGCGAGGGCGAGCGAGAGCCGCTGGCACTCACCGCCCGAGAGCCGCCGGACGTAGGTGCCGGCGACCTCGCGGAGGCCCACCAGGTCGAGGAGCCGCTCGGGGTCGTCGGGGTCCGGGTAGAACGCGGCGAACAGGCGCAGGGCCTCGAGCGGGCGCACGCCCGGGTACAGGCCGCCCTCCTGGAGCATGACCCCGATGCGGCCCCGGAGCGCGGGCCCGTCGTGCTGGGGGTCGAGGCCGAGCACACGCACCGTCCCGGCGTCCGGCTTGCGGTAGCCCTCGAGCGTCTCGACCGTCGACGTCTTGCCCGCACCGTTGGGCCCGAGCAGGCCGAACACCGCACCGGTCGGGATGCGCAGGTCGATGCCGTCGACGGCGCGGCGATCGCCGTAGCGCTTCTCGAGCCCGGCGACTTCGATCGCCCACTGGGCTCCGCCATCCATCGTCGGATCAGCCTATCGGCGGGTGCCCGGGCGCCCCGGCTCGCGTCTCCCCCTGCCCGCGTCGCCGCCGCCCGCGTCTGCGCGGCCCGCGTCGGTCAGCGGTCGCGCCAGGCGACGAAGCGCCCCAGGTCGGCGAGCGCCCCCTTGGCCGCGTCGGTGATCGGGATCGGGCCGAGCGCCGTGAGCGCCTCGTCCACGAGGCGTTGGATGGACGCCTCGATCTCCGCGACCGCGCCGGTCGTGACCAGCACGTCGCGGATGCCCGCGATCTCGTCGGTCGAGAGCTCACCGGTACCCACGCGTTCGAGGAGGCGGCGGTCCTCGCCGGACGCACGAGCCGTTGCGACGGCGAGCAGCGGCGTGAGCTTGCCCTCGCGCAGGTCGTCGCCGACCGGCTTGCCGGTGACGGCCTCGCTGCCGAAGAGGCCGAGGAGGTCGTCGCGCAGCTGGAACGCCTCGCCCAGCGGCAGGCCGAATGCGCTGAGGGGCGCCTGCAGCTCCTCGAGCCGGCCCGCGAGGGCGGCGCCGAGGTGGAGCGGCCGTTCGACGGTGTACTTCCCCGACTTGTACCACTCGATGGTCCGGGCGAGGCCGGCGTCGCGCCCTCCGGCCGCGGTCGCACTGAGGTCGAGGTACTGCCCGACGCACAGCTCGATCCGCAGCTCGTCGAAGATCGTGCGCGCATCGGCCGGGATGTCGCGCATCAGGACGTCGGCGTACACGAACGCGAAGTCGCCGACGAGGATCGCTGCGCCTTCGCCGAACCGGCGCGACGGTCCCCGCCATCCCTCGTCGCGGTGTTGCTGGATGAACGCCTGGTGCACCGCGGGCTCGCCCCGACGCCGGTCGGAGCCGTCCATGATGTCGTCGTGCACGAGCGCGAAGCTGTGCAGCAGCTCGAGCGCCGCGCCCGCGTCGACCGCGATCGCCGCGTTCTCGTCGCCCCCCGCACCGACGTACGCCCAGTGGCAGAACGCGGGCCGGAGCCGCTTGCCACCGGAGACGACCAGGGCACGGAGCGCGTCGAGCGCGCGGACGAGCGAGGGGTCGACCTGACGCCAGCGCTCGGTCTCGGTGTCGAGCAGCACGCGGATCCGGGTCTCCGCCCGCTCGCCGACCGCCGCGAGGCTCGCAGGAGCGTCGGCCCCCACGGTGTCGCGATCGGCGTTGCTCATCGTCGGCACCCTAGGTCCGGCCCCGAACGATCCGGACATCGGGCGGAGGCCCGATCCTCGCTACGATTCGCCGTCCGCGGGACGAGGAGACGTCGCATGACCGAGGCCAGCACGCTCGAAGACTTCGCGGTGGAGGCGAAGCAGTTCCTCGACGCCAACGCGACGATCCGGGGCGAGGAGAAGTTCGTCTGGGGCGAGGGTTCGGACTCGGTCGGCGTGCTCGACGAGAAGACCGCCGAGGAGGAGCTCGAGGAGCTCGCCGAGGCCAAGACGTGGAAGGCCAAGGAGTTCGACGCCGGGTTCGGCTGGATCACCGGGCCCGAGGAGTACGGCGGTCGCGCGCTGCCGGTGGACTACGAGCGGCGGTACCGCGAGGTCTCCGGCGCTTACCGGACCCCCAGCACGCAGGCGTTCGGCATCGGGCTCGGGATGGTCGCGCCGACGATCCTCGCCCACGCGATCCCCGAGGTGCGCGAGCGGTACCTGCGCTCGATGTACCGCGGCGACATCGTCGGCTGCCAGCTGTTCTCCGAGCCGGTGGCGGGTTCCGATCTCGCCGGCATCCAGACCCGCGCCGAGCGCGACGGCGACGAGTGGATCGTCAGCGGCCAGAAGGTGTGGACCTCGGGCGCGCAGTACTCCGACATCGGCGAGATCATCACCCGCACCGATCCCGACAAGCCCAAGCACAAGGGTCTCACCATGCTCCTCGTCGACATGCATGCGCCGGGCATCGAGGTGCGGCCGCTGCGCCAGATGACCGGTGGCGCGACGTTCAACGAGGTGTTCTTCGACGAGGTACGGGTCCCGGACTCCCACCGGCTCGGCGACGTCGACGAAGGTTGGACGGTCGCCCTCACGACGCTCATGAACGAGCGCGCCGCGATCGGTGGCGGCGGCGCCGGCGTCGGCACGATGAACTTCACCCGCTTCGTGGAGCTCGCCCACCACCTCGGCGTCGACCGCGACCCGCTGGTCCGCCAGGGCCTCGCCGACGTGTACATCCGCACCACGGTCGCGAGGTACACGAACCTGCGCGGGTCGGCGAAGATCCGCGCCGGTCAGCTACCGGGCCCCGAGATGTCGATCGGCAAGCTCGCGCTCACCCAGAACATGACCCGCCTCGGCGAGGTGCTCTCCGAGATGCTGGGACCGCGCCTCGCCGCGGACTCGGGCGAGTGGGGCACGTACGCCTGGCACGAGTTCGTGCTCGGCACCCCCGGCATGCGCGTCGCCGGCGGCACCGACGAGATCATGCGCAACATCGTCGGCGAGCGCGTCCTCGGACTGCCGAAGGAGCCCAAGCCGGCTGCGCAGAGCACCTAGCGTGGTCAATACGTCAGGTCGGTTGACCTGACTGCCACGCGACCTGGTCGGTGTCTCCACTCTCGTCGACGCCATTGCAGCAGTCCGAGCGTGTTCGTTCGCAAGGTGGAGGGATCCGAGGGCGGAGTGCCCATCACCGACTGCCCGGGGCCGTGCCCTGGGCGCGGCCGAGTGAAGGACGAGACCACGGCGATCAGCCGTCAGGGTCGTGCGTTGACCTGTGAGCACTCCGCTCCTCCCACGTCGCTTCGATCCTCGCGCGCCTCACGCTCGCATCGGTCCGGAGCCCAGGACTCGCGCTCCCCTGCCGACGATCCTGACACTGCCCGTCGCGGGCGGGATCGCGTCGATCTTCGGCGGCCGGTTCTCGTACGGACTGGGCGTCAGCGCCTTCGTAGGTGCGTCGGGCGAAGGCGACTGCCCGAACGCTCCGTTCGACGGTGGGTGCGTCGTCGTCGTGGTGGTGCTCACGCACGACGCGTTCGGGTCGCACTCCCTCCGACCGATCTCGTCTCCCGCACCCCTGCAGGCGGCGGCGCAGCCACACACAACCAGGGCTGCGATTCCTGCCCGGAACCTCACTCTCCCAGGATACGGGCTCGGCCTGAGCACCCGCTGAGACCACCTCCCGAGCCGCGCCCGCCGGTTGCACACTCGCGTTGTTCTTCACTCGCAGACGGTCACGCGCGTCTCACGACCACGACAACCGCGGCAGGAACCATCACAGCCGCGATGTCGAGGTAGCTGTCCCACCCTCATGGGACCATGTGGGGGTGATCACGGATGATCTTCGCCAGCTTCGCACCGCCTGCCAGGCGGTGGCGCGACACTTCGACCCAGGGCTCTGCTCGGGCGACGAGGCGATCACGTGCATGAAGGAGCTCGGCGTCATCCGGCGCCTCGCCGACGCGATGGTGTCCAAGACCGCCAAACGCGTCGAAGAGACCGCGGCGCACACCTACAGCACCGATCGCAGTGCCGCGGAGCTGACCGGACGACTCGTCGGGATCAGCTCTGTTGAGGCGAAGCGGGCCATCGAGAACGCCGCGAAGCTCGAAGCGCTGCCCGCCACCGACGCCGCGGTCCGTTCGGGCGAGCTGTCGACCCGCCAGACCGACCTGATCGTCGCCACGGCCGCCGACGATCCCACCGTCGAACGCGAGCTGCTGCAGGCCGCGACGAAGGGAATCGTCCCGCTGCGCGACGCCTGCGTCGCCGCGCGTGCCCGGCGCGAGGACGAGACCGAACGCGCCAGGCGTCAGCACGCGAAGCGCTCGTTCCGCAGCTGGACGAAGCCGGAAGGGATGGTCGAGGGCCACTTCGTGGTCACCCCCGAGGTCGGGGGCGCGATCAGGACGGTGATCGACGAAGGTACCCGCCGCAGGTTCCGCGCGGCCCGCACGTCCGGTGTCCAGGAGTCGCAGGACGCCTACGCGGCCGACGCGTTCGCGGACGCCATCCTGGGTGACGCGTCACGTAGACCTCGGGCGGGGTACACCACCCACGTCGTGATCGACCACCAGGCACTCCAGCGTGGCCATGCCCTCCCCGGCGAGCAGTGCGAGATCCCCGGCGTCGGACCGGTCAACGTCGAATGGGTGCGTGAGATCCTCGGTGCTGCGTTCGTCACCGCGATCGTCAGGAAGGGCAAGGACATCACGACCGTCGCGCATCTCGGTCGCCACGTTCCGGCCGAGCTGCGGACCGCGATGATCGTCTCGGGGCGCCAATGCTCGATCGAGGGTTGTGCGGGCCGCGAGTACCTCGAGCTCGACCACTGCGAGGTCGATCACGCCAAGGGCGGCCCGACCGCCTGGTGGAACCTCATCTGGCTGTGCGCGATCCACCACGCACGAAAATCGAAGGGCTGGCAGCTCGGCCCGCCCGACCCGGTCACCCGAAAGCGCAGGCTCGAACCCCCGGGCATCGCCCGTGCGGCATGACCTCGGCGCGGGCGGGCTCGCCGAACGCGGCGCCGGAGGCGCTCACCCGCCTCTCATGGACCGTGGCGCAGGGTGCACGGGAGTTGCCGGTCGGCCAAGGCCCCCCAGCCTCTCCTCGGCGGGCGACTGCGTGGGACCCTTGGTTCGCCCCGAGCCAGCGTCTCGCCGCACGGAGGAGCCGACCGGCCACTCCGACCCGATGCGTCGGCTCCGGAGGCCGGCGCACTCCTCACGGAGGCACGGCCGCAGAGGATCCCGCCGCCACGCGCCACGCGCGACCGGCGCGCGCCCGTGTCGCGCGCGGGCGGCAGAGGTCGCGGCCGGGGGTAGCCTCGGCGGATGCAACCCTTCGAGCGTCTGCGGTACCTCGCGCGATGGTCGGAGGACGACGGTCCCGAGCTGCTGAGCGAGGCGGCCGACTGCCTGGCCGCGTTCGGGGGCGACCCCGCCGGGCTCGTCGTCGCGTGCCGCCGCCTGCTCGCACACCACCCGTCGTCGGCGTCGCTGTGGTGGCTGTGCTCCCAGGTCCTCGCGGCACCGGACGCGGTCGACGCGTCGTGGTCGGCGTGGCAGACGTACACCGACGACGAGACACCGGCTCGACTGGTCTCGGCACTCCCGTTCCCCCACGACGATCCCGTCGCCGTGCTCGGGTGGCCCGACGTGATCGCGAGCGGGCTGGCGGAGCGGCCCGACCTCGACGTGGTCGCGGTCCGCCTCCGCGGTCAGGGCGACGCGCTGGCGCGGCGGCTGCGGCGCGCCGAGCAGCCGGTCCGTGTCGTCACCGAGCCGGAGATCCTCACCCTGGAGCCCTCGCACCTGCTCATCGAGACGTCGGCCGCGGGCGGCGGCACCGCGCTCGTCCCGTTCGGCGCGATCGACCTCGCCGCGGCGGCCCGGGCCCACGGCACCAAGGTCTGGCTCGTCGCGCCGGTGGGTCGGGTGCTGCCCGACCGCCTGTTCCAGTCGCTGCTCCGGTCGATCGGCGACGACGACGAGACCGAGCCGATCGAGGCGAACGCCGTCGACCTCGTGGTCGGTCCGACCGGTCTGGACCCGGCCGCCGCGTTCACGCGCCGGATGGACTGCGCGGTCGCGCCGGAGCTGCTCCGACTCGCGGGATGAACGCGGGATGATCCGCGCCGCGCGCGTCGCGGCTCGGTAACGTAAACAACGTCATGTACTTCTCGTCGGTGACCCAGCCCGGCCAGGATCCGACCCCGGTGTCCGAGCCCGCCAGGGATCTGTCGACGGTGTGCCTCGCGTGCGGTGAGCAGATGCGCGAGGAGCACGCGCACTACCGCTGCCCGGCGTGCGGCTGGCGCGACTCCTGCTGCGACGGCCCCTACTGATCGACCGGACCCTGCGGACCGCGTGGTCCGCTCGGCTCGCTGGGCCCGGCCGGAGGTGAGGGTGGCAACGGGCGGCGCACCGGGGGCAGGACCTCGGGTCCGTCGGTGCGGACCGTGGCTCCGCTCTGGCCGCGGGTGTTGACGACCTTCACGACCCGGTTCGCGACCCGGACCGAGAAGCGGCGCCGCACGAGCGCGCGCACGAAGCTGCGCACCGGCGGGAGCAGGAGGAGCAGGCCGATCACGCTGCTGACGAAACCGGGCAAGATCAGCAGCACCCCGGCGACGAGGATCACGAGGCCGTCGACGAGCTCGGCCGCGGGCACGAACCCGGCGCGCAGCTGGGCGCGCACCTTCCGGTACACGCCGATGCCCTGGTAGCGGACGATCAGCACACCGCCGGCGGAGATGAGCAGGAGGAGCAGGATCGAGTCCAGGTAGCCGATCCAGTGGGCGACCTGCACGAACACCGCGAGCTCCAGCAGCGGCGCCACCACGAACAGGAGGATGAGCACGAGACCCACGTCGCGATGGTACCGGGGGCGAACCCCGGTCAGGCCTCGAGCGAGAGCCTGCGCTCCGGGTCGTTGACGGCCAGCGCCTGGTCCGTGCGGAGGTCCTCGATGCGGTCGAGCTGGCGCTCGAGCTGCCGACGGCGGGTCCCCGAGAGCTGGTCGAACGCGGCGGAGGTGCTCTCGAGGCGCTTGCCCAGGGTGTCCATCTGGTCGACGAACCCGTCCCACTGCTTCCCGAACGAAGCGAGCACCTCGAGGATCTCGTTCGTGGTCCGCTCGAGCCGGAAGCTGTCGACCGCCTGGCGGACGACCGCGAGCACCGCGAACAGGGTGAGCGGCGAGCACATGACGATCTTGTGGCCGAGCGCGTGCTCCAGGACGGCGGCGTCGTGCTCCTGGATGAATCCGTAGAGCTGCTCGTTCGGGATGAAGAGCAGGACGCAGTCGACCGTCTCCGCGTCCGAGGCGTTGTAGTCGCGCCCGGCCAGCTCCTTGACCTTCGCCCGGACGTCGCGCAGGAAGTCGTCCCGGTGGCGCCGCTGGTCGAGCTCGGACTCCGCGTCGAGGAACTTCATGTAGCTGTCGAGCGGGAACTTCACGTCCATGTAGAGCACGACGCCGCGCGGGAGCAGGAACGTGAAGTCGGGGATGCCCCGGCCGCCCTCGACCGAGACCTGCTTCCGGTACTGGATGCCCTCGACGAAACCCGCCAGCGTGAGGACGTCCTCGGCCATGCGCTCGCCCCACTGGCCCCGGGCCCGGCTGCTCGACAGGGCTTCGCGTAGCCCCTGCGTGGTCCGGGTGAGCTCCGCGACGCCGTCGCGCTGCTGACGCAGGACTCCGGTCAGCACGTCGATCTTGGCTCCCCGCTGGGCCTCGAACTCGGCGAGCAGGTCGGTGACCCTCCCCAGCTCCTGGTTCATCGCCTCGAGGCGCGCGTCGATGAGGACGCGCTTGCCGTCGAGCTCGGTCGTGGCGCGCTCGCGCTCGGTCTCCATGAGGGCCTGGTTCGTGTCGAGCAGCCGGGCGAGCACGGCACCGCTCTGCTCGGCCGCGGCCAGGCCTGCCTCGCGGGCGATCGCGGCACCGTCGGCGCCGGACCCCGCGGCTCGACGGGACGCGGACGCCACGACGGCGACGGCCGCCGCGATCCCGACGATCAGCACGAACAGGACGATGAGCACGGTGACGACATCCATGCCCACAGCGTGGCGCCAGGGTGGGACAGCTACGCGAGCGAGCCGTCCGTCGGCCCGCTCAGGCGAGGCGGGTGAGCTCCACCGTCACGTCCAGGGCGTCGGCGCCGCGGCCGTGGTAGAGGCCCTTGAGCGGCGGCACGTCGCCGTAGTCGCGACCGTGCGCGACGACCACGTGGCGCGGACCGACCTCGCCGCCGCTCGTCGGGTCGAACGGGACCCACTCCCCCATCCAGGCCTCGATCCAGGCGTGGCTCTCCCCCGCGGTGACCGTCCCGACCGCCGCATCCGCGTCCGCCGGGTGCAGGTAGCCGGACGTGTACCGGGCCGGGACGCCGAGGCTGCGCACGAGCGCCAGCGCCAGGTGCGCGAAGTCCTGGCACACGCCGCGACGCGCCCGGAGCGCCTCGCGAGCCGTCGTGGTCACGGTGGTGGAGCCCGCTTCGTACTCCATGTGCTCGTGGATCCACGCGCACACGTGCTCGACCGAGTCGCGTGGGGTCGCGGCGACGCCGAGCTCCGCGCCGACCGCGAGCACCGGCTCGGCCGGCGCGGTGTAGTGGGTCGACGAGAGGTACTCGCACCACTGGTCCTGCACGTCCTCCGAGCGCAGTTCGGCCCAGCCGATCGTCGACGGCGACCGGTCCCCTCTCAACCCGGTCTCCACCACCGACGAGGCAGACACCGACAGCTCCCGATGCGCGCGGTTGAGGTCGAAGGAGTGGACCCAGGTTCCCCAGTAGTCGCGGTACCCGGTCAGCGCGGCGACGGGCCGCACGTCGATGCGATGCTCGGTCACCCGCTGCGATGCCGTGTCCGCCGGGGTGAGCCGCGCTTCGTTGTACGAAGCGTGCACGTCACCGCGGTACCGGTACCCGGTGTGGTGCACGACGCGGAGCCGCCAGCCCGTCACGCGGTCCACTCGATGGCGCGGCTGTCGAGGAAGTATCGGTTGGACACCGACTCGTGGACGTCGCCGGTCGCGGTCTGGAGCGATTCGAGCAGCTCGGGCAGGTCCGCGGCCGCGTCGCTCACCCGCAGGAAGCTGAGCTCGGCGTGACAGCGGCCCAGGATCCGGCGGGCATCGTCGTCGAGCCCGGTCCTTCCCGCCCGCGGGTCGAGCTCGCCGAGCACCCGTTGCGCCGCGGTGAGCGCGTGGAGCACCGAGCGGGGGAACAGCCGGTCGAGCAGGAGGAACTCGAGGGCCGAGGAAGCATCGACCCCGTGCCGGTACGTGCGCAGGTACGCCTCGTACGCGGAGCAGCACCGCAGGGTGGTCGCCCACACCGTCGGACCCCACGTCTCGGCGTAGCGCGCCGACAGGAGCCGGGCCGTCATGTCGACCCGCTCCAGGTTGCGTCCGAGCACGAGGAACGACCAGCCCTCGTCCCGGCTGAGCGTCGAGTCGGCGAGCCCCGCCAGCATCGCCGCCCGCTCCTTCACCCAGCGGAAGAAGTCGTGCGGCGTGTGGCCGGCGACGAGCCGGGCCTGGTTCGCGAGCTGATGATGGGTCGTGTTCAGGGACTCCCACATCTCCGACGAGATCGCCTCGCGGGCCCCGCGCGCGTTCTCCCACGCCGCGGTCAGCGACGACGTGATCGACGCCGGGTTCTTGGGGTCGAAGGACAGGAACTCCGCCACGCCGTCCGCGTCGGTCGCCGCGACGAGCGCGTCCGGATCGTCGCCCATCGCGCGCAGGAGCCCCGCGCAGGCCGACGCCTCGTCGGCCCACCGGTCCTCGAGCAGGTGGTGGTAGTGCACGTCGAGCAGGCGTGCGGTGTCCTCGGCCCGCTCGGTGTACCGGCCGATCCAGTACAGCGACTCCGCGATCCGGCTCAGCACGGTGTCCCCGCCGCGCTCACTGCTGCTGCCCCCGGGCCTGGACCGGTCCCCGGTCCGGCGCGCGCAGCGGTGTGTCCGCCACGGCCACCGCCCGCGTCGCGGGGTCCGGCACCGGCTCGGGCCCGTCGGTCGAGCCGGCCAGCACCCAGGTGTCCTTCGAGCCGCCGCCCTGGCTCGAGTTCACGACGAGGCTCCCCTCGGGCAGCGCGACGCGCGTCAGGCCGCCGGGAGCCACCCACACCCGCTCCCCGTCGTTGATCGCGAACGGCCGGAGGTCGAGGTGGCGTGGCCCCATCGCGTCGTCGACGTAGGTGGGCGCGGTGGACAGCGCGACGGGCTCCTGCGCGATCCAGCCGCGCGGGTTGCGGCGGATGCTGCGCGCGAGCTCGGTCAGCGTCTCGTCGTCGGCCTGCGGCCCGATGACGAGCCCGTGCCCGCCCGAGCCGTCGACGGGCTTCACCACGAGGCGGTCCAGCCGTTCGAGCGCCCACGCGCACATGTCCGGCGACTCCAGTCGGAACGTCTCGACGTTCGCGAGAACCGGTTCCTCATCCAGGTAGTAGCGCACCATGTCGGGGACGTACGGGTAGAGCGCCTTGTCGTCGCCGACGCCGTTGCCCACCGCGTTCGCGATCGTCACGGTCCCGGCCCGGGCCGCGTTCACGATGCCCGGGCAGCCGAGCACGGAGTCGCCCCGGAAGTGCAGCGGGTCGAGGTAGTCGTCGTCGATGCGGCGATACACCACGTCCACCCGTTGCAGACCCTCGGTGGTCCGCATGGCCACGAGGTTGTCGTGGCACACCAGGTCGCTGCCCTCGACCAGCTCGACGCCCATCTGCCGGGCCAGGAACGAGTGCTCGAAGTACGCGGCGTTGTGCACGCCCGGGGTCAGCACCACCACGACGGGGTTGTCGACCGGCGCCGTCGCGCGCAGCGCCTCGAGCAGCTTGGTCGGGTAGTCGGCGACCCGCCGGACCCGGTGGCTGGCGAAGAGCTCGGGGAAGACGCGGGTCATCGCGCGTCGGTTCTCGATCACGTACGAGATGCCCGACGGCGTCCGCAGGTTGTCCTCGAGGACCCGGAAGCGCCCGTTGCCGTCGCGCACGAGGTCGATGCCCGCGACGTGCACGCGCACCCGGCGCGGGGGCTCGATCCCCGCCGCAGCCCGCTGGAAGTTGGTCGACGTGACCACCAGGCGGCGCGGGATGACGCCGTCGTGCAGGATCCGTCCCGGGCCGTACACGTCGGCGAGGAACGCCTCGAGCGCGAGCACGCGCTGGCGGACGCCCTGCTCGATCGTGGCCCACTCCTCGGCCGGGAGGATCCTGGGCACCAGGTCGAGCGGGAACGGCCGCTCCTCTCCGGAGAGCTGGAACGTGATGCCCGCGTCCCGGAACGCCCGGTCCCGCGCGTCACAGCGCTCCTCGAAGTCCCGCCGGGACAGGGTCTGGAGGACGCCGCTCAGGGACGCGTAGTGCTCGCGGGGCTGGACGTCCGCGGTGAACATCTCGTCGTAGGCGCCCGCGGTGCGGTAGGCGTCGAGCAGGTCCCCCATCGCCCGCCGACGCTACGGACGCGAGGTTTCGGCTTTGTTTCGAGGACTGGAAGGTTCCGCCGTCGCCAGTGGTGCACCGGGTTCTCAGGGGGTGTCGTCGGGAAAGAAGTCCCAGAGGCCGGAGAGGTCCTTGCGGGCGTAGGCGACGCTGGCCGCGGTGTGGGCCACCCGCCGTTCCTGAAACGGCCCGAGGTAGAAGTTCCCGAGCCCGACGCCGCTTCCCGCGCCGATCAGACCCGGAGGCGTCGTGTCGAAGTACGTCTTCCAGTAGCGCTCGGACCAGAAGAGCGCGCAGAGCTCGAGGAAGACGAAGTCGTCGAGGAACATGTACCCCTTGGGGAGCAGCTTCGGCCAGAGATGGACCAGGCAGTCGTGGAGGCTGGCCTGGTAGTCCACGTCGAGGAAGCACAACACGATCGGCTCGGTGTGCTGCGAGGTCGTGTCTGCGAACCAGCCCTTCCGGAACGTGCAGACGTCGATGGCACCGAAGCGACGGACATGGTCCTGCACGACGTCGAGCGAACCGGCCCAGAGCCCGGTGCCATAGGGGTGCGCGATCGAGTCACCCGGCGTTGGCGGCGGGAGCCCCTCGAACGAGTCGTAGACGATCAGCTCGCGCCCGACGATGTCGCAGACGAGCGAGAGGTTCGCGGTCGAGCCACCCTGGAAGCTGCCGCACTCGACCACGACGCCCTGCACGTCCGGCGGGATCTCCAGGAGCTTGACCGCCATCGCGAGATGGGCCCGCCACGAGGTCCCGGTGACGACCTTGCGCGTCGTGCGGCGCATCCGCAGCGCGAGCTTCGCCTTCCGGCGCCGCGTCATGCCGTACGCCGGATGGATCGCCGGGCTGCTGAGGATGAAGAAGACCGCCGCGGGACCGGTCCCGAAGTTCCAGGCCTTGTTGAAGAGCGCCGGCAGGATGACGTTCTTCACCCGGGTCCGAACGCGGACGAGCTTCTGCCGGAAGGTCTCGGGACGATCCACCGGCGGCAGGCGCAAGAGGCGCGGCTGGTAGCGGCGCTTCAGCTCCTTGCGCGACAACCCGGTCTGTTCGCGGTCCATCTCGTCTCCGTGGCCTCGGTCCGGCGCCGGAGCCTAGTGGGACGTCCGGCGGCAGCAGTCCACGGGCGCAGCTGCATCCGCAGCTCAGAACGTCCCGCCGTCCACCGTGATGCGCACGCCGGTCATGTAGCGGCCGCCCGCGCCGACGAGGAACCGGACGACGTCGGCGACCTCCTCGGGCGTGCACACGTGACCGAACGGCGACCGCGCGTCGAGCGTGCCGATGTCGTCGACCCCCAGCGCCCCCTTCACGAGGCGGCGTCCCATGTCGGTGGCGACGAGACCCGGCGCGACCACGTTGACGTGGATCCCGTTGCGGCGCTCCTCCTTGGCAAGTGTCATCGCGAGCGCCTCGAGCGCGGCCTTCGCCATGTTGTACGGCGACGAGTTCACGGCCAGGTGGGTGGTCGCCAGGCTGGAGATCATCACCACGTCGCCCCGATCGCGCTCCCGCATCGGCGCCACGAGCTCCTGGCAGAGGACGAATGCACCCAGGGCATGGGTGCGGAACAGGCGCTCGACCTCGGCCGGGTCGGTGTGGGCGACGTCCTGGCCCCGCGACGCGATGCCCGCGCTGTGCACGAGGATGTCGACGGGGCCGAGCTGCTCGAGCACCGCACGGGCCAGGCTCTGGGCCTGGTCGACGTCGTCCACCGACGCCGCGAACGCCGCAGCCCGCCGGCCGAGGGCCTCGATCTCGGCCACCGTCGCCCGGGCCGCGTCCTCGTCCTTCCGGTAGCTGATCGCGACGTCGGCGCCGTCGCGGGCGAGGCCGAGCGCCACCGCGCGACCGATGCCCCGGCCGCCGCCGGTGACGAGCGCCGTGCGTCCCGTCGCGTCCGTCACCGGACCTCGCCCGCGTCGAACCTGGGCGGCCGCTTCTCCAGGAACGCCGCCATCGCCTCCTGCAGGTCACCGGAGAAGCTCGAGAGCAGCTGGGTGCGGTTCTCGAGGTCGATGCCGGCCTGCAGGCTGCCGATCTCGAGCTGGCTCCACATCACCTCCTTGGTCATGCGGACGCCGAACGGGCTGTTCCCCAGGATCACCGCGGCCTTCGCCAGTGCCGCGTCGAGGAGCGCATCGTCGGGGACGACCTCGGTGACGAGCCCGATCCGTTCGGCCTCCGCGGCGTCGGCGAAGCGCCCGGTGAGCATCAGCTCGTACGCGCGCGACGCGCCGACGAGCCGGGGCAGGATCCAGCTGGTGCCGATGTCGCACGCGGACAGGCCGACCCTGATGAACGCGACGTTGAAGCGCGCGGACGACGCGGCGATGCGGATGTCGCTGCCGAGCGCGAGCGCGAGGCCGCCACCCGACGCGGCGCCGTTGATCGCGGCGATGATCGGCTGTGGCTGGCTGCGGAACGTGGGGATGAGGCCGGCGATGTACTGCTGCACCCGCAATCCCGAGTTGACCGTCCCGGTGCGGGCCGGGCCCGGGATGCTGACGCCCTCGGCCAGGTCCAGCCCGGCGCAGAAGCCGGGGCCGGCGCCGGTCAGCACGATCACGCGGCACGCGGGATCCGCCCGCAGGTCGGCCAGCGCGGCGTACAGCCCGTCGAGCAGCGCGTAGTTCATCGCGTTGCGCTTCTCGGGTCGGTTCAGCGTGACGACCGCGACCTCGTCGGTCGACCGGTCGACGAGGACGGCATCCTCGGCGGGGCTCATCGGTACGTCATCTCCTCGACTCGGCGAGCTGGTGGGCGCGACGCGCGATGCCGTCCGCACCGAGGCGGCTGCACCAGTCGTCGAAGGTCGCGTCGGGACCGATCCACTCCCAGTCGTCGACGACCCCGACCTCGGCGTCGTCCCGGAGCGTCGCCAGCACCTTGAACAGGTCCGCGTCCTCGCGCTGCGCCGCGAGGTTGGTCGCGAGCTTGACCGCGCCCCGGACCTCGACGGCCCAGTCCTTGGCCAGTGCGGGGATCTCCTCGAGGTGCCCGTAGTGCGCGAGCACGGTGGCGGTGGACTTCGCACCCCAGCCGGGGATGCCCGGGAACCCGTCGGCGGTGTCGCCCACGAGCGCGAGGTAGTCCGGGATCGACGCCGGCAGCACGCCGAACTTGGCCTGCACGCCGGCCTCGTCGCGGATGGTGTTCGCCCGGCGGTCGAGCTGGACCACCCGGTCGCCGACGACACACTGGCCGAGGTCCTTGTCAGGTGTGCAGATCACGACGCGCTGGACCGAAGGGTCCGCGGCTGCAACCTTGGCCGCGCTCGCGAGTCCGTCGTCCGCCTCCACCTCGACCATCGCCCACACCGCGACGCCGAGCGCCCGTAGCGCGTCCTCGACCACGGGGAACTGCGCGAGCAGCATCGGGTCCATGCCCGCGCTCGTCTTGTAGCCGTCGTACAGGTCGTTGCGGAACGACTCGACGATGTGGTCGGTCGCGACTCCTACGTGGGTCGCGCCGCCCTCGAGCATCGCGAGCACCGAGCCGACGACGCCACGCGTGGCCGCGACCTCCATGCCCTCCGGGTCGAGATGTGACGGGACCGCGAAGTGGTGGCGGAACAGCTCGTAGGTCCCGTCGACGAGATGGACGTGCATGCACCGTCAGCCTGTCACAGCCGTGGGAGACCGGAAGTGACAGGATCACCGCCGTGGCCGACGAGTCGTTCCGCAAGCGACACCAGCGCAGCTTCATGCAGCGCCTCGCCGAGGGCGACACCTACGGGACGCTGCTGATCCTGATCGTCGTGGCCTACACGTTGATGGCGCTGGTCGAGAACACGAAGTGGTCGCGGACCATTGTGAGCGCGAGCTTCGGCGCGACCCTCCTCCTGGCGCTCCACACGTCGCACGTCCGCGGCCGGATCATCCGTGTGATGGCCGTCGTCGTCGGCGTCTTCATCGTCTGGCAGATCGTGCTGGCCGCCGTCGACCGCGAGCCGTTCATGGGCAGCGGGTACCTGTTCGTCCTGCTGGTCGTGGCGGCGCCCGGGGTGATCCTGCTGCGGATCTTCCGCCACCCGGTGATCAACGTCGAGACGATCCTCGGCGCGATCGACGCCTACCTGCTGCTCGGCATCTCGTTCGCCTCGGTGTACGGCGCGCTCGACGACATCGATCCCCACTTCTTCCGGCAGGGCTTCGCCACCGGCGTGCAGTACCTCTACTTCAGCTTCGTCGTGATCACGACCCTGGGGTTCGGCGACTTCACGCCGCGCACGGATGTGGGCCGGGTCGTGGTGAGCCTCGAGGCGCTGCTCGGGCAGCTGTTCCTCGTCACCGTCGTCGCGGTCCTGGTGGCCAACCTCGGGCGGGCCGCACGCCACCCGACCGGGACCGCGTCGGCCGCGGACGATGCGGCGGAGCTCGACGACGAGTAGCCGGCTCAGCCGGGGCGGACGCCGAACTGGAACGTCTCGCGCCACGCGGGAGCGATCCTGACCACGTCGCCGGTGTGCGGTGCGTGGATCATCATGCCGCCACCGATGTAGAGCCCGACGTGGTGGTAGTCCGAGTAGAAGACGACGATGTCGCCGGGCTGGAGCTGGCTCCATCCCACCTTGGGGAACGCGGCCGCCTGCGAGCCGGAGTAATGGGCCATGCCGACCCCGGCCGCGCGCCACGCGGCCATCGTGAGCCCGGAGCAGTCGAACGCGTTCGGGCCGGCCGTCGCGAAGACGTACGGCTTGCCGAGCTGGGCCCGGGCGTACGCGACCGCGACCGCGGCCCGCGACGAGGGCGCAGGAGCGTTCGGGTTCTGCTGGGCGGACGTCGGCGGCGGTGACGACGGCTGGTGCGGCGTCGTGACCGTTCCGGCGTGCGGCGTCGTGACCGGCACGGGACCGGCCCCGGTACGCGCCGTCGAACCCGTTGCGGAGCTCGCGACCAGCATTGCCCGGGGGGTGCCGACCGGTCCGGCACCGTCACCGCGTGGCGTGACCTTCGCCGCCGCGGCCGCGGCGGCCTCCGCCATCAGCTTGCGCCGGGCGGCCGCGGCCGCGTCGGTCTCGGCGCGCAGCCGATCGCGCGCCGCGGTCGCGGTCTGCTCCTGCCGGGTGAGGCGGTCGAGGGTGCTGCTGAGCCCGCGCAGCAGGGCCTGATCCGGCTTCGCCGCGGCCGCGACGTACTGCGTCCGGCGCCCGAGGTCCTCGACGCTGTCCGTCCGGAGCACCGACGCGAGCCCATCTCCCGCGGCACCCTCGTAGAGGGAGGCGGACCGGGCTCTCACGAGCGCCCGGACCTGTTCGGCCCGGGTGCGCGTGGCCGCGAGCCGCTGCTCGGTCGCGTCGAGCACCGCCGAGGCCCGGTCGAGCCGGAGCCGGCTCAGGTTGTACTGCTCGTTGAGGACATCCAGATCACGTCCGCCGGCCGCCGCTTCCGTTGCCGGGGCTGCGCCCACCGGCCCGGCGAGCCCGAGGGTGAGCGCACCGAGCACGACGGCGGCCGCGACGGCGCGAGCAACTCGGGCGGTTTGGGAGGGCACGCACCTTTGTCGGCCGCGGACCTCCTCGGGTTGAACGCGAACGGCGCTATTGGGGAGGAACCGCCGCCCCGGCGACGTTCGCCGGGTCGGTCGCGGGGGGTGGCGCCGCCGGGCGGGTGAGGTCGGCCACCGGTCCGGGCGGGGCGAGCCCACGCCGGCGGGGCACGGCCTCGTACATGCCGAGCAGCACCGCAATGGTCGCGCTGAACACCGCGGTGGCCCCGGCGACGTGGAAGCCGACGAGGACGGGCGGCACGCCGTTGAAGTACTGCGTGTAGCCGAGCCCCGCCTGGGCCACGACCAGGACCAGCAGCAGGCCCACGCGACGCATCACCCGGCGCGCGCCCGGATCGCGGCTCACGACCCAGAGGGTCACGAGGGTGAGGCCGAGGAACACCATCACGCTCGTGCCGTGGATGCGCGCCACCTCGGGGACGCGGAAGTCGAGGCGGGTCGCCTTCAACCGGGCGTTGCTCCCGGCGTCACCCGAGTGCGGTCCCGATCCGGTCACGACGGTGCCGGTCACGAGCACGACCGAAGCGCTGAGCACCAGCAGGCGGCCGAGCCAGAGCGTGCCGCCGCGCACCGACGGGCGGCTCCGGGCGTCGTCGGGGATCCCGGCGCGGTGGTACAGGACGATCGCGTCGGCGAGGAGCACCGCGGAGAGCAGGAAGTGCCCCATCACGAAGGGCGGGTCGAGGAGCTCCTCGACCACCAGCGCGCCGAGCAGGATCTGCCCGATGAGGCCGACGACAAGCCCGAGCGAGAGCCACACCAGGTCGCGGCGGCGGGGCCGGCGCACGAGCGAGCCGAGCACGGCCACGATGACCGCGAGCGACACCAGGCCGGTCACCACCCGGTTCGCGAACTCGATGTTCGCGTGGACCGAATGCGATGCGCCGGAGGTCAGGTGGCCGTTCGTGCAGTTCGGCCAGTCCGGGCAGCCGAGCCCCGAACCGGTCAGCCGGACCGCGGCCCCCGTGACGATGATCGCGGCGAGGAGGATCGCCGCGACCAGGGTGATCTGGCGGTAGGCGCGCGGCGAGATCCCGAGCCGTCCCATTCGGACGCCATCGTAGGTGGGGGCGCGCCGCGACTGCTGGTCAGGTGGAGGCGGCCGGTGGGAACGGGATCGCCGGGTCGTCGATGCCGTCGTCGCGCTCCACGCCGAACGCGTTGAGCGCGAACGACACGAGGTGGTACTGCCCGATCGCGAACACGAGATCCGCGCACTGCTGCTGGTCGTAGCTCTCACCGAGCGTGGCCCAGGTCGCGTCGGAGATCGTCGAGTGATCGTGCAGCTCGTCGACCGAGCGCAGGATCGCCGCGTCTCGGGTGCTCCAACCGGGTGCGTCCGGACCCGCCGCGATCCGCGCGACCTCCTCGTCGGTGATCCCCTCGCGCCGGCCGATAGCGACGTGCTGGCCCCACTCGTAGGGCGCGTCGCACCGCCACCCGGCCCGGAGGATGGCGAGCTCGCGGTCCCGGCCCGGGAGCGTCGACTTGGTCAGGACGTGGTTGGCGAAGACGAGCCAGCGCTTCATGAGCTTCGGGTGCTGCGCCATCGTCTTGAAGACGTTGAGGACCTCGGCGTCGTCGCCCCGGAGCGTGGACAGCGCACCGAGCAGCTCCCGGGTCTCCGGATCCGCGTCCTCGAGGGAGACCGGCTGGATGCGAGGCGTCATCGTGACAGCCTACGGTGACGCCGTGGCGCACATCCGGTACGACGAGTTCAGCTTCTTCCACGAGAACGCGGCAGAGGTCGGTCTGCCATTCGTCCCGCCGACCGTCGAGCGCGTGAGCGTCGAGGTCAGCCCGAACCAGCGGGTCAGCGCGCTGCGCTGGGGTACCGGCGAACCGGAGCTCGTCCTGCTGCACGGCGGGGCGCAGAACGCGCACACCTGGGACACGGTGGCCCTCGCACTGGGGCGGCCGCTGCTCGCGATCGACCTGCCCGGGCACGGCCACTCGGACTGGCGCGCGGACCGCTCCTACTTCCCCGCCGAGAACGCCCGCGCCGCCGCGACCGTGATCCGGGAGCTGGCTCCCGAGGCGCTCGCGGTCGTCGGCATGTCGCTCGGTGGATTGACCGCGCTGGCGTTGTCGCTCGATGCGCCCGAGCTGGTGCGGCGGCTGATCCTCGTCGACGTCACTCCCGGCGTGGACAAGGACAAGGCGTCCGCGGTGATCTCGTTCATCGCCGGCCCCGAGTCGTTCCCGAGCTTCGACGAGATCCTCCAGCGGACCGTCGAGTTCAACCCGACCCGCTCGGTCTCGTCGCTGCGACGCGGGATCATGCACAACGCCGAGGAGCGCGCCGACGGGACCTGGATCTGGCGCTACGAGCGCTTCGTGCTCCCGGAGGACGCGGAGCTGCCCGAGTTCGGCTCCTTGTGGGATGCGGTCGACGCGGTCCACGTCCCGTTGCTGCTCGTGCGCGGCGCAGACTCGCCGGTCGTCAGCGACGAGGACGTCGAGGAGCTGCTCCGCCGGCAGCCCGGTGCCCAGGTCGTCGTGGTCGAGGGTGCCGGGCACAGCGTGCAGGGCGACCAGCCGCTGGAGCTGGCCCGCCTCATCGAGGAGGACCTGCGCGGCGCGTGACCCGGAACATCTGCACCTTTTGTTCGGTTCCATCACGCACAGAGTTCGGCCGCGCGCCTAGCGTGGGCATACCGCGCCCGAGATTCGCACTGGTCGCCGCGTTCGCGTTGCGACGGGTGATCTTGGCGGGTAGACCCGATCATCACCTTCGATCCGGCGCCGCGCGCCTTCGTCCCCCGCATCCAGCAGACCGCAGGCGCGCCGGCGCGCTCCGTCCGAGCGACCGCGGTCCTCTTCGCCTTCGGGTCGCTGCTCACCCTGGTCGACGCGCTGATGACGCACGCGCTCCTGCGCCGCGACGGCTTCCACGAGCGGTGGGCGCCGGTGCGGGCACTGATGGACGCGGTCGGCGTCGACATCGCGCTCGCGATCTGCGCGGTCATCGCGGTCGGGGCCATGGCCGCGGTCGCGTGGGGATCGGTCCGGGCGCGCCCGGCCGTCGCCTCGCTGTTGTTCGTTCTGCTCTGTGTCGTCGTGGCGATGCGGGTCTGCGGCTGCGTGAACAACTTCGGGGTCATGCTCGGCTGACCGCGCGCCGGGTGCCGGAGTCCCGTCGCCCATGACCTCCGAGGTCGAGGGGCGGTACCGGAGCCGGAGCTTCTGGCTCGACTCGCTCGACGAGCCCCTGCACCCCCGTCCCGCGCTCGATCGCGACGTCGAGGTCGACGTCGCGATCATCGGTGCCGGCTACACGGGTCTCTGGACCGCGTACGAGCTCGCCCGGCGCGACCCGACGCTGCGCATCGTGATGCTCGAGGCGGAGATCGCCGGCTTCGGCGCGTCGGGGCGGAACGGCGGGTGGTGCTCGGCGCTGTTCGCGGGAAGCCGTGAGGCGACCGCGAAGATCCATGGGCGCGATGCCGTCGTCGCGCTCCAGCGCGAGCTGTTCGCCACCGTCGACGAGGTCGGCACGGTCGCCGCAGCCGAGCAGATCGATGCGGACTTCCGCAAGGGTGGGACCCTGGCGCTCGCGACCGCCGCGGTGCAGGTGCCGCGCCTGCGCGCGCACGTCGAGCACGAGCGGGACTGGGGATTCGGTCCGGACGACGTGTGCTGGCTCCCGCCTGCGGAGGCAACCGCGCGAATCGGCGTCGCGGACCTGCACGGCGCCGTCTTCACCCCGCACTGCGCCCGGGTCCATCCGGCCCGTCTCGCCCGTGGACTCGCGGAGGCCGCCGAGCGTCGCGGGGTGACGATCCACGAGCAGACCCGCGTCGTCGAGATCTCGCCCCGCCGGCTGCAGACGGAGGGTGCCCGCGTGAAGGCGGACGTGGTCGTGCGCGCGACGGAGGGGTACACCGCGCGGCTCCCCGGTCATCGGCGCGCCCTCGCGCCGCTCTACTCGCTGATGATCGCCACGGAGCCGCTTCCGGCGTCGTTCTGGGATGCCGTCGGCTGGGCCGGTCGCGAGACGTTCAGCGACGGCCGGCACCTCATCATCTACGGCCAGCGCACCGCGGACGACCGGATCGCGTTCGGCGGGCGCGGCGCGCCGTACCACTTCGCCAGTCGCGTGCGCGACGGGTTCGACCGCGACCCGGCGACGTTCGCGGAGCTTGCGCGCGTTCTCCGCTCGCTCTTCCCCGCTCTGGACGGCGCACGGATCACCCACCAGTGGGGCGGACCGCTCGGGGTCCCGCGCGACTGGTACAGCTCGGTCGGGTTCGAGCCCACGACCGGGCTCGCGTGGGCGGGCGGCTACGTCGGCGACGGCGTCGGCACGAGCAACCTCGCCGGGCGGACGCTCGCCGACCTGATCCTGCGGGAGGACACCGAGCGCACGAGGCTCGCCTGGGTCGGCCACCGGTCGCCGCCCTGGGAGCCCGAGCCGCTCCGGTGGCTCGGCGTCAACGCGGGGCTTGCGCTCACCGCCGGGCTCGACCGCACCGAGGCCCGCACCGGACGCCGCGCGCCATGGCGCGAACGGCTGCTTGCGCGCATCACGGGCTGATCGTCGGCCGCCCCGCGGCGTCGAGCGAGATCGGCGAGAAGTAGAGGAGCCGGCTGTTGGGATAGCCGACGAGTGGCTCCTGGTAGGCGTGGTACGCGAGCCACCAGACCCCCGAGGCGTCGGTGAACACCTCTCCCCCGCCGGGCCCCGCCGCGCCGGCGCGCGACGCCAGGATCGGGTTGCGCGAGTCCGCGGTGCACGGCCCGGCCGGGCTCGAGCACCGCGCGACGCCCTCGGCGTAGTGCCGCCCGTTCCAGTTGTTGCCCGAGTAGAAGAGCCAGTACGTCGAGCCGTTGCGCAACATGGACGGCGCCTCGACGTTGCCGTTCTCCCAGCCCTGGGTCGGGGTGAGGAGGAGCGAGGAGGGCCCCGAGAAGGTGCGGCCGTCCGGGGCCAGCGGGCGGCTCCAGATGCGCGAGGGCCGTTCGGTCTTGTACAGCAGGTACGCGTTGCCGTTCGCGTCGACGAACGGGCTGGGGTCGATGGCCCCGCTGTCGCCGCACTCGAGCGGTCCCGACGATCCGTCGAGGAAGGGCCCGGCCGGTCCGGACCCGGCTGCCACCGTCAGGCACTGCCGCCCGGTCGAGGTCTGGCGCACGGTGTAGAAGAGCAACGTCGCGTCGGCGCGAGGCAGCACCGCGGGCGCCCACACGCTGCCCGCGACCGCCCACGACGGGATGTTGGCGAGCGCGTTCCCGTCGAGCTCCCAGTGGTCCAGCGAGGTGCCGCGCGCCTCCTGGACCGAACCACCGGCCGCGTTCGTCGCGTAGGCGAAGTACTGGTTCCCGACCCGGAGCACGAACGGGTCCGCGAAGTCGTACGCGAGCACCGGCGGGCGCTCCCCGGCCGGCGTGAGCACGCTCTGACAGGCCGGCGCGACCGCGCGCGAGGAACCCGGTCGCGGCGGCGCTGTTCTGGGCACGGGTCGCGTCGAGCGCCTGGCGGACGCCCTCGAGGCACGTCTCGACCGTCGCGCGTCGAGCCGTCTGCGAGCCGAGCTTCGCCCGCGCCTGTTCGAGTGCGTCCTTTGCCTGCGCCAGCACTGCGTCGGTGAGCTTGACGTCCGCGTTCGCGTCGACGAGGTCACGCGCGAGGGCCTTGCCGAAGACCCCGGCCGCGGCGAGCTTCCGTCGCTGGTCGGCGATGCCGGTCCGGGTCACGGCGAGCGTCCTCCGCCGCGCCTGCTCGACCCGTTGGGCGCGGTGGAGCCGGCGCTGCTCGCGGACACCGGATGCCACCCCGACCACGAGCACCACGACGAGGAGCACCGCGCCGGCGACGAGCAGGGCGCGCGAACGTCCCGGGCTCACGAGATCCCCGCGGCGCGGCACGGCCCGTCGACCGCTTGCAGGCTCTTGATCGCGCCGGTGTCCCCGACCGCGAGCTGGTTGAGCGCCCGTGACACCCCGGTGAGGCAGGCACCGAGGTTGTTGGCCTGCGCGCCCGAGGTGAACGCGCCGACATCGGCCGCGGTCGTGTCGGCGCGGGTCCGGTCGAGCTGGGTGTGCATGGCCGCGGCGAGGGCCCGGACGCCGTCGCGCTGACCCTCGAGGACGGCGTTGTGCTGGTCCGCGCGGGCGCGCCGGTCCGTGACCCGGTGCAGCAGGGCCAGCGCGTCACGCGTCTCGCGGGTCAGCACGAGCACCGAGTGCTCGGCGTGCTGGCGGTCGTGGCGGAGCCAGAGCCACCGTCCGGTGACGACGACGACCGCGAGCGCGCAGAGCAGCGCCGCGACAATCCACCTCGTCCGACTCCTGCCCATGGAGCGCAACCGCGTCAGCCTATCGAGGCCGCGCGGTTCCGAACGCGCGCGCGTAGCCAGAGACGGAGACGGGCATCGGGACGCCGGCCGGGACCGCGGCATCGGCGATCGGCGCGCCCGCGACCGTGTCCAGCGGGATCTGCCCGGCCCAGATCGGCAGACCGACGTCGCCGACCTCGTCGTCGGGCGGGCCGACGCGGACCTTGGCCGACACCTCGTCGAGCCCGACCGCGGTGACGAGGGTCTGGCGCAGCTCGACGTCGTTGGGCGGCCGGACGGTCTCCCAGTGCCCGGGGACGACGTGATCCATGATCGCCCGGAAGGCGATCATCCGCTCCTCCGCGTCCGTCACCGCGCGGGCGCGCCCCTGGATCACCACCGACCGGTAGTTCATCGACATGTTGAACGCGGAGCGGGCGAGCACGATCCCGTCGACGATCGTGACCGTGACGCAGAGCGGGTCGCCGCCCTTCAGCGCCCGCATCATCCGGCTCGCGGTGGAACCGTGCAGGTAGACGGTGTCGCCGACCCGCGCGTACGCCATCGGGATCACGACCGGCGACCCCTCGTGCACGATGCCGACATGGGCCACGACCCCGGCGTCGAGCGCGGCCGAGACCGTCACCGGGTCGTACCGGGCCTGCTCGGGAAGGCGGCGAACGGTGCTGCGAGGGCTGGACGGCATCGGGGGAGTCTCGCAGGGCGCAACTCCCGTTGAAGTGCAGCCCCCGCCGGTGCCGATACCGCGGGTACCGCACGTCCGCACCGTCCGCACCACCGCCACCCCGAGGACCGACTGGGAATGACCGATGATCGCCTCACGGAACGGGTTGCCGTCCTCGGCGCGCGCGGTCGCGCCGGCGCACCGGGCCGGGGCCGGCACCCCGCGTCGTCGGCTCGGGCGATCAGTGGCATCGCCGCGGCCGCGGCGACGATCGGGCTGGTGGCGGTGATCTTCGCCGGTGCCCCCGTCGCGGCGGACCCGGCGGCCGTGCCCGCGACGGTCCCCGGGGGATCCGTGCTCACGGCCGGGTCGGGATCCACCCGGCCGCCGTCGGGCGCCCCGCCGACTCCGGACGGGAGCGGCGAGCCGACCCCGACCACCGCGCCGCCGGGGGCCGCGGGCGCGACCCCGGCTCTCGGGCCGGGCCGGGCGACGATCGTGACCGGCGGGGCGACCCCGGGCGGCGCCGCGGCACCCGCTCCCGGCTCGACCCCGCCGCCGCGGTCCGCCGCGGCGGCTGCACCCCCGAGCGCACCGGTCAGCGCGCCGCCGGCGACCGCCGCGCCGCCGGCTCCGACCGCGGCCCCGGTGACGACACCTCCGGTCACGTCACCACCACCCCCGCCTCCCCCACCGGTGACCGGCGGCAGCTGATGGCGACGGCGAGCGCGGCGACCTGGACCGATGTCCGGTTCCCCGCGATGGGGAGCACGGCGCGCCTGCTGGTGCTCGGGGGTCCGCCCGACCTGCCCGACCGGGGGCGGGCCCGGCTCGCGTGGCTGGAAGCGCGGTGGTCACGCTTCGAGCCGACGAGCGACCTCTCGCGGGTGAATGCGGCCGGCGGGCGCCCGGTCGTGGTGTCACCGGAGACGTTCGCCCTCGTCGCGCTGGCGATCGACTGCTGGCGCGCGACGGCCGGCGCCTTCGACCCGACGGTCATCGACGCGCTGGAACGCGTCGGGTACGACCGGGACTTCGCCGCGGTCGGATCGTCGCCCGCGGACCTGGAGGCACCGGCACCGGCGCGTCCGGCACCCGGGTGCGCCGGGATCGAACTGCTTCCCCGACTCCCCGCGGTCCGGCTGCCGCCGGGGGTGCGGATCGACCTCGGCGGCATCGGAAAGGGCCGCGCCGCCGACCTGCTCGCCGCCGAGCTGCGCGATGCGGGGGCGGCGGGCGTCTGCGTGGACCTCGGTGGCGACGTCCACGTCACGGGGACCGCCCCCGAGCCCACCGGTTGGCGCGTGCTGCTCGACCCCGACGTCGCGCCCCACCCGGGGTTCCTCCTCGCGCACGGCGGGGTGGCGACGAGCACCCGCCTGCGCCGGCGCTGGAACCGCGGCGGCACCGAGCAGCACCACCTCGTCGACCCCGCGTCGGGCGACCCGGCCCGGACCGGGCTGGCGGCGGTCACGGTCGTCGCCGCGGACGCGGCCGGCGCCGAGGTCCTCGCCAAGGCCGCGTTCGTCGCCGGGCCCGACGCCGGGGCCGAGCTGCTCCGAACCCACGGCGTCACCGGTCTCCTCGTCGCCGACGACGGCTCGGTGCGCGAGCTGCCCGGCCTCGGGTCCTTCCGCGCGTGAGCCAGCAGCTCTGGTGGTACACGGCCCGGGCCAGCGGCCTGGTCGCGTGGGTGCTGGTGACCGCCGCGGTCATCTGGGGCCTGCTCCTCTCGGTTCGGCGGATCAGAGCGCCCCGGCCGGCCTGGATGCTCGACCTCCACCGCTTCCTCGGAGCTGCGGCCCTGGGACTGCTCGCGCTCCACCTCCTGGCGCTGTCGTTCGACTCGTTCGTCGGGTTCGCCTGGCGCGACCTGTTCGTGCCCTACGCGTCGCAGTGGCGACCCGGCGCGGTCGCGTGGGGCATCGTCGCGCTGTACCTGGTGCTCGTGGTCGAGCTCACGTCGCTCATGATGCGATCGCTGGGACGTGGGCTGTGGCACGCCATCCACCTGCTCAGCCTGTTGATGTTCGTCTCGATCACGGTGCACGCGCTCCTCGCCGGTGCCGACGCGCACGAGCCGGTGGTACGCGGGTTCGCGATCGCGTCGAGCACCGCCGTCGCCGGCCTGTGCGTCCTCCGGGTGGCGGCCCGGCAGGCGTCGCGCCGGTCGGCGCCCGCAGCCGTCACGCGCTGACCGCGACCCCTGCCGCTCGCTTCAGCTCGTTGGCGTCGCGGCAGCGCAGCATGGCGGCGTCCATCGTGATCCGCCCCTCGCGCACGAGGGCACCGAGGTGCTCGTCCATCGTGTTCATGCCGAACTTCCGCCCGGCTTGCAGCATCGGGAAGACCTGGTGGATCTTGCCGTCGCGGATGAGGTTGCGGATCGCCGGCGTGGCGATGAGCACCTCGGCCGCGACCACACGCGCAGTGCCGTCGGCGGTCGGGACCAGCTGCTGGGTCACGATCCCCTGCAGCGTCGACGCGACCTGGATCCGCACCTGTCCCTGCTGCTCGGCCGGGAACGCGTCGACGATGCGGTCGATGGTCTGGGCCGCGTCCTGGGTGTGCAGCGTCGCGAACACGAGGTGACCGGTCTCGGCGGCGGTGACCGCGGTGGAGATCGTCTCGAGGTCGCGCATCTCGCCGACGAGGATGACATCGGGGTCCTGGCGCAGTGCCTGGCGGAGCGCCGTCGCGAACGACTCGGTGTCCGAGCCGACGTCGCGCTGGCTCACGAGCGCCATCTTCGAGTCGTGCACGAACTCGATCGGCTCCTCGATCGTGATGATGTGGCACGGCCGGTGCTGGTTGACCAGGTCGATGATCGAGGCGAGGGTCGTCGACTTCCCGGACCCGGTCGGCCCCGTGACGAGGACGAGACCACGCGGCAGCTCCGACAGATGACGGATCGACTCGGGGAGACCGAGCTCCTCGAACGGCCGCACCGTGTAGGGGATCTGGCGGAACGAGGCCGCAACCCCGTTGCGCTTCAGGTAGACGTTCACGCGGTAGCGCGCGATGCCGGGCACCGTGTAGTTCGTGTCGAGCTCGTGCATGGTCTCGAACTGCTGCTGCTGGCGCTTGCTGATGATCGAGTACACGAGCTCACGGATCCGCGAGGCGGAGAGGACCTCGAAGTCGGTGAGTCGGTGGAGGTCGCCGAGGACGCGCACGAGCGGCGGCTGACCGGCGGCGAGGTGGAGGTCGGAGGCATCGATCTCCTGGACGCGCTCGAACATCCGGTGCAGCTCGGGGTCGATGCTCGACCCGACGAGGTGCGCGTCGACCTCGGTGTTCTCCGCACCGAAGGCGCTCTCGATCGCGCCGAGCAGCTGCTGGCGCTCGGCGCCGGCGGGGCGGACACCCATCCCCGACTCGGTCCTCACCGCCGCGCTCACCTCGCTCAGCGCGATGTGGTCGGCCGGGTCCGCGAACGCGACGAGGACCGTGTCGTCCTCGATCTCGACGCCGATAGCCGCGAACTTCCGGGCGAGCGGCTCGGGGACCGCGTGCGCCGCCGCGGGCTGGACCGCGGTCTCGTCGAAGTCGACGAAGTCCATGCCGAGCGCGACGCTCAGCGCGGCGGCCAGGTCCTTCGGGCCGACCAGGCCGCGGTGGAGCAGGACCGTGGGCAACGGCAGGTCGGCGCGGGCCGACTCGTCGATCGCGTCCTCCAGGACGTCCGGCGACAGGATGTGGCGCTCGACGAGCGACTCTCCGAACTTGCGGGCCTGGCTCTTCAGCATTTCGGTCGTGCTCCTCTGGACCGGGACGGGGCGCAGAGGGTTCTTCGGCACGTGACGGGCCCGTCACGACCCCCAAATCACGGTCGGGGCCGGGCGAATTGCCCCTGAAGACCGGGAGATCCCGGCCTACAGGTCGTGCGCCGGGACCAGCAGCTTCCAGACCACGGCACCGATCAGGCCCCCGAGGACGGGGAAGACGATGAACACCCAGAGCTGGTCGAGCGCCCAGCGACCCCTGGAACAGCGCGGTGGCGATGCTGCGGGCCGGGTTGACCGACGTGTTGTCGATCGGGATCGAGATCAGGTGGATGAGCGTGAGCATCAGACCCACCGTGAGGCCGGTGAAGCCGATCGTCATGGAGCCCCGGCTGGTGCTCGCGATCACGAAGACGAAGATCGCCGTGAAGAACAGCTCCGCCGCGATCACCGCCCCGAGTCCGAACCCACCCGCGACGTGCCCGCCGCTCAGGATCGAGCTGGGCGAGTGCGACCCGTAGCCGTTCGACGCGAAGCCGGACGCCTTGGCGCTGAAGCCGTTGACGCTGTCCGCGATCAGGAAGATCACCCCGGCGCCGACGATGCCGCCGATGATCTGGCCCACCAGGTAGAAGGGTACGAGCGCGCCCTCGGTCTTCTTGATGGCCCAGAGACCGATCGTCACCGCGGGGTTGATGTGGCAACCCGAGATCGAGCCGATGGCGTACGCCGCGCACAGGAGGCTGAGCCCGAACGCGAGCGCGACCCCGAGCACGCCGACCGTGCTGTGCGGGCCGGCGAACGACCCGGTGGCCAGGATCGCGGTCCCGGGCCCCCCGACGACCAGGATCATCGTGCCGATTCCCTCGGCCAGCGCGACACGAACACGATCTTGCATCGTGCACCTCCCCCGTTTGACGGTCGAGGCAGATGCTAGAGATCGGTCGGTCGCCGCGGCCGGATGCTCGCGGGCACCGCGATGCCCTCAGCGCGGCGCCGCTCGGGAGCAGCGCGCGCAGCGGACGGGCACTCCGCGCACCACCGGCTCGGACAGGTCGCGGTCGCACTCGGGACAGAACGCCCCGGCGAGCACCGACCCCAGCGACGGCAGCGACCACGGCCGGACCGGAGCGTCGACGATCCGGGACGGTCGTGCGGTCGTCGCATCCATGCGGCCCAGCGTCGCTCGCGGCGGATTGCCGGACGATCGCGGCTCCGTGAACGGCGCGCGAACTCGCGCTAGCGCTGACCGGGCCGGCCTGCACCGGCCACGGACGCGTGGTGCCGTCCCACCCAGTCCATGAGCTCCGCGGCGGGCATCGGGCGGGCGTAGAAGTAGCCCTGCGCGACGTCGCAGCCCTGCGCGGCGAGCATGTCACGGGCGACCTCGGTCTCGACCCCTTCGGCCACCGCGGTCAGGTGCAGGTTGTGCGCCAGCTCGATCGCAGAGCGCACGATCGTCGCGTCGGCGGGGTCGTCGACCATCCCGAGCACGAAGGACTTGTCGATCTTGATCTCACTGACCGGGAGGTGACGCAGGTGCGCGAGCGACGAGTAGCCCGTGCCGAAGTCGTCGATCGACACGGCCAGGCCCTCGGCCCGCAGCCGTCGCACGACCTCGGTCACCGCGACCGGGTCGGCCATGATCGTGCTCTCGGTGATCTCGAGCACGAGCGCCGACGGCGGCAGGTCGTGGCGGGCGAGGAGCCGGCGCACACGCTCGAGCAGGTCGGTCTCGATCAGGTTCCGGGCCGAGAGGTTGACCGCGACGCTCAGCGCCACGCCGCGGGAGCGCCAGGCTCGGCAGTCCGCGCCGGCCCGCTCGAGCACGTGCTCCGTGAGGGGATGGATCAGGCCGGATCGCTCGGCCAGGGGGATGAACTCGTCCGGCGCGAGGAGCCCGTGCTCTGGGTGGTGCCAGCGCAGGAGCGCCTCGACCCCGGTCGCCCGACCGGTCTCGAGGGAGACCTGGGGCTGGTAGTGCAGCACCAGCTCGTCGCCGTCCAGCGCCCGCCGGAGGTCGGCCACGAGGCCGAGGCGCTTGCGGCTGTAGGTGTCGTGCTCGGTCGCGTACAGCTCGACGCCGACGTGAGACTCCTTGGCCCGCTGCATCGCGACGTCTGCCCGCCGCAGCAAGGTCTCCGCGTCCGTCCCGTGCTCCGGGAAGATGGAGACGCCGATCGTGGCCTCGACCTCGACGGAGAGGTCGTCGACCGTGAAGGGGGTCTCGAGCGCGGTCACGAGCCCGCGCGCGACGGCCAGCGCCGTCGCCGGGTGGGCCATCTCGGGAACGACCACCGCGAACTCGTCGCTGCCGAGCCGGGCGACGGTGGCGCGCGCGGGCAACGTCTCGACCACCCGGTCGCCGATCGCGCGCAGGAGCAGGTCCCCGTTCTGGTAGCCGAGCGTGTCGTTGACCTCCTTGAACCGGTCGACGTCGAGGACCAGCACGCCGACCCCGGTCGCGGCCGACTCGGCGGCCCCGATCGCGGTCACGAGCTGCTCGCGCAGCATCGTGCGGTTCGGGAGGTCGGTCAGCGCGTCGTGCATGGCCTGGTGGTGGTTGGCCGCCGAGGTCCGCCGCAGCCGCCGCGACGCTTGCCAGACCACGGGAAGGAGCACCAGCCAGAGCACGGCGAGGCCACCCGCGAACAAGAGGTTGCGCTGGCGGTTGTCCTTCGCGATCTCCCGGCCGATCGGTGCGTACGGCAGGTAGAGCTCGAACGCGCCCCCCGGCCGGGAGGCACCCACGAAGCGGATCGGCACGTAGACCTCGAACAGCTTGCCGAAGCGGCGCTCGCTCGCGTTCTCGGCCCGACCGAGCGTGCTGATCTCGGACTCGACGTGGCCGTCGAGCGCTTCGAGGAGCCCGTCGTCGGGCGTGAACCGCCGCCCGATGAGCGACCTGTCGTCCGAGTACACGACCTGGCCGGAGCGGTTCCAGATCTTGATCCGGGCGATGCTCGCAGTGCCCTCGTCGCTGCGGAGCACCCGGTCCAGGTTGGCCACCTCGGTCGGGCCGAGCCCGCGGGCGAGACCGCCCGGCGTCAGCTGCGGCTGGATCCCCAGGCGCGAGACGAGCACCGCGCTGTCCCGGGCCGAGTCGAGGCTGCGGCGCGCGGTGGCTCGCGCCGACGACTCGCTGAGGACCACGCCCAGCACGACGATCACGGCGAGGCTCAGGAGGGCGAACCTCAGAACCAGGCTCTTTCGGCGCATACACGGTCTCCGGATTCGCTCGCTCAGAGATCGGCCGCCGGGCGCCGAACTTGAGTCACGGCCCGGGGCCGCGGAACCCGCTCCGGCGGCTCTCCCCAGCCGCGGCGTACGTCGCGGTGAGCTCCTCGCCCAACCGGGCCAACCAGTCACGGAGCGACGGGGGCTCCATCACCTCGAGGCCGGCGCCGAAGCCGGCCAGCTCGCCCGCCAGCGCACGGTCGCTCCCGCCACCGATCTCCACGTCGACCCGACCGTCCGGGCGCGTCGGTCCGATGCGAACGCGCGTCCCCAGCACCATCCGCAGGACCGGCACGGTCTCCGGGGTCGCGGCGCCGCGTGCCGCGATCGCCGCATCACGGCGGGCCTCGACCGTGTCGGTGATCATCTTCCACGCCTCGGCCAGGTCGAAGCCCTCGGGACGGACCACGGCCTCACCCGTCGGCTCGACTGCACTGACGCGGTCCACCTTGAAGGTGCGCAGCCCTGCGTCCGTGTTCGCGACGAGGTACCACGCCGGGCCCTTCGTCGCGAGGCCGAGCGGATGGACGACGCGCGTGCTCGGGGCCTTGTTGGGCGTCCGGTAGCCGAGCGTGACCTGCAACCCGCCGACCACCGCACGCTGGAGGGCATCCAGGTGTGGTGGGTTGAGGTGGGTGCGCCCGCCGCGGCCCCAGGCCGTCGGGTCGACGACGACCGCGTTGGCCGCGGCCTCGGCGTCGTCGCGGAAGGTCTCGGGGAGCGCGCGTACGAGCTTGCGCAACGCCGCCTTGACCTCGGGCGTGCTCGACGCGGTTCCCGCGACCAGGAACAGCGCGCGCGCTTCGGCCGCGGTCAGTCCGCTCAGATCGGTCTTCGCCCCGCCGACGAGCTGCCAACCGCCGTTGCGTCCCTGGCGCGAGTAGACGGGCACGCCGCCCATGGCGAGCGCGTCCAGGTCCCGCCGGGCGGTCCGCTCCGAGATCTCGAGCTCTGCGGCCACCTCGGCCGCGGTCACCTGGGTCCGGGCCTGGAGGAGCAGCAGGATGGCCACGAGACGATCGGCGCGCACGCCCCGAGTCTGGCAAAGAATCCGGTCAGCCAGTGACCGGTTCAGCACGGTCACGCCACCGGAGCTCCCGGGCTGACCGGGGCGCCCTAGCCTCGGGGCGTGGTCGACGCTCCCCCGCCGCGGGTCCTGTCCGAGGAAGAGGTGGCCCGCTACCGCGACGAGGGCTGGCTCGCGGTCGCCGGGCTGGTCGACGACGAGTGGTTGGGCCGGCTCCGGGCCGTGACCGACGAGTTCCTCGACCAGAGCCGGACGCTGACCGAGTCGAACGTCGTGTTCGACCTCGACGAGGGGCACCGCGCCGACGAGCCGCGGCTGCGCCGGCTCAGCTCGCCGACCGATCTGCACGACACCTACTGGGAGTTCGCGTCGGAGTCGGTGATCGTGGACGTCGTCGCGGACCTGCTCGGGCCCGACCTGAAGTTCCACCACTCGAAGCTGAACTTCAAGGCGGCCCGCGGTGGCGAAGAGGTGAAGTGGCACCAGGACATCCAATTCTGGCCGCACACCAACTACGACCTCCTCACCGTCGGTGTCTTCCTCGACGCGGTCGAGCCCGGGATGGGCGAGGTCGGGTTCGTCCCGGGCAGCCATGCCGGCCCGCTCTACGACCTCTACGACGACGACGTATGGGTCGGCGCGCTGTCCGAAGCGGACGCGGTCGCCGCAGGTGTCGATCGCGCCGAGTACCCGGTCGGTCCGGCGGGGACGATCACGATCCACAGCTGCCGGACGGTGCACGGCTCGGCGCCGAACCGGTCGGACCGCGCTCGCCACCTGCTGCTGCAGACCTACGCCGCCGCGGACGCGTTCTCCTACACGGACCTCGTGCGCCGGTCGCCCCACGGCGAGACGCTCATCCGCGGCGAGCCCGCCCGCTGGGCCCGGCACGACCCGCGGCCGTGCCTCATGCCGCCGACCGGGCCCTACCGACCGATCTTCGCCGTCCAGCAGCGCGAGGCCCCACCTTCGTGAGGACCGCGCGGGCCACTCGCGGGGCCGGGCGGGAGGGCGCACCGTCTGGACGAGAATGCCCGACCATGAGCGCCCCACTGCAGCTCGAGTTCCTGCTCTCGGCCCCACGCCTGGACCTGCTGCCCGACTCGCGGGCCGAGGTCACGTTCGTCGGCCGCTCCAACGTCGGGAAGTCGTCGCTGCTGAACGCGCTCGCCGGCCGCAAGCAGCTCGCTCTCGTCTCCAAGACCCCGGGCCGCACGCAGCTGCTCAACTGCTTCGAGCTCGTGGGCGCGGATGCGACGGTCGTCGACTGCCCGGGGTACGGCTACGCGAAGGTGGCGAAGTCCACGCGCGCGACGTGGCAGCCGATGGTCGAGCGGTACCTGCTCGACCGGGACCAGCTCGAGATGATCCTCGTGCTCGTCGACGGTGAGATCGGGCCCACGCGGTCCGACCTGCAGATGCTCGACTGGTTGCGCGGCCACGCTCGCCCGCACTCGGTCGTCGCCACGAAGCACGACAAGGTGAAGTCGTCGCAGCGCGAGCGGCGCAAGCGCGAGCTCGCGGCACAGTGCATGCTCGAGCCCGGGGATGTCGTCTGGGTCAGCGCCACGAAGGCGACCGGGATCGCCCGATTGCGCGACCTGGTCCGGCTCTGGCTGTCCTGACGTGCTGCTGGTCGACGGCAACAACGTGATCGGCTCGGTGCCGGACGGCTGGTGGCGTGACCGGCCGGGCGCGGTGCGCCGGCTCCTCGCGCGGCTGCAGTGCCTGGCCGAGACGTGCCCGGCGCCGGTGCACGTCGTCTTCGACGTGGCGCAGGCGGACCTCCCCGAGGGCGAGCACCACGGCGTCCACGTCCACTACGCGACGACGAAGGGGCGCGACGCGGCCGACGACCGGATCGTGGCCCTGCTCGACGCCGGCTTCGAGCACCCCGTCGAGGTGGTGACGTCCGACCGCGCCCTGGCCGACGCGGCCCGGCTCCGAGGCGCGCGGGTGATGGGGGCCGGGGCCTGGTTGGCGGACCTGGACCGGGCGGGATGCTGAGCCGCGCGGTCCCTGAACGGCCGGGACCACGGCGCCCACCACTCCGTCCGAATCCCGCTCGCCAGGCCGGGCGGGCCCTGTCATCCTCGGACCATGTTCGAGGACCACGAGCAGTGCTACCGGGCGGTGCAGAGCCGTGACCCCCGCTTCGACGGGTGGTTCTTCGGCGCGGTGACGAGCACCGGCATCTACTGCCGGCCGAGCTGCCCGGCTCGGACCCCGAAGCGCCAGAACATGCGCTTCTACGCGACCGCCGCGGCGGCGCAGCGCGCGGGCTTCCGGGCCTGCAAGCGGTGCCGGCCCGACGCGACCCCGGGGTCGCCCGAGTGGAACCAGCGCGCCGACCTCGTCGGGCGGGCGATGCGGCTGATCGCGGACGGCGTGGTCGACCGCGAAGGGGTGTCCGGGTTGGCGCGCCGGCTCAGCTACAGCGAGCGTCACGTCCACCGGCAGCTCGTCGCCGAGGTCGGCGCCGGCCCCATCGCGCTCGCGAGGGCGCAACGGGCGCAAACCGCGCGGATCCTCATCGAGACGACGGACGTCGGCTTCGCGCACGTCGCGTTCGCCAGCGGCTTCGCGAGCGTCCGTCAGTTCAACGACACGATCCGGGCCGTCTTCGCGATGACGCCGACGCAGCTCCGGATCCGCGCCAAGTCGCGTCCGGGTGGCAGCACCCCCGAGGTCGCGGCGCCCGGGCAGATCTCGTTGCGCCTCCCGTTCCGCGCCCCGCTCGACGGCGGCCCCATGCTCGACCTCCTTCGCGCGCGGGCCGTTCCCGGCGTCGAGGCGGTGGACGGCACCACGTATCGCCGAGCGATGATGCTCCCGTTCGGCGCCGCAACGGTCGCGCTCACTCCCCTGCCCGACCACATCGCATGCACCCTGGCGCTCGACGACCTCCGCGACCTTCCCGCCGCGGTGCAACGGTGCCGTCGCGTCCTGGACCTCGACGCCGACCCCGTCGCGGTGAGCGCGCAGCTCGGACCAGACGACCTTCTCGGTCCGTTGGTGCGCAAGCACCCGGGGCTGCGCGTGCCCGGCCACGGTGACGGCTTCGAGCTGCTCGTCCGCGCGATCGTCGGCCAGCAGGTCTCGGTGGCCGGCGCCCGCACCGTCCTGGCGCGGATGACGGCGACGTCGGGCCCGCCGCTCGCCACCCCCGACGGCGAGATCACCCGGCACTTCCCCGACGCGGCCACCCTCGCCGCCGCCGACCCGGGCACCTTCCCGATGCCTCGCGCGCGGGCCGAGACGATCGGGCGGGTCGCGCAGGCCGTCGCCGCCGGCGACCTCCTCGTCGATCCGGGTGTCGACCGGGACGAGCTGGCGCGACGGCTGCTGGCGATCCCCGGCGTCGGACCCTGGACCGTCGACTACGTGGGTCTCCGAGCGCTGGGCGACCCAGACGTCTTCATGCCGACGGACCTCGGCGTCCGCCGTGCGCTGGACCAGCTCGGCGTCCCCGGCGACCCGCGTGCCGCCGCAGCCCGCGCCGAGGCCTGGCGGCCGTGGCGCTCGTACGCCCTGATGCACCTGTGGACGGGCGTCGTGCACTGAGGGAACGAGAGGTGAATTGGCCGCGGCGCGCCGTGTCGCCCGCGGCGGACCGGGGCTACCGTGCCGCCATGGCTGACGACCTCGCTCGCCGTACCTTCCTCCTGGGCCTCGGGGCCGCGGCCGGGGTGGCCCTGACCGCATGCCACCCGTGGCGCGGCCGTCCCGGCGTTCCCGGGCATCGGCTCCGTCAACCGGGCGACCGTCCGAACCCGTTCCGCGCCGAAGGCAGCGACCTGATCCCCCAGGTCGAGCACATCGTCATCTACATGCAGGAGAACCACTCGTACGACTCCTACTTCGGGATGTTCCACCGCGGTGACGGCTACCAGGTCCGCAACGGCGTCCCGACGAACAGCAACGTGGACCAGGAGGGCCGGACGGTGCGGGTGTCGCACGCGCCGTCCACGTGCCAGCCCGGCCGAGGCGTGTCGCAGAGCTGGTCGTCGAGCCACCTCCAGATCGACGGCGGCCGGATGGACGGCTTCCTGTTCGACGACAACGTGAACGCGATGCACTACTGGGACGGGACGGACCTGCCCTTCTACTGGTCGCTCGCGAGCACGTTCCCACTGTGCGACCGCTGGTTCGCCTCCGCGCCCGCGCAGACGTACCCGAACCGGCTGTACCTGCAGGCGGCGACCTGCCAGGACCTGATCGCGACCGACACGACGAAGGTGCTGGCCCTACCGCACCCGGCCGGCGGCACGATCTGGGACAAGCTCGAGACGCACGGCATCTCGTGGGGCGACTACTGCTGGGACCTGCCCGACATCGCGCTGTTCCCGAAGACGTTCGGCGCCAACCGAGACAAGGTCCACACATTCCAGCAGTTCCTGAACGACTGCAGCACGGGGTCGCTCCCGTCGGTCTCGATCGTCAGCCCCGGTGTGACCGCCTACTCGGAGGAGAACCCGGCGGACGTCCAGCTCGGCGAGGCGTACACCGCTTCGATCGTGAACGCGGTCATGGACAGCCCCGCGTGGTCGAAGACCGTGCTCCTGTTCATGTACGACGAGCACGGCGGCTACTACGACCACGTCGCGCCGCCGGCCGCGGTGCCGCCGGACGACATCGCGCCCGCGGTCACCCCGACACCGAACGTACCGGCCGCGTGGAACCAGTACGGCCTCCGGGTCCCGGCGTTCGTGATCTCGCCGTTCGCGAAGCGCAACTACGTCTCGCGCGTCGTCCACGACCACACGTCCGTGCTGCGCTTCATCGAGACGAAGTTCAACCTCGGGGCGCTGACCCGTCGGGACGCGAACGCCGACAACCTCCTCGACTGCCTGGACTTCCGGCGGCCCGGGTTCCTCGACCCCCCGCGGCTCGCCGCACCCGGCCTCCCGGCGACGGGCAGCACCTGTCAGCCCCAGACCCCGCCGCCACCCACGACCGCGGTTGCGACCAACGGCGTCGAGCCGACCGCACTGGTGCGAAGCGGGGTGGAACGCCGGCTGCCGAAGCCGATGACGGTCTCCCAGCAGGAGCGGGTCGAGCTGCTCGCCCACGTGCGGGAGTCCGGCTTCAGCCTGGTGTGACGCCGGCTCCGCACCGGCCGCGCACCGCGGGACCGAGACGGAGACGTCGTCGAATGGCCCGCTTGCGACTGCCACACTGTTCGGCGTGCCCGAAGCCTCGCCGTTGACACCGAGCGACGCGCGCTTCGACGCGGGTGCCCTCGAGCCGTACGGGTGGGACGATCACTGGGCCGCGCGCCTTGCCGGGTTCCCGGACGCGGAACCGGGCGCGTGACCCGTCACGACGGCTCCGCGCTGCACCTCGCGACCCCGTCGGGCGTCGTCGTCGCTCCGCTGGCGCGGCGCCTCGACCCGGCACCGGCGGTCGGGGACTGGATCGCGTGCGAGGGCGGCGAGCCCGTCGCGGTCCTGCCCCGTGACTCGGTGCTGCGCCGGCGCGCCGCTGGCCGCGACACCGATCAGGTGCTGGCGACGAACGTCGACGTGGTCTTCCTCGTCTGCGGTCTCGACCGGGTCGTGAAGGCCGGCCGGATCGACCGCGGGGCGACGCTCGCGCGCGACGCGGGAGCGACGCCGATCGTCGTCCTGACCAAGGCCGCGCTCGCGTCCGCCCCGGAGGTCAGCGCGGCGGAGATCGCCGCCGCGAGCCCCGGCATCGAGGTGATCGTGACCTCGGCACGCGAGGCTGTCGGGCTCGAAGAGCTCCGCGACCGCGCGCGGGCAGACGGTCACGATGCTCGGCGAGTCCGGTGCCGGGAAGTCCAGCCTGGTCAACGCGCTCCTCGGCGCCGACGTGGCCGCGGTCGGCGAGGTCCGTGCCGGCGACTCCAAGGGACGGCACACGACCACGGCTCGCGACCTGCACGTGCTTCCCGGCGGCGGCGTGCTCATCGACACCCCCGGCATCCGCGGTGTCGGGCTCTGGGTCGAGCCCGACGCGGTCGCCGAGACGTTCGCCGACATCGACGACCTCGCGGTGGACTGCCGCTTCACGGACTGCTCGCACGACTCGGAGCCCGGGTGCGCGGTCACGGCGGCGATCGAGGACGGTCGCCTGGCCCCCGAGCGCCTCGCGGGCTGGCGGGCCCTGCACGACGAGGCCACGACGTCGCCGAACGTCGCCATGACCTACGAGGAGGCCCGCCGCATCAAGGAGCTGGCCCGCACCAGCAAGAGCGCGCAGCGCCGCAAGGGCCGCTGACCCGTCAAGAGGCGTCGGCCGGTCGGAGCCGCTGGACCCGGCGGATGCGCTCGTCGTCGGGTCCGAGGTAGCGCGCGAGCGCGCCGCTGACCCGGTCGACGTCGAGCGTTCCGGCGGCCGCCATCTCCTCGAGGTCGGCCCAGTCCTTCGTTCGGTCGAAGAACGCCTTGAACACCGCCAGGTCCGAGCAGGCGAGAAACGGGATGTCTGCGCCTTCGAACCGCTCGACCCGCGACCGGCGCGCAACTTCCACGTGGAAGTCGGTCGTGTTCACGAACAGGTCGACCGGCGTCGTGTCCCACCACAGGCGGGCTTGTCCGTCACGTTCGATCGCCGCGCGGTCGTCTGCGCTCCACGTGACCGCGGCGGGCAGCGCCGCGAGGACCTCCGCCGTCCGCGAGGTCGCCACGAAGACGTTGAGGTCGATGTCGATCGTGCCGCGCGCCCGTTGCGTGCACCACGCGAGCGCGAGCGCGCCACCGAACGCGTGTGGGATCCCACCTGCGTCGAGCGAGCCGTGGATCGCGACGATCTTGTCGGCGAGCGAGGTCATCGCCGACCGAATCGGGGGAACTCGAGGGTCGCCGCGTGGCGGGCCGGGAACCGAGACGCGAGATCGAGCACCTCGGCCAGCTCGCGTCCCCGGGCCTCGGGGTCGGGACCGCCGACCGCGGGGGTCAGCTCGAACGCGAGGTCGAAGCCCGCGGCCCGGACGATCCGCTCGAGCGTGCCCACGGTCGGGACCTTCCGGCCGGCCTCGTACGCGGCGAGCGTCGAGTGCGACGTGCGGGCCCGGGCGGCCAGGGCCCGCAGGGTGAGACCGGCCCGGCGCCGAGCGGTGCGCAGGGTTCGGGCGGCATCCATGCGGCAATGGTATCCGATCAGATACCACCCGGTCAACGGGGTCCCGGGAGGCCGGCCTCGATCCCGTCGAGCAGCCGGCGCAGGTTGCGGGCGAACCGGTCCGGGTCCCTGCGGTGCTCCTCGATCTGGTCCCATGCGGCCTGGAGCCCGTGCTCCGCAGCCAGCGCCGCGAGCTGCGGGTACTCCCCCGTCGCGACCAGAGAGTTGACGTACTCGACGACGGCCTGCTTCGACTCGGGCTGCCGGTGCTCGCGCTCGAGCGCGCACGACCCGAAGACGTACTCGTCGACCACGCTCACGATGTCCACCTTCTCGGCGAGGCTGATCGGGAGCGACGCAACGGCCTCGAGCGACTGGTCGAAGTGGCGCACGTGGTTCGGCCCGAGCGCCGGGTCGTCGGTGATGTCCATGATCCACGGATGGCGCAGGAGCGACGCACGGCTCCGTTCGGCGATCGTCGTCATCGCCTCGCGCCAGTCCGCCGGCATGGGCTCGTCCGGGCCGAGGACGACCTCGCCCATGACCGCGTCGAGCACGAGCGCGAGCACATCGTCCTTCGTGCGCACGTAGTGGTAGAGCGTCATGGTGCCCGCGTCGAGCTCCGCCGCGAGCCGCCGCATCGAGAGCGCGTCGAAGCCCTCGGTGTCCGCGATGCGCATCGCCGCCTGCGCGATGTCGTGGCGCGTGAACCGCGCTCGGCGCGCCGCGGGCTCGCCGCGGGTCCAAGGCTCGAGCGCGCCGAGGCCGGAGCTGATCCGCTCGAGCATCTCGGCCTTCATCGCCGCCTTCGTGGCCACGCGCTGGTGACGCGCGGCGTGATCCGAGACCTTCCCGGCCGCGCGCTCGAGCGACGCGGCCTTGCGCGCGGCGCGCTGCGCGATGCGCTCCTGCTTGCTCGCCTTCTCCGCCGCCTTGTCGGCGACCTTCTCGGCGACCTTCTCGACCACGAGGTCCCGCAAGGCCGCCTTCGCCGCCGCGCCGGAGTCGGACTTCGGGCGGCCGTGTCGTGAGTCACTTGCCATTCGTACAGTGTACCGCTAATCTTCGTACCATGTACGAACCAGCCGTACGGCATACCAATACGGACGACGTCGGCGGGGGCGTGACCACCCGGGGCCTGGGCAAGCGCTTCGGGGACCTCTGGGCGCTGCGGGACCTCGACCTGGACGTCGCCCCGGGCACGATCCTGGGGCTCCTCGGCCACAACGGCGCGGGCAAGACCACCGCGATCCGGATCCTGACCACCCTGTCGCTCCCCACGGAGGGCACCGCCACCGTCGCCGGGCTGGACGTGGTCGCCGACCCGCTCGGGGTACGCGAGCGGATCGGGGTGGCGGCGCAGCAGGCGACGGTCGACGGGCTGATGAGCGCCCACAAGAACCTGGTCATGGTGGGGCGGCTCCATCACCTCTCGAAGTCGGAGTCGAAGCGGCGCGCCGACGATCTTCTGGCCCGCCTCGACCTGGCCGAGAACGCCTCGCAGCTCGTCAAGAACTTCTCGGGCGGCATGCGCCGGCGCCTGGACCTCGCGGCCAGCCTCGTCGCCGCGCCGCCGGTCCTCTTCCTCGACGAGCCGACCACCGGCCTGGATCCGCGCAGCCGCAACGACCTGTGGGAGCTGCTGCGCGACCTCGTGCGCAACGGCACGACCGTGATCCTCACGACCCAGTACCTCGAGGAGGCCGACCAGCTCGCCGACGACATCGTGGTGCTCGACCACGGCCGGACGGTGGCGCACGGCACCCCGGACGTCCTCAAGGCACGCATCGGCACCGACCGGATCGACATCACCGTCGGGTCACCGGCCGAGCTCGCCGCGGTGGCACGCGCGACCGAGCGGTTCGCGTCGAACGCGGCGAGCCTCGACGAGGACACCCTGGTTGCGACGATCCCCGTCCGCGAGGGCACCCGCCTCATGGAGATGATGCGGGCGCTCGACGTGGCCGGAATCGACGCCGTCGACCTCAACCGGCGTCAAGCCTCCTTGGACGACGTCTTCCTGACCCTGACCGACTCGACCCCCGCCGCGGAAGCGGAAGAGGTTCCGGCATGACCACCACCGCCCGGGCTCCCGAGACGACGACGCTCCCCCTCCCCGAGCCGCGGCCCGAGGCCGGCGGAAGCCCGCTGGCGCACTGGTGGAGCGACACACTCGTCTTCGCCGGTCGCAACATCGAGCACATCCGCCAGATCCCCGAGAAGCTCCTCGACGTCACGTTGCAGCCGTTGATGTTCGTGCTGCTCTTCGCGTACGTGTTCGGTGGCGCGATCGCCGTCGCCGGCGGTAACTACCGCGAGTTCATCATCGGCGGGATCCTGATCCAATCCCTCGCGTTCGGGCTGACCGGTCCGGCCACCGCGATCTCGACCGACCTGACCGAAGGGGTGATCGACCGGTTCCGGTCGCTGCCCGCCACCCGCAGCGCGTACCTCTCCGGGCACTACGTCGCGGAGCTCGCCGGCATGGCGTTGTCCGTCGTCGTCCTCCTGGGTGCCGGCCTGATCGTGGGCTGGGGCATCCACGAGGACCCGATCCACGTGACCGGCGCCTTCCTCCTGCTGTTCCTCTTCTGCTCGGCGATGATCTGGATCGGCACCTACATCGGGCTCGCGGTCCGCACGCCGGACGCGGTGATGGGCGTCGGCTTCGTCGTGGTCTTCCCGCTGACCTTCCTGAGCAACGCCTTCGTGCCGATCAACTCGCTGCCGAACGTCCTGCAGTGGGTGGCGGCGTGGAACCCGGTCAGCGTCGTGGTCGCGGCGGTCCGTGAGATGTTCGGCAACCCGACGGCCGCGGTGGGCAAGCACACCTGGCCGCTCGACCACCCGATCCCCGCCGCGTTCCTCTACTGCGCGCTGATCCTCGTGATCGCCGTGCCCGCATCGCTGCGCCGCTACCGCGCCCGGACGAGCGACTGACCGACCGGTCGACCTCGGCGGTGCGCACCGCCGTGAGGTTCCTGGCATCCTGGCCGGGCTCCTGGACCCAGCGTCCCGGATCGACCGGACGGACAGCGACGTGACCGACGACAGGGAGATGGCGGACCGGCTGCGTTCGGTCACCGAGCTGCTCACCCTCATCGCACTCGACCCGTCGCTGCTCGGTGTCCTGTCCGAGGAGGAGCGGATCCGCCTCGTGAACGCGGCCGGCGACGTGTTCGCCCCGGACGTCGAGCTGCGGCGGCGCCGGGTGCGCGCCCGCCAGCGACGGGACCGCGACGCCAAGCTCCGGCGGGACGAGGCGACGCTGGCCGGCACCGGCATCCGGCGGCTGCGGGCGAAGCCCGTGTACACGACGCCCAACGTCTTCCCGCCCGATGGGTTCGGACCTGATGGCTCCCCCCTCGACCCCGATCCGGAGCCCGCCAGCGCGGCGGTCGACGCGTTGCGGGTCGAGGACCTCCGGCATTGCTACGTGTGCAAGCAGAAGTTCGTGGACGTCCACCACTTCTACGACCAGCTCTGCCCCGCGTGCGCCGCGTTCAACTACGGGAAGCGCACGGAGACCGCGGACCTCCGCGGCCGCGTCGCACTGCTCACGGGCGGGCGGGTGAAGATCGGCTACCAAGCCGGGATCAAGCTGTTGCGCGCCGGCGCGTCGCTCGTCGTCACGACCCGGTTCCCGCGCGACTGCGCGCTCCGGTACACCGGCGAGGCGGACTTCGAGGAGTGGGGCGACCGGCTCGAGGTGTTCGGGCTCGACCTGCGGCACACCCCGAGCGTCGAGGCGTTCTGCCGGCACCTGTTGGGGACGCGCGACCGGCTCGACTTCATCGTCAACAACGCGTGCCAGACCGTACGCCGGCCACCCGACTTCTACCGCCACATGCTCGACCGCGAGCGTGCGTCGATCGCGTCGATGCCCGAGCCCGCGCGGGCGCTCCTCGGCGCGTACGAGGGCTTGCGCGGCCAGGACCTCGTCGGCGACCGCGCGCCGGTCCCGCTCGAGGGCACGGAGGCGCGCTCGGCGGGCCTGCTCCGGCCCGCCGAGCTTTCCCAGGCCGCGCTCCTCCCGGAGGACCGCGGTGGCCCGTCGAGCCGGCTCTTTCCCGAGGGCGTGCTCGACGCAGACCGCCAGCAGGTCGACCTCCGGGGCCGGAACTCGTGGCGGCTCACGCTCGCCGAGGTGTCGTCGGTCGAGCTGCTCGAGACCCAGCTCGTGAACGCGGTGGCGCCGTTCGTCCTGAACGGACGGCTCAAGCCGCTCATGGTGCGCACCCCGGAGCGGGACAAGCACATCGTGAACGTCTCCGCGGTCGAAGGACAATTCTACCGCCGGTTCAAGACGACGAAGCACCCGCACACGAACATGGCGAAGGCGGCGCTGAACATGATGACGAGGACCTCGGCCGCCGAGTACCACGGCGACGGCATCCACATGAACAGCGTCGACACCGGCTGGGTGAGCGACGAAGATCCGTTGGAGGTCGCGGCGCGCAAGACCTCGGAGCACCGGTTCCATCCGCCACTCGACATCGTGGACGGCGCGGCGCGCATCGTCGACCCGATCATCTCGGGCTTCAACTCCGGCACGCACGTGTACGGCCAGTTCCTGAAGGACTACCGCCCGACGGACTGGTGAGCAGGGGCCGGCGCCGCCTCGCGGGCGCGCTTCAGATCCCGAGCCAGCCCCGGGCCTGGATGCCCTCGACGGCCCTCGCGACGCGAAGTTCCCTCGCCGACCCGGACCGAGCCCGATGCCCGCGTACTCCTCGGCCGGCTCGGGAGCGGAGTAGACGAGACCGTGCCGCGGCTCGACCGTGCGCCGGGTCGTGCGGGCGGTGACGGGATCCGTCCCCGGAACCTACCGGCGGCCGAGCACGCGCCCAGCGGGTCCGGCGAAGATGGTGGGCATGATCGACGACGTCTTCGACCTCGGCACCCATCCGGTGCACCTCGGACTGGGATCCCGGGTGATCCCCCTGCCGACTTTCACCGGCACCCCCGAGTGGTACCAGCAGTACGGCGCGGCCCATGCCGCCGACGGCACCGAGGGCCGCCTGGTGACGGTCCACACCTTCCATGCGCCCTGGGACAGCTGGGAGGTCCACCCGCACGGTGAGGAGCTCGTGCTGTGCGTGTCCGGGTCCGTCGTCCTCCATCAGGAGATGGACGGTGAAGAGCACACGGTCGAGCTCGGCGCGGGCGAAGCGGTCGTGAACCCGAAGGGGGTCTGGCACACCGCCGACGTCACCGCGCCCTGCACGTGCCTCTTCATCACCGCCGGCGTCGGGACCGAGAACCGGCCCCGCTGACGTCAGCGGCGAAGTCGGTGATGTCACGACCTCCCGGGGTCGGTGGACGATGAGGGCAACGAGACGGTGACGGCGACGCCGGACGCGTGAGGCATCGCGGTCAGGCGGTCGACCCCGGCATGGCTGCTCGTCATGTGCCCGGGGCTCGCGCCCCGGCGGCCGTGCGTGACCGAGACGACGCCCGGGCGAACGTTGGCGTCGACGGCGACCGTCGCGGTGACGTGTCCATGGGTGCTGCGCACCTCGACCCGGCTCCCGGTCCCGACCGCCGCGGCGGTGGCGTCGTCCGGATGCAGCCGCACGACCGGGTCGTCACCGGTTCCGCCGTAGCGCACCGAGTTGCTCCAGGCCATCTCCCGACGCGGCACCAGCACCAACCCCGGAACCGGTCCCCGATGGTGCGCCAGCCGGTCGAGCATCTCGGGGGGTGCGATCCGCCACCGACCCTCCGCCAGCATGGTCTCGCGGACCCAGCCGGGCTCGTGCGGCACGTCGACGCCGCGCGGTCCCGCCGCGAAGACGTCCTTCGCGTCGAGCGGTGATCGGGCCAGCAGGCCGGCGAGGAACGCGCGGTCGTCGAGGTCGTCCGGATCCGCGCCGGCGAGCAGATCGCCGTCCAGGCGCCGGGCGAGCGAGGCGAGCATCCACCACACCGGCCGCCGCTCCCCCACGGCCGGCACCACCACGTCGGTCGCCTGGAGGCCGGAGCGGATCGAGGTGAGCTCGGCGAGCGAGAGGTCGGCGCGCTCGAGCTGACCGGTTGCCGGCAGCACGTGGGTGGCGAGCGCGGTCAGCTCGTTCTCGCCGACGTCGACGACCGCGAGCACCTCGAGGCGCGCCAGCGCGGCCCGCACGCGGTCGGGCTCGGGGAACGCGGCAATCGGGTTGCCGCCGGCGACGACCAGCGCTCGGACCGCACCGGATTCGATCTCGTCGGCCAGCGCGACCGCCGGCATCTGCCCCACGACGCGCCCGAGCTCCGGCCGGCTGTCCGGCCCGGGCGCCGGCGGTGCCGGTCGGGGCGGCCGGAGCCGGTTGATCGCACCGCGGTTGAACCGCATGCCGCCCGCGCGGTCGAGCGAGCCGCTCAGCACCAGGACGACCCATCGGAGCCACTCGACGAGAACCCCGTCCCGCGCCATCGTGGTGCCGGTGCCGCACATCACCGCGATGCGGCCCCGGTGCGCGCGCACGTCGTCGACCAGGCGCCGGATCGAGATCTCGGGCACAGCCGCGGCCGCCGCGGCGACCGCAACGCTGCAGGAGGAGAGCGCGCGGCGCAGCGCGATCAGATCTTCGGGCGCGCACAGCTCGTCGGGATCGAGGCCATCCTCGAGCAGCGCACCCGCGAGCGCAGCGAGCACCGCCACGTCCGAGCCGGGACGGACGGCGACGTGCTCGTCCGCCTGGGCCGCGGTCTCGGTGCGACGAGGATCGAGCACCCAGACCCGGCCACCGCGGGCCCGGTAGTCGCGCAGATACCGCACGGGATCGGGGAACGCGGTGCCGTACCCGTGCGACACCACCGGGTTGGTGCCGACCAGGAGCAGCAGTCCGGGGGCATCCGGATCCCAGACCGGGTTGAGCATGGGATGCCCGGCGACGAGCTCGGCCGCGACCAGGACCGGCGCGTTGTCCACGGTGGCCGCCGAGTAGAAGGCCGTGCTGCCGATCGAGCCCATCCACATCCCGGCCGCGAGCTGACCGGCCGCGTCGTACGCGAGCCCCGTCGCGAGGTAGAGCGCAACCGCATCCGCGCCGTCGCTCGTGATGATCCCGCGCAGTGCCCGCGCGAGGTCGTCGAGCACGTCGGCCCAGCTCGCGTCGTCGCCGCGGCAGCGGGGACGGTCGAGCCGGTCGGCGCCGTGGTGCCACGCGGGCAGGCCGCGGCCCTTCGAGCAGGTGTACCCCCGGGACACGGGATGGCCCGCGTCACCCGCGACGCGGACCACACGCTCGCCCTCGACCGTCACCACGATCCCGCATGCCGCCGCGCAGATCCGGCAGTACGAGAGGTGGTCGTCGGCCACGTCAGCGCACCGGCGCGCTCGCCTCGGTCCTCGCCGGCGTCGCGGCACGCGGCGCCACCGTCGGCCAGGGCCGTTCGCGCTCGACCGCGAGCGCGACGTCGAAGAGCAGGGCGTCCTCGTGATGCCGGGCGAGGACCTGCATCCCCACCGGCAGGCCGTCCAAGGTCCCCGACGGTATCGACACCGCGGGGTTCCCGTAGATGTTCGAGATGATCGTCAGGCCGCCCATCGTGAGCAGCTCACGCGCGTACGGCGCGGCCCACTCCATGAGCGCGCTCGGCAGCTTCGGGACGAACGCGCTGGTCAGCCGGGTGCCGAAGAGGATGCCGCGGAAGGCATACGACGCCGCGGTGCTCGACTTGGCCCACTCGATGAAGCTGCCGTCGCTGCTGCTCATCGCCGCGTCGGCCGGGAACGCCGGACCGGGATTCGTCGCCGCGATCACGAAGTCGACCTGGTCGAAGGCCGCGGCCATGACCTCGTTCGCCTGGATCCTGAGCTCCTCGGCGACGGCAGCAGTGCGGAGGTTGTAGAGCGACTGCGACATGTAGAGCCCGGACGCGACCTCGGGGGTCATCTCCGACGCGCAGCCGGGCCACCGGTCCCCGAGGTCCGCGAGCAGCGTGGCGAGGTTCCCCATCATCCACTGCGCCGCGAGGTTCGGCAGCTCGATGCTCACGTCGACGAGCACCATGCCGGTAGAAGCGACGAGGGCCGCCGCGTCGTCGCGCAGGCGGGCCTCGACGCCGGGTTCGAGGGTGACGCCACCGAGGTTCGGGATGATCGCCACGCGCTTCCCGGCCAGGTCCTGGGTACCGAGCGCGGCCTCGAAGCTCGGGTGCTTCGGCAGGCTCGTCGGGTCCGTGCCGTGGTACCCGCCGCAGACGTCGAAGTAGCGCGCCGCGTCGCGCACGGAGCGGGCGACGTTGCCGAGCACGACGGTGTTGGGTCGCATGAACGCGTGCGGGCCACGCGGGATCCGGCCGAACGTGCCCTTCATCCCGAGCAGGCCGGTGTAGCCCACGGGGATGCGGATCGATCCGCCGCCATCACCGCCGGTCGCGAGCGAGACCAGACCCCCGGAGACCGCGGCGGCCGAGCCGCCCGACGACCCGCCGACGGTGCGGCCGTGCTGCCACGGGTTGTGCGTCACCCCGTGCAGGCGCGTCACCGACACGTTGAGGCCACCGAACTCGCTCGCAGTCGTCTGGCCGACCGGCACCGCGCCGCCGCGTTCGAGGAGCCGCTCGACGACGGTCGAGGTATGGGCCGCGGTGCGGTCGGCGAAGACCAGGGACGCCTCGGGGAACGGCCAACCTTCGACCGGCTCGAGCTCCTTGATCCCGGTGGGCACGCCACCGAACGGCTTCGACAGGTCCGCGCCGACCGCGGCCGCCCGCGCCCGATCGGCAACGACGAGCGCGAAGCAGTTCAGGTCGGAGGCCTCGATCGCCGCCAGGGTCGCATCGAGCTCCTCGAGTGGCGACCGATCCCCGGCCCGGAACGCATCGACGAGGGAGCACGCATCGCCGGTCCACGGCTGCTCAGTCATGACCCGATCATGGCACCCGAGCGGTGTTCGGGCCCGAGCCCGCCGAGCGGTCGGCGCTATAGCGTGCGCGCCATGACGATGCAGGCCTGGCGACTTCACGAGTACGGCGCGCCGAGCACGGTCCTCCAGCTCGACACGGTGCCCACCCCGGAACCCGAGGCGGGCGAGCTGCGCGTGCGCGTGCAGGCGATCCCGCTCAACCTGAACGACCTCGAACGGATCACCGGCGGCAACATGATGGTCCGGCCCGAGCTGCCCTACAGCCCCGGCATGGAGGTCATGGGCGTCGTCGAGGCCTGCGGCGCCGGCGCGGACGCCTGGATGGGCCAGCGCGTCGTCGCGATGCCGAAGCAGGCGCACGGCGGCTTCGCCGAGCAGGCCATCTGCCCAACCGTCTCCGCGTTCGAGATGCCCGACTCGATCCCGCTCCCGGGTGCCGCGGCGCTCTACTTCCCGTTCCACCTCGCGTGGCTCGGCCTGTTCGACCGCGCGCAGCTCCGGGCCGGGGAGAGTGTGCTGATCCACGCGGCCGCGGGTGGCTCGGGGTCGGCGGCGGTGCAGCTCGCGGCGCACGCCGGGGCCCGGGTCTTCGCGACGGCAGGGACCGACGCGAAGGTCCGGCTCTGCCGCGAGCTCGGTGCCGACGTCGCGATCAACTACAACGACGCCGACTTCGCCGAGGTGGTCCTCGCCGAGACCGGGAACCGCGGGGTCGACGTCGTGTTCGACAACGTCGGGGAGTCGGTGTTCGAGAAGTCGCTGGCCGCCACCGCCTACAACGGCCGCTACCTGATGATGGGCTTCGCCTCGAACAAGCTGGTCGCCGACGAGCCGTTCGTCGTGCCGCGGCGCCTGGCGCTCGGGAACCTGAAGCTCTGCGGGGTGCTGCTGGCGTACGCAGAGGACGACATGGCTGCGATGGTCAAGACCGCGATGGGTTGGAACTTCGCGTCGGGTCGCCTCGGCGAGCAGATCATGCGCGACGTCGTGGACCTGGTCGTCGCGGGGAGCATCCGACCGGTGGTCGGGACGACGGTTCCGTTCGGGCAGCTCCCGGCGGCCGTCGAGGCCCTCGCCAACCGGGAGACGACGGGCCGGACCATCGTGATGGTCGGCGACACCTGAGCCCCGAGCGACCGCTCATCGCTGTTCCGAGCGGCCCTGAGGGGGAGCCGCGAAGAGCGGGAAGCGCCGGAACGAACCGGGCTTCGGGCGAGCGGGTCTCGGCGCCGCTCAGTCGACCCGCAGGGCGCGCCGGCCGCTCCAGAGCACCCACTCGAGCCCGCCGTCCGGGTCGAAGCCGAAGCGCGCGATCCGCGGAGATCCGGCGGGCTCGATCGACACCGCGTGGTCGGGCGCGAAGAACGCGCACGTGAACGGCGGATCGATCGGTGGCTGCCATCCGTCGACGTCGTCACGGCGCGACGCGGTGAGCACCACCGTCCCGGGCAGGTTCCCCGGTGTCACCGTCAACATCGAGAACGCGTGGACGAACCGCCCGACCAGACGCGAGGGCTCGGGTGCGAAGGCGGGGTCCGGGACCGGATCGGATTCGTGGAGCCCGGCGAAGCGCGCCAGTGCGAAGCGACGGACCTCGTCGTTGACGCGCCCACCGTTGGTGCCGTTCGTGAGCCCGACGAACGCGAAGTCCCGCTCGGGGACGACGACGAGATCGCTCGCGTAGCCCGCGGTCAGGCCCCCGTGGCCGATGGCTGTGGCGCCGTCGACGTCCCACACCGACCAGTCGAGGCCCACCTCCTCGACCGCGGTCGCCTCGACGGCGGGTCGGTGCAGCCGGGCCAGGCTCTCCGGGGTCAGCACCAGGGAACCGTCGACCGCGGTGCCCGCGCCTTGGAACCGACACCAGGTCATGAGGTGCTCGACGGACGCGACGAGGCCGGCCGCGGGCCGGTCGACCGGTCCGAGCTCCCAGCGCCACTGCCACCCCATGCCGCGGATCAGGTGCGCGGTCTCGCCGTTGACCCAATGCGGCGCGGCCACCGAGCTCGTGATCGCCTCGTCCGCGGTGAAGCACGCCGACCGGAGATCCAGCGGGCGGAGCAGCCGCTCGCGCACGAAGCACTCGTAAGGTTGGCCGGAGACCCGGGCCACGACGGCGCCCGCGAGCGAGAACCCGGCGTTGTTGTACGAGAAGCCTGCTCCGGGCGGGAAGAGTCGACGGGCATCGCGCAGCGCCGTGAGGTCGTCCCAGGCGCGGGCGACGAACAGGTGGTCGCCGTCGAAGCCCGCCTGGTGGCTGAGCGCATGCTCGACCGTGATCGCCTCGAGATCGAGGCCCGTGGCCGGGCCGAGCTCAGGCAGGTGGCGGGCGACCGGGTCGTCGAGCGCGAGTCGGCCTTCCTGGACGAGCAGCATCACCGCCGCGGACGTGAACGTCTTGGTGATCGATCCCACCTGGAACAGGGTCGCGGGCCGCACCGGCGCCGGGGCCTCGACGTTGGTGACGCCGTGCGCGGCGGTGACGCACTCGTCGCCGACCAGCATCCCCGCCGCGGCCCCGGGGACATGGTGCCGCTCCGCCGCGGCCCGGAGCGCCGCGCCGAGCTCCTCCGCCATCGCCATGCGCGGACGGTAACCCAGCGTCCGGCGGCCGCACCGGCGGCCCGTGCGCGACCTACCCCGGGAACGACACCTGACCGACGGAGTTCCACCCTCGAGGCCCGGCCCGGTACCGTGCGCGCATGACCGAGCCCGTTGTCCTCTCCCGTCACCAGGACGTCGCCGTCGTCACCGTCGACGACGGCAAGGCGAACGCCCTCTCGTTCATGGTGCTCGACGCGGTCGATGCCGCGCTCGACGAGGCCGAGACCGGGGCCAGGGCCGTCGTCGTCAACGGCCGGGAGGGCAAGTTCTCCGCCGGGTTCGACCTCAGCGTCATGACCGGCGACATCGCCGATGCGCGCCGCCTGCTCGCCCGAGGTGCGGCCCTCGGCTTGCGGCTGTTCACGTTCCCGATGCCCGTCGTGCTCGGCGTGACGGGACACGCACTCGCGATGGGCGGGATCCTCACGACGACCGCGGACTACCGCGTCGGAGCCGACGGCCCGTTCAAGATCGGGCTCAACGAGGTCGCGATCGGCATGCCGGTACCCACGTTCGCGGTCGAGCTGTGCCGTGACCGCCTCTCCCCCTCCTGGTTCATCCGGTGCGTGCAGAGCGCGACCCTCTGCACGCCGGCCCAAGCGGTCGAGGCCGGGTTCCTCGACGAGGTCGTACCGCTCGCCGAGGTGCCCGACCGTGCACTCGCGGTCGCGACCCAGCTCGCGGAGACGGTGCACCCCGGCCCGTTCCGCACGACCCGCACCAACATCCGGGGCGCGCTCGCCGACCAGTTGCGGGCCGACCTCGAGGCCGACATGGCTCGCTTCGACGTCACGGCGTGACGCCGCTGCGACCTGACCTCGGCGCGCCGTGACGCCGGCACCGCCCGGCGCTCACGCGGCTCGCGCCGACGCGGGATCGAGGATGGGCTGCAGCCGGCGGAACCGTGCCGGGCATCCCGGCTCCCAGGGGAAGTAGCCGCAGGGCGCGGGCCACACGAGCTGCAGCGCAGCGACCCGGCCGCACTCCAGCGCGCCGTAGTACTGCACCGCGGTGCAGAGCAACGACGACGCTTCGGTCCAGTGCTCGTGCGGCACCGGGAGCAGGCACACCGCCAGCCCGTGGAGATCCGCGGGCGCGTCCCGACCGACGACGCGGTGCTCGCCGGCTGCGATCTCGTCGTGCAAGTGGTGGAGCACACCGGCGGTCGAGGTGTCGTCGAGCCCGTACACGACGACCTCCGGGTGGCCGTGGGCCAGGAACCCGATCGTGTACCCCCAGCTCGGCTTCCCGTGCTCGCCGAGCACGTACTGGATGAAGAACCCGTAGCGCTCGATCGTGCCGTGCACGTGGAAGAGGTAGCCGTCGTACCAGTCGAAGGCGTCGGTCATCGGAGCTCGCTCCCGTCGGGTCGGATGATGTGCACGTCGTGACCGTCGAACTTCACGATCCAATCGCGCTGATGGACGACGTGGTGATGGTGACCGCAGAACGGCAGCAGGTTCACCACCGCGGTCCTTCCCCCGTCCAGCCAGTGCACGACGTGATGGATCTGGCACCAGCCGGGTGGTCGGTCGCATCCGGGGAAGCGGCACCCGCCGTCTCGCGCGATGACCGCTCGTCGGATGGCGGGTGGGATGGTGCGCCGGGTCCGCCCGACGTCGAGCGGCAGGCTGTCGGGCCCGGTCACGACCCGTGACACGGCCGCGTCGCAGAGGAGGCGCCGCACGTCCGTGATGTGGATGGATCCGGTGAAGTCGCCGTCGGTCCGTCCGATCCGGCCGTTCGTGATCGTCGCCCAGTCGACCACCAGCGAGATGTGGGCCGGCGCCCGCCCCACGGCCGGCGCGTGCTCGAGCGCGACCTGGCAGATCTGGACGAGGGCAGCCGCGGCGCGCTGCGACGTGGTCCGGGTGTCGTCGTCGGTCGGCGGGTCGGTATAGGCGTGGATCGCGGTGACCACCGTCTCGGCGCCCGCATCCGTGAGCTCTCCGCTCAACACGCCGATCCCGTCGAAGGTCCGGGACAGGTGCAGCCCGTCGCGAACGCCGGGATCCGAGCCGTCGGCCCGCGCGAGCGTGCGGAAGTGCGCCGAAGCCCGCCGGAGGCTCCCCAGGTCGCCCCGGCGGGCCAGGTCGAGGAGCACCGGCTCGCTCGCCCGCAGCGTCTCGTCGTGCCCCTCGAATCTCGCGCCGAAGATCGTGCGCGCCGCGCCGGAGGAGATCTCGCCGGCCCGCCATGCCGCACCCGTGTCCTCGAGCAGATCGCTCAGCTCGCCGGCCTCGACTGCGGCCCTCGCGTCGCCCTCACGCATCCCGGCGCGGGCGCGCAACCAGGATGCGGTCGACGAGGCCCCATCCACCGCGCCGACACCTCGACGGTGGGCAACCGCGGCCAGCCGCGCGAACACGCCCTCCAACCGGTCCATGTCGGCACGCAACGCGACCAGCTCGTCGGCGAGCGCCGCGTCGGACAGCTCGGCGGGGTCGAGCCCGACCAGCTCGTCGACGACGTCGTGCAGAGTCGCGACCAACGTTCCTCCCCGTGATGCAGCGCGCCACGCAGCGTGCGGATCAGCTGGGGGAAGTGGTCGGACGGGTCAACCGTCGAGACCAGAGTCTATCGAACACGCGTTCGCCTTGTCAAGCACGGATCCGCAGTTGTTCGCGACCCATGCCGCTCAGAGGTCGAGGCCGTACAAGGACGCCGCGTTCGCGAAAGAGAACTTGCGACGTTCTGCATCTGACGCGAACTGTTCGAGGAGGGAGCTGATCTCCTCTCGGGTCGGGTGTTGGAAGGGGTAGTCGGTGGAGAAGATCAACCGGTCGACCGTGGTGGCCGACAGGGCGTGGCGCAGCAGCGTCGGGTTGAGCATGCCGGAACTGGTGATGAAGAAGTTCGACCGCATGTAGTCCGACACAGACCGTGGCAAGCCGGCGATGCGAGAGAGGCTGTCCGCCCGGTCCAGCCAGAAGAGCAGCATCTCCCCCCAGTGCCCCAGCACGACCTGGAGGTCCGGATGCCGGTCGAAGGTGCCTCGAGGATCAGGCGGAGCGCCGCAAGCCCTGCGTCGAGGTGCCACCCCCAACCGAACGTCGCAAGCGCGAGATCGATCATGTCGTCGAAGCCGCGGTAGGACGCGTCGCGAACGGCTGGCGACGGCAGCTGTGGATGGATGAACACCGGTTGACCGAGCTCCGATGCGGCCGCGAAGAACTCGTCGTAGACGGGGTCATCGAGGAAGCGGTCGCCCGATCGGCCGTAGACCATCGTGCCGACGTGGCCGATGCCCGCGGCGCGGGCCAGCTCGCGGGCCACATCTTGCGGTGATGACATGGGCAGGGTGGAGAGCGATCGGAGTCGGGACGGGTTGCTGCGGACCGCCGCCGCAGCAACGTCGTTCGCGGTGCGGCTCAGGTCCACCGCATCGCCGGCGGGCAGCGGCCGGGTCCCCGGCGGGGTCAGGGCGAGAATCGACACGTCGATGCCCTGCGCGTCCATGCTGGCGATGCGGCCAGCACCCAGGTCCTCGAGGCGCTGCTGATGGTCGCCCATCGCGTTGAAAGCGAGGCTCTCGTCGCGAAGGTGCGGCGGCAGCGCACTGAGGGCGGACGTGAGGTCCGGCAGGATCCAGTGCTCTTCGATGGCGATGAGCGTCACGGTCGGCATCCTCCTGGCGCGTTGGTCGGGGCACTCGCGGTGTGATCTCGCGGGAGCCTCCCCGACGGGGACTCGTGTCACGCAGACAACGGGTTATCGCCGGCTTCGCTATCCGGGAAGCAGCTGCAACAGGAGCACCCAGCAGATCGCGGCGAAGCACGCGACGTGGTCCGCAGAACGGAGCGGGCGACGCGCGACGCAGTCGCATCGTCGTCCCTCCCCCGTCCGAGGCAAACTGCGTTCCTCACGTGCGGCCGAGCGCGAGACCGATCGCGACGAGCGCGAGGAGCAAGGACGCGAGCGCACGCACCGGGGAAGTCTGACCGGCGCTTCGGCACGAACCGCAGGACCGGGACCCGGGCGCGCCGGCGAGGAAGAGGTCTCAGATGCCCTGGACGTAGGCCTCGAACTTGTCGAAGCTGCTCTGCATCCCGGCCATCGCCTCGGGCGAGCGGTAGGGCTCGGGCACGTTGGTCTGGTGGATCACGACCTCGGTCCGACCGCTTCCCAGGTCCGAGAAGGTGATGGTCGTGGTCATGCCGCCCTCGACCTCGGGCTCGGAGAAGACCAGGCGTTCGGGCGGCGCGATCTCCACGTAGACCGCCTTCATCGGGTACTCCTCACCATCCTCGTCGTTCACCATGATCGTCTCGAACGCGCCGCCCGGTCGCAGGTCGATCGTGATGTTCTCGACCGGCGTCGTCACACCGACGGGTCCCCAGAAGTGCGCGAGGTGCTCGGGCTCGGTCATGCACCGGAAGACCAGGTCCCTCGGCGCGTCGTAGGTCCGGGTGTAGGTGACCTCGCCCAGGTTCGTGCCTGCGTTCGTCATGGCGTGCTCCCCTTCTCGGTTCGTTGGATGTCCCGGAGGTGGTCCCCGAGACGGTCGAAGCGGTGGTTCCAGGTCGTGCGGCTGCGCTCGATCCAGTCGACCGCGTGCTCGAGCGGCTCGGCCTCCATGCGGCACGGCCGGTACTGCGCGTTCCGCCCGCGGCTGATGAGGCCGGCGTGCTCGAGCACCTTCAGGTGCTTCGACACGGCCTGGAGGCTCATCGCGAACGGGGCGGCGAGCTCGTTCACCGTCGCCTCACCGGTCGCGAGCCGGGCCAGGATCGCCCGCCGGGTCGGGTCGGCGAGCGCACCGAACGTGACGCTCAGGGTGTCGGTCTCCATCGGTCATCAACCATATCGTTGATCAACTGGCAGGTTGAACAATGACGGACCTCACGCGCGATGTCAAGCGGGGGCGGTTGGGCGGCCGCCCGTTCGGGGCCCCGCTCGGCTCCGTAGCATCGGCGTGCCGCCGGCCGCCTCGAGCGCCCGCACGGCGGGGAGCCGACGGAGGGAGCCAAGGCGTGGACGGACCGGACCCGAGCGAGCTGATCGACCTCACGGTGGCCGAGACCGGGCTCGAGGATCTCGGGCCGGCAACCTTTCGCGAGGGGCTCGACGTCCTGTGCACGTCGATCGGTGCCGAAGCCCAGCTCAACGAGCTCGGCGGGTTCGCGGTCCGCGACACGCTGGTGGCCGCGTTGCGAACGCGCCTGCAGGTGACCGACTGGGTGCACCGCCATCCGGCCGTGCGGGAGGAGCGGATCGACGCGCCCATCATCGTGATCGGGATGTTCCGGGCCGGCACGACGCTCCTCGGCCGGCTGCTCGACCAGGATCCCGGCAACCGGTCGCTCCTACGCTGGGAGAGCGCGGACCCGGTGCCCCCACCGGCGCCCGCGGAGCTGCGCGCCGGCCCGCGCGTCGACGCGGCCCAGGTCGCGGTGGACATGCTCGAGCAGCTCAACCCCGCGATGCGTGCGATCCACCACGAGGACGCGGACGGGCCGACCGAGTGCATCTCGGTGATGAGCCAGGACTTCAAGAGCCTCTCCTGGGAGGCGATCACGAACGTCCCCACCTACGGTCGATGGCTGCTGGATGTCGACCAGCGCTCCGCGTACGAGTACCACCGGCAGGTCCTCCAGATCCTGCAGAGCGCCGGAGCACGCGGCCGGTGGACGCTGAAGAGCCCGCACCACGCGATCGCGCTCGACGCGCTGACCTCCGTGTACCCGGACGCCCGGCTGGTCCTCCTCCACCGCGACCCGGTCGTGCTCTGCGCGTCCGTGTGCAGCCTCATCTCGACGCTGTCCGGGACCTTCACCGACGTCGACCACACCGCGTACATCGCGGCCAAGTGGCCCGCGATGCTCGAGGAGTCGGTGCGGCGGATCGACGCGTTCCGTGACGCCCATCCGGAGCATCCGATCGTCGACGTCCAGTACGCGGACCTGGTCGCCGATCCGGTCTCGACCGTCCGGAGCATCTACGAGCGTTGCGGCGATGTGCTCGACGACGCAGCCGCGACCGCGGTCACCGCGTTCGTCGACGACCACCCCAAGGGCGCGCTCGGCGCGCACCGCTACGACGTGACCGAGCTCGGGCTGGACCCGGCCGAGCTGCGCGCCCGCTTCGCCGGCTACGTGGACCGCTACGGCGCCCCGGTCGAGCGTTCCTGAGCGCGGCTCCCCCGACCCGTACCGTCAGGCGACGACGGTGCCGCCCAGGTAGGCGTGGTCGAGCGCGGGACCGACCTCCGCGGGCGCGCCGAGCAGCTCGATGCGGCCGTGCAGCATGATCGCGGCGATGTCGGCGACTCCGAGCACCTCGTGCGCGAACTGCTCCACGACGAGGATCGACACGCCGGTCTCGGCGATGCGCTTGACCACCTGGTAGAGCTCCTCGACGATCAGGGGAGCCAGCCCCATCGACAGCTCGTCGAGCAGCAGCACCGTGGGATCCGAGGTCAGCGCCCGGGCCATGGCGAGCATCTGCTGCTCTCCGCCGGACAGCGTGCCGGCCACCTGCTTGCGACGGTCGGCCAGGCGCGGGAACTGCTCGAACGAGCGCTCGAGCACCTGCGAGAACGACACCCCGGTGTAGGTGGCCATCCGCAGGTTCTCGGTCACCGTGAGGTTCGGGAAGATGCCCCGCCCCTCCGGCACGAGGCACACCCCGTCGCGGGCCAGCTGGTCCGATGCCATGCGCCTGACGTCGCGTCCGGCGACCTCGACCGAGCCCTTGGTCACGCCGAGCTGGCCGCTGGCGATCTTGAGGGCCGTGGACTTGCCGGCACCGTTGGGCCCGAGCAGCGCGAAGACGTGGCCCTCGGGCACGACGAGGTCGAGCCCGTGGATGACCTCGATGTTCCCGTACGCAGCCCTGACGTCGCGGAGCGCGAGCGCGACCGGCGCACCGTCCGCACGGGCCAGGCTCGCCGCGGTCACGTCCGCGACCCGGACCGCGTCGAGGCTCGGCGCGACCTCGGCCACCTCCTGCTCGCGGGCATCGCCCAGATACGCGGCGCGGACCGCGTCGCTCGCCTGCACGTCGGTGGGCGACCCGCGGCTGATGATCTTGCCGAAGTCCAGGACGTGGATGTTCTCGCAGGCGCCCATCACGAAGCTCATGTCGTGCTCGACGAGCAGGATGGCCAGACCGTCGGCCGCGAGCTCGCGCAGGAGGTCGCTCAGCGCGGCGGTCTCGGTCGCGTCGAGCCCGGACGACGGCTCGTCGAGCAGGAGGACGCGCGGCTTGCTGGCCAGCGCACGAGCGACCTCGACCAGGCGCTGGGTGCCGGTCGGCAGCGAGTCGACCCGCTCCCCCGCGACCGTCTGCAGGCCCACGCGTGCGATGAGGAGGTCGGCGAGCTCCCCGGGATCGAACTTCTCGCGCGACCAGGCCCGGCGCATCTCCGCCGCGACCAGCACGTTGTCGCGGGCGCTCAGCGTGTCGAAGGTCTCCAGGCGTTGGAAGGTCCGGCCGATCCCGAGGCGGGCCCGCTGGTGCGGCTTGCTCTGGGTGATGTCGGTGCCGTCGATCAGGACGCGACCGGCATCCGGAGCCTGGAGGCCCGTGATGACGTTGAAGAGCGTCGTCTTGCCGGCACCGTTGGGACCGATGAGCCCGGTCACGTGGCCGGGCCGCACATCGATCGAGACGCCGTCGAGCACCTGGAGGCCGCCGAAGCGCACTGCGACGTCCGAGATGTCGAGCAGGGCCGGTGCGGTCGCTCCGTCGACCCTCACCGCGGTCGCGACGACGGGAACCGCGGCGGCGACCGGAACCGGCTCGGGAGCGGGCGCGTGCTCCGCGCCCGGGGTCGGCGCGGGGCGCGGCGCTCCTGCCAACGGTTGCTGATGTCGGTGACCACGCCTTCCGGGTTGCGGCCGATGCTGATCCCCGCGAGACCGGGACCGAGCTTGGCCTCGAGGTCGACCACGTCCAGGTTGATCCCCGGGATCCTGAGCCCGTGGGGGAAGATCACCGTGATCCAGGTGAAGAGCTGGAGCAGCACCCCGCCGAGCAGCGCGCCGGAGACGATCGAGGCGCCGCCCACCACCAGCAGCAGCAGGTACGGCAGCCCGGTGAGCATCTGGAAGTCGAGCGTGCTCGCGGTGCCCCGGGCGGTGCCGAGGAGCGCGCCCGCGAACCCTGCGATCGCGGCGGAGAGCATGAACACGCTGAGCTTCGTCCGCGAGAGGTTCACGCCCAGCGTCGCGCACGCGGCCGGGCTGTCGCGCATGGCGACGAGCCGGCGCCCGTAGCCGCCGCGCCGGAGGGCCACGACGATCATCCCGACGACCCCAAACAGGAACCCGGTGAGGATGAGGAAACCGGCGTCGCGCGGGAAGTCGATGCCGAAGAGCGTGAACGGTGCGCTGATGTCGGTGCCGAAGAACTTGAGGTCCGCGATGTTGCGACCCTGGCCGCCGAACACCTCGGGCTGGTCGAAGATCACGAACTCCGCCATGCGCGGCGAACGACATCGTCGCGAGCGCGAGGTAGAGCCCGCGGAGTCGGAGCGCGGGTAACGCCATGAGCACGCCGAACGGGACCGCGACGATCGCGCCGACCAGCAGCAGCATCGGGTTGCCGGGCCCGAAGAGCTTGAGACCGAACAGCTCGCCCCCGGCGGTCGAGAACTCGAAGGTCGCCCAGGCACCGATGCCCACGAACGTGATCTGGGCGAGCGAGATCTGGCCCGACCAGCCGGTGAGCGGCACCAGCGACACCATGATCAGCGCGGTGACGAGCGCGATGGTCAGGCGCCGGACGTTCGGGCGGTCGAGACCACCCGAGAGGACGAGCACCGCGACGAAGACGATCGCGAAGCCGACGAGCGCGCGCCGGAGGCTGATGAGGCGCGGGCTCTTGAGCGCGTAGGACTTCTTGCCCTCGATGCGGTCCTGGGGCAGGAACAGCAGGGCCAGGAACAGGATGATCGTGGGGATTGCGAACGACGCCGAGCTCCAGCGCCCGGTCCAGGTCAGGAAGTTCTGCTGGAACGAGATCGACAACCCGATGATCAGGCCGCCGACGTAGGTGAGCGGGAGGCTCTTGAGCCGTCCGATGATCGCGGCGGCGAACGCGTCGACGATGAGCAGGGTCAGGACCTCGATGCTGAGCGTGCTCAGCTCCTCGGCGAGGAAGATGCCGGCGATCGCGGCCATGGCCGAGCCCAGCGCCCACGAGGCCGCCGAGACCCGACCCGGGCGCACGCCGTTCAGCCCCGCGAGATCCCGGTCGTCGACGACCGCACGCATCGCGACACCGAGCCGGGTCCGGTACAGCACGAAGCGCAGCGCGATCGCGATGACGATCCCGGCGACGATCGTGATCAGCCGGTAGTACGGCATGAAGGTCTTGCCGATGTTGAACCCGTCGCTGCCGAAGAAGGTGCCGATCGCGTGTGGGTCACCGGGGTTCCAGATGAACGCGGCCAGCCCGATGAGCGCGAGCATGAGCCCGATGGTGACCACGAGCTGCGCCACCAGCGGCGCCGTCGCGAGGCGCCGCATGAGGAGCCGCTCGATCCCGGCTCCGAAGATCGGTGCTGCCACGAGCACGGTGAGGGCCAGGGCGAGGAGCGTCTGGATCCCGTAGTTGACCTTCAGCTCCCAGAACACGAACGCCATGAACATGCCGATCGCGCCCTGGGCGAAGTTGAAGATGCCCGACGTCGTGTACGTGACGACGAGCCCGCTCGCCGCCACCGCATAGATCGACCCGATCGTCACGCCGACGATCAGGAAGAACAGGATCGAGTCGAACGAGACCGGTCGGCCGGACCAGGACGCCTGGACGACGTAGCCGACGAACAGCGCGACCGCGAAGCCGGCAAGCACCGTCGAGCGGCGCGATCGGTCCATCATCGGCGGGAAGCTACTTGAGCAGGTCCAGCTTGACCGTGGCGTAGTTCTGTGGCTTGCAGTTGAACGTCCCCTTCTTGGACGGGGTCACGCGCACGAACTTGCCGTTCCTCACCTGCGTCAGGACGTAGCAGGACGTGACCTTGCGGTCGGCGATGTTCGTGGTGCCGATCATCCCGCCCGCGTTGAAGGACTTGATCGTGTTCAGCTGGTCGAAGAGTGCCTTCCGCGTGACCCCGTTGACGCCCGCGGTCTTGACGATCGCCTTGACCGCCTGGCTCACGAGCAACCCCGACGCGTACGCCTGGATGCCGAAGCCGGTGACCTTCTTGGGGCCCGTGTACTTCACGAAGTTGGCCAGCGTCTTGTTCGAGCTCGTCTCGTCGAAGGGCAGGAACAGCGTCGAGACGTACTGGCCGTCGACGTCCGCGCCTCCCTGCTTCAGCAGCTGCTTGTCGTAGCACTGCAGGGTGCAGTCCCAGAGGAAGCCCGAGCCGGGGGCGCCCACGCCCTGGAGCTTCGCCTCGCGCCGGAGGAGCACAGTCGAGTTGAACGTCGCCCCGCTCTGCGCGTAGTTCGACGACTTGTCCTTGAGCTGCTGCACGAGGGGGGTGTAGGCGCTCTGCGTCGCAGTCGCGCTGACGAGCTCCTGGAAGTCGGGCTTGATGCCCTTGCCCGCGTGCTGCATCTCCGCCATAGAGCCGCGGTTCGCGTTCTCGGCCGACTTCAGGTCACCGGAGTAGATGTAGCCGCCGTGGAGCTTCTTGTGGAACTTCGTCTGGTAGTAGAACGTGCGCCCGACGTTCGCCTGGTAGGTCTGCGGGTGCTGGTCCTTCGTGGAGCAGATGAGCGACGGCGGGTTCACCGCGTAGGTCGTCTTCGAACACTGCTGGACGATCTCGGTGCTGACCACCGCGAGGTCGGGGATGCCGGTCGCGGCGCCCGCCTTGTCCGCGCAGTTCTCCATGTCGTCGACCTTGTTGAGGAAGATCGCCGACGTACCGACGAGCGCGAAGTCCTGCGAGCAGGCCTTGATGATCGCGTTGCGCGACTCGTCCTGGCTCAGCTTCGAGTCGATGAAGTCGACCGCGACCTTGCGGCCCGCGAGGCCGCCGTGCGCGTTGACGTACTTCGCCCAGCCCTTCACCCCGTCCACCGAGCCCTGGAAGATGCCCGGAGCGAGCGGGGTGTCGACGTCGGCGACGACCGCGATCCGGATCGTCGTCGGCGTGATCCCGACCTCGGATGCGTCCGGCTTGGTGCTCGCGGCGGAGGCGACTGCGGTCGTCCCGGCCAGGGCGCAGGCGATCGTCAGGACGACCGCCATCCAGCGTGCGTGCTTCACCGAGTCCCCCCGAGTCTTTAGAACGTGTTCTACAAACCTAGAACACCGAAGGGGCCGGAGTCTTGTCCCCCGTCGGATCCCGGGCAACGGCTCTTCCGAAGATCTCCTGCGGCCGACTGCCGGACCGCAATCGCCGCGCGGCCGCAGGCGGCTCTTCCGAAGATCTCCTGCGGCCGACTGCCGGACCGCAATCGCCGCGCGGCCGCAGGCGGCTCTTCCGAAGATCTCCTGCGGCCGACTGCCGGACCGCAATCGCCGCGCGGCCGCAGGCGGCTCTTCCGAAGATCTCCTGCGGCCGGGATGCGCGGGAGGGGCGGCCGCGCGTCGGTAGCGTGCCCGCATGTCCGGCGTCATCCGACTGGAGCTCGCACGGGCCGAGGACATGTTCGAGACGCCGACCGTCTCGCTCGGATCCGCGGCCGCCGGCACGATCGCCGGCATCGACCGCTGCCTGGCCGAGCTCACCGCGCACCCGCTGCGCCCGCCGGTGCACCTCGAGCTCGCGCTCCCGGAGGCCGAGATCACACCCGACGTCGACGCCCGGGTCGCCACCACGCTGCGGCACTACTGCGACGAGCACCACCGCCACAACGAGAACCTGATCCGGGGAATGAAGCGCAGCGGCTGGCGGGCGCTGCGCATCGGATTCCCGATCACCTTCCTCGGCCTGAGCATCGTCGCCGTGGGCGCCGACATGAGCAAGAGCGACCCGTTCCAGGACGTCGTGGACATCGTCGGCTGGGTTCTCGCCTGGCTGGGGCTCTGGTACCCGTTCGACAAGGTCGTCTTCTACCCCACTGATCTCATCCGGGAGAACCGTGCCCTGGCCGTGCTCCGCAAGGCCACCGTCGCCGTGGTGCCGAGACCCGAGGCGGTGGACCACTAGCAGAGAACTGCACAGCATGTACAGTTTCAGGTGATGGTCACCGTGGCCCCCGAGACCCGTCCGTATCTGCGGCCGTCCGACCGCCGGCGCCAGCTCCTCGACGCCGCCGCGCGCGTGTTCGCGCGTTCGGGGTACGAGGGCCTGACGATGGTGGCGCTCGCCGCCGAGGCCGACGTGAGCCGCCGGCTCGTGTACGACCACTTTCCGGACCTCGGGACGCTCTACGACGCGTTCTTCGACAACCGGGTCGCGGGGTACCTCGCTCGCATCGACGACGCGGTCGCGCGCGCCACCCCGGATCCGGGTGCGCGGTTCCTGGCCGCGTTCTCCTGCCTCGTCGCGATCCCCGCCGCGGACCAGCAGGTGATCCGGCTCGTCGCGGCCGGCACCGGGAAACCCGAGCTCGAAGCGGTCCGCGCTCGGTTCCGCGCCCACCTCGAGCGGCGCTGGCTCCCGGCCGTCACCCGCGCCGGCGACGTCCGGCACGAGGCCCGCGCCCGGCTCTGGGCGCTCACGACCGGACTCCTCGCGCTTGCCGACCTCGTGGCGCGCCGGGAGATCTCCGCCCCGACCGCGACCGCAGTGGCGACCGACCTCGTCTCCGCCGCGACGCGCTGAACCGAGGAGACGGCATGGCGACCTGGCCCACCCACGAGCAGATCACCGAGTTCCTGGCCGGTCCGGCCGACCAACCCGTGGTGATGCTCAACCTCCTCCAGTTCAAGGAGCACGCGGACGGCGCCGATGCCGGGATGAGCGGCCGCGACGCGGTCATGCAGTACTCGCGTGCGATGCGGGATTTCGTCGAGGCCCACGGCGGCACGTTCGTCCTCGCGGCGAGCATCGATTCGCAGGTGATCGGTGCCGGTGGTGAAGGGTTCGGCTTCGTCGGGATCATGCGGTACCCGTCGCGCCGGGCGTACCTCGAGCTCGCGGGCGACCCGGAGGTCGCGCGCACGATCGGCCGGAACCGCGAGGCCGGGCTCGAGAGCCAGTGGTTGTTCGCGATGACGGAGGTGACCGCGTGAGCGAGCTGGCCGAGATCCCGACCGCGCACACCCCTCCGGGTGGCTACGGCGACGAGATGCCTCCCCCGATCCTCGCCGGGTGCACCGAGCCGCGCCTCCGTGACGCTCCCGACCTCGCCGGTACGTGGAAGGTCGTCGAGGCGACGTCCGGGGGTGAACCGCTCCCGCGCGACCATCCGATCTGGTCCCACGTCGAACGCATCGAGCAGGCCGGCGCGCGCGTCGTCGTCACGTCCAGCGGCGTGATCCACGACATGGTCGTCGACGGCACCTACGAGCACGGCGTCGACGACGTGATGGCGGTCGACTTCACGACGCCGATCTCGGTCGCCGCGAGCTTCGAGGACGGTGTCCTCGTGCTGCGGCCCCGCGGCCTGCCGGATGTCGAGGTCCGGCGATGGCGCGAGGGCGACCAGCTCGTCTGGGCGTACCACACCATGTTCACGGTCCGGATGGACCGCGTGGAGCCGTGAGGCGCGACCGGTCAGCTCGCGGCTGACGGTTTCGGCGGCGGGTCCGCGAGCTCGGGGGCAGCGAGGCGTCCGAGGACGAGGGTCGCCCAGACCATCGTCCCGACGGACGCCAGCAGGAGCAGGTCGCCGACGCCGCCGATCTTCAAGGTCTCGTCGTAGATCGTGAGGCCGAGCGCCATCGCGACGAGCGGCTTCAGCACCGTGACCGCGGGCAGGCTCGTCTGCACGTCGCCGGCCTGGTAGCTCGACTGCTGCCAGAACGTGCCCAGCGAGGCGGTGAGCGCCATCGCCCAGAACTCCCACGTCCGGAGGCCGGCCAGGAACCCTTCGTCGAAGCCGGCGATCGCGCTCTTGGTGAGCGGCGCCGACACTCCGAGCAGCACACCCGCGGCGATCGCGAGGACGAGCGAGCGACGGGTGCCGTGCGGCAGTCCGCTCGCCGCGAACACGCACGCCGCGACCAGGGGCACCACGACGATGATCGTCGGGAGCCACGCGGAGAACGACGGCGCCTGGCGCCCGCTCGTGGGCTCCCCCATCACGACGAACACGACGAGCGACAGCGCGAGGAGCCCCGACCACCGCCACTCCTGCTCGGTGAGCCGACGGTGCGCGACCCGCGCGGCCATCGGGAGCGCGAACAGGAGCGTCGTCACGAGGAGTGGCTGCACGAGCAGCAGGCTCCCGACCGCCAGCGCGGCGGCCTGCACGCCGAACCCCGCGATGTCGGCGGCGATGCCCAGCAGCCAGATCGGCCGGTGCACCAGCGAGGTGAGGAACCCGGCGCCGAGCGAATCGGCGTCCGCGATCCCCACGGTGCCGCGCTGCTGGAGCACGGCGGCCCCCGCGAACAGGAACGCCGCGACCAGCGACAGCGCGATGGCAAGGGTCACGAGTGGTCCGAGTGGGTCACGTGATCGGTGCGCCGTCCCAGCACACGTCGAAGAACTGCGCGGCCATGAGATCCTCGCGGGACTTGTGGTCGAGCCCCATCGACGTGCGGTACGCGCGCACGTGCTGCAGTGACAACACCGTGTAGAGCAAGGGCAGGTGGTCGTGGGGCTGGGTGTAGACGCCCGAACCCCCCTTGGCCGCCTCGTAGTCGGAACGGAAGCGGCCGAGGTGCTCGAACATGTCGCGCAGCACGGCCTCCTTGATCTCCCGCTTGCGCCCGGCGGGCACGACCACCGGCGCCGCCGGTCGGGCGCCGAAGAGCGCGGCGTCGAGCTGCTCCGGGGTCGCGAGCGTGCACCCGTCGGTCGGGCGCGGGTTGCACTCGACCAGGTGGTGGACGCCGTCGTCGGTGCGGAGGAAGTCGAAGCTCACCTGACCGTGCCAGCCCAGCGCGCCGACGATCTCCTGCGCCGCGGCCAGCGTCTCGGGGGCGTCGACGGACTCGAACACGATGCCGCCGCGATCGTCGATGGTGAGCGGGTGGCGGTAGGTCGAGTGCAGGGCGATCTCGCCGTGCTGCACGACGCTCCAGCTGCACAGGTCGACCCCCTGGAGGTACTCCTGCACGAGCCACGGGTCATCGGGTGTCGGCGCGGCGTCGTCGAGACTGCCCTCGCCCGCGAGCGGGCCGTGGTTCGTGAGGATGTTCAGCCCGCCCCGGCCGTACGCGGCGCGCGCGAACCAGTGCTCCCACTTCCCGGTCGCGTCGCGCAGCTCCTCCGGGGACGTCGCCGTCACCGACTCCGCGACCGGCAGCCCGAGCTCTCGGCACAGCACCGCGAAGGACACCTTGTCGTGGACCTTGGCCAGCGTCGCGAACTCGGGGAAGAAGAGCTCGCCGCGGCCGACGAGTCGGTCCCGGTGCGCGGCGAGGTAGAAGACGTCCTCGAACATCGGGAGCAGCCACTCGATCTGATGCTCGTCCATGATCGAAGCGATCGCGTCGACGAACGCCTCGGTGGCCTGAGCCGGAGCCGGAACCTCGAGGTGTCGGGCGGCGTAGCGCGAGTGGCTCCCTGGTGCCGCCTTGAACGTGTCGACCGCGGTGACGTCATTGCCCACCTCGCCGAGCTTGCGGATCTCGTCGACCGCGAACGGCATCCGGGACGTGGTGACCAGCGTGCGCACGAAGACCTCCCAAGGGCGTGACCTGACCATATCGACGGCTCGCCGCCGCCACTGAAGATGGTGCGCCCCGGATCAGTGCTGCTTCTTGGCCCGGCTCGGCGCGACCCGGGGCGGTTCCCCCGGCATCTTCGGGTAGACCGGCGGCCACGGCGCGTCCTGCAGCCCGGACGCGAGATCCTTCTCGTACATCGCGAGCAGCGGCGCCAGGCTCTGGCGACGCTCGTTGATGTGCTCCCACGGATCGCCGTGACGCTCGACGTGATCGGGGACGCTCCGCAGCGTGAGCGCGTCCGGGTCGACGTCGTCGAGGTGGTCCCAGGTGAACGGCGTCGACACCTGGCCGTCGGGACGGGCGCGGACCGACCACGCCCCGAACACCGTCTTGTGCGGCGCGTTCTGGTTGAAGTCCACGAAGATGCGCGCTCCCCGCTCCTCCTTCCACCAGGCGTCGGTGATCGTGTCCGGGTGCCGTCGGGCGAGCTCACGGGCGACCGCCACCGCGCCGGCGCGGACCTCGATCGGGGTCCACCGAGGTTCGAGCCGGACGTACACGTGGATGCCGCGGTTGCCGGTCGTCTTCGGCCACGCTTCGATGTCGTGCTCGGCCAGCAGGGTCCGGACCTCCCGGGCGGCCGCGCGCGCCTCGTCGAACCCGACGCCGGGCTGCGGGTCGAGGTCGATGCGCAGCTCGTCGGCGTACTCGCCGTCGTCGATCGTGTTCGGCCAGACGTGGAACCCGAGGCAACCGAGGTTGACGGCCCACACGACGTGCGCGAGATCCTCGATCACCAGCGCCCGCGACGTCGTCCCGTTCGGCGTGCTCACGATCGCGGTCTCGAGCCAGTCGGGCGCACCGTCGGGCACTCGCTTCTGGAAGAACGACGGTTTGCCCACCCCGCCGCGGGAACCGCTCCATGAGGACCGGGCGGCGATGCATCGCGCGCAGCGCCGGTGCCTCGATCGCCTGGTAGTACCGGACGACGTCGAGCTTCGTGGTCCCGTGCTCGGGGAACATCACCTTGTCCGGGCTGGTCACCGCGACCGTTCGCCCGGCGACCTCGACGTCGACGTGGTCATCGCGCGGCACGGCACAACGCTAACCGTCCTTGCCGCGCGCTCCCGCCCGTCCGTTGTATGAATACCGGGTGCCGCTCCCCCGAGCCGAGGTCTTCATCGAGCGCGCGGTCGACGAGACCGGGCTCGACGACTTCGGGCGCGGCGCGTGGCGGGACGGGCTCGACGCCCTCCTCGACGCGCTGGGGAGAGCCGAGCTGAACGCGCTGGGGTCCGCCACGTACGAGTTCACCATCGGCAACGGGCTCCGCTCGCGCCTCGGCGTCGTCGACTGGCTGCACCGGGACCCGGCGATCCGGGACGAGGTGATCGAGGCTCCGGTCATCGTGCTCGGCCTGCCTCGCACGGGCACCACGGCGCTGGCCCATCTCCTCGCCGCGGATCGCGACACCCGATCCCTGCGGACCTGGGAGGCGACGACCCCGGTCCCACCCCCAGACCGCGCCACCGAGACCACCGACGCCCGCATCGCCGCGACCCAGGCCGGCATCGAGATGTCGCACCAGCTCATGCCGGACCTCCCTCGCCTGTACTTCTCGACCGCGACGAGCCCGTCGGAGGCGCTCGACCTGATGGGCATGAGCTTCCGGGCGTGGCAGGCGAGCGGCCCGGCGCGGATCCCCGAGTACGAGGACTGGCTGTTCGCGTGCGACATGCGCGACGGGTATGCGTTCGAGGCGGACGTGCTCCGCCTGCTCCAGTACCGCTGCCCACCGCGCCGGTGGGCCTGGAAGAACCCACCGGACGTCGCGTTCGTCGACGCCGTGCGCAGCGCGTTCCCCGATGCACGGTTCGTCTGGACCCACCGCGACCCGATGGCCGCGCTCACCTCGGTCTGCAGCCTCCTCACCGTCGTCGCCGCGCCCGGCAGCGACCGCTTCGACCCGGCATGGCTGGGACCGCGCCAGACCGAGGACTGGGCGACCGCGGTCGAGCGCGGGCTCGCAGCTCGGTCCGCGCTCGGTGAGGGCTGCTTCGCCGACGTCTACATGACCGACGTCGTCGCCGATCCGATCGCCGCGATGGCCGCGCTCTACGAGGACCTGGGCTGGCCGTTCACCGCGCATGCCGAGGCGGCCATGCGCGAGTGGTCGGCCGGGAACGCGCAGCACGCTCGGGGCGATCATGCGCCCGATGCCGCCGAGTTCGGACTCGACCCGGGTGCCGTCGCCGAGCGGTTCTCGGCCTACACCGACCGGTTCGGTGCGCGAGGAGGATGGACGTGAGCGACGCCGTCGACAAGGTCGTTTCCGGTGAGGCATGGGCGGAGTTCTGCGACGCGCTCAAGGCCGCGGGTGACGACATCCTCCGGCCCGGGATCACCGATCCCCTCGACATCGCCGAGGGCTACCGGATGCTCACGCGGCTGCTCCGGGGTGACCTCGAAGGTCGCCTCGAGTACGGGTATCCGGCGTTCCCACACCTCATCTGCACGTGCCACGAGACGATCAAGATCGTCGCCGAGAACCCGGACAACCTGTACCTCGGCACGTCGCTGTCGGGTCGCTACGACTACCGGATCTGGGGCAGCCGCGGCGACGCGCGCTGGCTGAGCTTCAACACGTTCGCGGCGGGCGGGTTCGGCAGCGGCAACCGGCGCGGCACCGGCACCACGCTGCACGAGCACCAGCTCCACGTGGACGGCGACGGGAGCTTCGAGCTCTTCCTGTCCCAGCAGGCTCATGACGGGAACTGGCTCGCGCTCGAACCCGACACGACGTCGCTCGCGATCCGCCAGACCTTCCTCCACAAGGGGACCGACCGGCCTGCCGAGCTCCACATCGAGCGCCTCGGCGGGGCGGGTGAGGTGCCACCGCCCCTCTCCGCGGAGCACCTCGTGTACTCGCTGGCCGCCAGCCCGGCCTACGTGCGGGCGATCACGTCGATCGGCGCGTCGTGGGCCGAGCGGAACGCCACGCATCCCAACGTCTTCTACGACGGGCAGGAGGACGACACCAAGCTCTTCAAGGACCCGCAGATCGCGTGGCACATGGCGTACGTCACCATCGCCGAGGACGAAGCGCTCGTCGTGGACTTCGTGCCGCCGGAGTGCGACTACTGGATGCTGGTCATGCACAACCACTGGATGGAGACGCTCGACTACCGCTACCACCGGGTGCTCCTGAACTCCGCGACCACCCGGCGCAACGACGACGGTTCGGTGCGCTGCGTCGTCGCGCACACCGATCCGGGCGTACCGAACTGGTTGAGCACCGCGGGCCATGCCCGCACGATCCTGGGGGTGCGCTGGGTGGGGCCGGACGTCGTCGACGTCATCCCCGAGACGCGCGTCGTGGCGCTCGACTCGCTGGGCTGAGCCGCCGTCCGCCGTCAGGCGTCGACGAGGGTCGGGACCGCCGGTGCCGCGTCGGGTCCCTCGACGCGCTTCGGCCCGATGTGGAACTCCTCACGGATCTCTGAGAGCGGCCGGTGGGCGTGGGCCCAATGGTCGAGGTCGAGCAGGTCGACGCCGCTCTCACCGCCGCGCCGGAGCGCGTCGGCGACCTGGTGCGCGTTCACCGGGTCCGAGCCGATCGTCCCGACCGCGCCCGGCGACAGCGGGACCTTGAGCATGCCGCTCTCGTACACGCTCCACCCGAAGAACAACAGGGACAGCGCGGTGTCGCCGGGCATCTCCGCGGCCATGAACGCGGTGACCTGGATCTCGCCGATCGGCGTCGCCTCGTAGCCCGCGGCCACGTGCACCCAGTCGTGATGGGTGGTGAGCAGCGGCACGGACCCGGACTGCCCGGGGAGCGGCCAGTGGTGGCGGGCGTAGAAGTCGGACACCGCGCGACCCCACGAACCTTCGGGCAGGTCGGCGAGCCCGGCGAAGCGCTGGACCGTCACGGGATCGTCGGGCGCGTGGCCCTTCATGCGGGCGAACTGCTCGGCGAAGGCTCGGATGCCGTGCGCCTTCACCTCGCGCTTCACCTCGTCGGTCATCCAGCTGTGACGCGCGTAGTCCGCGAACATCCAGAAGCGGTGACCCTCGAGGCTGCGGGCGAACGCGTCGAGCATGGGCTCGTCGACGTCGAGTGCGGCCGCGAGCTCGCGGGTGCGCGTGGCGATCGCCGCGTCCGGCGGGTGGATCGTCGTGCCGAGCGCGATCGCGGCGCCGATCAGCTGGCGCCGGAACACCGGATCGCCGATCTGCCGCGCGACGTCATCGAACGGAATCGGTTCGAGCCGGTTCGGATCGACCGGATGACCGAAGACGTCGGCCGAGATCGCGGCGATCACGCTCGCAGGCGCCGGGTCGAGCGGGCCGGTCCCCGCCAGCACGCTGCGGAGCGCCGCGCGTGCCCGGCTCGATCAGCTCCGACGGGGGGATGCGGAACACCGCAGCCGTCTAGAAGGCGTGCGCGGCGACGAGCAGCGCGACGAGCGAGACGGACACCCCGAAGTCCCAGACGAGGATCAGGGTGTTGTTCGGCGCGTAGTTCTGCTTGCGCACCATCTCGTAGACGTGGTTCACGCCGGCGAGGAAGAGGAACGCGACGATCGGCAGCGAGACCGTGATCATCGCTTCGAGGCCGTTGTACGTGGCGTAGAAGCACGCCCCGCTGAGACCGAGCGACACCGACGCGAGCTCGAGCTCGAACCCGTTGGTCTGCCAGCCGATCGACGCCGCCATCGCCTTGCGGAACACCGAGTGCATGACCGCGGAGAAGAGGAACACGAACCCGGCGAAGTACAGGATCCACCGGAGGTCGCCCATCGCCGTGGACTCGCCCACGACGGCGCCGGGGGCCGTGGAACCGCTGAGCGCGAACGCCCAGGCCATCACGAAGAGGCCGGGCAGGATGTATGCCGATCCCTTGCCCATTCCCGTCTTCGATGCGGGCGCCGTCGATCCCGGCTCGGGTCGGGCTTCGGGTTCGGAGACGACTGCGGCCATGGCGGGACCCCCTCGAGTGGACGTCTCCACGCCATCGACGGCCGGTCTTCGCACCTTGAGCGGCCCGGGTCACCGCTCCGGCGACGGGGCTGGCAGAGACACCCACCGGACAGACACCCACCGGGTCACGCGATCCGACGGCGCGATAGGTCCGCGACTTCGGTGTTTGGCCTCGTCGGCACCTGGGTACAGATGTTGCGACGAGCCCCCCAGCTCGCAGACCCGGCCGTCGAAACGACGTCGGCAATCGTGTCTAGAGGCCCCGACCTCCTGCCCGGGTCGGGGCCTCGACACGTCCGGGGTTCGTCGCCGCGCCACGCGGAACTCCGGAGTCCATCGTACTCTTGACTCATTCAAGAATCCGTGGTTCGATGACGGCGTGGACGGATCCGATCGAGCCCAGGTACTGCGCGACGTCGGGCTCCAGGTCACCGCGCAGCGCCTGGCGGTGTACGACGGGGTCGTCGCCCGGCCCCACGCCAGCGCGGACGCCATCGCGACCAGTGCGCGCGCCGCGCTGGGTGCGATCTCGGTGCAAGCCGTCTACGACGCCCTCGGCGCGCTCGTCGAGGCGGGCCTGGTCCGCCGGATCGAGCCGGCCGGCTCCCCCGCCCGCTACGAGGCGCGCGTCGGCGACAACCATCACCACCTGATCTGCCGGAGCTGTGGCGCCACCGTCGACGTCGACTCCGCGGTCGGCGCGGTCCCGTGCCTGCAGGCGAGCGACGACCAGGGCTACGAGATCGACGAGGCCGAGGTCATCTACTGGGGGCACTGCCCCGAGTGCCGACGGACCCGTCCCTCGTCGCGGTCGCGCGCCGGCCACCCGAACGCCTGAGACCCGAACCCGTTCCCCCGAGGAGGCCGGATGAGCCCCGAAGCCATCGAACCCACGACCGAGAGCACCGGCACCGCCGGCTCCACGACCAGCACCGGTGCACCGACACCGAGCGACCGCAATTCGCTGACCGTCGGAGCCAACGGGCCGATCCTCCTGCACGACGTCCACTTCCTCGACCAGATGGCGCACTTCAACCGGGAGCGCGTCCCCGAGCGCAACGTCCACGCCAAGGGCACGGGCGCGTTCGGCTCCTTCGAGACGACCGAGGACGTGTCCCGCTACACCAGGGCCGCGCTCTTCCAGCCCGGAGTCAGGACGGACATGCTCGCCCGCTTCTCGACCGTCGCCGGCGAGCAGGGCAGCCCGGACACCTGGCGCGACCCGCGCGGATTCGCGCTCAAGTTCTACACGTCCGAGGGCAACTACGACCTCGTCGGCAACAACACGCCGGTGTTCTTCGTGCGCGACACCATGAAGTTCCCCCACTTCATCCGGAGTCAGAAGCGCCGCGGTGGATCGGGACTCCGCGACAACCACATGCAATGGGACTTCTGGTCGTTGAACCCGGAGTCCGCACATCAGGTCACCTATCTCATGGGCGATCGCGGCATCCCCCGGACGCTGCGCCACATGAACGGCTACGGATCGCACACCTACATGTGGATCAACGCGGCCGGCGAGAAGCACTGGATCAAGTACCACTTCCATTCGCAACAGGGCGTCGAGGGCCTCACCGACGTCCAGGCGGCCGAGCTCGCGGGCCAGGACGCCGACGCGCACCGCCGCGACCTGCGTGACGCGATCGAGCGCGGTGAGCACCCGCGCTGGACCCTCTCGGTGCAGGTCATGCCCTACGAGGACGCCAAGGACTCCCGCATCAATCCCTTCGACCTCACCAAGACGTGGTCGCACCGCGACTACCCGCTGATCCGGGTCGGGACGATGACGCTCGACCGCAACCCCGAGAACTTCTTCGCGGAGATCGAGCAGGCTGCGTTCGAGCCGTCGGCGCTCGTGCCCGGCATCGGCTTCTCCCCGGACAAGATGCTCCTCGGGCGCGCGTTCGCGTACAGCGACACACACCGCTACCGCATCGGCGCGAACTACCTGCAGCTGCCGGTGAACCGGCCTCGCGTGCCGGTGAACTCCTACACGTTCGACGGCGCGATGGCCTACGAGCACTCCGGCGACGCGCCGAAGTACGCACCGAACAGCGAGGGGCGGCCGTACTCCGACATCACCGGACCGGTGGACGATGGCTGGGAGGCGGACGGAGAGATGATGCGCACGGCGTACGAGCTGCGCCCCGACGATGACGACTTCACACAGGCTGGGACGCTCGTGCGCGAGGTCTGGGACGACGCGCAGCGCGACCGCTTCGTGCACACCGTCGCCGGCCACCTCCTGAACGGGGTGAAGGGTGAGGTGCTCGAGCGGGCGTTCGAGTACTGGAAGCACGTCGACGCCGACACCGGCAAGCAGATCGAGGAGCTCGTCAACGCGGGTGACGGCGCCGGCTCACGCGGGCCCGACGGCGAGCACCCGCGCGACTCGAAGACCCACGCCGACCACTGACGGGCCCGCGTCTCGTCGGCTCACCGGCCGGGCCCGTTCAGACGAGGTCGTCGGCGTCGTCGAGGTCGCGCGGCTCGAACATCCCGCTGAGCCCGCAGCTGTCGAGAACTCTCCGGACCTCGGGCGGGACCGCCTCCAGCGTCATTCCCACGCCCAGCTCGCCCGCGCGCTTCCACACCACGACCAGCGCGCCGATCCCCGAGCTGTCCATGAAGGTGAGCGCGCGAAGGTCGACGACCATCCGGTCGATGTCCTGCTCCACGGTCGCGAGCAGCTCGAGGCGGACCAACGCCGCGTTCGCAAGGTCGAGGTCGCCCTCGAGCCGGACCGTGGCGACCCGGTCGGTGGTCGACGCGAGGCAACGGAACAGGGTCTCGTCGGCGGACGGCGTTTCCGAGCTGAGCACGAGCCGCGGCTCCTGACTCGACGATGGGGAACCTTTGTCATGATTTCGGCGGGACGCGCCACCGGCTTGAGCAGTCCGGCGCTCGCGCCCGCGGGATCCGTCGGAAAGCCGCTGCGCCGGTGCCCCGTGCGAGAGAGTCTGCGAGCCGCAGAGCTCCACGTCGATCTCGGAGCGGTGACCTACATCGACAGCTCGGGGATCGGCGCGCTGATCGTGACCCGCCGGCAGGCCGAGTTCCGCGGGGTCACGATGACCTTCGAGCGCCTCGCTCCCGTCGTCCACGACGCGCTCGCGCGCGCCGGCCTGCTCTCCTCGTTCGTCCCGCACGAGGCGGACCGGCACCTCGACGGGTGCCAGCTCTGAACCCGTCCGAGCTCAGACGCTGACGACGAGGCGACCGACCGTCTCACGTCGCTCCATCGACGCCAGCGCCTCGGGGATCTCTTCGAAGCCGAGCTCCCGACCGATCACCGTGCGGATCCTCCCGGTCCGGAGCAGCTCCAGGATCGTCGCGTGGGCGACCTGGCCCTCGGCGCGTGACGGCCAGTTGAACCCGAGCGTGCGCCGGACGCCGAGCGGGTCGTTCACGTACACGAGGCAGACCCCACACAGGGAGAAGTTGCCGTAGGCGATCGGGCGGGGCGTCATGTAGCTCGCGTCCTCGAGCTGGATGTCCTCGCTGAAGCCGGCGATCAGGTGCCGCCCGTTGAAGCCCATGCACTTGAAGGTCTCGACGGTGACGTCCCCGCCCACCGTGTCGAAGGCGACGTCCACACCGTGGCCGTAGGTCAGCTCCTCGACCGCGGCCGCGAAGTTCGTCTCGCGGTAGTTGATCGCATGGTCGGCGCCGAGCTCCTTGCAGAACGCGACCTTCTCGTCGGTGCCGGCCGTCGCGATCACCTTCGAGCCGAGCGCCTTGCCGATCTGCAGCACGCCCGAGCCGATGCCGCCCGCGGCCGCGTGGACGAGCAGCGTCTCCCCTGCGAGCAGCCGTGCCCGCTCGTGGAGCGCGAACCAGCCGAGGTGGAAGGGGTAGTGCAGCGCGGCCCCGTCGGTGCTGCTCATGGACACGGGGATCGTCAGTGCGGTCGCGGCGTCGATGATCGCGTGGGTCGCGTACCCACCGTGCGCCATGACCGGGATGCCCACCACCCGCTGTCCGATCAGGTGCTCGGCGCCCGCACCCGCGCTCTCCACCACCCCCACCGACTCCATGCCCGGGACGAACGGCGCCTCGAGCGGCAGGGTCAGGTAGCGGCCCCGGATCAGGTCGATGTCGTTGAAGTTCAAGCAGAACGCCTCGACGGCGACGCGCGCCTCGTTCGGCGCGGGTGCGGGGACGTCGATCTCCTGCCGTTCGAGTGCATCGGTGGGCGCGCCCAGCTTCGTGGCCACCCATGCGTCGCACCGGATCGATCCGTTCGACTCGCTCATGGACGACAGACTGTCTCGCACCCGCCCGCGCAGCCAGTCCGGCTCCGTCGGCCCGATGGCGCTCGGAGCGCGGAACGGCGCGAGAGTCGTCGCCATGGAGCTCACCCCGGACATGCAGCGCCTGGTCCTCGACCAGCGCCTGGGCTTCGTGGCCACCGTCACCCCGGACGGCCGGCCCAACCTCTCGCCCAAGGGCACGACGGTCGTGCTGGACGACCGCCACCTGATGTTCGCGGACATCGCGTCGCCGGGAACGGTCGAGAACCTGACGGCCAACCCGGCCGTCGAGATCAACGTCGTCGACCCGATCGTGCGCAAGGGGTACCGATTCCGAGGCCGTGCGACGGTGCACACCGCCGGCGACGGCTACGAACGCGGGATCGAGCGCCTGCGCGAGCTCGGCTCGATGACGCACCGCGAGCGCATCCGGACGATCGTGGTCGTGGAGGTCACGGACGCGGCGCCGCTCGTGTCACCCGCGTACGACGACGGCACGTCCGAGGACGCGGTCGCGGCCCGCTGGCTCGAGCACCACCGCCGATTGCACGACGCGCCCGGCTGACCACGCCGATCGCGTCGGTGCGTCAGGCGGGGAACGACTCGCCCACCAGCTCCTCGGACCGGGTCCAGAGCGCCGCCGCCCGCTCGGGATCGAGCGCGTAGGCGAAGACCCCGGTCGCCGTCGTCGCGTCCTCGGTGATCGCAGCCACGCCGCAGTCCTGGCAGTAGTGACCGCCGATCGCGTCGGCCCCGGCGACGAACCCCGCCCACACGCTCGTCGCTGCGCCCTGGGGGATCGTCTTCCAGACCATCGCCTGTCCTGCACGCGCCGCATCCAGCGCGCCGAGCGTCTCGTCCGTGAGGTGGCGACCCAGCTCGGTGAGGATCGTCCCGGGGTGGACCGCGCAGGCGCGCTGGCCCGCGGCGCGGCCGCGGCGGTCGAGCTCGACCGCGAAGAGGATGTTCGCGGTCTTCGACCGGCCGTACGCCTGCCAGGGGTCGTACGGGTTCTGCTCGAAGTCGACGTCGTCGAGGACGACGTCGCTGAACCGGTGGCCGGCCGACGTGAGGTTGACGATCCGCGCCGGGCCGCCCGCGAGCAGCGGCCGCAGCCGGTTCACGAGCACGAAGTGACCGAGATGGTTGGTCCCGAACTGGGTCTCGAAGCCGTCCGCGGTCCGCCCCTCGGGGGTCGCCATGACCCCCGCGTTGGCGATGACGACATCCAGCCGATCGTGGTCGGCGAGCACGCCGTCGGTGAACGCGCGGACCGATGCCAGGGACGCAAGGTCCACCTCGCGCAGCTCGACGTCCGCCCCGCTCGCCGCGGCCGCGGCCCGGATCGGCTCCGCAGCCCGTTCACCCTTCGCGGCGTCCCGCACCCCGAGCACGACGTCGCCGCCGTGCGCGGCGACCGCCCGCGCGGTCTCCTGGCCCAACCCGGCCGACGCACCGGTGATCAGGATCCGCTGACCCGACAGATCGACACCTTCGAGGACGTCGTCGGTCGTGGACTCGGGACCAAGGCTCATGACTGCAGCCTCGCGTATCCCCGCCGCCGTGCCGGTCCGGTCCGGTCCGCGGCGAGGATCCACCCCGCGGAGGCCCTCGACCCGCAGTGACGGGAAACCGTCGAGTGAACCGGACAGAGGGTGGCCGGTTCAGGGGCGCATGGTGGTGCTCGGGCGATCGGCCGGGCGATGAGTTCACGGTCTCGGTGCGGTCGCAACCCGGACGCCATCCCCCCAGAGAGCGAGGTCCGCGGTGGCTGGTCCCCTGGCACCCCATCCCGTCGACGAGCGCCAGCCCGACCGGGCCGAGGTCCCGACGGCCGGCGCCGTCCCGACCCCCCGCCCGACCGAGGTGGCGATCCGCACCGAGCAGCTCGTGCGCCGGTTCGGCGACTTCACCGCAGTCGACCGGGTCGACCTCGAGGTCGCCCGGGGCGAGATCTACGGCTTCCTCGGCCCGAACGGTGCCGGCAAGTCCACCACCGTCCGGATGCTGTGCACGCTCACCGCGATCAGCGCGGGGACGGCGACCGTCGCGGGCCACGACGTCGGCGCCCAGCCGGGCGACGTCCGCCTCCACATCGGCGTCGCGCTCCAGGACGCGGCGCTCGACCCCAAGCAGACCGGACGCGAGCTGCTCCGCTTGCAGGGACTCCTCTACGGCCTGCCGAAGGGTGCCATGGCGCAGCGGGTCGAGGAGCTGGGCGAGCTCATCGACCTGAGCGACGCGCTCGACCGCGCCATCGGCACCTACTCCGGCGGGATGCGCCGGCGTCTGGACCTCGCGGCGGCGCTCGTGCACAACCCCGAGATCTTGTTCCTCGACGAGCCGACGACGGGCCTGGACCCGGTGAGCCGCATCACCGTGTGGAACGAGGTGCGCCGCCTGAACGCGGAGCTCGGGATGACGATCTTCCTGACCACGCAGTACCTCGAGGAAGCGGACGAGCTGTGCGGCCGGGTCGGGATCATCAACGCCGGGCGCATCGTCGCCGAAGGCACGCCCGGCGACCTCAAGCGGTCCGTCGGTACGGACGTGATCATCGTCCGGGTCGTCGGTGACCCGGCGCCGCTGCGCACGACGATCGAGGCGCTCGACGGCGTGCAGAGCGCCGAGGCGCATGGCGACGAGCTCGTGATCGCCACCGACAACGGGTCGGCGGCCATCAGCCCGATCGCGGTCGCGCTCAACGGCTGCGAGGTCAAGGTGCGCGATCTCACGTTGCGCACCCCGACGTTGGACGACGTGTTCCTGGAGCTGACCGGGACCCACATCGAGCAGGACGACGAGACCGAGGAGGTCCACCGATGAGCGGAGCGTGGAGCGGAAACGATGTGCGGAGCGCGAAGCGGCCCCGAGCGGCGGAGCGGGACCGATGAGCGTTGCCGATGTCGTTGCCCCGATCCGCAGTGCCGATGCCCTGCGCGCGAAGCCCGCCGGCTTCGTCCACGACGTGAGCTCGATCGCCGGCCGCGCGCTCCGAGCCGTCCCACGTGACCTCGAGGCGGTGTTCCCGCCGATGTTCATCGCGCTGTTCTTCTTCGTCGTCAACGTCGCGACCTTCACGAGCTCGGCGGGCGCAGGCTTCGACTACAAGGCGTTCGAGATGCCGACCGCGATCCTTCTCGGTGTCACCGGGATCTCCCGCGCCCCGGCGCTCGTCCTCGACATCCAGGACGGCTACCTCGACCGGCTCCTGATGACGCCGATCAAGCGGCTCGCGATCCTGTTGGGCCACATGGTGGCCGATGTGACCGTCGCGGTGGCGCTGACGATCCCGATCATCGTCCTCGGCTTCGCGATCGGCGTGCGCTTCGAGACCGGCGCCCTCGGGCTGCTCGTCTTCATCGCGCTCGCCGCGCTCTGGAGCCTGGCGTTCACCGGCTTCGGGTACGCGATCGCGCTCAAGACCGGGAACCCCGCCGCGGTGAACTCCGCCTTCCTGCTCTTCTTCCCGTTCCTGTTCCTGACCTCGTCCTACGTGCCCCGCGACCAGCTCTCCGGCTGGTTGAACACCGTCGCCGGATTCAACCCGGTCACCTACCTGCTCGAAGGGCTGCGGTCCCTCGTCATGCAGGGTTGGGAGTGGGAGTCGCTGGGCAAGGCGCTGATCGCGATCGGCGTGGTGGGCGCACTGAGCATGACGCTGTGCTTCACCGCGCTGCGGGGTCGGACCCGGCGGGGCTGACCCCGACAGCACCGGGTTCGGGGCCGGGCGTGGTGGTGCCCGGTTCCAGGGTGCGCGCGCGTCCGGTCACCGCGTTGATCGCAGCATCGAGCGCGATCGCCGCCAGGACGCAGAGCGCGATGTCCGCCGGTGCTCGAAAGCGCATCGCGGCGTACGTGGTGATGACCGTGAACATGACGACGACCGGTGGGACGAGGAGCGGGAAGACCGGTGCGCGGCGGCGACGTCGCAGGACGACGGCGCCCACGATCGACAGCAGCGCGAGCCCGTAGAAGGTGTACATCGAGGCCCGGGCCACGGCGAGCTCGGACTTCTCCACGCCGCGGGAGCTGTCGATCCGGATCTGCAGGTCGGGGTGGTAGAGACCGATGATCGCCGCCGCGCGCGCTGCGACCACGCCGGGGATCTTGTGCTCGTGGTGCGCGATGTACTCCAGTGCGGCGTGCCGGTAGATCGCGTCGAGTTGGGACTCGTCGTCGCCGGGCTTCGCTTCGCGCTTCTCGACCGCCAGGGTGCAGGCGATCGAGTAGTAGCTCTTGTTGTCGCTGTTCCACACCGAGTCGCACGACGTCGAGGACAGCAACGGACCGAAGGACGTCGTCAACAGCTCCGGCTTCTCGAAGCGGGTGAGGTTGAAGACGAGCCAGGGTGACATCACGACCAGCGCCGCGAGGAGGCCGGCTCCGACGCCCTCCCACCGTTGCCGGCACGCGGGGCCGGGCGCGAGCAGGGCCAGCGGCACGACCAGGAGCGGGATGATCAGCACGAGCTCGGCGCGGCTCAGTGCGGCCGCGCCGCCTGCGGCTCCGACCGCAACCAGGCCCCATCCCGTCGGGCGGCGCCAGTACCGGTAGGAGAGATCGAGCGCGAGCGCGACGGTGAACATCGCCATGGTCTCGGCCCGGAGCAGGCCGTCGGACACCCAGATGGTCGGAGCCAGGGCGGCGAGCACCGCGGCGATGATCCCCAGCCGGGCTCCGCCGACCTCACGTCCCGTGACGCCGACGAGCACGACGGTGCCGGTGCCGAGGACCGCGGACCACACCATGTGCGTGAGCACGCTCTGCCACCCGAGCACCGACGGGATCGTGAGGTAGAGCATGTACAGCGGCGGGTGGTCGCTCGCCGCGATCGGGCGGTGCGGCGGCGAGTAGGGCGAGACGAACCCCTTGCCGTCGGCCAGCAGGTTCGCGCCTGCGTGGTAGAAGAACGGGTCCCCGCCGACGATGTAGTCGTGGTGCCAGCCGAGGATGTAGGTGAGCCGGACGGCGAGGCCCACGACGGCCACGCCGGCGAGCGCCCACCAGAACCAGGTCGCACGCTGCACCCGTGCCGCGCGCCGGAACGCGCGGCCGTCGCCCACGCTGCCCGTCGTCCCGTCCGCCACGACGTGCAGGTCTACCCGAACCAGGCGGCGCGAACCCGGGTCCGACCCCGGACATCGGCGGCCGTCGCTCGGGCATCATGGGTCGATGCGAACTCCCCTGGCTGACGTGCTGGACCTGGAGCCCCACCCGGAAGGTGGCTGGTACCGCCAGACGTGGCAGGCCGAGGCGCGGGTGCGCACCGGTGACGGACGTGATCGGGCCACCGCGTCCCTGATCCACTTCCTGCTTCCGGCCGGCGAGTGCTCGGCGTGGCACCGGGTGGCGTCCGACGAGATCTGGCTCGCGCATCGCGGAGTCGTCGCGATCGAGCTCGGCGGCGACGGCGAACGACCGGCCCCGGGCATCGTCGAGACGCTCGGCGTCGATCCCGCGGCCGGCCAGCGGACCCAGGTGGTCGTCCCGGCCGGGATCTGGCAGCGGACGCTTCCCTCCGACACGGACGCCCTCGTGAGCTGCGTCGTGTCACCCGGCTTCGACTTCGCCGACTTCGAGCTCGCGCCGGACGCCGCCTGACCCGCGGCCGGCGCGCCGCGCGTGCCGGCCGTGACGCGCCACTAGGCGCTGGTCTTCGCCCGCCGCGGCTCGTCGCTCCAGCGCCACCACCCGTAGGGCGGCGTCTGGGGGTAGCCCGCCGGCGAGTCCTCCCACTCCTCCTGGCGTCCGAGCGCGGTCAGGTCGAGATAGCTCCACGTCGATCCGAGGGCCTCGTCGCCCCGGCCGTAGACGAAGGAGGTGCGGAACACGCGGTCGCCGTCGCGGATGAACGCGTTCGTGCCGTGCCACTGGTCCACGCCGAAGTCCGCGTCGAAGTCGTCGAGCAGCGTGAACCACGGCATCTCCCAGCCCATCCGGGCCTTCACACGCTCGATGTCCGCCTGCGGCGCACGTGAGAGGAAGACGAGCGACGTGTCACGCAGGTGGAGATGCGCGACGGGCGCAACCTGGTCGGCGACCATCGAACAGCCGACGCAGGCGTGCTCGGGCCAGCCGTGGACGCCGGGCTCCAGGAAGGCGCGGTAGACGATGAGCTGCCGGCGGCCGTCGAACAGGTCGACCAGGCTTGCCCGGCCTCCGGGCCCGTCGAACTCGTAGTCCTTCTCGACCGGCAGCCACGGCATCCGGCGGCGCTTCGCGGCCACCGCGTCCCGGACGCGGGTCAGCTCCCGCTCGTGTGCATGCAGCTCCTGGCGGGCCGTCTCCCACTCCTCGGACGAGACGATCGGGGGTGTGTCCATCGGGGACTCCTCTCAGCGGTTCTCGTGGGACGGGTGGCCGGGTCAGGCCCTTCGGCGCAGCCGACGGAGCGTGGCTCCGACCGCGAGGGCGATGCCGCTCCCCGTGGTGAGCACCGGCATCAGCCACTCCTCGACCGGCACGCCGCCGATGTGCGCGATCGTCATCGGTCCCCGTCCTCGTACTGGTCGTGGCGATGGAACCACGACAGGTCTCCCTCGTTGCGTCCGAGCGGCGCCCGGTCGAGCCACTGCCACATGTTCCAGGTCGCGTCGAGCCCCCGCGCGTACGCCGAGTAGGTGTGGTGCACGACACGGTCCCGCAGCACGAACGCACTCATCCCGGGGCCTTCGAACGGCAGGTTCGCCGGATCGAGCATCCAGGCTTCGAGCGCCCGGAAGTTGTAGGTCGGGCCGTTCGCGACCGACTCCTCGGTGAACGACACGCCGAAGTCGAAGTTGAAGTCGCTGCGACCGGACGACACCCACGGGAAGCTCCATCCCATGCGGTCGCGGTACGCGAGGAGCTTCTCCAGCGGCGCCCGGGAGACCGCGGTGAACGCGACGTCGTGGTGCTGGAGGTGGATCTGCGTCTCGTCGAACCCGTCCGCGACCCCCGAGCAGCTCGGGCAGCCCTCGTCCCAGTCGGGGGCGTACATGAAGTGGTAGACGATCAGCTGGGACCGTCCGTGGAACAGGTCGGCGAGCGTGGCCTCCCCGGCTTCGGTGTCGAAGCGGTAGTCCTGCTCCACGGGCACCCACGGCAGGTCCCGGCGCCGGCGGGCGAGGTCGTCGGTGAGGCGGGTCAGCTCCTTCTCGGCCTTCAGCAGCTCGAGTCGCGCTTCGAGCCAGGCGTCTCTGGTGGCAATGCGGTGCGTCATCGGTTGCTCCCGGTATCGGTGGCGAAGGTGCGGTCGAGCTCGCGCAGGGCATCGCTCCAGCCCTTTTCGTGTCCGGCACGGGCAGCCTCGTCGGGCAACCCGACCTGATGGATCTCGACGACGGTCGAGTCCTTCCCGGGCTCGAAGGTGACGGTCACGATCGAGTCGCGGTGGTGCGTCGCGGACGAGATCCACGTGAAGACCAGTCGCCGGGGCCGGTCGATCTCGCGGTAGGTGCCGGTGTGCAACATCGCGGACTCGTCGTCGACCATGACGATGCGGAACGCGCCGCCGACCCGTGGATCCGTCTCGGCGCGCGTCTCACGAGTGGTGCCGGGCCTGAGCCAGGCGCCGAGACTCTCGGCGTCCAGCCAGGCGTCGAACAGCACGTCGGCCGGGGCGGCGATCTCGCGCCGCACGGTGAGGACGAACTCCTCGCTCATGCCGACTCCTTCGGCTGGTCGCGCCGCGTGACGAACACGTCGAGCGCGGCGAGCTGCTCACCCCAGAACCGGCGGTAGTGCTCGATCCACACCGCGGCCTCGGCCAGGGGCGCCGGCTCGAGCGTCAGGATGTGCTCGCGACCTCGCACCGTCCGCCGCACCAGGCCGGCGCGCTCGAGCACGCGGATGTGCTTCGACGTCGAGTTGAGCGAGATCGGGAAGGCGCTCGCGAGCTCCGTGACCCGGGCATCGGAATCCTCGAGGCGCGCCAGGATGGCCCGTCGGGTCGGGTCCGAGACGGCCGAGAACACCCGGTCGAGCACCGCGGCACCACGTTCACCCATATAGGTGAATATAGTGGTGGGCGGACGCGAGCGCAACCCCACTCCGCCGAATTTCGTTCGCTCCCTCCCGGCCACCACGTAGGTTCCGGACGTGCGCAGCCCGCCCGCCGACCTGGCGGCCGACCGCCTCGCCCGCGCCGTGAACGAGGGCTGGGGCCTGCGCGCCGGGGCCTGCGAGTACGTGCCCGAAGGCGGCGGCAGCCATCACTGGAAGCTGGTCGACGACGATGGCCGGCCGCACTTCCTGACCGTCGACGACCTCGACGACAAGGACTGGATGGCAAGCACACGATCGGCCGTGCTCGAGGGGCTGGGCCGCGCGCTGCGCACCGCGGCTGTGTTGCGCGAGCAGTCCGGCCTCGGCTTCGTGGTGGCACCCGTCGCGGCGCGTGATGGCGACGTCCTGCACCGCATCGACGATCGGTACGCCGTCTCCGTCTTCCCCTACTTCGCCGGCCACTCCTCCCCGTTCGGTCCGTACCTGGACGTCGAGCTCCGGTCCCGTGCGCTCGACCTGGTCGCCGCCTTGCACCGAGCGTCCCCCGCGGTTCGGGACCTCGCACCCCGTCACGCCCCCCGCTTCGGCGGTCGCGCCGACCTGGACGCGTTCCTCGCCGACCCCGCGCGAGCGTGGGACGCCGGTCCTTTCTCCGAGCTCGCTCGCGCGCGCTTCGCCGAGCACGTCCGCGCGCTGGCGCAGCTCGTCGCGGGGTTCGACACGCTGGTCGAACACACCGCGCCGCTCCGATCCGATCCCGTCGTCACCCACGGCGAACCGCACCCGGGCAACCTCATCTCGGTCGAGGACCGCCTCCTCCTCGTCGACTGGGACACGGTCGCGTTCGCCGCACCCGAGCGCGACCTGTCGTTGATCGTGACGACGACCGACGACATCGAGCGTTACCAGCGCGCGAGCGATCGTGACGTCCACCGGGAGGTCCTCACGCTCTACCGGCTGCGGTGGTATCTCGACGACCTGGGCAGCGCGGTTCGCCTCTTCCGCCATTCCCACCGCGACACGCCCGACACCCGACGATGGGCCGAAGCCGTCGCACCTCAGCTGGAGCAGCTCCCGACCTGGCTGGCGCGCGTCGATGCGAGGTGAAGGCTCACCCGCGATCGAAGGTGACGGCATGACCCGATCGGGCCCGGGCCCGCCCCAGGGTGGCGCCGATGAAGCCGGTGCCGATGACGGCCCGCGGGCCTTTCGCGGCGCGGTGCGCACCGCTACTGTCGCACAGGACCGGAGGGGGCAGGCATGGATCAGGTGCGGACGCTCGAGCTGGCGCTGGGCGAGCTGAGTCGGGTCGTCGTCGCGCTGGACGACTCACAGCTGGACACGGTCACGAACTGCGATCCGTGGACGGTGCGCCGCCTCGCGAGTCATGCCGTGAACAACCAGCTGCTCTGGGCCGGCATGGTCACGGGCGAGGAGACCGTATCGGCCGAGGTGACGATGGGCGCGGTCCCCTTCGAGGGCGATCTCGGTCCTTTCGCGGAGGACGCGGCGCGACGGGCCCTGGCGATGTGGAGCACCAACGGCGTGCTGGAGCGGACGCACGTCACGCCCTTTGGCGAGCTGCCCGGCTCGGTGGTCATCAACTTCCCCACCGTCGACGCACTGGCGCACGCGTGGGACCTCTCCGCGAGCGTCGGCGACCCGATCGAGTTCCCGCCCGAGGCGATCCCGGCGTTCACCGCGGTCGTCGAAGCGACGTGCACCGACCACGCCCGGGAGGCCGGCATCATCAAGCCGGTCACCGAGCCACCCGTCGACGCCACGGAGACGGAGCGGCTCCTGGCCACCGCGGGGCGGGTCATCCCCCGCTAGAGGCCCCGGGCGGGTCCAACCGGGTGCCTCACCCCGTCCGAGGATCGACCGGACGGGCCCGCCGGCCGCGTAGCCTCGCCCGGCGTGAGCACGACCCCCGTCGCTCGGCGCGGCACGTGGACGCTCGTGGCGACCGGGCTCGGCCTGTTCATGATCTTCCTCGACGCGATGATCGTGAACGTCGCGCTCCCCGACATCCAGCGCGACTTCGGGACCGGCGAGTCGGGTATGCAGTGGGTGGTCGCGGCCTACAGCCTGACGATGGCGATGTTCATGATGTCGGGCGGCACGTTCAGCGACCACTTCGGACGCCGCCGCGCGTACATCACCGGAATCGTGGTCTTCTGCGTCGCATCGGTGTTGTGCGGCGCGGCACCCGGCATCGGGGTGCTCATCGCGGCCCGCGCCCTGCAGGGCATCGGCGCCGCCATTGTGAACGTCACCTCCCTGGCGCTCGTCGGAGCCGCGTACCCGGACCCCAGCGCCAAGGCGCGTGCGATCGGGATCTGGACCGGTATCGCCGCGGTCGGGCTCGCCATCGGCCCGACGCTCGGCGGCGTGCTCACCGAGAGCGTCGGCTGGCGCAGCATCTTCCTGTTCAACCCGCTCATCGGCATCGCCGCGATCGTCCTGACGCTCTGGGCAGTCAGCGAATCACGCGACCCCGCGAGCCGCAGCTTCGACATCCCCGGCCAGCTCCTCTTCGTGGCCGGCGTCGGGGTCATCACCTACGCGCTCATCCAGGGCGGCCACAGCGGCTGGCTCTCACCGCCGATCCTCGCGTGCTTCGCCGCCGCAGTCGTCGTGCTCGTGGTGTTCGTGCGGTACGAGCTGCGGGCCGCCGACCCGATGATGGACATCCACGTCTTCCGCGACCGGGTCTACGACGCGGCGAACTACGCCGTGTTCGCCACGTTGTTCTGCATCTACGGAACGTTGTTCATCATCACGCAGTACTTCCAGAACGTCCGGGCCTACAGCCCGGAGCGGACCGGTGTGCTCATGCTCGCCATGACGATCCCGACGATCATCCTCTCCCCGATCACCGGGCGCGTCGTCTCGGCACGCGGCGCTCGCAACCCGACGCTGATCGGACTCGGCTGCGTCGTGGTGGGCACCGGCATCCTCGCCGTGTCGAACGCGGGCACGCTGTGGGTCACGCTCGTCGCGCTCGCGTTCGTCGGCTCGGCCGGCGGGGTGTCCGTCGCGGCCGCGACGAGCGAAGCGATGAGCTCGATCCCGCCCGAGCGTTCGGGGATGGCATCCGGCATCTTGAGCTCGCAGCGGGCGATCGGCTCGACGGCGGGATTCGCCATCATGGGCAGCATCCTCGCGGTCACGATCTCGGTCGTGCTCCCCCACAACCTGAAGCCGGTCATCCCGAATGCCACCGAACGCGACCAGGTCGTGCAGCGGGTCGTCGACGACGCGAATCCGCACACGATCGCGAGCCTGATCGGGCCCGGAAAGCCGTTGCCCGACAACGTCACCCAGGACGACGACGCGCTCGCCGCGGCCGACGACGCGTTCATCGACGGGATCCGGATCGCGATGCTCGTGGGCTTCCTCGTCTCGCTCAGCGCGCTGCTCGTCGGCTGGCGCCTGTTCCCGCGGGCGCGAGCGCGTCGACGAGGAGGTCGTGCTCGAACCCGGCTGATCGCATCGGAGTTCCCCCTCGGGCCCGCTCCGGCCCGCTCTTCCCCGACCGACCGACGCGACCGACGCCAGGATGGCATCGATCGGATCGGGTTCGAGTGGGGTAGCGTCCCGAGAATGCCCCGTGCGCGGCCGGGCGGGACGGTCACGTTCCTGTTCACGGACATCGAAGACTCCACCCGCCGGTGGGACGACGACCCGAGCGAGATGGCCGACGCGCTGCGCGTCCACGACGCGATCCTGCGGGCCGCGATCGAGCGGCACGACGGCTACGTGTTCAGCACCGGTGGCGACGGGTTCTGCGTGGCCTTCTCGACCGCCGCCGACGCCGCGGCCGTCGCGGTCGAAGCACAGGAGGAGCTGCGCGACGAGAGCGCCGTGGACTTCTCGGTCCGCATGGGCCTGCACACCGGTGAGGCGATCGAGCGCGATCGCAACTACTTCGGCAGCGAGGTCAACCGCGCCGCGCGCCTGATGTCGATCGCGCACGGCGGGCAGGTGCTCGTGTCCGACGCGACCGAAGTGCTGCTGCGGGACCGGGTGGGGTTGCGTCCGCTGGGTGAGCACCGGCTGCAGGGCCTGCGCGGGCGGATGTCGGTGTACCAGATGCTCGCCGAGGGCCTCCGAGCCGACTTCCCGGTCCTGCGCAGCGTCGATGCCGTGACCGGCAACCTGCACCAGCCGCTGAGCTCGGTGATCGGTCGCGAGGAGATCGTCGGCGAGGTCGCCGAGCTGGTGCGCGCCGACCGGCTGGTCACGCTGACCGGCGTCGGCGGGGTCGGCAAGACCCGGCTCGCCGTCGAGATCGGCGCGGAGGTCGCGGGCGAGTTCCCCGACGGCGTCTGGCTGATCGAGCTTGCGTCGGTGAGCGATGCCGCCGCGGTCCCCGCGGCGATCGCGACCGTTCTCGGCATCACGCCGCAGGGCGACACGCCGCTCGCCGAGACCCTGGCCGACACGCTCGCGGGTCGGGAGCTCCTCCTCGTGATCGACAACTGCGAGCACCTGCTCGCGGCTGTCGCGTCGACCGTCACGGCGATCCTCGGCCGGTCGGGTCGGGTGCGGGTCGTCGCCACCTCGCGCGAGGCGCTCGGCGTCGTCGGAGAAGCGGCGCGGGCCGTGCCGCCGCTCACGTGCGAGGGCGGCGCGGCCTCCGACGCGGTCGCGCTGTTCGTCGACCGGGCTCGCGCCGTGCGGCCGGACTTCGGGCTCAACGATCCGGAGACGACCGACGCGGTGACCGCCGTCTGCGAGACGGTCGACGGCCTGCCCCTCGGCATCGAGCTCGCCGCCGCACGCATGGGCGCCATGAACGCGGTCGAGATCCGTGACCGACTCGCCGACCGGTTCCGGCTGCTGCAGGGTGTCGCGCCCGCGCCCGAGCGGCAGCTCACCCTGCGCCACGCGGTCGACTGGTCGTACGACCTGCTCGCCGACGACGAGCGCGCACTGCTCCGCACCACCGCCGTCTTTGCCGGCGGCTTCGACCTCTCCGGCCTGGTGGCGGTCGCGCATGCCTCGGACGACGTCGACGTGCTGCGGCACCTCGACTCGCTCGTCCGCAAGTCGCTCGTCGTCGCCGATCACACCGCCGCCCGCACCCGCTACTCGCTGTTCGAGACCATCCGCCAGTTCGCCGAGGATCGCCTGGCCGAGCACGGGGGCCTCGAGTACGCCCGCGACCGGCATGCGGCGCACTACGGGCGCGAGGCCTCGACTCGCTGGGAGGGTTGGGAGGGACCGGGGTGGCGGGCCGCGGTGGACTGGGTGGAGGCCGAGCTCGGCAACCTTCGCACCGCCTTCCGGTGGAGTGCGTCCCGCGGCGACGTCGACGTCGCGACCGACGTCGCCGCCCATGCTGCGCTGATGGGGTTCTCCGTCCAGCTGTTCGAGACGCTCGCCTGGGCGGAGGAGCTGCTCGAAGCGGCCACCGCAGCCGACGTGCGTCGGCTCCCCCGCCTGTACACCGCGGCCGGCTACGCGTGCTTCGCGGGTCGAGCCGAGGCGGCGCGCGCGAACGCGCACCGGGCCACCGAGCTCGAGATCGACGCGAGCTACGAGGCTTGCCCGCCCGGCTATGCCTCGTTCATCGAGGCGCTCGGCGCGGTCTACTGCGGCGACCTCGACCGCTACATCGAGCTCACCCGCGAGGTCGCGCAGCGGTACGGGCGCGAGCGCGGGTACGGGCTGTCGTCCTACGTCGACGGGCTCCAGTCGGCCGGACGCATCGAGGAGGCGCTCGCACTCACCGAGGAGTCGGTGTCGGTGGCCCGGGACCTCGGCAACCCGTACTGGATCGCCTACTCGCTGTGGATCGCGGGCATGGCGTTCTCCCACACCGAGCCGCGCCGTGCACTCGCAGCCTGGGACGAGGGCATGACCGTCGTGCGCAACGACCGAGTGCAGTTCTTCGAGGGGTTCATCGCGCGCGACTCCGCTCGCCTGCACACCTCGGACGGTGAGCCCGTCGCCGCGTTGGGCCTGTTCGCGGAGGCGATCACGGCGTTCCAACGCGCCGGTAACGTGCCCCAGCTGATCATCACCCTCGCCAGTGCGCCGGCGTTGTTCGAGCGGCTGGGTCGGCCCGAGCCGGCGGCCGTCCTGCTCGGCGCGCTGGCGAACGAACCGTCGAGCGCCCACCACGTCCCCGGGCTCGGCGAGCTCGGCGCACGGGTCGCCCGCGACCTCGGATCGAAGCGCGCCGAGCAGCTGACCCGGAACGGTGCTGCGCTCGAACTCGGCGAGGCGGCCGTCTACGCCCGCCAGCAGCTCGAGGCCGCCCGCCGGGATCCGGTGCCTACCGCACGCGCCGCTCGTCCCGGGGGGTTGAGCCGGCGTGAGGTCGAGGTGCTGCGGCTGGTCGCCGACGGGAAGACCGCGACGGAGATCGCCACCGATCTCTTCATCTCGAAGCGCACGGCCGAGCACCACATCGCGCACATCTACACGAAGATCGGCGTCGGGAACCGCGCCGCGGCCACCCGCTGGGCCGTGCAGCACCGCGTCGTGGACGGCGCAGCCACCGCCTGATCGGCCGGCCCATCCGTACCCACCACCAAATGGGTAGGTCTACCGATGCCGCGCCGGCGGCTCCCCCGGAGAATGCGCAGTACGCCGATCGAACCCGGTCGGCGTCCGCAGAACCGAAGGGAAACCGCCATGTTGCTCGCAACCACGACGGTCGAGGACGTCGACCGATTCCTCGAAGTGTTCGCCACCTTGGGCGCCGAGAAGCGCTCGCTGCACGGCTCCAAGGGATCGACCGTGTTCCGTGATCCGTCCGAGGAGAACCGCGTGTGGGTGCTGTTCGACTGGGACGAGACCGGCTGGGCCGCGTTCGTCTCCGACCCGACCGTTCCCCCCATCCTCAAGGAGGCCGGCCACCTGACCAAGCCCGAGTCGGCCGCCCTCGTCGGCAGCTACGACGCGTAGGGGACGGGACGATGACGAACACAGCCGATCGATCAGCACGGGTCGGGTTGATCACCGACCAGTCCGGCGCCCTCTCCTTCATGGGGATCGCCAACGCCAACGTCGCCCGGATGGTCATCGACGACATCAACGCCGCGGGTGGGCTCCTCGGCCGGCCGGTCGAGCTGTTCATCGAGGACAGCGCGACCGACGACGAGGTCGCCGAGGCCAGGGCGGCCAAGCTCGTCGAGCGGGTGGGCGTCGATGTGGTGGTCGGCGGGATCTACAGCTCGACTCGCCAGGCCATCAAGCGTCCGGTCGTCGACGACGCGGAGACGCTCTACCTGTACCCCGAGCAGTACGAGGGCCAGGAGTGCCACCCGCTGATCTTCTGCACCGGTCCCGTGCCGGCGCAGCAGATCGAGCCGTTCTTCCCGTGGCTCATGCGTGAGACGGGGGCCAAGACCTTCTACATGCCGTCGGCCGACTACATCTGGCCGCACACGCTGAACAAGAAGGTGCGCGACGTCGTGAGGGCCGAGGGTGGCTCCGTCGTGGGCGAGACCTACTTCCCGCTCGACCACGCGGACTACGAGCAGGTCGTCGCGGACATCATGGCGACGGAAGCCGACGTGGTGTTCAACACGATCGTCCCGCCGGGCCTGACGCCGTTCCTCGAGCAGCTGCACGAGGCCGGATTCACAGCTCGGGGTGGAACGATCGTCTGCACCTACTTCGACGAGAACTTCCTGAACCTCGTGCCGGCGGAGCACGTCGAGGGACTCTACGGCTGCCTGGACTACTACCGGGCCGTCGACGACCCCTTCAGCATCGAGCTGCTCAACCGCTACGACGGACGCTTCCCCGGGAGCGCGATGTTCACGGCGGGGAGTGCGTGCACCGGTACGTACCGCGCGCTCAAGCTCTGGGAGCGAGCGGTCGTCGAGGCCGGGTCGCTCGACCAGGCCTCGGTCATCGGAGCGCTCGACCACGCTCGGATCGATCAGGGTCCGGGCGGTCCCGCCGAGATGGTGCCGGGTCAGCACCATGTGCGGATGAACATGTACGTCGCGCGCTCGCACGGCGGCACGTTCGAAGTGGTGCGGAGCCTCGGCCACATCGATCCGAAGGAGTGTGAGGTCATCCCGGGCTGATCGGATCTCGTGGTCCCGCGCTCCGGCGGTGCCGGTGTCGACTCGACGGTCGGCGCCGGCACCGCCGCGCCCGCGGAGGACGCACACCGCCCCTCGCCGAGATCGACGATCCGTCGTAGCCTGGTCCCGTCCCCGGGCGTCGGGCATCGTCTATGAGCTCCCGCACGGACCCGGAGGCGATCTTCGGTCTCGACGACCGCCCGTACACGGAGGAGGACGTCCGATGAGCGACCGTACCGAGAAGGCGATCCTCGCCGGGGGCTGCTTCTGGGGCATGCAGGACCTGATCCGCAAGCGCCCGGGAGTGCTGTCCACCCGCGTCGGGTACACCGGCGGGGACGTGCCCAACGCCACCTATCGCAACCACGGGACCCACGCCGAGGCGATCGAGATCACGTTCGACCCCGACGCGACGTCCTATCGCGACCTGCTCGAGTTCTTCTTCCAGATCCACGACCCGACCACGTTGAACCGCCAGGGCAACGACGTGGGCACGAGCTACCGCTCGGCGATCTACTACCTCGACGACACGCAGCGCCGGGTTGCCGAGGACACCGTCGCCGACGTCGAGGCGTCGGGGCTCTGGCCGGGCAAGGTCGTCACGGAGGTCGGCCCGGCCGGTCCGTTCTGGGAGGCGGAGCCCGAGCACCAGGACTACCTGGAGCACTACCCCAACGGCTACACGTGCCACTTCCCACGCCCCGGATGGGTGCTCCCCCGACGAAGCGACGCGGTGGCCTAGCGCCCCGCTCGCCCGCGCCGAGATCGAGAGCCGGCAGGCCCGGCTCTCCACACGTCAGCAGGTGGTGGGAGTCGGGGCGTGCGCGAGACGCGCCTTGATCCAATCGGTGAGGACGTCCTGCGAGCCGGCCACGAGGTTGTTGTGGTCGAGGCCGGGGAACACCCGGTAGTCGACCCGGTCGCCCAGCGCGCACAACCGGGTGGCGAGACCCTGCGTCGCTCCTTCGGGGACGTCGCGATCTGCCGTGCCCTGGGTGATCAGGATCGGATCCGCGGCACCCACCTGGTCGGGGTTGTCGTATTTCGCGAGCGTTCGGCTCAGGTCGTCCTGGGTTGCGGGGCCCGCGGCGAGCAGCTGGGCGACGGGCCGGACCGTGAGGTCGTGGACGATGTCGTCGATGCAACCCGTCGTCGTGGTCGGGAGGACTGCACGCGCTTGCGGAGTCAGGAGGGATTCGACGTCGACCGCGTCGTCGACCGCGTGAAGCCCCTCGAGCGCGTAGATGAGGTAGGCCTGCTCGACCGGATCCCTCGTGGCTTCGGCGAGGGCGATGAGCGCGTTGAGCGTGGATGCAGGCGCGAGCGCAACGGTGCCGAGAAAGCCCGACGGCGACGCTCGCCGGTCGGCCGCCTGCGCGACGAACAGCGCGGTCTGACCGCCCTCGGAGTGCCCGACCGTGAACCACGCATCCGAGAGCCGGCTGCCGAGCAGGGAGCGAGCGGCGCTGACGCTGTCGATCACCGCCCGGGCGTCGGCCCGTCCGATGAGATACGTGTGCACCCCCGGCGTCCCGAGCCCGGGGTAATCGCTCGCGACCACCGCCAGGTGGTGCGACAGCAGCGCGCGCACCTCCCGTACGGCACTGGCATCGTGCCCGAGATGCCTTGCGATCGATGGCGCGCACCGATCTGCCAGCCCCGTCGTGCCGTGGGCCCACGCGGCGACCGGCCATCCGTGAGCCGGCGGCGCTCCCCTGGGAACCAGCACCAGACCGCTCACCGCGATGTCATGACCCGACAGATCGGTCGAGTGGTACAGCACCTGCCAGACGCGCCCGGCACCGAGGGCTCGCGCCTGCGCTTCTGCCGTCCGCGCCGCGATCAGTGTGCCGGGTGCTGCTCGCGCACGTCGTTTCGGGACGTCGTATCCCTCGCTCGACACCCGCAAGGGACCGTCCTTCCCCACCGACCGGGGTCCGCCCGACGCCTCGCCCCCGTGGCATCCGCTCAGGACCGCGGCGCAGACGAGCGCGACACTGACGAGCGCTCGGGGCAGTCCGCGAAGGCGCACCCCCGCATTCTGCAGGAACCGGGTTCCGGCTCGGTCTCAGCCGTTCTGGTTCTGCTGGTTCTGCTGGTTCTGCTGCTGGTTCTGCTGGTCCTGCTGGTCCTGGTTCTGCTGCTGATTCTGGTTCTGCTGGTCCTGGTCCTGGTCGCTTTCCGCTCGGTTCGAGCGGCTCGTGTGCGCCTTCGCGGGCGTCGAGTCCTCGGACGACCCGCCGTTGCCGCCGCCGCACGCGGCGAGGCCCAGCGTGGTGGCGAGGAGCAGCATTGCCAGGACGGTTCGGCGGTTCGGGCTCACGGCGCGGTCCTTGTTCGACGGTCGGGCTCTCGAGGTTGACGGCGGAATCGGGACCCGACTTGAGGCTGCCGGGGTCCGGATTCGACGCCCTCTCCCAGTCGTACTGGTCCGGAGACCTCGCGGTGCTCGTCGTCGTCGAACATCAGCACGGCATCGTCGGCCGCCTGCCCGAGCAGGACTGGTCGTTGCGGGCGACCCTGGTGATCCGCCGCGAGGCTGCCGCCTGGCGACTCGTGCATCGTCACGCCGACCCGCTGGTCCACCCGATCACGTTCGACCAGCTCGCGGAGCTCTCGCGCGGCGAGGGACGCTCGCGAGGAGGTCGGATCGTCCCGCGAACCTGGGTACTTCTGGTTCGTGCCGCAGGGATCGAGCCGGAGGCGGATTCGCGCGCGAGCTGTCGATTCGGTGGTGGTCTGTTCGTCGTGTGGGTATACGTCATCTCTCGTGGGATCCGCGACCGGATCGACGTCGCGACAACTCCCTGACGTGAAAGGAGATCGCCATGAAGGCGGTTCGCTTCCAGGAACCGAAAGGCTTCGAGGGCATCGATGACCTCGTCTTCGAAGAGGCTCCCGACCCCCAGCCCGCGATCGGCGACGCACTCGTGCAGGTGCGCGCGGCCAGCTTCACCCCGACCGAGCTGCTGTGGCCCCTCTCGACCGATCGCGCCGGACACGACCGCGGCAGGCGGATCCCGGCCCACGAGGGTTCGGGCATCGTGATCGCGCTCGGCTACGGCGCCGCCGGCGTCTCGGTGGGCGACGAGGTGTACGGCTTGATCGACGGGTACCGCGACGGCTGGGCCGCCGAGCAGGTGGCCATCGAGGTTCGCAGCCTCGCTCCGAAGCCGACGACCGTCGACTTCATCCAAGCCGCCGCGATTCCGCAGGCCGCGCTCACGTCGTGGCAGGCGCTGTTCGACCACGGCCACCTCGAGTCCGGCCAGACGGTCCTCATCCACGGCGCGGGTGGTGGGGTCGCGTCGATGGGGGTGCCACTCGCCCGCTGGGCCGGCGCCCGGGTCATCGGCACCGGTCGAGCCCGCGCACGTCAACGCGTGCTCGACCTGGGTGCCGACGAGTTCGTCGACGTCGAGCAGGAAGGCTGGGACAAGGCCGTCGGCCCGGTCGACCTGGTCTACGACATCATCGGCGGCGACGTGCTGGCCCGCTCTGCGGCGCTGGTCAAGCCCGGCGGAGCGCTGGTCTCGATCATGGGTCCGCCGCCGGCCGATCGCGACGACATCCGTACGGTGGGCTTCGTCCGGGACGCGAACGGTGCCCAGCTCCGCGAGATCGCCCGCCTCGTCGACGACGGGACCCTGCGGCCGGAGGTCAGCGCCGTATACCCGTTGGCGGACGCCCGGGAGGCCTTCATGGCGAAGTCCACCCGACCCATTCCGGGAAAGGTCGTCCTGACCCCCTGACGCCGGTTTCGGTCCGCCGGGTTCAAACTTCCGGGAGCGCCGCGAAGTCGTGCTTGGCGGTCCGGTACCACTTCATGCCGGACCACGGGCGCCTCCACCTCGCCTTCATCGCCTTCAAGGCGTCCTCGTGGGTCTCGTCACCCCTGGCGACCGAGTCCTTCAGGTGCTGGTCCTGCGCCTTGATCACCTCATCCGCGGTCTCCCCATGAAGCGGAAGATCGCACGGTCCACCCAACTGCCGACACGTCATCGTCTTCACCGGCCTCGCCTCCTTCGCAGCCACGGACTGAGGAAGCCCACGGTACGAGGAGGTACGGATCGGCTGCTTCTTCGATCCTGATCGATCGGTCAGTCGGGGTCCGGACCGCCGTCGGGGCGTGGAGTCCGTCGCCGGATCGGCCGGCAGGGCGTCGCGCTCAGCTCGAGAATCTGATCAGGTCGGCCCTCCGCCCGACCGATTCAAGATCGTGAGCAGAAGCACCGCGGGCTCTGCCGCGCCCGAGCCGGGCGTGACCGGCGAGACCGACCGAGCAACGGCTTCCGCCTCTCCTCGCATGGGCGCGGCCGGGCCGACGGGTTCTGCCTCGGCCGGCCCCGGAGCGGGGCACGACGCCACCCGCGCCACCAAGCGACGCCACGCCAGCGGCTGGCTCGGCCGCTACGTCGGATTGGTCATCGCGGGCATCGCCGTGGGCGCTGCGCTCCTGCTGTGGTTCGCGGTGTCGGCGCGCTCATCCTCGGTCGATCAGTCGCCGAGGTCGAGCTCGGTGTTCGGCGTGTGGCACGTCTTCTACGACACCCAGGCGCCCGCCCTCGCGGTCATCGTCGGCGCCGTCGGCCTCGCATTGGTGTTCGCCGCGGGCGTGGCGCTGGTCGAACGCGTCGTCCTGGACCGGACCCGGCGCTCCACCGACGCGGACGTGAAGCTGCTCGCACCCAAGCTCGTCATGGCCGAGACCCGGGGCTTCTTCGGCGGACCGGTGACCGTCACCGTCCTCATCCCGGCGCACAACGAAGCGGCCTCCATCGGTGCGACGCTCGACTCCCTCGGCGCCCAGGACCCCGCGCCCAGCCGCATCATCGTCGTGGCCGACAACTGCACCGACGAGACCGAGTCCGTCGCGCGAGCGCACGGGGCCGAGGTGTTCGTCACCGTCGGGAACACCCACAAGAAGGCGGGTGCGCTCAACCAGGCGCTGCGCGAGCTCCTCGAGGGTCTCGGGGACAACGACGTCGTCATGTGCATGGACGCCGACACCGTGCTCGACGACGGCTTCCTCGCAGCCGGCATCCAGCGCTTCACCAGCGACCGGGCCCTGATGGCGATCGGCGGGCTCTTCTACGGCGAGGAAGGCCACGGTCTCCTGGGCCAGCTCCAACGGAACGAATACGTCCGGTACTCGAGGGAGATCCGACGCCGCCGCGGGCGCGTGTTCGTGCTGACCGGCACGGCATCGATGTTCCGGGCGCGGGCGCTGCGAACCGTCGCCGCGAGCCGAGGAGGCCTGCTTCCAGGCATCCACGGTGACGTGTACGACACCGCCGCGCTCACCGAGGACAACGAGCTGACCCTCGCGATCAAGTCGCTCGGAGGGCTCATGGCGTCCCCGAACGGCTGCCGCGTGGTCACCGAGCTCATGCCGAAGTGGAGCAACCTCTGGACGCAGCGCCTCCGCTGGCAACGCGGAGCGTTGGAGAACCTCGGTGCGTACGGACCCGCTCCCACGATGCTGCGCTATTGGGCCCAGCAGCTCGGCATCGGCTACTCGGTCATCGCGCTGAGCTCGTTCTGGCTGCTCATCGCCGTCACCGCGCTCGCCACGGACCACTGGGTCTGGTTCCCCTTCTGGCTCGGCGTGGGGAGCTTGTTCGTCGTCGACCGGGTGCTCAGCGTGTGGAGCGGCGGTTGGCGCGCGCGCCTGCTCGCCGCGCTGCTGGTTCCCGAGCTCCTCTACGACATGTACCTCGACGTCGTCTATCTCGAAGGCATCTTCGACATCACCTTCGCCCGCAACGCCAGCTGGGGTCATGTCGACCACGCGGTGCAACCCGACGCCGGGGGAAGCGGGACACGGCCGCGCGAGGACGCAGAGGTCGTGTCGTGACCGCGGTCGCATTGCTCGCCAGCGTCCTGCCCCAGAGCATCATGCACGGCTCTTGGTTCGCCGCGCTCACGATGTTCGTCGCCATCAACACCGTCCTGTACCTGACCCTGGCGATCATCAAGCTGCTGCCGAAGGCCTACTTGAGCGACTGGGTCGACCAACGGAACCGGCGCTCCGAGACTCGGAGCATCTACCCGGAGGCCGACGCCGGAGCCCCGCAGTAGGCGGCTCGGAAGCACCCGGTCACGCCGTCGCCTCCTGGTCAGAGCCCTCACGCGACCGATGGGGCTGCCGAGCTGCACTCGTTGAGGAGTCGCCGGATCTCGGAGACGCCGGCAACTGCGGTGTCCAGGTCTGCGGCACACGCCAGGAGGTTGAACGTCCGGCAACCCGCCGTGACGTACGGCGCCAGGAACTCGGCGATCGTCTCGGGGTCACCGCACGGGCTGTACCCCGCGAACCGCTCGAAGGGGATGTTGTAGAGACCTTCCATCGTCGGAGCGAGTGCTGCGCGTCCTGTCGCGGGATCGTGTCCGATGCCGCACCAGACCTGCATCGCGTGCTGCCAATGGACGTCTTGCCGGCCGGCCGACACGGCGGCGTGGTCGACGACCGCGACGGCTTCCTCGAACCGACGCGCGGAGTTCCAGATCCCGATCCAGCCGTCGCCGAGGCGTCCGGCGCGGCGGAGCGCGGCGTCGGAGCGACCCCCGACGATGATCGGGATCCGTGGTTGCGGCGCGGGGAGGATCAAGGCGTCGGCGAGGTCGAAGAACTCACCCTGGTGGGTCACCGGTGCTCCTGCGAGCAACGCCCGGAGGACGACCAGGGATTCGTCCATGCGGCGACCCCGAGTACGTGGATCGATACCGCAGATCGCGAGCTCGTGCGGGTCCTCGCCCCCGACACCAACGTCGAACGTCAACCGTCCGGGGTACCGCTCGGACACGGACGAGAGCTGCCGGGCCACCAGCACGGGATGACGCAGGGGCAGGAGATACACCGCCACGAACGCTCGAAGCGACGCGTCGGAGGCGAGCTCGTGGGTCGCTCCGATCAGCCCGTCGAAACCGGCGCCGACGATGAAGCTGACGTGGTCGCCGCAGACGACGTGATCGACGCCGGCCGCGGCGAGCGCACGCGTCGAGGCGGAGGGCGTCGCGCCCGGAGTGAGCGCGGCCATTCCGACGGACACCATCGGTGACGCCCGCGGCGCGTCGATCGGCTCGATCGGTTGGGTGCTCACGCGACTGCCACGCCGCTGATCTGGGGCCACACAGGGACGAACAGGCCACCCAACCGGTACTTCTCGAGCCGGACGTCCGCGAAGCCGGTCGCCGCGATCGCGGCGGCGGTGTCGCGGTCGAGGCAGCAACCGTCGAAGACGTAACGCCACGGACGGCGGAGCAGCCGCTGCATTGCCCGGAGCGGACCCGGACCGGACCCGACATGCTCGATGAAGACGAACCGCCCGCCGGGACGCAGGATCCGGTGCACTTCGGCCAGCGCGGCTGCTTGGTCCTCCACCGTACACAGCACGAGGGTGCAGATCACCGCGTCGACACTCGCGCTCGCGAGGCCGGTGGACTCGGCGCACCGCTCGTGGATCTCGAGGTCGATCCCGTGTCGCGCGGCATTGCGGCGCAGGCCGGCATGCGTGTGCGGGTTCGGCTCGAGCGCGACGAGGTGGCTGCCGGGCGCGAGGTAGCGCATCGACGCGCCCGCTCCCGAACCGAGCTCCACGACGACCGGAGGTAGGTCTGAGAAGAGCGCCTTCTTGCGCGCACCGAGGCGCCGGTGGATGTACCCCTCCATCCACTCGAAGAACTTCGCGTTGGCCCGGGCGCGCAGCGGGTGCAGGACATGCACGGGCTCGAAGGGCGCCAGTTGCGCGGTCTCGTTCATCTCATCTCCACGGGTCGGTCGACGGCTAGTCGACACAACATCGCGAAGCCCGCTCGCGTGGCGCTCGCGTGGACGTTCGAGGACCGAGTCGTCGGAACACCGACCTCGGGACAGGCAGAGCTACGTGCTCAGCAGCTCCTCGACGGCTTCGATGATGTCACCCACGTCCCGGGCATCGGGCAGATGCCAGGCCCCGTCCTTCGCGACCAGTCGGGCCGACGGCAATGCGGCGGCGAGGGCCTCGCCACCCGCGAACGGGATCACGCGATCTCCGCGGTAGTGCAACACCAGTGCCGGTGTTCGTACGTCCTCGACGAGATCAGCGACGTCGGTATCGTAGATCGCCTCGAGGTAGCCCGCGGCTACCTCGATCGACGCGCTCTCGCGCAGGATGCGCGCGAACTGCTGCGTCGCGGCGCTCGACGCTCCTGGGCGGTAGAGACCAGCCAGCAGCTCGGTCGCGATGTTCGGGCGCTGACGCAACAGGTCCAGGATCGGGCGACCGACGTCACCGAACGTCTTGGGCCCGCTCGCGTACGTCCCGAACAGTGCGAGGTGCGACACCCGATCGGGTCGGCGGGCCGCGCTCGCCAGCGCGATTGGGCCGGCCCCCGACATCGCGAAGAGCGCCGCCGGCTCACCGAGATGGTCCAGCACGGCCTCGAGCTCGTCGGCGGCGGCCTCGACACCGAAATCGCGGACCGTGCCTCCCGACAGACCCGTCCCGCGGCGGTCGTAGGTGATCGCACGGTGATGACGTGCGAGGTGCTCGATCAGCGACGAACGAGGATCGCCGCCCTCGGCGATCACCTCGAGGTTCGACAGCCACGCCGGGACCACGACCACCGGGGACCCGGTTCCCAACTCACCCAAGGCGAGATCGAGGCCATCGCCGGTCAGCCGTTGCCGCGACAAGCCGTCGATCGACAGCCGACGGCCCGTGACCTCGCTGGCGGAGGCGGTCGACCCGGGGTCCGGGTTCACGTCACCGCGCAGGATCGACGCCTCCAGTCGTCGGAGCCGTGGTGAGGGTTCGAGACCCAGCTCTTCGAGCAGGTGCTGTCGGTGGGCCTGGAACACGCGGAGCGCCTCCGCCGTGCGCCCGGTCGCGGCGAGGGCGCGGATCAGGGTCGCCTGAGCCTCGGCGCGGAGTGGGTGCTCCAGCACGAACGCGTCCAACTCCGTGATGGCCCGCTTCGGCTCGTCGCACGCCAACCGTGCTTCGGCGTGCGCTTCGATCGCCTGCAGATGAATCTCCTCCAACCGGACCTGCTCGGCACGCAACGGCTCGACATCCTCGAGTCCGGCGTACGGGGTGCCCCGCCACAGGAGCAGCGCGTCCTGGAGAAGCCCGCGGGCGACCGGCGGTTCGGCGCCGACAGCCGCGCGAACGCCGCGTTCGAATTCGATCGCGTCGACGGTCGCAACGCCCAGCTCGAGCGCGTAGCCCGGGCCACGGGTCACCACCGTCGGAGCACCGGGAAACCGCAGCCGCTTGCGCAGCCTGAACACCTGGGTCTGCAACGCCGCACCCGGGGCATCGGGGAGCTCGGCGGGCCACACGGCATCAACGAGCGCATCCACGGACACGATCTGCCCCGGCTGCAACACGAGGCGGGCGAGCAACGTCTGCAGTCGACGACCCGGCACGTCACGAACCGCTCCCGAGTCGTCGACCAACTCGACCGCGCCCAGCACGCGCACCACCGGAGACAGCTCCATGCACCAAGTATCGCTGCGCACGCGAGACTGACCCACTCCTCGGCGGTCGCAGCCCGATGAGCCTCACTCGGCGGGTGAACTCCCACCCGTGATGCCCTACGATCGCTCCCCTGTGGCGACCGCGACGCGTGAGCCGACGTCACCTTCGGCGCCCACAGCGCAACGACTCGCGTTCCGTCCCGACATCCAAGGCTTGCGCGCCGTCGCGGTGGGGATGGTCATCTTGCTGCACGTGGGCGTCACCGCCGTCCCGGGTGGCTACGTCGGCGTCGACGTCTTCTTCGTCATCTCTGGGTTCCTCATCACCTCGCTGCTCCTCAACGAGGTCACCGCGACGCAGAGTGTCTCGGTCCTCGGCTTCTACGCCCGGCGAGCACGAAGGATCCTGCCCGTGGCCTGTGTGGTGATCGCGGTGACCGTGGTCGCCGCGTACCTGCAGGTCGGACCGCTCGTCGGCCGCACGACCGCGAACGACGGCCGCTGGGCAACGGTGTTCGCGGCCAACTTCCACTTCATCGCGCAAGGGACCGACTACTTCGCCAAGAACCAGCCCCCCTCGCCCCTGCAGCACTACTGGTCGCTCGCGGTCGAGGAGCAGTTCTACCTCGTGTGGCCGACGCTGCTCTTCGGCCTCGCGATCATCGGCCGCCGGCTCCGCCGGCCGGTGCGGGCAGTCCAACTCGGACTCGGGCTTCTGCTGGTCGCGTCCCTGGTCTGGTCGGTTCGCCAGAGCGCGACGGACCCCAGCGGTGCCTACTTCTCGCCGTTCACCCGCGCCTGGGAATTGAGCGCCGGCGCGTTCATCGCCGTCTTCGCCGCGGCGATCGCCGGCACCGCTGGCACGTTGCGCGCGGTGGCGACGTGGGTCGGCCTCGGGTTGATCATCCTCAGCGCGTTCGTGATCACGACCACGACCGAGTTCCCGGGCTATGCAGCGCTGCTTCCCGTCTGCGGCGCCGCGCTCGTCATCGCAGGCGGGATCGGCGAGCCGGCCGGCGGCGTGGGCAGTCTGCTGTCCCTGCGACCGCTGCGCTGGATCGGCCTGATCTCGTTCTCGCTGTACCTCTGGCACTGGCCCATCTTCACGATCGCCGAGGAGCACTCGCCGCACCCGCTCACGAACGTCCAACGGACCGGCCTGGTGGCACTCACGGTCGTACTGTCGGTCGCGAGCTACTACGTCGTGGAGCGCCCGCTGCACAAGTCGGCGCTCCTCACGTCGAAGCAGGCCCGCACCGGGTGGCAGCGAGCGCAGAAGGCGCTGCTCGCAGGAGCTGTCGCGATCGCGCTCGCTTTCGGCGTTTCCGTCTACACGAACAGCCGAGCCGCCGAAGCCATCGGCCACGCGACCGGCAAGACGGTCGCGACGCGCTCGCTCGGCGTCACGCTGCCCGCCGAGCTCTCACCGACGGAACGCCTCACCCGGTTGCAGGCCCGCTTGCAGATTCTCATCCGTCAGGGGCTCACGCTGCAGCGCGTCCCGCGCAAGGTCGTCCCGGCGCCGTTGACACTCAAGCTCGATCCCCGCTACGCCCCGTGCGACGGGCGGCGGCCCGACACCAAGGTCCATCTGTGCACCTTCGGCGCGAAGGACAGTCCGCGGACGCTCGTCTTCTTCGGTGACTCACACGCGCTGCACTGGATGCCTGCCATGGACATCTACGCCCGACACGCCGACTACCGGCTGGTGGCGCTGTACAAGATCGCGTGTCCGATCCCGCCGATGGACCTCTTCACGACAGCCGGAGAGTCCCCGCAGTGCACGACGTGGAGGATGCAGGCACTCGACTACATCACGCATCTGAAGCCCGACGCCGTCGTGATCTCGGAGGGCCGCGAGTTCATCGGCGTCGGGAAGTTCCAGCTGGACCGCTGGACCGCGGCGCTCCGGCAGACCGTGGAGGCGTTGCACGCGAACGGAGCGCCCGTCGTCGAGATCGGCAACAACCCGGTCCTGCCCGAAGACCCCGGACTCTGCTTGACCCGACCCGGTGCGAACCCGAGCGCCTGCATCGGCAAGATGGCGTCGCCGGCGGTCGACGCCGCCGAGAAGGCGACCCTCGAGTCGATGGGCGGCACGTACCTCGACATCGACTCGTGGTTCTGCGCGGACCACCGCTGCCCACCGATCATCGACAACGTGATCGTGTACCGCGATCACGATCATCTCGAGCCGCACTACGTGACGACGCTCGCACCCGTGCTGACCGCCGCACTGCAATCCTCGGGACTGCGCTGAACATGCGAGCACCTGCGCCCGCCCCTGGGGTCACTGGTGACGTTGCAGGTGCTGATGCAGACGCGCCGCTTGCAGGGTCTGGTAGTCGCGTTCGGCGAGGTTGGGCGCGTTTCGCGCCGCGTCGGCGTAGAGGCCGGCGGCGAGCTCGAGATCGCCGTTCTTCTCGTGGAGGTACGCGGCGACGGCCTCACGGCGTGGAACCCCTTCGTCGACCTCGGCCAGTGCCGCCAACCCGGCCGGTGCGCCGTCGGCTTCACCGAGCGCGACCGCACGGTTGAGCCGGACGATCGGAGTGTCGGCGAACCGCAGCAGCTCGTCGTACCACTCCACGATCTGCACCCAGTCGGTCTCCTCGACCCGCGTCGCGTCGGCATGGAGCGCGGCGATCGCCGCTTGCGCCTGGTACTCGCCGAGCTGATCGCGCGCGAGCGCAGCTTGTGCGATGTCGACCCCCTCGGCGATGAGCGCGGTGTCCCACTGTCTGCGGTCCTGATCGGCGAGCGTCACGATGCTGCCGTCCGGACGGGTGCGGCTGGCCCGTCGCGCGTGGTGCAGCAGCATCAGGGCGAGCAGCCCGCTGACCTCGGGGTCGTCCACGGTCGCCGCCAGCTGCCGGGTCAGTCGGATCGCCTCGGCGGCCAGGTCGACGTCGCCCGAGTAGCCCTCATTGAAGACGAGGTACAGCACCCGCATCACCGTGCTCACGTCGCCGGGACGATCGACGCCTGCCGACGCGACCGTGCGCTTGGCGCGGCTGATGCGCTGCGCCATGGTGCCCTCGGGCACGAGATAGGCCGCGGCGATCTGGCGTGTGGTGAGTCCGCCGACCGCCCGCAGGGTCAGCGCGACCGCGGAGGACGGCGTCAGGTCCGGGTGCGCGCACATGAAGTAGAGGTGCAGGGTGTCGTCGGTGCTCGACACCTCGCCGGTCGGTGGTTCGGTGTCGTATCGGACCTCTCGGTCGCGACGTGCCGTCTCGGACCGGGCCAGGTCGAGGAAGGCTCTCCAGGCGACCGTGATGAGCCACGCCTTCGGATCCGACGGCAACCAGTCGTCCCACGTGGACAGTGCCCGGATCAGTGCTTCCTGCACCGCGTCCTCGGCCGTCGCGAAGTCTGCTCCGCGACGGACGAGGACGCTGAGGACCTGCGGGACCAGCTCACGCAGCTGGACGCCGTCCATGGTCAGTCGGTGATGTTGGGCGGCGCGGTCAGGAAGGGCCGGACTTCCAGCCATTCGTGGATCGGCTCGCCGCGGGGCCCGGGGGCCGAGGACAGCTCACCGGCGAGCTCGATCGCTCGCTCGTAGTTGTCGACATCGATCACCATCCAACCCGCGATCAGATCCTTCGTCTCGGCGAACGGTCCGTCGATCACCGGCGGTCGCCCCTCGTCGCCGGAGCGGACCCACACGCCGTCGGGCGACAGCGCCTGTCCGTCGACGAACTCACCGCGGTCCTGGAGCCGGGTGGCGAAGTCGTTCATGAACTGGAAGTGGGCCTGGACCTCGTCGGGCGTCCACTGGTCCATCGGGGGGAAGCTCTGGGGCGTCGGACCGCCCCGGTAGTGCTTGAGCAACAGGTACTTGGCCATCGTTCTCCTTCGGGTGTCGGTCGATGTACACCCTGGGACGGAGCAGATCCCGGGCTCTCGACATCCTCGCCGGAAATTGTCGCGAACGTCCGAGGACGAACGAAGGCCAGCCGGCCCGAGCCTGCGACCAGCCTGAGCAGTCTGCGCTCGGGCGCGGCGCGAGAGGTCGGTCGGTGCGTGGGCTACGGTTCGTGACCGACCGAATCGAGGCGAGCACCGTGTGCTTCTCCGCTGAGGCGGACTTCGCGAGTGCCGCAGCGATCGGCGCGATCGGCGTCGCAACCCTCACCAAGGTCCGCCACCCACGTGAGATCCCACTTGCGGCGATGCCGATCGCGTTCGCCGTGCACCAGTTCGTCGAGGGATTCGTGTGGCGCGATCTCGACGCCGGGCACAGCTCGTCGAGCGGCACCGCGGTCTACCTGTATCTCGCGTTCGCGTGGGTGCTCCTGCCCGTGCTCGTCCCCGTCGCCATCCTGCTCGTGGAGCCACCCGGGCGGCGCCGTCGCCGGCTCGCGCCGTTCGTGGTGCTCGGCGCGCTCGCCGCCGCCTATCTCTCGCTCGCGCTCGTCGACGGTTCGGTGTCGGCGCATGCGGTCCACCACACCATCCAGTACGGCGGCGCGGGCGACCTCTCGTTGCTCGCCACGGTCCTCTACCTCGTCGCGACGTGCATGCCGCTGCTGTTGTCGGGCTTCCGTGCGATCGTCTGGTTCGGTGTCGGCAACATCGTCGCAGTCGCCGTCATCACGACCGTGCAGGTCGAGGGACTCACGTCGGTGTGGTGCGTGTGGGCCGCGGTCGTGAGCGTCTTGATCTACGTCCAGTTCACATGGTGGGGTCGCACCCCGCTCCCCGCCGGCACGCGGATCGGGGCGTCTGGCGGGTCATAGATCACCGGTGGCGGAGCGGCCTTGTTGTCCTCGCTGACACCCGGCGACGGTCAGACCGCCGCGGCGGCGCCGAACACGAGGTTCTCCCGGCGCGCGACTCGGATCGACCACGTGACGGTCAGAACGATCGCGACCACGGTGATGCTCATGCTGGTCACCGTCTTGACCAGCACGAAGGTGGCGACGGGCATGCTCACCAGCATGCCGAACGTCGACGCGGCGGTCAGCATGTGCACCCCGGCCCACAGGATGGTCAGCCCGACGAAGAGCTCCACGACCGCCGGTCGATCGAGGACCTCGGGCGCGATCGGGCAGAAGTCGTGCGCGAGCCGGCTGATGAGTGGTCGACCGACCAGGACGGAACCGAGGAAGAGCGCGGCCAGCGCGACCGTGGTGGCGAGCGGCTGGAGGAAGTAGGCGAACATGCTCCCGGTCAGGAGCCCCACGATCGTCCGCACCACGATTCCGAGCGTGGCGAGCAGCAGGATCGACGGGATGCTCCGGCGTGCAGCCACCCGCCGCAGGACCGCGATGGCGGCCCAGGCCATGGCCGCGACGATCGCCGCGGTCCCGCTCACCGTCACGACCAGCACGTAGAAGAGGACCGCGGGGACCAGCGTCGCCTCGATCAGGTTCGGGAGTCCCTTGCGCGCGACCGCCCGGAGGATCGCGGACTTCGAGAAGTCGGGCCCGGTCGCCTCACCGCTGGGGGTCGAGCGCGGCGACGAGCACCGGTCGACCTTTGGAGCTGCTGGGAGCCTGGAACACCGCAACGACCGATCTCGGCTCCACCAACAGAACACGTTGTCCGGCACGAAAGCCTCGCGAACGGTACACCCGATCCTCGACTCACCGCTGGATTCGATGGCCACGTGGATGGAACGCCCGCCGGCCCCGGAAGGATCCGGCCGGCTCAGTCGGGTGGGAACTCGTTGGCGGCCCGGTCGCGTTCGGCGTCTTCGTCGCGCGGCTGCACCTCTCCGGATCGCTCGAGCACAGGACCGGTGTCCGGGACGTTCTGATATCCGAGCTCCTCCACTTCGTGGCCGCCTTCGCCGAGTGCTTCCGAGACATCGATCCGGACGCCGCCATCAGCCTGAAGACGCTCTTCGGGTTCCGCGCGTTCCTCCAGGCGAGTGCCGAGGACGATCACGGGGGTCACGGTCGACCGCAGGCCGGCGTAGCGGTTGAGCTGCGGTTCGACCGTGAGCCAGCGCTGCCACAGCCGCTCACGCTCCTCCCCCTCGACCCGGTGCGCGCGCACCGACCGCGCCGGTTGGCGAGCCAGGCGAACGAGGGCATCCGGGTGGGCCTCAAGGTTGAGCCACCACGAGGGATGGCCCTCGTCCCAGCCGTTCATCGCCAGAACGACCAGATCCCGGCCGTCCTCGAGGTAGCCGACGATGACGCTGCGCTCGCGCCCGGATCTCCGCCCGATCGTGGTGAGGCGCAGCGCACCCCAGCCACGCTTGCTCGACGGGGTCCACAGCAAACGACCGCGACTGACCCGGTACAGCGCACGGTGAGCCCGCCAGAACGTGTGCTTGAACCAAGCAGGCGGGATCTTCGGTCGCCCGGTGGGCTCGGGGCCGCCCCCCGCATCGCCGGCATCGGCGCCCGGAAGCTGCATCGATCTCATCCCCCTGGTCCTGCTCAGACGCACGGATCACCGGCATCGTGCCGTCCTCCGGATGATGCCAGGCGCGCCCTCGTCCGGAGTAGAGGCGAAAGGCCGTAGCGCCCGCTTCGAGCGAACGCGCACGCACGATGTGACGTTGTCCCCTGTCCGCCCGCGCGCCGACCAAGCACCATCAGCGCATGAAGACGCTCCTCGTCGCGGGTGCATCGGCTGCCGGGATCCGCGTCGTCGTACCGTGAGCTCTGGTCGTCCCCGCGGGATCGACGTCCGACCGCGATGTACGCGCTGATGGGACGACCAGTGCGCTGCCGCCAGAGCATCGGCACCGTGGGCGTGACCGCCATCGGGATGCTCGCGCCCGGTGGAGGGCATGCGATCGCGCCACCGACCCTGATGTCACTCCAGGTCGTCGTGGGAGGGATGAGCCCGCGCCCACGAATCATCGACGGGCGGGTCGACGTTCACGACGTGCTCGATCTGACGGTGTCCGTCGACCACAACGTCGTCGACGGCGCCCCCGCGGCACGCTTCGGCGCCCGGCTCCGTGAGCTCATCGAGGACGCAACCGTGCTGCGCGCTGCGCACTGATCGAGGCGCCGTGTCGCAGCCCCGTCGAGATCGGGAGCGCCCTCGACGACGCGGGATGGGCCGACGCCGTGGCCCTCGTTCGGGCATGATCGGACCCGACCACACGACCGCGAGGAGGAGCAGATGAGCGATGCACGGTTGGAGCCGCTCTCCCTCGAGGCGTGCCTGGCCTATCTGCGGACCACCTCGGTGGGTCGGATCGCGACGGTCACCGACGGCTATCCGGTCGTGCTCCCGGTGAACTACCGGCTGGTCGAGACCCTCGGTCTGACGTGGATCGCGCTGCGGACGCGACCCGGGAACACGATCGACCGGGCATCCGAGCGGGCGGCGTTCGAGATCGACGGCATCGACCCGGCCCGGCACCGAGGCTGGTCGGTGCTCGTGCGCGGCACGCTGTTGCCCGTCGACCCCGACGCGGCCGGCTTCCGGGAGCGCTTCGACAGCGCGCCCTGGCTCGGCGCGGAGCGAGACGCCTGGCTGGTGATCGAGCCCTTCTCGATCACCGGTCGCGAGCTCCACCCCGCCGAGGACGAGTGGGCCTTCCACGTCGAGGCGTACCTCTGAGCGGCTCGCCCCCATCGACGGCTTGCCGGTCTCCGGCGTTGAGGGCCTTGCCGACCTGAGCGCACACCCGGACTCGTTCGGGTTCCCGCCCGACGGACCAAGAGAGCCTTTCGGCCCTGGCTCCTCGCCGATTGCCGGTCCATCGTGGGTGAGAAGACATCGGCACGTCGAGTGCGCGGGAGGTCCCGTCATGGTCGGGCGACTGAACGGTCTCGACCGCGGCATGCTCGCAGGCGAGACCCCGGAATGGCACATGCACGCCGGCGCCTTGGCGATCCTGGAGCCGGTCGACGGGCAGCGTCTCGACATCGCCGCTGGCATCCGCAAGACGTTGAACGCCCGGCGGGGGCTCCTCGGTCCGTTCCGCCACCGTCTCCTCGAAGCACCCTTGGGACTCGGACCGCCCGTGTGGATCGATTCCGCCGATCACGACCTCGGCACCCAGGTGCGACGCGTCGGTGTCCCGGCACCCGGCGGCATGCGCGAGGTCGCCGCGCTCGCCGGGGACCTGTTCTCCTCGCCCCTGAGCCGCGCCGGTCCGCTCTGGGAGATCTGGGTGATGGAGGGCCTGCAGAGCGGTCACGTCGCCCTCCTCATGAAGGTCCACCACGCCCTCATGGACGGCATTCGGGGTGAGCGTCTGCTCGAGGTCCTCTTCGACGTCGACCCGGACGCTCCGCTCGCGCGGCCCGACGACGTGCCGATCACGTTCGATCATGATCCTTCTCGACTGCGCGTGCTGGTCGACTCAGGAGTGTTTCTCGCCGGCACCCCGTTGCGGGCTGCGCGCCTCGGTGGCGAGCTGGTGGCTTCGGCCGCCCGGGTCGCACGCGTGCTCGCGTCGGCGGATGGCCACGCCGCGGCATTGCCGTTCCGGGCTCCGCGCACGTTGCTCAATCAGCCACTCACGTCGCGTCGCTCGTTCGCGTTCTCCTCCGTGTCGTTGCAGGACATGCGGACCGTGAAGCGCACGTTCGGAGTCACCATGAACGACATCGCGCTCGCGCTCAGCGCCGACGTCCTGCGCCAATATCTCGTGGAGCGGGACGGCCTTCCCGATCGCGCCCTCGTAGCGCAGATCCCGGTCGGCGTCCACCGGGACGGCGAGAACTTGAGCGGGAACTTCGTCGCGGCGACGGGCGCGTCCCTGTGCACCGACATCGCGGACCCCGTCGAGCGGCTCGCGGCGATTCACGCATCCACACAGAGTGCGAAGGCCATGCAGGCGGCACTCGGCGACGACATCGTCATCGACGCGCTCGCGGTCCTTCCTCCGGCCGCGATCACCGCGGGCCTCGGTCTCTACCGAGCCTTCCGCCTCGCCACGACCCACCCGCCGATCTTCAACGCGATCATCTCGAACGTCCCCGGACCCCCGATCCCCCTGTACTCGTGCGGTGCCCGGCTCACGTCGATCTATGCGCTCGGACCACTCCTCGCGGGCTGCGGGATCAACATCACGCTCGCGAGCTATCAGGACCGCGTCGAGTTCGGTATCGCCGTCTGTCCTGATGTCGTCGAAGCACCGTGGGAGCTCGCCGAGCGGATGCCTGCCGCGCTCGCCGACCTCCGCAAACTCGCGGAGGAGTGAGGTCATCGGGGTGAGCCCCGGCCCGTGACCGCTCCCAGGGACCTTCGGCCCTGGTTGCCGAACGTCGGATGTCGTCTGGTGGACGTCGGCACCGCCGGATCGGCCGGGAGTGCAGAGTCGAGGAGCAGAAATGAATCGTCGCACCCTTGATGTCGTGTTCAGCGTAGGGGGCCTTCTGCTGGCTGGGCTCCTGCTCGTTCTCGGACTGGTGCTCCAGAACCAGGCCGACTTCGCGAAGAGCTACGTGAAGGACCAACTGGCGGAACAGAAGATCACCTTCACGCCGGTCGCGAACCTCACCGCCGAGGAAAAGAAGGCCAGCTGCCTCGTCGCGCATGCCGCCCAACCGCTCACGACCGGCAAGGAGGCCGAGTGCTACGCGAACAAGTACATCGGGCTGCACGTCACGGAGGTCAACGGCGGCAAGACCTACTCGGAGACCAGCGGTGAGTCGCGGGCGCTCCAGGCCAAGGCGGACGCCGCGGCGGCCGACGCGCCCGGCGCTCCGGCCACGGTCGCGCTCGAGAGTCAGGCCAAGGACCTGACCGGCAAGGTCGACACGCTGTTCCGGGGTGAGACGCTGCGCGGCCTGCTGCTGACGTCCTACGGCTTCAGCATCTTCGGCGACCGGGCCCACCAGGCGGCACTGGTGTCCTTCGCGGCCGCGTTGGTCCTCCTGCTGGCTTCGATCGCCGGGTTCATCCATGCCTTCACGAGGTCGAGGACGACCGCACCCTGACGCACCGAGACCGAATGCCGACGCACGCTCGATGCCGTGCTCGCGTTCCACGACCAGCGGCTCGGAGCCGGCCGATGACCGGTCGCTTCACGGATTCGCTGGGCCGTCGAGGCTGACCTCGACCAGCTGGCCCGGCTGCACGGTGCTTCGCGCGCCGTACACATCGATCGTGATCGGCACACCCTCGTCCGGGTCGACCCGCACCCGGACCATGTCCGTCGTCAGCTCGAGGTGCACGAGGTGGCCGCGATACCGGATGCTGAGGCTGAGCAAGCCCAGCTTCGTCGGGACCACCGGATTCAACCGCAGCACATCGTCGCGGGTCTCGATTCCCGCATAGCCGCGCTGGACGAGGTCGACCGTCCCGGCCATCGCACCGAGATGGATCCCCTCCTTCGTGGTCCCTCCCTGTGAGTCGTCGATGTCGCTGCGGACGGCCTCGGTGAAGAGCTGCCAGGACAGCCCCTCGTCCCGGCGCGCATGAATCCACGCGTGCACCACCCGGCTGAGCGTGGAACCGTGCACGGTGCGGGGCTCGTAGTAGTCGATGCAGCGCGAGATCAGGTCGTCGTCGCAGGGGTAGCCGAGCCGCTCGAGGAGCGCGGTGATCTCTGGTTCCGGCAACACGTAGAACAGCATTGTCACGTCGGCCTGCTTCGCGACCCGGTAGCGGTTGGTGCTGTCGCCCTCACTCTCGAGGATGCGGTCCAGGCGCGCGATGTCGCCGTACCGCTGCCGGTAGGCCTCGAAGTCGAGCTCGTCGAGCTGCTCGTAGCCTTCGAACTGGCTGAGGACACCGTCGTGGAAGCAGAGCCGCATCTTCCGGCTGATCTCGCCCCAGCGGTCGAGCTCCTGTTCGGTGAGCTCGAGCCGTTCCTTCAGATCGCGCGCGGAGACGGGTGGCAGGGCTGCGAGCGCGTCGAAGGCCCGGCACAGGCACCAGACGGACATCAGGTTCGTGTACGCGTTGTTGTCGAGCCCCGGCTCGGAACGGTCCGGGTACCCGTCGTGGTACTCGTCCGGACCCATGACGTTCCTGATCTCGTAGCGGTCGAGCGCGTGGTCGTAGGTTGCGGCCGTCGCCCAGAATCGGGCGATCTCGAGGATCATCTCGGCCCCGAAGAAGCGGAGGAACTCGAGGTCGCCCGTGGCTTCAAAGTACTGCCAGACGTTGTAGGCGATCGCGACGTTGACGTGACGCTGCAGGCGCGACGCATCAGGGAGCCAGCGGCCCGAGTTGGGGTTCAGATGCATCGTCTGGGCCACCTCGCGCCCGCTGCTCGCGCTCTGCCACGGGAACATCGCGCCCGAGAACCCGGCGTCGGTTGCGTTCCGGCGCGCCTGGTCGAGGCGGCGATAGCGATAGAGCAGGAGCCCTCGCGCGAGTTGGGGAAGCCGCAGGCTGAGGAACGGGAAGATGAAGAGCTCGTCCCAGAACACGTGACCGCGGTACGCCTCCCCGTGCAGCCCCCGGGCCGGGACACCGACGTCGAGCCCGACCGAATTGTTCGACACCGTCTGCAGGAGGTGGAAGACGTTGAGGTGCAGCGCCTGGGCCAGGTCGCCGTCCGTGCCGAGCTGGGTCCGGGTCCGATCCCAGATGTGACGCCAGCTCACAACGTGGTGCTCGAGCAGCTCGTCGAAGTCACCGGCCAGGTGCATCGCCCAGTAGCAGGCCTCGCGGCCCGGCTCCAAGACCCCGGCGTCCCGCGACGTGAACACCGAGACAACCTTTTCGACGACGGTCGATTCACCCTCGGAGACGTCGACCGCGAAGTCGAGCGCGACGTATCCGTCGCGCTCGATGAGGTCGGGGACCGCTTCGACGCGCCGGCCCTCGTGGAACAGCCGCGTCCGCGCGGCTTGCGCGATGCGGACGTGCGACTGGTTCGTCTCGACGTGGAGGCACACCACCTCGTCGTTCTCCCGATCGGTGCCGAGCGGCGCCAGGTGCGTGTTGCCGAAGGCCTCGTACCGGGCGACCCCGGCGTTTCGCACGGTGCCGTCCAGCGCGCTTCGCACCTCGAGCCGGCCCGACCAGTTCACCGCGACGAGCGTCGTTTCCAGAGCGGCAAGGTGAGGATGACGCATGCTGACGAAGCGGCGCTGCGTGACTTGCAAGACGCGGTCATCCGAGTCGCGGAACCGCGTGTGACGGGTGAGAACCCCGCGGGCGATGTCGAGGTCCTGGTGATGCAACTCGATCTTCGTGTCTGGGCCCCCGAACCACGACCCGCCGGCGCACCGGAAGGTCACCGGCAGCCAGTTCGGGACGTTGACGAGGCTCTCGTTCTCCACCGCCCGACCGGCGACCTCGGTCACGAGCGAGTTGAAGACGCCGGCGACGTAGGTGCCTGGATAGTGAACCCCGTCGGCAACCGACTCCGGCGCAGCTCCTCGAGTCGCGAAGTACCCGTTGCCCAAGGTGCAGAGCACCTCGCGGTGTCCTTCCTGCTGCGGGTCGAATCCGTCGAAGCTCAGCGTCCAGTCGTTCACCGGTCGACGCTCCATCGCCCCTCCACATCCACGTGGAGACAGGCCAGATCGGGGACGACGACATCCGCGCCACGCGCTGCGAGCGCTTCGGCGTGACCGGTGCGGTCCACCCCGACCACGAGCCCGAACCCTCCCCGGCGGCCGGCATCGACGCCGGCGAGTGCGTCCTCCACCACCGCCGCATCGGCCGGCTGCACCTGGAGGCGGCGCGCCGCCTCCAGGAAGAGCGACGGATCCGGCTTGCCGGCCAGCCCGAGGGCCGCGGCATCGATGCCGTCGACGCGCGCGTCGAACAGCGCCGCGGCGCCGACCGCCTCGAGCACGGCGGAGCAGTTCTCGCTGGCCGACACGGCTGCGGTGGTGATGCCGAGACTGCGCAACCGCCGGACCAGCGCGAGCGTCGACTCGAACGGCTCGACCCCGTGGTCTCGCAACTGGGCGAGAAAGTGCTCGTTCTTCCGGTTGCCCAGCCCACAGACCGTCTCCCGGTCGGGCGGGTCACCGGGGCTTCCGCGAGGAAGGGTGATGCCCCGGGAGGCCAGGAAGCCCTCGACGCCGTCGTACCGCGCGCGACCGTCGACGTGACGGGCGTAGTCCTCGTCGTCGAACGGAGCGAATGGCTCCCCGGTCTCCTCGGCCCGAAGCGCGAGGAAGCTGTCGAACAGGGCCTTCCAGGCTGCCGCGTGGACCGTCGCCGTACGAGTGACCACGCCATCGGTGTCGAAGATGACCGCGCGAACACGATCCGCCGGGCCGTTCGGGCGCCGCGTCGGCGGGTCGGTCACGGGGAGTCGAGGGGGCGCGCCCGGCGGGCCAGCTCGCTCCGGAACTGAGGATGGGCGATCGCGATCAGCGGGTTCGCTCGCGGCGAGATCGATCGGTTGTGACGGTCGGCCAGTCCGCACCCGGTGACGCGCACGACCTCGCCACCGGTGGTCGAAGGCAGGGGCATGAGGGCACTTCCCTGAGGCGTCGTCATCAACCTTCCCGGGGAACAAGGTCTTGGGCGTTCCGGTCACGATCCCACTGTCGCCGAGATCCATGATGGCGTTCGTGACACCGCAGTGCGGCCTCGACTCGATCCCAATCCAGCATCGCAACTGACGAGCGTAGGCTGAACTGTGGACCTCGCTCGTGTGGACGGACCTCCTCGCCGCTTCGTTCCTCGCTCGAGGCCACGAAACGGGTTCGCATGCATCGGCATGTCCGCGGTGTCGGAGGAACGCGCGGCCCTGAGAGCCGACGAGCCGTGCTGCGGGGCGACCTGGGTACGGTCGCGCCCTGAGCAACTATGCGTTGGCAGTCTCGAAGATCCGGGCGCGTTCACGATCGGAGGCCCGCGCGGCCATCTGCTCGAGGTTGTCCAGCGCGGGAAAGAGGGCGGCGAGGAACCGGCCCTGGAGCGCGCTGACTCTTGCCTCATCAGCGTGATCGATGATGCTTCCCACGAGATTCAGTCGCGACGCGTTGACCCAGGCTTGGATGTCAGCGTCCTGCCATGCCAGCTCGGTCTTGATCCCCAACAAGATCGACCGCAGGAAGTCGAAGGGCGTTTGCGGCCACGGGTTGGGACGACACAGACCGTTCTTCTCCACAGTCGCCCGGTCGCTCGCCTCGACGAAGCCGATGAACGCCGACGACATGCACAGGCTGACCCGCGATACCACCTGCAGCGTGATGGTGTCCTCGGTGAAGATCGGCACGGGTGGGTTGTCACTCAATCCGCGCGTCGCGCAGTGCACGTGCAGATGTTCGGGAGCTCGTCGGGATGGTGCCGTGTTCGAGCACGATCTCGTCGAGGTCGATCCGCTCCACGTGGCCGAGACGCACGACGCGCTCGACCTGCCGGAGGAGTTCGAGCTCGCCGGCGCTGAGCGTCGCGCCCTTCATCATCGTCGGTACCACCGACTCATCGACGCGTAACATGACTCCGCGTTCCTCGAGCCGTTCGTAGACCTCCTCGACCGAGTCGCACTCGGCAACCGCTTCGATCTCGAGCACGATCCCTTCGAAGGTCTCCACGACACCCTCGCCGGGCTGGAAGAACTTCCGATTCAGGAGCCAGGAGTCCCGCGGACGAATCCACGTGATGTCGTCGGCCGGCGTCTCGCGTTCGAGGAGCCAGCAGATCGCGTCGAGCGCGGTCTTGCCCCCGCCGACGATCACGTAGCCGGCCGGCGCGTGTGACACCTTCGTGAGCTCGCCGACGGGAACGCACCGCACGCCGTCGCCGAGGGTAAACGGCGGAGGCTCGCACGCCGGCACGGGCGTCGCCATGTACGTCGCATCGACCACGCGGCGCCGCACGGTCACGTTGCTGACCTCGCCGTTGAGAAGTGAGCGGAATCGCCGATCGCCGAGGTAGTCGCACATGGGGAAGAAGCGCACACGGCCGGAGCCGAGCAACCGGTGACGCATGATCTCGTCGTAGTAGCCACAGATCTCGGTGCCGCTGGCGCGTTCGTAGAAGCCGGCGTCACTCCCGTCGAGTTCGATGCGATCCTGCCCGAGGACGGTCGAGTTGACCCCGTAGTTCGATGACGGCTGGTGGAGTTGCACGAACGGATAGGAGTCCAGCCAGTGACCGCCCGCGCGGTGCCGGCGCTCGACCATGACGACGTCGGCGTCGGAGTGTTCGATCAGGCTGTCGACAAACGCCACCCCCATCGCCCCGGCACCGACGACGAGGTAGTCGGTCTCGATGTCACCCTGCTCGGCCACGCCGTCACGTTAACCCGGGTCCCCGCGATCGGGCGACGAAGTGAGCTGCGCTCGTGGCCGGGTTCTGACTGACTCGCGGCGAGGAGGGAACACGCGCCCGAAGACCGTGCGTATCGGAGGAACGCGCGGTCCTGAAAGCCGACCCGTCCATCTCGAGGGCGACCTCAAGGAAGCGACCCTCTCAATGCTCCGGCGCGTGCTGATTGCGCAGCATGGAGATCGCGGTCGTAGCGACGAAGGCGAGCCAGGCAAGGAACCCGATCAGGCCGACCGCCATCAGGGGACTCCCGTCGATGACTGCGGGAGTCGCGGCACCGGCAATGCCGAGGAGTAGGGCGCCGAGCAGGCCGACCGGCTTCCAAAAGGCGGCAACGACGCCATCGGTTGCCGCCGCCGCGGACAGCCCGGCCAGCGCGACGCCTATCGCAACGAGCAGGACGCCGAACACCGCGTTGTGCAAGGTCCACATCGCCGAGACCACACCGTGACCGGGTGCGCCCCGGTTCACGTACCCGGACAACGCGAGATCCGTCGCCAACATCGTCGAGTACACCGCGAAGACCCCGGCCACCCCGATCGCACCGGCAAGCGCGGCGCCACGCACCGAGGAGTCGGTGAGCCGCGCTACCAGCGCACCTGCGAACGCCGCAATCCCGGCCGCACCAACGGCGAAGAGAGCCGCGAGGGCGAATGTCGAACCGCGGTGGCCGGCATAGAAGTCGATGATCCGACCCACCCGGGCGTCGTTCGCCGGCATCGCCCCCGCCCGGATCAGGTTTTGTGCAACCACGCTGGCGACGAACACCAGACCCCCGACACCCCCGACGATCCGGGCCGGCGCTCGCGCCTCCGGTCGCGTCGCCTCCTGCTCGACCGTGACCATCCGACACCCTCCTCGCGTAGTATCCAGTGACCAGAGTTATCTACGGTCACTGGATATCTATACAAGTGAGTGGAAGGCGTGTCAAGCATCGTGAGCTCCCGCGAGTCCGCACACGAGAAGCGCCCGCTCCAGGGCCGTCGTGCACTCCAGGCCGAGCAGACCCGCCGGGACATCCTCACCGCGGCTCGCCATCGGTTCGCCCGTCAGGGGTACGCGGCAACCAACCTGAAAGACATCGCCGCAGACGCGGGCGTCTCCGTGCAGACGGTCTACGACAGCGTCGGCACGAAGCCCGATCTGGTCCGGCGACTCAACGACCTCATCGACGAAGAGGCCCAAGTCGGTGAGATCGCCGCCACGTTGGCGTCTCTCGACCCGCTCGCAATCGCCCGCGTGCCGGCGCGCATCACCTGCCGGCTCATCGATCGCTGTGGCGACATCCTGCGCGCGCGTGCCTCGCAGGCTCGGCGACGGAACCCGGACTCGCCGGACTCGCCGAGGAAGGGGGGCGTAGACACCTCGCCGGCGCCACGGCGGTCGCCCGACAGCTCTCGGACACTCACGCCCTCAGAGCCACGCTCGACGTCGATGCGGCAGCGACCACGATCGCCGCGCTCTCCGACTTCCGCGTCGCGATCCTGCTGATCGACGACCATCACCTTACGTTGGACCAGCTCGAGGACTGGATCGCCGACACAACGATCCGCGCCATCTTCGAAACCTGAGCGCAGCCGACGACGACGTGCTTCCGCGCGTCTCGCTCCCTGGAGCTAGGAGTCGCAGACGCTCGTGTCGGAGGAGCGCGCGGTCCTGAAAGATGATCCGTGCCGTGCCGATGGTGGCCTTCGGTAGTCCCCGTGACCCGAGATCGCGGTGCTGGCGATGGCGCCTGAGGTGTTGCACGGCTGCGGGCACTAGATTTCGGCCCTCAATCCATCGACGATTCGAGGTGAGTTGTGCACGCAGCAATCGTGACCGCGAACATCCCCGACGGGGTCAACGAGGCCCGACTCGAGAACCTGCAGAAGCAGGTCGTTCCGATGGTCAGCGGGGCATCGGGTTTCGTCGCCGGATACTGGTGTGATGCCATCGGTGACAAGGGTCTGTCCTTCGTCGTCTTCGAGGACGAAGCATCGGCGAAAGCTGCGGCACCGCCCGTCGGCGCCGACATGGGCGAGGGCATCACCATCGAGAGCGTCGAGTTTCGGGAAGTCCTCGCCAAGGCGTAGCGGGCACCCTCGAGCGCGCGCCTCGGCGACCTGGATGCTTCGTCGAGCACAGTGAGCAGGGCCGATTGCAGAAACAAGCTCGGCTGAAGCCGTCTCCAGACGCAAAGCGACCTCCACGCGAATGTGCCGGCCGGTCCTTCGTGTCGGAGGAACGCGCGGTCCTGATAACCCACCGATCGGTCTGCGAGGGGAACTCAACCGTGGCGCCGTGTGAGGTGTCCCACGCGACGAGGATCACACGGCGTCGAGGAACCTGCGACGTGCCGCTCGCCGTGCCGGCCCTTCGCGGGAGCGAGATGCTCGAGCTCGTCGTGCAGCGATGAGCACTGTCAGGAAGACGAGCTCGATCCGTGGTGATCGGTTGCCCGGGCTCTTCGGGCGGCAATCGCCACGATCCACCAGGCGAGCGCGCTGGCAAGAAGGATGCCGGCGCTGACTACCAGCAGCACTTCGAGCAGGGACACTCTTCAAGCCTTCCATGTCGGCGAGTGCGGCTCGTGCACGCACCCTACGGGACATGTACGGCGCGCCGCGTCGCGCTCATGGAGTGAATGCGTGTTCCCTGGCCATCGGGATGCGGCGAGGGGACTCGAGACCATGAGAGAGTGACGAGGGTGACCGACGGGCGTCCAACCCTGACCGGGCTGACCTCGGTTGAGGCCGCGGCGCGCCTCGCCCAGGCGGGGCCGAACAAGCTTCCGGTCCCGCGCCCACCCGCAGCCTGGCGCAGGTTCGCTCGTGAGCTCGTGCACTTCTTCGCGCTGTTGTTCTGGGTGGCGGGCGCGCTCGGCTTCCTGGCGGGCCTGCCGCAGCTCGGCATCGCCGTGTTCGTGGTCGTCCTGCTCAACGCCACGTTCGCGTTCGTGCAAGAGCAGCGTGCCGAGCACGCCGCCGAGCGGTTGCGTGATCTCCTTCCTCGCCGAGCGACTGTGGTGCGCGACGGCGTGCCGGTGGAGGTCCCCGCCGAGCAGCTTGTCGAGGGCGATCTCGTTCGTCTCGAGGGCGGCGATCGTATCTCCGCCGATCTCGAGCTCCGAGAGGTGCACGCCCTCGAGGTCGACACGTCGATGCTCACGGGTGAGAGCGTCCCGGCGCGTCCCTCGGCCGGAGATCGTGTCTACGCGGGTTGCTTCGTCGTGGAAGGTGAAGCCGATGCTCTCGTGATGGTCACGGGCACGCGTACGCGGCTCGCGGGAATCGCCAATCTGACCAGCGCCCAACACGCCGCGCAGACTCCGCTCCGGCGAGAGCTGGACCGCGTCTCGCGAATCATCGCAGCAGTTGCGGTCGGTATCGGAGCTGCGTTCTTCGGTCTTGCGCTCCTCCTCGGCACGCCCGCGTCGGACGGGTTCGTCTTCGCGATCGGGGTCACGGTCGCGATCGTGCCATGCGGGCTGCTTCCCACCGTGACGCTGTCGCTGGCCATGGGCGCGCAGCGCATGGCCGATCGCGGGGCCCTGGTGCGTCACCTCGAGGCCGTGGAGACCCTCGGATCCACGACGTTCATCTGCACTGACAAGACCGGAACGCTCACCCGCAACGAGATGGCTGTGGTCCAGGCCTGGACGCCCCAGGGGGTCGTCCAGGTCACCGGGCAGGGTTACGAGCCGACCGGCGAGATCCGCGGCGACACCGCGGAGGCTTGTGACAAGTTGGCTGAGCTGGCCCGTGTGGCAGCACGCTGCTCGTCCGGCCGCGCCGTGTTCGACGACGGCCAGTGGATCGCGCAGGGCGACCCGATGGAGGCCGCGCTCGACGTGCTCGCTCGTCGTGTCGCAATCGACATCGACCGCGACGCCGCAGTCGCTCCCGCCACGCGCCGCTTCCCCTTCGACCCACGTCGAAGACGCATGTCGGTCGTGGCCGGTGGGCTGGTGATGGTGAAGGGAGCGCCAGACGCGGTGTTCCCGTGCTCGGTCGTCCCCGAGGGCGCGACGGAGGCACTCCACGCGCTCGCAAGTCGGGGCTTGCGGGTGCTCGCGATCGCGAGCCGCCCGGTCGGGACGACCGAGCCGCGTACGGCCACCGACGCCGAGCACGATCTCCAGCTCCTGGGTCTCGTCGGCCTCGAGGACCCGCCCCGCGCCGGCATCTCGGAAGCGATCGGCGCGTGCCGTCGGGCGGGAATCCGCGTCGCAATGGTCACCGGAGATCACCCCGAGACCGCGCGTGCCATCGCCATGGAAGTCGGCCTGCTCTGTCCCGGAGCGCCCGTCGTCACTGGTCGCGAACTCCCCGAAGACGACGGCATGCTCGGCGCATTCGTCGATCGTGACGGCATCGTGATCAGTCGCGTGTCGCCCGAGGACAAGCTCCGCATCGCGCGTGGCCTCCGCAGGCAGGGACACGTCGTTGCCATGACGGGTGACGGCGTCAACGACGGGCCCGCGCTTCAGGAAGCGCCGATCGGCATCGCGATGGGGCGTTCAGGCACCGACGTGGCACGAGAGGCAGCCGATCTGGTCCTGCTCGATGACGACTTCGCGACGATCGTCGCCGCGGTCGAGCAGGGCCGCTCGACGTTCGCCAACATTCGCCGGTTTCTCACGTATCACCTCACCGACAACGTCGCGGAGCTCGCCCCCTTCGTCGTGTGGGCCCTGTCGGGCGGGCAGTTCCCGCTCGCGATCGGCGTGCTCCAGGTGCTCGCTCTCGACATCGGCACCGATGTGCTGCCCGCCCTTGCGCTCGGCGCGGAGCCACCCGGTCGCCACTTGCTGGACGGGCCGCCGGTGCGACGGCACCTGCTCGACCGACAGCTCTTCGCCCGAGCCTTCGGGCTCCTGGGCCCGGTCGAAGCCACCGTCGAGCTCGCCGCGTTCCTCGCAACGTTCGTGGCCGCCGGATGGCAACCCGGTGAGGCGTTCCCGGGTGGTTCGACCCTGCTGATCGCGTCGGGCGCAGCCTTCACCGCGGTCGTCATGGGACAGGTTGCCAACGCGTTCGCCTGCCGCAGCACCGTCCGGCCCGCGTGGGCGGTCGGCTGGACCGCCAACCGACTGCTCCTCGGAGCCATCGCCGCCGAGATCGCCATGCTCATCGGATTCCTCTACATCCCGATGCTCGCCGACGTGCTCGAGCAAGCACCCCCCTCCTGGGCCGGGTTCGCCGTCGCGCTCGTCGCCGCGCCCGCAGTGCTCGTCGCCGATGCGCTCCAGAAGCGCGCCATGGCACGGCGACGTCGTTGATGGACCCCACCTCGCGGCACGAGAACGGGGAACTCGAGTCACGCTCCCCGATCGGCCGCCCGGTGAGGGATCGAGGCACGCCGGCTCCTTCGAGCCTCTGTTCCTCGCTCAAGACGTGGGCTCTTGCGTGGATTCCAAGCGCCAGAAGCCGGCCGAGTGGACTCCGACCGCCACGAGACCGGCAACCAGGAACGTCACCCCGGCGAACCACGCGATGTGCCAGAAGCCGGCGACGACCCCGACGAAGGCAGCGAACTGGGCGATCACCCGGGCGATCACGATGGTGACGGACGGCGTTCGGCGGCGCCGGAACGTCTCCTGCCGGTTGACCATCACGAGCGCCGCAAGCAGCGGGATCGCCACCGCGAACGCGACGACGCTGACCTTGGCCGATGCGTCGAGCGATCGTGCCGTGAGGAATGGCTGCACCAAGTACACGCCGATGAGGACCAGGCCGGCGTCCATCAATCTGGCCTGCCCGAGGGCTTCCTCAGCCATCGGTCCTGTCGGCGCGAGCGCCTCGGTCTCCAGCCGTTTCGCATGCTCCTCGGCCGCCCTCGCTCGCTCCTCGGCCGCCTCTCGGACCCGTTCGTGCTCTGCATCGTCGGTCACAGGTCCCACCCCCCTCAAGCCGGGATCTAGAAGAGTCTCTACCCGGGTCGTGGTCTATCCCAACGGAGCTCCGACGATTCTGCTGGGGCTCTCCCGGGGACCTATGACGAGCACAGCCACCGCCACGCGCATCCGCGACCACGACCGCGACCATCGAGGAAATCGAGGTGCACGACGACCACCTGGAAGTCGTCGTCCGGGGAGCGCCGCGGCTCAACGTGACCCTCGGTGAAGTCGGCCTCAAGGAGCCAGGTGAGGATCAAACATGTCGGAGGAACGAGTTGGACCGTATGCCGACGCCGAAACTTCGCGCGATCCTCGACGTTGCATAAGCAGCGCGGCGGGGTGGTGTGTCAGTCGACGGAGCCCGAGGCGAACGACCCATTCGCACGGTTGCCCGGTGACGGCGGAGATGCGGTCGAAGTCCGCGTCGTAGTGAAGCACCGTCAAGCCGTTCGCCTCGGCCGCCGCCGCGATGAGGAGGTCAGGCAGCTTTCGGCCGCGCTGATGCTTGGCGGCCAGCATGCGTTGCACCTGCCGGGCGCGCTGAACGATGCTCGGCCGTCGTCTCGATGAGGTCGAATACGGTCAGCGCGCTGACGAGTCGATCCCACTCGGCCGCGCTCCGGGCCGAGTAACCGATCTCGAGGTCGCTGATTCCGGCGCGGGCGAGCTCGCCCACATTCGCTGCGGGATTCGATCTGCTCGCGTACCGGCGCGAAGCGGAGCCGCGTCAGCACGCTCGTGTCGACGAGATGGCTCAGCGCCATGCATCGTCACGCTGAGCCGAGGTCGGCGCGGGCCAGCCGATCGAGCGCCGCCGTTACCGTCTTCGACCGCGTCTGCCCGGCGCGCCGGAGCGCCTGGTTGACCGTTTCTTTGATCGTCTCGGTTCCGAGCTGTGCGCGGGCTGCGCTCAGCGCGTCGTCGTCGATGTCCACCAAATGCTTCGCCATGCGACCAGTATATACGATGGGCAGCGTATATATACCGGTGAAGCCGCGACATCGGCGATCTCCTTGCACAACCGTCAGACACCCGCGCCGGATGAACCGCAGCCCTCCTCTGGCAAACGCCTTCCGACGGATCCGAAGCACGCTCGATGCTCACACAGCCCGCTCTCGGCCTTCCCAATAGGGCTCGCGCAACTCCCGCTTCAGCGGCTTCAGCGCGCCCGAGAGTGGGAGAGGATCGGCGCGGAACGAGATGCTCTTCGGGAGCTTGTAGCCGGCGATCGTCTGGCGAGCGTGCTGGGTGAGCTCGGCCGCGGTCGCGTGGGCCCCGGGCTCCAGCACCACGATGGCGTGGACCGCTTCACCCCACAGGTCGTCGGGGATGCCGATTACCGCGACTTGATCGACCGCGGGGTGGGTCGAGATCGCGTTTTCGACCTCGATCGAGTAGACGTTCTCTCCGCCCGTCACGATCATGTCCTTGAGCCGATCGACGATGAACAGGAACCCCTGCTCGTCGAGGTAGCCGGTGTCACCGGAGTGGTACCAACCATCTCGGAACGCGGCCGCGGTCTCCTCGGGACGCTTCCAGTACTCGCGCATGAAGTTGCCGGACCGCGCGCACACCTCACCGGTCTGGCCGACCGGGACCTCATGATCGTCTTCGCCCCGAACGCTGATCTCCACGCCGTAGACCGGCCGACCCGCCGATCGCAGCGCGTCTCCTCCACGCCGGTGATCCTTGGCGTTGAGCAGGGTGAGGACGGCGGAAGCCTCCGTCATGCCATAGCCCTGGTACAGGTCGAGCTGGGGGAACGTCGAGAGCAGGTGCTCGAGCAGACCCGTCGGCATCGGCGCGGCGCCGTAGACCAGCGACTCGAGGGTGGTGAGGCGCTCGGGTTCGAACTCGGGCGCGTCGAGGAGCATTCCCACCATGATCGGCACCATCAGGGTGATGTTCACCCGGTATCGCTCGATCGCGTCCAGCACTGCAGCCGGGTTGAAGTAGGGCACGAACACCGACACCCCGCCGCTCGCGGGGATGCCGAGCACGCCGGTCATCGACGCGGCGTGGAACATCGGCGTCTGGTGCAGGTACACGCGGTCATCGTCGAGCCCCACCGCGATGGCGGCGTGATACAGGTTGAGCATCTCGGCCCGCTGTTCGAGCAGCACACCCTTCGGCTGACCGGTGGTTCCGCCGGTGTACATGAGGATCACCGGGTCGGTCTCGTCGGGTTCCGGCGGCACGACCGGGTCGCCCGAGCTCGAGGAGCTCCTCGTACCGGACATCGTGCGGCACGTCCCCGTCGCCGATGAGCACAACTCGTTTGATCCCGGCGTCGTGTCGGACCGAATCGACGACGCCGGCGAACAGTGCGTCGACGAACACTGTCTCGGTACCGGAGTCGCGCAGGATGAACGTCAGCTCGGCCGGACTGAGCCGCAAGTTCAACGGGTTGACGATTCCGGCGCCGAGGAAGCCCGCGTGGTACAGCTCGAGGTACTCGTGGCCGTTGCCGGCGACGACCGCATAACGGTCGCCACGACCGATTCGGAGCTCGGTCCGAATCGCGGAGCGCGAGGCGCAGCATCCGCTCGAGGTGCGCTCCGAACGTCCCGTGGTAGGTGCCGTCATGGAAACCGACCCGGTCGGCGGAGCGGTTCGCGGCGGAGAGCAGCAACCGGCCGTACACGAGTTCTTTCACGCCCGCACCGTAGGCACGCTCCGACGGTCCGTGTACCCGGACTTCGGAACGCTGTCTTCGGGACATGTGACTCTGGTCGCGGTCTCTCGGCGCGTCCTAGGTTCGGTCCCGAGGTGTCGACATGGCGGCTCGAGCCGATCCGCACATGCGTGGGACGGATGCGTTCTCCTGGTACATGGAGCGTGATCCGTTGCTTCGATCGACCGTGGTAGCGGTACTCCTGTTCGACCGTGCCCCCGATCACGCGCCGCGTGCTCGCCCGACTCGGGCGGGCGAGCCGGATCGTTCCGGGCCTTCGCCACCACCTGGTCGAGCCGCCGCTCCATCTCGCTCCGCCTCGATGGGTGGCGGACGAGAGCTTCGACCTGTCCTGGCACGTCCGCCGCGTGGAGGCGCCCGGCCCCGGGACTCTCGGCGACCGTCCTCGATCTGGCGCGCAAGGAGGGCATGGAGGCGTTCGATCCTGCCCGTCCGATGTGGTCGTGGACGACGGTGGAAGGTTTGGAACATGGCCGTGCCGCGGCGATCCTGAAGGTCCACCACTCGCTCACCGATGGCATCGGCGGGATGCAGCTCGCGACCGAGCTGTTCGACGTGGCGCGTGGCTCGCCGGATCCCGACGACGGTCCTGTGTCGCCGGTCGGTGAAGCCCCGGGACGCGTTCGCCTCACTGCTGAGGCCCTGCGCTACCACGCGGCCAGGCTCGTCGACGTGAGTTGGCGCGCGGTCCGCGCCGCGCCGCTGGTCGCGGTCAGTGCAGCCCGGCACCCGGTCGCGACGGCGGTCGAAGCGCTCCGAACGGGCCAGTCGGTTGCGTCGCATGGTGCAACCGATGCGGGAGACGTACTCACCGGTCATGCACGACCGGCGACTCGGATGGCACTACGGAGCCCTCGACGTGCCGCTGGACGATCTCAAGCAGGCGGCGCGGATCGCGCGCGGCACGTTGAATGACGCGTTCCTCGCCGGCATCGCCGATGGCCTGCGCCGCTACCACGATCGTCATGGGGTCGCGGTCCGCGAGCTGCGCGTCACGATGCCGATCAGCATCCGCGAGGAGGGCGACCCGATCGCCGGGAACCGGATCACGTTGATGCGGTTCAGCGTCCCGGTCGATGCTCCAGATCCGGCGACGCGGATGCGGGTGCTCCACGACGCTCGCGGCGGCATCCCGCAGCGAACGCTCGATCCCGCTGACCAACACCATTGCCGGGATGCTCAACCTGGTGCCCCGCCGCGTCGTCGGCAGCATGTTGAAGCACATCGATTTCCTCGCCAGCAACGTGCCCGGGCTCACGGTTCCGATCTACGTCGGGGGAGCCCAGGTTCTCGCGCTCTACCCGTTCGGCCCCACGATCGGAGCGGCGCTCAACGTGACGCTGCTGTCCTACTGCGGGACGTGTCACCTCGGCGTCAACACGGACACGGGTGCTGTTCCCGATCCCGACGTGCTCCTCGAGTGCCTGCGCGACGGCTTCGAGGAGATTCTCGGTCTCGCTGGAGCCCACGAGCCGGTTCGCTTGCCCGCGAGCGGCCACACGTGAGCCAGCGCGACGGTCGCGGCTCCCGCTGTGTCACGTCCCGACGCCATGCTCGCGCACATCGCACCAGGAGCAGACGTCAACTGCGCCCACGAACGGAGAGTCGGGAAGCTCATCGACACGCTCGATGCGCACGCACGGGACCTGACACGGATCCGCGAGCCGGCGTCGCCCGGGTGCCTCTCCGGTCTGCCCGAGCTGCTTCGAGCCGCTCGGCGCGCAGCTCGATCGCGGCCTCTCGGGCGACACTCGCGAGTCGCCTGGTCATTCCGCCGCAGGCGTAGCGTCGCGGCATGAAGCAAGCTGTTGACGACAGTGTGCGAGGCCTGCCGCGTCGGGGAACGCGATGATCTGGGATCGAGCTCAGAGGGCGGTCGCGGCAATGATGCGGTCGCGCCAGACCTCGGCCGAAATCGCTGCGGGTGCGGTGGTGTCGATGAAGTCTGTCAACACTCCGGCGAAGCGTTCAGGGTCGTCGCAATGCGGGAAGTGGCCACTGCCCTCGAAGATCTCGAGGCGACTGCCGCGGATCGCGGCGTGGGTGGTGTGGCCCTGCTCCACCGGAATGATGTGGTCGTGGTCCCCCCAAACGATCAACGTCGGCATCTCCGACGCGAGGTAGAGCCGATCGGAGGCGCTGACCCGCTGGCCCGCAGGGTCGACGACGGATCGCAGCGTGTGCAGGAACGCAGTGCGTGTCGGGGCGTCAGCGAGTGAGCCGTAGCTCTCCCAGACCTGGGCGACATTCGGACTCACGTGCAGGCCCAGGTGACGCAGCCATCCTGCGATGTTCACTCCGGCATCGTGGACCCACGTATTGCACGCGATCGGCAGCACGTACTCGGCGCCGGGCAGGGTGAGGAGACGGAGCAGCAGGTTGACTTCCTCACCGAGCCCCCCACTCGAGACGAGCACCAACCGTTCGCATCGCTCCGGAAATTGGTAGGCGAACTGCATCACCGCGCCGCCGCCCAGGGACTGACCGACGAGCGTCGCCCGGTCGTGGCCGAGCGCGACGAGGAGATCGCGCAGTGTGCTGGCAAACCCGCCGAGCGAGTAGTCGCCGCGCGGCTTCGCGGACTCGCCGTGACCGAGGAGGTCGGGTGCGATCACCGTGAAGCTCTCCGCCAGCGCGGGCATGACGCCCAGCCACATGTCCGAACTGCCGGCCATGCCGTGTACCAGCAACACCACGGGTCCCGACCCGGCACAGCGGTACACCACCCGGTGCCCGTGAAGCTTGATGTGCTGCCTGGCGAAACGCGATTCCATCAAGCGGCCTCGCTCTTTGCGGCCGGGTCTGGGGCTTTTCGGTTGTCACGTTGTCACGGTCGTGCGAGAGGCAACAGGGTCTTTCGGCCTTTCGGCCTTTCGGGAGGCAACCCGAATGCATGGTGGAGGCCGCCGCTGCCGAGTCGAAGCGCGCGACGTCCACGGGGCTGCGTTCGGAGTTCGCTACCGCGGAACGCGCGTGGCGTGCCCGTCCGTTGGAACCCGTGCCCGGCGCGTGCCCGGGACCTGGGGCTTTGTCGTCGATGTTGCCTGCGCGGGTGCCACCCGACAACAGGTTCGCCGGCGTGGCTTGCGGACCAAGGCCGAGGCGATCGAAGCCCTGGTCGCAGTGGTCAACGCTGCGAACACGAGCGGCTTCGTGCGGCCGTCGCTTCAGACACTGGAGGGCTACCTCATTGACGATTGGCTGCCCTCCGTGAAGCGCGCACTCGAACCAAGCACGTGGGCCAGTTACAACCGCTACATACGGCTCCACGTCGTGCCAACGCTGGGCTCCACCTCACTTCAGGCGCTGGACGCCGTCGATTTGAACAAGCTCTACGCGCAACTGCGCAGCAGTGGCGCACGCAAGGACGGCAAGCCTGGCGGACTCTCGGCACGAACCGTGCGGTACATCCATACGATCCTCGGAAAAGCACTCCGCGACGCAGTCGCATGGGGCCGAGTCACCCGCAATCCGGCCGACGCAGCGCGGCCTCCAGGGGCGAGCGACGCCAGACCGCCCGAGATGCGCGTCTGGTCTGCCGATCAACTGGCGGCCTTCCTGCGCCAGGTCGAGTCAAACCGTTACTACCCGGGGTGGTACTTCCTCGCCACGACAGGATGCCGACGAGGCGAAGCGCTTGGTCTTCGCTGGGCTGACATCGACCTCGACGCTCCTCGCGCCTCGATCCGCCAAACGATCACAGCAGTTGAACACGAGATTCGCATCGCTCCCCGGACCAAGACCGGCAGAGGCCGTGCGATATACCTCGATTCAGGCACGGTCACCGTCCTAAAGGCACACCGGCTGCGGCAGGCCGAGGAAATGCTCGGGCTCGGTTTGCCGCCGCAGTCCGACACGCTGGTCTTCTGCCACCCAGATGGGCGGCCCTACCATCCCGAGCGGTTTAGTCGTGAGTTCGACCGCGCGAGTAGACCGCGTGGGAGCTTGGCCGCGCATCACTCTGCACGGGCTCCGGCACACGTGGGCGACCCTCGCTCTAGCGTCGGGAGTGCCGACGAAGATTGCCTCAGAACGACTCGGCCACAGTTCGACGACCATCACCGACAACGTGTACTCGCACGTCACTCCCACCATGCAGGGCGAAGCCGCTGAGCAGGTTTCCGCATTGATCTTCGGGAGCCCAAAGATCCACCCCGTGACCAATGCGTGACCGCAGCCGACGCATGTGAAGGATTCAGCCCGTTGACCTGCGTGTCCGTGTCGGAGGAACGTGCGGTCCTGATAGCCGACGGGTCGCACTATTGGGCGAGCTCGATGCAATTCACCACGTGAACTCGCGGCCGGAACGGGCGGGCACGTAGGACCCGCGCGCCGAGCCGTACGTCATGCGCGCCCGGCAGATGGCCGCGCTTCACGCGCACCAATACCTCCTCGAACGTGGGCAGGCCGGTGAACTTGTCTGGCGAGGTTTGGAGCGCCGCCGCGACACCTTCGGCGTAAGCGCGCCGGCGTATTGGGCAACGGCACACGATCAACAGTCCACACACCGAGACGTGCCGTGCCGAGTACTGTCCGTGGGGGATGCAGCGGGTCGTGGCAGTCGTTCTGGGAGTGTTCATGCTGGCCATGAATACGGCCAGCGGCGCCACCTCTGCGGCCGCGGCCGACTGTGCACCAGGGGTCATGCCCTACGCCGATCTGCCTGGGGCGGTGCTCGTCGCGGAGGTTCATGACAGTAAGGATCGTCGGCCCGTGTCGTACGTGCGGTGGCGCGGCACTGTCCCGAGCTTCGATGGAATGCCGCTCTCCGTGGACGTCACGATCCCGTGCGGGACGCGCGGTCCTCAGCCGACCGTCGTGATGGCGCACGGCTTCACCGACGACAAGACCGTTTGGGAAGAGACTGGCAAGAGCGACACGGTTCACTCCGTCGACCGCCCGGCCACCAACGACCGTTGGAACAACATTTGGTTCGCTTCGCGTGGGTACGTGGTGCTCAACTACACCGCGCGCGGTTGGCGTGACTCGTGTGGCCCCGACACTCCCGGCCAGAGCACCGCCATGCCGGCGCCCCAATGCGCACCATACGAGTACTGGATCCATCTCGACGACAAGCGCTGGGAAGTGCGAGACGTGCAATGGCTCACGGGCGGGCTCGTCCAAAGCCGCGTCGCCGACAAGGCGCGCCTCGCAATCACTGGCGGCTCATACGGTGGAGGCCCCGCCTCGATGGCGGCCCTGCTCGCGGGTCGCGTGATGTGCGGCGCCGCTCCCACACCCGCCAAGCTGGGCATCGACCCGTGCAGGGGAAGGGACAACGGTCAACTCGCACCATGGAAGACGCCCGACGGGCGCACGCAGCTCACGTGGGTCGCCGCGCTGCCGATGTACACGTTCGGCGACCTCATCCAGGTCCTCGCACCCAACGGACGCGGCACCGACGGCTGGAAGCTCGCGCCCCCCGACGGCAACCACAGCAAACCGTTCGGCGTCCCGCTCCAGAGCACCGTCTCGGGCTTGATCGCCGCGGCGCCGCTCTCGGGCTCGCTCGCGCCCCCGGGCACGGACGCTGATAGCGACATCACGGCCTCGACCAAACGGCTTCTCGCGGGGAACCCATTCCCTCCAGAGGACCCGACGGTTGCCGCCGGAGTACGGTCCTACCGCGAGTTCAAGTCACCTATCACGATCACCCCGCAGGGTCGCGTACCGATCTTCTGGGTCCAGGGCCTCACCGATGCACTGTTCCCGGCATCCGAAGCGCTGTCGGTCATGAACCACGTGCGCGCGTCCGACCCCCACTACCCGTTCAAGCTGTTCCTTGGCGACATCGGTCACGATTACGCCGCGGAGAGGCAAGACGAGTGGGATCTTGTGAAGCCGCAGATGAACAAGTTCCTTGACCACTACCTCCGGCCGCGACGCACTCCAAGAGCAGCGACGTTCGACGTGGGTGCGACGCTGACGCGCTGCCTCGACCATGACGCGAGGCTGCGGTACGTGCACGCGTCCGACTGGCAGGCACTCCACCCCGGGCACATCACGTTCACGAGCGACGCAACTGGCTCAACCTCCGCGGGAGTTGCAGGACCAGCCGGCGCGGCCACGGATCCGATCTCGACGGCCACGTTGCCCGGTCCCCACTCGTACAAGGGGTGTCGCATCATGCGGCCGTCCGCGCCCGATCCGACCGTGGCAACGTATGAGTTCCCAGTGAAGAACAACCTCGCACTCATGGGCGGACCCGTGGTCGATCTCGAGTTCTCGACTACGGGTACAGATGTGCCGCTCAGCGTGCGAGTGTGGGACGTGCTTCCCGACGGCAGCGCGCAAGGATTGGTCACGCGTGGTACCTACCGCGTCGACGGTCCTGCCGGTCCCAACCGGAAGGTGCGTTTCCAGATCCGGCCGCAGGGCTACCTCTTCCCCGCCGGCCACCGCCTCAAGGTCGAAGTCACCGCAAACGACTCCCCGTACCTCCAAGCCAGCAACATCCCCGCGGACGTCACCGTCGCAAGGCTCTCAATCACGCTGCCGCTGCTCGACAAGAACACAACGTACCGGTCGAAACCCGCTCGCTGACCTGCAGCGTGCTCGTGTCGGAGGAACGCGCGGTCCTGATAGCCGACGGGCGGCGCTACGAGGCGAACTCACGACGGCGGCCATATGAAGCCGCCGACGGCGTCGCACGCCGTGCTACAGTTCGGTCATGGCCACCGAGATCAGTCAGCGAGAGCTCCGCAACGAAAGCGGACGGATCATGCGTTCCCTCAGCAACGGGGAGACGTTCACGATCACGAGCAATGGCGAACCCGTCGGCGAGCTCACGCCCTTGCGTCGTCGGCGCTTCATCAGCGCCGCTGCGGTGATCGACACCTTTAGCGCAGCCCCAGCGATCGACGCAGACCGGTTCCGACGAGACCTCGATGATCTGGCGGGCCAGGACATCGAACCTCGTGGCTGACCGTCCTCGGCCCGAGCGAGGACTCCTCGACACCAGCGTGGTGATCGACCTCGAACGCATCTCCGCTGACGAACTTCCTTCCGAAGTCGCGATCAGCGCGATCACTATGGCCGAGCTCGCGGCGGGCCCTCACGCGACGACCGATCCAGCGGAACGGAGCCGGCGCCAGGATCGGCTGCAGCGAACGGAGGCGGCATTCGATCCGCTGCCGTTCAACACAGAAGCCGCCCGCGCCTATGGACGCGTCTTTGCCGCGATCGCTGCCGCAGGACGCAAGCCGAGAGGAGCACGCGCCGTCGACCTGCTCATCGCAGCGACTGCTTTGGCAGAAGAGCTCCCCCTGTACACCCGAAACCCCGACGACTTCCGCGCCCTCGATGGGATCGTTGACGTCATCCGCATCTGACCCGTCCACGGCTCCCCACCACGTGACGAAGGTCGAGCTGCGGCGGGTTCGTTCCCGGCCGAACAGCGCAGGAAAAGTCGGCCATCAACTCGACCAGCGATCGAGATGCAGGGTGAGTCTTCGGCGCACCCAACACATCGACCACTTCGGAACTGCGTTTGAGGGAGTACCGGGGCGGCCCGGTTCTTCCGTGTCGGAGGAACGCGCGGTCCTGATAGCCGACGGCTCGCGTTCAACGCGGAACTCGACGTTGCAGGCAGCTGAGACCCTCTGCGGCGGCGCACGGCCTTGAGCGCCTCGACGTACCGGTGAGGCACCGCTTGCCGACCACACGGTCACCTCGGCTCTGCGAGTGTGCGCCTCCCGTCGGTGCTACTATTTCTTCTTGTAAGCGTATCCCGGAGCAATAGCAGAGGAAGAAGTTATGGCGCAGATCACGTTGTCGAACCCAGTACACGACCAGGTACGGCTCCTCGCTCGAGCCTGGGGCCTAAGCGATACCGCCGCGTGGTGGAACGCCTGATCGTGGAGTTCCGCTCAACGAATGCCCGCCACGAAGCTGGGAGCGCAGAAACCGGCGGTGTCCCAATTCACACAATATCCACCAAGGGTCGAAAACCGAAGCTTGTCTTGATCCCGAGACCCATCGCCTAGCAATCGTCAGTGGGCCATTGGCGGGCCGGAGCTGGAAGTCCCCGAGCGGCGCCGCGGTCGCAGTCGTTCGCCAGGCGAACCCAACTATTCGAGCCGAGCGCAATGGGTGGGGGTTCTGGATGTCACCGTGAAGCAGGCGAAACCCTGCAATCCCTCCGCTGAACAACAACTCGGCGGTGTCCGAAGGTGCCGCCGTGTGGTCGGTTCCGCTCGGACGGAACCGCCGACGGATTGTCCTCGTCGGACACCCTTGATCGGGATACCCTCGGTCTTGGCGCTCGTGGCCGGCGCCTGTGAACGGCCTCCTCTCGTTCGGAGTCGCCCGCGAGGCGACGAAGTGAGGAGGCCGATTTTGTTGAGCAAGGGTGACGATGTCCTGCACCGCGTGCACTCCGCCGAGTCTCTTGGTCCCGCGCCGAACACCGAGGACGAGTTCGTTCTCCACCTCGTCAACGGCAACACGATCCGCACCAGCACGTACTCGACTGATGATTCAGGGTGCGACTATGTGCGGGTGTGCGACCCCGAACGGCGCGGGAGCTTGCGTACTGGACACACACTGAGTGGCAGGACGAACCGGCTCTCGTGATGGGAGCCATCCTCGGTGCGGCTGGGTCATCTCCGCTGGGGAGCAGGAGCGAAACGCACGGAGTGTGGGGATCGGCCATCCCAGCCGGCATCCGAAACCATCCCCCAACGCCCGGAGAAGTTCTAGTAACAACTATTGGGACTTCGAGAGAGTGGGGATCATGGCGAGCCACACCTTAGACCATCTACTTCCCCCGTGAGCGCGGTCCGCGGCGGGCAAGGCCACTCGTGTGACCATCAGTCTGCCGGCGGATCGGACCGACTCGCTACCCGTGAGTCCTCGAATTCGTCTCTGCCCTTTCGAGCCCTGAGCTTCGTCGCGCACTCGGCGACCCCATGCTCGAAGACCTAGAACGGAGAGCGCAGGCCAAGGGCACGCAGCTTCAGCAACGCCTGCATCCAGTTGTTGGTCGAGGCTTTCACCAGATCAGGTCGCCGCCAGGATGGCCAGCTAGGTCTGCCATTCCCATCGGAAGCTCGCTCACCTCTCGGTGTCACCTTCCAAGAGAACAAGCGACTTCCGGTCCACGGCTGGTACCCGTACGTTGAGGGATTTTCTGCGTCCTACGTACGCGAAAAGGTGCTGCTCCGCTTTGGCGAACCGGAAATCCGATTTACGACCCGTTCGGCGGTTCGGGCACGTCCCAGGTGACTGCTTCGATGGAAGGCATCCCTTCCTTCTACTCGGAAGTCAACCCGTTCATGGCCTTCGTCGCCGACACGAAGGTCCAGTCCGCCCGTTGGGCCCGACAGCATCTGCCGGCGACAGAACTCGCCCTTCATAGCTACCTCGAGCGGATCGATAGTGAACTTGGGGCTTGGGCCGATAAGGCAGACCTCAAGCCATACGAAGCTGCCTTTCCCCAACGAGATTCTTTGAGGAACCACATATCCGGGATCTGCTCGGCGCCCACGATCTGGCCATCCAGGTCGCTAACGGCGACGATCACATCCGGTCTCTGTTGTTGCTCGCTTGTGCCGCCAATGCCGTGCACTCGTCGAACATGACGCGTCGAGCGGATCTACGCCGCAGGCGCTCGGATGAATACAAGAAACACGACAGGTTGACGTCCCGGCCTTCATCCGTGCGTCCGTTCACCAGATGATGGAAGACATCCACGCCCATCCTGAACACACTGCGCCGACAGTCCGCCTCTCAGGCGATTGCCGACAGCTCCCCCCGACGTCGGGCGAGAGGTTCGACCTCGCCGTTACTTCGCCGCCTTACCTGAACGGCACCAACTACTTCAGAAACACGAAGATCGAGCTGTGGCTCCTGGGGCTCATTGACGGGGAATCCGATCTAGCGGGCTACCATGCCCAGGCCGTCGCCGCAGGAATCAACAACGTCTCAAGAGAATCGAGGTGATATTGGTCGTTCACGGAGGTCGAAGCGGTGGCACTGGAGCTCGACGAATGCGCCGGCGACCGCAGGATCCCTCTCCTCGTTCGTCACTACTTCTCGGACATGGCCGAGGCACTGGAGGCAGTCCACGCGACACTCAGGCCCGGCGGGCGCTTCGTACTAGACATCGGCGACTCCAAGTTCTACGGAGTGCATGTGCCGACCGACAAGCTGATCGAACGCGTCGGGAGGCAGTTGGTTTCATCGTCGAGACATCGAATGTGATCGCGCGGCGCCACTCGAGGGACAAGTCCGCGCTCTGCAACGAGAGCTTGTTTCCGCGAAGCCCGCCAAGACTCGAAGCGGCCGGGGATCGAACCGTCGTACCCAATACGGCTTGGCCAAGTCCATCTCGTCGTTCGGCGAGACACTCCCGTACAAGCAGGCGCCATATGTCGGCCCGCGCGTGGGGTCATCCCCTGCATTCGCTGTGCTCCTACCAGGGGAAGTTGAAGCCTGGGCTCGCGTATTGGCTGGTTCGAGAGTTCACTCAGCCCGGAGACACCGTGCTCGACCCGCTTGGCGGTGTGGGTACCGTTCCGTTCGAGGGGGTCGTGCAGGGTCGAAATGGGATCTCTAATGACATGAGCCCATTCGCGGCGACAGTGGCGAGAGCCAAGATCAACCCGCCTTCTGGTGCCGAGGCCTCTGCTGCCCTAGCTCGTCTTCAGGCGCGCATGTCGGCTGTGGAGCTCACAGAGAGCGATCGACAGTCCGCTGCCTTTGGCCTCAACGCCTCGGTTAGCGACTACTACCACCCGCAAACGCTAGAAAGTCTCCGCGAGCACGCGTCTTTCTAGCTGACGACCTCGAGGACCGGGCCGACGCTCCGGTGTGGGCCGGCGGACTTCACATCCTTCACGGCAATCGCCCGTACGCGTTCTCGCGCACCTCCCACCCCATCACGCCATTCAGTCCACGCGGTAGCGCCATCTACAAGAAACGTGATCGACCATGTCCGTAAGCGGGTCGATCAGCCCTAGCCACGCCGCTTCCAAACGACTTCCACCCCGGACGGCGGAATTAGGGCGACTTCCGTCAACTCTCACGAACCAGTTGGGATCGGTCGATACCATCATCACGTCGCCCCCTTTTCTGGGGATGCGCTTCGACCGGCCAAACTGGCTACGCCTGTGGTTCTGTGGCTGGAACGCAACCGACTTCCACGAGCGCAGCAAAGCGTTCGTTGAAAGGCAACAGACCAAGTCGCTGGACTACCGCGATTCTACGGGCTGGGTACGAGCTTCTCGACCGCAACGGGCTCCTAGTGATCCACATCGGTTCTGGCGGGAAGGACAAGCTCGTCGATGGACTCAGGCGCCTAGCCGCCGACCGATTCAAACTCGCTGGCAAAGTCGTCGAGGATGTAGCAGGGCTCGAACAACACGGGCTACGCGAGCAAGGGCAAGCGGACGACGGCCCAACACCTGCTGTTCTTGACACCGTTGTAGGAGTTAAGACTCCTCCTCACCAACGGCGGGCGGGCGCTCGGCCAACTGCTGCATCAGCTCCGAATGAACTTCGGGGTCAGACTCATCAAGAACGGCGAAGAGGTCGACGTCCGGAAGGATCTCAGCGATCTTTCGCGCTGTCGCCGCGAAGGTACGTGGCTCCCACTGCTCCGCGAAGGAGACCACGTCGTCAAGAATGCGCTGGAGCTCCTCGTCGTTGATCTCCTTGGCCGAGAGCTCCTCATACGACAGACCGGAGATGTCGGCCAGTTCCTGCAACTGCGCCTCGGTGTAGAAGTCGACCGGAAACTTGTCCTGCTTCTGGTTGTTGTGCTCTGGGCAGAGACACGTGGCGTGCTCGTCGATGGGCCACAGGTAGGCGAGCGGCCGAGTGTGGTCCAGGTGCACTTCGTCGAGCTCAAGTGGACGCTTGCAGTAGAAGCATTGGCGATCGAAGCGCTTCCACACCTGCGACTTGAGCCCGGCGCCTGACCGCTCCTTGATCGCCTGGAGTCGCTCCGGATCCCGAAGGAACAGCCGACGTTCCCGCGGTAATGACAGACGACTCGTGCAGTTGATCCGTAGTCCGCTTGGGATTGAAGTCATCGTTGATGCGCCATTTCTTGCAAACGCGGCACTCGTTCTGATGGAGCGACACCTTCGCGTTGTGTTGGAGTTCCCAGCATCCCGAGTCGTGCCGGATCAACCGGCAACAGCCGGCCGCAGTACGAACACTTCTTCAGCGAGATTTCTCTACCAAGTGACATCTCGACATGGGTTGACTCCTCGGCGGCGACGTCCATGTCCGACCGCGCCCTCGTGCGGCAAGTAGAAGGTCTCGGGAGCCAGGTGAGAGGCGTTCAGCGCCGCCTCGTCGACGCCCGCCGCCAACAGGGGCTCGGGCAGCTCCAGGGCTCCCGCCGAATTCCCCAGAGGTCGAGGTCTACGTCACCGGACCAGCTGAGAGTGACCTCGATGGTCGTCGCGCCCGGAGCCGCAACTGCGAGTCCCATCCTCGACCACTGGTCGGCGATCTCGAAGGTCCCGTTGACCTCGCTGCCATTGGCGCGCAACCTCACGTCGACTGCCGCGGATTCGGCCCCGAGAGGTAGCCGCCAAAGCCGACGAAGTCAGTACTTGTCGGTGCTGTGATGTCGGCAACCAGGACGACGGTGAATGTTCCCCTTTGTTATCCACATGGACCAACTGACCTCGAGCCATGTGGATCTCTTGGTAGTCCCGCTGCGAGGCGTACTCGTCGTCTCGTGTTTGCTTCGCCAGCCGCCGCATCCGGGACTCCCCGGTCGAAGGACATCAGGCTACGACCAGTAGAGCCCCGGCCTTTAGAGCCGAGGTCGGGGGAAGGTCAGGCTGGACGGCTTGCAGCGCTTACTGAAGAACACGATTCACACAGACAAAGGGGCATCGAAGAGGATGTCCCCGGGGCGTCACGATTCTTCCGGACAATCTCGAGGTCGCGGTGCACGGAACGCCGAGACTCAACCTGGTGCTCAGCTCGGTGGGACTTGCTGAGTCACAGAACGCTCGTGTCGGAGACAGCGTAGCGATCGGTCGCGCAGACGGGGCGGCCGCGCAACTGGTGCTCGTCACTCCGTCTGGCGATGACTGCACCGACGGACCGGCTGGCGGCCAGCTGAGCAGCCAGCAGTCTCGAATAGCCTCACGCGCATGGCGGAGGGCACCAACTTTGGCAATACCTCGCGATGACCGTGAATGGAAGCGACGGCAAAACCCGCACCATCCAAGTGCGACCGCGCCTCGGCGACGTGGGCGAGGGGTACGTGCTCGCACGCCTTCTCGAACTCGGCTACAGCGCAGAACTGGCTCCGGCTGGGAAGCGGGAGGTCGACATCGTCGTCACCCAGCCCAACTTCCGCGTACAGGTGAAGTCCGCTCGATCGCCGTATTCGGCGGTGGGTAAGACAGCCGGAGTGGTGTGGGCCGCCGACCTGTTCTACGTCCTCGTTCAGTTCGACCGAGAGATGAGCACCGTGGTGCGCACCTTGGTCATGCCGTCACATGACCTGTTCAAGATCACTGAGGAACAAACGAACGAGTGGCGCAAGACCGCGGACTGGATGTTGCGATGAAACCGTGGCCATGGACTCTGAAGGAGTTCCCACCAAAGCCATTGCACTCCACGACCACCGTCCTCGCGCAGTATAGGAACCGGTGGAACCGGCTCCCGAGTCCCCCCGGACGCGGGCACACGCCGCCACCATCCGATTGACACCACGAGCGGCGCGGTCGATCGAATCGGGCCTCATCGCCTCGGCGTGCCGCGTCAAGCTTGCGAGCTCACGTTCGATCGTGTGAGCTCGCAGGCCTGTGACCTTCCCGAGTCTGATCTACTTCCGACATCCGCTCTCCCCCGGCCTCGGTCAGCGACTTCGTGAACATCGTCGCAGCCGAGGAAGTCGCGATCAGCTCGGCGGTGCAGTCCGGATTGACGAGCGATTCGGTACTCGCAAATCCTCGCGATGGTCTTACCGGGCTTGGCTACACGGTCGAGGTCAGCAAGAAGCGGGTGGACAAGGTCCGCCGACCCGTGCTCTTCGGCGAGCAGGCTCGGAACGAGTGGCGTACGAAGTCGACGCCTACCACGAGGACCTCGGAATCGTGGTGGAGATCGAAGCCGGCCGGGGCGAGATGAGCAACGCCGTGTATCGAGACCTCGTGCGGTCGTCCCTGATTGTCGGAGCCCGCTACCTCACGCTCGGTGTGATGCTCGAGTACCGATCGGGGAAGTCGACGACGCAGAGCTATCGCGACGCGAAGGACCTCCTCGAAGCTGTCTTCGCAAGCGGACGGCTGCAGTTTCCGTTCGACGGCGTACTGCTTTTCGGCTACTAGAACAAGCTCGCGGGTACCCGCGCCTCGGACCTCCCCGGGCGTGCTGTCCTAGCGTCATCAGGATCGA